>NZ_CP200285.1:1952500-2982181 GCF_057364955.1 Erythrobacter sp. S43 | reverse complement strand
GTCGCTGCTGATCTTGGAGTTTTTCGGAAGCGTAAACGTCGCCATCTTCAAGTGATCCCGTATTGATTTGCCTTCTCTCTAGCGCCTTGGACACATGAGGCAAGCGGGGGAGTGTTGAGTAGTTGGGCACCAAGATTGAATGGGAGGCAAGTCAGGTTGCGTAGGCAGCCCCATGGGTCCGCAAACAGGGTGACACATTTGCCTAAATGCCACCCATAAAGCCACACATAAAATATCGAAAATACAATAACGTAAGTGTCTCGCCTTGGGGTGGCACTTATCCAGCACCGCGAGGAACTTTGTGCGCAATTGAACGCTGTAACCCTCATGGAGACAGTAGGAAAAATCCCCAAGCGCGCTGCGGTTTTTGGCAGCAGTGGTGGCATCGGATTGGCCTTGTGCGAAGCTCTGGCTGAGCGTGGCTGTGAGCGCATCTATTCCGGTTCGCGAGCCGGAACGGCCCCGTCCAGCGCGCCGTTCGAGCCGTTCGCCTTCGATCTGACGGATGAGGCTTTGATCAAGGCGGCAGCGGATCAAATGCGCGCTGATCCGCCTGAATGGGTGATCGTCGCGAGCGGGGTGCTGACGCTTTCGGATGGAACGGGGCCTGAGCGCACGTACAAGCGCTTGGATCCGGCTGCGATGGCGAAAGTGCTCGCCCTCAACACGATTGGCCCCGCCTTGATAGCGAAACACATGTTGCCGCTCATGCCGCGGAACGATCCATTCGTGTTTGCTGCGCTCAGTGCCCGTGTTGGATCGATCGGCGACAATGGGCTGGGTGGATGGCATTCCTACCGCGCGTCCAAAGCCGCGCTCAACATGCTGCTAAAGAACTTTGCCATTGAGCTGAGCCGCACACACAAACAGGGCGTGGTGGTCGGATTGCATCCCGGAACGGTGGACAGCGCCTTGTCGCAGCCCTTCCAATCAAACTTGCCGGACGGTCAGCTAACTAAGCCACACGATGCTGCGCGACACCTGATAGACGTTCTGTCGGGGCTAACGCCTGATGAAACTGGCAAGGTCCTCGATTTCAAAGGTGATGAGGTGCCTGCCTGATGCGCCGATACAAAAAGGATAGTATTTCCGTACGTCTTGGTTAGTCTATTGGGAGCACGCGCTTTTGGGAGAACGGCGCATGGGATTGAAATCATGGTACGAAGCCAAAATCATGCCGCGCATGATCACCTGTGCTTGCGGGCAGGGGCAGGTGATGAAGAGGCGTTCCTTTGTGGTTCCGCTGGCGAAAGGCGATGTGTTTGAGCTTGGCGTTGGCGGCGGTCTCAATCAGCAATTCTACGATGTCGATGCAGTGACCAGCTTTGCGGGAATCGACCCACATGATCAGCTTCTCGAAGATGCCGAACGCGCCGCGCGCGAGAAGGGTTGGCCTGCCAAGATCTTGCAAGGGGTGGGGGAGGATATTCCGTTTCCCGCGAGCAGTTTTGACACGGTGGTTTGCACCTTCACCCTATGTTCGGTGCAGGACCCGAAGCAGGTATTGGCCGAGATGAAACGCATCCTTCGGCCCGGTGGACGTGCGCTGTTTCTGGAGCACGGCCGCGCGCCTGATGCGAGTGTCGCCAAATGGCAGGACCGGATTGAGCCGTTTTGGAAACCTCTGGCAGGTGGGTGCCACCTGACGCGTCCGATTGGCTCGGCATTCCGAGGCGCGGGGTTCGAGGTTGAGCCGTTGGGGCAGGGCTATCTTCCCAAAGCACCCAAATTTGCGATGTGGAACGAGTGGGGCATTGCGAAGAAGCCCGGCGTTTGAAACAAAAACCGGAGCGCAGCCGTGCTGCACCCCGGTTTTGATACCTTCAAAGTTTTAGGGGCTTACTCGCCGAAGGTGCGTTGCCACCATCCGCGCTTCTTGCCGCCTTCGTCATTTCCGCCATCGCTGTCGTCATTGGCGGTTCCGCCGTTGTCATCATTCGATGCCTCTGACTTTTCAGCTGCTTTTTCAGCTGCTGGGGCCTCGGCCTCGGCTTCGACGTCAGCTTTCTTCTTACGCGGAGCCCGTTTGCGCTTTGGCTTTTCCGCTTTCGGCTCTTCCTCGGCGGGTTTTTCTTCCTCGGTGGCGGCCTCTTCAGTCACGTCGTCGGCTTTATCCGCCTTTTTAGGGGCTGCCTTCTTGCGCGGAGCACGCTTGCGCGTCTTCTTCTCTGCCGGCTTCTCTTCAGCTGCGGGCTCGTCAGTCGCTTCTGCGTCTGCAGGGGCTTCCTCGGTTACTTCAGCTGCATCACCAGCTTCCGCTTCGCCGTCTTCGGTCTGCTCGGTTGTTGAGTTTTCCTCGCCTTCGTCTTTCTTGCGACGACGCCCACGGCCACCGCGACGGCGGCGCTTCTTGGGCTTTTCTTCACCCTCGTCGTCGCTGCTCTCTGGCTTATCGCCGGTTTCGCTGTCGTCAGATGCGTCTTCGGATGCGCCATCTTCGCCATCCTGACTAATCTCGTCCTGACGCTTCTTATTGCGGCCACGACCCCCACGCCGGCGACGGCGCTTCTTCTTGGGCTTCTCGTCCTCGTCATCGCCGAAATCTTCTTCGGGGATATCGTCATCGTCATCTTCATCGATGATTGGCTCAAACTTGGGTGCCTCGGCAGGGCGGGGACCGGCGCTTGATACGGCCATCTTCGCGCCTTCATCTTCGCCCTCTGGCGAGACTTCAACAGTGACGCCGTAGCGTTGCTCGATCTCGACCAGCTCGCCGCGCTTCTCATTGAGAAGATAGACCGCTGCTTCGGTGCTTGCGCCGAGCTTGATGACGGTGCCTTTACCCTTGGCTGCTTCGTCTTCAATCAGACGCAGTGCCGAGAGGCCCGCTGATGACGCGGTGCGGACAAGGCCGGTGCCATCACAGTGTGGACACTCGCGCGTGGTCGCTTCCAGAACGCCGGTGCGCAAGCGCTGACGGCTCATTTCCATCAGGCCAAAGCCGGAAATACGACCGACCTGAATGCGTGCGCGGTCGTTCTTGAGAGCTTCCTTCATCGCCTTTTCGACTTTGCGGACGTTGGAATTGTATTCCATGTCGATGAAGTCGATGACGACAAGGCCAGCCATATCGCGAAGGCGCAGCTGGCGGGCGATCTCGCGCGCAGCCTCAAGGTTGGTGTGGAGCGCGGTTTGCTCGATCCCGTGCTCTTTCGTCGAACGGCCCGAGTTAATGTCGATCGAAACCAACGCTTCGGTCGGATTGATAATCAGATAGCCGCCCGATTTGAGCTGAACCATCGGATCATACATCGCTCTCAGCTGATCCTCGGCACCATAGCGCTGGAACAGTGGCACGGGATCGGAATATGCTTTCACCCGCCGTGCGTGGCTGGGCATCAGCATCTTCATGAAGGACTTGGCAGCCTTGTAGCCTTCCTCACCCTCGACCACGACTTCCTCGATCTCGCGATTGTAGATGTCGCGGATCGCGCGCTTGATCAGGTCGCTGTCAGAATGGACCAGCGACGGCGCGGTGGATTTCAGCGTGGTCTGGCGGATTTCGTCCCACAATCGCGCGAGATAGTCGAAGTCACGCTTGATCTCGGTCTTGGTGCGCGAAAGGCCCGCCGTGCGAACGATCAGCCCCATGCTCTTAGGTAGCGAAAGATCGGAAACAACCTGCTTCAGCCGCTTGCGATCGCTTGACGAACTGATCTTGCGGCTGATCCCGCCACCATGGCTGCTGTTGGGCATCAACACTGTGTAACGACCAGCCAGACTGAGATAAGTGGTCAGCGCGGCGCCTTTGTTGCCGCGCTCCTCTTTTACGACTTGGACCAGCAGCACCTGACGGCGCTGGATCACGTCCTGGATTTTGTAGCGGCGACGCAGTGCCATACGCTTGGCACGCACTTCGTCGACTTGCTTGGCGCGGCTGCGGCCCTTTTGCTGGCCCTTCTTACCCTGGCGGCGACGACCCCGACCGCGGCGTCCGCGGCGTGGCTTGTCTTCGCTCTCTTCTTCAGATGAGTTGTCTTCTTCCTCATCGTCGTCGTCGTCATCGTCACTGTCGTCCGATGCGCCATCTTCGATGGTCGCGACTTTGTCTTTCTCCGAGGTGTCGATCTCCTCGAGACCGTCTTCGGCCAGGTCTTCGGCCAGCGCCTCTGCGCTTTCATCTTCGGCGTCGTATTCGTCGCCCGGGGTGATGCCCTCGTTTTCTTCCTCTTCACGCAGGCGAGCTTCTTCTTCGGCAGCTTCCGCCTCTTCGGCGAGCAGTTGCTCGCGGTCTTCCTGAGGGATTTGGTAGTAGTCGGGGTGGATTTCGCTGAAGGCGAGGAACCCGTGGCGGTTGCCGCCAAAGTCGACGAAAGCCGCCTGCAAGGACGGTTCGACGCGGGTTACTTTTGCTAAATAGATATTGCCTTTGATCTGCTTGTGCTCAGCAGATTCGAAATCGAACTCCTCAATCCGGTTGCCTTTGAGCACCGCCACCCGGGTCTCTTCCGAGTGGCGCGCATCGATTAGCATGCGCGTTGCCATTAATAATTCTCCAGACGCCCGCTCGTGCGGTGTATCGCTCGTATTTGGGGCGCGTCATATGTTGTGAAAAAGCAGGCCCTTTGGCCGTGCCAATTGGTGGATTCGCGATTCCCGCTAAATTGGCGAGGGGCGCGATATTCGTGTCTGCTGAAGCGAGCGCGCGGGTTCTGTCCGCACTTTGGCTCACAAGCATGCGGGCGCTCGGTGAGCGGGGCGCATGGTCTTGCGAGGAAAACGTACTCGTCACTGCATCAACCTGTTACGTGGACTGGCACCAAAATGAGTGCCGCCGAGGGATAAAGCCTTACAGCAAAGACGTTAAAGCGGCCTTGCTTGGCTTTGATGGAATAGCGCTAGCACCGTGGGTTACAAGCCGCAACTCTATTGCGCTTACCTAAAGCATCATCCTAAGCCGGTCGGCGATGAGCATTCGTACGCTCCTCTTGTTGGTGATTGGTCTGCCCGCCGCCCTGATTGGCGGGGCATTGGCGCTTGGCTTGACCATTCCTGTACCGGTCTTTGGCCGCGATTATGTCCTCAGCTTTTCTTTGAATGGCGAGGGGCGGAAGCTTGAGTTGCCCGAGATTGCGGGTCCCGATGACCCTTCGCGCCCATTGGTGGTGATTGATGCCGGGCATGGCGGCCGTGATCCGGGTTCAAGCGGGCCGGGCATTGTCGAGAAAGACGTGGTTCTCGCCATCGCTTTGGCGCTGCGAGACAAACTGTTGGAGGAAGGCGGCATCCGCGTAGCTTTGACGCGTGATGACGACACGATTGTTGAACTGGCTGACCGCCCCGAGATCGCGAGGCAATTGGGCGCCGACCTTTTCCTGTCGATCCACGCCGATTCTGCAGGAGAGCGCGACGATGTGAATGGTGCGAGCCTCTACACGCTATCTAATGAGGCATCGAGCGAGGCTGCAGCCAAGTTTGCCGAGCGTGAAAACAATGCTGATCGGTTGAATGGCGTTTCGATAGAGGGGCAAAGCGAGGATGTCAGCGCCATTCTTGTCGAGCTTTCGCAACAGCAAACACAAGATGATGCGACCGAGTTTTCGTCTTTGATTGTGCGCGAAGGGCGAGGCCGATTGGAATTTCACCCCAACACCACGCGGTCTGCGGCGCTCGCTGTTCTTCGTGCACCAGACGTGCCGGCCGTGCTCTTTGAAAGCGGCTTCGTCACCAACCGAAGCGACCGTGCGCGCTTGAACAGTGAAGAAGGGCGAGAAACCTACGCAGCCGTTTTGGCGCGTGCGATCCGGGTCTACTTTGCAAGGCGCACTGATCCCTGATGGCGCGGGATTGATTCAAAAGGCACAATTCGGATAAATCTGGCGCGGCAAGCGCAATGCCACTGGCACTGCGTCGATTTCCCATGGTAACCGCAAGACGCAATGACTGAAGCAGAAACCACCACCACGCTGCAATATATTGGGTACCGTATTCGCCGTGATCTAAGCGGCGCTTGGGCCTGGTTTGTTGAAAGCTGGAAGAACAGCTGGCTGTTCAAAATCCTTTCGGCGATTGTGATCGGGGCGGCTCTCTTGTGGACCGCGGCCTATTTCTGGCTGGCCAGTGACCTTCCTGAGGCGGATTCGCTGCTCGTCTACGAGACGCCGCTGCCCACGGTCGTGCGCGGAATCGACGGCGAGATTGTACACTCCTACGCGCGCGATCGCCGGGTGCAGCTGGAGTATGCCGATTTCCCGGAGCAGATGATCGAGGCGATTATCTCGGCAGAGGACAAGACATTCTTCGAGCATGGCGGTGTCGACTACACCGGCACGCTCAACGCGGTTTGGGATTACGCCACCAAGTATGGCTCGGGAGAGCGTGCTGTTGGTGGTTCAACTATTACACAGCAGCTCGCGAAGACGCTGCTTCTTGGCGACGAGTACTCCGTCACGCGTAAGCTGAAAGAGATGATCCTTGCGAGCCGCATCGAAGAGGTGCTGACCAAGGAAGAGATCCTAGAGCTTTACCTCAATGAGATTGCCTTGGGCCGCCGCAGTTTCGGCGTCCAAGCCGCTGCTCAGGCTTACTTTGCCAAGGATGTTGCTGATCTCGAACTCCACGAGATGGCGTTCCTGGCGATTCTGCCCAAGGCGCCAGAGCGCTATGGCCGGTCGGGTGAAGAGCAGGCGGCATTGGCGCGTCGGGACTTCGTCCTTGGGCAGATGTTGGAAAACGGGTTCATCACGGCTGAACAGCGCAGCACTGCCCAATCGCAGCCGCTTGGCCTGAAGCGCCGCAGCGCACGCCAGCAGATGGTGGACGCGGGATACTTTCTGGAAGAAGTCCGCCGCGAGTTGATCGAGCGCTTTGGTGAAACGGCAGAGCAAAGCGAAAACAGCGTTTATGCTGGTGGCTTGTGGGTCCGGACATCGCTGGACCCCGGAATGCAGAAGGCCGCGCGCGATTCGCTGCGCAAAGGTCTTCTGCGGTATCACGGTGGGCGCGGTTGGGCCGGGGCTGTCGCCAATATTAGTCCGGATGACGGCGATATCCGTTCGCAGTTTGCAAGCTCTCCGATCAATGTGAACTACAAGGATTGGACCGTCGCCATGGTGACGGAACGGGGCGGGAGTCAGACTAAGATTCTCCTGCGCGACGGCGAGGACTCAACTCTGAGCGGCGCTCCGGGAAGCCTCAAAGTTGGCGATGTCTTGGCGGTGCGTCCAAACGGCAATAGCTGGCGTGTCGCGATCGTTCCTGATGCGCAGGGCGCCATTGTCGTCCAGCACGCGCAATATGGCCGCATTCTCGCGATGCAGGGTGGTTTTGATGATAAACTGTCCGACTTTAACCGCGCAACGCAGGCGATGCGTCAGCCCGGCTCTACGATCAAACCGTTCGTATATGCGACGGGTCTCGATAACGGGATGACGCCGTCGACAGAGATCGACAACTCATCTTATTGCTATGGCTCAAAATGCATTCGCGGTGGTCGCAACGGTCAGTTCCCACTGCGCTACGGGCTTGAACAATCCCAAAACGTAATGACTGCGCAAATCGGTATTCAGGCCGGGATGGACAACGTCGTCGACACGATCGAGCGGCTGAATATCAGCGAAGATCCCGATCCCTATGTGGCGACCACGCTCGGTTCTGAGGAGACGACGGTTAAGGCAATTGTCGCTGCATACGCCGCCTTGGCGAACCATGGCCGCCTGAACCAGCCAACGGTCATTGATTACGTTCAGGACCGCGACGGCAAAGTGATCTGGCGTGCGGATGAGCGTGCCTGTCGCGCTTGCAATATGGACGAATGGGATGGCAAACCGATGCCACGCGCTGGCCTGAAAGGTGAGCAAGCGATGGATGCGCGGACTGCGTTCCAAACAATGCATATGCTCGAAGGCGTGGTGACTCGTGGCACCGCGACCACCTTGCGCGGCCTAGGCCTGCCATTGTTTGGCAAGACGGGCACGACGACCGGGCCGAAGGATGTCTGGTTCATCGGTGGAACGCAGCGCATGATTGCTGGTGCCTATGTCGGTTTTGATCGCCCGCGCAATATGGGTGGCTACGCGCAAGGCGGCACCATTGCTGCGCCGATTATCAAGGACTTTATCACTGCAACGCGCGATCGCTGGAAAGTGGAGCCTCCTGTAGCGCCGCCCGGTATCCGGATGATTCTGAGTCGATCGTCGCACCGGAAAACGCGTTATGAGAGGGTGGCCCAGCGGGGATTCGCGCTCTGACATTATCTGGGAAGCCTTTAAGCCTGACACCGAACCAGATCGCTGGTCTCGCCGTGACGAGATTAAGGCTAAGCGAGACGAGATTCTGGCACTTCTAAGAAAGACCCGTGAAAGCGGGGCGAAGCGCGCAGCCCAAGCTGAGGCAGAGACGCCGCAGGACGACTTTGTTGAGGATCAGGGCGGCATTTACTAGCTGTTCGGCAAGGAACCTTGGCGGGTTTGACGGGTAGGTTTGGCATGATCAAACATTTCCGAAACCTGTTCGCTGCACTTCTTGTAACCTTGGCTCTCGCTTCACCTGCTCACGCAGAGTTGTCCAAAGGTGCAAAGGCTCCTGTCTTCACAACCAAGGCCGCGTTGGCTGGCAAAGAACTCGGTTTCTCTCTCAGCATGGCGCTGAAACGCGGGCCAGTGGTGTTGTATTTCTACCCCAAAGCCTTCACCCAAGGGTGCACGCTGGAAGCCAACGCGTTTGCCAATGCGATGCCAAAGTTTCGCGCGGCCGGGGCAAGCGTGATCGGTCTGTCCAACGACTCCATCGAGACGCTAAAAAGGTTTAGCCGTGAAGAATGCCGCGATGCATTCCCCGTCGGCATCGCTTCCAAGAAGATTATGCGTGATTATGATGTGGCTTCGGGTGGTTCGAACTACGCGCGTCGTACATCCTACGTCATCGCGCCCGATGGCCGCATCACTATGGTCTATTCCAACAGTGACTATCGCGACCACGTAAAGCGCACCCTTGCAGCGGTGCGCGCGCTTTCCAAATAGAGCACAGGCCAAATTGAGCATTCGGGCGGGGACGCTTCCCCCGCTACGCTTTACAATCGGTCCCTTCGCGTTAAGCGAAGCCAAACGACCTGTTCGAAGGAATTGCTATGCGGGCCGAGGCCCAAGCCCATATTGACCGGATCGAAGCGGCGCTGGACCTTGTCCGACAGTCGCTTGACTGGGAGCGTGCACTGCGCCGTCTGGACGAGCTGAATGCTCGCGTCCAGGACCCCACCCTTTGGGACAATCCCAAAGAAGCCCAGGCGGTTAGCCGCGAGCAGAAAAACCTCGAAAGCGCCGTTAACACCGTCAACGAGATCGGATCGGAAATGGCCGATGCGGTTGAGTTCATCGAGATGGGCGAGGCCGAGGGAGAAGAGGGCATCGTCAATGATGGTCTCAAGAGCCTTGAACGGCTCGCCGCGCGCGCAGACAAAGATAAGGTTCAAGCGCTGCTTTCGGGTGAAGCGGACGGCAATGACACTTACCTAGAAATTCATGCTGGCGCGGGCGGCACCGAAAGCAATGACTGGGCTGAAATGCTCTTCCGCATGTACACCCGTTGGGCTGAACAACGCGGTTTCAAGGTTGAGACAGTTGAGTATCAGGCGGGCGACAGCGCTGGCATCAAATCGGCAACGATCCTGATCAAAGGCGACAACGCCTATGGCTATGCCAAGACCGAAAGCGGGGTTCACCGCCTTGTCCGCATCAGCCCCTATGACAGCTCCGCGCGCCGCCACACATCGTTCAGCAGTGTGTGGGTCTATCCGGTGATCGACGATGATATCGATATCGAGATCAACCCGGCAGATTTGAAGATCGACACCTATCGTGCTTCGGGTGCGGGTGGTCAGCACGTCAACACCACAGATTCTGCCGTTCGCATCACCCACCAACCGACTGGTATTGTGGTCGCGAGCCAGAACGACCGCAGCCAGCATAAAAACCGTGCCACCGCGATGAACATGCTCAAGGCGCGCTTGTTCGAGCGTGAAATGGCTGAGCGTGAGGCGGTGGCTTCAGGTGAGTATGCCGAGAAGACCGAGATCGGGTGGGGACACCAGATCCGCTCCTACGTCCTACAGCCATATCAGATGGTCAAAGACCTGCGCACTGGCGTTACGTCCAGTTCGCCCGACGCAGTCTTGGATGGCGCCATTGACGAGTATATCTCGGCCGCACTTGCCCAGCGCGTGACGGGCGAAACGGTTGATGTGGAGGATGTCGAGTAATGCGCATTGCGGCGGCGGTTATGGCATTGGGCTTGATTGCGGGATGTACTGCTGAAGTTCAGGAAACCGACCGTCCTGAAAGCGCGGTTGAATTTCCGATGCCGGACCGTCCTGTTGCTGAGGTCGTCTCAAACCAGTTTTCGAACGAGGATGCGCGTGACGAGCGCGGCGAGGCGCAAAAGGTCATGGATCTCGCCAATATCGAAGAGGGTATGACCGTTGCCGATATCGGTGCGGGTGAGGGATACTACACAGTCAGGCTGGCCGAACGGGTTGGTGCCGAAGGCCGCGTAACAGCGCAGGACATTGATGCCGACGCGTTGTCACGGATTGGCGATCGCGTTGCACGCGAACAGCTGACGAATATCTCTATCAAACAGGGCGCGCCGGATGATCCGCAGCTTCCCGATGATAGCTTTGATCGCATCTTCTTGGTCCACATGTACCACGAAGTGACCGAACCATACGCGTTTCTGTGGCGCATGTGGCCGGCTCTGACCGAATCCGGAGAGATCATCGTAGTCGATGTGGACCGCCCGACCAACCGGCACGGCATTCCGCCAGCTTTGCTGTTCTGCGAATTTCAAGCTGTGGGTTATCAGTTGATCGAATTTGTCGAACGCCCGGATCTCAAGGGCTACTTTGCGCGGTTCGGGCGCGGTGATGCCCGTTCCGAACCGGGCGATATCGAGGCGTGCAGCAACGTCTAACGACGGGCGGCACGCCACCAACACTTAATTATCAACGACACGGCTCCGCGCCCTTTTCCTAACCTATAGGGGGTGCTAGGCGCGTGGCCGTCTGTAAGGCACATATGGGTGAGGAGTACCGCCAGGGATGACAGATTTCCCAACCAGCTTTGACCGCGATGATCTGCTGAAATGCGCACGCGGTGAGTTGTTCGGACCGGGCAACGCACAGCTGCCCGAACCACCGATGCTGATGATGGATCGCATTACTGATATCTCGGGCGATGGCGGTGAGCATGGGAAAGGCCATGTCGTGGCTGAATTCGATATCAATCCGGACCTGTGGTTCTTCGATTGCCATTTCCCGGGTAACCCGATCATGCCGGGCTGTCTGGGTCTTGATGGCCTTTGGCAGCTAACTGGCTTCAACCTCGGTTGGCGCGGTTGGAAAGGCCGTGGGTATGCGCTGGGCGTGGGCGAAGTGAAGCTCACCGGCATGGTACGGCCTGATCGAAAGATGCTCAAATACTACGTCGATTTCACCAAGGCGGTGCAGACGCGCCGTTTGACGATGGGCGTTGCCGATGGCCGGGTCGAAGCCGATGGCGAAGTCATCTACCAAGTCAAAGATATGAAGGTCGCGCTTTCAGAAGCGTGATGAAAACAGGGGCATAACAGGGATCATGCGTCGCGTCGTCGTAACAGGGCTGGGGATAGTATCCTCGATTGGCAACAATGCAGAAGAAGTGCTGGCTTCGCTCAAAGCGGGCAAGTCGGGCATCACCTTTAATGAGGATATGGCCGAGCATGGCTTCCGCTCGCAAATCGCGGGCGCGATTGACCTTGATATCAAGGAACACGTCGACAAACGCACGCTGCGTTTCATGGGGCCGGGCGCGGCCTACGCCCATATCGCCATGGGTCAAGCGATTGCCGATGCGGGGCTAGAGGAAAAGGACGTCGTGAACCCGATGACCGGCGTGATTGCCGGGTCTGGCGGACCGTCAACCTCAGCGATGCTGGCTGCGCATCAAACGGTGCTAAAGACCGGAAACACCAAGCGTGTAGGGCCGTTTGCCGTGCCCAAGACCATGTCTTCGACGGTCAGTGCGAACCTTGCGACTGCGTACCAGATCAAGGGTATGAATATGTCGATCACTTCGGCCTGTTCGACGTCTCTGCACTGTATCGGCCTCGCGGCGCAGCAGATCGCGCTGGGCGTTCAGGATGTGATGTTCGGCGGCGGCGGCGAAGAGCTTGATTGGACGCTTTCATGCCTGTTCGATGCGATGGGCGCGATGTCGAGCAAGTATAACGACACGCCTGAGCGAGCGAGCCGCGCTTTTGATGCAGACCGTGATGGCTTCGTGATAGGCGGCGGCGGTGCGATTGTCGTGCTCGAAGCTCTAGAGCATGCGCAAGCACGTGGTGCGAAAATCTATGCCGAAGTCACTGGCTTCTCGGCCACTTCTGACGGTGCTGACATGGTTGCACCATCGGGTGAGGGCGGCGAACGCGCGATGCGCGGGGCGCTGGCGACTATCCCCGACGGCCGCAAGGTCAGCTATATCAATGCTCACGGCACTTCCACGCCGGTGGGCGATGTGGGTGAGATCGAAGCGGTCCGCCGGGTCTTCGGTGAAGGCTCAACGCCTCCGGTAAGCTCGACCAAGTCGATGACGGGCCACAGCCAAGGGGCGACCGGCGCGCAGGAAGCGGTCTATTGCCTGCTCGCGCTGGAAAACGATTTCATCATTCCATCGATCAATGTCGAGACGCTCGATCCGGAACTGAAGCCGGAAGAGATTGCGACAAGTCTGGTCGAGAATGCTGGCTTGGATACGGTGATGACCAACAGCTTCGGGTTCGGTGGGACCAATGGCTCGATGCTGCTTTCGAAGTTTCACAGTTAGGTTGGGACGCCATTAGGCGAGGGTTGTGAATATGGGTGTGCTTTCCGGAAAACGTGGCCTTGTGATGGGCGTGGCCAATGATCGCTCGATTGCTTGGGGGATTGCGAAAGCCTGCGCCGATGCAGGCGCGGACCTGGCCTTTACCTATCAAGGCGATGCCTTCCGCAAGCGTCTTGAGCCGTTGGCTGAAAGCGTCGGCTCGGACATCACGCTCGATGTTGATGTTACCGATGATACGTCGTTGGATGCAGCGTTTGGTGCGCTGCAGGAGCGGTGGGACAGCCTCGATTTTCTCGTCCACGCCATCGCCTATTCGGACAAATCCGAGCTGACCGGGCGCATCCTCGACACGAGCCGCGCGAACTTCAAAAACTCGATGGATATCTCGGCTTACAGCCTGATCGAAGTCGCCCGCCGCGCGCATCCTATGATGAGCGAGAACGGCGGGGCGATCCTGACGCTGAGCTATATGGGCTCGAACCGCGTGACGCCGAACTACAACGTGATGGGCGTGGCTAAAGCCGCTCTCGAGGCGGGTGTGCGTTATCTCGCCAACGACCTTGGCCCAGAGGGTATTCGTGTGAACGCGATCAGCCCGGGTCCGATGAAGACACTCGCCGGTTCAGCCATCGGCGGCGCGCGCAAGACTTTCAAACACACCGAAGCCAACACGCCGCTGCGCGCCAATGCGACGCTGGAGGCAGTAGGTGGGACGGCGGTGTATCTGTGCTCAGATGCAGGCGCTTGCACGACCGGTGAGATCATCCGTGTCGATGGCGGTTTCCACGTGCTCGGCATGCCGCAGCACGAGAACCTTTAGGGCGGGCTAGACGCAATCGCCGAATGTCGGTGGACCATCGCGCTTGAGCATTTTGGTAAGATCTGCATCAAGTTTGGCAGCGTCTACTTTACGAATGTGAGCGTAAATATCGTCATCATCTGCAAGTTCGCAGATACGCTTGTCGGCAGGTGCTGAAACACCTTGATCCTTCTTGAAGCGATCTAGGTCTTCCTGCCCGTCTGGTAGATTCCTGATGAGATAGGCATCAAGGCGTTCGCGGTAATCCAGCAGGCGTTTTTGGTACTCGGGGTCTTCGCCGACGGCGCATGTTTCACCCTGGATTTGCACGGCATAGAGAAAAGTGCCGATGCACAAGACGCCTTCGCCCGGCTTTGTTTCCCGCTCGATAGGGGAGGCGCCCAAGAGGGCGAGAGCGGCGAAGGGTAGGGCGAGGCAAGGCATCTGCGTCATTCCAAGTTCCTCAAACCAAAGCCGTCAGAACCTGATCGGGGGGCGGTGCCCGTTCACCCAAAACTGGATATTGGCGATCACCTTTTCGCCTGAAGCCTCGCGGCCTTCAACTGTGGCGCTGCCAATATGGGGCAGGGTCATAACGTTGGGGTGTTTGAGCAAGCGCTCGTCGACATTTGGCTCGTCGGGATAGACGTCCAATCCCGCTCCAGCCAGGTGCCCATCATACAAAGCAGCGATCAGTGCCTCTTGGTCGATCAACTCACCACGTGCGGTGTTGATGATGCTTGAGCCCGGTTTCATCGTCGCAATTCGGCGTGCATCGATCATGCCCCGTGTCTCGTCGGTCAGCGGGCAGTGCAGCGTCAGAATGTCAGCCTGAGCTATCAGGTCGTCAGCCTCTGGTACAAACCGCGCACCAAACATGCTCTCGACCGAGGCGGGCAGTTGCTTGCGGTTGTAATAGGCAATTTCCAATCCGAACGCCCGAGCGCGGTGGGCCACGGCCTGACCAATGCGGCCCATGCCGACGATCCCGAGCACCTTTCCGCCGATCTTGCGACCAAGCAGGCCCGAAGGCGCCCATCCGGTCCATTCCCCGCGCCGTACTAACCCGGTTCCTTCGCGGATACGGCGGGGCACGCCGATAATGCCGGCCATGGCGATATCGGCGGTGTCGTCCGTAAAAACGCCCGGTGTGTTTGTAACCATGATCTTGCGCTTAGCCGCTGCCGCGAGGTCGATATGCTCGGTACCCGCGCCGAAATTGGCGATCAGACGCAAGTCGTCTCCTGCCGCTGCAATCATATCGGCATCGATGCGGTCTGTGACCGTAGGTACAAGCACATCGCAATTCTGCATCGCTGCGATCAACGCTTCGCGATCCATCGGCGTGTCCGCCGTGTTAAGCGCGCAATCGAACAGCTCGCTCATCCGTTCTTCCACGCTTGGCATAAGGTGGCGGGTGACCGCGATACGGGGCTTGCCCGAGGCGAATTGAGGAACGTTAGCGCTGTCAGCCATGGCCGTTCGCTACGGGGTTGGGGGCAGGGCGGTCAAGGGCGGTTGTTTCATCGCTTGCAGGGAATCGCAGAGCCTGTTTATTTCCAAAGACATGAGCGCATTACGTCTTCCATCGATCCTTGGTGTGATTGCCCTGCTGATTGCTGCGGTGTTTGTTCAACCCGTGGCTGAACCGGTGCGCGCGCAGGATCGTGAGACGCCGTATTGGGCCTCGCTTAAATTCGATAAGGTCAACATGCGCGTTGGCCCCAGTCGCGAATACCCGATCGACTGGGTGTACCAACGCAAGGGCCTTCCCGTGAAAGTCGTGCGACTGCGCGAAGAATGGCGACTGGTTCAGGACCATGAGGGCACGCAAGGTTGGGTTTCACGCAGCCAGCTGACCGAAGCCCGCGGGGCGATGGTGACTGGCAAGGGCGAGGTTGAGTTGCGCGAAGATGCGTCAGCTGGGTCCACACTTCGGTGGCGCGCACAGCCGGGAGTGGTCGGCAAATTGCTACGTTGCCGCAACGATTGGTGTGAAATCGATATCGATGGCAAGAGCGGTTGGGTACTCGCCGCACGCCTCTGGGGCGCGGGCGAGCCCTGATAGAGATTTAGACCAGTTCGACCGCCACGGCGGTAGCTTCACCACCACCAATACACAGGCTCGCGACACCGCGTGTTTTGCCTTGCGACTTTAGCGCATTTAGCAGCGTTACGACGATGCGGGTGCCCGATGCGCCGATGGGGTGGCCGAGAGCTGTCGCGCCGCCATTTACGTTGATCTTCGCATGGTCGATCCCGATGTCGCGCATGGCGAACATCGAAACGCAGGCAAACGCCTCATTCACTTCCCAGAGGTCGACGTCGTCGACCGACCAGCCCGCATTGGCGAGCACCTTCTCGATGGCGCCGACCGGTGCGACGGTGAAGTCCTTTGGTTCGCGAGCATGAGCGGCCATGGCGACGATCTTAGCGACCGGCTCTACGCCTTTTTCCTTGGCGATGCTTTCGCGTGTCAAGACAACCGCAGCGGCTCCGTCCGAGATCGAGCTTGAGGTCGCAGCGGTGATGGTGCCGTCCTTGGCAAACGCAGGACGAAGGGCAGGGATCTTATCCGGGCGACCACGACCGGGCTGCTCATCGGTATCGACGGTCACTTCGCCCTTCCGGGTGGCAAAGGTGACCGGAACAACCTCACCAGCAAACGCGCCGTTTTCAATGGCAGCGTTGGCGCGGCGCAGCGACTCAATTGAGTAGTTGTCCTGATCTTCGCGAGTCAGCTGGTATTCGTCCGCAGTGTCTTGCGCGAATGTACCCATCGCTCGGCCTTCTTCGTAAGCATCTTCGAGGCCGTCGAGGAACATGTGGTCATAGGCCGTGTCATGTCCGATGCGCGCGCCCGAGCGGTGCTTCTTGAGCAGATAAGGCGCGTTGGTCATGCTCTCCATGCCGCCTGCGATGACCATATCAACGGTGCCGCTGGCGAGGGCTTCGGCGCCCATTATGACGGTCTGCATACCGCTGCCGCACACTTTGTTGATCGTGGTTGCCTGAACCGATTTGGGCAGACCAGCTTTGATTGTCGCCTGACGGGCAGGAGCTTGACCGAGCCCAGCAGGAAGCACGCAGCCCATGTAAGTGCGGTCGAAATCGTCGCCGCTAATACCCGAGCGCTCAACCGCCGCTTTCACAGCAGTCGCGCCAAGATCGGTGGCCGAAACATCGGACAATGCCCCCTGCATACCGCCCATGGGAGTGCGGGCATAAGAGAGGATAACGATCGGGTCTGCGGCAGAAAACTGGGCCATGAAAAGCGTTCCTTTGTTCGAACGATTGAATGTTGCGGGTGATGTAATGCTGCGCTGCGGCAATGGCAATGAGACGAAGGGCCTATTCGTATTCGCTTGTCAGGCTCGCACGATTGCGCAAGAAGAGTGGCAATTCAAAACCAGTGTTTGGGAGAGAGACACATGGCCGACGACCGCCGCGCCGAGCAAGAAGCAATCCTGAAACTCCAGCGTGATGCCTTCACTGCGTCGCGTCCCGAGGGAATGGCAATCCGCAAAGACCGGATCAGGCGGGCGATGGCTCTGCTGAAGGACAAGGGCGAAGAGCTTTGCAAGGCGATGAGCGCGGACTTCGGCAATCGCGCGATGGAGCAGTCAATGCTCACCGATATCGCGGGCACGGTCGGTGCGGGCAAACATGCGCTGAAGCACATGGACAAATGGGCGAAGACTGAAAAACGCCCGGTGCAGTTTCCGCTCGGTCTGCTGGGTGCCAAGGCAGAGGTTCGTTATGAGCCCAAGGGCGTGATCGGCATCCTTTCGCCGTGGAACTTCCCTGTGAATTTGGCTTTCTCACCGCTGATGCAGGTGCTTGCGGCCGGTAACCGCGCGATGATCAAACCGAGCGAATTCACCGAGCGCACCAGCGAACTGATGGCTGAGTATGTCAGTGAGTACTTTGCGCAGGACGAGGTCGCCGTGATGACGGGCGGCCCCGAAGTTGCGGCGGCGTTCTCTTCGCTCCCATTCGATCACCTGGTCTTCACCGGTTCGACCCCGACCGGCAAGATCGTGATGAAGGCGGCGGCAGAAAACCTCGTGCCGGTCACGCTTGAGCTGGGCGGCAAATCGCCCGTTATCATGGGCCGCAGCGCCGATTACGAGAAAGCGGGCGAGCGCATAGCGCTCGGCAAGATGATGAATGCCGGACAGATCTGTCTGTCACCCGACTACATGGTTGTGCCAGAGGATAAGCAAGACGAGGCCGTTGCCGGTGTCGCCAGCGGTGTCGGCAATCTCTATCCGACGCTGCTCGAAAATGACGATTACGCCTCGATTGTTTCGGACCGCCACTTCGAGCGGCTGCAGGGACTGGTGGAAGACGCGCGAGATAAAGGCGCCGATGTGATCGAGGTCAATCCTGGTGGCGAGGACTTCTCCAACGCAAACCAGCGCAAAATGCCGCTCAACATCATCAAGAACGTCAATGACGATATGAAGGTGATGCAGGAAGAGATCTTCGGCCCGCTGCTGCCGGTTATGACATACAAGTCAGTCGATCAGGCGGTCGATTACGTCAACGACCACGATCGTCCTCTTGGCCTCTATTACTTTGGGGATGACAAAGCCGAGCAGGAGCGCGTGCTCACCCGTACAATCTCCGGCGGTGTGACGACCAACGATGTGATTTTCCACGTGTCGATGGAAGACCTGCCATTTGGGGGTGTCGGACCATCCGGCATCGGCAGCTATCACGCGATCGAGGGTTTCCGCGAATTCAGCCATGCGCGCGCCGTGTATCATCAGCCCAAGATCGACATCGCCAAACTGGGTGGGTTCAAGCCGCCCTACGGCAAGGCGACCGAGAAGGCCGCCGCCAATATGATGAAGTGATGCGGAGCGCGATCGCGCGCACCAATCTCTTTCTGAGCCTCGCCGTTCGCCAAGCGCGATTGGCGGGGTTCGCTTTTATGCAACAAATATACGCAGGTTTGCCCGATTCGAGGTCTTGCGCGGTGGCGGCGAGGGGCCTAGTGCGCGCGGTAGGGATTAATAAGCTTGGACATTGCTGTGATAGACCTCAGCCAGTATCTGCCGATACTGTTATTCATCTTGGTCGCGCTAGGCCTTTCAGTGCTCTTCGTGTTTTTGCCGATGGGCGTGTCTCGTCTGACGGGTGCGCACAATCCGGACGCTGAAAAGCTGTCTGAATATGAGTGCGGATTTCCCGCATTTGAAGACGCGCGCAGCCAGTTTGACGTGCGCTTCTACCTCGTCGCGATCAGTTTCATCATCTTCGATCTCGAAGCTGCGTTCCTGTTTCCTTGGGCAGTGAGCCTGGGTGAGACGCAGTGGGTCGGATGGATCGGCATGATGACCTTCCTGTTCATCCTCGCTGTTGGTCTCGCATACGAATGGAAGAAGGGAGCTCTGGACTGGGAATGAGCACCTCGAATAACTCCACAATCATCACGCCGCCCACCGCGCCGATCAACGCAGCCGAAGCCGCTGCGATGATGCCGACCGCGCAAGGCGGCGAGGTGCGTCTGCCTGACGCCGATTACTTCGATGCGCTGCAGACTGAGGTGAATGACAAGGGTTTCCTTGTTACTTCGACCGAGGACGTCTTCCAATGGGCGCGCACCGGCTCGCTGTGGTGGATGACTTTCGGCCTCGCGTGCTGCGCGGTCGAGATGATCCATGTGAACATGCCGCGTTATGACATGGAGCGCTTTGGCGCTGCCCCGCGCGCATCCCCGCGTCAGTCGGACCTGATGATCGTCGCAGGCACGCTATGCAACAAGATGGCTCCGGCGCTGCGCAAGGTTTACGACCAGATGTCTGATCCGAAATACGTGATCAGCATGGGATCGTGCGCCAATGGCGGCGGCTACTATCACTACAGTTATAGCGTTGTGCGCGGATGCGACCGCATCGTTCCGGTTGATATCTATGTGCCCGGTTGCCCGCCGACTGCCGAAGCTTTGCTCTATGGCGTGATGCAGTTGCAGCGGAAAATCCGCCGCGTGGGGACGATTGAGCGATGATGCCAGACCGAGCCAACGAGCGTCCAATTGCACAGTTTGCAGCGAGCTGTGCTTTGCTCTTGATGGGGGGTATCCCCACGTCTGCATTGGCGCAAGAGTTCGACGAGGGCAGTGCCATCGATTTTCAGCAGACGATCAGCAAGAGCGTTACTGTTAAGGGCGCTCAAGTCTCTGCGCAAATGCCATGCGCGAAGCCGTCGACAAGGGTGCACAGCTCTGGCTCATTGTCCAGCCTCTGTGCGGACGAAAACGTGATGTACATTCTCGCTGTCTCCACTGGAGTAGACAGTGACAAGGAATTTCCGATCGTCTCAAATTTTGAGCAGGTCTTGAAAGAAGCAAAGGCTGAGAGCGATTTGATCTCGCTTGATACAAGAGCATCAAACGGTCGGCGTTCGTTTCAAGTCGCTCGCGGACCCGAAACCGAATTTAGCTTGGCTCGCATGGTTGAAGTCGAGCCTGGCTTGATTGCGGCTGCTTTGGTCGTCCGTAGCCCGGGCGCGTCTGAGCCCACCAGCGCTGATCAGAGAACAAAGGCGCTTACATACGTGGCATCGCTAGAGGTCAAGAAATGACAGTCCTCCACTCCGCCCCGAAATTTGCCACCAATGAAGGCGTGATCGACGCGATTGGCGAGACGATCAGCGTTTGGATTGACGGCGCGCACGAAGCGCATGGTGAGGTAATCTTCACCGTCAAACGCGAGGAAATCGCTCGCGTGCTGCAGATCCTTCGTGACGAGCATGAATACCAGCAGTTGATGGAAATTGCGGGCGCCGACTATCCGGCGCGCGGTGAGCGTTTTGAAGTCGTGTACATGCTGCTGAGCCTGACCAATAACCACCGGATCATGGTCAAATGCTCGACTGATGAGAGCACACCGGTGCCGACGGTCACAACACTTTGGCCTAACGCTGGTTGGCTCGAGCGTGAAGTGTTTGACATGTACGGTGTCACATTCGCAGGCAACCCTGACCTTCGCCGCATCCTCACCGATTATGGCTTTGAAGGGCACCCGTTCCGCAAAGATTTCCCGATGACGGGCTATACAGAGCTACGTTACTCCGAGGAAGAAAAGCGCGTGGTTTACGAGCCGGTGGAGCTGGCGCAAGACATGCGGACTTTTGACTTTTTGTCGCCATGGGAGGGTTCGGACTACGTGCTGCCCGGCGATGAAAAGGCCGATGAGAAGGGGGACGACAAATGAGCGTCCAGATGGAAGAATCGCCCACCAATGACGGCGATGTCATCAGCAATTACACGATCAACTTCGGCCCGCAGCACCCCGCTGCGCACGGCGTTTTGCGCATGGTCATGGAGCTGGATGGCGAGGTCATTGAACGCATCGACCCGCATGTCGGTCTGCTTCACCGCGGCACTGAGAAGCTGATCGAGCAGAAGACCTATCTGCAGGCGCTGCCGTATTTTGACCGGCTCGATTACTGTTCGCCGCTGTGCATGGAGCACTCATACGTGCTCGCCATCGAGAAGCTGCTCAATCTCGAAGTGCCCGAGCGTGCGCAATATCTGCGCGTGCTGTTTGCCGAGCTGACCCGCATCTGCAACCACTTCCTCAACATGGGCGCGCATGTCCTTGATGTGGGGGCATTTACACCGAACCTGTGGATGATGGATCTGCGCGAAGATTGCATGAACTTCTTCGAGCGGGCGTCTGGCGCGCGCATGCACTCGGCATGGTATCGTCCGGGTGGTGTCCACCAGGATGTGCCGGAAAAGCTGCTGGTCGATATTGGCGACTGGATCGACAACCGTCTGTTCCAGCTGTTCGATGACGCGATGAGCCTGGTGATCGACAACCGCATCTTCAAACAGCGCAATGTCGATATCGCCGTGGTCAGCCGCGACGATGCGGTCGCATGGGGCTTTAGCGGCCCGATGATCCGCGCGGCGGGCATTCCGTGGGACCTGCGCAAATCGCAGCCTTATGACGTTTATGACCGCATGGAATTCGACATTCCGGTCGGCACAAACAGCGACTGTTATGACCGCTTCATGGTCCGCGTTGCTGAAATCCGCGAGAGTGCGAAGATCATCAAACAGTGCCTGCGCGATATGCCCGAAGGTCCTGTTGCCAGCACCCATGGCAAGGTTTCGCCCCCGAAGCGCGGCGAGATGAAGCAGTCGATGGAAAGCCTGATCCACCACTTCAAACTGTACACCGAAGGCTTCCACGTGCCGGAAGGTGAGGTTTATGTCGCGACCGAAAGTCCCAAGGGTGAGTTCGGCGTCTATCTCGTCAGCGATGGCACCAACAAACCGTACCGCTGCAAGATCCGCCCGACCGCGTTTAGCCACCTTCAAGCAATGGACATGATGAGCAAGGGCCACATGCTGCCCGATGCAACCGCTATCCTAGGCGCTATCGACGTTGTGTTTGGGGAGTGTGACCGTTGAGTAAGCGCCAACTTGCGATCTATGCCCTTGTGCCCCTGGCCATAATCAATGCGCTCAATGCGCTTGATCTGGTCGATCTTGGTTGGCTGCTTTGGCCGCTGGTTTTCGCAATCATTGTGGCTGCTGCGATTGTGATCACAACGCCTAGCGATAAGGACACCGGCAATGGCTGACCGTACACCCGCACCCGATACGCCTGAGCTTCGCGCGCGCTGGGGAGACTTTATGTGGACCCCGGCGAACAAGAAGAAGGCCGACTACCACATCGCCAAATACCCCGAAGGCCGCGCGAAATCCGCGACCATGCCGTTGCTCGACCTCGCGCAGCGTCAGGTCGGCGAAGAAACCGATACGCAGGGCTGGCTCCCGTTGCCGGTGATTGAATATGTCGCTGACTATATCGACGTGCCGGTCATCCGCGTGCTCGAAGTCGCGACGTTCTATTTCATGTACAACATGAAGCCGGTCGGGAAATACCACGTGCAGGTTTGCGGCACGACGCCGTGCATGCTTCGTGGATCGGATGACATCATCTCCGCGTGCAAAAAGCGCGGGATGGAGTTCGGCAAGGTCTCCGAAGACGGCCTTTGGACCCTCACCGAAGTTGAATGTATGGGCAACTGCGCCACCGCGCCGATGGTCCAGATCAACGACGACAATTATGAAGACCTGACCGAAGATCGCCTCAATGCGGTGCTCGATGCTCTGGCGAAGGGTGAGCAACCCAAAGTCGGCACGCAAGAGCCCGGTCGCCATACATCGGAACCCAAGGAAGGCGTCACCAGCCTCAAAGAAATGGTCGATGCCAATCACGACTATAGAGGTGAGTGGTGAGCGGCATTCTCTCTATAATTGCGGCGCTATTCATCGCCTTTATCGCGTACAAATTGCTGATGGGCGTTGTGCGGGTTGTGGTGATCGTCGCTATCTTGGCGACGCTTGGCTACCTCTATTCAACCGGCACGCTTTCGGGGCTGCTCGGATGAACGGTGCAACCATTGCCTTGATGATGGCAGGCCTCGTGTCCTTTCTGGCGGGAGCCTATCTTGCCGCTGACGGCAGCCGAACAACCGGCATTGTGCTGATGGCCAATGGCCTGATCTTTCAAGCGCTAACGCTGCGCCAATTGCGGGCAGTATCGAAGACCGACAAGGATAAGGATGAAAGTGATGCTGGCTGATAAGGACCGCATCTTCACCAATGTCTATGGCTTCCAGGATTGGGGCCTGAAGGAAGCGCAGGCGCGCGGCGATTGGGACAACACCAAGGCGCTGATCGAGCGTGGGCAGGACAATATCATCGAAGAGATGAAGGCTTCGGGCCTGCGCGGGCGGGGCGGGGCAGGCTTCCCCACCGGCCTAAAATGGTCATTCATGCCGAAGGAAAGCAAGGATGGTCGCCCGAGCTTCCTCGTCATCAATGCTGACGAGTCCGAGCCGGGTTCGTGCAAAGACCGCGAGATTATCCGTCACGATCCGCATAAGCTGATCGAAGGTGCGCTGGTCGCCGGTTTCGCAATGCGTGCGCGCGCCGCCTACATTTACATTCGCGGTGAATACATTCGTGAAGCCGAGACGCTCCAGAAGGCGATCGACGAGGCATATGACGCCGGCCTGATTGGCAAGAACGCCAGCGGTTCCGGCTACGATTTCGATGTGTTCATGCACCGCGGTGCGGGCGCTTACATCTGCGGTGAGGAAACCGCGATGATTGAAAGCCTTGAAGGCAAAAAGGGGCAACCGCGCCTCAAGCCGCCATTCCCGGCAGGTGCTGGATTGTATGGTTGTCCGACCACGGTCAACAACGTCGAGTCCATCGCGGTTGTACCGACGATCCTTCGTCGCGGCGCATCGTGGTTTGCAAGCTTTGGGCGGGAAAACAACGCTGGCACCAAACTGTTCCAGATCAGCGGCCATGTTGAGCAACCCTGCGTTGTCGAAGAAGCCATGAGTATTCCCTTCCGCGAGCTGATCGAAAAGCATTGCGGCGGCATTCGTGGTGGTTGGGACAATTTGCTGGCTGTGATCCCTGGCGGTTCCTCGGTTCCGTTGGTTCCCGCAGAGCAGATTATGGACGCGCCGATGGACTTTGACGGTCTCAAAGACCTTGGCTCCGGCCTCGGCACGGCTGCTGTGATCGTGATGGACAAATCGACCGACATCGTTCGCGCAATTTCCCGTCTGAGCTATTTCTACAAGCACGAGAGCTGTGGCCAGTGCACGCCTTGCCGTGAGGGCACAGGCTGGATGTGGCGCGTGATGGAGCGCCTGCGTACTGGCGATGCGGCGATTGAAGAAATCGACATGCTGCACGAAGTGACCAAGCAGGTCGAAGGGCATACGATCTGTGCGTTGGGCGATGCAGCGGCGTGGCCCATTCAGGGCTTGATCCGTCACTTCCGCCCGGAACTCGAAAAGCGCATCCACGAACACAACGCCCAATTTGCGGAGGCGGCAGAGTGAACCGCCTGATCGCTTTTGGTGTTATCGCCAGCTTGATGGCTGGGGCCCTTAACGCGCAGCCACGTCCGCGTATGGAGCAGAATGTTGCGAAGCAGCGTGAGGCTGTGGAGGCATGGACCGCGTGTATTGCAGACGAGAATGTCGAGGAAGTCAGCGAAGTGCTGGTGCTCGATTTTCGTTCTGGTCCGTACGGCGAGAAGATGAAGAAGCTTGCGAAGAAGCGCGTGAGCCAGCGTTGTTTTGATGCCATGCCGCGCAGCTACCGCAAGATTGAGCTTGGCGGCCTGCCTTTCGCGGGTGGTCTTGCCGAGCGGCTGATAGAAACTTCGGCGGAACCGCTGCTCAAGCGCTTGTCCTATGCAGCTATTGGCAAGGCTCCGGCAACATTCTCTTACACCGACGAAGTTGCAAGTTGCGTCGTACGCGGTGCGCCCAATCTCGCCGCCGATCTGTTCGCAACCGAGATCAACTCGGAAGAGGAAACAGCCGCACTGGGAGCTATTGCGCCGGTGACAAAGATCTGCACTTCGCAGGGCACGCCAATCGAAGCCTCGCCACTGGCTTTGCGCTCGATGCTCGCCACCGCTGCGTTTCGCGTTTTGGCTGCGCAGGGCGCGGTTGTTAGCGACCAAGAGCCGGAGGCGGCCTTTGTCGCGTGCCTCAAAGACAAGCAGCCAGACATGATCGCCAAGATCCGCGACGCATCCGGCGAAGACGCATTCCTTAGCGCGCTCAAACAGGGCGCGGAAATCTGCTCAATCAAAGTCGAAGGCATGAGCATGGGTAAGCTTTTCAAGGCATTGAACGCATACAAACAGGACGACACCGATGCCTAAGGTAACCGTAGACGGACAAGAGGTCGAAGTGCCCGCAGGTGCCACAGTGCTTCAGGCGTGTGAGGCAGCGGGCAAAGAGATCCCGCGCTTCTGTTATCACGAGCGTCTCAGCATTGCCGGCAATTGCCGCATGTGTCTGGTCGAAGTGAAGCCGGGACCGCCGAAGCCTCAGGCTTCGTGTGCGTTGCCCGCTGGTGACGGTCAGGAAATCCGCACCGACACGCCAATGGTCAAGAAGGCGCGTGAAGGGGTGATGGAGTTTTTGCTCATCAACCACCCTCTCGATTGCCCGATTTGCGACCAGGGCGGCGAATGCGATTTGCAGGACCAAGCGGTCTCCTATGGCCGTGGCGGCTCGCGTTACGAGCGCGAGAACAAGCGCGCCGTGACCGAGAAGTACATGGGGCCGCTGATCAAGACGATCATGACCCGCTGCATCCACTGCACCCGCTGCGTGCGTTTCTCCGAGGAGATTGCGGGCGTGGACGAGATCGGCGCGCTCTATCGCGGCGAAGATATGCAGATCACCACCTATCTGGAGCAGGCGGCGTCGCACGAACTTTCGGCGAATGTGATTGATCTGTGCCCGGTCGGTGCGCTCACCTCGCGTCCTTACGCATTTGAGGCCCGACCATGGGAATTGAAGCGCACGCTGAGTATTGATGTTAGCGATGCGGTCGGCGCGAACATTTCGCTCCATTCCAAAGGCCGCGAAGTCATGCGCGCGCTTCCGCGCGTGAACGACGAGGTCAACGAAGAATGGCTGTCGGACAAAGGCCGATATCAAGTCGATGGCCTGAGCAAGCGGCGCTTGGACAAGGTCTTCATCCGCAAAGGCGGCAAGCTGCAAGCTGCGGATTGGAGCGAGGCCTTTGATGCCATCGCGAAGAAGCTGAGAGGCAAGAGCAAATCGAGCATCGCCGCGGTTGCGGGCGATATGGTTGATTGCGAAACGATGTTCGCGGCCAAGACGCTGCTGAAAGCTTGCGGAAGCGACCTTACAGAAGCGCGCCAGACCGGCATGACATATGACGTGTCGAATCTCGCGGCGGTGAACTTCAACTCGACGCTGGCGGGGATCGAAAAGGCGGACTGCATCCTGATTGTGGGCGGCCAAGTGCGCTGGGAAGCAGCGTTGGTGAATACACGTCTGCGCAAAGCCGCCAAGAGTGGCGCGAAGGTGTTTGTGGTCGGCCCCGAATGGGAAACAACCTACCCGGCGGAATTCCTTGGCGAAGACCTGAAGGTACTCAATCGCGTGCCCAAGGCTTTGGGCGATGCGATGAAGGCCGCAGAGCGTCCGGCGGTGATCCTCGGCGGAGCGGCTCTGGCCAAAGGTGCGCTGGCACCCGCTCTGAAGCTTGTCGACAAGTTCGACTTGGTTCGTGACGATTGGAACGGTTTCAACGTTTTGCACATGAGTGCAGCGCGCATGGGATCGCTGATGCTCGACTTTACCGTTGAAGGTGGCATGGCCGACCTCGCAGCGGCTAAGCCCAAAGTGGTGCTGAGCCTTGGTGCAGATGAAATGGACTTCGAAACGTTCGCGGACAGCCTCAAAGTCTATATCGGCCACCATGGCGATGTTGGCGCACATGCCGCCGATGTGATTCTGCCTGCGGCGTCCTATGCCGAGAAAGACGGCACCTACGTCAACACCGAAGGTCGGGTACAGTTCGCTGAAAAAGCCGTGTTCGCGCCTGGTGACGCACGCGAAGACTGGACGATCCTGCGCGCTCTCGCCGATGCATTGAAGGTGAAAGTCGGCTTCGACAGCTTCGACGAATTGCAGACAGCAATGATCCAAGCGGTTCCGGCTCTGGGCGAAGAAGGCCTGGCCGATTACGGCGCGCTTCCCAAAGCGGACAGCAAGGCGAAGGCGGAAGGCGAAATCAACGCCTATCCGATTGCAGACTTCTACCTCACAAACCCTATCGCCCGCGCAAGCGCCGTGATGCAGCAATGTTCGGCGGAACTGCTCCATGCGGACGAGCTTAAGGAGGCGGCAGAATGAGCGATCCGTTCACCCGCTTTGTGGCACGCTATACGCCGCACTTTCTCATCGTGTTTTTTGTATACGCAATCGGCGCAACCGTGCTCTTCAACGGGCCGATCATCGAAAATGTGTTCTACGGTAGCTGGCTGCTGATCGCCGCAGCGCTGCTCACCCGGCTCGACATGTATATGGAGCGTCGCTCGTGACCGAGTTCTTCCAATCCTTTGGCATGTCCTATGAATGGGCATGGACCATCGCGACATTTGTCGGGATCATCGTGATCTCGCTGCTGGTCATGTTCTCGGTCGCCATGGTGATCTATGTCGACCGTAAGGTGCTGGGCGCGATCATGTTGCGGCGCGGTCCGAACGTGGTGGGGCCGTTTGGGCTACTCCAGTCCTTTGCGGACGGCCTCAAGGTGTTCCTGCAGGAAACCATCATCCCGAGCGCCGCGAACAAAGGTATCTTCCTCCTCGCGCCGATCATCACCTTCACGGTCGCGCTCGCCGCGTGGGCGGTTATCCCGTTTGACGAGGGCGTGCTGGTCTCGGACATCAACCTTGGCCTGCTATACATCCTCGCGATCAGCTCGCTGGGTGTTTACGGCGTGGTGATGTCGGGTTGGGCCTCCAACTCGAAGTACCCGTTCTTCTCCGCGATGCGCGCTGCTGCGCAGATGATCTCTTATGAGGTCTCGATCGGCTTTATTCTGGTTTGCGTGGTTCTGTGGACCAAGAGCTTCAACATGACCGATATCGTCATGGCTCAGAAGGGTCACGGCCTTGGCTTCGTCAACGGGTTCTATTTCAACCTGCTGCTGTTCCCGATGTTTGTGGTGTTCTTCATCTCGGCGCTGGCAGAGACGGCCCGCGCGCCGTTTGATCTAACCGAAGCAGAGTCGGAGCTCGTCGCCGGGTATCAGACCGAGTATTCGAGCATGGCCTTCGCGCTGTTCTGGCTTGGCGAATATGCCAACATCCTGCTGATGTGCTCACTGTGCACGCTGCTGTTCTTCGGCGGGTGGTTGCCCCCTGTTGAATGGGCGCCGCTGTACTATGTGCCGGGCATCATCTGGTTCCTGACCAAGACGTTCTTCTTCTTCTTCCTCTTCAGCTGGATCTGGGCGACCGTGCCGCGGTATCGCTATGACCAGCTGATGCGGCTTGGCTGGAAAGTGTTCCTGCCAATGAGCCTGTTCTTTGTCGCTGCAATCTCTGGCTACCTGATGGCCATTGGACACTTCTCATGACCTCCGCAACCCAACTCCTCAAATCGTTCACCCTGTGGGAATTCTTGAAGGCCCACGCGAAGACCATGCGCTATCTCTTCAAGCCCAAGGTGACGATCAACTATCCGTTCGAGAAGAACCCGCTGTCGCCCCGATTTCGCGGTGAGCATGCGCTGCGCCGTTATCCCAATGGCGAAGAGCGCTGCATTGCTTGTAAGCTGTGCGAAGCGGTGTGTCCGGCGCAGGCGATCACGATCGAGAGTGAACCGCGCGATGACGGCAGCCGCCGCACCACGCGCTATGACATCGACATGACGAAATGCATCTATTGCGGCTTCTGTCAGGAAGCGTGCCCGGTGGATGCAATCGTTGAGGGACCAAACTTCGAATACGCCACCGAAACGCGCGAAGAGCTGCTTTACGACAAAGCCAAGCTGCTCGCGAATGGTGACAAATGGGAACGGGCCATCGCGGCCAATCTTGAAGCCGACGCACCCTATCGTTAAGGGCGCCCATCGCTAGGGATCAGCGGGACGGAAAACAGGGATCATGTTACAAGCAATCGCTTTCTATATTTTCGCGACGATTGTTGTGGCCAGCGCGGTCATGGTGATCATGTCGCGGAACCCCGTACACAGCGTGCTGTGGCTGATCCTCGCGTTCTTTAACGCGGCGGGTCTGATGGTTCTGGTAGGCGCGGAGTTTATCGCGATGCTGCTGGTGATTGTCTATGTCGGTGCGGTCGCGGTCTTGTTCCTTTTCGTGGTGATGATGCTCGATATCGACTTCGCGGAGATGCGGGCCGGTTTCATCAAGAATTTTCCGCTGGGGATCGCGATTGCGGCGGTGCTTCTGGCTGAGCTTTTCCTTGGAATTGGCGCATACAACGTTGGCGGGCTGGAGCTGGCCTCGTCCGCAGACACAGTCGCAGCGCAGGGCGCAGATGAGAGCAACATCGAAGCTATCGGTCGCTTGCTCTACGGCCCCTACATCTTCCTATTCGAAGTGGCTGGCATCATCTTGCTGGTGGCCATGATCGGCGCGATTGTGCTGACCCACCGCGCACCGAAGCCGGGCGCACGCGGCCGTCAGGATATCGGCAAGCAGATCGCGCGACGTCCCGAGGATGCAACCGTCATGAAAAACCCGGAAACTGGGCAGGGGGTCGAGCTGTGAACGACATCATTGGCATCGAGCATTTCCTTGTCGTCGGCGCGATCCTGTTCGTGCTGGGCGTGCTGGGCATCTTCCTCAACCGCAAGAACATTATCGTCATCCTGATGGCGGTCGAGCTGATCTTGCTGGCTGTGAATATCAACCTCGTCGCGTTTAGCGCGGCGATGGACAATCTTGTGGGACAGGTCTTCGCGATGCTGGTTCTTACGGTTGCTGCGGCGGAGGCTGCCATCGGCCTCGCCATTCTAACCATCTACTATCGTGGACGCGGAACCATCGCCGTCGACGATGTGAACCGGATGAAGGGATAAGCTCCGGTGCAGACCCAAATCCTCATCATCGTCTTCTTGCCATTGCTCGCGTCCATCGTGGCGGGGCTGGGCAACCGGATGATCGGCAATGTCGCGGCAAAGTCGATCACGACGGGCGCGTTGTTCATCGCCGCTGGCCTTAGCTGGCCGATTTTCCTTGGCTTTTTGAACGGCACAGCGACCGCTGAGGTCGTACCTGTGCTCAAATGGGTGCAGTCCGGCACGTTGAACTTTGATTGGGCGCTTCGGGTCGACACGCTGACCGCGATCATGCTGGTCGTGATCAACAGCGTCTCGGCGCTCGTTCACCTGTATTCATGGGGATACATGGAGGAAGACCCGGATCAGCCGCGCTTCTTCTCCTACTTGTCGCTGTTCACCTTCGCGATGTTGATGCTGGTGACGGCGGACAACCTCGTCCAGATGTTCTTTGGATGGGAAGGGGTGGGCCTTGCCTCGTATCTGCTGATCGGCTTCTGGTTCAAAAAACCGAGTGCCGGTGCCGCCGCCATTAAGGCGTTTGTGGTCAACCGCGTGGGCGACCTTGGCTTTATGCTCGGCATTTTCGGCACCTATCTGGTGTTCCAGACCACTTCGATCACCGAGATCCTTGAAGCTGCGCCCGCGATGTCGGGTGCGAGCATCGGTTTCCTCGGCACGCGCTTCTACACAATGGATATCCTGTGCATCCTGCTGTTCATTGGTGCGATGGGTAAGTCGGCGCAGCTGTTCCTGCACACATGGCTGCCTGACGCGATGGAAGGTCCGACACCGGTTTCGGCGCTGATCCATGCTGCAACCATGGTGACTGCAGGCGTGTTTATGGTTTGCCGCCTGTCGCCGATGTTTGAAACCGCCCCGACGGCGTTGACCATTGTGGCGGTAGTAGGTGCGGCGACATGTTTCTTCGCGGCGACCATCGGCACCACCCAGTGGGACATCAAACGGGTCATCGCCTATTCGACTTGTTCGCAGCTGGGCTACATGTTCTTTGCTGCGGGCGTTGGCGCATATGGCGTCGCCATGTTCCACCTGTTCACGCACGCTTTCTTCAAGGCGTTGCTGTTCCTTGGTGCGGGTTCGGTCATTCACTCGATGCACCATGAGCAGGACATGCGCTATTACGGTGGCCTGCGTAAGCATATTCCAGTGACCTTCTGGGCCATGATGGCAGGCACGCTCGCGATCACCGGTCTGGGTGTCTATCACCTTGGCGTTGGCTTTGCAGGCTTCTGGTCCAAAGATGCGATCCTCGAGGTGGCCTTTGCGCGCGGTACCGAGGTTTCAACGATGGCCTTCTGGCTCGGCGTCACTGCCGCGCTGCTCACAAGCTTCTACAGCTGGCGCCTGATGTTCCTGACATTCTGGGGCAAACCGCGCTGGATCGAGAGCGAGCATATTCAACACACGGTCCACAAAACACCCGAAGAAGCGGGCGAAGACACAACCGGCGGCTATCACCCGCACGAAAGCCCGTTGGCGATGCTCATCCCGCTTGGGTTGCTGACCGTGGGCGCAGTGGCCGCTGGCCAGGTGTTCGCGCCAAGTTTCCTAGATGATGCCGCGTTCTGGGCAGGGTCCATCTTCTACAACGAGAACCTAATCCACGCGATGCACGCTGTTCCGTACTGGGTGAAGTATTCCGCCTTTGTTGTGATGATCCTTGGCTTCGTTGGCGCTTATGTCGCTTACATCGTCAAACCCGATATTCCGGCCAAGTTCGTCGCTGCGGTTCCATGGTTGCACAAGTTTGTGTTCAACAAATGGTATTTCGACGAGCTGTATGATCGCATTTTCGTTAAGCCGGCCTTCTGGCTCGGCCGCCAGTTCTGGAAGTTAGGCGATATCGGTACGATTGACCGGTTTGGCCCCAACGGCATCGCCTGGGTGGTCGAACGTGGTTCGGCGGCCGCCAAGACGTTCCAGTCTGGCTATCTCTACACCTATGCGCTGATCATGCTTCTCGGCTTGATCGCCGCTGTAACCTACGTGCTGTTGTAGGGAGGGCGGTCTAATGGAAGGTTTCGCCATTCTTTCGGTCATGATGCTGGTGCCGCTGATCGGCGCGCTCGCTTGCCTGTTTATCGGTGCCGCAGCCTCGCGCTGGGTCGCCTTGATTTCGACACTGGTCACTTTCGTGCTCGGCTGCTTGCTGTGGGCGAATTACGAGATCGGCGGCGCGCAGTGGCAGTTTGTTGAACGGGCTGAGCTGTTCCGCGGCTTCAGTTATGCACTCGGCATTGATGGCATTTCGCTGATGCTGATAATGCTCAGCGTCTTCCTGATGCCAATCTGTATTCTCTCCAGCTGGACCGCAATCACGAAGCGCGTTGGCGAATACATGAGCGCCTTCCTGTTTATGGAAGTGCTGATGATCGGCACCTTCGCGGCGCAGGATATCTTCCTGTTCTACATCTTCTTCGAAGCTGGCCTGATCCCGATGTATCTGATCATCGGCGTATGGGGCGGCGATAACCGGATCTACGCGAGTTATAAGTTCTTCCTTTACACGCTGCTTGGCTCGGTTCTGATGCTGATCGCGATGTTCTGGATGGTGGCCGAGGCAGGCACCTCGGACATTCCGACGCTGATGCAATATGACTTCCCGGCCGGCGCGCAGATATGGCTCTTCCTTGCCTTCTTTGCCTCCTTCGCGGTGAAGGTCCCGATGTGGCCGTTCCACACGTGGTTGCCTGACGCGCACGTTCAGGCTCCAACGGCGGGTTCTGTCATTCTGGCGGGCGTTCTGCTGAAACTCGGCGGATACGGTTTCATCCGTTTCAGTTTGCCGATGTTCCCAGAAGCTTCTGCTGACCTCGCTTGGCTGGTGTTTGGCCTGTCGATGGTTGCGGTTATTTACACCTCGCTCGTTGCTCTGGTTCAGCACGATATGAAGAAGCTGATAGCTTATTCATCGGTCGCGCACATGGCGATCGTGACGGTTGGTCTGTTCGCATTCAACGTTCAAGGCCTTGAAGGCGCAATGATTGTGATGCTGTCGCACGGCCTTGTTTCGGGCGCGTTGTTCCTGTGCGTGGGCGTGATTTACGACCGCTTGCATACCCGCGAGATTGACCGTTACGGCGGTCTTAGCATCAATATGCCTTATTACGCGCTGTTCTTTCTGCTGTTCACTATGGCGAGCATCGGCCTGCCGGGCACGAGCGGGTTTGTCGGCGAATTCCTGTCGTTGGCGGGTATCTACCAGACATCGACCACAGTCGCGCTAGTCGCCACCACGGGTATCATCCTTGGCGCGGCATACATGCTCTATCTCTATCGCCGTGTCGCATTCGGCGACCAGAAAAATGAAGACGCTGCGGCCATGTCCGACATTTCCGCGCGCGAGTGGATCATGATGACGCCAATCGCAGCCGTGGTGCTGTGGATGGGTGTTTATCCGGAGAGCTTCCTTGCCCCCATGCGCGCGGACATCGCTGCGTTGGATGCCCGGATCGCATCCGCTGCCCCCGAAAGTGACAGCCAACTCGAGGCCGGTGAGCCTCGTGAGAAAGCCGCCAATGCAATCGAGTTTGAAGCCAAGGAAGGGGAGGCTCACTGATGGATTTCGCCGCTTCCTTTAAACTGATCGTTCCGGAGCTGAGCCTGACGGTGGCTGGTCTTGTTCTATTGCTCGTGGCGGCATGGGCGGGCGACAAGTCTGCGCGCGCCGTAACATTGCTCGCGTGTGCTGTTCTGTTCGGCGCCGGTCTTACGCTCATTCCGAATCTGCATGTCGGGACTGATGGTCCGCAAACGCTGGCCTTTGGCGGATTGCTGACGGTTGATAGCTTCGCACTCTATGCCAAGGCGCTGATCTATCTCGCCGCAATCGGCTGTCTTGTGGTGGCGCCGGCCTTCTTCGACGGGCCTGCCGCCGGGCAAGAGCGCGGCATGCGCGCCGAATATTCGGTGCTGGTGCTGTTTGCCGTAGTTGGCATGAGCATCATGGTGTCGGCCACCGACTTTATGGCGCTCTATCTGGGGCTCGAACTGAACAGTCTGGCAGCCTATGTGCTCGCTTCGATCCTGCGGCGCGACACGCGCTCAGCAGAGGCTGGTCTGAAGTACTTCGTCCTTGGCGCACTCGCCTCCGGCATCCTGCTCTACGGTATGAGCCTGCTTTACGGCTTCACCGGCGGTACCGACTTCGATGTCGTCCGCGCTGGCCTAACTGGTGAAATTTCAACCGGTGCGCTGTTCGGCCTGATCTTTGTCATGGCAGGCCTCGCGTTCAAGATCGCGGCTGTGCCGTTCCATATGTGGACACCGGACGTGTACGAGGGCGCACCAACGCCCGTCACGGCTTTCTTCGCGACCGCACCCAAGGTTGCCGCTGTGGCTCTGACCGCGCGAGTGGTGTTCGACGTTTTCGGGGCGCAGGAGGCCGCGTGGCAACAGATCGTGATGTTCGCCGCATTGGCTTCAATCGTGTTCGGCGCACTGGGCGCCATCGGTCAGAGCAATCTCAAGCGTCTGCTGGCCTATTCTTCGATCAACAATGTCGGCTTCATCCTGCTGGGATTGGCCGTCGCCACACAGACAGGTGCAAGCGCTATGCTCATCTACCTGTTCATATATGTGGCCATGAGCCTTGGTAGCTTTGTCGCTTTGCTGATGCTGCGCGATGGTGAGGGCAATCTGTTCGAAACGTTTGATGACATCAAAGGTCTAGCGGTCACACAACCTGCAATTGCATGGAGCCTGCTGATCCTGATGTTCAGCCTTGCTGGCATTCCGCCGCTTCTTGGCTTCTACAGCAAGTTTGTGGTGTTCCAGGCGACAGTAGAGGCGGGTCTGGTAGCCTTCGCAGCCATTGCCATCGCCGCCAGCGTGATTGGTGCGTTCTACTACATCAAGTTCGTCAAAGTGATGTTCTTTGATGAGCCTGCCGAATTGGTCACTGGCAAGAGCGGGGCAGGGCACTGGACCGTTCTGATCATAACCGTGCTGATCGTCTCGCCGTTGGGCTATTTGATGACACCATCGATTTCTGATCTGGCAGACAAGGCGGCTTCGGCGCTATTTTTGATCCCTTGATCACAGTCGTTGAGGAAACGGGCTCGACCAACGCAGATTGCGTTGCGGCGTTGAAATCGGGGGCTGCGCCGGTCGAAGGTGATTGGATCGTTGCCCGTCGGCAATCAGCCGGGCGCGGGCGCCAGTCGCGTAACTGGGAAGACCATCCGGGCAATTTCAAAGGCTCTACGGTTGTCGATATATCTCAGGGTGGCCACGTCCCATCCACCCTGAGTTTCGTTGCGGCATTGGCAGTTGCCGACGCAGCAGAGGAGGCGTTGGGTGGCGCATGTGCGCCCGAGTTCAAATGGCCCAACGATGTGCTTATCGATGGAGACAAGCTGGCGGGCATTCTGCTTGAAATGGTCGGCACATGGGTGGTGATCGGCATTGGTGTGAATATCGCCCATGCGCCGCAACTGTCCGACCGGAAGACTGCTGCAGTTTCCGACTATGCACCTGCAATGCCGATTGAAGAGTTCGCTGAAATTCTCGCGTCATGCTTACGCGAGAGGCTTTCAGAGTGGCGCACACACGGGTTTGTGACTATTTTGCGCGCCTTTATGCAACGGTCCATCCATAAGGCTGGTGACCCGATCACTGTCCACGACACCGATGGTTCAAGACTGACAGGCACATTCGTGGAGCTGGACCAACATGACGGCGCGTTGCGCATTCGCTTGGCCCACGGCGAGGAACGTGTAATTCGCGCTGGTGATATTTCTTAGGAGACACGCATATGCTGCTCGCTGCTGATGTCGGAAACACAAATGTTGTATTCGCGCTTTTCGAGCCAAATGGCGAGGGCGGGCACGATGTGCGCGCGCGGTGGCGCATTGCCACGGACCCGCGCCGGACGGGTGACGAGTACGCCGTTTGGCTGATGCAGTTACTGGCCATCGAAGGCGTCGCGAAGGAAGAGATCACTCAAATCATCTTCGCTTCGGTGGTGCCGCGGGCGGATCATAACCTCACGGTCCTGTCGCAGAAGTATTTCGGCAAAACGCCGATCATTGCGGGGCAGGGTGCAGCGGCGTGGCCATTCCAGATCGATGTGGACCAACCCAGCTCACTTGGCGCCGACCGCGCGCTCAACATCCTAGCCGCGCATCACAAGTACGGAGGTGATCTGATCGTCCTCGACTTTGGAACCGCAACCAAGTTTGAAGCGATCGATTTCAATGGGACTTACAAAGGCGGTTCGATCGCGCCCGGTATCAATCTCTCGCTTGACGCACTTGTGGGTAAGACCGCGAAGCTCCCACGCATCGCTATCCGCGCACCGGAAAGTCGCAGTGTGATTGGCCGCAACACGGAAGATCAGATGCTGATTGGTGTGTTTTGGGGCTATGTTGCGATGATGGAAGGTGTTGTCGAACGCATGAAATCCGAGATTGGTCGACCGACCAAGGTTGTGGCCACAGGGGGACTTGCGATCCTGTTTGATGATGCCACTGACATCTTTGACTATGTCGATGCAGATTTGACCATTCAAGGTCTGTCGATCCTCGCAACCCAAGCGGGTGCGTGAGCGTATCTGATTCAGACCATTTGAACATCGAGAACACGTGAAAAAGAACTACCAACCTGAAAACGAGCTGCTGTTCCTTGCGCTGGGCGGCTCGGGCGAGATCGGCATGAACGTCAACCTGTATGGGTGCGACGGCAAATGGCTAATGGTCGATCTGGGCATGACATTCTCTGGCGGGGAATATCCCGGCGTTGATCTGGTGTTTGCCGATCTGGATTTCATCGAGGAACGCACCAAGGACCTGCTCGGCATTGTCCTGACCCATGGGCATGAGGACCATATCGGCGCCGTTCCCTATTTCGCGGGCGAGCTTGGCGTGCCGCTCTATGCGACGCCGTTCACCGCCGATCTGGTTGCGCGCAAGCTGCAAGAGGCGGGGCTTCAGGACGATGTCGAGCTGAACATTATCCCTGAAGATCACGGCCAGATCGGTATTGGACCGTTTACGGTAACCTATCTGCCGCTTGCGCACTCTATCGCCGAGGGCAACGCGTTGTTGATCAGCACGCCGTATGGTCGCGTGTTCCACACTGGTGACTGGAAACTTGACGAAGAGCCGATCATCGGTGAGCCGACCACCGAGGAAGAACTTCGCGAAATCGGTGACGAAGGTGTGCTGGCGCTGGTGTGTGACAGCACCAATGTCTTCAACCCGAACCCGTCTGGCAGCGAGGGAGCCGTCCATCGCGGCCTGATGGAAGAAATCGCGCGCCACGATGGCAAGCGTGTGCTCGTGACAACCTTCGCCAGCAACGTTGCGCGCCTGCAAATCCTCGGAGAGGTAGCACGCGAGACGGGGCGGCATTTGTGCATCGCTGGCCGCTCGCTCGACCGCATTATCGAAGTTGCGCAGGACAATGGCTATCTCGGGGACTTTCCCGAGCCCGTCGATTTCGACACAGCCATGCGACTGCCGCGCGGCGAAGTCCTGATCCTCGCCACCGGCGGGCAGGGTGAACCGCGCGCGGCACTTTCACGTATTGCAGAGGAAAACCATCCGCTAGAGCTCTCACGCGGCGACGTGGTGTTGTTCTCATCACGTCAGATACCGGGCAATGAGATCGCGATCGGCAAGATGCAGAATCGCTTGGCCGAGCGCGGGATCGAAATGGTCACGGATCGCCAGAGCATTATTCACGTGTCCGGGCATCCGGGGCGCCCCGAGCTTGAAGCGCTCTATTCATGGCTTCGACCCGAAATCCTCGTGCCGGTGCACGGTGAAATGAGGCACATGCAAGAGCAGGCGCGGGTGGGCAAAGCGTGCGGCATTGCTGACAACATTGTCCAGTCCAACGGCGACATCGTGAAACTGGCACCCGGCCACCCACAGCGCATCGGGCAGATCGAAACCGGACGACTTGTGCTTGATGGCGACATCATCGCGCCAGCGGACGGCGATGCGATCACCATGCGCCGCCGCATATCGGGCGAGGGGGCTATGGTCGTTGTGCTGGCCAAGGCTGCACGCCCTTACATTGAGATGTTCGGACTCCCACTTGATGAAGACCTGCCAGAATTTATCGAGGAAACGCAGGAAGATATCTTAAAGGCCATAGGCAAATTGCGCGGCCGCGACGCTCAGGATCCCGCTCAGGTGCATGAGGCCGCCCGCCTTGCTGCTCGACGTGCGGCGCGGCGCTGGTCGGGCAAGAGCCCTCAGGTTCGCGTAGTTATGCCGGGAGCAACCAACTGATGCAGTGGACCAGTATCCTTGCGATCTATTTCCTGATCTGGGTGATGTCCGCCTTCGTCATGCTCCCATTCGGCGTGCGCACAGCTGAAGAAACAGGCGAGGAACTTGTGCCCGGACAGGCGGAAAGCGCGCCAAGCAAATTCCGCCCGGGAAAGATCGTGAGTCGCGCGACGATAGTCGCGGCCGTCCTGACCACCCTATACGTGCTCAACTACGAGTATGGCTGGATCACCGTAGATGACATCGACATTCTGCCCGAACCACCCGTTGAGATCGGCCCACGCGACTAGTTGCGGAAACGCTCAATTGCCTGTGCAAGCAGGACGTAGAGCTTGCCCATATCCGACCCCAACACGGTAACGCTCAACGCGTTGCCATCACGGGTCGAGAGCATGGAGCGAAGCATAGATTCGAAGTCGTGAATGTAGCGGCTGACATTGCTCTTGAACGCCTCATCGGCCTGATACAGGTCCGCGATCTCCTTCGCGTCGCCGCTATCGAGAAGGCGCACTGCGCGGCGGGTGAAGATGCCACGATCCCCTTTGAGATAGGCGTCCCAAGCGGTGTCGGTCACTTCGGTCGAGAGCGAACCCGCGATATCGATGGCGTTTGAATTAAGGCTGTCAGTGATCAGAGCCATTCGCCGTGCAAAATCATTGTTCACTTGCTCTTCGGCCAGTTCACGCGCCCGGGTGATGCGCTGTTCGAGATTGCCGGTCAGCTCGTTCACAGCCGACAGCTGATCGCGCAGCTGGACCGTCGCTTCACGACCAACTCCAGATGCATGTGAGGCGGCCTGTTCGAGAGCACCAATGGTCTCCGCGGTCTCGTTTCGAAGGCCTCGTTCAAGCGCTTGCAGCGCTTCGTTGCTCAGGTCACCGGCAAGCGCCTGAACACGTTCCCGTGCTCCGGTGTCGAGTGCAGCGAAGGACTGGGTGGTCGCCTGCTCCAGCTCCGCAAGTGCATCGCGAAGTTGCCCTTGTTTCTCTGTTGCCAGTCCTTCCGTTTCCTCGGAGAATTGCGACAGGCGACTGCGCAGGCCTTGCAGCTTGGCCATTGTGTCGTCGGCTTGCTCGCTCAGCTTGGCCTGTACCGCGTCCAGTGAGCCATCCGCCGTCTCGATATCGGCCTGAGTTTTGAGCACATAATCGCTCAGCGCGTGGCCGCTCTCTGCGGTCTGCATCATCAATAGATTAACCGCGCTGGTGCGCTCTTCGATCGACGTCAGCGCATCTGACGCAGATGTTATCGCCTCGGGCAGGTCCTCGCGGCTATGCTTGGCGCCCGACTGAATGATCTCGAGAAGACGAATGCTTGCCTCGGTGACTGAGGCCAATTGGTCCTCGGTCTCAACGAGAGCGGTCCGTTTCGCGGCGAGCTCTTCTTCAAACGCGCTCAGCCCTTCGCCCAAGCTAGCACGAGCACTCTCGCTGGATTCGTTGATCTGCGAAATCAGCGCATTGAATGCTTCAAGCTCATTCGTCATCTCGCGTCCATGCTCGACCAGTTTGGCGGTTTCGGCCATCTGGGTCTCACGACGTGCTTCCAACGCTTCGTCCAACTCGGCAAGGCGTAGCGCCAACAGTTCGCTGGCTTGGGTTTCACGAGTTTCGAACTCGGCCTGACGGCGCTCGACTTCTTCGACAACGCGTTGATCGCGCTTCTGCAATTCTTCATCGAATTTGCCAGCCTGTATATGCAACTGGCTGATGCGTTCGCGTGAGCTAGAAGCAGCCTGCTCGTCCAGCTTGACGACGGATTGCACCATCGCTTTCATATCGCCTTGGAGACGCTCAATAGCCGCGCTCATCTGCGCGGACGTTTCTTGCTCGGCCTCCTTCATGCTTTCGGCAAGCGAAGCGGTTTCCGACTGAAGCTCGCCAATACGGCTCCGCATCTGCTCGAGGGCAGATGCTTCATTGTCATCAATAGTGACACGATAGCTTTCGGCATCCTGTTTGAGAGCATCGAAGCGTTCGTTGATCGACGTGTCGATTTGACCGAGCTGCGCTTGATAACCGCCAAGCATTTCCTCGATACGAGTGCCGAGCGCGGCAACTTGCGTCTCGCTCGCTTTCCCAAACTCATTGAGCCGTTCGAAACCGGCCACAAGATTTTCGACCCGCTCTTTGGCGGTGCGGCCTGCGTTGCCGATCTGGTTGGTTACATCCCGCGCTGATGTCGCGACAACGGGCAGGTCATCACGCAGGCTTGTCATGTTGGCGAGGGCGCTTTCACTTGCCGATCCGATGCGATCGACCTGCGCGCCATTGTCCATGATCAACTGCTGCAATTCGCCTGCATGGGTGGATATGCGCTCCGAAGCTATGCGACCCAGCGATTCGAGCTCGCGTGATTGCGCCGCGAGAAACTCGCGGGCAAGGCTCAGCTCGCGATTTACAATCGTAAGCCGGCCCTCAAGCTCTTGGCTCTCCTGACTGAGCAGAGCCGCAGATTTGGCGAACCGTGACGCTTCAGCGCGAGAATTGCGCATCGCGATCATCCAGACCATGCCAATCAGTACAACTGGGATTGCCCAGTCAATGATCAGGCGGACCCAATCTGCGGGACCAGCCCCTCCGATCCCGTCCAGGGTGCTTTGCATGGCCCAGCCATAAAATCCGGTCCAAGCGAGGACAAAAAGGCCAGCAATCGCCGGAGCGACCCATTCCCGCCTGGGTCCAGCGGTGTAGGCTTCCTCTGGGTATTCGTCCTCTTCGAAGACAGCGTCATCGCTCCCGATGAGATCGTCAACGCTTTGATCAAGCTGATCGGTCGCTGCAGGGGTTTCACCTTCAGCGGGGCTCTCTGCGTTCGCATCGGTTTCGTCACCGACGGCGCGCATATGTTTTCCTCCGGTCATGGCGCGGGGATACCACAGGACGCCACAGGATAAACCCCGCTTTAACCTGAAGTGTTTTATTGGCATTTCCATGGTTTACGAAGCCGGAGCCCTTGATGCCACGTTGGCCGCTGCAGCAGGCGATGATTCTGCACTGCTGGGTGAGCTGCGCAGTGCGTTTTTAGAGAGCGCTTCCAAACAGTTAGACTTGCTCAAGCGGTCTCGCTGTGATGGAAACTGGAACGTTGCCGCGATGCGCCTGAAAGGGCTTGCAGCCAGTTTTCACGCTGAGGATCTCCTCTTGGCGGCGGAACACGCATTGGATTCCGCCCCGGGTGAACCGGCTGCAATTCGCGATATTGAGGCTGTTCTGGAGCGCTTTTCGGGCAATCCCAGCTTCTGACAACTGCCCAATCGGGGCAAAATTTCGAACATTTCACCGCTGTCTGCTTGAACGGGGCCGGATTTCACTCCTACGCTCATGTGACGTTGGGAGAATTAGCGGTGCGCACGGCGCTTTTATCTGCACAAAGGCATAGCGATAAAGGTGATCTTCGCGCACTGGCCAAGATGGCGGGGCGCAGCATCCTTTCGTGGCAAGCTGACTTTGCGCGCGAGCTGGGTTGTCAGCGGATCATATGCCTCAGCGAGACGCCTTCTCCGGATTTGCTCGCGCTACAGCGTGAGTTGGAGGCCGACGGGCTGGAGTTTCATCTGGCGCGCAGCAGCATGCAAGTGCTCGCACTGCTGCGGTCCGGTGATCAGCTTGTGATGGTTTTGGATGGATTGCTTACTCAGTCGCTCGATCCCAGTATGATTGAAGTGCGAGGCGATCGGCTTGCCGCGCAAGTGCTAACGCTCTCATCAGATGCGAACAGCGCGATTCAACACCCAGATGAATTTGAGCGCATTGATGCTTCGCGGCATTGGGCCGGCATTGCTGTAGTTGGCTCGGCGACCGTCCAGAAACTGGCCGATTGTCCGCCAGATGGCGAAGTTATGTCACTACTTCTCAGGCTAGCCCTGCAAGACGGCGCTGTTTGCAAGGCCATGCCTCTTGATCCCGAGGAGACAGCGCACGGTCTCATTGCGATGGCGCCAAAAGTCCTTGCAGAGCGCGAAAATCGACTGTTGGCCAAGCATTTGGGTGATATGAGGTGGAGTGGGCCTTCGATTGCGCTGAGCAGGGTCGCGACGTCGAAACTGGTTCGCAGCGATCTTGACCTATCTTCGGGCATGATTGCCGGGGCCATGGGTTTGGTGGCTCTAATCGCAATGCTGCTATTCTGGTTTGAGCAACCAGCGATTGGTTTGTTGGCCTTGGCGGTGAGCGCACTGGTTGGTCAGATTGCTTCGAGCTCGGCGAGACTTCAATCCAATCTCAGGAAAGTTTCTAAGAAAAGAGTTTATGACACTGTAATATCGATATTTATTGATAGCATGTGCATTGCTGGATTGATCGCTGCCCTTGGTCCGGAAACCGCTCCGATTGAGAAGATGGCTTTACCTGTTTTCGCAATTGGTCTCACCCGGATTGCTTCGCAAACGAATGAGCCGCAGTTCGCTGCTTTCTGGCGTGATCGCCCAGCACATCTGCTTATCTTTGCTATCTCTGCTTTTGCGGGGTGGTTATCCTTGGCTCTTATCCTGTTCGGAATGGGGGCACTTGCGTACAATTTGCTGCGCGGCAGGGGCAATTAAGCTAACCGTGGCTTAACTGTAACGCTCTAAGGCGGCGCCATGGGCAAGATGGACACTCAACAGACGGCAATTCCGCGCGTCGAAATCATCCTTCGCAAAGAGCTTGCGAAAGGCGCAAAAGCTCTGGGCGGCGTGGCCCCCATCTTATCGCACCTCCTATCCAGTTCGGGTTTTTCCTTGGTTAGCGAGGCCGTTGTCGCCCGGGTTGGTGGCATGCTTTCTGATATTGCGCGGCAGGTCTTGATGGCCGCAGACGGGAAAGGAGCCAATTCGGTACCGGATTCCAGCAGTGTTGATCAGCTCACAGATTTCCTTGCATCGGACAGCGCAATCCTAAGCCATCTCTATGCCGCAGCGATGGAAGCACGCCTGACGGAACGGTTCGAGACATCGCAGTCAATCGACCCGGTTCTAGGGCCGCTTCTCCAAGAATTGATCGGTTCCGAGCAACCGCAGACCGCAGAACTGGCCATGAGCACAATGGCGGCCCAATCTCGCTTCATGCAAAGCCAGCGGCGCATGGAGATGCCCATTTATGAGCTTCCTGCCGAACTGTTTAATCTCGTTGTGCGACGCTGTGCCAGCTTCTTTGCCGAGAATGAGGAGATGGGATCGCACCACGTCGTGCCGAAGCTCAAGCGCAATTACGATGAAAGCACGACGCGTGTGGGGCTCCTAACACGGCTTGTTGCGGGTATGGGTGAGGGTGCTCGTGCCGCTTTGGACATCGAACATGCGGGAATGGCTATTTTCGCCACTGCGCTCAGCACTCTGACGAAACAACCGCGTGAGCTTGCAGCATTGGCCTGCCAAGAGCGGCAGGGTGCGCGGCTTGCCATAAGCCTGCGCGCGGCCGGATTGGACGAGGACGCCATTGAGCGCCAGTTTGCCCTGATCGAGCCCAGTGAGATGCTTCCCACGGGATTGAGCGATCTATCCCCCGCACGGGCACTCGCGATCCTTACTAATGCGCCGATGCGCGGAGTGAGCTAAGGCAGCGCGATGCACACTGGCCAAACTTCTCTGCTTGCTGCGCGCGGATTGACGGATGACGCCGATCGTCTGTTGACCGCCGATGAGCCTTTGGCTGATCTGCATGCGCGCTGCGGCGGGACGTTGCCGGGTACGCTGGCCGTTCCAGAGCTTCTTGCCTTGGTTAAGCAAGGGCGGGAGTTGGGCCTGAAGATTGCGCGCGAGTTCTCAGCGTTTGATGGCGAAGAGATTGTGCGCGGTTTCGTGCGCGTCAGCCCTTTGGAAGAGCATATGGGTGGGGGCTGCGAAGTCCTGATCGAGCAATGGCAAACCTATCCTCAGCCCGAAGAAGACTCGGCGTCCACCGCCTCGCTACTCGATGACGTGGATCGTGCTTCAGCGGAGATCACAGCGCGATTGGACCAAAGTCAAAAGGCGCAAATCTGGAGCTTCGGCGCAGCGGACGGGGACGAGCTCCGTCAGATCGTGCAGTCGGATCCCGGCGCAACATGGTCGAAATACGTCGAACTGCAGGGTGTGGCGCATCAACAGCCTATGCACTGGCGGCTTCTCGACGGTGCGCAGTGCCGAGTGCCAGGCTCCTCCCGGAAATGGAAAGCACGTCTTCTGCCATTAGGGACCGAACAGCAATTGCCGCGTGGCTTCGAACTGCTGCTGGTTCCAGAGGAGCCTCTGGGACAAATTTCTCACGGTTCCGATGGACTGGGTGAAGATGCGATGCGCTCAGGCCTAGTCGGTAGCACTTTGACGCCAGTTCTACGCCAACCCATTGCGCGGGTGATTGCCAATGCAGAGACAATGCGCGCGCGGCTCGCAGGTCCATTACGCGCTGAGTACAGCGATTATGCGGGCAACATTGCCTCCGCCGGGCAGCATCTGGCGGGTATGCTCGACGATTTGACTGATCTGGAAGCGGTCGAAGCGCCCGGCTTCTCGACGATTAGCGAGGCAGTCGACCTGAATGACGTCGCACGCCGCGCCGCCGGCATTCTGGGTGTGCGAGCTCAGGCCCGATCGATAGCACTCCGTGTTCCAGAGCCTGAGCAAGCTTCCAAAGTGGCCAGTGGCGAGTTTCGCCGCATCCTCCAGATTGCGATCAATCTGATCGGGAATGCTATCTCCTACTCGCCCGAGGGCAGCACTGTCAGCGTGAGTGTAGAAGAGGGCCCCTCATCCCAGGCGATTCTCTCTGTAAGAGACGAAGGCCCCGGCGTTTCGGAAGAACAGGCCAAGCGGATCTTCGACAAATTTGAGCGGCTTGGACGCGACAATGACGGTGGTTCGGGGCTCGGCCTCTACATCTCACGCAAGCTTGCACTTGCAATGGGCGGCGATCTGATGGTTGCCAATGCCGGGGGCGAAGGCGCGGAATTCCGCTTGGAGCTCCGGCGTCACGACAAGTAAAAAGGGCGGGTCCGAAGACGCCGCCCTTTCCAAAAGCAGTAAATTGCTGTGAGCTTACCGCTCGCTAACAGGCACATAATCGCGCTGTGTCGGGCCAGTGTAGAGCTGACGCGGGCGACCAATGACCTGGCCTGGATCGGAGATCATTTCGTTCCACTGCGCGACCCAGCCCACGGTGCGGGCGAGAGCGAACAGCGCAGTGAACATCGTTGTCGGGAAGCCAACCGATGACAGGATGATGCCCGAGTAGAAGTCCACATTCGGGAACAGCTTTTTCTCTTTGAAGTAATCGTCGTTCAGAGCGATTTCTTCGAGCTGCAGCGCGGTTTCGAATACCGGATCGGTGGTTTTGAGCGCTTCAAACACTTCGCGAAGAGTCTTCTGCATCACGGTCGCACGCGGGTCATAGTTCTTATAGACGCGGTGTCCGAAACCCATCAGGCGGAACGGATCGTTCTTGTCCTTGGCACGCTCAATGTAGTGAGGAATGCGGTCAGGCGTGCCGATCTCTTTCAGCATGTTGAGCGCCGCTTCATTGGCGCCGCCGTGTGCGGGTCCCCAGAGACATGCGATACCTGCTGCGATACAGGCGAACGGGTTGGCGCCCGAAGAGCCGGCAAGACGCACAGTCGAGGTCGAAGCGTTCTGCTCGTGATCGGCGTGGAGGATAAAGATGCGATCCATTGCCTTCTCGATGGCCGGGTGGATCTCATATTCCTCTGCAGGAACGCCGAAGGTCATGCGCAGGAAATTGCCCGTGTAGCTGAGCGAATTGTCCGGATACATGAATGGCTGACCGACCGAGTACTTATAGGCCGCAGCGGCAATCGTCGGCATCTTAGCAATAAGGCGATGCGACGAAATCTTGCGGTGCTCAGGATCAGAGATGTCCGTGCTGTCGTGATAGAAGGCCGAGAGGGCGCCAACTACGCCGCACATGATAGCCATAGGGTGCGCATCACGACGGAAGCCGCTGTAAAAGGTCATCAGCTGCTCATGCAGCATGGTGTGACGGGTGATGGTGTTCTCGAAGTCACCCAGTTCTTCGCCCGACGGTAACTCGCCGTTCAGCAAGAGATAGGCGGTTTCCATAAAACTGGAGTTTTCGGCCAGTTGGCCGATCGGGTAACCGCGGTGGAGGAGAACACCTTCCTGACCGTCAATATAGGTCAGGGCACTTTCGCAGCTCGCAGTTGATTTGTAGCCGGGATCGAAAGTGAAGGCACCGGTCGCGCCATACATTTTGCGGATGTCGACAACGTCGGGACCCGTGCTTCCTTCAAAAATCGGAAGGTCGTACGTCTCACCGCCCAGTTCGAGTTTGGCGTGCTTATCAGCCACAAAGTGTCTCCTGCTCAATCCCTGCCATCAAAGGCTCGCGCTCATGCCGCTTGGGCGTCGAGGCGTGCCAAGGCTTCTTCCCGTCCCAAGAGGACCAGAACATCGAAAATACCGGGGGACGTTGTCGTCCCGGTCAATGCCGCGCGCATAGGCTGCGCGAGCTTGCCGAAGCCCAATCCCAGTTCTTCGGCTAGCGATTTCGTAGTGGCTTCGAGAGCCTCGATTGTCCAGTTATTTTCACTGGCAAGCTTGTCGTAAACATGACGAATTCTTGCCTTGCCTTCATCATCGAGCAAACCGGCCGCTTTCTCGGTCATCTCCAGAGGGCGTTTCGCAAACAAAAACCCTGCACCTTCAGCAAGTTCTTGCACATTCTTTGCCCGAGACTTCAAGGCTGGCATTGCCTGCTCCAACAGTGCCAAATCTGCACCATCAGACAGGTGTGATGCTGCCAAAGTTGCAAGATACGCATCATCTGCTTCGCGAATGTAATGTCCATTCAGGTTCTGAAGCTTCTTGATATCAAACCGCGACGGACTTTTGCCGACACCGGACAGATCAAACAGCTCAATCGCTTCCGCGCGGCTGATCTCCTCGCGGTCGCCATGACCCCACCCAAGACGCAGCAAGTAGTTGAACAGGGCATCGGGCAGGATGCCGAACTCATCGCGATAGGATTCTGCACCCAAAGCTCCGTGCCGTTTAGACAGTTTCGCTCCGTCTGGACCGTGGATCAGCGGGACGTGTGCATAGACCGGCTCAGGCCATCCTCCTTCGATCTGATCCATCGCGTGATAGATCGGCAGCTGACGGAAAGCATTGTTAAGGTGATCGTCTCCGCGGATCACATGGGTTACGCCCATATCGCGGTCATCGACCACCACGGCGAGCATATAAGTCGGCGTACCGTCAGCGCGCAGGATGATATAGTCGTCGATTTCTTCGTTCTTGACTGACACGCGGCCCTGAACACAATCTTCGATTGTGGCTTCGCCTTCTTGCGGGGTCTTGATCCGAACGGTGAACGGTGCACCATCCGGTGCCTCTGAGGGGGCGCGATCGCGCCAACGGCCGTCATAACGCATCGGCTGCTTATTGGCGCGCTGCTCGGCGCGCATTTCTTCGAGTTCTTCGGGTGTGGCAAAACACTTATAGGCGTGGCCGGCTTCGAGCAGTTTGTGGGCAACTCCGGCGTGCCGATCTGCGCGCTTGGACTGGAATGTCGGCTCTTCATCATAGTCGAGGCCGAGCCAATCAAGACCGTCCAAAATGGCATCAATCGCTTCCTGCGTAGAGCGCTTGCGATCAGTGTCTTCGATCCGAAGTAGCGCTTTGCCACCATGGTGACGCGCGTAAAGCCAGTTGAACAGGGCCGTGCGCGCACCACCAATATGCAGGAAACCGGTGGGTGAGGGGGCAAAACGGGTGACCACTGTGCCGGCGCCATTCGCCTCGTTTGTGCCGCTTTCGCTTGCCATAACCTCTTCAATCCTCTTCAATTCTTTGCCGCGCCATAAAGGGGGCAAGGCAGTGCGCGATACGCCAATCATTCCGATGGGGGACGATACCGAGGGCGTTTCGGGCCCCGATGCTGCACCGCAACGTAAATCCGTGCTGCGCCCTTGGCAAAGCGGGGCGGACTTGTCCAGCGCAGGGGTGTTTTCCTTCAGGCGAATAACCTCTACTGCTGAGCGGTTCCTGGGTGGTGCTGGTTTTGACCGTGCGCCATGGCTGGCCGTGGCTTTTGGATGCGGGATCTTGGCATGGTTCGGTTTGAAGACCGAATGGCAATGGATCGCCGCAATCACCTTCGGACTTCTTTCGGCATTGAGCGCAATTGCAGTTTGGCGGGGAGTGGATGACCGTGCACATCTGCGCCAGGCGATTGTGGCGGTTGGATTGGTTTTCGCCGCAGGGATCGCGGTTATTTGGGTGCGATCGGAGATGGTTGGAGCGGAGCCGATTGATCGCCCGACGATCGAACGCATTGAGGGCTACGTCCTGGACCGTGAGGATCAACCGGCAGATGACCGGATCCGCCTAACTCTGGCGGTGCGCGATGCCGAAACCGCGCAAAGCAGGAAGATCCGCGTCAATGTGACCTTGGAAAAGGCCAGCGATGCTATGGCTGACGGCGCAGTAGTGCGAGCGCGTGTACGGTTGATGCCGCCCGCAAGCCCGATGTTGCCCGGCTCGTATGATTTCGCCCGTGCAGCGTGGTTCAAGGGTCTGGCCGCAACAGGGAGCGTGCTGGGCAAGGTCGAGTTGATCGAACCTGCCAGCCAAGATGGCACCATAGCCGCCATTCAGAGAGCTCTGTCAGGGCACGTGCGCGAGCGGGTGGACGGATCACCCGGCACCATCGCCGCCGCCTTTGCCAGCGGTGATCGCGGTGCAATTGGTGAGGAAGATGAGGAGGCGATGCGGGATGCAGGTCTGACCCATCTTCTCGCGATCAGCGGGTTGCATGTCAGTGCCGTGATCGCTGCTGCCTATTTTGTCGCGCTCAAGCTGCTCGCGCTCTTCCCCGCCTTGGTACTGCGTGTCAGGCTGCCGTTGATAGCTGCGTCGGTGGGAGCAATAGCCGGCGTGTCATACACGCTTCTGACCGGCGCTCAGGTGCCGACAGTGCGGGCTTGTGTTGCGGCCATGCTGGTGCTTGTCGCATTGGCCATGGGACGCGATGCGTTGTCCCTGCGGATGGTTGCGGTGGCCGCCGGCGTTGTCATGCTGCTTTGGCCTGAGAGTGTGGTCGGGCCCAGCTTTCAGATGAGCTTTGCCGCGGTGCTCGCGATCGTAGCCTTGCACACGAGTGATCGGGTGAAGGCCTTCCTCGCGCCGCGCGAAGAGCCATGGTCCCGCCATGTTAGCAGGCGGGTGTGGATGCTCTTCATCACCGGCCTGGTGATCGAAATCGCGCTGATGCCGATCGTCTTGTTCCACTTCCATCGAGCGGGTGTTTACGGCGCCGTTGCCAATGTTCTCGCCATTCCATTGGTCACCTTCATATCAATGCCGTTGATCGCGATAGGATTGGTGCTCGATCTGGTCGGGCTCGGCGCGCCAGCTTGGTGGCTGGTCGAGAAGTCACTGCAAATCCTATTGGGTATAGCCCACTTCACATCAAGCCAACCCGGCGCGGTGAAACTGATGCCACAAATGACCTGGACGACCATAGCCCTGTTTATCGCAGGGGGGCTTTGGCTCGCCCTATGGCAGAGGCGCGCGCGGTTGCTTGCTGCCATACCCGTTGCGATTGCTTTGGGCATGTTGTTGAGCACCCCAGTTCCCGATCTCCTAATCGGGAGGGAAGGGCGGCACGTTGGGATAGTGCTTGACGATCCAGACGGATCCGCGCGCCTCGTTTCGCTGCGAGATAGCCGGTCAAGCTATGCGCGAGACAACCTTCTCGAGCTTTCGAGCGTGTCTTCCGAGCCTATCGCTATTTCTGAATGGAGCGGGGCTGACTGCTCACCTCAATTCTGTGTTGTAACGTTGGAGCGAGGAGGCCGTGATTGGACGCTGCTGTTGGCGCGTAACCGTGATCTGGTTGAAGAGATGGCGCTAGCCGCGGCTTGTGAACGCAGTGATATCGTTGTGGCTAACCGCTACCTGCCGCGCTCTTGCAAGCCGAAATGGCTGAAAGCTGATCGCCGTTTGTTAGCTAAAGAAGGTGGCCTAGCGGTCGATTTGGGGTCCGAAACCGTCACCAGTGTCGGCGCGTCGCAGGGAGATCATGGGTGGTGGCGCGGGGAGAGCGACTGACCCCGTATCCCCGCGCTCACGCAATCAGTGGTAACGGCGCAAGAGCCCAGCAAGCTTACCTTGAACCTGCACTTCATCAGGCCCGTAGACCTGCGGATCATAGGAGGCGTTGGCTGGATCAAGCCGAACCAGACCGCCATCCTTGTGGAGGTATTTCAGGGTAGCTTCTTCTCCGCGCACCAGAGCGACGACAATCTCGCCATCGCGCGCGGTTTCGGTGCGTTTCACCAAAGCGAAGTCACCATCAAAGATGCCTGCATCGACCATGGAGTCGCCTGACACTTCGAGCGCGTAGTGGTCGCCCGGGCCAAGCAATGCTGCAGGAACCGGCAACGAGCTCTGTCCTTCAAGCGCTTCGATCGGCGCACCGGCAGCGATTCGGCCATGCAGCGGGATTTCAATCACGTCATTCGCTGGCGCCGGCGCTGTCGTCGGTGGCGTTATCGGAGCAACCACATCATTGGCAGCACGCGTTGCGCGAGGCGCTGGTGTCGCATCTTCGGGCATTTTGATAACTTCAAGTGCCCGCGCACGATTAGCGAGGCGGCGAATGAAGCCGCGTTCTTCTAGTGCAGAGATCAGGCGGTGCACGCCGGATTTACTCTTGAGATCAAGAGCCTCTTTCATCTCTTCAAAACTGGGTGAAATTCCCGACTCCTCCAACCGTTGCTGGATGAAGCGGAGCAATTCGTGCTGCTTTGCTGTCAGCATTGATAACCTCCCTCGGGCGACATGGGATGCAAGGTGTATGACTTTGCACCCCGCCGCACAGGATCACACTTGGCGCGCGCCAAGAGGCACCACTCTCAAGCGAGAATTGGGTGCTTTGCCGCACTGTTTCGCCCGCCGATATGGTGAACGAATGTGGAACAAGTAGGCAACATGATCCGGTGAGTCAAGCGGCTATGGCCCGCAAACCCGCAGAATTCAGCCATTCTGGAGGTTAAACACCTGAACCGGTTTACCAGCCTTCACCGGCGGCGAGTTGGGAGGCCGATCAATAAGGCAGTTGGCTAGTGCCATTGAACGCAAGGCGCTCGAGTCCTGCGAACCAGCAAGCCTGACATTGGCACCATCGCTGATACCACGCAGGAACTCGCGGCGGCCGCCCGTAGCCGGGAGACCCTCTGATGAGATCAGTGTTTGGTGTTTTGGGAAAGGGTCAGGATCACCCATTGATGCGCGTATCAGGGGCAGGGCGAAGAGAAAGCAGGTCACGAAGCTTGAGACTGGATTGCCCGGTAGGCCTAGGATGACTTGCGTGCCCAATTCATCCACGCGCGTAGCGACCAACAACGGTTTACCCGGCTTGATAGCGACCTTCCAAAAGTCGATTTTTGCACCCCAGTCCTCCAGCGCCGTCTGGATCAGATCATGGTCACCGACTGACGCCCCGCCAGAGGTGATGAGGATGTGATTTTCTGCGGCACTATCGAGAGCGGCTGCCAGAGCGACTTCATCATCAGGCACGGGACCGAGCTGCTCAACACTACCCACATAGGGTGAAACCATTGCGCCTATCATCAACCCATTGCTTGCTGGGATCTGGTGCGGTTCGCAGGGATCGCCGGGTCTTACCAACTCGTCTCCGCTGTCCAGCACGGCCACTGATGGCGGTTCGACCTCTGATAGGGAATGCTGCCCCGATGAAGCTGCAAGCGCGAGGACGGCAGGTGTGACCCGAATTCCTTTGCGAAGCACGGTGTCACCAAATCCGAAGTCAAAACCCATTGCGCGGACATGGCTGCCGGGACCGGGCATAACCTGAGCTGCAACGGTGTCTCCATTGACCGTTGCGTTCTCCTGGATAAGCACGCGGTCAGCACCTTGAGGCATGTGTGCCCCGGTAGAGATGCGCACACACTCGCCAGCTTGGAGTGCCCCTTCATAAGGAGAACCAGCGCGGCTTTCTCCCACTCGTTTCCACGGGCCGTGTTCACCCGCAAGGGCATAGCCATCCATAGCGGACAGGTCGGCGGGCGGTTGAGTGCGCCGGGCTACAACATCTTCAGCTAGGTAACGCGGCGGCGCGTTTGGCATCAAGCCAATGCTTGCCGAATGCCTCTTCGGCGCCAGCGCCAGCAGCCGTTCCCAAGCTTCCTCAAGAGTGAGCATTGCGCTCATTCAGCCGCTTTCCAGTGTCCCGACTTGCCTCCGCGCTTTTCGATCAAGCGAACAGCATCGATGACCATGCCTTTATCGATAGCTTTGGCCATATCATAGATGGTCAGCAGCGCTGTGGAGACTCCCACCATTGCCTCCATCTCAACCCCGGTTTTGCCAGTCAGCGAAGCGGTTGCTGTGGCGCGCACGGCATCCTCTTCGAACGCAAACTCAACATTCACGGCATCGAGCGCGAGCGGGTGGCAAAGCGGGATCAACTCACCGGTCTTTTTGGCGGCCATGATCCCGGCGATACGGGCGGTGCCAAGAACATCGCCTTTGGGTGCATCTCCGTCTCTGATAGCGGCAAGTGCTTCGGGCGACATCCGTATCCGGCCCGATGCAATGGCTACACGTTCGGTGGCCGCTTTACCTCCGACGTTGACCATGCGCGCCGCACCGTCTTCGCCGATATGTGTAAGGTCGCTCATGCAGCAGAATGTGCGCCAAGCAGCTCTTGTGTGGCAAGGGTTATGTCATCGCTGCGCATAAGACTTTCGCCAACGAGGAATGTGCGCACGCCCGACCTTGCCAGCCGCTCGCAATCATCGTTCGAGGCGATGCCGCTTTCGCCGACCAGCAATGCCCCCTCTGGGGCGAGTGGGGCGAGCCGTTCGGTAGTTGTGAGCGAAGTGGTGAAGGTCTTCAGATCGCGGTTATTCACCCCGAGCAGGCGGGACTTAAGATGCTTGGCCGCGCGTTCGAGCTCTTGCTCGTCATGGACTTCGATCAAGACATCCATGCCATGTTCAGCGGCCGCCGTTTCTATCTCGACCATTGCCGAATCCTCGAGCGCGGCAACAATGATCAAGATCGCATCCGCCCCGATGGCGCGCGCCTCCAGGCACTGCCACGGATCGACCATAAAGTCTTTGCGCAGCACTGGTAGGTCACAGGCATTGCGCGCGGCGATGAGGTATTCCTCATGCCCTTGGAAGTATGACGCATCGGTCAGGACTGATAAACACGTTGCTCCACCAGCCTGATAATCACGGGCATGATCTGCAGGACGGAAGTCTTCTCTAATCAGGCCCTTAGAGGGGCTAGCCTTCTTAATCTCCGCGATCAGACCAAAGGCGGTCTCTGATGCAGCGCGCAATGCCGTTTCAAAGCCGCGGGGAGCGGACTGTTCGCGTGCCATGGCGCGCAGATCACCAGTTGAGACCTTCTGCTTGCGTGTATCAACCTCGTCGCGCTTGGTAGCGCAGATTTCTTCGAGCTTGTTCATTGTGCCAGCGCAATCCAGTCCGCGAGGAGTTTACCAGCCTTGCCGCTGTCGAGTGCCTCTGCGGCAAGCGAAGCGCCTTCACCCCAATCATCAGTCTTGCCCGACACTACCAGAGTTGCTGCAGCATTGAATATGACCGCGTCACGGTACGCGCCCGGGGTACCTTCAAGTAGAGCCTTCAGAGCCTTCGCATTGTGATCCGCTTCACCGCCACGAATGGCTTCAACCGGCGCATGCTCTAATCCAATCTGTGACGCGTCGACCCGTCGCATCGCAAAATCGTTGCCGTCTACATCGGCAAGCTCGTTCCCGCCGGCGAGACTAAGCTCGTCAAGGCCCTCATCACCCGAAACAATAAACGTACGCTCTGTGCCGAGCCGCGCTTTGGCATCGGCATAGATCGGGACATAACCCGGGCGGGCGATCCCGATAAGCTGACGCTTGACCCCAGCAGGGTTCGACAATGGCCCCATCAGATTGAAGATCGTCCGCTTGCCCAGCTTTTGGCGAATGGGCTGAATACGGCCCATTGCGGGGTGGTGGTTCTTTGCGAAGAGAAAACAGATCCCGATTTCCGCCAGCGTCTTTTCGGCCGTACGTCCAGCTGCGTCCATATCGAGACCGAGGGCTTCAAGGGTGTCCGCCGCGCCCGATTTTGAGGAGGCGGCGCGGTTCCCGTGTTTGGCGACCGGAACTCCGCACGCTGCGACGACAAGACTTACGGCAGTCGAGACGTTGAGCGTGTGATGGCCATCACCGCCAGTGCCGCAGCAGTCGATGGCGTTGTCTGGGGCTTCTATCGGGATTAACCGGGCACGAAGCGCACGCGCTGCGCCTGCAATTTCTTCGGCGGTCTCACTGCGCTCCGTCATCGCCAGCAGGAAGCGCGCGATTTCTTCTTCGCTCGCTTCGCCATCAAGTATCCAGCCGAACACCTCTTCGGCTTCGGTTTCACTCATGTGAGGGACGGCGAGGGGGAGTGTCTTCATGGTTTCACTCGTTCGGGCAGCTGCGCTTCGATGCCGCAGATGTTTAGGAAATTGGCAAGCAGCGCGTGACCGTATTCAGTTGCGATGCTTTCAGGGTGAAATTGGACGCCGTGGATGGGCAGTTCTGTATGACGGAAGCCCTGCACATGGTCATCGTCCGAGCGAGCGTTAACCGCGAGGCAATCGGGAATGTCTTCAACAATCAGAGAGTGATAGCGCGTTGCGGTGAAGGGCGAGGGGATACCCGCAAACACGCCTGTCCCATCATGCGTGACCGGCGAGGTTTTGCCATGCATCAACCCGCCCCGTGTAACTTTGCCGCCAAAATGTTGGCCGATGCTTTGATGGCCGAGACACACGCCAAGCAGCGGCTTTACGCTGTCTGCGCAGGCGGCAACGAGATCGAGGCTGATCCCCGCCTCGTTGGGTGTACACGGTCCGGGTGAAATCAGAAAGCCCGCCGCACCTGTGGCCAAGGCTTCATTGGCCGACATCGTATCATTACGCTCCACCCGCACCTCGACACCCAGCTCCAAAAGATAATGGACAAGGTTGAAGGTGAAGCTATCGTAATTGTCGATAACGAGGATCATTGAGCTGCCTTGGCGAAGTGATCTGTTGCTCGTATCAAACCGTCGACAATGCCCGGCTCTCCCGCGCTGTGGCCGGCATCGTGGATGATCCAAAGATCGCCTTTGGACCAGACTTTGGACAGCGCATAGGCGGATGTCGGCGGGCAGCACACGTCGTGGCGGCCTTGCACGATAATACCGGGAATGTCGGCGATCTTGTCCGCATTTTGCAAAAGCTGACCGTCTTCGAGGAAGAAGTCCTGAAGGAAGTATTTTGCGCAGATGCGCGCAAAGGGGACCGCTTTTGACGGGTCTTCGAACTCAGCCAAAAGGTCGGGGTTGGGCAGCAGCGTTGCCACTGATCCCTCCCACAGCGACCATTGCGTCGCCGCCGCCAGACGCGTGGGTTCATCCTCGCTCGTCAGGCGGTCATAATAGGCTTTGACGAGGTTGCTGCGCTCGGCTTCCGGAATGTGACCGCTAAAGCTGTCCCACTGTTCGGCCATGATCTCGCTGGCCCCATATTCGTACAGCCATTTCTTCTCACTCTGGCGAGCAAGGAACACGCCGCGCAATATCAGCTCGGAAACACGGTCAGGATGCCGCTGGGCGTAGGCGAGGGCGAGGGTGGCTCCCCAGCTGCCACCGAACACCTGCCATGTGTCGAACCCGCAATGCTCGCGCAGATGCTCAATGTCGGCGACGATGCGCCATGTGTCATTGTTCTCGATCTCGGCAAAAGGCATCGACTTGCCGCAGCCCCGCTGGTCGAACAGCACGACGTCGTACTTTTCTGGATCCCATTGGCGGCGATGCGAGGGCGCCATGCCGCCGCCGGGGCCGCCATGAAGGAAGACCGCTGGTTTTGCACCAGGGGTGCCGACCCGCTCATAATACAGCGAATGTCCCTCACCGACATCGAGCATGCCGGTCTCATAGGGTTCAATTTCAGGATAAAGCGTGCGCCGTTCGGTCATGTCAGGATGCTTTCTTGGTCACAACTATGATGGCGCCAACACTGCCTTGGTCGAGCCGTCCTTTGGCCGGATCCCAAAGGGTAGAGCTGCCACTGTTCAGGAACAGGGCATTTCTGGCTTTGATATCATCGCGGAAGAAACGGGCTAGTTGGCCAAAGCTGAGCGGATCGCTGCTGATAACGAAATGCGCTTTGCCATCGGAGGTTACGCCGACTCCGCTGCGCACGCTGCGCGACGGACCATTCTCGGAGATTTCCGGATGCAGTTTGCCGTCTACAACCAGCATCGGGCCAGATTGCGTTCCGAATTCAGGACGATCACCGACGGTGGAGTAGAAACTGGGTGTTGCCAGAACCCGCCATGTCCCACCGGTGCCGAAGAACACGCCATTGGGCTTGAGGAAGAAGTTGCTGTCTCCGTCACCAAGGTTCAGCTCAACGATGCGATCCTTGTCCTCAACGTAGTATCCGCGTGGTTTGCCGCCATCGCCATTGGGACCTGCATTAATTGCGAAGGCGATCGATGTCTTGTCGACTGTCTGCGCATATCCTGCGATTGATCCGTAGCGCGCGCCTCCACGCTGCTGAAACGCGGTCTTGATGCGATGCTGTGCTGGGTCAGCGATGCAATGCGTCAGGGATACGCCTTCAAACTCGGCTTCGCGACATGCTGATGCCATTTCCAGTTCGGTGGTTTCGGTTGCCTCGGGCTCCGGTTCGGACACCGATTCGACTTCCGATCCGTCGAGATTGGAGCGCACAATCGGCTCGCCTTCCGGCTGCTGTTCGCAAGCGGTCAAGGCGAGAGGCACGGTGGCAAGCGCTATCATCCGCTTCATTGGCCAAACTCCGGTTCGCTAGCCACACGCACGGCCTCTTTCGCCGCAGCGATCAAAGCGCCAGCCTTTGCGCGACATTCTGCCAGTTCGTAGTCCGGATCGCTGTCGGCGACGATGCCGGCGCCTGCCTGCACATGCATGGTCCCGTTCTTCACCACGGCTGTGCGAAGAACAATACAGCTGTCGACCGAACCGTCTGGTGCGAAATATCCGACACCTCCTGCATAGGCACCGCGTGTTTCAGGCTCCAGTTCGGCGATGATCTCGCAGGCTCTGATCTTGGGTGCGCCCGATACTGTGCCCGCCGGAAAGCCCGCGAACAGGGCATCGAGCGCGTCTTTATCGTCGGCCAATTGGCCCACCACGTTGCTGACAATGTGCATAACATGGCTGTAGCGTTCGATGCCGAAGCTGTCAGTCACTTCCACACTGCCCTTTGCCGCTACGCGGCCGACATCGTTCCGGCCCAGATCGAGCAGCATCAGGTGCTCGGCCCGTTCTTTGGGATCAACGATTAGGGAAGCTTCATTCGCCTTGTCCTCAGTGGGTGTCGCGCCACGCGGACGGGTTCCTGCGATCGGACGAATAGTTACCTCGCCATCGCGCACCCGCACGAGGATTTCGGGGCTTGATCCGACGATGGCAAATCCCGGCAAATCGAGGAAATAGAGGAACGGGGAAGGGTTTACACGCCGCAGGGCGCGGTAAAGCGCCAACGGTGGCAGTTCAAAATCGCAAGTGAAGCGCTGGGCCAGCACGACTTGAAAGATGTCTCCGGCCAGGATGTAATCCTTCGCGCGCGTCACCAGCGCCTTGTAGTCTTCGCCATCCAATGTCGGGAGAAGCTCCGGCTCTTGCGCCGTTCCGGGTAAACGCGGCTCCGCTGGGCGGGGTTTCGTCAGACTTCTTAGCGTTTCGGCGATCTTATCGCCTGCCCGCTCAATTGCCACTTCGGGATCGCTTGCCTCCCATATCGGCGCCACGCAGAAAAGCGTGTCGCTCAGGCTATCGAACACCAGAATGATAGTCGGGCGGACGAACAGCAGATCGGGCAAATCCAATTCGCTCGGTGCGGCACGCGGAAGGCTCTCAACCAGACCGATTGTCTCGTAGCCGAAATAACCCACCAAGCAGGCAAGGGCAGGGGGCAGGGCCTCGGGCACATCAAGCTGGCAGAGCTTTGACAGCGACCTGAGCTCGGTCAGCGCGTCTTGCTCACATGGCTGAAAGGCTTCGCGATCTTGATGCCAGTTGGCGTTTATTTCCGCCCGAGATCCTTGTCCTCTGAACACGAGATCAGGATCGAGCCCAAGAAGGCTGTAGCGGCCACGAACCTCACCGCCTTCTACCGACTCCAGCAAGAAGTCGCCTCGGCCGGGCACAATTAGGCGCCGCGCTGCGCCAACTGGTGTGTCGCTGTCTGCAATGACTTTTTGCCACACCAGCGACGGTCGCCCCGCGCTCAACGCGCGAAAGGCTTCATCCGCATTTTGCAGAGTGGCTGTGGATCCCAGTGTTTCGGTCACGCGGGGGCGCTGCCTCGCTTATCAGGTGTTGCCAAGAAGGCGCTCGCGGACTGCGTTGATCGCATCTTCATTGCGTTCAACACCCACGGAATCGCGGATCGCACGGGTCAGCTGCTCGGTATATTCGCGTGCCAGCGCAGGGGCGAGTTGCTGGCGCGTGTTAGTCAGCACTTCGTCATCCTCGTCCGGCAGCTCTGTCTCAATCGAGTCGAGATCGACGACAAACCAGCCTTGATCGGCAGGAGCTTCAAGGAGCTTGGTTGAACCGGCAGCCATGCTGAACATCAACACCAATGGCGGCGGGATGTTGTTGCGGGTCTGCGTCATCAGTTCCTGCCGCGCCAAATTCACATCGTCGATTGGCGGGAAAGAGCCATCTTCTTTGGCCAGCGCCTCGGCCAGCGAAGATTTGCCACGAACCGCTTCGAGCACGCGATTGGCAGCTGCTTTGGCCTTTTTGCTTCCTTCAGAAAGGCGCCACGCAGCGACAACCCGTTCGCGAATGTCAGACAATGGCGGAGCGGCTGCTTCTTGAATGTCTTGAACATCGAACACCACAAACTGCTGACCGGGGATCAATGGGGCCAGCTGCGGCTCGCCTTCGTCCATTTGGAATGCGGTCGACAGCGTCGGACGCAGGGGCTCGGGAACTTGTGTGTTCGGCTGTCCGAATACGCGTCCATCTGCAAGCAAAGGCGCGCTGGTAACGACATCAAGGTCGTATTTGTTGGCGACCTCAACCAGAGCTGAACCGTTATCCAGCTCCTCTTCAATCTTCGCGCTGAGATCAGCCAAGGCCGCAGCCCTTTTTTCTGTTTCAATCTGGCTGCTAAGCTCTTCAGTTGCTTGGGCCAGTGAACGGGCTGGCGTTGACGTCACATTGTCGATGCGGGCGATATAGAAACCCAGAGCGCTTCGAGCGGGGTCGGCGACGCCTCCACGTGGGGCCTTAAATACAGCATCAGCGACTTCCGCGCTGAACGCACTAGAAACCTGATCTTTGGTCTGATCCTCAACCGATGACACATTGAAGTTTGCCTCAGCGGCGGCCGTTTCGAGCGACGTTCCACCGCGAATTCGAGCAACAATCGCGTCTGCGGCCTCTTTGGTAGGGACCAGGAAAGAGGTTACGCTGCGCGTTTCGCTTGCGGCGAACTGCTCCGGATTTTCATCATAGCGGTTTTTGATGTCCGCTGCTGTTGCCGTGGTGCTAGTCGTGATCGCATCTGCTCCAAAAGCCGCGTAGCGCACTGTTCGACGTTCAGGGCGAACATAGCGGGCGCGGTTGTCATCGTAGAACTTCGTCAGCTGTTCAGATGATGGATCACCGCTTGGCGCAAACTCGGAGCTGGGGATCAGAGCAATTTTACCCTCGCGACGCTCTGTAACCAGCGCTGCATAGTGTTTGGCAACTTTGGCCGGCATCTGCGGCGCGGCAAATGCAGGGGCGAGCAGTTGTTGCGCCAGAAGTCCATCGCCCAAATCACGGCGGAAATCGCTTTCGGAGATATTCTGTTGCTGCAATGCGCCGAGAAAAGCCGCCTGATCAAAGTCCCCGCTTGCACCGCGGAATGCAGGGAACTGCAAAATCTCGCTGTTGACCAAGTTTTCCCCAGCTCTCAATCCGTTCTCTTCGGCGTAGGCGCCGATGGCGTAACGGTCGATCATCTGGCCAAGAACCTGCTCGAAGATGCCTTCTTCGATTAGCTGCTCGATCGTAATTGTCGGATTTTCCTGTCGCAACTGGCGCAGGGCCGATTGCGTGTTACTGGTCAATTCGTTGGTCGAGATCCTCTCATCTCCAACCACGGCTACCCGGTCACCACCGGAAACGCTCCCCGCCAGACTGCCGGACATATCCGACGCCGCGAATGCGAGAGCGATAAGCCCGATAAACACGAATGTGATCGCGAGGCCGATCTTTGACTTAAAGAAGTTGCGAAATGCAGAGATCATGGTTGTGGGGTTTTCTCATTAGATATGCAGGTCAACGTAGCGTCAAAGAAACCAAGTGCGTCCTCGACGAATTTCTCAGCGGTCTTTATCGGCCATGCGACCTCGCGGCAACAGTGCAAGATGGCTTTTGACTGAAGTGCTTTACTCGGGTAGCGGACGCCGCCCCCGATCCCTAAGTCGGGCCCCAGATTCGTAATTTGCAGGAATTCATCAATGGCCCAGCGGCCCTACATCGTTGGAAACTGGAAGATGCACGGCACCCGCGCCATGCTTTCGGACGCTCGCGCAATTGACCGCGCGGCCCAACGTCACATGAAAGTAGAGGTTGCGATTGCGCCTCCATACACGCTGCTTCATCCGGTTCACCGTGAAGCAGAACAAATCGGCGTTGGCGCACAGGATTGCCATCACGAAGCCGAAGGCGCGTTCACCGGAGATATCTCGGCGGCAATGATCGCCGATGCAGGCGCCAAATTTGTGATCCTTGGTCATAGCGAGCGCCGTGAAGCGCATGGCGAGACAGCATCGATGATTGCGGCGAAGGTGCAAGCAGCACTTGATGCCGGTTTGCGCGTGATCCTTTGCTGCGGCGAACCTGCCTCTTCACGCGAAAGCGGAAATGCCACGTCGTTTGTAAAGCGCCAGTTGAAAGCGTCGCTTCCTGAACCGTCGGAAACGTTGGGTGATGCGAGTGAGAAGATCACCGTTGCGTATGAACCGATCTGGGCAATTGGCAGCGGCAATGCGGCCACTGTGGAAGACATCGCCGAAATGCATGCGGTTATTCGCGGTGTTCTCGTCGAACTTTACGGTGAAGAGCAGGGCGAGGAAACTCGCATCCTCTATGGTGGATCGGTCAAGCCCGATAACGCCGCTGAAATCCTCGCTACCCCCAATGTCGGCGGCGCATTGGTTGGTGGTGCCAGCCTGAGCGTAGACAGCTTTATGGGTATCGCGCTTGCCGCTGGAGACAGCGACGAAGACTGATCCTGCATTGCCACCGTCTCCCGGCTTGTCGTGAGGCGTGTGCGAGACTACATGCGCTGAAAGCTTTTTCGAGAAACACACATGTCACTCTTTATCTTCCTCACCGTTCTTCAGGCGATTGTCGCTGCTGCGCTCGTGGGCGTGGTCCTTATGCAGCGTTCCGAAGGCGGTGGCCTTGGCATCGGCGGCAGCCCTGGCGGTGCACTTGGTGCGCGTGGCGCGGCGGACTTTCTTACCCGCTCAACGAAGTGGCTCGCCGTGGCATTTGTGACGCTTTCGATTGCGCTTGCCGCTGTGGCGGTTGAGACCACGAGTTCGGACACGGTCACGTCGACTGTTGATCGCAGTACCGGCGGCGGAGCTACTGACCTGGTTCAGGATAATCAGGAAACAGAGGCCGATCCGCTTGCTGCCCCTGACGCTCCTGCAGTTGAAGGTGAAGGCTCAGAGGCGGCGCCTGAAGCAGCTGACGAAGACCCGCTCGCTCAGTAAGCGCAACCAAGCTCCAAATCACGAACAACTGTGGATGGCTTCAAAAGCCATTCGCAATTCGCTTGCCCCGAATCCGTCGACACGCTTAAGGCCCAACTCCCATGGCGCGGTACATTTTTATCACCGGCGGCGTGGTCTCCTCGCTCGGCAAAGGTCTCATGGCGGCAAGCTTGGCGTCGCTCCTTCAGGCGCGTGGGTACAAGGTCCGCATCCGGAAATTCGACCCCTATCTGAATGTCGATCCGGGCACGATGAGCCCGTATCAGCACGGCGAAGTGTATGTGACGGATGACGGGGCCGAGACTGACCTGGACCTTGGCCATTATGAGCGCTTCACCGGCGTATCTGCACGCCAGAGCGATAACATCACCTCTGGCCGCGTTTATCGCGACATCATCGCGAAAGAGCGGCGTGGTGATTATCTCGGCGCGACTGTGCAGGTCATCCCCCACGTAACCGACGCAATCAAACAGTTCGCGCTGGCTGATCAGGATGATCACGATTTCATCCTATGCGAAATTGGCGGCACGGTCGGTGACATTGAATCGCTTCCTTTTATGGAAGCGATCCGGCAAATCCGGAATGAGCTTGAGCCATTCCAGACGCTAAGCGTGCATGTAACGCTGGTGCCGTACATCGCGGCAGCGGGCGAGCTGAAGACCAAGCCAACGCAACACTCGGTCCGTGAGCTGGCCAGCCTTGGCATTAAGCCGGATGTGCTGCTGTGTCGTGCCGAGCATCCGATCCCCGACGGCGAACGCCAGAAGATCGCCAATTTCTGCAACGTCCGGAAAGAATCGGTCATCCCGGCTTTGGATGCGCCGTCGATTTACTCGGTGCCACTGCAGTACCATCAAGAAGGCCTCGACGAAGAGGTCCTGCGCGGCTTCGGCATTACCGACGCGCCTGCGCCCGATCTTTCCGCCTGGCACGATGTCACCGATCGCTACTTCAATCCGGAAGGTGAAGTAACGATTGGCGTGGTTGGCAAATATGTAGGTCTGCAAGACGCCTATAAGAGCCTGAACGAAGCGTTGGTTCATGGCGGACTCGCCAACCGGGTGAAGGTCAAGATCAAGTGGATCGACGCCGAGCTGTTCGAAGGCGATGAAAGTGAGATCGTGTCAGAGCTTGAGCCGCTGCACGGCATTCTGGTGCCTGGCGGCTTCGGTGAGCGGGGCAGTGAAGGAAAGATCTCCAGCGTACGCTTTGCCCGCGAACGCAAAGTGCCGTTCTTCGGCATCTGTCTCGGGATGCAGATGGCCTGTATCGAGGGCGCGCGGAATGCGGGATTCGCAAACGCATCCTCAACTGAGTTTGGCGAAACTGAGCAACCAGTTGTCGGGATCATCACAGAGTGGATGAGCGAAGACGGGCTTGAACAACGTGAGGCCGATGGAGACCTTGGCGGCACGATGCGACTTGGTGCTTATGACGCTAAGCTGACTGGCAACAGCCATACCTCACGTATCTATGGCGGGGCAGAGATGATCTCTGAACGCCATCGTCACCGCTATGAGGTCAACAGCGCTTACATCGGACCGTTGGAAAAGCAGGGCTTGGTGTTCTCGGGGATGTCTCCTGATGGTTTGCTGCCCGAGATTGTCGAACGGCCGGATCACCCATGGTTTGTCGGCGTGCAATTCCACCCGGAATTGAAGTCTAAGCCGTTTGATCCACATCCGCTGTTCGCCGGCTTTATCGAAGCAGCGCTGGAACACTCGCGACTCGTATAGCGAAGTACCTTTGCAGAATGCGAAATTCTGCGGTTTTTGAGCGCTGAAAGACCAGTTAGATTGTTATAACGTCACCGCTGAAGCGATGATGGTTACCGCGCGATTAAGTTTCGTTCGAAAACGCACGAAAATGCCAATTTTGCCCTTGCGTTCGCGCACTTTAACGCACTACCCGAGGGCAGGCCTACAGGTTTTAGTAAGGGGGTCAGTGCTAACGCCCTCTTCTTCCAGCTTCGCATGTGAACGCTAACGCGGCTGCGGACCAGGGGACAGCTTGTTCCGGCGTTGACCATCTTCTGCGACCCGGATGGTCAAAACCGGTCGAGGCGGCGTCTAACGTCGCAGGGGCGGATCACCATGATCCGCCCCCACGGGTTTCAAGATTTCAGATTTGCTGAATAAGCGTGTTACGCCGCGTCGGTCTTATCGCTGTCTGCATCGGGCACGGCAGTCAGAGCCGGAGCGCCATTCACCGCAATCTTCTTAGGCTTCATCGCCTCTGGCACTTCGCGCACCAAATCGATGATCAGCAATCCGTCTGCCAGGTCAGCACTTGCAACGCGGACATAATCGGCCAGTTCAAAGCGGCGCTCAAAACCGCGATTGGCGATGCCGACATGCAGCATCTGACCAGCTTCACCGTCATCCTCGCGCTTCTTACCTTGGACGGTCAGCAAGTTCTGTTGAGCAGTGATATCGATATCGTGCGGGCGGAAACCAGCTATTGCCAAGGTGATGCGATATTCATCTTCGCCGCGGCGTTCAATGTTGAAAGGGGGGTAATTGTCGCCAGCATTGGAGCGAGCCTGATTTTCGAGCAAGTCGAATAGGCGATCAAAGCCCACAGTACTGCGGCGATACGGGGTAAAATCAAAACGTGACATAGTTTCAAATCCTCTTGTTTGAGCAATTTGGTTTTCATTTGCGAACCTGCCTCATGCAGCGCCCGCTGGATTGTCACAGTGATGTCTCCCAAGACTGGCGAAACGCTGCGACACAGGCTATTTGGTGTGCGACAAAGGCCTTTCAAGAGGCATCAAATGGGATCACACACATGGCTCAGCCAACCATCGATATGTACACGAAATTCGCTTGCCCCTTTTGCGTTCGGGCCAAACGGCTGCTTTCGTCGAAGGGTGTAGAGATCAACGAATATGACATCACGATGGGTGGACCAAAGCGCGAGGAAATGATGCAACGCGCACCCAATGCTATGACGGTGCCGCAAATCTTTATCGGTGATACGTATGTCGGCGGGTCCGATGATCTCGCCGCCTTGGAAGAAGCCGGCAAGCTTGACGCATTGCTAGCGGGTTAGGGCGCTACTGTGCCCAAAATTGCCGTCCTGCAGATGACTTCGGGGATCGATCCGGAGGTCAATTTTCGCGACATCGCCGAGGCGGCAAAATGTGCGGCGGGTGAAGGAGCACGAATTCTCTTCACCCCGGAAATGTCACTGCTGCTCGATAAAGATCGCAAGCGTGCGCTGCAGACTATGTCTCAGCCGGGGTATGGAGTGGCGGAGAAGGAACAGGACGGTTCGCTCGAAGAACGCCTTTGGCTCCTAGCCGAGGACGTTCAGATCGACATTGCTTTGGGATCCATGCCACTTCCCTTTGAGGACGGAAAGCTGGTTAATCGATCTCTGTATATTCGCGCCGACGGAAACAACGCAGGGCATTACGACAAAATGCACATGTTCGATGTGCAATTGGGGACGGGAGAAACGTGGCGGGAAAGCTCAGCGTACCAACCTGGCGAAGAGCCATCGAGCATTTATGATTCGCCCTTGGGAGAATTGGGCCAAACGATTTGCTATGATCTTCGCTTCCCGGCCTTGTTTGACTGGCTGGGCCGTGTGCCTTGCGATGCCATCGCGGTTCCCGCTGCTTTCACCAAGCCGACAGGCGCCGCGCATTGGCACGTGATGTTGCGTGCGCGTGCCATCGAAGCCTCGGCTTTCGTTATCGCCGCCGCACAAGTTGGAAGGCATGAGGACGGACGCGAAACATATGGTCACTCACTCGTTGTCGATCCATGGGGCGAAGTGCTGCTCGACATGGGCGGCGAGGAGCCGGGTGTTGCCTACTGCGACATTGATCTATCGCGCATCGCCGAAGTTCGTCAGCAAGTTCCAAGCCTTGCCAATCGCCGCGAAATCCCCAAATCAGGCGCGCGATGATTGTATTCGATCTCCATTGTGACGACGGCCACCGTTTTGAAGGGTGGTTTGGTTCATCCTCCGATTTTGACGACCAGCGCGAGCGGGGTCTTCTGTCGTGCCCCCAGTGTGGGTCAGGTGTGATAAGCAAAGCGCCAATGGCGCCAGCGGTGCCTGCCAAGGGCAATACAAGGCCATCAGAACAATTGCCGGTCGAGGCATCGGAAACTACCCCGATCTCAAATACTCCGATGCCCACTGAAGTTCAAAAGGCGATGGAGGCGCTCGCAAAGGCTCAGGCCACTGCGTTGGAAAAAAGCACTTATGTCGGTGACAAGTTCGTCGAGCAATCGCGCGCCATGCATTATGGCGAACGGGATGATGCGCCAATCCATGGTCAGGCGAGCCTTAAGGAAGCAAAAGAGCTGGCAGACGAGGGTGTGCCGATTGCGCCTCTGCCATTTCCCATCGCTCCACCCGACAAACTGAATTGATTGGTCAGTCTGCGCTGCTATTGGTCGCGGCGGGGCCCCGTAGCTCAGCCGGATAGAGCATCAGATTCCTAATCTGAGGGCCGCGTGTTCGAATCACGCCGGGGTCACCATTTTTTCAATTGCTATGCGGGCGCGCTTTGCGCCGTCCCGTTTCCGTAAAGCCGCAGGGACAGGATGCAGAGCGCGGTCAAAGTGGCGCATGCACAGGTGATCGCTATTGCCGTGCCGCTCCAACCCGCTGCGTCATAGAGCGCCGTGCCGACAAAGGAGCCGATCCCGCCGCCGATAAACATCATCACGACATAGATCGTCGTCAGTCGTGTTCGTAAGGATGCTTCCTGCGACAGAAACGTCATACGACTGGCAACGTCGATGGCAGGTCCGACAGTAGAGGTGATGGCGATCGGGATCATCAGCAACCATACACTTCCGCCAAAGGGCAGAAGCAATGCAGTTCCAGCGGTCTGGATCATAGCCAAATACACCCGCGCGCGCCTCGCTCCGATACGGTCCGCCCACTCTCCGAAACGCGGGGTGGTCAGCACACTTATCGCGGCAAACCCGGCTAGGCAGCCAACGACGTCGGTGCCATATCCCATTTCGGGTGAGGTGAGATGAAGCGCCAGCCCCAGCCAGAGGGCGATGAATTGGCCAAAGCCGATGCCCTGAACCGCGCCCGATATGATGATCTCTCGATGCGTGCGAAGCAGCGGGAACACTGACAAGACCAATGCGGAATATGGCTGCTTCACGTCCTCTGACGCGGGCATCTCGGTCTTTGGCATGATGTATGGGAGCGCAACAGCGATGGAGATCATCGCGGCGCTTGCGATGTAGTACACGCTGCGCCACCCATAATATTCGGCGACCACGCCAGCGCCCACGCGCGCCAGCAATATCCCGAATATCACCCCGGCAGTCAGTGTCGCTGTCACATGACCAAGCCGTTCTGGTGCCACCCTGCGGGATGCATAAGCGGGCAACAGATAGGGCGCGATGGTGAAGAACCCCAGCAAGGTCGATCCCGCAGTGAACCAGAAGAAGTCGGGTGCGAGCGTCATCAAAATCAGGCCGACGCACTGACCGATGGTGAATAGGATCGTCAGCCTCCTGTTCGAATATCGGTCGCCAAGAGGCAGAAGCAAAAGGATTCCGATGGCCAGCGCCAACTGGTTCAGCGCCGGGACCAGACCGATGCGTGCGGCGCTGGTGCCAAAGCCATCAGCGACATCTGCGATAATCGGGTGGATGTAATACGCATTGGCGGTCACCACCGCGACAGCGAGGGCGAGCAACAATTCCTGCCGCCGCGTCAAACGCTGCGGCGACGCGGCAGCAACATCGCTCAAACCAGAAAACCTGCTTTCTTGGCGGTATCGATCACACCTTGAGCAAGCTCTACTGGGCGATCTTCCTGACAGAAGTGACCACAGGTTGAGAGCATCCCGTGTGGCATGTCTTTCGCCCCAGCAATGCGCTCAATCAGTGGCTTTGCGAGCCCGCCGGTGACCGGATCGTCTTCACCAAACAGGGTCAGGAACGGCTTGTCGAAGGTTGCAAGGCCTTCCCAAGCCACTTTGTTCTGCTCGATCCCGTCCATTCCGTCTTCCACCGGAACAAGTTGCGGAAATGCGCGCGCACCGGCCTTGCTTGGTTCATCGGGGAAGGGAGCATCGTAGGCTGCGACCTCCTCGGGCGTGCGCTCGGTGGCTGTTGCGCGCTGGAGCAATTCGCCAATCTTGAATTCGGGCGAAGATTTGGCGAATTCCCGCCAAGCCAGAAAAGCTGGCGAAGGTGTCCCGCCGGTCGGCAGGAAGGTGTTGCTGGCAACGACGCAGGTAAATTTGTCCGGTTCCTCGCCAACCATGCGCAGGCCGAGCAGACCGCCCCAATCCTGACAGAAAAGCGCAGCCGGCTCAGGCGCAACCGCCTCGCGCCATTGCTTCAACCAGCTGATATGGCGGTCATAAGTGTAGAAACCGATATCGTCCGGCTTGTCGCTTTTGCCAAACCCGATGAGGTCAGGGGCGAGGCAACGGAAGCCGGCATCGAGGAGAACCGGGATCATCTTGCGATACAGAAAGCTCCAGCTAGGCTCGCCGTGAAACAGCAAGACAGCAGGAGCATCCTTTGGGCCTTCATCAATGTAATGCATGCGACCGGAGTGGCCTTGACCAAGATCAATATCGACCCAGTTTTCGGCGAACTGATAATTGGGGATGTGTGCAAAACGGGCGGGGTCATGTTTCAGAACTTGCATCTCTTGTGTCTCCTCTCCCTGACGTGCAGAACCAGTATCAGAATAAAACGCAACTGCCAGCAGGCGTTCCATCAAAAGGACCCCAATGAGAGACGAAACCGAAGAGCTTACTGAAATCCGACGTGCCGTGCGGGCGCTGTGCGATGATTTTCCAGGTGAGTATTGGCGCGCCAAAGATGCCGCTCGCGAATATCCGGGCGAGTTCGTAGATGCGCTAACCAAAGCCGGTTTTCTCGCTGCCCTGATACCGGCTGAGTATAGAGGCAGCGGACTTAGCCTTGATGCTGCCTGCGTCATTATGGAAGAGATTCAGGCGAGTGGCTGCAATGGCGGCGCAGCGCATGCGCAAATGTACATTATGAACACGCTGCTTCGCTATGGCAGCGAGGATCAGAAGACCGCCTATCTCCCTAAGATCGCCGATGGCTCGCTCCGCTTGCAGGCGTTTGGGGTTTCCGAACCGACCAGCGGCACCGATACACTAAGCCTCAAAACACGCGCCGTTCGTGATGGCGACGAGTATGTTATCAACGGGCAAAAGATCTGGACCAGTCGCGCCGAGCATTCCGATCTGATGCTCCTCCTCGCGCGCACGACGCCGCGAGAGAATGTTGAGAAGAAGACCGAGGGACTCTCTATGTTCCTCGTCGATATGCAGCAGGCAGTCGGAAATGGAATGGAGATCAAGCCGATCCGCACAATGATGAACCACTCATCATGTGAGGTGTTCTTCGACGATTTGCGTATCCCGGCCAGCGCGCTTGTGGGTGAGGAGGGGAAAGGCTTTCGCTACATTCTCTCCGGCATGAACGCCGAGCGCATTCTGATCGCCGCTGAATGTATCGGCGATGCCAAGTGGTTCATCGATCAAGCCAAGACATATGCGAGCGACCGCAATGTCTTCGCGCGGCCCATCGGCCAGAACCAGGGTGTGCAGTTCCCCATTGCTCGCTGCTACGCCCAGATGCGCGCGGCGGAGTTGATGGTGCACCACGCCGCGCAAGTTTTTGATGAAGGTGGTAACGCGGGCGAGGAGGCCAATATGGCGAAGCTTCTCGCGTCAGAGGCCAGCTGGGCGGCAGCGGATATGTGCGTTCAAACCTTCGGCGGTTTCGGCTTTGCCGAGGAGTACGATGTCGAGCGAAAGTTCCGCGAGGCGCGCCTTTACACAGTGGCTCCAATTTCGACCAACCTGATCCTGTCCTACCTCGCAGAGCACGTTTTGGGCCTTCCACGCTCTTATTGAGACATTCTGAGTCCGAAATAGCACAGACAACAGCGGTTTTTGCGGCTGATTGCACGATTGCGCTTGAACCAGCGCGTTAACTGTGATTCTGTGTGACTTGAGGTTGGGGACTATGATCAAGACACAGTCAGAACAGTTCAAGCAGGGCGCTGCACTCGCGGTGTTGCTGCTGTTGACTGCGCTGACCATTGCCGGCCCAACCGGATTGCTCGCTTGGAGCGAAAATTCGCAAGCGTTGGAGCAACGGCAAGCACAGGTTGCGATGCTGACCGAGAAGCGGGATGCGCTGAAAAACCGCGTGGAACTGCTTGATCCGGAAGCGGCTGATCCTGATCTGATCGGTGAATTGCTGCGCGGTCAGAATGTCGTCCACGCCGACGAGCTTGTGGTGACTATCGAAGAAGAGTGATTGCTCTTTTCGATCGCGCCAACCCGTCCACATTTCTGCATACCAATACAGTCGCTTTACGTTGCGTGAAGCTGGGTTTGGCGGCATAGAACACTTGCGCAAGATCCTCCCCGAGTGCGCAGTCACACTGTGAAGAGAACAAAGGAAATCAGCCTTGGCCAAACAGCCCAGCAAGGCAAAAAAGCCCGCGACCAAGAAGCCTGAAAGCGTCGCACCGTCGGACGATCCGGACTTCATTCTGCACTCACTGCAGGAAGAGTTTGAGAAGGCAAAGCGCTTCAATGCGAGCGAAGAGCAGATGCTCGAGTTTTACGAGCAGATGCTGCTGATCCGTCGTTTCGAAGAGAAGGCGGGCCAGCTTTATGGTCTAGGTCTGATTGGCGGGTTCTGTCACCTTTACATCGGACAGGAAGCTGTCGCGATTGGCCTGCAGTCGGCGCTCGATGGCGATAAGGACTCGGTCATCACCGGCTACCGGGACCATGGCCACATGCTCGCATACGGCATCGACCCTAAGGTTATCATGGCGGAGTTGACCGGTCGTGAGGCTGGCATCTCGAAGGGCAAGGGCGGCTCGATGCACATGTTCAGCACCGAGCACAAATTCTACGGCGGCCACGGCATCGTGGGTGCACAGGTTGCGCTGGGCGGCGGTCTGGCGCTCGCTCACCAGTATAACAATGATGGAGGCCTGTGCCTCGCTTATTTCGGCGACGGCGCGGCCAACCAAGGTCAGGTCTACGAGACTTTCAACATGGCCTCTCTCTGGAACTTGCCGATCGTTTTCGTAGTCGAGGACAACCAATATGCCATGGGCACATCAACCAAGCGCTCTTCGGCAGAAACCCGCTTCTATCGGCGCGGCACATCTTTCCGCATTCCGGGTATGGAAGTGAACGGCATGGATGTGCTCGAAGTGCGAGCCGCTGCTGAAGTCGCATTCAAGCACGTTCGCGAAGGCAAAGGCCCTGTTCTAATGGAGCTCAACACTTACCGTTATCGCGGGCACTCGATGTCCGACCCTGCGAAGTATCGCACGCGCGAGGAAGTGCAGGATCAACGTGATCATCACGACCCGATCGAAGGGCTCAAGAAGACGTTGATCGAAAGCGGCAAGACCGAGGAAGACTTGAAGGCTATCGACAAGGCTATCCGTGCCCGTGTGGCCGAAGCGGCAGACTTCTCCGAAAGCTCACCAGAGCCCGCGCCGGTTGAACTCTACACCGATGTTTTGGTGGAGGAGTATTGAGACATGGGTATTGAACTTAAAATGCCTGCGCTGTCTCCAACCATGGAGGAGGGCACGCTTGCCAAATGGCTTGTCAAAGAGGGCGACGAAATCGCTCCAGGTGACATTATCGCCGAGATTGAGACCGACAAAGCCACGATGGAATTCGAAACCATTGATGAGGGTGTTATTGGCAAGATCATGGTGGCCGAGGGCACCGAGAATGTCGCTGTTGGCACGGTAATCGCGATGCTCGAAGGCGAGGGCGAGGAAACGCCCGTTCCGGCGGCGACGCCGACAGCTGCCCCGGAGCCGACACCTGTCGCAGCGGAAGCACCTGCTCCGAAGCCGGCAGCACAGGATCCTGAAATTCCCGAAGGCACCAGCTACACGGCCATCCCGGTTCGCGAAGCCTTGCGCGACGCGATGGCCGAGGAAATGCGCCGGGACGAGCGTGTGTTCGTTATGGGCGAGGAAGTCGCCGAGTATCAGGGCGCGTACAAAGTCACCCAAGGGCTGCTTGATGAGTTCGGCCCCAAGCGCGTGATCGACACACCGATCACCGAATACGGTTTTGCCGGTATCGGCTCTGGTGCAGCAATGGGCGGCCTGCGTCCCATCGTCGAGTTTATGACGTTCAACTTCGCCATGCAGGCGATCGACCACATTATCAACTCGGCGGCCAAAACGAACTACATGTCCGGCGGCCAGATGCGTTGCCCGATCGTGTTCCGTGGTCCCAATGGCGCGGCGTCGCGCGTGGGTGCGCAGCACTCGCAAAACTATGGCCCATGGTACGCCAGCGTCCCCGGCCTCATCGTCATCGCGCCTTATGACAGCGCCGATGCGAAAGGCCTGATGAAAGCAGCCATTCGCAGCGAAGACCCTGTGGTCTTCCTAGAGAACGAGCTGGTCTATGGCCGCAGCTTTGATGTGCCTGATATTGATGACCACGTGCTGCCAATCGGCAAGGCGCGGATCATGCGCGAAGGGTCTGATGTCACCATCGTCAGCTACTCGATCGGCGTTGGCCTCGCGCTCGAAGCGGCTGAAGAGTTGGCAGGCGAGGGCATCGACGCTGAAGTTATCGACCTGCGCACGCTGCGCCCGCTAGACAAAGAAGCTGTCCTGACCAGCCTTGCCAAGACCAATCGACTGGTCGTCGCGGAAGAGGGCTGGCCCACATGCTCAGTTGCCAGCGAGATTCAGGCGATTTGCATGGAAGAAGGCTTCGACGATCTCGACGCACCTGTTCTGCGCGTGTGCAACGAAGACGTGCCACTGCCTTATGCTGCAAACCTTGAGAAACTCGCTTTGATCGACGCCCCGCGCATCGTCGAGGCGGTAAAGAAGGTTTGCTACGTTTAAGGCGAAGCAGGCTGGGTGATGTGTGAGCGATCAGCTGCCTGAAACACTGCCCGATGAACGCGAATTGGCACTGGTGCATTCGCCGACGTCCGTTCGCGAAAAGCTGCGTGTGCTTCTCTGGCTTGATCAACGGCTTGCGCGGATAGTCTCACAAACGACTGAGCCCATGCTTGGGCAGATGCGGCTTGCATGGTGGCGCGAAATGCTTGCCAAGCCGGCAGAGGACCGGCCGCAAGGTGATGTGGTGCTGGACGGCATTGCACGGCACTGGTCCGGGAGTGAGGCCGCGCTGTCTGCTCTGGTCGATGGGTGGGAGCGTATGCTCGACGAGCCACCCTTGTCCAAAGAGGCAGCGTTGGAAATGGCCACAAGCCGCGCCGTGCCGTTTGTCGCTGTGGGCGATGTCGCCGTCGGATCAGATACAAGCGCGTTGACCGCAGGCAAGCTGTGGGCGCTCGTCGACACAGCTTTGAACACTGAGAATGCTGACGAGCGCGCAATGCTGTTCGACTTGGCTCGTGAACTGCCCCGTTCCACCAGCCTTCCGTCTAGCCTCAAGGGATTGGCCGTTTTGAACGCATTGGCGCGGCGTTCGCTCGACAAAGGCGGACGGCCCTTGATGGAGGGTCGCGGCGCGGCCTTGGTCGCCATAAGAGCGGCTATCTTTGGCAGGTAAACCCGTGTTATCACTTATCTAAGTCAAGTATTGACGAAGGGGCGTGACAGCATGAGGCAAGCATTTCTTGGATTATTGGCTGGTTTGGTTTTGGCCAGTGTTGGTGTTTACTGGTGGCAAGCGGTCGCCCAAGTGGAAGAACTGGCCCCAGAACCGCCGCCTGAACCGGAAGAAACGGCACCTCCGGAGGACGAACTGCCCAGCGCAGACCCCGGCGATATGCGCGGGCCAGCGCCGCCAACAACGACCGAGCTGACGCGAGAGGAGAAGCGCTTCTTCCGCTATGATCGCAACCGTGACCGACAGATCACACGTAACGAGATGCTATCCACTCGTTCCAAGGCGTTCCGTAAGCTCGATAAAGACGGCAACAACCTGCTGACATTCGAGGAGTGGGCGGTGACCACAGCCAATCGGTTTGACGGCGCAGACGCGAATGGAAACGGTAAGCTGTCTCAGGCAGAATTCGCTACAACCGCTCCCAAACGCAGACCGCAACGGGCAAGGTGCCGTTGCTGATCAGGCGGGAACGAGTTCGCCTGAGTTTGTGAGCCAGTCCTGCAAATCCGCTTTGGCGCGGGAGGTGTAGGCTTCTTTGCGATGTTTCTTTGGCACATCGTGCAACGGCGGGAACAGGCCGAAATTGACGTTCATAGGCTGGAATGTATCCGCCTCGGCATCGCCCGTGATGTGGCTTAGCAGCGCGCCCAAAGCGGTGGAGGCGGGCAGGGGAGCCCAGTCGCGGCCTGCATGCTCTGCCGCCGCCATCATTCCGGCAACCAGTCCGATAGCTGCGCTTTCAACATAGCCTTCGCAGCCGGTCACCTGTCCGGCAAACCGGACATGCGGCGCGGCTTTCAGTCGCAGCTGGCGATCAAGCACTTCGGGTGCGTTGAGGAAGGTGTTGCGATGCAGCCCTCCGAGCCGTGCGAACTCCGCGTTCTCGAGGCCGGGGATCGTTCGGAACAACTCAATTTGCGCGCCGTATTTCAGCTTGGTCTGAAACCCGACCATGTTCCATAGTGTGCCGAGCTTATTGTCCTGACGCAGCTGCACCACCGCATAGGGCCAACGCCCCTGCGGGTGCTCTTCGGTCGTATCATAAGGGTTGTCGAGCCCGACGCCTTTCATCGGGCCATAGCGCAGCGTCTCAACCCCGCGCTCGGCCATGACCTCGATCGGCATACAGCCATCGAAGTAAGGCGTGTCTTTTTCCCATTCCTTGAACTCGCCTTTGTCGCCATCGATCAGGCCTTTGTGGAACGCGAGATACTGCTCCTTCGTCATCGGGCAGTTGATGTAATCACCATCTTCGTTCGAGGCGGCTGTTGTCTTGTTCCAGCGCGACTGAACCCAGCATTTCGACATGTCGATGCTGTCGCGGTGGACGATCGGGGCGATGGCATCAAAAAATGCGAGCCGTTCTTCACCGGTTGCACCGACGATGCTCTGGGCCAACGATTGCGCGGTGAGAGGGCCAGTGGAAACGATCGTCAAACCAGCATCGGGCAGGGCGTCCACCCGCTCGCGCACGATGGTGACGTTGGGATGCCGTGACAGCGTCTTCTCGACTTCGTCTGAAAACACATCACGGTCCACGGCCATCGCGCTGCCTGCCGGGACCCGAGCAACTTCGCCTGCGCGCATAACGATGCTGTCGAGCTCGCGCATTTCGTGGTGGAGAAGGCCGACCGCATTCTTGGTGTCATCGTCGGACCGGAAACTGTTCGAACACACGAGTTCGGCCAGTCCATCGGTCTGATGCGCAGGGGTCATCTCGCCTGAGCCGCGCATCTCTGACAAACGCACTTTCAGGCCGCGCCGAGCCAGCTGCCATGCCGCCTCGCTACCTGCGAGGCCGCCACCAATAATGTGCACATCGTGCGAAGTTGTTGTCCCAGTCATAGCAAGGCCAAGTAATTGCGTGCTAGCAATGCGGCAAGAGGGAGGATCACCTTAGGCCATGCCCAGACGTGCATTGATCGAACACCGCCCGTGGTTGCTTGCCAGTATGGTGAGCGCGCTAGCGTTCTATTTCCTGCGCGATACCGCCTTGCCCGAAGTGCAATTGATGGCAGTGAAAGCGGCGGGCGTCGGGTTCCTGGCGTTCTATGCGTGGCGGCGCACCCACGGCGTCGACGGTCTACTTTTGGTCGCGGTGATGGTGCTATGCGCTTCGGCAGATGCGGCGCTGGTGATCGATCTTACGACCGGCGGTGCGCTGTTCGCGGTAGCCCATGTGGTCGCCTGTATCCTCTATCTGCGCAATCGCCGCGACCGCCCCACGCAAAGCCAAATGCTTCTGGGCGCGACATTGCTGTTTGCGGCTCCTGCGTTTTCTTATGTGCTGAGCGGCGATCCGTTGATCGGGGTCTATGCCATTACGCTGGGAGCCATGGCGGCGACCGCATGGACGAGCCGTTTCCCCCGTTATCGCGTAGGGATCGGCGCGGTGCTGTTTGTTATCAGTGATTGGCTGATCTTCAGCGAGCTCGGGACCTATGATCTTGGCTCCATCCCGCACTGGATGATCTGGCCGCTTTATTATGCGGGCCAGCTTATGATCGCGACGGGAGTTGTGCAGACCCTGCGTGGGGAAACGCCCGTTCGTTAGGCTGCGGCGGCGATGGTCGTGCGGTGTAATTCGCGCCTATGACCTTCATAGCCGCCCGTCGCCTTGTGAAGGACGCTGCGGTTGTCCCACATCACCAACATGTTGGGCTCCCAGTGGTGGCGATACACAAATTCGTCGCTCGATTGCCAGGCCGCGAGGTCCATCAGGAACGCAATCGCCTCGGCATCCTCCATCCCTTCTATCCCGATAATGTATCCCAGGGTCGAATAGATGGCTTCCTCACCAGTTTCAGGATGAGGCTGGATCAGTGGGTGAAGATACGTCTCGTTCGCGCTTTCATCCGGCCGGATGGCCATGGAGCGATCCGTCGCCTGATCCTTCTCGCCATAAGTGCCATCAGGCGCATAAGCGAGCTTAGCCGAATGGATCGCCGAGAGTGAACGCAGATAATCCTGACGATCACGGGGCAGGGCGGCAAAGGCGCAGACTTGATCCGCGAAAAGCGTGTCACCGCCATGGGGCGGGATATCGATGGACAGCAGGCAGGTGCCCGCTGGGGGCTTGGCAAGAAAGCTCCAGTCACTGTGCCAATTTTCGGCGAAGAGCGGTGCCTGTTCGTTGGCCTCCCGTACAATCGCCGCGATGTTCTTCCGCCCTTCGATAGGATCGAAGAATGGGTCTTCGCCAAAGCCGCCCATGGCGATGGTAAAGCGCTCCAGGGCGTCGTCATCCATTGACTGGTCAGCGAAGGCGATAACCTTATGCCTGAGCCAAGCCGCGCGAACTTCTTCGACCAGTTCAGGCGAAAGATCGCCACTCAAGTCGACACCCCGAATGGTCGCGCCGCACGCGGCACCGCTCAGTTCAATAATCACTCTGACCTCTCCCAAAGTCCCTTTTCGGAGAGCTATCAGGAGAGGGCGGGATCGCAAACCCTATTCAGAAGCAGGCTCGCAATCACTGCCGGTTTCGCCCTCTGCAGCAACGCCATCTTCTTCTTCGCCGTCTTCATCATCGCCTTCGGTCTCTTCGATCCGTGCGACGCCGACGATTTGTTCGTTCTTCGCAACGTTGAACAGACGATTGCCTGACGAACCCCGACCATAGATGGCCCAGCCTTTGTGCTCTTCAAAGCCGTTCTCGAGAAGGTGGCGGAATTGCACGCTGAGCCGGATCAACTTGCCCTGATCAGTGACCAGCATAATCTGATCGCCGTGGGTCACTGGGAAGCTGGAGACGACTGGACCATTGCGGTCCTTGTCCGAAGGCTCGCCAATATTGGTCAGACCCTGACCACCGCGACCGATGGTGCGATATTCGTAAGCCGAGCTGATCTTGCCATAGCCATTGGCGGTTAGCGTGAGGATGTACTCCTCTTCTTCCGCCATCGCGGCCTGTTTGTCGGCATCGAGTGTCGGCTCGGCATCGTTGTTTTTCCAGATGGCAGCACGCAGATATGCGTCGCGCACTTCCGGATCACGCTCACCCGGATCGAGCACGGCCATCGAGACAACCTTGGCGTCGTTTTTAAGCGTCATTCCGCGAACGCCAATACCGGTGCGGCTTTTCGTCTCGCGAGCGTCAGTAGCGGAGAAACGGATTGCCTTTCCAGTATCGCTGGCAAGGAACACTTCTTGCCCCTCGGTCAGCAATTCGACTCCGATCAGGCGATCGCCGCTGCCTTCGACAAAGCCCATCGCGTATTTGCCTGCAGTCGGCACATTGGTGAAGGCGTCCATTGAGTTGCGACGCACCATGCCTTGCTCAGTGCCGAAGATGATGTTGAGCGAACCCCATTCATCTTCATCCTCGGGCAGGGCGAGCACGTTGGTCACACGCTCATCATCACCCAGTGGCAGCAGGTTCACCATCGGGCGGCCTTTGGTCTGCGGACCGCCTTCGGGCAGCTTCCAGACCTTCATACGATAAACGCGGCCCGTGTTGGTGAAGAACAGCACTGGATTGTGCGTCGAGGTGACGAACATCTCGGTGACGGCGTCTTCTTCTTTAGTCGCCATTCCCGAGCGGCCTTTGCCGCCGCGTGCCTGCGCGCGGAACGTGTCGAGCGGCGTGCGCTTGATGTAGCCACCGTGGGTGACGGTGACGACCATCTCTTCACGCTCGATCAGGTCTTCGTCTTCAATGCCGTCCCAAGCCGGGGCGATCTCGGAAACGCGATCAGTGGCATACGTTGCCCGGACTTCAGTGAGCTCTTCGCGCATGACGCCGTAAAGCTTTACCCGGTCGGCGAGGATCGAGAGGTACTCTTCGATCGCCATCGCCAATTCCTTGAGCTCGTCGCCGATCTCGTCACGGCCCAAGGCGGTTAGACGGTGCAGACGCAGTTCGAGGATAGCCTTTACCTGCCGTTCGGACAGGCGGTAAGTGCCGCCTTCCTGATCGGCAGTCGGCTCGATGGCTTCGACCAGCTTGATGTACTGGGCGATGTCGCCAATCGGCCATTCCTTGGCGAGCAGTCGTGCCCGGGCTTCAGCGGGGTTCGCCGCGCCGCGGATCATCGCGACCACTTCATCAAGGTTGGATACCGCGATAACCAAACCGAGCAATCGGTGCGCGCTTTCGCGGGCTTTGTTCAGCTCATATTTGGTACGGCGTGTGATGACTTCTTCACGGAAGGCAATGAAGCTCTGAACAATATCGCGCAGCGTCAATGTTTCCGGACGACCGCCGCGAATAGCAAGCATGTTGGCCGGGAAGGATGACTGGGCAGGAGTGTAACGCCACAGCTGGTTTAGAACGACATCTGCGGAGGCATCGCGCTTGAGATCGACAACGACCCGCACCCCTTCGCGCGAACTCTCATCACGGATGTCGGAGATGCCCTCAATCCGCTTGTCCTTGGCCGCTTCAGCGATCTTCTCGACCAAGCCAGATTTACCGACCTGAAACGGGATAGAGGTCAGCACAATCGACTGACGATCCCCGCGCTTCGTCTCGATCTCGTGACGCGCCCGCATCAAGATTGAGCCGCGACCGGTGGTGTAGGCCGCCTTCGCGCCTGACTGGCCGAGGATCAACGGTGCAGTCGGGAAATCTGGACCAGGAATGTACTCGATCAGCTCTTCGGTGGTGATGGCAGGATTATCGATAAATGCCAGACAGCCATCAATCACTTCGCCCAGGTTGTGCGGCGGCACGTTGGTCGCCATGCCCACCGCGATCCCGCCTGCGCCGTTGACGAGCAGATTGGGGAACCGGGCAGGGAGCACCTGAGGCTCCTGGCGCGAACCATCATAGTTGTCGGCAAAGTCGACCGTGTCTTTATCAAGATCATCGAGCAGCGTGTTCGCGACCCGTGCAAGACGCGCTTCGGTGTAACGCATTGATGCTGGCGGATCGGGGTCCATCGAACCGAAGTTCCCCTGACCATCGATCAGCGGAACCCGCATGGACCAATCCTGCGTCATGCGAGCGAGCGCATCGTAAATCGCGCTGTCACCGTGCGGGTGATAGTTACCCATCACGTCACCGACGATCTTGGCGCTCTTGCGGTATGGCTTGCCAGCGACGAAGCCGCCTTCCTGACTGGCAAACAGAATACGGCGGTGGACCGGCTTCAAGCCATCGCGCACATCGGGAAGGGCACGCGATACGATAACGCTCATCGCGTAGTCGAGATAGCTCGTTTTCATTTCATCGACGATGTCGACGCGTTCAAATTCACCCTCTGGTGCGGGGCCGGTTGGTTCGAGAATATCGCTATCGTCGCTCAAGGTGTTTCCGTTCCTGACAGGGCCATTACTGGCCGCCCGTTTTCGAGCATGTTCTTATGTTTGTAATATAGGCTAACTGACCCTTTACCGCCACTGCCGGGGGTTATCTTGCGCGGGAAAAGTCGGCGTTTTCCACACCTCCAAACAACAACCCAAAAAATGCGTAAGTGCGCAAAAATGTTACGCGGATTTACATTCCATTCAAAGGCGGTTCAGCCCGTTTCATCTACTTACAATTGCAAATCTGGCGCGGTTTGTTCAAAGGGCGCGGCAGAAGCAGTTTTTGCGGAGCGCACCCCCTTGCTCCGCCAGATACACCTCAGGAGGTATTCGATGAAAATGTTCAACATGCGCAAACGTGCATCCGGCATGGCGATGGGCATCGCTTTGGCAACCGGCGCAATGGCTGCCACCAGCGTGCTTCCGGCTGAAGCGCATGCGCAGCGTGCCCCTAAAGGCGAAAAGAAGAAGAAAAGCTCGAAGAAGGGCAAGCACTCGAAGCAGTTCACGGCGGCTTACAACGAGGTGGCTGGCCTGCTCCAGGGCATCACCGTCGATACCGCCGCGCTTGGGCCAAAGGTTGACGCGCTTGTGGCGGTGGCTTCGACACCGAGTGAAAAGAACTCCGCTGGCCGTGCTATCTTTGAAGCCGGTTCGAAATCGAACAACGCAGCGATGCAATTCCAAGGCATTGAGCTTGTGCTTGGCAGTGGCATGGCCTCCGAGACGGAAGCCGGACAGTTCAACTTTATCGCGTACCAGCTCGCATCGAACTTGAATGACTGGGGCAAGGCTCAGTCTTATTTGCGGACCGCAATCGATCTGGGTTTTGCTCCCGCCGGCAACACACCCAATGATTTGCGCGCAACTCTTGCTGAAACATATTTCTCGCAGAACCAGTTCCGCGAGGGACTTGTGGCGCTGCGTCAGGCAATCGATATCAAGATCCAGCAAGGTGAGACCGTGGATGAAGCATGGTATCGCCGCGGTCTTGGCATTGCGTACAACAACGAAGTTCTCCCGGAGACATATGACTGGGCAGCGCTTTGGGTTGGCAAGTTCCCGTCGGATAAGAACTGGCGCGATGCGGTGAACATCACCCGCAACCTCAACGAGTTCGAAAGCCCCGAAATGCTGGATGTTCTGCGCCTCGCAAAACGCGTGGGCGTTCTCGACGAGCGTGATGCGGTGACATACTACGTTGAATCTGCTGACGCGCGTCGTCTTCCGCTGGAAGTTCAGAACGTGATTGAGGCGTTCTTTGCCGTAGACACAGCTGCTCGCGACGACATCTATCTCGTCGATCAGTTGGCGGTAGCGAAGCAGCGTATTCCAACTGATCGCACCGAGTTGCCAGAGCTTGAAGCAGAAGCCGATGGCACCACGACTGACACCAAGATCGTAATGGCCGCCGGCGACACGTTCTACAGCTATAGCGAGTTCGCCAAGGCAGAGCGCTTCTTTGCGAAAGCGCTCAACATGCCGGGCGTGGAAACACAAGTCGCTCTGACCCGATTGGGCATGGCCCAGATCGAACTTGGCAAAATCGACGAAGCAAAAGCGACGCTGGCGAAGGTAACCGGTGTTCGTAAGTCGATCGCTGGCCTTTGGACCGCTTACGCCGACGATCAAGTCACTGGCGGTTGATAGCTATCCAACTTGAATGACAGGGGCGTCGGAGCGATCCGGCGCCCCTTTTTTAGCGCTGACGTTTGACCCAAAAGGCGCCATCATCACGTGACTCAACCACGAAATTGCCGAGGCTTTCGAACATCTCTTTCAGGCTCTTGAATCCATAGTTGCGTACATCAAAGCTAGACCGGTTGCCCGCAATCTGGCCCACTTGGCTCAACCGTGCCCAGCCTCCGTCGCTCTTGGCTTCAGAGTAAGCGGCGGTGATCAAGTCCATCAGGTCCTCATCAACACCATCTTGTGAGGCATCTGATTTCTCTTTGGGTTCAGCCGAATTCACATCCTTGGCATTTGTCGCAATCAATTTCTTGATATCGATAAAACGCGTGCAGACCGACTTGAAAGCTTGCGGTGTCTTCGCCTCGCCAAAACCATAGACCAAAATACCGTCCTGACGCAGGCGGGTGATAAGCGGGGTAAAATCGCTGTCCGAGGTCATGATGCCAAACCCATCGACTTTGCCCTGATACAGCAGGTCGATCGCATCGATCGTCATCGCCATATCAGTGGCGTTCTTTCCTTTGGAAACGTCAAATTGCTGCTGTGGTCGAATGCCGAATTTCGTCGTGATCGTGGCCCAGCGCGAAAGATTATCTTTCGCAAAATTGCCGTAAGCCCGCCGAATGTTCACTTGCCCCAGCTCGGCCATAACAGTCAAAACCGGGTCGATGCCTTCCGGGGTCGTGTTGTCGGCATCGATCAACAAGGCGATGTTCTTCAGTTCAGTTTCAGCCATGAGTGTCTACATGGTCGTGAGAGAAACAGGCGACAAGTTCTTATTCCACGACTGAGAATTCGCCGCTTGCCTTGTCAAGCAGGTATAGCCGACCTTCGGCGATCGAGAAATGCGTGCCGCGCAGCGTTAAATCACCACTTTCGACCTTTTTACGCACAAATGGAAAAGTCATTAGGTTTGCGAGACTTACCTTCACCGCAGCAAATTCCATTTGCCTTTCAGCGTCAGGGCTTTCGGTGCCATGCTCGCCAGCCACTTGGACCTGCGCGTCATCAAGCAGAGATATCCAGTGCCGAACGAACGCACCTTCGCCGAAGTCAGCATTGTCCATCGCACGGGTAAGTGCCGCCTTACAGCCACCGCAAAGCCCATGTCCCATAACCAGCACTTCGCGCACTTTCAGCACTTGCACTGCAAATTCGAGAGCAGCTGAAACGCCATGCTGACCCGGCGTGGTTTCATATGGTGGCACCAAAGCCGCGACGTTTCTTACGACAAAGATTTCGCCCGGCGCCACGTCAAAGATTTGCGAAGGATCAACGCGGCTGTCTGAGCAGGAAATGACCATCGTCTGTGGGGATTGGCCTTCAGCCAGCTCAGCCCAACGGGCGCGATCATCGGCCCAGTCATTGTCGCGGAATCGGTGATAGCCAGTGAGAAGTCCATCAAGCGGGGGAGTTTGATTGTCAGTCATGCGCGCTCCATGCCGCGAGGCATTGCCAGTGGCAAGAGCAATGACTAAATCCGCCCTCATGAACGACCTCGCCAACACCCCTCAGCCTGAAAAGGATGATTCCCGCCCGCCGCGCCAGCGCAAGCCGGATTGGATCCGTGTCCGAGCACCGGTGAGTAAGGAGTACAATGAGACGCGCAAACTGATGCGCGATCTCAACCTTAACACGGTGTGTGAAGAGGCGGCTTGCCCGAATATCGGTGAATGCTGGTCAAAGAAGCACGCGACAGTGATGATCCTTGGCGATGTCTGCACGCGCGCCTGTGCGTTCTGTAACGTCAAAACAGGTATGCCGCGCGCGGTTGACCCGATGGAGCCAGAAAATACCGCGATTGCCGCGGCAAAGATGGGCCTCGAGCACATTGTCATCACCAGTGTCGACCGGGATGATCTGCCCGATGGCGGGGCAGGGCAGTTTGTAAAGGTGATTGAGGCGCTGCGTCGCAACACGCCGGACACGACGATCGAGATCCTTACGCCCGATTTCCGCGGCAAGATGCGCCAAGCGGTCGAGATGATCTGCGAGGCGGGTCCAGATGTTTACAACCACAACCTTGAGACCGTGCCGCGCCTGTACCCAACGATCCGCCCCGGTGCGCGCTACTACGCTTCGCTGCGACTGCTGGAAGAGGTGAAGGCGCACAACCCACTGATCTTCACCAAGTCGGGCATCATGCTCGGGCTGGGCGAGCAGCGTCTTGAGGTGCATCAGGTGATGGACGACATGCGGAGCGCCGAAGTCGATTTCATCACAATGGGCCAATACCTTCAGCCAACGCCAAAGCACGCGAAAGTGGAGGAGTTTGTGACGCCCAAAGCGTTCGACGCATTTGGCTCCATCGCGCGCGCCAAGGGCTTCCTGCAAGTCGCGTCCAGCCCGCTGACCCGCTCAAGCTATCATGCGGGAGATGACTTCGCCGTGATGAAGGCAGCGCGTGAAGAAAAACTGCGCAAGAAGGACCGCTTGACGGTCTGATGCCCGGAATTCGTGAAACCCGTCGGCTCCCTTACAGCGCCGAGCAGATGTTCGATCTTGTGGCTGATGTCGGCCGCTATGGCGAGTTTTTGCCCTGGGTGGTTGCCACACGCGTGCGGTCCAATTCAGAAACAGAAATGGTCGCGGACATGGTGGTGGGTTTCAAAGCTATTCGCGAGCGATTCACCTCGCGTGTGGCCAAGGACCGGCCCAATGAAATCGCGGTGCATTACGTTGACGGGCCTTTGAGCGACCTCGACAATGTGTGGACCTTCCGCGCGATCGACGACACGACATGCGAAATCGACTTTCTGGTCGATTTTACGTTCAAGAACAAAGTGTTTGAGAGGATTGCGGGTCAGTATTTTGACCGAGCTTTCCGTAAGATGGTGCAGGCGTTCGAGATGCGCGCCTTTGATCTTTACGGCTGACCCTCGGGCAGCAGCAATTCTAACGCACAGATTGTCGCCTGATGGCGGATTTTGGCGCGACCATCGGGGCCTTCGCCGCCGTCAAACTTCTTCAGCTCGCCCTCTGGTTCACCCGTCTGATTGCGATAGGCGCGGGCGAAAACGACAGTGCCAACGGGTTTCAGCTGCGTCCCACCGCCGGGGCCGGCAACGCCGCTGACCGCAACGGCAACATCCGCATTGGAATTCTTGAGCGCACCCTGAGCCATGGCCCAGACACAGGCGATAGAAACCGCGCCGAATGTCTCGATGATATCTGAAGGAACGCCGAGCGACTCCATCTTTGCTTCATTCGAATAAGTCACGAAGCCGCGGTCCAGCACCGATGAGGAGCCAGCGATCTCGGTGAGGGCACCAGCCACCAATCCGCCCGTGCAGCTTTCTGCGAGCACAACCTTGCGCCCTGCTGAGGCGTTCTCTGCAATCACCCGCTCGGCGAGATCGGTGATATCCTTGGGGAGGAGATATTGGCTCATGCGTCGATTATTTCTTTGAAGAGGTGCAGACTTTGAAATTGGTGAAATTGGCGATGTCAGCAACGAATGGGAACAGCTGCGCCACATTTTCAGGGGGAAGGGGGCTGAGAAGCTTCATACCCCGTTCGATACGGTTGCATTGCGATGGCTTGATCTCTTTAGCGACGGTCTGACCCAACATCGCGTCCGCCATAGGGCGCACGGTCGAGGCAGGTGCACTTTCTAGCAGGTTCACAAGGTCTGAGCCCTTCATGCCCGAGAAACTGCGCCCTTCAATCTGCTTCTTCATAACGCGGAAGGCGCCCGGCCAAGCCTTTGCCTGCTTAGCGCGGAATGGGGCGATGAATTTGTCGCCATTGGTCGCCATAAATCCATTTGATTTTAGACGCTTCGCGCACGCATCTCTTGCTGCGTCATAAGCGATCGGCATCATATAGATCGCCGTGTCGGACAGATCATCAGGCGCGTAACAAGTTTGCTGAGCTTGCGCTGCCTGTGCAGTCGTAAGTGCGACCATGGCAGCGCCAGCGGCGAAAAGAGAGGATTTCATACGTCGGAGTCTCCTTGTTCGCCGTGGTCTATGAACGAGAAAGGCTGACTATAGCCTGAGCAGCGATGCCTTCACCACGACCCGTGAAGCCGAGTTTTTCGGTGGTGGTGGCTTTAATGCTGACGGTATTCTCAGCAAGTCCGGTCAAACGCGCAACTTCGGCGCGCATTGCCGGGCGGTGAGGGCCAATCTTGGGGGCCTCGCAAACTATGGTGAGATCAACGTTGCCGAGGGCGTATCCGGCCTCGCGAACCAGCTTGACAGCATGCTCAAGGAACTGGCCAGAACGCGCGCCCGCCCATTGCGGATCGCTCGGTGGGAAATGTGTGCCGATGTCACCATCGCCAACCGCGCCAAGGATCGCGTCAGTGATCGCATGCAACGCTACATCGGCATCGGAGTGGCCGGCCAATCCGTGTGTGTGCTCTAGCTTCACACCGCACAGCCACAGCTCTTCGCCCTCGGCCAAGCGGTGTACGTCATAGCCTTGGCCGACGCGGAATGCGGGCAGGGGAGAGATATCGTCCACAAAGTCCTCCGCAAAAGTGATTTTCTTGAGGTGTTCGTCGCCTTGGACCAACTCAACGGTAAGCCCGTGTTTCACCAGGACCTGAGCGTCGTCTCCAGCGACAGGTTCGCCCTGCCATTCACGGTGCGCAAGATATATATCATCAAACCAGAATGCTTGAGGGGTCTGCACACGGCGCAATTGATCGCGGTCCGGGCTGCTGCCTATCGCACTACCCTTGGCGAACACCATGCTGTCGACCACCGGCAAAACAGGGATGGCGCCAATAGCGTTGCGGTCCAATGCTTCGAGCAACCGTGCAATCACTTCCCGCGGAAGGTGAGGGCGGGCGGCGTCATGAATAAGAACGCGTCCTTGCATACCTGGAGAGAGTGCTTCGAGCGCGTTTCGCACCGATGCCTGCCGAGTAGCACCGCCAGTTACATAGGTAACATCAAGCCCCGCGAGAGCCTCCCGCGCGAGCTCTAATCCACCTTCGGGGATGGCAACGACGACTTCATTCGCACCAGTTGCCAAAAGCGTCTCGACTGAATGTCTTACTAGTGGCTTGCCACGCCACTCCTTGAATTGCTTTGGAGTTTCTCCGCCCGCACGCAGGCCTTTTCCTGCCGCCACGACAATCGCTTCATACGGGGGAAGAGGAGCAGGGGCGGCCATAATCTGGCGCTGCGCTTAAGGTCTGGACGGATTTTGTGCAATCCACTATGCGCTGCCCAATATTTAGGCAGCATCACGCAAACATGACGACACTTCCCGCTCCTCCGGCTCTGAAGCCGATCCAGATTGGTCCTGTGACCATCGATGATCCGGTCATCCTCGCTCCGATGACCGGGGTGACAGACATGCCGTTCCGTACGCTTGTTCGCCGCTATGGCTCGGGCCTCAACGTCACCGAAATGATCGCCAGCGAGGCGGCCATCCGCGAAACGCGCCAGTCTGTGCAGAAGGCGGAATGGGACAAGACCGAAGAGCCGGTTTCGATGCAGCTGGTCGGCTGTGACCCGGAAAGCATGGGCGAAGCTGCCAAGCTTCAAGAAGGCAATGGCGCAGCGATCATCGACATCAATTTTGGTTGTCCGGTTCGCAAGGTCGTGGGCCAACTCGCTGGCTCGGCTTTGATGCGCGAAGTGCCTTTAGCGACAAAGCTGATGGAAGCCACCGTGAAAGCGGTCGATGTGCCTGTGACGGTGAAGATGCGAATGGGCTGGGACCACCAGAGCCTCAATGCGCCCGAAATGGCGCGCATTGCCGAGGATCTGGGTGTGAAAATGATCACCGTCCACGGCCGTACGCGTAACCAGATGTACAAGGGCAGTGCTGATTGGTCCTTCATCCGCAAGGTGAAGGAAGCGGTGAACATCCCCGTGATCGTCAATGGCGATATCTGCACCATCGAAGACGCATCCCAAGCTCTGGAACAATCTGGCGCAGACGGCTTGATGATCGGGCGCGGCGCTTACGGTAAACCGTGGCTGCTGGGGCAGGTGATGCATTGGTGGCGCACAGGTGAAGCCATCCCGACACCCGATTTCGACGAGCAGTACGAAACGCTGGTCGAACACTATAACCGCATGCTTGATCACTACGGGGCGAATGTTGGCACCAAGATCGCCCGCAAGCATCTAGGGTGGTATACTAAGGGAATGCACGGCTCCGCCGATTTCCGGAACAAGGCCAACTTTATCGACGATCCCGATCAGGTCTTGGGCGAGATTGAACGCTTCTACGAGCCATTCCTAAGGCGTCGGGCTGCTTGACGTGCACGTCTCGACTGATGACGACACGACGCAGGCTGCCACTCCAAATGCACAGGCAGAAATGAGCGACGGACCCAGCGCTGCTGCTCAAATCGGAAGCTTGGTTTTCGCCATGCTCTTGATCGATGGCGAAGGCATCATTCGTGAGGCAAACCACGCGACAGAAAACCTGCTGGGTATCAGCGCAAGGCGGCTAGAAGGCCATTGCCTGATTGGCATACTGGGCGCCATCGAACCCCGTGTTGCAGCGCGTTTGACAGATGCCGACGCAGCCTTGGTGGCGCGAGACATCGTGATTATCGCAGCGGGTGTGGAAACTCGCATGAATATGACGGTTTCCCCGATCAGCGGCCATCCTGGCTGGAGGGCTGTCACGCTGTCGGAGATCTCGCACGAGGACAACGCGAACGAGGGCCATGTGGCCAGCTCTATCGGCGCGCCTTCGATCCTCGCCCACGAGATCAAGAACCCTCTCGCGGCAATTCGCGGGGCCGGGCAACTGGCCGCACGGAAGCTACCGCTGAAAGACAAGAAGCTGGCGAGAATGATCACGGATGAAGTCGATCGCATTGCCCGCCTGATTGATCGAATGCAGCAGCTCGGCAGCAAAGCGAGCGAGCCAGTCTCCGCGTGCAATCCGCACGAAGCCATCCGGTCAGCGATTGCCACTGTCAGAGCGGCAGGCACGGACGGCATCACCATGCGGGAAGAATTCGATCCCTCTCTCCCGCCAGTGCTCGCGAGCAGAGATGCCCTGGAACAGGTGCTGATAAACCTAATATCCAACGCCCGCGATGCGGCTGCCACCAGCTCGAAGCCCGAAGTCACAGTGCAAACCCGCTTTGTCAGCGGTCTAACCTTCAGCGCCATCAGGCTGGGCCGAACAGTCCGCTTGCCGGTTGAAATTACAGTTTCGGACAATGGCCCGGGAATTGATCCATCCATCCGCAATCAAGTATTCGAACCCTTCGTGACATCAAAGTCGTCGGGCCAAGGTCTGGGCTTGGCATTGGTGCGAAAGCTGGTGCGCGATATGAATGGCAGTGTTAGCCATGAGCGAGATTCAAAGCTCGGCCTGACCCATTTCAGACTGCATCTGCCCCTCGATGACGGGAAGGCCAAATCATGAGCGGTAAGGTCCTGCTGGTAGAAGACGATCAAGCGATCGCCACGGTTATTATGGCGGCCCTTGAGGATGAGGGCTTTGAAACGGACCATTGCACCAGCGTGGCCGCGCGCGACGCAATGCTTGGACTGGCATCATATGATGTCATGCTGACTGATGTGGTGCTGGAAGACGGCGATGGCATCGCCACGCTGAAAGAAGTCAGGAAGGCTTCTGCCGATCTGCCAATCATCGTACTTTCGGCTCAGAACACGCTCGATACGGCCGTTCGCGCCAGCGACAGTGATGCGTTCGAATACTTTCCAAAGCCATTTGATCTCGATGAGCTGATCCAAGCCGTTATCCAAGCCTCTGGCCGCAACGAGCAGAAATCGGGACAGTTCGACGCAGAAAGCTCGGGTGACAGCGGTATGCCGCTGGTTGGGCGAAGTCCTGCGATGCAGGGGGTGTACCGAATGATCACGCGCGTGTTGCGCAATGATCTGACGGTCCTGATTACGGGTGAGAGCGGAACGGGCAAAGAGCTTGTCGCTGAAGCTATCCACCAGCTAGGCAGCCGCAAGACAGGCCCCTTTGTCGCAGTAAACACTGCCGCGATCCCCGCTGATTTGATTGAAAGCGAGTTGTTCGGCCACGAAAAGGGCGCTTTCACCGGAGCCATCGCTCAATCCATCGGCAAATTCGAGCAAGCCAATGGTGGCACGCTGTTTCTGGACGAGATCGGCGATATGCCCGCCGAAGCGCAAACGCGTCTGTTGCGGGCCCTGCAGTCGGGCAGAATTAGACGTGTGGGTGGTCGCCAGGAAATCGCGGTGAATGCGCGGATCGTGGCGGCGACCAACCGAGATCTGGAACCCATGATTGCGGAAGGGACATTCCGCGAAGACTTGTACTACCGGCTTAATGTCGTTCCGGTTGAGCTACCTCCACTGCGGGAGCGGCGCGAGGATATTGAGGTGCTTTCAAGACACTTCTTGGCTCAAGCGGCCGAAGATGGACTGCCGAGGCGCTCGCTCGCGCCCGACGCACTTGCAACGCTTGAAAAACGGTTGTGGCGCGGAAATGTCCGTGAACTGAAGAACGTGATCTATCGCCTGGCCCTTATGGCGCGTGAAGATGTGATCAACGCCGTGAGCCTTTTGGATATCATTGGCGAAGAGGTTGCCGCCAACGACGATGAAAGCGGGGGTCGCGGAATTGAAGGCGCGCTTCAACACTGGCTTGCCGCCAATGCGCCGCAAAGCGGCACTGTATATCACGCTGCTTTGGCGGCATTTGAAAAACCTCTGATCGAATATGCCTTGGGTCAGACCGGCGGCAACCAGCTTCGCGCTGCGCACCTTTTGGGTATTAATCGCAATACGTTACGCAAGCGCATCGGCGAGTTGGGACTTGAACCGGATCGCTTCGCCAGAGAATTCTAATCAAAACGAACGGGTGACTACTCCAGTTTCGACTTGCATAATTGCAACATGCGAGTTGTAATATAGCAACGATGGAAGTCACTTCCCCCTCGGCTGATCAAGCATCACCTCGGCATTCCCCGCGCTGGTGGAGGCAAGCGGTGGTCGCTGCGCGCCGGGTGAACATCTACATCTGGCTCGAAATCCTGTGTCTGATTGCAGTGGTTGCAGCCATCGTTGCGACCTACTTTGCGTTTAGCCGTGAATCGGACGGAAGCGATGTTCTTCCTACGCTCGAAGTGTCGTTGCTTCTGATGGCTACGCTGGTGCCGGCAATGGCATTGCTGGTCCTGATCGGGCGCAGACTAGCGCTCCGTCGGGCTGCGGGCAGCACTGCTAGACTCCACGTCAGGCTGGTGTTTTTCTTCTCGGTGATTGCTGCAATTCCGACGTTGCTCGTGGCTGGTTTCGCCGCGTTCCTGTTCCAATCAGGCGTTGACTTCTGGTTTTCCGATGATTCCCGGGGGTTGCTCGAAAACGCCAATGAGCTGGCCCAAAACTACTATGACGCCAACCAACGCGACGTAGAGCAAAACACCGTCGTAATGGCGGGCGACCTGCGATTTTATCTTGGCACAATGTCAGTGGCTGAGAACGATTTTCAGGTTGTCTATGCCTATCAAATGGAAGCGCGCGAAGTGTCCGAAAGCGCGATTGTCCAGCGGATGGACGATGGCAGTCTGCGTGTAGCGATCGCGCTAGACCTCGTTGAAGGGAACGATCCTCTCGAATTCAGCACGGAAAGCGTGGCGAAACTTGACGCAGGCGATCTGGTAGTGGTCGGCGCTTCTCCGGAGCGCATTTCAGCGCTTGCACCGATCGACGCCGAAAGCGGTATTTATCTCTACAACGCGCGCAATACCGAAGAGAACATGTTCAATTCGTGGTCGCGCGCGCAGGCGATTGTATCGTCCTACGATTCACTGACCAAAGATGCTCGCACGCTGCAGCTGCGTTTCAACATTGCGCTCGTTTTGGTCAGTTTGGCCCTGGTCGGTGTAGCGATCTGGTTTGCGTTGCGCTTTGCCGACAGACAGGTTGAGCCTTTGACCGATCTCGTCGGGGCCGCCCGCAAAGTGGGGCAGGGCAACTTCTCTTTGCGCGTGGATGGGCGCACAGGTGCGGATGAAATCGGGCTTCTCAACCGAGCGTTCAACCGTATGACCGCGCAGCTGGAAAAGCAGACAGACGATCTGGTTCGGGCCAACCGCCAGCTTGATGATCGTCGTGCCTTTATGGAGGCCGTGCTCGATTCCGTAACGGCGGGAGTAATCTCGGTCGACAAAAACAGCCGCGTGACGCTGATGAATGGCTCAGCGCAGGCGCTGCTTACCGATGAAGACCCAGAGGCAAATGGGTCCGGTGATCTGATCGGACTTTCGCTCGATGAGCTCTCGCCCGAGATTTGCCAAATGGTGACCGAGGGCAAGGAACGCGCAGTGGTCAGCCACGCCAAAGGCTCCGAGCTTTTCACGCTTGCGGTGATGGTTGCGCCTGGCAGCAATGGCTATGTCATCACCTTTGAAGACATCACCCGCCAACTGCTCGATCAACGTCAGGCCGCTTGGTCCGATGTCGCGCGCCGCATTGCGCATGAGATCAAGAACCCGCTCACTCCGATCCAGCTCGCGACCGAGCGCCTGCGTCGCCGCTATCGCAAGAACATCGAGGAAGACGGCGAGCTGTTCGACGAGCTCACCAGCACCATTGTGCGTCAGGTGGGCGATTTGCGCAAAATGGTCGATGAGTTCTCTTCATTTGCGCGGCTGCCAAAGCCGGTGTTCCGCGGTGAGGATGCGGTAGACCTCGTCCGTCAGGCCGTGTTCCTGCAGGAAGTGTCTCATCCGGGCGTCGCTTTTTCCGTCGTCAGCGAGGGGCTGGAAGATCGCATCATCCATTGCGACCGGCACCAACTGGGGCAAGCGATGACCAACGTGCTAAAAAACGCCGTGGAGGCCATCGAGATGCGCGTCAGCGAAGCCGCCGGAGAATATGCGGGTCAGATTAAAACGCACATTTCGGGCAATGATGAATTCCTGATGATTGCGGTCGAAGACAATGGCATCGGCCTGCAACTGGAACGCGAGCGACTGACCGAGCCCTATGTCACGACCCGCGAGAAGGGCACCGGCCTTGGCCTCGCAATCGTCAACAAGATCATCGACGAACACGGTGGCGACATGACCTTCGCCAACGGGGAGCAGGGCGGTTCAAAAGTCGTCTTGCGCTTTGCCCGTGACCCGCAGGTTACCGACGGTGAACCGTCATAATGATTATCCAGAGTAACCCCCACGAATACCAATCAAGGAGCCGCTCATGGCGCTCGAAATCCTGATCGTAGATGATGAACGCGACATCCGTGACCTTGTGTCCGGCGTGCTCGGTGATGAGGGCTATGAATGCCGTACCGCCGCCGACAGCACGGGCGCGTTGGCTGCGATCGATGAACGCCGACCGAGCCTCGTATTGCTCGATGTGTGGCTTCACGGCAGCGACATGGATGGGCTTGAGCTGCTCGATGCGATCAAGGCGCGTGAACCCGATCTGCCCGTCATCATCTTTTCCGGTCACGGCAATATCGACACCGCAGTCGCCGCCGTAGGACGCGGGGCAATGGACTTCATTGAGAAGCCCTTCGAAGCTGAACGTTTGCTGCTCTTGGTCGAGCGCGCAACGGAGACTGAGCGTCTGCGCCGGGAGAACACGCGGCTGCGCGAAGGCAACTGGGGCAGCGCAGAATTCACTGGCAACTCAACCGCGATCAACGCTGTTCGCGCGACTCTGAAACGTGTCGCCAACACAGGCAGTCGTGTTCTGATTTCCGGTCCGGCCGGTGCCGGTAAAGAAGTCGCCGCCCGCCTTTTGCACTCATGGAGTGGGCGTGCTGACAAAGCATTCGTGCTAGTCAATTCGGCGCGCATCACGCCAGAGCGGTTTGAACAGGAATTGTTCGGTGAAGAAGCCGACGGCAAGCAAGTGCGTCCCGGCCTTCTGGAAATGGCCGATGGAGGCACGTTGTACTTGGATGAAGTGGCAGACATGCCGCTCTCAACTCAAGCACGCATCCTGCGTGTCCTGACTGATCAAAGCTTCGTCAGGGTGGGGGGCACTCGCCAAATCGGCGTGGATGTACGCGTCGTCTCTTCCACGACCCGTGATCTTGCGGTCGAAATGGAAGAAAAGCGGTTCCGTGAGGACCTGTTCTATCGCCTGAATGTGGTTCCCGTGGCGCTCCCATCGCTGGCGGAAAGGCGCGATGACATTCCCGCACTCGCGGAGCATTTCTTCACGCGTTACTCGACTGATCAGGGCATTCCTCAACCGGAAATCTCTGAAGAAGCCATGGCTGCGCTCCAATCCTATGATTGGCCCGGCAACGTCCGCCAACTGCGCAATGTGGTTGAGCGCACCATCATAATGACGCCGCGCGAGCGCCTGCAGGTTGTCGAACCTGATATGCTGCCGAGCGAGATCACCGGCGGGCGGCTCGCTGCATCGGGACAAGGTCTGTCAGCGATGATGGGTGTGCCACTGCGCGAAGCCCGCGAAAGCTTTGAACGCGAGTACCTAACGATCCAGATCCGGCGCTTCTCAGGCAATATCTCCAAGACCGCGACGTTTATCGGTATGGAACGCTCTGCCTTGCACCGGAAGCTAAAGCTTCTTGGCATGGCCGAACGGCGCGAAAGCGCAAGAAAAGACGGTTAAGCCCATCAATTGTTCCAAGAATGGGGCAATCAAATGCCTAATTTGTACGGTTGACCATAATTCAGGCATTGCCGGAACAAGTTACAATCGCCATTATAGCTCTGTGATGTCGCGAGTGGTGGGCAGTCGTCGGCATCAATAACGCGGATCGTAAAAACGACCGCCAATAACAGGAGCATCAGGCATGTCGGGTGGGCGAACTCTCTCTCCACGTCCCAATTCCGCGCCATCTCGTGGCGGATCAGATGGCCCCACACAGGGCAATCTTCAGGACGCGTTTCTGAATTTACTGCGAAAGAACAAGACTCCGGTCACCATGTTTCTGGTGAAAGGCGTTAAACTTCAAGGGATTGTCACGTGGTTTGACAATTTCTCGATCTTGCTGCGCCGCGATGGCCAGTCTCAACTGGTCTACAAGCATGCAATCTCTACGATCATGCCGGGACAGTCGATTGACACTGAGCAGTTTCACAGCCGCTCGAGCAGCTCGAAACAACCGCTCTTGCAGGATGTGTTCCTGAACAAGGTCCGCGACTCTCATGTCGAGGTGACAATGTTTCTGGTAAATGGCGTGATGTTGCAGGGGCGGATTGCCGCCTATGACCTGTTCTGCATGCTGCTGGAACGCGATGGCTCGGTCCAACTGGCCTACAAACACGCCGTTTCGACGATCCAGCCATCCAGTCCTGTCGATCTGACGGATACGACGGATGATGACTTTGATGAGGCTGAAGACTGAGTTTCGACGATGATTTGATGGATGAGGTAACCCGCGGTGCGCGGGCCCTGATCCTGTGCCCGGACATAAGGAGCTTTTCCTACGATCTGGACGCCGATGAACGTTTGGCTGAGGCTCAGGGCCTCGCGCTGGCGATCGGGGTTGTGATTGCGCACAGCGAGATATTGCCGGTGCGTGCGATGCAGCCAAACACGCTGTTCGGCTCCGGTCAGGTCAAGAACATTGCAATCCTGTGTGAGCTCCATGAGTGCGAATTGGTCATTGTTGATGGCGCGCTGACCCCGATCCAGCAGCGCAATCTCGAGGACAAGCTCAAGCGCAAGGTCATCGACAGGACTGGCCTAATCCTTGAAATCTTCGGCGAGCGCGCGGCTACGGCCGAAGGTCGATTGCAGGTTGAACTCGCACACCTAGATTACCAGCAAAGCCGCCTGGTGCGCAGTTGGACCCACCTGGAAAGACAGCGCGGCGGCTTCGGCTTCCTGGGTGGTCCGGGTGAAACGCAGATTGAATCTGACCGCCGGATGATCCGCCAGCGCATGGCACGCTTGCGCCGCGAACTGGAACAGGTGCGCAAGACGCGGGCGTTGCACCGCGAGCGCCGGGGCAGGGCGCCATGGCCGGTTATTGCTCTGGTTGGCTATACGAACGCCGGCAAATCAACGCTTTTCAATCGGTTGACTGGCGCGGACGTGATGGCAGAAGATCTGTTGTTCGCCACGCTTGATCCCACCATGCGCGCAATCAGCTTGCCCGGCGTCGAAAAAGCGATCCTTTCGGATACGGTGGGCTTCATCTCCGACCTTCCGACGCAGTTGGTGGCGGCATTCCGTGCGACGCTGGAGGAAGTTACCGGCGCTGACATCATCTGCCACGTTAGAGACATGTCCAATCAAGCGCATGCCGCGCAGAAGAAGCAGGTCATGGAAGTTCTGGCCGAACTCGACGTGGTCGACGCCGAAACTGGGCAAGGGGACATTCCAATCCTTGAGGTTTGGAACAAGGTCGATCTTCTCGATGAGGAGCGTCAAGCCGAACTCAGCGAAGCAAGCGAGGGGCAGGGGGCTGTGCTAATCTCGGCGGCGACCGGTGCTGGCCTTGAAGACTTCGCTGCAAAGATCGCGGAACTGTTGACCGAGAAGGCGCAGGAACTCTGCGTGACGTTACCCGTCAGCGATGGACGCCGAATGGCCTGGCTACATGCACACGGTGATATCTTATCAGATGAAGATGCCGGGGAGGGGGACGAAGGACCGATGCGACGCCTAACCGTACGCCTCAACCCTAAGGAATTCGGTCAATATCAGAGTCTATAGATTTGATATTGTGAGATTATTCCGCACTTTTAACCTGCTCCCAGAGCGCTTCTTGTTCGTCGAGGGATAGGTCAGGGAAACTGCCTTCAGCCAGTTTTTCCATGGCGAGAAAGCGACGTTCAAACTTAGAATTGGCGGCTTTCAGCGCGTCCTCCGCACTTATCCCATGCGCGCGGACGAAGTTGACTGCGGCGAACAAGAGATCGCCTGCTTCTTCGACTTTGTGCTGATCCGAGCTGGCGGCCTTAAGCTCTGAAATTTCTTCGACAATCTTCGCTTGAGAGCCACTTGGATCGGGCCAGTCAAATCCCGTTCGTGCGGCGCGTTTTTGAAGCTTCTGCGCGCGCATCAAAGCTGGCAAAGCCTTCGCAACACCGTCGAGAGCGCTGCTGGCACCTTTTTCGGACCGCTCGGCTTCCTTAAGATCTTCCCAGCGTTTCTCACCCATTGTGCCGTCTTCGTCGCCGAAGATATGTGGATGCCGGGCTTCCATCTTGTCGCTGATCGACCGGGCGACGTCTTCAAAGGCGAAATCACCGGCTTCCTCTGCCATTCGGGCATGGAATACGACCTGAAGCAGCAAGTCGCCTAGCTCGTCTTTGAGATCTGCCATATCGCCGCGTTCGATGGCGTCTGCGACTTCGTAGGCTTCTTCGATCGTGTACGGCGCGATTGTCGAGAAGTTCTGGGCCAGATCCCAGTCACAACCGCCGTCAGGGTTCCGAAGCTGGGCCATGATGGTTAGGAGACGGTCGATTTGTGTGAGTGGGGCGCCCTCTGACATACCGCTCCTTGAGATTGATAATATATATTATGTTAAATTAACAAAGGCCGGATTCATCGCCCTCATATGTACTTACTGAACAAACGCCCCAACCAGCAGCGTTCCTCCTACGAAGATCGCTAACCATACTAGCGCCAACTGGATTGTCTTACTCCAACCAAGTTTGAACGAAGCAAAGGCGCTGCTCGCCAAGAACAACCAACCGACCATCGCAACGATCGAAATAATCGCATATTCGCTCATGCTGTCATCTCCAATCCGTCATAACCTACAGTGACGAACTCAGGCACCTCGTCAACCAGTGTCTGGTAATCCATGCTCTTATCAAGATGGCTAAGAACAAGTCGCTTGGCACCACAACGCTTAGCCAACTCAATCGCCATTTCGAGATGAGCGTGCGTCGGATGTGGCTCGCGGCGAAGACAATCACTCACGAGAATGTCCACGCCATCAAAAAGATCAATCATATCATCAGAGATCGCGCTGTAATCGGTGGCATAAGCAATCGACGCGCCGTCAGCCTCAAACCGATATCCGGTGGTCTCTCCAGGCCCGTGTTCCATCTGACACCATTCGACACCGAAGCCGGCAATGATCTTCAAACGGTCTAAATTCTCGAGATTGATGATCGTTGGATAGCCATACTCGCCCGCAAACACATAGCTGAAACGATCTCGCAGCCGCCGAACCGTCACGTCCGAGGCATAGCCAGGAAGGGGGCCACCGCGCCCATATCTCAGCACCCGCAGGTCATCGACCCCGTGGCAGTGATCAGCATGATCGTGCGTCCAAAAGACTGCGTCGATCTTGTTGATCCGATTGGCCAGCAATTGGGCTCGACAATCCGAGGAGGTGTCGATCAGCAGTCGCGAGCCTTCGTTGCTTTCGACCAGAATCGATACGCGCGTGCGCCGATTGCGTGGCTCATTTGGGTCGCAGTCACCCCAGTCACCTGTGCCATCGTCTCCACCAATGCGCGGGACACCTGTCGACGTGCCCGAGCCAAGCATGATGAACTTCACAGCGCCGCCTTGCTGAATAAGGACTTGAAGTTATCGGTGGTTATGTCGGCCAGTCGCTCCGCTTCCGTTTCGCGCAACCCTGCCACAAACCGGGCGGTGTCGGCGACGAAGGCTGGTTCACACGGACGCCCGCGGTGCGGCACAGGCGCAAGGAACGGACTGTCGGTTTCCACCAGCAGCCGATCATCCGGCACCTGCTTTGCCGTTTCTTGCAGGTCTTTCGCATTCTTGAAGGTGACAATGCCCGAAAGAGATATCGTCAGCCCCAGATCAAGCACCTTGCGGCCAAAATCCTGTGTTGCTGTAAAGCAATGGATCAAAGCGGGGAATTTCCCCTTCTCCATCTCTTCAATCAAGATCTGATGCGTATCATCCTCGGCATCGCGCGTGTGGATGATAACCGGCAATCCTGTTTCTCGTGCTACATCGATGTGCATGCGGAACAGCTTGGCCTGCGTTTCGCGATCAGAATGCTCGTAGTAATAGTCGAGGCCCGTCTCTCCGATAGCGATGACGCGCTCATTCTCAGTCGCAGCGAGTAAGACGCCCCGCCCCAAGTCCTCGTGCTGGTCAGCCTCGTGCGGGTGGATCCCGACGCTGGCGAACACATCACTTTCACGGTTTGCAGTGCCGACAACCTGATCCCACTCGGATTGCTTAGTCGAGATATTGAGGAAGGCCCCCACCCCTGCCTCACGCGCTCGTGAGAGGACGCCAGCCTGATCTTCGATCAGACCTTTGTACTCGAGGTGACAGTGGCTATCGATCAGCATCACGCTTCCTCGGATGTTTCCGGCAATTCGAGACGCGGGAAAAGCGGTTTGGGGGGCTCAATTTCGAACCCGCTTTCAGCCAAGGGCGAATACCAGTGGCCACGAATGCCAGCATAACTCCGGCAATCGTCTGGAATACCCATATGGTCGAGCAGCTTCCGGCTGCTTCCGGGGATCACCGGCTCAATTGCTACAGCCAGTTGCGCAATGCAGATGTACAGCGTCGCAAGGACAGTTTCCATGCGCTCCGGATCGGTCTTGCGCAGTGCCCATGGCGCCTCGGCATCGATGTAACTGTTACAAGCGAACGCAGCCTGTAGCCAAGCTTCTACACCTTGTTGCAGCGCGAGGCTCTCAAAAGCTTTTGGGATCTCTTTTGAGACGGCGCGATCCACCGCTTCGAACAGTGCATTGTCCGCATCTGTGTGCCCGTGGATTGCGGGTAATGAACCGCCAAGGTTCTTGGCAATGAATCCAAGTGTGCGCTGCGCCAGGTTGCCGAACGCGTTGCCCAACTCTCCGTTGGCGCGCTGAACGATGGCTTCGGCAGAATAGCTGCCATCCTGACCAAAGGCGATCTCGCGCATAAAGAAATAACGCAGCTGATCGGTGCCAAACATATCGGCCAATTCCATCGGATCGACAACGTTACCGGCACTCTTGCTCATTTTCTCCCCGCCGCGTGCGAGCAGGAAGCCGTGGCCGAACACCTGCTTGGGAAGTGGCAGATCCGCACTCATCAAAAATGCGGGCCAATAGACGGCGTGGAAGCGCACAATGTCCTTGCCGATCATGTGGATGTCGGCAGGCCAGTATTTCTGGAACATTTCGCCGTCGCTTTCGGGGAAGGCAACGCCGGTCATATAGGTCGTGAGCGCGTCGACCCAGACATACATGACGTGCCCCTCGCTGTCGGGCACCGGAACGCCCCAGTCAAAGCTGGTGCGCGAAACACTCAGGTCCTTCAGACCGCCCTCTACAAAGCGCTGCACTTCATTCCGGCGGCTCGCCGGACGGACGAAGTCCGGATTGTCGCGGTATAGCGCGAGCAGCTTGTCTTCGTACTTGGAGAGCTTGAAAAACCAAGTCTCTTCTGCAGTCCATTCAACGGGAGTGCCCTGTGGAGAAAGCTTCTCGCCCCCTCTCCTTCTTCGAGCTCACTCTCGTCGTAAAACGCCTCGTCGCGGACCGAATACCAGCCTTCATACCGGTCAAGGTACAAGTCACCGTTCGCCTTCATCCGGTTCCACAGCTCAATGCTGGCCGAATGGTGGCGCGGCTCGGTGGTGCGCACGAATTCATCGTAGCTAATGTTCAGTGTCGCGCACATTTCCTTGAAATAGCCGGACATTTCGTCAGCCAATTCAATTGTCTCGCGGCCCAGCTTGCGCGCCGTCTGGTCCATTTTCAGGCCATGCTCGTCGGTGCCGGTGATAAAGCGCACGTCGCGCCCCATCAGCCGCTGGAAACGTGCCATGACGTCGGTCGCAATGCCTTCATAAGCGTGACCGATATGCGGTCGACCATTGGGATAATTGATCGCCGTCGTGATGTAGAAAGGGGTTTTGTCAGCCTCAGCCATGGGCCGGTTCGCTAGCCGCGCTTGCCTCGACAAGCAAGGTGCCGATTTCAAGGGTGAGCAGACCAGTATCAAAATTGTAGGTCGGTGCCTGTCCTGCAAGTGCGACAAGCTTGCCGTGCGCCCCTATCAACCGGCTGCGGTGACCGGGTGCTGAAACCGACTTTGCCATATCCGTCACTTGCGATTGCGCAAGCTCCAGCACAGCCTGTAGACGTTGCCTGTCAGCACGAGGTCCAATCACTTGGCTTAGCATGCCGCGCGCGCCAAAACCCTCATCCCCCTCGCGCAAAATCCGCTGGATCAATTCTGCGATTGGGCCGAGGTCTTGCTCAATAAAGCCGAGCGCCGCGCCAAAGGATCCGCGCGAAGCCTGAAGCGCGGCGTCGATTGCAGCCGGATCACCCCCCTGCCCTGACGCAGTCAGCATTTCCTCCATTTGCGACCGATTGAGGACCGGAAAACGCAAGATTCGGCAGCGCGAACGAATTGTCGGAAGCAAACGCGAGGGGCGGTTTGAAACGAGAATGAAGAACGTGCCTTGCGGCGGCTCCTCCAGACTCTTGAGCAGCGCGTTGGACGCACTTGTCTCCATATCATCAGCAGGGTCGATGAGTATCGCACGGCGCGAGCCTAGTGTTGGCCGAGTGGTCAGCCTTCTTTGCATCGCCCTGATCTGCGCGACGGAGATATTGCGCTTCGTTTGATAGGGTTTGCCTTCTTCCCGCTTCTTCTCCTCTTTGTCATCCTTGGGAAGGTTGGTGAGCAGCAGAATATCGGGATGGTCGCCCGCAGGTTGTGGAACACCATCTTCAGCGACAAGCTCGCGCGCGGCCGCCATTGCAAAGTCATGCTTGCCAAGGCCGCCCTTGCCCGCGAGCAACCACCCATGATGCATGCGCGTGCCACTCAGGGCTTCTCGCCATTCACGCCAAGGACCGGAATGATTGGGCCAGTTCGTCATGACCGACCCAACCCCACCGAGAGCCTATCGTCCAGCGCCGCAAGAATACGTTCGTGCACCTCTTCTGGACTGCCGTTACCGCTAAGCACAACGAAGCCATCTGGATCAGCCTCGGCCAATTGGCGAAAAGATGCCGCTACCGCGCGGTGATAGTCGAGCCCTCGCCCTCCGATCGCGTCGCTTTCACCGCCATCGCGTACGGCAAGGCGTGACGCCAATGTCGCTTCGTCTACTTCCAAGAGGATAGTCAGGTCTGGCCGCAATCCCCGGCTACCGAAGGCATGGAGGGCTGTGATGGCATCATCGCCCATGCCCCCTGCCCCGCCTTGATAGGCGCGGCTTGAATCGACGAAGCGGTCACAAACGACCCAACTGCCATTCGCAAGCGAAGGCCGGATTAGCTTTGCGACATGATCGGAGCGTGAGGCGGCGAACAAAAGCGCTTCAGCCTCTGCATCCCAGCCCTTTCCAGGTGGGTGCAATAGCAACTCGCGAATTGCTTCTGCTCCAGGTGTCCCTCCCGGTTCACGGGTCAGAACAGCGCTTTGGCCGCTGCTTTCAAGAGCCTCAACGAGCAAACGCGCCTGTGTCGACTTGCCCGTCCCCTCGCCTCCTTCAAACGCGATGAAGCGAGCACCGCCAGATGACTGGGTCATGAGAACCACCCCACAATGCCATTCAATAGCCTTGTGAAGGCCCCTGCCTCACCCACGTCCTCTGCCGCAAGCAAGGGCACGCGCGCTGGCTCCATATTCGGCACATCAACCACCAAAGTGGCAATTCGCTGCCCCTTCTTGAATGGAGCGCGGACCGGTCCATCATATTCGATGGTCGCGCTCAAATCCGAAGAACGGCTCATTGGAACATTGGCGAAGACGTCTCTATCCGTAACCAGCGCAATGGAACGGGTATCACCGCTCTGAACGCGCGCACTGCCGACTTCGTCACCTTTGCGATACAACCGTCTCCGGTCAAAATTGGCAAAGCCCCATTCGATGTATTCGCGTGCTATGCGGTCACGATCGGACGATTTGTCGAACCCGGCAAGAACCAGAACAAGCCTTTGCCCGTCTCGCTTGGCTGTCCCAAGAAGGCTCGAACCTGCCTCTCGGGTGTAGCCTGTCTTCAAACCGTCAGCCCCCTCTGTGCGCCCCAGCAAAGGGTTGCGGTTGAACTGTTCGATATTGTTCCATGCAAACGTTTGGATCGAGAAGTACTCGGCGTAGAGCTTCGGGTGCCGGGTAATCACAGCATTGGCCAGTTTCACAAGATCTTGCGCTGTCGTAAATGTGTATCCCTCGTCCGGGAAGCCATTCGGAGTGCCGAAATGGCTGCCCGTCATTCTTAGCTCGCGCGCCTTCTCATTCATCAGCGCAGTCCATTTTTCGACCGAACCTGCGGCTCCCTCTGCCAAAACGATTGAGCCGTCATTGGCGGAAACGGACATGATCCCTCGCAGCAAATCGTCGACTGACGTCGGCTCTTCGGTGTCGAGCCACATGGTCGAACCTTCGCCGTTCCATTTCTCGAATGTCTCGTTCGACATCGACAGTTTTTGGTCGAGGCTGAGTTTGCCTTCCTTGATGAGCTCAAACGCGACGAAGGCCGTCATTGTTTTCGTCATCGAGGCCGGGATGATGCGACGCGACGAGTGCTTGGCATGCAGCACCTGTCCGCTGGTCATATCCATGAGCAGAGCAACCGGAGCGTCTTCTGCCGGGCTGGCGTCAAGGCTGGGCGAGTATGCCGAGGTTGCGCTCGTCATCAATGCCACTGGCACCGCGAGAAGGCTGGCTTTGAGCACTTTGGGAAACAGACTTGCGAACACGAGAACGTTATAGCCGCCAGTCAGACGCAAAGCGAGGTGTCCGTCTGCGTTACTTCACGATTTCGTCAGCCATCAGGCCCACGCTCATCGCGTAATAGTTTGAGCAATTGTATTCGAGGATCGCTCGGTAATTGCCTGTGAGCAGCCAAGCCGGCTTACCTGGTCCGTCAGGCTGAAAGAGCGAAACGAGTGTATCATCAGGCAATGCCCCTTGCGGCGAGACACCCAAAGCACGCCATTCGGAAACCGTCTTCCATTGGCTGTGACGCTCATGGACGCGCGGGCAAACCTTGGCGTCGATCTTCGACTTATGAGCACCGACATTAAACCCATTGGGCACGAACGCGCGCACCGCCCATGGCTGACCAGTCCGCCAACCCGCATCTTTGAAATAGTTGGCGATGGAGTGATATGTATCCGCGCGGTTGGTGAAGATATTGGCGCGTCCATCACCGTCGCCATCGACCGCTAGTCGAAGATAGACCGAGGGCAGGAATTGCGGGTTACCAAATGCCCCGGCGTAGCTCCCCACCAATTGGCTCCGTGAGAAACCGCGATCGGCGATCTTGAAAAGCGCGATCAGCTCGCCTTCGAACAATGTCCGGCGGCGTCCTTCCCAAGCTAGCGTGGCAAGGCTGCGTGACAGATCAAAGTTGCCACGGATCGCGCCATAACCTGTTTCGTGTCCAAAGATGGCAACAATGATCTCCGCAGGAACCCCATATTTTCGAGAAGCAGCTTGAAGTGCGCTGTAATTGTTGCGGAGCTCTCTACGTCCACCATTGACGCGCGCCGAATTCACATGCGTACTGATGTATCGCGACATCAGCGGATACCCACGCGATGTAGCGCTGCCAGGCTGGTTCTGATCAAGGCGGATGACACGCGGGTTCGGAGTTAGGCCAGCGGTCATACGCTGAATAGTTGCTTCACTTACACCCTCCGACCGGGCGCGCGCCTTCACCCTTTCAATATAAGTATCGAAGGCGATTCCGTCGCGTGCTTGTTGCGCCTGCGCAGGTTCAGAGGAAGTTGAGACAAAACCGGTAACGGCAAGGCTAACGGCGATCAGAGCTGTTCGGGCAAAATTCATTCCCCGCTAGTCTCACAGCCAAGCTGAATTGCCAATTACCCAAGCCCGCAAATCGACAGGCAATTGCACTTGTGCGCTAAATTGAGTGGGCAAGCAGCGCTTCGTAATCATCTCGGCAGGCTTCCGCGACTGCGAGATAGCCGCCTTCTAGCACAGGCAGGCTACCAGGAGCGTTACCGAAACCCGTTGAGGCGTTGACCTTGTCATACCAATGCTCGCCCCAAACGCCGTCTTCTGGCAACGGCCCTTTGGACCAGTGCAGCATGGCTGGGTCCCAGCCTATGCCGAGTCTCTGACAAAGTCGCTCAAGTACGGTCGCGGGATCACGCAAGATTGCATCAGAATCGACGACAATGGGCGCTTCACCGGTGCGCTCAGCCTCCCAATCGAAATACTGCCTCAGCTGCGCGAAACCGAGCATTTCGGGCCGTCGCAGTTCATTCTTGTTGCGATAGCTTGCGACCACACGTTCCGGCGCGCGGATCAAGAATGTGTGGCGGTGGCCAGGGAAGTCCCGAATGTCAATGTGCCCAACCATGTGGTGCGGCATGTGCTTTTGATACCAGACCAGCGCATCTTCCGGCGCGGCCCCGGATTGGGTCGCCAGAACACTGTTCCAATCGCAATCCATCGCCGCGATCGTTTCCGCCGCCATCGGATGCGGCTCACCGCTGTGCTTCAGAAATGCACCATAGAATGGCTCGTCGCTCACCGCGCAATCGGAGCGCGAGCCAAAACTGCGCATCATCGCCGTGGAGATGTTACGCGGCCCGGACCACATTGCGATCCTAATGGTCATGAGACATCTCGCTCCATCAATCCCTTATAGAGTGATTGGAGGCGATCAACCATTGCCCCCCTCCCCTCCGTCAGCGAACGACCATCAACCTCAGTAACTGGGACCACGCCGGCGAATGTGCCTGTCACGAACGCCTCGTCAGCGCCGTAGACATCGGTAAGCGAAAAGTTCTTCTCAAACACGGGAATGCCGTTTTCGCGGCACACACGGATAACGTTCGAACGCGTAATCCCGCCAAGGCAGTAATCCCCACTGGAGGTCCAAACTTCCCCTTTGCGAACGATGAAGAAATGCGTCGAATTGCACGTTGCCACAAATCCATGCGGATCCAGCATTAGAGCTTCGTCTGCGCCCGCCTGTGTTGCCTGAATACAGGCGGTGATGCAGTTGAGCTTTGAATGCGAGTTGAGCTTCTGATCCTGCACCGCTGGATCACCGCGCCTGACATGGACCGTGAACAGGCGGATACCCGTCTCAATCGTTGAAGGCAGCGGCGCCTTGTATTCGGGGATGATCACGATGGTCGCTGGAGAGATCACAACCCGAGGATCCTGATACGGCGTCGAGCGAATACCACGTGTAACCATCAGGCGGATATGGACTCCCTCGGCGTCGCGCATCTCATTGCCATCTACGGTGTCGTAGATCTCGTTTTTCAAGCTCTTCACGCGATAGGCCAACGTCCATCGCAATCGCTTTCGCACCTTCATAGAGGCGGTCCATATGCTCTTCGAGAAAGGCGATTTTGCCACGATGAAGGCGCAGCCCTTCCCACACGCCGTCGCCCAGCATGAAGCCGCTGTCGAACACCGAAATGGTCGCCTCAGGTCTCGGAACCAGAGTGCCGTTGACGTTTATAAGGACGCTTTCGTTGCGCGGATCGGGTGCGAAGTCGTGAGTGCCTTGAGCCATGAAATGCGTGTACACCGATGAAGGCGGGTGACAAGCGTCCACACTCGCGCTAACGGGCTGTTGCTCGCGCGGACAGGTGGCAGAGCGGTTGAATGCACCGGTCTTGAAAACCGGCAAGGGTGCAAGCCCTTCGTGGGTTCGAATCCCACCCTGTCCGCCAGCACTTCCCGAAAGTCAGCCTTTCAGCCGCTCATAAAGCAGGCGCGTTTCCAGCAGGTTGGAGATGCGCAAGCCCACCTCGATCACATCGAAAGGTTTGGCCACGAAATCCTTTGCCCCCAGAGCCAAAGCCTTTCGACGCGCCTGAATGGTTGTGTCAGCAGTCAGCACCAAAACTGGGCGGAATTCATTGGCTGAATCGTGCCGAGAAAAGGCCTCGAGCAGTTGGAAGCCATCCACCTCCGGCATCATCAGGTCGAGCAGAACGATATCGGGTTCGATATCAATGTATGCCCGGAGCGCTTTGCTAGAGTCCGTCAGACAATGAATGTCTGTGTATCCCTCGCGTTGCAGAAGGTTGCGCAAGAGCAGGACGTTGGCTTCTTCATCATCAATCGCGAGGACTTTGCACCCGAGGATTTCTTCGCTTGAAACCAGTTGTGTAGGCATCATTTGGCCCCTTGCGTTTCAGCCGCATTGAGCGACGCATCGCCATCATGAAGAGAAAGCGTGAACCAGAAGCGCGCGCCCTCCCTCCCGGCTCATAGCCGATCTCTCCGCCCATAGACTCGACGAGACTTTTGGACAGTGCCAAACCTAGTCCCGTCCCTTCAGCTATTGGCCGTTTTTGCTGACCAAGCCGGTCAAAAGCTGTGAATAGACGCGGCGCATTGGCTGGATCAATTCCGGGTCCATCATCCTCTACAAACACACGGACATTTCCGCTTGCGCTTGAGGCGCTCAATCGAACAAAAGAGCCTTCGGTATTGTACTTTGCTGCGTTCCCAACAAGGTTCAGGATAACCTGCGTCACGCGCCTTTGATCAGCGCTAACAATTGCCGGACTATCCGGAAGGCTCATATCGAATTTCAAGCCCGCACTGGCGACTATGGGCTCTGCAAGATCATGCACTTCCTCAAGCAATTTGCTCATATCTACAGCTTCGATCTCAACGTCGGCGCCACCCGCTTCGATGCTTGAGATATCGAGCAGGTCATTGATCAGCGACAAAAGATGACGTCCCGCTTTGGTGATCTGCTCAATCGCCGCCTTATGTGGCTCGGCAAAATCATCCTCATCAATCTCAAGCAGCTGCCCAAAACCAAGAATGGCATTCAATGGCGTGCGCAATTCGTGGCTGGTCCGTGAGAGAAATTCACTTTTCGCGAGGTTCGCGGCCACCGCATCTTCGCGTGCGACCCGCAACGCCTCCTCGCTACGGCGACGCTCGGTCATGTCTCGCGTAACCTTGGCGAAGCCCTGCAAGTCGCCAGCTTCATCGCGCAAAGCGGTAATTACAACGTTAGCCCAAAAGCGCGAACCATCCTTCCGAAGCCGCCAACCTTCGTCTTCTGCTGCGCCTTCGATACTGGCCCGCTCAAGCATCTGATTCGGCAGAAACTCCCGCGTATCTTCAGGGTAGAAACGGCTGAAATGCTTGCCGAGAATTTCCTCGGCCTGCCACCCTTTGATGCGTTCTGCACCAAGGTTCCAACTTGTAACTGTGCCAGACTGATCGAGCGTGAATATGCCGTAGTCGCGTACTTGCTCGAGAACGAGGCGGAACCGCTCCTCGCTCGCCCTCAAGTCAGCCTCGCGCTCCCTCAATAGCGCGCTGGCACCAACCAAGCGTTGTGACAATCGCCCGATTTCGTCAGCTTCCTCGGGCATTTCGCTCAAGCGCTCACCGCGCGCGAGCCTACCCGCACTGCTTTCCAACTTGCTAACGCGTCGGACGATCCCAGTTGAGAAGAGATACACTGCAGCGAGACTGCCAAGCAGACCAACGATACCGCTCACTGCTGTAAGTGTGAGAAACCGAGTGCGCACATCATCAACGAGGGCACGGCGTTGATCCAGCACTACGGCCTCGCGCACTTGAATCTTGTCAATGACGCGGCGGACGTTGTCCAGCGCCAGCTTGTTCGCGATCAAGGCGCTTTCTACCTCGGCGGCTGTAAGGTTGTCCGCGTCTTGGGCCTCGACAACCGTAGCGCTCAAACCCTCGCGCTTTTCTGCAGCGACCAGCTCTAGCTCGCCAAAATACTCCCGAACAACTTCATCCTCGATCGCATCATCCAGGCGTTCCATTGTCGCTGGTAGGTCTTCTTCCGCCGCACGATACTGCTCTAAAAACCGATCTTCTCGGGTCAGTACATAGCCGCGTACGCCCGCCGCAGCTTCGGCTAACAAAGCGTGGACCTGATAGATATCGCGCTGAATCGCAAACGCTCGTCGTACATCATCTTCGGCACGTGTCTCCGCACTACTCGCAAGATAGAGTGAGACGAGAGACCCGATGAGGATCGTCAACGGCAGCGCGACAACCACCAATCCTTTGAAGGTCAGTGGCCTGTCAGTCCAAAGCCTCTTCGGAGTTGAAACGGATCGGTTCGCCATAGTTTGCTTACTGCTCCGATTTCATCTGGACGGCCAGCACAGCAGCCTGCGTACGGTCTGCCACGCCTAGCTTACCAATCAACCGTTCAACATGAACTTTGACCGTCGCCGGACTAATCTCTAACTCGCGGGCGATTTCTTTGTTGGTAAGCCCTCTTGCAACAAGCCCAACCACATCCTGTTCGCGGTTTGTAAGGATCTGAGAAAGGTCACGGTGCGGCGTTGGTTTCGTATCCTCACGCATGGCTGCGCTTACCAAGTCCAATGGCAATGCCGATTGCCCTGCCATTACCTGATCGATTGCCGCCCGCAGATCACCAATCTCGGTATCTTTCAGGACATAACCAGCAGCTCCGGCGGACAATGCCTGTCTCACGTAACCTGGCATATCGTGCAGCGTGAGCATGATCACCTTGGTAGGCAGCGCCATCGCGACTATCCGTCGTGTTGCTTCTAGACCATCGATACCATCGCCGAGGCGAACATCCATCAACACCACGTCAGGACCAAGCTTCTCGACGAGGGTGATTGCCTCTTCACCCGTTTCAGCAACGCCCACAACTTCGATCCCGCCGGCGCTAAGGACAGCCTTCAATCCTTCACGCGCAAGCTGATGATCATCGACAATAAGAATACGTGGAGCAGCCATATCAGTAAGCCTTCGGAAGTCGCGCTTCGACCACGACGCCCTTCTCGCTGCCTGCCCGCCACTCCAAGCGACCACCAATTGCTGTCATACGCTCTTTCATCACCTCAATGCCGACATTGTTGCCGGACTCTGAGGGTGCTGAGTGTGTCGCTTCAGATGGTCCGTTGCCAAAGTCTATCACTCGAAGAAACTGCTCGTCATGATCTGGCGAAAGTTGAGCCTCGATAATGACATCACAGGGGCCTCCCGCGTGCTTGTGAATGTTCGCGATTGCTTCTTGTGCGACACGATACAGAGCATTCTCTACTACTGCGGGAAGTCGAACGCTGTCCGCGCCCAATCGTTCTGTGATGGTAAATCCTTCAGCCTCCAGCCCTTCTATCAGTGTGCGCAAAGCTGGGAGCAATCCCAGATCATCGAGAGATGTCGGTCGAAGCCCCGCAATCACGCGGCGCAATTCTGACACAAGGCCTCGCGCCACATCAGCGTGCCCAATACCATCGTCGCCCACCAAGGCAGTATTCCCCGCTTCGACACTTTCAAGCATTCGAACCAAAGCGGTTGCAGTTTGCGCTACCCCGTCATGCAGCTCGTGCGAAACACGGCGACGCTCGTCTTCCTGCGCAGTGAATATCCACTCCAAGAGCGTTTCGAGCCGTCGCTCCCTGTCCTTCAGTTCGAGCAGCAGATGAGTCTTCTCGCGCTCTTGTTGAATGCGGCTCATCGCGCCGCCCAACATGTCGATCAGCATACGGACAGTTTCGCGATCTTCGCGATCCGGGATTGAGTCCAAGGACGGTAGGCCATCAATCTTGATCGCCGCCAGCACATCATCTTGGTTGCCTGGCGCCGGGATCGGGATGCCGCCGGGCTCTCCAGTTGCGACCAGTGAACCCGACTTGCGACCTACGAAGAAAGCGATGCGGGACGCACAGTCTCGAAGCACCTGCTCAAGGGTTTCAGCGCCCGCGCCAGCCAGATGTTGCCCAGTGACATGCAAGAGCCGCAGACGCGCGGCGCGGGCCTCAGCCTCGCGATATAACTCCCGAAGCTCGGCAATTGTCTCGGTATCAGACGGCATCACAGGCAGTTGGTTCGACATTACCGCTAACTTAGAGGTCAAATTTCAAAACGCATAGGCCATACGGCCTAGGCCGGAGAGCATGCCATCCGGCTGATTTTCGAGATTCGAACTGATCATATCTCTTGCCCATCAGCCGCTGACCCGGTTGCCCAACAGGAGATTACACATGAAAAAGACTGTTTTGCTCGCTGCCGCTGGCGCTACCATGGCGACTTTCGCCACGCCTGCACTCGCTGGTGGAGCTCCCATCACCACTGAGGAAGTGGAAGCTGCTCAGAAAGCTTGGGGCGAAGGCATCGTCAAAATCAGCGCGACCCATGCTGCTAATGGTGACTACAAAGCTGCAGCCAAGAAGCATCTCGACACACTCTACAACTACGACAATGGCATGGTTCTCTTCAAGCCAACCCTAGCTGCCGAAGATCAGTTCCGCGGCACATATGATGAAGCCCTAAGCTACTTCGTGAAGGGCATGCGCGCCGAAGACAGCGGTTTCGCGATCAAAGGCTGGACGAATGTTCGTTTTGAAAACGAAGGAATCGTCACTGATGATGACAACGCAATGGCCATGGGTAACTACTTCTTCACCGGCCCTGACGGCAGCATCACGAAGGTTGAATACACATTCGGCTACGTCCGTGATGCCGATGGCAACCTGAAAATCAACACCCATCACAGTTCGATGCCTTTCTCTCCAGCAACTGTCGCATCGAACTAATGAGCTGACCCCGCGCATCCATCACCTCCCCCTTCTCCGATGGATGCGATCTTCAAACGGGCGGCACCAAAATGGTGTCGCCCGTCTTTTTTGCTTAGAACACAGAGTGATTGATCCCATGCATATCAAGAAACTTGGCCTAGCCGCCGCTGCACTATCAATGCCAATCGCGACACCCGCGGCAGCAGAAGAGGACTTCAACATTTGGACGGGACAGTTTGCTACTGTTGACGTCGATGATGACGTTTTCATCCGGGTTGAAGCCCAGGAGCGTTTCACAAACGATGCTGATCGTCTCGGCCAACTCTTACTGCGATCTCTTGTCGGATACAGGCTGAATGACAAAGTCAGTGTTGGCGCCGGATATGCCTATATTCTCACCGATCCGGTTGGTCCGGTGGAGGTCAATGAACACCGTTTCTATCAAGAGCTGAACGTCCGTCTTTTCAAAACATCAGGCGGCACCACGATCGATTCACGGAACCGTTTCGAGCAACGCACTTTCGAAGAGGATGGTGAAGTCGCTCTGCGCTTCCGGCCTTTCGTGCAGTTACGAGTGCCGATCAGCGGCAACAACAAATTCGTCGCTTACACGGAGCCATTCATTGCTCTCAACGAAACACCACTTCAACGCGATGGCATCGGCCTGTGGCGCAACTTTGCCGGTGTCTCCGTCCCTATCACTCAAGGTGTGGAAGTTGTTCCGGGCTACCTAAACCAGACCGCCTTTCGTCCAGGGCAAAATCGCACGGATCACGTTGCCAACGTCAATCTCTTTATGAAGTTCTGAGGCGACTGCGGCCTTATGCCGCAGCGGACTTCTGTTTTTTGTCGGACGAGCGGCTGTCTTGTTCAACGACTGCCTCAGGGCGGGCAAAATGGAACCCTTGGAGACACGAGCATCCAAGGTTGAGCATAGCGTCAACTTGATCCTCTTCCTCAATGCCTTCTGCCGTAACATCAATATTGAGCGAGTTTGCCAGCGACACAATCGCAGTAACGACTGCCTGGCTACGGACCGATCCGGCAGCCGCAGCTTGAACGAATTCGCGATCAATCTTGATCATCGAGAAGTGCATCTTTTCAATGTAGTTGAGCGACGAGTAGCCACGCCCGAAGTCATCCAGCGCCAATGAAACGCCCAGTGCCTTGAGGCTGCTCAACAGCTGCTCAAGATCATCGTCCATTTCGACGATCAGAGACTCGGTGAGTTCAAGGATCAAACGTTCAGGTGCTAACCCGCTCGTCGCTAGAGCATGCGTTACGGTGCTAAGGAATGACGCGTTCGACAGCTGCAACGTTGAAATGTTCACTGTCAGCTTGATATGCTCAGGCCAATTTGTTGCTTCCGCGCAAGCGGAACGCAGCATCCATGCCCCCAAACGATCAATAAGAAGCGCGTCTTCAGCAACCGGAATGAACACGCCGGGTGAAACAACACCGCGTTCGGGATGAGTCCAACGCATCAGGGCTTCGTAGCCCAGCACGGAGCGGTCCGATCCGGTAATGATTGGCTGATAAACAATCGACATCTGACCATTTTCGAGCGCGTCGCCTAGATCGTTTTCAAGGCTAGATCGGTCTTCAAGCTTCTCACGCATGGAGGGCTCGTACGTGACGCAAATGCCTCGGCCACGGTTTTTCGCTTCATAAAGTGCCAGATCGGCGTTCGTCATGTGCCAACTTGTCGAGCCTTCGCCGTTGATAGAAGTGACACCGATCGAAGCCCCGATCGATACTTCAAAGTCCTCAAGTTTATAGCTTTCACTCACGCGTGCGATGATCGCATTGGCCATTTCGATAGCGCTGCCAAACTCGGTTCCAGGTGGAAGCAACAGGCCAAACTCGTCACCGCCCAAACGCCCGATAATCGCATCTTTCCCAGCTGCCTCACGGAAACGGCTTGCCACCTGCGTTAAAAGCAAGTCACCAATACCGTGACCGTAGATGTCATTGACCTGCTTAAACCTGTCGAGGTCGATGAACATCAACGCAGCCTCATTCCCGCGTTCGCGACAAACCTTCGCCTTTTCCTCAAGAAGATGGCGGAAATGATCGCGAGAGAAGAGACTGGTCAAGCCGTCATGCTGGGTCACATAAGTCAGCTTCTCGTTCGCCGCGCTGATTGCGGCCTTGCTGCGGCTAACAGTGCGTAGAATTCCAAGCGCAACGAGGAATGCCACGATAACAAGAAGGATACCCAGCGTCAGCAGAATGACTTGGTTGTTTGCGCTGGAGAGACGCGCTTCGTTAGCCTCTTTCTCAGCCGAGAGTTTGGAGATGCGTAGCTCTCTGTTCGCGGCATCAAAGCGCGCACCCAGCAGAGAGCTGTTTGCGGTCGCAGACAGATCTCGAGCTTCATCATCAATTCTGTGGAACGCAGCAAAGTGCTCCAGCGCCAGCTTGCTGTCACCGCGCGCGGAGTACACTTTATGCGCGGTGGCATGGAAGTCGCGGAAGAAAGGCGACGTCTGGCTCAGATCTTCGCCAGCAAAGGTCATTCCGATGTAACGTTCCGCGGTCGCAGTCTGTCCTAACGCAAGGGCATTCTGTGCGCGAACGCCATATAGGAAGCGGCGCCATTCGGGCGCATCTGCATAGGCAATCCGAAGTCCGCGGACCACGGTTTGCTCCGCGGCTGCGTATTCACCCTTCGCATATTGGGTCGACGCGATATTTGTTAGGATTCGTGCTTCGAGGAGCGGGCTGCCCATCTTTCCAGCTGCTTCGAGCGCCTGACGGAAAGCCTCCTCGGCCTCATCAAACCGCTCCAGCTCCTTTAGCGCGTTGCCCGTATTGTTATAGGCAGAAAGAGCTAGCGCATTGTCATCTGGAAACGCTTCGTTTGCTTGTCGATAATACCGCAGAACACGCTCATAATCTCGGGCATCTGAATAGAGCGAACCGATATTTTGGAGCACGATTGCGCGGCTACGATCTTCACCCAGCGCTTTGTATTTGTCATGCGCGGTCAGAAATGCGTCGAGCGCTTCACCGTACTTGCCTGCTCCAGCATTGAACGATCCTTGCGAACGCAGAAGGTCGGCATAGAGCTTATCGTCGGGAAACCTCGTCTCCGCTTCTTCCAAAGCGCTCTCGATGATCGAGCCGGCTTCTTCAGACTTGCGAAGGCGCATCAACGCTTCGGCTTCAAGCCATTGCGCGGTTAGCTTGTCCTTCACGGCATCATCGGTCTCTTCCGTAACAAGCTTTTGAGCATCACGCGCGAGCTCAAGCGCTTTCGCGGAGTCAGCCATCATCAGAGATTTGGCTTCACCAATTGTGTCGTCAAAGACTTTGGAGCTGGAGTGTGTGTCGGCCAGTGCCGGCGAAGATAGGGCCAAGCATAGCGGACCGAGCAACATGCCGAGCTGATTGATAGTGGCTTTTCTCATCACTCAGTCCCTTGCGTTGCTAAAACTATTTCGCGGCCTAATCCCAAGCTTCCCATCCCCGTTTGAACAACAGAACGAAGGGTCTCGGGATGCTCAGCGTCACCCAAACAATGAAAACCGCAATATTTGGTTAACTGGGACCAATCAGCCCGCTGATTGACATCACTTCCGAAGGACGTCCCGCTGTGCTTAGCGACCCAGTTGGGGATCGGAGCATCGAGTGCCCGTGTCCCCTTGGCTAGCATTTGCATTTCTCGACATCCCCAAAAAGCGGAGGTCAAAGACCCCGGACTTCGGAGAGCAATATCGAAATGCCGTTCGAATGGGGTTCACGCGGTTGGTTAATGTCTTAACAACGCCGCGACATGGTTTGCCCTAAAAGTGCAGCGCTCTTCCATAGGCATCGAGAACACTTTCGTGCATCATCTCTGAAAGCGTCGGGTGCGGGAAGACAGTCTGCATCAGCTCCACTTCAGTCGTCTCGAGCACTTTGCCGACGGTATAGCCTTGGATCAATTCGGTAACCTCTGCGCCCACCATATGCGCGCCAAGCAGCTCGCCCGTCTTGGCGTCGAACACCGTTTTGATCATCCCCTCAGCCTCGCCCAGCGCGATAGCTTTGCCGTTGCCGATGAAAGGGAAGCTGCCAACTTTGATGTCCTTGCCCATCTCTTTGGCGGCGGCCTCGGTCATACCAACACTCGCGACTTGCGGGTGGCAATAGGTGCAGCCCGGAATCGCGCTGCGATCAAGCGGGTGCGGGTGGACATCTTTGTTCCCCAGCTCCTGCGCGATGGCCTCGGCGCAAGTCACCCCTTCATGGCTAGCCTTATGCGCCAACCAGGGACCTGGTGTGCAGTCACCGATGGCCCAAAGACCCTTTGACTTCGTGCGGCCGTAGGGATCGATCTGGATGAAGCCGCGATCCATCTCGGCCAGCGTGTCGATCCCGATGTTCTCGGTGTTCGGCACGATGCCGATAGCAACGATTACATGGCTAAACTCGGTCGTCTCGACTTTGCCCTTCGCATCCTTGATCTTCGCGCTCACGCCTTTGTCGGCAACCTTCAGGTCCTCGACCCCGGCGCCGGTCATCACGTTGATGCCCTGCTTTTTCAGGCTCCTTTCCAGGAAGGCAGAGATGTCATGGTCCTCGACCGGGACGATCCGATCAAGCATTTCAACCACTGTAACATCAACGCCCATGTCATTGTAAAAGCTTGCGAACTCAATGCCGATAGCGCCCGATCCAATCACAAGCAGCTTCTTCGGCATCTCCGGCGGCACCATGGCGTGGCGATAGGTCCAGACACGTTTGCCGTCGGCAGGGGCGAACGGCAGGTCCCGCGCCCTTGCACCGGTAGCGACGATCACGTGCTTGGCGCTGAGCTTCTCTTCGCCCTTCTCGCCTTTCACCGTTAACGAGGTCGGGCCGGTCAGCGTGCCCTCTCCCATATGCACGGTGATCTTGTTCTTCTTCATCAGGTGACCAACGCCCTGATTGAGCTGCTTCGCAACACCGCGGCTGCGCTTCACAATCGCTTCGAGGTCCGCCTCGATCCCCTTTGCAGCGAGGCCATAGTCCGCCGCGTTCTGCATGTAGTGGTAAATCTCTGCCGAGCGCAGCATCGCCTTGGTCGGGATACAGCCCCAGTTGAGGCAGATACCGCCAAGGTTCTCTCGCTCGACAATTGCAGTCTTCAATCCAAGCTGCGCACAGCGGATCGCGGCGACATAGCCACCCGGGCCTGATCCAAGGACGATCACATCATAGGAGGTAGCAGTCATTCAGGTTTCCCATCTGAAGTCTGACTCGTGAAACACTTGTTACACTGTCCAGAAAGCAAAAAAAGCGGCTTCGCACATTGCGGCGCGGTGAGGTGGATAGGCGGAAAGGGACTGCTGATATGCGCATCGCGCTCATACTCCCACAGCGGGCATGCGGTAGGAAAACGATCATGTCGCAACTGCCTCGACCGGTCGCGGGCGATCATTCTCGTCCAGCAGCACGAATTTAAACGTACCGTGCGCGACCGTCATCTCCGCTTCACCATTGCGTTCGCGCGCAATTCCCTCGGCGAAGATCGTTAGAGACGTGTTCCCCGTATCGCGCAAATCGCAATAGACGCTGAGTTCATCGCCAACCGCCATTGCGCCCGGAAAGGCAAAGTCGGTCGCGGAGACGACCACAGCTTTGCCCCGCCCCACGCGGCTTGCCAACGCACCCGCGCCAAGCGCCATCTGGCTCATCAGCCAGCCACCGAACACGCCCCCGTACGGGTTTGTGTCAGCAGGCATAGCTGTGACACGGATAAGTGGGTCGCGGTCAGCCAAGAGCAGTTACCCGGCAATCAAGGTGACGTATTTTGCACTCACCCAACCTGACTGACACGGACCTGGATAATTCCTGGTCGCATCAATAGGCGAGCCTGTGCCGCAGTCCTTGCCGCCTGACTTGTCGTAAACAACGCCAATCCAGCTGTTGCCCTTGGCCGAGTCACAGAACGTGACGCCTTGGCCCGATCTAAGACGATCGAGCTCAGTCGCTTTCACGTCCGGTGCTGCACGCACCGAAAGGAAGCCATCGCCGCCTGCTTTCAGGCCACTGACTTCACCGTAGCTGCCGCACGCATCAAGATCGGGGCCGTCAAAGCCATACCGCACAGGTTGCGCGGCGATCGTTGGCGCTTCGACAGTGTTGCTGTCTTCCGCCGTTTCCGTCTCAACGGCTTCCGAAGATTCCGCATCCTCAGAGCTATCGGCACCATCCTCGACAGTGCCGTCTTCCGTCGTCTCCTCAGTCGGAGCGGTCTGATCTGGTTCGGCTTCGCTTTCGCAGGCGACCAGTGTCAGGCCCGCCAGCGTTGCAATCACGATGTTACGCATGAAATTCCCCCTCGTAGTTCTTAGACGACCAGCCCCATCGGGCTTTCGATCAGGCTGCGGAACTGGTCGAGCAGTTTCGCACCATCCACCCCGTCAATCGCGCGGTGATCGAAGCTGCCCGTGACCGACATAACAGTCGCAACCTGCAGCGCGCCATCGACCACATAGGGCCGCTGTTCACCCGCGCCGACGGCGAGGATCATGCCCTGCGGCGGATTGATAACGGCGTCGAATTGCTTCGTGCCGAACATGCCGAGGTTTGACAGCGATGCGGTGCCACCCTGGAATTCGTGGGGTTGCAGTTTTCCGTCGCGCGCCTTGCCCGCAAGCTCTTTCATCTCGGTCGAGATTTCGGCGAGACCCTTGCGACCGGCATCTCGGATGATCGGCGTGATCAGGCCAGTGGGCGCAGCCACGGCAACGGAGATATCCTGCCGTGTGTACTGGTGCATCACGTCGCCTTGGAAACTGACATTGCATTGCGGTTCGCGTTGCAAAGCGCGGGCGAGCGCCTTGATAATCAGATCATTGACCGAAAGCTTCACGCCGTCAGCCTCGAGGCTTTCATTCAACTGCTTGCGCAGCGCGAGCAGCGGATCGAGACGAACATCGACGGTCAGGTAGATGTGCGGGACCTGCTGCTTAGCTTCGGTCAGGCGCTTGGCGATGACTTTGCGCACATTGTTGAGCTTCTGCTCTTCAAACGGCGCATCATATTCTGTCGCGGGCGGTGTGAGAGCACTTGCAGCAGGCGCCGCGGCTGCCTTGGCCGGAGCTGTGCCAGCTTGTGCACCTTCCACATCTGCTTTGATAATGCGCCCGCGCGGACCGCTTCCGGTTACGCTTGAGAGGTCGACCCCTTTCTGACCAGCAATTCGCTTGGCAAGCGGCGAGGCAATGATGCGGTCGCCCTCCGATGAAGCGGCGGCGGGAGCAGGTGCCGGGGCGGGAGTTGGTGCTGGTGCAGGCTTTTCCTTGGCTTCAACCGGAGCTGGCGCGGGAGCAGGCGTGGCGCTCGGAGCCTTCACATCGCCGACATCCTCACCGTCCTCGGCGAGCATCGCGATGACCGTTCCGACTTTCACATCTTCACTGCCTTCATCGACAAGGATCGCTGCCAGCGTTCCCTCATCCACAGCTTCGAATTCCATCGTCGCCTTATCCGTCTCAATCTCGGCCATGATATCGCCGGAGGAGATCTCATCGCCCACCTTCACCAGCCATTTGGCCAGAGTGCCTTCCTCCATCGTGGGCGAAAGCGCGGGCATTTTGATTTCGATAGGCATTGCGTGCAGAGACTCCCTTGACCCATTCTGCAGTAATTCGGGTGCATTCTGATTTGGCGAATTCAAGACGCTTGGGCAAGGCCTTGCATTGTTCGGATTTTGGCCGGATACCCGAATGGGGGAGCGAGATATACGTATGCGCACATTTCTCGTAGTCATCGATGAAAGCGAAGAGGCCCGCGCGGCGCTGCGCTATGCAGCGCGCAGGGCGGTAGCAGTCGATGGCGGCGTGCATCTCCTCGCCCTCGTGGCTCAGCAGAATGTCAGCGCGTTCAGCGGCGTTCAGGCGACCATCGAACAGGAAGCGCGCGACCGGGCGGAAGTTATGGCGCACGGCGTTGCGGGCAATTTGTTGGCCGAAAGTGGGATTATGCCCACAATTTCTGTGGCAATCGGCAATGGCCAGAAGATCGTGACCAAGTTTTTGGCAGAGCACAAAGAGGTCGATGCTCTCGTCCTGGGCGCGGCAAAAGGCGGCAATCCGGGCCCTCTCGTTTCGCACTTTTCCGGCAATGCAGGCACGCTGCCCTGCCCGCTCTATGTCATCCCGCCTGGTTATGACGAGAAGAAGGTGGATAAGCCGGAGTAGTTACCGCCGGCGACCCTGATGCCGGATATTGCCCGGCCGTCCGCGTTTTCCCTTCATATATTTTCCGCCCTTTTTCGGCCCGCCTGGTCCACGACGGCGATGCTCGGGTCGACCACCACGCGTTTCAATGGCATTGCCTTCAGCATCCACCGGCACAAATTTGAGCGCACCGGTGAGCGCGTTGGCCTCTCCGAGCTTCAGTTTTAGCCTGTCACCCACCGAGTAAGTCGTTCCAGTGTCAGCGCCGACCAATGATTGCGCGGCTTCGTCATGACGGAAGTACTCTCCGCCGAGGGTTGAAATTGGGACGAGGCCGTCCCCCCCGAGCCCTTCGATGGTGGCGAAGAAGCCGAAACTCTGGACACCTGTGATGCGCGTGTCGAACACTTCGCCCACACGGTGGGAAAGCCATGCCGCGACATAGCGGTCGATCGTGTCGCGCTCTGCCTCCATCGCGCGCCGTTCGGTTTGGCTGATCGCATCGGTGATCGCTTGCAAATTGTCGCGGTCGCGGTCTGCAAGGCCAGATGTGTCTGGAATCGAGCCCGGCGGTGCTGGCTGCTCCAGCCAATACGCGTCAACAAGTGCACGGTGCACCAACAGGTCCGAATAGCGCCGGATAGGCGACGTGAAATGCGCATAGGAGCCGAGCGCCAAGCCGAAGTGCCCGGCATTGTTCGGCCCGTAATAGGCCTGTGTCTGGCTGCGCAGCACGGCCTCCATAAGTTGAGCCTTTTCAGACTCATTTTCGATATTCTTGAGCATGGAATTGAAGAGACCCGGCGTGATCACCTGACCCAGCGCAAGCTTTTTGCCCAGGGTCGCCATGTAATCGCGCAGCGCGATCAGCTTCTCGCGAGCCGGTTGCTCGTGGACGCGGTAAACCACCGGCGCGGCCTTGGCTTCCAGCGCCTTTGCTGCGGCGACATTGGCAGCGATCATGAAATCTTCGACCACGCGGTGCGCATCAAGCCGTTCGCGCACTGCGATTTCCGCGATCTGGCCTTCTTCATTCAACACAACGCGCCGTTCTGGCAATTCCAGTTCCAACGGATCACGTTTCGCCCGCGCATCGGCGAGCAATTTCCATGCGTCCCAAAGGTTCTGCAAATATTCGGGCGCGTCGCCCTTATCGATGGCAGCCTGTGCATCCTCATATGCAATATTGTGATGGATACGGACAAGCGCGCGCGTAAAGCGGAAGTCCTTGATCTGACCCTGCGCGTCAATGTGGAGATGACACGCCATCGCCGCGCGGGCCTCGCCCTCCTTTAGTGAGCAGACATCGGCGGACAGTATCTCTGGCAACATCGGCACAACGCGGTCAGGGAAATAGACCGAGTTTCCACGCTTGCGCGCCTCTCGGTCCAACGCAGAGCCCGGCCGGACGTAGAAAGAGACATCCGCAATCGCGATGAGCGCGTTGTAGCCGCCCTTCCCGTCCGGCTCGGCCCAGATCGCATCATCGTGATCCCGCGCATCAGCGGGGTCGATGGCCACGATAGGAAGCGCGCGCAGGTCCTCTCGCTTATCCTCAGATAGCTTGAGCTTTGCCGCGAGCGGCGCCTCATCGAGCACTTCTTCCGGAAAGATGTGCGGGATGCCGTGCTTGGCGATGGCAATCAGACTAAAGCTCTTGGGTGCAAGAGGATCGCCATAGACCTCGACCACCTTCACACCCGACCGTTCCGAACGACCGGTGCGCTCGGCGAGAACGAGCTGTCCTTCCTTTGCCATGCCCAGATCGCTGATCCGCGCGGATTGGCGGATGCGTTTGTCGACCGGCGCGAGCCATGCCTTGCCCGCTTTGTCGATCTCAACCACGCCCATCATGCCCTCAGTGAGCGTAGGCAGCCTTTTCATCGGATAGGCGATCCATCCGCTCTCCCGCTCCTCGGTTCGAGAAAGCACCCTATCACCGCGTTTGAGCGCAGGCGCGCGTTTGCCGCCCCGTCCTTTCATCTCGCGCAGCGTCAGACGCGGGGGCTTGTCGGGCGCATCGGGGGACCACGCGTCAGGCACCGCAATCGCTTCGCCATCCTCTATTTCGACCACACGCAGCACCGTGACTTTCGGAACTCCGCCCATGCGGTGATAGGCGGTCTTGCGCCCGTCTATCAGGCCCTCTTCGGCCATGTCTTTAAGCAGCTTTTTGAGCGCGATTTTCTCCTGCCCCTTCAACCCGAAAGCCTTGGCAATCTCGCGCTTGCCGGCGGGGGTGTCAGAGGATTGGATGAACTCGAGAACCTGCTTCTTGGACGGCAGGCCCTTGGGGTACTTTGGCTTGAACTGGGGCATCGGCGTGCCCTTACCCGTTCGGCCCAAGCTTGTCGAAGAAGGATTTTTCGCTGAGCGTTAGTCGTCAGGCTGCGCCACAGGCTCAAACGCACCGCCGGGTACTGCGCTTGAAACGGGCGAGCAGTACTCGCCAGTGCATGCCGAAATGCCGAACAACCAATCATCACCGCGCAACGGCACAGACACTTCATAGCTGATGGTCGACGCCGGCACTATGTCGCGAATATCCTCGCCTTTGGTGCCATCGGGCAAAACATCGCGCCAGTACGGCTCATCGGTCCGTCGCGCCTTGATGATGAATTTGTCGGCGCCCTTGGTGAGGCCCCAATTCAGCACAGTATCCACCCGCACAGCCGCATCGGCAGTCACAGAAGGTGGCATGGGTGCATGGGCCAGACGGTGCAGCGCGCGGACATTCAACTGCGAGGCTCGCGTCAGGTAATTGAAGTCCAGCTCATCAACCGTATCGCCGTATTTCACGCCATCTTCAGTGCGCAGGTCTTGGTGCTGATGCTCATAGTCTTCGACCGAAACAGCAATGCGCAGCGCGGGATAGCCTTTATCGAGGAACGGGATCTGGTCACCGCCCCGCCCCATACGGTCGGTCCGCCAAATCTGACGCACCTGCATTCCCGTCGGATAGGCCTTGGCCACATCCCCAACCCAACGCGCAAGATTGCGTCCCGGCATATCATTCTCGCCACCAAAACGGCGTTGGCGTGAACGCAAACGTTCGGTTGAGTCTGCGCGCGGGCCCTCGGAAAAGACGCGGACATGTTCAAAGTCGCAATAGCCATCGGAGCCGCAAGGACTGCCGATCATATCGTTGTTGAGCACGCCTTTGACCGTCATGCCCTGCTCTTCCACCCAATCGGCGAGGATGCGTGCGCCGTAGAGGCCTTGCTCTTCGCCGGTTAGCAGCGCGTAGATAATCGTGCTTGGATACTTGCGCTGCGAAAGGATGCGGGAGGCTTCGAGGATCATGACGCTGCCCGAGCCATCATCGTTCGCACCTGGCGCATCATCGGTACCGTTGAGCGGATCGGTAACGCGGCTGTCATAGTGCCCTTGAACAATGATCACTTCCTTGGGCCGTTCGCTGCCCCACTGGATTGCGACGGCATTGCGCACCAGCGTGTCTTGCGGGATACGGCGACCATCAGCTTTGATCACGCGCTCAACCGACTTCACATCAAGGCAGCCATCACACTTCGCACCGATACGATTGAATTCATCGAGTGCCCAATTGACCGCCGCGCCAATGCCACGCTTGGGATCGGTCTGGGACGATAACGTATGGCGCGTGCCGAAACCGACAATCGTGTCCATATCCGCGCGCAAGCGTTCCTCAGAACACCTCGGTGCCAGGATCGTGGTTTTGGCTGGAGTGGTCGCCGGCAGCGAGTGGAGCGGCGGCGAATGCGGCTAGCAATGCAAGACGTTTGATCATGCGCCGTCTTGTGCAGCGCAGCCGCCGCCAGATCAATAGGCGCGCGCGATCAGAATCCGCTCAACCGCAGCTTCGCCGGTGAAGATGCACTCGCCCTCGGCAGGCTTGCTGTCCTTTGGCACATTGCGGATGGTCAGCTTCTCGCCTTTGAGTTGCTCGACCACTTTCTCCAGCACGTCGCCGGTGGGCTTCGACCAGTTGACTTCGACCCAACCTGGGTACTTTCCGCCCTTACGGAAGAAGTTCACCACATCATGCCAGTGCCCAACCTCACGCGTGATGTTCGCATCGCGGCGGGTGCGGGCTTCTTCCAACATCCCGTTCTGGATATCTTCGAGCAGCGCGGCGGCACCGCCCACGAACTCGTCGCGCGGCGTGAAAGCCATGGCAGGCTTGCCATTGTCCATGTTCCAAAGAGCGTCACGCCGCAGGACAGCAACCTTGCCGCCTTCCATATCGCGCGGACCGACTTCGAGGATCACTGGCGCACCTTTGCGCACCCAGTCCCAGCGTTTGGCCGAGGCTTTGCCCGGTTTCTTATCAAGCAGCACGCGGATGGGTTCGCCCATGCTTGATTGGCCGGCAAGGCTTGCACGAACTTCCTCGCAATAGGCGAGCAATTCCGCATCTTCGGGCTTATCGCGTAGCATTGGCAAGATGATGATCTGATGGGGGGCAATACGCGGTGGCACACGCATACCGTCATCATCGCCGTGTGTCATAATCACCCCGCCAACCATGCGGGTCGAAGTGCCCCAGCTGGTGGTATGGCAAAGCTGCTGCGTGCCTTCGGCGTCCTGATAGCGGATGCCCGCTGCCTCGGCGAAACTGGTGCCGAGATAGTGACTGGTGCCAGCTTGAAGCGCCTTGCCGTCCTGCATCATCGCTTCGATCGACCAGGTTTCGTCAGCGCCAGGGAAGCGTTCGTTCTCCGGCTTCTCACCAGCAATGACGGGCATGGCGAGGTCTTCTTCGACACAGGCGCGGTACATTTCGAGTGCGCGGTGCGTCTCCTCCAGCGCCTCTTTGCGCGTGGCGTGAGCGGTGTGGCCTTCCTGCCAGAGAAACTCACTGGTGCGCAGGAACATGCGGGTGCGCATTTCCCAGCGCACGACATTGGCCCACTGGTTGAGCATCAGTGGCAAATCGCGCCAGCTCTGAACCCAGCGCGCCATCGCATCACCGATGATCGTTTCGGAGGTAGGACGAACCACCAATGGCTCTTCCAGTTTGGCCTCAGGATCGGGGATCAACCCACCCTTCCCGTCCGCAATCAGGCGGTGGTGGGTGACGACTGCCATTTCCTTGGCAAAGCCATCGACATGATCGGCTTCGCGCTCGAAATTGGCGAGCGGGATGAACAAGGGGAAATACGCGTTGGCGATGCCCGCCGCCTTGATCCGGTCATCCATCAAGCGCTGAACACGCTCCCAGATGCCATAGCCCCACGGCTTGATCACCATGCAACCGCGCACGCCCGACTCCTCAGCGAGATCGGCGGCGGAGATGACTTCCTGATACCATTTGGCGAAATCGTCGGCGCGCTTCACGTTCAGCGCGTGGCGGATATTGGACACGGTTCGGTGATCCTGATCTTTGGTGTTGTTGGGCCGCTTGGTTCGCGACGCCCTTCGCTTTAGTTGCCGATTTCGTCCAGCTTCTTTTGCATCGCCGCCATCTGCTCACGCAGGGCTGCAATCTCGTCAGCTGATGTGTCAGTGGCAGTATCGTGATCGGCCGGTTTGCTGCCAGCTGCTTTCTTGACAGCACCCGGGATGAATACATCCGCCGCAGCGCGCATCATTGCCATGTTTGTCTCATGGATTGCAGCAATCGGATTGTTGCTCATTCCGCTCTGGAAAGCCTCTTTGATCTTGGCCTGATTTTCGCGGAAGTTTTGCATGCTCGCTTCGAGATAGCTGGGCATCATCGTCTGCATTGAATTGCCGTACATGCTGATCAGCTGGCGCAGGAAACTGACTGGGAGCATCTGCTGCTCTCCACTCGATTCCTCTTCCATGATGATCTGGGTCAGGATCGAGTGAGTGATGTCATCACCGGTCTTGGCATCGAGCACTTGAAATTCGATGTTTTCACGGACCATGCCGGCCAAGTCTTCCAACGTGATGTAGCTTGAAGAGCTGGTGTTGTAGAGGCGGCGGTTTGCGTACTTCTTGATGATTACGGCGTCGCCTGATGAGCCGCCTGATTTTTTAGCCATGTTTGATTGCTCTCGATCCCATTTGAATGCTGTGCAACCTTAGCACTTGCACAATGTGCAGTGCAACATCGCAGGTGCACTATTGGAACCGCTGCCCCAGAACGGTGAGCAATTCGTATTGAGTTAGAGGGCTTTGCTGCGCAGCATCGGGCAAATGATACGGCACTTGCAGCCAGTCTCCGTCCCGCAATTCAGGTGCATTTGCGAGATCGACGATCACCATGTCCATGGAGACTCGGCCCAGTACCGGCAGGTGACAACCTTCATGTATCAAGGTGCCTACGCCGCCCCAGCTGCGCAGATATCCGTCAGCGTATCCTAGAGAGACCGTGCCAACCTGCATCTCGCTTGGCGCATTGAAGGTCGCATTATAGCCGACCGTGTCGCCTGCCCTGATTGTCCTGGTCTGGATAATCGCAGCCTCTGGAAAGGCGACCTGCTTGATCTGAGAGCCCAACTCATCGCGCGGAATGCCGCCGTAAAGAGACAGCCCCGGCCGCGTGAGGTCAAAACTGTAGTCTGATCCCAGCGCCACCCCGGCACTGTTCGCAAGACTTAACCGGCGATGGCTGATCGCTGGCACCGCCGCTTGGAAATCACGCAGTTGCCGCGCGTTGATCGGGCCATCTTCGTCGGCGCTCACCAAATGCGACATCAGAATATCGACCTCGAGCGCCTGCAAAGCTGCATTGCCAAGATCATTCAGCGCAACACCCAGACGGTTCATCCCGGTATCGACCATCAAATGGCACCGGCCGCCGCCGGATGACTGCCATATCTCGGCCTGATGCAGCGAATTAATGACCGGCACACTACCGCTTGAACGAGCGTAAGCCGCCTCGTCAGCGTTCAGCGGGCCGTGCAGAACCGAGACTTGCTCAGGGTTCACATGCCTCGCAACACCGGATACTTCGCTCCAATGCGCCACAAAGAACTCGCTGCACCCTGCATCGCGCAAGGCCGGCACGCATGTATCGACACCAAGCCCATAGCAATTCGCTTTGACCGCCGCGCCCGCAGCAGCTGGACCTGATAACGCATCAAGCGCGCGCCAATTCGCTGCAAGCGCAGCGCTATCGACCTTCAGGCGCAGAGTGGAATGTGGCGGATCAGCCGGTTGTGTCATCGACAAAGTCTTGCGGGGGTCCGCCCGGCAATCCCCACCAAGCGACGACAACGCCGAAGGCTACGACAACCCAAGTGTACCAAAGGCCGGAGTAGATATTGCCGGTGCTGGCGACGATCACGCCCGCGATCAACGGCAGGAATCCGCCAAGATAGCCAGCGCCGATATGATACGGGATCGACATGGAGGAGTAGCGAATCCTCGGCGGGAACATCTCCGAAAGAAGTGCCGCGACCGAACCGTATGTTAGTGCCGAGAGGAACCCGAGGCCCAGCAGGATCGCAATAATCCCAACGATGTTCGCAAGTGATGGGCTCTGCTGCGAGAAGTCGAACCCATACAGACTGAGCGCTTCGCGAATGCCAGCAGTGCGGATCGCGCCTTGCTTTTCAGACGGTGCAAACCACGCCTGATCGATTGCGACGCTTTCGCCGCCCACACTCATCGCCAGCTCGTCTCCGTCGACCAGAGTGTAGCTGACACCTGATGCAGTGAGCGTCTCCAGCACCTTACCGCAATCGGTCTGTTCGCGATCAAACAGCTGCGCGAACGGATCGGTGACGCATTCCGGTCCGCTGACTGTGATCGGGTTCTTCTCCGCCGCATCCTGCAGGCCCGGGTTGGCAAGGCTGCCCAGCCCCCAGAACGCAGGGAACAGGAGGAATAGTGTCGCAATCGCACCAATGATGATCGGCTTCTTGCGCCCCACCCTGTCGGACCAATGGCCAATCACGACGTAAAAACTCATCGAAATTGCGCCGGCGATTAGCAGTATCCAGTTCACCGTATCAGGCTCGACATGCATCGGCCCGCGCAGGAAGCTGAGACCGGAGAAGAACGCTGTGTACCAGATCGTGGTCAAGATACCGGTGATACCGAACAGCGCGACGAAGATGCGCTTCTTGTTACCTGGGTAGGTGAAGCTCTCGATAAACGGATTGCCAGAGGTTTCGCCCGCTTCCTTCATCGCCTGGAACACAGGGCTTTCGGAAAGCATCAGGCGCATCCAGAGCGAGATAACCAGAAGCAGAATCGAAAGCAGGAACGGAATACGCCAGCCCCATGCTTCAAAGCTCTCCTTGTCCATCAGCGCACTGCTGGCGAGCACAACAATGATGGATAGGACAAAGCCGCCTGCAACACTGGCCTGAATAAAGCTGGTGTAGAGACCGCGCTTTTCCGGGGGAGCGTGCTCGGCGACATAGATTGCCGCTCCGCCATATTCTCCGCCAAGCGCCAAGCCCTGTATCACCCTCAGCAGGATCACGATGATCGGCGCGGCGATGCCAATCTGGTCAACCGTCGGGATGAAGCCCACCCCGGCCGTCGCGATGCCCATCAATGTGACGGTGACAAGGAAGGTGTATTTGCGCCCCAGTTGGTCACCAAGAAAGCCAAACAGGATCGCGCCGATCGGGCGGAAAGCAAAGCCCACGGCGAAAGTCGACCAGACCAACAACAGGCCCAGCGTGTCATTATCGACGTCGTAAAAGGCGTCCTTCAGGATGTAGGCGAGAGTGCCGTAGATGAAGAAATCGTACCACTCGAAGATCGTGCCGGCGCTGCTGGCCCCGATGACGAGACGGATTTCCTTCTCGGTTGGTTCGCGCGCTGCCAATGCCTGTGCTTCAGCCATGTATCCCAAATACCCCTGCGTCATTCGCCCGCTAGTTACGGTGCATGCTGTAAGGGTCTAGCCCGTGCTTGCAGAGGATGAAAGCGCCTCGATTGCAGCAGTCCACGGCAGCAATAATGCACCATGGCGACCGGGATGGTCTTTGACAGGTAAGAGCGCATCAAATTCAGGCCAATCGGGTTCGCCCCCGTCATCCTCCAGCCACCGCTCAATCTGCGCTTTGGCAGCGATGATCGCCTCCTGACTAGTGCCCGAAGCCGCGTCGGCCAAGATGGCAGCTGAGCTTTGCCCAACCGCGCAAGCCGTGACCTGCATGCCGATCCCTTGGACATGCCCTGCCGGGTCCACATCCATTCCTATCGTGATGGTGCTGCCACAGGTTTTCGAGCGAGCCGAAGCATTATGTGAAAAACTGGCCGACAGAGGAAAGTCTGCGAGCCGAGCAGACAGCATCAGCATTCGAGGCGAGTAGAGCTTGGAGGAGCTCTGCGCGTCAACGCTCATTCCTCGACCGTTTCGTCGTCAGGTGCGTCCTGCTCTTCGCCCAAGACCTGTTCGCGCCGTTCGGCAATCATCCGCACCAACTGGCGCGAAAACGCGTCCGCAGCCGGATAAGTGCGCGCCGTGGTGATCCAACCCGGGCGCCCTTTGTATCCCCAAACACTGTCGAAACCGAGCACGATGACAGAAAAAGCGAACACGACGACGAGCGTCCCCTTAATGGTGCCGAACCCAAAGCCCAGCACTCTATCAATCGGGCCAAGGATGGAATTGCGAGAGGCCTCGCCTGCATTACTCGAGATAACGCGCATGGCGGCGTAGGGAATCAACAACAGCAGAGCAAAGGCGAGAATGGGGGTCGCTGGCTCCGCGTCATACCACCCGCGCAACGCGTCCGTCAGGGGGCCGTGGAGATAGTAGACCGAGAATGCTGCAAGGATCCAAGCGGCGAGCGACAAGACTTCCTGCACCAAACCGCGCATGAAGCCGCCTACAGCCGCGACCCCGACAACCAACAAAACAAGAATGTCGAACAACATAGTCCGATTGAATTATGCGCTGCCCATCACATGGTCAACGAGATTGGCGAGTTGTCCCAATCCCCGGTAATCAAGCTTCGACGAACCGGTCTTAGCACCGGATGGTCCGTAGCCCTTCTGGAAACCTAGCTTAGCCGCCTCACGAAGGCGCAGATCTGAATGCGCCACGGGACGGATTTCACCAGCCAGTGAAACCTCGCCAAACAGAACCGATTTGTCTGGCAGTGGTCGATCCGCAAGCGCGGAAACGAGCGCGCCTGCAACAGCCAAATCAGCCGCCGGGTCTGAAAGGCGGTATCCGCCAGCGATGTTGAGATACACTTCGGCTGAGCTAAAATTCAGGCCGCAGCGGGACTCCAGCACGGCCAAGAGCATGGCCAAACGTCCGTTGTCCCATCCGACCACAGCACGGCGCGGAGTAGCACCGGATTGCAGGCGAACGATCAAAGCTTGAATTTCTACAAGGACGGGCCGTGTTCCTTCGAGCGCAGGGAAGACCGCGCTGCCCGCCAATGGCTGATCACGTCCCGAAAGGAACAGAGAGGACGGGTTACCAACCTCCTCGAGACCCTCGGTCGCCATCGCAAACACGCCGATCTCATCGACCGCACCGAACCGGTTCTTAAGCGCGCGCAGAATGCGATATTGATGGCTGCGCTCGCCTTCGAAGCTCATCACGACATCCACCATATGCTCAAGCACACGTGGGCCGGCGATATTGCCGTCCTTGGTCACATGCCCGACCAGAACGAGCGATGTGCCGTGCTCCTTGGCGAAGCGGATAAGCTCCAGCGCGCAGCCTCGCACCTGACTGACTGTGCCAGGCGCGCCTTCGATTGTGTCGGAGTGCATCGTCTGGATCGAATCGATCACCAGCAAAGCCGGTGGTTCACCCTGCCCCAGCGTCGTCAGAATATCGCGCACCGAGGTTTCCGAGGCGAGCCGGATGGGCGCATCCGCAATGCCGAGACGCGAGGCCCGCAAACGAACCTGTCCCGCAGCCTCTTCTCCGCTGACATAGACCACGTCATTCCCACCACGCGCGATGGTCGCCGCTGTTTGCAGAAGGAGTGTCGATTTACCGATGCCCGGATCACCCCCCATCAGCACCGCAGAGCCGGGAACAAGGCCACCGCCCAACGCACGGTCAAACTCCGCCAAGCCCGTCGATTTGCGCACCGGCAACTCGGTCGGCTTGTTCAGTGGGACAAATTCGATCCCTCTCCCGCCCTTAGACAAATCATGTTTCTGCGAGAATACGGTTGCCGGTGCATCTTCGACGATGGTGTTCCACTCACCGCAATCGGCACACTGCCCCTGCCAACGGGTCGAAACCGCGCCACAGGACTGGCAAACATAGCGTTTTTTGGGCTTGGCCATGACCGCGCAATAACCAGAACATTTGAAGAACGCAATTGCCTTCGCGCGATATCCACGCCATCAGCCAGAATCATGAGGCAGAAGGAACTGCGCATTGCTTTGGTTTGCTACGGCGGGGTTAGCCTTGCCGTATATATGCATGGCGTCACTAAAGAGCTTTGGCACCTTGCCCGCGCGAGCCGTGCCTATCACGAAGCGGATAAATCCGGCGTCGATGGCGTCGCCAAAGTCTATTTCGATCTGATCGCTGAAATCGAGGAAACGCACAGTCTCCGCCTGAGGGTTCTGCCCGACATTCTGACCGGGGCCAGTGCAGGCGGGATCAATGCGATCTTCTTGGCTCAAGCTCTTCACTCCGGCCACTCGCTCGACACCCTAACCGATCTCTGGCTGCACAATGCGGACGTCAGCGAACTGACCGATCCCGATGCAGAGCCTGTGTGGCGCTACGCCAAAATCTGGGCACAGCCGCTTGCGGACTGGGTGTTGAAGCGGCCGGGAAGCGGGGTTGGTGAAAGCGTAGCGCCCGAAACGCGTGCCGAAGTCCGACGAAAGGTCTCGCGGCTTGTTCGTGGTAGATGGTTCAAGCCACCGTTTTCCGGTGATCGTTTCTCAGGAATGCTCTACGAAGCACTGGAGAATATGGCCGCCGAAGCAGAGGGTCAGCCGCTACTGCCCGATGGCCATCCGATAGACCTGTTCGTCAGCGCAACCGACTATCGCGGTCACGTTGAGGTCCTTCGTTTGCATTCGCCCTCTATCGTGCATGAGACAGAACACCGGCTGCCAATCAGCTTCTCCGATCACATCGGTGCGTCTGGCAAAGGGAAGCTCGGTGACCCGCTCGAACTGGTATTGGCGGCACGCGCCACGGCCAGCTTTCCGGGCGCTTTCCCGCCGCTTGCGATTGATGAGATTGACCGGCTCTCAGAAACCAAGAAACACCCATGGCGATCGCGCGGCAGTTTCCTTTCACGCATCATGCCTGGTCATGTGCGCGACGGCACGCTTGCCGATGTTGCTCTGATCGATGGAGCTGTTCTCGTGAATGCACCGTTTGGTGCCGCACTTAAAGCGTTGCGAGGACGCCCCGCCCAACGCGAAGTTGATCGCCGTTTCGTGTACATTGATCCGCGGCCAGACAGCCGAAACGCCCCTATCGCGAATCCAGATGAACCCATCGGCTTTTTTGGCACAATCCTGGGCTCGCTCTCGTCCATTCCTCGCCGCCAGCCAATCCGCGACAATCTGGAACGAATTGAAGAGCAATCGCGCAATTCACAAAAGCTGCGCAGCATCATTATGGGCATGCGCCCCGATATCGACCGCACGGTTGAGAAGCTGTTCGGGATGACGTTCTTCCTCAACCGTCCCACTCAAAAGCGGTTGACCAGTTGGCGTGCAAAGTCTCAGCAGGCAGCGATCGACCAATCGGGCTACGCCTTCAATGCCTACGCGCAGACCAAATTGAGCGCCATTATCGAGCGGCTCTCTGTCATCACGAAGGCTGCCGCACCTGAACGATCAAGTGCCGACGCGACGATGATAGCCCATGCGTTGCGGCAGGAGCTGGATCGCAGAGATCTCGGCGAACTTGTCGGTCCCGATGGGGTCACAAAACCGGAAACCATCGCGTTTTTCCGTGCCCACGATGTGGGCTACCGCATTCGCCGCCTGCAGTTGCTTGCGCAGCGCCTTTCGCGCGATTGGGAGGTCGATGCGGAGATACCGGATGATGCGCTCGATCTGGCACGAGAGCGGATCTATGACATTTTGGCGGTGTATTTCGGCGCAGATGATGCCGCCACGCTTGGCAGCGAATTCAAGTCCATTGCTGCCAATGCGATGAAGGACCCCGGGGCAGTGCTGGACTATCTTTCCATCCACCGATTGCTGCCAGAAACCGATGCGAGGGCAGAAGAAATGCTGACAGAAGCTCTTGAGGCAATGCCCAAGAATCTCAAGCGGCGTATGCTCCTGACTTATCTGGGCTTTCCATTTTTCGACGTGGCGACGCTGCCCTTGTTGCAGCGCGATGGGCTCGGCGAATACAACCCTGTCAAAGTGGACCGCATTTCACCCGAAGACGCCCGTTCAATCCGAGAGGGCGGCACAAGTGCGACGCTGAGAGGCACCGAGTTCTACAACTTCGGCGCATTCTTCAGCCGAGCCTATCGCGAAAATGACTACATTTGGGGCCGCTTGCACGGCGCCGAAAGGATGGTCGATTTTGTGACTTCGACAGTCGAAAGTGGCGTCGCGAAGGAGGATATCCGCAACGCAAAGCGCGCAGCATTCTTCGCGATCATCGAAGACGAGATGAAGGCTGGGCGATGCCAAAAAGAGCTTCTGGAACAATTGAAGTCAGAGATTCAGGACCGCTTCAACTGAGGCCAGAGATCACTTTTCCATACTGCCCCAGATCGCCTTCACAAAGGAATCCCCGCTGATAAACCCGCCTTCCCGGTTGAAGTCTGCAAGCGGTTTGGCGGCAACAGCTTCGTCCAGTGTCTTGCCTTCTTTGTGGAGCGCCTCAACCCGCCCAACCGCCTGACCAATCACTGCGCGAAAGGCGGCCAGCTCAGCCTTATCGGACATCGCGCCATGGCCCGGGATCACCTTCGTCTCGTCGTCGATCTGCGTCAGCACTAGATCAAGCGTCCGCATCAGGTTGTAGACGTCCCCCCCGAATCAAGATCGACGAAGGGGAAGCTTTTGATCGTGATGTAGAGATCGCCCATGTGGACGACATTGGCCTTCTCCCACATCACCACGCTGTCACCATCTGTGTGGCCACCGCCAACATACATCAAGTTGATTGTGTCGCCATTGACGTGAAAGCGCATGCCCTGATCGTAGGTGACAACTGGCAATGCCGCTTTCGATGCAGGCGGAATGGGGTTGCCAAGAATGGATCCGCCCTTCGCCATCCTCACACGCACATTGTGATGCGCGAATATGGTCGCGCCGGACTTGCCGAAATTCTCGTTCCCGCCGGTGTGATCGAAATGCCAGTGAGTGTTCACGACATACTTGATCGGGTTGGCATTTAGAGCATCGACTGCAGCCTCAATCTGCGGAGTCATGGGCGCAAACTGGTCATCGATGATGATCGTGGCGTCTTCGCCATAGCTGACACCGATATTGCCTCCGCGTCCGAACAGAACCGCGACCCCATCTGCGACCTTCTCTGTCCGGATTTCACCACCCTGCGCTTGAGCAGGTGTGATGGCCGTAGGTAGTACGCCGATGGCTCCCAAAGCGATACCAAGCGCGAGAAGTCTATTCATGGGGGTCTCTCCTGTTCCTGCGCGAAGGATTAGGAGAGGAAGGCATGTCTGTCGAGCCTATGCTCCGAACGCTTCTTTCAGTTTTGAAAAGAAGCTGCGGCTCTCCGGGCACTCTTCACCCGTTTCGGTCTCGCGGAACTGCTTGAGCAGCTCCTTCTGTTCCTTGGACAGCTTTGTCGGTGTTTCGACCGCGATTTCCACGACCAGATCGCCGCGCCCGCGCCCCTGTAGAACGGGCATACCCGCCCCGCGTACGCGCAGTTGCTTGCCTGACTGGATACCGACCGGAATATCGACAGTGTTGGTGCTGCCATCGAGATCGGGAATGTCGATGCTGCCGCCAAGGGCAGCAGTCGTGAAGCTGACTGGAACGCGGGTGGCCAATGTGGTGCCTTCACGCTCGAATACGTTGTGCGGTTTCACGTGAACAAAGATGTAGAGGTCGCCTGACGGAGCCCCACGCATCCCCGCTTCACCTTTACCGGACAGGCGGATGCGAGTGCCGGTATCGACGCCGGGAGGGACATCCACTTCAAGGACTTGTGCACGATCTTCGCGGCCCTCGCCGCGGCAATTGGTGCATGGATCTTCGATCACCACACCGCGGCCGCTGCAGGTCGGGCATGGACGTTCGACCACGAATAGGCCCTGCTTTGCACGAACAGCGCCCCGTCCATGACACAGGTTGCACTGACGCTCACCCGTACCCGGTGTTGCACCAGTTCCGTCACACGTTTCGCAGCTTTGCGAAACTTCGATCTCGATCTCGGTCGTTTTGCCGTGAAACGCTTCTTCCAGCGTGATCTGCATGTCGTAACGCAGGTCTGCGCCGCGACGGTTCTGTTGCTGGCCGCCACGACCGCCTCCACCAAAGGCGCTGCCGAAGATCGTCTCAAAGATGTCGCCAATGTCAGCGAAGTCGCCCTGACCACCGCCAAAGCCGCCGCCACCGCTGCCGCTCATGCCTTGAGTGAAGGCTTCGTGGCCATAGCGGTCATATGCCGCGCGCTTCTGCGGGTCCTTGAGGACCTCGTAGGCCTCATTGCAGGCCTTGAAGTTCGCTTCAGCTTCAGCGTCACCCGGATTGCGGTCCGGGTGATACTTCATCGCGAGCTTGCGATATGCGCTCTTGATCGCCGCGCCATCGGCATCGCGCGTTACGCTGAGCGTTTCGTAATAGGATTGGGTGGTGGCCATTATCGCTACCTCTCAATCATCGCCGTCACCCTCACAAAGCAGCAAGGGTGACGGGGTGATTGCACGGACCGATTACTCAGCCTTGTTGTCTTCGTCGACTTCGGAGAATTCGGCGTCGACAACGTCTTCCTCTGGTGCAGCTTCTTCAGCCGGACCATCGCTCGCGGCACCTTCGGCACCGGCAGCTTGCTCTTGTTCGTAGATCTGCTGACCCATTTTCATGGCCGCTTCGGTCAAAGCCTGAGCCTTTGCACCGATTTCCTCGGCGTCGTCACCTTCAAGCGCGGTCTTGGTCGCGGCAAGCGCTTCCTCAACGGCAGTCTTGGTGTCGGCGTCGATCTTATCACCATGCTCTTCAAGCTGCTTCTCGGTTGCGTGGACAAGGCTGTCGGCCTGGTTGCGCGCTTCGGCAGCGGCACGCCGCTTCTTGTCTTCTTCAGCGAACTTTTCGGCATCCTGAACCATCTGATCGATGTCGCCATCGGACAGACCGCCCGATGCCTGAATCTTGATCGTCTGCTCTTTGCCAGTGCCCTTATCCTTGGCGCTGACCGAGACGATGCCGTTGGCGTCGATGTCGAAAGTCACTTCAACTTGCGGCACACCGCGCGGTGCGGGTGGAATGCCGACAAGGTCGAAATTACCCAGCAGTTTGTTATCTGCTGCCATCTCGCGTTCGCCCTGGAAAACCTTGATCGTCACAGCGTTCTGGTTGTCTTCGGCGGTTGAGTAAGTCTGCGTCTTTTTGGTCGGGATCGTCGTGTTGCGATCGATCATGCGGGTGAAGACACCGCCAAGTGTCTCGATACCCAGCGACAGCGGGGTTACGTCCAGCAGCAGAACGTCTTTCACGTCGCCCTGAAGGACGCCGGCCTGAATGGCGGCGCCCATGGCAACCACTTCATCCGGGTTAACACCGGTGTGCGGCTTGGCCTCGAAGAACTTCTCAACCACTTCGCGAACCTTGGGCATGCGGGTCATACCGCCGACCAGGATCACCTCGTCGATGTCGTCCTTTGAAACACCCGCGTCAGCCAAGGCCTTCTTACAAGGATCAAGCGTGCGATCGACAAGCTTGCCCACGAGTTTTTCAAGGTCAGCACGCGTGATCGTCTCGACGAGGTGCAACGGCGTGGTCGAACCGTCTTCCATGCGAGCAGTGATAAACGGCAGGTTGATTTCGGTCGTGGCCGAGCTCGAAAGCTCGATCTTCGCCTTTTCAGCCGATTCTTTGAGACGCTGGAGCGCAAGTTTGTCCTTGCGCAGATCCATGTTCTCTTTCTTTTTGAACTGGTCAGCGAGCCATTCAACGATCGCGTTGTCGAAGTCTTCACCGCCAAGGAACGTGTCGCCGTTGGTCGACTTCACTTCAAAGACACCGTCACCGATCTCAAGGATCGAAACGTCAAACGTACCGCCGCCAAGGTCATAGACTGCGATGGTCTTACCGTCGTCTTTGTCCATGCCATAGGCAAGCGCAGCCGCTGTCGGCTCGTTGATGATGCGCAGCACCTCAAGACCAGCGATCTGGCCGGCGTCTTTCGTGGCCTGACGCTGAGCATCGTTGAAGTATGCGGGGACGGTAATCACGGCCTGCGTGACGGTTTCACCAAGATAGCTCTCGGCGGTTTCTTTCATCTTCTGCAGGATGAAAGCGGAAATCTGTGAGGGCGAATATTGCTCGCCACCTGCTTCGACCCACGCATCGCCGTTTTTGCCATTGACGATGTTGTAAGGGACGATGTCCATGTCTTTCTTGGTGGTCGGATCATCAAACCGGCGACCGATCAGACGTTTGATAGCAAACAGGGTGTTGTCCGGGTTGGTCACAGCCTGACGTTTGGCCGGCTGACCGATAAGACGTTCGCTCTCTTTCGTGAAAGCAACGATAGACGGCGTGGTGCGCGCGCCTTCTGAGTTTTCGATAACCTTGGGCTTGCCGCCATCCATGACAGCAACGCACGAGTTGGTCGTGCCGAGGTCGATACCGATTACTTTACCCATTGTATTCCCATCCATTGGCGTTTGTTGGACACCGCGCTGTGGCACTCCCCTTCCCCGGAACCATCCCGAGGTTCTGGCAGGCAAAGCACTTTGGCGGCTCTGTTACACGGCGGATATAGGTGCGGTTTTGCTTGGCACAAGAGATTGTCCTTACTAGTTTGCAAACCATCCAAACTCCGGGCAAATTTCCCGGATCGGGACGCATAAGGGGATATCAATTGCGTAAACTGACCATGATCGCGGCGCTGGCCGCAACCACCGCTCTGGCTGCTTGCGGTGAAGAACCCGTTGAAACGACTTACGGACAGCAAAATGAGGCAGGCGTTATTCCGGGCCTTGAAGTAACCAATGCCAAACTGGTTCTCGCCGCTGTCGAAGGAAATCCGGCGGCGATCTATCTCGACGTTGCCTATTCAGCCGACAAACCCATCGCATTGAGCGGCGCAGAGGTCGAAGGAGCGAAAGAAGCCGAGATCCATGCAACTATGGAATGGGCCGGCAAGATGGAAATGAACAAGGCCAACCCGATCGCGATGAAAAATGGCGACAAGCTCTCATTCGTTCCGGGTGAAAACCACATCATGGTGTTTGAGCCGTCTGCCGACTGGAAAGCCGGAGACACGGTTAAAGCGTCGCTCCGACTGGCAGGCGCGCGCACGCACGACTTCGAAGCAACGGTTCAAGAAGCCGGTGAAGAACGCTGAGTAACATCTCCGGCGCGTCAGATGCCGCAAAATCCGTCCCGGCCTGTCCCGTGGGCGGTGAGCGGCATTTAACGCCGGGAGAAATTGCCGTCGCGCGCGGCGTGTTCGGTGATGCGATTGATTACGAGAAGGTTCTGATCAAGCGACGGAAGTGGTTCCCGTTTCAACCGCGCAACATCACGATGGCACCGCGTGGCAATATCCACTTCCACCCGCATGGCGCATCCTATTGCGATGATTTCTCGCAAGAGAACGTGCTCAAGCAAGGGCATTTGATTCATGAGCTGGCCCATGTCTGGCAAACACAGACCCGCGGCAGCTGGTACCTTGTGCTCAACCGGCATCCATTCTGCCGCTATGATTATGCTCTGAAACCGGGCCAACCGTTCAGCGCCTATGGCATCGAACAGCAGGCAGAGATCATCAAACATGCCTTTTGGATGCGCCACGGATATCTGGTCGCTGGCGTGGCCGACAAGAGTGCCTACGACATGCTTGTGCGGTTTCCCGGAGCCACTCTCTAATCAAATGCACGAGTTGCCGCAGCGCGCCGTAGCGGCAGGCAAACTTTGTGATTGATGCGCTGCCAAATCCTCGGATAGACGCCTCGGTGAGAGCGGATTCGAGAGGACAATTTCATCATGATCACCCACACCCAGGAAGACGGCGTCCACATCATTGCGATGGATGATGGCAAGGTGAACGCGCTGAACAAGCCATTCCTCGATGCGATGATGGCCGCGCTGGCCGAGGCAAAAAAGGATCAAGCGCCGGTTATCATCAAAGGTAAGCCGGGCATCTTCTCCGCCGGTTTCGACTTCAAGGGTTTCTCAGCGGGAGCTGAATCCGCCACCGCGCAATTGCAGGCAGGCAAAGACAACCTCATCGCGATCCTTAGTCACCCGGCTCCAATCGTTACTGTGTGCGAAGGCCATGCCTATCCCGGCGGCGCATTTCTGATGCTCGCCGCAGATCATGCGATCGGCATTGAAGGTGACTTTGTTACCGGAATGAATGAAAGCGCCATTGGCATGGTGCTGCCGCTCTATGCCACCATTCTTGGTATGGCGAAGCTTGCTCCAGCAGGTCGCAAAGCCATCGCGACCGGCGAATTGTTCGACCCGGTCCGTGCCAAGGAAGTCGGTTACTTCGATCGAGTGGTTGCACCTGAAGCGCTGGATGAAACCGTAAAAGGCGTCATCACGCATATGAAATCGCTCAACATGGGCGCTTTCGCGGGCAACAAAGCGATCATCAATGCTCAATTGATCAAGGACTTGAAGGAAAGTCCACTCCCCGAATTTGGGTGATCTTGAGTAAACTGGTTTCACTTGATACCGTCTTGACTGTCCAAGCGGCCAAACCCGCGCTTGGCACAGAGTCATTACAATGGAGATCAAGGACTACGGCCTGACGCGTGAGCGCGGCTATCTATCGCAATACGAAATCGACGAAATCACGCTTCCAAGCCAGTTTGATGAAGTGGTTGAAGCCGCCCGGAACCTCTCGGGCCTGCTGACTTCAGGACAGGTAAGGCGTTGGCTGGACCAATTGCCCGATCCGCAGATCGAAGACTGGGTCAAAGACGCACCCGAAGAGCAAGTCCGCACCGCCATGGTGCATTACAGCTTTCTGGTTCAGGCCTATGTCTGGGGCGAAGACACCCCTCCCCCGCACCTTCCGAGGAACCTCGCCCGACCGATTGCAGCACTAGGCGAGCGACTCGATCAGGCGCCGCTGCTTCCCTATTCTGGTTATGTGCTCGATAACTGGGCGCGCATAGACAAGTCGCAGCCAGTGTCGCTCGACAACATCTACATGGTCCAAAACTTCGCAGGCGGCGATGACGAGAACTGGTTTGTGCTGGTCCACGTCGCAATCGAAGCGGAAGCGGGCGTGCTGCTCGATAACGCAGCAAAGCTGGTCACGATCTCGAACGAGAATGGCGATCCAGCGGATGCCGAGCATCTGCTTTTGGAAATGCACGCTGCGTGGGAACGGATCTACGCGCATTTCGACCGAATGCCGGAACGTTGCGATCCGTACGTCTATTTCCACCGGGTGCGTCCGTACATCCATGGCTGGGCGAACAACCCAGCCCTCGATGGTGGACTGATCTACCAAGGGGTCGAGAAGTTTGACGGCAAACCGCAGGCTTTCCGAGGTCAGACCGGTTCGCAATCAAGCATCGTTCCGGCGATGGATGCGCTGTTCCAGGTTCACCATTCAGACGACCCGCTCAAGAACTTCCTCGATGAGTTGCACGCATACCGTCCGGTGATGCATCGGAGATTCATCGAAGATGTTGCGGTTCAATCGCGCCTGCGCAGCTATGTGGCGGCGAGTGATAGCAAAGACCTGAAAGCTGCGTTCAACGCATGCCTCGAGCAGACCACTCGCTTTCGCACGCGTCATCTCGAATATGCGGCGAGCTATATCAACAAACAGGCAGGATCGATTGCGGGCAATGATCCCGATGTCGGCACTGGCGGCACACCTTTCATGCGGTACCTGAAGAAGCACCGCGACGAAAACCGCGATCAAGCAATCTCGTAAAAACAAGAAAGGCCGGGGCGCTCACAAGCACCCCGGCCTTTTCTTCGATTTGTAGTCCGATTAATCGGGCTTCTTCGCCACACCCACCATAGCAGGACGCAGCAAGCGATCTTTGATCATCCAGCCTGACTGCATTTCCTGCATGATTGTGCCGGGTTCTTCGTCAGCTGATGGAATTTCAATCATCGCCTGATGTTGGTTCGGGTCGAGCGGCATGCCTTTGGCTGCAACACGCTCGATGCCGTTCTGCTTGAAGACCTTTTCCAGCTCACGCTGGGTCGCTTCGATGCCGACCACGAGGCCTTTCATCTTCTCGTCTTCGCGCAAGCTATCGGGGATAGCCTCAACCGCGCGCGAGAGGTTGTCCCAAACGCTTAGGATATCGCGTGCGAAGCCCGTCGCGGCATAATTGCGCGCGTCCTGAATGTCCTTTTCCAAGCGGCGGCGGACGTTTTGCGTCTCGGCCTGTGCGTAGAGCACATCCTGTTTCGCGGTTTCCAGATCGTTCTTGAGAATTTCCAATGCCTCATTCACGTCATCCGCAGCCTCCGCGTCATCCCCTTTGTCCAGGAATTCCTCCGGCACGCCATCCAGTTCTTTTTCAACCGCTTCATCGCGCGGTTTGTCGTTCTCATTCATCTTTAAAGTTTCCAGCTTGGAATGTTGTTCAAGCGATCAATTTGCCCAGTGAACGGGCCGTTAGATCAACCATGGGAACAACGCGAGCATAATTCAACCGCGTGGGGCCGATTACGCCGAGCACGCCGATAACTCTGCCCTCGCGATCGCGATATGGCGAGGCAATGACGCTTGATCCCGAGAGACCGAACAGCCGGTTCTCGCTCCCGATAAAGATGCGTGTTGCATCCGCCTCCCGCGCACTTTCAAGCAATGAGGCAACGGATTGCTTGTCCTCAAGGTCTTCAAGCAGCGAACGCACCCGCTCGATATCGCCCACTGCAGTCTCGTCGAGGAGATTGGCCGCACCCCGGACAATCAAGACGGGGCGTGCATCCGCGTCCTCGCTCCAAACCGCAAGGCCCCGTTCGACAAGATCGCGGCTCGCGTCATCGAGCTGCGTCTTCCCGGTTTTAATCTCTTTCTCGACCGCAAGCACCGCCTCCGCCAGAGTGCGACCTGACAATCGGGCTGTGATGTAATTGCTCGCCTGATCGAAGGCGGTGGTCGCTGCGCTTGGTCCCAACTCGATCACGCGGTTTTCGACACCGCCATCCTCGCCAACCAGAACGGCCAGCGCCCTACCCTGACCCAGATCGACAAGATTGAACTGCGCCAGACGTTGCTCGCGCGTGGGCACCATTACCATGCCCGCCGCGCCTGAGAGATCTGACAGAATCGAACTCGCGCGTTGCAAAGCCTGCTCAACCGGCCCGCTCTCGCCAAGCCTCGCCTCGATCTGCGCGCGCTCGTCATCAGTCGGCTCGGCCACCTGCATCATCCCGTCGACAAAGATGCGGAGCCCCGCATCGGTGGGCAAACGGCCGGCGCTGGTGTGCGGTGCTGCGAGAAGGCCCAAGCCTTCGAGGTCTGCCAGCACCGAACGGATCGAAGCCGGCGAAAGGTTGAGCGCTCCGTCACCAGCCAGAGTCTTCGACCCTACCGGCTGCCCGCTGTCGATATATCCTTCAACCACCCGACGGAAAATCTCGCGGGCGCGGTCTGTCAACTCGGATATAGGTGGCGACGTCATGGGTGGTAATTTAGCCTTTGCTCTTGCCGCCTCAAGCCCGCAGTGCCAATTGCCCGCAATCAATTGGAGACAAATATGCGCCCTTCAGGACGCGCGCCCGATGAAATGCGCGCTATCACCATCGAAACCGGATACACAAAACACGCCGAAGGGTCGTGCCTGATCAGCTTTGGGGATACCAAAGTTCTTTGCACGGCCAGCGTTGAAGAGCGCATTCCACCATGGCTTCGCGGCAAAGGTGAAGGTTGGGTAACCGGCGAGTATTCCATGCTCCCCCGCGCAACGCACACACGCGGTTCACGAGAGGCAGCGCGTGGCAAGCAGTCGGGTCGCACTCAGGAAATTCAGCGCCTGATTGGCCGTTCACTGCGCGCCGTGGTCGATCTGGAAAAGCTCGGCGAACGTCAGATCACGCTCGATTGCGACGTAATTCAGGCCGATGGCGGCACACGCACCGCGTCGATTTCCGGCGCTTGGGTAGCGCTTCGTCTGGCTGTGAACAGTCTCATCGAAGCTGGCGAGATCAAACAGGATCCGATCACCGCCCAAGTCGCGGCTATTTCATGCGGCATCTACAAGGGCACGCCCGTTCTCGACCTCGACTATCCCGAGGATAGCGATGCGGATGCGGATGCCAATTTCGTGCTGATTTCCGGCGGGCAAATTGCCGAGGTTCAAGCCACGGCTGAAGGCGCGACCTATGACGAGGAAGGTCTGCTGCGCCTTCTGCGCCTTGCGAACATCGGCTGCGTGGGCATCTTCAAAGCGCAATTGGACGCGGTGAAGTGACACGCAAGCTCGGCGGAGGCTCACTCGTCATTGCGACGCACAATGCGGGAAAGCTGAAAGAGATTTCGGCCCTGCTTGAGCCCTTTGGCATGAAGTGTCTTTCCGCCGGTTCGCTTGGCTTGCCCGAACCCGCTGAAACGGGCACGACCTTTGTTGAGAACGCCCTGATCAAGGCGCGCGCTTCGGCTGAGGCCTCGGGTCTTGTCGCCTTAGCTGATGACAGCGGTCTGTCGGTAGAGGCGCTGGGCGGTCGCCCCGGCGTTTACACCGCGGATTGGGCCGAACGGCAATGGTTCGAAGGCGAGCCGGGGCGCGACTGGTACATGGCGATGGGCAAGGTCGAGGGGATGCTGCAGCAGCTTGGCCCTGACACGCCCCGTAATGCCGCGTTCCACTGCGTCTTGGCCATCGCGTGGCCCGACGGTGAGCACGCCGTCTATGAGGGAACTTGCCCGGGCGAACTGACATGGCCGCCGCGGGGCGAATTGGGCTTTGGCTATGACCCGGTGTTCGTCCCTTCATCGCGCGAAGGCGACGAGACCTTCGCCGAGATCGACCCAGAAGAGAAGCACGCCATCAGCCATCGCGCTGATGCTTTTGCCAAGCTGGTCGCGGATCAGTTCGGCGCAAGATAAGTCCCAATTACATTCCCTGCCGGATAGTATCGACACACGAGAAAATCGAACTGTCGCCCCTCTGCCTTGGCGCAACCAACCTCACCCGTCGTGCGCCAGACGATCTGCGTGTAATGGCCCACATCGGCCCACTTGCCGGTCTTTGAAACCTCAGGGAATTGGCCGGGCATGAAGAATTGCCTTTCATCGACAAGTGACTGAATCATCTCTGCAAAGGTGAAGCGCCGCTTGGTTCCCATCCAAAGGTTCTCACCTTGCCCGGGACGTTCGCTCCTCGGCGAATGTTTCATACGCGCCGTTCGTGCCAACTCCTTGGCATAGGCCTGTGCCTGTTGTTCCAGCTCGGAATTCCACACAAGGGGCGCACTGCCAAAGTCGGCGCGCGCATCGTTGTGCACCTTAAGCCAGATCTCTTGCCGTGATCCCGTTTCGGCGTGAGCAGGCATCGCCCCAAGGGTAATGTGGGCCAACGCCAAGCCGATGATACGACGAAAAAACATGCCCCAAGCTTGACTTGGCTGCCTTAAGGAAGCCTGAAAGAAGCTATGGCACGCGCGCTTTATATCCACTGGCCCTTTTGCGAGAAAAAGTGCCCTTACTGCGATTTCAATTCGCATGTGCGCGCTGATGTGGATCAGCAAGTGTGGGCCGAAGCACTGGTGGCCGACATGGAAGCCGAAGCGCAGGCAGCAGGCGGAGATCCTCTGACTTCGATCTTCTTCGGTGGGGGCACGCCCTCGCTGATGCCTCCCGTGACGGTCAGCGCACTCCTCGAAAAAGCTCAGGAATTATGGGGCTTTGCCAGCGATATCGAGATTACACTTGAAGCCAATCCTTCCTCCGTTGAAGCGGCGAACTTCGATGCGTTAGCTAGCGCCGGAGTCAACCGTGTATCGCTCGGGGTGCAGTCTCTGGATGACGAAACGCTGCAATGGCTCGGACGGCTCCATGGATCACAAGAGGCATTCAAGGCATTAGAAACGGCGCTCAAGGCGTTCAATCGGGTCAGTTTTGACCTGATCTATGCCCTCCCCAATCAGAAGCCCGAGCAATGGGCGGCACAGTTGGAAACAGCGCTCGGTTTCGGCACTTCACACCTCTCGTTATACCAGCTCACTATCGAGCCCGGCACACGCTTCGCCACCGATGTTCGGCGCGGGGTGTTCGAGCCGCTTGATGATGATGAAGCAGCCGAACTCTTCACGCTTACCCAAGAGATGACAGCAGCAGCGGGCCTGCCCGCCTACGAGATAAGCAACCACGCGCGGCCCGGCGAGGAGAGCCTGCACAACCTCACCTATTGGCGGTATCAGGACTATGCGGGGATCGGTCCCGGCGCGCATGGACGCCGTGGCGGCTTCGCAACCACGCGGCACAAAAAGCCGGAGAACTTTCTCAAAGCGATAAACGAACGTGGGCATGGCATTGCAGAGCAGCGAATGCTGTCGACCAGCGAACAGGCGACCGAAGCTCTTCTGATGGGATTACGACTGGCCGAAGGGCTTGATCTTGCTGATCTCACCCGCCGTTTTGGTTTTGAGCGCGGCGCTTTGATAGACCCAAAGCAACTGGCTCGTTATCGCGACCTGAGCATGGTGTGGTCCGAAGGAAACCGTATCGGTGTAACCTCCAAGGGCTTCCCCCTCCTCGATGGGCTGCTGGCCGAGCTCGTCTCCGATGACTTGGTGTCGGCATGAGTGCGGGCGACATCCTCGAAATTTGGCGCGCGCATCTAACTGACAACCGCCGCCGTTCTCCCCACACCGTCCGCGCCTATTGCTCGGCGGCGCAGCGGTTGCTGGCTGCAAATGGTCTGACATCCTTGGAAGGCGTTGCTGCGATCGAAGCGCATGACCTGCGCCGCCATCTCGCCGCTCGGCGCGCTGAAGGCTTGGCAAACACAAGCGCCGCGCGCGAACTTTCGGCCCTGAAAGCCTTTGTCGCCTTTGCTCGCGCAGAAACAGGCGATCCCGATCCCGCTGCCCCGAGGCTGCGTGGACCGCGCATTAAGAAGGGCCTGCCCCGCCCCGTCACACCAGATGAAGCGAGCAACATCGCCGAGCTCGTGGACGGTACTGCTGCCGATGACTGGGTCGGCGCGCGTGATCGGGCGGTCTTGTTGCTGATGTATGGCAGCGGCCTACGCATTGCCGAAGCTCTGTCGCTCAAAGGTTCGGACGCGCCGCTCGGCGACGTTCTGCAGGTCACCGGAAAAGGCGGCAAGCAACGCATCGTCCCTATCCTGCCCATCACCCGCGACGCGGTGGCCGAATATGCGAGTTCCTGTCCTTGGCCGTTGGAGGCAGACGAACCCTTGTTTCGCGGCGTCAAAGGCGGGCCGCTGTCACCCGGTATGGTGCAAAAGGCGATGGCAAATGCGCGCAAAGCGCTCGGCTTGCCCGACACCGCGACGCCGCACGCATTGCGGCATTCGTTCGCAACGCATTTGCTGGGAGCGGGAGCGGATTTGCGCAGTTTGCAGGAACTGCTTGGGCACGCCTCGCTGGGATCAACCCAGATTTATACCAAGGTCGATGCTGCGAGCCTGCTGGAGAGTTATCGCAATGCGCATCCGCGGGCGAGGAAGGGATAGCATCCTTTTGCACACCTGTCAGACGTTACATAGCGATGGTTCAGCTATCTAATTATCGGCAGTGGCGCAGGTGAGATGCTGACATTGCGCAATGGGGCCATCGACAATATTCCGTTTGACTCCGATAGGAGAAACACCTGAGCAGGGGTCACGTAGCGACACTCGCCATTCTCGAGAGTAAGTCGGACTTTTCTCACCTTATCTGCCCAAGGAGAATACATATCGATGACGACTTTACCATCCTCCGCGCAGAGCTTCATTGGCATGATATGTCCCTCAAAAACTACATTTATTCCCTTGCCAGACGGAATAAAAGTACCATCAGAACTCTTGGGCTGTTTGGCAGGATCGTATTCAAATCGAATTTGCTCTTCCGCGAGAACTGGCGACGCGGCGAAGGTAATTGCGCCAAGCGCCAACACAAACCAACTCAAAGCCTTCAACATTTTTCTCCCAATTTCTCGTAACCTCGGACTAGTGGTTTCCGTTTGATTTTCTAGTCCCCAACCGTCCCTCAATCGCATCCCAGATCATCCCGGTTAGGTCAGTCCCGTCGAACTCAGAAATCGCCACGATCCCAGTCGGCGAAGTCACATTGATCTCGGTCAGATACTTCCCGCCGATCACATCGATACCAACAAAAGTCAGGCCAAGCCGCTTCAACTCCGGTCCCATTGCTTCGCAAATCTCGACTTCGCGCTCAGTCAGGCCAGTCTTCTCCGCGCTGCCGCCCATGGCGAGGTTTGAGCGGAACTCACCCTCGCCCGGAATGCGGTTGATCGCGCCGGCCACTTCACCGTCGATCAAGACGATGCGCTTATCGCCCTCGGAGACCTCGGGGAGGAAGGGCTGAACCATATGCGGTTCGGGCCATGTCTGATTGAACACCTCGAACAGGGCCGTGAGGTTCTCACCATTCTCGGGAATACGGAAGATCGCCTTGCCGCCATTGCCGTGGATCGGCTTGACCACCACCGCGCCGTGCTCGGCCATAAAGCGCTTCACTTCGTCGGGTGAGCGGGTGACCAGCGTTGGCGGCATGAAACGGCGGTAATCCAGCACCATCACCTTTTCAGGCGCGTTGCGGACATTGGCGGGATCGTTGACCACCAGCGTCTCGTCTTTGATCCGCTCAAGAAGATGCGTCGCGGTGATATAGCCCATATGGAACGGCGGATCCTGCCGCATCAGGACGACATCGATATCCTTGCCCAGATCAAGCCGCTGCATCGCGCCTTTGGTGAAGTGGTCACCCTCCACCCGCTGCACCGTAACCGGATAGCATTCGGCATACAGGCGACCATCGGCGTCGAGCGTCAGGCTTTCGACATGATATTCGAAGACTTCATAGCCGCGCTCCTGCGCTGCAAGCATCAGGGCGAAAGAGCTGTCGCCCTTGATATTGATGCTTTCGATGGGGTCCATCTGGACTGCGACTTTAAGCGTCACGCAAATTCTCCGACTGGGTTTGACGCCTCAAGGCATCCAAGCGTTCTCGATGTGGCGTGGCCGTGCGCCGGGTGCAAGCAGCAATACGTCGATGCGGATATCGTCGGCGGGTCCGGCATATTCGTGCGCTACGACTTCGACCGCCGCCGCAACGCGCGCGAGCCGCCTTTCATCGATCGCCAGATCGAGATCTGCGGCTTTCTTACGCCACTTCACCTCAACAAAGACAACCAAACCCGGTTTGCGCGCAATCAGGTCGATTTCCCCGACCTTTGTCTTCACCCTTTCGGCGATAGGCTCAAAGCCTCGCTGCATCAGCCACTGCGCAGCCTCAGCCTCCGCCTCGCGGCCCTTTCGGTCAGCGATGACGCGTTTCTCGCTCATCCGTTTTTCAGCTCGACAGCGCGATCGTAAAGCGTTTGACGATCGAGGCCCGTTGCCTTCGCGACTTTGCCGGCAGCCTTACCAGTGCTCATTTCCTGCAAAGCTTCGCGCAGCATCGCGTCAGTGTCGAAGGATTGTTCCTGCGCCACGGGAGGGCCGACCATCAGGACTATTTCCCCTTTGGGAGTATGCGCTTCGAAATGGGAAATGAGGTCAGCGGCCTGCCCGGTGCGGCATTCTTCGTGTAGTTTGGTGATCTCACGAGCCACGGCGATTTCTCGCTCAGGCCAAAGCTCTGCCATGGTGGAAAGGCTCTTAAGCAGCCGCGGGCCGCTTTCATAGAAGATAAGGGTGGTTTCGATCCTGGCCAATTCTTCCAACACGTCGCGCCGCGCCTTGTCTTTGGGCGGCAGAAAACCGGCGAACATAAATCGGTCATTGGGCAGACCTGACAGCGTGAGCCCTGCAATCGCCGCGCTAGCACCGGGAATGGTTGTAACCGATACACCCGCCTCGCGCGCTGCCTGAACGAGACGATAGCCAGGATCCGAGATCAAAGGCGTCCCCGCATCGCTAACCAACGCGACCGCCTCGGTCTGCGCGCGCTCCGCCAATCGCTCGGCGGCCTCGAGCGAAGCATGGTCGTCATACCGCTGCATCCGCGTGTCGATATCGAAGTGTTTGAGCAGCTTGCCCGTCACCCTTGTGTCTTCACAAGCGATCACAGCACACCGCTTGAGAGTGTCGATTGCCCGCAGAGTCATATCACCCAGATTGCCAATCGGCGTTGCCACGATATAAATACCGGAGCTAAGGGATTGAGACAGGGCTGATTCAGGGGCTTGCGTGTTCACGTAACCTCTTTGAACCAGCGATCAGGGGTCGGCAAGAATGAAGCTTTTGGATGCAGCCATTCGTGGCACGTCGCTTTTTGGAAAAACTCGTGCGGCGTTGAACCGGCGCTCGTTGAGCATTGCGGGCGCTGCCGCGCTTTTGGGAGGCTGTGCGGTCATCCCGGATTCGGGTGTGCCAGAGGCCTCCGCGCCACCACCAGAACCCACTCCGACGGTTGCAGTGCCTGCGCCTACAGCTTTGCCGACAGATGAAACGCGGCATCGTGTGGCACTACTGGTCCCTACCACCGGCAACACCGCTGCGGTTGGTCAGTCATTGGCGAACTCGACCATGATGGCGTTGATTGACGCCAATGCCAGCAACCTGCGCATCACCACCTATGACACCTCCAAAGGCGCTGACGCGGCGGCGCGTCAGGCAATTGCCGACGGCAACCGTCTGATCCTTGGCCCGCTTCTGGCCGAGAACGTGCCCGCTGTTCGCTCGGTCGCGCAGCCTGCGGGTATCCCGGCGATTTCGTTCTCGAACGATACCAATGTCGCCAGCAGCAGCGTGCTGGTGATGGGACACATTCCCGAGCAGTCGATCAATCGCTCGGTCGAATATGCTCGCAGCAAAGGCCTCAGCAAATTTGCCGCGCTTCTGCCCGATGGCGATTATGGCCAGCGGTCGTACAGCGCATTGACCAGCGCGGTGCGAGCTCAGGGTGGCGAGTTGACCGCATTCGAGCGCTACACTCGCAGCAACACTTCGATCATCAGCGCGGCGCAGCGCCTGCGCACACGCGGCGGCTATGACACTGTTTTGATCGCAGACGGCGCGCGTCTCGCTGTCCGCGCGGCAGGTGAACTCAAACGCGGGAGCGACAACCCGCAATTGCTCGGCACCGAGCTGTGGAGCGGCGAGTCCGCCCTCACCCGTTCTGGCGTAGTCAACGGCGCGATCTTCTCCGCCGTGTCCGACGGCCGTTTCAAGCGCTTCTCAGACAGCTACGAAACACGTTTCGGCACCAAGCCCTATCGCATCGCGACCTTGGGGTATGACTCCGTGCTTCTGACCTTGCGTATCGCTCAAAACTGGCGCGTCGGCGACGCATTCCCATCGGCACGCCTGTTTGATGCAGGTGGCTTCTTGGGCGTGGACGGTCCATTCCGTTTCTCCAGCATTGGCGTGGTCGAACGCGCGCTGGAGGTGCGCAAGGTAGAGGGCAACCGGGTCGTGGCTGTGGATGCAGCACCAACCGGCTTCGGGAACTGAGCAAAAATCGATCTGCCTGACTTGTGAGGGCACACCTCTGCGCCCTATATCAAATACATGTCCGACGATCTGTTTGAGAACGCCCCCGCCTCCAGCGGAAACTACGATTCATCCTCGATTGAGGTGCTTGAGGGTCTGGAGCCGGTTCGTCGGCGTCCCGGCATGTATATCGGTGGCACCGATGATCGCGCGCTGCACCACCTCGCTGCCGAAGTTCTCGACAACTCGATGGACGAAGCGGTGGCTGGCCATGCCAACCGCATCGAAATGCGCCTTGACGAAGGCAACCGGCTGAGCATTTCGGACAATGGCCGCGGTATTCCGGTCGATGAGCACCCGAAGTTTCCGGGTAAGTCGACGCTGGAAGTGATCCTTTCCACCCTGCACTCAGGCGGCAAGTTCTCGGGCAAGGCCTATGCCACATCGGGAGGTCTGCACGGTGTGGGCGTTAGCGTGGTCAATGCGCTCTCCTCACACACACGCGTCGAAGTCGCGCGTGACAAGAAGCTGTTCGCGCAAGAGTTTGGCAAAGGACAAACGCTGGGCAAGCTTGAGACCGTGGGCGCAGCGCCCAATCGGCGCGGAACCACTGTAAGCTTCGTTCCCGACACCGAGATCTTTGGCGACCGCAAGTTCAAACCGCATCGTCTGTTCAAGCTTGCGCGCTCCAAGGCCTATCTCTTCGCAGGCGTCGAAATCCGCTGGAAATGCGCACCGTCTCTCGCGAGCGAGGATGTGCCGGAAGAAGCGACATTCAAATTCCCCGGCGGCCTTGCCGATCACCTTTCTGAACAAATCGGTCAGCGCGAATGCGTGACCGCGCAGCCCTTCACCGGCACTCAGGAGTTTCCCGAGAACGAGGCGGGCCAGTCGCAGGGTAAGGTGGAATGGGCGGTCGCTTGGCCGCTATACTCCGATGGGTCGACCAGCTGGTACTGTAACACCGTCCCCACCCCCGATGGTGGCACGCACGAGCAGGGTGTTCGTGCGGCGCTGACCAAAGGGCTGCGCGCGTTTGGCGAATTGACCGGAGCCAAGAAGGCAAAGGACATCACTGCCGATGATGTGATGACCGGCGCGGAGATCATGCTCAGCGTCTTCATTCGCGATCCGCAGTTCCAGTCGCAGACCAAAGACCGGCTGACTTCTCCCGAGGCTTCGCGCCTTGTCGAGAATGCAGTTCGCGACCACTTCGACCACTTCCTCACCGACAATATGGAGCGCGGCAAAGCGCTTCTGGGCGAGGTGATGGACCGCATGGAAGAGCGCATGCGCCGCAAGCAGGAACGCGAAATCAAGCGGAAGACTGCGACCAATGCGAAGAAGCTGCGCCTGCCCGGAAAACTCACCGATTGTTCTGGGGAAGGAGACCGCGAAACCGAGCTTTTCATCGTCGAAGGGGACTCGGCGGGTGGCAGTGCCAAACAGGCTCGAGACCGCAAGACACAAGCGATCCTTCCCATTCGAGGCAAGATCCTCAATGTGGCCAGCGCAACGGCTGACAAGATCCGCGCAAACTCCGAGATTGCCGACCTCTCGCTCGCGCTCGGCTGCGGAACGCGCAAAGACTGTGATGCGGAAAACCTGCGTTACGACCGGATAATCATTATGACTGACGCGGACGTTGACGGCGCGCACATCGCGACGCTCCTGATGACGTTCTTCTTCCAAGAAATGCCCGACGTGGTTCGCAAGGGTCACCTCTTCCTCGCCCAGCCTCCGCTCTATCGCCTAACCGCTGGGAAAGAGAGCCGCTACGCGCGAGACGATGCTCACCGAGCCGAGCTGGAAGCCACGGTCTTCAAAGGGAAAAAGGTCGAAGTCGGCCGCTTTAAGGGTCTGGGCGAAATGAACCCGCAGCAGCTGCGCGAAACGACCATGAACCCAGATACTCGTTCGCTGGTTCGCATCACCCTCCCCCAGGAATTCGAGGACCGCGCAGGCGTTGCGCGGCTGGTCGACGAACTGATGGGCCGCAACCCGGAACACCGATTCAATTTCATACAAAACCGCGCGGGCGAAATGGACCGCGATATGATTGATGCCTGATCCGGACGATCCAAAATACCCCGACCCGCGCGAAGAGGATATCATGGCGGGTGATCGGCGGATTTCTCGACCTGATAGCGCCCTGCCCGATTGGTACATCCCGGACACGCAATATCGCCCGATACCAATCGCGTGGTTTGCCGCTGCGATCATAATCCAGACTGTCGTCATCTCGACGATCTTCTTCGTTCTGATCAACAAGAGCGGCTGGTTCACAATCGGCCTTGCCGCACTTTCAAGCGGAATAATCTACGCCTGGTCATGGGACCGCGGGATCCGTTCGGCGGGTACGGGATGGCAGACCGCTACAGCTGTCGCGATGCTGATTCAGTTTGCGCTCATATGTATTGGGACAAGCGCTCGCTTGTAGCTCCTTACTCCAATTAGGATCCAGAGAGGCAAAGCAATGATTTCTCGTATTCTCCTTGCCGTAAGCCTGTCTGTGGCCCTTCCCCTGCATGCCCAAACACCCAATGAGACGGAACCGAACGCTTCCGACTCGCAGGCCGAACCTGCGCTTGAGGCACGCGCTTCTCAAGTGGTTGATCTCTTGAACCAAGAGCTTGAGGGAGAATACGATGAGGTATTTTCCGAACGCTTTCTTCAAGCGGTTTCGCCCACGCAACTGGACGCATTGTCAGCTCAAATCACAGACAATTTTGGTGCTGCTCTAGCGGTTGAAGAGCTGTCCAATCCTTCGGCGAACCAGTCATCGCTGATTATCCGCCTCGAACGCGGCATTGCGCGAGGGCAAATCGCGATTGACCCGGAACAGGAAAACAAAATCGTCGGGCTGAGATTTACTTCGCTCGAGCCAATCAATGACACGATTGAAAAGATCGAATCCGATCTGGCCGAACTCCCTGGTGAAGTGAGCGCTTACTTCACCCGTCTGGATGACAGCGATCCTGTTCTATCAATCAATGCCGACAAACAATTGGCCATCGGATCCACGTTCAAGCTCTATGTGCTCGCCGCCCTATCTCAAGACATCGAGCGGGGTCATCGCAAGTGGGATGATGTGGTTGCCCTTGATGTTAAGAGCTTTCCCAGCGGGCAGATGCAGGATTGGCCGGATGGTGCGCCAGTGACCCTTCATACGCTGGCGAGCATGATGATCTCGATCAGCGACAACACCGCTACCGATCAATTGATGAAGGTTGTCGGCCATGACCGATTGAAGGCTATGCTGCTGGCGAGCGGCCATTCCCAGATCAGTCTGAATTCACCATTCTTGACGACCCGTCAGTTGTTCCAATTGAAAGGTGGCCCAAAGGAACGTGTCGAGGCTTATCGCAATGGAGACAAGATCGAACGCTCGGACATTCTGGCCGAAATTGAAAACACCCGCGTTGACCAAGAAGCGATCAATGCAGCGTTTGCCGATGGCCCGTTCGCTCTCGATATTGAGTGGTTCGCAAGTGGGGCTGACCTCGCAAACCTCTTCAAGCACTTGGGCACATTCGCAGATGAAACGACGTGGGATATTCTCTCGATCAACAAGAGTATTACGCCAAGTGCCCGGAAAGGGTGGTCGTATGTCGGCTATAAAGGCGGATCCGAACCCGGTGTTCTAAATCTCACATGGATGCTCGAAGATGTGAGCGGCAAACACTACGTCCTCTCGCTCGGTTGGAACAACCCGGAAGCCACATTGGACAACAGCAAGCTGGAGCTGATTGCTCAGCGGATTCTGTCTTTGCCGCGCTAACCCGACAAACCCTGCACAACTTCATGCGTGTGGATGTGCAGGTGCCCTTCCAGCGTGCGGTGAACTGGGCATTTGTCCGCAATCTCGATGAGCCTTTTGCGCTGATCGTCTGAAAGCTCGCTGCCCAAAATCTCTATATCGCGATGCAATGCCTGAGCAGGCATGCCCTCCTCCTCGGCCGACAATGTGTGCCCGCAGTCCTCGGCGTGGTTGCGCTGATGAGTGAGATGAATCCGCGTACCCTCGAACGGCCATTTCTTCCGATCGGCATACATCTTCATCGTCATTGCGGTGCATGTGCCCAGCGCGGAAAGCAGCAGGTCATAAGGCGTCGGCCCCGTGTCATCGCCGCCGAAGCTCAAAGGTTCGTCCGCAACGAAGTTATGCGACGTGGTGTGTACCTCAGTTCCAAATTTGCCATTGCCGGTTTGGACTACGACACCTTCGTCCGGCATCGGCCAGCCCTCGCGCATAGGCAAATATCGCGTCGCCCAGTTGGCGATTACTCCAGCAGCGAATGATGCATCTTCGGATTGTGTCAGCAAATGATCAGCACCGGCTAAGCTCACAAAACTCTTTGGATGGAATGCCGCGTCAAAGAGAGCGCTGGCGTGTTCGATCCCCACAATCGTGTCGGTTGGCGAGTGCATGGCAAGGAATGGCACGCGCAGGCCCTTCACCAATTCCAGCAGGTCAACCGACCGGGTGTTTTCAAGAAACGTCTTTCCAAGAAGGAATGGCCGACCACCAATGGTAACTTCGCCCTGCCCGTCCCGTTCAATCTGCTCAATATCGCCCTCAATATTGTGCAGCACATGAGGAACATCAGACGGTGCACCAATCGTAGCCACCGACGCGACGGTCTCCGCGCCAAGTTCACTTGCCGCAGCGAGCACCGCCGCGCCGCCCAAACTGTGACCGACCAGCAGCAACTTTTGCCCAAACCGGTCTTGCATCGCGCGGCTGATCGCAACCAAGTCTCCGATATCAGCGGTAAAGCCAGCCTCTCCGAATTCTCCATCGCTACCGCCCAAACCCGTGAAGTCGAAACGCACAGTTGCGATGCCCTGGGCGGCCAGAGCGCGCGAAACACTGATCGCGGCCCTGCTCTGCTTGGTGCAGGTAAAGCAGTGCGCGAAGACGGCGGCACCACGAACCAACCCGGTTGGCAGCTCGAGTGAACCCGATAGCGCATGCGCGCCGTTATCTATGGTGATCGTTTCGCTTGGCATCGCTGTCCTCCTTCTGCCTGCCTAACACGGCTGGTTCGCAGCACCGAAGCAAAGGTTACGAGCAGCTCGGGGAATGTCCTCTTGCACGATGCGGTTCGCCGCCCTAACGCTGCGCACCGATAAATCAGTTTCTATTCCAGACCAATCAGGAGCCCCCATGGCGCAGCCCACCCGTTTTGAAGGCACCAGCAACTACATCGCAACCGAAGATCTGAAGGTTGCGGTCAACGCCGCGGCTACTCTTCGCCGCCCACTGCTGGTCAAAGGTGAGCCGGGAACGGGCAAGACCGTGCTCGCCCATGAAGTCGCCAAGGCGATGGGTGCGCCATTGATCGAATGGAACATCAAGTCTTCGACCAAGGCACAACAGGGCCTTTATGAATATGATGCTGTGGCTCGCCTTCGCGACGGTCAGCTGGGTGAAGAGCGGGTTCACGACATCCGCAACTACATCAAGAAGGGTAAGCTTTGGGAAGCTTTCACTTCGCCCGAGCTCCCAGTTCTTCTGATCGACGAGATCGACAAGGCGGACATCGAGTTCCCGAACGACCTTCTGCAAGAGCTCGATCGTATGAGCTTCGATGTGTACGAAACCCAGGAGCGCGTGGAAGCCAAAGAGCGCCCCATCGTTGTCATCACCTCGAACAACGAAAAGGAACTGCCTGATGCGTTCCTGCGCCGGTGCTTCTTCCACTACATCAAGTTCCCGGACCGCGACACGATGCAGGAAATCATCGATGTCCACTTCCCCGACATTCAGAAGACGCTGGTCAAAAAGGCGATGGATATCTTCTATGAGCTGCGTGAAGTGCCCGGCCTGAAGAAGAAGCCAAGCACCAGCGAGCTGCTCGATTGGCTCAAGCTGTTGATGAATGAAGACATGCCGCTCGAGACCCTGCAAGACAGCAACCCGAACAACGCCATCCCGCCATTGCACGGCGCGCTGCTCAAGAACGAGCAGGATGTGATGATGTTCGAACGCCTCGCCTTTATGGCTCGCCGCAACCCAACTTAAATCACACCATTGCTCCGCATTTCAGCCATTCTCGCTGTCCTGACAGGCGTTCTACTCGCCTTGGGAGAGGTTCAGGCAAACTGGGGCGATTGGCAGTGGTGGCCGTGGTGGCTCGTCGACTTCGTGGCTGCGGCGATGTTGGTGCTTGGCGGAGCGTGGTCGATTTCCGGAAGGCGCTTCGGTAACGTAACGCTTATTGCCGGTTGGGCATTCACCGCAGGCATGGTCTGGATGTCGCTTGCTGGTAACATCGCTGACGGCGTCGATGCCGGTCGCGATGCTAGAATGATGGGCGGCTACGTTATGTCGCTCGCAATGCTCCTGGCGACATCGGCGATCGGGCTATTGCTTGCGGCCTTCGGCACGGCAACCCGCATCACGTCAGCAGACTAGCGCCACTCAATACCGCCTCAGCACACTTGGATGAATGGGCACCGTAGTCTCATTGTTCCGTGCAAGCGCAAGTGCGCTGAACGCAGTGGGCAATGGCTGGTCAGAGATTATCACTGCCGTGTTGCCGTAAGAGGTGACCGCGAACAGGTCGCTCGCGAAGTCTTTCGGGATGCGGACACAGCCATTTGATGCGGGATAGCCCGGAAGAGCGCCAGCATGCAGCGCAATCCCATCCCACGTAAGCCGCTGCATGAATGGCATCGGGGCTCCATCATAAAGGTTTGAATAGTGCTCTTCGCGCTTTTGCAGGATCGCGTACAAACCCGACGGCGTTTCCTTCCCCCGTTTGCCCTTGGATACCGGTGAGGTTCGCCACAAATTGCCGCGACTGAAAACATGCATCGTCTGGGATGGTTTGCTGACAACGATCACGATGCCGTTGTGAAAGACCTCGGCCAGCGTTTTGGTCGGAGGTGGGGGAATGACCGTTTCTGGAGAAGTCAGAAAGAATGGCTTGTGGGTCGCGAGGCTGTTTCCCGCTTCGTTCTGAGCGCTGTCAGTGGCGGGCACGCACCCGGCCATGAGCAAGGCCGCTCCCGCTCCTACGATTACGAGTGTCCCATTAGCCCGCACAACGCCCCCCGTTTACCAGCTATGGCGGGCAGGATATGCAGAAAAGCAGCTTACAGCAAGTTGAGTGCCCAATAGGTGCTGAGAAGCAGGCCGAAACTAGATGCTGTATGCAAGTTCAAAGTCGCCCCAGCGCTTGCCATTGATGTACATCGGTACAAAAATGTTGCGAACGACCACATAGTTCTTGCCGTCGCCCTCCTGACGATAGACTGCCATCATGTAGGGTGCGGTGCTCGACTTGGCCTTTTTGTCCTGAGGATCGAACAAGATACGCCCATTACGGCAGTATTTCGTGTCATGCGCCAAATCACCGGTGGGCGCGCGCGACATCTCGCTGATGTGGGTTGGCAGGAAGCCATTGATATCGGTGCAGGCAGCAGCGCTAATGCCCTGCCCGTCGGCCTTGGCCTGATCCAGCAATGGCTGCCAATGCTTGTCAGCCCAATCCGACAGTCCTGTTGAAAAACGTTGCGGATTGCTGCCAGCAATTGGACGGTAATCGTGATCGAACAGCCAATCTTCGCGCAGATCGCCGGCTTCAACGGCCTTTTCAGCAAACTCGCAGATTTGCTTTGCGAACTTCTGAGCATGCTCGACCATCAGGCTGTCTTGCGGGCTCAGGCCTGCGTGGACGATGCGATCAAACATCTCGCTGGCGGTGAGTTCTAGCTCTTCCATTTTGACCTGCGCACCTTGGAGGTGACCTTCGTTGCGGATCGCAGCTTCGTCAAAACTGGAAAGAACTTCTTGGACAGCGCCCACATGGTCGCTGATCGTGCCTGTTGATCGTGCAATCACATCGTTCTGACGGTCCACTTCTTCAACCAGACCACCAACGCTGCTGATCGTATTTTCAATGCTGGCAACAGAAGCTTTTGCTTCGCCGCTGGCATGGGCGCCCTCTTCGATCCGCCCGATCATGACGCCAGCTTCTTCGCCGAGATTGTCGATGGTTTGCGCAATCTCAACGGTGGCCTTGCGCGTATCGTTCGCGAGCCCTTTCACTTCGCTTGCGACCACGGCAAACGTGCGGCCTGCTTCCCCAGCGCGCATCGCTTCAATCGTGGCGTTTAAGGCGAGGATATTTGTCGTCTCTGCGATGTCCTCAATGTCTTTGGCGCTGCGTCGCACTTGCTCCATGGCAGCCGAGAAGCTGGTGACATGCTGGCCAAGTGTATCCACCAATTCGAGCAAAGAGTTGATCTGCGCCAGTGACGACTGGATCATCGACGTGCCTTCACCCAATCGCTCGATCGCACGTTCAGAAAGCAGGCGCGCTTCGTCACTTGCTTCGGAAACTTTGGATTGATCCGCCTCAAGAGCGGTCACCGTGCCTTGAAGCGCTTCATGCTCTTCGCGCAGGCGCTCAGACGATTGGATAACGGCTTGAACCACACCGGCTACATCGCTGCAGCCGACAGTCACAGAGCCGCAGCTCTCCGGAATTTGGCTCAATGCGGTCGATGTTTCAGTGTTTATCTTTATAGATTCCATGCGAACCCCCGATGTGTGCAAGGCGTCTAAACAGCGATGGTTAGCGAAGGGTTAAGTGATACCCACTGGTCAGGATTTTTCCGAAGGAGGCTAGCGCGCTTGCGATCCGCGGGGTATTGGCCCGACATGTTCTTCAACTTCACCGATGAATTGCGCGCCGCGGGAATTGGCGCGAGCTTTAAGGAACACCTCACCCTGCTGGAGGCGCTCGACAAGGACGTGATCGAGCAGACGCCAGAGGCGTTCTATTATCTCTCCCGCGCCACTTTCGTGAAAGACGAAGGGTTGATCGACAAGTTCGATCAGGTTTTTCACAAAGTCTTCAAAGGCATTCTCACTGACTACGGCCAGAATCCGGTCGAAATCCCAGAGGACTGGCTGAAAGCCGTCGCTGAAAAGATGCTCAGCCCTGAGGAAATGGCCGAGATCGAGAAACTCGGCGATTGGGACGAGATCATGAAGACGCTCAAGGAGCACCTCGAAGAGCAGGAAAAGCGCCATGAGGGCGGCAATAAGTGGGTCGGCACAGGCGGCACCTCACCATTTGGCAATTCAGGCTACAATCCAGAAGGCGTGCGTATCGGCGGTGAGAGCCGGCACAAGAAAGCGATCAAGGTCTGGGAAAAGCGCGAGTTCAAAAATCTCGACAACACGAAAGAACTTGGCACGCGCAACATCAAGATGGCGCTGCGTCGCCTCCGCCGCTTTGCTCGTGAAGGTAATCCTGACCAGCTCGATCTGGATGCGACGATTGATGGCACCGCCAAACAAGGCTGGCTCGATATCCATATGCGCCCGGAGCGCCGCAATGCGGTGAAGCTGCTGCTGTTCCTCGACGTTGGCGGGTCAATGGATCCCTTCATCAAACTGGTCGAAGAATTGTTCAGCGCAGCAACGGCCGAGTTCAAGAACCTCGAGTTTTTCTACTTCCACAACTGCCTCTATGAAGGCGTGTGGAAGGACAACAAACGTCGTTGGCAAGAGCGGACCAAGACCTGGGACGTGCTCCACAAATACGGGCATGACTACAAGGTGATCTTCGTCGGTGATGCTGCGATGAGCCCTTACGAGATCTCGCACGCAGGCGGCAGCGTCGAACATATGAACGAAGAAGCGGGCGTCACGTGGATGCAGCGCGTGACCAACACCTATCCAGCGACCGTTTGGCTGAACCCCGTGCCGGAAAAGCAGTGGGGCTACTCTCAATCGACCAAGATGTTGAAGGAACTGGTCAACGACCGCATGTTTCCTCTAACACTCGATGGGTTGGATGATGCCATGCGAGAATTGAGCCGCAAACAAGGGCATTGAATGAGGCCCAGTCTCCGGCCTGCCGCAATCACTCACCCTTGTATGCAACCAAGCGCAGTTCTGCGTGACCGGCTATTGGCCCAATTCAAAACGCAGTTTTGACTGAAAGCGCACGCCGCGGGCGTCGGTCCCGTCTTTCAGCCGCGGCTCTGGCTTAGCGCGACGGAAAATTCGACGCTCTGCGTTGCGAAACGCCGAGGCGTTTTCGGCAGGCTCGAATGACAATTGCCGACAAATAACTGAGAGATCGATCTGAATTTGACACTCGATGGTCATTAGACCCTCAAGCTCTTTTCGCAGCGCGCGGGCAGGATAGTGACTTCCGGCATAGGTGTTGAGCGGCATATCGATGAGCGACGTCTCCACCAAGGGCCCCGAATTCAGATCAACCTTTGGTGCCGGAATTTCAGGAACGTCCAATACCATATCAACCCGTCGGCTAAGTGGTTGCTCATCGGCAAGGCGCGCGTTGTATCGTGGAAAATCAATCCCTTTGCTCCAAGCCCTCACAAGACGCATAGTCAAATACTGATCATCGCTTAGATCATCTTTGGCGATGCATGACGAGACGGGGATACGCCCGGATTGTCCAATATGGCAGGTTACCGGAAGGGATGTCGCAGGCAGGCTCTCGGTGCGGCCAGAAAATGCGTAGTAGTGATTGGAGATCGGCGCATCAACGGGCGTAACAGAGTGGATTCCAGCATTCGGGAACTTCTGGGAGTAAAACTTCCGATCAGTGTCGTAGCGACCGCTTGTCACCGTAACAGGCGGCTCACCTTCATAAGCGACCGGGACCGGCCGATCATCGACCCACAATAGCTTGGTTTGGGTGGCACGAGGGCTCACGCAGCCTGCCAACGCAAGCATGACCAAGATTGGAACGAATGCGCCTCGCATGAACAGTGCCTAATACAACAACAATTGCCGCACACTGGCGACCCACGCCGCCTCATCATGCGCGGCCAGCTGATCCAAATCATGCGGCGTGGCATTCGGATTATCAACCCATTCGCGCAACGACGGCCCGCCATTGATCACATCAATGGCGAGCACGTTGTCGGTGTATTCGTATTTGAAATCAGTCCCGCGCCAGATTTCGTAATCTGGGTAGAGATTGCGGATCGCTTTAAACGCAAGCGCCTGCATCCGCCATGGTTTGAAAGCATGGTGATCATAATGCGGACCCTCTGCGTGAATCATCAAGGCGTTGCAGAGCTTTCCTGTGTGCTTATGGAAGGTTGGCTCGAACCAGCAATCCCGCAAAGCAGCGCCTTGGCGCCACTCGGGTGCGAGCTTTTGCATCTCCGCGAGCACCGCCTTCGCGTCGATGTCTGGCGCGCCGAATAGCACCTCCAACGGACGCGTGGTGCCTCTGCCCTCGCTAACCGTGGCTCCCTCAATCATAACTGTTCCGGCGTAGGCACGGGCCATGTTCACGCTAGCGGCGTTGGGCGACGGATTGATCCAGATGCGATCGGTGGGCCAGCCATTGCCCTCTCCGTCGGGATCCCAGCCCTCCATGGGGATCACCCGGTAGTCCACGTCGAGCCCAAAATGCTCGATAAACCAGTCCCCCATTTCGCCCATCGTCAAGCCGTGGCGCATCGGCATCGGTGCCGCGCCAACAAAGCTCTCATGCCCCGGCACTAAGAGCGTTCCTTCCACCGGGCGCCCGGCAGGATTTGGACGGTCCAGGACCCACACTGTCTTGCCGTGCTTGGCAGCCTCTTCCAACAGGTAGAGCAACGTTGTGACAAAGGTGTAGATACGGCAGCCAAGATCTTGAAGATCGTAAAGAAAGACATCCGCACCCGACATCATTTGCCCTGTCGGACGGCGCACCTCACCGTACAAAGAGAAGACAGGAATATTGTACGTCGGATCGAGCTCGTCCTGCGTCTCGACCATGTTGTCTTGCTTGTCGCCCTTAAGCCCATGCTGCGGGCCAAACGCGCTGCTGACATTCACGCCCGCCGCAATGAGTGCATCGAGGCTATGCGTCAGATCCGCTGTTACGCTGGCAGGATGCGCAACGAGCGCCACGCGTTTGCCTTTGAGTTCACCCAGCAGATCAGGATCCGCGAGAAGTCGATCAATTCCAAATTGCATGCGCCGGAGTTGGAACAGGCTTCGCTCAAACGCAATGGTATTTGGGGCTTTCGCCCCTTATAAAGCGGTTATGGATTGGACGATTGCTGGAATTGCGGCCGCGTGGGCTATCATTCTTGGTGGTGCCGGAGGCGCACTGACTGAGATCGGCCAGTGGTATCGCGAGTTGAAGAAACCCAGTTGGCAACCGCCTGATTGGCTTTTTGGTCCCGCATGGACTGTCATTCTCGGGCTCTCTGCGTGGAGCTTCTATCGCGCTTGGATAGCTGCACCGACTGCCGCCGATCAATTGATCGTTGGCGGCCTGTTTTCAGTGAACTTCGTTCTGCACCTGCTGTGGTCCCCACTGTTCTTCAAAATCAAGCGCCCCGATTGGGCGTTGTTCGAGAACATCTTCCTGTGGCTCTCGGTGCTGTCGCTATGCCTCGTGCTGCCACGATACGACAGTCTCGCCGCTTGGCTGAACGTGCCCTATATTTGCTGGGTCAGTTTTGCGTTTCTGCTGAACCGGGAGATTGTGAAGCTCAATGGGCCGTTTGGTGACAAAGAGGTAGAGGCTTAGCGCTCAATTATGAGCTGGCGACATGCTTCCGAATGAAACTCGGGCTTGCCCGGCGGAAACGCGAGCGCCCAGAACTGAATTCCGCCATCGGCATGTTCGACAACGGCATTAAGCGCGACCTGCGCAGGGTCGGGTAACTCGGCGGCAATGCTCGCTTTCAGGATCAATTCCCGCTCGTTATGAGAGCACGACACTGAAATCGCGTCGACAGGCGCATCGCGCATCCCTTCACGAAATGAGTCGAAATCGTAAGCTGCCCAGCGCCCCGATGGCGACAAGTTGAATTCGCGATACCAACTCCCTCCGATAGGTTGCCAGAAGACCTCGAAGCAACTGGTCTGCCACAGATTGTCGGTCCGGGCCGAAGGTGCCGGTTGAGGAACCTTGATGCGGGTGATTTCGCCTTCAAAGCGAAATTCGGCCTCACACCCCAATTCAGTAGCGTTCAGAGCAGCGGTAACAGCGCGGATCGGTCCCAGATCACAGGTCCGGTGAAGCATAAGCGGTTGCATGCCATCCCTATTGCCAATGCAATCAGGCTCCGCAAGTCACTTCCCCTCACCCAAAGCGCTGTTAAGCGCAGCGCGTTATGAGTGAAGCATACGAATCCGATCTGCTGCGACTGCTTGAAGAACGCGGCTACATCCACCAGGTGACAGACCCCGGCGCGCTCGATCAGCTTGCCGCAAAATCGGTCGTGCCCGGGTATATTGGCTTCGATGCGACCGCGCCGAGCCTGCATGTCGGCAGCCTTGTGCAAATCATGATGCTGCGGCGGCTTCAACAGGCCGGGCATAAGCCCATCGTGGTCATGGGCGGCGGCACCACAAAGATCGGCGACCCTTCCGGAAAGGATGAAAGCCGTAAACTTCTGACGCCTGAACTGATCGACGAGAACATCGCGACTATTCGTACCGTGTTCGAGCGGCTGCTGACTTTCGGTGATGGTCCGACCGATGCGGTGATGGTCAACAACGATGAGTGGCTTTCGCAGCTGGGTTACATCGACATGCTGCGCGATGTTGGCCCGCACTTCACGATCAACCGGATGCTGACATTTGACTCGGTTCGATTGCGTCTTGATCGCGAACAGCCGCTCACATTCCTCGAATTCAATTACATGATCCTGCAGGCCTTCGACTTCCTCGAGCTTGCGCGCCGTTATGATTGCCGGCTTCAGATGGGCGGGTCCGATCAGTGGGGCAATATCGTCAATGGCATGGAGCTGGGCCGCCGAATGGAAGGCCGCGACCTGTTCGGCCTAACCACCCCGCTGCTTACCACAGCCGACGGTGCGAAAATGGGCAAAACCGCTGCAGGAGCCGTGTGGCTGAACGAAGATCAGCTGCCCGCGTATGATTTCTGGCAATATTGGCGCAACACGGATGACCGCGACGTTGGACGGTTCCTCAAACTGTTCACCGATCTTCCGCTTGATGAAATTGCCCGGCTTGAAGCGCTCGAAGGCGCGGACATTAACGCGGCAAAAGAGGTCCTTGCCAACGAGGTCACAATACTGGTGCGCGGTGAAGAAGCCGCTCATGCGGCAGCGGCCACAGCGCTCGAGACGTTCGCTGGCGGTGGTGCCGGTGATGATCTACCGACTCTTTCCGTCGGCGCCGAGGGCATGCGCATTGGTCAGGTGCTTACCGAGCTCGGTTTCACTGCATCCAATGGCGAAGCCAAACGCAAGCTTGCTGAAGGCGCCGTCAAGCTGGACGGTGAACCGGTCAAAGACCCCGGCCATGTCGTGACTGTTGGCGGTGAGAGCATCAAGCTTAGCCTCGGCAAAAAGAAGCATGCGCTCATCACAAGCTGACCCTTACAATAACCGTCTGGTCGACGGCCTTTACCAAATGTCAGCCTTTTCGTTCCATTAGGCATAGGTCCCGTCAAAGCCAAGGAGGGTTACGGACTGTGTCAGCTGGAGCAAACCTAAGCGTCACCGATCTGCGTCGTGCAGCGCGCCACCCGGTCGATTTTCCGGTGATCGTTGAGCACTTTCAGCATGGAGACTTGAACCTCCATGTTTGCAATCTCTCTGCCCATGGCTTCATGGTTGACGATGCTGAGAAGCTGAACCGCGGTGATCGAGTCATTATCCGACTGCCGGTGGTGGGCCGCATCGAAGCTTATGTGATCTGGACGCGTGACGAACGCGCTGGCTTCCAATTCGAGCGTATCATTCGTCTCGACGATTTCATGACCATGATCGATGCAATCCAGCCCAATCCGCGTCTTCGCCGCAACCGCTGAAGCGAAAGCCACAGCTTACAACTGAATAGAAGCACTGTCTTGGCATAGGCCATTGGGCCTGCCATGGCGCGCGGGTGAATACCGTTGTTGCCCCTACCCATCCCCTTCAGGTTCATAACTTCCGGGTCTATCTGACGTCGCGCTTCGCGATGACTTTGGGCCAATACGCCATGACCCTGATCATTGGCTGGCAGGCTTACAATCTCGCGCGGGATGGCGGGATGAGCATTGCCGAAGCCTCGGGACAATTGGCTCTTATCGGCCTCCTGCAATTCTTGCCGCTGTTCATCCTGACCCCATTCACCGGACTAGCAGCAGACCGATTTGATCGTCGCACAATCGGTCTGCTGACTATCCTGCTCCAACTTTTCTGTGCGGGCATACTCGGTTGGTTCACCTATGCGGGCACGATCTCGCTTCCAATCCTGTTCGCTGTCGCCGTGCTTATAGGGATCGCACGAGGCTTCGCCGGCCCTGCTCTATCGGCTTTGTCGCCGAATCTTGTGCCGAAGGTGCTGCTGCCGACCACCATCGCAATCTCTACAGTGGCGTGGCAGATGGGCTCAATCCTCGGTGCCGCGATGGGTGGATACCTTTATTCGCTAACGCCTGCACTGCCCTACATCACAGCGGGAGGCCTCTTTACCCTCGGCTTCATGTGTCTCGCCTTAGTTGGCAAAGTGCCGCAGCCTGCCATGCGCAAGGATCAGCGTCCCATTGGCGCCATTGTCGATGGGCTGCGCTACGTGGGACAGAACAAGATGGTTCTGGGGGCGATCACGCTCGACCTGTTCGCTGTCTTCCTTGCGGGTGCCAATGCACTCTTGCCAGTTTTCGCGCGGGATATCCTGGACGTCGGCGCTGATGGGTTGGCGCAGCTTGCCATGGCGCCGGGAATTGGTGCTGCCCTTACGGGCGCCTATTTTTCATTCCGACCAATCAGAACCAATGTTGGGCCGAAGATGCTGTGGGCTGTGGCCGTCTTTGGCGTCGCCACGATTGCCTTCGGTCTGTCGACCAACTTCTTGCTCAGCCTCGCCATGCTGTTTGTCATCGGATCGGCCGATATGTTCAGCGTCTATGTCCGTCAGTCGCTAATCCAGCTCCACACTCCAGATGACAAACGCGGGCGGGTATCCTCTGTCAGCATGATGACAATCAGTGCGTCAAATGAAGGCGGTGATGCCTTTTCTGGAGCCTTCGCGTTTCTGGTCGGTCCGGTTGCCGCGATTGTCGCTGGCGGTGCAGGCGCGATTGTAACCGTATTGCTCTGGAGCCGAATATTCCCCGTATTGCGGACAACGAAAACCTTCGATCCGCCCGAAAATTTGCTAGAAGATGAGCCAACAAGACAAGGCCAAGCGCCGCAGGAGGCATGACATGAAAGCTGCAAACATTCTCGAAACCATCGGTAACACGCCGCATATCCGGCTTTCCCGCCTGTTCCCCGATCATGAGGTTTGGCTGAAATCAGAGCGCTCCAATCCTGGCGGCTCGATCAAAGACCGCATCGCCCTTGCTATGGTCGAGGCTGCGGAAGAAGCTGGCAAGCTCGCTCCGGGTGGCACCATCGTTGAACCAACCAGCGGCAACACGGGAATCGGTCTTGCCATGGTCGCCGCGGTCAAGGGCTACAAGCTGGTGCTGGTCATGCCCGAAAGCATGTCCATCGAGCGCCGCCGTCTGATGCTCGCCTATGGCGCGACGTTTGATCTGACCCCGAAGGAAAAGGGCATGAAGGGTGCAATTGCACGCGCGACCGAGATTGTCGAAACCACCGACGGCGCGTGGATGCCAAGCCAGTTTGAGAACCCCTCAAACCCTGCGGTTCACGCAAGAACTACAGCGCAGGAAATTCTCTCCGACTTTGCCGACAATCCAGTCGACGTAATGATCACCGGCGTTGGCACGGGTGGTCACCTCACCGGCTGCGCGGAAGAGCTCAAAAAGCACTGGTCGGGCTTCAAGGCCTACGCGGTGGAGCCGGAGCTTTCGCCCGTCATCAATGGCGGTCAGCCCGGCCCACACCCCATCCAGGGCATCGGTGCCGGTTTTATTCCGGACAACCTCCACACCAACGCCATCGATGGCGCGGTACAGGTCAATGCGGATGACGCCAAGGAAATGGCGCGCCGTGCCGCCACTGAAGAAGGGATGCTGATCGGAATTTCGTCGGGCGCCACTCTCGCGGCAATCGCGAAAAAACTACCTGATCTGGACACCGGAAGCCGGGTTCTGGGCTTTAACTACGATACTGGCGAGCGCTACCTTTCGGTGCCAGAATTCCTGCCCGTCGAATAACCAAGTCCAGCCAAGCGGTTAGTCCGCCTCACAATACCACCTGTCGATGGTTGCTGGCGCTTAGCTGGACAGCCGGTCAGTCCGCATCCTATTAGGCCCCAAAACCAAAAGGGTCGTTCATTACTGTTTTTCTCGGCGGAGGCGAGAATGGGTTGGTCCAATGGTTTCGGTTTGCTGTCCAATGATCCCGGACGGCCTCTGCATTATCGCTTTCTCAAGCGACAGCGGCACCGCGTTAATAACTCCATCGCAAAATCATCGCTGATCTCGAATGCTCCCGTGCTCGACGCGGGTGACTTTCATTGGACGGCCGAATTGGCGAGCAATTGGGAGGCGATCCGGGACGAAGCGCTCGCCATTTACCAGCATCGTGACGCCATCCCTCCCCTGCGCGAAATCTCTCCTGACCATGCTGGCATCGTCAAAGACAATGCATGGCGCAGTTTCTTCTTGATCGGTTATGGTCACCGTCAGGAAGAGAACATCGCGCGTGCCCCGCGGACAGCGGAGCTGGTCAGTAAGATTCCCGGACTGAACTCGGCATTTTTCTCAATCCTCGCGCCCGGCTCGGCAATCACGCCGCACCGCGGAGTGACCAAGGCCTTCATCACCGCGCATCTTGGTCTTGTCGTGCCCAAAAATCGCAGCGGGCTTTGGATGCGGGTCGAGGATCAGAGGCTTCACTGGGAAGAAGGTAAGTGGCTCATGTTCGATGACACTTACGAGCATGAGGTGAAGAACGAGACGGATGAGACACGGATCGTTCTGCTGTGTCAGGTCGAGCGACCGCTGAAGCAGCCCGGCAAAACAATGGCGGCTGCACTGATGGGTTATGTCCGTCGCAGCCACTTTGTGCAGGAAGCCAAAGACAACCTCACCGATTGGGAAACCGCGTACGCAAAAGCCGAGAACGAGGTTCTGTAACAGAAAAGGGCCCGAACCATTGGTCCGAGCCCTTTCAATCTCTGTCTTCGCTTCGCTTAGGCGGCGGTAGCAAATGCTTCTTCCGGCAGAGCCATCATATTCTCGCTGCCAGCTTCCAGCTTGCGACGCAGTGCGCCTGCGTCTGGGAGGAAACGCTCGGCATAGTAAGCCGCCGAAGTCATTTTGGCTTCGTAGAAAGCCTTGTCTTCGGTGCCGGCGGCCAAAGCAGCGTCGGCAACCTTCGCCATCTTCAACCAAAACAGACCCAGCGTCACGATGCCCATGATGTGCATGTAGTGGTGAGCGCCCGCGCCGAGGTGGTTCGGGTTCGCCATCGCGTTCTGCATGAACCACATGGTCGCCTGCTTCTGCTCAGCCAGAGCCTTCTCAAGCTTGGTGGCGAAATCAGCGAGTGCCTCGTTTTCCTTTGCTGCTGCGATCTCTTCGTCAATCATTGCGAAAAATGCTTGAACGGCGCGGCCGCCCTTCGATGCGAGCTTACGACCACAAAGGTCCATTGCTTGCACACCGTTGGTGCCTTCGTAGATCATGGCGATACGGCTATCGCGCACGAACTGTTCCATGCCCCACTCGCTGACATAGCCGTGGCCGCCATAAACCTGCTGCATGTTGTTGGCGATGTCATAGCCCTTGTCGGTGCCGTAGCCTTTGATGACCGGGGTCATCAGGCCAATCAGATCGTCAGCCAGCTGACGTTCTTCTTCGGTCTGCGCCTTGTGAGTCAGGTCGACTTGCAAAGCACCCCACATGCACAGCGCGCGCATGCCCTCGTTGAAGACCTTGGCGTCCATCAGCATGCGGCGGACATCAGGGTGGACAAAGATCGGATCGGCCTTCGCTTCGGGCTCGGCCGGTCCAGAAAGTGCACGACCCTGACGACGATCCAGAGCATAGGTGACAGCGTTTTGATAGCTGACCTCAGCCTGTGCCAAACCCTGAAGACCTACACCCAGACGCGCTGCGTTCATCATCACGAACATTGCGGCGAGACCTTTGTTCTCTTCGCCGATCATGTAGCCGGTGGCTTCGTCATAGTTCAGCACGCAAGTGGCGTTGCCATGGATGCCCATCTTCTTCTCGATCGAACCGCATGACACGCCGTTGCGCTCACCTGGTTCACCATTTTCGTCGAGGATGAACTTGGGAACGATGAAGAGCGAGATGCCCTTTGAGCTGTCTGGAGCGCCCGGCGTCTTCGCCAGAACCAAGTGGATGATGTTACTGGTGAGGTCGTGCTCGCCAGCAGAGATGAAGATCTTGGTGCCGGTGATCTTGTACGAGCCATCAGCCTGCGGTTCAGCCTTGGTACGGATCATGCCCAGATCGGTGCCACAGTGCGGCTCGGTCAGGTTCATGGTGCCCGACCACTCGCCCGAAATCATCTTCGGCGCGTAGGTCTCTTTCTGCTCCTGCGTGCCTGCGTTCAGAATCGCGGCGATCGCACCGTTGGTGAGGCCAGGATACATACCGAAGGCCTGGTTCGCCGAAGCAGTGTACTCTTCAAGCACCATGCCCAGTGTGTGCGGGAGGCCCTGACCGCCAAACTCTTCCGGTTGAGAAAGGGTACCCCAACCCGCTTCGGTGTAAGCCTGATACGCTTCTTTGAAACCGTCCGGCGTGGTCACCGACGCATCATCGTGACGCGTGCAGCCCTGCTCATCACCGATCTGGTTGATCGGGGCCAGAACTTCCGATGTGAACTTGCCTGCCTCATTGACGATCGTATCGATCATGTCCTGCGTTGCATTCTCGAAGCCCGGCAGATTGCCGTAGCTGGCGAGATCCAGCATTTCGTTGAGAAGGAAGCGGGTGTCACGAGTAGGAGCGGTATAAGTTGGCATCACTTGATCCCTTTGGTGTGCGTTGATTGCGTAAGGTATTCTTACGGGCCTTAGCCCAGGTCGAGTTTCTCGATTTCAGCAACAAACTCGGTGAGTTCCTGAATGGATGAGTCGATGTCGTCGCGTTGGCGCTTAAGCTTCGCGATATGGGCACGACATCTCTCGATGGTAACGCGGCGCTGTTCCACGCGGCCATCATCGAGATCGTACAGGTCGATCATCTCACGGATTTCAGTCAGGCTAAACCCGACATTCTTGGCACGCATGATCCATGCGAGCCGTGCGCGATCGCGTTTCGAGTAGACGCGGGTCAGACCAACCCGCGACGGGCTGATTAGTCCCTCATCCTCGTAGAAGCGTAACGCGCGTGCGGTGCATTCAAATTCCGATGTGAGGTCAGAGATTGAAAACTGCTCGCGCTCCTGCTCGTCTGGCCGGTCAAGATGCGCGCCGTTGTGACGCTGATCCTGCGGCGGATTGGAAGAATCGGACGAAGCTGCTTGTGCGGTAGCCATGCTCTTTGACTACCTTACCTTTACGTGAGCGTCAACCCTTGACCTTAACGGGAGATGAGCGCGAGCGACGGCTTTCCGCCCTCGCCATTCTCGACCCGTCGGTAAAAACAACTTCTCGCACCAGTGTGACAGGTCGGGCCGTGGGGTTTGGCATAAACAACCAAGGCATCTTGGTCGCAATCGATCAGCACATCTTCGACCTCGAGAACATTGCCTGACGTTTCGCCTTTCATCCAAAGCGATTGCCGGGAGCGTGACCAGAAATGCACGCGCCCCGTGTTAAGGGTATTCGCCAAGGCTTCTTCATTCATGAAAGCAACGACCAGGACTTCCTTGCTCGCCGAATCAAGCACGACGGCCGAGATGAGCCCATTGGCATCATATTTCGGCGCAAGCTCCGTTCCGTGCTCGTGTTCGCGTTTGGACAGTGCGTCCATTGTCATTTCCTTCCAACTGGCGTTCCAGAATGGCGCATTTTCCGACGAACGGGTGCTGAGCAGCGACCATTTGTTGCACGATAACCACAGACGCTTTCTAAAATCCAATCTCGATCTTGATTCGACTTCCCGAGAGCGACTTCGTTTGGAAGAACGCTGTCACGCGTTGGTAACAACTCGTCAACCGAACTTCGGTGCGCAAGCGCCAGCGTTCAGGGGGTAACTGGTTTCAAGCTGACAGCGGGGTGTTGGCGAAGCCGGTTTAAGATGAGGGATTAGATCCTGATGGCGAAGTTAGGGGGTCGCTGTCTGAGCTCTTAAGAGCGGATCACAATCGTTTCGTCACGTGGCGCCCGGGGTCTTTATGACCTCGGGCGTTTCGTTTTGCAGTGTAAACTTCTCGCTTACCGCTGCTGTTTGTTTACCCGCCCCATTCACCACTGTTGCAAAGCAAGCGATGCGCACTGACGAGGCACCAGCACTAATCAATGCGGAAACGCAGGCATCGCTGGTCGCTCCGCTGGTCAGCACATCATCCACCAAGATCACCTCCTGCCCTTTGATCGACAAAATTCGGCTTCGCCGTGCTTCGATCGCACCACGCAAGACCTTCTTGCGTGCCTCGCGGCCCAAGCCGCCAAGGCTCGGCGTTTGCTTTGTGCGAACCAGGCCGTCGACCAATAATCGACCCTTTCCGTTCCGCTCCAGCTCTCGCGCGAGGAGAGCCGATTGATTGTAGCCCCTTCCCCACAAGCGCCACCGATGAAGGGGGACGGGGATGAGGAGAGGTTCATTGTCCTGCGGCTCAATCCGCGCGGCCAACAATCGCCCGAGCAGCTTCGATAGCGCAATCTTTCCACCATGCTTGAATGACAAGATAAGCTTGCGGGAGGCATCGTTGTAGATCGTCGCGGCAACCACGCCAGCGTGCTGTGGTGGATCAAGTTCGCATGCGATGCATTGTCCCTCCCCTCGCTCTTTTCCCGCCGCCATCGGCATGAAGCATGTGGAGCAAGAAGGCTCGCCCGGAGCTTCCAGTTCACCGAAACAGTCGACGCACAGACCGCTCTGCTCAGCCACGGCATCGCCGCAAAGGGGGCAACGTGGTGGGTAGACCAAGTCAACGACCGGTCTGAGCCCTTCGGCAAGATACGCTCCCCAATTCATGTCCAAACGTGTCTCATAGCTTGCACCGTGTAGGCAAGCGCGGCAGGGGACCTTGATGGACAGAAAGCCACCCACGATCTTCTCCAAACAACGCAAACGGCTGCGGCATCAGCGTGCCTCGCACCTTCTGAATTCGCAGAATGGCGCGATCTTTCTGCTCGAGGAGATGGCCAATGACATTCACGACCGCTTGGCTTTTGTCAGACAAAGCGGCGGTGATGTTCTAATCGAAGGGTTCGGAGATTTTCTAGTCGCCGAAGGACCTTGGGAGAATTCCGCTGAGTTCTCCTATGTTGAGGGTCGGGACTTTGATGATCCCGTGCCATTCACCGAAGCCAGTTTTGATCTCGTCATCAGCATCAACAGCCTCGACACTGTGAACGACCTGCCTGGCGCGCTGATCCAGATGCGCGCATTGCTCAAGCCGGGTGGCCTCGCAGTCGCAACCTTCATCGGCGGTCTGAGCCTCCTGAAACTGCGCCAAGCCATGATCGCCGCCGAACCCGATAGACCCGCTGCTCGCATGCACCCGCTGGTCGATCCACGATCCTGCCCGCAGCTCTTGCAACGTGCCGGTTGGAAAGACCCCGTGGTGGACAGCCACGCTTTAACTGTGCGCTACTCCGCGATGGACAGGCTGGTCGCTGATCTTCGCGAGCAAGCTATGGGCGGTGCACTTGCGAACGCCGCCCCGCCTCTCGGAAAAGCCGCACGTGAACGCGCTCGCACCGCTTTTCTCGAACAAGCCGACGAAGACGGCAAAGTCTCCGAGACGTTCGAGATCGTTACGCTTACCGGCAGGCGGTAGGAAACCGCTTACTTCAGCGCCGATTGCGCCGCTGCGAGCCGTGCGATCGGCACGCGGTATGGTGAGGCGCTAACGTAATCGAGGCCGACTTCCTGACAGAATGCGATACTGGCGGGATCACCACCGTGCTCTCCGCAGATGCCGAGCTTGATCTCGGGCCGCGTAGTGCGCCCGCCCTCGGCTGCCATTTCGACCAATTGTCCGACGCCATCGACATCGAGGCTGACGAATGGGTCGCGCGGGAAGATGCCCTTGTCGACATAAGGTGCAAGAAAGCGCGCGGAGTCGTCGCGGCTCACGCCCAGCGTTGTTTGCGTCAGGTCGTTGGTGCCGAAGCTGAAGAACTCGCCCTCTTCCGCAATTTCACCCGCCATCAGCGCGGCGCGCGGCAGCTCAATCATCGTACCGACGAGATAGGCGACTTCAGTGCCCTTCTCGGCGAAGACTTCCTTCGCCACCTTATCGACCAGCGCGCGAAGGATCTGCAATTCGCGCTTGGTTGCCACCAGCGGGATCATGATCTCGGGCAGCGGGGCCTCACCAGATTCGGTCTGCACATCACACGCCGCTTCAAAGATCGCGCGCGCTTGCATCTCATAAATCTCGGGGAATGTTATCCCCAATCGACAACCACGGTGACCAAGCATCGGGTTGAACTCGTGCAGCTCGCCCGCGCGGCGCTTGAGGTAGTCTACACCCAGCCCCGTTGCGTCTGCCAATTCTGCAAACTCGGCTTCACCGTGCGGCAAGAACTCGTGCAGCGGCGGATCAAGTAGGCGGATCGTGCACGGAAGACCTGCCATCACCTCGAAGATTGCAGCAAAGTCGCTGCGTTGCTCGGGCAGCAATTGATCGAGTGCGATGCGACGACCGCGCTCGTCCTCGGCCAGAATCATCTGGCGCACCGCGCTGATGCGGTTTGCGTCAAAAAACATATGTTCAGTGCGGCACAGGCCGATGCCTTCCGCGCCAAACTGGCGCGCCATCGCGCAGTCGGCGGGCGTTTCGGCATTGGTGCGCACTTTCATGCGGCGCAGGGCATCTGCCCACTCCATCAGCGTGGCGAAGTCACCGACCAGCTCCGGCTCAATAGTCGGTACAATGCCAAGCATCACCTGACCATTCGCGCCATCGAGTGTGATCTCGTCGCCTTCTTTGAGAGCCTGCGAGCCGATCATCAGCGTGCGGCCTTCTCGGTCAATGCTGACCGCACTCGCGCCCGAAACGCAGGGGCGGCCCATGCCACGAGCAACAACCGCGGCGTGCGACGTCATGCCGCCACGTGCGGTCAGGATGCCTTGCGCGGCATGCATGCCGTGGATGTCCTCCGGCGAGGTCTCAACGCGAACTAGAATGACCTTGTCACCACGGTTTGACCATTGCTCTGCGGTATCGGCATCAAGCACAATCTTGCCTGCTGCCGCACCCGGTGAAGCTGGCAGACCGGTGGTCAGCACATTGCGCTCCGCATCCGGGTCGAGCGTCGGGTGAAGCAGCTGGTCCAATGCCATCGGATCCACGCGGCGCACCGCTTCTTTTTTGTCGATCAGCCCCTCGCTAACCATCTCGACCGCCATCTTGAGCGCAGCCTTTGCCGTGCGCTTGCCTGAGCGGGTTTGCAGCATCCAGAGCTTCCCGCGTTCCACGGTGAACTCGATGTCCTGCATGTCCTTGTAGTGGCCTTCGAGCAGGTCGAACACGCGCGCCAGCTCGGTGTAAGCCTCGGGCATCGCTTCTTCCATGCTCAGCGGCTTGGCATTGGCTGCCTCCCGCGCGGCCTTGGTCAGGTATTGCGGCGTCCGAATACCGGCGACCACGTCCTCGCCCTGCGCGTTGATCAGGTACTCACCATAATAGGCGCGCTCGCCGGTCGCAGGATCGCGGGTGAAGGCGACGCCGGTGGCGCTGGTTTCGCCCATATTGCCAAAGACCATGGCCTGGACATTGACCGCGGTGCCCCAGTCGGCGGGAATGTCATTGAGGCGACGATAGACCTTCGCGCGGTCGCTATCCCAGCTGTCAAACACCGCGCGGATCGCGCCCCACAGCTGCTCGTTCACATCCTGCGGGAATGGCTTGCCCAACTCGCCTTCGGCAATGCTCTTGAACTCGCCGACCAGCGCCTGCCAGTCCTCGGCGCTCAGCTCGGTGTCGTTGAAGTAGCCGTAATCCTCTTTGCGGATCTCCAGCGCTTCTTCGAACAGGCCGTGGTCGAGCCCCAGCACCACATCGGAATACATCTGGATGAAGCGGCGGTAGCTGTCCCATGCAAAGCGTTCATCGCCGCTGGTCTTCGCCAACCCTTCAACCGTGGCATCGTTGAGGCCGAGGTTGAGCACCGTGTCCATCATGCCAGGCATTGAGACCCGAGCACCAGAGCGGACCGAGACGAGCAGCGGATCCGCCGCATCGCCAAAGCTCTTGCCGACGGCTTCCTCGATATGTGCCAGCGCCTTTGCCACATCGGCCCGAAGCGCATCACCAAAGTCGCCGCCTTCTTGCAGGTAGCGGACGCATTCCTCGGTGGTGATGGTGAAGCCCGGAGGCACCGGCAGTCCGATGCTCGCCATTTCCGCAAGGTTCGCACCCTTCCCCCCGGTGACGACCTTGTCCCCCTGACGCGGGTCGGAGTGGTCTGCGTTTCCGCCGAAGGGATAGACTGTTTTGGTCATAACGGGTTCCTTGGGGATGGAACGCCAACTGGCGTTTTGGAAACTGTGACTTTCCGCTCAAAACCGCAGAATTGAGCCAAAAACGAAGGTGTGCCGCATATCGAAGTGTGACTTTCCAAACTAACCCTCGATGCGGCTGAAATCGGCGACCTGATGCACCGAACGCACGAACCGCGAAAGCAGGTCCAAACGCGCCGTGCGCTTCTCCTCTTCCGGAGCGTTTACAATGACATCTTCAAAGAACCGGTCGATCGGCATACGCAATGTTGCGAGGGCGGACATGGCCGCTTCGAAATCCTCGGCTTCAATGGCCACAGACGCCTTGGGAGCCGCCGCATCGAGCGCGTCGATCAAGTCCTTCTCTGCGGGATCGGGTCTGTAGGAAAGCTCTTTGGTTTCCGAGCCGTCCCAATCCTCTTTCTTGAGGATGTTCGCCGCGCGCTTGTAACCGGCGAGGAGGTTGCTTCCATCTTCACTAGTCAAGAATCCGGTGAGCGCGCGAGCACGTGCTTCTACGCGATCGATGCGCATATCCGTTTGGTCTGACCAGTCACGAGACGCCTGAATGTAATCGTGCCGCACCCCATCATCACGTAACTGAACTGCGAGACGATCAAGAAGGAAGGACCCGAGCTTTTCAGCCAAGGCGGCGTTGGGCTGGCTATCCCAAGCGTGGACGACAGTGTCCAAAGCAAGCTTCAGCCCATTGGCCTGCACAAGTCGAATATAACCAAGCGCTGCGCGACGAAGAGCGAAGGGGTCCTTCGATCCGGTTGGCAAAATGTCGATTTTGAAAAAGCTCAGAAGATTGTCGAGCTTATCCGCCAAACTGACTGCGACAGTGGTAGGCGACGTGGGCACTTCGTCAGACTGACCCACGGGCTTGTAGTGATCGCGGATCGCGTCGGAGACTTCTCGCGGCAAACCCTCTTTCTCGGCATAGTACCCGCCCATCAGGCCCTGCAGTTCGGGGAATTCGCCGACCATTTCGGTCACCAGATCAGCTTTGCACAGCTCTGCGGCAGCTCGCGTCAGTTGATGATCGCCATTGGGTTCCTTGGCATCAAAGACAAGCCAAGAAGCCAGTTTGGCCACGCGCTCAACCTTGTCGGCGACGGTGCCGAGCTTTTCGTGGAACGTGATCCGCTCCAAACCTTTGGCGTGATCGGCAAGCGTCGTCTTTTGATCCAGCTCCCAGAAGAAGCGCGCATCGCTCAAACGCGCGGCGAGGACCTTGCGGTTGCCATCGACCACGACGGCCGGATCATCCGCAGCGATATTGGCGGTGCAGATAAAGGCGTTGGCGAGCTTAGCCGAGCCATCAGGCTGGCGCTCTTCACAAACAAAGTATTTCTGGTTCACTCGCGCCGTCAGCTGAATAACTTCAGGCGGAACGGTCAGGTATTCCTCGTCAAACCGACCCAGCAGCGGAACCGGCCATTCGGTCAGGCCAGCGTTCTCGATCACAAGACCTTCGTCTTCGATCACGCTCAATCCGACCGCGCGTGCTGCCTTGCGTGCGCCTTCGCGGATGATGCCAGCGCGAACCTCCTGATCCACGATCACATGCGCATCGTTGAGCTTCGTGGCGTAGTCCTCGACTCCTTCGATCTCGATCAATCCAGTCGAGTGGAAACGATGCCCGCGTGTGTAGCGGCCACTCACAACGCCATCGACTTCACACGACACGACTACGCCATCGAGCAGAGCGACCATGCTGGTAAGCGGACGCACCCAACGAAGGCTCTCTGACGAGATTGACGCTTCGCCCCAGCGCATCGACTTGGGCCAGCTGAAACTGCGGATGATTGCGGGGATCGCGGTCCCAAGCAGGTCGGATACGGCCTGCCCCGGCTTCTCGATCACCGCGAAATAAGTCTCGCGTCCTTTGATCTCGCGCACTTCAAGCTGATCGCGCGACACGCCGTTCTTGCGGCAGAAACCATCGACCGCCTGATCGGGCGCCCCCACCGGCGGGCCTTTAGCTTCGTCGCGAACGGCCTCGGTCTCGGTGGGCAAGCCCTTGGCGATCAGAGCGAGGCGGCGTGGAGTGGACCACACGGTCACTTCGCCCACGTCTACGCCCGCATCGCCCACCTGCGCACGGAACAGCTTTTCAAGCTCACTGCGCGCACCAGCCTGCATGCGAGCAGGGATTTCTTCAGTCAGAAGCTCGAGGAGGAAATCAGCCATCAGACAAGACTCCATCCGGGAAACTTCGCTTCCCATTCAGGGGTCATCTTCTCGGCGTATTTCTCGCAAGACGAGCGCGCCAGATCGCGCACGCGGCCCATGTAAGATGCGCGTTCCTGAACGCTGATCACGCCGCGCGCTTGCAGCAGGTTGAACAAGTGGCTTGCTTCGACCGCCTGTTCGTAAGCCGCAATTGGAACGTCAGCGGCGAGCGCGTTTTGGCACTCAGCCTCTGCCTTGTTGAACAGATCAAACAGTGCGTCGGTGTCCGCGACCTCGAAGTTCCATTTCGACATCTGCTTCTCGTTTTCGAGAAACACGTCACCATAAGAAACGCCCTGCGTGTTGAAAGCGAGATCGTAAACGCTGTCGACGCCCTGAATATACATGGCGAGGCGCTCAAGCCCGTAGGTCAGCTCGCCCGCGACCGGCTTACAGTCGAAACCGCCCATCTGCTGAAAATAAGTGAACTGGGTGACTTCCATACCGTCACACCACACTTCCCAGCCAAGGCCCCATGCACCCAGCGTGGGGCTTTCCCAGTCATCCTCAACAAAGCGGATATCGTGTTTGAGCGGATCGATCCCGATGGCCTTGAGGCTGTCGAGATAAAGATCCTGAATATCGCCAGGGCTTGGCTTCAGGATGACCTGATACTGGTAATAATGCTGTAGCCGGTTCGGGTTCTCGCCATAGCGCCCATCTGTCGGGCGGCGGCATGGCTGGACGAAAGCGGCGTTCCAAGGCTCCGGCCCAAGTGCGCGCAATGTCGTCGCGGTGTGGAACGTGCCCGCGCCCATACGCATGTCATACGGTTGCAGGATCACACAGCCATTCGCGCTCCAGAAATCGTGGAGCGTCAGGATCATGTCTTGGAACGACTTTGACGGGTCGCGCGTGGGGGCCATAGAATTCATAGCGCAGCAGCCTTTGACCGATGGGTATGGCAGCGTCAATGCCGCAGTGCAGCAAGCACACGGTTTGTGCGATCGATGTGCTTCAACCTTGACTTGGCTGCAGAGATCATCAGCATGAACAACTCTCTGATTTCCCGTGTTCTTGGAGCCAATTTATTGATGCGTATTCTTGCCTATCTCGCATGTATCGGTCTTGCTCTTGGACAGCCCGTATGGGCGCAGACGGCAGAGGTTGATGCGGCACAGGAAGAGCTGCCAGTCGTACCATTGCTGGGCGACGGGCAAAACGCCGAGCCCGTTGTCTGTCCAGTTGATGAGGAAACAGCACCCGCAACGCCGGAGCCGCCGGTTCAGGACTACGAGCCCTCGCCCGCCATGTGGAAGATCTCGGATGACGACACCACGATTTATCTATTCGGCACATATCACGTACTGCCTCAAGGCTTTCGTTGGCGAACCCCGCTGCTCGACAAAGTGATCGCCGAGACAGACGAGGTGGTGTTTGAATCGCGCGAGGATGAGGAGGAGGAAGAGACCGTCGAACTCAAGATCGACGGTGAAACACTCACCCTTCCCAAAATGAGCGAAGAGGAAAGACGATTCTCGGAGCTCGTGCTAGCCTACAGAGCGCAAACGCCTTTGACCCAACGGCTTGACCAAAAGAATGTGGCAAAGTTCGTACGCCTTCTCGAACAGGCGCGCATTCCGATCTGGAGGGCGGAGCGTGCACCGCCCATGATGACCATGCTTGCGATTTCGGTCAGGCTGAGCGAACTTAAGGGTTCGGAAAGAACACTCGGCGTTGAGTCCATTATCGAGGCCGAGTTCCAGGATACCAACCGCCCTATCTCTGCCATCGAAGACCCGATTGAGGTCCTCGAAAACTTGTTCAAGATCGATGAGGCAGCGCTAATCGAGGCAATCGACACTTCGCTGGAGGAATGGGATGGCTGTCGTTTCTTTGAAGCCGAAAAGGTCGATTGGGCCAGCGAACATAGCTGGGCGAAGGGCGAGCTTGAAGAGATCAACCTGAAGGAAATGTTCGACGGCCCCTTCGGCAAGGCCTTCTACAAGGTGCTGCTGCTCGATCGAAACCGTGCCTGGAACGAATGGGTGAAGGCGCGGATGGCTTCGCCCGGCAACTTACTTTTGGCGGTCGGTGCGGGCCACATGGAAGGCCCAGATTCGCTTGTTCTGATGCTTCAAGCGGACGGTATTGAGGTCGAGCGCATTCAATAGCGCGACGCCACTTTCAAATATTTTTCAAGGGACTAGCGCCTGACATTGCGCACCAATAGTCATGCGCGCCTTACTGAAAGTCAGGTTATCTTGACATAGTCAGCGAATCACGACATATAGTCAGGCATACCTGACATAACGTCAGGATGACCTGATGGAGAAGATTATGTCCCTGCTGTCCAAACCAGTCACCATGAAGCTTTGGCAAACATACGTTCTTCTGGCGCTAAGCGGCTTTGCTGCCGGCAATATCGCGGCAAAGACAATGGCTGCGCTGGGTCTTTAAGCACAACGAGGATTTAGATCATGTCCACCCAGTCCAAAGGCCTATACGCACCCCGTCTTGTAGATGGAGCATTTGCATTCATGGCTGCAGGCCCTGCGGTCATTATCGCCAACGCCCCCGCACTGCCTGTGCCTCAGGCCTCCTCCACCGCAGGAATGACGAGCGGCCTTATCCTTCTGGCAACAGTCGGATTGGTGGGTCTGGCGTCGTGTCTGGTCCATGCGATCGATCGCAAAGGCTGGGATGACTATATGAAGCAGATAGTCACCCAGTCAGCCCTGATCGGCATGATCACGGTGTTCCTCACCGGCGCCGCGTGGGACATCTTTATCAGCCCCAACCTCGGTTATGCGCGACCCGGAAACTTCATCCTTGGCATGATCCCGATCGCCGCACTTTCATGGTCGATCGGGTACTTCTGGCTCCGCATCCGTGGGACCAACACATGAAGAACCGACTGAAAGTCCTGCGCGCCGAACGCGATTGGTCTCAGGCTGAGTTAGCCGCCCAATTGGACGTCTCCCGCCAGGCTGTGAACGCCATAGAAACTGGCAAGCATGACCCTTCCCTGCCGCTGGCCTTCCGCATCGCTCGCCTGTTTGAAGCGAGTATCGAGGAAATTTTTGACGATGGAGAAACCGCGTGAACAACGATAACGAAACTGGCCTGAACGATGGCCTCAAGCGGGTTCTAATCATTGGCATTGGCGGATTGCTGATCCTGTTCCTTGCCGGAGTTCTTGCGGGTTACACAGTCAAAGCTCTCGAATATGATCAGCTGATACTGCGCGATTACGCATATATCGGCGGCTTTGCGGCGCTCATCATTCTGACGGGCCTGCTATGCCGCAAGCTATGGCCCGACGGTAAAGATGAAATCGTTGCGACAAGTACACGCAAGTCGAACCAGTTGATTCTTGTGGGCTTAGGTGTGGGTCTCGCACTCAGCGTCTTGTTCATCTTCCTTGATCCATCGGAACCTGTGGCGCTCTTTTCCAACGGGCCTGCAAACCCAGTAATTGCCGGGATCGGAATTCTTGTTTGGCTTGTCGTTATGCCGATTGGAACTTGGATGTGGTGGCGCACGGTCGATGAACATGAAGCCTCGGCTTACACTGATGGTGCACTCGTATCAGCTCACCTCTACATCATGATTGCACCGACATGGTGGCTTGCATCCAGGGCAGGCTGGGTTCCGGCACAAGATCCCATGATCGTATTGCTTATCATTTGCGTCATCTGGAGCGTTATCTGGCTCTATCGCCGCTACGCCTAAGCATGATTGCTCCAACTAAGATGATCTCGTTCACACAACCCTCATTCAATCACCTCTAATTCCCCATATCCCGAAAGGAACAATCCCGATGAAACTTGCCAAGATGTTCGCCGCTTCGACTGCTGCAGTCGCCTTTATGTTGTCGCAGCCGGCATTTGCTGATGATCATGCCGAGGCACCAGTTGCAGAGGCCGCGTCCGAAAGCGGTGCGCCGGCCATGTGGAAGATTACCGACGAAGACACGACCATCTACATGTTCGGGACCGTGCACATGCTTCCTGCGGACGTGAACTGGAAAACCGAATTGGTGACGACCGCTCTCGAAAGTGCCGATACGCTTGTTACCGAGCTTGATATGACGCCTGAGACCGAGGCAGCCATCGGTCTGGAATTTCAAAATCGCGGAACACTGCCGCAAGGCAAAACGCTTCGGAGCATGATGAACGAAGAACAGCTTGCTAGCTTTGAAGCAGGAATGGCCAAGCTTCAGATCCCACCCGAAGCCTTCGACCCGCTAAAGCCATGGCTAGCATCAATTGCTCTCTTGCAAGGCGTGTCTGCCGGAATTGGCATCACTGCCGAAAACGGTGTCGAAACCGTACTGGAAGGCATCGTAGGCCCCAAAGTAGAGCGGGAGGCATTGGAGACAGTTTCAGCGCAGATCGATGTTTTTGACGGACTCCCAGATGACCAGCAACTGACGTACTTCCTTGAATTCGCTGCCGATCCGGTTGAGGGTATTAAGGGCCTGAATGCGATGGTCGATCTCTGGGCGAAAGGTGATGCTGATGGATTGGGTGCGATGATGAACGAAGCACTCAGTGCTGATCCCGTGCTCGCCGACCGTCTTCTTTATAACCGCAACAAGAACTGGGCTGAGTGGATCGATGCCCGCATGGAAAAGCCGGGGACGGTCTTCATGGCTGTCGGTGCCGGACATTTGGCTGGCGAAAAGAGCGTTCAGGACTATCTGAAGGAAAAGGGTATTCAGACTGCACGTGTTCAATAAGCTTTCCACTTCAACTGAAACGAACGCTGCGCGGAGGGTCTCAAACACCCTCCGCGTAGCTTTTGGTGCCTTCCTAGCAGCGGCTCTGGTGTCCTGCTCATCTGAACCGGAAGCGCCAGCAAATACAACCAACCCACTTCTCTTTGAGATCGCCAATTCCTCCGGCGAGATCGAAGGCTGGATGCTTGGCACGATCCACCTTCTACCTGATGATACACCTTGGCGAACAGACGCGATAAACGATGCCGTGAGCAAGGCGGATATGGTCATCGTCGAGGTTGCCGATCTGGGAAACCAGCAAAGGGCAGGTCAGGTTTTCGCAGAGTTGGGCACGACCCATGGCCTCCCTTCCCTCGCCCAGCGTGTTCCCCCAAGCAAACGCGACACGTTGGATGATCTGATCGAACGCTCTGGTTTCTCGCCAGACGCCTTTACCGCAATCGAGACTTGGGCCGCCGCCCTGATGCTGGCGCAAAGTGATGCCTTGGGTGAGGCCGAGAACGGCGTTGACCGCGCCATCATCGCAGATTTCAAGGACCGTGAAGTGCGCGAATTTGAGGGCACATTTGCCCAGCTTAGCATCTTTGACGCGCTGGCTGAGGAAGATCAGCGGGTCCTGCTGACCAGCACGGTCGTTACTCCTGGTCGAGCCGAAGCCGAAGCGAAGGAGCTGTTGGCCGCGTGGCTCTCAGGCGATGAAAGCGCTTTAGAAGAAGCCACGCTAACCGGTGCCCTTAAGGACCAGCAGGTGCGCGATGCATTGTTGGTGGACCGAAACCGGGCGTGGATGAAGAAGTTGCTGCCGGTTTTGGACACGGAGGCCAAGCCCCTCGTTGCAGTGGGTGCCGCGCATCTTGTCGGCGATCAGGGCCTGCCCGCCCTGCTCGAAGCGGATGGATACACCGTTCGACGCGTGAATCGCTGATCCGGTCGCGGGCGAAAACAGTTGCCAATCGCCCCAGCGTGCTCTAACGGCGCGCCCTTCGGTGCCATGGTCATCCCTGGAGGCGTGGTTGAACCGAAGCGACAATTCAAACAACGCAATCGAAAGGTAGCATTATGAGCGACGCTCTTACTCTGCCGGCTGAGGCGCGCGAACGGGCAGGCAAGGGAGCCTCCCGTGCACTTCGCCGCGAAGGCCGTGTTCCCGCCGTGATTTACGGCGGTAAGGAAGAACCAACCACCATCCACGTGGAAGAGAAGGTACTGGTCAAGCAACTCGGGACCGGACACTTCATGAACTCCATCGTGAAGATCGAAATCGGCGGTGATACGGTTCGTACACTCCCTAAAGACGTTGCTCTGCACCCGGTTACAGACCGTCCGACGCACGTTGACTTCCTGCGCCTTGCGCGCGACGCGAAAGTCGACGTCTCGATCCCGGTTGTGTTCACCAACGAAGACGACTCGCCAGGCCTGAAAAAGGGCGGCGTTCTCAACGTTGTTCGCCACGAACTCGACCTCGTCTGCGCTGCAGACAAGATCCCGAGCGAGATCGAAATCGACGTCACCGGCAAAGAAGTTGGCGACTCGATCCACATCAGTGAAATCAACCTGCCTGAAGGCAGCGAGAGCGCGATCACCGATCGTGACTTCACCATCGCTACCCTCGTCGCACCATCCGCGCTCAAGCGCAGCGAAAGCGATGATGAAACCGAAGGCGAAGAAGTTGCAGCCGACGAAGTCGAAGCAACCGCTCAGAAGGGCGACGAAGAAGAAGGCGGCGAATAGGCCTCCCCTCTCCTTCGCGTTTCACGCAATCACCAATACACCGGGTCCCGCAAGGGGCTCGGTGTTTTGTTTTAGGCAAGAGGTGTTTAGAGAGCGCTCATGCAGATATGGGTTGGCCTTGGAAATCCTGGACCGAAATACGCTTTGCACCGACACAATGTCGGCTTCATGGCGTGTGACGTTATCGCGGACATGCACAATTTCGGCCCTGTCCAGAAGAAATTCCAAGGGTGGGTTCAGGAAGGCCGTGTCGGCTTCGAAAAGGTCCTGCTGCTGAAGCCCGCAACCTTCATGAACGAAAGCGGGCGAAGCGTGGGCGAAGCAATGCGCTTCTATAAGCTCGAGCTCGACGCGCTAACTGTGTTCCATGACGAACTCGACCTAGCTCCATTCAAGGTGAAGGTTAAGCAAGGTGGCGGCACGGCGGGCCACAATGGCTTGCGGTCCATCGACAAACATCTCGGTGCAGATTTTCGCCGGGTACGAGTGGGCATCGGGCATCCCGGACACAAAGACCGCGTGAGCGGGTATGTGCTTGGCAATTATGCGAAAAGTGAGCAAGACGACCTTGCCAACATGCTCGGTGCGATCGGCGCAGAGGCGGAGTGGCTGGCCAAGGGGGACAACCCCCGTTTCATGAGCGACGTAGCGCTAAGGATGCAATGAGCAGACACCCAAGCGAAGATATGGCCGATATGCCGGTTCCGACACTCGTCGGCATGACCTGTCTGCAAGCGGCCGTATTCACGGCAATTGGCGTTGGACTATGGTGGTTGTCTGGGAGACCGCTCTCCGAATTCGTAACCGTCGACGCCCAGCAAATTTTCTATGGTGTCGTCCTCGCCGGCACTCTCATCGCGGGCGGCTATCTGTTGTTCAAACTACTGCCAAAGCTCGGCGAACAATTGATCCGCGATCAGGCGCACAGCCTCGCTTTCCTCAGAAATAAGCTGGGCTGGGGCCCCATTATCATTCTCTCTTTGTGCGCGGGCATTTGGGAGGAGGCGCTGTTCCGTGGTGGCCTGTTGGTTATTGCCAGTGATTACATACCTTTTTGGGCCGCGCTGATTGTTACCTCCGCATTGTTCTCCTTGATGCATCTCGCCAAGCTGCGCGTGGCAACATTCATCTTCATCATCGGTATCGTGTTTGGCCTGCTCTACTTCGCACTCGAAAGCCTGCTAGCGGTTATAATCGGGCATGCGCTCTACGATATCTGGGCGATCTGGTATGTGCAGAACGAAATGCACCGGCTCGGAGTTTTCGATAAAGCACCGGAAGAGCCGACTAAGGTCATCGACGGCACCAGCTCTAACGCTTAGAATGCTCGCGACCCGACAAAAAGGATTACAGTCATGCTCAGTTTCGATCGCCGCACCCTCCTCGCCAGCGCCGCTGCCACTGGCGCACTAGCTGCCACTGCAGCTGTCGCGCAGAGCGATAAGCTGCAATCCGAGCCTGACCTGACGGGCAAGAGCATTCTGATCACCGGTTGCTCCACCGGCTTTGGCCGTCTGTCTGCAGAGATGTTCGCGAAAGCAGGCGCAACGGTGTTCGCAACAATGCGCAATGTACCGCGCAAGGAAGCCGAAGAGCTTCGCGCCTTCGCCAAAGACCAGAAGGTAAAGCTTCACGTTATCGAGATCGACGTGACATCCGACGAGCAGGTCGAGGCTGGCGTCAACGAAGCGCTGACCATCAATGGCGGCCCGATTGATGTGCTGATCAACAATGCCGGCATCTCCTATGGCGGTCCGATTGAAATTCAGGACTTGAAAGCGACCAAACACATCTTCGACACCAACGTCTTTGGCCCGCAGCGCATGATCCGCGCTGTGCTTCCATCCATGCGTGCAGCCAAGAGTGGGCTGATCATCAATGTCTCCTCGCAGCTAGGCCGTGTGATTGTGCCCGCGTTTGGGCAATATTCGCCGACCAAGTTCGCACTCGAAGCGCTCAGCGAAAGCCTCGCGTACGAGCTTGTCCCGCACGGTATCGACGTCAATGTCATCGAACCGGGCGGGTATCCGACCATGATCTGGAAGAACGCCAACGAAAACGCTCTCGCCTTGCTGTCGCGCGCCGACAAGAAGCACACCGATGGATATCAGGCGCTGATTGCCGGACTGGGTCAGCGCACCGGCGGCGGCTCAACCGATCCGATGGACGTACCGCGCGCGATGGCGGAGATCATCGCCATGCCTGCGGGCACCCGTCCCCTGCGCCGCCCGGTCCATCCAGGGCTGAAACCGCAGATCGCAGTCAACGAGGCAAGTGCAAAAGCGCAGATCGATTGGCTTGGCGCATCGCCTTATGGTCCGTGGATCAAGGCAGTGCACAACGCGTAACTCTGCGCGGCTGGGCTAGCCATTGCTGCTAAGCGGCGCTAAGGGCCGCGGCCTGACTTTTTTCCGGAGTTTCCCATGGGTTTCCGTTGCGGGATTGTCGGCTTGCCCAATGTCGGCAAGTCCACCCTTTTTAATGCATTGACCGAAACGCAGGCCGCGCAGGCTGCAAACTATCCGTTCTGCACGATCGAGCCGAATGTCGGCCAAGTTGCAGTTCCTGATGAGCGGCTCGAGAAAATCGCTGCTATCGCCAGCAGCGCGAAGGTTGTCGCAACGCAGCTGGCATTTGTCGACATTGCGGGCCTTGTGAAGGGCGCGAGCCAAGGCGAAGGCCTAGGCAACCAGTTCCTTGGCAATATCCGCGAAGTCGATGCGATTGTGCATGTTCTGCGGTGTTTCGAAGATGACGACATCCAGCACGTCGCCAACAAGGTTGATCCGTTGACCGACGCCGAAGTGGTCGAAACCGAGTTGATGCTCGCGGACCTCGAAAGCCTTGAAAAACGTGTACCCGCTGCAGCCAAACGCGCCACCGGCGGCGACAAAGAAGCCAAGATCCTCGCTAGCGTTCTTGGTCAGGCGCTTGAGTTGCTGAAAGACGGCAAACCGGCGCGCTTGACTGAGCCGAAGGATGATGAGGAAGCGCGGCTGTTCGAACAAGCGCAGCTGCTGACCGCTAAGCCGGTACTCTATGTCTGCAATGTTGCCGAGGACGAGGCATCAACCGGCAACGCACTTTCAGAACAGGTGTTTGCCAAGGCCGAAGCCGAAGGCGCGCAAGCGGTCGTCGTTTCAGCCGCCATCGAAGCCGAACTGATTTCCATGCCCATGGAAGACCGGGCCGAATATCTCGAAGCGCTAGGCCTCGAGGAAAGCGGCCTCGCCCGCGTGATCCGCGCCGGATACAAGCTGCTCGGCCTCAACACCTTCTTCACAGCAGGCCCCAAAGAAGCACGCGCATGGACCTTCCCCGAAGGCGCCAAAGCCCCACAAGCGGCGGGCGAAATCCACACTGACTTCGAGAAAGGCTTCATCCGCGCAGAGACGATTGCGTATGAAGACTACATCGCTCTGAACGGTGAAGCGGGTGCGAAAGAAGCAGGCAAGATGCGTCAGGAGGGCAAGGACTACGACGTACAGGACGGCGATGTGATGCTGTTCAAGTTCAACGTTTAATTGCACTTAGGCAAGAAAAAGGGCTTGAGCCGCATCGCGAAGGCAAACAGTTCACTGGCTATCGCTTTTGATGTATCCCGCGAACGATCTTCTTACCCTAGCGCTACACCGATTAGTTCGACAGTAAGCCAGCAAGACAAATTCTAAACCTATCGTGGCTATTGTGCTCACCAAAGATGATTTATCTTTGGGGAGCAGAAACATGAATCCGATCTATATTGGCGTAGGCGCACTTACGCTTTTCGCAGGTGCATACGCAACATTTTCCGGCGCACTGGGTGGTTCGCACACCAGCGATGGTTATGAGCGCAGCGACATCTATGACCAATGCGACCGCGATTATCTGCAAAGCGCCCGACACTTGTCATTCAGCGCTTCTTCCAGCGACTGCGAATGCTTTGATGACAAGTTGCAGCGGCTTACCCCGAGCCAGAGATCCGCCGCTTACAAGTCACTCGAAGACAGGCTAACGCTGGCGTTCATGGGGAAAGCCGGAGCGAAAGTGGACGGCGCAAAGGTGTCTTACAATGACAGCGATTTGGGCCGCGTCGATGCGACGGTTAAAATCGAAACGAGCGGAAGAGCCATCATGGAACAGTGCTCCATGTTTTAAGTGTAGTTGCGAGTTCTAACCGCCACTCAATGCCGTCCGAACAGTTTCTCGACATCTTCCATATCAAGCTTCACCCAAGTGGGCCTGCCGTGGTTGCACTGGCCTGAGCGCGGGGTGGCTTCCATTTCGCGCAGCAGGGCGTTCATTTCAGCCACGCTGAGCACGCGCCCTGCCCTCACTGATCCGTGGCACGCCATGGTGGCTAGGACATAGTCTAACCGCTCGGCGAGCAACAACGCGCCGCTGTCATCTTGTTTGCCGTGTTTGGCGATATCGTCGGCGAGGTCTTGCAGCAGCTTGGTCGTGTCGGCCTTGGCAATCGCAGCAGGCACTGCCCGGACAAGCATGGCCGAGGGGCCGAAGCGCTCCACTGTCAGCCCGAACCGCCCCAACCCTTCGGCCGCTTCTTCAAGCCGGTCGCAATCGGCCTCGTCCATCTCGACCACATCGGGCACCAGCAGCGCTTGCGACCGTTTGACTGCGTCTTCCGCCCCTGCGCGTTTGATGCGTTCGAGCACTAGCCGTTCATGCGCTGCGTGTTGATCGACCAGCACCAGCCCGTCAGCACTCTCTGCAACGATATAGGTGTTGGCGACCTGACCACGGGCTATGCCCAGCGGGTATTGCTCCGCATCTTCCGGCACCTGCGCGGCCTCTTCGGCGCGGCCTTGAGGGAGAGCGTGATCCTCGCGGGGCGGCGACCAATCGGGTCGCGCTTCCGAAACGCGTGATTGCGGCGCCGCCCAGTCACGGCCTTCGAAGATTGAGCGTAGAGCAGCTGGCTCTTCACGCACGGGCTCTGCCTGCCACCGCTCCATAGCCCCGCGATCCGGCCCTTGCGCGCTGCGCCGGTCACCGCTCGCTAGCGCCTGACGCAAGCCAGACACGATGAACCCACGCACACCATTGGCGTCGCGAAAGCGCACCTCGGTCTTGGCCGGATGGACGTTCACATCCACATCCTGCGGCGGGATTTCAAGGAACAGCGCCAGCACCGCATGACGATCGCGCGCGAGCATGTCGGAATAGGCCCCGCGGACCGCTCCGGTCAGCAGTTTGTCCTTCACCGGACGGCCATTGACGAACAGATACTGGTGATCGGCAACGCCGCGATTGTAGGTCGGTAGACCGGCGAGACCCGTCAGCCGCATCTCGCCATGCTCGGTATCACGGCCAAGATCGATGGCGACGGCATTGTCTTTCAACTCCCGCGCGACGATCTGCGCAACGCGGGTGGCGAGCTCTTCATCCGGCTGCGTTGCAAAGGCGCGCCGCGTCTTGCCTTCCGCTCCGTTCTCCAAAGTGAACGCGATATCAGGGCGCGCCATGGCCAGACGGCGGACGATATCGAGGCACGCGATATACTCGCTCCGCGGTGTGCGCAGGAATTTGCGTCGTGCGGGCACCTTGGCAAACAGCTGCTCCACCCGCACGCGCGTCCCGGGAGGCAACGCCGCGGGGCCCTCCTCGATCACCTCGCCGTGATCGACTACACGTCGCCAACCATCTTCGGCACCGCGCACGCGGCTCTCCAATGTCAGGCGAGCGACACTTGCAATAGAGGGGAGCGCCTCACCCCGAAATCCCAGCGTCTGAACCATTTCTATTGCATCATCAGGCAGCTTGGACGTGGCATGCCGCTCCAGCGCCAGCGCCATGTCTTCTGCGCTCATCCCGCAGCCATCATCGGTAACCTCAAGCCGGGTGAGCCCGCCATCGGTCAAAGCCACATCGATCTCGCCGTGCACCAGCGTCCACTGCGTTCTCAACCAGCTCTTTGAGCGCAGCCGCAGGCCGTTCAACCACTTCGCCAGCAGCAATACGGTTCACAAGGCCCGATGGAAGACGTCGAATTTGAGGCATTTGCCGCATGCTAGCGCCTGCGCGTCGCAAATTCGAGTGGAGCAGTGTAAAAACAGCGCTTCGGTCAACAAAAATTTGGCCTTTTTCCCAGCTTTTCGCTAGGCGCAGCAAATCACCCTAATTCTCGGGTTTTTCGCCTTGCAGGGGGTCTGCGAGAAGAAGCCCGAACCCTATGGAAATTTCACGTAATGAGCTTCTTTGCCAATCTGTTTAAATTCGGGTCGCAGAACATGGCCATCGACCTGGGTACCGCTAACACGCTGGTCTATGTTCAGGACCAAGGCATCATCCTTAATGAACCATCTGTGGTCGCCATTGAAACCATCAACGGTATCAAGCGCGTCAAGGCGGTGGGCGACGATGCAAAGATGATGATGGGCAAGACGCCGGACACGATTGAAGCCATTCGTCCACTGCGCGATGGCGTGATCGCCGACATCGAAATTGCCGAGGAAATGATCAAGCACTTCATCCGCAAGGTGCATGGCAAGCGAAACCTGTTCCGCTACCCCGAAATCGTGATCTGCGTTCCGTCAGGGTCGACCTCGGTTGAAAAGCGCGCGATCCGCGATGCCGCGTCGAACGCTGGCGCTTCTGAAGTTTACCTTATCCTTGAGCCGATGGCGGCTGCCATCGGTGCTGACATGCCGGTAACCGAGCCGGTTGGCTCCATGGTCGTCGACATTGGTGGCGGCACCACCGAGGTGGCTGTCCTGTCGCTTCGTGGCCTGGCTTACACCACTTCGGTTCGCACCGGTGGCGACAAGATGGACGAAGCGATCGTCTCCTATGTGCGACGACACCACAACCTCCTGATCGGTGATGCCACGGCTGAGCGTATCAAAAAGGATTATGGCGTTGCGATGGCGCCTGATGATGGCATTGGCGAGACCTTCACTTTGAAGGGGCGTGACCTTGTGAACGGCGTGCCGAAAGAGATCACGATCAACCAGTCGCATGTGGCAGAGGCTCTCTCCGAGCCAATTGGTGCCATCGTCGAAGGCGTTCGTATCGCGCTGGAAAACACCGCCCCGGAACTGGCGGCGGACATCGTGGATCAGGGTATTGTTCTGACTGGTGGCGGCGCATTGATCCGTCGTCTGGATGAGCATCTGCGCGAAGAGACCGGTCTGCCGGTGTCCATCGCCGAAGACCCCCTGACCTGCGTTGCGGTCGGCACTGGCCGCGCGATGGAGGATCCGATCTATCGCGGCGTCTTGATGACCGCGTAATCCCGCAAGGGGGAACCAAGAAGGGACACATAGCGCATGGCGCCGCCCAAATCGCGTCGTTCGAGCTTTTCGAAGAAAGCCCAGTATTCGGTCTTCGCCGGGTACCTCTTGGCTGTGCTCGGCGCGCTCTTGGGTGTGGTGCTGCTGATCCTGTCATTCTGGCAACCATCGGCATTTGCTCCGGTTCGTGGGGCCGCCAATGACGTTGTATCTCCGGCAGGCGAAGGCGCGGCAGCGGTCCGCGGCAGCAGCAACAGCATTTGGGATACGGTCCAAGGCTTCTGGTACGCGGGCAGCCAAAATGCTGAACTTCGCGAAGAGATGGAGATCGCCCGTATCCGCCTGGCCGAAGCGGAAGCCATCCAACAGGAGAACACCCGCCTGAAAGGCCTGCTCGGCCTTGCTGAAGCAGACGTGGAGCCCGTAGCGGTTGCCCGTCTGATCGGGTCCAGCTCCACCAGTAGCCGCCGTTTTGCGCACATTGGCGTTGGCCGAAGTGATGGCGTCCGGCCCGGTATGGCCGTGCGGTCGCCCAGAGGTATCGTCGGACGCACACTAGAGGTGGCTGGCAATTCCACGCGCATATTGCTTCTCACCGACAGCGAGAGCCGTCTGCCTGTTCGCCGTGCGACGGACTCCACCCCGGCATTTGCCGAAGGACGCGGTGATGGGCTTATCCGCATTCGCCTGATCAATCTCGGCATCAACCCGCTCGAAGAAGGCGATGTGTTCGTCACCAGCGGAGCAGGCGGATTCTATCGACCCGATGTCGCCGTCGCGATTGTAAGCGAAGTTACTGCAGATGGCGCTTTGGCTCGCCTGATTGCAGACCCATCCGCGACTGATTTTGTGGCTGTTGATCCGATATTTGCACCGGTTGCCGTCGAGGCTGCAAGCGCGCGCGAGGATCGCCCGCTTGAGGATCAGGAAGGCGCCGAAGGGGAATGAGCCGGCTATCTTCTTCAATGGCACAGCCTCGGCGGAAGGACCGGATCAACCGCGTCGCGTCGCCGTGGCGCGCAGGCATTGTCCCTTACGCTTCGATCATGCTCGGTTCGCTTCTCCCCGTGTTCTTGTTGGCAGATGCAATGCCCGCCCTGCCCTCGATGGGATATGTGATGCTGATCTGTTGGCGCGTAATGCGTCCCGGTCTGATGCCGATGTGGATTGGCGTTCCGCTCGGCATCTTCGATGACCTCTTCAGTGGTCAGCCTTTTGGCAGCGCTGTGCTTCTCTGGTCTCTCACGATGATCGCGCTGGAAGTGATAGAGGCGCGTTTCCCTTGGCGTGGTTTCTGGCAGGATTGGTTCACCGCCAGTCTAGGCATCGCGCTCTACACAATCGCCGCAATGATGATTTCCGGCGCTCCCATTACCGAGCATAAGGCCTTGGCAGCCGCGCCGCAGATCGCCGTCTCGATCCTTCTTTATCCGGTGTTCGCCCGCATCGTCGCATCCCTAGATGCCTTCCGCCTCGTGCGCACGCGGAGGATCAATTGAGCAAGTGGCTTGGCCGAATCATGGGCCGAAGAAAGGGCGGATTGTCAGGGGCGACGACGACCATGACCGCCTCCAAACTGCGGGACACATTCAAGCGCCGCAGTGTGCTGATCGGAACGATCCAGGGCGGTGTTGCCGTGCTACTCGCCGGGCGCATGGGTTACATCGCCATTGCCGAGAACGAAAAGTACCGGCTCGAATCCGAAAGCAACCGGGTCAATCTATCGCTCATTCCTCCTCGGCGCGGATGGCTGCTGGACCGTAATGGCGCCCCCTCGCCTCAAATCGCGCTGACTTCCGCGTCGACGTTATACCGGAGCGACTGGGCGAAGATGCAGACAAAACCATTGACCAGATTGGCGCGCTCTTAAGCCTTGAGCCGACGCGCATCGCCGACATCAAGGCCAAGGTCGAGGAAAGCAGCGGCTATCAGCCTGTCGAAGTCGCGAGCGGCTTGGAATACGGCCAATTCGCTGCGCTGAGTGTCCGCCTGCCAGACATGCAGGGTGTCATCCCACAGCGCGGTTTCTCACGCTACTATCCGACCGCGTCCAGCGTCGGTCACCTCATCGGCTATGTCGGCCCCGCTAATGCCGAGGAATATGACGAGGAAGAACGTAATCCGCTGCTGATCACACCGGGCTACAAAATCGGCAAAGACGGTCTCGAGAAGCAGTTTGAGCAGGACTTGCGCGGCACACCGGGCGCTCGGCGGGTCGAGGTCACGGCATCAGGTCGCATTGTACGCGATCTTGAAACGCGCGAAGATGTTCAGGGCAATGCGGTCAAGCTGACGATTGATGGTCCGCTCCAAGACTACGCGGCGCGTCGGATTGGCCTCGAAAGCGGCTCGGTTGTTGTCATGGATTGCGAGACGGGCGATCTGCTTTGCATGGCGTCGATGCCGAGCTTTGACCCCAACAGCTTTTCCGATGGCATAGGCAGCGTCGAATACGCGATGCTGCGCGAGGACGAACGGGTTCCCTTGCGCAACAAGGTGCTCAAAGGCCTCTATCCGCCGGGCTCCACTATTAAGCCGATGCACTGTCTTGCGTTCATGGAAGCCGGTGTAAGCCCAGACGAAACGATCACGTGCGGTGGTGGCCGTCGGATCGGAAACCGTTTCTTTAACTGTTGGGGCAATCACGGCACGGTTGATATGGCGAAGGCCATTTATCAGAGCTGTGATAGCTATTTCTATCACTTCGCGCAGAAGATCGGCTTCGACAAAGTCGCTGAAATGGCGCGTAATTTTGGCATGGGCCAGGATTACCCTCTGCCCGTCATCAGCCAGTTCTACGGCACGGTTCCGAACGCCGAGTGGAAGCAGCAGAAGTTTGATCGCGCATGGGAGCCGTTCGACACCGTCAACGCTTCAATCGGCCAAGGTTATTATCTCGCCAGCCCACTACAACTCGCGGTGCAGGCCGCGCGTCTTGCTACCGGCAAGGTAATCAAACCGCGGCTCGTGATCGATGACAAGAAGCCGTCGCATGACAGCTACAATTTCGAGAGCGACCAAATCACTTACATCCGCCAAGCGATGAGCGATGTGGTCAACGGTCCGGGCACTGCGGGTCGTGGGCGTCTGCCCTTCCCCGACATCCAAATGGCTGGCAAGACCGGCACCGCACAGGTCGTTTCGTTGAGCGTCTCTGACGGTCGCAGCGGTCCATGGGAGTACCGTGACCATGGCCTGTTCATTTTCTTCGCACCGACTGACAAGCCGCGATATGCCGGCGTTGTCGTCATTGAGCATGGCGGCGGGTCCGGATCTGCCTACCCCATTGCACGCGATGTCATGACCTTCATGTTCGACCCCGCGAAGGGCATGGACGCGCTGCGCGCCCTGGAAAGCCAGTGGGGAGGCACTGCGCAGCAAAGGCTTGAAAAGCGATATGCAGCCTATGCCGCCGAGCGCGGAGAAGACATTGTGGCCCAGCCCCGCCGCGACGAGGATATCTTCGCGCGCGTCGAGGCAGAGGCCCGCGTGGCCGCGCAAGCACCCGAAGAGATTGCAGACGATTTCGTCGCGCCTCGACCGATTGCGAACCCATCAGGCACACCGCCGCCAGATGCCTCCATTCCCGAAGCGGGAGCTGGCGAATGAACTCGATCATTCCCGAGCCGATAGCGCGGCAGCCATGGCAGATGCTGATCCCGCTATTCCTGCTAGTCGCGTTCGGAGCCGCAGTCCTGTTCTCGGCAGCTGGCGGGTCGATGCAACCTTTCGCATCGTCACACCTCATCCGCTTCAGTGTGTTTCTAGTGATGGCATCCATCATCACACTGTTCTCGCGCGATTTCGTGAGACTGATGATCTATCCGGTCTACCTAGTCGTTCTCGCCTTGCTGGTTGCGGTGGAGGCTATGGGCGCGCTGCGCGGGGGCAGCCAAAGATGGCTCGACCTCGGATTTATGGTGCTTCAGCCGTCTGAGATCATGAAGCCAGTCGTCGTGGTGACACTGGCGCAGTTTTACTCGACTTTGCCCGTGGGCCTTATCGGATCTTGGAGAGCAATTGTATTGCCAGGCGCGCTGGTGATGACACCCGTTGCTCTAGTCTTGCTGCAACCAGACCTTGGTACATCGCTGGCGATTGTATTTGGTGGGGGCGTAGTGATGCTACTGGCCGGCCTGCCGATGAAGTGGTTTGTAGGTGGTGGTATCGCGGCCGTCGCGGCGGCGCCTGTCCTCTTCTACGTCGGCCTTCAGGAATATCAGCAGCAGCGCATCCTGACGATGTTCAACCCCGAGTCCGATCCTCTGGGGGACGGATACCATATCACCCAATCAAAGATTGCCATCGGGTCAGGCGGCATCTTTGGCAAGGGGTTCAATGAAGGTTCGCAAAGCCACCTCCAATATCTGCCGGAACCTCACACTGACTTTGTCTTTGCCACAATGGCGGAGGAATGGGGTCTGATCGGAGGCATGTTTGTCATCGGCGTTTTCGCACTCATTTTGCGTTGGGGTTGGAATGTTGCACGTGCATCCCGGGACCGTTTTTCAAATCTGCTGGCGGGCGGAATGGTTGCTACGATCTTTTTCTACATCGCGGTCAATCTGCTGATGGTCATGGGGATGGCTCCAGTGGTGGGCATTCCACTGCCATTTATGAGCCACGGCGGATCATCCATGCTCACCAATATGATCTGTATCGGCGCGTTGATGATGGTGAACCGTTGGAACCGACACGCCCCGCGAGGTGGGCTCCGAAACTAGGCCGTTACCAGACCAAGCTTCAACGCTTTTACAACTGCGCCGATGCGGTCGGATGTTCCCAGCTTGTCATAAATCCGCTTGGCATAGGTCTTCACCGTATCGTGAGAAATCTCCAAGATATCGGCAATGACCGACAGAGATTTTCCCTGCACGATCCAGTGCAGGACTTCACTCTCGCGATCCGATAACTCGGGCAACGTCCTTGTGGAATCGAGCAGGATACAAACACGTTGATGCGCCGCTTGGGGAACGCTTCGTACGATGCCAATCCGGTCATCCGAGACCTGACTGACCGGACGCCCAAAATCGAAAGAGGCATACGCGTCGCGCCCACGCGGCCCAAAAAGCGGTAAGCCGAAACCGTGGATGAGCCCGTATTTCTCGAGCGCGGCAAAGAACTCCTCGTTCTCTGGCGTATTCTCTTCAATTGATCGCGCCTCGCTCCATGTCAGCATTTGTCCATGCCGCATGACACGATCCGGAATGGGATCTTTCGAACGAAAGTCAGCAGTATCGTAGAGCTCTAACCACTCAGGATCATAGCCGATCGCGTGCACAACAGTTCGGTGTGACGTGGGCGAGTCAAAGAGCGGCGTGAAATGATAGCTTTGGCGCAGAACCCCCTGCTCCTTGCACACTTCAACCGCGTACCAGAGCACTTCGCTGATGTCTGTCAGCGCTTCAATATGAGCAAAATGACGCTGCATGTTACATTTGTTTACCACAGGTCCCCCAACAAGGGGACTGTCTGGGAACGTTATCATCTGGCAAATGTAACCCACTCATTGAGAGTTTGAGTGTTCGGGTCGCATGCACCGGTTAAACGGCAGCTTGTTGAGCGCTCAAGTCCTGGCGGTAGCGGTGCACCCCCATAATGCGCTCGTCTGCCGCCAGGCATCAGTTTTCAAATGGTGGAGACACAGATGTTGGGCCTGGGCGCCTCGGCAAAAAAGTTGCGTGAACGCTTTGAGGCACGCCGTGACGATCGCGAAGCGCCTGACGCCATTGGCGGCGAGAGTGCAGCGCTGCTCGCCCACTCATTGTATCGCCGTGAAATGAACGGCGTCACCACCACTCTTCGCCAAGTCCATCATCTCGTCGATATCAAGCAGCCCGAAGCGCTGAGGATTATCAAGGACCTCGAATGCCGCGGGTTGGTCCTGATCGAGCAAAACATCAGTGATGAGCTCGAGTCCAAAGTCGCCCTATCGGAAGCCATGCGGCAGCGCCTCGCACAAATTCTGCAACACGACAAAGGCTAAAACCCCTTGTCATCAACGCGCGGATAGCTATTTGCAGCGCTCCCCTGAAGAGGGGCGATTCGAAACACCGTCGAAGTCGACGCGTAGGATCACATCCCGATCAAGATCGGCACGGACGCATAGCTCAGTTGGTAGAGCAGCTGACTCTTAATCAGCGGGTCCTAGGTTCGAACCCTAGTGCGTCCACCAATCTTCTTGATCCCTCACTTTTCGACGAACCGCACCGCGATGCCGCCTGAAGAGGCAAGTATGGCTTTGAGGCTGTCCGCGCTAGTCACAGTGACTTCCTCGATGACGATATCGTACGGATTGGTATCCCAATGCGCATTGGCACCATCACGGTAGATTTGCGCGGTGTAGGTTTTCCCTTCCTCGAGGAAATCCAGAGCAATGGCCATTTCCCGAGGCTCGCCATCGGTTACCGCGCCGAGGAACCATTCGCCCCCTGCCCGGCCTTTCCGTGCAATAGCGACATACTCGCCGACTTCGCCGTCAAGCGCGATGGTCTCTTCCCAATCGGCCTCGACATCCTTGATGAACTGGAAGGCGTCCATGCGCTCTTCATAGTGCTCGGGCAGGTCTGCTGCCATCTGCAAAGGTGAGTACAGCACAACATACAGCGCCAGTTGTTTGGCCAACGTCGTCTGCGGACGGTTGGACGCATCCCCACGTTGCATGTCTTCACGAACGGGGGGCTTTTCGTTCGGCTTCAGGTTGAAGATGCCAGGCGTGAAATCCATCGGACCAGACAGCATCCGCGTGTAAGCGAGGACTGAGATATGCTCGGTTGGATTAGGCGGCGTGCCCCAAGCGTTGAACTCCATCCCGCGCGCGCCCTCGCGGGTCATCCAGTTGGGATAGGTGCGACGCAGGCCAGTGTCTTTCACCGGTTCGTGCGCATTGATCGAGATCTTGCGTTTGGCCGCAGCCTCAACAGCACGCAGGTGGTGGTCAACCATGAACTGGCTGTCATGCCACTCATATTGCTTCACACCGTTTTCGTCATACCGCACAATGTCACCGGCATCGGCGACATAGCCGGTCTTGACCTCGCGAACGCCGTTTTTTTCGTAGAGGTCGAAGGCGGCTTCCATCTGTTTTTCGTAGTTGGCGACATTGCCACTGGTTTCGTGGTGACCGATGATCCGGACGCCTTTCTTGGCGCCGTATTCGGCCAACATCGGCAGGTCGAAATCGTCATAGCTTTTCGTGAAGTCGAACAGCTCGCCATTGTTGAACCAGTCGCCGTCCCAGCCAATGTTCCAGCCTTCAACCAACACACCTTTGAAGCCGTGCTCGGCGGCAAAATCGATGTAGCGTTTCACATCTTCATTGTTCGCGCCGTGGATGCCGTCATTGCCCCAAGTGCGCTCTCGGATATGCATCGCCCACCAGATGCCGACATACTTGCCAGGCTCAACCCAAGATACGTCGCCCAGCTTGTTGGGTTCGTTGAGGTTCAGAATTATGTCCGAATTGATCAGGCCGGTTGCCTTGGGCGCGATCTGGATTGTCCGCCATGGCGATTTGAATGGCGCCTTGGTGTGGACCTTCACTCCGTCTGAGCCAGCACGAAGCTGCGCCTCAAAACCGCCGGGACGCAGCGCGAGCAATGACATCCCAGAGTAGTCGACCAGTGCCGCTTCATGGATGCTGATGTGAAGCCCGTTGGGCTGACGGAAAGTGACCGGCGTGTGCGCGTCGTTGACCTTGCCGGCCTTGTCCTTGCGATAGATGTATTCGTAGCGATTGAACTGGCGGCTCGGCGTCCACCAAGCATCCGCCTCACTGCCGATTGAGAACTGTGTCAGTTCGTCGGTTATCTTAAGATCGCCCTGCAAGGCATCCTGTTGAGGCAAGTGATAGCGAAAACCCACGCCGGTATCGAACACGCGAAACTCCACCCGCATCCGACGTTCTGGGCCGGTGGTCGAGGTGAAGGTTGCTAGAAGCTGGTTGTGATTATCGCGTACAAGGCGACGCTCGCCCCACGGCTGTTCCCAAGTGGTGTCCTTCTTCGAGCCAAGCCCAACGCTTCCAAGCTTCAGATCGTCTTCAAATCCGTGATGCTCAGCAAACAGAAGACCAAGGCGGGATGAGGGGATCGCCTCTTCACCGTCATAGGTGACCGAATAGCTGGCGTGGCCACCCTCATCAGAAACAGTGACAACGATTTTCCCGTCAGGAGACTTTACTTGCAGCGTACCCGCATAGGCAGGCGCAACAGCCACCATCGCCAAAGCTAGAACAGACAGAAGTTTGGCCAGAAAACGCGGCATTGATCCCTCCTCAAGCAGAATGTGCGAGCGCCTCAAGCCGCGTTTGCAAATTTCTGCAAAAAATATCTCCCGATAATCGGCATAATATCGAATACCCCCTTTTCTCCAAGCGATTTTTCTGCAAGTTTTTGCATTGAGCGTGGATAACACGCTTGGGAGAGGGATCGAAATGACATCGAAACGCATGATGGCGCTTGCCACAAGTTTGGCCTTGGCCGCTACATTGGTTGCGTGTGGTTCGGATAGCCCCGCACCTCCCACAGGTGGTGGCCCCATCGGCGGCTCCCCTACCCCTTCACCCACGCCCTCCAGCGCAGCATTGCCTGCCGGAGCCAACACAAGTTTCGCGGACCGTACGGCAGCTGCAGGGTTCGGTCACAATTTCGGATTCTCGACCGGCCTCAACATCATGGTCGCGCAGTTCGCAGGCGGCGCGGCATCGGGTGACATCGACGATGATGGCGATATCGATGTCTTCATCGCGCGCGGTGATACCGGCCCGAACCTGCTTTACATCAACCAAGGTGGCACTTTCGTCGAAAGCGCAGCGGCAGCCGGCCTTGCCAACACGCTCGGCACTGCCAACGGGCGCCATAGCGGACCGACCTTTGGTGATCTGGATGGCGATGGCGATCTGGACTTGCTGCTCGGCGGGTTAGAGAGTGGTCCGACCATGCTCTACCTCAACGATGGGTCAGGCAACTTCACTGACGCGACCGTCGGCTCGGGCTTCGACAACGCTTCGACCAACCAGACGATTTCGATGGCACTGGGCGACTATGACGCCGACGGTGATCTTGATGTGCTGATGGCGCATTGGGGCACACCACGCGATCCGGCCAATCCGGGCGAGACCGAGACGCTCTGGCGCAATGACAGTGTTGCAGGCGCGCCCTCATTCACTCCAGTAAGCGCCGCAAGTGGCATATCTGGCCTACTTGCCTTCGATCTACCGCAAGGTGTTCTTGGCCCGAATTTCGATTACACCTTCGCTCCGGGATCTCGCCGATATTGATGGCGACCGCGATCTCGATATCTTGATGGTCTCGGACTTCCGTGGCTCCAAGATCTTGCTCAACAACGGCAACGGCACATTCAGCGCCGCCCCGTTCACGCCGGACGACGAAAACGGAATGGGCACCGCGATCGGTGATTTCGACAATGATGGCGATTTCGATTGGTTCGTTTCCTCCATCAACGGCAACCGTCTTTTCGAAAACACAGGCAGCGGCAACTTCTTGCGCAACGCCGCATCTGGCGTCGAACCCGGTGGCTGGGGCTGGGGATCATGCTTTGCCGATTTCAACGGTGATGGATGGCTCGACATTTATCAGACCAATGGCTGGGAGGCGGGCAAAGACCCGTCTGCATCCAACTACGTCAATGATGTCACGCGCCTCTGGATGAATGCCGGAGACAAGACCTTCGCCGACGCTGCGCAGGCGTCTTCGGTTGCGGACACCGATCAGGGGCGCGGTGTCATCTGCGATGATTTCGACAATGACGGCGATGTCGACGCGCTTTTGCTGACGGCTGAGCCAACGGGTGCGGTCTATTTTTGGGAAAACCTGCTGAGCGGCGCGAACACGCTCAAAGTGCGGCTGCGCGGCAAAGCACCGAACACCTACGCTGTTGGCGCGATTGTGGAATTGACCATTGGTGACACCACGCAAACCCGCATGGTTTCGGTGAACAGCAACTTCATCTCGCACAATTCCACCGATCAGATCTTCGGCATGGGTGCCAACACGGCCGGCGGACTGCGCATTACATGGCCGGACGGTTCCGAAACGATCCAGCCCAATGTCGGCGCTGGACAAACGCTTACGATTACTCAGCCGTAGTCGAGATCAGTCTTTCGCGCGGTAGATGCGATAACCCCAAGCTGGGAGCGCCAGCTCGTTCTCTGCGTTGAAGGTGACCTCTTCACCCGAGCCGAAGCTGACGTAGTCTCCATGATGACGGGCAAGCTCAAACGTCAGAGTTTGGGCACGCGGTGATAGGTTGAACACACCGAAAACTCGTGCTCCGCCCTCGCCCCTTATAAAGCTCAGAACGTCGTCACTGGCGCTGTTCGGCACGTCAACCATCGGCGCACCATAGGCACCGTTCCACAACGCGCGCTCTTCGGTCTTCAGGGCGATCAGGTTGCGGAACAGGTCATCATACTGCCCCTCCTTCCACTCGATCTCGTCTTTCTCGAAGAACTCAAGCTGTTTGGCCAGATCAGCCTCTTGCCCGTTATATATCAGCGGAATTCCAGATCCGGTGAAGCTTAGCGCAATCGCCGTTTCATAGGCTGGACCGTAGATCTCAGACGCGACACCATCCCATGAATTCTGATCGTGGTTGTCGGTGTAAACCATGCGATAGGCAGCATGCGGCCATGTGGTTGCCTGCCCTGCATAGTATCCGCGCATGGCCCCTGCGCCGCCTCCATCGGAAACAAGCTTCTGCATCGCCTCTTTCCAGCCCCAGGCGTACGTTGCGTTGAAGCTGCGCGCATGAAGATCGCGCGTTTCCCACTCGGCCAGCATAAAGACCGGCTTGATCGCCTCCAGCTCTGCCCGCGCCGTCTCCCAGAAATCGAGCGGGACATAGCCAGCAACATCAGCGCGGTATCCGTCGATGTCGAATTCGCGGACCCAATAGGTCAGGCTCCCCGTCATGTAGTCGCGCAAGCCAGCCTGCGAGTAATCGAAATCGGCGACATCAGACCAGTCGGTGCCCTCAGGCGCGATCATCTCGCCCTCTGGGTTCTTCGTGTACCAATCGGGGCTCTCTGTGATGAGGGCATTGTCCCACGCAGAGTGATTAGCCACCCAGTCGAGAATGACCTTCAAGCCAAGCTCATGCGCCTTGTCCACAAAAGCACGAAAGTCGTCTTCGGTGCCAAGGTCAGGATTGACCGCGCGATAGTCCTTCACGGCATAGGGGCTGCCCATGGTCCCCTTACGCTTCTCCTCACCAATCGGGTGGATCGGCATCAGCCAGACAATATCGACACCCATCTCAGCTAAGCGCGGCAATTGCTCTTGTGCGGCCCCAAAGGTGCCTGCTTTCGTGAATTGCCGCGTGTTCATCTGATAGATGACCGCATCGGCGGACCATTCAGGCGGATCGACCTTCACATAGTTTCGAGGCTCAAAGGTGCCCGTCGCCTCGTCCGATGAATTGCAGCCCGCAAGCGCGAGCAAAGCAAACAGCGGAAGCATTGCGATGCGCAAATTTGAGATAGTCAATTGCTCTCTCCGGGGACCGTCACCCGCAGCATCGCCAACGCAGCGATCGTCCAACTCGCTGCAGCAAACAGCATTGTCCAGATCGGGTCAGCAGGGAAAAACGCGACCATGATGCTGCCCATAAGAGTGGCGACCAAGAGTTGTGGCACCACGATAAAAACGTTGAAGAGGCCCATATAGATACCGAGCTTGCGTTGAGGCAGGCTGCTCGCGAGGATTGCATAAGGCATGGCTAGGATGGATGCCCAAGCGATGCCTTTGAGAACCTCGCAGATTATGAGGAGATTGGGATCGCGAAGCACGAAATAGCCAAAGAACCCAAGCGCACCGAGAAGTAGGCAGGTCATGTGTGTTCTGACCTTGCCGAGCCTTTTTGAAAGTGCCGGCAAGATAATCAGTGCGGCTATCGCGGCCACACCATTTTGAACGGTATAGATCAGGTTCCACCAGTTCGCGCCTTCGTTGTATGCCGCGGTCGTCGGATCTGCGCTGCCAAAGAAGTATTGCGAGACGATTGGTCCCGAATAAATCCACATGATGAAGAGCGCGGACCAGCTGAAAAACTGGACCAAAGCCAAGCGTTTCATGGTTTCGGGCATGCCGGAAAAGTCGCCAACGATGCTGGAGAGCATGTTCGCAGCGTTGCCTTTCTTGGCCATCGAAATTCCGATGGCGGAAAGCACGCCGTAAGTGGCAAGCAACCCACCAAGAAGGAATATCTCTTTTTCCAACCCGAGCGGATTGACAGAAAGTGCGACCACAGCCCCCGCAGCAATCCAAATAACGGGCCCAAAAAAGCTCTTCGCTGCCAACGCCTCGACGCCAGCGCTCTCTTCTACTTCCCGGTCTGCCTCGAATGCAGCCATCTCATCAGGCGAGTATTCTTGCGTAGTCACAACCGTCCATGCAATCGCGCTGAATAGCGCAACAGCACCTGCCCAGAAGCTCCACTTCACAGTCTCTGGTATCTGACCATCGGGCGCGACGTTGCTGACCCCCAACTGCTCAAGCAACCAAGGAAAGATCGCAGCGACAACTGCACCTGCTCCGATAAAGGCGGTTTGCACCGCATAGCCGGTGGCGTGCTGCGACTTATCGAGCATATCGCCGACAAAGGCGCGGAACGGCTCCATCGAAACGTTGAGGCTTGCGTCGAGAATCCAAAGAAGCGCCGCTGCAAAAACCAATGGCGCTGCAAATGTCGGCGCAAGCGGCATGAGGAATAGCGAAATCGCTGCAAGGATCGCTCCAGCAATAAAGTATGGGCGCCGCCGGCCGAGCCGATTCCAGGTTCTATCCGAAAGGTGCCCGATAATCGGTTGAACGATGAGTCCCGTCAGGGGCGCCGCAACCCAAAGGACGGGCAAGTCGTCCATACTTGCGCCAAGGGTTTGGAAGATGCGGCTCATATTGCCGTTCTGAAGAACAAAGCCGATCTGGATGCCAAAAAAGCCAAAGCTCATATTAGCGAGACTGGTCCAACCAAGCTGTGGCTTCTGCTGAATCGCATTCGCTGTGACCGTGTTCATGATGATGTCCCTCTCCCCGCCCCGAGCTGTCATCGAGGCGCCCTCAAATGCCCTTAGGACATCTAACGGCATATCCCATTAAGCGCCTTATACGGCATCACAGTCTGATAGTGTGCCCTGAATGCAAAGATTTGCAAGAAACTTTGTATTTTCACTGGGGAAATGAACTCAAAATTTCTACGATTGGAGCTCAGGCCTCTATATTTGCTGCTCTTTTATTCAAACTGGCGTACTGAAATGGGTTAGCACAAAGATTTGCAAATTTTGCGTATCGGTGCCAATCAGGACGTGGGAGGTCTTCATTATGAAACGAATCCGGCTTTTGCCGCTTGTCGCTCTTCTTGCTGCTGCGGGCACCGCTTGCACCGATACGCTTGCGTCTGAAACGGACATGCCACTGCGAGAGCGCCAGGCGGAAGACGAGGTTGTTTACTTCGTGCTGCCAGATCGATTCGAAAATGGAGACGTCTCCAACGATACGGGCGGTATCGACGGCGACCGCCTGACCCATGGCTTTGACCCCACTCATAAGGGTTTCTACCATGGCGGTGACCTGAAAGGCCTAACCGCAAAACTCGACTACATCGAAGGTCTGGGAGTCACCGCGATCTGGTTCGCTCCAATCTTCAAAAACAAGCCAGTTCAAGGCCCCTCTGGTGACGAAAGCTCGGGTTATCACGGATATTGGGTCACCGATTTCACAAGCATCGACCCGCACTTTGGCACCAATGAAGAGTTCAAGGCTTTCGTCGATGCCGCGCATGAGCGCGGTATGAAAGTCTACATGGACATCATCACCAACCACACGGCCGATGTGATCCAATATGCTGATGGTGACTATTCGTATCGCAGTCTGGCCGATTATCCCTATTCGAAGCGCGGTGGGCCTGATGGCGAACCCATCAATGATGGTTTCATGGGAGATGACGTCCAGACCGAAGAGAATTTTGCCAAACTAACCTCTTTCGACTTCGCCTATAAACCGGTTGTCCCCGACGCGGAAAAGAACGTGAAGGTCCCCGCATGGCTGAACAACCCCCTTTATTATCACAACCGTGGCAGCACGACCTTTAGCGGCGAGAGCAGTCGCTACGGCGACTTCGCGGGATTGGACGATCTTTACACCGAGCATCCACGTGTGCTCGATGGCATGATCGACATCTACAAAAGCTGGATCACCCGCTTCGGCATTGATGGTTTCCGGATCGACACCGCTAAGCACGTGAACCCGGAATTTTGGCAGACGTTTGTGCCCGCTATGCTCGACACCGCGAAAGAGGAGGGCATTCCGAATTTCCTGATCTTTGGCGAGGTCTACTCGGACAGTCCCAACAGCGGGTTCCTTGCCCAATTTACCCGTCGCGACGGTTTTCCCGCAACGCTCGACTTCGCATTCCAGTCTGCTGTGCGTGAGGCGCTGGGCCGCAACAAACCGCCATCTGTTATCATCGACATGTTCGATGGAGACGTGAACTACGAAGGCGGTGAGGAAGCGGCGCGCAAGATGCCGACTTTCCTTGGCAACCACGATATGGGCCGTTTTTCGACCCAGGTGCGGGAAGACAATCCAGGTATTTCATGGGAAGAGCTGCTTCAACGCGTCAAACTGGGCCATGCCATGATGATGACCCTGCGTGGCTCACCGGTGATTTATTACGGCGATGAGCAAGGTTTTGTCGGGGACGGCAATGATCAGGCAGCGCGCGAGGACATGTTTCCGAGCAAGACCGACAATTACAACGACAACAATCTGATCGGCACCGATGCGACGACAGCCGAAGACAACTTCAATGCAGCGCATCCGCTCTACAAGCTGATTGCCGACCTCGCGAAAATGCGCGCGGCCCACCCTGCCCTTCGCTCGGGCAAGCAGGTCAATCGCAGCTACAACGACGAGGCTCCTGGCCTTGTCAGCTTCTCGCGCTTCGATCCTGAAACCGGTCAGGAGTATCTGCTCGCGTTCAATACCTCGGCACAGCCCATCAAAGTGAATGCCACCATGGGCTACGACACGAGCGCACTGGAGAGCCTGAGCGGGAATTGCCAAGCGGCTGTTTCCGCGCCGGGTAGCGTTGCGTTGTCGTTGCCCGCCTTTGGCTGGTGCGTCGCTCGTGCTAGCGAGGGCAGCAAGTGAACCGCACAGTCGACATGGAAGTCCTGAAATCGGCCAAGGCAGCTGACGACTGGTGGCGCGGTGCGGTGATCTACCAGATTTATCCGCGCAGTTTCCGCGACACTAACGGCGATGGCATCGGCGACCTTAAGGGGATTGCCGAAGGGCTCGAATACATCGCCTCGCTGGGCGTGGATGGGATCTGGATCTCCCCCTTCTTCACCTCGCCAATGAAGGACTTCGGGTATGATGTCGCCGACTATTGCGACATCGATCCGATCTTCGGTGACTTCAAGGATTTCGACACAATCATCCGGCGCTCTCGCGAGCTTGGGCTGAAGGTGATCATTGACCAGGTGTATTCGCACACTTCAGACGAACACGCCTGGTTCAAGGAAAGCCGTACAGACCGGACAAACCCTAAAGCGGACTGGTATGTCTGGGCAGATGCCAAGCCTGATGGCTCGCCGCCATCGAACTGGCAATCGGTCTTCGGCGGCTCTGCATGGCAGTGGGATGGACCACGTCGTCAATATTACCTGCACAATTTCCTGACGAGCCAACCAGATCTCAATGTGCACAACCCGGAAGTTCAGGATGCGGTTCTGAATGCCGCACGGTTCTGGCTGGATCGCGGGGTCGATGGCTTCCGCCTCGATGCGCTTAACTTCTCGATGCATGATCCACAGCTGCGCGATAACCCGCCGTCGGGTGTACCAATCGAACGGGTCACACGGCCGTTCGATATGCAGATTAAGCAGTACAACCAGTCACACACTGACATTCCTGCATTCCTTGAGCGAATTCGCGGGGTGATGAATGAATACGACGCTCGGTTTACCGTGGCGGAGGTCGGTGGCCCTGATCCGCTTGCCGAAATGAAGGCATTCACGGCTAACGGCATACGGCTCGACAGCGCCTACAACTTTGATTTTCTCTATGCGCCAGAACTTACGGCGCAGTTAGTCAAGCAGTCGCTCAGAAATTGGGACGGCACGCCAGATGAAGGCTGGCCGTCTTGGGCATTCTCGAACCACGACGCGCCCCGTTCGACCACCCGTTGGTCCGAGCACACTGATTTCGAACAAACCGCGCGGCTCAATATGCTGCTGCTGCTGTCGTTGCGCGGTAATCCGATTATCTACCAAGGCGAGGAATTGGGCTTGCCCCAAGGGTTCGTGGCTTTCGAAGACCTCCAGGACCCTGAAGCCATCGCTAACTGGCCGCACACGCTGGGTCGCGATGGTGCTCGCACGCCGATGCCATGGGCCAAAGCTGCGCCGCAAGCCGGCTTTTCAAGCGCGAACCGAACATGGCTGAAAGTGGACGAGGCGCAAGCGGAACGCGCAGTGGAACAACAAAGCGGCGATGGCGCATCGACGATGCGTTACACACAGGATCTGCTCTCACTTCGCAGTACGCTGGATGCCATCGTCAAGGGCGACTGCAAATTGCTGGATGCGCCTGCGGATATTGTCGCTTTCGTGCGCACCTACGAAAGCCACTCAGTGCTGTGCGCTTTCAACCTTGGTTACGAAGCGATTGACTGGGCTGCGCCGGAAGAGTTTGAGTCTGGCGCGATTGTCGCTAACACCACGGCTGCCAATGTGAACGATCCCACTGTAACGCGGATTGAGCCACGTTCGGGATATTGGGCGATCCAAGGGACCAGTTAATCAATGCAAGCAGCCGATGTGAAATCGAAGAAGAACGCCCGGCTTGAGGATATTGCCCGCGAAGCCGGTGTTTCGATTTCAACCGTATCGCGCGCGCTCAATGACAGCCCCGCTGTAAAGCGCCGTACCAAGCAGGAAATCTGGAAGATTGCCCGCGCGCATGACTACGATTTCCGCAGCCATATGCCCAATGGGCCGATTGGGGCCGAGGCCACAATTGCTGTTATCGTCCCTGCCCCGCAAGCCCGCGAGACTCGGGTGGCCGACCCGTTCTTTCTCGAGCTCCTGGCAGGCATTGCAGAGGCAGCACGGGAACGCGGAGCTGATCTGATTATCAGCCACGTCTTTCCCCGCTCTGCCGAAGACCTCGAATTCGCAATGACGACAAGTCGCGCGACGGGAATGATATTCATCGGCCAAAGCTCACTGCACACCGCGTTCAACTCACTGGCCGATGGTGATGATCGGTTTGTTGTGTGGGGTGCGGATTTCGCTGACGCGCAGTACTGCACCGTCGGCTCTGACAATGTGGCGGGCGGACGCCGTGCGGCCTCGCACCTCCTTCGCCTTGGTCGAAAGAACGTGCTTTTCCTCGGCGACACGGAAGCACCAGAAGCGGAACAGCGCCATCGCGGCTATCGTCAGGCGCTGGACGCTGCCGGTGTGGCAATTGATGACCGCCTCACGGTCCCAGCTCACTTTGATGTCCATTCGGGTGAATCCGCCGCTCGCTCGGCGATTGAACGCGGGATCGAGTTCGACGCCATTTTCGCCGCAAGTGACCTTATCGCAATTGGCGCCATGCGCGCTTTGACCAAGAGCGGTCGCAAGGTGCCCGAAGATGTTTCAGTCGTGGGATATGACAACATTCCTGCCGCGCGGTTGGTGACCCCTCGCCTAACCACGATTGATCAGGACACCAACCTTGCAGGGCGTATGCTCGTATCGAAGTTGATCGACACACAGGGCGGGCAAGCGATTTCAGAGCGACTTGAGACAAGCCTGCTGATCCGGGACAGCTGCGGCGGCTGACCATGTCCCAGGAATACGCACCGCTTGAAAGCATAGTCATTGTCGGCGGAGGAAGCGCGGGATGGATGACCGCTGCTGCGTTGGCGGATGCCGTTGGTCAGACTTGCTCCATCACTCTAATCGAATCCGAAGCCATCGGAACAGTCGGCGTCGGTGAAGCCACTATCCCTCCGATCCGCACCTTCAATCAGCGGCTCGGGATCGACGAAGCAACCTTCGTGCGCGAGACTTCCGGATCGTACAAGCTGGGCATCGAGTTCGTGGACTGGTCACGTAAGGGCCACTCCTACTTCCACCCATTCGGACAATACGGCGCCGAGTTCGATAAGGTCCCGTTTTATCATTACTGGATGCGCGAAAGCCTGGCTGGTCGCCAAAGCGGGCCGATTGATGACTTTTCGATGTGCTGGGCGATGGCCAAAGCTGGCAAGTTTGCCCGCCCTGAATTGGATCGCCGCAAGATTCAGTCGACGTTCGATTATGCTTACCACTTCGACGCCGGGCTTTATGCCGCCTACCTACGCGAATTCGCCGAGGCGCGAGGCGTAACACGCATTGAAGGCCGTGTTGTCGACGTCGCACAGCGAGCTGACGACGGCTTCATCGAAAGCGTCACGCTTGACAGTGGTGAGGCAGTTGCCGGGCAGCTGTTCGTGGATTGCAGCGGCTTCCGCGGCCTCCTGATCGAAGGCGCACTCGAGGCTGGCTATGACAATTGGCAGCACTGGCTACCTTGCGACCGGGCAATCGCGGTGCCCTGCTCCAAGGGTGAAGAGATCACGCCATACACACGCTCCACCGCCAAGGATGCAGGGTGGCAATGGCGGATCCCGCTGCAGCACCGCACCGGCAATGGCTATGTCCATTGCAGCGACTTCATCAGCGAGGAGGACGCGACCGAGACCTTGATGTCCTCGCTGGATGGCGAACCCTTGGCTGACCCGCGCACGCTTCGCTTCGTTACGGGCAAGCGAAAGAAGTTCTGGGACAAGAACTGTGTTGCAATTGGTCTTTCTGCCGGTTTTATGGAGCCGCTGGAATCCACCAGTCTGCACCTTATCCAGTACGGCATCCTTCGCCTGATTGCTTTGCTGCCGGATCAGGAAATATCGCCCCTGCTCGCACGCGAATACAACGCGCAGACGACAACAGAATATGAGCGAATTCGCGACTTTTTGATCCTGCATTACAAGGCCACATCACGCGATGATGCAGAGCTGTGGCGATATACCTCCGCGATGGAGATACCTGAAAGTCTGCAATACAAGATCGACCACTTCCGCAATCACGGTATGATCGTGGCGGACGAGCGCGAGCTGTTCGCCAATCCTAGCTGGATCGCAGTCTACCTTGGGCAAGACATCATCCCGCGCCGCGCGCCTGCCATTGCCGATATGCGAGGATCAGTGCCGGTCGCCGATCGCATGCAAATGATCGCGCAAGCTATCGAAGCGGCGGTCGCAGAAATGCCGAGCCACGCCGCGTTTCTCAATCAGCACTGCCGCTCGCCGCTCGCAGCCTAAACAGCCGCGCGACTTTTTCAAAACCACAAGCCGTAAACAGAAAGGGCCCGCTGTTGCCAGCGAGCCCTTCCGTGGAGAGTTGCGACCCTCGAAACTAGAAGTTTTTGCGGATCGTGAAGTTGAACGTCCGGCCATAAACCTCGTGGCGGCTCGGGAAGGTCCCGATCACGTCACCGCTTGTACCAAGCAGATCGTTTTGCGTCACGAACGGCTCGTTGCCCAAGTTGAACACTTCAAACAGAAGCCCGAGGCCTTCAAGCGGACCGCTTTCGTTCTGGAAAGTGTAACCAATCTGCGCGTCGATGATGGTTTCGCTCTGTGCGTCTGCACCGCTGAGCGAACCGTCAAAGTTCTGCACTTCGGATAGGAAGCCATCGCGATAACGCGCAGCCAACTTCGCACGGAAGCCATTCTTCTCGTAGAAGATGTCACCCGACCAAGTGAATTCCGAATAGCCCGGGATAGGCAGTGGAACCTGGTTCTGATCTTCAACCTCAGCATCAGCGTAGGTGAAGCTGACAAAGCCACCGAAGCCTTCAAGGGCGTTCGACAGGTCGCCAAAGTCGACACGAACGGTGCCTTCAACGCCGGTGATCGAACCGTCGGCGAAGTTGACCGGACCGCTGAAATTACCCGTCGCGAGCTCCGGAGCGCTCGTAAGGATGGAACCGAAACCAGCGTTATTGATCGACTGAGTAAGGTCGATTGTTTCCGTGAAGTCGATGATCCAGTCCGACAGGTCCTTATGGAACGCCGCGATCACAATCGCAGAACCAGGTGAGAAATACTTCTCGAAGGAAACGTCGAACGAAGTCGATTCATAAGGCTGCAAGAACGGGTTGCCCCCGCCCAGATTGAAGCAGACCAGCGTCGGCGGATTGAAGCCGATGACTGTGTCTGGAATCTGGTCGTTGTCGGTGTCCGTACAAGCCAGCGGGTTGAAGTTGATGTTCTGGTTCGCCGCCATCTGATCGAGGCGTGAACGCGTCACAGTCTTCGCGGCAGCCAAACGAATGAATGTGTCATCCGCAACCTCAAAGCTGAGGTTCAAGCTTGGCAGCCAGTCATCGTAGCTCGTCTCGATGCTGTTGGTCAGGCCACCGCCGATTGTGCCGACCGAACCTTGCGTGGTGTCAGCATAACGGATGCCAACGTTGCCGCGCACAGGGATCGAACCCAACATGCCGTCGATGTTGGCTTGCAGGTAGAAGTTGTGAATCTCTTCATCCACGGTCCATTCGGTATCGAACGTCGCCTTCTCCACGGTGTAAGTACCGTTGGTCAGGAAGCTCGAAGGATCGTAGGCTAGAATGTTCTGGCCCAGATTCCCCGTATCGGTTGAACCGACAATTGCCGACGTCGGAACTGCAAGGCTGCCATTGGTAAAGTTGGCAGAGGCACGCAGGAACGCTTCATTCGAGTCAAATGACTTCGAACGGTCCGTGTAGAGATAGCCGAGACGAATATCCGCAAGGAAACCGCCGTCAAACTCGTAGCGCGTTTCCGCACGGAGCTGTTGCAGCTCATCTTCAATGATCGGCTGTTTGATGAAGCCAACCTGGCCCCAACCACCTGGATCGGTGAGCAGAACGTTAGCCGGATCAGTGTAATCGAGCTGACCATCGATCGAGTATTCGCCGTTCTGCGGGAACGTGAAGTTCAACACGTCCTGAGCGCCCGAACGACCCGGACCGGTACCCGCATAGGATTCATAGTCGATGTCGTTGCGGTCGAGTTCCGAGTAACCGTAATCGAGCACGAAGCCGATATTATCGTTCACTTTGAAATCGGCGTTCGCACCAATGGCGAAGATCTGCGCTTCGTTGCCTTCGGTGTCCGTACGAAGGATCGGAACAACAGCCGAATACTGCGCACTGTCAGCGAAAGGACCCGAGCCCTGTGCACCGTCAAACTGCGCACCACTCCATGATGCGATCGGCGTTTCCGTACCACGGAAAATGCCGTTGTCGGTCGTGTCGGTGAAGAAGGTGTCGATCAACAGAGTGAAATCGTCACTTGGTTCGAACTGAAGCGTACCCGCGATAGAGGTACGTTCAAACTCGCGGCTGACAGCACCCTGACGCGGGTTGTCCGACGGATAGAGCACGCCATTCGCATCGCGAGAAACCTGGAACTGGTTGGTTTTCAACTCGCGCGAGATGAAGTGGGTCGGGTTCGATTGAACCGTTGCACCAAGCGACCAACCGATCGTGCCATCTGCATTCTGATCGATATACGATGCGAAGAAGCGATAGCCATCATCCGGGAAGTCCGGGTTGCGAGAACCGCTGTCATTCAAGACATAGGTTGCTTGCGCGCTGACTTTCATTTCGTTGAAGTCGAGCGGGCGAACCGTGCGGAGGTCGACTGCGCCAGCAATACCGATTGCAGCAAGGCTGGCATCGCCAGTCTTATAGACAATACCCTGCCCGATCAGCTCGGACGGAAACTGGTCAAATTCGATGCCGCGGTTGTTACCGGCCGAAACGACCTCGCGACCGTTGAGCAGCGCAAGCGAAAAGTCCGGACCGAGACCACGGATCGAAATCTGCTGGGAACGGCCACGCACACGTTGTGCGGTCACACCGGGCAGACGTGCGAGCGAGTCAGCAATCGACAGATCAGGCAGCTGACCAAGGTCTTCCGCCGAGATAACTTCAATGATCGAATTCGCTTCACGCTTCGCATCAAGCGATGTTTCGATCGAACGACGAATGCCAGTTACGACGATGCCTTCGTCTTCCTGTGCGACCTCTTCTTGGCCGTTACCATTGTCTTGAGCTGCAGCCGGCATCGCGGTTGCGACCATAGCCAATCCCGTCGCTGCACCACACAGCAAGCGAGTGTTGGCAGAAAAACGCTTAAATCCCATTCTAAACCTCCCCAGAGCGGACACGGTCATTGCGTGTTTGCAGTTTTTTTCATAACGAATGAAATCCGATCCGTAAATCTCCAATTCACATTTTGAATTGCCTCTGCCCATTTGGCATTTTTCCATTTATTTTCCGTTTCTTATGAGAAGCGATACGCTGAGATTTCGAGATTTTTGCCGAACTATCAACAAGATGTTGCCCTAGCGTCACACTTACGCGCTCAGAATTCAGCCGGAGCCCCAAAAATAGCCTCGATGCTAAGCCCAATCAGCAACTGGCTGAGAGTTTTCTTTGTATATATTTTAGATAGTTATAGATATCTCGTTGGCACAGCGACGGAGACCCGTTAGCTTCATCGTCGAGTTTTTCTGGGACAAAGGCGTCGCAAAGAGCAATGACTGACTGGTCAGTTTCCCTGGCAAATAGAGTTGCCCGTCGGTTTTCGTCAGAAAATCATCAACTTGTCCAGATTGATGAGTTCTTACAATATCCAAAAAGTGTCATCGAGCATGCCTCTTTGCAAAAATTTGCAAAGATCACTCCGCAATATCCCGGCATCCGCTCACCTATCCCTCCTCACGCTGCTGGAAGCTGGCTTGAAGGCCTCTCGCCGATGCTTGACGAGAATTTCGGTGTTGCAGGGAATGGATGGGAGATTCAGGCGTGGTACTCTTTGGTCACAACACGGCCTGCGGACCTCATTCCCATGCAGCGCCTCCCTCATGTCGATGGCACTGATCCGGGCCAGTTGGCGATGATGCTTTATCTTCATGAAACAGATCACGGCGGCACTGCCTTCTTCCGCCACCGCTCGACCGGTCTAGAAGAACTGACTGATGAGAGTTTCCCCACATATCGCAAAGCACTGGAGGCCGATGTCGCTGCGGCCGGACTTCCCCCGGCGGCCTATGTCACCGATGGTGCGCCTCACTTTGAACGAACCTACGCGAGCGAAGGCGCGTACAATCAAGCTATCTTCTACCGCGGAAACTTGCTTCATTCCGGTATCATCAGCAACAACGCCGAACTATCCAGTGATCCGCGAAAGGGTCGCCTCACAATAAACGCATTCTTCCGCCCCGCTGGGGCAAACGGTTAAAGGCATGGAACAGCCAAAAGTACAAAAGCTGGTCATCGTCGGGGGTGGCACCGCCGGTTGGATTACTGCCGCCGCGTTCGCGAGGCTTCTGGGCAAATCGCTGACAATTGAGTTGGTGGAGTCCGAAGCGATCGGAACCGTCGGCGTTGGTGAGGCCACGATCCCGCAGATCATCCGCCTCAATACCATCCTTGGTCTCGACGAGTTTGATTTCGTCAAAAAGACCAACGGCACATTCAAGTTGGGCATCGAGTTTGTCGACTGGGGCAAAGTCGGCACCAGCTACCTGCACACTTTCGGCGATGCCGGGATGACCCTCGCCAGCGTGCCATTTCACCAATATTGGAAGCGTGCAGCTGCCTCCGGAAACAGCAAAGACCTTTGGCATTACTCCCTGCACAAAGTCGCTGCCGACCAGGCAAAGTTTGGAAAGCTCGACCGTGTTGGCAATACGTCCATGACGGGCCTTGCCTACGCCTACCACTTTGATGCGAGCCTTTACGCCGCCTATCTCCGTGCATTCTCCGAGCAGCTCGGGGTCACTCGCACCGAAGGGATCGTGAAGGCGGTCTCGCGCGATGCAGAAAGCGGCGACATTTCGTCGATTGCACTGGATGACGAGCGCGAAGTTTCAGGCGACTTCTTTATCGATTGCACCGGATTTCGCTCTTTGCTTCTCGGCCAGGAATTGGGGGTCGAATATCAAGACTGGAGCAAATGGCTTCCCTGCAACCGGGCGCAGGCAGTGCCCAGCGAACGTCTAGAGACTATCGTTCCTTATACGCGGGCGACGGCCAAGAAGGTGGGATGGCAATGGCGCATCCCGCTGCAACACCGCACGGGCAACGGTCACGTCTATTCGAGCGAGTTCTGCTCGGATGACGAAGCAGCAGAAACTCTGCTCGCTGGCCTCGATACCAAACCGTTGGCCGATCTGCGCCCAATCCGCTTCACCACGGGGCGCCGCGAAACGTTCTGGTCGCACAATTGCGCCGCCATTGGGCTGTCGAGTGGTTTCCTCGAACCGCTTGAATCCACCAGCATCCATCTGATCCAATCACATGTAAGCCGCCTGATTCAGCTGTTCCCGAGGACAGGTGACGCCTCTGTTGAAAGAGCGGAATACAATCGACGCTGCGTCGCGGAGTTCGAACAGATCCGTGACTTCCTTATCCTTCACTACCACCAGACGACCCGCGATGACTCCGAGTTCTGGCGATATTGCCGCAATATGAATGTGCCAGACACGCTTACGCATAAGCAGGAGCTGTTTGCCTCATCTGGCCGGATCGGGCGCGATGTCGATGACTTGTTCCGTGAAGCCAGCTGGGCGCAAGTCATGCTGGGTCAGGGTGTGACGCCTGAAAGCTATGATCCGATGGCCGACGGTCTATCAGACGCGCAACTGGGCGAGTTCATGGGCAATGTGCGGGTGCTTATCGAGCGCGCAGTGCAAGGCCTTCCGACGCATGAGCAGTTCCTCGCGCGTCATTGCTCGGCGCAGTGATCCTCGACTTCCAAATGGCAACCTAGGTTCGAAATGTGATCCGATAGCCTTGCAATCACATTGTAGTGTGATAAATGGTCCACATGAGCACATCTACTATCACACGAGTCCGCGATCTCGTCACATCCGGCGAAATGACCAAGGCTGGTCTCGCCCGCGCAGCGGGGCTTCATGCCAACACTTTGCGCGATGCGACCGAGGCTGATTGGAACCCCACCGCCGACACCCTCGCCAAGCTTGAGGCCTTCCTTGATTCCAACGATGACCGCCCCGTTCTGGTCGGCATCGAAGAGATCATCGACGAGGCGCGCAACGGGCGCATGTATATTCTTGTCGATGACGAGGACCGCGAGAATGAAGGCGATCTGATCATCCCTGCGCAGATGGCAACGCCTGCCGCGATCAACTTCATGGCAACCCACGGACGCGGATTGATCTGTCTTGCACTCGACAAGGCACGCGTGGACGAACTTGGCCTTGAGCCGATGAGCCGCAACAATAAAGAGTCGATGCAAACCGCCTTCACGATCTCGATCGAAGCGAAAGAAGGTGTCACCACCGGTATTTCCGCCGCAGACCGCGCGCGCACTGTGTCGGTCGCCATCGACAACACCAAGGGCCCCGACGACATCGTCACGCCGGGCCATGTCTTTCCCCTCACCGCCCGTGACGGTGGCACGCTCGTGCGCGCCGGCCATACCGAAGCAGCTGTCGACATCTCTCGGCTCGCAGGTCTCAATCCCAGCGGCGTGATCTGCGAGATTATGAATGAGGACGGCACAATGGCCCGCCTCGACGATCTGATCACATTTGCGCGCAAGCATGATCTGAAGATCGGCACGATCCGCGACCTCATCGCTTATCGTATGCGGAACGAGCATCTGGTCGAGCGCTTAGATGAACGCAGCTTTGAAAGCGATTACGGAGGTCAATGGCGCCAGATCACCTATCGCAACCGCGTCTCGGGCAATGAAGCCTACGTCCTGCAAAAGGGGCATGTGGTGCCCGGTGAACCCACCCTCGCCCGCGTTCATCCTATTTCCGTGTTTGACGATGTTCTGGGACAACCCGGTCCGCGCAAGCGCACTTTGCAACGCGCCATGCAGGCGGTCGGCGACCACGGTTCAGGTGTCATCGTGATCCTGACTAACCGTATCGGCGGCGATGCATGGAGTCAGGAAGAACAGATCCGCAATATCGGTATCGGATCCCAGATTCTCGCCGACCTAGACATTCACGACATGATCTTGCTGTCCAATTCGCGCCCCGATCTGGTCGCGCTTGAAGGCTATGGCATCACCATTGTCGGCCACAAACCCATTCCGGAGTAACCAGTCATGGCAAAAGTTCTTATCGTCGAAGCGCGGTTTTACGCCCATCTGAATGATATGCTGATCGCAGGGGCGAAGGCTGCGATTGAAGCCGCCGGACACGAAGCTCAAGTGCTGACAGTTCCGGGTGCGCTCGAAATCCCCGGCGCTATCGCACTGGCAGCGGAGAGCGGTGAATATGACGCCTTCGTCGCCATCGGCGTGGTAATCCGGGGTGAAACCTATCACTTCGAAATCGTTGCTGGTGAGAGCGCACGCGCGCTCATGGCGCTGACTATGGATGGCATCGCCATCGGCAATGGCATCCTGACCACCGAGGACGAAGCGCAATCCATCGTTCGGGCTGATCCGGCTCAAAAGGACAAGGGCGGCGAAGCAGCCAAAGCGGCGTTGTCATTGCTGGCGCTTTCGGAGCGTTTCGATCCGCGCTGATCGCCCCACAGTCGGTAGTTTGTAACACTCAACATACGTAGTTTCACGGTGTAGATTTCCATAAGGGATTAAGGTGAAACCGGCCCCGCTTTCGCTGATCAAATTGGGGTGGCGGTGGCAATCGGCGGGTCGCGCAAACTATAAGTTGAGGAACTTCTCTTGGTTGAAAGCACACCGCCCCTTTCGGGCGATGACGCGATTGCGTCTATCGTCTCGACTCTCGAATTGCAGCTCACGAGCCTTGATCAGTTGAATCTCAACATTGCGGCTGCACATCTTGATGCCGCAATCCAGCAATTGCGAACGGATCAGATCACCCGGAATAATTTCATGGTGCTTTAACCTGCGCTGGCTTGTGAGCCGACTGTTGAACATCCGTATTTGCCCGTAAAGCCATCGCTTTGCCTTGCCCCTATCTAACTAATTGCGGGGCGCCTCAAACCTTCGATCAAATCCCGGGGCGCTTGCGATCTATTCTGGTTGGAGGCCGCACCGAAGTGGGCAGCAGTCAAAGCAAACATGCGTGCGATAACATTACGGTAGGCCACGGCGGAGAGCGCGTGCTGTGACGGCTGACGATCCCAATCAGGCGCATTTCAAAACTGAGGACGCGCAAAAAGACGCCGTCGAAAAGAACAGTGACCCGCACGACTTAAGACCGTTTGCTGATCAACTGATGCTGATCGCTAAGCACCTGCGCGATGGTGAGCTGTCCGGGTCGGCAACGACGTCGGAGGACGAAGGCGGCACATTGGAAAAGCCGCCCTCCCCTTTAACTCGGCAAGATTTCGCCGCGATGGCCCGCAACGCCTACGCAATGCGGCGCAGGCGAACAGCGATTTTCGGGAACCCCGAGCTGTTCGGGGAGCCAGCGTGGGATATCTTGCTCGATCTCTACATCGCACTGATCGACAAAAAACCGGTCTCGGTCTCGAGCGCCTGCATCGGATCAGCCTCTCCCCCACCACAGGGCTGCGGTGGCTGGGGATCCTTGCCGATCACGGACTGGTTCAACGCGAGCAAGACCCTGACGATCAAAGGCGCGTGCTCGTCCGCCTAACGGACAAGGGTGCAAAAGCCATGGAGCGATACTTTGCGAGCATCGCCCAGCGCTAGCAAGTTTATCGCCGTCAGAGCTTTCCGAAGCAAGCGCGCCCGGCATAAGCGGCGCTCTCGCCCAGCTCTTCCTCGATGCGGATCAGCTGGTTGTACTTCGCCAGCCTGTCAGACCGCGCAAGCGAGCCGGTTTTGATCTGCCCACAATTCGTCGCAACCGCGAGGTCAGCGATAGTTGCGTCCTCGGTTTCGCCCGAACGGTGGCTCATCACGCTGGTGTAGCTGGCACGGTGCGCCATATCGACGGCAGAGAGCGTTTCGGTCAGAGTGCCGATCTGGTTGACCTTCACGAGCAGCGAATTGGCGAGGCCCTTCTCGATCCCGTCGGACAGGCGATCCGGATTGGTCACGAACAGGTCGTCACCGACCAGCTGTACTTTGTCGCCAATCATGTCGGTGACTGCCTTCCAGCCTTCAAAGTCATCCTCGTCCATGCCGTCTTCAATCGACTTGATCGGATAATCATCGCACAGCTTGGCGAGATAATCCGCCATGCCAGCGCCATCGAGGCTTAGGCCCTCGCCCGAAATCTCGTATTTGCCGTCTTTGTAGAACTCGGTCGCGGCGCAATCGAGCGCGAGGACAATGTCATCGCCCGGCTTGAAACCGGCCTGCTCAATCGAAGCCATAATGAAATCGAGCGCAGCGCGAGTGCTGGCAAGATCGGGGGCAAACCCGCCTTCATCGCCCACCGATGTGGCAAGGCCCTTATCGTGAAGCCCCTTCTTCAGCGTGTGGAAGACCTCAGAGCCCCAACGCACCGCTTCTGCGATGCTGTCCGCACCCACCGGCATGATCATGAATTCCTGAATATCGATCGGGTTGTCGGCATGCTCACCGCCATTGATGATGTTCATCATCGGCACAGGCAGCATGTGGGCCGAAACTCCACCGAGGTAAGAATAAAGTGGTAGGCCTCGCGCATTAGCAGCTGCCTTCGCCACGGCCAGACTGGTGCCAAGAATGGCGTTGGCGCCCAAGCGGCCTTTGTTCGGCGTGCCATCCAGAGCGATCATGCCCAGATCGATGTCACGCTGATCCTCGGCATCGAACGCTCCGATCAGGAAATCGCGGATTTCAGTGTTGACCGCCTCGACAGCCTTTAGAACGCCTTTGCCCTTGTAGCGGTCCTTATCCCCGTCACGCAGTTCTACCGCCTCATGCGCACCGGTTGATGCGCCGGAGGGTACCGCAGCGCGACCAAAACTGCCGTCGTCGAGCAGGACATCCACTTCAACGGTGGGGTTACCCCGGCTGTCGAGAATTTCGCGTCCATGCAGGTCGATGATCGCAGTCATGTTTGGCTCCGCTGGCAAAGTGTTGTATAGAAGTAAGACACCTAGATCGAACTTGATTCTGGGCGCTGGTCTTGGCGCAACCCCTATGCGCCCGAACATGGCTGTGCAAGCAAGCGTGTTCTGTATACGTAACCGGATAAGCGTCCTCTCGCGCTTACCCACTGGAAAACCTGTCAGATAGAGGGCAAAAGAACCATCATGGCTGAAGCAAAAGCAACGAAAACCACCAAGACTCCGGCAAAACGGAGCACGGCAAAGAAAACAACCGCTCGTAAGGCTGCGCCCAAGAAGACCGGCGCGACTGCGAAGAAGGCGGCAGAAAAGCCCACGGAAGAAGCGAAGAGCCGCTTCAACAGCGCTCTGGCAGAGGCGAAAGCTGGCGCGGCGAAGCTGCGCACAGAGGCAGGCAGCCGCAGCGAAGATCTGGTGGGTGAAGCCAAGGTTTACGGCGAGAAGGCAAAGGAAGGCGCAATGGGCCTCGCAACACAGGGTAAAACGGCAGCAAGCGACGCGATCTCTTCGCTCGGAAAAGTGGTGGGTGACACCGCTGGCGAAATCGACGATCGCTTTGGCGAACAGTATGGCGATTACGCCCGCAAGGCATCGCGCACGCTGGCGGAAACCTCGGCCAGCCTCGAAGCCAAGAGCGTGGAAGATCTGGGCGAAGACGCGCGTGAGTTCGTGCGGAAAAGCCCGGGCGTCGCCATTGGTATCGCGGCGGTTGCAGGCTTTGTCCTTGCCCGCATGATCGGCGGCTCTCGCGACTGATCCTGCGATTGCACTTTGGTTGCCCATCACGCTAGGGAACGTGCATGCTAGACAATGAACCAGCAGCGGCTTCGCGGGATGACCCTGTGAAGCCCGCTGTTGACACCGAACAGAGCGAAACAACGGAAGAGGCAGGCACCGATCAGGCGCCTGCCTTTGATGAATCGTTGGTGGGAGAGCTTGCTGCGCTGATCGATGATGGCAAAACCTATGCCGAGGCGGAGCTGGCCTTCCAAAAGACCCGCGCTGGTCTGGCTGGCAAGAATATTGGTCTCGCTGTAGGTTTTGTTCTGCTGGCGATCATTCTGCTGCATATTGCTTTTCTTGCGCTCGCAGTCGGCCTTGTCATGGCGCTCGAGCCCTTGGTCACGATCTGGGGCGCCATTGCGATTGTGGTGGGTGCGTTGCTGCTTGCAGTCAGCCTGCTGGGTTACGGCGCATTCAAACGCGGCAAGCTTGTCGGAGCGATGTTCGCAGGCGACGGCAAGAAGGGAGACGAAGCATGACGAAGCTCCCCGCCCAGTTCATCGAGGACAAAGCGCTGCGTGACGCGGCCAAAGACGTATTCACCGCCGATATCGCGCACGCCAAAGTCAATCTCTCGGGCAAAGGCATCGCGACGCGTATAGGTGGCCGGATAGGGGATGGGGCCAAGGACGTGGTCGAGGTTGCCAAAGTCCATGCCGATGACAATCGCGGCATCCTGGCGATCATCATTGGTGCATTGGCCCTTTGGCTAGCTCGCAGCCCGATCAAAGAGATACTTGGGCACGGCGAGGCCGAGGCTGAAGAGCTTGAAGACAATATTGACGCCTCTGAGACTATGGCCGATTCAGATGCAGAACTAGCTGGCGCGGTGCACCCTGCCGCTGCGAGCACTGGAGACAATGATGAGTGACCGTTCCGCCGTTAAGCGCGATGCGCTGCGTGCCAAGATCGAAGCCAGCGAACGTCGACTGGCCAACCGGACATTGGCCGATGATGCCAAGGAAGCTGCGGGTGCGGCAACCAAATACGTCAAAGACAACCCCATGACCGTGCTTGGCGGTGCGATTGTGATTGGGGTTGTCATTGGGCTGATGACGACACCAGGTCGCCGTGCCGCCGCATCGGCTGCCAAAGGCGGAGCGAACGCGGTCGGAGGAGCCGCAAGCGGTGCCGCACACAAAGTTGGCACTGCGGCGAAATCGCAAACCTCGAAGTTCGGCTCACTGCTTGCGGATGCTATGGTCGCATACGGCATCAAGCTGATCGACAACGCGCTGGATTCAGCGAAGATCGGCAAGGAAAAGGCTGAAAGTGGCGAGGACAGCAAGTCGTAATCTTGCTCCGCTCGCAAAGTGCGCTTAGGGGGCGCCGCGAGACCAACAACCTCCCCAGGGATCATAGAAATGTCAGAAACCACAACCACACAGCGTTTGCACCTTGTCATGGGCGGGCGTGTTACCGACCCGCGCGGCCACGAATTTGCAGACCCGGAAAGCGTTCACGTTGTCGGCGTTTACAGCTCATATGACGCAGCGGTCGACGCATGGCGCGCACAAGCACAGCGCACCGTTGACGATGCTGAGATGAAGTACGTGGTGGTGCACATCCACAAACTGTTGACGCCGGAAGAATAGACGGGTGATGGCCTATGCCATCCGCACATTTCGCGACGCCGACGCCCCCGCTATCGCCGATCTTACACTTGCGGCGATAAAAGCTGTTGGTGCGCGAGCCTATTCTCCTGATCAGGTCACGGCTTGGGCGGCCCGCCATCCAGGGCCGCAGCGTTTCCTCGATCGCGCGACTGCGGGCGAACACATCTTTGTTGCGGTGGACCCACAAGATGAGCCAATTGCTTACTCGCTGCTAGAAGATGCGGGCGAAGACGGCGGGCACCTCGATATGCTGTACTGCCATCCTGAACATACACGGAAAGGGCTGGCAGAGCGCTTGCTCGCAGCTGCTGAAAAGTGCGCGCGGGAAAGAGAATTACCCCGCCTGTTTACCGAGGCGAGCGAACTAGCCCGCCCCGCTTTCGAGCGGGCTGGTTACGTCGTGACGCACAGACGCGATTTCACCATCGAACACGACAGTAAAGATGTTCCAATTCACAACTACGCGATGGAAAAACACCTCACTTGAGGCACTTTACCGCGTAACTTCAGATGAATTCGATCTTTTCGACGAGGTAGAATTTGTCGCCCGATGGAACGGTGACTTCGATCTCTTCTTCCACCTGTTTGCCGATCATCGCACGGGCAAGCGGTGAGGAATAAGAGATGCGCCCCTTGGATGCATCCGCCTCGGTCTGACCGACGATCTGATACTTGACCGGCTTGTCATCCTCATCAAGCAGAGTGACCGTCGCGCCAAAGATCACTTTGTCGCCTGAAAGCGTCGCAGGATCAATGATCTGCGCGCGGCTGACCTTGTCCTCCAGATCAGAGATCTGAGCCTCAACCTGGCCCTGACGCTCCTTCGCAGCGTGATACTCGGCGTTCTCCGAAAGATCGCCATGCGCACGAGCTTCCTCGATCGCGTCGACAATCTTCGGGCGTTCCTCGCGCAGCACCTTAAGGTCGGCCATCAACAGCTCGTACCCTTCAGCCAGCATCGGAACTTTTTCCATCGTCGCCATCCTGTATCTTTCTCAAAAATGGTCGGTTTCCCGCCCTGCCGAAACTTGCGTCATCAAGACTGTGACCGCCCTCTTCAAGCGGCCTGATGAAACAAAATGTCGGGAGGACGTCGTATTCGTTTAGCTATAATAGTCTTGTAACGACCGGACTTCAAGCTGATCTGGCGCAATCGCCGCGATAGCCGCCGCCGCAGCCCCCGAAGCGGTGGCCGTGGTGTAATACGGAACCTTCTTTTCAAGCGCCGTTGCGCGGATGGATTTCGAGTCCCGCAGAGACTGCCAACCTTCGGTCGTGTTAAAGATAAGCGCGACCTCACCATCGATGATCTTATCGACGATATGCGGCTGTCCTTCGGCGACCTTATTGACGTGCTCTACAGCCAGCCCCTGCTCAGCCAGATAGGTCTGCGTGCCGCCAGTCGCGATAACTTTGAAGCCGCTCTCGATCAGCGTCTTAACCGCAGGGATGATTACCGCTTTATCGGTGTTCTTAACCGATACGAACACAGTGCCTTCGCGCGGCAGCGTCATCCCAGCCCCCAGCTGCGACTTCAGGAACGCAGCGTTGAAGGTGGTGTCTATGCCCATGACTTCACCGGTCGAGCGCATCTCAGGCGTCAGAACAGGGTCGGCGCCTGGGAAACGGCCCCACGGGAACACAGCCTCTTTGATCGCAATGTAAGGCAGATCGCGCTTGAACGACTCAAAATCAGCGAGCTTTTCACCTGCCATCACGCGCGAAGCGATCTTGGCTACGGGCTGTCCAATCGCCTTGGCGACGAAGGGCACGGTGCGCGAGGCACGCGGATTCACCTCGATTAGGTAGACCTCCCCGTCTTTCACGGCGAATTGCACATTCATCAAACCGCGCACGCCGAGCGCCATGGCGAGTGCTTCGGCCTGCCGTTCCATTTCCTGCACGATCTCTGCTGGAAGTGAGTATGGCGGCAAGGTGCATGCGCTGTCGCCCGAGTGGACGCCGGCTTCCTCGATGTGCTGCATCACGCCTGCGATGCGGACTTCGTCGCCATCGCACAGCGCATCGACATCGCATTCGGTCGCATCGCGCAGATACTGGTCGACCAGTACGGGGCTGTCCCCGGACACGTTCACTGCCGTTTTGATGTAATCATCCAGTTGCGCCTCTGAATCGACAATTTCCATTGCGCGTCCACCGAGCACATAGGACGGGCGCAGTAGGACAGGATAACCGATGCGTGCGGCGACGGCGGCGGCTTCATCACGGCTGTATGCTATGCCGTTGTCGGGCTGTTTCAGGTTCAGCTTGTTGACCAGTTTGGCAAAACGCTCACGGTCTTCGGCAAGGTCAATCGCGTCGGGACTCGTGCCAAGGATCGGGATCCCCTCATCCTCCAGCGCCTGTGCGAGTTTCAGCGGGGTTTGCCCGCCAAACTGCACAATAACCCCCATCAGATCGCCCTTCGCCTGCTCTGTGCGCAGAATTTCGAGCACGTCCTCGTCGGTCAACGGCTCGAAATAGAGACGGTCAGACGTGTCATAGTCAGTCGAAACGGTCTCCGGATTGCAGTTGACCATGATCGTTTCATAGCCCTGCTCCGCCAGCGCGAAGCAGGCATGGACGCAGCAATAATCGAACTCGATGCCCTGCCCGATCCGGTTCGGACCACCGCCGAGGATGACAACCTTTTTGCGATCCGAAACATCGGCCTCACATTCCGGCTCGCCAAAGCTCGGCGCTTCATAGGTCGAGTACATGTAAGGCGTAATCGCCTCGAACTCGGCGGCGCAGCTGTCGATGCGCTTGAATACCGGGTGCACACCCAGCTTGTCGCGGAGTTGGCGAACCTCTGCCGCGCTGGTCGCGCCGGCCATTGCCTGAAGCGCATCATGCAGAAGTCCCGAACGGCGCGCCTGTGTCTCGGCCAATCCGTCTTTCACACCAACGGAGCGCACGGCGAGGCGCGCGAGGCGACGGTCGGAGAAGCCCATAGCTTTGAGGCTGCGAAGATCGGCAGCATTGTTGGGCAAGCCATCGGCCTGAACCTGCTTCTCCGCTTCAACGATCGCTTCGATCTGGCGCAGGAACCACGGGTCGAAATGGGTGATCGTGTTGATCTCTTCGACCGTGAAGCCCTCGCGGAAGGCCTGTGCGATTTTAAGGATGCGATCCGGTGTGCGCTGCGACAAAGCGGCGGTGATTGTATCGCGCCCCACCCCTTCCAATTCTCGCACACGGTTGAAGCCATCGAGGTCGGTTTCGAGGCCGCGCAGGGCCTTTTGCATCGATTCCTGGAAGTTGCGGCCGATGGCCATGACCTCGCCGACTGACTTCATCGCCGTCGAGAGCTTGGCTTCGGTACCCTTGAACTTCTCGAACGCGAAGCGCGGGATCTTGGTAACGACATAGTCGATTGTTGGCTCGAACGAAGCCGGGGTCGCGCCAGTGATCTCGTTGGTGATCTCATCAAGGGTGTACCCGACGGCCAGCTTCGCCGCGACGCGGGCGATGGGGAAGCCGGTGGCCTTGGATGCGAGCGCCGACGAACGCGAGACACGCGGGTTCATCTCGATCACGATCAGGCGGCCGTCTTTCGGGTTCACCGCGAACTGCACGTTCGAGCCGCCCGTCTCCACGCCGATCTCCCGCAGCACCTCAATGCTGGCGGTGCGCATGATCTGATACTCTTTGTCGGTCAGAGTCAGCGCGGGGGCGACCGTGATCGAATCCCCCGTGTGCACGCCCATCGGATCGACGTTTTCGATCGAGCAGATAATGATCGCGTTGTCCGCTTTATCGCGCACGACCTCCATCTCGTATTCCTTCCAGCCGAGCAGCGACTCCTCGATCAGAACCTCGGTGGTGGGGGACGCATCAAGGCCTTCGCGCACGATGCGGTCGAATTCCTGCGTGTTGTAGGCGATACCGCCGCCCGTTCCGCCAAGCGTGAAGGACGGGCGAATGATCGAGGGCAGACCAGTGCGCTCGAGCACTTCACGCGCTTCTTCAATGGTGTTCGCCACCCCGCTGCGCGCGCTTTCAAGGCCGATCTTGTCCATCGCATCGCGGAACCGCTGGCGGTTCTCTGCTTTGTCGATGGCATCGGCTTTGGCCCCGATCATCTCGACGCCGTGCTCTTTCAGAACGCCCGCATCCTCCAACGCCAGCGCACAGTTTAGCGCGGTCTGCCCGCCCATCGTGGGCAGCAGTGCGTCGGGCTTTTCCTTGGCGATGATCTTGGCGACGATTTCCGGCGTAATCGGCTCCACGTAGGTCGCGTCGGCAAACTCCGGATCGGTCATAATCGTGGCCGGATTGGAGTTGACGAGGATGACGCGGTAGCCGTCTTCCTTGAGCGCCTTGATCGCCTGAGTGCCGGAATAATCGAACTCGCATGCTTGCCCGATAATGATCGGACCAGCGCCAATGACGAGGATGGAAGAGATATCACTTCTTTTTGGCATTATATGTTCTTTGCTGCTTCTTTGACGGCATCACTTATAAGGGAGAGCAGTTGGCCAGCGGCGGCACCGATTGCGTGATCTTTGTACTTTTCAATCAACAACTTGAGGCCAACTACAAGAGTCAGTTCAATGCTCTTTAGGGTTGCAACACCCGCTCTAATTAGTTCACGCCCAGCCCTAAGCTGTCCTATGACCAATTCTCTTAGACCGTCCTCGCCGTCGATTGAGTTTTCCTTCTCAACCTTCTCAACTAGCGCTTTAATTGGCTCGTCGATCTTGGATCGTTGATTGTCATCAAATGCAATTATCCGGTCTGATGCGGGAGCATCTGGCGCTCTTTCGAGGGGTAACCTTTCAGTTGGTTCTCTGTCACTCGACTCGGAGTTCTTTAAGGCCGCTTCCAAAAAATCTGGACCGATGTGACGATATTTGTTGACGAGACTGCCCGCTACCCTTTGCTCATCGGAGACGATTTGAGTCGCCTGTTTTGGCCTCACAGCGAAAAAGTCACCTGCAAGTTCGTCTTGAATTCGCTCGAAGACTCCATCCGAACATAATCTATCGAAAACTGCCTCCAGTACCTCACGAGGAATGTTCTCAATAAGCACGCTTTCAAGTTGTGCGACTGCCTCATCTCTCAAGAGAAATGTCTGATTGAGAGAGCTATGACCCCTTTGGATTTCTGATATTGCAGCAGCTCGAACATATGGCTCAATATTAGCCATCAACTCAGCCCTCCGACTAACTTCTCGAACAGATGGAAACTGTGCTGGCGCCCCGGCGAAACTGCCCGGCAGTACAGACCACCAACCACAAAAAGGCCCTCCCCGCGCCGGACGCGGGAAGGGCCCCGTTTCACTCTAATGGGGTAAGAGTGATCCGTGACTATTCGCCGGTCGGCTTCGCCTCCGATGTTGGCGCGGCCATTTCGTCCATCATGTTGGAGATTTGCTCGGAAATGCAGGTTGATCCTTCGGCCATCAGAATATCCTCGGCTTCGGAAATGCTCGCATCGTCCGGAATTTTCGCCGTGAGGCATTCGCAGAATTGCTCGCCATTTACGTTGGAAGGCAGAGCTTTCGCTTGCTCGGCGCATTGCTGTGCGGCCTGTTCTTTGGCTGGCGTGCAAGCAGCCAAGGCGAGAATAGTTGTCGCAAGAAGAATTGGAAGACGCATGGGTACCCCTGAACCGTTTGTTGATGTTCAGCGGTTCTCGCGTGGCACTCGCGCAAAAACTATCCCATGAATGTGGTGTTCTGGGGCTCACGAAAGCCCTCCGACAAACTTCTCGAACAAATAAAAGCTATCTTGCGGCCCCGGCGATGCCTCTGGGTGATACTGCACGCCGAACGCTTGCTTGCCCTTTACCGCGATCCCGCAATTGGAGCCATCGAACAGACTGACATGCGTCTGCTCGAGCGTCTCAGGCAGCGTGTCAGCATCCACTGCGAAGCCATGGTTCATGCTGGTGATCTCAACCAGACCGGTTGTCTCGCCCCAGCCGTCACCCACACGCTGAACCGGATGGTTTGCGCCTCGGTGGCCCTGATGCATTTTTACCGTCTTTGCGCCCGCTGCCAGCGCAAGCATCTGGTGGCCAAGACAGATGCCGAACAGCGGCATGTCTGCATCTAGCAGCGCCTTGATCACGGGCACGGCATATTCACCGGTTGCCGCTGGGTCGCCGGGGCCATTGGAGAGAAACACGCCGTCAGGTTGCAATGCCATGATGTCATCGAAGGACGTCTTGGCCGGAACCACCGTCACCTTCGCCCCGGCTTTCACCAGATTGCGGAAGATGTTGTCCTTCGCTCCATAATCAATCGCGACAACATGGGGCTTGTTCGACCAGTCCGCGCGGCCATAGCCGTGGCCCAGCCGCCAATATCCGCCAGCCCAATCTTCTCGCGCGTCGCGGGTGACCTTCACGGCAAGGTCCATGCCTTCCAGCCCCGCCCACCCTTGAGCGCGGGCAACCAAGGCAGGAATATCAAAGGAGCCATCGGGTGAATGCGCAATCACCGCATTGGGCGCGCCCGACAGCCTGATCTTGCGGGTCAGCGCGCGCGTGTCGACGCCCGAAAGCCCGACTTTGCCGTTCTTCGCCATCCATTCGGTGAAGCGTTCGAGGCTGCGGAAGTTGCTCGGCTCGGTCACGTCTTCGCGCACCACGCAGCCAACCGCGCCCTCCACCTTGCTTTCGACATCTTCGCCATTGGCGCCGACATTGCCGATATGCGGGAAAGTGAAGGTGACGATCTGCGCGGCATAAGAGGGATCGGTCATTACCTCCTGATAGCCGGTCATCGCGGTGTTGAAGCACACTTCACCAACCGCATCACCGGTCGCCCCGAAACCACGCCCCCAAATCACGCTCCCATCGGCCAGAACGAGGACTCCCGTCGCACCTTTTGGTTGCGCAGGATTGGAGGCAGCAGAAGCCATTTCGAGGCCCTTCCGAGTCAGGTGTTTCCAGCAATGTCGCTAAGTCTTAGCGGCTAGGGTTGCATGGGGTTCCCGTCAACCTATCTCAGGCGCAATATGTCCGCTAAGACGCTGACAAGCACAAACCATCCACAGAAAGAACGAAACGATGATCCGGGACGACATCAAAGCCGCCACCATCACCGCCATGAAGGCAAAGGAAAAAGAGCGCACCGCAACGCTCCGTCAGATCGGCGCGAAGATCAAGGATCGCGACATCGAAGAGCGCACCAGTGGCAAGGACATTCCTGACGATGAGCTGGTAACTTCTGTTTTGCAGAAAATGGCCAAGCAGCGCCGCGAGTCGATTGAGATGTACGAAAGCGGCGGCCGTCAGGAACTGGCTGATAATGAAAAGGCCGAGCTTGCCGTGATCGAAGAATTCCTCCCGCAAATGATGAGCGAGGAAGAGACCAAGGCCGCGATTGAAGCGATCAAGGCCGAAACCGGCGCATCGAGCATGAAGGACATGGGTCAGGTCATGGGCGCTCTGAAAGCCAAGCATGGCGCGGTGCTTGATGGAAAGCTCGCCAGCGGCCTTGTGAAAGCGGCGCTGAGCTAACCACAAATATACCCACAGAGTGCGCTTGAACCTTATCCGGTTCGGGCGCACTGTCCTACTATGACCATCACCCCGCAATGGAAAGACGAACTGCGGGCGCGGATCACCCTATCAACGGTGATCATGCGCACCGAAAAGCTCGTCAAGAAAGGGCGGGAATGGACGGCGTGTTGCCCTTTTCATGACGAGAAGACGCCAAGCTTCTATGTCAATGATCAGAAGCAGTTCTATCACTGCTTTGGGTGCGGGGCGCATGGCGATGTCATCAGCTGGATGACGGAGCAGCGCGGTCTGTCCTTCATGGATGCTATCAAGGAACTGGCTGCCGAAGCCGGGATGGAGGTTCCTGCCCCTGATCCGCGTGCGGCCAAAAAGGCGGAGAAACGCGCCGAGTTGGTTGACGTCACAACTGGCGCACAAGATTGGTTTGTCGAACGCCTTCGATCGAGCGATGGACGCGAAGCGCTAGACTATCTCAACCGGCGCGGATTGAAGCCGGAGACCTTGCGCGAATTCGGCTTTGGTTGGGCGCCTGAAGACAAACAAGCCCTGCCCAAGGCCCTACCCAATTTTGACCCGCGCATGCTGATCGAAAGCGGCATGCGCATCACCACCGACGATGGCTCCACCTATGACCGGTTCCGCGGCCGCGTCATGCTGCCCATTCAGGATGCACGCGGGCGTGTGATCGCGTTCGGCGGACGTATTCTGGGCAAGCGCGATGGAGTGGCGAAATATCTCAACTCGCCCGACACACCGCTCTTCGACAAAAGCCGTACGCTCTATAACCTTCATCGAGCCGCACCGGCCTCGCGGCAGTCAGGCCGGATAGTCGTTGTCGAAGGCTATATGGATGTCGTCGCGCTTGCGCAGGCGGGCATCACCGATGCGGTCGCGCCACTCGGAACCGCACTGACCGAACTGCAACTCGAAATGTTGTGGCGCATGGTAGAGGTGCCGGTGCTGTGCTTTGACGGGGATGCAGCCGGACAAAAGGCAGCGATGCGCGCGATTGCCCGCGCTCTGCCTCTGCTGGCTCCCATGCGTTCGCTTTCTATTGTGCGGTTGCCGACCGGCTTGGACCCAGACGATCTGATCGCGCAGCAAGGCGTGGGCGCAATGGAGCGATTGCTGGCAAACCCGAAAACGATCCTCGACATGCTGTGGGAGTATGAGCGCGATGCGCAGCCGCTGGCGACCCCCGAAGCGAAAGCCGGATTGAAAGCGCGGCTTATGGCGCATGTCGACACGATTGAAGACCGCGATATCCAGTCGCTTTATCGCCGCGAATTGCTCGACCGGTATTCCGCCTTCGCCTACCCGCCAAGGCAACCGCGCACCAATCAACCACGACAGCAATGGCAGCGCGGCAAGCCCCTGCGCACCGGACTTTCGAGCGAGGCAAAAGCTGTCCTTCAACGGACTATGGCGGGCGGTCAGCGCGGCAATCTGCTTAGCGCTGTTCTGCGCGGTCTTGTTCGCCATCCTGATCAAATCAGCGAGCATGCCGAAGCACTAATCAGGCTGTCCAAGGTCGACCAACAAGCCGCACCGGCAATTGAATCGTTGATCGAACTGTCAGAAACGCTTGATTCGCGCGCCGAACCCGCCATATCAGACTGGCAAGGCAGTCCTGCCCCACCGGATGAACATCGATACGCCTTCCTCAGAGAAGGCACAGACCCCGGTGAAGCGCGCGAGGAACTGGCCGAAGCTGTGTCGTTGCTGGCCCAAAAACCAGCGCTCGAAGCCGCTATGGCGGCAACGGTCGCCCGGTTTGATGAAGACCCGGAAGGGGCTTTCGCGGAACAAGCAAGGCTGCGGCAACAGCTCACGACAGTTGACGAGCGTTTGAAGAATTTCGGGCGCAAGAAGGCCGCTTCGGCGGCGGGATCAGAATTAACAGCGGCGTCTGCGGAGACTTCCCCGGACGACCCCGAAACGGATTGACGAGTTTACATGGCTTCGACCGCGAAATCGAAAGATAATGAAGACGCTCCCCTGATCGACCTCAATGAGGCCGCGATCAAGAAGCTGATGGCTAAGGGCAAGAAGAAGGGCTACCTCACATACGATGAGCTCAATGAAGCCCTGCCTTCGGGCGAGATGAGCCCCGACCAGATCGAAGACATTCAGACCGCGCTGTCCGAAATGGGCGTGCAGATCGTCGAGAATGACGAAGAGGCTGAGGCTGAGGCTGAGCAAGAAGCCGAAGTCGAGGAAATGTCTGTCGGTGACGACAAGAAAAAAGACGAGAAAGCTGTCGCCAAACCAGCGGCTAAAAAGACCGCCGCCGATGGTCGCACGGATGATCCTGTGCGCATGTACCTGCGCGAGATGGGCGCAGTCGAGTTGCTCAGCCGCGAAGGCGAAATCGCAATCGCGAAGCGCATCGAGTCCGGCCGCGACATGATGATCATCGGCCTGTGCCAAAGCCCGATCACCTTCCATGCCATTATCCAGTGGTCAGAAGCGCTCAATGCTGAGGACATGCAGCTGCGCGAAATCCTTGATCTTGATGCGATGCTTTCAAAAGAGCCCCCGCCAGACAAGATGGAAGAGGAGAACGAAGAGGACAGCGGCGAGATCTCGGAAGAGACCGCTGGCCCAACTATCGTTGATGACGATGACAGCGACAGCGACGACGAGTCCGAAGAGGGTGAAGACGGCGAAGAAGACGGCTCCAAGAAGGAAGAAGAAGAGGAAGAGGACAACACCCTTTCCCTCGCCCAGATGGAAGCCGCTCTGAAACCGGATGCCATCGATCGTTTCGCGCGGATCACCAAGCTGTTCAAGACCTTCGAAAAGCTTCAGGCTGAGCGGGTCGAAACGCTTGCCGCAGGTGGTGAATTCCCGAAGGCAAAAGAAAACAAGTACGAGAAGCTTGGCGACGAGCTGACCGCTGAAGTGGAATCGATGCAGTTCCACGCGACCAAGATCGAATTCCTGGTCGACAACCTCTACGCCTTTAACCGTCGTCTGACCGCTTTGGGTGGCCAGATGCTTCGCCTAGCCGAGCGTCACAAGATCAAGCGGATCGACTTCCTCAATGGCTATGTCGGCAATGAAATGGACGACGCCTGGATCAAGGAAAAGGCCAAGAAGGACAAGAAATGGACTGCCTTCCTTGAGAAGGAAGGAGCCGCGATTGAGCGCATCCGCACCGAAATCGCTGACATTGCCGCGCAAACCGGCATGGCTTTACCTGAATTCCGCCGCATCGTGAACATGGTGCAAAAAGGCGAGCGTGAAGCGCGTATCGCAAAGAAGGAAATGGTTGAGGCGAACCTGCGTCTCGTGATTTCCATCGCCAAGAAATACACCAACCGTGGCCTGCAATTCCTTGATCTCATTCAGGAAGGCAACATCGGCCTGATGAAAGCGGTCGACAAATTCGAGTACCGCCGCGGTTACAAATTCAGCACCTATGCGACCTGGTGGATCCGTCAGGCGATCACCCGCTCGATCGCAGACCAAGCTCGTACGATCCGTATTCCGGTCCACATGATCGAGACGATCAACAAGCTGGTCCGCACAAGTCGTCAGTTCCTTCACGAAGAAGGCCGTGAACCGACGCCGGAAGAAATGGCCGCGCGTCTTTCGATGCCGCTGGAGAAGGTTCGCAAGGTGATGAAAATCGCCAAGGAACCGATCAGCCTCGAAACGCCTATCGGCGACGAAGAAGATTCCCATCTGGGCGATTTCATCGAGGACAAGAACGCGATTATTCCGGTGGACGCCGCCATTCAGGCAAACCTGAAAGAGACGGTCACCCGCGTCCTCGCCTCGCTGACCCCGCGCGAAGAACGCGTGCTCCGCATGCGTTTTGGTATCGGCATGAATACTGACCACACTCTGGAAGAGGTCGGCCAACAGTTCAGCGTGACCCGCGAACGTATCCGTCAGATCGAAGCCAAGGCGCTGCGCAAGCTCAAGCACCCAAGCCGTTCGCGCAAAATGCGGTCGTTCCTAGATCAGTAGTCGCTGTTCTTCCCCTGTGGAAACTGGCATCTCGCAATAGGTCCTCAAATGCTGTAGCTATTGTGCAGTGCAGCATTTATGGGACGTCGCAGCATGCCAACAACCATCGCCATCGTCAGTCAAAAGGGTGGATCTGGTAAGACCACCCTCGCCGTTCACCTCGGCACGCGCGCCGCGCAGGCGGGGCTGGAAAGCTGTGTGATCGACACCGATCCTCAGGCAACCGCTGCCGCATGGTCCGATTGGCGCGGGGATTTTCTGCCCGTGGTCATTACCGCGCCCCCTGCCCGTCTTGGCCGCACCATCGAAAGCGCGAAGAAGAACGGCGTCGAGTTTGTCGTGATTGACACTCCGCCCCATGCCGATGCCGCCGCGCGCGAGGCGATCAAGGCTGCGGATATAGTCTTGATCCCGACTAAGCCGCGCGCGTTCGACCTCCACGCGCTTGAGCCCATCGCTGACCTTGTCGCGTTCGCGAAAAAGCCAGCCTACGTCGTGCTCAATGGCGTCCCAGCTGGCGCGACTGTACTGACGAAAGATGCCAAGAAGGCAGCAAAGAAGATGGGCCTGAAAATGTGCTCCGTCGAATTGGGTGACCGCGCGGCCTTTCACCGCTCAAGTGCCAAGGGCGAAACCGCATCCGAAGTCGATCCCAGCGGCAAGGCGGCCAAGGAAGTTGAGAAACTCTGGAAGTGGCTCAACAAAAAGTTGAGCTAAGAAACGGATGGTCGAAAAGCACCTTTGACGGGGTGGCACGACTGCTCTCACACGACTATATCGCCTGCATGCGTATTGCTATTGCCTCAGACCACGCCGCGACCGACCTGAAGGCCGATCTTGCCGAATGGTTGATCGATGTGGGTCACGAAGTTGCAGACCTTGGCCCCGATGCGGGTGAGAGCGTCGATTATCCGGATTACGGATACAAGCTGGCCGATGTGATCGCCGATGGCACCGTCGATTTCGGCGTTGCCCTCTGCGGCAGCGGCATTGGTATCTCGATGAGCGTTAATCGCCACCCACAGGTGCGCTGCGCTCTGGTTTCTGAGCCGCTCTCGGCTGCTCTGGCACGGGAACACAACAATGCAAACTGTATTGCCATGGGTGCACGCCTGACAGGCATCGAAATGGCGAAGTCTTGCGTAGCTACTTTTCTGGAGACTGAATTTGCGGATGCGGATGATCCCAACGGTCGCCATCAACGCCGGGTTGCAAAGCTTGGCACACCGCCCATTCAAACCGATCACATCGAGACCCATCAATGAGCACCCTTCCCTCTGACATCGCATCGCCTATGGACGGCTTCTGGAAAGACACTCTGGCTCAAGCCGATCCTGAAATTGCGGAAGCGGTTGGCAAGGAACTTGGCCGTCAGCGCGACAAGATCGAGCTGATCGCCAGCGAGAACATCGCCTCGCGCGCTGTGCTTGAAGCGACTGGCAGCGTATTCACCAACAAGTATGCAGAGGGCTATCCGGGCAAGCGTTACTATGGCGGCTGCGACTACGCAGATGTGGTCGAAACGCTCGCAATTGAGCGCGCCAAGCAGCTTTTTGGGTGCAATTTCGCCAATGTTCAGCCGAACAGCGGCTCGCAAATGAACCAGGCGGTGTTCCTCGCTCTGCTGGAGCCGGGCGACACCTTTATGGGGCTCGACCTGAATTCGGGTGGCCACCTCACGCACGGTTCCCCTGTCAACATGTCGGGCAAATGGTTCAACCCGGTCAGCTATGGCGTGACCGAGGGTGAAGAGCTGATCGATATGGAAGCGGTCGCGGCGACCGCGCGCGAGCACAAGCCGAAGCTGATCATCTGCGGCGGCACTGCATATTCACGCACATGGGACTTCGGCGCTTTCCGCAAGATCGCTGACGAAGTGGGCGCATACCTGCTGTGCGACATGAGCCACATTTCTGGCCTCGTGGCCGGCGGTGCGCACCCCTCGCCCTTCCCGCATTGCGATATCGTCACTTCGACGACGCACAAAAGCCTGCGCGGTCCGCGTTCGGGCATCATCCTGTGGAACGACGAGAAGCTGACAAAGCCGCTCAATATGGCGGTGTTCCCCGGCCTTCAGGGCGGTCCGCTTATGCATGTGGTCGCGGCCAAGGCCGTGGCCTTCCGTGAAGCGCTTCAGCCTGAATTCAAGACCTACGCCCACCGCATTGTTGAAAACGCGCGTGCGCTGGCGGCAAGCCTTGAGGAGAACGGCCTGCGGATTGTTTCTGGCGGTACGGACAACCACTCGATGCTGGTTGATCTCACTGCGAAGGACGTGACCGGCAAGGATGCTGAGAAGGGTCTCGATCGCGCTTGGTTGACCTGCAACAAGAACGGCATCCCGTTCGACACGCGGTCGCCCTTCGTCACCAGCGGCATTCGTCTCGGCACGCCTGCTGGTACCACGCGCGGCTTTGGCCCCGTTGAATTCCGCAAGGTGGGTGAATTGATCGCCCGCGTTATTGATGGCTTGGCGAAAAACGGCGCCGAAGGCGATGCGCAGGTCGAAGAACAGGTTCGTGGCGAAGTTGCGAAGCTTTGCGCGGACTTCCCTGTTTATCCGGACCCGGCAGCATGAGTCAGGATGATTACAACAATGGCTATGACCTAGGTGAGCGTGCGCGCAAGGAATTGAAGGGCATGGCCAAACAGGGCGTAAAGCATCCTTCGACCCCACCGGTGCTGACTGGCGCGGCGATTGGGGCGGTCGCAGGCGCTTTGCTGCCGATCGTCAGCGTGCCCGCTGGCCTGCTGGTGGGTGCAGGGATTGCTTTCTACACCCGCATAAAGAAGTAAGTCCTTTCAATGCGCTGCCCCTTTTGCGCCCATGATGACACGCAGGTGAAAGACAGCCGCCCGACCGAGGACAACACCTCGATCCGGCGTAGGCGTCAGTGTTCTTCCTGCGGAGCTCGGTTTACTACGTTTGAGCGCGTTCAATTGCGCGAGGTGACCATCGTCAAAGCAGGTCTTGATGGTGGCGAGCCTCGCCGGGAACCATTCGACCGAGAGAAGCTTGAAAAGTCCGTCGCGCTGGCATGCCGCAAACGCGATGTGTCGCAGGAGCGGATCGATCAGTTGGTTTCCGGCATCCAGCGTCAGGTTGAAACGGCGGGCGAGGCTGAAGTCCCCTCCTCTCGCATCGGCGAGCTGGTTATGGACGGTCTGAAACAGATCGATTCCGTCGCATATATCCGCTTCGCCAGCGTCTACCGCGACTTCTCAGAAGCGCGCGATTTCGAGGAATTCGCCAGCACGGTAGCCGACGCGGCTAAGGACTAGGTGAGATGAGCGACAATCAGCCCATCATCGTTCTCGTCCGGCCGCAGCTGGGAGAGAACATCGGCAAAGCCGCGCGCGCGATGCTCAATTTTGGGCTCACTGAGATGCGCATAGTCAATCCTCGCGATGGCTGGCCCAACCCTTCGTCAGGTCCTGCTGCTGCGGGCGCCGACATGGTTCTGGATCAGGCCAAGATCTACGACACTGCTGCCGAAGCCGTCGCCGATTGCGAGCATGTTTATGCCACAACCGTGCGCAAACGCGGCGTGACCAAGCCGGTTGTCGGGCCAGACGGAGCGGCGAAGCTGATGCACTCACAGTCTGGGCGCCACGCCATTCTGTTCGGGCGCGAGGCTTCGGGGCTGGCAACCGAAGATGTGGCTCTCGCCCGGCATATTCTGACGGTTCCGATCAATCCGGAGTTCGGTTCGCTCAATCTCGCTCAGGCGGTGATCCTGTGCGCCTATGAATGGTCCCGGATTGGCCGCGAACAGGGTACATCGGGAGACTTGGTGCAGCCTACGGCAGAGGATGAACTGCTTCCCCCTGCCCCACAGGAATATCTCGACGGTCTTATCGAGCACTTCGATAAGTTATTGGCCCCGCGTGGATACTTCTTGCCAGAACCGCGCGCAGATGCCACGCGCCGCACCCTGCGCAGTGTATTGACCAAGCCGGGCTGGAACCACCTTGAGGTGCGCACCTTGCGCGGCATTCTGAGCACGCTAGAGCGCGATCCGCGCTGAATGAGAAGGCAGAGATGAATCGCGTCGAAAAGGCCAGCGCTTTCCGGCCCCAATGGCCCGCACCCAATGCGGGAGCGATGGCGCGCGACTTCATGTTGTGGCGCCATCTGCGCGTGGTTCGTGCACGGGCAATGCGACACTTCCATAATGCGTTGAGCTCTGATGATCAGCCCGTGCAGAGCGTTTACGGCGTGAAGATGTGGTCGAACTGGTCGGACAAGACTTTCGCTTACTGTCACTATGGCACTTACGGCAATTACCTCGCCAATCTGATCGGGGCTGTCGATCAGCCTTTCGTGTTCCTCGATATCGGAGCGAACCAGGGTTTGTTCTCGCTGATTGCGGGCAAGAATCCAGCCTGTCAGAAGATCGTCGCGCTTGATCCGGTGCCGGATACCTATGCGCGCCTGGCCCGCAATCTAGAGCTGAATGGCCTATCGGACCGCAGCGTGGCTTTCAATTTCGGGTTGTCTGACAAAGCCGAGACCCATGCCATTACGCTCAGCAAAGCACACAGTGGCATGGCCACGTTGGGCGACCACGCGGAGCAGATGAGCGGCGAACACAGCCAAATCATGGTCAAGCTGGCAACAATGGACGAAGTTGCTAAGCATCTACCAGACGATCTTCCGATCTTCGTGAAGATCGATGTGGAGGGCCATGAGGAGGTCGTGATCCGCCAACTGCTTGGCTCCGACCACGCGGACAGGATCATCGCCTTGTTTTATGAACAGGACGACCGCTGGAGCGACGATTCCTCAATAACCGACGCGCTCCGTTCTCATGGGTTCGAGCAACGGCAGATCTACGGACGAGGTAAGCACTATGACGTGCTCGCTGTGCCTATGTCCGACATCTAAATCACTCGGAACCAATCTTTACTCGAATACGTAGTGCAGAGGATGGCCTCTTGACCGTAGACAGGTCATAAAGTCGCCGTTACGAATACCTCTCCCCTAATCAAACTCCTGAGGAAATTGATGAAAACTGGTTTTGCTCTTGCGGCAGCCTTGCTCGCTGCACCTCTGCTTTCTGTGTCTGCTATGGCTGATGAACCCGAAGCCAAAGCTGGCGCCAAGGACAATACCGAGCAGGTTGATCTGGAGCCCACAGAAACAACTGCCGACAAACCGGCCGAAGCCGCAGCGCCAGCAGTGGAGATCAAGGAACGCAAGGTCGAAGAAAAGCGCATTTGTCGCCGCGTGAGGCTTGATGCCGGCAGCCGCCGGGCAACCAAAGTTTGCAAGACCAAAGAGGAATGGCGTCAGTTCAATCAGCGTCGTTGAGCGACATTCATCCTGCGGCAATGTCACAAGCGTATGATTTTACTTCGATAAAAGGAGGTCGATCATGTTCTTGACACTTGCCGCCGCGATGTTGCCGCTTGTTCCTATTGCCGCAGACGATGCGAGGCTTTCCAAAAAGAAGACCTTTGTATCCGTCGCGGCGCAAGCCGAGCTTGAAGCGCCTTCGGATGAGCGTGTCCTCTGCCTCGATCGTCAACGGGCCAAGAGTATTTGCCTGACCGAAGCCGAGTGGACGGAAGCAATCAAACTGGCTGAGAATGCTCCAAAGAAAGGTCCGCGCCCTTTCATCCCCCAGGATCTCGGTAACTATCAGCAGAGAAGTTCGTTTGACGGCATACCCGCTGCACTGACTACTCGTCGCTTCTAGAGGCGATTCATCCGTCGAACGACTTGACGCGCAGTGGATTCCTGCTATCCGCGCGCCTTCGCAAATGGGCTCCGCACCCCGGTGAAGCGGAAGCCGCGCATGGATTAACACCATGCGGAGCGATGCCGGGTTCAATGTCCACCACTGGGGTGGGCCAGCAAATTTGAAGGATGACTTATGTCTAAGCGCAAGAGCGCCAAGTACAAACTCGACCGCCGGATGGGCGAAAACATCTGGGGTCGTCCCAATTCTCCGGTGAACAAGCGTTCCTACGGCCCGGGCCAGCACGGTCAGCGTCGTAAGAGCAAGATGAGCGACTTCGGTCTGCAGCTGCGCGCCAAGCAGAAGCTCAAAGGCTACTACGGTGACGTCACCGAGAAGCAGTTCCGCCGCACCTACAAAGACGCCGACAAGATGAAGGGCGATACCGGTCAGAACTTGATCGGCCTGCTCGAGCGTCGTCTGGACATGATCGTGTACCGCGCAAAGTTCGCTCCGACGATCTTTGCCGCGCGTCAGATCGTTTCGCACGGTCACATTTATGTGAACGGCGTGAAGTGCAACATTGCGAGCCGTCGCATCAATGTTGGCGACGAAATCAGCCTCGGTAAGAAAGCCAAGGAAATGGCTCTCGTGATCGAAGCACAGAGCCTGCCAGAGCGTGAAATTCCAGACTACGTCGTTCCAGAAGGCAACGACAAGGTCGCTTTCAGCCGCGTACCGAAGCTTGACGAAGTGCCCTATCCGGTCACCATGGAACCGAACCTCGTGGTCGAGTTTTACTCGCGTTAAGCCAGTCTGGCTTTTCGAAGCGAAGAATTTCGGGCGGTCCTTCGGGGCCGCCCTTTTCTTTTGGGATCAGGAGTGCAAACCTCGGCCGCTCTTAAGGGGGAACCATGGCGCTCAATATTCTGCTGATCGACGGTCATCCGGACGAGGGCCGCTTCGCCTCGCATCTTCTGGATCTCTATCAGGAGGCATTGCCTCCGGACTACACGGTCACTCGTGTAAATGTCCGCGATATGAAGTTCACCCCAATCTTGCGGCACGGATATCTCAAGCGGACGGATTGGGAGCCGGACATATCCTCTTTGGCCGAAGCCTTCGACGCGTGTGACCACGCTGTGTTCGCCTTTCCCATGTGGTGGGGCGCCGAACCGGCAGAGCTAAAAGGTCTGATCGACCGGTTGTTCCTGCCCGGCTTCATGTACCAGTTCCGTGAAGGCAGTGCCACCTGGGACAAGTATCTGGAAGGCCGCTCGGCCGATGTGATCGCCACTATGGATACGCCAGCGTTCTTTCTACGCCTGCTTTACGGCAATTCCATTATCCGGCGTTGGAAGGGCCAGGTTCTGGGTTTTGTCGGCTTCAACCCAGTCCGGTTTATGGTCGCAGCCCCTATCAAGGATGGTGGCGTCGAAAAGAACGCGGAAAAATGGAAGAAGAAGGTCGCCTCAATGGCCAATTCGATCAATCCAAAGAACCGCGAGCGGAAGAAAGCCCGGCTCCCGGCGTTTCTTGGAAAGAGTTAGGTCCGGGTCTTATCCCAGACATCGAATTCGTAGGCGATCGAGCCTTCGACGAGCGTTTCCCAAATCTGGCCGACGACGTCCCCAGGAATACCTCGCCCTTCAGCATCAGCGACCGCCTCTCAGAACGACGAGAACTCCCTTTCTGCGTTTCTCTAACAGCGTCAGCCGATCAAGAGCCGCAATTGTAGATTTTCCCGTTTCCGTTTTGGATCAGGCAAACCTTTTCGCCATTACCGATGAAATTGCGAAATGTGCCCTCCCCGCCAACGACATTGCCATTTTTCGTCATTTGGCCCGTCTCTGAGGAGATGATAGCAAGGCGTCCCGACGATTCTGAGAAGTCGCGAACATTGGTGGCGAGTTGCTTGGGTTCGCCGTCGCCCATTCTCCCTAGATCATAGAGCGTTCCATCAGGCGCCAGCCCGATGACCTTGAAATCACCATTCAGGCGCAGAGCTTTGACTTTGGCCAAGTCCACATTCGGTTTGTTCGAAGTTCTCACCCAACGCTGATTCTGAATATGGATCCGATCGATCACTCCATTGTGGTCAAGCAAGAAGAACTCTCCCTCGCTGACTTTGCTTAGGCTGGTGTAGCCATGGGAACTAATACTCAGATTCGCCACCTCAGCGAAAGTCGAATACGAAATTCTGGTTATCTTTCCGTTTTGCACATCAAATGCAGCCGAAAAAAGTTGGCCAGTTCTAGTCAGCATGAACAGAAAAGGCCTCGCACCATTGTTAAAGGCAAAAGAGGATTCGATTGCGGTGAAGTCTGGCGAAATATTGAGGGACGTTCCGTTTTGAGCGGCGTATATCATCACATCATTATTTGCAGGTGCGTATAGCAGCGTGCCACCATAGCGCAGGGCAAAATCAATACGCTGAGCGCGTTGCGCTTCAATACTGTTTGCGAGCGCGCGTCCCGCCGCCGCATTGGCCGGACGGATAGTGCTCATTGAAAGCCCGCTCACATCTGTCATCGCGAGGTCAATCAGCGGTGCATTCGAACGAAACACATATGAAGATGGCGTATCAAAGATGCCGCCACCGAGCTTAGGCGCTACAATAGGTTCGTAAGTGATGTCAGCGACGCCGCCGCCCTGCCCATTGGCAGCCAACTGAGTGGCTTTCGATTCCGCCTCCGCAGCTTTTACCCTTGCTTCGGCTGCCCTGGCCTCTGCCTCGGCAGCCAGACGCCTGCGCTCTACCGCGGCTTCCTCTTCCGCCTTCACTCTGGCGGCCTCACGCTCGGCATCTTCGCGCGCATACCGTTCGCGAGTGGATTCCTTGCGGGCCAACGGCGCTTCGCCATTGGCCAGGACAGCGTATGACTTAAACGGGATCACTTCACCGGTGAAATTTTGATCGATAATGACCGATTCGCCCGTAAAGTTTGAAGCCCGGAAAATCTGAATCCTTGCGCCCGCTCCCACTCTTGCGATGGTATAGGTAACCCGCTGGTCTGGGGACACGTCACCGCGCGCTCCGATCCGATGCCGTTGGCAACGCCCGGTTGTGTTAAAGCAGATATCAGCATCGTCCGCGGCAAGGGGCGCACGCTGGCGCACAGGGCGACCGTCGCAATCCAGCAAAGCACCGCGATCACTTCCCGGTGCTATCCGCGTCGGACAATCGCGTTTGACGACGCGAGTCATTTTGTACGACCGCCCGCTGAAATCCCTTAAGTTCGCGGCTTTGAAATCCGGTATTTGAGAACCCGGCTCGAATGTGTGACATTTGCCAGCGAACCGCTTTTTCTCGCAAATTTCCAATCGAACATTCGAGCCGACCTTTACCGATCGCACTCTTGGACTATTATTGCGACCGGATAGCACGGGCTTTGTGTCATCTTGCGCGGCGCGATCGTAATTGTCTCCGATCTTCCGCTTGTAGCAATCCACTTGGGAAACAGCGGGGTCGAAATTATAATTTTTCTCTGTGTAGAAAATGGCTTCATTGGGGCCCGGTTCTGCCCCAGGGGGCAAGCTGCACCAGTTGGTGACATTTATCTGAGCTTCCTCTGCGCTACCATTGCTCTGTGCGCGAAGCTCACTCGGAGCAGACCAGGACAGCGCCGCAGCACCGATCCCTATGAATGCGACCGCTCCCGCAGCCTTGAATTTTGAAAAAGAGCTTCCCCAAGCACCCATGATTTTCCCCCAACTTTCAGCACCTACCGCAAAGCGTCTGGGCAGTTACTAATGAACCCAGAATGACCATAAAGTTGTAAAAAGCAACCCGGTCGTTCTTTCAATACCGATGGTCTTTTTCAATGCACGGCCAGCTTCAGGCGCGGGTCCGGTCCCACTCGCCAAATTCGTAGGCGATCGAGCCTTCGACGAGCCGTTCCCAGATATCCGCGATCACATCGGCGGGAACTCCTCGCGCCTCTGCATCGGCCACCGCGGCCTCGATCACAGCAGCTTTGCGGGCTTCATCGCGCACGCTCTCGCGCGTTTCCTTGATCCGTGCGGCCGCACGCATGTAGCCGAACCTGCGCTCTAACAGCGCAACCAGCTCACGATCAGTCGCGTCGACGCCTTCGCGCACATCACGCATATCCAAGCAATCATCGGGCAGTTTGGGCATGGGGTTAATTGCTTCCAAGATAGTTGCGCCTGAAATCGGCGGCGAATTGATCGAATGTCCCTTGCGCAATGGCACCACGCATCGCGCGCATCAAGGCTTGGTAGAACGCCAAATTATGTTCGGTCACCAGCATGGCGCCCAAAATCTCGTTCGACTTGATCAAATGGTGCAAATAGGCGCGCGAATAGCTGTTCGACGCTGCACAATCCGAGTCCGCATCAAGTGGCTCCAGATCCTCGGCAAATCGCGCATTGCGCAGGTTGATCGGCCCATTCCATGTAAACGCTTGCCCGTTGCGGCCAGACCGTGTTGGCAGCACGCAATCGAACATATCAATCCCACGCTCGACCGCGCCGACCAGATCGTCTGGCTTGCCAACGCCCATCAGGTATCGCGGTTTATCTGACGGGAGCATCTCCGGCGCATAATCGAGCACACCGAACATGGCTTCTTGGCCCTCACCAACGGCAAGTCCGCCTACAGCATATCCGTCAAACCCGATATCGATCAGCTTGTCAGCGCTGACCTTTCGCAAATCTTCATGAAGCGCGCCTTGCTGGATACCGAACAAGGCCGAGCGGGCGGCGTGTTCCTCGCCCGCATCGAGATCCAGCGCGAGACCGCTTTGCCCAGCGCATGGAAAGCTCCATGCTCTCGGCAATTTCGTCCCGCGGACGATCCGCGCGCGGGCATTCATCGAAAGCCATTACAATGTCCGAGCCAAGGAGCCGCTGGATCTCCATCGATCGCTCGGGCGAGATCATGTGCTTTGAGCCGTCAATATGGCTGCGGAATTCGACGCCTTGTTCCGTCAGCTTGCGCAGCTCAGACAGGCTCATGACCTGATAACCGCCGCTATCGGTCAGGATCGGGCGCTGCCAATTCATAAAGGAATGCAGACCGCCTAGGCGCGCCATGCGTTCCGCACCGGGGCGCAGCATCAGGTGATAGGTGTTGCCAAGAATGATATCAGCGCCAACTGCTCGCACGCTTTCGGGCTTCATTGCCTTAACCGTCGCGGCGGTGCCGACCGGCATGAACGCCGGCGTAGCGATCGATCCGCGCAGCATATCGATCCGCCCGGTACGCGCGCGCCCATCGGTCGCTTCAAGGGTAAACTTAAATCGTTCGGTCATCGCCACAGCGCCTAGACAGGTTCTGTCAAGGATGCGAGTGTCAGTGTATCAAAACGCGTTACAGAACGCGGAAATCGAACTCACGATGGAAGGAAATGGGGGCCATCAATGATCATTCGTAATGCCATGCTACTCGCTGTCTCAGGATTGGCGCTCGCATCATGCGCCGCCAATCCCGGCCCGGTCATCGACACATCAACGAAGAAACTGATCAGTTACTTCGATGCCAAGAAAGAATTGGCCAGCACGCTTCAACGACAATTGGGCGGGCCGACCGGCCAAACCGCTGGCGAAAATGTCAGTTATCGCTTGGTGGCGTTGAATGGCCCTGCCTATCAACTCGGATCAGTGCTTTCGGCCAGCAATGCGCTGGACCTGATGACGCGTCGTTGCTCGCTCGATGACAACGAATTGCCGGTTGAGCCGTGGTCCACGATGCCACGATGGAGCTCAACCTCCAATCTCAACACCGATCTTGGTATCCCTGCACCATTTCAAGGTGTCTTCAATCAAACATCCGTTGATGCCGGGCTGAACTTCCAGTCTGCCAGCGTCTACGCAATTGAAGACATTTCGCAGCGCTTTCTTGCGCGCGATGAGTTGCAAATACTCACACGCAATGGCGAGTGCGGCGCTTTCTTCTCCGATCTCCAGGAGCCCGTGCTGTTCGTGCGCGGCATTGTTTACGGGCGTGAGACGCTCAAGTCGACCAAGGGATTTGCGGCCGGTCTGGATGTCAGGGTCGTTGAAGAAGAAAGCGGCCAGTTCACATTCAAGTATGACCGCAATGGCGCCTATGAGCTGACCGATGCCGATGTGTTGCCGAAGTTTGCAATCATTGCCAAATTCGTTCCGCGTCCACAGATTGCTGCTGTTACGCGGCAGCCTGAACCACCACGCACCACGGACCGAGTGCGCGTAGAGGGCAATCGGCAATCGGGTACTGTCCGGCCCACTGGGCCTGCAATGTCCCAGCCTGAACGCGACGTTGAAATGGCTGCGTCAGTTGAGGACTTCGACCCCAGTTCACTGCCGCCTACGGCGGCCGGCTCCGTTGCCGCTGCGCCACTGATCTCGCAGCCTCTTACCGATGAAGAAGTCGCCGAGATTGAAAAGATGTTGGCTGGCGGCGGGAACTAGTCCGGCTTCGCCTGCGCGGGAACCTACTCGCGCAGGCGCCATCCCGTTTTGAAGATGTAGGCAATGATCGCGGTGCAAACTGCCAGGAAGCCCAGCGTCAGGCCCAGTGACACCCATATCGACACGTCCGACGTGCCATAAAATGTCCAGCGCAGCCCGCTCACTAAAAACGCGATCGGGTTGGCCAGCGCAACGGCGCTCCAAGGCTCTGGCAGATCGCTGATTGCATAGAAAGTGCCACCAAGGAAGGTCAGCGGCGTCAGGATCAACAGAGGGATAATCCCAAGCTTCTCGAAACTGTCAGCCCAAATGCCAAGAATGAACCCGAACAAGGAGAAGCTGGCCGCGACCAGCATGATGTAGCCGACCGCCAACAACGGGTGTTTGATCGTGTAATCGACAAAGAATGTCGCGGTGCCAAGGATGATCGCCGCGAGGATCAGCCCCTTGGTCGCAGCCGCACCGACAAAGCCGATCAGCGTTTCCGCCACACCAACGGGGGCCGAGAGCAATTCGTAGATTGTGCCGGTAAAGCGCGGCATATAAATGCCAAAACTGGAATTGCTGGTCGTCTCACCAAGCAATGTCAGCATCAACAGGCCGGGAATGATAAACGCGCCATATTCAACCCCATTAATTGGCTCCATCCGCGCACCGATCACCGTGCCGAACACAATGAAATAGAGCGACGTCGTGAGCACTGGCGAAAGGATTGACTGGAACGCCGTACGCATCGCGCGCATCAACTCGCGTTGATAAATCGACCAGGCACCGCGGGCGTTAAAAGACATCAGGCGGCCTCCTCTTCGGACAGCAGTCCAACGAAGATGTCCTCAAGGGAGCTGTCGTGGATGTCGATGCCGCGATAATCGATGCCGGCCCGGGTAAGCGCCTTGGTCAGGTCCGCGATTTCCTCACGCCCCTTCCCTGATCCGTCACCGCCGCGATAGCAAAGCTCAGTGCCGCCCTCGCGCAACTCGACAGGAAAGGCCGAGATGGTTTCAGGCAGTTCAGCAAGCGGCTGCGAAAGCGCAATCACCGCTTCGGTGCGGCCCAACCGCTCCATCATCGCCGACTTCTCATCCACCATCAGGATTTTGCCCCCGCGAATGATGCCCACACGGTCGGCCATCTCTTCGGCCTCTTCGATATAGTGCGTGGTGAGGATAACTGTCGTGCCGCGCTCGCGAAGGGCACTGATCTGCTCCCACATGCCTTTGCGCAACTCCACGTCCACACCAGCGGTTGGTTCATCGAGAAACAGCAGTTCGGGTTCGTGCGCCAGCGCCTTGGCAATCAGCACGCGCCGCTTCATCCCGCCGGAAAGCTCGCGGATCTGACTGTCTTTCTTCTCCCAGAGACTGAGCGACCGCAGAATTTCCTCGATCCGTCCTTTATCGGGTGCGAATCCGAAGAGGCCTCTCGAGTAAGCTACCGTACGGAAAACAGTTTCGAACATGTCGGTGCTCAGTTCTTGAGGAACCAACCCAATCCGTGCCCGCGCCTTGCGCCAGTCACGGGAAAGGTCATGACCGAATGCAGTCATCGCGCCTGCTGTCGGCCTGACAATACCGCACACCGATCCGATCAGCGTCGTCTTCCCCGCACCATTGGGGCCAAGCAGTGCGAAAATCTCGCCCTTGCGAATATCGAGATCAACGCCATCGAGCGCTTTCACGCCGCCCGCGTAAACCTTTGTCAGTCCGGAAATGGAGAGAATGGGATCAGACATCCCTTGCCGCTTAGGGCAGCAGCAGGGATGAGTCACCATAGGAATAGAAGCGATACTCGCTGGCGATTGCGTGTTCATACGCCGCCATCATCCGCTCACGCCCCATTAGCGCGCTGACCAACATGACCAAAGTCGATTTCGGCAGATGGAAATTGGTCATCAATCCGTCGACGCCGTTGAAGGTGTAGCCCGGGGTGATGAAGATGGCGGTGTCGCCTTCAAACGGGGCGATGGTGCGGTCGGGCCGCGCGGCACTTTCAAGCAGGCGCAGTGCAGTTGTGCCGACCGCGATGATGCGTCCACCCGCAGCGCGCGCCGAGTTCAGTCGATCTGCAGTTTCTTCGCTTATCCGACCAAACTCGGAGTGCATCTGGTGGTCGTCTGTGTCGTCGGCTTTGACCGGCAGGAACGTACCCGCGCCGACATGCAGCGTCAGCATCTCGCGCTTGATCCCGCGCGCATCAAGAGCGGCGACCAGCTCATCGGTAAAGTGCAGCGACGCGGTTGGCGCAGCGACCGCGCCATCCTCTTTCGCGAACATCGTCTGATAGTCGGACAGGTCTTGCTCATCGACGCCGCGCTTGCCCGCGATGTATGGGGGCAATGGCATGGTTCCAGCGCGGTCCAGCAGCACTTCAACAGGCTCGTCGCCTTCGAATGACAAGGTCAGGCTGCCATCGGCGAAACGCGCTTCAGCTATCGCGGTGACACCGCCACCGAAGATCAGTTGGTCGCCTTCCTTCACCTTCTTCGCGTTCTTTACGAAGGCCTGCCAACGGCGCAGATCGAGCCGCTTGTGCAATGTCGCGCCAATGCGCGCCTCGCCGCCCGCACGTCGCCCCTGCAACTGCGCCGGGATTACCCTTGTATCGTTGAAGACCAGCACATCGCCCGGCTCCAATAGGTCTGGCAGGTCGCGAACACCCTTATCCTGAAAGGCCGCATCCTGCCCCTGGACAAACAGCATGCGCGCTGCATCACGGGGGCGCACCGGGCGCAAGGCTATGCGCTCCTGCGGCAGTTCAAAATCGAAGAGGTCGACCTTCATGGCCAGCGCGCCTAGCGCGAGTGCGCGCTATTGGAAACGGCTTACTCGTTTTCCAGCGGTGCATTGAGCAAATCGGCCGTGATTTCCGGCTCAATTTGCGGCGGTGCGCTCGTCGCCTGCGGCTTGTTGTCGCTGGCAAGCGAAGCCTGAAGGATGCGCGTCGGGTTCGCAGGTGGTTCCCCGCGATTGATCGCATCGACAGCGCCCATATTCTCGATCACGCGGCCAAAGTTGGTGTAGCGCTTATCGAGGCTGAAACGCGGATAGAATACGATGAAGAACTGGCTGTTTGCGCTGTCTTCTTCGTTCGAACGCGCCATAGACAGCGACCCGCGAACATGCGGCATCGCGTTGAATTCTGCTTTCAGATCGGGAAGCTGGGAACCGCCCGTCCCGGTGCCGGTCGGGTCGCCGCCCTGAGCCATGAACCCATCGATCACGCGGTGAAAGATGATGCCATCATAAAAGCCCTGACGGGTTAGTGTTTTGATGCGCTCAACATGGCTTGGCGCCCATTCAGGCATCAGACGGATGGTCACCCGTTCACCATTGGACAGATCGAGTAACCAGACGTTCTCCCGGTCCTCTGTCTTGTCATAGTTGATTTTTGAAAACGTTCTGTTGGCCAGAATGGTATCTTCACCGTCTTCGCTATCCTGCGCCAAAACAGCTGTAGGAGATGTGAGAATGGTGAGCGCAGCAATCGCGCAAAGCGTTGATTTGATCATGTGGTGCATCACAAAGTTGTCCAAGTTGATCGCGGTTTAACGGCGCGCGCCTGACACTGCAATGAATGATCAGACCTCAATCGACAGCACTGTCTTCAGGCCGACATCGCCTCAATAATCGCCCTTAGGCCCAACCGATTCTACGCGGGCCACTACCTCATCCCTGACATCAGGGCTGACAAACGGCGTGATATCGCCGCCATAAAGAGCGATTTCCTTCACCAGCTTCGATGCGATCGGTTGAAGCGACACGTCTGCCATCAGGAAGACCGTCTCAATCGCGTCGTCCAGCTGCTGGTTCATGCCAGCCATCTGGTACTCGTATTCGAAATCAGCGACGGCGCGCAGCCCCCGAATAATCACGCTCGCACCCTGTTTCTGGGCAAACTTGACCAGCAGCGCATTGAAGCCGACCACTTCGACATTGGTGAGACCAAGGTTCTTCACCTCGCGCTCCACCATTGCGAAACGCTCTTCTGTGGAGAACATCGGGTTTTTGGACGGGTTGGTAGTCACACCGATAATCAGGCGGTCAACCAGCTTGGCCCCGCGCCGGATAATGTCGGCATGGCCCAAAGTGATGGGGTCGAACGTGCCGGGATAGATGCCAATCCGCTCGCTCATTTTGTGATCGCTTGCCATTCGACGGTCGCGGCAGCGTCGTCACCTTCACCGATCATTTTGATTTTGATCTCCTCGGCTGCGCCATCGGCAGATGTTCCGGTGAATACACCGGCCTCGCCCTCTTCAAAACCAGTCTTCTTTATCGCAGCGATGGTTTCTTCGGCGCAGGCGACCGGCGCTTTGTACGCGCGCATCATCGTTTCGCCTTCTTCCGGACTGGTCCGGCGCAACGAGCCGACCAAATCGGCATCACCGCAAGCCTCAACACCGAAGCGCGCAACCAGCATTTCTGCGGCTTCTTTTTTGTCCTTCACCGCTTTGTCTGACAGCGGGCCGTTCATCATGTGCTCGCTGTGATCCATTGTTTCGGCTCCATGGCCCATCGCGCCGTGATCAACCTCGTCAGCTTCCGCCGAACAGGCCGCCAGGACCAAAGCGAGGCCCAGTGCACACAGTCCGCTGTTCTTCATCGATCGCGCTCCACAATAAACCGCGCAACGGCGCGCAGCATTTCGGCCTCTTCGCCGTGGTTGCTCAAATGCGCGACCGCCTGATCGACCAGAGCGCGCGCCTGTTCGCGGGCTTTGTCTATACCCATGAGAGTAACAAAGGTCTGCTTGCCTTGTTCCTCGTCTTTGCGCAGCGCTTTGCCTGCCTTTTCGGCATCACCTGTCACATCAAGAAGATCGTCTGCGATCTGAAACGCCAAACCAATATCGCGCGAGTAGGCACGCAGATGCGCCCTGCCCTCTGGAGGAACCTTGCCAAGGATCGCGCCCATCTCGACGCTTGCTGCCAACAAGGCACCGGTTTTGAGCTGCTGCAGTCGAGTGATGGTCGGCAGGTCGTAGTCGACGCCCTCTTCGTCGGCGACCATATCCATGATCTGGCCACCAGCCATGCCGTCCATGCCGCTGGCCTTGCCGAGCGTGGCGATCAGTTCGCTGCGTGTGAAGGGATCGCTGCTGGTGCCAGAATCTGCGAGAATCTCGAACGCCAGTGCGTGGAGAGAGTCGCCCGCAAGCACTGCGGTCGCCTCATCGAATTTGTGGTGCAAAGTCGGCTTGCCATGACGCAGATCATCATCGTCCATGCACGGCAGATCATCATGGATCAACGAATAGACGTGGATAGCCTCCACAGCCGCACCAGCGCGCAAGGCTGCCGTGCGATCAACGCCAAACATAGAAGCCGTGCTGACCAGCAAGAGCGGCCGCACACGCTTGCCGCCGCCGATCGCTGCATATCGCATGGCATCAACCAGCCGGGCGCGCGTATCTCCGGGCACTGGCAGAAACGCATCGAACACAGAGTCGATTTCATCCTGGACCTTTTTCAGGCCAGATTTGAGCAGGTCACCGCCTATCTCGACAACACTCATATCAGTTGTCCGGATCGAGTGGCGTTGTGCCGCTTGGCGTGCCGTCCGCGCCTGCCACGATCTTCTCGATCTTGGCTTGCGCCGCATCCAGCCGTTTCTGGCAGGCCGCGCGCAGTTTCTCGCCTCGCTCATAGAGAGCAATCGAATCGTCCAGTGGCACGTCGCCCCGTTCCAACTGCTGCACAATCGTCTCGAGCGCGCTCAGCGCCTGCTCAAAACTCATATTCGCGATGTCATCCGCTGCGCCAGCGGAACCTTTGCCCTCGTCCATGCGTCAGACCATTGGCCGCGCGGTGCAGCCCGGTCAAGGCACAGCAATCACTGGGACGACACAAAATGAGATGGATCACCGCATACTTGGCCGCCGCGATAGTCTTCGGGGTTTTGGATGCAATGTGGCTGAACTGGGCGGGGCCCAACCTTTATCGACCGATCATTGGTGAAATCATGGCCGATGAATTCAACATAGGCGCGGCTGCGGCTTTCTACTTCATCTATCTCGCCGGCATGGTCTGGTTTGCTGTCCGCCCAGGCCTTGAAAGCGGCAACGTGAAGGTGGCGCTGTTGAATGGCATTCTGCTCGGCGCGCTTTGCTACGCTACATTTGATCTGACCAGTCAGGCGGTTTTCAAAGTCTGGGCCACAAAAGTGAGCATCTTGGACATTATCTGGGGAGCATTCGCGACCGGAACGACAAGCGCCGTTGCGACGATGATAACCCTGCGACTAACGAAACAAACAAATCAGACTCGGGGGTAATCGATCGTATGTTCATTGGGCATCTCGCGCCAGCTTTCGTTGCCGCGGCAGTCACAACCAGAGGACCCAAACTTGCGACCTTCTTCGTTGCTGGCCAGCTGGTTGACTGGGCATTCTTCACCTTCTGCATTCTTGGTATCGAAAAGATGCGGATGGACCCGGGCGCGACGGTGATGATCCCCTATGATCTTTACTACATCCCTTACACGCACAGCTTGCTTGGCTCGAGCTTATGGGCGCTCGGGTTCGCGCTCCTTATCCTGATTTGGCAGCGTAGCTTGCTTGGCGCATTCTTGGCCGGATTGGTGGTTTTGGGCCACTGGTTCTTTGATTGGCTGGCCCATCGCCCTGACCTCACAATGATGGGTGGCGATGAGAAGTATGGTCTCGGTCTTTGGAACCACCCGATGATCGAGATACCGCTTGAAATCGGCCTGACGCTCGCAGCGTTTGCTTTTTATCTCAGCCGCACGCGTGGACCGGTAGGGCCACCGGTAATCCTGTTGGTCGCAATGTTAGTGCTTCAAGCGGTCAACTGGTTCGGACCGGAACCCAAGGAAGCGGGCCTGTTCTTCTATTCTCAGGCACTCGCAGCCTATGCACTTTTGACTGCAATTGCCTATTGGGTCGGGAATAACCGCCAATTCGTTATGCGTGGCGGGTTGGCTGCGCCGAGCGTCTGACTTATGGGGGCGCGCATGAGTGAAATCACCCCTGAAATCGTTGAACAACACGGTCTTTCGCCAGAGGAATATGAGCGCGTGCTCAGCGGCCTTGGTCGCGAACCCAATCTGGTCGAACTCGGCATCTTCTCGGTGATGTGGTCAGAGCACTGCTCTTACAAATCATCGCGCTTGCATCTGAAGAAACTGCCGACCGAGGCGCCATGGGTCATCTGTGGCCCCGGTGAGAATGCGGGCGTGATCGACATCGGTGATGGGCCAGATGGGCAGAAGCTCGCCGCCATATTCAAGATGGAGAGCCACAACCACCCGTCTTACATCGAACCCTATCAGGGCGCGGCGACGGGCGTTGGCGGCATCCTGCGCGATGTTTTCACCATGGGCGCGCGCCCGGTGGCGAATATGAACGCGCTGCGTTTTGGCCGCCCTGACCATCCGAAGATGAAGCATCTGGTGCAGGGCGTGGTTGCGGGCATCGGCGGATATGGCAATTGCGTGGGCGTGCCGACCATTGGCGGAGAGACAAACTTCCATCCGGCCTATGACGGCAACATCCTCGTCAACGCGATGAATGTCGGCGTCGCGGATCAGGACAAAATCTTCTATTCGGCAGCCACCGGCGTCGGGAATCCGATTGTCTATGTCGGCTCCAAGACCGGTCGTGACGGTATCCACGGCGCAACCATGGCGTCCGCGGACTTCGAGGAAGACGCAGAAGCCAAGCGTCCCACAGTGCAAGTGGGCGACCCGTTCACAGAGAAACTGCTGATCGAGGCATGCCTTGAATTGATGGCGACCGATGCGATCGTCGCAATTCAAGATATGGGCGCGGCGGGTCTGACTTCCTCCAGTGTCGAAATGGCGACCAATGGCAAAGCGGGCATCCGGCTCGACATGAACAAAGTGCCGTGCCGCGAAGAAGGCATGACGCCATACGAAATGATGCTGAGCGAGAGCCAGGAGCGCATGCTCATGGTCTTGAAACCCGGCAAAGAGGACATGGCCGCAGCGATCTTCGAGAAGTGGGAACTCGATTTTGCGGTTATTGGTGAAGTGACCGATACGCGCCACATGGTGCTCGAATTTGATGGCGAGGTCGTGTGTGACATTCCGCTCGGCCCGCTCGCTGCCGATGCCCCCGAATATGACCGCCCTTACCTCTCGAAAGAGGAATATGCGGATTGGGCAGGCATTGCGCCGATGAAGGATGTGCCTGACAGCGATGATCCGGGCGCAAACCTCGTCAAAATGCTCGCCAGCCCGAACCTTGCCTCGCGCCGCTGGATTGCCGAGCAATATGATAGCCAGGTGATGGCCGACACTCTGCAAACCGGTGGCGATGCATCGGTGGTGCGCATTCACGGCACCAACCGCGCTTTGGCGATGAGCACCGATTGCACCCCGCGCTATGTCTATGCCGACCCATATGAAGGCGGGAAACAAGCGATTGCCGAGGCGTACCGCAACCTGTGCGCCGTAGGTGCGAAGCCATTGGCCGTGACCAACTGCCTCAACTTCGCCAACCCGCAGCGGCCCGAGATCATGGCGCAATTCGTCCATGCGCTTGAAGGCATGGGTGATGCCTGCCGCGCGCTTGAGTTCCCGATCGTTTCGGGCAACGTCTCACTCTACAATGAAAGCAAGGCAACCGGCGGCGGCTCCGCGATCCTGCCCACCCCTGCGATTGGCGGCGTCGGTGTGATCGACGATGCCTCGAAGATGGTAACGCCCGCTTTCAAGGCACAAGGCGATGCGATCTACCTGCTCGCTCCGGAATTCTGGGCCAAGCCTGATCCAACCCGGTCGCACCTCGGCAAGTCAATGTGGCTCGATGTGGTCAAAGGCCGCGACGAAGGTCGCGCACCGCCGGTCAACCTCGCCGCAGAAATTGGCGCAGGACAGATTGTGCGCAAGCTGATCGGAGAAGGCCTTCTTTCGGCAGTCCATGACCTGTCCGATGGTGGTCTCGCTGTTGCGTTAGCCGAGATGGCGATGTCGGGTGGCATCGGCGCGGAGCTGGTCGATGGCTATGAAGGCTACACCGCCGCACAATGGTGGTTCGGTGAAGATCAGGCGCGCTATGTCATCACGGTCTCGCCCAATAACGCTGAAGCTTTCAACCGCATCGTTGCAGAAGGACCCGACATCGACGAAGCCGAAATGGTCGGCTTCCATCGTATCGGCACAGTCGGGGGAGACAGTCTTCTCGGCCAGCCACTCAGCGCGCTGAGCGCGGCGCATGAGAGCTTCTTCCGCGACTGGATGGAGCAGTGACGGCCGGCTTGATTGGCTGACCTGCTCCAACACGTTCTCCATTACGGCGGGCATTGGTTCGTCCCGTTTGTCATTGGTTGGCTTATTTGGCGGGGACGCTGGTGGCAGGCGGGTTTGGTGATCGCGGGCGCCAATCTCATCGACCTCGACCACCTGCTCGCCGATCCGATCTTTGACCCCAACCGGTGCAGCATCGGCTTTCACCTGCTGCACGACTGGGAAGCGGCTCTGATCTACCTAGCGATGCTCGCTATTCCGCGCTGGTGGGCGCGCGCATTTGCAGTTGGGGCTTTGTGGCATTTGGCAGTCGACTATGGCGATTGCGTGATGCAAACACTGTGAAATGACAGGAGAATCTGGCCAAGGGATCAACAAGTCCACGTTCGGATTTGTCGCCTTCATCGTGTTTGTCGACATGATGGGGATCGGCTTGATCGTGCCAGTAATGCCCGCGCTGCTCGAAAGCATGACAGGGCTTGCCGAAGACCAAACAGCGGGCATCGGCGGGTGGCTGCTCTTTGCATATGCGTTGATGCAATTCCTGTTTGCGCCGGTGATTGGAGGACTTTCTGATCAGTATGGGCGCAGACCGATCCTGCTAATCACTCTGTTCCTGCTAGGGATCGACTATATCATCATGGCGCTCGCGCCCGATCTCTGGTGGCTGTTTGTGGGCCGTATCATCTCGGGGATTATGGGCGCCAGCTGGGCCGCAGCCAATTCCTGCGTCGCAGACGTCGCCGGGCCGGAAGATCGTGGCAAATTATTCGGCATTCTGGGCGGAGCGGGCGCGTTCGGTTTCGTAGTAGGACCAGCAATAGGCGGAGTTCTGGGCGAATACTCGGTGCGCGCCCCGTTTTTCGCAGCAGCGGCACTGGCGATCGTCGGGACCGTGTTTGGCTTCTTTATGCTACGCGAAACCCTCCCCCAAGACCGCCGTCGGCCGTTCTCGATAGAACGGGCCAATCCACTCGGGACCATTATCCAGATGGCAAAGACCCCCATTGTGCTCGGCTTTCTCGGCGTGATCTTCCTGCTCCAGATGGCGGCGCAAGCGACAATGGCCGTGTGGTCGTACTACGTGCGTTTCCGGTTCGAGTGGAGCGAGCTCGATATCGGGCTTGGCGCGACGTTGTATGGCGTGTTGCTTGTCGTCAGTCAGGCCGGGCTGACCGGCGTGATGATCAAACGCATCGGCGCCAAACGCACAGCGACTTTCGGTCTTCTGCTTGGATTACCGTCTTATCTGATTTCGGCCTTTGCAGTCGGCAGCTGGATGATCGTGCTTGCCATTGTCGTGGGAACAGTCGCTGGCATTACCTTCCCCGCAATCCAGCAGATGATGAGCGAACGGATTTCAGAGGACGCACAGGGCGAGTTGCAAGGTGCAGTCGCCTCCACAATGAGCATCACCAGCATCATCGGGCCGGTCATTATGACCGCGACGTTCGGATATTTCGCTGACGCCGAAGGACTCTATTTCCCCGGCGCGCCGTTCCTGCTGGCTGCGATCCTGGGCTACGCTTCGCTTGCAATGTTGTGGCGGGTAACCGCACGGATTGGTGATCAGGCAGCCTGAACGTTGTCGAGACCGAGGTTTTCCTCGGCCCAGCCCTCGGCTTCGAGGATTTTGAGACACTCGCGATAGACCACCGGCACGCCGATGTTCATATTCGCGCGCACTTCACCGATGTCGCTGCGCATCACTTTTTCGACATCCATATGCGCGAGCTTTACGGCAGCCTTGCCCAGCTTGCGGCCCTCGCGGATCGCATCATAGAGCGGCGCCTTGGTTTCGGTTGTCTTCTTGATCTGGCGCGCCCCGGCATAGGCGATGAACTTCACACCGAGATTGTGGTTTTGTTCAAAGCTGAAGCCAAGCAGTGCCGCCTCACCCAAGGCATCACGGCCATAGGTAGTGAGAACGTGGAACAGATCATGCGTGTCGCGCAGGCGATTGAAGTACCACTCCAGCTGATCGGCCGGGCGGCTTTCACGCGGGCTCCAGTCGTAACTCTCATCAACCAGACCGTTCGCGGTCAGCCCTTCGCGCTTCATAAAGCGCATGTAATGCTGAGCCACACTGTTTGGCGCGCAATCGGCCCAACGCGTGTGATCGTCGAGCATGTCGGCGATGGGAAGCGCTTCCTCTTTCGCGATGAAATCCCGTGCAGTCTGACTGGTGATGAAGCTTTTGGCCTGATCGAAGATCTTGCGGCCTTTCAGCGCCTCGATAATGAAGAACACCTCTTTGGTGTCTTCTTTGTCAGCGACCAGATTGCGGAAGTGACGCAGCGCCTTGATCGGGCGAAAGCTCGACAGATCGCGATCATTTGCGACCAGCGGAAGATCAATAACTGCCATCGTGCCCTCCCAGAGCGACTCAAATTAGGTTCGTTATTTGCAACCTACATTTGTGTCAGTTCATTGTCTAGTCGATATTCCCTTACGTAACCCTTCCCTTATTCCGCCGTCCTCGCCAAAGGGTATTCATGCGAGATCACGAAACCGTACCCTATTCGTTTGAGGCCCTGCCCGATCACGAGGCCATCGCGCGCGCGACTGCCATGCGCGACAAGCTGCGCGAAAGACGCACGTGCCGTTACTTTTCGGACGAGCCCGTCCCGCGAGAGGTTATCGAAGCGGCGGTCGAAGCGGCTGGCACAGCCCCCAACGGCGCCAACCATCAACCATGGCATTTCGCCATCGTGGAATCGGCAGAGAAGAAGCGCGCGATCCGTGAAGCAGCCGAAGCGGAGGAACGCCGGTTCTACGGCGAAGATGGAGACAAGGCGAAGGCGAGCGAGGAATGGCTCGACGCTCTAAACGATCTGGGTACCGATGCCGACAAGCCATTTCTGGAAACCGCCCCGTACCTGATCGTCGTGTTTGCGCAGCGTAAGGGCGGGATCGAGGAAGATGGCAAGACGCAGAATTACTACGTCAATGAGAGCGTAGGCATTGCCTGCGGGATGCTGATTGCAACACTGCACGAAGCGGGTTTGGCCACGCTGACGCACACGCCCTCACCCATGGGTTTCCTGCGCGAGGCATGCGAACGGCCCGAGTGGGAAAAGCCGCTGATGATTGTAGTGGTCGGCCGCCCCACAAAAGACGCAACCGTCCCCGCCCATGCCCTAAAGAAAAAGCCGCTGAGCCAGATCACGAGCTGGCTCTAGCCTTTCGGATCAGGCCGCAGCCATGCCTTCATCGCTAGCCTTCTCACTGGCGAGCATATCATAGGGGTCGATCCCTTCTTCGCGCCAGATGCGGTGGCAGTCATTGTACTTGGACGGCTCAGGAATGCGCAGCTTGGCGCGCACTTCGTCAAAAGGTTGAGCGAGCAATTCACGGATTGGCTGTTCGATCAGACGCGGTGCGCCCTTACCCGTGCGACGCGCCTGATTGACCGCGCCCATGATCGGCGCCTTGCTCCCCCAAGCCATCTTCTTGATGTTCGCCGCACCGGCATAACCGATCAGCAAGTGCCCCTGACTGGGCGACTGACCATGAGTGAAGAGCAGCACGCACTGCTCACCCAGAGCATCGCGGCCGTAGCCGGTCAGCACGTGGAACAGATCATGTGTGTCGCGCGAACGGTCGGCGAACCACTGCACCAGGTCGTCATGTTTCGGGCGGCCAAGGCTTTCAGCCTCAGCGACCAGACCTGCTGCGGTCAGCCCTTCGCTTTCCATAAAGTCGCAATAGGCGTGCGCGAGGCTGCCCTTGGGCGTTCTGCGAAGCGACGCGTGATCATCGAGGATCTCAGGAAGGCTTGGTTCACTCGAGCGCAGGAATTCGCCTTGCTTGGAGAACATAAGACCCTCGACACGCGGCATGAAGCTCTTGTTAGGGAGCGATTCGAAGATCTTGAACACCAGGCTGGTGTCTTCTTTGTCCTTCATAAGCAGCTGAAAATTCTTGATCGCGCGCAGCGGGTTGTAGCGCGGCGTAGGGCGATCGGGATGGCGCAGGACGGTTCCGTCGGCGGCAAACATCTGCGAATAATCAGCGGCTTGGGTCATAATGCGAGCTTCTCTTCGAGGGATATGGCGCTGCTCTAGCGCCCGTTACTTACATTTGTGTAAATAACGTATTCCGGTAGCAAATCAAGACCTATTTTCTCTCAACCTGTAACCCAATCATGGCGTGGGATGCCTAGAAGCGAGAGAATGCCGGTCAGATCGCCGTGGTCGATGCGACCGTTCGCCGCGTCGCGTGCCTTCGGCTTGGCCCGGTATGCAAAGCCGTAAGTCGCCGCCTCAAGGATCGGGATGTCGTTCGCGCCGTCACCGCTTGAAAGGACATGCGCGCCCTCGCCTAACTTGGCAGCTTCCTCTTGCAGCACCGAAAGCTTGGTGCCTGCGTCTGAGATAGGCCCGTCTAGCCCACCGGTCAGTTTGCCGTCCGACACCGAAAGGCGATTACCGACCACCCGGTCGAACCCAAGCCACTCAGCCACTCGGTCTCCGAAATGATGGAAGCCCCCTGTTACCAAGACACACCGGGTGCCCTTTGCCTTGAGCGTGCGAACCAAGGCTTCTGCACCCGGCGTCGGCCTGATCCGCTCTGCCAAGCAACGATCAATCGCGTTCTCATCCAGCCCAGCGAGCAGCCCGACCCGCTCACGCAGCGCGCTTTCGAAGTCGAGCTCGCCCTGCATGGCGCGCTCAGTGATGTCTGCGATCTTGTCTTTAAGGCCCGCATAGTCGGCCAGTTCGTCGATGCATTCCTGTCCGATCATGGTGGAATCCATGTCGGATACGAACAGCTGCGGCACCGCAAAGCCATGGTTGCTCGCCACCGCGTCACAGGCTCCAAAGTGCGCTTCAATTGCGTTCAGAGCTATCCGCGGCTCGTCATCCGCGAAACCCAGCTCCAGCACGCCAGCATCCGCATCGATCAGCTCCGCCGAAACATCACTGCTCAAGACCTCTGAATGGCTAAGCTGGGAGCTCATGGCATCAAGCCGTGTTTCCCAATCGGGCTGGTCTGCTATCAAGCGCGCTATGAGCACCGATTTATCTCCATCGTCAAAACAGGTCGCGCTCATCGCAGGGCCAACCGCCAGCGGCAAGAGCAAGGTTGCGCTCGATCTCGCCGCAGCGCGCGCCGACCGTGGAAAAGCAACCTGGATCATCAACGCCGACAGCATGCAGGTCTATAGCGACATTCCGGTTTTGTCGGCGGCACCCAGCGTGGAAGAGACCGCCGCAGTGCCTCACGTTCTGTATGGTGAGTGGGATGGCGCCCATGCGTGTTCAGCGGCAGATTGGGCCAAGCGCGCGAAGTCCGAGATTGAAGTCGCGCAGGAATCCGGAGCCCTGCCCGTGCTAGTCGGCGGCACCGGCATGTATATGAAGGTGCTGCTCGAAGGCATTGCCCCCATCCCAGAAATCGACCCCGAGATCCGCGCGGTGGTGCGCGCCCTTCCCACCGAAGCGGCTTACGCGGCGTTAATGGTCGAAGACCCTGAGCGCGCCGCCGAGCTTGAACCGGGCGACACACAGCGCATCGCCCGCGCGTTGGAAGTCAAGCGCTCCACCGGGACCAAGCTCGCCGAATGGCAATTGGCCAAGACGGGCGGCATCGAAGAAGACATTGACCTTACTGCAGTGGTCATGCTGCCCGATCGTGAATGGCTTTATGAGCGTTGTGATCGCCGGTTCGAAATCATGCTGGACAGCGGAGCCATCGAGGAAGTCGAAGCATTGCTGGCGCGCGGCCTTGATCCTGCCCTTCCCGTCATGCGCGCCATCGGTGTACCTGAAGTCGCAACCTTCCTGCGCAAAGAGATCACCCGCGAGGAAATGATCGAGCGCGGCGCACAGGCCACGCGCAACTACGCCAAACGGCAATTCACTTGGTTCCGCCGGCAGACACCGCCCAGTTGGACGCGAGTTGAATCTCAAAATGTCGATATTGAGAGTAATTTTGCATCTTTATTACAAAATTAAGCGTTGACACGATAGATAGTGGCCTTAAACGGACGGTCAACGAAGTGACAAAAGGACACGGTTTCATGCCTATCGTACTAGTAGTAAGAGGTGCAGGTTGATCTAGGACGTTTCCTGATAAGTGTCCCGGTCGGCCTGATGCGAATGTCCCGCGTCAGGCTTTTTTATTAGCGGCCACCCCTTGGCCCGAATTGAGTTTTTGGAGAGTTCCCTTGGCCCAGAAATCTGGTGCTGCCATTCTGACCCAGTGCCTTGTCGATCAGGGTGTCGAATTCGTGTTCGGTTATCCGGGCGGCGCGGTTCTGCCGATCTATGACGAGCTGTTTGGCGATGAGCGTATTCGCCACATCCTCGTGCGGCACGAAGCAGGTGCGGCGCATGCGGCGGAAGGTTATGCCCGCGCAACAGGGAAGCCGGGCGTGGTTCTCGTCACCTCTGGCCCGGGTGCAACCAACGCAGTCACCGGCATCGCGGATGCGTGGATGGATTCGATCCCGATGGTCGTCATCACCGGTCAGGTTCCGACCGCGCTGATCGGCACCGATGCGTTTCAGGAAGCCGACACAATCGGCATCACCCGCCACTGCACCAAGCATAACTATCTAGTGAAAGATCCGGCGGACCTCGCCGCGACCATAGAAGAGGCGTTTCGCATTGCCACGACGGGTCGCCCCGGTCCGGTCGTGATCGACATCCCAAAGGATGTGCAGATTGCTGTCCCTTCCAAGCGCAACGCGGCCAAGCTAACGGCGGCGCACCGCTATGCCCCGCAAATGGCGGCACCGGCAGAGCAGATCATTGAAGCCATTGAGATGATCGAGGCCGCCGAGTGCCCGATCCTCTACACGGGTGGCGGGGTGATCAATGCGGGTCCAGAAGCGAGCGAGATGCTGCGTCAGTTGCAGGATATCACCGGCGCGCCCGTTACCTCGACGTTGATGGGCCTTGGCGCCTTCCCCAGCACGCATCCCGATTGGCTAGGTATGCTGGGCATGCACGGCACCTACGAAGCCAATATGGCGATGAACCGCTGCGACGTGATGGTCTGCATCGGCGCGCGATTTGATGACCGTGTGACCGGTCGCCTCGATGCGTTCTCGCCCGACAGCAAGAAGATCCACATCGATATCGACCGCAGCTCGATCAACAAGAACGTGCCCGTTGACCTTGGCATCATCGGCGATTGCCGTGTCGTGCTCGAACAGCTCGTTGCGGCATGGGGTGATCGCAAGGCACAGGATCTGGGCGAATGGAAGGCTCGCATCGCCGGTTGGCGCGCGCGCGAATGCCTCGCCTATCCCGAGAAATCGAAGAAGAACCCCGGCATGATCATGCCGCAAAAGGCGGTCGAGCGGCTCCACGCCCTCACCCATGAGCGCAAGCCGATCATCTCCACCGAAGTTGGCCAGCACCAGATGTGGGCGGCGCAATATTTCGGGTTCGATGATCCGAATAAGTGGCTTACCTCAGGCGGACTCGGCACTATGGGTTACGGTATGCCCGCAGCCATCGGCGCGCAGCTTGGTAATCCCGATGCGCTGGTGATCGATATTGCCGGTGAGGCAAGTATCCAGATGAACATTCAGGAGCTTGGCACTGCGAGCCAGTATCGCCTGCCGGTCAAGATCTTCATCCTCAACAACGAGTATATGGGCATGGTCCGCCAGTGGCAGGAACTGACCTATGAGAGCCGCTACTCGAACTCCTATTCGGACAGTCTGCCAGACTTTGTGAAGCTGGCCGAGGCCTATGGCTGGAAGGGTATTCGCATCCACGAGGAAAGCGAGCTCGACGATGGCATCATGCGCATGCTCGACCATGATGGTCCGGTGATCGTCGATTGTCTGGTAGCGCAGGACGCCAATTGCCTGCCGATGATCCCATCCGGCGCTGCACATACCGAAATGCTGCTGTATGGTGATCATCACGACGGTACGATGGACGACGAAGCGAAGGCGCTAGTTTAATGAAAATCAAAAGCGCCGCGACCGAGCGGCATGTTCTTACCATCACCGTTGATAACGAGCCGGGCATTCTCGCCAAGATCACCGGCCTGTTCACCGCGCGCGGCTATAACATCGACAGCCTGACCGTGGCCGATATTTCGGATGACCATGCCGTCAGCCGCATCACCATTGTCACCAACGGCCCGCCGCAGGTGATCGACCAAATCGAAGCGCAGCTGGACCGTCTGGTGCCGGTTCACAAAGTGATCGACCTCACGCAGGCTGGCCCACATGTCGAACGCGAGCTTGCTCTGATCAAGGTCGCTGGCACGGGCGACAAGCGGGTAGAAGCCTTGCGTATCGCCGAAGTCTTCCGCGCCAATGTGGTTGACACCACCACCGAGAGTTTTGTGTTCGAACTCACCGGAGCGCCGGACAAAATTGACAGTTTCATCGCACTCATGCGTGACCTCGGCCTCAAAAGCGTGGGCCGTTCGGGCGTGGTGGGCATGATGCGCGGCGCAGACGGCGCCTGAACCCAATCACACGATATTACAGAGCAATAGGGAAACCCCATGAAAGTCTATTACGACGCCGACGCTGACCTCGGCCTCATCAAATCGAAGAAGATCGCCGTGCTTGGCTATGGCTCGCAAGGCCATGCCCATGCGCAGAACCTGCGCGACAGCGGCGTTGGTGAAGTGGCCATTGCTCTGCGCGAAGGCTCATCCAGCGCCAAAAAAGCCGAAGATGCGGGCTTTAAGGTCATGTCGAATTCGGATGCGGCCGCTTGGGCCGACGTGCTGATGATCCTCGCCCCGGACGAGCATCAGGCGGCGATCTATGCGGACGATGTTCACGGCAAGATGAAGCCGGGCAGCGCGCTCGCTTTCGCCCACGGGCTCAACATCCACTTCGGCCTGATCGAAGCGCAAGCCGATATTGACGTCATCATGATCGCTCCCAAGGGCCCCGGCCACACGGTGCGCAGCGAGTATCAGCGTGGCGGCGGCGTTCCCTGCCTGATCGCGGTGCATCAGGATGCCAGCGGCAGCGCCAAAGAAACCGCCCTTGCCTATGCAAGCGGTGTCGGCGGCGGCCGCAGTGGCATCATCGAAACCAACTTCCGCGAAGAATGCGAGACCGATCTGTTCGGTGAGCAGGCGGTTCTGTGTGGCGGGATCACCCACTTGATCCAGGCAGGCTTTGAAACCCTGACCGAAGCCGGATACGCGCCTGAAATGGCATATTTCGAGTGTCTGCATGAGACCAAACTGATCGTCGATCTGCTGTATGAAGGCGGCATCGCGAACATGCGCTATTCGATCTCGAACACCGCCGAATATGGCGACATCACCACCGGCCCGCGTATCATCACCGATGAGACCAAGGCTGAAATGAAGCGCGTGCTGGACGACATCCAGTCGGGCCGTTTCGTGAAGAACTTCGTTCTCGATAACCGCGCCGGTCAGCCCGAGTTGAAAGCTGCCCGCAAACGTGCCGAAGCTCATCCGATCGAGAAGACCGGATCAGAGCTGCGTGCCATGATGCCATGGATCGGCGCCAACAAGTTGGTGGACAAGGAAAAGAACTAAGGCGATTGCTCGCGCAGCAATGGTTGAAAATCCCACCACACTACGAGTGATATACGGCCTTTGCGCTGTAGCGTTTGTGGTGATCGTTGCGCGGGCATTCCTCAATGTGAAGGGGCCGGAGGACTTTGTGTTCACCGTGCCCCAAGAGGAAGTGCAAGCTTACGCCAAGCAGCAGCTGGGCGCATTACAGCAGCGCTCCTTTGCCAGCGATAAAGAGCTGTGCGCGATTATCTTCGAAGACAGCGATGGCAATCTGGGCACCACGCCTATTCGGGAAGGCGATGTTGCGAGCTGTGACATCACATTTTTCGATGAGCCCGGCATGGGGCCAATAGCCAGCTTTCACACGCATGGGTCTTTCGACCGCAACTATGACAGCGAAGTCCCATCGGACATTGATATCGAGAGCGATATTGCGTCGGGCAGCGATGGCTATGTCTCGACTCCCGGCGGACGCTTCTGGCGCATTGACGCCGCCGCGCAGAAGGCGATCCAGATTTGCGGCGAAGGGTGTCTGGAACAAGACCCAGACTTTAAGCCGTGCCCGCCCGGTGCAATTGCCGAAGAATACAGCCGCGCTGAATTGAACGCGCGGGCGCGCCAGACAGTGAGTGCCTGCTGACGCATTTGGTTCAAGGAAGGTGTGACCGAAGCAGGTCGGAGGACAACCACTCCAGCCACACCCCCAAGAAGCGCGCCATCAGGCACTCGGCGCGCAAGCTCCAGCTTCACATGATACCGCTTCGCAGCCTTCCGCTGCACAACCCGCGGCATCGCAAGCGGTTCCTTCACAAGCAGGCTCGCAACCTGCAGCGGCACACGCGTTTGCTTCGCATGCGCTGGCATCACAGGCGGCTTCGCATGCCGACGCGTAGCAAGCCGCTGCACATGCTGATGCCGCACAAGCTGCGGCCGCGCATGCTGCTGCCGCACAGGCCGCTTCGCGTTTTTGTTTGCGTGCCTTGCGTTCAGCCCGGGCTTCTGCGCGCTTTTTAGCCCAGCTGCTCGAACTGCCGGAATAACCACTTGGCCCGCACGGTTCGTCCGCCATCGCCGGAACGCCAGCCGTGGCCACGGCAAGACCGCCTGCGACCATCATCATCTTGGCAAACGATGTTTTCTTTGGGGTGAGGTTCGACATCAAAGAGTTCCTCTCGAATTTCTATCTTGATTAGGATTGGTGCCCCGGCGGGTGTCAGGGGTCAGGTATGTTGCCGGGGCACCAAACAGTGACGCGAAGAGCGAATGTCAGCTCAGTCGCCGAATTTCTTGCCGTCCGGGATTTTCGCCCAGGCCGGATCAGATTTTGCGATGAAACCCGGAATGTCTTTCAGCCAGGTCTGCTGAACGCCTTCATTGAAGTTCAGGTACAGTTTGCCATCAACGATTTTGTAAAGCGTGGCATCACCCGGTGCGAGTGAACCACGGCTCATCGCCCATGCGCAGTGGCCGCCATATTGCGGGGCATAGGCATCCGGATCCGCTTTGAACAAATCGGCGTTGGCTTGGCTCGAAAAACGGAACTCTGCGCCGTCATGCATCACGGCGTATTTCGCACTGCCCAGGACGGGCACGCCATTGCCTTGGAAATAGCTAACGGTGTCGTATCCGCTGACAGCGATGTTCCCGCCTTGGACGCCAACAAACACACCGCCATCGGCGACGGCTGGCGAGGTCACCGCCAGCGGCGCGGCGAGCGCTGCTGCGGCAAGGATAAGAGTCTTGAATTGCATTAGGGGGTCTCCTGCTTTCATCCCTTCACGGGATTTGTGCGGCGGCCATTCGTCAGCAATCCGGGCGGGGTCGTCAGGGGTTTGCCAGCAGGGGACTGGCGGGGGAAGCCCGGAATACTGCGAATGGCCGCGCACATCAGGGGGTTCGCAAGGAAATCGTATTTGGTGACACCTGGTGCGAAAAAAGTTTCACATTTTTCGTGAGCGCCGTTCCAAACCGTGCGCACTCGACAGGTTTGGCGCAATCGGCCAGAGCCGTTCTCGCGATGAAACTCAGCGACTGTCACAACATCGACGACTTCCGAAAGCTGGCGAAAGCACGGCTCCCCTTCCCCGTGTTCGACTACATCGATGGCGCTGCGGATGACGAGCTGACCAAGGCGCGTAACACCGCAGCCTATGACATGGTTGATCTGGTGCCTGATGTCCTCGCCAGTGTGGAGACGATTGATACCAGTTTCACCATACTAGGGCGTGAGAGCGCGCTGCCTCTGATGCTCTCTCCCACCGCCGTTCAACGCGCGTTCCATTGGCAGGGCGAAACGGCGGTGGCAAAAGCGGCGGAGAAGTTCGGCCTGTGGTTCGGCATCTCCAGCCTCGCTACGCGCAGCATCGAAGAGATCGCCGCGCTCACCAGTGGGCCGAAACTGTTCCAGCTCTACGTCCACAAAGACAAAGCGCTGAACACAAACATGATCGAGCGGTGCCAGGCGGCGGGCTTCGATGCCTTGGCGCTTACCGTTGACACGATTGTTTCGGGAAAGCGCGAACGGTGCCTGAGATCCGGCTTCACCACCCCGCCCCGCTTCACCCCCTCCAGCGTATGGTCCTATGCCACCCGCCCGCGCTGGACGCTGGATTACCTGTTCCGCGAGAGATTCCGCCTCCCCAATCTCGATACGCATGTGACCGAGGGGTCAAGCAAGGCGGTTAGCATCGCCGAGTATTTCAACACGATGCTTGATACCTCGATGGACTGGTCCACCGCCGCCGCAATCCGTGAGCAATGGGGCGGCACCTTCGTGCTGAAAGGCGTGATGAGTGCCAACGACGCGCGGCGCGCGGTCGAGATTGGTGCGGATGCGATCATGATCTCGAGATCACGGTGGTCGGCAGCTCGATGGCTCACGCAGCCCGTTCGATCAATTGGCCGAAATCGTCGATGCGGTGGGCGGTGAGATCGAGATCATTTGCGATGGCGGCGTCCGGCGCGGAACCCATGTTCTCAAAGCCCTCGCCAGCGGTGCAACCGCTGCATCTGGCGGAAGGCTGTACCTCTATGCCCTCGCCGCCGCAGGTCAGGACGGTGTGGAACGCGCGCTGGGTATCCTCAAGGACGAAATCGAGCGCGGGATGCGCTTGATGGGGGTGACCGATGTCAAACAGCTCACGAAAGAGCGCATCCGCCCTCGCACATTGTCATGAAACGGAAACCCAAGTAGCGCTTTTGCGCGACTGATATTTGCGCGTTTCGAGGACCGCTATGAAGACCTATGCCATCGCGACTGTTGCCGCGCTCGTACTCTCCGCCTGCGGAACTCCCGCTTCGGAAGAAAGCGCTGATGACTTCGCGTCGCGAATAGGCTCCGGAACGAAGCAACCTGCGGCACAAGGAACAGTTTCGCCGACAGTCGCCACGCCGTTACCCGGCGCCGCGCCCGGCCCGATGACGCCTGGCACTCAAACCGATCCGAACACTGCTTGCAGCGCGCATCTGGTTGGCAACTTCATCGGAAAACTCGCCGATGCGGCGACCCAGACCGAAGTCGCCAATGCTGCCGAGAACGCAAGCGAAGTGCGTTTCGTGCCGTTTGGCGGGAACGAGTTCATCAACCCGGACCCCACCAATCCGCGCCTCAACATGATGCTCGACAGCCAGAACATCATCCGCGACGCGCGTTGCGGTTGAGATAATCCTAAAAGCCAAACCCCGCCGCCAGCAACAAGGCCAGCGACGGGGCTTCGGGGTTAGCTTCTCAGACGTTAGCTGCCGGTGTAGTGCTCGTCCGGCGAGTGGGTCGGGTAGTTGGTGTCACCCTTGGCGATGAAGCCCGGGATATCCTTTTCCCAACGCTCCTGAACGCTCTTGTTGAAGTTCAGGTACAGTTTGCCGTCGACGATTTCGTAGACTTCCGGATCGCCTTCAGCGAGCGCGTCATTGGCGCCGATCGCCCATGCGCAATATCCACCATAGGCAGGAGCATATTTGGCGGGGTCTTCGATAAACGCTTTGGCGTTGTCTTCGTTGGCGAAGCGGTAATCAAAACCTTCGTAGCGGACGGTGAATTCTTCGGTGCCTTCAACCGGAACACCTTCGCCGATCTGATAGCTGACCACGTCAAAGCCGCGCACCGCCAGCGTGTCACCGCGGGTCTTGGTGTAGATCGGGCCTGAGGCTTCGCCGCCAAGATCTTTGTAGAGCGCGACTTCGGTGGCTTCAGCCATTGCGTCGGTGCCGGCGGTTTCTTCAGCCGGAGCGCCACAAGCTGCGACAGTGGCCATTAGGGCGATTGCAAATAGAGACTTCTTCATAGGGGTATCCTCCAAATTGAACTGTTGAACCGGCTGCCTGATTGCCGGTCACATCAGCCATTTCGCGCTGGCTGATGCAAAGGTTACAGCAATTGGTGACACACCCGATATTTTTCGCCCATTGCGAGTAAACCGCCCCTTGCGTCCGGTTGGATAATCGGCGAAGACTTGCCCCACGATGCAACGGTACACCGGCCTTCTTCTACGACTTACGCGCCCTTGGGCGTGATTGGCTGCGTGCGGATAGACGCGGCCTGACGCTCAAGGGATCAGCCGCCAAGACTTTCCAAAGCCTTCCGTAAGAAAGCTTCCTTCGATGCCAATGCTCACCGACCCTTCCCGCAAATATCGCGCTTTTCCGCAGGTCCCCATCACGGACCGCCAATGGCCTTCGCGCACTATCACCGCCCCGCCCCGCTGGCTCTCCACAGATCTACGCGATGGCAACCAATCGATCATCGATCCGATGGACAGCGTGAAGAAGAAGCGCTTCTTCGACATGTTGGTCGAAGTGGGCGTGAAAGAGATTGAGGTCGGCTTCCCTAGCGCGGGCGCTACAGAGTTCGACTTCATTTCCGGCCTCGTTAAATCCGATGCCATCCCTGACGATGTGATCGTTCAGGTGCTGACGCAAAGCCGCGAAGACCTGATCCGGACAAGCTTCGACAGCCTCGAAGGCGCGCGGGCGGCGATTGTTCACCTCTACAACGCGGTCAGCCCGGCATGGCGCGACATCGTGTTCCGGATGACGAAGGATGAAGTGCGCGAAATCGCAGTCGCCGGTGCCAAGGTCTTGCGCGATGAGGCGGCGAAGCGTCCCGACACCGACTGGCATTTCCAGTACTCGCCCGAGACATTCTCAACCGCCGAATTGGATTTCAGCATAGAGGTTTGTGAAGCGGTGATGGAGGTGCTTGCTCCTACCCCTGAACGCCCGATCATCCTCAACCTGCCCGCTACTGTCGAGGCGGCGACGCCCAATATCTACGCCGACCAGATCGAATATTTCTGCCGCAACCTGCCCAACCGCGATGCGGCGGTGATCTCGCTCCACACCCACAACGATCGCGGCACGGGTGTCGCGGCGGCAGAGCTGGGCATGATGGCGGGCGCCGACCGGGTGGAAGGCTGTCTGTTCGGCAATGGCGAGCGCACCGGCAATTGCTGCCTCGTGACAGTCGCGCTCAACATGTACACGCAAGGCATCGACTCGGGCCTCGACTTCAGCGACATCGACCGCGTGATCGAGACCGTCGAATACTGCAACGATCTGCCGGTGCATGAACGCCATCCTTATGGCGGCGAGCTGGTTTTCACTGCATTCTCCGGAAGCCACCAAGACGCGATCAAGAAAGGCTTTGAATCGCGCGAGAGCCAGAATGACGAAGGCTGGCGCATCCCCTACTTGCCCATCGACCCGGCAGACCTTGGCCGCGACTATGAAGCCGTCATCCGAGTCAATTCGCAATCGGGCAAAGGCGGCTTCGCATGGGTTCTGGAGCAGGATCAGGGCCTCAAACTGCCCAAAAAGATGCAAGCCGATTTCTCTAAAGCCGTGCAACGCATGGCAGACGAGCTGGGCCGTGAGTTAAACGCTGCCGACATCTGGGATGCATTCAAAGCGACTTACCATGTGCAGACTGAGGACAAGCATTTCCAACTGGTCGATTACGAGGAAAGCCGCGCCGCCGATGGCACGCGCATCTTTGCTGGCAAAATCGCAGTCGAAGGCGGAGAACAGAGCGTTTCAGGGCGAGGCAACGGTCTGATTTCAAGCGTCGTCAGCACCCTAGAAGGGGCGTTCGACCTCGACATCAAAGTGCTCGATTATTCCGAACACGCGATGGGCACAGGCCGTGATGCGCGTGCCGCAGCATATCTGATGTGCCAATCGGGCGACCGGATCATCTGGGGATGCGGGATCGACGTAGATGTCGCCACCGCCAGCGTGCGAGCGGTGTTGAGTGCGGCGAATTCAGAGGTCATATCCAAAAAATAGGGGTTGAAAGACTGTTCTGAGTTTTGAATACCCCCTTAGTCAGAGCGAATAATTCGTTACGGGGGCAAACATGGGACGAGAAGAACTTCGAGCTTGGTGCGCTTTATATGCTCCTATTCTTTGGATCGGAGTGATCTGTGCTGCGACCCTTCTTGTGATCATTACACTTCATTCTGAACCGTTAATAGCGCAAGACAACTCTGCGTTGGAACAGCAAGACATCGTTGCAACAAAGGCGACAGCAGATCCGGCTACCCAAACGGCAGCGGTGCCGATTGATGAAAAGTCATTGCAGTTGCTTCTTTCATCTTTCCGTGAAGAGCAAAGCCAAGCCGCCAGTGAAATGGCGCTAACCCATTTAGGGATTGCGATGGGCTTCTTTGGAGCTCTGATGACAGTGATTGTTATCTTCTTTGCTCTAAGAACCAAAGAGGCCGCCGTTGCTGAAGCCTCAGCCGAATTGATGCGGATGCGCCGTGAATTGCAGCAGCTCAAAAGTGAACTGCGAGGAGATATCTCCAGAGAGTTATCCGGAGCTGTCTCAAGAATTACGGACGTTTCAAAGCCCGGTCCAAAAGACGAATTCTTAGATCGAATGATGGAACTGGTCGCAACGCAGCGAGCGCTCTCTCCAGATGAGCAGCTGAAGCTATCAATGCTTTCAGCGGATATCGGTGCGAAAGATGCTCGCGATTTATCCTATTCGGATTTCTTAACGCTCCAGACAAAGCGCCTAGCAGAAAAGAGATACGAAAGCGTCCGTGATCTCGCAAATGATATGGTCAGTCACAAAAGCGATGCACGCATTCAAGCTGCTGGATACTTCTACCAAGGCACCGCCCTCTATTATCTTGGTAAACACGAAGCTGCTACAAAGGTATTCGAAACGGGGCGAGACACATTCGAGAAATCTGATGATCGTAATGTGCGATATCAGCTCGCAAAGATTTTCAACAATCTTGTAATCACCTACAACCGGCTCAAGGAATACAACGATAGCCTGTCAGTGACAGAAGATGGCCTTAAACTGATAGAGTCCTTGCCGGAAGAGGATGCCAAACGCATTCGCGTAAAGTTGATGACTAACAAGGGTGATGCACTTTCACACCTTGGCAAACAACAGGAAGCAAGAACGGCTTATAATGCTCTTTTGAAGCTGTTCGATGATGGGTTGAATTTTGCTGGTGCCCCCGAAACCAGAGCTCGTATCGAGTATAACATCGCCTGCACGTACGGATTAGAAGGCAAAGTCACACTGGCTTTGAAACACCTGCGACTAAGTCATTCGATCGCGTTGATTCCACATACAGGCCCAGATGCAATTGATGCAGATACAGATTTTGACGATGTTCGAGGAAAAGCCAGCTTTAAGAAGTATTTAGATAGCCTTCGCAAAGCTGGAGACGAGCCTCCGTTGTGAGGCCCGTATTTGATTCAGCGCAAAGAGGCGCGCTGATCGGCGTGGTACAAGGCGTGTATCCTTGGGAGGGGAGACGCGCCGATGGCCACGGGCAAACAGCAGGACCTGAGAGCAAAACCGCCGCGCCCGATTGTGGCGGATGATCTGACGCTTCGTGATCTCGGTTCGGCGCTCGCTGACGGGTGGCGCGATTTTCTGGCCATGCCGCAATACGGCCTGTTCTTTGGCGGGGTCTATGTGCTCACTGGCATTGCACTGGGCTATTTCGCGCTGGTCGCCGGCTACACCAGCCTTCTCATTCCCGCGACCGCTGGCTTCCCACTGATCGCTCCGTTTGTTGCGGTTGGTCTGTACGAAGCGAGCCGACGGAGAGAGTCCGGTGAGCAACGCACTTGGGCCGCCATTCTCGGCGCGCTGCGCGGTCGCGGTGACGAGCAAATAATGAGCATGGGCGTGATCGTGTTTGTCGCATTCGGCTTCTGGATGATCGTCGCGCATGCCGTGGTTGCGATCTTTATGGCGGAAGGCGGATCGGGCTCCGAGACGTGGGAATTCCTCACCACGCAAACCGGCCTCACCATGCTGGGAGTGGGCTCCGCGATTGGCGCGGTGATGGCCTTTGCATTCTATGCGATGACGGTCATTAGCCTGCCGATGCTGGTTGACCGCGAAGTGAGCTTTCCACGCGCGATCATCTCGAGCCTTCTCACCGTGCGCGCCAACACCTTCGTGATGCTCGCATGGGCTTTTGTTATCGCTGCGGTTTTGTTCGTTGCGCTCATCCCGGCTTTCCTGGGACTGCTGGTGGCATTGCCGGTCCTGGGCCACGCGACATGGCATTTGTATCGCCGTGCGGTGAGCTGACGCGATACGTTTCCTACTCTATGCGCTGCCGCTAACGCAGCTATGTGACACCTAATTTCTCGCCCTCCCCAACCGATCCGACGGCCGCAATGCAAGCCTGCGCTTTTTTGCTCCTGAACAGTGTGTCAACTGTTTCAAGCGTGCTAGGCCAGCGATGAGTTGAGGAGAGAGCACCGCATGACCGAAGCGATTCTGGAACCCGATCTACCCATCATTGACCCGCATCATCACCTTTGGGACTTGCGGCCAATGCTGCCGATGTTCCCAGAGCCCCGGCACCGCTTCATCGAAACACTGGTTCCGGTTGCGCACTACACGTTCGACCAGTTTAACGCCGAGGTAAGCGAGAGCGGCCACAACGTCATCGGCACTGTCTTCATGGAATGCGGTGCGTTCTACAATGCGGGCTATGGCGAGGCGTTGAAGGTCGTGGGCGAGGTCGAGTTCGTAGATGGCGTTGCCGCACAGTCGGCCAGCGGCCTCTATGGCAATGCGCGGCTCTGCGCCGGGATCGTGGGACACGCAGACCTGCTCCAAGGTGCAGCTGCAGGTGAAGTGCTCGACGCTTTGCAAGCCGCCTCTGCACGGTTCCGTGGCATCCGCCATCAGGGTGCCTGGGACGCCGATCCTGAGGTTCTCGGCCCTCCGTTCCATGCTCCGCCAGAGCTCTACAAAGACGCGACCTTCCGCGAAGGTTTCGCCGAACTGGGCAAACGCGGGATGAGCTTCGATGCGTGGGTATTGGAACCGCAGATTGGCGATGTGATCGACCTCGCCCGCGCCTTCCCTGACACGCCCATCTGCGTTGACCACTGCGGCACTCCACTGGGCAATGCGAGCTATGCTGGCAGGTTGGAAGAACGCTTCGACACATGGCGCGCCAGCATCATCGAACTTGGCAAGTGCGAGAATGTGGTGGTGAAGCTGGGCGGTCTAGCCATGCACAATTGCGACATGCCTACCGAAGGGCCAGCTGCGGGCATCGGCTCGGAAGACCTCGCACGTATGTGGAAGCCATATATCGTGACATGCATCGAAGCCTTCGGCACCGATCGCGCGATGTTTGAGAGCAACTACCCCGTCGATCGGTGGGGCGCGACCTATCCGGTTCTGTGGAATGCGTTCAAGCGGATAACGGCGGATGCAAGCGCAGATGAGAAGGCTGCGCTCTATGCCGGGAACGCGGCACGGTTCTACCGCGTTGAGGACCTGCTTGCCTGACGCAAGTTAGGTCTTTAACAGCAACCGAAATCACAAATACTCACCGGAGAGATGCATGACCCTTCCCGCCCCGTTTGACCGTATGCGCCTGCCGCTGATCGGTTCGCCACTGTTCATCGTTTCCGGACCAGAGCTGGTAATTGCGCAGTGTAAAGCCGGGATTGTGGGAAGCTTCCCCGCACTGAATGCACGTCCGCAATCGTTGCTGGACGAGTGGCTGCACCAGATCACCGAGGAGCTGGCCAAGCACAACCGCGAGAACCCGGATCGTCCGGCGGCGCCGTTCGCGGTGAACCAGATCGTCCACAAATCAAACGATCGCGTGATGCAGGACATGGCGACTTGCGAGAAGTGGCAAGTGCCGCTGATCATCACCTCACTTGGTGCTCGCACCGAGATCTTCGATGCCGTACGCAATTGGGGCGGCGTGACGATGCATGATGTCATCAACAACCGCTTCGCCAACAAGGCGATCGAGAAAGGTGCCGACGGCCTGATCCCGGTTGCTGCCGGTGCTGGCGGTCATGCGGGAACACAGTCGCCTTTCGCGCTGATGCAGGAGATCCGCGAGTGGTTTGACGGTCTAGTGGCGCTTTCCGGCTCTATCGCCAACGGTGCCTCGATCCTGGCAGCGCAAGCGATGGGCGCGGACTTCGGTTATGCGGGCAGTGCCTTCATCGCGACCGAGGAAGCCAATGCTGATCAAGGCTATAAGCAAGGTATTGTCGAAGGCTCAGCGGAAGGCATCGTGTATTCGAACCTCTTCACTGGCGTGCACGGTAACTATCTACGGTCATCGATCGAAAACGCAGGACTTGACCCAGAGAACCTTCCGGAAAGTGATCCATCTAAGATGAATTTCGGCAGCGGCGGCAACACCAAAGCCAAAGCGTGGAAAGACATCTGGGGCTCGGGTCAAGGGATTGGCGCAGTCAAGAGTGTCGGCACGGTCGAGGACATGGTCGGGCGGTTTGAACGCGAATACCATTCGGCAAAGGCTGCGCTTCTGGCGAAGTCTAACTACGCCAGCTGGGTTGACTGACTAAGCGGAGCGCGCGCTTAGGTCGCGTTCCAAAGTTTCTCTGCCATTGCGTCAAGCTCGGTAAAATCGAAGCCTGTCCCAAACGGGTCTTTGCGGTTCAGCAATAGTCGACGGCGCGCGCTGAGGAGCCTCCGTCTAAGGGCTGACTGAAGCAACCGAAGCCTCAGCAATGCCTCGACAAAGGCACGCTCTGGATCGGTTAGACGAGTCTGAGACCAGTGATCTTCAACGCGCCCAACACGCTCGATTACAAGCTCGTTATACTGCCGGTGTGGCCCGCGATGCAGTGGCATCCCGGTGCGATAGGTTGCTTCCGTGGTCGCAGGCAGCAATAGGCCGTTGGCACGAAAGTCATCAAACCCGACCGAGCTTCGGCCGATCTGCTCGAACATGGAACCAAAGCATCTGCGCCCTAAGATCTGACGCGGCAGAATATGGTGCCGTTGCAAGCCTGGATCGTGGTCAGGAGAACCCCGCCGATTAACCTGACGAAATGGTATGGCGGCGCGCGACCGCTGCGTTACGGGCATGCGGGATGGGCCGATACTTTGCTGATCCCCCCGCGCCATTCTTACTCGTGCGAAACGCGAATGAACTTGCGATTGGCAGAGGGCCGCATGATCAACCGCGTCCCTTCTGGCGCTATCATACGCTCGCTTTCCTCAAGACCTCCGATCAGCACCAATTGATTGATAATCCGGCTAGCAAGGCGGGTAGCGACCACCTTGTCGGCAGAAAGAGGCGGCTCAATCCGCAATTCCTGTCCGATCCAGAAGTCGAGACCAATGCTTTCCAATGCGCCATCGACAGCCGAGTGAAATGCCATGAGGCCGATCGCCGGAAACGGCCCGCCTTCGAGCCACGCCGTGACAATCGACTCAAAGTACCGTCGCCCAATTGCACTTTTGGCCGGGGGCCAAGCCACGGCCTGAAGCTCATCGAAATGATGTATAAGATCGCGGGCCAAGGCCAAGAGCCCCTTAGTCACCGGAAATGTCGCCTCTCCACCGGTCAAATGCGAGCCCGGTGTCAAATACAGAGCTTCGCCGGTAGTCTCGCCGGGCGCATCCTCCAAATCGAACAGATCCTCCGCCTTCGGTGGATTACATGGAATTCCTTCAGCCAGCCCGATCAAGTCGAACGTAAGGCCGTCACGAAGGAGTTCGAACCACGATTGTTCCACCTGCCGTGCTTGCAGGGCAGGTTGATGACTAGCGCCGGGCTTTTGGTCTGCTGATACTGAGAGAGGGGCCGGATAAAGAGGATCGTGAACGATACTCACTCTGTCTTGCTCGCTGACAAACTTCTTTATCGCAGCACGATCAGGCCGTTTGCCACTTGCAAACAGCAGATACACCCCGCCGGTGCCAAGATGCGGCGCGTCTTCGATCCTCAAAGACCCCCTCTGAAAGCCTTTCTCAGCGCGACCCGAGCGGCATAGACTGTGACGCGATTGTAGGTCCCCGTCGAGTCCTCTTCCCAGGCTTCGGCTCAATAGACCCGAGAGTCACTAGAAGACTCCCATAGCAATGCCTTCGGCAAAGCCATTTCCTAAATCCCGGCAATCTTTCAGGACGTTATCCGGAATAACCTTGTCTGCCAATATGCGCTCTGGGCTTTGCGCATTAAAGTTGAAGATTACGGGGTCAGCGACTCTTCGCAAACGCCATCCGGTCGCGATACGGTCGAGCTGCCTCTGCGCGCCCTGCCCATCCGATCCTGCCGCGATGATTGACGCGTAAGGCCGCCCCTCAATTTGCCCCAGCAATGGGTAATAGAGACGATCAAACATCTCTTTCATCATACCGCTCATGCTGGCCAGGTTTTCCGGGCAAACGAAGAGATAGCCACCGGCAGAAAGAGCCTGCTTTTCGGTCAAATCCTCCGCCGGCAGCAGAACGGCGTTTGACGCTTCCGCAGCCGCTCGGGCCATGCCTTCACTGGCTCCGGTGCGGCTGTGCCAGATAACCAGAAGATTGTTCGATGAAATTGCGGGCGCCATGAATTGCGGACAAGCCCTGCGGCCTGTCGATTGTCAATGGCGCGGGCCTGTTCTGTGAAGCGGTGGCAGCGTATAGGCAGGGCATGGCCACCAAATCGATTTCCCACGTTCTCGGTGTCTCACAGTCTTTGTCGGGCAAGGCATGGACATGGCGTGGCGGCAATATGGAGCTGGAGGGCGGTCAGAATTCGCTCGACAATTCCGTACTAAAGCAGCTGCTGATGACGCGCGGTGTCGCCGAAGACGATATCGAACGGCACGAAAAGCCAACGATGCGCGGATTCCTGCCCGACCCTTCCGAGTTCCGCGACATGGATCAGGCGGCGCGGCGCATTGCATCGGCCATCCTGAGCGGCGAGAAGATCACCGTTTATGGCGATTATGACGTCGATGGCGCAACAAGCGCGGCGCTGATGATCGAACTGCTCCGCTCACTTGGCAGCGACGCCGAGTATTACATCCCCGATCGCCTTCTTGAGGGATATGGCCCGAGCGGAGAGGCCTTGGTCAAATTGGCCGAAACAGGATCAAAGCTGATTGTAACGGTGGATTGTGGTGCGATGGCATTTGATGCCTTGTCCATGGCACGCGAAGTGGGCGTGGATGTGATTGTGGTTGACCATCACAAATGCGCTGCAGAGCTTCCGCCGACGGCAGCGCTTGTGAACCCCAACCGACTTGATGAGAGCGATCTGGCTGCTTCATTCGGACATTTGGCCGCGGTTGGTGTCGCGTTTCTATTGGCCATCGCCTTGGTGCGTACGCTGCGCAACCAGGGCTATTTCGAGAGTCGCGACGAACCCGATTTGATGGCCCTACTTGATCTGGTGGCGCTCGGCACTGTGGCCGATGTCGCCGCTCTTCACGGACTTAACCGTGCTTTCGTGTCGCAAGGCCTCAAAATCCTCGCAAGGCGCGAGCGGATCGGCATGGCGGCCTTAATTGATGCCAGCAGATTGAAGCGCAGCCCGCAGGCAAGCGATCTCGGCTTTGCGCTAGGGCCGAGGATCAACGCAGGCGGTCGCGTGGGCGAATCGACACTAGGCGTGCGCCTGTTGACCACACGCGATCCCGAAGAGGCCCGGGAAATCGCGACGCAGCTATCTCAACTCAACGAAGAGCGCCGCGCTATCGAGGCAGAGGTGCAGGAAGCAGCCGAAGCGCAGATAGCAGGTCAGCACAATCACGCGGTGCACGTCCTCGCCGGATCAGGCTGGCACCCGGGCGTGATCGGAATCGTCGCCGGGCGCATCAAGGAAAAGACCGGCAAGCCCTCCATTGTCATTGCAAAAGATGAAAGCGACGGCACGGGCAAAGGCTCGGGTCGTTCGATCAGCGGTGTCGATCTGGGCGCGGCGATCATAGCAGCGCGCGAAGCCGGATTGCTGGTCGCTGGTGGAGGCCATGCGATGGCTGCTGGACTGACAATCGAAACGTCCAAACTGAACGAGTTTGCCGAATTCCTCGATCAACGCCTCGCCCGTGATATAGAGCGCGCCATGATCAGCGCGAGCATGAAGCTCGATCTGGCGGTCGCACCAGGTGGCCTTACGCCGCAGTTGGTCGAAACACTTGATGCGGCAGGGCCTTATGGCGTCGGCTGGCCCGCGCCGCGTGTGGCCGTGGGCCCAGTCCGGATTATCAAGGCGGATATCGTTGGCAAAGACCATTTGCGTGTCATTGCTAGTGGCCCCGATGGGCGCTCTTTCAAGAGCATCGCATTCCGAGCGGCAGAAACGGAGATGGCGCAGACGCTGCTGCACCGAAGCGCTGGTCGCACGTTCCATTTTGCAGGTCGCGTGAAGATCGATGATTGGGGTTCAAGACCGGCGGCGGAATTGCACTTGGAAGACGCCGCATTCGCTGATTGAGACGCACTAAACGGATAATTCGCAAAAGATGCGCAGATGGGGCTTGACCGCTTATGATCGCACCCCTAGATGCGCGCTCTCGCAAGCGAGCGTGGCCCGTTCGTCTAGCGGTTAGGACGCGGCCCTTTCACGGCTGAAACACGGGTTCGATTCCCGTACGGGTCACCACCACTTTCCACGCTTCGCTTCGAGTTTTCAAAAAAGAGAGTAACCCTCGGGGCCCCACCCCTTCCCTCCCGCCATGCTTGGCGATAGAGGCGGGCCATGGGTCAACCGCTTCCTCTGGCCAGCATCTTCCTCGCTGCCGTAACGTTTGTTGCGTTGCTGCTGCTCGATATTGATCCGATCATCGGACTTGCTGTTCTCGGAGTGTGGGTTGGTTCATTGTTCGTTGCTGCCGGCAAGCCGCCTGAACCCGAAAAGCACGTGGTCGAGCAGCCATTCAGCCGGGAATCGATGCGCAAGATGATCGAGAATTCGGCCACGCCGCTGCTGGTGACGGACCGAAACACTATCGACATCGCCAATCGCGCCGCACGGCGGATGCTAGGCCAGCATATTATCGGGCAAGATGCACGGGTCGCGTTTCGCCAACCTGAAGCGATCTCTCTGCTCAATGCGAACCGCGACGGGCAGGCGATCGTTCGTGGGCTTGTCCGGCGGCAGGATATCTGGCGCTTCAACCGCCATTCGATTGATCGAAACACAGCGGTTATCGAACTGATCAACCAAACCGCTGAAGCCGATATCAGCCGCGCACACACAGACTTCGTCGCGAACGCCTCGCACGAGCTACGCACGCCGTTGGCCTCGATCATCGGTTATGTCGAAACGCTCACCGAGACGCCCGAAACGGTGGACACACCGACCGCGAGGAAGTTTTTGGGCATTATCGAGCGCGAGGCACACCGATTGCAGAGCCTGATTAGCGATCTGATGAGCCTTTCGCGGGTGGAAGCGGAAAAGCACGACCTGCCGACCGACATTCTCGAATTCGGTCCTTTGATCGAGCGCGCAACGCAAGATGCAGCGGGCTCTAATCGCTCTGATCGCGTGCAGTTCGAGGAGAAAATTCCCGCTCTCGTGCAAGGTGATCAGCAACAGCTTGAGCAAGTTGTCCGAAACCTGGTCGACAATGCTCTCAAGTATGGTTCGGAAGATGCAGATGTGCGCATCGTGCTTGATCGCTCACGCGATGATCAGGCAAGGCTTTCAGTTATTGACCAAGGCGAAGGTATCGCACCCGAGCAGATCCCGCATCTCACCCGCCGCTTCTATCGCACCGATCCGGGGCGAAGTCGCGCTTCGGGCGGTACGGGCCTCGGCCTCGCCATTGTGAAACACATAGTTGAGCGACATCGTGGAAGGCTCGAAATCACAAGTGACCTTGGAAAAGGCACGACGGTTGTCATGCGCCTCCCGGCTGCCCAGGATCGCAGATCGACGCCTGAGACGTCGCAACAGCTCGCGGAAACCGAAAAAGAGACGCCCAGCTTGTCATAGCCATGTCTTATTTCGCGAACATCGGGCCTGTGTCGGGGACTTCTCGCCCACGCGAGTATCTTGAAGCTGCGCTTGCGGCTATCGCCCTCCCATAAATTTTGAGCCGAACACTTTAGAGCTTACTACGGAACCTGCTGGTAATGTCGCCCATCACCCTCATTCTGATTGCAATCGGCCTTGGTGTTGCTGGCTGGCTGGCTGGGCGTGCAAAAGCGTGGAGCTTCCAAAGCTCCGATCCAGCAAACCGTCCTGTGGCGCGCCCGATCTACCACGCATGGTATGTGGCGCTCGCGGTTATTCTGCCGGTCATAGGATTTGTAGCGATTTGGTCATTCCTGTCGCCACAGCTTGTGACTCAAAGCGTGCTGTCGTCGTCAGCCGCGGACATATTGCCAGAATTTGGATTTGAGCGGCAGGCTTGGCTTTCCGAAGCACGCGCCGTCGCCACTGGAAGCGCGCCGGGCGTCTTCAACGAAGAAGCCAATGCATTGGTCGAGCCCTTTCGAAACGCGATCAGCCGGTACAACCTGATCGGCATAGCTCTGACGGTTCTCATCGGCTTCGTTGGTGGCGCGTTCTCATTCCTGCGAGTTCGCCCCGATTTCCGCGCACGCACGAAGGTTGAGCGAACGGTTATGGGCATTCTGCTCGTCGCGTCACTCGTCGCGATCCTGACCACGCTCGGCATCTTTGCCAGCCTGGTGTTCGAAACGATCCGCTTCTTCGGCATTATCTCGCCGATAGACTTCCTGTTTGGTACCTTCTGGGCACCAGACCCGATGGTCGCCGCAGACAGTCCCGATGCGGACAAGTATGGCGCGATCCCGCTGTTCTGGGGCACGATCTTTATCGGTGCGATCATCGCTATGATCGTGGCGGTGCCTATCGGATTGATGAGCGCCATTTATCTGACGCAATACGCCAACCCGAATCTTCGCACATGGGTGAAGCCCGCGCTCGAAATTCTCGCCGGTGTGCCAACGGTTGTTTACGGCTACTTCGCCGCACTCACCATCGCGCCAGCTATCCGTGACGCAGCTGTGGCGATTGGCTTCAGCAATGCATCCACGGAAAGCGCTTTGGCCGCTGGTGTCGTCATGGGGATTATGATTATCCCCTTCGTCTCTTCCATGGCCGACGACTCCATTGCCGCCGTCCCCAACGCGATGCGCGATGGCAGCTATGCGATGGGCGCGACCAAGTCGGAGACCATTCGCAAGGTCCTGTTCCCCGCCGCCCTGCCCGGCATTGTTGCTGGCATCATGCTCGCCGTCAGCCGCGCCATTGGTGAAACTATGATCGTGGTGATGGCCGCCTCCACCGCCGCGAACATGACAGCCAACCCGCTCGAACGCATGACCACGGTGACGGTCCAGATCGTGAAGAACCTGACCGGCGAACCGAGCACCGATCACCCCGTCTATCTCAGCGCCTTCGCGCTTGGCCTGACGCTGTTCCTCGTCACGCTGGTCCTCAACATCATCGCGCTGCGCGTAGTCAAACGGTTCCGTGAAGCTTATGAGTGATATGACAAACTCTCAGGATCTGGGCCCGACCCGCTCACCGGAATTCGCTGCTCGGCTCAAGAAGCGTTACCGCGCGGAACGCAACTTCAAGCTGCTTGGCCTGAGCGCAGTAGTTTTCTCGGTTGCCGTGCTACTCTTGCTGCTGGGCAACATGTTCATGAACGGCATTGCCGGATTCCAGCGCGCTGAACTGGCCGTTCCGGTTGATTTCACTCAGCAAGAGCTGCGCATTGACGATGCCACCCTGAAATCGGTCGGCGCGATGCAAGAGTTTCAGGCGCAAGGTCTCGACCGCACGGTCGAGCAAATTGCCGCTGCAACTTTCGGCGAAGAAGGCGCGGAACAGCTCAACGAGCAAGCATGGCGCGAAGTTGCCCGCGGAGTGATGGAGGACCCATCGCTTCTGTCGGCCAGCCGCACATTCTATCTCCCCGCTTCCTCCGACCTTGCTCAGGGCCTTGCTGGTGAAGGCTCAGAGGAGATGCAGGCTCTTGCAGAAAAACTCTCAGATGAAGGACATCTTGCCAAGAACTGGGACCCGGGTTTCTTCAGCCGTTCTGACGCAACCAGCCCGCAACAGGTTGGCATCTGGGGCGCGCTTAAGGGCTCCATCCTGACCATGCTGGTCACCCTCGCCCTCGCCTTCCCGATTGGCGTGCTCGCAGCGCTTTATCTTGAGGAGTACGCTCCAAAAAACCGCTGGACCGACCTGATCGAGGTTTCAATCAACAACCTCGCCGCCGTCCCATCGATCATCTTCGGTTTGCTTGGTCTGGCGGTCTTCTTGACCCTGTTCCCGAACTTCCGCTCGGCTCCGGTTATTGGTGGTATGACACTCGCGTTGATGACAATGCCGGTTATCGTCATCTCAGGCCGCAACGCGATCAAGGCTGTGCCACCCTCGATCCGCGATGGCGCGTTGGCTGTGGGGGCCTCTCCGGTTCAAGTGGTCTTCCACCATGTTCTGCCGCTCGCCCTGCCCGGTATGTTGACGGGCACGATTATCGGCATGGCCCGCGCCCTGGGTGAGACCGCGCCACTGCTGCTTATCGGCATGCGCGCCTTCGTCGCGACGCCGCCTGACGGGTTCACTTCGCCCGCTACCGTGCTGCCGATGCAGATTTTCCTGTGGTCCGATGAAATCGACCGCGGATTCGTCGAGCGCACCAGCGCCGCGATTATTGTGCTATTGCTGTTCCTCCTGCTGATGAATGGTCTCGCCATTTATCTGCGCAACAAATTCGAGAAGACCTGGTGACTGTCATTCACGAAAGCATCAAATCCGACACGAACGCCAAGATGAAGGCGCGCGACGTTTCGGTGTATTATGGCGACAAGAAAGCCATTGATGAGGTATCGATTGATATCTCACCCGATTACGTCACGGCGTTTATCGGCCCGTCGGGTTGCGGCAAATCTACCTATCTGCGCTGCTTCAATCGCATGAACGACACGATCCCGGTGGCCAAAGTGACCGGGTCGATCGAGCTCGAGGGCGAGGACATTTACTCCAGCGGCATGGACGTCGTGCAACTGCGCGCACGCGTGGGCATGGTGTTCCAAAAGCCCAACCCGTTCCCGAAGTCGATTTACGACAACATTGCTTATGGTCCCAAAATCCACGGTCTTGCGGAGAAGAAAGCTGACCTCGATGTGATCGTTGAGCGGTCGCTGACCCGCGCAGGCCTTTGGGATGAAGTTAAGGATCGTCTCGAAGACTCGGGCACCGCGTTGTCGGGTGGTCAGCAACAACGCCTGTGTATCGCCCGTGCGATTGCCGTCGACCCCGAGGTTATCCTGATGGACGAGCCGGCTTCCGCGCTTGACCCGATTGCGACGGCGAAGATCGAGGAACTGATCGACGAGCTGTCCGGCCGCTACGCCATCGTCATCGTCACTCACTCGATGCAGCAGGCCGCACGCGTGAGCCAGCGGACCGCCTTCTTCCACCTTGGCAAGATGGTTGAGTACGGCCCGACCGACGCGATCTTCACCAATCCGATTGAAGAGCGCACGCAGGATTACATTACGGGACGCTACGGCTGATGACAGAACATACAGTCAAAGCCTTTGATGAGGACATCACCCGGCTACGCGGCCTGATCGCGGAGATGGGCGGCCTCGCCGAAGTCGCCATCCAAGAAGCGCTTGAGGCGATGGTGCGGGGCGATGTCGAGCTGGGCGACCGCGTGGTTGCCCGCGACAAACGCATCGATGAGCTGGAAACCGAAGTCGATAAGCTTGCCGTCCGCGTGATTGCTCTGCGCGCACCGATGGCAGATGACCTTCGCGAAGTCATTGCTGCGCTGAAGATTGCCGGTGTGGTCGAGCGTATCGGGGACTACTCCAAGAACATAGCGCGCCGCGTGGGTGAAATCGAAGGGCGCGACCGGTTCGAGCCACTCACCTTGCTTCCTACCATGGGCGAGCTTGCCAGCGAGATGGTGCACGATGTGCTCACTGCTTACGCATCGCGCGATCCTGATCTAGCCCTCGAAGTCATCGCCGCCGATGCCAAAGTGGACGCGTTCTACAACAGTATTTTCCGCAATCTCGTCAGTCATATGGTCGAGAATCCGAAGACCATTTCAAGCGCCGCACAGCTGCTATTTGTGGCGCGAAATCTTGAGCGGATCGGTGACCATGCGACCAACGTGGCGGAGATGGTCCATTTTGCAGCGACGGGCAGCTATCCTCCCGAAGGCGACTGAGGCGCGCATTGTGGAAAACTCCCCGAGGGCTTTTTCACAAAAGGGTCGCAAAGCTGAAACATATCGTACAAGCGTTGGCGACGCTCGGAGGGCTTAGGAAATGTCAGCAGCGAAACTTTTGCTCGTTGAAGATGACCCGGCACTGTCCGAGCTGCTCGAATATCGCTTCCAAAATGAAGGCTATGACGTTCGCTGCACCAGCGATGGTGACGAAGCCATGGTTCTTGCCAGCGAGGATGTGCCTGACCTCATTATCTTGGATTGGATGATCGAAGGCACCAGCGGCATCGAGGTTTGCCGCCGCCTTCGCCGCGACAAAGAAACCGCGCATGTTCCGATTATCATGCTCACAGCCCGTGAGGCTGAAGATGACCGTGTGCGCGGGCTCGAGACCGGCGCGGATGACTATCTGACCAAGCCGTTTTCGCCGCGCGAGCTGCTTGCCCGTGTTGCGGCAGTGATGCGCCGTATTCGCCCTGCTTTGGCTGGTGAGACCATCGAAGTGGGCGATATCAAGCTCGATCCGGTGGCGCACAAAGTCCAACGCCGCGGCCAATCGCTGCAGCTCGGTCCAACCGAATATCGACTACTTAAATTCTTTATGGAGAGCCCAGGCCGCGTGTTCAGTCGTGGCCAGCTTCTAGACGGCGTCTGGGGCACCGGTAGCGATATCGAACTTCGCACGGTGGATGTGCACATCCGGCGCCTGCGCAAAGCGATCGCGGTTGATGGATCGAAAGACCCGATCCGCACCGTTCGCTCCGCAGGTTACGCTCTCGAAGCAACCTGAGTTTCCGCCACTAGCTCAATGAAAATCGCGTGATTTCGGGATGATCCGATGGTTACGTGGGTGGCCTGTAACATTGGGCAGCTCATCAATGAGATCGCGCGGCCTCACCGCTTTCTTTACATCCTCTTCCCTCGCTTCGCCCGCAACAATGCTTGCGCGGCTGCCGGGCATCTTGTGGTTGATCAGCGGCGAATTCACATGATCAGCCCGCGCAATCGGCGCATTCAGTATATCGTCTGAAAGGCCATAGAGCCGGTCTGTCGCATCAGTCAGATGCTGTGCGATGACGTGGATCACCTCGTCATCATATTCCACGCGTCCGCGCACCTCGATCAGGCGCGCACCCATAATCACGCGGCGCTGTTTCGCCATCAGATCGGGCCAGATGACGAGGTTCACTACGCCGGTTTCATCCTCCAGCGTGATGAAGCACACCCCTTTGGCGCTTCCCGGTCGCTGACGGATCAGCACGACACCCGCGACCTGCACCATGCTACGGAATTTGCGGTCGCGCAGCTCGCTCGCTTTTACAAAACCGCGCTCGCCCAGTTCGGGTCGCAGGAACGACATCGGATGCGCCTTGAGGCTTAGACGCAGGGTCTGGTAATCATTCACCACCTCTTCGGAGAGTGGCATAACGGGCAGGCGGCTTTGCACACGCTCTGCTCCTTCATCGCGTTCGGCCGCGGCTCTGAACAACGGCAGATCCGGCCCCGCAATCAGGCTGCGCGCATCCCACAGGGCGGTGCGGCGCGACAGACCGATTGAACCGAAGCAGTCCGCGCTCGCAAGCCTCTCGATATGCGCCGGCGAGAGCCCCGCCCGGTCGCGCAATTCAGCGACATCCTTGAACGAGCCGTTGGCGGCGCGCTCGCCGATCAATTGCGCAGTAATGTGTTCAGGTAGGCCATCCAGCTGTCGAAAGCCGAGACGCAGGGCAATGTTGCGGTCAAATCGTCCGTTCTTTGCGTCACCCGCCGCACCAGTTTCCTCAAGCGTGCAATCCCACATCGAGTGGTTCACATCGACCGGAAGCACCTCGACCCCATGTTCGCGCGCATCGCGCACGATTTGGGCAGGAGCGTAGAATCCCATCGGCTGTGAGTTCAGCAGACCGCAGGCAAAGGCTGCGGGAAAATGACATTTGAGCCAGCTTGATACGTAGACCAGATGCGCAAAGGACGCCGCGTGGCTTTCGGGAAAGCCGTATTCACCAAAGCCTCTGATCTGGTTGAAGCATCTTTGTGCGAAGTCGCGCTCATATCCGCGCTCCACCATGCGCTCGACCATCATGTCTTGCAGCTCGTCCACCATTCCACGGCTGCGGAATGTCGCCATCGCCTTACGCAAGCGGTTGGCTTCGAGCGAAGTGAATTGCGCCGCGTCGAGCGCGATCTTCATCGCCTGTTCCTGAAAGATCGGCACGCCCAATGTTCGCTCAAGGATGCTGGAAAGCTCATCAGGCGGACCATGCGTGGGTGAAGGCTTGGGGATCACAACCGGCTCAGCCCCGCGTCGCCGTTTGAGATAGGGGTGGACCATATCCCCCTGAATCGGCCCCGGCCGCACAATCGCTACTTGAATGACGAGATCGTAAAACTCGCGCGGGCGCAGGCGCGGGAGCATGTTCATCTGTGCGCGGCTTTCAACCTGGAACACACCCAGCGAGTCTCCCTTGCGCAGCATTGCGTATGTCTCGGGGTCCTCGCGCGGCACCGTCGCCAGTGTCAGCGTGCGGTCATGATGATCTTCGAGCAGGTCGAGGCATTTCTTGATGCAGGTGAGCATGCCCAGCGCCAGCACATCGACCTTCAGGATGCCCAGCGCCTCGATATCGTCCTTGTCCCACTCGATAAAACTGCGGTCGGGCATGGCGCCATTGCCGATCGGCACTGTCTCCGTCAGCGCGCTTTCGGTCAGGATGAAGCCGCCAACATGCTGTGAGAGGTGGCGCGGCATGCCGATCATCTGCTCGGTCAATGTGAGCACTCGCCGCAGATGCGGGTCGGAAAGCTTGAGACCGATCTCCTCGACATGTGCCTCACCGATCTCACGCCCATATCCGCCCCATACGGTGCGCGCGAGGCTGCTGGTGACATCTTCGGAGAGGCCCATTGCCTTGCCCACTTCGCGGATCGCCATGCGCGGGCGGTAGTGGATCACCGTCGCAGTCAGACCAGCGCGGTGGCGGCCATATTTGCGATAGATATACTGAATCACCTCTTCGCGCCGCTCGTGCTCGAAATCGACGTCGATATCGGGCGGTTCTTTGCGCTCTTCGGAGATGAAGCGGTCAAACAACAGCTGGTGCTTGGCCGGATCGACGCTGGTGATTTCTAGGCAGTAACACACCGCCGAGTTGGCCGCCGAGCCACGCCCCTGACACAGGATCGGCGGTTCGACGCTGCGTGCAAAATCGACGATATCCTTGATAGTCAGAAAGTAACGCGCAAGATCGAGCTTCGCGATCAGCGCCAGCTCGCGCTCGAGCGTTTGCTGCACGCTGTCGGGCACACCGCTGGGGTATCGCCGTTCGGCCCCGCGCCATGTCTCGACCTCAAGATACTCCTGCGGCGCCATGCCATCGGGGTAGATTTCCTCGGGGTATTCGTAGCGCAACTCTTCGAGCGAGAATTCGCAGGCATCGGCCACCTCGCGCGCCGCGCTGATCGCATGAGGCCAGCGGGCAAACAGGCGCTGCATTTCCTGCGGGCTTTTCAGATGCCGCTCGCCATTGGGATTGAGCAGGTGCCCGGCCTCGGCGACGGTGGTCTTGTTCGCGATGGCTGTCATCACGTCCTGAAGCGGGCGACGCTCGGGCGCGTGATAATGCACGTCGTTGGTGGCGAGCAGTGACAGTCCATTATCCTGTACCAGCGCATCAAGCCGATCGATCCGCGCGATATCGTCTCCGCGATAGAGATAGGATGCAGCGAGGTGGCGCAGCGTGGGCAAGCCTTCCACAAGATGCGGCAACAGATCGGAGAGCGTGCCCGAGACATCCCTGCCAAGTTCACTGCCATCAAGCGCGATCACATTGTTCGCCCATGCGGGGATCGTAAACCGCGCCTCCAGATCATCGGGAGGGAGCAGAATTAGCTGCACATCCTCCGCATGCTTTGCCAGCATCGCGAGATCGATCTCGCATACGCCCTTCTCCTGCCACTCGCCCGAAAGCGTCTGCATCCGGCCTGCGCTGATAAGGCTGCACAAACGCCCATAGGCGGCGCGGTCGCGGGGATAGGCGAGGAAAGCCACCCCCTCAACCGTCTCGATCCGAGTTCCAATCACCGGGCGAAGCTTTAGTGTCGTGGCCTCGGTGTGCACCCTCACCACACCCGCCATGGAATTGGCATCGGCTATTCCAATCGCGTCGTAGCCATGGGCACGCGCGGTCATCACCAGATCAACCGCATCGGAAGCTCCGCGCAAGAAGCTGAAGCAGCTGACCAAGCCTAACTCGACAAAGGGTGCGTGCGACGGGGCCTCGATCAGATCGGGATCGATCTCCAGCGTGCGTTTGTCGGGTGTGAGCGGAGCATCGGGCATATCATCCCTCAAGCTCCAAAAGCCGCGCACGCACCGCCGCCAGATCAGCTTCAAACATGCCCGCCTGTGTTGCGCGCGCTTCGCCCTCGAGGCGCAGCAGATAAGACGGGTGCGCCGTCACCCACAGCTCCCCGCCATCTTCAAGCGGGATGGCCTGCCCGCGAACCTTGGAAATGCTCACCGTCTTACCCAGCAGACCGCGCGCAGCGCTCGCCCCCAGTGCAAGGATCACACGCGGTTTGACGATGTCACGCTCGGCTTCCAGCCACCAACGGCAGGTGTCGATCTCTTTTGCCTGTGGGCTCTGGTGAATGCGTCGTTTCCCACGCTGGACATATTTGAAGTGCTTCACCGCATTGGTGACGTAAGCTGCACTGCGATCAATGCCGGTGCGTTCGAGATACTCGTCGAGCAATTGCCCCGCCGGACCGACAAACGGACGCCCGCTCTGATCCTCCTGATCACCCGGCTGCTCACCCACGATCATCAGCGCGGCATTCTCCGCCCCCTCGCCCATCACAGCACGCGTGCCGCAATCGGCGATCGGGCAATCGCGGCAGGCGGAAATGCCCGATGCGACAGCGGTCAGATTGCCAGGCCGCACGCGCACCTCGCACTCTCCAGCGGCGATCATGCTCGCTTCCCTCGCCTGCGCCCCGGCGATGAGGCCCGGGATCAGTTCGGCCTCAGGCATGTTCTTCCAATACTTCTTCGGCATCTCGGAAAGCATCGCTCCGACCTTCAAACGCGCGGGATTGAAGATGGATGCGTAATAGGACTTCCATAGATCCTCGACTGGATCGCCCTGTGGTGCGTCGCTGCGCTGCGCCGGACCGCTTTCGCGCATGATCTCGCCATCCCAGTGCAAGCAGCCGCGCGGGGTCAGGATCGACCACTTCATATTGGCGAAGCGACGCATGAAAAAGCCCGCATTGGCGCGCACGATGTGATGATCAGGCTCAAACCACGCGACGAAGTGTTCGCCACCATCCTCAGTCTCGACTTCGCGGAAGCGGACGAAGGCATGCATCTTGTGGCTGTCACGCCGCACCGATTTATCCAGCTCCTCGATCCGGCGGACATCGGGATCGGCCTTGTCTTCCATGATGCGCGGGTTCGACTGGAGCCGCCACAGTGTGCGGTAAAGCAAACCAGAGCGCTGGGGATCGGAATGCAGCGCCGCGTTGCGCGCCAACCTCATAAATCGTTTGGAGGCCCGTACAGGTCGCGCGCCCTTTTCCGGCACCGGCAGACGCTTGTCCCGCCGAGACGGACCTTCAACTGCGAACAGATCACCCGTTCCACCCGCTTCGATCCAGCTGACCCGATCGGGCGGCACATCGCACTGGATCAGTCCCCGCGCGCGCTCCCGCCAGAAAGCAAAATCATCGGGTTCTGGCAGATGGACGACATAGTGCGACCCGAGCGAGACATTCTGCATAACGGTCATCAAAACAGCTCCAACTGCACTTGCTTGGGAGCCAGCAGCGCGCGCAGATCGGCGCGGTCGGTCAGGAATGTAGGGCGCCAATCGGTGGTGACGAGGAACGGGCGCACCTTCGCAATCGACTGCGTAAGGAGACTTACATCATCGAGCCGCAACGTGCGGTGCCGCCGCGCGGCGAGGATTTTACCCACCGCCGTCGTCCCCAACCCCGGCACGCGCAGCAACTGCTCTTTCGACGCGCGGTTCACATCGACCGGGAATTGCTCGCGGAATTTCAGCGCCCATGCGAGCTTCGGATCGATATCAAGCGGCAGGTTGCCATCGGCTTCCGTCGCCTGCGCGACCTCTTGCGGGGCATAGCCATAAAACCGCATCAGCCAGTCTGACTGATACAGCCGGTGTTCGCGCATCAGCGGCGGACGCTTCAAAGGCAGCACCGCGCTCGCATCGGGGATCGGTGAGAACGCACTGTAATAGACGCGGCGTAGGCCAAAACTGCCGTAAAGCTTGCTCGCCTTGGTCACGATGTCGGCATCGCTCGCATTGTCCGCGCCGACGATCATCTGCGTCGACTGTCCCGCAGGCGCAAAGCGTGGCGCGTGTTTGAAGCGCTTGCGCTCGTCCTTAGCTTGAATGATGCGCGATTTGGTCTTGGCCAGCGCACCCTCAATCTGCCCCTCATCCTTATCCGGTGCGAGCTTGGTCAGCCCGGCACGCGTCGGCAGCTCAACATTGATCGACACGCGGTCGGCATACAGACCGGCCTGATGGATCAGCTCGGGGTCAGCCTCGGGAATAGTCTTAAGGTGGATGTAGCCGCGAAAGTCATGCTCTTCGCGCAGGATACGCGCGCATTCGACCAGCTGCTCCATCGTGTGGTTCGAGCTTTTGATGATGCCCGAGGAAAGGAACAGTCCCTCGATATAATTGCGCTTGTAGAAACTGAGCGTGAGGTCGGCGACCTCCTGCGGGGTGAAACGCGCGCGGCGCACATTCGAGCTTTTGCGGTTGATGCAGTAGTGGCAATCGAAAATGCAGTGGTTGGTCAGCAGAATTTTGAGCAACGAGATGCAACGGCCATCGGGCGCATAGGCGTGGCAAATACCCATACCTTCGGTCGAGCCGATGCCCTTTCCGCCCAACGAGTTCTTCTTCGCAGTGCCGGAAGACGCGCAGGACGCATCGTATTTCGCCGCATCGGCGAGGATTTCGAGCTTATCTTTGATCGTGTGCTGCGGCATTGGAACATCCTGTGTGTTCCTTATATGTTCCGCGCTTCATGCTTTCAAATGCAAAGGTTGCAAGTCGAATAAGCAGGTTGTGGGAGAACGTCAGACTCTGCGGTTGGAAGATGTGCCGTGCTTTTCGCTAAACGATGTGCCGAGCTTGCTGCCATTCTGTTCGCACAGATAATCGACAACCGCAGGATGCATCTCGCCTTCGAATGAAACGCCAGCATATTCGCCACTGACCCAGGCGATTACTCCCAAAGGCGCATTCACGCAGCCCAGTTTCATAACCACGCGGTCACCGATTGTTCCGAAGCCAGCGCGTGCTTTGATTTTGCATCCGCCTTCGGAAATATCGAGCAGATCAACAAACACCACGCGCGACTGAACGCGGCTCTTAACCAACAGGCTAAGCGGCCGACGCTGAGACGAACGGTTGATGGTCTGCATGTTCATACGGCTGGCATAGCTCGAAGGGGTAAACGAATGATAAGCGCGAGGGCATTTTGTGAAACAAATTGGTTTCTTTCACGCCCAAAGGCCCTCCAGATACCAATCCGGATTGCCGCCGCGGCCATCGCCCGCAATCCCATGACGATAAATCCAGTATCGCCCGCCCTTTTGATCTTCGATCCGATAGTAATCGCGAAGGCGCACCGTTGATCGTGCGCGCCACCATTCCGGCGCAATGCGTTCAGGCCCCTCCACACGCACCACTTCGCGCACATCACCGCGCCACCGGAACCTTTGTGGCAATCCATCAGGCGTAGCGTAAAGCACCGCAATCTTCTCGGGATAATCCATAATTTTCAGAGGCCTGCCGGGCGTTTTCAAGTATCGCCGAGACGATGGCAGCGGCTCAAGCGGCGGCTGCCAACGCTGAGCCCGTTCGGGAAGGTGACTTCCCACAGGAACCGGGCGACGCACCGCGTACGGGCCCAGTCTCACAGTAAGCCGATCAATGCAGGCATTTAACGAAGTCCCATGCTGCTCGGCCGCTTCCTCAATATCGTTCTGGGAAACAGCCAGTGGCTCGGCCCAACTGGCGCGCAGGCGCACCGTTTCAATCCCGAACCCTGCATCAACATCGTCAAGTTTTTGGGTAAACAGACGGGTCATATGTTCCGCCTCGCGCGTCGCCGATGCCAGTTCGAGCCGCCGGACAACGACCTCACCATCCACCCGCCACAGACCCAGTTCAAGCCGCCTTGCGCCCTGCCCTTTGGCTTCAAGCGCGCGCACCATATCGTCCGCCAGATCGGCCAACACCTGATCGAGCAAATCGCGGTGGCGGATCGGTTCAAGCAGGCGCCGCTGCACCATCGGCATTTGCTGCGGGATCACCGGCAGCAACGGCTCCGGCACTTTGCCCAGCAACTGGTCAAGCCGGACAAGCGGATTGGCCGAAGGGGACTTACGGTTGCGGAACCGGCGGTGCAGCGCGTCACGAGCTGCCGCTTCGGTGTGGTCAACGGGACCAGTCGCAATGCCTGCCAGATCACCCAGACGCTTGAGACCAAGGCGGCGGAGGACGGTGAGCACATCCTGGTCCAAACGCAGCGCTGCAACAGGAAGATCAGCGAGCCGTTGCAAGGCGTCGTCCTGCGCCCCCAGAATGGTTCGTGGCGGACCGAAATGCGCCAATGCCCATGCCGCACCTGCGGTAGGAGCGATAGCGGCACGTACCGTCAGCTTACGTGACGCAAAAGCGGTCTCAACGTCCGCAAGCATCCGCTCTTCGCCTCCAAACAGATGCGCAACGGCGGTGACATCGACGAGAATGCCATCAGGCGGATCAAGCGCGCTCCACGGCCCCCAACGCTGTGCCCAAATGCTCAGTTTCTCCAGATAATCGAGATCACCCGCCGGATCGGACGGGGCGACGGCAATGTCAGGACAGATCGTGCGCGCATCGGTCAACATCGTGCCCGGCTGCGCGCCCGCTTCGCGCGCAGCATCGTTGACCGCATCAATGCGCGGCCCATGTGCCGTTTCTGTAATCAGCGCGGTGGGCTCGGCGTCAGCGTCCTCTCCTGCCGCACCCGTTTGATCAGGCCCTAGCGACAGCCGCCAGCGATCGACCGACAGTCGCGCGAGCCAGATGGACATAATCCGCCGTGTTGGCTGCGGCTGGGATTGGGGTCGATACGCCGGGCCGCTCGGCGTGCAAGCGTCCTTTGTCATCACTCAAAATCCATTTTCCAGGAGCATGGCTGCGCGCGCGGAACAGCTCGGCTTTCCATGCGGGCGCTCCGGGGGCATCAATGTTCCAGCGCGGATAGGCAGAAGGCGAAGGCTCCACCCGCCAGCGCATGCGCGCAGAGGACAGATCCGCCTCCGCCTCAAGCCGCACCAGCCACAGCGCTACACCATGCTTCTCCGCCGTCAGGCTTAACCGCCGCGAGGCGGTGAAATCTAGCGCGCGCGGATTGCCGACAATCTCTCCGATCACGCAGGCAAGGTCGCGGCACTTGAGCCCCTCTTCCAAGGCGAATAGCGCATCTTCAGGGGTCTTCGCCTCAACATGGATCAGACGGTCGCGCAGCTCCTGCGGCAGGCCATAGAGATAAGGACGTCCGCCCTGTCTGATCGCTCGCGCATCCTGCACCCACAGCACCTGACGGCGATCCTCCGCCTCGACGAGAGGGTCTTCGTTGAGCAAGTACATACGCAGGGCGTCCATCGCCAAATTCAAGGCAAGTCCTACACCCGCGGCATTGTTGGATTCGGCGAAGATCTCGCTGTGCAGCGGTTGATCCTCCAACCCCGGTCGCCAGCGCGCCTCACGCGCTTTGGACAGAGTCGTCATATCGCCCGCAGACAGGCACGAAGCGGAGATCGCGGATTGCAGCGCCGATGCGCAGGAAGAGGAAGCCGATTTCGTCATAGGAACAATTCCAGAGACTCATGCGAGTCTCGTTTGTTCCTATTATGTTCCACACCTGAAAAGCGATTGCAATCCCTACATGGACAGCAATCGCAATTTCAGGAAATCAGCCGAACAGGCCGAAATACAAAATGACGGTTAGAACCACCGGACAGACATAACGCACCAGAGCGCGCCAAGTCTGGTGCAACACACCATCAAGCCCGTTCTCATCATCAATCAACTTCGCATCCGCGATCCAGCCCACGAAAATGCAGGTCAGGATCGCACCAATGGGCATAAACAGCTTCGCAGTTACGCCATCAAGCGTGTCGAAGAAGTTCGTCTCGGCAAAGATCGGAATGAAGCTGAGCGGATAGAACTCTGCCATATCATTGAACGAGAGCGACGATAGAACGCCCAGAACCGCAGCACCAACACCGACGATGAGGGTCGCTACGGCGCGCTTCATCTTGAACTTCTCAAACATCCAAGCAGTCGGGGCTTCAAGCAACGAAACCGAGCTGGTGAGCGCGGCAAAGAAAACCATCGTGAAGAACGCGAGGCCAATCAGCGATCCAAACGGCATCTGCTGGAACGCCAAAGGAAGCGATTCAAACATCAGCCCAGGGCCTGCATTGGTGGCAAGGCCAGCCGCAAACACGATCGGGAAGATCGCTAGACCCGCAAGCAGCGCCACAGCCGTATCGGCACTGGCAATGATACCCGATGTCTCGCCCAGATTGGTGTTGCGGTTGGCATAGGCGCCGTAGGTCATCATCCCCGCAACGCCCAAAGAGAGCGAGAAGAAGGCCTGTCCGACAGCTGCCAACATCACCTCACCTGTAAGCTTCGAGAAATCGAAGGTGAAGAGATAGGCAACGGCATCGCCGAAGTTACCAGTGAAAGCGCCGTAAATCGTGATCCCGAGGAACAGCAAGAAGAACAAAGGCATCAGGTACACGGCAACCCATTCAATCCCACTCGACACACCGCGTGAGACGAAGAACATGGTGACTGCAAGGAAGCCAAGGTTAAGCCCGATCATCAACTGACCATTGCCAAACAGACCCGGCATGAGAGCCTTAATCTCCTCGGTATCGCGCCCTTCGAACGCGCCGCCCGCAAGGCCGGATTGGAACAAGTCGTTCAGGAAAACACCGATATAATAAACGACCCAGCCGCCTACGACGCAGTAGAAGCTGAGGATCAGGAACGCGGCAAAAACGCCCATAGAAGCGAGCACGCTCCAGCCTTCGGACGCCTTGGAGTCGCGCGCTACGCGGCGCACACTCTCGGGCGCGTTCGCTTGGCCATGGCGACCGATCAGGACTTCGGACAGAAGAACCGGAAGACCGATCAAGAGAACGCAGAAGATGTAGAACAGCACGAACGCGCCGCCGCCATTCTCACCCGCTTCCGCAGGAAAGCGCCACATATTCCCGAGCCCTACGGCTGAGCCTACGGCGGCCAAAATGAATGCAGTGCGTGAAGACCAATTCTCGTGGCCCGAACCAGAAGCTGCCATGAAGTGAAATTTCCCTTGTGTCGCGCAGTCCCCCCGCGCATCCCAATAACGCCTTACTGCAATGAATTTGCCCCCGCGCCAAGGGGCAATGCTTGGCCTTTACCCGGACTGGCGCTAAACGCGCTGGCATGTCGACTACATTCCAGCTTGATACGAGCACTAGCCGTGCGACCCCTACCCCAAAGCCGCGCAAGCGTCTGACCGTTCCGCGTATCCGTGCGCGCAAGAAAGGCGGCGTGACGGAAGAGCCGCTGGTGATGCTCACCGCTTACACCGCACGCCAAGCGCAACTGCTTGATGCGCATTGCGATATCCTGCTGGTCGGGGACTCGCTGGGCCAGGTGATCTACGGGCTGGATTCCACTATCCCTGTCAGCTTGGAGATGATGGCCAATCACGGCGCCGCTGTGGTGCGCGGCTCGTATCACTCGGTCGTGGTGGTCGATATGCCGTTTGGCTCTTACGAAAGTTCACCCGAACAGGCGTTCGAAAGCGCGGCCTATTTGCTCAAGCAAACCGGCGCGGCTGCGGTAAAGCTGGAAGGCGGCGAGGCGATGGCGCCGACCATCGACTTCCTCAATTCACGCGGCATTCCGGTGATGGGCCATATCGGCCTGACGCCGCAAGCGGTCAACGTGCTGGGCGGCTATATGGCGCGCGGCCGCTCGGATGCCGAAGCGGACAAGATCCTCAGCGATGCGGTTGCGCTCGACAAAGCAGGCGCGTTCTCCATCGTGATCGAAGGGGTGGTCGAACCCATCGCCATCGAAGCAACCAAAGCAGTCACCTGCCCAACAATCGGCATTGGTGCGTCAGCACATTGTGATGGTCAGGTACTGGTGACCGAAGACATGCTCGGCATGTTCGAGCGTGTGCCGCGCTTTGTGAAGCGATATGAAGACATCGCCAGCGTGATCGACAAGACGGTCGAGAAATACGCGCAGGAAGTGCGCGATCGCAGCTTCCCCGGCGAAGAACAGACGTATCAGCCCAAAGACTGACCCCGTGCCAAAACGTTGGCAATTGGCGCGGCGATCATGAGCTGGATCAGGTGATACAGCAGCAGCGGCGCAATCACGAAACCGGCGACGGCAGGCTCGAACAATAAGGCGGCCAACGGCGCGCCTATGGCAACGCTCTTCTGTGCTCCTGCAAAAAGGAACGCGATCCGGTCTTCGCGCGGCAGATCGAGCGCTCCGCCCGCTGCCCATGATCCGCCTGAACCAAAGATCAGGAAGACGATCACCAGTCCAATCAGTGCCGCCCACTCGCCAGCGCCGAACATCGTCAGCAAGCCCTGCTCCACGGCGCCTGAGAAAGCGACGTAGACGGCGATGCCGATGACAATCCGGTCGAGCCATGCGACCTGCGCCTTGCGGTCTTTCAGCCAGTCAATCGTCCAACCCTGAACCGCCTGACCAATCACAAAGGGCAGGATCAGGATCAGCCCGATCCGCACAATCGTGTCCGTTCCGATATCCGCGCCTCCCCCGCCGCCTAGCAGCGCGAAAAGCGGCGCGGTGATAAAGACACCGGCAATATTGATCAGAGCCGCGCCGACGACCGAAAGCGCGACATTGCCACCGGCCAACGTGGTGTAAGACGTTGCGGACTGAATCGTTGAAGGCAGCGTGCCGAGGTAAAGAAAGCCGAGCGCGACCATCGGCGTGAGGATGGTCAGGCCCACTTGGTAGAAACCAAAGCCAGCCAACGGCATGGCACCGAACACCCACAGAAACAGCGGCAGGAAGAAACGCCAATTGGTGAAGCCCCGCGCGATCTCCCCGCGCGCAATGCGCATTCCGTTCACCAGAAACAGCAAGAAGATTGCGCTATTCGAGACGAGTTGCGCGGTTTCGCGCGCTTCACCCGTCGCAGGCACAATCATCGCCAGCATCGTCGCGAGCAGAAGCACCGCAATCATGGGGTCGCTTAGGACAGCAGAACGAGACGCTTTGGACATGGCGCGTGCCCTGCCCTTGCCTTCCGCAATTGTCGAGTGCCGCGTTAGTTTGCGCGCACGAACCGGCCGGGACGCACCGCTTCAGCGGTCAGATCCCATTGCGCCGCTTGATCTTCTCGGCCCAGCGCCTCGGCTGCCTTGGCCTGAAGGTCCAGAACACGTGGATCGTTACCTGCGCCCAGCACAAATACGAGATTTGAGAGGGTGGCCACACGCTCCCAATCCTCTTCCTCAGCGCGGCGCTGCGCGAGCATCAACAGCGCTTCGGTGTTGCGCGGTTCGCCCAAAACGGCGCGGACGAGCAGTGTGTCGGCCGCTTTGTCATCTCCCGAAGCGCGGGTCGCCATGATGATCTTACGAGCCAGAGGCCACGGGCGGCGAACACTCGCGGACTGCGTATAACGCGCCAGCGCGGTTGCCGGTTGCAGCTGCGCCAAAGCCGTATCGCCGGCCAAGGCCAGCACGTCCGAAGACCCCGGGTACTGCCGCATCAGAGCCACGGCCGATTGCTCGGCTCCCGTCGTATCACGATTGCCAATCTGCGCCCGGATATTGGCCGTTGCTTCGGGCAGTCCGTCCACCGTTTGAAGCAGGGAAAGCCGCACCTCACGTGTCGTAAGTGCCTGTTCGATCAAGGGCGCCGCGATATCGCGCTCTCCGCGTCGTTCATGCGCTCGGCCCACCAGCATTGTGAGATATGGCGAGGTATCGACATCATTCGCTACACCGCCAAAGCGGTTGATCAACTCGTCGCCGCGTCCGCCTAGCCACAATGCGCGCGCAAGAAGCTCCTTTGCACGTGTATTGCCCGGTTGCCGCTGGAGAAGACGCGTTAGCGTGGTCTCCGCCGTGTCATAGGTTTGCTGCTGGATATCTATGACAGCATCCAGAAGCAGTGCAGAGGGAACCTCTCGCTGGAACAGGCCGCTCTTGGCGAGCAGACTGCGCGCCAAGACTGGCTTTCCACCGCGTGCTGCGAGCACGGCTTGAAGATAGAAGACCTGCGGGTACCCATTGGCGACGTCTTGAAGCTCGCGCACCACCTGCAGCATGTCTTTATGGCGCCCCAGATCTCCTAGTGTGGCCGCATAGTCGGCCAGAATTTCGGGGTTCTTCGGATCCGCCTGAACAGCAGATTCGTACCACGGCAGCGCCTCGGCAAGGCCATTGGAGTCGCGCACCAGCTGCGCGCGCATGAACAAAGCTGGCGCGTATTGCGGGCCGTATTCTAGTGCCAGATTAGCCGCCTCGACCGCCTGCAAGTGTTCACCACCACGGAACCGCAACCGCGCGATCTGCACCCACAGCTCCGGGTTTTCGGGTTCGAGAGCTCTTGCCTCGTCCAGCAATCGCGCTGCATCCGTGAGATTGCCATCACGCATTTCGCCGCGCGCATCCGCGACGATCTCGCTGAACTCGACGCTCTGCCCTTCGATCTGCCCGCCATTTGGCTGCTCACCAGCTGAACAGCTGGCAAGGGCAATTGCAGCAGCAGCACAAAGCGCCCGCTTCAAAATGAGACCCTTACGCATGGAGATCATACTGCTTCAACAGATCGTAAAGGGTCGGGCGGCTGATACCCAGCAGCTTGGCCGTGCTCGAGATATTGCCTTCAGAACGGGCCAACGCATGACGGATAACCTTGCGGTCCGATTGTTCGCGAGCGGCCTTGAGGTTCAAGACCTCCGCCTGCTCCTCTTCCACGGCTTCGAAATCGAGATCTTCGGCGGCGACCAGCTTACCATCAGCCATGATGACCGCGCGCTTCACACGGTTTTCCAGCTCGCGCACATTGCCCGGCCATTCATGCCCATCAAGTGCTGACAGTGCGTCGGGTGCAAAGCCTGTCACGGTCGGGTTCATCTCTTTGGCAAAGCGCTTCAGAAACGCCTTGGCCAACAGCACCGCATCGCCATGACGTTCCGCCAGAGCAGGAATGCGAACAACGATCTCCGCAAGGCGATAGAAAAGGTCTTCGCGGAAAGTTCCTTCACCAATCATCTCTTCAAGGTTCTGGTGGGTCGCACACACGATGCGCGTATCGACCGCGATTGGCTTGCGTCCACCGATCCGCTCAATCGTGCGTTCCTGCAGGAAGCGCAGCAGCTTGACCTGAAGAGGAAGCGGAATGTCGCCGACTTCATCAAGGAACAGCGTGCCGCCATTCGCGCTTTCAATCTTACCCTCAGTGGTTTTTACAGCGCCGGTGAAGGCCCCCTTCTCGTGCCCAAAAAGCTCGCTTTCGAGCAGGTTTTCAGGGATTGCAGCGCAGTTAATCGCGATAAACGGACCATCAGCCACATCGCTGGCATCGTGCAGGCCGCGTGCAAGCAGTTCCTTGCCCGTACCGCTCGCGCCCAAAAGCATCACCGAGACGCTGGTTTTGGCCACACGCTCAATCGTCCGGGCAACCTTCACCATTTCCGGTGCGCCAGTGATCAAGCGGCCGAGAACAACCTTGTCCTCGCTCGCATTCTCCACCAGCCGACGGTTCTCGTCTTCGATATTGTGCAGGTTGAATGCGCGGCGAACGATCAGGCCCAGCGTCTCGATATCAACTGGCTTCTGGTAAAAGTCGTAGGCTCCACGCTCGATGGCTTGAAGCGCACTTTCACGTGCACCATGCCCGCTCGCTACGATAACTTTGGTGTCAGGCTTCAGTTCCATTATCGCATCGAGCACGGCGAAGCCTTCGGTGGTGCCATCAGGATCAGGCGGCAAGCCAAGGTCGAGCGTCACCACAGACGGTTCTTCGCTGCGCAAGGCAGCAATCGCGCTCTCACGATCCCCCGCGATCACGACGTCAAAATCGTCATAGGCCCACTTGAGCTGGGCCTGAAGACCCTCGTCATCTTCGACAACGAGCAGGGTTGGTTTTTTGTCAGCCATGAGCGGCCTCTTTCCCTTGATTGAAAGATGTTTGATCACTTGCGAACAGGGCAGATGCCCCTGCACTTGGCAGCGTGATATTGAATCGCGATCCCACGCCTTCGCGCGATTCCACCTGGAGCCTTCCGCCCATTGCTTTGATCATCTCGCGCGCCTCGAATGCTCCGATGCCAAAGCCGTCCTGCTTTGAAGAAATGAACGGTTTGAACAGGCCGGTGCGAACAAATTCAGGCGACATGCCGGCACCGGCATCGATCACATCGATCCGGCCGGTCAGCTTGTCTTGCGAGACGTTGAGGAAAATCGCCGCATCTTCGTCGCTGGCATCGACCGCATTCTGAACGATATGGATCAGCGCCTGCTCAAGACCTTCGCGATCACCCATCACCATAACGGTTTGGGCCTCGGTTGCGTGGACTGGATGTGCCGCTTCAAAACGCTTGCAAACGCTCTGGGCCAGCTCACCCAAATCAAACGGCTCGATCTCCTGCACCTGGCCTGCGCCATAGCGGCCAAGGCGGGCGAGCAGACCGGTGAGCTTTTCAGAAGAATTGCGCAGCGTGACGAGCATGTCGGCACGGAACTCCGGCTTATCCGCGTGCTTCTGCGCATTTGCAGCAAGCAATGACATCTGGCTGGCCAGATTCTTGATGTCGTGCATCACAAAAGCCATGCGACGGTTGAACTCGTCAAACCGGCTTGCATCCATCAACGCTTGTTGGCCACTGTGTTCGGCAAGGTAGCTGGCCAGTTGTTGACCCACGACGCGCAGCAGGTCGAAATCTTCCCAGTCTAGCCGTCGTTCGACTCTTGGCCGTGCAAGAACAATGGCACCGACCAACCGATCAAAGTGGATCAGCGGAACGATAGCCCAAACATCCTCGGCTTCAATCAGCCATTCCGGAATGTGCGCAGCCTCACCTTGATGATCGATACCGCGACGCACCTCGTCCAGATCCACGATCAGATTGTGCTGTTCCAGAAGACCGGAAAGCGCATACTCACCAGCTACCGGAGGAACCTCGATAATCGGCCACTTCCAGCGTGCGGAGAGCTCAAGCTGCGCCTCTTCATTAGGCACCAGCAGCAATCCGGCGGGGCTATCCGTGATATCAGCGACAGCCTTGATCGCGCGCTCATGAATTGTTGGACCGCTGCCTGACCCACGCCCTATAGTCTGATTAAATCGCAGCCATTCCTCGCGATAGTCGTATCGGTGCTGGAACAGGTGCTTAACCAGCTTTACCTTCACCCATCCGCGCACTCTGGCGGATGGCAGCACGAACAGCGCAACAATGATTGCGAAAACAAGGAAGATGATCTGGCTAGCACGCGCGATATCCTCGCCAATGAGGGCGAGCGAGCGCGAGACCAGCGCCATGAAAAACAGGTAAGCCGCGATGACCAGAAGCGACAAGGTTTGGAAGGTCACGGCGCGCGACGGTCGGAACTGAAGTCCAGCTGCTTTCTGGTTCGCGCTAAGGATCATCAGGCCGATCATCACGCCGGTGAACGCTCCGCGGAATGTCGTTAGCAGTGCGGGCAATTCGCCACTGAGATATGTGATCGTTGCGAGGTTGAGATCGTATGCAAAAATCCCGGTCAGCGCCAAGCCGATCCAGCGCAGAAACTTTCGCGATGGGATTGTCGCTCCGACATAGAGATTGTGCAGCAGCACCAATGCGCCGATCGCAAAGAGCATCTGCAGAATGGCAGAGACCTCAAAAGCGAGCAGCGCGAGCTGCGGATAGGCGCCGTATCGCGCGTCGAACGCCAGCAATGCGGGCTGGCAGAGTTCAACCAGAACGAGTGCGGCGATAACCGGACGGGTGGGTTTCAAACTCTCGTCACGGCCATCGACCGAGAACAGGTGGAAGATAACCGCCACCAAAGCGAGATTGCGCCCGCTTTGGCTCAAGATTGTAAGCGGCTCGAACGGACCGAATGCCGCCATCAGGGAACACCAGACCGTTGTCAGACCGCAAGCGAACAGCACTGCGACCCGTTCGGGACGTTTGCGGTCACCATTGCTGGCAATCCATATCCCAGCGCCCGCGCTGATCACCGCGCCGATCACATAGGCAAAGAACCCGGTCAGCCCGCCCATGAAGATTAGCGCTTCCATCAGCGCGCGCCTTCCGGCCAAAGGATGACACGTACCGTTTGCAGCAGGATCACAAAGTCCAGAAACGGCGTGTAGTTCTTTGCGTAGTAGAGATCGTATTCGAGCTTCTTGCGGCTATCTTCAGTCGATGCGCCGTAAGGGTAATTGATCTGCGCCCAGCCAGTGATGCCCGGTTTGACCATATGGCGCTCCTGATAGAATTGAATCTCCTCCTGCAGATCATCAACGAATTGCGGCACCTCGGGACGCGGGCCGACAAAACTCATTTGGCCTTTGAGCACGCTCCACGTTTGCGGCAACTCATCGATACGGATCTTGCGAATGAACTTGCCCACGCGGGTTACACGCGGATCATTCTCCTGCGCCCATTTCGATCCGTCCTTTTCTGCATCGGTACGCATTGAGCGAAGTTTGATGAGATGGAAGGTCTCTCCGTAAAGCCCAACACGCTCCTGTTTGAAGAATGCAGGGCCTTTGCTGTCGAGCTTCACGATCAACGCGAAAAGCGCGATGATCGGGAAAGTCAGCAGCAGCAGGATCAGACTGGCGACGATATCGAAGACGCGCTTCAACGCGCTTGAGAACATACGCCCGCTAGAGAAACCATCGGAGAAAATCATCCAGCTGGGATTGACCGTATCCAGGTCCACTCGGCCGGTTTCACGCTCAAGAAAGCTAGAGAAATCGTTGACGTGAACGCCCTTGGTTTTCATCCGAAGGAGATCATTGAGCGGCAGCGAGTTGCGGCGTTCTTGCAGGGCCAGCACCACTTCGCTGACGCCGAGATTCTCGACAAACCGACCCAGATCATGGATCGCCTCACGCGGGATCGCTTCTTCCACCACCCGTTCCGGCTCGCTCATTGCGATGTACGAAACGATAGCAAAGCCGCTTTCTGGTTTTTCACCGAGCTCGCGCAGGCGCTGCGCACGGTCACCCGCTCCCAGAACCATGACGCGGCGCCGGAATGCAGAAGAGCCAATGAAGCTGTTGAGCAACAGGCGGTCGGCTACCAGTACGAGAATAGCGAAACCCATCGCGTAAAGCAGGGTCGATCGCCAGAAGGTGTCAGCCTGAAGCAGGAAATCGATGAAAGCGAGCGCAATGATGCCAAGGCTGATCGCAACCAGCAATCGAGCACCGGCAAAGCGCAGAGATCGCAGAGCATAGGGTCCGTAAACCCCGACCGCGATCATAGCGAGCCAGACCACCCCGGCAGAACCTGCTAAAGCCAGCCACCGCTCGGACAATTTGCCCGGGTCCATACCAATCTGCGACGCGCGAACCTGCCACGCCATTTCGCCCGCCAGAAACAGCAGCGCAAAATCCAGCAATCCGAGCAACAGCACGGCATGCGGAATGTAGTGTTTAAAAAGACGGATCATTGCTCTGGCGTTTGGCTCACATGAGTTTTCACTCAGGCTGCCATAGGGCCGAGAGTTTAAGTGTCGGTAAACTTTACATCGTGGTGTCGGTGCCGCGGCTTCAGCGGGATTGCGCGGTTAATGACCCGTGAAACTCTTAGCCCGTATCGGCAGCCAAGCGTGGCGGTGCTGGGGTCAGGCAATCGGCGCGGCCACAACGCGGACAACCCACACCAAGCGGCACCGCATCGGCGGGATCAAGCGAAATGCCGCGGGCCTGCGCCAAATCGGCGGCGTAGCGCGCTTCAACGCCCAGGACGATCGAACGGCGAGCCGAGCAGGCTGCCCCGTCGACCTCAATGGTGCGTGCTATGGTGAGCCAATGCTTAGGCGTACCCTCGCCCTCCCCGAATGTGACCGCCTGCGTCAGCATAGTGCCCCGGCTTTCAAACGCAGCATAGGGCGCCCATGCTGGCCAACGCGCGCCGTCCAACGGATAAGCTGCTCCGCTAGCACCTGCGCTGAATTGGACCATCCGACCTGTTCGACCAAAGCGTGCACTAAAAAATGGCAGACCCCGCTCGCCCACACGTTGCAGCGTGGTGAGTCGTTGAGCGACCTGGTCGAAACTGGAGGCAAATCGGCGTTGCAGGACAGCCAGATCATACCCCGTCTGCTCGCAGGCGCGGAGGAAGCGGCGATATGGCATCAAGAGAGCGCCTGCGACATAATCGGTCACATGCTCGCGAAACAGAGTGCGGGCTTCGTTGGAGGGCAAGTTTGCGCCTTCAACCAACGCGCTAATCTCATCGCGCATTTCCAATGCCCCGACCTGCCGTGCAATCTGAAAACGCCGCGCGGCTCCGGGAAGCATTTCGGACAGCTGCAACTGGCGCGCGTGTAGGTCGAGCCTTTGGACCAAACCCGGGATCACATCTGCGGGAAGGACACGCACGGAAATCTGATGCTTGGCCCGCAGCCGATTTGCAAAAGCAGCGCCAATGTCCCCGCTGGACAGTCTTAGCTCGTCTGCCAGATCCTCCGCCGCATGGTCGAGATCGGCGAAGTGGTTCTGCCAGCGCTCGACCGCTTGCCGTGCTTCTGCAGCCGGATCTTCGCTCCGTGCGACACTGTCGCCAGCATTGTCATAGAGGCGAGCAAAGGCTGCAGCTGCTTGCGGGGCGGAGGCGATAAATTCTTCTACTTCTTCGCGATCGATACCGAGATCCGCGAACCGCTTGTCTGTCATGCGGCGCATCAGGCCATCGACTCCGCCAATCGCCTCATCCTGACGCAGCGCGCTGGGATCGAAGTCGAAGCGCTCGATCACTTGCACCAGAACCCGCGCAGAAAGCGGGCGCTGATTGCGCTCAATCAAGTTGAGGTAGCTGGGTGAGATGCCCAAAGCCGCCGCCATGGCCGCTTGGGTGAGCCCTTCCCGCTTACGCAAACGGCGAAGGGAAGGACCGGCAAGGAGAGAACTATCTGACATTCCATATCTGTAAATTAATTTACAGCTTTACACAAGAGAGGCCGCAATACCAGCGATAGTGACAAGATATTTTGTAATTTTCTCTATCGTGCAGTGCAACATAAACGCATTGTCATTTCACACCTCCCCTAACCCCTCGGAGATCGAAATGACCTATCAAAACGAAATCGCAAAAATGCGCGAACTCATCGACGGCAACGGCCCAAGCTGGGCAGCTGTTGATCCCGAAGCAACCGCTCGCATGGCAATCCAGAACCGTTTCAAGACGGGCCTCGACATTGCCAAGTACACGGCTGGCATCATGCGTGCCGACATGGACGCCTACGACGCTGACCCTGCGAAGTACACGCAGTCGCTCGGCTGCTGGCACGGCTTCATCGCGCAGCAGAAGATGATTTCGATCAAGAAGCACTTCGGCACAACCAAGCAGCGTTACCTCTACCTCTCAGGCTGGATGGTTGCCGCTCTCCGCAGCGAGTTTGGTCCGCTTCCTGACCAGTCGATGCATGAAAAGACGAGCGTTCCGGCGCTGATCGAAGAGCTCTACACGTTCCTCAAGCAGGCAGACGCCCGTGAGCTTGGTGGCATGTTCCGCGCTCTCGACGCGGCTCGCGACGCTGGCGACGAAGTTGAAGCGAAGCGCATCGAAACCGCGATCGACAACTACGAAACGCATGTCGTTCCGATTATCGCCGACATCGACGCCGGTTTCGGTAACGCCGAAGCGACCTACCTGCTTGCCAAGAAGATGATCGAAGCGGGCGCCTGCGCTTTACAGATCGAAAACCAGGTTTCCGACGAGAAGCAGTGCGGTCACCAGGACGGGAAAGTTACGGTTCCGCACGAGGACTTCCTGCAGAAGATCCGCGCATGTCGCCACGCCTTCATCGAAATGGGCGTCGACGATGGCGTCATTGTTGCCCGCACCGACTCGCTCGGTGCTGGCCTGACCAAGCAGATCGCATTCTCGAAAGAGCCCGGCGATCTGGGTGACCAGTACAACGCATTCCTCGATTGCGACGAAGTTGATCCGGCCAATATCTCGAATGGTCAGGTTTTCATCAGCCGCGATGGCAAACTGATGGCTCCGAAGCGCCTGCCGTCCAACTTGTTCCAGTTCCGTGCTGGCACCGGTGAAGATCGTTGCGTTCTCGACTGCATCACTTCGCTCCAGAACGGCGCGGACCTGCTGTGGATCGAAACCGAGAAGCCCCATGTTGAGCAGATCGCAGGAATGGTTGACCGCGTTCGCGAAGTCATCCCGAACGCAAAGCTGGTCTACAACAACTCGCCATCGTTCAACTGGACGCTCAATTTCCGTCAGCAGGTCTATGATGCATGGGCCGAAGCCGGAAAGGACGTGTCCGCGTTTGACCGCGATAAGCTGATGAGCGTTGATTACGACAGCACAGAGCTGGCTGCTGAGGCTGACGAGAAGATCCGCACCTTCCAGGCTGATGCTGCGAAGCGCGCTGGTATCTTCCACCACCTCATCACGCTGCCGACCTACCACACCGCAGCGCTCAGCACGGATAACCTTGCGAAGCGCTACTTCGGTGAAGAGGGCATGCTTGGCTACGTTCTCAACGTTCAGCGCGAAGAGATCCGTCAGGGTATCGCCTGCGTGAAGCACCAGAACATGGCCGGTTCGGACATTGGTGATGACCATAAGGAATACTTCGCCGGTGAAGCCGCATTGAAAGCTGGTGGTAAAGACAACACCATGAACCAGTTCGAGGCTGCGTAAACGCTGCTTTGACCAGTTGGAGAGGGGTTCCTGTGAGGACGCGTTAAACGCGCCCTTGCGGGAACCGACCAATCCCTTCATTAGCACTCGCACCATCCCCGAACGGAGAGAGTGAAACAATGAGCGATACCGATACCCCGAGCAAAGAACCGTCGCGCGCTCGCGCCCTGTTCTCGACTGCCGATTTCAAACTGCTGCGCCGTGCGCTGGAAAGCCACGCACGCAACACCGAAGATCGCGACGAACTCGCCAAAATCAACTCGCTGCACCACCGCCTTGGCACCTATGTGCCATCGTCTGAGTAATCAGCGAACCGGTAAGGGCTTCACGTCCTTCACCTGAACCAGTTCTCCTGGGGAGGAGAATACGACCGTCGATACGCTGAAAACCAGCGTCTCGGCGGTCGTAATTTATTGGGCGTCAGTTGAGTGTGGGATCGAGCGGATTGACCGGCTCAGGAAGAGCCAACCCATCGCCGAATGGCGGCAGACCATACCAGAATGCCAGCAGGAACGAGAGCGACATCACCATAATCACCACCAGTGGAACACCGGTACGGATGTAGTCCTTAAACTCGTAACTGCCCTCCGCCATGATCAGCATATTCGTCTGATACGCGATGGGTGTCGCGTAACAGAGGTTACAACCGAACAGTACAGCCAGGATCAGCGGCTCTGGCGGAAGGCCGAGCTGGGTCGCGATATTGAATGCGATAGGGGTGCCAACGGTGGCTGCAGTCGCATTCGAAGCAAAGTTGGTGAGCAGCGTCACAAACGCCATAATCGCGGCCAGAACCAACGCTGGTGGTAGGAAGTCCAGCCCGATCGACATGGCCAGCCCCAACCACTCGGCCGCCCCACTTTCCAGAATTATGCGGCCAATGGCGATACTAGCGGCGACCAATACAATCACCTTTGCCGAAAGTGCACGGCCCACCCGGTCAAACTTCACACAGCCCGTTACGAACATCAGGATCGCACCGATCAAGGCCGAGATCGCGATGGGAAGCAGTCCGATAGATGCCGAAAACACCGACCCGAACATGATGACACCGGCGAGCAGTGCTTTTGAACGGCGCGGCAATTCGCGCGCCCCTTCGAGCATCAACAGGCTGTCACTGCGGGCAAAAGCTTGCAGGTCCTCATCCAGACCCATGACCAGCAGCACATCACCTTCCGAAATGCGCAGGTCACCGCCGTCGGAGTAACGATCACGCTCGCCAATAAAGCGGTCCGGACGGTGGATGCCCAGCACCGCGACGCCGTAAAGGTCGGCGATTCCCGAAGTGGGCAAGGTGCGTGTCAGAAGGCGAGAATCGGCTGTCACTGTCATCTCGACCGCGACAATGTCCTTACCTTCAGCCTTGGACGTGCGGCGGATACGGTCGAGGACCCAGCTGGGCGCAAGCTCGCCTTTGAGAACGCGCGTTGCGTCCTCAAGAGCCTCGTGACTGCCGGAAATATGTAGACGCTGTTGCGGCTGAAGCTGGCCGGGCGGTGGATTGTGGATCGTAATGTTCTTGGGCAGCTTATCGCGGATCATGTCCAGCTCGTTGCCTGCCAGGATACTATCCGGTCCGACCCGCAGACGGGTATGGAACATGCGCGCGCCGCCCAGATCATCGACAGTGTTGTCGCCGAGAAGCCGCGGCATGACGAGCCACAGATAGGGAAGAGCAATGGCCGCCGCGATTATTACGATTGGCGTGTAGTGGAACACGCTCATTTCAGGCTGGCCCAGATCAACCGCGATGGATGTCACCAGAATATTGGTCGATGTGCCGATGGTCGTCGCCATGCCGCCGATCAGGACCGCTGCGTTCAGCGGAATGAGCGTCTTGGACGCCGGCATTGCACCTTTGGCCGCAAGCGCCACAAAGATGGGCAGGAGCAACACGAGAACGGGCGTGTCGTTCACCGCCATCGAGAGGAAAAACGCAATCAGCAGCGAGACAAGCAGACCGAGCTGCAAGTTGACCTTGAACACGCCTTCCAGAAAGCGCGCCGCCGGTTCAAGAGCCCCGGTGACCACCAGTCCTCGGCCCATGATCATAAGCGCGCAGATGGTAATGAGCGCGTAGTGCCCAAAGCCGCCAAAGGCGATCACGAGCCCATCAGTGCGTTTCTGCCCATCTAGGGGGAAGAAATAGAGACCCACGGCAATCACCGCGATGGTGAGCAACGAAACGATCTCTACCGAGAGCTTCCCGCGTGCAAAGGCCACGAACATTGCGACGGTAACGGCCATCGCAGCCATGGCGTGATAGGAAGGTATTTCGAGCATAATCCCCGCTGGGTTTGCGAATTAGCAGACCTTCCAAAGGTCGGCATGAAATACAAGGATTTTCGCTCTTAAAGGAAGGTGGTGCCCCTGGCCCGACTCGAACGGGCACTCCCGAAGGAATTCGATTTTGAGTCGAACGCGTCTACCAATTCCACCACAGGGGCGCACTGCCTAAGCAGGAAGCGCGCTGTTAGCGAGCCTGCTCCCTTACTTCAAGCTGTTCGCTAGCAATTTGTGCAGCTTTGAATGCAAAGCATCGTTTGCCGCCAGCACTTGCGCCGAATGGATCGGGTTCGAACGACCACGGAAATCGCTGACGAAGCCACCCGCTTCGCGGATTAGAAGGCAGCCGGCAGCCGTGTCCCAATCGTTGAGACCGCTTTCCCAGAAACCGTCAAAGCGCCCTTGGGCGACATAGGCCATATCGAGCGACGCCGCGCCGAAACGTCGAATACCGGCCACTTCAGGACCGATTGCACCGAAAATGCGGCTCCATTCGGAAAAGTCGCCGTGACCCTGAAACGGGATGCCCGTCGCGATCAAAGCTTCATCAAGATGACGACGACCGGAAACACGCAGCCGCGCGTCCTGCAACCACGCACCGCGCGACTTCTCCGCCCAATATGTTTCATCATTGATAGGGTTGTAAATCACCGCAGCGGTGACATCACCCCAGCCTTTTCCGTCTAGACGCGGTTCCTGCACCGCGATGCTGATCGCGAAATGCGGAATGCCATGGAGGAAGTTGCTGGTGCCATCGAGCGGATCGATGATCCAACGCGGCATATCGGGAGAACCCTCGATTATGCCCGCTTCTTCGAGCACAAAGCCCCAATCGGGACGCGCATTGAGCAGCTCGTCATAAAGCGTGCGCTCGGCACGCATATCAGCCTTGGATACGAAATCCGCAGGGCCCTTGCGGCTGACCTGAAGGTGTTCAACCTCGCCAAAGTCACGGCGCAGACGCCCGCCCGCTTTGCGCGCGGCGCGTTCCATCACGCGAATGAGGCCTGAAAACATGCTCATGGGAAGTTAGCTCGCCTTCCCGACATAGGTCTGTTCATACACATCAACCACGATGCGCGTGCCGCTTTCGATATGCGGCGGAACCATGATGCGAACGCCATTGTCGAGCACAGCGGGCTTGTAGCTGGAAGAAGCTGTCTGCCCCTTCACCACCGCATCGGCCTCGACGATTTCGGCTTCAACCTGCTGCGGGAGCTCAACACTGATGGGCTTCTCTTCCCATAGCTCAAGCTTCACCTGCATACCGTCCTGCAAGAACGGGCGCGCATCACCCAACAGGTCACCGGGTAGGTTGATTTGTTCGTAGGTGTTGTTGTCCATGAAAACGAGCATCTCGCCATCTTCATAGAGGAATTGATATTCCTGCGTATCGAGACGCACCTTCTCGACCGTGTCGGCGCTGCGGAAGCGGACGTTGGTCTTGCGGCCATCTTGCAGGTTCTTCATCTCAACCTGCATGTAGGCGCCGCCCTTACCTGGCTGCGTGTGCTGGATCTTAGCGACTTTCCAGATTCCACCTTCGTATTCGATGATGTTGCCGGGACGAATGTCGACACCGCTGATTTTCATGGGGCTACGCGCCTTCTGTCTGGGATAGATACGTTGGCGCCCGTTGGTTCAGGCGCTGGTCAAGTGATGCGCGCTACTAGCGGAGGCATCGCCCATGGGCAAGCGCACCGAGTGCGCGATGTTTCGAATTGTAAGACCCGGGCCGCTTTCTTGGTTAACAGCATGGATGTCAAAGAGGGATAATGATAAGTCGCGTGGGAATGGGATTATTTCGATGAAGACCTCGCACATCTTTCTTTTGACAGCTTTTGCTGCAGCAATCGCGGCCGCATCCCCCATGCTGGCCGAAACGCGTTCGGCTGAGAAATCGCGCGCGCCCTTGCCAACTGGCGGCGCGCTGGCTTCCTTGCCGCATGGTACCTATCAGTGCGCGCTGCCCGGCGATGCCGCCGGCAAAGCTTTTGTCGTGGTTAAGGCGGAGGAATTCCGGATCGGCGCGGCATCGAAGTATCGCGATGCAGAAGGCACCGGAAGCTACATCCTGCGCGGCAAGGATCTGACTTTCACGCGGGGTCCAAAAAAGGGCGAGCGTTACAAGCGCGTCGGCACAAATCAGCTGCGCAAAATAGATGGCCAGACCGAGACAAAACTGCTCTGCACCAGATTGGGATCAGGCAAGTAGGGTCAAACGCTTGCAATCGCATCCTTGAAAGCGGTCACATTTGCGACCTCGTCGCCATTCCAGATCCCGCCTGACACAGCTAGAAAATCCGCACCCGCATTGACGAGCGGCGCGCAATTGTCCGGCGTAATACCACCGATGGCGACCACCGGAATTTCAAACAGCTTCACCCACCATTCGATGGTTTCCGTCGTTGGGCGTTCAGCATCGCCCTTGTCCTTTGTGGTCGAAGGAAAGAACGCGCCAAACGCCACGTAGTCTGCTCCTGCTTCACCCGCTTCCATCGCAAGATGTTTGCTTGCATGGCAGGTCACCCCGATCTGAGAATCGCGGCCCATTTCCTCGCGTGCCTCACGCGGATCGCCATCGTCCTGCCCCAGATGTACGCCATCAGCCCTCAACCGCTTTGCCAGTGGAACGGAGTCATTGACGATAAATCCCACTTCATACTTCGCGCAGATCGCCTGAAGCGGCTCCGCCAAGGCTGCAGCAGCATGCTGGTCCACATCCTTCACACGAAATTGGAAAGCCGTCACAAGCCCCTCGCCCGCTTCAAGCGCACGTTCAAGCCGAGCCGGAAAATCGCCGCCGACTTCGAGCGGCGAGATGAGATAGAGTTGGGTGTCGGTCACGATTGGCGCATTAGCGACGGATTACTGAGTAGCCAAGGTAACATGCTTGCTGGGCGGACGTGACATCGCCCGCCCAGAGCTCTTGATCAAGCTACCAAGTGTAGCCCAGATCGCGAAGTTTCTGAAGCAATCCACGACCGCCGTTCGGATTGTTCAGCATCGCATTTACCGCAGTTGGCGAAAGTCGCATGCCTTCCGCAATCGGGGCACAGAACATTGGATCGTTGACCCGGTCTTGCCTGTAGCATTGGGATTTCGCGGAGTTGTTGGCGTCTGCCTGAGTGGCATGGCCGACACTCACGTGGCAGCGATCTTCTTTGTAGGAGTACTCCCCCGAGTACATCGCCTTTTTGCCTTCAGCTTCCGCATATCCGACAAACTGCGAAAGGCACGCCGCGACCTTCCAGTTGGCATTGGAATTCATGGTCTCGCAAGCCGGTAAGGCCGCGATCGATGCAGTGATGATTGAAAACTTGGCGACGAACGCCACCCCATTTTTTGCTTTCATTTTCAGTTCCCTTGTTGAACCGCACAGACGAGTAGGTTCAGAAAAGAGGAACAAGCGTGATCGCCGTCACGCCGAGAACCGATTTTACAACGATGGGTATGCCCGGGGACCGAGCAAGCGCCTAACCCGCGACGCTGGCCTCGGCAATCTTGTTGATTGCGGCACCCAGCGCGCCGTCGAACTCATCATCCGACTGGCCTTTGCGCAGGTCTTGCAGCAGGCCGCGGCTGAAGCTCGCGATCATGCCCGGGTTGTGTGCCAGGTGATCGCACGCCTGATCGGTTGAATATCCGCCCGATAGCGCCACCACGCGCAGCACACCCGGATGGTTGACCAACGGCGTGTAAAGACCCGGCGTCACCGGGATCGAGAGCTTGAGCATGATCTGGCGGCCTTCGGGCAGCGCATCGAGATGCTTGGTAATCTCCGCGAGCAGAATGTCCTCGCCATCCTTACGGTCAAGAGCCTGAATGTCATATTCCGGTTCAAGGATCGGCATCAAGCCAGCATCGGCAATCTGCATTCCCACTTCGAATTGCTGCGCGACGATCGCGGCAATCCCTTCAGGGTTGGCGGACTTGATGACCGAGCGCATCTTTGTGCCAAACATGCCAGCCGCTACCGACTTTTCGAGCAAAGCGGGAAGCTTATCGAGGGGCTTCATCAGCTGAACGCCATTGGCTTCGTCTTCGAGGCCCTGATCCACCTTGATAAACGGCACGACACCACGCACTTTCAGAGCGTCGCCGGTGGTTTTGCCATCCACTTCGCCGTCCATCGTTTTCTCAAACAGGATCGCGCCGATGACCTTGCCGCTGGAGAAGCAAGGCGAGGTGATAACGCGGCTGCGCATTTGGTGAATTTGGGCGAACATTTCATCGTCGCCATCCCACTCGTTATCCTCAACACCGTAACCGCGCAGCGCTTTTGGCGTGGAGCCACCGGACTGGTCCAATGCGGCGATGAAGCCCTGCCCGTCGCGGATTTTTGCGGTCATCTGTTCGGTGTTCATTGGTCCGTCCCTCGTCTTTGCATAGCTATGCGTAAATGTCCTGCGCGCGCCTTAGCCAGCGCTTAGTTCAGCCGCAACCGCGATCACGTCCATATCGGTCTAGGGAACTCTCACCGCTTCGAAATTTTGCGGATAATCCCTGTAAAGCTGAGCGCGGGATTGCCATCGGCGGTGATCAGACCGCGTACGAAAATCGTCTTGCCCCCGCCTCGTGTGACCTCCCCGCGTGCCTCGACAAGAGCGCCGACTGGAACTCCGCCAAGGAAGTCGCTCGACAGGTTCATAGTCACCGCATTGTCTCCGCCCAGTTCATCGGTCGCAATTCCAAACAGGGCAAAGTCAGCGAACGTCATAAGGCAACCGCCGTGCATGGAGCCAGCGCCATTCATATGACTATCGTCAGCGCGAAAAGCGCACAGATAGCTGCCATCGTCCTGTCGCTTCATAAAGAAAGGGCCAGCGCGCGTTTCAAACGGATCGTGGTTCCAGTGATACCAATCCGCGAATTCGCCTTCGGTGCATTCGACCGCGTTGCCGTATCCGTATTCGGTCTTGGACTCGCTCATGCGCCAGAGCCTTTCTCGGGCTTGCGTGCAGGCACCAGATTGATCGCGATCGATATCCGCGTCCCATTGCCATGGAACGGTCGAACCGCGTGCTGAAGCCAGCTTGGGAACATCACGATCATGCCGGTCGATGGACGGATCATGGGCTCATTGTTCTGTGGTTGCCCATTCGCCTCGGTCAGGCGAAGATCGGGCGCGGTCATGCGAACCATGGGCATGCGCGGATCCATCAGCTGAAGCTCTCCGCCCAAACCGGTATCCGCAGATCCTTCATATCCATCGTCGATGTAGGCAACGATCGACCAGAAGCTGCCCGGGTGCATGTGGTGGAAGTTTGCGTTGCCCTGCCCGCTGACATTGGCCCACATTTCCGGCATCCAGCCATATCGGCTTGCCTGCGGACTTCCGGCGTCAATCGTTGCTGCATCGGCCATAGTCATCGCCTTGAAGGCCAACGCACGCGCGGCTTCGCCCCCCCATTCGAGCATGCTGGTGTTGGAATGCCACCCGCCTATGTTCGAGATGTTGACGCCCGCCGCATCTCTGGCTTTTTCGGCCAGAATGGCATCACGCAATACTTTGATGCCTTCGGGACTTTGCAGCCGGTCAATAACGAACGGCGTCGCAAACAAATGCCTCGTATCGGCCATCAGAGCGTCCTTTCTCTCATCGCCACAGCTGCAATTGACGCAACTGGCTCGCCAACAAGCGATCTTCGTCCACCGCAGTTGGCGCAAGGCTGCGCTCGGTCAGCTTCCAGCCACCAAAAGTGTATTTGCGCCAAAGGTCGGTCATCAGAAAGGAGCCCTTCCATTCGGCACGGCCCACTTTCAGCTCAAGTTCCACAACCGCGGACCACCACACAACCTGACCGTGCCGATGGATCAGCGGTTCATTGAGCTTGAAGCCACGACACTGCAAGCCGCCATCCAGCGCCGCGATGAAGCTGTTGCGGTCCAGGACCTCAGGCGGACTGGTGCCGAAGATCAGCGTGCAATCACGGTGGATCAGCTTCTTGAGCGTACTCAGAATCGCGATGCAGCCAAGCCAGCATCAAACGTTCTGCTTCAGTGTAAATCTTGACGGCGATGTCCGCCATAATCAGCTCTCTAGTGCAGCAACACCGGGCAGGACTTTGCCTTCCATCCATTCGAGGAAAGCGCCGCCAGCCGTTGAAATATAAGTCACTTCTTCGGTCACGCCCGCCTGAGCGAGTGCGGCAACCGTGTCTCCGCCACCCGCAACGCTGGTGAGCGAGCCTTCCAGCGTCAGAGCCGCAGCATGACGCGCCAGAGCCACTGTTGCCGTATCGAACGGCTCGGTTTCAAAAGCGCCGAGCGGACCGTTCCACACCAGCGTGCGGCAAGTCTTGAGCACATCCGCCAAAGCTTCGGTCGCGTTCGGACCGATGTCGAGGATCATTTCGTCCTCGGCCACTTCATGGACGTTGCAAGTGCGCAGGCTTTCGGGATTGGCGGCGAACTCCTTGGCCACCACCACGTCATAAGGCAGATGCACAGTGCAACCGGCGTGGTCAGCTTCGTCCATGATCTTCGACGCGGTGTCGGTCAGGTCATGCTCGCACAGGCTTTTGCCAACATTCACCCCGCGCGCGGCGAGGAACGTGTTGGCCATGCCGCCACCGATGATCAGGTGCTGGACCTTGCCAACCAGATTCTCGAGCACGGCGAGTTTGGTTGAGACTTTGGCCCCGCCCACTACGGCAGCGACAGGCTGCTCTGGATTGCCGAGCGCAGCATCCAGAGCCTTGAGTTCACGCTCCATCGCACGACCCGCATAGGACGGCAGGTGGTGCGCGATCCCTTCGGTCGTTGCATGCGCCCGGTGTGCAGCGCTGAATGCGTCGTTGACGAAGAAGTCGCCATGCGTCGCAATCGCTTGCGCAAAGCTGGGATCGTTATCTGTCTCGCCCGTCCAAAACCGTGTGTTGTCGAGAAGACCAATATCCCCATTCCGCAAGATACCGATGCTCTGTTCGACCACCGGACCAGCGACCTCGGGGATGAACATCAGCTCTTTGCCCAAAACGCCTTCAACATCGCCAACGACCATGCTGGTCGAGAGCACACTTGAGCGCTTGCCACCGGGGCGCCCGAAGTGAGCGAGCAAGAGCACCTTCGCGCCCTTCTCGCTCAATTCAAGGATAGTCGGCTTGACCGCTTCCACGCGGGTGACGTCGGTGGCCGAACCGTCCCTCATCGGCAGGTTCAGGTCCACGCGAACGAGCGCGACCTTTCCGGACACGTCGCCGAGGTCATCGAGCGTTTTGAAAGCGGCCATGCCAGTCGTCCTTAGAGGAACTTCGCCATGACACCGGCGGTGTCGATCATGCGGTTGGAGAAGCCCCACTCATTGTCATACCAAGACACAACGCGCGCGAGCTTGCCTTCCATGACAGAAGTTTCGAGGCTGTCGATGGTCGAGCTAGCCGGATAGTGGTTGAAATCGCTCGAAACGAGCGGCTCATCGGTGTAATCGAGCACGCCCTTCATCGGACCTTCGGCTGCTGCCTTGAGTGCAGCATTGAGCTCTTCCGCAGAAGTGTCGCGGCCCGGCGTGAACACCAGATCAACCAGCGACACGTTCGGAGTCGGCACGCGAACGGATGAACCGTCGAGCTTGCCGGCGAGTTCCGGCAGAACCAAACCAACCGCGCGCGCGGCGCCAGTGGTGGTCGGGATCATGTTCTGCGCACCGCCACGAGCTCGGCGCATGTCACCGTGCATCTGATCGAGCATGCGCTGATCGTTGGTGTAGCTATGGATCGTGGTCATAAAGCCGCGCTCGATTCCCACCGTCTCGTTCAGCACCTTCGCCATCGGCGATAGGCAGTTGGTGGTGCAGCTAGCGTTGGAGACAATCACGTCTTCGGCGGTCAGCGTTTCGTGGTTCACGCCATATACGATTGTCGCCGAAACTTCTTTGGCCGGAGCCGAGATCAGCACCCGCTTTGCGCCTGCGGTGAGGTGCGGACGGCAAGCGGAATCGCTCTGGAAGAAACCGGTGCATTCCAGCACGATGTCCACGCCTTGCTCACCGTGCGGCAGATTGCCGGGATCACGTTCACTGGTCACCGCAATCGACTTACCGTTCACGATAATCGTGTTGTCGCCAACCTCGACCGTGCCAGGGAAGCGACCATGCGTGCTGTCGTACTGGAACAGCAGAGCGTTCGACTTGGTGTCAGCCAGATCATTGATCGAAACGAGCTCGAGATCGTGGTCGCTGCGTTCAAGGATTGCGCGGGCGACGAGGCGGCCGATGCGACCGAAACCGTTGATGGCAACTTTGGTGGCCATGGGGAAATGCTCCTGCTTAGTTGTTCAATTTGTTTGTGATTTGGGGGATGATTGCGTCAGGCGTAAGACCAAAATGCTTGAACAGGTCGCCAGCCGGGGCCGAACCGCCAAAGCTATCGATGCCGATGTTCAGGCCGCTCCGTCCAGTATAGCGTTCCCAGCCCAGCGTGCTGCCTGCTTCGATCGAAACGAGCAACGCGTCGTCCGGCAGAGTGTCGGCCTTGTAGGCGTCGTCCTGTTCATCGAAGAGTTCGGTACAAGGCATTGAAACAACTTCAGTTCCGATGCCCGCGTCTTCCAACTGCGCCGCGCAATCCATCGCCAGCGAAACTTCACTGCCCGATGCGATCAGCACGACTTTGCGGTCGGCATCTGCTGCCTTGAGGCGATAACCACCCTTGGCGCAGCGGTTGCTTTCTGCAGTCCAGCTTTCATCGCCTTCACCGCGCAGTTGAGGCAGGCCCTGACGCGACAGAGCGAGCACCGAAGGCGTTTCAGGCGTAGCCAAAGCCAGCGCCCAGCACTCCGCCGTCTCGATGGTGTCGCACGGACGATAGGTGTTGAGGTTGGGAACCAGACGCAGGCTCATCACCTGCTCGATCGGCTGGTGCGTTGGCCCGTCTTCGCCCAAGCCGATGCTGTCATGCGTCATCACATAAATGGCTTGCGTCTTCTGCAGCGCCGAAAGGCGGATCGCGTTGCGGCAATAGTCGCTGAAGATCAGGAAGGTCCCGCCATACGGCACTACACCGCCATGCAGCGCCATGCCGTTCATAGCCGCGGCCATGCCGAACTCGCGGATACCGTAATAGACATAGCGGCCTGAATAATCGTCCGGCGTCATGGGCAGGGTCGATGGCGTTTTGGTGTTGTTTGAGCCGGTCAGGTCAGCCGATCCGCCGATCATCTGGGGGATGGCTTCGGTCAGAGGCTTCAATGCCATTTCCGAAGCTTTGCGGGTCGCGACCTTTTGCGGTTCGGCTGCGAGCGCTCGGATATGGCCCTCCGTCGCTTTCGCCGCAGTTCCAGCGACACCCGACATCTGGCTTTCGAATTGAGCGCGCATTGGCGACGCCGCCAAGCGCCCTTCCCACTCAGTGTGCGCTGCCCGTCCAGCTTCTCCGGTGGTACGCCAATTGGTCAGAATATCGCCGGGCACCTCAAACGGATCGTGCGGCCAGCCAATCGCCTCGCGCGTTCCGGCAATCTCTTCCGGCCCAAGCGGCGCACCATGCGTGGCTGAAGTGCCCTGCTTAGTCGGCGCGCCCTTTCCGATCACGGTCTTACAAGCAACCAGAGATGGACGTTCGTCCGCCTCTGCTTCTTCCAGCGCACGTTCGATATCAGCGAAGTCGTGCCCATCACAGCTGACGACATGCCAGCCTGTCGCTTCGTAGCGCGCCTTCACGTCTTCACTGGTTGAAAGGTCCGCCGTGCCATCAATGGTGATGTTGTTGTCATCCCACAGCACGATCATCCGGCCCAGCTTCAGATGACCAGCCAAACCAATAGCCTCGTGGTTGATGCCTTCCATCAAACACCCGTCACCTGCGACCACCCACGTGCGATGGTCGACCAAATCATCACCAAATGTCGCATTCAAATGCCGCTCCGCCATCGCCATACCGACGGCCATGGCAAGTCCCTGACCGAGAGGTCCAGTGGTGCACTCAACACCATCGAGCAGGAAGTTTTCCGGGTGACCGGCGCACGGGCTGCCCAGCTGACGGAAGTTGCGGATGTCATCCATCGTCGGCGCGGCATAGCCTGACAGATGCAGCAGGCTGTAAATCAGCATCGAGCCATGCCCAGCCGACAGTACGAATCGGTCACGGTCCGCCCAATCGGGGCTTGATGGATCAAACTTCAGGTGGTTCGAAAACAGCACCGTCGCCACATCGGCCATGCCCATCGGCATCCCCGGGTGACCTGAATTGGCGGCCTGCACCGCATCCATTGAAAGAGCACGGATGGCGTTGGCCATCGGTTGGAGGCGGGCGGCGTCAATCGTCATGGGCGAATGCTGGCTCCTGCTGGCACTTTGTGCGCTGATTTGCCCGTTGCAGATCCCCGGTGCGGGCGGGCGATTCGATCCTTCACAAGGCCATTGCCGAGCGCCGCATAGAGGTCAAGCGGCGGCAGGGAATGGTGCCCAACAGCGTTTGCCGAAGACCACTTATCAACAGACGCGGCCAAGACTTTGCGAAACCCCGCGAACTTGGTAATTTACACGGACTATGACTGACACACGGGCTGATCGCGCAATGGCGCGCCTTGATGCCGCACTGGCGCGGATCGCGGCTGCCCGACCCGCCGCATCCGGAAAATCCGGCGACGGAGCCGGTTCCGCCCGCATCATGAAACTGGTCAACAATCACGAGAAACTGCGCGAAGAAGTCGCTGAAGTTCTTGGCGAACTGGACGCCGTGATTGATGAGTTGGAAAGCGGCGGTGCGGCATGAGCACCGTATCATTCAAAGTCGGGCCCAAGACTTACACGGTCAACACCGCCGAGGGTGAAGAGGATAAGATCACGGCACTCGGCGAGCTGATCGACTCCAAATACGCGTTGCTCGGCACTGCCCGTGCGGTGCAGGAAACCGACAATCTTGTTTTCGCATCGCTTTTTCTAGCCGATGAGTTGGAAGAAACGCGAAAGTCTATTGCCGATGCTAAATCAAGAGCAGAAGCCGCCGAGACCGAGGCCCAGAAAGCCCGAGCCGATGCGGATAAGCTCCGCGAGGAGATGGACTCCAAGATCGAAAAGGCCGTTGCCAAGGCGAACAGCAATATCGAGCATGAGAAGGCCAAATCCGGCGGCAAGAAAGCCGAGCTGAAGGCCGAGATCGAAACCCTGCGCAAAGCAGAAAAACGCGCACGTGAAGAGGGTGAAGCCCTGAAAGCCGAATTGGCCGAACTGCGCGAAGCTTCCCGCCAGCAGCATGAGCTGTTTGGCGGCGACGCGCCAAGCGATGATATGGTCGAAAAACTCGAAGCTTTGGCCGAACGCGCAGAAAAGGCTGCCGATCTGCTTGAAGGTGCGGACACCTCCGACTAAATCAGGCAACGGCGGGGCTGCCCGGCACGAGCTGTTTGAATATCCCTGAGGCTATAAGCAATCCTAGGGAGCTGTCCCTGCTCTGGTTCACCAGTTTGGCTGTGGAACCGGAGTATACGGCGCCCACCTGACGTTTAGGCGTCAGAGGATTTCTAGAGCAACGACCCATGGTGGTCCCGTCATTCTTTTTTCCGCAGCGCATCCGCGCCGCAATTTCCTCGCTCATGCGATCATAGATCGCGTCGCTGCGGGCGGGCGGTCGCCCTTGCGACCCTTCGGGCCGAACAGCGCTAGGTAGGCCACGAAACAATGCCTTTTTCGAAAGCTGACATCCGCAAATCGCTCCGCAAGGCTCGCCGCGAGCATGTTCTTGGGCAGCCTGAAGCGATCAAGGCGCTGCTGTTCAATCGTCCCCCTGCTCCGCTCCTCTCACGAATTGGAGGCGATGCGGTGATCGGGCTTTACCGAGCGACTGAATTCGAAGCGCCGGCCGCGGGATATGCGCGGTTCTTCCAAGAGGCTGGTCACACCATCGCCCTGCCCCGTTTCGATTCCGCCGACAGTCCGATGGCATTCCACGAACACACCGATCCGTTCGCCGAAACTGATCTGGAAGTCGGACCATTTGATCTTCACCAACCTGGAAGCGATGCAGAAGCGATCACACCCGACGTGCTATTCGTCCCGCTAATCGGGTTCACCGCTTCTGGAGACCGTCTCGGCCAGGGCGGCGGACATTATGATCGCTGGCTTGCGGAACATCCGGGCCGCATGACCATTGGCCTCGCATGGGATGTGCAATTGTGTGAAGCCCTGCCCGTCGAGCCGCACGATGTGTCGCTCGATGCCATAGTCACCCCGACACGGATTTACGGAATAGATTGATGCGCGAAACACCGACCTGGCGAATTCCCTTCGGGATTATCTCACTGTTCGTGTTGCTGATGATCTATGGCGTTGTCATCGCTCGCTACGCGCCGGATGTCATCGGCCATTGGTCCGGCGGCGCGCAAACCGTGGTTTATGTAATCCTTGGCCTCATCTGGCTGCTGCCGCTTAAGCGGTTTCTCATCTGGATGGAAACCGGCCGTTGGGGCCCGCCTTCAGAGCCCGTAGACTAGAAACGGCGATGCAATTCAGTCATTGCGGATCAGAGAGCTGATCAACCGCGATGTGCTTCGCATTGATAGGACGTTCACCAGTTATCGGCTCGGGTTTATCCCACCGTTCTTTGATCACTGATGAGACAACGCCGTAAAACCGTCCCTCCACATCTTTGACCATCTCTTTTCCGCTCCGACGATGCGCCCTGCCTTTCGCTTTGTAAGGCGCGTCAAAGGTATCGCGCGAGGATTCCAGGACGCCATGCATCTGTGAATGCGCAGGCACATCTGCGGTAACCGTGGCTGTGATATCCTCTGAAACGACCGTTTCCTGACCGTCAGAAATTGTTTGCGTGGCATCGAAGCTCAGCGAAAACTCCCACTTCACAAGTTTGCCGCCGCTGATCTTCGCTCCAATTCCTTCCTTGAAGCCCGTCGAAAAAGAGTGGCTGACTTTGTGAGACACCCCCGACTTGATCGATACCGCCGCTTTTTGTGAAGTGTCGCTCGCGTTCGTGGCGAACAAATTCACCATCGCTTCAGGCTTGGCCGCGTTCTTGTTAAATGTGCCCTTCAAGAACTCAATGTCTTCTAGCACCACATATTCGATAGGATCTTCATCGAAATAGAAGCCTAATGCATCGAGGTAATCGCCACTCGCACCAAAGAAACCCGTCAGGAAGCTGTTGTCCGGGAACTCCACTCGCTCAATCTTACTGACGCCCTCAATATCTCCGCCAATTCCGTAGACATCGCTCGCCCGCTCGTTCTTATTGGTGAAGAATTGGAGGCGATTAACTGCTACCAGATATCCAGTGCTTAGATCTCCAGAGGGAAATCTGCCGTAACCAATTTCGACCGCAGTGATGTACTCATCACTATCTAGGCGGAAGCGTTCATCTTCGCCGCCTCCACCGCCGTGTTGAATGACCTCCGACGAATTTCCGCGATAGTAAACTTTAATCGCGTTGATCCAATCCCCAGCCCGAACCCGGATCTCGTCGATTTTTCCAAGGTCACCCAGCGATTTGCGATCGTCAAACTTTTTACCTCCAGCACCCCCAAACAGTTCAGTTGTTGGCATAAAATCCCCCCTCATTAGAAAGCCAATACAAATCGGTCTCTGCACCTGACCAATTTCGCAATCATACAGATTTCTAAGCGAGAGTCGCGGACTTCTACAAATACGGTTCTTCTGATTGCTTTGGAGGGAAGAGCTTTTTCACAATGGGCTTATGTATCTGCCACTTAAGACGCGAGACGGTTACCTCGCCATAGCGTAGCACCCCGCTCTTTACGGGCGAACATGCAAACAAAACAATATGAAATCCCCAAGTGGCGCGAGTGACGGGACTCGAACCCGCGACCTTCGGCGTGACAGGCCGACACTCTAACCAACTGAGCTACACCCGCGCAGCCACTTGGGAGACGCGCAGATAGGGCCGTGCGTATATGCTGTCAACGGCCCTATTTGCGAAAATCAAACTTTATTCGCGCGCTTAATCCGCCATCAGCAAAACAGGCGTTTCGATCAGCTTCTTCATCTCCTGAATGAAGCTCGCCGCGTCATAGCCGTCCACAACACGGTGATCGCAACTGATCGAGATATTCATCAGCTTCCGTTTCTCGATTCGCTCACTGCCATCGGATCCGGTCACAAACATCGGACGCTCGATGATGCGGTTCGGGCCGATGATCGCGACCTCAGGTCGATTGATGACCGGCGTCGTTGCAACACCGCCCAGAGGGCCGAGAGACGTCACTGTCAGCGTAGAGCCGGAAAGCTCGTCCGACTTGGCCGAGCCATCGCGTGCCGCACTCGCCAGACGACCGATCTCCGTCGCCAGCTGCCACAGATTGCACGCCTGCGCGTCTTTGATCACCGGCACAATCAGGCCAGTATCGGTCTGCGTCGCCATACCCAGATGCACCGCGCCGTGGCGTGTCACCACACCCGCTTCATCGTCGTAGCGAGCATTGATCATCGGGAAATCAGGGATCAGCTTGCAAACAGCGGTGATCAGCAGCGGAAGCATGGTCAGCTTGGGCTTGCTGCCCCGCGCCGTGTTCAGATCTGCGCGCATCGCTTCGAGAGCGGTTACGTCGCATTCCTCGACATAGGTAAAGTGAGGGATGTGACGCTTCGATGCGGCCATATTCTGCGCGATGCGTTTGCGCAGACCAATCACCTTGATCGCTTCGTCTGCGCGCGTGCCGCCAGCGGGCTTGAAACCGCCGCCTGCATTGTAGGCGAGGAACTGGTCAAGATCAGCGTGACGCACACGGCCATCGGCGGCAGGCTTCACTTCGGCAAGGTCAATGCCGAGGTCTTTGGCCCGCTGGCGCACAGCGGGGCTAGCTAGCACCTTTGCCGTCGGAGCGCTTGCTTCAGGAGCCGGTGCAGGCGTCGGCGCCGGTGCGGGCTCAGATTCAGGAGCAGGTTCCGGTGACGGCTCGGGAGCGGGTGCGGGAGTTGGAGCATACGCCGCCGCCTCCTCGGCCTCTTCCGAGACCTCGCCTTCAACTTCGATCACCAACAGCATCGCGCCGACCGAGATCACGTCACCCAGATCGCCTGCTACTTCGAGCACCTTACCCTCAACCGGGCTTTCAATGTCGATGGTCGCCTTGTCGGTCATCACGTCGACGAGGTGCTGGTCTTCCTCGACCGTGTCACCAACCTTCACGTGCCATTCGACGATCTCCGCCTCGGCCACGCCTTCGCCCACATCGGGCATATTGAAAGTGAACTTCGCCATTGCGTCAGTCCTTCAAAATTTTGTCGATGGCCTCGCCAATGCGGACGGGGCCGGGGAAATATGCCCATTCGAGGCTGTGCGGATAGGGCGTGTCGAAGCCAGTCACACGCTCGACTGGCGCTTCAAGGTGGTAGAAACAGCGCTCAGTGACCAAAGCCGACAGCTCTGAGCCAAAACCGCTTGTTCGGGTAGCCTCGTGAACGATCAGGCATTTGCCTGTCTTCTTGACCGACTCTTCGATCGCTTCGATGTCGAGCGGGACAAGCGTGCGCAAATCGAGAATGTCGGCTTCGACGCCTTTCGCCTCACACACCGCCTCAGCCACGTGCACCATCGTGCCATAAGCCAGCACAGTCAGTTGCTCGCCTTCGGTCACATGCCGCGCCTTGCCCAGCGGGATTTTGTAGTATCCCTCGGGCACCACGCTGTCCTTGTGCTTTTTCCACGGCTCGACCGGCTTGTCGTAATAGCCGGAGAACGGGCCGTTATAGATGCGCTTCGGCTCGAAGAAGATCACCGGATCGTTGTCTTCGATGCAGCTGATGAGCAGGCCTTTGGCGTCGTAAGGCGTCGAAGGGATTACCGTCTTGAGGCCCGCGACGTGGGTGAAGATGCTCTCAGGCGACTGCGAGTGCGTCTGCCCGCCGAAAATACCGCCACCGAAGGGAGAGCGCACCGTCATCGGCGCAATGTATTCGGTCGCCGAGCGGTAACGCAGGCGTGCCGCTTCGGAGATCAGCTGGTCGAGCCCCGGATAAATGTAATCGGCAAACTGGATCTCCGGCACCGGGCGCAGGCCATATGCGCCCATGCCCACTGCGACACCGATAATGCCGCACTCGGAGATCGGCGTGTCGAACACACGAGTTTTGCCGTGCTTTTCCTGAAGGCCGGCGGTGCAGCGGAAAACGCCGCCGAAATAGCCAACGTCTTCGCCCATCACGATCACATCGTCATCACGCTCAAGCATGACATCGAGCGCTTCGTTGATCGCCTCGATCATGTTGATCCGGCGTTCTGCCTCCGCTTCGGCGGTGGTTACGGTTTGGGTATCCACACTCATTTTCCTGCGAAGTCCTTGGGGTGTTGGTCAGGCCACTTTACCTTGCGCTCACGCGTCGCCTGCTCGGCCTGTTCTTCCAGGTGCCAAGGCAGTTCCTCGAACACGTCTTCGAACATAGTGTGGAACGGGTGGTGCAGGCCATGGCCAAGGATACCGTTCTTTTCGGCTTCCTTGGTGGTCGCTTTGACCAGCTCGGCGCATTCCTTGTCCATCTCTGCCTGACGATCTTCGTCCCACTCACCCAGCGCGATGAGGTGATCTTTCAGGCGCATAACCGGATCACCCAGAGGCCATTCCTCGCGTTCCTGCGCAGAACGGTAGCCTGACGGATCGTCCGAGGTGGAGTGTCCCTCGGCGCGGTAGGTGAAGTACTCGATCAGAGTCGGACCCTGATTGGCTCGGGCGCGGTTGGCGGCCCATTGCTGCGCGGCGTAGCAGGCCAGCGCATCATTACCGTCAACGCGAAGCCCAGCAAGGCCATAACCCAGTGCGCGGGCGGCGAAGGTGGTTCGCTCTGCTCCTGCGAAACCGGAGAAGCTAGAAATCGCCCACTGGTTGTTGATCACGTTGAGGATCACCGGCGCGTTATAGACGGTCGCGAAAGTACAGGCGCTGTGGAAGTCACCCTCGGCCGTTGAGCCCTCGCCTACCCAAGTCGCGGCGATGCGGCTGTCGCCCTTGATCGCACTTGCCATCGCCCAGCCCACCGCTTGCGGAGTCTGTGTGGCAAGGTTGCCGGAGATGCTGAAGAAGCTGTGCTCGCGGCTCGAATACATGATCGGCAGCTGACGACCTTTCAGCTTGTCGCCCTTGTTCGAGTAGATCTGATTGATCATCTCGATCAGAGGATAGCCGCGCGCGATCAGGATGCCTTGCTGGCGATAGCTGGGGAAGATCATGTCGTCGCTGGCAAGCGCCATCGATGATGCGATGCTCGTCGCTTCTTCACCAGTGCACTTCATGTAGAAGCTGGTTTTGCCCTGACGCTGCCCACGGAACATGCGTTCATCAAACGCGCGGGTCAGCGCCATGTTGCGCAGCATCATGCGCAGGGTCTCTGCGTCGAGCTTCGGATCCCAAGGGCCATGTGCCTTGTTGTCATCGCCCAGAACGCGGACGAGGCCATAGGCGAAGTCCTTCATGTCCTCGGGCTTTGTGCCCTCATCAGGGCGCGGCTGCGCGCCGGCTTCACCAATGTCGATATGCGAGAAATCGGCCTCGTCACCCGGGCGATATTTCGGCTCGGGCACGTGCAGTGCGAGCGCGGGACGATTGTCCCCAGAAGCCGGATCTTTGTCGGCCGGATCGGCCATAGCTTTGCTCTCCCAGCATCAAAGTCTGGAAGCCGCGTATGTCAGCGAAATGTGGCGGTCAAGCGGCGCAGATCACACCGCAACAGGAGCCTTGATCGGGGGCATTGGCGCGTAATCATGCACCACAAAATCCTCAATTTGGTAATCGAAAATTGTTTCGGGCTTTCGGGTGATTTCCAAGGTCGGATGGCCTTGCGGTGCGCGAGTCAGTTGTTCTTCGATCAAATGGGCGTGGTTGAGATAAAGGTGAACGTCCCCGCCCATCCAGACCAGCTCGCCCGGCTCCAAGCCCACTTGCTGCGCGATCATCCGATTGAGCAGCGCCGCCGACCAAAGGTTGAACGGAAGGCCCAATGCGACATCACAGCTGCGTTGATAGAGCATGCAGTTGAGGCGAGCGCTCGCCCCCGAACCATCAACGTGGAACTGATAAGTCTTGTGGCACGGCGGAAGAGCCATGCGGTCCAGCTCCGCAACATTCCATCCCTCAATGATATGCCGACGGCTGCCAGGGCTGTTCTTCAGGCTTTCGATCACCTCAGCGACCTGATTGATTCCCTCACCCTTCTCGTAGAGGCCATCGGGACGATACCGGTAGGTCGGCCAATCGACCCATTGCTTGCCATAGACCGGGCCTAGGTCGCCCCACTTAGCCGCGAATGTTTCGTCATCGGCGATGCGCTGCACGAAATCTTCAAGCGCGATTTCGTCGCCCGTCTCTTTAACATAGCGCGCATGGGGCCATTCGTTCCAGATCTTCACCCCCTGCAGCACCAGCGGGCGAATATTGGTCTCACCAGTCAGGAACCACAGCATCTCGCGCGTCGCGGTCTTCCAATAGACGCGCTTCGTGGTTAGCAGCGGCATTGCGCCATCCGCCAGATCGAAGCGCAGCATAGCCCCGGCGATCGAGCGCGTGCCCACACCTGTGCGGTCCACCCGTTCGCTGCCGCCTTCCCAGATGCCGCGCATGAGATCGAGATATTGCTGTTCGGGATGCGTAGTCATGCAACTCGACTAGCGCGAAATTGCCCGCTTGCCACTATCGCTATCCACACCTATACGCGCCCGCCTACCGCACGGACCCAAGGGAACTGTGCTTGTTGAGTCGGGAAGTAGCTCAGCCTGGTAGAGCACCGTCTTCGGGAGGCGGGGGCCGGAGGTTCGAATCCTCTCTTCCCGACCATTTCACATCATCCGATACGCCGCGAAGCCAAGTGCGATCGTGAGCAGTCCCAGCCCTGCTGACAATTGAACCCGCAGGAGCAGGAAATCGCGTGATGCGAGATCCCAGTTTTCGGTCCACCATCGGTGACAGCATAATAAACCCGCCAAGGTAGATTAGCGCTGGCCCAGGCCATTCCAATCCAAACGTCCATGGCAGGAACAACGCAACCGCGATCAGGCTGGGCATCACTGCGATCAGATACGAGCCTGCCCCGCCCTTGCCGCTGGCAATAGCCTGCCCCCACCACACGCCGCCGAGGAAGCTGAATATCGCGGCGGCATAAGCGAACCCGCCCGCCAGCGCGCTATAGCCATATTCGTGACCGCTAAAGGCCAAAGCCACGCAGATGACCTGCGGCAACAGACCGGAATAGCCCAGCCAGCGCGATGCAGGTGTCAGGGAAGTTGTCTCGTCCATGTGGTTGCAAGCGTTTGACGCATTCGCCGGTTCCCGCACTCCTGCATTTGTCATCGGGCGCGGAACACCCCACATGCTTGCTCGTTCAAGAAGCAGAGTTTCAAAAGGGATCCCCACCCAAGTGGCCGACGACGACATTCCTGATTTCACGCCGAGCAAATCCGACCGTTCGCGCGAGCGGAAAGTGCCTTCTGGCCGCATTGCTCGTGTGGGCACATTTAGCCGGCTGGTGGGTGGCGTTGTCGGCGGTATGGCGGCCGAAGGAGCGCGGCGGCTGACGAGCGGAGAGAGTATCTCGACGCGCGATCTGATTCTGACGCCGGGCAATGTGAAGCGGCTCACCGATCGCCTTTCCCACCTTCGTGGCGCAGCGATGAAGATGGGGCAGATGATCAGCATGGATTCGGGTGATTTCCTGCCCAAGGAGCTCGCCGACATCCTCGCCACCCTGCGCGATCAGGCGAATTTCATGCCCGCCAAGCAGTTGGACGGCGTACTGAAAGAGCAATGGGGCAATGACTGGCGCAAGAATTTCCGCTGGTTCAACCCGCGCCCGATTGCCGCGGCCTCTATCGGTCAGGTGCACAAGGCGCTGACCCGCGATGGGCAGATGCTGGCGATCAAGGTGCAATATCCCGGCGTCGCCAAAAGCATCGACAGCGATGTCGACAATATGGTCACGCTGCTGAAAGTCGCAGGTTTCGCCCCGCCCGAGCTTGAGATCGAAAAGCTGATGGCGGCGGCTAAGGAACAGCTCCACGAGGAAGCCGATTATCAACGCGAAGGCGCGCAGATGCAGGTTTATCGCGAGCAATTGGCGGGTGAGCCGGGTTTTGTGGTGCCCGAACTGCACGAAGGCCTAACCCGCGATCACATTCTCGCGATGAGCTTTGAAGAAGGCGGCAGCATCGAGGAACTCGCCAACGAGCCGGACGAGAAACGCGATGCGGTGATGACGCGGCTGATGGCTTTGGTCGCACGCGAGCTGTTCGATTTCGGCGTAATGCAGACCGACCCGAACTTTGCCAATTTCCTTTATCGAAAGGAGACGGGCGAGATCGTGCTGCTTGATTTCGGTGCGTGTCGTCCGGTCGATCCCGATGTGTCGAACGGCTATCGCAAAATGCTCCATGCCGGTTTGAACGGCAATCGTGAGCAGGTGGTCGAGGCGACCATCGAAGCCGGATTTATGATGCCAGTCGTCTACGAAAGGCACCCTGAGCGGGTGGACCGCATGGTCGATATCGTCATCAACGAAATGCGCGAGGACAAGCCCTTCGACTTCGGCGACCGCGCCTTTGTCCCGCTCCTGCGCGATGAAGGATGGGAGATCGCGCAGGACAAGGAAACCTGGGCCTTCCCGCCGATCGAGACGCTGTTCGTGCAACGCAAGGTCAGCGGGACGGCGCTGCTCGGAGCGCGATTGCAGGCGCAGGTCAATGTGCGGCGGATCACCGAAGATGTGCTTGCGAACACATCCCCGATGGAGAGCAAGGCGGCTTAGTCGCTGGCCGCAACAGCACCTCTCTCTGCAGCATCGGCAATTGACTCAGCCTTTCTGCCCACAATCCAGCGGTCCACATGCTCCTCTAGCACTGACAGCGGGATCGACCCGTTCTCCAGTACCGTGTCGTGGAATGCGCGCAGGTCGAAGTCCGCGCCAAGCGCTTCTTCCGCGCGTGTCCGTAACTCACGGATTTTCAGTTCACCGATCTTATAAGCCAGCGCCTGACCGGGCCATGTCATGTAGCGGTTGACCTCGGCATCAACATTGGCCGCGGTCAACGCGGTGTTGTCGAGCATATAGTCGACCGCCTGCTTCTTGCTCCACCCCTTCGAGTGCAAGCCCGTGTCGACCACCAAGCGCGTCGCGCGCCACATCTCGTATGACAGGCGACCCATCTGCTTGGCAGGCGTATCATACAGCCCCATCTCGATACCAAGACGCTCGGAATACAGCCCCCAACCTTCGACAAACGCCGTGAAGAAGGTGCCGTTTGCACGCAGCGGGTGGATGTCTAGTTCCTGTTGCAGCGAAATTTGCAGGTGGTGGCCAGGCACCGCCTCATGCACGCCCAGCGCGGGCAGCTCCCACAGCGGGCGCTGGTCAAGCTCGGTGGTGTTCAGGCGATATACGCCTGCCCTGCCCACTTCGAGCGAGCCCGGCTCATAATAGGCGGTGGTGTTGCCAATCGCATTGGCGAGCGGGATCGGCGAGACGGTGTAAGGGTTGCGCGGCAACGTGCCGAACAGCTTGGGCATGAAGCCATCAATGTGCTTGGCCAGCGCCTGCGTGTATTCGAGATACTCGTCCGCATCGGTCATGTAATATTTCGGATCGGTGCGCAGATGCTCGATGAATGCCTCGCGCGTGTCGAAGCCTGCTTGCTTCGCGACATCGACCATTTCCGCACGGATGCGCGCGACTTCGGACAGGCCAAGATTGTGCACTTCATCCGGCGTCATATCGGTCGTGGTGAAGCTCTTCACGCGGTAAGCATAATATTCCTGACCACCCGGCGTCGCCATCACGCCCGGCGTGCCCGTGCGGCATTTGGGTTCATATTCCTCTTTGTAGAAGGTCACGAAATCGGTGAGCGAGGGGAACACCGCCTCTTCAATGGCAACGCTCGCCTGATCTTTCAGGTTCTGCCAGTCCTCCTCGGTGATTGAGGCCGGACGCTCCCCGGAAAAGGGACGCCAGAACGGCGAATCTTTGTAATCCGCGGTGATCTGGCGCTCGGTGCGACGTTCGTAGCCCTTCATTGGCTCGCATGGCTGGGTCAGCCCGCGCTTCACCGCCTCGCGGCTGCGCTCAATCCCGTCGGCGGCGACCTGCGCAAAGGCACCCAAGCGGTCTACGTAGCTTTGGTAATCAGCCAGCGTGAAGAAGGGGAGCGGTTCGCCAACCCGCCAACCCCGTCTGCGAAACCGCCGCGATTGGTGAAGAGGATGTATTTGGTATGGTCATGCGCCGAAGCTTCAATCGCGTCTTCAAAGCTGCGCTTTAGAACCGCATGGTCGATTTGGAGATCGGTAGGCAGCGCCTCCGTATCGATAGCCTCAAGCCGCGCGAGATATTTGCGTGCTTCAGCAATCTGGTTCTCGTAAGCTTCGAGCGACAAGTCCCCCAGTTTTCCATCACCACGCCTGTCACCCACATTGGTCGCCAGTGTTGGCGCAGCGTCTAGCGTTGCCTCCCACACTTCCTCGCGCAGTTCCTTGTAGTCTTCCACCGGGCCGGCGTGAACGATCGAGAGCGGCGCGGCGGCGAGCAGAAGGCCGGAGATACAATGGCGCATGAATACAATCCTTGGCGTGCGGATAAGATTAGAACGAGGCAACAAAAGAGCATAAGCGGGAAGCAATGTCATCACATCATCCGACACCAGCGGTGCTGTTCGTCTGCCTCGGGAACATTTGTCGTTCACCCATGGCAGAAGGAGCAATGCGCGCAGCTTTGACAGAAGCCGGTCTCGACTGGGAAGTGGATTCGGCCGGTACATCCAACTACCACCCCGGTGAAGCACCCGATCGAAGAGCAATCGCCACCGCGCGCGCCAATGGCGTGGATATCGGTAGTCTGCGAGGACGGCAGATCACGCGGGACGACTTTCGCCGGTTCACACACATACTGGCCCTCGACACGGCAAACCTTGCCGGAATCGAAACAACGGCACCGCGTGAAGGGACAGCCCAGATTCAAATGCTGATGGATTTTGTGGAAGGCCGCGAAGGTCAGTCGGTAAAGGACCCTTATTACGGTGACCAAAGCGACTTCGAGGCCGTGTGGGAAGAAGTGAGCATCGCTGCGAGGGCCTTGGTCGTGAGGCTGAGCGGTCAGCCACCCCTTAGAAGTTGAACACCCCAGTCACGCTCAAACAAGTATAGCAAAATGCGCGCTGCTTCGCCGCGTTCACTTGTCAGGCCACCATCGCGATCAATCAGCAGCCGCGCATCGGCATGGGCGGCTGGAAGCAGTTTCTGCACTTGCTCAAGATTGGCAATACGGAACGCAGCCTCACCAGATTGACGCGTACCCAGCAATTCACCGCCGCCACGCAATTCCAGATCTTCCTCGGCAATGCGGAAGCCGTCCTGCGTCTCTCGCATCAGCGCCAACCGTTTCTTACCCGTCTCGGACAGCTCATTGCCGCGCAGCAGAAGGCAGCGACTCTTCTCACTCCCCCGCCCCACACGCCCGCGCAGCTGGTGAAGTTGAGCAAGGCCAAAGCGCTCGGCCTGTTCGATCACCATCAGCGTGGATGAAGGCACATCGACACCGACTTCAATCACAGTCGTCGCGATCAACAGCTTCGCCTCACCGCTAGCAAAGCGCTCCATATTGGCGTCCTTGATCTCGGGATGGAGCTGTCCGTGGACCATCACGACATCATCACCGAACCGCTCCTTCAGCGACGCATAACGTGCCTCGGCAGCGGCGATATCGGCGACTTCGTTTTCGCGGACCATGGGGCAAACCCAATAGGCCTGCTGACCAGTCGCAAGATGCCGCTCGACCCCTGCCGCCACGTCATCGAGGCGGTCCTGCGCGACCACCAGTGTTTCAATGGCCTGTCTACCGGGCGGAAGCTCATCGAGGCGGCTCACATCCATCTCGCCATATTGAGCGAGAGTCAGCGAACGCGGGATGGGAGTCGCGGTCATCGCCAGCGTATGCGGCGCACGTTTGCCTTTACCCGCCAAAGCGAGGCGTTGTTGGACACCGAAACGGTGCTGCTCGTCGATCACCACCAGGCCGAGATCCTTGTAGCTCACTGTGTCCTGAAAAATCGCGTGAGTGCCAACCAGAATGTCGATCGAGCCATCGAGCAGACCCATCAGCAGGCCTTCGCGTTCTTTGCCCTTCGCGCGGCCGGTCAGCAGCGCGACCTCGACACCGGTTGGCGCAGCCATCTTGCGCAGAGTCTCGTAATGCTGACGCGCCAAAATCTCGGTTGGGGCAAGCATTGCCGCCTGTTTGCCAGCCTCCACAGCGATCAGCATCGCAGCAAGAGCCACCACGGTTTTGCCCGCGCCGACATCGCCCTGAAGCAGCCGCAGCATCGGCGCTTCCTGTTGCAAGTCGCCTTCAATCTCGGAAATCGAGCGTTTCTGCGCGCCGGTCATCTCAAACGGCAATTCGAGCCGTTCGCGCAGCCGGCCATCGCCACTTAAAGGTTGCCCTTTGCGGCGTCGCCCATCGGCGCGCACCAGCAGCAACGCGAGGCTGTTCGCCAGCAATTCGTCGTAAGCCAGCCTATCGCGCGCGGTCTCGTGCGGCCCTTTATGGGCAAGGTGCAGAGAATCTCGCCAACTCAGCCAACCTGCTTGCTCGAACTGTCCCGGCTCGATCCATTCAGGCAGTTCAGGAAGCCGCTCCAAGGCTTGAGACACCAGCGACCCGACGCGCGGCTGGGTCAGCCCTTCGGACAGGGCAAACACCGGTTCCACCAGTCGCCCCATATGCGCCGAGCTTTCTTTCTCGACATGGTCAGGGTGGACGATCTGAAGCATATCGCCATAACGATCGAGCCGCCCCGCAACCCACCGTTTCTCTCCCACGGGCAATTGCTTCTTCGCGGTGTAACTGGCTCGCCCAAAATAGGTCAGCGCGCAGATATTGCCGATCTCGTCCTGAGCTAGAACGCGATACGGCCCACGCCCCGGATTGCGTGCGGCGCGATGCTCGGTTGGCGTAAGCGCCACAATCACCTGTTCGCCCTCGCCCGCTTCATCCAGATTTGCAATGGCACGCCGCGTCACAAACCGTTCGGGCAGGTGATAGGCCACATCCCGCACCCGCGTCAGCCCCAGCTTCTCCAGCGGCTTCATCAGCTTCGGCCCGACGCCGTCGAGCGCGTCGGTTTCGATGAAGAGAGGATTGAGGATCTCTGGGCGCATTCTGATGGCCACTATACCCGCTTGAACGCGAATGCCGAGTGCCCTAACCCGCGTGCATGTCCGATATGCCCACTTTCGATGAACGTCTCGCCCGCGCTAAGTTTCGCGCTTGGCATCGCGGCACACGCGAAGCCGATTATATGATTGGCGGTTTCTTTGATCGCTACCATGCTGACTGGGGCGAAGCCGAGATGAACTGGTTCGAGGACCTGCTTGCCGAAGACGACGTGGATGTGATGGCTTGGGCCCTGAAAACGGCACCAGTGCCGGAGCAGTTTCAGGGCGATCTCATCACTAAAATGCAAGCGCTCGACTACGTCGATATCCCGCGCTAGGGCACTCCAAAATCTGATCATTTGAAACCCCGTGCGGGAACGCGCGGGGCTTTCGCCGTTTGAGTAACCACCCATGCCCGATCTCTCCCGCATTCTTGGCGCAAGCCAGCCACTGACCCTCTCCTCGCTGCCACGCGGAGCGCAGCCATTGGTGCTTAGTGATCTGGCCCGTGCGGCAAAGAAACGCGCGGTCCTGGTCACGCCCGATGATGCTGGGATGCGCAGCGTTGCCGAGGCCGCGCGCTACTTTGCACCCGAGGTTGAAGTGCTGGAATTTCCGGCGTGGGACTGCCTACCTTACGACCGCGCTTCGCCAGCTTTGTCAGTCAGCGCGGCGCGCCTCTCCGCTCTGTTCAAACTGCAGCACCCGGGAAGCAGCTCGCAATTGCTGGTCACAACCGTCAACGCTGCCCTGCAACGCGTGCTCACGCCGTTTCGCATTCGCGAAAGCGTGCGCGAATTCAAGCCGGGCACTACGATCGGTCATAACAGCCTCGCCGCCCTGCTCACGCGCCAGGGCTATTCGCGCACCGACACCGTGGTGGATCATGGTGAGTTCGCGGTGCGCGGATCGATTGTCGACATCTTTCCCTCATCGCTCGATCAGGGTTTGCGGCTCGATTTCTTCGGCGACGAACTGGAGAGCCTGCGCCTGTTTGATCCCTCGACACAGCGCTCGACAGGTCGGCTGGATTCGCACCTGCTCCTGCCTGCATCCGAAGCGCTGCTGGACGAGGCCAGCATCAAACGCTTCCGCTCACGCTATCGCGAGCAATTCGGTGCAGCAGCAACGCAGGACCCGCTTTATGAAGCGGTGAGCGACGGACGACGATTGGCAGGCATGGAGCATTGGCTACCCTTGTTCGAGGAACGACTTTCCACCCTGTTCGATCACTTGGATGCCGATGATGTGATGGTCATCGACAGTGCTGCGATTGGAGCGGCGGAGGAACGCCTCAACGACATCGAAGACTACCACCGCCAGCGCGAAAAGATCGCGGGCGACAAGAGCGGTTCCTATCGCCCCCTAGCCAAAGACGCGCTCTATCTATCGCAGGACGAATTCAGCACTGGTCTGGCGGACGCCCCTGCCCACAAGGCCAGCGTTTTTGCCTCGCCTGCCAGCGACACCAATCTCGATTTCGGTTTCAAGGCCGCGCGCGACTTCTCACCGGAGCGCGCTCGTGGGGACAATGTCTACGAGGCCGCGGCCAAGCATGCCGTCGAGATCGAGAAGTCAGGCCGCAAGCCACTGCTCGCCGCCTACTCCAGCGGGAGCCGAGCGCGCATCGCCTCAATCCTTGAGGAAGCCGGTGTAAAGACAGCGCTTGCGGACAGTTGGCAGGAGGCGCTTGGCCTTTCCGCGAAGGGAACTCTGGCGGCAATGGTTCTCCCGCTTGAGGCGGGTTTTGCCAACGACGATATCGAGGTCCTTACCGAGCAGGATGTGCTTGGTGACAGGCTTGTGCGTCGCAAAAAGAAGCGCAAGGATTCCGACGCGTTCCTCGCAGAATTGCAAGCGCTTACGCGGGGCGATCTGGTGGTCCATGTCGAACACGGAATTGGCAAATATCTCGGCCTTGAACCTGTCCCCGTCGGCAAGAGCATGCATGACTGCGTGCAGCTTGAATACAAGGGCGGCGACAAGCTGTTTATTCCGGTCGAGAATATAGACGTGCTGTCACGCTACGGGAGCAGCGAAGACGCGGTCATGCTAGACCGGCTCGGCGGTGAGGCGTGGCAGAAACGCCGCGCCAAGCTGAAAGAGCGCATCACCGCCATCGCGGGTGAGTTGATGAAAGTGGCGGCCGAGCGTGCGCTTAAGAAAGCACCGGTCTTCGAGGCCGAGGAAGCCAGCTACAACCAGTTCGTCGACCGCTTCCCATGGGAAGAAACCGACGATCAGGACGCGGCCATCGCCGATGTGCTGCGCGACCTTGAGAGCGGCAAACCGATGGATCGGCTGGTCTGCGGCGATGTCGGCTTCGGCAAGACCGAGGTGGCTTTACGCGCGGCTTTCGTGGCGGCGATGAACGGACAACAGGTGGCAATTGTCGCCCCCACCACCTTGCTCGCGCGCCAGCATTATCAGAACTTCGCCGAACGCTTTGCCGGCTTTCCGCTCAAGGTCGGGCGCCTTTCTCGCCTCGTCTCGTCCAAAGAGATGACCGAAACGCGCGAGGGGCTGGCCAGCGGCGATATTGATCTTGTGGTCGGCACACACGCGATCCTCTCCAAATCGACCGAGTTCAAAAATCTAGGCCTTGTGATCGTCGACGAGGAACAGCGCTTTGGTGTGACGCATAAAGAGAAGCTCAAACAGCTGCGCTCCGATGTACATATGCTCACGCTCACAGCGACGCCGATCCCGCGGACATTGCAAATGGCAATGACCGGGCTGCGCGAGCTTTCAACCATCCAGACACCTCCGGTCGACCGCCTCGCGGTGCGGACCTATGTGATGGAATGGGACGACATGGTGATGCGCGAAGCTTTGCTGCGCGAACACCATCGCGGCGGGCAGAGCTTTATCGTTGTCCCGCGCATTTCGGACATGGCCGGAGTCGAGGAATGGCTGCGCGAGAATGTGCCAGAGGTGAAATCGATCAGCGCGCACGGCCAGTTGGGCGCGGGTGAAATCGAAGAGCGTATGAGCGCGTTCTATGAGGGCAAATACGAGGTGCTGCTTTCGACCACCATCGTCGAAAGCGGGCTCGACCTGCCATCCGCTAACACAATCATCATCCACCGCGCCGACCGTTTCGGCCTCGCACAACTCTATCAGTTGCGCGGGCGCGTGGGCCGTTCGAAGCTGCGCGCCTATGCCTATCTCAGTTACGAGAAAGACGTACAGCTTTCGGAGATCGCGGAGAAACGTTTGAAGGTTCTCGGCGATCTCGATTCGCTGGGTGCAGGCTTCCAGCTTGCGAGCCACGACCTCGACATTCGCGGCGCGGGCAACCTCTTGGGTGACGAGCAATCGGGCCACATCCGCGAGGTCGGGTTTGAGCTCTACCAGTCGATGCTCGAAGACGCGATTTTGGCAGCCAAAGCGGGCGAAATGGGACTCGAACCCGCTAAAGACAAAGTCTCGCCCCAGATCACCGTCGATGCCCCGATTATGATCCCCGAGGATTACGTTCCAGATCTCGCGGTACGCATGGCGCTCTATCGCCGTCTGAACCAAGCGCAGGACAAGGCCGAGATCGAAAGCCTTGCCGCCGAGATGATCGACCGTTTTGGCGATCTGCCCGATCCAACCAAAAACCTCGTCCGCCTGATCGAGATCAAGCATCAAGCGATCGAGGCGAACATCGCCAAGATTGACGTCGGCGCACGCGGGACGCTGGTGACATTCCACAATGACGACTTTCCTGACGGCCCGGGCCTGATCGCCTATGTCGACCGTCTGCAAGGCACCGCCAAACTGCGCCCTGACATGAAGCTGGTCATCAACCGCGCATGGGGCGACCCGCAGTCACGGCTCAATGGCCTCTTCCAGTTGACCAAAGGCCTGAGCGGGATTGTGCGCAAGGCGAGGAAGGCAACGAAATGAGTGGAGACGCCGCAACGAAGGCGGTCCTTTTCGACATCGACGGAACGCTGGCGAATATCGAACACCGGCGCAGCTTTCCGGAGCAAGATGAGCCGGACTGGAAAGCGTTCAACAACGCCATGGGCGATGACACGCCAAATGCGCCGGTCGTCTCACTCTACAAGACGCTGTGGGAAGCGGGTGCGTACACCTTGATACTGGTCACAGGCCGCAATGAATGGTCCCGAAAACTGACCGAGCAATGGCTGGCGTGGAACGAGATTCCATCCGACCGCATGTTGATGCGCGCGGACAAGGATTACCGGGCGGATCACATCATCAAGGAAGAGATTTTGGACCAGCTTCTGGCCGAGGGTCTCGAGATCGAGTTTACCGTCGATGATCGCCAGCAGGTTGTCGATATGTGGCGCCGCCGCGGAATAACTTGCCTGCAATGCGACGTCGGAAATTTCTAAGTCTTACCCGTGCCCGCGCCCGCGCGCTGTGCGGGACAAGGCCACCACCTTGTCACCCTTCATAGGTTGCGCGCGCAGGAAGCCTTGCCAATAATCACAGCCTTCGCTGATGATCGTCGCACGCTGGATCTCGCTTTCGATCCCTTCCGCGTAAATCTCCAGATCGAGCGCTTTGCTCAGCGCAATGATTGCACGGAAGACAGCAAGTGATTTGGCATCTTCCGGCACATCATCAACCATGAGCTTATCGAGCTTGATTGCATCGAGAGGAAGTTCACGCAGGTAACGGAAGTTGCAAAAGCCAGCGCCAAAATCATCAAGCGCGGTTCGGAAACCCAGCTTACGCAGCGCTGACAACGCAGAGGATGCTTGCTTCAGATTGCGCAGCAGCAGGTCCTCGGTGATCTCAAGCATCAGCCGTTCGGGCGCTATTTCGCTTTTTCCGATCAACTCGGCAAAATCAGATGCGAAGCGCGGATCGCCCAGTTCTTCGGGCGTGATATTCAAGGAAAGCGACAATTCCTCGGGCCAACTCGCCGCCTCTTGCAGGGCGCGGGCAACGACGTGGCGCGAGAGCGGCGCAACCAGAGCCGCGCGTTCGGCAATCGCAAACAAATCGCGCGCACCGATTTCACCCAGTGTCGGATGCTGCCAGCGCGCCAAAGCCTCGGCGCCAACCACCGAACCGGTCTTGCAGTCAAACTGCGGTTGAAACAGGACCTCGATCTCCGACCGATCAAGCGCGCGCAGCAAATCCGCGTCGAGCGCAGTCGGCTTCACGCCGGGAAACATTCCCCGGTCTGTCTCTCTCAAAGATGACTGCCCCGATTCCATAACTCTCCTCTAGTTACATAATGAAGGAAATGTGACATCAATTGCAATCCGACCGAAATTGGAACATCAGGATAACTCACTAGCGCACACAATCGCTTGGGCGGGGTTCTTCGAAGTCATATGAGCACAGACAACCAGTTTGAGCGTTTTGCGCTTCTGGCATCGGACTCCCACCGGGCGCGCGAGGCCTATGAGCTGTTCAAGGATCGGGAAGATTGGGTCCCGCTTGAAGAGGCCGATGCCGCCATCGTTTTGGGCGGCGACGGTTTTATGCTGCAAACGCTGCACTCGATGCTCGATAGCGGGCGCGTGATCCCCGCCTATGGGCTCAATCGCGGCACGGTCGGCTTCATGATGAACCGCTATCGCAGCAAGGGGAACTTGCCGCGCATGGCGAACCGCGCACGCCCGTTCAAGATAGCGCCCCTGCGTATGGAGGCGGTGACGCAGGATGGGGAAACGCACACCTTCCTCGCCATCAACGAGGTGTCCTTACTGCGTGAAATGCGGCAGACCGCGAAGATCGAAGTGAGCGTGAATGGACGTGTGCGGATCGAGCAATTGATCTGCGACGGCGTCTTGCTCTCCACGCCAGCCGGTTCGACCGCCTATAACCTCTCCGCCAATGGCCCGATCTTGCCGCTGGGATCAGAACTGCTGGCGCTCACCCCCATTAGCCCGTTCCGCCCACGCCGGTGGAGTGGCGCAATCTTACCCGATCATCTGCCAGTGAAGTTTCGCATTCTGGAGCCGAAAAAACGCCCCGTTTCAGCCGTGGCCGATCAGCGCGAACTGCGGAACATTGCAGAAGTCACGCTAAGCGTCGCGCGCCAGACAGAACTGACGCTGCTGTTCGACAAAGGGCATTCGCTTGATGAACGGATCGTCGCCGAGCAATTCGCCTGGGATTAGAGGTCAAAGCGCACCTGAAAGCTCCGGACGCAAAAATCCCAAAACGCCTCTTGCCAATTTCGCGCGCGACTCATATACGCGCGCTTCGCTTCCCTCCATACCGCTTGGGAAGCTGCTCCCCGATAGCTCAGCGGTAGAGTAGGTGACTGTTAATCACTTGGTCGTTGGTTCGAATCCAACTCGGGGAGCCATTTTCACCCACACTGCCGGTTTTATGCATTCCACGGTCCTGTGATCGCGAGCGTTCGCGTGGGAGCGTATGCGTTCACGAAGAACGTCTTGCCATCGGGCGAGAAGCACCCGCCCGCCAGCTCGGTCTGCATGCGCAGGCGCGCGAAGTCATAGGGACGACCATCCGGCGTGATTCCGCGCAGGTGGTTGTCGACCACATCGGTGTATTGATCCTCGCACACAATCAGATGCCCGTTGGGGGCTACGCACAGGTTGTCGCCAAAATTGAACTGTTCCGCGCTCTCGCTTTCGAAGAACAATTCGAGGCGGTCTGCCTCTTTGCCGCGTCCGGGTACCAGACGGAAAATCTGGCCAAGCTTCTTAGCGCCGCCACTGGTCGAGCAGATGTACAGATCACCATCGCCCATATGCATGCCCTCACCGCGCGCGATCAGTGTCGCACCTTGGGACGCTGCGCGTAAGCGAAGGTCGTTCTTGGGCGCTTCGACATCATCCAGATCGATCCAGCGAACCGGATAGGACTGCCCCACCGGCATAGTGACCGCGTCCCAATTGCGCGTATCTGGCAGCCCATCGACCACCATGGCCTGCAACTTGCCACCTTCGGCGAGCTTGCCAGGGACCTTAGGCAGGAAGCGGTAGAACACGCTGTTATTCATATCCTCGGTTTGATAGACATAGCCTGTCGCCGGATCGACCACCGCAGCCTCGTGATTGAAGCGGCCCAATGCTCGCAATGGCAAGGGGTCGACCAATCCGGTTGCATTGCCGGGCACTTCGAAGGTCCAGCCGTGATTGACCGCTAGCCCATCGCCATAACGCTGGCCCGGACCCGTTGGTGCTTCTTCACAAGTCAGCCAGCTGCCCCACGGGGTCACCCCGCCCGAGCAGTTGCGGATTGTCCCACCGAGCGTGCGGAACTGGCGCTTAACTTCCAACGTCTTTGCATCGAGTACGATATTCGTCGTTCCGCCTGGGACAATCTCCCCTTTCCATGTGCCGTATCCTTTGGCGATTGCTCCACCTGCGCCATCGGTCGGGATCAGCTCATGGTTGCGCACCAAGGCAATCTCGCCATTACCGATGTCAAGACAGCCCATACCGTCGGCCTTGTCCGGCACGGTGCCGCCATCGCTCATCGCATCGCCAAGGCTGGAGAGAACGCGGTACGAGAAGCCGGCGGGCAGATCGAGAACACCCTTGGGATCGGGCACCAGTGGCCCGTAATTGCTGAATGCGCTTCGGCCATCTGTGCCCGGCAATCCCGCTGCCCCGCGAGTCATGCAACCGCTCGCAAGCAATGCAGCAAAGGCGCTTCCCGTGGCACCGAGGAATTGACGGCGGTTCTGGATGGGCAAAGTCATAAGGCGGTGGTCCTATCGTTTGACGATTGTCTGTGCGTTCTTGGCAAAGGCATCGGCTTTCTTGTCATCCTTTAGCAGGCTTTCGACCGATACAGGAACGGTAATCCCTTTGCGCAAGCCCGGCTTCTCTTTCATCACGCCGAGCCAGCGATCGAGATTGTCCAGTCCGTCGCGAGAAACGCCGGACCAACGATAGGTCCGCACCCAGCACCAATTGGCGATGTCGGCGATGGAATAGTCATCGCCCAACCACTCGCTTTCACCCAGCCGCGTGTCGAGCACTTCGAACAAGCGGCGGGACTCATTCTGGTAACGGTCAATTACCGCCGGTATCTTCTCGGGAAAGTAGCGGAAGAACACATTGGCCTGCCCCATCATCGGGCCGATCCCGCCCATCTGGAACATAAGCCATTGCATCACCTTGGCGCGCGCCTTGCTCTCGGTAGGAAGCAGCCGCCCCGCCTTCTCCGCAAGGTAGATCATAATCGCGCCGGATTCGAAGACGGGAAGGTTGTCATTCTCCCGGTCGACAATCACCGGGATGCGGCCATTGGGATTCATGGCGAGGAATTCGGGCGCCTTCTGATCGCCCTCGGTCAGGTTCACCGCATGCGCCTCATACGGGATACCCAGCTCTTCCAGAGTGCACGAGGCCTTGTGACCGTTGGGTGTGGGGGATGTGTAGAGATCGATCATCGCGGTCCTGCTCGAATTGGCTTGCTCTCGCCACTCTACGCCCTACGCTCGCCCATGCAATTATTTGGGCAATTTCAAATCGGGAGAGAGACTGCGTGAGCCTTACATTCTATGATTGCCTGACCGCGCCCAGCCCACGCCGCGCGCGCATTCTGCTAGCGCTGAAACAGGTGCCGCATGAGGTTGTGGAGGTTGACCTGCGCAGCGGCGAGCACATGGGTGAGGCATACAAGGCGGTCAATCCGCAGATGACGGTGCCCGCGCTCAAGCTCGACGATGGCTCCGTGCTCACCGACAATGCCAGCATCGCGGCTTGGCTGGAGGCGACCTACCCCGAGCCCGCGCTGATGGGCGAAACCGCCTTGGAGAAAGCGGATATCGCCAGTTGGAACACGCGGGTGGAGATGGAGTTCGGCATGGGGGTCGCCAGCGCCTTGCGCAACTCAACCCCGATGATGAAAGGCCGCGCCCTTCCCGGCCCGCACAATTACGAGCAAATCCCCGCACTGGCCGAACGAGGTATGCAGCAGATCGGGCACTTCTTCGACATGCTTGAGACGCATATGGAAGGGCGCAACTACATCGCTGGCGGGCGGCTATCCGTGGCGGATGTGACGTGCTTCGTCTTTATGGACTTCGCCAAGATCGTGAAGCGGCAACCGGGTGATGAGCACGCGAACATCGCGAGGTGGCGCGATAGGTTGCGGGGGATGGAGGGCTTCGTAACGCAATGAGGTGAATATGAGTGCATTCAGTTCAAGCGGTAAGTGATTGTCGTCGAAAACTCAGCCTTCGCTGGCTCTCCGGAACTGTTCAGTGCAGGAACGAACCGAGAATAGCGAAGCATACCTTGGCATGCTGCATCGTCGAGCACTTGATGCCCACTGCTCTTAGCTACAGTACAGTTTTCAGCCCGACCGAACACACCAACGCTTACGGTGACCCCAACCTTTCCTTGTAATTTCTCCCGCAAAGCAGTGCTTGGATAGTTATTTGAAATTTGCGAAGCCCATCGTGAGATATTTAAGGGCCTCACCGGTCGCGGCAGCACCGGTTCAGGCTTTTCAGAAGCAAAAGGGTCCTTTGGAATATGCGCAAAGCGCGCTTTTTCTCTTTCCGCAGCAGCAATCTCGGCTCGAACCTTCACCAGACATCGTTCTACTATTTTCATGGCATTGGCAGTGCCGTCTAAGGACATTTGATCGACGCGCGTATCACCCATGAAAATGTGGAGCGTGTCACCCTTGGCAAAGTCTTTTGCAAAATTTGCTGGGAAAATGCCCATAAATCCACGCCGGATACCGTTTTTCGTTCCGACTGAATTCCCCGAATACGCATTGCCGTTAAGAACGTATGTCAGGTTATAAGCCTCACCTTCTTTTGCCGACCAATTGTAGTTATCGACCGCCATACCGATCCTGCTATCAGGGTATTTGAGCAGAGTAAGTGCGGTCGCGCCCGGCCCATCGAACTCCATACTAATACCGCAGCTGTCTTCGGTCTTCACGACTGTCCAACCGGCGTATTCGCCATAGTATTCGGCAGCAGTCGACGGGCTTCCGAGTGCGGACATAATTAGCAAAGCAGCAAGACTTGAGTATCGCAGCATTCCAAGTCCTTCTAAATATTGGACGCTAGTTTCAGTAGACCAACTTGATTATCCCCACAACAATCGCACGCCAACCAACATAACTAGCGCCGCAGTCAGCCATCGTATCCACTTCAGCGGCAAGACCTTCAACGCCATCAGGCTGCCGATCTGACCGCCAACCGCCACTGCCACCAGCAGCGGCAGCGATGCGCCGACGGCTCCGCCGAAGGCTGCAGGGCCTTGTTTGAGCATTTGTCCGGCAAGGCCGAACAGCGAGTTGATCAGGATAAACACGCTTGCTGTTGCTGCTATTTCGCGGGCGCTGGCCCAGCGGGTGAGGTGGAGCAGCGGGGCAAGGAAGATGCCGCCGCCTATGCCGACCAAGCCCGCAAGAAAGCCCATCGGTGCGGCGATCACGGGCATGGCCTTGGCAAAGCGAGTCGGCTCACCCGCCACATCCTCGCGCACTGGGATCAGCATGGTGATGCCGGTCAGGATAAGGCTCGCACCTAGCAGCGTGAGGAACAAGTCGCGTTCTATCGGAATCAGGCCGCCCACCAACGCCGCCGGTGCCGCCAGTGCAGTGAGCAGCAATGCCCCTTTCCACGGAGTAACTTTGGCTCGCGCGAACCGGACAGTTGCTCCGGCCACCACCACGATATTGCACGCCAGCGCAACGAGCGGCAGCAAGCGGTAATCCAGCCCAGACAACGCCAACAGCGCCGCATAAGTCGAGCCGCCGCCAAAACCGACGCTGGCATAGAGCAGCGCGGTGACCAGAAAGGCGAGCGCCAGCATGATCGGCACGGCGCCAATCATTGTGGTCTCGCCTTCATGCCAGCCTCAAAACCTTACGCAGTAGCCTTGGCTGCGCCGTGGCAATGCTTGTACTTGTTGCCGCTACCGCATGGGCATGGACTGTTCCGGCTTACCTCAAGGTGGGCATAGGGATCATCGGTGTTTGCCCCGCCCGGCCCCGATGCCGCACGCGGACTTCCGGCGAGCGAGCCGAAAAGTTCAGGGCGATCTGCCGAGCCATCACCATCATCCGAATTGTCCAAGCCAGTGAGCGGATCGATGTGACCTGTCAGGAAGTCGGGCAGGTCAGGCAGAGCCTGTTCTTGCGGCTGTTGAACCTGAAGCTCGGCGCGGAACAAGATTTTTGTCACTTCCTGACGCAGCGTGTCGAGCATGGTTTCGAACAGGCCGAAAGCTTCCTGCTTGTACTCGTTGATCGGCTGTTTCTGGGCAATGCCGCGCATCCAGATCACCTGACGAAGCGCATCGAGCGTGGCGAGGTGTTCTTTCCAGTGGAAATCGAGCTGGCGGAGCAGCACGTCTTTCTCGACCATGCGCCAAACGCTGGGATCGTTCTTGGCGATCTTATCGTCCATCATCGCATCGGTCTGCTCGCGGATACGCTCTTCGAACAGCTCCGGCTCGACCTGCTCTTCTTCGATCCACTCTTCAAACGGCAGTTGCAGGTTGAAGACGTCCTCAACCTTCTCACTCAGCATCGCGATGTCCCATTGCTCCGGGTACGAGCCCGGAGGACAAGCGTTGGAAACGAGGGCGTTGATCGTGTCGTGGCGCATATCGACAACGACATCGTCGACGACTTCACTGTCCATGATCTCACCGCGCTGCTCGTAGATCACCTTACGCTGGTCATTCATCACGTCGTCGTATTGGACAACCTGCTTACGCGCTTCGTAGTTGCGTCCTTCGACCTTCTTCTGCGCGGTTTCGATGGCTTTGGAGAGCCACTTCGAACCAATGGCCTCACCATCCTCAAGGTTCGAGTTCATCATCTTGGCGAACAAAGTGTCCGGACCAAAGATGCGCAGCAGATCGTCTTCGAGGCACAGATAGAAACGTGAAAGACCCGGGTCACCCTGACGGCCCGAACGGCCACGCAACTGGTTGTCAATCCGGCGGCTTTCGTGGCGCTCCGTGGCGAGGACGAACAAGCCGCCCGCTTCGATCACCTTGTCGCGCTCGGCCTTCACCTCTTCTTTGATCTTGGCAATCGCGGCGTCTTTTTCGGCGCCGTCCTCCATGCCCATCAGCTCATCGCCGATGCGGAAATCAGCGTTACCGCCCAACTGAATATCGGTTCCGCGGCCGGCCATGTTGGTGGCGATGGTCACCGCACCCAAGCGGCCTGCCTGAGCAACGATGTGCGCCTCACGCTCGTGCTGGCGCGCGTTCAAAGTCTCATGCTTCACACCTTCTTTGTCGAGGAATTCGCTGAGCAGCTCCGATTTCTCAATCGAAACGGTGCCGACCAGGATCGGCTGCCCGCGTTCGTTGTGCTCTTTGATCGTCTTCGCGATGGCTTTGAACTTGTCCATCGTGTTCTTGTAAAACTCGTCTTCCTCATCGATTCGAGCGACAGGAAGGTTGGTCGGAATTTCGACCACGTTGACCTTGTAAACGTCCCAAAACTCGGCCGCTTCGGTTGCTGCAGTACCGGTCATTCCGGCAAGCTTGGGATACATGCGGAAGTAGTTCTGGAACGTAATCGAGGCCATGGTCTGGTTCTCAGGCTCGATGTTCACGTCTTCCTTCGCCTCGACAGCCTGGTGCAGACCGTTCGACCAACGGCGGCCATCCATCATACGACCGGTAAATTCGTCGATAATCACAACCTTGTCGTCTTTGACAATGTAGTGATCGTCGCGGCGGAACATGTGCACCGCACGCAGCGCTTGATCGAGGTGGTGGACCACCTGCGTGTTTTCGACATCGTATAGGTTGTCTGTTTCCAGCAGGCCCTTCTCGATCAGGATCGCCTCAACCTTGTCCAGCCCGTCTTCGTTCAGCTGGATGTTCTTGGTCTTCTCGTCCTTCTCGTACCAATCCTCTGGGATCTCTTTCGCGACTTCATCGAGCGCGTGGTAGAGATCGGATTTGTCCTCCGTCGGGCCAGAGATGATGAGTGGGGTACGGGCTTCGTCGATCAGGATCGAGTCCACCTCATCAACGATCGAGAAGTTAAACGGGCGCTGCATCATCTGCGAACGTTCGTGCTTCATATTATCGCGCAGATAATCGAAACCGAATTCGTTGTTCGTGCCGTAGGTGATGTCGGCGTTGTATGCGTCTTTCTTGGTGAACTCGTCCATGTTGGGGATGATCACACCCACGCTCAGCCCCATCCAGTTGTAGAGCTTGCCCATGTCTTCGGCGTCACGGCGGGCGAGGTAATCGTTCACGGTCACAACGTGGACGCCCTTGCCTTCGATCGCGTTGAGATAAACCGCGAGCGTCGCCATCAGGGTTTTACCCTCACCTGTGCGCATTTCCGCGATTTCACCGCGGTGGAGCACGATGCCGCCGATGAGCTGCACATCGAAGTGACGCATCCCGAACACGCGCACCGAAGCTTCGCGAATGGTGGCAAAGGCTTCAGGCAGGATGTCTTCAAGGCTGGCGCCATCATCCAGTTTCTTGCGGAACTTGTCGGTCTGCGCCTGCAAGGCTTCGTCAGAAAGCTGCTGCATCGCAGGCTCAAGAGCGTTGATCTGGGCAACGACTTTTCCGAGCGATTTGACGTAACGGTCATTGGATGAGCCGAAGATCGACTTAACGATGGCGTTGAACATGGATGTAATCCTGAAGTGCGGTTGACCCGAAAGCGGGACAGAATGCCGAAATATGTTTGAGATGCAGGCGCTTGTGCCCGCTGAAACGAAATCAATTTTAGCGCCGCGCCGCGACAGGGCGCGAGCGTCAGGAGACCCTATTCGTAAGCGCGCTCGATACCCATCAGCACGGGCAAGCGCAGAGTGAGCGGGCAGGTTGCCTCGCTAAGGGGCGCTTCGGTCGCGGTGCTGGTTTTGGCGGAGCTTGGCGGTGCATCGACTGGGATTTGCTCTGCCGACACATCGTCATTGGCACTGGCGCTAAAGCTGGTGTCGCAAGCCATCGCGTCGACAATCGACGCGTGCGCAGGCGCATTGAGCGCTGCGAGGCCTGACAACAGGGCCAAAAAGGCGAACAAATGACGTGTCATTGCGTGTGCAGATAGGGACTAAGTCTCACCACGTCCACACACATAGTGTGAATTGATGTGCGTGACCTTAATCGCCCGATGTCGGCTGTTCTGCGTCTTCAACCACTGCACTCAGCTTTACCGTCACCTGCCGAGAAATCGGAACGCCAGCCTCATTGCGGTAGGGTGCGTTCAATCTGGGGTTGTTACGGCCGCAAGGATTGTCCTCAAAAGACTTTTCCAGGTCGGATGGAATAGCGCCTTCTTTCTCAAGAACGCGGCAATCAGATCTCGCGCCATCCTCGCCTTTCAGAAAGGTGACGCTCAATGCGAAATCATCGACAATCTCTGGTTCCAGCTTCGACCAGATCACCCGGGCCGAGTATTTACTCGCGACCACGTCGCCATCGGCGTTCTCTGCAGGCTTAAACCGCGCGCGCTTAAGCAGCAGCGAGCAAGTCGTCGTTTGCAGTAGCTCCGATGCGTTACCGCCATCTACTGTGCAATCGGTGGGTTTGCCGCTGGCATCCACTTCAAGCGTATATCCGACGCTTCCAGACTCGCCATTGCGCCATGCCTCCGGCGGATAGTCAGAGCTGGTGACCCATTCCTCTCGCCAATCCAATGGTGTTGGAGATGGAAGTGGCATTTGGTTGACGACAGGTCTTGCAATCGAAGGTGCTGCGACCGCTTTTTGCCCTCCGCCTTCCCTGTATTCGGCAACTCCCAGCGAACTGCTCGCCTCATTGTTCGGGCAGGCGAAGTGCCATCGGCGCTTGGGCTCGCATATGAGCCCTTCATCTTCTTGATGTTGTCGCACGTCTCTTTGTCCAGCACCCAAGATCCAGAGCTGACCGTGATCATGCACTTAGAGACGGTCCCGTCCGGCTCGATTTTGAACTCGGCACCTACGCGTCCTTGCTGCCCAGCTTCTCTCGCCGCCGTCGGATAACGCCAACCCAAGTTTGATGCTTTGTATTCCTCGTCTGTGGAATGCCTCCAGACTACGCGATTTGAGAATGTGCCGATGGTCGGATTTCCGGCATCATCGCGCGCGGGATTGAAACGCGCATAGCGTCGCGCGGAGAGGCAAGCGGTTTTGTCGAGGTTTGAGAACCCGCTCGAGCCGGTTACCGCGCAATCGGTCACCCGGCCATTGGCTCCTACCGTCAACCTGAAACGAGTAGTCCCTTCTTCACCGAGAAAGTCCGCATCCTTTGGGTACTGAACCTGCCGGTTCCATCGCGCCTGATTACGCGGTGTCGCCCCGCTCGCCAGACTTGGTGGAGGAGGTGGTGGCGGAGCTGGATTGACGACCGGCACATCGTCAATGTTCAACGACGAATTCACTTCCTGCGCATGGACGCTTGGCGCGAAAGTCAGGGCTAAACCGGCTGCGGTGCAACCAGCGACAATCCTCAAGGGCGCAGATGCGCTATCAGCGGTCATTCTCCGGGCTCTTCAACCTTCACATCGAATGACACGGTGACCCGTTTTGCAACCGGCATGCCGTCCTGATCGCGATAGGGAACGCCGCGTCTCGCAATACCTCTTGGACAACCGCTTCCATCGACCATGTCACGCTCGATGTCTTTGCGAATACGCTCGGGAACGTCGCCCTCAAGCTTGAGCAGTTCACACTCTTTGCTCGAGCCATCGGCATCGTGCAGGTACCGGAATGTAACTGACATCGTGGGCATCTCCGGCTCGCGCTTGCGCCAGATATAGCTGCGGGCAAGCGACCCAGCGACGGGAGTACCGGCATCCTCCATCGCAGGAGAAAACTCTGCTCTTTCCAAGATGATTTCACACGTTTTCGCATCCAATGCCGCATCACCGGAACTCGATACGATGGTGCATTCCGTAGGTTCTCCATCAGCATCAACATCGACGCTGTAACGTACGGTCCCTTCGCTGTCGTTCTGCCAAGATGAGATCGGGTAATCCGCCTGGGTGGGAAGCGCTTCCCTGTAATTGGTCAAACGCGGATCACGCGGATAGCGGGGCCTCGACGGCGCCACGCTGATTGGCGGTTGAGCAACTTCGGTAGTCCTTTCGTACGGCACAGGCGGCGGCGGTGAAGGAAGCGGTGCCGCCGGAGGAGCGGGCGGTGGTATGTAAACCGGCGGAGGTGGCGGCGACGATAACGTCGTTTGAGTCATCGTGCCTTTGACGGCCTCGTTGACCGTGCGATCCTGCGCGGAAGCAGGCGCAACCGCGTACAAACCAATGGCGGGAATAAGCAAATATCTGTTTTTCATGGTGATCAACCTACTGACCGTGACCACCTATACAAGAGCTTAATCGGCCAATTGCGGTGACACGCTTTGCCGTTTACGGGATGCCCCATGGACCTCGAACGCTCTCCGCTTGCCCTGCCCTTCCCCGCAATGCCGCCGATTGAAGGCGTCACGCTGCGCACCGTGCGTGCGGGATACAAGGACTGGGACCGCGCCGACCTGACTCTGATCGAAGTGACCGAGGGGACTTCCCTCGCAGGCGTCTTCACGCAAAGCGCTTGCGCGTCGAGCGAGGTAGAATTGGGCCGCGAGCAGGTAAAGTCAGGGACGGCGCGCGCGATAGTGGTCAATGCCGGCAACTCTAATGCTTTCACCGGATATCGCGGGCGTCAGGCGGTGGAATTGATCCAATCGCAGATCGCCGCCGGTCTCGGATGTGAAGCCAGCGACGTGCTCGTCTCCTCAACCGGTGTGATCGGCGTTCCCTTGCCCCAAGACATTGCCAAAGCAGGCGTGGAAGCTGCCCTGACCGCAGAACCATGCGGATGGGAGGACGCCGCGCTTGCCATCACCACCACGGACACTTTCGCCAAAGGCGCGCACGCTTCCGCCATGATCGGCGACACATGGGTCGAGCTGTGCGGAATTATCAAGGGTAGTGGGATGATAGCACCCGATATGGCGACCATGCTCGGTTATGTCTTTACCGATGCCAACGTCGCTCCCGCTTTCCTGCAAGAGCTGCTTGGCTGCGTGAATGCTGAAACTTACAGCTGCATCACCGTGGATGGCGACACTTCGACCAGCGATACAGTGCTGGCCTTCGCCACAGGCAAGGCAAACAACGCACGGATCGAAGGGTGGGACAGCCCCGGCGCAGACGCCTTTGCGGCGGCATTAACCGATGTGAACCGGCAGCTGGCCCAACTGGTCGTGCGCGATGGCGAAGGCGCTTCCAAGTTCATCACCATCGGCATTTCCGGCGCTGCTGACGATGCCAGCGCACACCGTGTGGGATTGGCTGTTGCCAATTCTCCACTCGTCAAAACCGCGATTGCAGGAGAGGACGCCAATTGGGGCCGAGTGGTTATGGCGGTGGGCAAAGCGGGCGAACCCGCAGACCGGGACAAACTCTCCATCGCATTTGGCGGGGTGTGGGCTGCGCGCGATGGATTGCCGGTAGAAGGCTATGATGAAGCCCCGGTGGCTGAGCATTTGAAAGGGAGCCAGATCGACGTCGCCATCGATCTTGGAATTGGATCAGGCCGAGCGACCGTTTGGACCTGTGATCTCACCCATGGATATATCTCGATCAATGCGGATTATCGGTCGTGAGCGAGCTTGGCCCACTCGACGCGGAAATCCGCGACCTCTTCCGTTTTGCCGCACAGCGATCGATGCTGCCTCGCTTCCGCGCGCTGGCGGAGGAAGAGATTGAGATGAAGGGTGAGGATGACCCCGTCACCATCGTTGATCGCGAGGTCGAGCAGTTCCTTTCAGAAGCACTCACAAAGCTGGCACCGGGTGTCGAAATCGTTGGCGAAGAAGCGGTCGCAGCGGATGAAAGCGTGCTCGAAAAACTCTCCGGCCCATGCTGGATTATCGACCCGCTAGATGGCACCGCCAACTTCACCGAAGGAAAAGAACCGTTTGGGATCATCGTCTCGCTCGCAGATGCTGGGAAGGCAGTCGGAGGCTGGCTCTACGATCCGGTGAAAGATCGACTGTGCCACGCCAAGGCGGGCGAAGGCGCCTTTATCAACGGCGAGAAGGTGAAGGCGCGCGCCACGGGCGAAGGACCACCTATTGCAGCGATCAGCCGTTTGTTCCTCAACGAAGAAGAGCGCGCGGAGGTCGATGCCAAGATTGCCCCGCATTACACGCTGGCCGACATTCCGCGCTGCGCTGCCGAGCAATATCCGCGATTGGCACTCGGCGAGAATGATATCTCGACCTTCCAACGCACATTGGCATGGGACCATGCCGCGGGCGTGCTGTGGCTCAACGAGGCTGGCGGTAAAGCTGCACGCCCCGATGGCAACGAGTACCGCGTCGATGAAAACAGCAGACCGGGCCTGATTGGCGCATCAAGCCCGGCCCTGTGGGACGACTTTGTCGCCCATTTGTCAGTTTAGAATTAGGCGGAGAGCTCGCCTTCAAGCCATTCTTTCAGCTGGCTTTTCGGCGCCGCCCCAACCTTGCGCGCAATCGCTTCGCCGTTTTTGAACAGCACCATCAACGGAATCGATTGAACGCCCATATCAGCCGGAACGCCAGTGTTTTCCATGATATCCATCTTGGCGATGGTGACCTGCTCGCCCAGCTCCTCGCTGATTTCCTCGAGAGCGGGTGCGATCATTTTGCACGGGCCGCACCAATCGGCCCAGAAATCGACCAGAACGGGCTTGTCGCTGTCAACAACATCGGCCTGCCAGCTGTCATCGGTTACATTTACGGTGGCCATCACGGCTTCTCCTGATTTCTTTTCGTTGATGCCAATTTAGGGTGATTTGCGCGCCACTCAATACGCATCGAGGTTTAGCGGGGCATAGCTTTCCTGCTCATCGCCCAAATGCTTCTTTTGCGCCGCCAATTGCTCCGAGGTCAGCTCGAACAATTGCGGGGTCTGGGTGTAGAGCACAGCCGCGCGGACAGCTCTGCCCGGATAGATCGCTTCGAGCGCCGCCGCATAGGCCGCCATCTGGCGTTGGATTGCGACAGGGATGGCATCGCCGCTTTGCGGCGGGCGACGGCTGGTTTTGAAGTCCACCACAGTGATGGCGTCATCGGTCACCAGCAGACGATCGACTGTACCCGACACCACTACCCCGCCCACCGTCGCAGCCAATGGCACTTCGGGCAGCGCTGCGGGAGAGAAAATGGCGGCGAAACTGGGATGATCCAGCACCGCGATAGCGCTGGCGAGAATTTCTCCGCGCGCCGACTCGCTTAGCTCAGCGCCATGGCGCTGAAGCCATGCCTCTCCCTTCGGCGCACGGTCCTCAAGCGGAACATCTGGCATCCGTTCGAGCAACGAGTGGATCAGCACCCCTCGCCGCGCAGCGTTTGCTGCATTCTCCGGAGCAGAAGGGGCATCCGCGCCGGTATCCTCACCAGCAGCGCTCGGCGCAAGCGGGCGCGGCGGGCGTGGTTCTGGGCCAATCGGCGTGCGCACCCATGAAGGTAGGGTTGGCTTGGCCTCGGACGGTGCCACATTGCCACCCGGCACAATTGGATCAGCCCGCGCACCCCATTCGCGCCGTCCGCCCCAGACCGGATCGTCGATAGGCTCCCCCGCAAACAGGGGCTCAAGCCGCGAATACCAGCTGTCTGGATGTGGTCCGTTCTTTTCCTTCACGCCAAGCGAGCCGCCAATAAACAGCGCCTCTTCTGTCCGGGTCATCGCGACATAGAGCAAACGCCAATGCTCTTGCATCTCCGCAACAGTGTTGTGTTCCTTGGCCTCTTCAACGCGGCCCTTTTGCTCAGCAGAGGCAAGTTTGGGCAAAGGTACTTTGAGTGCTGGGTCATCTTCGCTCGCTTGCCCTAGTGGATCGTCATCAAGCTCCAGATCACCGCCATCACTTGGCTTTCCGGCGGCATCGGCAAGGATCACAATCGGGGCCTGCAAACCCTTTGACCCGTGCACTGTCATCACCCGCACAAGGCCTGAAGCCTCATCAGCGTCTCGCTTCAGATCGCTGGTGCCAGCATCAAACCATTCGATGAATCCGGCAAGGCTGGGCACATGCGCGCTTTCATAAGCAAAGGCGGCGTTGACCAACTCGTCAATCGGATCGTTGGCCTCGCGCCCCAGTCGCGCGATCAGCCTGGCTCGCCCCTGCCATTCGCCGGTGAGGAGCCATGCGAGCAGTGCCTGCGGGGTCTCGTAATCCGCCAGCGCCAGCAGCCGTTTCAGTTTATCGCAGGTCTCTTGCACTATTGGCGCTTCACAGTCGCGCAGATGGTGCCAAAGCCTCACATCCTTATCGCGAGGAGCAAACTTTAGCAGGTCGTCCTGCGTCCACCCGATCAGCGGCGAGACTAGCAAATTGGCGAGCGAAAGATCATCGAGCGGTTGCGAGGCGAAGCGAAGCGCGGCGAGAAGGTCCTGCACCGCCAAAGGATCGCCAAGCCGCAAGCGGTCCACACCCGCTACCGGAACACCGCGTGCGTGCAATTGTGCGACGATCTGGGCCGCAAGCTCACGGCGTTTGCGCACCAGCACCATGATATCGCCCGCCCCCGCGCGGCGCAGCTTGTCACCCTTGGCGAGAATGAAAGGCTCATCGCCCTTCACCCATTGATGCACCTGCTGCGCGATCTTGGTCGCGAGCACTGTGTCATGCTTGGCAAGCCAGCCTTTCTCGCCTTCGGGCCTCTCTTCTTCAGCCGCCCCACCACGCACGACTTCCCAAAGGGCGACTAGACCAGGCCGCTCCTCGCCCACATGCGCTTCAGGCCTTTTCGGGAGGCCAAATTCTTCGTATCCCAACGCATCGATGGCGGAGTTCACAAAGCCCAACACCGGACTGGAAGTGCGGAAGGATCGGTCTAGATCAAGCTCGCTCCAGTTAGGGATCAGGCGGTTGTCGCGCATTTCCAGCGCATTTGCCTTCGCGTCATTGATACGTTTGGCGATTTTGATCTTGGCGCGCTCGTAATTCTCTGGGCTGGTCCCCTGAAAGCCAAAGATCGCCTGCTTGTAATCTCCCACGGTAAAGATGGTACGCAGCTTGTCTCCCGCCGCGCCTTCACCGCTGAAGAAATCGTCGATCAGCGCCTCGACAATGTCCCATTGCGACTGGTTGGTGTCCTGCGCTTCGTCGATCAGGATATGATCGAACTCGCGATCCAGTTTGTATCGAATCCAATCCGAGGCGATGTTGCCCTTGAGTAGATGCGCAGCTTTGCGGATCAGGTCACTGAAATCGAGCAAACCTTCGTCGCGTTTGGCTTCCTTCCAACCGCGGGCAAATGCATGGCCGGCCTCGAAAGCTGCGGTGAGGAGTTGCGCGAGATCGAGCAGCGCAAGGCGGTCTTTGTGAAGTGCGACGGCCTCAGCCACTTCCTTCTGCCATTCGGGCAGCCTCGGCTCTTCCCGAGATGGCTTATCCATCTTCCGCAGGTCGCCGTCGGCTTTGAGAACAGTCTTGAAGAAACCCTCGACGTGATGCGGACGATCCTCAGCGGCGAAAGCTAACCAGACTGGAATGAAGTCTGCGGTCGCCGCCCCCGTTTTCGTTTTCCATTCCTGCATAAGCGGCAGCATTTGTTTGAGCTGTCCATCGGGGAACAGATCAGGGTGCAGCGCCTCGGTGGCCCACCCCTCATCCGCATCGGTCGGGATTCCCAAGACCTGACGTACACGCGCGTCCATCGGCGTCTGCCAGCCGGTTTTACCCTCCCACATCTCGGGATGGTCGGCGCAGCGCAGTAGCCATTGGCGCAAGGCGTCTGGATCCTTGCGCTGCGTGAACAGGCTAACGGCGTCCTGAATGCGGGTGTCCTGTGTTGCTTCCGCTTCGCTCAGCATGTCGGACAGCACTTCGCGCGCCAGCAATTCGCGTTCGCGATCTTCCATTGCGCGCGCACCTGGTGGCATGTCGGCTTCTTCGGGGAAGTTGCTCAGCAGCCATTGCGAGAAGGCATGGATCGTATCGATGCGCAGACCGCCGCCAGGGCAATCGAGCACGCTGGCGAACAACGTTCGCGCCCTTGCCCGCGTGGCATCATCGACCTCGGCACCGAGATAGCCAAGCTCTTTACCCAGCGTTCCGTCATCCAGCCGAACCCAACGCGCCAGTACGGCGTTGATGCGATTTGCCATCTCCGCTGCGCCAGCCTTGGTAAAGGTCAAACAGAGGATTTGCGAAGGATGCACGCCCTTACGCAGCAGCAGGCGCAGCACTCGCGCTGAGAGTACCTGAGTCTTGCCCGTACCCGCCGATGCCGACAGCCACACATTGTCGCGCGGATTGGCCGCGTCGCGCTGTTGCCCCGCCAGCGGAAAGACCTTGCCCGAACCGGCGCTGCTCATGCCTCGCCCTCCCCGTCGGTCTCGATCTCGCCCACGAACCATTCGGACAACCGCATCAGCTGGTCATAGTCCGTGTAGCCGGGGTAATCCGGGTTCTCCTTTGCGGTGAACGGGGCAGTACCGTTGATGTATTTGGTGATGGCTTCTGAAAGCCGGTCGGCGTGGCGGGGCAGGAACTCTTCGGGCAGGAGGCCAGAGCGTTTCTTGCCTATTTTCATCGGAACGTCAGTGTAGCCGAATTCTCCATTATCCTTGCCGGTTGACCAGTACTCGAAACCTTTGACGTTGCCATTGACGCTTTCGAACCCACCTGCATTGGCGATCATCCCAAGCACACCGAGTTGAAGCGCATAACCTTTCGCAACCTGCTCCGCGCTTGGCGGGCTGCCGGTCTTGTAGTCCACAATCGCAAGGCTTCCGTCTGTCAGCCGATCAATCCGGTCAGGCCTGCCGAACACCTCGACCCCGTCCACCGTCATGTCGCCCCAGATCTCTGTGGCCAGCACCTCGCGACCCTCCTGAGCGGCTTCGTCGATCCATTGCTCGAACCGGTCCAGCGCAGCGACAATACGCGGGCGCCATAGGCCCCAGAACAGCGGGTGGACCTGCTCTTCGCGTAGGTGCTTTTCAGCGAAGGGCACAATTGCGAGGTGCGGCGTGTCCACCCGCGCCTTGTGCCATTTGTCTAGGATGTCGTGGACCAAAGTTCCGCGCAGCGCCGGATCGGAAAATGGGTCAGCGGCCAGTGGATCGAGCTTCTTCAGCTTAAGAATTTCGCGCGCGTAGAACTGGTACGGATCCCCCAGCAGCCGGTCGAGAGCGGTGGCGCTGATCCGGACCTTGCGCAGCTTTGGCGCGGGCTTCGGCTTGGGTTGTTCATAAGGCTCGGCTGCCGGCACATCACGGTCGAGATGGGGCAGGATCGCGGGGGTGGCCTCTTCCTGGTGGTCTTTGACCTGCTCGCCCAAAAGCGCCTCGGCACGCAACAGGAATCGCGAAGGGATTGTCGGCCCGTCCTTGTCCCGTTGCGCACGGCTCAAGACCACTTCAGGTGCGCCCAGTGCACCGGCCAAGTCATGCGCGGAAAGGCCAATACGGAGTTCTGCGCCGGGCACGCCCATGGCGCGCAACACAGGCGGCGCGAGGAGCGCGTCAGGGCTCGGTGGTTGTGGCCACGTGCCCTCATTCAGCCCACCACAAATGACCAGATCGGCCCGCGCCATCCGGCTCTCAAGCAGACCGTAAATCGCCACGCGCGGATGGCCGCCATAGGGTGGCCGCACCGCTACTTCGTCCATAGCGTCTCGTAGAACCGCAGCGAGATCAGCGGGGTCCAGCGCCGTGCCAACCGCGCGTGCATGAAGCCGCATATCCTCGACCAGGGAAGAAAGTGCGCGGCCATCCTCGCGCGCCCAAACGGTCTCGCCAGCCAACGCCTCTGCCGTGGTGGCCAGCGCGTCGAGCGCATCAGCTAATGTGACGAATTCCGGAAGCGAAGTAATAGGAGCAAGCGTTTCCTCAACCTGTGTCCACCACTCGGCAACGCCCGCCTCTTGCGCGATTGCACGCAGCGGCTCGGGCCCCGGAGCTGGTGTCGGTCCGCGCAGTTCGCGATCAAACCGGCGCAATTGAGAGAGCCATTCGCGGCGGTCTTCAGAATTGGCCGAATGGACAAGCGGATGACCCAGCGCCCCCATCAGGCATGGCAAATCAAAGCCGGTGGACGTAATCTCTGCGAGCAAACCGAAGAACCGTCCTGCTGGTGTCAGTGTTAGCGGACGCCCTGCGGAATCGTCCGCCGTGATGTTCCAGCGCGACAAATGCTGCACCACGCGCCGTGCGAGTGACCGGTCGGCGGCGACAACAGCGACACGTTTTTCGGGCACTTCGAGCGCCTCGCGAACCATCAGTGCGATCGCCTGCGCTTCCTCGTCACTCGTGGCGCTTGTCATCAAGCGCACGCCGGTGAGCCTGCGCTTCTCGGCGGGCAGATCGACCCATGACTTGCTCGCTTCGGGCGGCAAGAACAGCGAGCTGATTGCATGGGTCCGTTCAGGCGGCGCGGCGCTGGCACCCTTGCGGTGCCAATGCCGCACTTCCTCACGGTTGATGCCCATGCGGTTGAGCAGCAGTTTGAGGTGATATTGCGGATGGGTCAGCGCGTCGGCTTTGCCGAAGGTTTCGCCATCAGGCGTATCGCTCGCTCCGGCCTGCCCCAACTCACTCCACGCCTCATTAGGCATCGACAGGTCTAGGTCAGGCAGAATAACCGCGCCCTTTGGAAGCTCCGAAATCACCCGCAGCATGCGCGCCAAGGCTGGCGCGGCACTGGTTACACCAGCGGCGACAATAGGCGTCGCCGGCGGTTCTTCACGCCAATGCTTGCTCGCTCTATCGAACAGCAAGTTGCGGCGCGTCGCCGCGTCAACGCGCTCATTTTCTTCGAGCCAGAACCGCCATTTCACCTGCACGCGTGCAAACAGAAGGATCGCATCGTCCCAGTGCTTCGCGAGATTTGGTTTGAGGTCAAGAATCTTGCCGTCGATCAAGTCTTCCGGTGTCTTCTCCTCGACAAGCAAGCGGTCCATCGTCTGCGCCAAATCGCGCGCCATCCGCAGCCGCGCCGCCGCGCGTAATGGCGGTTTACCCAGGTCTGCCATCTCGCCTTCGAGGATGTTCGCCAGCTCGAGCCAACGCCGCGTTGGTTCAATCGCTGGAGGAATATCGCTGGCACCCAAGGGATCAAGCAAACTGCCTAAAGCCTCATCCAGATCAAGATCGCCAATCGCCACCATGCGCGGCATCAGCAAACCTTGCCCGGAATGACGGATGAAAGCTTCGGAAATGGTCCGCGCGGCACGGGAACTGGGGACCAACAATGTGAGCCGCGCGAGGCCCAACTCGCCATCAGAATAGCGCGGCACCAATCCGGCCACCAGCGCATCGGCAAACCCGCGATGGGCGGCTATCGAGTAAACGTCAGGTGCGTTCTTCTCACCCACGCTGCAACGCGTATTCGGTGGGGGCGATGGCGTCCGGCGTGCCGACCTCGAACCATTGCCCGGTGAAGGATACGCCGTACAAACGGCCCTCCTCTATCGCGCGGTTCCAAAGGATGTTGGTCGAAAACTTGCCCTCAGGCGCGTCGCGCAGCAGCCGGTGAGAGACCAGCTGGATACCGGTATAGATAAACGGCGCGATCAGACCCGGTTTGCGGCGCGAGAGCAGGCCTTTGCCGTCCATGTAGAAATCGCCTGTGCCGTTGAAATTGGTCGCGCGCATATGCGGCACTACCAAAAGCAGCGCATCCATTTCATCGGGGTTCCAGCGACGCGACAGGTCGTGGAATGCGTCGCGCGGGCCATCAAGCCAGATGTTGTCCGCGTTGAGGCAGAAGAACGGGTCGGGCAAATGCTCCTGCGCCTTCACCATACCGCCGCCGGTTTCAAGCAGTTCCTCGCGCTCATCAGAGATGATGATTTTTGGCGCATTGCGCTCGGAAACATGCGCTTCCAGCGCGTCGGCAAGGTAGTGGACATTCACCACCGCTTGCGCGACGCCCGCTTCGCCCAGCCGGTCCAACGCATGGTCGATCAATGGCTTACCAGCAACGCGGACCATTGGTTTGGGCATGGACGCCGTGAGCGGACGCATGCGTTTGCCCATGCCCGCTGCCATCACCATAGCGGTGTTACTGGCGAGCGTTGTCATGCGATGGCTCCCCCGCCGCTTTTGCGCAGTTCGTCAGGGATATTCGCCGTGAACCACTCAGCCACCGGAGCAAGCGCCGGATGCTTCAAATCGCGCTCCATCGCATTCCAGACGCGCGGGATCATATCGAGATAGCGCGGCTTGCTATCGCGCTTGAACAGGCGCGTGAAGATGCCGACAATCTTGGCGTTTCGCTGCGCGCCCAGCAGAGCGTAGCTGGCCGCGAAGTTGTCGCCCGGTTTGGCGCGCTCGACATACCGTGCCAGCATGGCTGCCTCGAGCTCCTCAGAGACATCGCGCCGCGCATCCTGCAGCAAGGACACTATGTCGTAAGCCGGATGCCCAACCAGCGCGTCCTGAAAGTCGATCAGCCCTTGCGGCGCATCGGGCGAGCCATTGAGGAGCATGATATTCTCTGCGTGATAGTCGCGCAGGACCGTTACCGTGCGGCCATCCTCTCCCGCCAACGGCGCAAGCGCTTGTTCCCAAGCGGCGTCGAAGCCCGCAACGTCCACCTCCAGACCGGCGGCAGGCGTGTACCATTCGGTAAACAGCGCCAGCTCGCGGTTGTATGTTGCCATGTCATAGGGCGCGAATGGCCCACCGGGCTTTGTGTGCAATTCCACCAAAGCATCAATCGCTGCTGAGTAAGCCGCTTCTTCACCGTCAGGATTCAGATCCAGCCAATCGCGCATGCGATCATGGCCAAAATCTTCAGTCAGCACCCAGCCCTTTTCCGCATCGCTGGCAAAGATTGCTGGCGCGCGCATGCCGTTCTTTGACAGCCACTCCGCGACCTCAAGAAACGGCACAGGGTCTTCATGCGGTGGCGGAGCATGCATGAGCATGGCGCCGATATCGCCCGGACAATGCAGACGGAAATAACGCCGGAAGGAAGCATCTCCGGGAATGGGCTGGATTTCGGCATCGTCCCAACCAGATTTGGCAAGGAATTGCTGCATACCAGAAGGCAAATCGCTCATGGCATTCGCCCTAGCCAATCCGCACCGCCCTTCGCAATCGCCAAGCGGCCATTGCCGTGGCTTTCCAACAGGATCGAGAGGCAAGCGGTTTCATGCTCGAACCCGCCGGCGTGGTCGGGCCATTCAGCAATCAGGGCAGCGCCATCGCGATAATCATCCAGGCCGATTTCTTCGATCTCGCTTGGGTCTTCCAAGCGGTAGAAATCGGCATGGACAACCGGCACGCGAAGCGGCGGAGCATCATAGGTTTCGATGATCGTGAATGTGGGGGATGGCACTTCTTCGGTGTAGCCAAGTGCGGCGATAATCGCGCGCGCCAACGTGGTTTTGCCCGCGCCCAGACCGCCCGACAATGCGACGGCGTCACCCGGGCGCAATAGATCCGCGATGCGCGCCCCGAATTCTCCCATTGCATTCAAATCGGGCAGCTCGGTATCGCTCATGGCAAGTGAATAATCGCGGCGGTGCCCACGCCTTCCTCACTGGTCAGCTCCAGCTTCCCGCCATGCGCCTCGATGAGCTGCTTGGCGAGCGGAATACCAAGCCCTTGCCGGCGCTCACCCGAACCGTCTTCACCACTGCCAGAGCCATCCAGTGCAAGCGCCAACTCATCCGCAGGCATGCCGCTGCCATTGTCCGAAACGACAAACGCTGCACTCCAGATACCGCCCGCCTCCGGTGTGAGTATCTCCATATGGATTTTGCCGCCCTCGGGCGTACCGGCGATCGCGTTGTCGAGTAGGTTGCCGACGGCGCGAGACAGCTGGCGGGGATCGGCATTGGCCATGCGCCCACGCCGTCCTTTAAGGTCGAGCCCGAGTCCTGCCGAGATGATGGCCTGTTCTCGCTCTCGTACAAGGCCGGTCAGGAATTTGAGAAGGTCGATCTCTTCCTTGGTAATCGGCAGCAGTCCCGCTTCGCTTTGCGACATATCAAGCACGTTCTCCACCTGATCGGTCAGGCGCTCGACTGCGCTCAGAATGGCATCGACATATTCGCCGGCCTGATCTGACATATCGCCTGCGGCGCCACTCTTGAGCAGCTCGGCAAAACCACTGATCGATGTGAGCGGGGTGCGGAATTCGTAGGACATGTTGGCAAGGAAACGCGCTTTAACGCCATCTGCCTCTTCCAGTGCCACAGCGCGGTCACGAAGCGCCTTCTCCGCCTTTTGCGAGTCGGTGATGTCGAGCACGGTCAGCAATCCATTGCCATCAGGCAGAGGCACGCCCGCAAACTCAAGCGTGCGACCGTCATTCAGCTCAATCCGGCCCCCCATTTCGCGTCGATCGAGTGTGGCTGCGCGCACAACCTTGCCGATTGTCTCGGCTTCTTTTGGTCTTGCGAGGTTCTCACCGATGGCATCGAGCAACCCTTGCGCGCTTGGGTGAGTGTCGAGGAACTCCGGCTTCAGGCCCCATGTCCCTGCAAAGGTGCGGTTCCAAAGTTGGACGGACCCGTCAGGCGCAAAGATGGCGAGCGCTTCAAACAGGCTGTCGAGTGTTGCCGTGCGCGTGCGCAGCAACGTGTCTCGCGTGGCCGAAAGCGCGAGGCTTTCGGTGCGATCCTCGGCGATCATCACCAGACCGCCATCGGGCATCGGCTGTGCGACGATCCGTAGGTGCGTGCCACCGGGAAGCGGCCACGGCTCCTCTTGCGTTTCGGAAGCCTCAAACCACGCCAAATGCTCGCCGCGCCACTCAGGGAAATCGCGAACCTCAGGCGTCTTGCCTCGTTCACGGGCATCGGAAAGGAAACGACCGAACTCGACGCGCTCTTCAATGCTGCCGGTGTTGAGGTCAAACAACCTGCGGAACGGGCGATTGACGAAGGTCAGCCGTTCTTCGTCGTCGAATTGAGCCACCCCGACCGAGAGTTGATCGAGCATCGAGCGCTGGGCCTCACGATAGGCCTTGAACTCCCGTGCTTGCGCCTGTTGCTCCTCGATATCGATGGCATATCCCGCAACCGAATCATTGCTGAGCGGCAGGTCGCTCACCCGGAGGCTGCGGCGTTCACCGTGTACGGTTGCCGACACCACGCGCTCCGATTTGCTCTGCTTTTCCAGAGCCGCTTTTGCCATTTCGCGCGCGCTTTGGCCTTTCTCGGGCTCGAGCAGCTCAATCTGTCCCTCAATGACCGAGGCGGCATCAGCAGCGCTCACCGCATCGACATAGGCCTGATTGACCAATTGCAGCTTCGCGTCCGCCCCCCGGAACCACATTGGGACGGGCACCGCCTCAATCAGGCTGCTTAGCGCGGCAAAGTCTCGCTCTGCCCGCGTGGTCGCGCTGCGCAAATCCGACAGCTCGCTTTCGCTTTCTGAGAAATCGAACACCCAAACCAATGCAGCGCCGCCGGGCGAAACCTGTGGGTCTGCAAGCGCGCCCTGCAGGACAAGCGAACGGTTCGATTCTTGTGATGTGATCACTTGCTTGAACGGTGCAGCGCTCTTCTGCGTCAGGTTGATATTGCTGGAAAGCGCAGAAACCTGCTCCGAAGTCAGCCCTTCGCCATTTGCGCCTTCAAGCTCGCTCAGAAATGTTGGCATTTCCGAGAGTCCAAGCCAGCGGGCCAGGCGCTCTGGCGCTTCAATTTTTCCGTCGACCCGCACCAACATCGGGATCGCTGGCGCGACATCGAGCATGCGCTGCATCCGCTTGGATGCAGACTGCGCCGATTTCAGACGCCTTTCCTTGGCATTGGCGCGCAACATCACGACCGCAGCGCCCACCGTCCATGCGGCGAGCAACAGCCCAATGACAGCCAGAGCAGTGGGAGCGATTTGCATATCTTTCAGCTATGCTCTGCGCCTGCGCGATGCAACGGGGCACAAACGAAAAGCCCCCGCAAATGCGAGGGCTTTCCATATTGTATCGATGAAGCGCCTGAAAGGCGCGCCAGGCTTAATAACGATAGTGATCCGGCTTGAACGGGCCAGCCGCCGGCACACCGATGTAATCGGCCTGCTTCTGGCTCAATTGGGTCAGTTGAACGCCAAGCTTTTCGAGGTGCAGCGCGGCAACCTTCTCGTCGAGGTGCTTCGGCAAAACATACACGTCGTTCTGGTACTCGTCCGACTTCGTGTAGAGCTCGATCTGAGCAAGCGTCTGGTTGGTGAAGCTGGCGCTCATCACAAAGCTCGGGTGACCGGTGGCGCAGCCAAGGTTCACAAGGCGCCCCTTGGCGAGGACGAGGATCGATTTGCCATCAGGGAAAGTCACCATGTCGGTGCCGTCCTTGATTTCTTTCCAATCATAGTTGTCGAGCGCGCCGATCTGGATCTCGCTGTCGAAATGGCCGATGTTCGAGACAATCGCCATGTTTTTCATGGCTTTCATGTGCTCGCCGGTGATCACGTCTTCGTTGCCAGTCGCGGTGACGAAGATGTCGGCACGCTTCACGGCTTCGTCCATGGACACAACTTCGTAGCCATCCATCGCGGCCTGCAGAGCGCAGATTGGGTCGATTTCAGTGACCATCACACGGGCACCACCGTCGCGCAGTGAAGCGGCCGAGCCTTTGCCCACGTCGCCATAGCCAGCAACGCAAGCGACCTTGCCAGCCAGCATCACGTCGGTTGCGCGGCGGATTGCGTCGACCAGCGATTCCTTACAGCCATACAGGTTGTCGAACTTCGACTTGGTGACAGAATCGTTCACGTTGATCGCCGGGAAAGGCAGCTTGCCAGCCTTCGAGATTTGATAGAGCCGCATCACACCAGTGGTGGTTTCTTCCGAAACGCCTTTGATGTTCTTGACTGAGCGGGTGAGATATCCCGGCTTCGCCTTCACATAGGCTTTCAGCGCCCGCTGCATCTCGATCTCTTCAGCGTTCTGCGGCGCAGGCATTTCTTCGCCCGCTTCAAGACGCGCACCCCAAAGAGCGAACATCGTGGCATCGCCCCCATCATCAAGAATCATGTTGGCGGTCAGATCCGGATCGGCCTCGTTCGACCAATCGAAGATGCGGCCGACATAGTCCCAGTAATCCGCCAGCGTTTCGCCTTTGATCGCGAATACGGGAATCCCCTGAGCGGCGATTGCAGCGGCGGCATGGTCCTGAGTCGAGAAGATGTTGCAGGTGGCCCAGCGCACCTCTGCACCCAGCGCGACCAACGTCTCAATCAGAACTGCGGTCTGGATCGTCATGTGAAGCGAACCGGTGATGCGCGCGCCTTTGAGAGGCTGGCTGTCAGCATACTCTTCGCGCAGAGCCATAAGGCCCGGCATTTCGGTTTCAGCGATAGCGATTTCGTCGCGGCCAAACTGGGCGAGCGAAATGTCTTTGACGATATGTTCTTGGGTCAGGGCAGCGGTTGCCATGGGGGAGTCTCCTAGAGTGAAATCTCGGCGTGCGAATGAATTCTGGGTGCGCCCTAGCGAGGGACCCGTCCACAAGCAAATATAAAGTTATCTTTATATCCTCATATGAGGAGAGAAGATCGAGATTTCCAGCTTGGTAAGAGACAGCACCGCTGCCCTTTATCCGTCACGGTAGATCAAAAGCGACCTTGGGTTGGGTCAATAGCCGGATTGCCATGTCGGCAAGGAAAGCGCGGCTATGCACTTTGGCCAATTCGCCTGCGACTTCCTTTAGCTCGCCGCAGTCCATCCAAGGATGGCCATTGCCAAAGCGGTTTGCCATTTTGACGCTCCGACGATCAAGCTCACGCGTCGCTCCGCGCACGCCATATCGCGAGTTCAAGCTGCGCCGCATCGTTGTGTTTGCGTGCGTCAAATGCAGCTTATTGAGCCGGCTGAACGTGTCGTATTCAGCGCGGAAGTCATCCACTCCTTTGCGACACCGCAAAGAAGTCGCCATCAGCATCATGTCCAGCGTGCGGATTGATTCTGCTTCCTGCATGGCCGGATTGGCTGCGGCTGTCGTTGGCATGGTCATTGCGCCGCAAAGCGTCGCTGCCAAAGCGATAGATCGCTTGTTATTCATGGTCCCTGTTCTCCTTAACCCAAATCGGTTCGCCCCCACCGGCGTTGGGAAGGATTGCCCAGAGGGATTTACCCAATCTTGAATGTGGAGAGTAAAGCCATCTTAAGCATGAACTTCGGGCTTGATGTGTGACCGGCAGGCACTTAGTCCGATCCCATATTCCCCGATGCAAAGGAGCATGAGCGATGACAATTTCTGTAGGTGACAAACTTCCCGACGTGACTCTGGTGAAGGCAACCGCCGAAGGACCGCAACAGGTTCAGTCAAGCGATTACTTTGCAGGAAAGACAGTCGCGCTATTCTCCGTCCCGGGCGCATTCACGCCGACTTGCTCAGCGGCTCACCTGCCCGGCTTTGTCCAAAAAGCAGGCGAACTAAAAGAGAAGGGCGTCGACGAAATCGTCGGCACTGCCGTCAACGATGCATTCGTTATGGGTGCATGGAACTCGGCTGCCGGATCGGACGACATCACGATGCTCGCCGATGGCAATGGTGACTTTGCCGAAGCGGTAGGCCTCACCATGGACGGCTCCGGCTTTGGCATGGGCACGCGTGGTCAGCGTTATTCCATGGTTGTCGAAGACGGCACCGTTACGCAGCTGAATGTCGAAGAACCCGGCGACTTCCGCGTTTCCAGCGCTGAGCACATGCTTGGTCAGCTGTAGGATCAGCTAGAACACCTCAAAAACGGGCGCCCGATTGCGGCGCCCTATTTATGTCAGCAAGAGGCTTCCAGACTCTTCATCGCCTCCGCGAATGCTTCGCCCAACGCGACGTAGTCCTCGGAGCGGTAGTGCCAGCCATCGATGAACTCGAAGTCATCGCTAGCAGTCACCATCGCTGCGCAAGTGTCCTTCTCGGTATAGCGGGCCTGCGCTTCACGGACTTGAGGTGAAAACTCCATCACACTTGTGCTGGCTGTATCGCCAGAGTCTCTAATGCGGCCGATGACAACAGGTAGTTCTTCATCTCCGAGCGCGTCTCTGTACAGATTCATCAGCCGGGCGAGATTTGTGTCATAGTTAGCGCTGGCGTCTTCATTATCGAACGCATCTGCCTCGCCCTGCATCCACACGATGCCCGCAGGGACTAGGCGGTCTTTCTTTCCATCACCGTCGATATCGCCAGCGTCCATGGCGCTTGTGATCGCGGTTAGTGCCTGATCGTAGAGATTGCGCTTGTTCTTCTCATCGTAGTCAGGATCCCACGATCCGTATCCCGAAACACCGTGGATCAGGCCCGTCCCTCCACGTGAGAACTTGATGATGGCAATGCGCTTGCCGTCTGACGACTTGGCCATGGCGCGGCCAAATGTCAGCTCAGGGCCAAACCTGTCAGAGAGCGAATTGGTTTCACCGTCAGTCGTGAAGAAAGTGCCATGACCGGGTGAAAGTGCAGCCCAGATGCCTTCGCCACCGCCTTCGGTACCGTCTTCGACATCTTCGCCTGTGAAGATGCGCACATCCTCTGCAACCCCGCTCAACTCATCCGGCAGGTCTTTGTTGAAGCCATAGCCGTCCATATTGGACTGCCCGCCAAGGAAGTAGACTTGGTAGGTGGTGCCCTCTTCATTGGTGTCGGCCTCAGACGCAGCAGGGGCGCAGGCACCAATAAGTGCCAGCGCCCCCAGTGATACAATTAGATGTCGCATACCTTCTCCCTACAGAAGAGAGCTAACGCGCCATCAGAAGCCCATCAAGCTCATCACTTCTTTGCGACTGCGATGATCGTCGAGGAAACAGCCCATCATGCGGCTGGTGAGCATTTCCACCTCATGCACCTTCACACCGCGACCGGTCATGCAGCCATGCTCTGCCTCAATCACGACAGCGACACCGCGCGGTTCGAGATTATTCCAGATGCACTCGGCAACTTCAGCAGTCAGGCGTTCTTGCACTTGAAGACGGTGGGCAAACCCGTGCAGCACGCGGGCAAGCTTTGATATTCCGACGACCTTCTTGTCGGGCAGATAGGCGATATGCGCCTTTCCTGTGATCGGAGCCATGTGATGCTCGCAATGGGACTGGAACGGAATATCCTTCAAAAGGACAATCTCGTCATAGCCACCGACTTCTTCGAAAATTCGGCTCAGGTGGATCGCAGGATCTTCCTGATTGCCAGCGCAGTACTCGAGCCAAGCGCGGCCAACACGCTTTGGCGTGTCGAGCAATCCTTCTCGCTCCGGATCATCACCGGTCCAGCGAATCAAAGTGCGGATCGCTTCTTGCACGTCCTCGGGTACGTCAGGTTTGTTCAATGGGTTGTCCGGATCGAAGTCATCATTGTGCTGCATATAATTCATAGCATTACCTTTCTGTAGCCGAAACCGGCCTATTCCAGGCAAGCAAATGGACCCGGCATCTGGCCCTTCACTTACTTAACGTGATCCCAAGGATAAAAATCGCCAGCTCTTCAATCGGTTCCATGCAAAATTTGCACACTTCAACAGGTGAAGTCCGGGCCAGCAAAGGTTGTCCCTACATTCATATAGGAACGATTGACGGGATTGCACGGCTCGGATCGAACAGGAGCAAGAACCAAAAAAGCCCACACCTTGCGGTGTGGGCTTTTTTGGCGCGCCAGGAAGGATTCGAACCTCCGGCCGCCTGATTCGTAGTCAGGTACTCTATCCAGCTGAGCTACTGGCGCGCGAGAGAGGCGGCACATAAGGGGGCACGCATGACTTGGCAACCTCTGTTTTGGGTTTTGGCTCTCACAAAATCACAGTTGCCTAAGCAAAAGTTCTGTCAGGTCTTCATCCAGAGGCGGCTTGTGCAGTCCGACGATCGATTCTGGCACAAACCAGTCGACTTCTCCTCCTTCCAAGGCTCTGGGCTCACCTGACCAATCGACCACTTTGTAAAGGAGAATGACAATCGGCCTCTCGCTTGCGCCGTTCCGCTCTTCTGCAAACGCAACAGGCTCACATCCATCTGCGCGTATTTGAACGTCCAATTCCTCGTTCAACTCACGAATCAGTGCATTTACAGGGACTTCGGCCTTTTCAACCTTGCCCCCTGGGAACTCCCACAATCCAGCATGATGCTTTCCTTGCGGCCGTTGGTGCATGAGGATTCGTCCATCCGGACGCCGCAATGCCCCCGCCACAACCCAGAGTATGCTCCCGCTCATGTCGGTTTTTTTTCCATTCTTATCGATCAGATCAACCTTTTCTTAAGAAGATGGGCCGATTTCAGCTTTCATCAGGAACGTAGGTGACAGGTGTCCCCATGAATTTGGTGAAATTTCTAAAGACCATTGGAAACGAAAATTCCGGTGCCACCGCTGTTGAATATGGCCTGATCGCTTCTCTCGTCGTGCTTGCGGCTGTCGGGGGTTTCCAAGCTCTTGGAAACTCGAACTCCGGTGGTTGGGGCGGTGTCGAGCAGAAAGTGACTGCTGCGATGGGCAATTAAGGGTTTTGAAAGCGTCCGAATTAGGAATTTTTCAATAGCTCTCAATTATTCATCCAGCGTCCGGTCCTTCCTTTTGGACAGACACGGGTATCGAAGACCAAAGATTGAACCAGGAGACTACACATGAAATTCTTCAACAAGCTCGCTCGCGACGAACAGGGTGCAACTGCTATTGAGTACGGCCTGATCGCTGCTCTTATCGCTGTTGCTGCTATCACTGCAATGCAGAGCCTCGGCAACCAGCTCGGCGACACTTTCTCGAAAGTTTCGAGCGAAATGGCTGGCTAAGTCGTAAGACAAAGCTAACTAAACGGAAAGCGGCGGGGTTTCCCCGCCGCTTTTTGTTTGTGCAATCCAAATTTGGATTGTGACGGTCCGGATGGAATGCGTCTTAGCGACCGCGAACCACTATCTTAACCCGTTGCCCAGCGCGTACCGTATCGCTTGAGCTCAACCCATTGAGCACGCGAAAGCGTTGTTCTTGCGCCGTGTTGAAAGCCATGCGCCGCGCCATACTGGCAACCGAGCCTCCACTTGGCACTGTCACAACGTCAATCTTACGCGGAATCACTGCGCCTGCTTCTGATTGAGAGATCCGCCGCATCGACTGGAACATGGAATTGAACGTCGCAGCCTTACCTGCGGGCGCAATGGCCAAGAAGTGATAAGCGCGGTCGCTTGCGAACTCATACGCAAACACCACCACATCGACTTGGCTGCCATTGTTGTTCACGCGCGCAGTGCCATAGGCCGCTTTCAATCCATTCACGCTGGTGCGCTGAATGCTCGCCGGAGCAAGCTGGCTGTTCTGACCGCCAAGCGCCGTAAACTGCTGGCGGATGTACGTGTCGAGATTGCCCGAATATGGCGCCAACGTCAGCTGTGCCTTTCCGCTTTGGCCGTTGATGCTGACCGCGCGGGTGCCATTGACCATGTAAAAACCTTGGGGCGCAGTGAATGACAGGCGCAGATCCGGGTGGATAAACCGACTGCCTTCGATCACGCCTTGCGCGGGATCATCACCATAAAGCATCCCGTCAATACGACTGAGGAATGTATCACGATTGGTCACGCCGCCAGAGAGACCTTCAGCCTTTGCCCGCGCTGTTTGTACACGGCTGGCAGGATCGGGGTGCGTTGATGCCCATTCCGGCACGGTCGCATTGCGTCCCTGCAATTGCGCATCCAACGAGTTTTGCGCTGCGAGGCTGGCGAGCACTGTGCTCATTGCGCGCGGATCGTAGCCTGCACGCGTGAGATAGGTGATGCCCAGATCATCTGCTTCCAATTCCTGCTTACGCGAAAACCTAAGCGTAAGCATTTGAGAACCCTGCATAAGGCCGCGAGAAAGCGTGTTGCCAAGCCCCGAATTGCCGAGCAGCACACTCGACAGAATTGCACCGCCAATGCCCAAAAGCTGATTGTTTTGCGCCGCACGCTGGCGACGCTGCGAGTGGCGAGCGGCCACGTGGCCAACTTCGTGGCCGAGCACACCGGCCAATTCAGCCTCATTGTTCATCAGGCTCACAAGCTGACGGGTTGAGTAGATATAGCCGCCAGGCACGGCAAAAGCGTTATTCACCGAACTGTTGAGCAGGGACACGGTGAAGGTCTGCCGCGCATCGCCCAAACCGGAATGGACGGCGATATTCTTACCGACTTGTTCGACATAAGCAGCCTGGGGACCGCTCATTGCGCCGCCAAATTCGGCAAGAAGCTGCGGGTGATATTCAGCGCCCTGCTTCGCCTCTGACTGAGTGATCGGAGTGGAAGCGGACGGGATCGGGCCGCCGCCGCCAAGACATCCTGACAAGGCCAATGCCATGGGCGCAGCGCCCATAATCCAAAGTTTGCGCGTTTGAATTGCCATCGTCACGTCTCCCCGCTGATCGGCGCGCGCGATACAATGTCGCGCGAATGTCCTACCGCGACGACTATCGTGAAATTACCGATTGCGAGCAACCCCTTGAATGTAACGGGATGCAAGACGTTCGGTTTATGCGCCGAGTTGCAGGAAGCGCTCCTCGCGCATGCGGATCAGCACTTCACTCGAGTGATCCGTGAGCGCATCAAGCTCTTCGCCAATGGCTTTGCCGAGATTACGCGCTGCCGCTTCGGGATCACGATGCGCACCGCCAGCGGGCTCTTTCACAATGCGATCAATGACCTTGAGGCGTTTGAGATGCTGTGCAGTCACCTTCATCGCCTGCGCGGCCTCAGGCGCCTTTTCTGAGGTTCTCCAGAGGATTGAGGCACAACCTTCAGGCGAAATCACGGAATAGACTGCGTGTTCGAGCATCAGCACCCGCTCCGCACTTGCCAAGGCAACTGCGCCGCCGGAACCGCCCTCGCCCACGATAACCGACACCATCGGAACGGGCAGCGCAAGGCAGGCTTCGGTCGAACGAGCGATGGCTTCGGCCTGGCCCCGTTCCTCAGCTTCAATCCCCGGAAACGCGCCCGACGTGTCGACCAAGGTGACTACCGGCAGACCAAAGCGTCCGGCCATGTCCATCAGGCGGATGGCTTTGCGATACCCCTCCGGCTTACCCATGCCGAAATTGTGCTCAATCCGGCTTTGCGTGTCGTGGCCCTTTTCATGGCCAATTAGCATCACACGACGTCCACCCAGACGGGCAAAGCCGCCCATAATCGCCATATCATCGCCGTAGTACCGGTCTCCGCCCAGCGGCATGAAGTCTTCAAAAGCATGGGCGACATAGTCGCGAAAGTGGGGCCGCATGGGATGCCGCGCGACCTGCGTCTTTTGCCAAGGAGTCAGCGACGCATAAGTGCTCGACAACAATTCAGCGCTTTTCGCCTCAAGCCGTTCAATCTCACTGGCGACATCGACATCCTGATTGGCGTCAACATTGCGCAGTTCGGTCAGGCGCTCTTCCAATTGAGCGATCGGTTTCTCGAATTCGAGGTAGGAAATCATAGGGTGTCGCTAGTCTGATGCGCGCATCTGGGCAAGTGGGTGCTTAGCATTGACCAATTCTACCAGACGCGCGGCATCCACATGAGTGTAGATCTGCGTGGTGGCGATATCGGCATGGCCGAGCAGGGTCTGAAGCACGCGCAAATCTGCCCCTCCCTCAAGCAGATGCGTGGCGAAGGCGTGGCGCAAAACGTGCGGACTGATACCCTTGGGATCAAGATCGGCGCGGGCCGCCAGCTCTTTGAGCAATTGATACAACCTTATCCGGGTGAGATGTTTTCCTCCGCGCGAGGGAAACAGAAACCGCGAAGGTGGATCGGTAGGCCGTACATCCAGCCATTGCTGAAGGGCTTCACGCGCCCGCTCACTCACTGGAACCATGCGTGCCTGACCGCCCTTCCCCATGACGGTCAGCATCGGAACATCGCGGGGCACCGCGCTGACCGGCAGAGAAACCAGCTCGCTCGCCCGCAACCCCGAGCCATAGAGCAATTCTAACAGAGCGAGCTGACGGATCGCGGTGGGCTTCCCACTCGAGGCCTCCAATTCGGCGCGCTCGAATAGCGCTTCGACCTGTTGGTGACTCATGACCTTCGGCAACGGCCGTCGAGTGCGCGGTTTGGGCAAAGCCGCAGATGGATCATCCTCACGCCACCCCTCATCAACTGCGAACCCGAAAAATTGGCGCAAAGCAGATGCCTTACGAGCGGTGGTAGTCGGAGCAAGCGAAGCCCAAACGCCAGTCAGCTGCGCGACCTTGGCACGCGGAGCTTTTGCGAGATCGCCGATCGCCTGTTCAGCTCCATCCAGATCACGGCGATAGGCTGCAAGCGTGTTGACCGAAGCGCCTCTTTCCGCCGCGAGCATGTCCAGAAAGGCCTGCGTTGAGGCCGACATCAGGATCAGCCCCTTGCGACTGCTTCAGCCGCAATCATCCGGGCTTCGGCGCCCAGACCAACGTCATTCAGCGCTTTCACAATATGATAGAGGTGAAGCGGCGTCATTTTGTCCCAATCATCGCCTTGCATGCCAAGACCCGCCAGAATTGCGACCATGGCCGCATTCTCGACCTCGGCGGCGCGCACAATCATTCGGGTCCAACGGCTCTGCTGCGAAGGGTCGAATTCAACATCGGAAGCAAGATCGGAAAGCTGAGAGGCGTTAATCCGGCCCAATCCCCCCAAGCCCGCGATCAGAAACGCCGATTTGCGATATTCCTCGCTCTCATCATCTCCAATGAAAGTCGAAACTGAGTCCGCACTGGCGCTACCCGCCTCCGGATCGGAAAGAGCAATCAAGGCCCAGCCAAGGCTGCCCGGCTCGACAATACTCGCCCAAGCCTTTGCGTCACGATCAAGACCCGCAGTCAGGATCGAGGCAATCAGCTCATCGGCGTAGGTCTGATACTGCTCATTAGGAGCAATCCGCGCTGCTGCGTAAGCGGTCATAATGCTGGCGGCGTAATCGGGTTGCTCGGTTTCGTCGTCCAGCGTCCCCCAAAGCCTGCGCATGGCCGAAATCCGAGCAGCTGGATCGCTGGCGACATAGGCGGTTCTTAAGCGAGAGGCACGATCAGCGGCTTCGCCATCGATCGAGCTATCGGCGTAAATCTGACTGTAGAGCTCCACCATCGCCTTGGACGAGAGAATGCCCTCGCGTGCAGCGAGGACAGAAAACTCGGCACGCTTGCTGAGCGATACCGCAGGAGATGTTGCCCCTGCCCAATGATAATAACGCGGCAGGTCATCCATCAATCCATCCGGTACGTTTTCGCCAACTGCATAAGAAAGCGAGAAACGCCATGGAGTCATTTTCTCGACCCCGTCCCATTCCACATTCGCTCCGCGGCGGGCGCGGCCAGCTGCGCCTGCAAATCGTTGCGCGAGTTGAATATCCACTTTGGGAGCAATCTCGTCAGACAGCGCCTTGTTCAAGCGCGATCCGGCAAAGGCAGATTCGCCAGCATAGGCAGCGCAGATTGCCTGCCACATCACCCATTGTGCATCTTCGCGGTCAGACCCACGAAACTGAACGGCCGGGCAAGCACCAGTCAGATCACCAGCGCCCAGATAAGCCCGCATGGCCTGATTCATCAGCGGCTTGTTCCAGTTGCCGGTGTCTACATCCTGCGCAATCCGGCGGGCGGCGCTAAATTCGCCGATCCGGTTGAGCACACCAATGCGCAGAGCCGCGAATGTCGCCGGGCGCATTCCATCCGGTGATTTCAAGCGGCTCGACAAAGCGCGGCGGAGCATAATGTGGCCCCAACGCGAAACGAGAGGTCCCTTGGTGCCGGAAAGCGCTGCGCGGACCAATTCCGGCGGTTGTTCACCCAGCGAGCCGATGGGCAATCCGCCCTCTTCAGGGCTCAGAATACCCACTTGCGAAAGCGAACGGCGCGCCGCTGGCGGAATATCAAACCGAGGTTTCAGACCAAGAAAATCATCAAGCTCGTCAATCGACATCGCCTCGAGCTCTTCGGCAGTGGGGATGCGTGAAAGGTCGCTTTCGGATGCACGAGGTTCGTCACCATCGGCACCTTGCGACGATCCACCGCCGTCCGATGGCGTCGAGCCGCCCGGTGACGGCACAATGGGTCGCGACGAAGGCGGCGGAGCCGGCGCAGGAGCGGGAGCTGGTGCGGGAGCAGGCGCCGGATCTTCGAACCCTGGCGGCAAAATGGATTCAGGCGATTGCTGCGCCGTCAGGCTGCCAGCAACCAAAAATGCACTGGCCGCTCCGATCAGACCAAGGCCAGCGGCGCTGGCCAGCAACGATGCACGACGCATTCTTACGCTCCCTCAGCCTTGTTCGTCAGATCAACTGATTGTGTGATCGGATGCAAAGGTTCCTCCCCGCCATCAATCCAGGCAAGCGTGCAAATAACGACGATCGCCGCTGCAGCATAGTAGGGCAGTCGCTTCCGAAAACCCTCGGAACGGGCGACATCACCTGCGGGCCGCGCGGCGGCCTTAATCTCTGAAACGGACTGTGAAAGGTCGGTGCGGGGCTGATCTGACATGTTGCGCGCGCTTTAGCCCATCTATAGGCCATGCGGCAATGACCCAGCAGGCCACTTTTGATGAAAGCGCTTTGGCGAGCATTTCCCGGCGGATTGACCGGCCGATTGTGCTCGTGGGGCTGATGGGTGTTGGCAAGTCGACTGTCGGGCGCCGCCTTGCCGCTATGCTCGATCGCTCCTTTATCGACGCCGATGACGCAATTCAGGACGCGGCGCAGCGTACGATTGCCGAGATATTCGAAGAGCATGGGGAAGCGTATTTCCGTGACGGAGAGCGACGCGTGATCGCCCGCTTGATGGAGGAGGAACACGGCGTCATCGCGACAGGAGGCGGCGCATTTGTCGATCCGGAGACGCGGGCGCTCATTCTGGAAAAGGCTATCGCCGTGTGGATCGATTGCGACATCGAAACACTGGTTGAACGCACATCACGGCGCGATACTCGCCCGCTGTTGAAAAGCGGCGATCCGAAGGAAATTCTCACCCGTCTCGCCAATGAACGCAAAGAGCATTACGCGCAGGCGCATGTCAGAGTGGTCAGTGTGGATTCGCCGCATTCGGACACCGCCAAATCCATTCTGGAAGCGATTGAAAGTCACCTGTCTTGAGCACGAAAATCAACGTCGCCCTCGGTGGCCGAAGCTATGACGTTCTGGTCGGCAGCGGCCTTATCGAACGCGCAGGCGAACTTGCCGGTGACTTCCTGCGCAAATCGGTGGTTCCGGTTGTAGCCGACGCCAACGCTTGGGCCTTGCAGGGGGATCGTTTGGTCAAGGGCTTGGCCGCGATTGGCAAGACTGTCTCGCTTTATGAGGTTGCGCCGGGGGAAGATCTCGAAGAGCTGGCAAAGCCTTGAGAAGCTGACCGACTGGATGCTCGAGCACGGTGTTGAACGCGGCGACAAGGTAATCGCGCTGGGCGGCGGTGTCGTCGGCGACCTAACTGGATTCGCCTGCTCCATCCTGAAACGTGGATGCGGCTTCATCCAGATCCCGACCACCTTGCTGGCGCAGGTCGACAGCTCGGTCGGTGGCAAAACGGCGATCAACACGCGCGCTGGCAAGAATTTGATCGGGGCATTTCACCAACCCTCGCTGGTGCTCGCTGATACGCAGGCGCTGGACACCTTGCCCGATCGCGAAATGCGCGCTGGCTATGCCGAAGTGCTCAAATACGGATTGCTGGGCGATGCGGGTTTCTTTGAATGGCTTGAGGCCAACGGAGAGAAAGTGCTCGCCCGCAAACCGGAGGCGCTTACGCACGCTATTGCGACCAGCATCGCCGCAAAGGCCCGCATCGTTGCTGACGATGAGCGCGAGACGAGCGGCGTGCGCGCCTTGCTCAATCTCGGGCATACTTTCGGTCATGCATTGGAGGCGGAGACGGGATTCTCGGATCGGCTTCTTCATGGTGAAGCCGTAGCGCTCGGCATGGTGCTGGCAGCACGATATTCGGTGCGGCGGGGTGAGATGACGGGGCAAGACGCTGGCCGCGCCGCTCAAGCAATTGCCGCGTCAGGCTTGCCACCAGAGATCAAAGACCTCGGTATGAACTGCGACGGTGCCAAGCTGGTCGATCACATGCGCCACGACAAGAAAATGGAAGGCGGCACCCTGCCCTTCCTGCTGCTCAAGGGAATTGGCGAGGCCTATCTAGCGCGCGACGTTGCGCTCGATGATGTGGCCGCATTTCTGGATGGTGAGCTTGCATGACCCGCTTCATCGACCTCTCGATCCCGATCACCAATGATGTGATTTCCGATCCCGAGGTGATGCGGCCCAAAGTCACGTACATGACCCATCAGGACACGTGGGAACAGATCGCGATGTTCTTCCCGGGTCTGGAGAAAACCGACCTGCCCGATGGCGAAGGTTGGGCGGTCGAAATGCTAGAGCTCTCGACCCACAACGGCACGCACATGGACGCGCCGTGGCACTACCATTCGACCATTGATGCAGGCGCGGCCCCAGCCCCCAGTATCGACGAGGCGCCGCTTGATCGTTTCTTCCGCCCCGGAGTGAAGCTCGATTTCTCGCACATGCCGCATGGCCATGTGGTCAGCGCCGCAGAGGTCGAGGACGCGTTCGCAAAGATCGACTACGAGTTGCAACCGCTCGACATCGTTCTGGTGCAATCAGGTGCGGTTTACGGCACCGACAACTTCACCGATCAGGGCGTCGGTCTTGGCGCAGAGGCAACCTTATGGCTGACCGAGCGTGGCGTCGAAGTGGTTGGCACCGACGCTTGGAGTTGGGACGCACCGTTCAGTCACACTGCGCGCCGATGGGCCGAAAACCGCGACCCGTCGATTATCTGGGAAGGCCACAAGGCGGGCCGCATTCGCCCCTATTACCAGATCGAGAAGCTGACGAACTTGGAAAGCCTGCCCACTCACGGCTTCACCTTCAGCTGCTTTCCGGTGAAGATCGAGCGGGCGAGCGCTGGCTGGATCAGAGCGGTGGCGATGGTGGGGGAAGAGCAATGAGTTCGAACGGTCAGGTCATCATTCTCAATGGTGTGAGCAGTTCGGGTAAGACCACTCTCGCCAAGGCCATCCAGAAATACAGTGACGACATCTGGTTGCATATGGCGATGGACAATTTCGTCGCCATGCTGCCCGAGGGCAGCGAGTTTGATCGCGAGTGGTTTCCTGTGACCGAAATAGAGCGCGAGGGCGAAAGCCTGCCGCAGATCAGCAACGGTCCTGCAGGCGAAAACTTGCTGAGCCAGATGCGCGGCCTTGTGAGACACTTGGCTGACGCCGGATTCAATGTGGTCGTTGATGAAGTGGCGCAAAACGACGAAATCGAAGACTATCGCCAGCGGCTTGGCGGTGCATGCCTTGTTGTTAAAGTCGATGCACCATTACCGGAGTTGGAGCGCCGCGAACGTGAGCGGGGCGACCGGATCATCGGTCTGGCTCGAGAACAGAGCCCGCGACTGCACCAAGGAATTGGATATGATCTAGAGGTGGACACACACACCGACACGCCCGATGCGCTGGCGCGGCAGGTGCTGGCAGCTGTTACGACCTGACTATTCCAGCTCCAAAATCACCGCATCGACCGCAAGGCTCTCGCCTTCTGCCGCGTTGATTTTGGCGATTGTCGCTTCTTTCTCGGCGCGCAGGATGTTTTCCATCTTCATCGCCTCGACTGTGGCGAGCGGCTGACCGGGCTGAACTTCTTCACCTTCGGCCACGTGCAGCTTAACCAGCATGCCGGGCATCGGGCAGATCAGCATCTTGGAAAGGTCCGGCGGCTCTTTCTCGATCATGTGGCCTGCATGCGAAGCCACGTTGGCAGGGAGCACGAGAGCCTCGTGCGAGGCTCCGCGCGTGGTCATACGCCAACGCACACCGACGCGCTCGATCTGCACCGCCATTTCATTATCGCCGGTGACATGGGCAACCGGCATGCCGACTTCCCAATCCCATGTGCCGCGCAATTTATGCCCGTCCACGGTCGCGCCGCCCTCTTCAAGCATCACGTCCAGTTGCGTGCTGTTGATGTTGACCACCCAGTGCGATGGCGGGTTGTCAGCGCCATTCAACTGACCGGATATCTTGCGTGCCCGCACTTGCTCGGTGAATTCGGCGCCAGCGAACAGGGCGGCGAGTTGGCGCAGCCATGCTTCATCTGCTGGTGCCCCCTCAAAACCATCGGGATATTCCTCTGCGATGAAGCCAGTGGTCAGCTCGCCCGACCGGAAGCGTTCGTGCTGCATGATGGCGCTGAGGAAATCGACATTGTGACCGAGCCCTTTGATGCGGAAACGGTCGAGCGCTTCGATCTGAAGGTCGGCGGCCTCATCGCGAGTAGGTGCCCATGTGACCAGCTTGGCGATCATCGGGTCGTAGAACATCGACACTTCGCCGCCTTCGAAGACCCCGTCATCAACGCGGATACCGTCCACGCCGCGCCGTCCATTGGCGCTGCCGTCACTGGTCCAGCCTTCAAGCGGCGGTTCGTATTCGACCAATCGCCCAGTCGACGGCAGGAAACCGCGATAGGGGTCTTCGGCATAGACACGGTTCTCGATCGACCATCCGTCAATGCCGATATCGTTCTGCGTCATTTCCAGCTTTTCGCCAGCAGCCACGCGGATCATTTGCTCGACCAAATCGACGCCTGTGATCGCTTCGGTCACCGGGTGTTCCACCTGCAGACGCGTGTTCATTTCGAGGAAGTAGAAGCTCTCACCGGTCGGGTCCGCGCCGCTGACGATCAATTCAACCGTGCCGGCCGAATGGTAATCAACTGCGCGCGCCAGAGCGACGCATTGCTCGCCCATCGCCTTGCGCATCTTCTCGGTAACGAACGGCGACGGGGCTTCCTCGACGACCTTCTGGTGACGCCGCTGGATCGAGCATTCGCGCTCGTTCAGATAGAGGATATTGCCGTGCTTATCGCCGAGAATCTGTATCTCGATGTGGCGTGGGTTCTCGATGAATTTCTCAATGAAAACACGATCATCACCAAACGAGTTCAGACCTTCGCGCTTGGTTGCTTCAAACCCTTCGCGCACGTCCTTCTCGCTATACGCTAGGCGCATGCCCTTGCCCCCGCCACCGGCAGAAGCCTTCATCATCACCGGATAGGTGATGTCGTTGGCAATTTCGACGGCGTGTTCGGTATCGCGAATTTCTCCGACGAAACCGGGGACGACATTGACGCCCGCTTCCTTCGCCAGTTTCTTGGACTCGATCTTATCGCCCATCGCGGCAATGGCACCCGGAGGCGGGCCGATAAAGGCGATGTTTTCAGCTTCCAGAGCCTCAACAAAAGACGCGCGCTCCGAAAGGAAACCGTAGCCAGGATGCACTGCCTCAGCACCGGTCTCCTTACATGCGGCAATGATCTTTTCAGGGATGAGGTAGCTTTCCGCCGCGGGAGACGGGCCAATATGCACCGATTCATCCGCCATGCGCACAAACGGCGCGTTCTTGTCGGCATCGGAATACACCGCGACCGTAGCAATGCCCATCTTCTTCGCAGTCGTAATCACGCGGCAGGCAATCTCACCGCGATTGGCAATCAGGATTTTGGAAAACATTACTGGGCGTCGCTCTCTCTTGCGTTCGCGGGATCACTAGCAGGAAGATACTCGCCTTCCCACAGCAAGATCTCGATAGCGCCCGTCAACCTTCTTGCGAGAAATCCAGAAGGTGCCTTTGGCATCGGCCTCGGGCTTGAAATAGTAGATGCATGTGAGTTCCTGCAGTCGCGGTTCGTGAAAGGTGTCCCAGCCGGTGCCGCGCAGCGTATTCAGGCGGCCATGATAGGACGCATCGCGCACCCATTCCTCGCCATCATCATCCGTGAAACGCTCTCCAGCGACCTCAAACAAGCGATAGGTACCCTTGACCTTGCGCACATCGCTCCGTTCTTTGATCTCGTCGGGAGACCACCCTTTCTTCCACGTGAAGCTGCAGGCGCACGCCGGTGTCGAAACCAACGCGAGGATCGCTGCAGCCGCATTCAGAAGCTTGAATTTCATAGCATCATTATGCCCCGCAAGCCTGTGTGCCGCAACTTAACCCGCAGCATAGGCCAGAAGACTCGAAGCGTAGGCGGGCGCTCCGCGCCGGTCCCCTTCTCCATCAACCAATGAGCCTACTGCTTTGGCCAACATCGCGGTGTTGTCGTTTGAGAGCGCGCCCAGAGGTTCGACATAAATGCCGATGGTGAAGAGGATCGCACCCGTTTCCGGTAAGCGGCGCAACGTTTGGCGTTCAGAGCGGACAAACAGCGTCTCGCCCGAATTGTCCGGTGTGACATGGGCGAACTGATCTGCAGGTGCACCTTCAGCGAGCCACCGGCGCTCCCCAGTCGCGGCAATAAACCAGTTGCATCGGCCATAGATCGCACCCGCTTTCAGCGTGTCCATAAAGCGATCAACGCCGGTAGCTAGTTGTTCTTCATAGCCCGCAATCGGCGCATGGAGCGCCCGCAAAGGCAGACCGATCTTGTCCTTGGGATGCCAATCGGAAGGCCAAGCGACCGCTGCTCCGATCAGGCGGTATTGGTCATCATTCTCGCCCTTGGTGAGAAGGCACATGTCTTCATGCGCATGCAGCGCGGCCTCGGGCAGACCGCCTTCAACTTGTAGCATCGCAGCCAGTTCGCGTCCGGGCGCTTCGACATCCGGCGTCAGTTGAAGACCATCGGGCCACTCGGCAAAGCCCGCCTTACGTACGGCCAGATCAGGATCTGGTTGAAGCCATTGCTCTTCGCTTAGCCGCACCAGCCCCATGCGCAGCTGCCCTCCTCCGCGAGCCTTGGGGAGCAGATCGTTGACGGAAAAGCCTAGGCTCAATCGCGGCGATCTTCTTTGGCCACGTAGCGGCGGATAACAAGCTCTTGCTTCTCGCGGTCAAGGTTGGCGTAGAAGCGCCCGTTGATGCGCTCTTCTTCGGGTTTGAAGTTTGGCACACCGCACGCGAGGACAATCGATTCCGGATTGTTCTTCATGTACTCCTCGAACCAGCTGTAATAATCGACATCGAACGGGCGACGCTCGACCTCCAGATGCAGCGGGTTCTTGATGATCCGATTGACCTTGAACCGGCAGGTTTCTTCTTCAGGCTTGCACTTCGCGGTCGCGTCAAAAATGATGTCGCTCACATCGCGGTACCATTGCTCCGACGGATTGCCGCACGCAGATGCGATGGTTGGCAAGCTCAAGGCGGCTGCCGCCGCTGCCATTGCCGGGATCGTAAGAACGCGCTTCATAACCTGCCTCCTCGATTTTTCTTAAATCTATCAGAGATTTCCCTAATGAGCAAAGTGAAGGCCGAGCATGAAGCACGCTCGATAATCAGGCGTGCTTCAGTTTAATCCGCCAGCGCCTGCGCCAAGTCCGCCTTGATATCCTCAATATGCTCAATGCCGACCGACACGCGCACAACGTCGGGTCCCGCCCCAGCAGCAACCAGATCATCGCCTTCCAACTGGCTGTGCGTGGTCGATGCGGGGTGGATGATCAGCGACCGTGTGTCACCGATATTGGCAAGGTGACTGAACAGCTTGACGCTCGAAACCAGTTCCTTTCCGGCTTCAAAGCCTCCCTTCAATCCGAATGTGAAGACCGCCCCGCCCTTGCCGCCGAGATACTTGCCGGCCAGCGCATTGTAAGGATCATCGGGTAAGCCAGCATAGCTGACCCAAGCCACTTGAGGTTGCTCCTTAAGCCACTCGGCCAGCGCCAGTGCATTGGCGCAATGCCGTTCCATGCGCAGATGAAGTGTTTCCATTCCCGTGAGCGCCAAAAATGCATTCATCGGAGCCATCGCCGGGCCAAGATCGCGCAGGCCGAGCACGCGGCATGCAATGATAAAGGCAATCGGGCCAATCGGCTCCAAAGCATCTGTCAGCACTGCACCATGATAGGAACCATTGGGCTGTGTCAGTGAGGGGAATTTGTCGCCTTGCGCCTTCCAGTCAAACTTGCCGCTGTCCACGATCATCCCGCCAACCGAGTTGCCATGGCCATTCAAAAACTTGGTCATAGAATGGACGACAATGTCAGCACCGAAATCGAACGGGCGACACAAAGCAGGCGTAGCCATCGTGTTGTCGACCACCAGCGGCACTCCGCCTGCATGGGCGACATCGGCAATTGCGGTAATATCGCTCACCACACCGCCCGGATTAGCGAGGCTTTCAATAAAGACCGCGCGGGTCTTGTCGTCCATCGCCGCGCGGACATTTTCGGGATCATCGGCATCGACAAAGCGCGTTTCCCAGCCGAACTTCTTGAACGCCTCACCCATCTGGTTGAGCGATCCGCCGTAAAGCTTCTTTGCCGCGACGATGTTGCAACCCGGCTCCATCAGCGTGTGAAACACCAGCAACTGCGCCGCATGTCCGGAAGCAACACCAAGCGCCCCAACACCGCCCTCTAGCGCTGCGACCTTCTTTTCCAGCGCATCGTTGGTGGGGTTCATGATGCGGGTGTAAATGTTGCCGAATTCGGCAAGGCTGAAGAGGTTCGCGGCATGCTCGGGGCTGTCGAAGACGTATGATGACGTCTGATAGATCGGCGTGATACGCGCATTCGTGGCCGGATCAGGCTGAGTGCCTGCGTGCACGCTCATGGTTTCAGGCCGGGTGCCTTCGGGTAGGTCAGTCATGATGTTTTCCTTGCCAAGTACACGCCGCCAGCCATCAAGATGATGCCCACAATGCGCCGTGGTGTGATTTCGCTTTTGAGGGCGCCCCATAGACCGAAATGGTCAATTGCAGCCGCTGCGACCAGCTGGCCTAGCAGCACGAAGAAGACTGCATTGCCTATCCCCATCTTCGGCCCCGCCCATGTGATCGAGAGGATGTAGAACAGGACAAAGAAGCCACCGAGATAGAGGTAGGGCCGGTCGAATGTGAAAGAGCCCGCCGAGGGTGTTGGCCCGAATGCGATCAGGATTGCGCCCGCCAGAACTCCGCCCACGCCGAAGAGTAAAAGCGAAGCGGCCACAGGACTACCGAGTTGGACGCCAAGCCCGCCGTTGAACGTAGCCATGATCGGGATGCCGACGCCGGTAAGAAACATAAGAAGCGCAAGAGCGGCAAAGGATTCGGAGGAGAGGTTCATTCGCGCCCCTCAACAAAGGTGATGTAAGGTCCAAACGACTGCCCCAGAAAATCAATGCGACTTTTGGTCAACACTGTCAGACACTGCTTGAACGATACGGAATGCTCGTAATCCTCGTCTAGCGAGACGTTTAAAGTCGCGCACTCCGCCTTGCGATAAACCAACCATTGCTGATGCGCCATGTCGAGACCATCGCGGACAACCACCCTAGGGTCCTTTTCAACCTTTGCAGGGCCGCCGTCTACTCTGTCGAGAGAGAAATGGTCTGCAACCTCGGTGATCTTTTTGAGCAAGTGTTTGAGCTCCAAGTCAGCGTTGTTCAGCGCAATGTCTGCACACGCGGCATTTTCAGCCCCGTTGGCGGGTCGCTCGCAATCCATTACTCGCAAGGGAGCAGGCGATATCTGGACCAACGAAGCGAGGATCAAACTCACTCCGCAGCTTCCTCCAAAACACTGTGCAGCGGTGGCATGTTGTGGCCCAGCAGCGTGAGAATATCCGCCGCGCATTCAACCACGTTGCTGCCAGGGCCGTAGATACCCTGCACTCCTGCCTCGCGCAGGAAGTCGTAATCCTGCGGTGGGATCACGCCGCCTGCAGTGACTTTGATATCCGCGCGGCCAGCTTCCTTCAGCAAACGGATCAATTCGGGGATCAACGTCTTGTGCCCTGCCGCGAGGCTCGAAGCGCCGACTACGTCGACATCAGCCTCAAGCGCCATTTTGCAGGCCTCTTCGGGCGTCTGGAACAGCGGGCCGGAGATGACCTCGAAGCCCATATCGCTGAACGCACTGGCGATCACATTCGCACCGCGATCGTGGCCGTCCTGGCCCATCTTGGCGACCATGATCCGCGGCTTGCGGCCCAGACGTCGCTCGACAGCGTCCACACCATCGGTGACCTGCGCCCAGCGTTGATCGAACTCGTAGGCTGTCTTGTAAACGCCGCTAACCGGCCTGGGCGTGGCATCGTGACGGCCGAAGACTGCCTCCATCGCCGCCGAAATCTCACCCAGCGTGGCATCGTGCCGCGCGGCCTTGACTGCAAGTTCGAGTACATTGCCGCCGCTTGTGCAGCCGTCGGTCAGGGCCTTCAGCGCTGCCTGGCACGCAGCCTCAACGCGATTGCTGCGCACCTCAGCAAGCCGGGCGATCTGGCCTTTGCGCACCGCCGCGTTATCGACTTCGAGCGTTTCGATCTGCTGCTCTTCGGCGAGCTTGTATTTGTTGACGCCGACAATCACGGTCTCGCCCTTGTCAATGCCGGTCTGCTTCTCAGCCGCCGCACGCTCAATTGCCGCCTTCGGCGCGCCGGTGTCGACATAAGCGGTCATTCCGCCCGCCGCGTCGACTTCCGCGATCAGCTTCTCGGCCTCTTCGACTAGCGTCGCCGTCAGCGCTTCGATGTAGTGCGAGCCGCCGAGCGGATCGACGACGTTGGTGATCCCGCTCTCCTCTTGCAGCACCAACTGCGTGTTGCGCGCAATGCGGGCGGAGAAGTCGGTCGGAAGCGCAATCGCTTCGTCGAGCGCGTTGGTGTGCAGGCTCTGCGTGCCTCCAAGCGTTGCCGCGAGCGCTTCAACCGTGGTGCGGATGACGTTGTTGTACGGGTCCTGCTCTTGCAGCGAGACACCACTGGTCTGGCAGTGGGTCCGCAGCATCTTGGAGCGGTCTTTCTGCGCACCAAGTCCGTCCATCACGCGATACCAGAGCGTGCGCGCCGCGCGCAGTTTGGCGATCTCCATGAAGAAGTTCATGCCGATACCGAAGAAGAAGGAAAGCCGCCCGGCGAAAGCGTCGATATCGAGCCCCGCTTCCATCGCGCGCACGACATATTCCTTGCCGTCTGCAATAGTGAAAGCGAGTTCCTGCACCGCTGTGGCACCGGCTTCGTGCATGTGATAGCCGCTGATCGAAATAGAGTTGAATTTCGGCATGTTGGCCGAGGTGTATGCGATGATGTCTGAGACAATCCGCATCGATGGATCGGGCGGATAGATGTAGGTGTTGCGGACCATGAACTCCTTCAGAATGTCGTTCTGAATGGTTCCGGCCAACTTGTCCTGCGACACGCCGGAGCGCTCGGCAGCGACGATGTAGAACGCCATGACCGGGATCACCGCGCCATTCATCGTCATGCTGACAGACATGGTGTCGAGCGGAATCTGGTCGAACAGCACCTGCATGTCCGCGACGGTATCAATCGCGACACCAGCCTTGCCCACATCGCCGAGCACGCGCGGGTGATCGCTGTCATATCCGCGGTGGGTGGCGAGGTCGAAGGCGACGCTAAGGCCCTTTTGCCCCGCAGCGAGATTGCGGCGATAGAACGCGTTCGACTCCTCGGCGGTGGAGAAGCCCGCATATTGCCGGATGGTCCAAGGGCGGCCCGCATACATGCTCGCCTTCACACCGCGCGTGAACGGCGCAAAACCCGGAATTCCCGGGTTCCACTCGGTATGGTCCGCCTCAGTGTAGAGCGGCTTGATATCGAAGCCCTCAGGCGTCGACCATGTGAGGTCGCGACCCTTGGATTCCTTGTCGGCGAGGGATTTCCAGTCTTCGGGGGTAGGCTTGTCAGTCATGGGGAGCCTCTAATCACACAATTGCGTGGCGGCAAAGAGGCATCGACTTACGCCCCTTTGAACTCCGCCTTGCGCTTTTCGAGAAACGCCTTGCCGCCCTCGGCTGCGTCCTCGGTGGCGCCTGCGACGCGTTGCCCTTCTGCCTCGGCGAGGAACACCTCTGGCAGTGTACCATCCAGCGCGGTGGCGATGTTGCGCTTCATGGTGGCGTAGGAGACGGTGGGGCCATTGGCGAGCTTGGCCGCGAGAGCCTTTGCCTCGTCCATCAGCAATTCGTCATCGACGCATTTGTAAATCAGGCCCCAATCCTCGGCCTGTTCCGCGCCGATCTTCTCACCCAGCATCATCATGCGGGTGGCGCGTGCACGGCCGATCGCGCGGGCAAGTAGCCATGTTGAACCGCCATCGGGCACAAGGCCGATATTGACGAAGGCTTGCAGGAAGTAAGCGCTGCGCCCGGCGATGGTGAAATCCGCCGCCAGTGCAAGAGAGCAGCCCACGCCCGCCGCAGGGCCATTGACGGCGCAAATCACTGGAATGTCCGCGCGGATCAGCTGGCTGATGGCAGGGTTGTAATGCTGGCCTAGCGCTTGGTGACTTCCGCCTTTGCTGCCCAGCGCATCGCCATCGCCGCGTGCCGCAAGGTCTGCGCCCGAGCAAAAGCCTTTACCCTCGCCCGTGATCAGAACCGCGCGCGCATCACCCAGATCATAAAAAACCTGCCCGATCTCGTCCGCCATCTGCGGAGGCATGGCGTTGAGGCGATCCGGGCGGTTCAGCGTGATGGTGGTGAGCGGACCGTCGCGCTCGACTTTGATGGTTTCGTAGGACACGTGGCTCTCTCCCCAGGTGCATTTCAACGCACGTATGTGCGTTTCTTTTCGCAACCGTCTTTGGCGCGGATGCGAGCGCGGTGCAAGAGTGTGCGGACGCGCTAATGTGCCTCTTTGGGCGTTTCCATGATCTCGGTCAGCATCCCCTGCATATCCTTTGGATGGATGAAGAAGATCGGCGTGCCATGCGCGCCAATGCGCGTGGGGCCAAGGATGCGCTTGCCCATCGCCTCAAATTCAGCGCGGGCGGCGTCGATATCGGGCACTTCGAAACAGACATGATGCTGCCCGCCCGCCGGGTTCTTGGCGAGGAAGCCGTTGATCGGCGAAGCCTCGTCAAAAGGCTCGATCAGCTCGATCTGGGTGCCGTTCATCCCGCTGTCGGTGGGAGTGTCGACAAAGCACACCTTCACGCCTTGCTCTGGCAGGTCGAACGGCTCGTGAATATGCGTCGCTCCCATCGTGTCGCGATAATGCGCGATAGAGTCTGCGATCGAGGGCGTTGCGACGCCGATATGGTTGAGACGGCCTAGTTTCATCTACTTTCCAAACACTAGCTGAGTGAGAGGACCAGATTGTGCTTCAAAGTCTTTAGTCCCCATATCCTTGCGCATGGCCAAAATAACAGCGACAAATTCGGATTGCCCGTGATCTTCGTTTTCCAAGCTTTTTGACATAAATGTCATCATTTCATCGACAACTTCTTTCGAGCCGTGGATCACAATCTTGTAAATCGCATCACGAAGATCAGCATCGGTTTCAGGTGTCCTGCCAAAATCGGTTCGTCGCGAAACCGCGCCGATAAGGTGCAGGTAAGCTTCCTGCTTAAATGCTATCCTCTCTTTCGATTTGGCGAATAAATGAGCCACCCAAGGGGAGAGTGTCGCGCCAAGCGCAACGCCAATCAAAGGAAGAAATGCATCAACAATCATAGCGGAATATTATCATGCTTCTTCCAAGGGTTTTCCAACTGCTTCGTGCGCAGCTTGCGTAGCCCCATGGCGATCCGCCGCCGGGTGGAGTGCGGGTGGATGACCTCGTCGATATAGCCGCGCTGGGCGGCCACAAACGGGTTCGCGAAGCGGTCTTCGTATTCCTTGGTTTTCTCAGCAATCTTCTCGGCGTCGCCACGGTCTTGGCGGAAGATAATTTCCACCGCGCCCTTTGCTCCCATCACGGCGATTTCAGCCGTCGGCCACGCGTAGTTCAAATCACCGCGCAAGTGCTTACTCGCCATCACGTCATACGCTCCGCCATAGGCCTTTCGAGTGATGACGGTGATCTTGGGCACGGTCGCCTCGGCATAGGCGAACAGCAGCTTCGCGCCGTGCTTGATAATCCCGCCCAGTTCCTGCGCGGTGCCGGGCAGGAAGCCGGGAACATCCACGAAGGTCACGATCGGAATTTCGAACGCATCGCAGAAGCGGACAAATCGCGCGGCCTTCTTTGACGAGTTGATATCGAGCACGCCTGCCAGCACCATTGGCTGGTTCGCGACCACGCCCACGGTGCGCCCTTCGACCCGGCCAAAGCCGCAGATGATGTTCGCCGCATGACCCGGCTGGATTTCGAAAAAGGTGCCCTCGTCAACCGTCTTCGCGATCACCTCATGCATGTCATAGGGATGGTTGGGATTGTCGGGGATCAGCGTGTCGAGGCTCGGCTCCTCACGGTCCCATGGATCATTGGTGGGAAGCTCGGGCACTTCCTCGCGGTTGGACAACGGCAGGTAGTTGAAGAAATCGCGCGTCGCGAGCAGCGTCTCGATGTCATTCTCGAATGCGCAATCGGCAACGCTGGTTTTGGTCGAGTGGGTGATCGCCCCGCCCAGCTCTTCCTGAGTCACTTCCTCGTTGGTGACCGTCTTCACCACGTCAGGGCCGGTGACGAACATGTAAGAGCTGTCCTTCACCATGAAGATGAAGTCGGTCATGGCGGGCGAGTAAACCGCGCCGCCCGCGCACGGGCCCATGATCAGGCTGATCTGCGGCACGACGCCTGATGCGAGCACGTTCTTCTGGAAGACTTCGGCATAACCACCGAGCGACGCCACGCCTTCCTGAATGCGCGCACCGCCGGAATCGTTGAGGCCGATCACCGGAGCGCCGACCTTCATTGCGGTTTCCATCACCTTGCAGATTTTCTCAGCATGACGTTTCGACAGAGACCCGCCAAACACAGTGAAGTCTTGGCTGAACACATAGACCAAGCGGCCATTAATCGTACCGCTGCCGGTCACCACACCGTCGCCCGGAATACGCTGCTCCGCCATGCCGAACTCGACGCAATCGTGTTCGACATAGGTGTCGATCTCTTCGAAGCTGCCTTCGTCGAGAAGCACGTCGAGCCGTTCGCGCGCGGTCAGCTTGCCCTTGGCGTGCTGCGCGTCGATCCGCTTTTGACCTCCACCCATTCGGGCGGCTTCGCGGCGGCGTTCCATTTCAGCGATATTGGCGGACATGTGCTCTCCCAGGGGTCAATGTGATCAATCGCCTAGCGAGGGGACCCAGTGACCGTCAATCACTGTGACGCGCGATCAAGCGTCTTCCTCGCCCTCGCCCGCGCGATATTCGAGGATATCGCCGGGCTGGCAGTCCAGTTCCCGGCAGATCGCCTCGAGCGTCTTGTAGCGCACGCCCTGCACCTTGCCGGTCTTCAACAAGGAAAGGTTGGTGTTGGATATGCCAATGCGCTCGGAAAGCTCTTTCAAGCTAACCTTGCGCTTGGCCATCATGACATCAAGGTTGGTAATGATCGGCATCAAACCACGCTTTCGCTGTCTTCGCGGTAGGCTGCGCCTGCGCGGAATGCTTCCGAGAAGAGAATGGCGACACCACCAAAGACCAGGGTGAAAATCGGCACGTCGTAGTGCAACCACAGATTGGTCATGCCCTTCACATCCCATGAGATTGACGGGTGCAAAACAGTGCCGGCTTCGGTCTGAACGTTCGAGATGATCGCTGACTGAAGTAGGATGGCGTGAAGAACAGACAGACCGAACACTGCGAACAACAGAAGCCCCATCTTGCGCAGCGCAGCCGCGTTTTCGGCGTTCAACACTTCGCCTTCGGCAAAGCTGAAGAGAACCGACCTCAGAGCCATCAAGACGGCGACGAAGATTGCGATAACGGCGAGAGAGAAGAACAGGTCGACTCCGTGCCAGAATGGCTGGCCTGAGAGCGCCAGAACACCGTCGACAAAGGTGGCCGAAGCCACCTCACTGACCGGAACACTTAAGTCGAGCGCTCCAGCTTGAAGGGGCCAATGCAGGGTTCCGAATTCTCCATTTAACATGGCGGCCACTGCACGGCCGATTTGGAGAAACGCACCTAAGAACAGGATGGCGATAAACACCTCGACAATGCGGCGAATGAACTTTGCAGACATATTGAACTCCCGAATTTCGTTACGAGAGCCGTAATACAGCAATATTTGCGATTCGCAATGTATAATTTATGTTTTACGTAAATTTTATGTCGTTTAATGTTATGACATCCTGAGCAAGACCCAGCGTGCGAGAGCCGGTGACAGGCCATAGATACGGCGCAGAAGATTAGATTGGCCGATCATGATTTCGGCACGCTCTTTCTCCATGCCATCAAGTATGGTTGCGACGCATTTCTCGACGGTCATCTTCTTCTGGTCGTATGCCGCGGTCATCTGTGTTTCGACCATGGGCGGCAGCGCCTCGACCACGCGCACCGATGTTTCCTTTAGCTGGGCGCGCAACGAGAAACTGAAGCTGCGCAGCCCTGCTTTCGTGGCCGAATAAATCGCCCCATGAGCGCTCGGCGCAATGGCGAGACCAGATGTGACATTGACCACCATCGCCTGTGGGCGCGCCTTGAGCAGATGGAGCAAACCTGACGTCAGCCGGATGGGCGCCGAGAGATTAGTGTAGATGCAGCGGTCGCCATCGTCGGGATCGGGTGAACCATCCCGAAAATCCTGCTCCGCCCCCTGCCCTGCATTGTTGATCAGAATGTCGAGCGGTCGATCACCCCAGGCCGCAATCAAAGCATCGACGCCCGACGCATTATCAAGACTGGCGTTTATCACCTCGAAGCCCTCAGCTTCCATTTCCGCCAACCGCTCGGGATTGCGCCCGGTGAGGATGACGCTCGCACCCTTTGCTTTGAGCTGCTGTGCGAGCCCACGCCCGATGCCGCCACTGCCTCCGGTAAGGAGGACTGTCTTCCCGCCAACATCCATCAGACTTTCACCACGCCGTGTTCGATCAGGCTTTTGGCGCAGTCGACAACGCTTTCTTCCGCGGGCCGTGTCTCCCAGCCCAGACGCTCTTTGGCGTGGCTGACATCGCAATGACGGCTCTTACCCAGCTCGCTCTTGATTGAGCGAATGCCCGCGTTGAACAGGCTGAGCACGTGGACAAGGAAGTTTGGCATCACCTTCGTCGGCACCTTCTTGGAATGCTCTGGCGGCAGCCCATCCTTGAGCATCTTTGCCACTTCAATGAACTTGTAGAACTTGCCTGCAGCGATGAAGCGCTCTCCGGCCAGCCCCGGCTCTTCCAGACATTTGACGTGCAGAGCTGCGGTGTCTCGGGTGTCAACAATCGCAAAACCCAGATCGGGGGCCATAGGCACTTCGCCAGCCAGCAATTGCCGCACCGCTTGAACTGAAGGCGAGAAATCGGGATCGTCGACCGGGCCAAGAACCATCGACGGGTTGACCGAGACAAACTCCATTTCGCCACCGTGTTCTGCCACCCAGTCGCGCGCGGCGCGCTCGGCGATGGTCTTGGATTTGACGTAGGGGTAGATGTCCGGGTGGGTGATGTCGGTCCAGTCCGCCTCGCTAACTGTGTATTCCTTTTCGCTCCGGCCATAGGCCACCGCCGCGACGGAACTGGTCTGAACGAAACGGCTGACGCCTGCCTCCTTGGCAAAGCGCAGGGCGCGCAAAGTGCCTTCGCGCGCTGGGACGATCATCTCGTTCTCGTCTTTGGGGGTGGAGGCCGCAATGGGTGAAGCGACGTGCGCTACATGAGAGCATCCCGCGACCGCCTTGGCCCAGCCGTCATCCGACATGAGCTCCGCTTCAAAGACTTTGACCCTGTCTTCTGAAGGATTGCCCAGCCGCTCGCGCAGCTTGGCCTCGCTCTTCGCCTTGTTGCGCACTGTGGTGTGCACCGTCCAATCGCGCGCCAGCAATTGCCGGATCAATTCGCCTGCAATGTATCCGGTGCCGCCGGTGACGAGTACGGTTTTGGCCATACGCTCTCTCCCTCTTTGGGAAAAGAGGTAACTGAGCGAGTTGCAGGCCGCAACTTACTTCAACAGCACAAGCTCCTCTGCCATGGTCGGGTGAATAGCAGTGGTCGCGTCGAAATCGGCCTTGGTCAGGCCCGCTTTCACAGCGACGGCGGCCATCTGCATGATCTCGGGCGCTTCGGGTGCGATCATGTGAATGCCGACGACTTTGTCGCTCGCCGCGTCGACAATCATCTTGTAGAGCCCGCGCTCGTTCCGGCCCGCGACCACGTGTTTCATCGGGCGGAAATCGGACTGGTAGACTTTGATGGATCCCAGCTTGTTGCGCGCCTCGCCCTCGGTCATGCCGACCGAAGCAATCGGCGGGTGGCTAAACACCGCGCTGGGGATGCAACCGTAATCGACGGTTTTAGGGTCATTACCGAACACCGTATCGGCGAAAGCCTGGCCTTCACGGATCGCAACCGGCGTCAGTTGCACACGGTCAGTCACATCACCCACGGCGTAAATGTAGTCGACATTGGTCTGGCTATTGTCGTCGACCTTGATCTGGCCGCGCTCACCGGTTTCGACTCCAACTGTTTCAAGGCCCAGCCCCTCGATATTCGGCATGCGGCCTGTGGCGAACATCACCAGATCGACATCAATGTCGTCCGATCCCTCCAACTCGACATGAAGCGACCCATCATCGTTCTTTGTGATCGCCTTGAAAGTGGTGTTGAAGTGAAACTGGATGCCTTTCATCAGGCTGATCTGAAGCAATCGGTCCCGCAGGCTTTCATCATAGCCACGCAGCAACTGGTCACCGCGATTGACGAGGCAGACCTTCGCGCCGAACTGGTGAAAGATGCCTGCAAACTCGTTCGCGATATAGCCGCCGCCAGCAATCAGGACCCGCTTGGGAATGGCATCGAGATGAAACGCCTCATTCGATGTGATTGCATGCTCAGCTCCTGGGAAATCGAGAGTGTGCGGGCGTGCTCCCGTAGCGACCAGAATGTACTTCGCGGTGACAACCTTGCCGCTCGCGAGAGTGATCTCGTGATCGCCGGTAATCTCGGCGCGCTCGCGGAAAACCTTGACATTGTGGTTGCCCAGCGTCTCACCATAGAGACCCTCGAGCCGATCGATATCGCTTTGCACATGATCGCGCAGCCTCACCCAGTCGAAGCTCTTGCCTTCCACGCTCCAGCCAAATTGCTGCGCGTCCTCAAGATCCTCGGCAAAGTGCGCGCCGTAGACGAGCATTTTTTTGGGGACGCAGCCGCGAATGACGCAAGTTCCGCCAACGCGGTACTCCTCGGCCACGGCCACGCGCGCGCCATGCGCGGCGGCAACGCGACTAGCGCGGACCCCGCCGGAGCCAGCACCAATGGTGAAAAGGTCATAATCGTATTCAGCGGCCATATCGCGCTCCCAATCTGTGCGCGCGATATGGCTTGCCTTTCCCTGCTTGCCAACCGCGCCCGATCACTCGAAGTGCTATTCGGCAACAAAGGCGAACTTGTTACCCGCGATTGTTGCGCGGTCGCGATGGCCGCTTTCCACGATTTCCACCAGGGCGACCGCCACCAGGATTGCCACCGGGGCGACCGCCGGGCTTGCCGCCCGGTTTGCCCTTACGCGCCTGATGCTTCGGTTTTGGTTTACGCTTTTGCTCACCGCCCTGAGCGCTTTGGCCACCTGTGGGCTTCGGCCTAATTTTCTTCTTCGAAACACTCGTCGCACCGCGCGGTGCACGCTTGGTCGGGCCAACACCTTCAACCACGGCGCGGAAATTTTCCGGCAAAGCCAATCGCTCCAATTCAGCGTCGGTCGTGCGCTGAATGTCCTTCAGGTAATCACGCTCATCCTCGGCACAGAAGGCGATCGCGATGCCATCACGTCCCGCACGAGCCGTTCTGCCGATACGGTGGACATATTGGTCAGGCACGTTGGGCAGTTCGTAATTGATGACATGGCTGACACCCGGAATGTCGATCCCGCGCGCGGCAACATCGGTGGCGATCAGGATCGGGTTTTTGCCCGAGCGGAACTCATCCAGCGCGCGCTGGCGCTGACCTTGCGTCTTGTTGCCGTGGATCGCATTGGACTCGATGCCTTTTTGACGCAGCTTCTTCACCACCCGATCGGCGCCGTGCTTGGTGCGTGTGAAGATCAGAACCTGATCAAAGTCGCCGGGAACCTTGTGCCGGCCCGAAAGGATCATTTCGAGCAGCGCCTGCTTCTCACCCTGCTGCACCATGAAGAGGTACTGGTCGATACGCTCTGCAGTCGTCGCAGCGGGCGTCACACTCACCTGCACCGGATTGCGGCAATAGCCATTGACCAGCTCTTTGATCGCCTTGGGCATCGTTGCGCTGAAGAACAGCGTCTGACGCTCTTTGGGCACCAGCTGATTGATGCGGCGCAGAGCGTGGATGAAGCCGAGGTCGAGCATCTGGTCCGCCTCGTCGAGCACCAGCACTTCAACGCCCGAAAGGTTGAACGCCTTCTGGTCGATCAGGTCAAGCAATCGACCCGGAGTAGCGATCAGGATGTCAGTGCCACGGTGTAGCTTGTTGCGGTCTTTGTTGACCGAAGTGCCACCAACAATTGATTGCACTTTCAGTCCAGCGAGCGCGCCGTAGTCCTTGGCGCTAGCGGCAATCTGCATTGCCAGCTCTCGCGTGGGAGCCAGCACCAGCATACGACAGGATTTGAACGGAATGCGGTTGTCCGCCTCACGCAGCCGGTCAATGCTCGGCAGCATGAATGCTGCGGTCTTACCTGTGCCCGTCTGTGCAATACCCAGTAGGTCGCGCCCTTCGAGTACGGGTGGGATCGCCTGCTCCTGAATGGGTGTAGGAGTGTCATAGCCCTTGAGATCAAGCGCTTGAAGAACGGGCTGCGACAGCCCGAGGTCAGAGAATTGTGTCATTATAGCTCGCAATAATTGCGATGCGCGCAAGCACCATGGCTGCGCGTTCGCGGGTTTAAAAAACCGCCCGCGTGAATAGGGAAGTTGTGGGGTATCAGAGGAAACGCGCGCCGGGGCGGATTGGTTACAAGAGCCGCCGCTTCACGCAGGCTGGCGCGTCTCAGTTGACGCGCAAATGGGGATGCGCGGTGCGAAAGTCAATCTTTGTTAGAGTTACCTACTGGCGCGTCGCTCAGCGTTTCGCGCGCAGATCCATGTAAGAGATGCGGTTCGTGAACGAACCTTCCACCGGCTTGCCACTGGCGTCATGCGCGGGCTCAAACGTGTGGTTGGCCGAAAGCAGCTTGCACAGCTGAGCCGAAACATAGCGACGGCGGAACTTCTCGGTCAGTTCACAATCCGTGACGTTACCCTCGGCATCCACCTTCAACTCATACGCGATGTGTGAACGCCAAATGCGCAGGCGGCTCGATTTCTGCAGGAGCTCAAGTTCACCATCAAAGCTAACCAGCTTGACCGGTGTGACCGCTTCTTCGGCTGCGACAGCATTCGCCATCTCTTCCGCAGACGTTGGCGTTGGATCATCGTTTGCCTTGGCCGGTGAAGCCAGAACGAGCGATACCATTGCTGCGGAAAGCGAAGCGGTGCGAAGCATGAAAAAATCCCTGTTTCGGTTGTTTTAAGGGTGCACTAACTGTGAGAGGCAACCTTTCGTTAGAATACGAAAAATGACCGAATGCGCAAATTTATCCCGCACAATACGCTGCAACGCAACATGAGAGTCACTTAGCGAACTTGCTCGTAACAATGTTGCTTTCGCCCGCAAATAGAGTCTGCGACGGCGTAATGTCGGAACAGCCTGTGGAAGAATCACCGGCCGTGCGAGGGAGCCTCGCGGATTGCGTTGCAGCTTGGCAACACGCGGTTCAGCGCATCGCAGCTGCGGCCATCAAAGCTTCTGTAGACGGGTCAAACTGACCCTCACCTGAATCAATCGATTTGGCCATCGCTTTGCCGAGCTCAACGCCGAACTGATCGAACGGATTGATCTGCATGAGCGCTGCGTTGGCGAAGGTCCGATGCTCGTGGAACGCGATCAGCGCACCCAAAGTTGCCGCATCAAGATCGTCGACCAAGATCATCGCAGACGGTCGGTCTCCGGCATAGGCTCGCGCCGGATCGTCATGCGTTTTGCCCGCCATCAATGCGGCGCCCTGTGCGAAGCAGTTCATCAACAATTGGCGATGATGCGAGATGTCGAGCTCATCCCCCGGCGCGATGCTGGCGATGAAATCGACCGGAATTAGATGTGTGCCCTGATGCAGCAGCTGGAACACAGCATGTTGCGCATCAGTGCCCACCCCGCCCCATGTCACCGCAGCTGTCGGCGCACTCACGGGCTCACCATCGGCGGTGACGCTCTTGCCATTCGATTCCATCTCAAGCTGTTGCAGGTAATCCGGCAGCAGGCCCAACCGCTCGTCATAGGCGAACACCGCACGGGTCTGACAGCCGCGGATCCGCGCATAATACTGGTCGGCAAAGGCCGCGAGCAAAGGCCCATTGGCGCGGCCAGAGGTTTCGCGGAAATGATCGTCCATCGCTTTTGCTCCCGCGAGCATGGCGGTGAATTCTTCCATGCCCACAGCAAGCGCGACGGGAAATCCGATGCTCGACCACAGCGAGTACCGCCCGCCCACGCTTTCGGGGAATGGCAGAATGCGGGTTTCGTCCACGCCCCAGTCGACCGCGCCCTCTGGATTAGCGGTGAGTGCAACCACGCGCCCGGTCGGATCGGCCACGCCATTGTCGCGCAGCCATTTGAGCGCGCTGGTGGCGTTGGTCATGGTCTCAATGGTCGTGAACGTCTTGGACGCCACGGCGATCAAAGTCGTCTGTGGGTCACAAGCAGCGAAAGCTTGTTCGAGCGCCAAGCCGTCAATGTTCGAGACGACATGCACATCGACCAGCTCAAGGTCGCGGGTCAGCGCATCTACTGCGAGGTCCGGCCCGAGGGCAGAGCCACCAATGCCGATATGAATGAGGTGCTTAACCTCACCCAAAGCGCCCTGATGGATCGCCTCTACCAGCATGCCCATACGCGCAAGCAACGCCTCGGCCTCCTCGACATCGGCTTCGGTCCCGCTGCCGCGCATCGCGCCGTGGGTCGCCGCTCGGCCTTCGGTAGGGTTGACGATCCCGCCATTGAACAAGGCCTCACGCGCCGCATCAAAATCGACCGCCTTGGTCAAATCCTCGAAAGCATCAAGCGCTGCATCATCCAGATGCGTCTTCGACCAATCGAGCAGCATCCCGACCGAATCCATCTCGCCCAGATTGAATTCCAGCCGCTGTGAAAGCTTCGTGACGCGGTCCCCGTCTTGCTCAAACAGGTCCAGCAAAGCCGTCTCAGGCAAGTCATGCAAACGCTGCCATGCGGCGGAAATCGGATCGGTCATTCAGTAATCCCCTTTGCTTGCGTCACAATGCGCGCCTAAGGACGGTTGCAATGGATGTTAACACCCAAATTGACCCCTTAAAGACATCATCCCCCGATGATCTGCCCGAGCATACGAATTCCGGCGACAATGATGGCAAGAAGAAAGACGAAAGCTGGCTTGGCTTCGGCGTCTTCCTTCTGAAGCTAGTCGTGGCGGTGATGCTGTTCCGCATCCTCGTGTTTTCGCCATTTTCCATTCCATCGGAAAGCATGCTTCCCCGTTTTTGGACGGGGGACTACATCCTCGCGTCCAAGTGGTCCTATGGCTTTTCGAAACATTCCCTGCCCGTCGACACACCGCTTGCCGAAGGCCGTATCCTTGCCAGCACGCCGGAGCGCGGTGATCTGGTGATCTTCAAGCACCCGGTCGATCAAAAGGACTATATCAAGCGGGTGATCGGCCTGCCGGGCGATCGCATCGCAGTGATGAATGGTCAGGTTGTGCTCAATGGCAAACCGATCGAGCGCGAGGCATTGCCCGATTTCAATCTGCCGGTCTCTGCCAATACGCCCTGCCCTTTCAGCATCGAAAAAACACTCGACAGCGGTTCCAAGGCTTGCGGTTACACCCGATATCGCGAAACCTTGCCCAGTGGCCGCAGCTTCGAAGTGCTCGATATCGGGTTCTTTGAAGGCGACAAATTCGATGAAGTCACCGTGCCTGAAGGCCGGATGTTCGTGATGGGTGACAACCGCGACAATTCGCAAGACAGCCGCTTTCCTGCACAGTCGGGTGGCGCGGTCGGAATGGTCCCGCTCGACAATCTGGTGGGTGAGGCGACGATAATCATGTGGTCCACCGATGGCAGCGCCGAATGGTACAAGCCATGGACCTGGTTCACCGCCGCGCGCGGGGACCGTATCGGAGAGATCATGTGAGCGAGCTATCCTCCGAAACGCTCCAATGGCTGGATGACACCGGATTTCGCGTCAGCGACCCCACACCATGGCTTGAGGCGCTGACACACGGCAGCTTCAACAACACATCGACGGACAAGAACCCGAAGGACTATCAGCGTCTGGAGTTTCTGGGAGACCGTGTCCTGGGCTTGTCGGTGGCCAGTTGGCTCTACAGCGCGGGAGACGCGCCAGAGGGCCGTTTGTCACAGCGCCTCAATGCTCTTGTCAGCGGTGCGACCTGCGCGCGCATCGCCCGCTCCATCAGCCTGCCCGACCATATTCGTTTGGGCAAGCAAGCCCGTGAAGATGGCGGCGCGGACAGCGACAACATTCTTGGTGATGTGATGGAAGCGCTGATCGGCGCGAGCTTCATCGAGAACGGATACGAGATCGACGCGTGACGTGGTATACAGCCTATGGGCGGCGCAACTGGACGGGGATGCAGGCAAGGCCAAACATCCCAAGAGCGCGTTGCAAGAATGGGCCGCGGGCAATCGCCGCGCTATGCCGCAATATGACGTAACCGACCGCAGCGGCCCAGACCACGCGGCCAAATTCACTGTGCGCGTTTCGATCCACAATGTCGGTGAGGCACACGCCACCGCAAACAGCAAAGGCGAAGCAGAAAAGCTTGCCGCCAAAGCATTTCTGGAGGAATACGGTTGATGAGCGAAAACGCTCAAACACATTGCGGCATGGTTGCCGTGATCGGTGCACCCAACGCGGGCAAATCGACATTGGTGAACCAGTTGGTCGGCCAGAAGGTTGCGATCACCAGCGCCAAGGCCCAAACCACCCGCGCTCGAATGCTGGGCATTGCGCTGCATGGTCCGGTCCAGATGATCCTGGTCGATACGCCGGGCATCTTCGCGCCCAAGCGGCGGCTCGACCGCGCGATGGTCAGCGCGGCGTGGGAGGGTGCAGAAAGTGCCGATGCGATCCTGTTGATCGTCGACCCGATCAAACAGCGGCGGCATGAATTGGAGCCACTGCTTGAAGCGCTGGCCAACCGCCCAGAGAAGAAGATTCTCGTCCTCAACAAGGTCGATCGCGCGAAGAAAGAACCGCTGCTTGCGTTGGCTCAGGACCTCTCCGCCAAGATCGACTTCGCTGAAATCTACTTCGTCTCCGCGCTGACGGGTGACGGAGTGCCGGAGATGAAGCAGGCGCTGGCTGACATGATGCCCAAAGGCGTGTGGATGTATCCCGAAGATCAGGTCTCGGACGCATCCGAGCGGTTGCTGGCGGCGGAGATCACGCGGGAGCAGCTTTACCAACAGCTCCACGAAGAACTGCCCTATGACAGCGCGGTGCGCCCCGAACAATACAAAATGCGTCCAGACGGCAGCCTCGAAATCCACCAGCAGATCGTGGTCGCCCGCGAAAGCCAGCGCCCGATCGTGCTCGGCAAAGGCGGCAGCCGGATCAAGGCAATCGGCGAAGCTGCTCGCAAGGAGCTGTCAGAGGTTCTGGGCGTGAAAGTGCACTTGTTTCTGCACGTCAAACACTCCGAAGGCTGGAGCGATGACAAGGAAGTGTTTGAGGAAATGGGGCTCGATTGGGTGCGGTGATACACCCTTACTTTTGACCCAATTTCTCCAGCTTTGCCCGCAGCGCGCTCTCGTCAAACGGCTTCACGATGTAATCGTCCGCGCCCGCTTGCACCCCTGCCTGAATTTCGGCGATCTGGCCTTTAGAGGTGCAGAAGACCACCGTCGGCGGCTTTGATGTCGGGATGGTGCGCAGGTTTTTGACGAACTCGAGCCCATCCATTTCCGGCATGTCCCAATCGGTCAGCACCAGCTCGGGCATCGCCTTTTTGCAGCGGGCCAACGCTTCAAGGCCGTCTTGGGCTTCGATCACATCGTAACCGAGGCTGCGGGCGATCTTGCTCGAAACCTTGCGGATCACGCGGCTGTCATCGACCACCAGACAGGTTTGAGCCACAACCTGCGCGACCTCTTCCTGCTTGCCGTCGCGCATGACTTTGGCCGCCTGAACGATGGCGTCGGTGGCGCTGGTATCTCCGCGCGGCCTTTCTGCCGCAGGCGCGGGCTGGTCTTCCAATGCCCGTTTGACGTCTTTTGGTGGTTCAATCGGCTCCGCATTCTCGTCAACGCGCGGCTGTTGCGGTGCATTGGCGAGTTTTTCGACAATGTTATCGCCGTCGAGACCTTGAGCCCGCTTATGCGCGCCGGTTGTGCGTTTGATCAGGTGTTGAATGGTTCGAACTCCCCTGACTGGTCCGCGAAGGGGTTTTCGACGCCATAGCTGCCAACATCGGCCGCATCGAACTGCTGCTCGGCCGGTTCGGTCGGTGTCATGCAGACATGCATGTAAGGCATCCAAATGTCGCCATATTCGGCCTTCTGATACCAAACATCGATCACGTCATAGCTCGCCCACAAACCATCCGGCTCACGAAGGCGCAGCCCTTCACCAATGCGCGGGACAGCCGCGAAGCGGATGCGCTCCTGCGTCTGGTGGGTCTCGTTTTGGACTTCGATTTCAATCACGGTGCGTAAGGTCCCCGGTCTATGGGGAGAACCTTACGCGGCAATGATAAAGGAATTCCAAATGCGGGATGCGGGACATGCGCCCCGGCCCGCTATTTTGCAGCTGCCTTCTTGGCCGGAGCCTTCTTCTTCGCGGCGGTTTTCTTCTTCGGCGCGGCTTTCTTGCGCTTTTTCTTGGCCGGACCTTTGGCTGCACGGGCGTCGATCAGTTCGATGGCCTGCGCCGCTTCGATATCCTCGGGCTTCACATCCTTGGGTATCGTCGCATTGGTGTTGCCATCGGTGACATAGGGGCCATAGCGGCCCTCCATCACCTTGATCTCACCGCCGCTGGTTGGGTGTTCCCCCAGCGTCTTGATCGGTTCACGCGCAGCACCGCGACCGCCGCCTTTGCGGTTGGCAGCTTCGGCAAGCAGAGTGACAGCCGCGTTCATGCCAGTGTCAAAGACGTCGCGTGTGCCCTGCAATTTGGCGTATTTGCCATCGTGACGCAGGTACGGGCCATAGCGCCCGATGGCTGCCTCGATCTCCTTGCCTGTCTCCGGATGAGCACCAATGATACGCGGCAGGTCGAGCAGCTTGATCGCCCATTCCAGATCGAAATCATCGAGGTCTTTGGGGATCGAAGCGCGCTTCTTCTTCTCCTCAACCTCCATCTCGACATAGGGACCAAAGCGCCCCGACTTGCGGTGAATTTCCGCTCCGGTTTCAGGGTGCGTGCCCATCAGTCCGTCTTGTCCCGCATCCTCCCCATCGGCGCCCGGCTGAGCAAAGCGGCGCGTGTATTTGCACTCGGGATAGTTCTGGCACGCGACAAACGCGCCGAAGCGACCACCGCGCAGAGCCAGCCTGCCACCTTCGCGGCCCTCTTGCTCGCACAGCGGACAGAAACGTGCATCCTTTCCATCTTCACGCTCAGGGAAGAGGTAGTCGGAAAGATACTCGTCGAGCACTTCCGTCACTTCGCTCGGAAGCTTCTCCATCACCTCTTCGGTTTTGGGTTTGAAGTCCTTCCAGAATTTGGCGAGCAGCGTCTTGTAATCCTCGCGCCCGTCGGAGACGACATCGAGCTCGTCTTCCATTCCGGCGGTGAATTTATAGGCTACATAATTCGGGAAGAACCGTTCAAGGAACGCCGTCAGCAGCCGCCCGCTTTCCTCTGCGAAGAAGCGGTTTTTCTCCATCCGAACGTAGTCGCGGTCGCGCAAAGTCTGAATGGTCGAGGCGTAGGTTGAGGGACGACCGATGCCGAGCTCTTCGAGTCGCTTGACCAGTGAAGCTTCGGAAAAACGCGGCGGTGGCTGGGTGAAGTGCTGGTTGGCTTCAACCGTTTTCTTGGCCGGGACATCGCCGTCCTTCATCGCCGGAAGAAGGCCTTCGTCATCATCGTCCGACTTGTCGTCCAAACCTTCCTGATAGATCGCGAAGAAGCCGGGGAATTTGACCACCTGACCTGTCGCGCGCAGCTCGTGCTGGCCAGTTGCATCGCGCAAAGTGACCGTGGTGCGCTCCAGCTGAGCCGCCGCCATTTGTGATGCCATCGCGCGCTTGAATATGAGCGAATAGAGCTTCGCCTCATCGCCCACGCCTGCCTTGTCGCGGCCAAAATTGGTCGGGCGAATGGCTTCGTGCGCTTCCTGAGCATTCTTGGCCTTGGTGCTGTAAAAGCGCGGTTTTTCGGGAAGATATGCGCTGTCATAACGCTGGCCGATCTCGCCGCGAACGGCGGCAATCGCGCTGCCATCCATCTGCACGCCGTCGGTCCGCATATATGTGATCGCGCCCGCTTCATAAAGCGATTGTGCGAGCCGCATTGTGTGACTGGCGGAGAAGCCAAGCTTGCGCGCAGCCTCTTGCTGCATGGTCGAGGTGGTGAATGGCGGTGACGGGTTGCGTTTGAGCGGCTTGGTCTCGATCGCCTCGACCGTGAAGCGTCCGCCTTCAACGGCGGCCTTGGCCTCCTCGGCAATACCCTTTTCGCCCAGCGAGAGCTTCTCAAGCTTCACGCCTTTATACTTCACCAGACGCGCGTCGAACTCGGTGCCGTCCTGCTCCAGCTTCGCGAGGACCGACCAGTATTCGTCAGGAATGAAGGCTTCGATCTCGCGCTCGCGCTCGACGATCAAACGCAGCGCCACCGACTGCACGCGGCCCGCCGATTTCGCACCGGGCAGTTTGCGCCAAAGAACCGGCGAAAGCGTGAAGCCGAACAGATAATCGAGCCCGCGCCGCGCGAGGTATGCGTCAATCAGCGGCTGATCCAGCTCGCGTGGCTTGCCCATGGCCTCGGTCACGGCGGATTTCGTGATCGCGTTGAACGTGACGCGGTCGACTTCCTTCGGCAGCGTCTTACGCTTCTTCAGCAGCTCCTGAACATGCCAACTGATCGCTTCGCCTTCGCGGTCAGGGTCAGTCGCCAGAACCAGCCGATCCGCGCCCTTGGCCGCATCGCTGATTTCTTTGAAACGCTTCTGCTTATCGCGGTACAACTCCCAATCCATCGCAAAGTCTTCGTCTGGCCGAACGCTGCCATCCTTGGGCGGCAGATCGCGGACGTGACCGTACGAGGCGAGAACCTTGAAGTCCTTGCCCAGATATTTCTCGATGGTTTTCGCCTTGGCGGGCGACTCAACAATAACGAGCTGCATGATGGTGTGATTGAAATCCCTACACGTGTACGTACGCGCGAGGGTGGTGTCGGTTCGCGCGAAACGTCAAGTGGGTTTTGCAAACAATCGTTTCAATCGACTTTTGGCTGGCATGGACAAGATGCGCCTGACATAGCCTGCCGCGATGCATCCCGATCTTAACCGCGCCGTCGAACTGGCCGCCACTGGCGAAGGCGATGCGGCGCGCACCATTGTCCAGCGGCTCGCTGATGATGGCGATCCCGATGCGCTCTACACCTTGGGCGACATGCATTGGCGCGGCGCTCTGGTCGAATTGGATTGGACCAAGGGCCTGGATTGCTTCCGCAAGGCCGAGCAGGCGGGCAATGCCGGAGCGGGCCACGCGGTGACCAATCTTATGTCGAGCGGCGTCGGCTGTGAGCGGGATTGGTCCGGAGCATTGGCGCGGCTGAAAATGGAGGCGGAAACAGACGCACGTCGCGCGGCGGCTTTGGCTCTGATCGAGGCGATGGCGCTGGACGATCGGGGTAATCCAGCTCAGCTACTGAACACCGCCCAATTGCTCTCCACACCCGATGTGGTCGAATGTTCGGGGCTGTTCACGCCCGCCGAGTGCAACCACCTGCGCGGCTTGGCCGAACCGTTCTTTGCCCCTTCACTCGTGACTGGTCCCAATCTTGAGCAGATCCCCGATCCCGTCCGCACATCGGATTGCGCGACAATTTTTGACCTGATCGAGGACCCAGCTGTCCATGCGCTCAACCGCCGCCTAGCGGTCGCCAGCGGCAGTGAATATGCGTGCGGCGAACCGCTTCTGATTCTGCGCTACCGCCCGGGTCAGCATTACCTCAACCACCTCGATGCCCTACCCGGCCTGGCAAACCAAAGAGTGAAGACCGCGCTCGTCTATCTCAATGACGCGTTCGAGGGCGGCCAAACCGCTTTCCCCGCCGCCAGCCAATCCTATCGCGGGCAGCCGGGTGACGCGATTGTGTTCCGCAATGTCGGTGACGACGGGCGACCCGATCAGGCATCGATGCATGCGGGGCTACCAGTAATCCAAGGCGAGAAATTCCTCGCCAGCCGCTGGATCAGGGAGCGACCAACATTTGATACGAAGGGGCCGGTGGGGGACTGAGAGGCCTATTCGAACACTTCGACCAATTCATCACTCGTGTTGGCCAAAAGCGAAAAGACAGCCAATCCAACTACGGTGACATACGCGCCGGCAGACGCAATGCAAAAGTTGGCCGCGAGTGATGCTGGTAAACCAATCTCACCAAGATCATTGCTGGCAAAACCGAAAATAGCCGCAGCAATCAGGTAGAAAGATAGGATGGGCAGCACGACAATCGCGATTGGCCAAAAGTGCCCTTCGGTCAGATCCCACGATGAGCCGAAGGCCGCGAACACTCCGTTCGAGCCGGTAAGTGCAGTTCCATAAACTGGCAACCATCGAACAGTTGCGATGAGCCCGGGAATGACAAGCAGAAGTAGTCCGAGAGCTAATCCAATCGTAAGAAGAAAGCTGACGGCGAAGTAAGTCCCGAATCCGGCGATTTGGGCGCCAATTGCCAACCCTCCCTCACGCAAAATTGTCGTGGTGAGGACAAATCCCAACCCGAGCGCAACTATGCTGTAAGCGAGGTCCAAGAGGGTTGTATCTACGAACTGGTCAGCGGTTGCGCCCAATCCAGCTAGGGTGAGAACATAGATCGCCAATGGAGCTGCGCCGACGCTGGCCAACCTCTTACTTTCAACGACCAACTTATCCGTACGGAACGAGACTGCGTCAGTGCTCAACAAGTGCAATGCCCCTTCATTTTCGGCTCACCATCCCGCCAGCATGGCGCTCCAACTCGCCGGTCAATTCCAACTCCAGCAGCGTCATGTGCACCGCCGCTGCGTCCGCGCCTGATTGGCGGATCAATTCGTCAACGGCGATGGGAGCTTTGGTCAGCAGCTTGGCGACGTCCTCGCTCTGGTCGACCTTCGCCTCGCCCCATTGCATCTGGCGGAGTTCCTCATAGTCGAAATCCGTGCCCGCCTCGGCCACGTGAAAGCGTGATCGTGGCGCGCCGGTAAAGCTTTCGAGCAATTCAGCCACGTCTTCGGGTGTCTGCACGAGCACCGCTCCGTCACGGATCAGCTGGTTGCAGCCGAGCGAGCGTGTGTCGAGCGGGGAGCCGGGGATTGCCATAACCTCCCTGCCCGCCTCACCCGCCAGCCGCGCTGTGATGAGCGAGCCGGACTTGGGTGCGGCCTCGACCACCAGTGTACCGCTAGCCAGCCCTGCGATGATGCGGTTGCGCGAAGGGAAGTGCCGGCCGCGAGGTTCGGTGCCGGGAGGCTGCTCGGCGATCAGCAGACCTTCGTTTGCGATCTTCTCCTGCAAATCGGTGTGCTGCGGCGGATAGGCGATGTCGATCCCGCTGGCGATCACGCCAATGGTTCGCGGGAACGCGCCTTCGTGGCACGCACCGTCTATGCCCCGCGCTAGCCCTGACACCACGGTGAAGCCTGCCTGAGCCAGTTCGGTTGCGAAATCACGCGCCAGTTTGACCGCCGCCGCCGATGCGTTGCGTGCGCCGACCATGGCCACGCAAGGTTCACTCGCGAGCGCGAGATTGCCACGGCAGGTTATGATCGGCGGGGCGCTGTCGAGTTCTGCCAGAAGTGCGGGATAGTCCGGCTGGTCATGGAACAGATAACGCGCGCCAGCCTTGCGCACGCCTAGGATTTCCTGCTCGATCCGGTCGGTTGGCGCGGGGCGGTATGGCGTCTTTCCGCGCGAACCGAGGTCGGGCAGCGCCTCTATCGCGGCCTCCGCTGTGCCAAATCGCGCGAGCAATTGGCGATAGGAAACTGGCCCGATATTGGGCGAGCGCAGCAGGCGTATGCGTGCGAAGGCTTCTTCCTGAGAGAGCACCGGCAGCGACCCCTTGCCCTCCATCAGACTGTGGCTCTCGTCATTTCTTGGAGCCCACCTTTGGTTCCTCACCGCGCATCAATCGCCCGATATTCGCGCGGTGCTGGATCAGGACGATCACCGCGATGGCGATCAGCGGATAGATCAGGCTGGGATAGCCGGTCAGATAGGCAATTATTGGTGCGGCGATCACGGTGGTCATCGAAGAAACCGAGCTGATCCGGCTGACCGCAAGCGTGACCGCCCAGATCGCAGCGCACACCAGCATCACCGGCCATGCAAGCGCCCCGAGCACACCCGCGGCAGTCGCAAAGCCTTTGCCGCCCTTGAACTTCAGCCACGGAGTGAAGCAGTGGCCTGCCACTGCCCCTATCGCTGCATAGCCGGGAAGAAGCGCATGGGCCTCAACATCGCCGCAGTCGGGAAGCTGGAAAAGAACTGGTACCAGCAATACCGGCACGACGCCTTTCAAGGCATCGAGCAGCACAGTCGCCGCAGCCAGCCCCTTGTTGCCGGTGCGCAGAACATTGGTCGCACCAATGCTACCAGACCCGATGTTGCGGACATCACCCAGTCCCGCTGCGCGTGTCAGAATCAAACCGAACGGAATCGACCCGGAAACAAACCCCAGCAATGCTGCCCAAATCGGTTCCATTGTGCGTTCAATCCCACCTGTCTGCTTTTCTTTTGACGATGCCTAAGTAATAGACCCGGAAACGACAAGTTCTTGGCGGGCAGAAACAACCATTACCGACGCATCCTCCCCGATCCTGATGTTTGACACCGGCGTAGGCGGGCTGACCGTATACGACGCCGTGCGGAGCGCGCTGCCCGATGCGCCGATCATCTACGCTGCAGATTATGCGGGCATGCCATACGGAATGAAGACCGAGGCAGAGGTCGCCGCGCGCGTCGCCGGATTGCTGGGGCGGATGAGCGAACGGTTCAAACCGCGTCTTGCCTGCATCGCATGCAACACCGCCAGCACCATCGCGCTTGGCATGGTGCGCGAGGTTCTGGAGATCCCGATCGTCGGCACCGTTCCCGCGATCAAGCCCGCCGCCGAGCGCACGCAGACCGGCACGATCGGGTTGATCGGGACCAAAGGCACCATCCGCCAGTCCTACGTCGATGATCTCGAACGCGACTTTGCCGAGGGCAAGACCCTGCTGCGCATTGCTGCGCCCGATTTCGTCGGCGAGGCCGAGGCGAAGCTGCGCGGTATGCGGGTTGATCAGAAGGTTATCAAAGCTGTCTCAGACGATCTCAAAGCCATGAACGGCGGCGACACCATCGACTCGCTGGTGCTCGCATGCACCCACTTCCCGCTGCTCCGCGAGGAATTGGCTCTGGAGTTCGGGGAGGACGTGGCGATGATCGACGGTGCGGAAGGCATCGCGCGTCGCATCGCGCACCTGCTCGATGGGCAGGAATTTGCCGGACAAGATCCCAACCGTTTCGTCGTCGTTGGCGATGCAGCCGTTGCCCAGGGACTTGAGCTAGCCCTCACCCAGCGTGGCCTCGGAACGCCTGAGGCGTTCTGAGTTGCCAAAAACTGCAAACCGCTCGCAAAGATCGCGGTGGCCAAACCGATTACTGAAAACTAGATAACCGCGAAACAATTGGGTCTTTGATGGGTTAGAGACCTTGGGATACAGCAAGAGCGCGCATTTCAGTGAATTACGAGCACATCTTCGATCAGGCGATTGACCGCCTTCATGAAGAAGGACGTTACCGCGTCTTTATCGACATTATGCGCAACAAAGGCGCGTATCCGAACGCGCGCTGTTTCCATGGACATAACGGCCCAAAGCCGATCACTGTGTGGTGCTCCAACGATTACCTTTGCATGGGCCAGCACGAGAAAGTCATCGGCGCGATGGAAGATGCGCTGCACGACGTTGGCGCAGGCTCCGGCGGCACACGCAATATCGGCGGCAACACGCATCTGCATGTCGAATTGGAAAGCGAACTCGCCAACCTTCACGGCAAAGAAGCCGCGCTGACCTTCACCAGCGGCTACGTATCGAACGATGCGACACTTTCGACGCTCGGCAAGCTGCTGCCCGGCTGCGTGATTTTCTCCGATGAGTTGAACCACGCGAGCATGATCGCCGGCATCCGCAATTCAGGCTGCGAAAAGCGCATTTTCCGCCACAACGACATGGCACATCTCGAAGAGCTGCTGGCCGCCGAAGACGCCGAAACGCCCAAGGTCATCGCCTTCGAGAGCGTTTACTCAATGGACGGCGACGTCGCGCCGATCCACGCGATCTGCGACTTGGCCGAGAAATACAACGCGCTCACCTATATCGACGAAGTCCACGCGGTCGGCATGTATGGCGACCATGGCGGCGGTATTTCGGAACGCGACAAAGCCGCGCACCGCATCGACATCATCGAAGGCACTTTGGGCAAGGCATTCGGCGTTATGGGCGGCTATATCGCTGCCGACACGCGGATCATCGACTGCATCCGTTCCTATGCGCCCGGTTTCATCTTCACCACGTCGCTCAGCCCCGTGCTGGTTGCGGGTGTGCTGGCTTCGGTGAAGCATCTCAAAGAATCGAGTGTCGAGCGCAACGCGCAGCAGCAGGCCGCCGCGATGCTCAAGCTGAAGTTCGCCGAAGCGGGACTGCCTGTGATGGACAGCGTCACGCACATCGTACCCCTAATGGTCGGCGATCCGGTGCGCGCGAAGAAGATCAGCGACATCCTGCTTGCCGAGTATGGCGTCTATGTGCAGCCGATCAACTTCCCGACGGTGCCGCGCGGAACCGAGCGGCTGCGCTTCACCCCCGGCCCTCACCACTCCGAAGCGATGATGGACGAGTTGACCGAAGCGCTGGTGGAAATTTGGGACCGGCTTGAGATGAAATTGGCGCAAGCAGCGTAATTCCCCGCTTCATCCCTTGCCCATGTTACATTTGTCGGCTTAGTTCCGCCACGAGTCGAGACAGGGGAGACAGATCTTGCACTTCAATCGTTTGGTGCGCCGCACGGCGACGGCCTTACTTGCTACGAGCGCACTAGGCTTGAGCGCCAATGCCGCGGCTCAGGAACGCCCCATCGCCTTCACCGGCGCGACGATCCTGACGATGGAAGGCGAGACAATCGAGAACGGCACGGTCGTCATAAAAGACGGCAAGATCACAGCGATTGGCGCCAATGTCGCATTGTCAGAAGGGACAACCGTGCGCGATGCGACGGGCAAGGTCATCATGCCCGGTATCGTCGACACCCACTCGCATATCGGCCAGGTGCAAGGCGCCGATCGCAGTGCTCCGATCCAGCCTGATGTACGGGCGATGGATTCGATCAATCCGCGCGACAAAAGCCTCGACAAGGCACGTGCTGGCGGAGTCACTTTTGCCAATGTCATGCCCGGCTCCGGCCACCTGATGAGTGGCCAGACTTTCTACATGAAGCTGCGCAAAGGCGACACGATCGAAGACGTCTCGGTGCGTGGCGCTAACGGCAAGATGCTCGGCGGCATGAAGATGGCCAACGGCACCAATCCGATCCGCAGCACGCCCGGCTTCCCGGGCACGCGGGCGAAATCTGCTGCGCTAGTGCGGCAGACTTTCATCGGCGCACAGCCTTACTGCAAAGGCGACAAGAAGAAGCGCGATCTGGGCAAAGAAGCACTGTGCGAAGTGCTGGCCGGCGAAAGGCTGGTCCACTTCCACACCCACCGCGCCGATGATATTATGACCGTCCTGCGCCTGCAGAAGGAATTCGGCTTCAAGCTGCTTATCCAGCACGGAATGGAGGCAGGCGACATGGCGGCACAGATCGCCGCGGCAGGTGTGCCAGTCTCCCATATTCTGGTCGACAGCCCCGGCGGCAAGCTCGAGGCGCAAAACTCGCGCATCACCTCGGCGGCTGACCTTGAAAAGGCGGGCGTGTTGATGTCGCTGCACTCTGACGATCCGATTGTGGATTCGCGCATGATGCTGCGCCAGGCGGCGTTGGCGGTGCGCGGTGGCATGACCCGCGACGGAGCTTTGCGTGCTCTCACCATCAATGGCGCCAAGCAGGTCGGCCTTGATGGCCGCATGGGCTCGCTGAAGGTTGGCAAGGACGCGGACATGATCGTGCTCGATGGTGATCCACTGTCGATCTACTCCAAGGTGCTCGAGACGTGGGTCGAAGGCAATCTGGTGTTCGACCGCAGCGATCCCGAACAGGCCAAGTTCGCGACGGGAGGCTATGGCACCGCCAGCGATGGCCGTGCAGTCCACCACCACCTTTCATCCGAAGCACACGCGCTGGAGGGCGACCAATGAGCATTCTTTCCAAGTCGCGCCTTGCGCTTGCCGCCCTCGCCTTTTCGGTTGCTCCTGCTGCCCTCGCACAAGACATCGCCGTGCGCGGAGAGACCGTGCACACGATGGCTGGCGACCCGATTTCGGACGGCGTTGTTATCATCGAAGATGGCACAATCACCGCTGTCGGCCCCGCCGCCTCGACTCCGATCCCAGAGGGCATACAGGTGCTCACAGCTCCTGTCGTCACACCCGGTCTGATCGATGGCCACAGCACGGTTGGCCTCGCCGGTTATCTCAATCAGGATGACGATCAGGATCAACTTGAGACCTCTGCTCCCATCCAGCCGCAGCTGCGCGCTATTGATGCTTACAACCCGCGCGAACGGCTCGTCGAATGGGTCCGCGAGTTGGGCGTCACAACGCTTCACACTGGGCATGGACCGGGCGCGCTCGTTTCCGGCCAAACCATTGTCGTGAAAACCACGGGCGACACGGTCGAAGAAGCCGTTATGGTCGAACGCGCGATGATTGCCGCCAATTTCGGCAGCAGCGCCTATGGTCGAAGCGGGGCGGCACCCGGCACCCGCTCGAAACAGATCGCCATGCTGCGCGCAGCACTGGTGAAAGCGCAAAGCGGCGATGCGTCGGACGAAGACGACGAGAATCCCAAGACCCGCAATCTCATTGATGAAGTGATGAAGGACGTGTTGGCCAAGAAGGTGCCGCTGATGGTCACCGCTTGGCGCGAACGCGATATTCTCAACGCCCTGCGGCTGAAGAAAGAGTTCGACATTGATGTCGTCATCGACGGCGCAGCTGAGGCTTATCTGGTTACGGACGAGCTGAAGGCGGCCGGCGTCTCTGTGATCCTCCACCCACCTCGCGCCCGCCAGTTCGGCGATCTGCAAAACGCAAGCTTCGACACAGCGGCCAAGCTGCGCGACGCTGGCGTGCCCTTCACGTTCCAATCGGGCTACGAGGGCTATGTGCCTAAAACCCGTGTCGTGCTGTGGGAGGCTGCAGTTGCAGCGGCCAATGGCCTGGGCATGGAAGCGGCGCTGAAAGCCATCACCATCGATGCGGCTACGGTTATCGGTGTCGCGGATAAAGTCGGTTCGCTCGAAGTGGGCAAGCATGGCGATGTCGCGATGTTTGAAGGCGATCCGTTCGAGACCACCAATCGCACAACGGGCGTGGTGATCGAAGGCGTGGTGGTGAGCAACGCCCCGCGCTGAGTGCTTGATTGTCCCTCATTCTCGCGGCACACTCCCAGGCGGAGAGAGAGGGACTGATGGCCGCCACATTTGATCGCGAGACGCTCGATACGGGCGCGCTCGATATTTACCCGATGACGCCCGCGATTGGCGCGGAGATCTTAAATATCGATCTTGGCGCGGATGACATATCGGCGCGTGTGCCCCAAATCCGAGCGGCGCTGCTCAGATATGGCGTGATCTTCTTCCGCGATCAGGACCTGACGCAGGAACAACACATAGCCTTCGCCCGCCATTTCGGTGAGCTGGAAATCCACCCCGCCACGCCCAAGGATCAGCCCAACCCCGAGGTCCTACGCATTTCTCACGGGCCCAAGAGCCGTGGACAGGAGAACAATTGGCATTCGGACGTCACATGGCGCGAGGAGCCTTCACTCGGCAGCATCCTGCTCGCGCGCGAAGTGCCTGATGTGGGCGGTGACACTCTCTTCGCCAACATGCACCTCGCCTATGAGCGTCTGTCCGAACAGATGAAGCGTTTCTGCGAAGGACTCACGGCAGTGCACGACATCAGCCGCGTGTTCGCCAAGCGGCTCGGTAAGACGCCGGAAGAGCTGCACGAGAAATATCCGCCGATGCGCCATCCGGTGATCCGCACCCACCCCGAAACGGGCGAGCGCGCGATCTACGTCAACACCGGCTTCACCAGCCATATCGAGGGGCTGTCGAAAGACGAGAGCCGCTGGCTGCTCGATCACCTTTACAAGACCGCATGGGATGTTGAGGTGCAGTGCCGCTTCCGCTGGAAGGCTGGCTCGATCGCTTTCTGGGACAACCGCGTGTGTCAGCATTTCGCCGTGTCCGACTATTTCCCCGCCCGCCGAAAGATGGAGCGCGTCACCATCGCGGGCGACCGTCCCTATTTCTAGGCCATTCTTCACTCCCTGAGCAAGGCGTGCCGTAGCGTCCTTTGCGCGCGCGCATTCCTGCGCTAGCACTCGCGCAACACTTCAGGAGAGAGATACGTGTACGGCAATTCAGACCAGAAATATGACGAGGTTGTGCTCGGACGGCGTTCGATCCGGGGCTATCTCGACAAGCCGGTTCCGCAGGAATTGCTGGAAGAAGTGCTCGGCATGGCGATGCGTTCGCCTTCTTCCATGAACACGCAGCCCTATCACTTTCACGTGATCACTGGCGAACCGCTCGATCGTATTCGCGAGGGCAACACCGAGCGTATTCTCGCGGGCGAACCCGACAGTCGCGAATTCCGCAAAGGCCATCCGTTCCAAGGCGTCCACCGCGATCGGCAGGTCGGCTGCGCGATCCAGCTGTTCGAAGCCATGGGGATCGAGCGGGACGACAAGGAGAAACGTCAGGACTGGGTCCTGCGCGGCTTCCGCCAATTCGATGCACCGGTTTGCGTGATCGTGACCTATGACAAGGAGCTTTCAGACGCTGACGACACCGTGTTCGATTGCGGCGCGGTCACGACAGCGCTGGTCAACGCCGCATGGTCTCGCGGGCTCGGCTGCGTCATCAACTCGCAAGGGATCATGCAAAGCCCAGTGGTGCGCGAGCATGCGAACATTCCGGATGATCAGGTCATCATGAAAGCAGTCGCTCTAGGCTGGCCCAATCCGGACTTTCCAGCCAACCCTGTGAAGATCACCCGGCGAAGCGTGGATGAAGCGGCGACGTTTGTGGGATTTGAGTGACTAACGCCACACGATCATTGCAAGCGCGGTCGCAAATCCAAGAAGGCCGGCGACCTCCAACAAGATAATCACACGGGTTTGCCCAATTTCGCGCTCGTCTTTATCCCTGCCAGCTAGTCGCCAGACGAGGTAACTGGCCGATGTGGCAATTGCCGCAATGAATGAGGCAAGGAGCGCAAGCAGATAGATGCCGGTCAAAATCGTCATACCGACACCTTCGACACCGCGCAGATCGGGCAGGTATCTCATCGCCTCAATCAGCGCGGCGAAAACGGCGAGCGAAAATATCGCCAACAGCAACCTAATTCGGGTGTGAGTCACAAGTGAACCGTTTCCTGTCTTTGCCGTTTTGGAGTCTGTCGGTGATCGCCGCGCTCTTGTCCATCATCGGCGCATGTCTGATCACGCCTTTTGTCGTTGAGAGCCAGAACATACCCGGCAATCTGATCCAAACCAAAGCTGAAATCATCGACACATACAGCAGGACAATCTGGGGCTCTGATGATGCTCCCGCAGGGAGCGCAAACTACGCCCAATTGCGCTACTCCACAAAAGAAGGCGCGGCGCAGACAGTTGAATTCAGCGTCACCGATGCGTTCTTCAATGATGCTAAAGTGGGTGACACCGTGGCTGTGTCTTATTCAACTAACAGCCCAGACATTGCTGTATTCGAGGGCAAGGCCGAAGCAATGAGTGCGAACCGATGGCGGTTTTTGCTCACTATCCTTCTATTGCCGCTGGTCCTCTTCGGCCTTTTCGCAGCGCAATCTGCGATCGGCCGGAAACGCGTCTAGCGCAAGCTCACCACATTATCGCTGACAGGCTGCTCGCGTGAGCCGTCGAACAGGCTCATCATCGGCTCATCGTCCACGATCACGCATTCCGCTTCGCCGTAGCCATTAAAGCCGGTTTTCATGGCAGCGCCGTATGCGCCGAGCATGCCAACTTCGATATAGTCGCCGGCCTGAATGTCTCCGGGCAGCGGAAATGGGCCAGCCATGTAGTCCGCATCGTCACAGGTAGGTCCGTAAAAGGCGAAATCGATGTCCGGATCGCGCAGGTTGTCCGCGAGAGCCTGCACTGGGAAGCGCCATTCGACATGGGCGGCATCATACAGTGCACCGTAGGCACCATCGTTGATGTAGAGCTCCTCGCCGCGACGCTTTGTCACTTGCACAATCATACTCGAGTATTCGGCGCACAGCGCACGGCCCGGCTCGCACCACAGCTCTGCGTTGTACGCGACGGGCAGTTCCTCGAAATGGCGCGCGATGATCGCGAAATAGTCTTCGAGCGGTGGCGGCTCCATCCCGGGATAGATGCTGGGGAAGCCTCCGCCCACGTCAATCATGTCGATCACAACCGATGCCTCGGCAATCGCAGCGCGGGTCCGGTCGAGAGCCTGCACGAAGGCAAACGGCGTCATCGCCTGACTGCCGACATGGAAGCACACACCCAGCCAATCACAATGTTGGCGTGCATCCTGAAGCAGTGCAGGCGCATCGGTCAGGTCGCAGCCAAACTTCGCGGCAAGGCTCAGCTGTGCATGCTCGCTGGAAACGCGCAGGCGCACGCATAGGCGAAGATCCTGCGCAGGCTCACCCGTCTCCGGGTCGCTGCAAGCCTCAACAATCTTGGCGAGCTCTTCATGCGTATCGAGGCTGAAAGTCTTCACCCCATGCTCGAAATACGCTTCCTTGATGGTTTTCCGCGTCTTGATCGGGTGCATAAAGCACAGATCGGCTTCGGGCAGCGCGGCGCGCGTCAACCGCACTTCCGCGATCGAAGCGACATCGTAATGCGTCACGCCGCCTTCCCACAGAACCTGAATCAGGTCCGGCGAAGGATTGGCCTTCACAGCATAGAGCACCTTGCCCGGAAACTTCTCTGTGAAGAAGCGGGCGGCGCGCCGTGCGGCATGCGGGCGATTGAGGATTACGGGTTCGTCCGGCTCGAGAGCGCGGACTACAGCCTTGGCATCTGGATAGGTGTGCAACTCAAGGGACCCCCTAAAACGGTTCGTAAACCGGAGCGTTTCAACAGGGCTGCCTTGCGGTAAATGTCCCTTGGGGCAGCAATGGCGCGCATATAAAACCTATGCGCGCCGTCGCAAGAAAAATCGTATTTCGGGCGTTTGGTTCCCGCCCATTATCCTCAGAGTTTAAAACGAAACGTTCGGAACCTGATCGACGGTGCCCTTTTCGCTGTCGTCGAGGCGATTGAAGTCAGCCTCTTTGAAGCCGAGGAAGCCAGCGAACATCACGGCAGGAAACGCTTCGCGCGCGGTGTTGAAGCGGGCAACGGCCGCGTTCAGCGCGCGGCGCGCGGCGGCAAGTTTGTCTTCGGTGTCAGACAGCTCGCTCTGCAGCTCACGGAAATTCGCATCAGCTTTTAACTCGGGATAATCCTCACCCAGAGCCAGAAGATTATCGAGCGCGATTTTCAAACCCTGCTCGTCACCCGATGATGGGTTGCCACTGGCCGCAACACTGCGCGCTTTGACCACCGCTTCCAGCGTCTCACTCTCGTGCGAAGCATAGCCTTTGACTGTGTTCACAAGGTTCGGGATGAGATCATGGCGGAAGCGCAGCTGCGCATCGATATCGGCCACACCCTGACGCACATTCTGGCGCAGACCGACCAGATTGTTGTAGATTCCGATAACCAGAAAGATCGTACCAACCGTGATAACCACGATCGCCGACGTCCAAAACCAACCGAAAATCTCAATCATTGTGTCCACCCCTCCTTTACGGGTCGGCAGTATAGTAGCATCAAGAGGTTAAGGGAAAGCAGCACTGAAGCGGGAATGGGGATAGTATGCGCGCCGATGTTCAGGGATTGATGGGCGGAGAGCTGGGCAATTGGCTGTCAGAACAGACGGCCATGCGCGAAGAAGCCTTGGAAACCGCGAAAAAGCGTTGGACCTGGGGTTCGGCCATCCTGCTGCCAATCCTCGCCTTGTTATGGTTTGGTCCGGATTGGGGCTTTGTCATGAAAGCCGTCATTTCGGTGATCGGCGGTGTTGTGGTCTATTCAATCGGCCAGCATCCGATCTCTGAGGCCAAGAAGCAGATTAAAGTCGGTATCAACACGGCGATCGCGAACAATCTCGGCATTTCTTACAGCCATGATGCAGAACCGGGCGCAGAGTTTGAAGCGGCCGATATCTATGGCCTTGTCCCCGACTATGACCGCGCTGAATTTGAGGACCGTTGGTACGGTGAGCTGCAAGGCCACCGCTTCAACCTGTACGAAGCGCATCTGGAGGAAAAGCAGCGCAGCGGCGATAATGAGCGTTGGGAAACCGTGTTTCGCGGCGCGATCATCGACATGAGCTTCGGCCGCAATTTCCACTCAACCACCCTGTTGCAGCGCAAAGGCACGCACAAAAAGTGGTTCGGCCTCGGCGGTCGCAAGGACAAGGTGAAGTTCAAAGGACACCGGCTCGATTACGTCGATCAGGTGCACCCGGAATTTGATGCGGTGTTCGAGATGTACACCGACGATCAGGTCGAGGCGCGCGTCCTCGCCCACCCCTCTTATGTCGAGCACCTTTTGAACGTTGAACGGGTCTTTGACGGAAAGGCCGTGCGCGCACTGTTCCACAAGGGTGAGGTCATTCTGGCCGTCGAAAGCGGCAATCTGTTTGAAAGCGGCTCCATCGATGCCGGAGACGACGCGCGGTTGGTGGAGAAGACATCAGAACAATTCGGTGCGCTCGCAAACCTGGCCATTGCGATCAACCAGAATGAGCGCGGGCGTGCAGGCGGACTTGCCGGGCCCAGCGATGCCCGCAATCTAAGCGGCACGCCGACGCCGAGCACCGCGATGCATTCTGGACGCGGCGGCGGGTTCGGTCGCAAAGGTCTGTAACCCGCTATGGTTGCAATTCCGGACACGCAAAGCCTGCTCAACGGGCCTCTGGGCGAGTTTTTGGAGGGACAGCACGCGCAGAGGGCACAGGCTAAGGCGGCGGCATCAAAGCGATTGTGGCTTTCGGCGCTGATTGCTGGTCCACTGATGCTGGCGGCTGTTATCTTCGTGCCTGTCGATTTCATGCTGAAAGTCTGGGGCTGCGGTTTCCTGTGCGTTGGTATCTGGGCGTGGTCGCGCGGGCCGATCAACAAGGCCAAGAAGACGGTCAAAGTCGGCATCAACGAAGGCATCGCCGAGGCGCTGGGCCTGCAATACAGTCATGATGGCGAGAGCGGACGCGAGTTCGAGCTGGCCAAGCGGTTCGATCTGGTGCCGCATCACCAACGCTCGCATCTGGAAGACTTCTGGAGCGGCGATCTGGAAGGCCACGACTTCCTGCTGCACGAGGCCAAGCTGCGCAAACGCAAAGGTTCGGGCAAGAACCGCCGCTGGGTCACCGTTTTCCAAGGCGCGATCATTCGCATCGCTTCCGGTCGCAAGTTCCACGGCACAACGCTCGTGAAGCGTGCGGGAAAGCATGACAGTTGGCTGGGCTTTGGCGCACGCAAGAACAGCGTCAACTTTGATGGCCACCGGCTCGATGCGGTGGATATGGTGCACCCAGATTTCGACGATCGCTTCGAGGTATGGAGCGATGATCAGGTCGAGGCGCGCTACCTCGTCGATCCGCTCTATGTCGAACGGCTGCTGGCGATGGAGAATGCCTTTCGCGGCAACGGGATTTGCTCGCTGTTTGTCGAAGGCGATATCATCGTAGCGGTGCGCGGGGGCAATATGTTCGAAAGCGGCAACATCAACCCCGAACGCGACCGCGCGATGATCGAACGCACGGCAGACCAACTCGCATCCATGGGTGCACTGGCCAAGCAAGTGCAGAAAGATCTGGGCTTCGAGGAATAGTCCTCAGCTCAACCGGTCGCGGAAATCCTCATACTCGAACCGTTTGACGCATTCGAGCGCGTCTGTGTCGCTGTTCCACAGCCAGATGCTGGGCAATTGCACACCGTTGAAGGTGTTGGTCTTCACCATCGAATAATGCGCTTGGTCGAGGAACGCGAAGCGCGCGCCGGCCTCTGCGGGGACCGGCAAGCGATAATCGCCGATCACATCGCCCGCGAGGCAGGACGGCCCGCCAAGCCGGATGGGAATGCTGTCATCCTGCAATTCGCCGAGCATGGCGGGGCGGTAAGGCGCTTCAAGCACGTCGGGCATATGGCAGGTCGCGCTGATATCGGTGACGCCGATGGGCACCTCATTGAACAGCGTATCGAGCAGCGTGCCGACCAGAATGCCTGCATCCAGAGCGACCGCTTCACCCGGTTCTAGGATGATTTCCGCACCGGTATCCTCGGCTGCGTCTTTGAGGAATTCGACCAGTTCACCGCGCTCATAATCCGCACGGGTGATGTGGTGCCCGCCGCCCATATTGATCCATTTGAGCTGCCCGAAATACGGCTCAATCGCATCAAACACGCGGTCCCATGTCTGGCGCAGCGGCTCGAAAGTCTGCTCGCACAGATTGTGGAAGTGAATGCCCTCGACGCCTTCCATATGCTCGTCAGTCAGCTGATCGAGCGGGAAGCCGAGGCGCGAACCGGGCGCGGAAGGATCGTACTTCGCCACCTCACCCGTCGCGACCATCGGGTTGATCCGTAGGCCAACGCTGACATCGCCACCGGTGGTCGCCGCATGGTCTAGGATCAACGCCGCCCGCTTCATCTGCGTAGGCGTGTTGAAGATCACATGGTCGGAAAGGCGGCAAACCTCCTCCAGATCGTCAGGCTTATAGGCCGAAGAATAGGTTGCGATTTCGCCGTCATAGAACTCGGACGCCAGCCGCGCTTCCCACAGCCCGCTTGTCGAAACGCCATCAAGATATTCGCCAATGATGGGCGCGGTCGACCACATCGAGAACGCTTTGAGCGCAGCAAAGACTTTGCACCCTGCCTCATTGCGTATGTCGGCCAAGACCTGACAATTCGAACGAATCTTCGCGGCATCAACCACGAATGCAGGGCTCTCGACACGAGAGAGGTCAAAATGGGCAAAAGCGCCCGGATCGCCGGCTTTGGTTTCCATCGTTTCGGACTTAAGCGCTACTGCGAAAGGCGCAAGATCAGGTTTTTACGCTCATTCGCAAACTCGCACTCTTTTCATACGAGTTCTAGTGACTGGGACGGTCACCCAGTTTTCGTAAACATCGAAAGCGTGTGCACAGCGCGGCCCGTAATATGTCATCTGGCAATGCTGGCATCGTCCGCGATAGGGCCGATTGACGCGCTGATTCACCGTGTAGGTTTCAGGCACATCACGATAGCGGCATCTTGGAACGCGTCGCTCATTGCGTGAAGCAAGACCAGCGCAGCGCATCACGTTCTCGGCCCGCTCTACACCCGATGGGTAACCACCGTCGGTATAGTGTCCTTTTCGGGCGTGATCCAAGACAGCACGCCTAAGATCGAGACCTTGGCCGAGCGACGCCAATTTTTTAGCCGCCCAGCAGTCAGCTTCAAGCTCCTGTTGCCGAGTGCCCCAGGCGGAAAACCTTTCACCAGAACGGACGGTCACATGCCCCAGCCGGTGATGCGCACATTCATGAGCCACGACGAACATGCGCGATGCCGTCCAGTTTCGGGCGACACCCGGATCGACAGCAATAACCGGGCCGTAACGGTCGCGTGTAGCAATCGCACCTCTGCCCGTATTTGCAACGTACGTACGAATTCCACAAAAACTATCAAATCCGACAAACATAGCCTGCGGGGTTGCTTGCTGAGGATAAGCAAACAGGCCTGCAAAGAAAACTATCGGTATAATCAAAGACTGAATAATGCGCATCTGACACCCCTATCCTGACTTCCGGATTGCTTTTATCAGAATTCAGGACATCTTGGAATGATCAAAACTCTACAGGCCCAGCCAGCTCCTTCACCTGCCATGGCAGGCCGTGTTCATTGAGCATGTCCATAAAAGGATCGGGGTCCATCTCTTCCATGTTGAAAACGCCGTCTCCCGACCAATTGCCGGTCACCATCATTGCAGAGCCGATCATCGCGGGTACACCAGTGGTGTACGAGACCGCCTGATTGCCGGTTTCCTCATACGCGGCCTCATGCGAGCAGATGTTGTTGATGTAGAACGTCTTCTCGCCTGACCCGTCCAGCGCCTCGCCGGTCGCGATCACACCGATATTGGTGTTGCCCTTGGTCGTCTCACCCAGCGTTTCCGGCTTGGGCAACACAGCGGCCAGGAATTGCAGCGGGATGATTTCCTTGCCCTGATATTTGATCGGTTCAATTCCGGTCATGCCGACATTCTGCAGCACGGTGAGGTGTTTGATGTATTCATCACCAAAGGTCATCCAGAAGCGCGCGCGCTCGATTTCGGGGTTGAACTTGGCGAGGCTTTCCAGCTCCTCGTGATACATCATGTACATGTTCTTCGGCCCGACCGCTTCGAAGTCGAATTCGGTCGAAACCTGCATTGCCGGTGTCTCCACCCACTCGCCATTTTCCCAATGGCGAGCAGGCGCGGTCACTTCGCGGATGTTAATCTCGGGGTTGAAGTTGGTCGCAAACGCCTGACCATGATCGCCGCCATTGCAGTCCAGAATGTCGAGCTGGCGGATGGTTTTGAGCTTATGCTTCTTCAGCCACATGGTGAAAACGCTGGTGACCCCCGGATCAAAGCCAGAGCCGAGCAGCGCCATCAGGCCCGCTTCCTTGAACCGGTCATGATAAGCCCACTGCCACGAATATTCGAACCTGGCTTCGTCCTTCGGCTCGTAATTGGCGGTGTCGAGGTAGTGCACGCCTGCTTCCAGACACGCATCCATGATCGGCAGGTCTTGGTAAGGCAGTGCAAGATTGACGACTAGGCTGGGCTGAACCGTGCGGATCAACTTGACCATCGCGGGCACTTCTTCGGCGTCGATTTCGTATGTGGGCACGTCCACCCCGGCGCGCTCTTTCACGCTCGCGGCGATGGCATCGCATTTTGATTTGGTCCGGCTCGCCAGATGGATGCTGGTGAAGATATCCGCATTGAACGCCATTTTGTGGACGCAGACGCTGCTGACGCCCCCTGCCCCGATCACAAGAACTGTCGACATATGAGTAAGCCTTTCGAATTCGATTCTTGTGCGCGCATTAGGGCAATGTTCGAGCGCGCTCAAACGATCCTGCATTTCCTACTGCACGCACGCTGGCTAAGTCCGCGCCATGTCTGCTCTGCACCCTTCTCTCCCCGCTTTTCGACTCCCTGTGCCCAAGGGCAGGTTTTCTTTCCCAAGACACTGTGTCACCTGTTTCAGGCGTTCTCCAAGCGCGACGAATTGAGTGGGTAACAAGCGATATGACTGACACCAGACTGCCGACTCAAGACGGGATAGCCGACGCTCTCCAAAGCTTGAAAGCGATCCCCCTGGCCCACACTCCGCTCCTTCCGGTCGAAATCAGCGGTGTTCGCGTCCATGTCAAGGCGGAGAACCTGCAACCGATCGGCGCCTTCAAGATCAGAGGTGCGTGGTGGCGGCTCAACAACCTCGACGGTGATCATGCGGTGGCGGTCTCGAGCGGCAACCATGCGCAAGGCGTAGCGTTCGCGGCCAAGCGGCTGGGTCTGAAAGCGACCATTGTGATGCCGCATGATGCGCCCACCGTGAAGCTGGAGAATACCAAGGCGCTGGGCGCGGATGTGGTGCTCTATCAACGCCCGCAGGAAGACCGCGACGAAGTGGCGGCAGGCATCATCGCAGAACGTGGCGGCGTGCTGGTTCATGCGTTCGGCGATCCTTGGGTGATAGAGGGGCAAGGGACTTCGGGCCTCGAGATCACCGAGCAACTTGGCCGAGAGCCCTCGCGCATCATCGTGTGCTGTGGCGGTGGTGGCTTGGCTGCGGGACTTGGCATTGCGTGTCCGAATGCGGCGATCAATGTGGTCGAACCAGAAGGTTGGGACATGGTGGGCAAGGCGATAGCAGCGGGCGAGCTGGTCAGTGCGGTTTCCGATGCCCCCAAAACGATCTGCGACGCGCTACAGCCAACCGCCACCAAGCAGCTCAACCTCGATCTGCTCGCGGGCCGTGCCGAACCGGGGGTGACAGTCAGTGATGACGAAATCCGCGATGCGCAACGCTTTGCCTTCAATCGGTTGCGGCTTGTGGTTGAACCGGGCGGCGCAGCAGCCTTGGCGGCGACGCTCGCAGGCAAGGTGCCTCTGGACGAAGGCACTGTCATCATGCTGACCGGTGGCAACGCCGATCCTGCGGCCTTCGCCCGGACGATTGCTGGTGGGTAGGTTGCAATTGACAATGGTGTTACCCTTTCGCAGGGTCCGCCGACAACTGAGAGGGGATCACTGACATGCAAGCGCAAATGCTCGCACCCGCCGCCGTTCTGGTGGTTTGGACCATCATCGTGCTGTTCTGGATCGTGCCGGTGCGCTTTGGCGCTATCGCCAAGGTAGAAGACAAGTCGGTATTTACCGGCAAGAATGGCGGACGCGGACAGGACCTTGAAGGCAAAATCCCCGACAAGGCCAACTGGCCCGCGCACAACCACACCCACCTGCATGAACAGCCGACACTCTTCTATGCCATCGTCGTGATCATCGCGATTGCTGGACCGGGCAGCTGGGATGTGATGCTGGCTTGGACCTATGTCGGACTGCGGATCGTCCACTCGCTGTGGCAAATTCTGGTCAACAAGCTGCCGGTTCGCTTCGCGCTGTTCCTGCTGTCAACCATTGCACTGACCGCGCTCGCCATTCGCGCCGTGATCGTGACGGTCTTCGCCGATCCCAGCGCACTCCCGCAATAATCAAACCTTAGGGTCGCAAAAGAGAGCACATCACTCATGGGTATGGATATTCTACAACCGGCTATCGCGCTGATGATCTGGACGATGATCATGTGGGCGTGGATGTATGCAACGCGTATTCCGGCGATGCAGAAGGCAAAGATCGACGGCTTGGGCCTTGTCGGTTCGACCCCTTCGAGCCTGCGTGAACAGCTGCCCGAGAAGGTCAGTTGGAAAGCCGACAACTACAACCACCTTCATGAAGCGCCGACGCTGTTTTACGCGGTCGCTATCATCCTCGCTTTCCTTGGCGCGGGCGACGGAATGAATGCGTTTCTGGCGTGGATCTATACCGGCCTGCGCGTGGCACACAGTCTGGTGCAAGCGACCGCAAACCGTGTGATCGTGCGCTTTGTCTTGTTTGCCCTCTCGAGCGTCGTGCTGATCGCACTGATCGTGAAAGCTGCGATGCTCGTGTTCGGCGCTGGCGGTTACGAAGCGCCTGCAGAGATCGTCTGATTGCCCGAAGCAGGAAAACAGCGGCGGGGTGATTACTCCGCCGCTTCGACCTCTGCCGGAGCATCTTCGAGCGCTGCGAGATAGCGTTCGGCGTCCAGAGCTGCCATGCAGCCCATGCCCGCAGCGGTGACTGCTTGGCGATAGACATGATCGGTCACATCGCCTGCAGCAAACACACCGGGGATCGCCGTCTTGGGCGTGCCGGGCTCGACATCAAGATAGCCGCTGTCATCCATCGACAGCTGCCCCTTGAACAACTCGGTCGCCGGCGCATGGCCGATGGCGACGAAGGCACCGTCGACTTCAAGCGTCGATGTCTCGCCTGTCTGGGTGTCCTTGAGAACAAGGTGATTCAATGCGCCGTTCTCACCTGCCTCGAAGCTTTCAACGGTCTTATTCCAGAGCGTTGATATCTTGGGGTTCTTGAACAGCCGCTCAGCCAAGATCTTCTCACTGCGAAGCTCGTCACGGCGGTGGATCAGGGTCACATCATCGGAATGGTTGGTGAGGTACAGTGCTTCCTCGACGGCCGTGTTACCGCCGCCGATAACCGCGACCTTCTTGCCGCGATAGAAGAACCCGTCGCAAGTCGCGCAAGCAGACACGCCCTTGCCGCCCAGTTCCTGCTCTCCCGGAGCGCCAAGCCACTTGGCCTGAGCACCGGTGGCGATCACAATGGTGTCGGCGATATACTCGTCACCGCTGTCACCCACCGCGCGGAACGGGCTGCCATTCTGCAGATCGACCGAGGTGATGATGTCGTACATCATCTTGGTGCCGACATGCTCAGCCTGGGCCTTCATCTCTTCCATCAACCAAGGGCCCTGCACCACCTCGCGATAGCCGGGATAGTTCTCGACATCGGTGGTTATGGTCAGCTGACCGCCCGGCTGAAGCCCCTGCACTACAATCGGCTCAAGCATCGCACGCGCAGCATAGATAGCGGCGCTGTAACCGGCAGGACCGGAGCCGATGATAAGCATTTTTGTGCGGTGAGTAGCCATGGCGTTGTCTCTCGGAAAATCGATTCAATAGTCAAAGCGTGAATATGGGGACCATGCGCGTCAATGTCACGCCAGGAACCGGCTTCTGAGGAGAGCTTTCCTTGCCTCATCCACACCTAATGTTTCTGCCAAGTAAGCGTCGATCGAACCGTGGTCGCGGGTGACCTCGGTAAAATAGGTCTCGATGTATTCGGGATGCACGCCCATCAGATTGCGGATAGCTTCGGGTTCGATGAAGCCATAATGCGCTTCCATCCGGGGCAGCGATTGGCGTTCCAGAATATGCTGCGTCGGCGCGTCATTGGTGCGCAGGAACTCGGCAATCACGTCATCGCGGTGCGCGCCGAGTACGTGGAGAAGCAGGCTGGCGGCGATGCCCGTACGGTCCTTGCCCGCAAAGCAGTGGACCAGACTGCCACCTTCGCGCGTGGCAAGTGCTTCGAAATAGCGGCTGAACATATCAATCATCGCCGGGTTCACAGGCATACGAGTGTAGACCGAGATCATGCGCCCCCGCGCCTTTTCGGCGGTCATATCTTCTTTGTCCCAGCCGCCTTCATGCGGGGGTGAACTGGTTGTTTCGCCATCAAACGCGATCACATGCGCGTCAAAATCATCATGCCGGCGGCAAGGAAAGCTGGCGCGTTCACTTTCACCACGCAGATCGATGATGGTTCGAATGTCCAGCGCTTGCAAACGCTCCAGATCGTCCTCGCTCGCCTCCATATGCTGACCCGAACGGAACAGAAGACCGGTCTTCACACGCGCACCATCGGCAGCAGCATAGCCGCCGTAATCGCGAAGATTGTGAATGCCGTCGGTGAGAAGAAAGGGGGATTGGGCCACTGGGTTTCCTATCAGACATCGGGAGCAAAAGGTTAAGTACTTTGCCCTGCCCCATAGGCATTATTGTCCAGTGAGCGAAACAGCAAAGCTAGAATGGCATTGTCTATCAACATCCATCGACACATTCCGATGGAGGAAAATTTGGCGCGCATCATTTTTGCGAACTCAAACAACGAATTGGCATCGCGTGTTGCCGCGCTGCTCTGGCGGTTTGGCCACGTTTGCGAGTTTGCCAACCCGGACTTGCCGATCAGCCGTCGCCTGCCTTCTCTGGGGTTCGATCTGCTTGCCGAAGTTGCCGATTCAGATGGAACCCGATCGCATGAGCGCGTTCCTTTTCTGGACCGTGAGCAGATCGCCAGCCTGCGGACTGGGCTGCCCGCGATCATCATGGATGAAGCTGAATGCAAAGAGCTGATTGCAGCCAGCCAGCCACTTGGGGTTCAAAAATGCGACAGGGTGCCGTTGATCACGGAGCATTTCCTGCGGTGGCGCGTGAACGCTAGGATAAATGCAGCCATCGCCAAACACAGCGCGGCGCCTTCGGAAGGGGCTCCGACGGAGCTCTCACCTCTGGTCCGGGCGTCTCGTCTTGTCGATGTCAGTGAACCCGAAACAAGGCTCAAAAGGGCGTAATCAAGAAGCCAAATCTGCGCAGAAAGTCTTCGTCCACCAATGCACGTTGTCATCGCGCACTGTGGCGATCATCGCCTCGTAGCGCGCTTTGCGTTCTTCCAAGGGCATGTCGAGCGCGGTATTGATCGCACGCGCCAATGCGTCCGGACTGTGCGGGTTTACGATCACTGCACCTTCGCGCAATTGCTGCGCGGCGCCTGCAAAGTCAGACAGGATCAGAACACCGGGATCTTCCGGATCCTGAGCCGCCACATATTCCTTTGCGACAAGGTTCATCCCGTCTCGCAGCGGCGTGACCAAACCGATCTTCGCCGCGCGGAAGAAACCGAACAATTCGGCATGACTGTATCCACGGTTCACGTAGCGGATGGGGACAATATCCACCTCGCTGCGCGCTCCGTTGATCTGACCAGTCTTCTGCTCAAGCACCCCGCGGATATGCTGGTAGCTGTCGACATCTTCGCGGCTGGGCGGCGCGATTTGGATGAAGACAAGGTCGCGCGTGCGCTCTTCGTGTTGATCAAAGAAGCGCCCGATGCCGTCAATGCGTTCAGGCAGTCCCTTGGAATAATCGAGGCGGTCTACACCAATCATGCCCACACGGTTGCGGGTTGAGGCAAGGAAGCGTTCCTCGGCAGCCTTCGCTTCTTCTGTCGCGCCGAGCTCTTGGAAATGGTCCCAGTCGATCCCGATGGGATAGGCCCGGGCGATGACCGTGCGCCCCTCATGCTCAATGGTGCCGCTTTCATGGTCGACCTTTGCGCCCAGCTCGTTCTCGCAATAATGCACAAAGCTGGAAAGCCATTCCTCGGTCTGAAAACCGACCAGATCGTAGCTCAGCATGGTCTCGACCAAACGCTGGTGGAAAGGCAACGATGTGAGAAGCCGTGTCGGCGGCCATGGGATGTGCAGGAAGAAACCAATGCGGTTTTTCGCTCCGCGCGAACGCAACCGCTCACCCAGCGGGATCAGGTGATAATCATGGACCCAGATCACGTCGTCTTCGTCGATCAACGGCATAACGCTGTCGGCAAATCGGTCATTGACCCGCTCGTACCCCTTGCCAGTCTCGTTCTCGTATTCGGTCAGGTCGATGCGATAATGGAACAGCGGCCACAGCGTCGAATTGGCATAACCGTTGTAATATTCGTCAACGTCGCGTTTGCTCAGATCAATGGTCGCGGTTGTGACGCCATCGGTCTTTTGCAGGTTCATATTGCCGGTGCGGTCATCGCTTTCCTGTCCGGACCAGCCAAACCACAAACCACCAGCCTCTTTTAGTGCTGAATTGAGCGCGCCTGCGAGACCGCCTTGCGCTCCGACAACGCCGCGCGCCTTGGGCACAGCGACCCGGTTGGAAACGACAACAAGTCTGCTCATCGCACTTCGCTCCACGGTTTCGACAACAGGCCGGCGCAATTGATCACACCCACCAACGAATAAGTCTGGGGGAAGTTGCCCCACAGTTCGCCGGTCTCATAATCGAGGTCTTCGCTAAGCAGACCCGATTGCGTGGTATGACTGAGCATGGTGGTGAAGAGCGTGCGCGCCTCGTCATCACGGCCTGCGAGATGCAGTGCTTCGATCAGCCAGAAGGTGCAGACGTTAAAAGCGGTCTCTGGCGCGCCGAAATCATCCTCTGCGGCATAGCGCAGCATGTGATCACCGCGTCGCAGATGCTCTTCAACGGCAGCAAATGTCTGCTGGAACCGTTCGTTTTCGGGCGAGAGGAAACGCAGCTCGACCATCTGGAGCAAACTTGCATCGAGATAGTCGCTCTCGAAGCTGGCTCCGTAATGCCCGCCATCCCCGTTCTCTTTCCATGCCTCAGACTCGATTTTCGCCCGGATCGTGTCGGCGCGCTCTTTCCAAACCTTGGCGCGGTCTTCTTTGCCGATATGCGCAGCGACATTGGCCAAACGGTCACACGCAGCCCAGCACATCACTGCGGAATAGGTGTGGACCTCTTGCCGCGTGCGGAACTCCCATAGACCAGCATCCGGCTGGTCGTGCATCGCCCAGGCCATCTTGCCGACTTGTTCGAGATTTTCGAAATCGTGTTCAGTCGCCGGGCGCAGAAGGCGCTGGTCGAAGAAGCCCTGCACGCTGGGCAGAACGATCTGACCGTAGCAGTCATATTGCACCTGTTTGTACGCCGCATTGCCGCGCCGCACCGGCCCCATCCCGCGATACCCGGCGAGATAGCTGGCGGTGGTCTCATCCAGCTCGCTTTCGCCCATGACCGAGTAGAGAGGCTGGATCTGACCGCCTTTTGCGCTGTCGACGATGTTGCGCAGATAGGCGAGATACTTCTCCATCACATCCAGCGCGCCCAAGCGGTTCAGCGCCTGAATGGTGTAGTAGGAATCGCGGATCCAGCAGTATCGGTAATCCCAATTGCGCTCCGAATGCGCGGCCTCAGGGATGGAGGTGGTGAGAGCGGCAACAATCGCACCGGTCTCTTCATGCTGACACAGCTTCAACGTAATGGCGCAGCGGATTACCTCGTCCTGCCACTCGAGCGGAATGTGAAGCCCACGCACCCAGTTCTGCCAGTATTTGCGTGTTGCCTGTTCAGCAGAACGGATCGTCTCACGCAGATTGCCGACGTAAGGCTCGTCCGGGCCGAGGAAGAAGTGCGTGTCATTTTCAATGCGGAAGGTGCGCCCTTCCATGATGTATCCCACTGGCGCATCGGTGGAGAGACGCAGCGTGTGATTGCCCGCAATGTAGCGGATGTGATTGGTGCCGCTCGTCGTTTCGGCTAGGCCCGCGCCGTAATTCTTGGTGGGTGCCAGCACGACTTTGATACGCGGATTTCCGGAAATCGGCCTGACAATCCGGGCAAAGGCGACGGGACGGTACATCCGGCCCGAACGCTGAGCGCGAGGACAGAAATCGAGAATTTCAACCGCGCTGCCGTCTGCCGCTTCCAATGTCGTGACAAGGTTTGGCGTGTTGCGGATGTATTCCTGACGTGAGGAGACCTGTCCCTCCAGCTCAAAGCGCCAGATACCAGCGTCGCGTTGATCGCCATTGAGCAAAGCTGAGAACACCGGATCGCCATCAACGCGCGGCACACAGCCCCAAACCAAAGCGCCCGAATGGTCGATCAGGCCAGACACCTGACAATTCCCGATGGGCCAAAGTTCCAGATTGGGCGTGTGGGATTTCTCGGTCATATCGTCTTTCATAAGCCCAGCCAGCGATGCACGGAAGCGACATCGGGAAGTTGATATTGTGCGCATGTGGGCGTGCGCTCACCCACCAGAATGCTTGATCCGCCCATTTCGTTGCAGACTGCAAAGCCCTTCTCGTCGGTCAGATCATCGCCAAGGAAGATCGGACGAGCCCCATCGAACGTGCCGGTCTCCATCAGCGCGGTGACGGCAGTGCCTTTATCGGCCTGACCTGCAACCAGTTCGACCACGCATTTCCCGCTCTGCGCGGTCCACCCATGCTTGGCTGCCAAGGCCTTGCCGAACGCGTCCGTTGCTTCCCCCTTGTCCGGTGCCGAGCGATAATGCAGCGCGCCTCCATGGGGTTTTTCTTCGTAGTCGATACCGTGCTCGTCAGCATAGGCGCGCAGTTCGGTTTCAATGACCTCCGGCAGACCGACCGGCTCGTCTCCCAGTACAGTGCCATCAGCCGCACGAATGTCCGATCCATGCGACCCCGCCGCCGCCAGTTCGAGCGGGCCAATATGCTCCTCGATATCGCCAATTCCGCGCCCGCTCACCACGGCACACCGTCCGCCAAGGCGCGCCTCGAGCTGTTTCAGCATATTGGCCAGTCCGGCAATCGGCTCAATTGCATCGGGTCCGGGAGCAAGCTCTACCAGCGTTCCATCAAAATCGAGGAAGAGTGCAACCGCCTCGGCCTCGAGCCAATGCTCAAGCGGCGGCGGTGCAGAAAGGTCCCCAGATCCCATGCTGCAATGCAATAAGGGATTACCTTGCCGCGTCAATCAAGCGCATTCCTATACGCGGCGCTAAGCCGCTTGCCGCATCAGCAATCCGCGCCCGATCACTTGCGATTGAATCTCCGCTGCGCCTTCGAAGATGTTGAGAATCCGTGCATCGCACAGCACCCGGCTGATAGGGTATTCCAGCGCGTAGCCATTGCCGCCGTGGATTTGCACTGCGTTGTCCGCCGCGCTCCAAGCGGCACGGGCAGCGAGCAGTTTTGCCATGCCTGCCTCGATATCGCAGCGATCCCCGCGATCCTTCTGTCGCGCGGCGAAATAGGTGAGCTCTCTCGTCATCGCAATCTCGGCGACCATCAGTGCCAGCTTGTCTGACACGCGCGGGAATTGCGTGAGCGAGCCGCCGAATTGTTTGCGCCCCTGCGCGTAATCGAGTGCTAGGTCGAAGGCGTTCCAAGCTACACCGATGGCGCGGGCTGCGGTCTGGATACGGGCACCCTCAAACGTGCGCATGAGCTGCTTGAACCCCTGCCCCTCAGCGCCGCCCAACAGCGCATCACCGGCGACATGGAAGCCATCGAACCCGAGCGCGTATTCCTTCATCCCGCGATAACCGAGCACTTCAATCTCGCTGCCATCAATGCCGGTATCCGGGAACGGGTCGGCATCGCTGCCACGCGTCTTTTCGGCGAGCAGCATGGACAGCCCGCGATAGCCAGGCGCATCGGGATCGGTGCGCACCAACATCGTCATCAAGTCCGCGCGCGCAGCGTGGGTGATCCATGTCTTTGCACCATTGACCTGCCAATCATCGTTTGGGGTGCGGCGCGCACGCGTACGAACACTGGCGAGGTCCGATCCGGTGTCGGGTTCGGTAAATACTGCAGTCGGCAGGATCGTACCATCAGCAATCTTTGGCAGGAATTTGGCCTTCTGCTCCTCGGTGCCATTCTCCCCGATCAGTTCACCGGCGATCTCCGACCGCGTTCCGAGCGAGCCTGCACAGATCCACCCGCGCGAGAGTTCTTCGGAAACGACAGACATGGCGAGCTTGCCTTGCCCCAACCCACCAAATCGTTCCTCGATGCAGATACCGAAAACGCCAAGCTCTGCCATTTCAGCAATCACGGCGTCGGGAATGAGCGCATCATCGAGATGCCATTGATGCGCGTGCGGCGTGATGCGGTCCGCGGTGAAGGCACGGAATTGCTCGCGGATGAGATCGAGGGTTTCATCGCCCAAGCTCTCGCAAGGCCGCGCGCCTTCATCCAATGCCTCGGTAAGTTGGGCCCGTGTTTCGACCGTGCTGCCATTACTCATGAATGCCGACACCGCTTCATGTGAAGCTAAGGCGCTTGCCGCATCACTGGCACCAAAAGCATCGGGCCTAACAGTCTCATGCGCGCTCATCGGCACACCATGGATCAGCTGAGCGAGATATTCGCCCAAACCCACGCGAAGGACTAGCTCGTCAGTGGACGCGAAGGCCCCAGCACTGTCGGTGCGCTTCGCCCAGTCTGCAGTTGCCTCAATCGCGGCAACAGTGGATGCGATCCATGCAAAACCATGAACCGCATGCTGTTCTTTAGTCAGCGTATCGGCGTCCAGCTCACCCAAACGATCATCAAGCTTGGCCCGAACAGTGTCGACATAATCACGTGCAGCGCCAGCGGCTTGCTCGGCCTTTGCAATCCAATTGCTCATGGCTGCGTTGCTAGCAGAGCGTGCCGCGCCGTGAACCCCTTACATTTCGGGCGACGCGGCAAACACTCTCCGCAGTCGGATCAGACCGACTTGCTGCACATATAGCTGCTGCGGTCCTCGCCTTCGCCATCGGTGACCTTGGCGTTTCCATCGGCAAGAAAATCGACGACCATGAACCCTTGCTCATCGGTCATCTGCGCCGGACTGCCCTTTGCCTTCAAGGCTATTATCTCCGGCGGCTGGCCCATCGCCATCTCGCTTTGATTGTCAATCTCGACCGAAGCCGAACCATCAGCTTGACGCGTGATGGTCACCTCAACATCGCCCTGATCCTCGCACGTCCATTTGCCGCTCAGGTTCTGGGCAGCTGCTTGAGCCGGTGCCCCTTCGGGTTTCTCTTCCTCAACAGGCGCTTCATCGGCACTCTGCGCCTCACCATCACCTGAGGACTCTTCGGTTGCTTCCGGAGCTTCCGTTTCTTCGCTCTCGGCTTCGGCGGTGGTTTCATTGCATGCTGCGAGCATCAGCGCTGGTGCAACGGCCACGAAGAGTGCGGATTTCAATTTCATATTTGGGTCCCCCTTAACCGTACCGGTCGAGGTACGGTTCTGTGCGTGTGGTCACGATCATATTGCGGAATGTCAACCGAGTGCGCTGGTCAGTAGCGTTTGATCTCTTCAAACGAACGGTCCGGGCGATAGGGCGTAAGAATCTCCGCCTTGCCGCCATCGACAACTTCGGAAGCCGCGAGCTGGCCCAAGATCGGCGCTAACGAGACGCCGCTATGCGCGATTGCAATGTATGCGTTAGGCCGCTCGGGAGAAAAACCCATCACCGGATGACCATCCAGCGGCAAAGGCCGCCAGCCAATGTAGACATCCTCAACTTCGGCGCGTGAAATACCGGGCACGAACAGCTCCGCCGTGGCCATGATCCGTCCTGCATGTTGCCATGCCAGCTCATTGCTCGGGAACGCATTGGGACGGTCTTTCAGGCGCTGCGCATGCGCCTCAGTATCCGGCGCGCCATCCTGTTCACCCAGGACGATGCGACCATCTTTACGCTGGTGGATATGCACACCGGGCGCGACAAGGATGCGCTCAAGCACCGGCTCGAACGGCTTGGTGATCACAATCACACCGGGAGTTGATCGCTGCGGGATATCGATACCCGCGAGAGCCTTCGTCGCCTCTGGCTCAGCGCCGGTTGCCAAAACAAAGGAGTCAACCGTGAGAGGGCCTTTTTCGGTATCTAGCTCCTCTTTGTCCCCGCGCGTAGTCACGCCTTTGACGGCGCAATCGGTCTTGATTTCTGCTCCCATCCTCTTCGCTTTTTCAAGCAAGGTGCGGGCCGCGAGAACAGGATCAAGTGCGCCGTCATTGGGAGAGAATGCCACCGTGGGCGTGGTCCCGAAATCAACCTTCGGCTCAAGTTTGTTGAGCTCGGCGCCCGCGACCATGCGAGCCGGCTCTCCCCATTCGATCTGTTCTGCAATCTGTTCGACCAACTTTGCCTGGCGGTCGGCGTCGGCGAACCATTCTACCGAACCACCCCATTTGATCGGGATGGAAAGCTCTTCCTCAAGCTCCTTCCATCTGGCGAGACCAAGCTGATTGAGGCGGTGATACGCCTGCGGTTGCTTTGCCCAAGTCGCATTGAGCCACGCGAAGGTACCCCGGCTCGCGCGGGTCGCGATATCGTGCCGGTCCAGCACGGTAACCTTCGCGCCCAGCTTGGCCAGGTGATAGGCAATGGAAGCGCCAACAATTCCCGCGCCGATCACTGCGACGTGCTTTTGCGGAAGCGCGGACGGATCGCCGCACGATACCGCCAGCGGAGCAACCGCACCCAGCGTCAAAGCCCCTCTGCGTGATACTGACGGCATAATCCCCCTCATGGCTTGGATCGCCAATTGCTTATCGCCCCTTCCCGTCCACGCGCAACATGCTACAAACAAGTCTCAAGGCGAAACCCAAATACCGCCACATAGGGATGAGAGACAAGCATATGACCGACGTGATGGAGAAAAAAGCCGCCTTTCGCACCATGACCGAAGGGACGCAGGAGGATTGGGACATCATCGTCTCGCACGCCCGCAGCTTCGCCCCTAATGGTGGCGCGCGGGTGCTTGAGCATCTGAAACTGCTCGACGGCGACTTTGGCGGATTTCCGGTCGATCGGCTGACGCACTGCCTGCAAACCGCGACCCGCGCGCACCGCGATGGGAAGCCGGAAGATTACGTTGTAATGGCGCTGCTGCACGACATTGGCGACACGCTGGGCGCGTTCAACCATGCCGATATTGCCGCCGCGATCATGGAGCCGTTCCTTTCGGAAGAGCTATATTGGATCGTGAAGCACCACGCGATTTTCCAGGGCAACAACTTCTTCCACTTCATCGGGCTGGACCCCGACATGCGCGACAAGTTCAAGGACTCGCCGCACTATGACGCAACAGTCGAGTTCGTTGAGAAGTATGACTGCCCCGCGTTCGACCCGGATTACGACTCCCTGCCGCTCGAGTTCTTCGAGCCGATGGTGATGCGCTTCTTCGAAAAACCGCGCGCGAGCATGTACAAAAAGGCGATGGATTAAACTCCACCTTACCCCCATTCGAGAATTGGAGACGACACAATGGCAACTGTGATGGAACACAAGGGCGCAGCCGACGACAGCCACATCCGTGGATCGGTAAGCGAGGAAGAATGGGCAGTCCGCGTTGATCTCGCCGCAGCCTATCGCCTTGTTGCACACTATGGCTGGGATGACCTGATCTTCACCCACCTCTCTGCCCGTGTACCGGGGCCAGAGCATCACTTCCTCATCAACCCGTATGACATGATGTTTGAAGAGATCACCGCGTCGTCACTAGTGAAGATCGACGTTGAAGGTCAGCCAGTTCTGCCGACGTCGCATCCGGTGAACCCTGCCGGTTTTACCATCCACTCGGCGCTGCACATGAATTGTGACGATGCGCATTCGGTGATGCACCTTCATACGCCGGACGGTCAGGCCGTCAGCGCGATGGCCGATGGCTTGATGGAGCACACGCAGACCGGAATGATCGCGCGGCACGATATCGCCTATCACGAGTATGAAGGCATCGCGACCGACCTTGAGGAGCGCGAACGTCTGGTAGAGGATATGGGCGACAAACACGCCATGATCCTGCGCAACCACGGCACGCTGACGATCGGCAAATCCGTTGGTGAATGCTTCCTGCGGCTGTACTTCCTTGAGCGTGCGTGCACCGCACAGGTCCGCATGCTGAGTGCGGGTCGCGAAAACCTCCACAACCCGCCTCAAGGCACGCCGCAGAAGGTGGAGAGCCAAACTCCCGCTGCTGGCGTAGGTATGATCGCTGGTGCGCTGGCTTGGCCAGCCCTGCTTCGAAAGCTTGACCGGATCGACCCAAGCTTCCGCGACTAATCAAACAATTTGCCCGGGTTTCGCGCGGAAGGGAGAGGCCGCGCGGCCTGGGCATTTTTGTGTCTGCAATCCGCGTACTGCTGAGGGTCTGCTCGATCACCACTTGATATTTGCCTGTAATTGCATATTTCATGAATTATGCAATTACAGGCCATGGAACAAACCGCGTCACGCGTCAGTGCACTGCTTAAGCTGCTGTCCAATCCGGATCGGCTGATGACCCTGTGCCATCTGGCGCAGGGTGAAATGTCGGCTGGCGATCTGGGCGAAGCGCTGGGCAAGAAGGCCCCCGCCATGTCGCAGCAGCTCTCAGTCTTGCGGCGCGAGAAGATCATCGAGGCGCGCCGTGACGGGCAGTCGATTTTTTACCGCATTGCCGATGAGGATGCCGAGGCCATTATGACATTTCTCTATGAACGCTTCTGCAGCGAGGAGGCGCAGGCATGACCACCCCCAACGTCACCACCTTCTTTGACGAAGACACCAACAATGCGAGCCACATCGCCGCCGACCCGGCAACGGGGGTTTGCGCGATTTACGACCCGCTGCTCGACTACGATCAGGCGACGGGCCGCACATCGACCCGTTCAGCTGACACAATCGTCGAGCATGTCGAGAAACACGGCCTAACCGTCGCGTGGATCATCGACACGCATATCCACGCCGATCACATCTCCGCCGCGCAATATCTCAAGGGAATACTTGGCGGGAAAATCGGCGTCGGCGCGCATATCCGCGAAGTGCAGGCGATCTTTGGCAAGCTGTTCAATGTCGAGGATGACTTCCGTTTTGACGGCAGCCAATTCGATCATCTGTTTGAAGATGGCGAAACCTACCGCTTCGGCAATCTCGAAGCGACCGCCCTTCATACGCCTGGCCACACGCCCGCTTGCATGACCCATCTGGTCGGCGACGCGGCGTTTGTGGGCGACACGCTCTTCATGCCGGATTACGGCACCGCTCGATGCGATTTTCCGGGTGGTGATGCGCGGGCGCTGTACCAATCGATCCAGCGCATATTTGCCCTGCCCGACGAAACGCGCATCTTCCTCAATCACGATTATCTGCCAGCGGATCGAAGCGAATATTCGTGGCAAACCACTGTCGGTGAGCAGCGCGCGCAGAACATCCATATCCGCGAGGGCATCGGCGAAGAGGAATTCGTCTCCATGCGTAGCGCGCGCGACAAAACGCTCACCGCGCCCAAACTTATTATCCCCTCCGTGCAGGTGAACATGCGCGCTGGGGAGTTTCCACCCGCCGAAGACAACGGCGTCCGTTATCTCAAAATCCCGGTAGACACTCTATGACCTTGCCCGGTTTTCCAAATGCCATGCCCGTTGAAGGCTTTATCGGCGGCATACTGATTGGCTTCGTCGCCGCACTCATGCTGTTGGGCTCCGGCCGGATCGCAGGTGTAAGCGGCATCGCCGCGCGCGCGCTCAAGATCGCCGATTCCAGTCTGCCCATCCCTGCTGCATGGCTCTTTGTCGGAGGGCTCGTTTTGGGTGCTTTCGCCATCAACAATTTCGGTGCTCCGGTGGAAACGACCTTCCCGCCTTCGACAGTGCTGCTTGTCGCCGGAGGCTTGCTGGTCGGCTTCGGCACACGATTGGGCAGCGGCTGCACCAGTGGTCACGGCGTGTGCGGCATGTCTCGCCTTTCGCCGCGCTCCCTAATCGCGACCGGGACCTTCATTGTCAGCGGCATGGTGACTGTTGCTCTTGCTAATGCAATCGGAGGAGGCTGGTGATGCGCGATGGATTGGTAGCGCTCGTTTCCGGAATCCTGTTTGGTACGGGTTTGGCAATTTCCGGCATGATGGACCCCACGCGTGTGCGCGGGTTCCTCGACATCCTCGGCAATTGGGATCCGACGCTTGCCTTCGTTATGGGCGGTGCGCTTTTGGTTATGGCTCTCACTTGGATCATTCAGGGTAAGCTAGCGCGGCCCGTCTTCGCGGACACATTCAAGCTACCCGGCACGTCCATAATCGATGGCAAACTTATCAGCGGATCGGTGCTGTTTGGCGCTGGCTGGGGCATCGCAGGGCTTTGTCCGGGCCCCGCAATTGGAGCGCTGGTAGTCGAACCACTCTCTGCAGCGATTTTCGTGGGCAGCATGGTCGGCGGCATGGCGCTTCACCGTGTAATCAGTCAGTAATCTACCAGTATGGAGCGGGATCAATCCGAACAGGCGAAGCAAGCCTATGGCCTTGCGCGCTATTTCCCGATTCTTGATTGGGGGCGCGAATACAATCGCGGGATATTGACCGATGATCTAATGGCGGCCGTGATCGTCACGATCATGCTGATCCCGCAAAGCCTAGCCTATGCGCTGCTGGCCGGATTGCCTCCGGTGGTGGGGCTGTACGCCTCGATCCTACCCCTCGTGCTCTACGCCATTTTCGGAACCAGCCGCACATTGGCCGTTGGACCAGTCGCGGTCATCTCCTTGATGACAGCCAGCGCAGCCGGAGCGGTCGCGGCACAAGGAACCACCGAATATCTCGAGGCAGCCATCACGCTGGCTATGCTGTCGGGGATCATGCTCGCAATCCTCGGCTTCTTGCGCGCGGGCTTCCTCGCGAACCTACTATCTCACCCTGTCATTAGCGGGTTTATCACCGCGAGCGGCGTCCTGATCGCGACAAGCCAGCTCAAACATATGCTCGGCATCGAGGCGGGCGGCGACACATGGCCTGCCATGCTCTCCTCGCTGGCAAGCAGTATCACCAACACCAATGTCTGGACCATCGCGGTAAGCGTGCCTGTTCTCATATTCCTGTTCTGGGCACGGCGCGGCGCGAAGGGGCTTTGCGAACCATCGGCCTGCCCGAACGAGCCGCCGATATGTCCGCAAAGGCCGCGCCGGTCGTCGCGGTGATGCTCACCATCCTTGCCGTCGTCGCGTTCGATTTGGGTGCCAAGGACGTGAATCTGGTCGGCGCCATCCCGCAGGGTTTGCCCCCGTTTGCCATGCCCAGCACCGATCTTTCGTTGATCGAGAAGCTGTGGGTTCCCGCCCTGCTGATCTCAATCATCGGCTTTGTCGAAAGCGTTTCGGTCGCACAAACCCTTGCAGCCAAACGTCGCCAACGGATTTCGCCTGATCAGGAACTGATTGGTCTGGGCACCGCCAACATCGCCAGTGCTTTTTCGGGCGCCTATCCGGTAACAGGTGGTTTTGCGCGTTCTGCGGTCAATTTCGATGCAGGCGCTCAAACACCTGCGGCAGGCGCCTACACCGCCGTGGGCATCGGCTTGGCGACACTGTTTTTGACGCCGCTGCTTTCAAACCTTCCGATCGCCACCCTCGCCGCGACCATTATTGTCGCCGTTCTGAGCCTCGTGGACCTGAAAACACCGGGCAATCTGTGGCGCTATTCCAAAGCTGATTTCAGCGCGCACTTCGCGACCATCGCCATCACCCTGCTGGTCGGCGTGGAAATGGGGGTGGTGGCGGGAGTTGCGGTGGGTCTGCTCCTATATCTCTGGCGCGCCAGCCGTCCGCATGCCGCCATTGTCGGCCGCGTTCCCGAGACCGAACATTTCCGCAATGTCGAGCGGCACAATGTCTTCACCGTGCCCCACGTCCTCTCGATCCGGATCGACGAGGCGCTGACCTATCTCAACGCGCGCTGGCTGGAGGAATACATCCTCGAACAGGTCGCCGACCGGCCAGCTGTGCGCCACGTGGTTCTAATGTTCAGTGCCGTCAATGAAGTGGACGCATCCGCGCTCGAAAGCCTTGAGGCCATCAACCACCGGCTTGGCGATGGCGGGATCGGCCTGCACTTATCCGAGGTCAAAGGACCTGTGATGGACCGCCTGAAGAAGAGCTACCTGATCGATGACCTCAATGGCAAAGTGTATCTCACCCAAGCAAAAGCCTTTGCAGAGGTATCGCTGGATACTGGCGAGCCACCACCACCCGTGGACCATTACATGGCGCGCGGGCTGATCTGATTGTTCTGGTCGGTTGAATTGTGTGTTGGTAGCGGAGGAGGGACTCGAACCCCCGACACATGGATTATGATTCCACTGCTCTAACCACCTGAGCTACTCCGCCTCACCAAGCCCGACTTGGAGGGCATCCCGAAATGGTCAATCAATCGGGATTCGCGAGGCAGATTTGCCTCAAACGAGCGGCGCATCTAGGCGCGCTTTGCGTCGTGGTCAACCACCCTTGCGCGCCTTTATGGCCTCTCCTTGCCACGAAACGCACTCGACTTGATTTGCTCCCACGGGCCACCTTGATAGAGATGCAGTTCCAGTGCGGGGAAGACGAAGCGTTTGAGCGGGATTTCGGGCGCCAGTTCTGCCTGCAAAGCGCGCGCTTCCCGCTTCGTCACCTTGTTCTGAATGGTGATGTGCGGGCGCGGTTCGTAGAGGTCCTGCGCGGTCAGGCTGCCGTGGAAATGCTCCGCAATCATTTCCCGCAAGGTCAACAATTGCGGGCTGGAAAGCGCAATAGCGGTGCCCGTGCCAAGGTCCATCAAACCGGTGATATTCGCCTCGGGAGCGGCAAACTCAGCCGTCACACGCGGCAGAAAATCGCGCAATTCATCCAGCAGCGATGGCGCGAAAGAGTGGAACATGGTCACATGCGCGTGCAGGTGGTTGCGCTCTTCCGGGTAATGCGCGCGTCGCAGGCCTTCGGCCCAGCCTTGAATGTCAGGAGGTAGCTTCGCCGTTACAATGAACGGTTTGCTTACGTTATCCATTGGTCGCACGGCCGAACCGAAAAACCGGTACCCACTTTTTCTGGCCACGCTCCCAGCATTTACATCTCGCCGCGCTCACGGCGGATCGCATACCAGCGGCCAACAGCCTCTTCATGCTCGGCATTGGTCTTGTTGAACTCATGCCCGCCGGTGCCATCCGCGACCATAAACAGGTACTCGTGCTTTTCGGGGTTAAGCACAGCGGCAATGCTTTCGCGCCCGGGATTGGTGATCGGACCAACCGGCAGCTCGCTGCGGGTATATGTGTTGTAGCCGTTCACTGCGGCGATTTCCGATTGACGAATACGGCGTCCAAGCGGCTTGCCCTTGGTGATCGGGTAGATAATCGTCGGGTCAGCCTGAAGCGGAATGCCCTGCTTCACGCGGTTGGAATAGAGGCCAGCGACCGTACGGCGCTCAGACGGTTTCCCGGTTTCTTTCTCGACGATGGAGGCAAGCGTCAGCGCTTCTTTGATCGTTGACACCGCAATGTCTTCTTTGCGCTCTGACCATGCCGTGGCGACATAGTCATCCATAGCCTTCTGCATTTGATCAATCAGCGACTGGCGCGATTGGCCGCGCTGGAATGCGTAGGTGTCAGGCAGAATTGAACCCTCCGCAGGGATGTCGATATCGCCCGTCAGCAGCTCTTCAGCCATCAACCGTTCTTTGACCAGAATGGAAGGCATGCCCTCTGGAATGGTCACAAAGCGGCGGACGACATCGCCAGTCTGAAACGCGACGAGGATCTCGCCCTGATTCATATCGGGCGTCAGATTAAATTCACCGGTTTGGATCGGGTCCGAAGAGCCAAGCAGCTTGGCGCGCAGCACAAAGCCGTCCGCAGACGAGATCAACCCCGCCTCTTCTAGCTTGCCTGCAACCTTGCTGACAGAGTCGCCCGGTTCGATGATGAAGGTAGTTTCTTCCTCAATCGTCGCGCCGCCCAACATCGTGCCCGCAAACAGCGCGCCGCCGCCGATGGCGACAACAAGCAAAAGCCCGACAACAACCGCCAGCTTCTTCACCGGATCAGTCGACCTTCTGCATGATCAGCGAGGCGTTGGTGCCGCCAAAACCAAAGCTGTTGTTGAGCACCGCGTTCACTTCGCGCTTCTTCGCCTTCAGGGGCACAAGATCGATGCCATCGGTGCCTTCATCCGGATTGTGCAGATTGAGCGTCGGTGGAACCACACCGTCACGCATAGCAAGCACGCAGAAGACCGCCTCAACCGCGCCTGCACCGCCCAGAAGGTGGCCGATGGCAGATTTGGTCGAACTCATCGAAGCACCGCCCAGATCATCGCCAAGCACGCGCTTAACAGCGGCCAATTCGATTGTGTCTGCCATGGTGCTGGTGCCGTGCGCATTTACATAGTCGATCTCACCGGGCTCCAGGCCTGCCTTGCGCATTGCCATGCGCATAGCGAGCTCCGCACCCTTACCTTCGGGATGAGGTGCGGTGACGTGATAGGCGTCACCCGACAGGCCATAACCAGTCACTTCGGCGTAAATCTTCGCGCCGCGTGCCTTGGCATGTTCGTATTCTTCGAGCACGAGAACGCCTGCGCCCTCGCCCATCACAAAGCCTTCGCGATCCTTGTCATAGGGTCGGCTCGCCTCGGTCGGGCGGTCGTTGAAACTGGTGTTGAGCGCGCGGGCCTGTGCGAAGCCAGCGATGCCCAGCGGATTGACAGTGCTTTCCGCGCCGCCTGCCAGCATAATGTCGGCATCGTCCATCGCGATCATGCGCGCGGCATCGCCAATCGAGTGCGCACCTGTCGAACAAGCAGTCACGACGGCATGGTTGGGGCCCATAAAGCCGTATTTGATCTGAACCTGTCCGGTGACGAGGTTGATAAGACGGCCATGGACAAAGTGCGGACTAACGCGGCCCGGCCCCCGCTCGTGCAGGTTGACCGATTCTTTCTCGATCCCCGGCAGACCGCCAATACCGGCGCCGATGGAGCAACCAACGCGCTCCTTCTCTTCATCAGAAAGATCGGTCAGGCCAGCGTCTTCCAACGCCTGTCCTGCCGCATCGATGCCGTAGACGATGAAGGGATCGACCTGGCGCTGGATCTTGCCGTCAACGCGCTTGTCCGCATCAAAGCCCCACGGGTGATCCTTTCCCTTCACCTCGCAAGCGATGGTGCACTTTTGACCTTCTGGATCAAAGCTGGTGATCGGACCTGCACCGCTTTCGCCGGCGATCAGGTTCTTCCACGAGGTTTCGACATCTCCGCCAAGCGGCGTGACAAGGCCAAGTCCGGTTACGACAACACGGCGCATCAATCTCTCCAAATACAAGGCGCGGCGCGAATGGCCGGTTCCTTAAACACCACAGGCCCGCGACCCTTTCGGGACTCGGGCCTGTCGATATCAGTCACCCGCCGCGCGGCGGGCAGCATAGGCTGGCTTAGCCTTTGTGCTCTTCGATGAATTTCGTCGCATCGCCAACGGTGCTGATCTTCTCAGCCGCATCGTCGGGGATTTCCACGCCGAATTCTTCTTCGAAAGCCATAACGAGTTCTACGATGTCGAGGCTGTCTGCGCCCAGATCATCGATGAAGCTGGCTTCCTGAGTTACCTTGTCGCCTTCGACGCCAAGATGCTCGACAACAATTTTCTGCACGCGGTCGGCAGTATCGCTCATGTGTATCCCTCTTAAATTTGGGCTGTTGAATTGCCTTTCGCCCTAATGAACGGCGAAGTGCCTTGCAAGGGTTAGCTACGCATCGCCGCGCGGATTGCAACAAATGATCGCGGCCAAAACAGAGAATTTCCAAATAATTCGTCGGAATATCAGCAGTTTATGAAAAACGTGCATAGCTATGCCAATATCATGGGGCGTGCCTACTCGAAGAGGGATTTTGCGTCTTGCAGCACAATATCCGTTCTCTCCAACATGGACCGATCGATCATATATTTGTGCCAGGCGCCAAACATTATCAGCACATTGAGCCGCTGACCCGAGACTTTGTCGAGCGCCTCATTGATCAAACCGGTGTGCGCGGCGTTGATACGGGTCCAACCGCCTGGGCCGAGATCGGGGTCAAAGTAGATTTGATAGGGGGTCTGCGCGCGTTGAACGAGAACATCATACTCTGGAGTGTGAATGAACTGGGGATCGTCGGCGCGCCCGTCGATATCGCGCGAATACTGGCGCCGCGCGGCGCGATGCTCGGCCCATTGCGAGGCCCGCGCGGGATCGTTTTCGATCGCTTCAAGTTTTGCGCTGCGTTCAGCCGCCAGCTCACGCGTCCAACCCGCTGTACCAACCATTCGGAAGTCCATTTCGTTCGACAGCGGAAATACGACATCGGTGTATTCGGGAAACACACGGGTTCGCGGCTCGTCGACTTCTCCCGTTTCGGCAAAACTGGTTCGTGCCCGATCAATCCGGTCAGGCGGGATTTCAGTCAGGATCACATCTGGTTTCGCCGCCCGCACTGCTTCGCGCAGCACATCGAGGCTATAGCTCGTGCTCTCCCGATGCCGCCCGTGGATCACGCCAAGCACAGTGACGCGGGTCTCGCGCCCCGCCTCAACCTCGGGCGATGGAGCGCAGCCTGTCAGCCCCTGCCCCGCCACGCTGGCGCCAGCTGCGGCGGTAAGACCACCAAACAATGCGGATCGACGCGTAGTCTTCATATCTCACCATTCGGCGCGAACACTCCGGCGGTTACGTTTCAGATCAGTCGTTCAGCCGCATTTCCAATTGGTCATCGGCAAGGCGTCGCTGGCCAATCCGCCTCAACCCATCCTTGGCATAGCTGGAACCGCTATCGAGCGCCAAAGTGCGGTCATAATAGCGCACCGCCGTTTCGAAATCGCCAGCCGCCTCAGCGCACAGGCCAATGTTGTAGAGCAACGAGCGGTGGTCCCCGATCACCGGTTCAAGTGAAGCAAAAGTCTCGCATGCCCCTCGCTCGTCTTTCTTGGTCTGACGAATGGCATCGCGGAAGGCACGGCCCGCGTCCTTCTCCATCCCCTTGCGCGTTTCCATCACGCGAATACCCTCACGGCGAATTTGTGGAGCCAGTGCGAAACGGACCCGGTCCGCGATCTGGTTGAGCGCCTGATCGACCAGAGGATCCACGCTTGGTTCACGCTCATCGGCACAGGCACGAAAACTCCGTGTGACGTCAGAATCGTCAGAGTGGATCAAGCGTCCATCCCGATCTACAAGCCGCAAAGAGGGTGAGACACGCACCTCGACGCTGACGCACGGCACCTTCTCCTTCCGCTTTTCAACGCATTTGCGCTTTGCATCGCGGGCAACGCAGGTTTCGACTTCCTTGTCGTAACTCTGTGTTTCGCGGACATTGGTGGATACAAACCCGGACAAGGCGGCATCAGCCTCTGAGCCAATGCTGCCCGACACCACGCGCACCCATGGCGCGCCTTCAATTCTTACGTTGCGCAAACGGTCGCTAATTCGGGTTGAAAGAGCACTGCCATCCGCCCCGCCGAAACGCTCGATCGCTATGACCTCGTATAGTGCGGCGTCGGTGTTACCCGCTGGATAGATGCCTTCAACGGTGATGGTTTCCGCCGCAGCCGCGCTGGGCAATGCGGCCGCAGCCAGTCCCAGAGCCAAGCCAAAATGTGCTTTCATGAATTCCCCCGATCCGATTAGTCTCACACCTTCTCGGATCGGGGGTAAACAGTCAAATCGCTCGATATCAAAGCTATGGCGCGCCGGTGGCCATACCGAGATAGGAGCTGCTCGCTCTTTCACGTGCAGCGAGCTGCGCGTTGGCCCGGTATCTCGCCGCAATCCTGTTCGTGCCCTTGCGGTGATAGCTGTGCCGCGCCTTGATCGAGCGTGCATCGGCATAGAACCGTTCGGCCACGCCCAGTTCGCCAAAGGCCTCCGCGCACAGACCCATGTTGTAGACAACCGAAAGGTGGTCCGGATTGGTCTGATAGAGGCTGCCGAAAGCATCGCATGCGTCGCTTGCGCTGCGCTTTGTCAGCCGGATTGCCTGCTTGAACGCCGCGCGATCCGCTTTGCCGAGGCCCTTGCGCTTCTCCATGATGCGGTAACCGCGCGAGAACTGGACCGGAGCCAAATCAGCACGAACCTGACGGGCGATGCGATCAATCAGTCGATTGCCCATGTCGATATCCGAAGGGATATGCGCGTCATTGCGGCAATAGCGTGCGCTTTCGTATACCGGAGCGCGCTGTGAATAGAGCTGCGTGCCATCCACTGCGATCAAGACGATCCGCGGATCCATGCGCACGGTCAGCTCGCGACAGGGTATCCGGCGCTTCTTGCGCTCGATACACTTACCCTTGTCATTGCGTTCAATGCAGCGGGTCACGATGCGCGGCTGAACACGCTCTTCATAGACTTCGCTGTAGACCGTGCCGCGCAAAACCGCATCGGACGAGCCAGAGCCGTATCCTGCACCAGATGTTAGCCGGAAGTACCGCTCACCATTGATGGTGACACCGCCCAGCAAGTCGGTGATCGCCAGCTCGGCATCGCGGCCTGCGTCGCCTCCGAATGGAACGACCGAGAGCGCTTCAACATAACCAGGCAGATCGACATTGGCCGGATACACACCGCTTACTCGCAGCGTTTCCGCCCCCGCCTGAAACGGAGCCATCGCGCTCGCGCCGAGCAGCATCGTTGCCATGAGTTTGCGCATCACAGTGTCCTTCCCTGTTTGTATCACCATGTTTCATGTTCAGGTTTACCGCCCTGAACATGAACGCCTGATTGCGGAAAAGGCATTGTTCTTGAAATTTTTATGCACGCGCAGGAAGGCAGGCTTGCAACAGCAAGCCTGCTTTTGAAACTTTCAGTCCGAACTGGTGATTAGCCTTCGGGTTTGGCCTGCGGCTGGGGCTCAACCGTACGCAGGTGCAGTTCGCGCAGCTGCTTCAGCTCCGGCTTGCTCGGCGCACCCATCATCAGGTCTTCGCCCTTCTGGTTCATCGGGAAAGCGATAACCTCGCGGATCGCTTCCTCGCCAGCGAGCAGCATGACGATGCGGTCAATCCCCGGAGCCGAGCCACCATGCGGCGGCGCGCCCAGCTTGAACGCTTCGATCATGCCGGAGAATTCGCGGTCGACCGTTTCCTTGTCGTAACCTGCGATTTCGAATGCCTTGTACATAATGTCCGGACGATGGTTCCGGATCGCGCCCGATGACAGCTCGTAACCGTTGCAGACGATATCGTACTGCCACGCCTTGATCTCCAGCGGGTCCATCGTTTCCAGCGCCTCCATCTCGCCTTGCGGCATAGAAAACGGGTTGTGGCTGAAGTCGACCTTCTTGGCTTCCTCATCATACTCGAACATCGGGAAATCGACGATCCAGCAGAATTTGAAGCAACCCTCTTCGATCAGGCCGAGCTGTTCGCCCACCTGCGTCCGCGCGGCACCGGCGAGTTTGGCAGCGTCCTTCTCTTTGCCAGCAGCAAAGAACAACCCGTCATCGGGACCAAGGCCAAGCTCGTTATAGAGCTCTTCCATGCGCTCTGGCCCATGGTTCTTGGCGATCGGACCACCGAATTCGCCGCCCTTCCGGGTCACATAACCAAGGCCCGCAAAGCCTTCGCCGCGCGCCCAGTTGTTCATGTCGTCGAAGAACTTGCGGCTCTTCTCGTTGGTCTTGGGCGCAGGCACCACGCGAACAACGCCGCCGCCGCCCACGATCTTTTCAAACAGACCAAAGCCAGATTTCTCGAAGTGGCTGGTGACATCGCTGATGATTAGCGGGTTGCGAAGGTCCGGCTTGTCGGTGCCGTATTTCAGCATCGTTTCGGCATAAGGAATACGCGGGAACTGGCCCGATGCAGTGACGGTCTTGCCGTCTGCAAATTCAGCGAATGTACCAGCAAGTACTGGCTCCAGTGCCTGAAATACGTCTTCCTGCGTGACGAAGCTCATCTCGAAGTCGAGTTGGTAGAATTCGAGGCTGCGGTCGGCGCGCAGGTCTTCATCGCGGAAGCAAGGTGCGATCTGGAAGTATTTATCGAAGCCCGACACCATCAGCATCTGCTTGAACATCTGCGGCGCCTGCGGAAGCGCATAGAAGGTGCCCGGATGCATGCGGCTCGGCACGAGGAAATCGCGCGCGCCTTCTGGTGAGGATGCCGTCAGGATCGGTGTCTGGAATTCGGTGAAGCCCTGATCGATCATGCGCTGACGCAGCGAGGTGATGACCTTGCTACGCAGCATGATGTTGCGGTGCATCGTCTCACGACGCAGATCGAGAAAGCGATACTTGAGACGAATGCTCTCGGGATACTCCTCACCGCTGGCAACAGGCATGGGCAGCTCTTCGGCTGCGCTCTGGATCGTGATTTCGCGGGCGAAGACTTCGATTTCGCCAGTTGGCAGGTCCTTGTTTACCGTCTCCGGCGTTCTAGCTTTCACATTGCCATCAATCGTCACAACCGATTCGATGCGCAGCTTCTCGAGCACTGGGAGCGCTGGCGAGATCCTCATCGGCGACGATCTGAGTCAGACCATAATGGTCACGCAAATCGACAAACAGGACACCGCCATGGTCGCGTTTGCGCGAAACCCAGCCCGACAAACGGACGGTTTCACCGACATTTTCAGCGGAAAGCTGTGCGCAAGTGTGGGAACGATAGGCGTGCATCTAATTTCTTGTCCTGTTTGGGTGTATGACGCTAAAGGCGCGCCGTTGCGTCGCTGTGGATCAAACCGCGCGATAAAACGCTGCGCTAACAGGGCAAGACCTGCACTTTGTCAAGTCGCGCACCTCTCATAATAACGGGGTCGGCAACGGCCCGAGAGCGGCACTCCGCTCAAACCGCAAGAAGATAAAATGAAAATACACGATCTGATTACCACCACCGATGCGCTCGCGGACCTGTGTGAGCGGCTGGCGAAATCCGAATTCGTCGCGGTCGATACCGAATTTATGCGCGAGAACACCTACTGGCCTGAATTGTGCCTGGTGCAGATCGCCAACACCGAAGAAGCCGCTGCGGTCGATCCGCTGGCCGACGGGATTGACCTCACCCCGCTGCTCGACCTGCTGACCGAGAATGACGAAGTTCTCAAAGTCTTCCACGCGGGCGGCCAAGATGTCGAAATCATCGTCAACCTGACCGGCAAGACCCCCAGCCCAGTCTTTGACACGCAAATCGCGATGATGGCGATCAGCCAGTCGGAACAAATCGGCTATGCAAACCTTGTCGACACATGGCTCAACATCCAGATCGACAAGGGCGCGCGCTTCACCGATTGGAGCCGGCGCCCGCTGACCGACCGTCAGATTGAATACGCCATTGGCGATGTGACGCACCTGTCAGAGATTTTCCCGAAGATCCTGCAAAAGCTGATCAAGACCGAGCGTGGCGCTTGGCTTGATGCAGAGATGGAAAAGCTGGCCGATGCGAGCAAGTACATCATCGATCCTGACACATCGTGGAAGCGTATCCGCTCGCCGGGCCGCAATCCGCAAGTTCTGGGCCGTCTGAAATCGCTCGCCGCATGGCGAGAGGGCGAGGCACAGCATAAGAACATCCCCCGTGGCCGGATCATGCGCGACGAGACACTGGCCGATATTGCTAGCCACCCGCCCAAGAAACAGGCGGACCTGTCCAAGGTTCGCGGCCTGTCGGCGGCGTGGAAAGACAACGATATTGGCAAACGCATGATGAAAGTCATTGCCGATGCTGAACCGCTGCCCAAAGAGGAAATGCCCGCCAAGATGAAACGCGGCGCACCGCTGGGCAAGGAAGGCGCGCTGGTTGCTGACCTGCTCAAACTGCTGCTCAAAATCCGTGCCCGCGAGATCGACGTCGCCGCCCGCCTGCTCACTCGTGCAGACGAGATGGAAGCGCTTGCCGCCGGGGTGCGCGATCTCAAGGTGCTCGAAGGCTGGCGTTACGAAGTATTCGGCAAGGACGCGCTTGAGCTGGTCGAAGGCAAAACCGCCTTCGCCGTAAAGAACGGCAAGCTGGCCATGACCCATATCGACGAAATGCAGGCGAGCATGGAAGAAGCGCTGGCGGCGGAATAACATGTCCACTTACCTCCCCACCATCAAGCAGCTGCAATATCTCGTCGCGTTGCACGAGCATGGCCATTTTGGCCGTGCCGCCGATGCCAGCTTTGTGTCGCAATCGACGCTGTCGGCGGGCATTCGCGAGCTAGAGTCGCTGCTTGGCGTGACATTGGTCGAGCGCAGCCGCCGTGTGGTGCGTTTCACTGCGCTCGGCGAGCAAGTGGTGGCCAAGGCAAACAAACTGCTGCGCGAGGCAGAGGAATTGTCTGATCTGGTTCAGGCGGCAGGCAAACCTCTATCGGGACAACTTCGCATGAGCGTCATCCCGACCATCGCGCCGTTTATGCTCCCCCGTATCCTGCCGCGCCTGAAGAAGGAGCGGCCAGATCTCAAACTGATGCTGCGCGAGGAAACCTCGCAGGACGCGATGGATTCGCTACAGCATGGCCGCGTCGATTGCGTTCTGCTCGCCCTCCCCTTTGACACGGGCGAAGCCGATTGGGTGCATATCAGCGACGACCGCCTGTTTGTGGCATTCCCCAAGGACGATCCACGCGATCCCCCTGCAGCCATCGCCCCCGATATGATCGATCAGGGGCGGCTATTGCTGCTCGAAGATGGCCACTGTCTGCGTGATCACGCTCTAGCTGCGTGCAACCGCAGTGAGCTGCGCGCCAGCGCCAGCATGATCGGCACATCGCTGCACACGCTGGTGCAGATGGTCGACAATGATCTGGGCCTTACCATGCTGCCCGAAATGGCGATCGACGCAGGTATCCTCGCCAACACCGAAGTGGTCGCACGACCGGTGGAAAGCGAAACCGCGAAGCGCGAAATCGTGCTGGTATGGCGCAAGAACTCCCCGCGCGAAGCGGACTTCAGATTGCTCGCCGACGAATTGCGTGCGGGTTAGCTGAGAACGCTAAGGGGCGGAAACCCTGCCAGCCCATCAATCCATGTGCTTCAAGCCGACCCGCAAGTAATCCCAGCCTGTGATGCAAGTCAGGATCGCCGCGATCCAAAGTGTCGTCAGACCAATTACGTGGATCCAGCTTTCGGCGAAGGTCTTGCACCCATCGCCAAGCTCCTGACACGGTTGACCATGGACTGCGCCGCCAAAGATCAGCGCGGCAAGCGCGATCAGCTGGAACGTGGTCTTCCATTTGGCCAGCTTTGTCACCGGCACCGAGACCTGAATGCCACCAAGAAATTCGCGTAGGCCGCTGACCGTTATTTCACGGATTAGGATGATTGCACCGGCAATCACATGCATGTCGCCAACATATGGGCCGCGTAGAAAACCTTGAGCGGTCAAAATCAGGATCACCGAAGCGACCATGATCTTGTCTGCAATCGGATCAAGAAAGATGCCAAGCTTCGAAACGGTCCCCTGCGCGCGCGCAAGATAGCCGTCAAAAAAGTCGGTGATCGCGATCAACGCGTAAAGGAAAAAGCCGATCAGATAACCAAGCTGCCAATCCGGCCACCACAGAAAAAAGCCCAGCAGCGGCACCGCAAGAATGCGCGAAAGCGTAAGAATATTCGGCAAAGTCAACATTTCATGACCGCCTTAGCGCGTCGGAATGAAAGGCAAAAGACGTATAGCAGCACTTGTTAACGCCAGAGCGTTCGCTATGTCATGACGTAAGGGCAAGGTAGGTTTCACCTAAAACACACATATGACCACTTCGACGCACCTCATGCGCCAGAAGCGCTTCTTGCCGCTGATGGTCACACAGTTTTTCAACGCATTCAACGACAACCTGTATCGCTATGCTGCGTTGTTCTTCGTGGTCTATGCGGTGTTCAATGATGAAAGCACCGAAGGCGCATTTTCGGGCTTCGCCAGCTTTATCTTCATCCTGCCATTTGTAATATTCTCCGCGCTCGCCGGGCAACTGGCTGACACGCGAGACAAGGCGGCGATCATCCGCGTGGTCAAGCTGTGCGAAATCGGATGGGTGATATTGGGCGCGATTGGCCTGTTTATGGCGTGGCAGGGCATCGCGGTGTACACCTTCGCCATTCCGCTTCTTCTGCTGGTCACCTTCCTTGCCGCGACACAATCGGCATTTCTTGGGCCGATCAAGTACGCAATTTTGCCGCAGCACCTGAAAAAAGAAGAGGTGCTCGCCGGCACGGGCCTAGTCGAAGCGGGCACCTATATCGCTATTCTCGCGGGCACGATCCTGGCTGGGATTATCCCGGTTGAATGGGCGATCGTCGGCATCTTCATCACCGCAATTGTGGGCTATATTTCGGCACGCTACGTGCCTGACGCTCCACCACAGAGCGATTACGAGATGCACTTCCCGGTGCTCGAACCATTCCGCGAAAAGACTAAAAACAAGCTCAAGCGCTGGCTCTGCTATCCCTTCGTCGCGATTGCCGACCAAGCCGTGATGAGCACGCGGCTGATCAAAGAGACGACCCAGAACCGTGTCGTCTGGCTATCAATCATCGCGATCAGCTTTTTCTGGACCATTGGTGCGGTTCTGTTCGTGCTGTTCCTGCCGCTCGCGAAAAACCAGCTGTTCGCCGATCAGGATGTGGCCAGCCTGTTCCTGGTGATCTTCTCGTTGGGCATCGCGATTGGATCGGTATGTATCAACGCACTGTTAAAAGGGCAGGTGTCGGCCAAATATTCGTCCATCTCGGTGATTGTGATGGGCGGCTTCGTCATCGGCTTCTACATAATCGCCAAAGCATGGCCGACCAGCGAAACGGGCGAGTTGCTCAAATGGACCAGCTGGATCTTTGAACCCAGCGCGGTGCCGCTTTCGCTGATGTTGCTGGGCATCACTACAGCGGGCGGAATGTTCGTGGTGCCGCTCTACGCGTTCCTCACCACGCGGTGCGCTGATGACGCTGCCAGTCGCACGATCGCAGCAAACAACATCCTCAACTCGCTCGGCATGGTGACCGGCTCCGCCGTCGCGATGGGGATGAGCTTCGTTGGTATCCCGGTGGTGGATCAGGTGCTGCTGGTCGCCGCAATGACGGGCGTATCCGCCTATCTCGGCTGGCTGTTGTTCAAGGCCGAGAAGGAAGACAACGCTGCGCGTGGCCTGCTCGATCTAGAGGCAGACCCTAAAGGATAAAGACCAGCACCGCTGCGGTTGTCGCAACGTAAGTGCTCACCACTCCGCGCACATCATCTTTGGTCAGCGCCCATAGCGTCTCTGCTGGAATATCAATGAGATCGCGCTTCACGCGTGGCGGCAGGCTTGCCCGAAACGGATGGCGGGCGGATTCGTCAGTTAGGACGAGGCTGCGACGCATTGCTTTTACCCTCTTCGTATTTTTATTGGGTACGGCGTCTTTTCGCGCCGCCCGATGCGAGCGCGTTAACACTTTCTTAACTTTTCGGAAGCGCGGCGAAACACCCTGTTACACAGCGGGACAGTTAGCCGCCGTGTTAACCCCGTTGGTCGGCCCGGCACCATTTGCTTACAATTGAAACCATCGCTAAGCGCGGCGCAGGACTCGGGAGGATTTTTCTTGGCGGACTCAACGCGCACAGCGGCCCAGTTGCTGGTCGATTGCATGGTTCAGCAGGGCACTGACCGCATCTTTACAGTGCCGGGCGAAAGCTTCCTCGCGGTGCTCGATGCGCTGCACGATGATACCGATATCGATGTCGTGACCTGCCGTCAGGAAGGCGGCGCTGCGTTCATGGCTTGCGCTGACGGGGCAATGAGTGCGGCAGAGACTCTGCGTCCCGGTATCGCCTTCGTCACTCGCGGACCCGGTGCGACCAACGCCAGCATTGGCGTGCACGTCGCGCATCAGGATCTGCAGCCGATGATCCTGTTCGTCGGTGATGTCGCGCGCCCGATGCGAGACCGCGAGGGGTTTCAGGAGGTCAATTTCGAGGCGTTCTTTGGCCCGATCTGCAAATGGGCCGCGCGCATCGATGATCCCGCGCGCATTCCTGAATATGTCGCGCGGGCCTATTCGGTCGCGATCAGCGGCAGGCCCGGCCCCGTGGTTCTAGCGTTGCCTGAAGACATGCTGTGCGATGCGGTCGATCCCGCGATCAAACCACGCCCGACTGTCACCCGCCCTGCGCAAGCCGTTTGCCCCGATGCGATGCAAGCTTTGTTTGGCCTGATCGCAGACGCCGCCAGCCCCATTGCCGTCATCGGTGGAGCTGGCTGGAACGCTAAAGCACGCGAGCATTTTCAGGCTTTTGCCGAGAAGATTGGCCTCCCCGTCGCGACTGCTTTCCGCCGGCAAGATGCGATTGATCCCGCCTCCACCGTGTATGCAGGCAACATGGGATACGGCCCCAATCCTAAGCTTATCGAGCGGGTGAAACAGGCCGATTTGGTGCTCGCGGTCGGCGCGCGATTGGGAGAGGCGACCACTGATGGCTACACCGTCCCCCACCCTGAACATGCCGAGCAGTTGCTGGTCCATGTCCATCCTGATTCTGATGAACTGGGCCGAGTCTATCTGACCGAACTGGGCCTGTGCTGCTCGGTCGATGAATTCGCCGAAGCTGCCGCGCTTTGGGAGGACCACTCGATCATTCCGTTTGATGCGGGCGCCGAAGCCAATGCTGAATGGAAGGCATGGGCAACGCATACTCCATCGAACAATGCGCCCGCGCTCGATATGGGCGCCTGCGTCACACAAATGCTAGCGACCTTCCCCGCTGATACGATTATCTGCAACGGCGCGGGTAATTTTTCAGGCTGGTGGCACCGATACTGGCGCTACGCCGATTACCCCTCGCAACTCGCCCCCACAGCGGGCGCTATGGGATATGGCGTGCCAGCCGCCGTCGCCGCTGCCCTGCGACACCCTGATCGTACCGTTGTTGCGGTTGCCGGAGATGGCGACTTCCTAATGAATGGGCAGGAGCTTGCCACCGCTGTGCAGCACGGTGCGAATATGATCGTGCTGATCGTTGATAATAGCGCATACGGCACGATCCGCATGCATCAGGAGCGCGAGTATCCAGGCCGTATCTCGGCCACTCGCCTTGCAAACCCCGATTTCGCAGCCTTGGGCACGGCCTTTGGCGGTTGGAGCGCCTATGCGCGGACAACAGAGGAATTCACTTCAGCATTGGCCGAGGCACAAAGCCGCGACGGTCTGCGCCTGATCCACATGCATATTGATATCGAGCAACTGGCCGCAAGCGGTGCGACCATCAGCGGGCTGCGCGCTAAAGGTTGACGGTCAACCTTCTGCCATCTGGCAGATCAGTTCCCATTCGTCTGGCTTGATCTTGGCCACGGAAAGCCGGGAAAGGCGCACAAGCTCGCAATCAGCAAGCTTGGGCTCCGCTTTGATCTGCTTGAGCGAGACGGGGTGCTCGAACTTGCGCTTCGGCTTTACCTTCACTGCGGCCCATTTGCCCGTCTCATCTGTGGGATCCAGGATACCCGCCACACTCACCGTACAGATACCGACAATCTCCAGTCCCTCACGCGAGTGATAGAAAAAGCACTCATCGCCGACGTCCATCGCACGCAAGTTCAGCTTTGCGGTGTGATTGCGGACACCATCCCAAACGCCTTCTTTCTCAGCCACAAGGTCATCCCAACCATATTTGAACGGTTCGGACTTAATCAGCCAGTAACTGGGCATACCAGAAGCCTTTCTCGAGTATTGGGTTCGACGCTGAGTACCGCTCTGATCGCGTCGCTGTCACCCCACTTTAGGTGATAGACCGTAGCATTAACCTGATTTTTATTTGCCAATGCGAGGACTTGCATTCCAAAACTTCAGGGGATGTGCCGCAACGGCATTTTGGGACAATTGCGGGCGAGCAAAAAGAACAAGCGCCTTGGAAGCGCAGAACGCGATCTGATCGCGCTCGGCATCGCGGCAGGAGCCATTCTTCTGTTCGTCGCGACCGGCGGCACCGTCCTACCTGATGTTTTCAAAGCGATGTTCGGCAATGGCGATGTCAAAAAGCCGGACCAGCTTCTCCTCACCGCCTTCCTCTTGAACATCGCGCTCGTCATTTTTGGATGGCGACGCTATCGACAGCTCACTGTTGAAATTTCCGAACGTCGTCGCGCGGAAGAAAAGGCGCGCGAACTCGCCGAATACGATCCACTAACCGGATGCCTCAACCGTAGAAGTATGGCAAACGCCGTAAGCATCTCGCGTGGAAAGGCACACGAGGCTGATCAAGCGATCGCCTTCGCGATGATCGATCTCGATAATTTCAAGCAGATCAATGATATGCACGGCCACAGCATCGGCGACCAAGTGCTGATTGAGCTGGTTGATCGCGTTTCCAGAGAGCTTCCGAAGAGCAGTGAATTGGCACGGCTTGGCGGAGACGAATTCGCATTTGTCGTTCAGCATGATCCTAAGTCGCCGGAACGGATCGATGACCTTGTGATCCGTCTTTTCGAACGAGTGATACCGACATTTCGACTGGAAGACATTTCGCTTGATGTCACAATGTCCATCGGCATCGCCAGCGACGTACAAGGATCAGACAACGACCAGACCGAGGTTACCTCTGATGAGTTGATGCACCGCGCAGACATCGCGATGTATCACGCCAAGAACGAGGGCAAAAACCGGTTCTTTTGGTTTGAACCCTCAATGGAAGCCGAGCTTCGATATCGCAACGAGTTGGAGACGGGTATCCGTCGAGGGCTCTCAAAGGGCGAGTTCGTCCCATATTACGAACAGCAGATCGATCTTCAAACAGGTGAGATCGTCGGGTTCGAAATGCTGGCGCGCTGGCATTCACCAGAGCTGGGCATCATTAGCCCGGAAGTTTTCATCCCTGTTGCCGAGGAAATCGGTGCGATCTCCGAGCTATCGGATCAATTGATGGCACGCGCCTTTGTGGATGCGAGCGAGTGGGACGAGGAGCTTACGCTTTCCATCAACGTTTCCCCCGTGCAATTGCGCGATCCATGGTTCGCGCAAAAGCTGCTCAAAACGATGGTCAAGTACGGCATGTCGCCGAAGCGACTTGAGGTGGAAATCACCGAAAGCTCACTGCACGACAACATCGGGATGGTCAGATCGATGATCACATCGCTGCGCAATCAAGGCGTGAAGGTAAGCCTTGATGACTTCGGCACTGGCTATTCATCACTCGAGCAGCTTCGCAGCCTGCCGTTTGATCGGCTCAAGATCGATCGAACCTTCGTCCGTGAGTTGCACGAACCGAACGCAAAATCGACGATTGTGGACGCAATCATCTCGCTGGGCCGTGGTCTGGAAATGCCCATTACGGCTGAAGGCATTGAGAACGAGGCAATTCTGAAACGTCTTCGCACCATGGGTCAACTCAAAGGCCAAGGGTTCCTCTATGGGCGGCCAGAACCGATTGATGACGTCCGAAAGCGCCTAGCCGAACAAGGAAAGCTGGCGAAGAAGGCCCCACAAAACGAAGTGAAAGAACGACCAGCACAACGCCGACTGCGCGGGCGCGCCGCTATGTAACGTGCGCGAAGGGTGGACGCAGGTCTCCCTCGTGAATACATGCGCGTGACTATGCGCGTTCCCTTCATCAAGATGCACGGATTAGGAAATGATTTCGTGGTGCTCGACGCCCGCGAAACTAGCCTGCCTGCGATGACGGAAAAGACCGCGCGCGCTATTGCTGACCGGCGCGAAGGGATTGGCTGCGATCAAGTAATCGTGCTGGAGCTTAGCGAGGCTCAAGCCTTCAAAATGCGCATCTTCAATTCTGATGGCGGCGAGGTCGAAGCCTGCGGCAATGCCAGCCGCGCGGTGGCGCTACTTCATGGTGAAGCAGCGACCATCGAAACCGCCGGCGGGGCAATCACCCTTCAACCCACACAAGGCGGCGCGATAGTCGACATGGGTGTGCCGCACTTTGGCTGGGATACGATACCCCTCGCCTATGCGATGGACACCGCGAACATGCCAGTGGGGTGGGCAGAGTTGGAAGACCCGATGTCAGTCAATGTCGGCAATCCACATGTGATCTTCTTTGTCGAGGACACTGAACGTGTTGATCTCGCCGCGCTTGGTCCTGTGATCGAGCACGACCCGCTGTTTCCCGAGGGCGTAAACGTCAATGTCGCGAGCGTGGTCAGCGACAATCACCTGCGCCTTCGTGTGTGGGAACGCGGCGCGGGGCTCACGCGGGCTTGCGGCACCGGGGCCTGTGCAACGGCCATAGCAGCGATGAAACGCGGGCTTGTCGGGCGCACAACGACAGTCACCCTGCCCGGCGGCGACCTAACGATCGCATGGGACGCCGAGGACCGTATCCAGATGACCGGTCCTGCGACCGAGGCATTCCGAGGGACATTCGACTGGGATGACTTTGCGTGAGCAAACCTGAAGTCATTACCTTGGGCTGTCGCCTAAACATTGCTGAGAGCGAACGTATGCGCGCCATGCTGGCCGATGCAGGCGATGTGGTGGTGGTCAATTCCTGCGCTGTGACCAGCGAGGCGGTGCGCCAGACGCGCCAAGCCATCCGCAAGGCGCGGCGCGAACGGCCCGATGCACGTTTGCTCGTGACTGGATGCGCAGCGGATATCGAACGCGGCCAATTGGCCGATATGCCTGAGGTCGACGGCCTGATCGCCAATGAACGCAAGCTCGATCCGCGCGCGTGGAATATCCCGCAGGCTGAGGCTCCGCTCGCCCCGACCAAGACCCGCGCATTCATTGCGGTGCAGAACGGCTGTGACCATGCCTGCACCTTCTGCGTGATCCCGCAAGGGCGCGGTGTCAGCCGGTCCATGACTGTGGCCGATGTACTGCGCGAAGTGGGACAGCATCTGGAGCTTGGCGCGAAAGAGGCGATCCTGACCGGTGTGGACCTGACATCATGGGGCCACGATCTGTCGAATAGCCCGGCATTGGGCGCGCTGGTGCAGGCGATTCTGGACGAATTCCCCAGCCTCAATCGCCTTCGCCTGTCCTCAATGGACGGCATCGAAATTGACGAAGCGCTGTTTGATCTGATCGCGCACGAAGAACGCGTGATGCCGCATCTGCACCTCTCGCTTCAGCACGGCGCGGACATGATCCTAAAACGTATGAAACGCCGCCATTTGCGCGGTGATGCCGTGAGCCTCGTCGCAGGCCTCAAAACCGCACGGCCCGAGATCGCCGTCGGCGCGGACCTGATGGCGGGCTTTCCAACCGAGAGCGATGAACACCACGCCGACAACCTCTCGATCATTCGCGAGCTCGATATCGTTCACGGCCATATCTTCCCCTTCTCGCCACGCCCTGACACGCCCGCCGCCCGCATGCCTCAGCTTGACCGTGCCGTAGTCAAGGCTCGCGCCGCCGAACTTCGCGCCGCGGTCAGCGATGTCCGCAGCACATGGCTCGACAGCCTTGTGGGTGAAACACACAGCGTCCTCGCAGAGCGCGATGGCACAGGCTACACCCCGCACTATGCCCGCGTGCAACTTCCCGAAGGCACACAAGCAGGCGATCTGGTCGATGTGACCATCAAAGGACTTGAGGAAGGCTTGCTGCGATGAGCGAGGAAAAGAAGGCGAGCTGGAAAGAGCGGCTGTTTGGTGGCTTCCGCAAGACCTCTGACCGTCTGTCCGAGAACCTCTCGGGCCTTACCGAGGCTAAGGCCAAGCTTGATGATGCGACGCTCGACGATGTCGAGGATGCGCTGATCATCTCCGACCTTGGCCCTGCCGCCGCCGCGCGTATCAGGGCGCGTCTTTCGGAAAAGAAATTCGGCCTCGAGATCTCCGAACGCGAGTTGAAAGAGGCTGTCGCCGAGGAAATCGCAGAAATCCTGCGCCCCGTTGCCAAGCCGCTTGAAATCACCGCCTTTCCTCGCCCACAGGTTATCCTTGTCATCGGGGTCAACGGTTCCGGCAAGACCACCACCATCGCCAAGCTCGCGCATCTCTTCACCGAAGATGATTACGGCGTACTGCTCGCAGCAGGCGACACCTTCCGTGCCGCCGCCATCGGACAGCTCGCCACATGGGCAGAGCGCGCGGGCGTGGACATTGTGCGCGGCCCAGAAGGCGGTGATCCGGCGAGCATCGTATTCGACGCGGTAAAGCAAGCAACCGACACCGGGATCGACGCGCTGGTTGTCGACACCGCCGGACGCCTGCAAAACAAGCGCGAGCTTATGGATGAGCTGGAGAAAATCCGCCGTGTCCTTGGTCGCCTCAATGAAGAAGCCCCGCACGATGTGGTGCTGGTTCTCGATGCCACCAACGGCCAGAATGCGCTCTCACAGATCGACGTGTTCAAAGAAGTCGCGGGCGTCACCGGCCTGATTATGACCAAGCTGGACGGCACCGCACGCGGCGGCGTTTTGGTCGCGGCTGCCGAGCAATACGGCCTGCCGATCCACGCGATTGGTGTGGGTGAGAAGATGGAAGATTTGCGCCCGTTCGATCCCGATCTGGTGGCGCGTGTGATTGCGGGAGTGGCCTGATGGCCCCAGAAGAAAACACAACCGACCAACCCAAAAAATCCGGTGGTTCAGGCTGGCTCAGCGTCGCGATTGATTACGGGCCCTTGCTCGTATTCCTGATCGTCTATCGCACCATGGCGCCGGATGAGCCCAACGCTGCGGGAGAGTTGCTGGCGATAATCTATGGCACCGCGGCCTTCATGGTAGCCGCGGTCGTCGCGCTGATCGCCTCCCGCACTTTACTTGGCAAAGTTTCGCCAATGCTGTGGTTCTCGACCGCGCTGATCGTCGGCTTTGGCGCGCTCACCATTTTCCTCGGTGATCCGGTGTTTGTGCAGATCAAACCCACCATCATTTATGGGATGTTTGGCGTTGCTTTGCTGGTGGGCTGGCAGATGGGCAAACCGCTGCTCAAGATCCTGCTCGAGGCCGCGTTTGAAGGGCTGACGGAAGAAGGCTGGCTCAAACTCTCGCGCAATTGGGGCTTCTTCTTCCTGGTGCTCGCTGCCCTCAATGAGGGACTTCGCGCCTATCTCAGCTTCGAAGGTTGGCTCTGGGCCAAATTCTGGGTTTTCCTGCCGCTCACTTTCCTGTTCACCTTCGCCAATGTCCCGATGCTGCTTAAGCATGGCCTCGCGGTGGAGGATGTCGACGATGTGGTGAAAGAGGAGCCACCAGCCCAGTGAAGACGATCCTCGCTCTCGCAGCTGCGCTGGCATCCGCACCCACTCTTGCGGCGACGCCGCCAATTCTGTCGATGAGCGAGAGTGAGCAGACCGCTCCCGAATTGCCTCCCATTCTTTCGCACCGCGATAGGGTGCCGGTGATCGACGGGATCATCAAAGAACGGCTCGACACCATCATCCCGCAGATTATGCGCGAGGAAGGGATCGACTTCTGGCTGCTGATGGCGCGCGAATATTTCGAGGAGCCCGTGGTTGCCTCGATGCTTGATGCGAAGAGTATGGCAGCGCGGCGGCGCACGATCCTGGTCTTTCACGATCTTGGCCCTGACCAAGGAATCGAGCAGATGACCGTCAGCCGATATGGCCTTGCTGAGCTGTTTGAGCCTGCCTGGAATCCTGAGAAGCAGCCCAATCAGTGGAAAGCGGTGGCCGACATTATCGCCAAACGCGATCCCGATAAAATCGCAATCAACTTCTCGGATTTCACCGCATTCGGCGACGGCATGACGCTTAGCCAGTATCGTTCGATGATGGCCGCCCTGCCCGAAACCTATCACGACCGCGTTGTATCAGGCGAAAAGCTTGCGATTCGCTGGTTAGAAACGCGCACGCCGGAAGAGATGGAACTCTATCCAGGCATCGTGCGCATTGCGCATGCAATTATCGGAGAAGCCTTCTCACGCAAAGTTATCACGCCCGGCGTCACCACCGCCGCCGATGTACAATGGTGGTATCGCGAGCGGCTTTCGCAGCTGGGCCTGGCTCCTTGGTTTCACCCCTCTGTCGGTGTCCAGCGGCAGGGCACCAAAGGCATGCTGAATGGCAACACAGTAATCGAGCCTGGTGATCTGCTCTGGACCGATTTCGGTATAACTTACCTGCGCCTGTCCACCGACACACAGCACCTCGCCTACGTGCTCAAACCCGGCGAGACCGCTGTGCCTGCTGGCCTTGCAAAAGGTCTCGCCAACTCTAACCGTGTTCAGGACATTCTGACCTCGCAGATGAAAGTTGGCCTAACCGGCAATCAAGTCCTCGCTGCCGCCCGCAAACAGGCGCTGGCTGAGGGGTTGGACCCGTCGATCTACACCCACCCGATTGGAACGCATGGCCACGGTGCGGGCAGCGCCATCGGCTTTTGGGACAACCAGAACGCCGATCCACGTGGCGAATATCAGCTTCGCCCCAACACCGCATGGTCGATCGAGCTGACCAGCTATGCCGAAGTGCCCGAATGGGACGGCCAACGCGTTGATTTCCGCACCGAAGAAGATGCGTTTTTCGATGGCGAAACCGTGCGCTATCTTGACGGGCGGCAGACCGAGATTACGATAATCCCAAGCGGGTAGGCCGTGGTCGACATTCCACTTGCGCTGATCAATCAGCATAGCTAGTTTTGATGTGATAATATATCATTCAACTCAAAGCCAGCAATGACCGCCCTTCTCGATACTTCCGCCAAGCAGTCGCTAACCCCTGACGTCCTCGCCAGGGCTCTTGAACATGGCTGCAACCTTGCGATCTGGAAGCGCGCACCCATCGATGGCTTGGCCAGTTTGATCGAGGGTGATGTGCATGACATCCGCTTTGACGCCGAGCTCGACGACGTAAGCAGCCGGTTGACGGAGCAACTGAACACGAAAGGATACCCCGAAAGCGCTTTGCGCGACGCCTTCACCACCGACGTCGCTCACCTTGCAAAGCTCTATGCTGGCGCGCTTGAACTGGATCGGATCAATGTGCGCGTGGAGATCGTCACCACCGATTCCTGCCGTAAGTGGCACGCCGACTATGTCACCGCGCGTTTGATCACGACCTATGTCGGATCCGGAACCGACTGGATCGATGATCGCGATGCGGCCCGTGTACGCAATGGCTTGCCCCCAAAAAACACCCATTCCCTGAAGGCGGGCGATGTCGGCATGTTTCAGGGTAAGCTTGGCACCGACGATCCGGCCATCCATCGCTCCCCGCCGATCGCTGGCACAGGTGAACGCCGACTCTTGCTCGTTCTAAACCCACCCGAGGATATCTGACATGCAAACCACTGCGCCTTTGGATCGCACCGCCGCAGCGCTGAGCTTGGCCTGTGTGGCGCATTGCGTCGCATTGCCTGTGATCGCTGTATCGCTGCCATTTGTGGCGGCCGTCGCAGAGGCAGAGTGGATTCACTGGTCGCTCACGGCGATGTCTCTTGCCGCATCATTTATGGTCATCGGCACAGCCCACAATGCGCGCAGAGCGGCTTTTCTCGTTCCTGCAATCGCAGGGATGGCATTGCTGGTTTTTGCGGTGTTTGCGGAAAGCTTTGGGGTCGAAGAAACACCGCCAACCGTCATAGGCGGCTTATTGCTGGCTGCCGCACATCTATGGCGACTGTTCAGGGCTCACCGCTGAACGTAAGCACTCCAAAGAAGCCGGGTAACATGTTGGGAAAAGTGTCACCCTGTTTGGCAACAGAATAGAGGCCTAGATCTCGACCTGACTGCCCAATTCGACCACGCGGTTGGTCGGCAATTTGAAGAAATCCATCGCGCTTGCGCTGTTTCTAAGCATCCATGCAAAGATCTTCTCTCGCCAGATCGGCATGCCAGGCTTGTCACTCGCCAGCAGTGTCTGTCGGGACAGGAAGAAGCTGGTGTGCATCATGTCGAAATCGCCGCCGCAGAAGTTGTTCATCGCCTTCAGCCCTTCGGGCACATCGGTCGCTTCCATAAAGCCATAATGCAGGATCGCGCGATAAAAGCCGTCGCCCATATCCTTGTATTCACAGCGCTTCTCTGGATCGACATAGGGCACGTCCTGAATATCGACAGTCAGGATCACCACGCGCTCATGCAGCACCTTATTGTGCTTGATATTGTGGAGCAGAGCGGACGGCACACCAGCTGTGCTGGATGCCATAAAGATCGCAGTGCCGGGCACGCGAAGGGCCGAGTTCTTGGCTGACTTGGCGAAGATCTCCATAGGCAGCGCATGCTCGCTCATCCGCTCGCGCATCAGCTTACGGCCGCGCGCCCAGGTGGTGAGCAAGAGGAATGCGATGAAGCCAACCATCAGTGGGAACCAGCCGCCATCGGGCACCTTGGTGAGGTTCGCTGCGAAGTAGGCACCATCGACAATCAGGAACAACAGAACCACCGGCGCAGCGTACCACCACTTCCACTTCCATACGCCAACCAGCAGCACGGCCATCAACAGCGTGTCGATGGTAACCGCACCCGTCACAGCAATGCCGTAAGCGCTGGCGAGGTTGGAGGAGTTCTGGAACGTCAATACCAGGATGATGACGGCAATCATCAGCGCCCAATTGACCACCGGAATGTAAATCTGGCCACCCTCGGTTTCTGATGTGTGAACAGTGGAGAGGCGCGGGATGTAGCCCATCTGGATCGCCTGATGCGTAATCGAGAATGCGCCGGAGATGACCGCTTGGCTAGCGATGAAAGTCGCCACGGTGGCGAGGAGAACGAGTGGCAGACGCCATTCCTCGCTCGAAAGGAAGAAGAAAGGGCTCTGGATCGCTTCGGCCGCTTGCTCTGGCGGCAAGCCGATAATCATCGCGCCCTGACCGAAATAGTTGAGCAACAGGCACGGCATGACAAAGCCGAACCACGAAAGTCGCATCGGGCCGCGCCCGAAGTGGCCCATGTCCGAATACAGCGCCTCCGAACCCGTCACAGCCAGCACGACCGAGCCCAGCGCGAGAAAGGCCAGCGTGCCGTCAATCACGAAGAAGTTGACCGCGTAATACGGGTTAAGCGCCCACAGGATCGCCGGAGTCTGGATAATCTGCCAGCTGCCAAGCGCCGCGATAACCGTGAAATAGACGATCATCACAGGCGCAAACAATGCCCCCACCTTTGCCGTACCGCGTTTCTGCAGGACAAACAGGAAGACCAGCAAAGCCAGCGCAATCGGAATCACATATTGCTGCAATCCCTGATCGACTACGGTCAGCCCTTCCACGGCGGAAAGGACCGAAATAGCGGGCGTAATCATCGAGTCGCCGTAAAACAGCGACGTAGCGAACACCCCGAGCAACAACGCAACCCAGCCATATTTGGACTTACTCAGCTGACTGGAAATTAGCGCGACGAGAGCAAGGCTACCGCCCTGCCCTTTGTTATCCGCTCGCATCAGGATGGTGACGTACTGGATCGCAACGACCAGCGTCATCGACCAGAAAATCAGGCTGATCACACCCAAAACATGCGCTTCATCCAGCGCCAACGGGTGCGGGCCGACAAAGGTCTCGCGAAACGCGTAGAGTGGACTGGTGCCGATATCGCCGAAAACGATACCAATTGCCCCCACCGCAAGCGCCGCTTTCGAGGCGCTGTGCGATTTGCCGCCTTCGGGCGGTTGGTGAGCTGGTGCTGCTGTCTCGCTCATGGTTTGAGCCTACCCGCGGTGGTTACTGTTGCGGCTAACCGCAAGGCGGCGGCACCTAGCACCACTTATTCGCACCTGCAACATGGGCGGCCGACCGAGCGTCATTGCCCTTGCAGGAACGGCGCATTGGCAATCATCTCATCCAAAGCAGCAATTCGGTTCTCAAGGTCTTCGCGGAAGGGAGCATCCTCCGGCGTATCTTCGAGCAGATCCGCCCATACCGATCTTGCCTCACGAAATTCGCGGCTTTGCAGATAAGCTGCACCAAGGAAGAAACGCGGGGCCGGATTGTTCGATTTGATCGCAATCGACCTGTCATAGGCAGCGCGGGCCGCAGGGGTCACATTGTTATCGGCATGCGCGACAAGCGCCATGCCCAGCGCGAGCCAGCCTTCGAGATGCTCCGGGTTTTCATTGAGGCCACGGCGAAGCAGATTAGCCGCATCGCCAAACTTACCACGCCGTGCAAATCCGTCCGAGGTGATGAGATAGGACGGCTTCATCAGCGTCTCATCGAATAGGCTGTGGCGCGCATCGACCATCGCTTCGCCCGATCTCGGGGCCTGCAACTGCTCCGCCTTCGGGCTGGAAGGCTGATCGGGAGAGCCTTGCCACGCATAGCCTGCAAGCCCGAACAACAGCGCCGCAGCGAAAAGCGTCCAGCCTTGGCGCGGCAAGCGTACTGCGAATATCGCAAACGCGAAGCAGGCTATCGCGAGCAGACCGACCCCAATCCAACCCATCATGCGTCCGCCTCTGCTTCCGCTGCATCTTCATCCCTCCGGCGTAAACGCCGGGCGAGGACAAACATCGCGAGCAGTATAAACACCGCAGGCACAGCAAACAGCGGCCAGGTAGTGGAGCTGACCTCCGGAGAATAGGTGACGTAGTCGCCATAGCGCTCAACCAGCCAAGCTCGGATTTCATCAGGACTTTCACCCGCTTCGATCCGCGCACGGACCTGATGCCGCATGTCGCCAGCCATCGGCGCGTCACTGTCTGCGATGCTCTGCGACTGGCAGGTCAGGCAGCGCAGGGTTTCCATCAGCTCGAGCGCGGCGGCTTCTTTGGCCGGGTCCTCAAGCTGGACGTAGGCAAGTGGTGCAGGCTCGCGGTCCTGCTGGGCCATAAGCGGCTGCGCGAAAATCGCCAGAAGCAGAGCGAACAACCGGATCATTTCGCTGCCTCAAGTTGTTTGAGCAGAATCGGCACATGCTCTGCGCGGATATCGCCGATATGCTGATACCGGATATTACCCTGACCATCGATGACATAGGTTTCGGGAACGCCAGACGCGCCAAGCTCAATCATCAAGGATGAAATCTCGTCCGAGCCTATCCGCGAATAAGGGTTTCCGTACTTCTCGAGAAAATCCGCGACATTCTCGGTCTCATCACGGATTGCGATACCGATGATCTCGGCACCCTTCGCTTTCAGTTCCTCAAGCTGTTCCGCCTCGGCGATACAAGGCAAACACCAGCTCGCCCAAATGTTGAGCAGTTTCGGTTTGCCATCGGCAAAATCTGCACGCGAGGCGCCGAGGACACCCTCTGTCGCTGGTTCAAGATCAAAATCCGGAAGCGGCTTGTTGACCATCTGCGACGGGATTGCCTCGTCCTTGGGCTGCGTGAGCATATAACCGCCAAGACCCATGATGAAGAGGAATATGGCCAGTGGGATGATATAGACAAGCCGCATCACACTGCCTCCGCTTCAACAAGATCGGCCAGCTGCTCGCGGCGTTGATCAGCCAGTTGCACCGCCTTGCGACGGCGCAAATCGCTGCGCACGCGGCCAAAGATCGCGAGCAACCCGCCGAGCGATATCAGCAGCCCGCCATACCAGATGAAGGTCACAAACGGCTTCCACCAGACGCGCAATTGCCAGCGACCATCACCCGTCGCCTCGCCGATCACAGCGTAAAGCTGACCGTCCCAGCGGGTCGCCAAAGCGGCCTCGCTGGTGGCCTGAACGGGTGACCAAAAAGTGCGCGATTGCGGCGTCAGGAGGATCGGCTCCGCGGCACTACGAGATGCCTCAATGCGTGCTTCCATGGCGGTCCAGTTGGGTCCAGCGATAGGATCGACGCTGGCCAGCTTTACTGTCCAACCGCCGACGGTCGTGGTTTGACCCGGTGTCATGGCTGCCAGCCGCTCCTGCGTAAACGCGCTTTCACTGGCCATGCCTAACAATGACACGGCCACGCCGAAATGCGCGAGAACCATGCCCCACGTCGCCATTGGTGTGCGTGTAATCTTGCGACCACGCAGCGGCAGGAATGCTGCAACCGCCAGCGCCGCTGCCAAAGCCAAGCCGAGAGTCGGGAGGATCGAGTAACCACCTAGGACCGCGACCAGGGCGGTAACGGCGATAAGGATCGCGCCGATAATCGCCAGCTCTTGCTTGATCCGGTCTGGCTTGTCCGATTTCCAGCGAAGGATTGGACCAACGGCCATCACAAGGAACATCGGCACCGCGAACAACGCGCTCACCGGATTGAAGTATGGTGGGCCAACCGACACACGTACGTTGAATGCTTCGGTCAGCAGCGGATAGAGCGTGCCCAACAGCACCACCGCGAGGATCGCCGTGAGCATCACATTGTTGAATACCAGCGCACCCTCACGGCTCGCCACGGTGAATCGCTTACCCTCCGCCACGCTACTTGCGCGCATCGCGAAAATGGTAAGAGCACCGCCAATATAGAGGCCAAGCAGGATCAGGATAAATGTGCCCCGCTCCGGATCGACAGCGAAGGCATGAACACTGGTCAATACGCCAGAGCGCACAAGGAATGTGCCCAGCATACTCATCGAGAATGCCAGAACGCCCAGCATGATAGTCCATGTGCGCAAGGCATCGCGCGCGGCCAACACGCTGACCGAATGCAACAAGGCTGTCGCCGCGAGCCATGGCATCAGCGATGAGTTTTCAACCGGGTCCCAGAACCACCAGCCGCCCCAGCCCAGCTCGTAATAGGCCCAGTAGCTGCCAGCCGTGATGCCAAAGGTCAGGAACACCCATGCGCCCAGCACCCAAGGACGCATGACACGGGCGAATTCGGGCGTCACCTGCTTCGTGATCAGCGCTCCCATCGCGAGGCTGAACGCAACCGAAAGGCCCACATAGCCGACATAAAGCGTAGGCGGATGCACCGCGAGGCCGATGTCTTGCAGCAGCGGGTTGAGACCAATGCCTTCAGCCGCAGGCGTCGGCAGGCGCTCAAACGGATTCGAGCTGAGGATCAGGAATGCATAGAAACCGAGCGCAACGAAGCCTTGCACAGCGAGGGTTGCCTGCATGGTTTTATGCGGCAGACGCTTCTCTGCTCCGGCCAGCAGACCGCCTGAAAGCGCCAAAACCGCCACCCAAAGGAGCATCGAACCTTCATGGTTCCCCCATGTCCCTGTAAGCTTGTACAAAAACGGCTTCAGTGAATGTGAATTGGTCGCCACCAGCTTGATCGAGAGATCGGTGATCGCAAACGCCCACAGCAGCATGGCGAAGGCCAGCGTCGCCAGAACAGCCTGCAAAATCGCCGCAGGGCGCGCATAGACTGCGAAGGGAGACACCTCGCCTTCCGGTGTGCGCAAAACGGCTGCACCGGCCACCATCTGCAACACAGCCAACGCGGTGGCGAGCCACAATGCCGCAAGGCCAATCTCTGCGATCATGCGCGGCTAGCCTCTAATCCAGTCCGACGGTCGTGTCGGCAACACTGTCAGCGGCATTGTGCGCTTCAAGCCCTTCGAGCTCTTTGGGCACGTAATTCTCGTCATGTTTGGCGAGCAGATTGGTCGCGAGGAAGGTGCCGTCGCTTTGCAGGCTCCCCTCGGCCACCACGCCTGAGCCTTCGACGAACAGGTCGGGCAGGATGCCGGTATAGCGCACCGCCATCACATCCTCTTCGTTGCCGGTCACAACGAAATTGACGGTCACGCCATCTTCCAAGGTCTTAAGCGAGCCGGGCTGGACCATACCGCCCAATCGCACTGCGCGGCCCGTTTCGGGCGGATTGGCAGCCATTTGCTCAGGCAGGTAGAACAGGTTTGCCTGATTGCGGACGGCCCACGTGGCGATCAATCCAGCACCGATAATCGCCGCCAGTGCAAGCACGACCAGTACGAGCCGCTGGTGTTTGGCTTCTATCGCACTCATCGGCGCCTCACCTCATCACGGCGTTTTTCCGCGCGGCGCATCGTGTGCCAACTCCATGCAAGCACCAGCAACAACCCGCCCAGCCCGATGACATAGGAAGCGATGACGAAATCCCAGTGATCGAGAGCCTCACGCATCACACACTCTCCATCGCAGCGGGAACAGGCGCATCATCATCCAGTGCGCGGCGACGTAGGCGTGCCTCGACTTGAGCCTCGGCAATCAGCGCCCGCATGCGCATCAGAACGATGGCTCCGAACAGCAGCGAGAAGCCCAGTACCGCGATCAACAACGGCCAAAGATAAGCCGGATCAATCGCGCTTTTGCCCACGGTGATGCTGGGAGGCTGGTGAAGCGAGTTCCACCACACCACGCTGCGGTTGATGATCGGGATGTTGATTGCGCCGACCAGCCCAAAGATTGCGGCGATCTTGGGCGATCCACCTTCGCGCGCCGTGGCCTGTGTCAGAGCAATATAGCCGCCGTAAAGAAACAGCAGCACCAACATACTGGTCAGCCTGCCGTCCCATTCCCACCATGTGCCCCATGTCGGGCGACCCCAGATCGAACCGGTGGCGAGGCAAATAGCGGTGAAGACCATTCCCGGCACCGCCATTGCGCGGGCCGCGAGGCCAGCGAGCGGGTGCTTCCAGATCAACAGCGCGGCGCTCGCAATCGCGATGCCAGCCCATCCACCCATGCCCAACCACGCAGCCGGCACATGGATGAACAAGATGCGCACGCTCTCACCCATCAACCGGTCAGGCGGCACCATGGTCAGGCCCCATGCAACCGCGCCAAAGGTCAGCACGAGACCGCTCCACAAGCAAAGCGGCATCATCCACTTGGCGAGCGAGAGAAAACGGGTCGGGTTGGCGTAAATATGCATGATGGCAACTTGTGCGCCTGTATTAGTGTCCCCACCGCGGCCCGCAAGGCGCAAACGGTGCAAGACGTGCCGTGCCCTGCGCAAATGAGGCGCCAATAAGCGCGAAATGCGCTTTATCAGCGTCCGATCAGCTTCTGCGCCATACGATCCGCCACAACGTCGGGTGAAATCTTCGTTGCATCGCTTTCCTGCCAGATCTGCTCGAGCCGTTCGGGGATCATGGCGATGCGTTTGCGCACTTCATTGATATCTCCGGGCGTGCCATCGCGCCGCGCAAGGTATTCAGTGGCAACCGAGATGATCCCGCCCGCATTGATTACATAGTCCGGCGCGAACAGGATATCCCGCGCGAACAAGGGCTGGCCGTGCTCAGGCCGTCCTAACTGGTTGTTGGCCCCGCCCGCCACAATCGCGGTGTCGAGGCGCGCGATGCCATCATCATCAAGGATCGCGCCCAGCGCATTGGGGCTAAATACATCGCAAGCCACACCCATGATCGAGTCCGCGCCCACAGTCTTGGCACCGATCTCATTGGCGAGCGCCTTAGCACCGGCTTCGTTGATGTCCGCAAGCGTCAACTGGGCGCCATCCTTGGCCAAAAGGCGCGCAACGCCGCCACCGACGCTGCCTGTGCCTTGCACCGCGACGTGAACACCCTGCATCGAATCCTTGCCAAGCTTGTGGCGCACGGCTGCTTTGATGCCGAGATAGATGCCCATCGCGGTAAACGGACCGGGGTCGCCACCGGCGGCCTGGTCTCCCGTCACCGGAAGGCCCGAAACGTGGCTGGTGCGCTGCGACACAGCGACCATATCGGCTTCGCTGATGCCAACGTCTTCAGCCGTCACATACCGGCCATTCAGCGCCTCAACCGCATCTCCAAAGGCGGCAAGCAATTCTGGTGTCTTTGTCTTGGCTTCATCGGCAAGGATAACTGCCTTACCACCGCCCAGTGGCAGACCAGCCATCGCATTCTTATAACTCATCCCGCGCGACAGACGCAGCGCATCGCGCAGCCCGTCTTTCGGGTTGGGATAGTGCCAGAAACGGGTACCACCCCCGCCCGGGCCGAGATGCGTGGAATGGAGCGCAATAATGGCCGTCAGCCCGCTGTTCCGGTCGCGCACGACCTGCACAAGCTCGTGATCGTCAAAATCGGGTTCGGTCCAGAATGCGGTCATAGAAAACGCCACCTTGCATTGCAGCGCGGCAACCAAGGCATTGACCACAGATCAATGATTGCAAGGGAGAAAATGGGGCGATCGAGGGGTCTCGAACCCCCGACCTCCGGTACCACAAACCGGCGCTCTAACCAACTGAGCTACGATCGCCACATGCCCCGCCCCAACGCAACCGAAAGTCGCTGCCAAGTCCGCGCAAGATCGGCGTGATACGCCGGAATTAAGCACGGTCAAGGCTGCTCGAGGCAGGCGCGCGCCAATTGCACAATCATCGCCATATGGGAAGCGAAAACTGCGCTTCGCACGATATGACGCAAGATTATTTCACGGGCAATTGATGGCTTGTGCACGCGGCTGTGTCACTTATCACTGCAGACATGGCGGGACCGGGCGAATCTTCGGCAGAAACACTCATCGCGTATGGCGGCATTCAGCGCGTCCCCACACCCAAAGCGGAACTGTTCCAGCGGCGCGATTTTCTAAGCTCCGAGCTATGCGATGCGCTGATCGCCTTGATCGACAAAGACCGCCGCCCTTCCACCATCGCCGATGACAATGGTGATGCTTACTTCCGGACTAGCGAAACCTGTGATCTCAGCGCCGATGAAGACGCCGTGAAGCAGCTGGAAGCGCTGTTGTTCAAGCTCAACGGCATCGATCCCGCCCACGGCGAACCTGTTCAGGGGCAACGCTATGCTGTCGGTCAGGAGTTCAAAGCGCACACCGACTACTTTACGCCCGGCGGTGCGGATTATGAAAAGTATTGCAGCGTCGCAGGCAATCGCACCTGGACCTTTATGATCTACCTCAACGAGGTCGAGGCCGGCGGCGCGACGCGCTTCAAGGCGGTGGGCAAGTCTTTCCACCCCGAGGCTGGCAAGCTGCTGTGCTGGAACAACAAACGCCCCGATGGCAGCGTGAACCCCTCAACCCTTCATCACGGGATGAAAGTGCGCAAAGGGATGAAGTATGTGATCACCAAATGGTACCGCGAGTTGCCTTGGGGGTGGGAATAGATTCTCCTTTCGAATTTTGATCCAGATTAACGCGCTAGACCACCGACTGCGTCATTATCTTTATGCAATCAAAGGAGATTGATGTGTCAGAGTATCAAGACATCGCAGTGCAACTGCGCAACCGACTGGACGATCTGCTCGAGCGCTCGGAGGTGATCGAGGACGATCTTCGCCACCCGTTGGACGCTGACTGGAGCGAGCAGGCGGTTGATTTGGCGGATGATGAGGCACTCGAAGGGGTCGACGATGTGCTAAAGGCAGAAATCCAGCAGATCAGGCTCGCTCTTGTGAGGATCGAGAACGGCACCTACGGCACGTGCTCGAAATGCGGGAACGAAATCCGCCGTGCAAGGCTGGAGGCCCGCCCGATTGCCACCCGCTGCATTGATTGCGCTTCGGAAAGCTGAAACGAAAAAGGCGGCCCCGTCGGACCGCCTTCCCCTTGTGGCCGAAGCCACGAAGCTTGTTCATTCGCTTACTTTTTAAGCGAGAGACCGCCAAAGCGCTTGTTGAACGCTGCGACACGGCCGCCTTCCTGAACCTGGCGGTTGCCGCCGGTCCAAGCCGGGTGGCTGGTCGGGTCAATATCGAGAGCGAGCGTGTCGCCCTCCGCGCCCCAAGTGGAGCGGGTTTGAAACTCGGTGCCATCGGTCATTTTGACCGTGATGGTGTGATATTCGGGATGCCCTTCGGCTTTCATCGTCTTGTTCCTTTGAGCTTTCACCGGTTCCGACCGGCGGTGCTATGAAATCGGAGAAGCGGCGCATTTAACCGCGCCACAGAAAATTGCAAGCAGAGTCGCGATTAAGCTGACGGCGGATCCGCGATCATCGCGGTGAATTCGGTTTCACACGTCGTTTTACCCTCGACGCTCGCCCGGCCTTTGAACTTATAGATCGTGCGGCGTTGCTGAAGGAATTCCACCTCCAGATCGAGCAGACAACCCGGCGTGACAGGTGCACGGAATTTTGCCCCGTCAATGCCCATGAAGATCACCAGCTTGCCTGTGCCAGCCAGTTCCAGCGTTTCGATGCCAAGAATCGCTGCAGCTTGCGCGAGTGCTTCGATCTGAAGCACGCCGGGCATGATGGGAGCGCCAGGGAAATGCCCCTGAAAGAACTCCTCATTCATGCTCACCGCTTTGACCGCATGAATGCGCTCGTTGAGGTGAATCTCCTTCACCCGATCTACCAGCAGCAGCGGATAGCGGTGCGGCAGGGCCTTAAGGATTTTGTGGATGTCATAATCCACAATCGGACCAGCGGTGCCGGTTTCTTCACTCATGCCCTGCCCCCTTACTTGCGTGCGCGGCCTTAGCGGCCCTGCGGTGCCTGCGTCGCCGGCTGTTGCGGCTGCTGCTGTTGTGCAGCGGCTGCGCGCTGGCGCAGAACCTGAGCGGTTACCAGAGTCTGCTGGATTTCCTGAAACAGAGCAACGCCGCGGCGCGTCGGTTGCCAGCCTGCAGGTGGAACGATGCCAACTTGCGGAACTTTTGTGTTCAGCGAAGTGATCACTTTCGAAGTCATGTCTGCTTCAGGCGGCGCATAAAGAAGCGCTTCCGGTGTAACGACGATCTGAACCTGATTGGCCGTGATCACCTCTTGCAGGGCAGCCCCATATTGAGCGTAAATCTGCTCAATCGCAAAGATGCGACCAGCGTCGATCTGATTGGTGACCTGAGCGATCTGGCGATCGAGGTTTTCGAGCGTGGTGAAACTCGCCGTGCCCTCTGCCGCTTTCAATTCGGCGTCATTGACTTCGTTATCGCCGTTGGTGTCGATGCCTTTCAACGCTTCCTGACGCTGGGTGCTCAATGTACGAAGCTGTGTAATTTGCGCGGAATAGGTTGTTTCGACCTGCTTATAGGCGTTTTCCAGAGCAGTCGTTCCGAGGATGGCGCGAGGCGCGCTCACGGTTCCGATATTGCCCTGCACCTGCGCCGAAGCGGGCACCGCTGCAACAGAAAGAGCGCTTGCCGAAAGAGCGGCAGCTGCGAATGTCTTGATGAAAGTCTTCATTAGAAGCGAGTTCCTACGTTAAACGTGAATGTCTTGTCGTCGTCGCCCTCGACCTTGCGGATCGTCTGAGCGAAATCGATACGAAATGGGCCGAACGGGGAGTTCCAGTTGACCCCGATTCCGGCGGTGATGCGAGGCGTAGGCGAATCGCCAAGGAAAACCTCGCGGATTGCGCTGTTCGCGCGAATGCTGGGCACGTTGGCGGTTACGCCATCTGCAGCGATCGGATTGATCGTTGCGAATGTGATGGTCTGGCCATCATCGTTTGTGCCCGTCTCGATAAAGATTGGATTACCGTCGCTGTCCGTTTGCTGAATGCCATTCGGGTTATCCTGCAAGACCGGCGCGTCGATGCCCCAAAGAGCGCCGACATCAACCCAGACCGAAGGACGAAGGCCAAGCTCACGGGCACCAGTCCCCAGCGGGATCTCAATCTCTGCGCGGGCGAGATAGTAATTGCGCCCACCCAATGCGTCATCGCGGTTGGATTCACGATCGACAATCGGGGTTGGAACGCCGTTTTCGTCCGGAACATAAGGCTGCGTGAGAATACGCGGGCCTACACCGCGAATGTCGAAACCACGGAACTGAGGCTCGCCCAGGAAGAACCGGTCGGTGAGGAGAATGTCTTCAGTGTTGCCGCCACCTTGGTCCTGAAGCGGAATGATGGTGCCGCCTTCAGCCAAGAGCGAGAAAATGAAGCCGGAATTGCCGACATTCCAGAAACGCTGCGCACGGCCACGCATGCGGAGGTAACGAACATCACCACCCAGGCCCGCAAATTCGGTGCTGAACGTCGTGCGCATACCGCGCGTTGGACGAACAACCGAGTTCAATGAGTTGAAGTTGAGGCTGACGCCGAGGATCGAGCTGAGACGATCACCCAGCGCGTCACAAAGGAAGCGACCTGCGAGCAAGGGGTCGCATTCAGCGACCCCATCGCCATTCAGATCCGAGAAGAACAGGTTCTCGTCGAGGCTAACCTCGTCATAGTTCAGCGTGTAACTGCCGACGAGCGAGAGGTACTCGGTCAGCGGCACACCAACACGCACACCAAAACCGGTTGTTGCCTGCTCGAAAGTGGTGTTCCGGTCAGCGTTCTGGAAGTTGAAGCTGTTGAAATCACGACGGTAAATATCGATGCCGGTCGAGATGTTGCGGTCGAACAGATACGGCTCGGTAAAGCTGATCTGCGCCTGACGCGAGAACTGCGAATAGTTGAGGCTGAGACCGATGGTCTGACCGCGCCCGCGGAAGTTCCGCTGACGGATAGAGCCCGCAAGGATGAACTGCTCGATCGAAGAGAAGCCAGCCGAGAACTGAAGCTCACCAGTCGGTTGCTCTTCAACGTTCGCTTCAAGGATGATGCGATCAGGCGCGCTACCCTCGATCTGGTTTACTTCGAAGTTTTCCTGGAAGTAACCGAGCGAGTTGATACGCGCCGTCGTACGCTGGACGCCCAGCGAGTTGAACGCATCGCCTTCCGAAACGCGGAACTCGCGGCGGATGACCTTGTCCTGCGTCAGAGTGTTGCCGTTGACATCAACGCGCTCAACATAAACGCGCGGTGCCTCCCTGATCAGGAAGGTGATGTCCATCGTCTTTTCGTCCGGATTGCGGTTAAACCGCGGGCGAACATCAGCGAATGCATAACCGAAGCGTCCGGCAAGGTCCGTCAGCTGCTCAACCGTGTCTTCCACGGTCTTGGCGTTGTACGGATCACCAGGCTTCATGACCAAACGGGCGGTCATCGCATCGCTGTCAAAAACGCGCAGCTGACTGTCGACCTTCACGTCGCCGAAGTTATAGCGCTCGCCCTCTTCGACCACATAAGTGATGATGAAGTCGCGCTGATCCGGCGTTAGCTCGGCAACCGCCGAAACCACGCGGAAATCTGCATAACCTTCCGTCAGATAGAACTGGCGAAGCTTCTGCTGGTCAAACGCGAGACGATCAGGGTCGTAGCTCGTGTTCGAGCTGAAGAAGCGATAAAAGCGCGATTGCTTGGTGACCATTTCACCGCGCAACGTCCCATCAGAGAAGACCTCGTTGCCGATGATGTTGATCTGGCGGACTTTGGACTTCGGACCTTCGTTGATCTCGAACACCACGTCCACGCGGTTCTGGGGCAGCTGAACCATCTTCGGCTCAACAGTCGCCGCGAAACGACCCTGTCGCTTATAAAGTTCGATGATACGAGCAACGTCAGCGCGGACCTTCGAGCGAGTGAAAATCTGGCGCGGTGCGAGCTTGATCTCAGGGACGATTTTCTCGTTGTCGAGCCGCTTGTTGCCCTCGAGAACGATGCGGTTGATGACCGGGTTCTCTTCGACCGTGATGACGACATTGCCGTTGTTGTTACGAATGTCGAAATCGGCGAACAGCTCGGTCGCGCCGAGATCCTTCAGCGCCTGGTCAGCCGCCGCTGCGGTGTATTCCTGCCCTACACGCAGACGAATATAAGAAAGGATCGTTGTCGGCTCGAGACGTTCTGAGCCAGCCACACTGATCGTGCGGATGATGTTAGCTGAAGGCGCTGGTGCAGGTGCCGGTGTGGGGGCCGGCGTAGGCTGCGTACCCGTTGTTGCAGGGTCCTGCGCGTCCTGCGCAAATGCGCCGGTCGGCACGCCGGCCAGCATAGAGGCGCATGTCAGGGCAATTGCCAAACGACCAGCGGCATTCACCGCAGTGGGATTTGCAGACTGGTCGCCTGTCTGTGTGCGTCGATTCATGAAGTATAAAGTCCCGTCTAACCCGTCTTCACCACGCCTGATTATCTCAGGTGCGCCTCCCCAAGGGCGCGTAGATATGCTGCGAACAGCTTTAGTTGCCTCTGCCTTATGCGATAGGCGCAATCAAGCACGCATCCCGCGGTAAGGCCGCCCGCCTTTACGCTTTCCCCCGCTAACTGCCAAATATCGGCAGAGAGACGAAGTCATTTACGGTCACGACCACCATCAGCAAGAGCACAACCGCTATTCCCGTGCGGTAAGCCCATTCGGTCGCTTCCGGTCCGACGGGTTTCCGCCGAACAGCTTCAACGGCGTAGAATGCCAGATGGCCACCGTCGAGAGCCGGGATTGGCAACAGGTTGATGAATGCCAAATTAAGCGAGATCAAAGCGACGAAGAAAACGAAGGCCGATAGACCGAGGCTGAGCTGCTCGCCGGAGAACTTCGCAATCTTCACCGGCCCGCCCATTTCGCTAAGCGATCGGTCGCCACGAATGATCTGCGCAATGCCCGTCACCATCATATTGGCTGCGTCGACACTTTGTTTGACCGAAAGTGACGCAGCCTCACCGATGCCAACAGGCTCAAAACGTTCTTCGATCGGCTTTGTCTCCACGCCAATCAGGCCGATGGTTGAGACGTTGCCAAAGTTATCTTTGGTCGTCTCCGCTTTAGCGGTGACCGGAATATCGATCTCGCTTCCATCACGCACCAGAGTCACTACGAACTCGCGATTTGGGTAAAGCAAAATGCTCTGCTGAATTTCGCGCCAGCTCCCCATTTCCTCGCCATCGATCGCGGTGATCCGGTCGCCAACTTCAAAACCAGCCGCCTCAGCGCGCGAATCCTCGGTGAATTTTGCGATCACGCCGACTTGTTCGGGCTCAACCGGCAGCGGCTTTCCGTAAGCAAAGTTGAACGCAAAGAAGATACCGAGAGCAACGATGATATTCGTCACCGGGCCAGCGGCTACAATCAGCGCGCGCTTCCATAAAGCGGCACTCTGAAAGGCGCCTTCTTCCGCCGGAGCATCCGGGTCAGGAATTGAGGCGGGGTTCATATCCCCTTTGAACTGGACGTATCCGCCCAGAGGAAGAACCGAGAGTTTCCAGCGTGTGCCGTGACGATCAGTGCGTCCGACAATCTCTTTGCCGAATCCGACCGAGAACGCATCGGCCTTCACGCCGAACCAGCGTCCAACAAGATAGTGGCCGAGCTCATGCACGGTGACAAGCGGACCAAGCAGCAGCAAGAAGCCGACCGCGTACATCCAGAAAGGGGGCGATTCAAACAATCGAGAAACTCTCCAAGATTTCCGCAGCGTGTCTGCGGACATCAGCATCCACGGTTAAAACGTCTTCCAACGTGTTTGGTGCCGCGGGCGAATAGCGGTTTAACATGTCTTCCGCCACTGCCGTAATGCTGGTGAATGCAATCTGACCGTCGAGGAACGCCGCAACAGCCACTTCGTTGGCCGCATTAAGCACGGCCGGGGCAGCCCCGCCCATGTGGATGGCGTTGCGCGCCATCAGCGTCGCGGGGAAACGGCTGACATCGGGTTCGAAGAAGGTCAATTCTCCGATCTGGGCCAAGTTCAGCGGCTCGAGCGGCGTATCCATTCGCTTGGGCCACGATAGGCAGCAAGCAATCGGCACTCGCATGTCGGACGGGCCAAGCTGCGCCAAAGTCGAGCGGTCGCGATATTCGACCATGGAGTGGATGACGCTCTGCGGGTGGACCACAATATCGAGCTTTTCCAAACCGACCGGGAAAAGGTGATAGGCCTCAATGAGTTCGAGGCCTTTGTTCATCATGGTTGCGCTGTCGACGCTGATCTTTGCGCCCATCGACCAGTTCGGATGCGCTACGGCTTGTTCGGGAGTGGCGGCGGCAATCTGCTCCGGCGTCCAAGTCCAGAACGGACCACCACTCGCAGTCAGCGTGATCTTCGAGATGTCTTCCATGTTGTTGCCGACAAGGCATTGGAAGATTGCGTTATGTTCGCTGTCCGTCGGGATCAGTGATGCCCCGTGTTTGACCACCGAAGCTGTCATCACTTCACCAGCAGAAACCAGCGCTTCTTTGTTGGCCAGCGCGATCAGGCCGCCGCGCTCGATCGCAGACATAACAGGCGGCAGGCCAGCACAACCAACGATGGCAGCAACCGTGATATCCGCCGGGCGAGCGGCCGCATCGCACAGAGCCTGAACCCCACCTGCTGCCTCGACATCGCTACCTGACAAGGCTTCTTTTAGCTCAGCAAGGCAGCTTTCGTCGCCGACAACCGCAATCTTTGCGTCGAATTCGCGCGCCAGAGCCGCCAGCTCTGTCGCGCTGCAATTTGCGGTGAGCGCCTCAACAGACCAGCTTTCAGGATTGGCCTCACGCTCACGCCGGATCAGATCAAGCGTCGATGCACCAATCGAACCCGTTGCGCCCAGAATTGTAATTGAACGAGGCATGCGACCCTTATCCTATTATCCGCGGCGCGATGGCTACCACAAAGACCACGAAGAACACCGCAATAAAGCCGTCCAAACGATCAAAGAAACCGCCATGGCCCGGGATGAGGCTGCTCGAATCCTTGACCCCGGCCCTGCGCTTAAGCCAGCTTTCAAAGAAATCGCCGCCTTGCGCGATGGCTGCGATCAGGAAGCCAGCAGCAACTGCGCCGAGTATGCTGAAAAGGCTGTAGCCCGGCAAAGCCGCCGCAGGCCCGAGATCGAAGATTTCATTGGCCACACATATCAAGCTCGCCGCCACGGCTCCGCCGAAATATCCGGCCCACGTCTTGGACGGACTGATCGAAGGCGCGATCTTGGGCCCGCCGATTGCTCGTCCCGCAAAGTAAGCGCCGACATCGACCGCGACGATGGGCAGAATGAAGCCAACCAGCGTTTCCAGCTCGGTGTATCCAGTCCCCGAGCCATCGGGCGGCCCGTTGCGCACGAACACCATCGCGGCGCAGGCACCGGAAACGTAGATCGCTCCGAAGAACTGCCATAGCACCTGCGCAAATGGGCTCGCGTTGAACAGCTGAACGAGGTTGTTCCACTCCCACAGAACAAGCCCACCGAGCAGAACCACGAAGCCGACCCAAACCCATCCGCCAAGCCACAGCGCGATCCAAGCGATGGATGCCATGACGAGAGCAGATATGAGCCGGGTCCCGAGATCGCTCTTCTTGGGCTTGGCTGCCGCGTTGGCGGGAATGTCACCGTCCGCCATAACGCCGCTCCCGCTGGGCAAAGTCATCGAGGGCTTGCTGCAAATGCTCCGGCTTGAAATCGGGCCAGAGCGTGTCGACGAACAACATTTCGGAATAGGCTGCCTGCCACAGCAGGAAGTTCGAAAGGCGTATCTCTCCGCTCGTGCGGATCAGGAGATCGAGCGGTGGGAGGTCAGCGGTATCGAGCTCTGCCTCTATGCTCGCAGCCGTTATCTCGCCTTTTGAAGCCGCTGCAGAAGCTGCGCGTGCAATCTCGTGCTGCGCGCCGTAATTTAGCGCAACCGCCAGTGTCTGCGTGCCGCCAGAGGTCTGCTCCAGTGCATCTTCAAGCATCGCGACAATATCTGGTGCCAACGCCCGCCAGTCTCCGATGATCTTCAGCTTCACGCCGTTATCAACGAACTCGGGCAGGTCCGATTTGATGAACTTGCGCATCAAGTTCATCAGGTCATCGACCTCGTCTTCTGATCGCTTCCAGTTCTCGGACGAGAAGGCATAGAGCGTCAGGCAATCAAGGTTCATGGGTTCGATCGCGCGCACCAGACGACGCACCGCCTCGACCCCGCGTTGATGGCCAATCGCCCGCGGCAGGCCACGTTTCTTGGCCCAGCGCCCGTTGCCATCCATGATGATGGCCACGTGCCTCGCACCTTGTGCCTGGCTATCGGGCCCCTCGCCCATTCGCTCTCCCCTCAGGACCCTACGCTCACTGCGTCAGGATTTCCTGAACCTTCTTCTCGACCGCGCCGTCGATATCGGCAACGTGCGTGTCGGTCAGCTTCTGGACCTCATCCTCAAGCCGCTTACGGTCGTCTTCAGAGATGTCCTTGGCTTTTTCGTCGGCCTTAAGCGATTCCATCCCGTCGCGACGCACATTGCGCACGGCGATCTTGGCCTTTTCGCCATACTCACCGGCGAGCTTGCCGAGATCTTTGCGACGCTCTTCAGTCAGGTCCGGCATCGGCAGACGGATAGTCTGGCCGTCGGTCATCGGGTTGAGGCCGAGATTGGCTTTGGTGATCCCCTTTTCGACCGCGCTGACGTTTGACTTGTCCCACACCTGCACGCTGAGCATGCGCGGTTCGGGGGCAGACACTGTGGCCACCTGCGCAAGCGGCATCATCGCGCCATAGACTTCGCACACCACCGGATCGAGCAAGCTGGTGTTCGCGCGGCCCGTGCGCAGACCCGAAAGGTCACTCTTGAGCGATTCAACGGCACCATCCATCCGGCGCTCGATATCGGCCTTGTCGTATTGCGGCATTGCGTATCAGTCCTTTTGTACGATTGTCTGGGTGCCTTCTCCGGCAAGAACGCGGGCCACATTGCCCCTCTCGCGGATTGAGAACACCACTATCGGAATGTCGTTCTCCCGGCAAAGCGCAACAGCTGTGGCGTCCATAACCTTCAGGTTGTCGCTCAGCACGCGGCCGTATGAGATCGTGTCGAAACGGGTCGCATCGGGGTTCGATTTGGGGTCACTGTCATAAACCCCATCAACACTCGTGCCTTTGAGCAGAGCGTCGCAGTTCATCTCTGCTGCGCGCAGGGCAGCACCGGTATCGGTGGTGAAGAACGGGTTGCCTGTGCCTGCCGCGAAGATGACGATGCGACCTTTCTCAAGGTGACGCTCTGCACGGCGACGGATATACGGTTCGCACACGGAGGACATCGGGATCGCGCTCTGCACCCGTGTCGGCACACCTTGCTGTTCCAGCGCGTTCTGCATTGCCAGTGCGTTCATCACCGTGGCGAGCATGCCCATATAGTCGCCCGTGGTCCGGTCCAGCCCGCGTGCCGCGCCTGCGACACCGCGGAAGATGTTGCCCCCGCCGATCACCAGACACACTTGAAGCCCGCTCTCCTGCGCCGCTTTCACCTCTTCGGCCAGCCGCGCAACGTATGCCGGATCAATCCCGTATTCCTGCTCTCCCATCAGCACTTCGCCTGACAGCTTCAGGAGAACGCGCTTTATCTCGGGCATGGCAGTGGATTGGGACATAGACGGTTCACTCGCTGGGATAGTGGGAAGCTGTGTTGCCCTTATCCGGCACGCATCGCCCTGCCAAGGGGGATAGCACCTAGCCTGCCGCAAGGCACCGGGTTTGCCACAGTTGATGTGAGACACAGACGTGAGTTTTGGAAAGTGTGACTTTCCAACAGTTTCTCATTCTTTTCAGAGTAGTAGCGGAGTATCTCATGATCAGCTTGTGACCTTTCGGTTTGGCGATGTCACCGCATCAAGAGGGACAGGGAGCCGCGCGATGAATGCGACGTCATCCTATGCACGGATCAAGGGGTAGGAAAATCGGGACAGCCATGGCCGCACCGCTTGCCTTCCTGTCCGGAAGTGCGCCACTCCAGCGCCATGAAAGCTCTTTTACGCACATTGCTGGCCAACCGAAGGGTTCAAGTTGCTTTGGTTTTGGCTATGGCGATTGCTGCTCTGCTGGCAGCCAAAGCCTATCTCGACACAATGCGCGATCCGGTGGTGCAGCGCCTGACAATCGAAAGCGAAGGGCTGCCAGCCGGTGCCGCGCCGGTCACCATCGCGTTCTTAACCGATATCCATGTGGCTGGCCCTGATATGCCGCCATCGCGACTTGATCGCATTGTCGAACAGGTCAACGCGCTGGAACCCGATCTGGTGGCGATCACCGGCGATCTGGTGAGCGAGAAACGCACCGCGACGCATATCTACGAGCCCGAAGAAATCGTCACCCCACTTGGCAATCTGAGCGCGACGCACGGTGTTGCGGTGGTGCCGGGCAATCACGATCACTGGTATGATTGGCCAGCCCTTTCCGCTCAATTGGCAAAACATGACCAGATCACCGTGCTTGAAAACAGCGCGGCGCAGATGGGACCCTTTGCCGTCGCCGGATTGGACGACGCCTTTGTCGGGCGTGACAATGTGGAGGCAACGCGCAAGGCGGTGATGGAGTTGGAAGGCATTCAATTGTGGCTCTCGCACAGCCCCGATGCCTTTCCCTCCATTCCCGTATCGGCGGAACTTGTCCTATCGGGCCACACCCATTGCGGGCAGATCGCTTATCCTTGGGGCGGATCGCCGGCAACAATGTCGGAATTTGGCGACCTGTATGCCTGCGGCGTGGTTGAGCAGCATGGGAAAACACTGCTGACCGGTGCGGGATTGGGGACAAGCCTGCTGCCCATCCGACTGTTCACTCAGCCTGAGATTTGGGTGATCGAAGTGCGGCCTGCGGAATAGCCGGGTCAGGGGACCACTTCGTACTGCAGGACCGGCCAACCGATTTTGTTCACGCGCTCCATAGGCGCAGCGACGCAGCGCCACGGGGTGTCTGCTTTGGCCTGAATGCGGGCGACGAGGGTGCTGATTACCTCTGGATTATCCGCGACCGCTTCAGTCCCGCCGAAATGGTCGACATATCTGTCCAAGAACTTTCTTGCCACCTGATCAAGCTCACTGATGTCCAGAGGTCGCCCCTTCAGGATCGAGGCACCGCCTCCACCCAGCAACAGGACGCACTTGTCTTCTTCCGGAAGGTAGCCAGCGATCAACGGCAAGTGATAATTGCCGATCCGACCGACAAACAGACGCTTCAGCAGGGGGTCTGTGAGCTTGACCTGCGCGCGCGAGAAGTTCCCACCGGTTGTCTGCGCAACATAAATGTCCGTTTCATCAGCACCCGGTGAAACCAGCGCGATCACATCACCAACCTTCGCATCCTCGTCGATCTGGACGGAAAGATAGGCCGCGTCCTTCTTCTGCAGGTCGGCAAGAAAGGCTACGAACTCTTCCGCCGAGAGAACCGTGCCATTGAGTGCGAATTCACCCGACGCGTTGACCGCCAGCGGGGGCTTATTGTCGAACTCGATATCTGTTTCGCCGAACGGCAGCTCAACGCGCAGGGAGTCGATGACCTTGGGGCGATCTTGGTCAGCGGCAGGGTCAGAACATCCCGAAACCGGCAAAGTCAGAACAGCTAGAGCGAGCGTGGCACACAGATTTTTATGAAGCATTCGAGAGGCATAGGTCAAAGCCACGCAAAAGAAAACGGCCAGCGAGCACAATGCCCGCTGGCCGCTTTGCTTAAGCGTATGAGAACGCGGAATTAGCCGCCGACAGCAGCCGCGACTTCTGCGGCGAAGTCGCTTTCTTCCTTCTCGATGCCTTCGCCGAGCTGGAAGCGGACGTAGTCGGTCAGCGTCACGCTGCCGCCATTGTCCTTGCCGAACTTGGCAACGGTGTCTTCGACGCTGGTCTTGTTGTCCATGACGAACATCTGCGACAGAAGCGCGTTTTCCTTCGCGTATTTCTTGATCGCGCCTTCGACCATTTTCTCCTGCACGTTCTCAGGCTTGCCGCTTTCGGCTGCCTTTTCCTGTGCGATCTTGCGCTCACGCTCGATCACTTCTGCGTCGAGACCGTCGGCGTTGAGAGCCTGCGGGAACATCGAAGCGATGTGCATCGCGATCTGCTTGCCGAACGGCTCGAGAACGTCTGCGCCAAGGTCGCTTTCCAGAGCAACCAGAACGCCGATCTTGCCGAGGCCTTCAGCCGCCGCGTTGTGGACGTAAGAAACAACCGCGCCCGAGCCGACCGAAACGGTCTGCATGCGGCGAACCTGCTGGTTCTCACCGATCGTGGCGACGTTGTTGGTCAGCTTGTCCGAAACGGTGCCGCCATCGGGATAGTCGGCAGCCTTCAGCGCTTCGACATCGTCGCTGCCGAGCGTCAGTGCGGTGGTGGTGGTTTTGCTCACGAAGTCCTGGAACTGGTCATTCTTCGCAACGAAGTCAGTTTCCGAGTTCACTTCAACGGCAACGCCCTTGGTGCCTTCAACAGCAACACCAACGAGACCTTCAGCGGCGGTGCGCGAAGACTTCTTCTGAACAGCAGCCAGACCTTTGGCGCGCAGCGCGTCCTGCGCCGCTTCGATATCGCCGTTTGCTTCGTCGAGAGCCTTCTTGGCGTCCATCATGCCTGCGCCGGTCATTTCGCGCAGTTTCTTCACATCAGCAGCGGTAAAAGCAGCCATGGTGATTTCCTTTTTCATCAATTGGGGGCGCCGGGTGGCCTCGATTAAGAGGATGCCCGGCGCGCTAGTTTTTTGACTTGTGACGCGTGCGCGACGATTATTCGGCAGCGGCTTCCGCGGGCGGTTCAGCCATTGCACCGACGTCTGCGCCGCTGTCTGCAACCGCGCCGCCCTTACCAGCGGTCGCGGCGTCGCCGATGGCCTGACAGTACAGGCGTACCGCGCGGGCTGCGTCGTCATTGCCCGGTACAGGGAATGCGATGCCGGTCGGGTCAACATTGGTGTCGAGGACCCCGATTACCGGAATGCCGAGCACAGCAGCTTCTTTAATCGCCAGGTCTTCTTTGTTGGCGTCGATCACGAACATCACGTCCGGAATGCCGCCCATGTCGCGGATGCCGCCGAGTGAAAGCTCAAGCTTGTCTTTCTTACGGGTAAGGTTGAGCACCTCTTTCTTGGTCAGACCGCTCGTGTCACCCGAAAGCGTTTCTTCGAGCGATTTGAGTTCGCGGATCGAACCGGAAATGGTCTTCCAGTTGGTGAGCATGCCGCCCAGCCAACGGTGGTTGACGAAGTGCTGGCCCGATGCGCGGGCAGCTTCAGCGATAGGCTCTTGCGCCTGACGCTTGGTGCCGACGAAAAGAACCTTGCCGCCTGCGCGAACGGTTTGCTCGACGAAATCGAGAGCGCGCGCGAACAGCGGCACAGTCTGCGACAGGTCGATGATGTGAACACCGTTGCGGTTGCCGAAGATGTACGGCTTCATCCGCGGGTTCCAGCGGTGGGTCTGGTGGCCGAAGTGTGCGCCGGCCTCAATCAATTGCTGCATGGTGACGGTAGTGCCCGCCATAGGTAATTCCTTTCCGGTTGTTCCTCTGGAAGGCGTGGAACTGCCGGCGGAGATCCCGCTGGCAGCACCGGTATGCAGTGCCTTCCATGTGAATTTCGCTGATTCGGGTCTCCGAACCGGCGATGGCGGAGCCACTAGCCGCCCTTACCCACAAAATCTAGTGCAATTACGCATTGCGGAACACAAATGGAACAAAAGTGCTTGACGTTCCGGAACACTTAGGGAACAGAAGGCGCGGAACAAACGTAGTACAGTCAATCTGTAACCACCGCAGTAGCTGCAACGAACAAGGCTCCGAAGGAATTCAATTATGATCGCAATGACAATCGCAGCGCTATTTGCAGTGGTCGCGTTCTCCGGTGGTTTGTCGCTGCTGGACAGCTGGATCCGTGGCCGTTTGGCTTATCGCACGATCAGCCGCGAGCGCGCGCTGATGAATGCTGGCTTTGTCCCTGTCGTAGAGTCGAGTGAATTGCGGCTGCGCAACCGGACGCGCATTGCTCCGTCCGCGCCCCGTCACCTTGGTCAGAATGCCGTTATGGATGGCCGGGCGCGGCTTCTCGCTCACGCGCGCGCCGCCGCTTGATCTTTCCATATTTAAAGAGCGCGTAAGGCATCAGAGCCAAATAGCCCGCACTTATCACAGTCAGTGACCACCATGGCTCGAGCAGCAGTGCTGCGAACATCAGCGTGGTGAACAGGATGAAGCCGAGCCGCATTCCTTTGCGCGGGCGGATAGAACCCCAACTTAGCGTCGCCATGTTGGAGATCATCAAAACCGCGATAAGGCTCATCCAGATGGCAAGGATAAGTGGATCGCGGAACTGATCCATGCCGGTCGCAAGCCAGAGATAAACAGGCGTTGCAGCGATCCCTGCGCCGACAGGTGCCGGAACACCGGTCAGGAAACCGGCGGATTTGTGCGGTTGCTCATCAACGTCGATCTGTGCGTTGAAACGCGCGAGGCGCAGCGCGCAGCACACGGCAAATGCCAAGGCAGCAAACCAGCCGAACCGTTCCAGATCCTTCAAAGACCACATGAACATGATGATTGCGGGGGCGACGCCGAAAGATATCGAGTCCGCAAGGCTATCGAGCTCGGCCCCGAAGCGTGACTGGGCGTTCAGAAGTCGCGCGATCCGCCCGTCAATGCCGTCGAGAATTCCCGCCAGCACAATCGCAAGCACCGCGTAAGACCAGTTTTCGTCAATGGCGAAGCGGATGCCGGTCAGACCCGCACACAGTGCCGCAGCGGTGATGGCATTTGGCAACATGGCCCGCAGCGAAAGCCCGCGCGCATCCGCGACACTCTCGACATCCTCGTCTTCAGCCGCCTTTGGACCGAGCCGCGCAGCAAACAGCCTTTGGCCGACGTTTCTGCCTCGCTTGCTCAAAGCCCCCTCATCAGTGGGCAACGCCCTCTAGAAGTTTCTGAGTACCCAGTTCGGCAATCACAGTCTCGCCCGCGATACAGCGCTGACCGCGCAGAACCGCCGGACTTGTGCCTTCGGGAAGATAAACGTCCACACGGCTGCCAAAACGGATCAGGCTAATGCGCTGCCCCTTCGCCACCGTATCGCCCGGTTTCACAAACGGAATGATGCGCCGCGCGACCAATCCGGCAATCTGGGTGAAGCCAATGGAGAGGCCATCGGCGCGCTGGATCAGCAGATGCTGGCGCTCGTTTTCCTCACTCGCTTTGTCGAGGTCGGCATTCATGAACTTGCCGGGCATGTAAACGACACGCCGCACCGTACCGCCAATCGGCGCGCGGTTAATGTGCACGTCGAACACTGACATGAAAATCGACACGCGCGTTACTTTACCGGCCGGAAGCCCCGGACTGCCGAGACCGTCATCAATCTGCAGCTCAAGCGGCGGCTCAACTTCGGTGATCAGCGACACGACACCGTCAGCCGGTGACACCAGCGCCTCCTCCGCAGAAGGCACCACGCGTTCAGGATCACGGAAAAACGCAAAAACGAAGGCCGAAACGCCAAGCAGCGGCCACCCGACAATCTCCCAGTCCATAAACAACAGGAAGAACAGGCTGATCACCACAGCGATCACACCAAACTTGCGTCCTTCAGGGTGGATTGCGGGCCAGTTCCAACCAGCCTCGCCGCGCCCCTGATTATCTAGAATCTCACCAGCCATGCCGCGGCATTTAGGTGCTCGGATGCTGCCAAGCAACCTAGCGCGTCAGATTGCGCACCGCCTTTTGGCGTTAACGACCATGCAGCTCGAGCCCAACACCTGCCGAAGCATCTGAATTCTCAGCCTGTGATGCGCAGTGGAATGCTTCACCTTTAAGTAAGATATTTACCATATTTCGAGCCCCCATGACGAGTAACGCTGCAGCCGCACCGGAATTGCCGGGCAAGAATGACGATTTGCCAAGCCGCTGGCTGGGCGAAGTCCCGATTTATGTGATTGCCGCTGTTTTGCTGTCGGTCTGCGTCGGCTTGCTTGTGTCGCAGGGGGTGACCCTAGGCGTTGGCGCCATCATTGAAAATACGCGCCTGTTCCTGCTGTTTGCGCTGGTGCTGGCGATCTACGATGCGGTTCGGCAGCTCTATCAACATCGCCCCTCAAGCCCGATCGGGTTCCTAAGAGAGCGCTACAGCTCACCCGCATTGCGCAACAAGATCCTCAGTGGCTTGCCCTTGCTGGCGGTTGCCATTCTGGCTCTTCCCTTCTTTTCGAAGATGAAATCAGCCATCCCGCTGTTCAACGATTACACGTGGGATGCCGCATTCATCGAATGGGATCGTGCACTGTTCTTTGGCTATGATGCCTGGGAAGTGATGCAGCCCGTCATCGGGTTCCCCATCGTAACCGCGTTTCTCGCGCTGCTTTACCACCTGTGGTTCCTGCTCCTTTACCCCGGCGTGATGTTCTTCGTCTTTGCCAAAATGGATAGCTCGGTCAGGCGGCAGTTCTTCCTCACCTATGCTCTCAGCTGGGCTTTGGTTGGCGGATTGATGGCGACCATGCTTGCATCGGTTGGCCCCTGCTTCCTCGGCCCGATCTTGGGCGATTGGCACTATGGCGGGCAGATGGAATATCTATACGCCGCGAACAACGAAGTGCCGATCATGGTGCTGAACGTGCAGGAAATGCTGCTCGAATGGTACGCCGATGCAGAGAATGGTTTGGGTAGCGGGATCACCGCCATGCCCAGCATGCACTGTGCGATTGCGTTCCTTTATTGGATCGCGGTGCGCCGCGTGCACAAAGGATGGGGCATGTTCTTCGGCGCGTTCTTCTTCATCACCTGGATCAGCAGCGTGCACCTCGCCTACCACTACGCAGTAGACGGCCTCGTCTCGCTAGTCGCGGTGGCAATAATCTGGAAAATGTCGCAGGCGATTATCGGCGCGTGGGACACGTTCTTGGCGCGTCAGGCAACCTTGCGCACAAACACCGTACCGGCCGAATAACCCGCGCCAAAGCTGCAGATCAGGCCGGTGTCACCTGTGCCCAGATCATCGCTGTGCTGATGGAATGCGATGATCGAACCTGCGCTTGAAGTGTTACCATAGGTGTCGAGCACCGTCGGGCTTTCGTCTTCATTCGCCTCATGGCCCAGCACTTTGTGTGCGATCAGACGGTTCATGCCTGTATTCGCCTGGTGCAGCCACATGCGGCGAAGCGTTGTCGGGTCAATCTGGAGCTTGCCCGCCTCATCGATGATCATCTGTGCGACCATCGGCACGACTTCCTTGAACACCTTACGCCCTTCTTGGACGAAAAGCTTGTCGGCCGTGCCCTCGCCTTCGGGGGCTGCACGGTTGAGGAAGCCGAAATTGTTGCGGATGTTGTTTGAGAAAACGGTCTTCAGCTTGGTGCCGAGGATTGCCCAGTGGTTCTCGGGAGCGATTGCCTCGTCTTCCACCAAAACGGCAGTCGCCACATCACCGAAGATAAAGTGGCTGTCCCGGTCGCGCCAATTGAGGTGACCCGAAGTGATTTCCGGGCTGACGACCAAGACGCTCTTGGCATTGCCAGCGCGGACATAATCCGCCGCGGTCTGGATGCCGAAGGTCGCCGATGAGCATGCGACGTTCATGTCAAAGCCAAAGCCTTCGATGCCCAGCGCCTGCTGAATCTCGATCGCCATCGCGGGATAAGCGCGCTGCATATTCGAGGCCGCGCACAAAACCGCGTCGACATCTTCCGGTTTGCGCCCTGCCCGCTCCAGCGCTTGCTTGGCCGCTTTCACGCCAATCTCGGCCATGATCGAGATTTCGTCGTTAGATCGCTCTTCAATATCCGGACGCATTTTTTCCACGTCGAGGATCGCATCTTTGGTCATCACGTGCCGCGCTTTGATGCCGCTCGCCTTCTCGATGAACTCGACCGAGGAATGCGACAGCGCCTCAACCTCGCCCGCCGCAATCGCATCGGCGTTCTCGGCATTGTGCTTGTCGACATAGGCATTGAAGCTTTCGACGAGCTCTTCGTTGGTGATCGATTCGCTGGGGGTGAAGAGGCCCGTCGCGGAGATAACGGGGCGGTGTGTGAGATGCATATCGTCCATGGCCGCGCGCAATACTGCCAGCGTCACGCGCGGGCAAGTGTCCAAGCTTGTGGGTTTCCGGACTGTCCAGAATTCTGTACATCGTGCGGGATGACAGTTTTCGGCACCCTGATTGTCTTACACATCATCACCGGCACGGTGGGTTTGATCGCGTTCTGGGTGCCCATCGCTACGGGAAAAGGCAGCCAGCCGCATCGCCGCTGGGGCCGGATCGGTTGTTATGGCTTTATCGGTGCTGGCGTGCTGGCCATCGCAATGGCGATCCTTTCGCTGACCGCCTATCCAGACCGTGTTCCATCGATTGAGGACCGCGCCGCGTTTCGCGGGCTGCTGGGCTGGATGATGCTCTATCTTGGCCTGCTGACCCTTGGCTTTGCCGATTACGGACTCGCGGTCGTGAAGCACGCGCGCAATCACAAGGCGCTGCGCTCATTCCGATACCAAGCCGTGATCGCAGCGGTGATGCTTAGCGCATTGTGGAGCGCATTCTATGGCTGGCAGGTGAGTCAGCCGACCATGATCATGGTCGCTATCTTCGGTCTGGCCGCAATGGCGATTCAGCAGCTCTATATTTGGCGCAGCGAAGTTCCGCGCGCGATGTATGTTGGTGAGCACTTTCGAGCCCTGATCGGAATGGGTATCTCGGCCTACACCGCGTTTCTATCTGTAGGCCTGGTGCGCTATTTGCCAGAGCTGGTCTTCAACCCGATCATCTGGGCAGGCCCCAGCGTCGTCGGCGTGGGCCTGATCATCTTTTTCACGCATCAGGGAAACAAGCAGAAGAAGCGCAAAGCCACACCCCCAGCGGCCGTCGGCAGCAAGGCCTGAATCATCGCGCGCCTTTGGCGATCTCGACTGCCTGCTTTGCCAGATCGGTCACCGCCTCAAAGTTACCAGCCTCGATATCAGCTTTCGGCGTGAGCCAGCTTCCCCCACATGCAATCACGTGTGGCAGCGCGAGGAAATCGGGCAGATTGTCAGCGGAAACACCGCCAGTCGGCATGAATTTCATTTCGCGAAACACCGAGCCCAACGCTTTCAACATAGGCACCCCGCCGGCGAGGCTCGCCGGGAAAAACTTCACATTGCGTAGACCCAGAGCATAGGCGCGCTGCACTTCACCTGCCGTCATGGTGCCGGGAAAGAACGGGATATCTTCCGCCAGACAATATTCGGCGATCTCATCGACCAGACCGGGTGAAACGATGAACTCCGCGCCGCTGTCCACGACCGACTTGGCTTGATCGAGCGTCAAGACCGTTCCTGCCCCGACGATCAATCCCTCAGTCCGCTGCAGGATTGCTTCCATGCCCTTTTGCGCGCCATCGCTGCGCATCACGACCTCGATGATCGTAAGCCCGCCAGCCGCCAACGCCTCGGACGTCGCGACCGCGCGACCTGCATCATCGTCATCGACAAGCGGCACAACCGGTGCGGTAGCGAGGCGTTGGGAAAGATCGTCGTAGGTCATGGGTCTTGCTCTGCTTGCTGGAGTGCAGAGCGGTCATGGCACATGGAAGAGCAACGGTTAAGACCGTATACTTATGCAGCGATGCGATCTTGTTTGGGGCCGGTGGTGGACAGGGCTGGATTCGAACCAGCGTACGCTTGCGCGGGCAGATTTACAGTCTGCTGCCTTTAACCACTCGGCCACCTGTCCACACATGGGCCTTTTCGAAGAAGCAAAGCGCTTCTGAAAGAACGCACAACCCGTGGGCTGTGCTGCCGAGAGGCGCCCCTTTGGCGAAGCGGCGCTTGCCTGTCAATGGGGCGACTGGCAGGGGAGCGGATGAAGTGCAAAATTCAGACAAGAAAATGGAAATAGGCGATGGCCAAAGGTGACAAGAAACGCGCGCTGCGCGGACGCGCGGGACGGATGAAAGGTGGGCGCGGATCCGGCAAGGCGACTTCAGGCAACGTTCGACTGTGGGGCCGTCATCCTGTTGAAGCTGCGCTAAAGAACCCAGAACGCCAGCACCGAAAGCTGTGGGCGACGCGCGATGGAATTGACACATTGGACGGAGAGCTGCCGCCCGATTTTCCAGTCGAGTATGCCGATGTAACGGACCTCGCCCGATTGGTCGCGAAAGACGCCCCGCATCAGGGACTTGTTCTGGAATGCGAGCCGCTCCCCACCCGTTTCCTCGATGAGGTTGCAACCGGCGATCCCAAACGGTCAGTGGTCCTGCTCGATCAGGTTACCGATCCGCACAATGTCGGCGCCATCTTGCGTTCGGCGGCTGCCTTTGGCGCAGCATGTATCGTCACCCAAGATCGCCACGCCCCGCCCGAAGGCGGCGTTCTCGCCAAGTCCGCCAGCGGTGCTCTGGAAACCGTGCCGTGGGTGCGCGTCGTCAATCTGGCGCGCGCAATGGATGAGCTGGCAGAGGCCGGATACTGGCGCATCGGCCTTGCCGGAGAAGCCGAGGCCACGCTTGAAGAAGCCCTGCCCGCTGGCCCCGTCGCGCTGGTTCTAGGGGCCGAAGGCGAAGGCATGCGGCATAATATCACGCAGCATTGCGATGCCCTTGCGCGATTGCCAATTTCTTCGGATATTGAAAGCCTTAATGTATCCAATGCGGCGGCGATTGCGCTATATGCCACGGCAACACGCAGCTAGGTGCATCAACAGGGGAGCACTTGAATGAACAGGAACGGCCTTCGCGGCTTCATCGCGCTCATCAGCGCAGCTTTTTTGATGACCGGTTGCATGCTGGTGCCGGGCAAGTTCACGTCCGAGCTTGAGCTGCTAAGCGATGGCAAGTTCACCTATCGCTATGATGGCGAAATCTACCTTCTCGCGATGAGCCAGCTGGCAGAGGCCGGCGCAATGTTTGGCGAAAGCGGAGAGACCGACTTCGTCGAACAGCCGTGTTATGTCGACAGTGCCGATGAAGAAGGCGCGACCGAAGAGACTGAAGCGCCCGTAAGCTCGCTCTTCCCCGATGATACCGGTGAAGCCGTTGTCGAAGAAGAAGGTGAGGACGAGGATGATTACTCCCTTCTCAAAGAGCGCGATTGCACCGAAGAAGAGCTCGCAGAACAGCGCGAAGTTTATGACGAAGCTCAAGAACGCAAGCGCAAACAGGCCGAGCAGCAAGCGCAGATCATCAACCTGCTATTCGGAGGCCTCGACCCATCCGATCCGGAATCGGCAGACGAACTGGTCAAGCGCCTGAAGCGCCAGCGCGGTTGGAAAGAGGTCGAGCATCTCGGCGATGGCAAATTTAACGTCTCGTTCGAAATCACTGCCACGATGAGTCACGACTTTGTGTTCCCGACATTCGAGAAATTCCCGATGAACAACTTCATGCTCACCGCCGCGGTGCGTGAGCCGAACACAATTCGCATCGATGCTCCCGGCTTCGCGGTTCAAGGCGGCGAAGGACCATTGGGCGGCATGATGTCGGGCATGGTGGGTGTGATGCAGGCCTTTGGCGATGATGAAGATCGCGAGCTTGCGCAGGATATCCCGGAGCTCGACGGGACGTTCGCCATCATCACCAATGGCCGCATTCTGGCCAACAACACCGATGAAGGTCCGATTGAAGTTGAAGGCACCGACATGCAGCGGATTGAATGGACGATCACGTCACGCACGCGCTCAGCGCCGATGGCGTTGATCGGATTGGATTGAGTGAGTTCAGGGAGAGAAGAAAGATGACTGCAATGACACCCATCCGCTTGCGCGCCGCTGCGATGCTAGCGGGCCTCTCGCTGATGCTGACCGGTTGTTTCATAACGCCGGGAAAGTTCACGTCCGAGTTGACGATCCTTGAGGATGACCAATTCACCTTCACCTATGATGGGGAAGTCTATCTTCTGGGTCTATCCAGCTGGATCAAGGCGCAGCAAGAACGCGATCGATCACAAAGGGAGTTCCGCGCCTATTGCTATGGCTCGGCTGAAGATGCTGCAGCAGAGGCGGTTGTGGAAGCCGCTGAAGCGGCCGCAGAAGATGCAGTTGAGGAAGCTGCTGAGGCGGCCGGGGACTCTTCGTTCCAAGAAACTTCAACCGATGAACCGACAGCGGTCGCGGTGCCTGCTCCGCCCCCTCCGGTGTTAATCGAGACAGTGGACGAGGGGTATTCAGGGTCACGCGAATGCACGCCGGAGGAAGAAGCCCAGCAGCGCAAAGAGTGGGAAGAGCGTCAAGAGCGTCGTCGCAAACGTGACGAAGAACAGATGGAACAGTTCTCCAAACTCATTGGCGGCGTCGATCCTAGCGACCCTGAGGCTGAGCAGAAGCTTGCCGATGTCCTTCTCCGTCAAAAGGGTTTTGAGAAGGTCGAAGTCAAAGGCGACGGCCTGTTCGAGATCAGCTACAAAATCAGCGGTACGCTTAGCCACGATTACATGTTCCCGATGATGGAGGATTTTCCGACCACCAACCCCTTCGTGCAGATGTTCCTGCGTGATGGCGACAAGGTGCGGATCAATGCGCTTGGCTTTGCCCCGCAATCGGTCAGCAATCCGCTGATCCCACTGATGATGGCAGCGCCCGGTTTCGGCGGAAGCCGCAACCGCGAAATGGAAGCCTTGAGCGACATCCCCGATGTCGAAGGGACATTTACGATAATCACAACAGGCACGGTCCTCGCCAACAACACGGATGAGGGCACTCAGATCGAAGGCGATCGCCAAAAGCTGACCTGGGTCATCGACTCCAAATCCAAAGGCTCGCCCACGGCGCTGATCGGGATGCCCCGCTAAGCCAACTCCAACCGGCAAACAAAAGCCCCGCCAATCACAAGGATCGGCGGGGCTTTTTGGTGCGCGCGCATTCGCGCTGCCTGATCGCGGGTCAGTTGACCGCGTCTTTCAGACCTTTGCCTGCTTTGAACTTGGGCTGCTTGGATGCTTTGATCGTCATCGGCTCACCGGTGCGCGGGTTGCGACCTGTCGATTCCTTGCGCTGCGCCACTGAGAAAGTGCCGAAGCCAACCAATCGCACTTCGTCCCCTTTCGACAGTGCTTTTGTGATGGCGTCAAAAACGCCTTCTACCGCGCTAGAGGCGTCGTTTTTCGAAAGGCCAGTCGAAGCCGCCACTTCGCCGATCAGATCATTCTTGTTCATCCGTGAACCCCCTTTGTCCGTCTGCCGTAACCGTTGATGTGAATCAGATGTCACAAAGTGCGTGAATTGAGACGTTTTTCTGCGGGCTGTCAAAGGTAAAAGCCGCCGAAAATCGCCGTTTTTGGTCAAACACCTTGGAACCGCGACGAACCGAGTAGCTCGAAGCAATCAGCCAACCATGTGATGGGCATCACGCTGATGCCACTCCTCAGTGAGCTGTGGGCGCACCCGTGCCAGAACCGCCCGGGGTTCCACCCGGTTGGCTCGCGAGATCGTCAGCTTCGGTCCATTCAATCGGAGCCAGCACTTCGGTCAATGCCTGTTCGAGCACTTGGTCGACATGCGCCACCGGCACGATTTCCAAGCCTTCCTTCACATTGTCGGGCAGCTCGGCGAGGTCTTTGACGTTCTCTTCCGGGATCAACACTTTCTTGATCCCGCCACGCAGGGCAGCGAGCAGTTTCTCTTTCAATCCGCCAATCGCCAACACGCGGCCGCGCAGAGTGACTTCGCCTGTCATCGCCACATCTGGCCGCACCGCCACGCCCGAAAGGGTCGATACGATCGACGTCACCATCCCGATACCAGCGCTCGGTCCATCCTTTGGCACCGCGCCTTCGGGCAGGTGGATGTGGATGTTCTTGCGATGGAACAGCGATGGCTTGATCCCGTACGCCGGCGCACGTGACTTCACGAAGCTGAACGCCGCCGCGACGCTTTCCTGCATCACATCGCCCAGCTTACCGGTGGTCTTGATCTCGCCCTTGCCCGGCGTGGTGACGCTTTCGATGGTGAGCAGTTCACCGCCGACCGACGTCCATGCCAAACCCGTCACCGCACCGATTTGCGGCTCGTCTTCAGACATGCCGTGCTTGAATTTGCGCACACCGGCAAACTCGCCAAGGTTTTCTGGCGTGATCGTGACCGAGGTCGCTTCCTTTTCAAGGATCTTGCGCAGGCTCTTACGCGCCAGCCGCGCGATTTCACGCTCCAACGTTCGCACACCGGCTTCACGGGTGTAAAACCGGATCAGGTCGCGCAGACCCTCTTCGGTCAGCTCGAACTCACCATCTTTCAGACCGTGATCGTCGACCTGCTTGCGGATCAAGTGACGTGTCGCAATCTCGACCTTCTCGTCCTCGGTGTAACCTTCCAGACGGATGATCTCCATCCGGTCCAGCAGCGGCTGAGGGAGATCGAGGCTGTTCGCGGTGGTCACAAACATGATGTCTGACAGGTCGAGGTCGAGCTCGAGATAGTGGTCCTGGAACTTGTTGTTCTGTTCCGGGTCCAGCACTTCGAGCAGCGCCGATGCCGGATCGCCGCGGAAGTCCTGACCGAGCTTGTCGATCTCGTCGAGCAGGAACAGCGGGTTGCTGGTCCCGGCCTTCTTCAGGTTGTTGACGATCTTGCCCGGCATCGAACCGATATAGGTCCGGCGGTGACCACGGATTTCCGCTTCGTCACGCACGCCGCCCAGTGATTGGCGCACAAATTCGCGGCCTGTTGCCTTGGCAATCGATTTGCCGAGCGAGGTCTTACCGACGCCCGGAGGGCCTACGAGACACAGGATCGGACCTTTCAGCTTATTGGTCCGTGCCTGCACCGCGAGATATTCGATGATGCGGTCTTTGACCTTCTCAAGCCCGTAGTGATCGGCGTCGAGAATTTCCTGAGCCTTGGCGATGTCCTTTTTGACGCGGCTCTTTTTGCCCCACGGCAGGCCCAGCAGCACGTCGAGATAATTGCGCACCACGGTCGCCTCGGCAGACATGGGCTGCATGCCTTTGAGCTTTTTCAGCTCGGCATTGGCCTTTTCCTTGGCGTCTTTGGAAAGCTTGGTTTCTTCAATCTTCTTGGTCAGCTCGGCCAGCTCATCGCCGTCCTCGCCATCACCGCCACCCAGCTCGCTCTGGATCGCTTTGAGCTGTTCGTTGAGGTAATATTCGCGCTGCGTTTTTTCCATCTGGCGCTTTACGCGGCCACGGATCTTGCGCTCGACCTGAAGCACCGAAAGCTCGCCTTCCATAAAGGCCATGACGAGTTCGAGCCGCTTGAGCGGCGACGCTTCGGTCAGCAGCGATTGCTTGTCCGATACCTTGGCGTTCAGCGCAGCAGCGATTGTGTCGGCCAGATCGCCCGCATCATCCACGTCCGAAACATCGACCTTTGCGTCATCGCCCATCTTCTTATTGAGCTTCGCATATTCGCCGAACTGCTCGGTCACCTGGCGCATCAGCGCGGTGACTTCGCTGCCCGAAACCGTCTCCGGCTCGATCATGGCGACTTCCGCGAGGACATAGTCATCCTCGGCGCGCATCGAAGCGAGCGTGGCGCGGTGGGTGCCTTCGACCAGCACGCGCACCGTGCCATCGGGCAGTTTGAGCATTTGCAGAACCTGCGCGACGACGCCCACGTCATATAGGTCATCGCCTTCCGGATCGTCGGTGCCCGGATCAAGCTGCGCGAGCAGGAAGATATCCTTGCTGGCTTCCATCGCTGCTTCGAGCGCGGCCACGGATTTGTCGCGGCCCACAAACAGCGGCACGACCATGCCCGGGAAAACGACGATGTCACGGAGAGGGAGAAGAGGGAAATGCTGTGTCATGATGGAGAATATGGGTAGCGGGCGCGGTGGCCGCAATGGCGAAGGTCAGGAAGCTGTGGACGCGGTGGGCATGGCGTGATGCGTGCGTTTGAGAGTCAAAGGCAGGTGCCCCATTCGGGTGGTCCGGGTTTTTCAACCATCACTTTGGTCGTTTTCTGGATTTCTTCGGGTGTGGCTTGGGCCATTGCGTACAAGAATACCTTGGAATCTTCGTCGCTTCCAAGTTCGCACAACTTCTCGGTTGGCGTGCCCGCCTGGCCCATCTGAGAACGAAACTGGTCTATCCGATCCCTACTCCAACCGTGGGCCTCGAACTTTTCCGCCAGTTCATTTCGCGCGCGTTCGTAGGCTTCAAGCGTCGCAGCGCTGGCCGCTTGGTCGCCCAAATCACACCGGGAAGCGACTTGAAATGATGCCTCGATGATCGCAGCCCAGCAGACTGGCCCCATGTTCGTAGAGAACATCTCCTCAACAACTGCCTCGCCTGATTCTGGATCGGCTTGCTGATTTCCAGCGGATACAATGGCAGCCAATCCCGAAAGGCCGACTGCCATGATCGGCAACGCTAAGGGCAGCCGCACTTACCTCACCCCATCCCGGGCAGGTTGAATCCCGGTGGCAGGCCCATGCCGCTTTGCATGTTTTTCATTTCCTCGGCGGAGACACGGTCGGCCTTGTCGCGCGCGTCGTTAAACGCGGCGGTGACGAGGTCTTCGACTATGTTTTTCTCTTCCGGCTTCATCAAGCTATCATCGATGTTGACGCCCAGAATGCGGCCCTTTGCGGTCGCCTTCACGGTGACCAATCCGCCGCCCGCAGCGCCTTCGACTTCGATCGAGTCGAGCTTAACCTGCATGTCGTTCATCTGGTTCTGGATCGTTTCAGCAGCCTGCTGAGCGGCCTGCATCATTTCTTCCATCGACTTCATCGGGGGTCTCCGTTGTTCGGGTCAGCCGCGCGCGACGCGGGCCACTTTGTTGTTCGGTTCGATCAGCTCGGCATCGGGAAACGCCTCCAGCGTCGCCTTCACCAGCGGATCCGAGCGGATACGGTCACTTTCAGCCTTCGCCGCGGCTTCCGCCTGCTCTCTAAGTGATAGGTGCGCCTCGCCCGCTCCCTTTTCAACCAGCCAGCGCTTGCCCGTGAGCTTGAACAGCGCGTCGCGGATATCGGGCGCGGGGTCATCAGGGTAATTGTCGGCCTGCTCGTAGGTCAGCTTTTCAGGCGCCAGTTCAATCACGCGGATACGATCGCGCATCATCTGGGCCACGCGAAGGTGCCCGGCATTGTCGACCTGTTCGACCAGATGCGCCCAATCAAGCCCGCCTGTTTCTGCCGAAGCCGTGGCGCCTTCCGCTGGCACTCCACTGCCCGCTGCCGGAGCAAAACCCTCTTTCGCCATCTGCTCGATACGCTTGGCGAGCTTGCCCGGATCGGGAAGTTCCGATGCATGCAGTGCGCGAAGCAGAGCCATTTGCAGTGAAACCAGTGGATCGGGCGCTTGGCGCACTTCCTCATGGCCCTTCAGCAGCAATTGCCACAAGCGGTGCAGCTGGGCCGCGCTCAGTTTTTGCGCGAACTCCGCGAGCGCCGCGCGCTCATCTTCGCTCGGCGCATTGGGCTCGGCCCCGCCAACCTGCGACACCGTGATCCGGTGGACGATATCCATCAGCGCCCGCATCAGCGCCAGCGGCTCGACACCCAATGCATATTGTTCGTCAATCGCATCGATCAATGCGGGCGCATCCGCTTCAAGCAGGTGGGTGAGCAATGCTCGCTGCGCGCCTTTGTCGGCGAGCCCGATCATGTCGCGCACGCGGGCGGCTGTTACCTTGCCGTCGGAATCGAGGTCGGCATGGGCAATCGCTTGGTCGAGAATAGAGAGACCATCGCGCACTGACCCTTCGGCCGCAGAAGCGATGATATTGAGCGCCTCTTCCTCGGCCTCAACGCCTTCCTTTGCACAGACATTGCCGAAATGTTCGGCGAGCATGGAGGCCGGAATGCGGCGCAGATCGAAGCGCTGCGTGCGGCTGAGCACCGTGACCGGCAGCTTGTCGACTTCGGTTGTCGCGAACAGGAACTTCACATGCGCGGGCGGCTCTTCCAGCGTCTTCAGCAGCGCGTTGAAGGCGTTGCGCGACAGCATGTGAACTTCGTCGATGATGTATATCTTGTAGCGCGCCGAGACCGCAGCATAGCGCACCGCCTCGATAATCTCGCGCACGTCATCCACGCCGGTGTGCGAGGCGGCGTCCATCTCGATCACGTCCATGTGCTGCCCTTCGGCAATCGCACGGCACGGTTCACACTGGCCGCATGGATCGATGGTTGGACCGCCCTCGCCATCTGGCCCGACGCAGTTCAATGCCTTGGCGATCAGACGCGCGGTCGAAGTTTTACCAACCCCGCGCACACCCGTCATCAAAAACGCATGCGCCAGCCGGTCCCGCTCAATCGCATTGGCAAGCGTGCGCACCATTGGCTTCTGACCGATCAGCTCGGAGAAAGTTTGCGGCCGGTATTTGCGAGCGAGAACGCGATAGGGCTGATTATCTGAGGTGGGCGCGGGAGTTGGCGTCGGAGCAGGTGAAGGCTCAGCAACCGCTGGCTCAAGTCCACCAAACATCAGAATCCTGCCCCGCCGCCTCCAGCTCAGCTGCGGTCGGCTTATCGTCCTCTTCAGGCGCGTTCAGATCAGGATCGGAATCAGTCACGCCGACACGCTACGCGGTTGCCAGCGCTTTGTCATGGCGCAGATCATCAAAGATTTGAGGAAAAGGAGCCGAGCGACCCGCCGCAATTCACCTGGGCTGCTTCCTTCCGGACCTGACCCGGTGAGCGAACGCAAACGTCCACCCGACTCCCGAGCGGCCATATGGCGATCCCGCATGAACTTGGCAAGATCATCTTGTCGCCCTAGGCTCCGGTTCGGGGAGAGAAAATATGGCAAAAGCTTTGGCAAAGCCGCTTTGGGGAGCAGCGGCGTTGGCGCTGATCGTTGGGCATGTCCAGGTAGCGGCGCAACCAACGACCATCGATTTCGGTCAGGATGTCGGCGAATTCACAAATGACGGGGAATGCGACGATCCCCGCTTCACCGGCGAAGGCATGTCGGCGGTGGTGCTGACCGACACCATCGGACGCGACGCCAGCGATTGCAGCGCGGCGATGGAGGCAGGCAAACTATCGGTCAATCCGCTCTATGCCAATCCGAATGCCAACGACACCATTCTGTTCGGCGACGATGCTTCACAATTCGCCAATGATGGTGAGTGCGATGATATCCGCTTCTTTCGCGCTGGTTCAGCCGAAGCGATATACATTGCCGAAGATGTCGGCCACGATGCCACCGACTGCAAGGCGGCATTCGAGGCGGGCAAAGCGACCTGGCAAGGCCATCTCGCCAACCCGGTCCGTGGGGTCACGGCAGATGATCTGGAAGAAAAGCACACCGCCATGCTCAAGGTGGTGCACTGAGCACCGGAGTTACCGGAAATTGTCGGCGTAGGCTTGCAGCTTGAGTGACGTTTTCGGCGTCGCGTGAACGCGCGCCGTGATGCCGTGTTTCGCCGCATAGGCTTTCGCTGCCTCTTTATCGGGAAAAGTCAGCTTCACCTGCTGTTGCGTATCGCCGCTGCCTGACCAGCCCATCAGCGGATCTGGCTTCATCGCCTGCGAACGCTCGAATTCGAGCACCCAGTTCTCTGTCTTCGCCTTGCCCGATTGCATGGCGGATTTCGGCGTTTGGTAGATAATTGCAGTCATCATCGATCCCTTCGATGGCCGCCCAATAATCCAATCCTATCCGCGATTGAAGGCGTTTTTTGTCTTTAGGCTCGGCTTTTCCACCCAAGGCTGCTCGGGCCAGCGGTGCTTGGGATACCGCCCCTTCATGTCTTTGGCGACATCAGCCCAACTGCCGCGCCAAAAACCGGGCAGATCGCGCGTCGACTGGATCGGGCGACCAGCCGGACTGGTGAGCTTCAGCAAAAGCGGTGTGTGGCCAATCATCGGGTGCTGATCGAGGCCAAACAGGGCCTGCACGCGCACCTCCACGCTTGGCGCGTCGTCTCCCGCGTAGTCGATGGTATGGCTCGTTCCGGCAGGTGAAGTGAACTTGGTGGGCGCCTCACTATCCAGCCGCTGACGCTCATTCCAATCAAGCGCGTTCATGGCCGCCTCGGCATATCGATGCGCCGGCGGATCGAGATCGCGGCGCCCCTCAAGCAAAGGCGCCAACCAAAGCGCGGCGTTCTCCGCCAGAGCAGATTTGGACAGCCCTTCTACGCCTGCAAATTCGGCACGTGCGAGAAAGCCAGAAGGCAGCAATTTCCCCAGCTTCTCCAGAGCTTTCTCCACAAGGATATCCACAAGCTGCTGTGTGTCAGGATCGGGGTCTGGTGCGCTGGACAAAGTGATCGCACCCAGTCGCTTATGCAACCGCGCTTCGACCCGCTTTTCTGTTGAATTCCAGATTACTCGGGATGATTTCTCTATTCGGCTCTCAAGTGCCTCCTCGACTTCGCGCGGGGTCAATTCTGCACCCGAAGTGATCCTGGCCCCCTTCGCCTGACCCTGCGCATCGGCGATCACGATCCATTCGGCGCGGGCCAGTGGCGATGCGTGATCGAGGACGAAGCCGCGTCCACCGACACTAATCCAATTCTCTCCCGAGGCATCGCGCCTGCGGGCGACAAAGTCCGGCCTTGCAAGAGCGAGAAACAGCGCCGGATTACCGAGCGGCTCCAGCGCCTGTTCAACCAGCTTTTGAGCCTGCGCGGCCCATCCTGCGGCAAGCTTTCGTGCGGCATCGGCCTTTCGACCACGCTCTCCATGCCAACGAACGAGACGTTGCGACAAATCTTCCCCGCGCCCGCCCAAAGCGCGTTCCTGCGTCAACATCACAAGCTTCGCCGCCTCGCCCGCTTGCCCATGCTGCGCCCCTCGCAAGACCGCTGAGGCGGATGCCGGGTCAAGCGGCAGGCGGGCAATCTTCTGACCCCATTCCGTGATGCGATTGCCGTCATCCAGCGCACCCATTGTCTGTAGTGTCGATTGCGCGGTCTCGACCGACGCAGTGGACGGCGCATCAAGCCAATTCAGTTCAGCCGGATCGCCGGTGCCCCACTTGGCCAGCCTTAGAAGGAGCGGCGCCAAGTCTGCGATCTCTATCTCCGGCGGGGCAAACTCTGGCCGGCCAAGATGCCCGCCTTCTTCCCAGAGGCGATAGGCAACACCTGGCTCTTGCCGCGCAGCGCGCCCTGCCCGTTGCGTTGCCGCCGCTTGGCTGGCGCGGTGAGTGACCAGCCGCGTGGTGCCAGCCGCGCGGTCGAACTCGGCATGGCGGGACAGGCCGCTATCGACCACCACCGACACGCCATCCAGCGTAAGCGAGGTCTCGGCGATGGCGGTCGCCAGCACCACCCGCCGCCTACCGTCAGGATCGCGCTGGATCGCCTGACGCTGCGCCGCGGGCTCAACCTGCCCGTGGAGCGGAAGGATCGGCGTATCCTTGAGCTTGGCCTCCAATTGCTCGCGCACCCGCTCAATCTCGCGCACGCCAGGCAGGAAGGCGAGGATGTCGCCATCTTGTTCGCGCCATGCAGTCATCACGCCAGCGACCACCTGCTCCTCGATCCGCTGTGAGGGGTTGCTGCCAAGCCATTTGATTTCCAAAGGAAAGCTACGCCCTTCACTCTCGATCACCGGCGCGTCATCGCCCAGCAAACGGCTGAACCGCGCACCGTCGATCGTTGCCGACATCACCAGCACGCGCAAGTCTTCGCGCAGCACGCCACGGCTTTCGAGCGCCAATGCGAGGCCCAGATCGCTGTCGAGGTGCCGCTCATGCGCCTCGTCGAACAGCACCGCCGAAACACCCGACAATTCAGGGTCATCAACCAGTTTGTTCACAAAGATCGCCTCGGTCATCACCACCACACGGGTCTTGGCCGAAGTCTTGCTGTCGAGGCGGGTCATATAGCCGATGGTCTCGCCCGGCTTCTCGCCCAGTTGCTGCGCGATACGCTCAGCAGCCGCCCTCGCAGCGACACGGCGCGGTGATGTGAGCAGGATCTGGCCGCTGCACCATTCCTCATCCAGCAGAGCTGGCGCGACCGCCGTGGTCTTACCCGCCCCGGGCGGCGCAATCAGCACAGCAGCGCCCCGGCCCGCCAAAGCGGACTTCAGGTCAGGCAATGCATCATGGATGGGTAGGTTCAGGCTCACGCCCAACCGGTAGCGGGCTTAGTATCCGCGCGCGACCGCAAATTGCGCGGCTTCGGCCATCGCCTGACGCGCTTTGCTGTCGGGGAAGATCGAGATCGCATCAATCGCGCGCTGTGCGAAATGGCGTGCGCGTTCGCGGGTGTCTTCAACCGCGTCGTATTTCTCAATAATGCGGATCGCTTCGGCGAGGTCATCATCCGAAGAACGGTGCCCCAAGATCGCGTCTTTCCAGAATTTGCGCTCGCTCTCGTCACCGCGCGCATAGGCGAGGATCACCGGCAGTGTCATTTTGCCTTCGCGAAAGTCGTCGCCTTGGTCCTTGCCCATTTCAGCAGCGTCAGAATCGTAATCGATCGCGTCATCGACGAGCTGGAACGCAACGCCGAGATTTCGCCCATAATCTTCCAGAGCGCGCTCTTGCTCTTCGCCGCATTCGGCAACGACGGCGCTGATCTGGCTAGCCGCAGCAAACAGGGCAGCAGTCTTTGCGCCGATAATGTGGAGGTAGCGTTCCTCGCTGGTTTCGATCTGGCGCTGCGCGGTCAACTGGCTGACTTCGCCTTCCGCGATCACGGCGCTGGCGTGGCTGAGGATTTTGAGCACGCGCAAAGAACCGTCTTCAGTCATCAGCTCGAACGCCCGGCTGAACAGGAAATCACCGACCAGCACAGTCGCGGGATTGCCGAAGATGATATTGGCCGCCGCCTTACCCCGACGCAGTTCGCTGCCGTCAACCACATCGTCGTGCAGCAAAGTCGCCGTGTGAATAAATTCCACCGCCGCTGCGAGCTTGTGATGGCGTTCCCCCTGATATCCGACAAGCTCGGCCCCGGCGAGCGTCAGCATCGGGCGCAAACGCTTGCCCCCGCCAGAGATCAAATGCCCGGCTAGACGCGGGATCAGCGGGATCTCGCTCTGCATGCGCTCAAGGATAACAGTGTTGACCGAATTCATCCCGTTCGCGGTCAAAGACAGCATCGGCTCAAGCGACGGCTGTTTGCGCGGCAGTGGAACGACTTCGGCGGTCATGAAAAAAGCCCTTAGGTGGACGCACACTTGCTTGGCAAGCGCTCAATTGTTGCTAGCTTTGCAGTCTATGACGGACTCTACGCAACCAACCACCGACAGTTCCAGCCAGCCCGACCAGGTGCTGGCGATGTATCGCAAGAGCATCGACAATATCGACGCTGCGATCATTCACATGCTGGCCGAACGGTTTCGCATCACGCAGGCGGTGGGCGAGTATAAGGCCAAGGTTACCCTGCCCCCTGCCGATCCCGCGCGCGAACAGCGACAGATCGAGCGGCTGCGTAAGCTGTCCGAAGAGGCGGACCTTGATCCCGAATTCAGCGAGAAGTTCCTGCGCTTCATCATCGACGAAGTGATCCGTCACCACGAAAAGGCGCGCGAGAGCTAGGCGCAGATTACGCGCTAACCGGACGCGGCGCCGATCGGTTTACGCCCGAGGCAGGACCAGCTCGACCAGCAGGCCGCCCAGATCTTCGCTCTCGCTCAGAAGTACATCGCCGCCGTAAATCTCTGCCACATCGCGAACGATGGCGAGGCCAAGGCCTGTGCCCGGTTTCCCCGTATCCAGCCGCGCGCCCCGATCAAAGATACGCTCACGCTCTTCTTCGGGAATGCCGGTGCCATCGTCTTCTACCCAGATGCGGCAGAATTTTTTGTCTTCGGGTTCTGCGTCGACGGTGACGAACACACTGCCCCCGCCATATTTGGCTGCGTTCTCGATCAGGTTGCCGAGAATCTCGTCGATATCCTGTCGCTCCGCGGCGACCATCGCGTCCTTGTTGCCCGCGATATCCAAGCGGCCGCTGGGATAGAGCCGCTCGACTGCGCGCCGCACCGCCTCTGCGCTTTGGTGGACATTGGCGCGGGCATGGCCGACCGCGCGACGTCCGACTGCACGAGCGCGAGCAAGGTGGTGCTCGACATGGCGCTGCATCACGCGTGTTTCGCGGAAGACGGCATCGCTGAGCTTGGGATCCTGGGCGGTCGCGGCGTTGGTCAGCACGGTCAGCGGCGTTTTCAGCGCGTGAGCGAGATTGCCCGCATGCGTGCGCGCTTCCTCTGCCTGTTTGACCGAGTGGGCGAGCAGCGCGTTGAGCTCATCGACCATCGGTTGAACCTCGGTCGGCAGCGGTTCGGTGATGCGGTTTTCGCCGGTGTTGCGCAGCCGCAATATCGCATCACGCACGCGGCGCAGTGGCGAAAGACCGTAGCGGATCTGCAGCAGCGACATGACGATCAGACCGACCGCGAGAACAAGGAAACTCCAGATCAGGATCGAACGGATGCGATTGATCTGCTCTTCCAGATCAGATCGCGCCGAGGCAACCGCGAAGGTCCAGCGCTTCTCGCTACCCGGCAGGATCAGCGTGCGCTCGGCAATGCGCAGCGGCTCACCATCAAACTGGTAACTGTCATAGAACTGCGGATTGGGATTGGCTTCTTCGCCCTCCGCTGGTCCGCGCAATTCCAGCCGTTCATCCCACAAGCTTTGCGATGCGTCCGCGACCAATGAGAGTGAGGTGAAGTCCTCTTTCCCGTTGGCGCTGATCTGCCAATACAGACCGCTATTCGGCGAAAGGAAACGTTGATCCCCTAAGCGCCGGTAAAAGTAGATTTCACCATCGGAATCGATTTCCGAGTTGGCGACCATCGCTTTCAGCGTGGTTTCAAGCTGCCGGTCAAAGCTGCCCTGCACTTCTGCCGTGATCGCCCGGTCGAGCGCGATACCGCCGACAAGCAGCAGCACCGTGATCCAGCCCGCTGCGATGAGCCCCATGCGCCGCGCAAGGCTGCGTTTGGTTCCACTGGACTGCTCAGCGGTTTCACCCGTCTCCGGCTCCGAAGCAGCGGAACTGCTGCTATCGGAGCCTGAGCCGGTCGGCTGCCCCTCGCTCTTAAGCTCGGGGTGCGTCTGCGGGGTCGTCGAGGCTGTAACCGAGGCCACGGATCGTAGTAATTACCTCTGCGCCAAGTTTCTTACGGATGCGGGTGACGAACACTTCGATCGTGTTCAGATCGCGGTCGAAGTCCTGATCGTAAATGTGCTCGATTAACTCAGTCCAGACTCACGACCTTGCCCTTGTGGTGCATCAGGTAGCTGAGCAGCTTATATTCCTGCGCCGTCAGCTTGACCGGTTCACCATTCAGGGTGACACGGCCCGAACGGGTATCCAGACGGACATCGCCGGCGGTGAGTTCGGAAGAGGTGTTGCCCGACGCACGGCGAATAAGCGCGCGCAGGCGAGCGATCAGCTCTTCGGTCTGGAACGGTTTTGCAAGATAGTCATCCGCACCCGCGTCCAAACCGGCGACCTTGTCAGACCAGCTGTCACGCGCGGTCAGAACCAGAACTGGAAAATCACGGTTCTCTTTGCGCCATTTGCCCAGAACGGTGAGGCCATCGATCTTGGGCAGACCCAGATCGAGGACAACCGCGTCATATTCTTCGGTGCTTCCAAGGAAGTGGCCGTCTTCGCCATCGGGCGAAAGGTCAACCGCATAGCCGTTCTGCTCCAGCGTTGTTTTCAACTGCTGGCCTAGCGTCGGCTCATCCTCGACAATCAATATCCGCATGTTCCACCATTATATTCTTGCGTGAAAACCATCATTCGGGTGCGCTTTTGTGGTTCTTCCCATTGGAGTGGGCCACGTAGACTGGGGCGTCAAGGAAGCTGCATTGCACCTGATGGTCGATTTCCCCCGTTCAATTTCCGTCTTCAGATCAACCTTCTGTCATCGAGACCGGCGCAGGATGCGTCCGGTGCGGGCATCCACGTCAATCTCCACCACACGGCCTTTCTCGACAAATTTGAGCCGATAGACCCGCTTGGTCTTGTCATAGGCGGAGCCGAGATATTCGGCGCCTCTCATCTTTGGGAGGATGCGCCGCTCAATCTCGCGAAGGCGCAATTGATTGCCCGCCTTCATCTGCTGGCGCGCTTCGCCCTGCTCACTGCGCTCCTGATACGTCCCGCGGTCCGCCGCAGCGGCAGGCGCAGCCGTAAAGGCGCCCAGCGCAATCGCTGTGGCCAAGGCAGTGAGTGTGGTGCGGTGCTGTTTCATAATGATTGTCTGTCTAGTTTTTGCGCTTTGAACAACCTCTGAATGTTGGCGTTGCTCGTTGTTCAGAAAAGTAACGACTTATATTAATCACCCTCAATCGCGGCAGCGGCCTCTTCGGCGACCATCTCATACTTGATTGTGATCGAAACACCGGCGCTAACCTGGCCCGGTTGAACGGGGGCAACCGCATCAGCGGCCTCTTCAGCCACGGCGCGCATCATGATCGGCGGTGCGGGAGAGCGGTTCTGGATGCTTTCATTGATTTCGAGCACCCTCACTTGGTCATACCCAAGCATCGCCGCGTACGCTTCGGCCCGCGCCTGTCCGCTGGCAATAGCACGCTTGCGAGCCTCATCCTTCGCGGCGTTATCGTTCTCGATGGAAAATCTCGGACCATCCAGATTGTTCGCACCAGCCGATACCAGTGCATCCAGCACAACGCCCACCCGCTCGATCTCCCGCAGCTTCACGCTCACGCGGTTCGATACGGCATAACCGCGAAACTCGTTTTCGCGCGTAGTGCGGTTGTATTCGTACCGGGGACGAAGCGAGATGCCGGATGTTTGAATGTCCTTTTCATCCACTCTTTGCGCTTTGATCTGGTCAATCACCTTGCGCATCTCCACCGCGTTCTGGCGCATGGCCTCAACCGCAGTGGGCGCTTCGGTGGTCACACCTGCACCAATTGTCGCCATGTCCGGATCGACTGTGATCGCTTCATAGATCGACAGCTCGACAACCGGGCCTTCAGCCTCGATCTCGATCTCTGCGGCATAGAGCGCCGGGGTCATGGCAAGAGCGCTGACAGCGAGCGCGCCGGTTATCGATTTCGTGAACAAACGGATCATTGCACTTCTCCTTTTGCCGTGGTCTTGGCGGACCTCTTATGGCCTGACTGTGAATGCAAGTGTTTGCAAGCTGTAACCTCATCGCTAGACCCTTGGGCCAAGGGAGAAATCGATGCTCAAAACCCTCGCCTATGCCGTTGCGATTGCCACTGCTGCATTGTCGCTGCCAAGCGTTGCTCTGGCCCAGATGGAGCGGGTGCCTGATCGGCCAGCAGGCGAAGGCGAAGGGCCTTACGAAACGCTCCTGATACGCGGCGCGACCATGATCGACGGCACGGGGGCCCCACCTGAAGGTCCGGTCGATATTGTGGTCGAAAACAACCGGATCGCCGCTATCGTGCGCGGCGGAGGAGCGCCGGTTCAAGCCGACCGCGTGATCGAGGCAGGCGGCATGTATGTCATGCCTGGCCTGATCGACACGCACGGCCACAACGGTGATCCCGACAAAGCGCCGCAGCCATCCTATGGCTTCAAGCTCTGGCTCGCCCACGGCGTCACCAGCGTTCGCGGGGTCGGCTTTGGCTGGGGTCCCAACGATCCCTCGATCGACCAGAAACGCCGCAGCGAGGCCAACACCATCACGGCGCCGCGCCTCTTCGCATACACCGTGCCGGGCGCTGTCGGCCCGCAGGGCGCCGTCGACAGCCCGCAAAAGGGCCGCGAATGGGTGCGCTGGATCAAAGGTGCCGGTTATGACGGGATAAAGTTCTTCAACAACGAAAGCCCCGAAGTGCTCGCCGCAATCCTTGATGAAAGCGACAAGCATGGCCTCGGCACCGTGGCCCACCTCGGTCAGCGTGGCGTGGCTAATGTCAACGCCAAGATCGCAACAGAGCTTGGCCTCGATGGTGTCACCCACTTCTACGGCCATTTTGAAAGCCTGCTCGATAAAAGCACAATTCCGCAGTATCCGTCGGACTACAATTACCTCGATGAGCAGTCGCGCTTTGCTTGGGTTGCCCGCCTAGCCGAACAGATAGGCGAGCCGGGGTCCGATCAGTGGGACGCCTATATCGGCCACCTTATCGAGAACGACGTCACGCTCAGCCCCACTTTCAACATTTACTCGGCCAGCCGCGATGTGATGAAGGCGCGCAATCTGGAGTGGCACGATAAGTACACCCTGCCCTCGCTGATGCAGTTCTATGCGCCCAGCCTCACAAACCATGGCAGCTATTATCACGATTGGACCAGCGAGGATGAGGCCGCATGGAAACGGTTCTACGCCAAGTGGTTCGCGCTCACCCGCGACTTCCACCGCAAAGGTGGGCGCGTCACCGCTGGTTCTGATCCGGGCTATATCTACCAGACATGGGGCTTCGCCTTCGTTAGCGAGCTCGAGATGCTGCGCGAAGCAGGCCTGACGCCGCTGGAAGTCATTCAGGCCGCAACGGTCAACGGCGCGCGCGAGATTTATGAACCCAAGGGCATCGAACCTCCCATCGGTTCGATCAAGGTTGGCAAGCTCGCCGATCTGGTTATCGTGCCGGAGAACCCACTGGCGAACCTGAAAGTCCTTTACGGCACCGGCCACACCCGCCTGAACCGTGAGACCAACCAGTTGGAGACAGTTGGCGGGGTTCGCTGGACGATCAAGGACGGGATCGTGTTCGATGCCCCCAAGCTGCTTGAAGACGTGGCGGCAATGGTCGAGGCGCAGAAATAGCAACCTTGCGGGGGACCCGCAGAGCGCCTAACGCGCGCCTCCTATGGCACAGCCCCCGATCCTCAGCCTCGAAGGCATTGGCTTGCAACAAGGCGGCCGTTGGCTGTTCGGTGGACCGGACGTCGCGCCGATGGATCTGCATGTGTTGCCGGGCGACAGGCTAGCGCTGATCGGGCGCAATGGCGCGGGCAAGACCACCCTTTTCCGCCTGATTGACGACCGCATCGAAATGGATCGCGGCACGCGGCGCGTGAAGCCCAATATGCGCATTGTATTCCTCGAGCAGGAGCCCGATTTCAGCGGTTACGAAACGCTGATGGATTACGCCCTGCACGGCGATGACGCCCCTGCCGAGCACGAGGTGGAAAGCATCGCGGGACAGCTCAACATCGACATGAGCACCGACGCGGCAACTGCCAGCGGTGGTGAGCGTCGTCGCGCTGCCATCGCCCGCGCATTGGCGCAGGACCCTGACCTTCTCCTGCTTGACGAGCCAACCAACCACCTCGACCTGTCTGCCATTGACTGGCTGGAAGACTGGCTGACGCGTTACAAAGGCGCGTTCATCACCATCTCGCACGACCGGACGTTCCTGAAGCGCCTGACCCGCGCGACCTTGTGGCTTGATCGGGGCACTATGCGGCGCAAGGAAGTCGGCTTTGGCGGTTACGAGGCTTGGGAAGAGCAAGTCTATGCCGAGGAAGCGCGTGCGGCTGAGAAGCTTGACGCCAAGCTCAAGATCGAAGCCCACTGGCTCGAACGCGGCGTAACGGCACGGCGCAAGCGCAACCAGGGGCGGCTCGAAAAACTCTACCAGATGCGCGCACAACGGGCGGCGATGATCTCGGACAGCAGCGCAGCCAAGCTGAAGCTGGCGAATGACGAGGAATTCAAGTCCAAGTCGGTGATCGTCGCAGAGGGCATCTCCAAGACCTACGACGGACGCGCTGTCATCAAGCCATTCACCCTGCGCATCCAGAACGGTGACCGCATCGGTATTGTCGGTGCGAATGGCGCGGGCAAGACCACTTTGCTCAAACTGCTCACCAAAGAGATCGAACCAGACAGCGGCTCTGTGCAACATGCCCGCACGCTCAGTGGCGTGATGATCGACCAGCAGCGCAAACTGCTCGAGCCCGATGCAAGTGTGCGCGATATCCTGGCTGAAGGCGGCGACTGGATCGACGTTCGCGGCGCGCGCAAGCACGTGCAAGCTTATCTAAAAGACTTCCTGTTTGATCCCAAGCTGGTCGACACCAAGGTCGGCATCCTATCGGGCGGCGAGCGGTCACGCCTCCTCCTTGCGCGCGAGTTTGCGCGGACCGCGAACCTGCTGGTGCTGGATGAACCGACCAACGATCTCGATCTTGAAACGCTCGATCTCCTGCAAGAAGTGATCGCGGACTTTGATGGCACCGTATTGATCGTTAGCCACGACCGCGACTTTCTCGATAAGACCGTGACGGTCACGCTTGGCCTCGATGGCACTGGCCGCGTCGACATCGTCGCAGGTGGATATGAGGATTGGGAGGCAAAGCGCCGCCAACCGATTGCGCGCAAGGCCAAATCAAGCGCTCCCACACCCTCGCCCACCCCTGCCCCCACAGCACCGAAATCTGACAAACTATCGTACAAGGACCAGCGCGATTACGAGCTGCTTCCCGCGCGCATCGAAGAGCTGGAGGCGGCCATCACCAAGGGTGAGGCAATCCTTGCCGATCCGGACCTTTTCACTAAAGATCCGAAGCGATTCGCGACCATCTCCAAAGGGCTGGAGAACGCGCGTGCCGAAAAGGACGCCGCTGAAGAACGCTGGCTCGACCTCGCCGAAAAGGTCGAAGGGTGAGCGCGGCGCGGGCCGCAGACCTCCACACGGAGATCAAGACCTGCACGCTCTGTGCCGAGCATCTGCCGCTTGGCCCGCGGCCCGTCGTGCAGTTCTCGCCCAAGTCACGCATCCTCATCATCGGTCAGGCTCCCGGCACCAAAGTCCATGCCAGCGGTGTCCCGTGGGATGATGACAGCGGCGACCGGCTGCGCGAATGGCTGGGCTTCGACAAGTCAGAATTCTACGATCCTGACAAAATCGCTCTGATGCCCATGGGCTTTTGCTATCCGGGCAAAGCGAAAGGCGGAGACCAACCGCCCCGCCGCGAATGCGCTCCGCAATGGCACCACCGCGTGCTCGACCTTCTGCCCCAAGACAGGCTCACCCTTCTGGTCGGAGCCTATGCCCAAGCAGCCTATCTGCCCGACACGCGGAAGCTCTCCCTGACCGAGCGCGTGCAGCGTGGGGCCGACTTTGCGCCCTTCATACCGTTGCCGCATCCGGCCTGGCGCGTGCGGATGTGGATGGCAAAAAACCTGTGGTTCGAGGACAAGACCCTGCCCAGCCTTCGCCGACATGTTGCTGACATAATGAAAGAATAGTCTCTCGGCCTAACGAGTGAGGAGGGATCAAATGTCGATTGAACAAACTGCCCAAGCATTCTTCGACGCGGTCAAAGAGGATCGCGAGGCGGACTACCAATCCATGTGGTCTGACGACATCATCAGCATGGAGCCGGGTGATGGTCCAATGTCGACTGTTCAAGGCCGCGACCAGCTGCTCGAGAAGCACAAATGGTGGAACGAAAACGCCGAGATGCACGGCTTCACCATGGAAGGCCCCTTTGTGGTCGGCGAACAGTTCGCCGTGAACTACTCGATGGATGTGACCATGATGGGTGAGCGCAGCCAATCATCAGAAACCGCGATCTATACGGTCAAAGACGGCAAAATCGCAGAGGAACGCTTCTTCTACGATAACCCGGGCGAATAGGCCGGCATACGAGACGCCCCGCCGTGGCTGATGTCACGGCGGGACATTTTCGCAGGTTTATCGACTAGTCAGCCGTCACGCGCGCCGGCAGCACTTTCGGGTTTTTCAGGACAAATGCGGAGATCAGCGCCACGATCAGCCCCACGGGGAAAATCTCGCTGAAAGTGATCGGGATGCGGAACAGCGGGTTGGCGTACATTTCCATATTCGCGTCGATCTCGGCCAGCTTCGCCGCGCGCTCACCCGCGCTCAGCCCTTCGGCCTCAACTGCTGCACGCAAGCTGTCACCATAGGTTTGCATAAAGGCAAAGTCGGTCATCTGCAGCACGACTTCCCACGTCACGGTGTAGAACACGCCTGCAACCGCTGCGATGCCAGCGCCAACCGCCGCGCCCTGCGTGAACTTGATCACCCCGCCATGCTCCACATCGCGGAACCGCTTGATCCCGATGAACACCAGCGAAAGCACCGCGAGCATCACGACGTAGCCGAGGATTTCCGAGGTGCCGAGATCGTCGGTCCCGACGCCCATCATCACCACAAGCATGAATGCAATCACTACGATACCGATGATCGAACCGAAGATCAGAGAATAACGCCACATGAAATGTCTCCTTCTGTTTGGACGCCTCTGACGTTCCGGTTTTCATGGGCAAATCCTATCACCCAGATGGGTGATTTGGGGCCTTTCATGCGTTTGGACGAAGTCACGGGATGACGGCCAGTGCCCGCGCCGCCTCCACCGCTTTGCCGCGCCCAGTCACTTCCAACTTCATGTAAAGATTGGCGATATGAGTCTTGATCGTGTTGGGCGACACACCCAACGATCGGGCGATTTCCTTGTTGCTGTCGCCTTTCGCGAGCAATCCAAGGATCTCCAACTCACGCGGAGTCAGGCCAAGCGAGGCAATTGCCTTCTCATTGGGTTCGAACGTGGCGGTGGCACTTTGCGGGGTGAGTCGCATCCCCACCCAAATGCCGATCGCGATGAAGACCGCGGCGATGATCGCAGCATAGGCCTCACCCGGCATCTGCATCATCAAGTATCTGCTTTGCGCCCATTGCAGCAGCACCGCGACCAGCGCGAGCGCGCCGCCATAGAGCAAACCGTATCGGCCCCATCCCCTGTCCATGGCGTCATGATGCCAGAGCCGTGCGGTCTCGACCAGTGCGAAGAACTTCTCTCACCGTATCCGATAGAAATCTGCCACACGATCGAGCGCGAGCTTGAGCACCAGTTTCCCACTGCGCGCGGGCCAGCCAAGTGACTTCTCGGCTTCCGGCAAGCTCTCTCCTGCGCACACAACACGCCACAGAATGTCTTCCAAGCCGCGTCCTGCCTCTTTGATTGCTGCATCAAAGCGCTGCTTGGCTGCAATCTGCTTCTCGCTAGCCGACAAGCCCTGCTCGCCGGTCGTCTTCACCCGAACCGGGTCCCAACGCATGGTGACATTCGCCGATAGCTGCGCGCGCTCGTAATCGTTCCTCAAGGCCTCGCCGGCATCAAACAGCCGGTCATCCAGATGCCCCCGCGAATGGAGCCATGCGAAGGGCGATTCCGATATGTTGACGGTTACCGTCCGCCGCTTTCCCACAGCCGACGAGCCCCGACGGGGGCCTTCATTCGTCAATTCGCGCTCCACCAGTTCCCGCTTCACTGCACTTCTCCAATAACCAATTTGGTGAAATGCATGCTTGCATTGTGTCATTTATTGTAGGAAAGTCAGAAAGGGCCAAATAGGCACACAATTCCCGATGGGAGCACCATTGATGATCAATCGTATCCGCGAAGTCCGCAAAGCCAAAGGTATCACCCTCGCGCAGCTGGCCGAGGTGTGTGATCCGCCGACCACCCCGCAAACCATTGGACGGCTGGAAACGGGTATGCGCAATCTTTCCACCAAGTGGATGGACCGGATTGGCAAAGCGCTGGATATCGATCCCGAGACACTCGTTCGATCGGAGGCTCAGCCTCGCCCGCAGATCGTTGCACAATTGGGCGCGGGTGAGGTTGAGGCCCTGTCCGCCCCGCGCGAAGCGATATTGCCGCACGAATTGGCCTCTCAAGGCGATGATAGCCCGCTCATGGTTCTCGAAGTGAACACGGCCATCGGTGAATACCGCCCCGGCGACCTGATCTGGCTGCGCCAGCTCAAACCCGACAGCGCAGCGAGCGCCATCAACCGCGATTGCCTGGTCCCCCGCCCAGGCGGGCGCTTCACCTTCGGTCGCTTGATTGATGTTCAGGGCACATTTGTTGGCATCCTGCCCAGTCAGGCTGGCCAAAAACAGCAAGTGGTCGATAATCCCGCATGGATCGCCGTGGCTGTCATGCTGGTGCGCTCGCTCTGATGCACGTTCTTGCACTCAGCACTCTGTTTCCCAACCCGGCCAATCCGCGGTTCGGAACCTTTGTTGCGCGTTCTCTGGAGGCGCTGAGCAAGCACAGCGATTGGCAAGTTACGGTGGTCAATCCGATTGGCATCCCGCCCATCGCATTCGGCAAATATCGCGAGTTGGCTGAGTTGCCGCCGGTTGCACAAGAAGGCCCTCTCACGGTCCATCGTCCGCGTTTTACGCTCATCCCGAGAATTGGCGCGCGTCGCAATGCTGCGGCCATTGCCAAGGCGGCATTGCCACTGATCCGAACAATCCACCGCGCAGAGCCGATCCATGCTGTCCATGCGGAGTTCTTCTTCCCCGATGGACCGGCTGCCGCGATCATCGCCGAGGAACTTGGCTTACCGCTTTCGATCAAAGCGCGGGGTTCGGACATCACGCACTGGGGTAGCCAAGATTTCGGTCGCGAGCAGATGCTGGAGGCCGCCAGCCGTGCCAGTGGCTTGCTTGCAGTAAGCGGAGCTTTGGCTGACGATATGGCTGCGCTGGGCATGGAACGCGAGAAGATCACGATCCATTATACTGGGTTGGATCGTGACCGGTTCCGCCCGCTGGGGCACACGCAATTGCGCGCTCAATTGGCCAAGCGATTGAGCTTTGCCCTGCCCGACAACGCGCCGCTTCTGGCCTGTGTCGGCAATCTGATTGCAACCAAAGGACAAGATATCGCCATGCGCGCCTTGGCCCAGATCCCGGACGCTCGGTTGGTCCTTGTCGGCAAGGGAGAGCTTGCCGATGATCTGCGCGAATTGGCTGCGGAGCTGGGCGTGGGCGAACGCGTGCATTTCGCCGGTTCGGTCGATCACGATGTGATGCCACTGATCCTGTCTGCGGCTGACGCGATGGTACTTCCGACCGAGCGTGAGGGGCTCGCCAATGCATGGGTGGAGAGCATCGCTTGCGGAACTCCAGTGGTCACCACCGATGTAGGTGGAGTGCGCGAGATTGTGACGAGCGATGCCGCCGGACGGATAGTGGAACGCACACCCGAAGCCTTTGCCGATGCGGTGCTAGCAATCCTTGATAACCCGCCCAAGCCCGAAAACGTGGCCAAAGCAGCGCACGCCTTTAGCTGGGAAGAAAACGGACGGGCGCTGGCAGCTTATCTTACAGAAGTCAGCCGCACTTAGGTCTGGCCTAGAACCTTCTTTTCCTGACGATCCGCATCGGTTTCCACGGGCACAAAACTGTTCGAGGTAACACCCAGCCAGATCAAGATCGGCGAAGCGAGATAGACACTCGAATAGGTACCCACGAACAAGCCGAACGTGATTGCCGCGACCAGACCGAACAGACTGGTCGGGCCGTAGAACAGCAGCGGCAGCAGCGCGACGAGCAGCGTCAGCGATGTCATCACCGTACGCGCCAGCGTCTCGTTGATCGACAGATCAAGCAGCTCGGGAAGCGGCATTTTGCGGAACTTCTTCAGGTTCTCACGGATACGGTCAAACACAACGATCGTATCGTTCAGTGAGTAACCGATGATCGCCAGAATAGCGGCGATGATCTGAAGGCTGAATTCCATCTGTGTTATGGCAAACAGCCCCAGTGTCAGCGACACGTCGTGGAACAATGCAAACAGCGCGCCCACGCCAAACTGCCACTCAAACCGGACCCAGATATAGATCGCGACCGCTATCATGGCGGCGATCAATGCAAGCGCTGCGTCATTGCGGAACTCGCCTGAAACCTTGCCGGAAACCGAGTCAACGCCGTCAATGCGGATATCGGAGTACTCACCCTCCAACATTGTCACGATCGCCGTGGTCATCTCGTTGGCGTATTCGGGATTTCCCTCTGCCTCTGGCGGAAGTTTGACGCGGATCGAAACCTGATTGTCTTCACCGAAACGCTGGACGACCGGATCATCGCTGACCAGCTCGACTGCCGCGATCCCGGTGCGCAAATCGGCAATCGGTGCCTCCTTGCTCTCGGTAAAGGTCGCGCGGATTTCCTGGCCTCCGGCGAAATCAACGCCGTAGTTCAATCCCATCGTGGCCACGGCTGCCCAGCTGCCGATGATCATCAGGATACTGACGATAAAGAACGGCAGGCGCAGGCGCAGAAATCTGATATTCGTGTCGGCGGGGACGAGTTTGAGCAGTTTCATGGGGCCGTCCTCCTCAAATGTTGATGTCAGCCGGGCGCTTGTCGCGCAGCCAGCCAGCGGCCCACATGCGAGTCAGCGCGAGGGCGGTGAAAACAGTGGTCGCAAGGCCGATGACCAGAACGACGGCAAAGCCGCGGATCGGACCAGAGCCAAACCAAAACAGCAGAACACCGGCAATGAAGTTGGTGATGTTCGCATCGTAAATCGCGCGGCTGGCTTCTTTGTAGCCATTTTCGACCGCGGCCACGACGCGTCGCCCACGCTTTCGCTCTTCGCGTATGCGCTCGTTGATCAGCACGTTGGCGTCGACCGCCGCGCCCACAGTAAGCACGAAGCCGGCGATACCGGGCAAGGTCAGAGTGAAGTTACCAATCGCCATGAGACCGAGCAGGATCAACACGTTGAACACTAGCGCGGCCGTGGCAAAGATCCCGAAGCGGCCATAGGTAGCGATCATCAGCGCGATCACAGCGATGCTGCCGATCAGCATTGCGATCATTCCGCGGCGGATCGAGTCTGCGCCCAGGTCTGGCCCGACAGAGCGCTGCTCCACCACCGCCAATGGGACCGGGAGTGCGCCGGATTCGAGTGAGATGGCCAACTGGTTCGCAGTATCGGCAGTGAAGCTACCCGAAATCTGTGCGTTACCGCCGAGAATGGGCTCATTGAATGACGGCGCAGAGATGATCTCACCATCGAGGATGATGGCAAAGCGTTTGCCCACATTCTGCGTGCTCAATTGAGCGAATTTCTGACCGCCTTGCGTGTCGAACTGAATGTTCACGACATCCTGATTGGTATCAGGGTTCACACCCGCCTGCGCACCGGTCAGGTTGTCTCCGGAAAGACCACCAAGCCGGTTCACCATCATCACCAATGGTGTCTGACCTTCGCTCGCTTCGAGAGGAACAATTTCCGTCCCCGGCACAAGATTCTGCTGCGCTGTTTCAAGGGTCATTTCGTTCTGTTGGTTTGGAGCCACCAGTTTGAATTCAAGCTGCGCGGTCTGACCAAGCTGATCTTTGAGGGCTTCTGGATCGTCGAGGCCGGGAACCTGCACCACGATACGTGTGTCGCCCTGACGAATAATCGTCGGCTCGCGCGTACCCAGTGCGTCGATACGTTTGCGGACAACCGTGGTCGCGGCTTCCATCGCCGCATCGACGGCTTCATCTGTGCCGCTGGAGGTCGGGGTGAGAACGATGCGCTGCGTGTCGATAACCTCGAAGTCGTAAAGCCGGGTCAGACCATTGCCCTGCATTTCCGATTCAAGGGCGGCACGGGCGCGATCGATATCGGCTGGTGTGTCGAGCAGGAAGGACAGCCGCCCATCAGCGCGCGACATGTCGTCATACTCAATTTCCGGCGTAGCGTTGCCAAGCTCGCGTTCCACAGCCTCTTCGAGATTTTCAAACTTGCGCTTAGAAACATCCGCCGGATCGGCTTCAAGAAGCAAGTGCGAACCACCGGCAAGGTCCAGACCCAAATTCACTTTTGGGGCGGAATCAGGAAGTTCGATATCAGTAGAGCCCAACAGCGAAGGCACTGCCGCCGCTGAAAAAGCGAGCGCGAGGCCCCACAACCATATCTTCTTCCAGAGAGGAAATTCGAGCATGGAAACTTTTCTCTAAATGCGTGTTTCTGGCTGCTGAACTGTCAGCGCATGGCCCAGTAGAAGAGCCACACTGCCTTAGTCGTTCGCTGCGTTGCCGCCCGGTGGAATGACATCGCCAATAGTGTGCTTGACCGCTTTAACACGGACATCCTTGGCAAGGTCGATATGGACAAAGTCGTCTTCAACTTTGGCAATCTTGCCAACAAGACCGCCTTGCGTGACGACCTGATCGCCTTTTTTAAGGCTAGCGACTTTCTCCTGATGCTCTTTCTGGCGTTTCATCTGCGGACGGATGATCAGGAACCAGAAGATCAGGATCATGCCGATGATCGGCAGCCAGTTAAGCCATCCTGGAGGTGCTTCTGCAGCGGCGCCCCCGGCGGCGGCAAGAATGTCAAACATGATAGGTTTTGCCCTAAGCGAATGCGTTAAAAGATCGGTCAAACCGATAGGATTAGCGATGTTTGGAGTAACGCCGATCCCACCCGTCTTCACTCAAGTGGGCGCGCGTAGCAGCAATGCAAGTGTCTAGCAATCGGTGCAGAGCAATCGTGACAGGAGCATGCAAAGCGCTGCGATGTGTCTTGCAAGCCACCAACCACGCGCTTATAGGCGCGCCTCCACTGGTCTCGGGAAGTAGCGCAGCCTGGTAGCGCATCACACTGGGGGTGTGGGGGTCGCAGGTTCGAATCCTGTCTTCCCGACCAGTGGAATTCACCCTCAAGTTGCAGAATATTCAATCCCGCGGCGTTTGCGCCGCGATCGCTTCGCCGTGCGAGAGTTTCGGACTGCCTTACATATATTTCATTCGTCGAATGTAGCAGTGCGCTCATCCTGAATGGCTTTCTATTTATTTCGAGGGCGCGCAAGGAACGTTCCCCAGCCCCTTGCGTATAGAGAGCCACATGAAAAGCCTGTTCCTCTTGTCTGGCGTTGCCGCCATTGCATTGAGCGCAACCAGCGCAAATGCGAGCAACTCCAGCGCGAGCAGTTCGGCAAATGAAGAGGCACTGGATGAAACAGGCGTCGCCTCAACCGAAGCAAACACGCGCCGTGTCTTCACACCCGAGGATTTCGAACGCTTCGCTCCACGCAGCGCGCTCGACATGGCAGAGCAGATCCCCGGCTTTTCCATTCGCAGCGATGACGGAGATCGCGGCCTGGGTCAGGCCAACACGAACGTCATCATCAACGGACAGCGGATTTCCGGCAAATCGAATGGCCCGGTTTCAGCGCTGCAACGTATACCTGCCGAAGAGGTCGTCCGGCTGGAGATCGTCGATGGGGCAAGCCTTGATATTGGAGGCCTCACTGGACAGGTCCTCAACGTAATTACCAGTTCCACAGGCGGTGTAACGGGCCAGTTCCGCTACTCTGCCGAGTGGCGGGATCGCGGGGTCCCCTTCCGCTGGAGCGACGGACAAATCTCTCTCGCTGGTGGTGGTGAGAAGACCGAATGGACGCTGAGCCTTGAAAACGACGCCGGCCGCCGCGGTGATGAAGGCATTGAGCTCGTGTTCGATGCCTCAGGTCAGCTCATCGACACACGGTTAGAGCAGTCCTTTTTCAACTCGGACCGCCCCACACTCTCCGGCTCCTTCGCGCGCACCGCCAACAACGGCAACGTTCTGAACCTGACCGGACAGTTTCAGACTTTCATCTTTCGGCAGGGTGAGGATTCGGAACGCAGCGGAATCATCAACGCCGTGGATCGCCAGCGCACATTCCGCTCTAACGAAGACGAATACAATTTCGAGTTCGGCGCGGATTACAGTTTCAAATTGGGTGGCGGCACGCTGAAACTTATCGGCTATCACAGATACGAAGACAGCCCTGTCACCTCCATCGTCACCACCGAATTTGCGGACGGCAGCCCGGTAGAAGGATCGGTCTTTACTCGCGATACGGACGAAGGGGAAACTATTGCCCGTGCGGAATATAGCTTCGGCGGACTTGGCGGTGACCTGCAGTTCGCGGTCGAGGGGGTGAAGAACTTTCTCGATCAAGATTCGACACTTGAGCAACGCGATGCGCAGGGCGTGCTGCAACCGGTCGTCTTTGATGGCGCCACCGCACGCGTGGAAGAAGACCGCGCGGAAGGAAGCGTTACTTATGGCCGCTCGCTGGCGAACAATTTCCTGATCCAGCTTTCGGTGGGTGCGGAATACTCGCAGATCAGTCAGACCGGCGCTGCGGGACAAACGCGCAGCTTCTGGCGTCCCAAAGGTTTCGCCGCGTTCGATTGGAAGGTGAACCCCGACCTCAATGTAGCGGGCCGTATTGAACGCATCGTGGGTCAGCTTGACTTCGGGGACTTCCTTGCCACCGCCAACCTCGATCAGGACCGAGTCAACGTCACCAACTCGAACTTGGTCCCACCGCAAAGCTGGCGGTACGAGCTTGAGGCTGTGCAGAGCCTTGGCAAACTTGGCTCGGTAAATCTGCGCGGTTTTTACGAAAATATCAGCGACATCGTGGACCAGATCCCGATCGTCGGTGGTGGTCAGGCACCCGGCAACATCGATTCCGCTACAATCTACGGATTGGAAGGCGAGCTGACGCTGCTGTTCGACCCGATTGGCATCAAGGGCCTTCGTCTGGATGCCAGCGCCGGCTGGACCGAGAGCGAAGTGCTCGATCCGCTGCTCGGCACCCCGCGCGAAATCTCTGGCAACGAGTTTCTCGATCTGAATGCCGAAGTCCGTCAGGATTTCTTCGGCACGCCATGGGCAGCTGGCATTGTTTGGCGGTTCAATGAGAACCAGCCCAATGTGCGGTTGGACGAAGTGTTCCAACGTCTCGAACGCCCAGGATTCTTACGCGTATTTGTGGAACACAAGGACGTCTTCGGCATGACCGCACGTTTTCGCGTCGGCAATGTGCTCAACCGCAAAAACACCTTTGATCGCACCATCTTCCTCGATCGTGCCGCGGGTCTGGTGGATTTTGTCGAAGACCGTGACCGGACGTTCGGCACGATCTTTTCCTTCGATGTTGAGGGTTCGTTCTAAGCCCCCGCTTGCACGCCCGTGCCCCCGCGACTAACCGCTTCGGATAAGGAGACGGGAATGACCCTGAAAATGCGCAGCTGGCTGTTTGCTCCGGGCGACAGCACCAAGAAGATGGGCAAGGCGATTGCGAGCGAGGCGGATATCGCGCTTCTTGATCTCGAAGATTCGGTCGTTCCCGCCAACAAAGCCACGGCGCGCGAATTGGTTGTTCAAGCGCTTGCAGAAGCACCGGAACGCTCGCGCGTTTGGGTTCGCGTGAATCCGCTCTCGGGCGAATGGACAGCTGCCGATCTTGATGCGATTGTTCCGGCTGCGCCCGGCGGCATCTTCCTACCCAAGGCTGAGGGTGGGCACGACGTCGAAGCAGTGGATGCGATGCTGAGCGAGCGCGAAAAGGCCGCCGGCCTTGAAGTCGGTTCAATCAAGGTCGCGGCGCTCGTTACCGAAACCGCCGCCGCAATGTTCACCACCGGCACCTATGACGGCGCACCACGCCTTGTCGCGATGAGTTGGGGCGCGGAAGATCTCTCCAGCGAGCTCGGCGCCAGCGAACAGCGCGGACCGGACGGCGAATACACCCATGTATATGAAATGGCGCGGAGCCTTTGTCTTCTGGGTGCGGTCAAGGCAAGCGTCGCCCCAATCGAAACCGTCCAACCCGAATTCCGCGATCTCGAAGCGCTTGAAACCCGCGCTCGCCGCGTCCGCGCTCAAGGTTTCCGGGGTATGCTCGCCATCCACCCTGCACAGATCGCTCCGATCAACGCCGCTTTCACACCCAGTGCCGAAGAGATCGCGCATGCGAAAACGGTGGTGCAGGCTTTTGCCGATAATCCAGGTGCAGGCACAGTTGCGATGGACGGCAATATGCTCGACCGCCCGCACCTTGCGCTGGCGCAACGGCTGCTTGCTGAGGTTGGCGAAGCGACCTGATTACCCCCAAGGCACTACTGTTTTCCTACTTGAACCAATTTGGTTAGTCCACACGCGACTCGCAAATAGGAGCCGCGAACCATGGGCATTCTCGAAACACTGATCGGGCCGATCACTTCCATCATCGACAAGATCATTCCGGATAAGGAAGCGCGCGCCAAGGCCAAGCTTGAGCTGATCAAGCTTGAGGGCACGCAAGAAATGGAACTGATCGAGGCACGTTTGAAAGCCATCGTCGCCGAGGCGGAGAGCAACGATCCATGGACCAGCCGTGCACGCCCTAGCTTCCTCTACGTCATGTACGTGATGATCCTGTGGGCGCTGCCGATGGGCGTGCTCGCCGCCTTCAATCCCGCCGCCGCGCGCGAGATTGCTGCAGGTATGAACGCCTACCTCAATGGCTTGCCCGAACCGCTCTATGCGTTGTTTGGCACCGGCTATCTCGGCTACACCGCCGCGCGCCAGTGGGGTAAGGTCAAGGGCGTCGAGAAGTAGGCTTCCGGCAAAGATTGCAGGGATAGCTTCCCCCATATCGCTATCTTCGCTACCGCACTGCCATGACTAACACCGTCTATGTCCTCAACGGTCCAAACCTGAACCTGCTCGGCCTGCGCGAGCCTGAGATTTACGGGTCGGCGACGCTCGATGATATTGCCGGAATGCTTGAAGATCGCGCACTCGAGCTGGGCCTAGCGATTGATATGCGCCAGACCAATCACGAGGGGATGCTGGTCGATTGGCTGCACGAGGCGCAGGCCGAAGGTGCCAAGGCTGTGCTGCTCAATGCAGCGGCCTACACCCACACTTCCATCGCGCTGCTGGACGCGATCAAGGCGATCAAGACGCCGGTGATCGAAGTGCATCTCTCTGATCCCAAAACGCGTGAGGAATTTCGCCATCTCAGCTATGTGGGCATGGCCGCAGCCAAGACGGTCGAAGGCCATGGCGCCGACAGCTATCGCATCGCATTGGAAGCCGTAGCGTCAGGCGAAGTCTGACACTTCGTCGATTTCAAACGTGACATTTTGCCGATTGCCACTTGCCAGCCGCAATTTGCGTGAATAGTCGCATTCCAGCAGCCGGGTCATGGATGGGATCCACCCGGCCAGACAGAAACAACCAAGGGGCACGCATGGCTAATGCTAAGCCGAGTGCAGGACGCAAGTCCGGCATGAATGTCGACACGAAACTTGTCCGCGAACTCGCGGAACTTCTCAACGAAACCGGTCTCACCGAAATCGAAGTCGAAGACGACGACCGCAAAATCCGCGTTGCGCGCGGCGCTGTTGCCGTTGCCGCACCTGTTGCTGCTGCGCCCGCAGCGGCTCCTGCACCAGCCGCAGCCGCGCCAGCAGCCGATGCGCCTGCCGCAGAAGAGGCGCCTGCCGATGACTCCGCCGGCGCGCTCAAATCGCCAATGGTAGGCACCGCTTATCTCGCTCCAGAGCCAGGCGCGCCTGATTTCATCAAAGTTGGCGACAAGGTGAGCGAAGGCGACACACTGCTGATCGTCGAAGCGATGAAGGTGATGAACCCGATCACCGCCGATAAGTCCGGCACGATCAAATCCATCCTTGTCGAGAATGCCCAGCCGATCGAATTCGATCAGCCGCTGGTCGTCATCGGCTGAGCCAGCGCATGAGTATTACCCGCATCCTGATCGCCAACCGCGGCGAAATTGCGCTGCGTATCCACCGTGCGGCTCACGAAATGGGCATTGAAACGGTTGCAGTTCACTCAACCGCAGATGCCGATGCCATGCACGTTCGACTTGCCGACCACGCGGTCTGCATCGGTCCGCCTTCGGCAACCGACAGCTACCTCAACCAAGCGGCAATCATCTCCGCTGCCGAGGTTTCTGGCTGTGACGCCATTCACCCGGGCTATGGCTTCCTCTCTGAGAACGCGAAGTTCGCGGAGATCGTTGAGGCCCATGACATCAAGTGGATCGGGCCCAAGCCCGAACACATCGTCACCATGGGTGACAAGGTCATGGCCAAGAAAACCGCAGGCGAGCTTGGCCTGCCGCTGGTTCCGGGCTCCGATGGTGCAATCGAAGACCCTGAAGAAGGCAAGCGGGTCGCCGCTGAAGTCGGCTATCCGGTAATCATCAAGGCCGCATCCGGCGGTGGCGGTCGCGGGATGAAGGTCTGCGAAAGCGAAGACCAGTTCGAAACGCTAATGCAGCAAGCAGGCAGCGAGGCGAAAGCAGCGTTTGGAGATGCCACGGTCTACATCGAGAAGTATCTCGGCAATCCGCGCCACATCGAATTTCAGGTGTTTGGCGATGGCAACGGCAATGCGATCCATCTGGGTGAGCGCGATTGCTCGCTACAACGCCGCCATCAGAAGGTCCTCGAAGAAGCGCCCTCCCCTGTCATCTCTGACGAGGAACGCACCCGCATGGGCGAGGTTTGCTCCAAAGCGATGCGCGACATGGGCTATCGCGGCGCGGGCACGATCGAATTTCTGTGGGAGAACGGCGAGTTCTACTTCATTGAAATGAACACCCGTCTCCAAGTTGAGCACCCCGTGACTGAAGCCATCACCGGCGTCGATCTGGTGCGAGAGCAAATCCGCATCGCGGCGGGCAAACCGCTTTCGGTTCAGCAGGAAGAGCTGGAATTTCGTGGCCACGCCATTGAATGCCGGATCAACGCCGAAGACCCGTTCACTTTCGCCCCGTCACCGGGCAAAGTGAGCTACTACCACCCGGCGGGCGGCATGCATGTGCGCGTCGATTCAGGGCTCTATGCCGGCTATTCGATCCCGCCATACTACGACAGCATGATCGCCAAGCTGATTGTCTATGGCCGCGACCGCGAAGGGTGCATCATGCGCCTGCGCCGTGCGCTCGAGGAAATGGTCGTCGAAGGGGTGAAAACCAACATCCCGCTGCACCAGGAGTTGCTGAAGCAGACAGACGTTCTGCACGGCGACTACTCGATCAAATGGCTGGAGGAATGGCTGGCTGAGCGTGAAAGCTGAGCGAGGACTCACTCCATGAAACGCCCACTGTTGATTCCCGCCGTGATGATTGTGCTGGTGGGAGTTGCAGTCTTCGCCCTGCCCTACATCCTTCCTGCCCAAGGCGACAATGCGGAGTTGATCCAAAGGACCAGCACTGTCGGCGGCGGAATCACCGGCGTGGGACTGGCCTTTTGCTTGGCGGCTTTACTCATCAAGCCCAAGAAGAAATAAGAGATAGACCAAGCACTTCGTGTCTTCAGACATAATGTGTTCAGGCACGCGGAGGCAAAACGACGTGTGAGGGGGAAAGCACATGGCATTCTTAAAACAGACTATCGCATTCGCCGCTCTGGGCTTGGCAACGTTGGTACAAGCCAAAGAGCCGCCAATGGTTGATTATCGCGATGGCACCTCATCGTCAGATGCTCCGTTCACGGACGCAAAGCCCCTCATCCCACTGAACTTCGTCAATGAAGAAGACCACTTCAAGGTCATCAGCAAAAACGGCGTTTCTCCAACCCCGCGCGCTTACAAGGCGGCGCAATTCATGCTGGACGGCGAGAGGTTTGAAATTCTCTCCATGCCAAACAGTGTTTTTGTATCGAGCAAGCCGTGGCATCCGGAGCGCGACAAAGCTGGAAAAGAAGGCAAGTTCGTCGCGCGTTTGATGGACTGCTACGGTCCAGGTCTGGGTGGCCACGGTTGCAGGGTCTATACCGGCCGCGAACAAGTCGTGACGCTTAAAGCCGTCAGCTTTGGCACCCGAGACGCCTGGTCCGTCTTAATTGATCCTTCAGTTTGGGTTGCAGCCAAAGGTATCGACCTTGCCAACAATGCGCGCCTGACGATCAAAGGCGAAGGCGTGGACCTGTCGAAAGACTACAGCCTGAAGCCGGGAATAATGCTCGTTCATCGCCCGAAGATCGAATTGAAAGGACAAGAGAGCGACCGCATGCTTGGCGCGCTTAGCCAAAGCAAGGCGATTACCCTGCAACTGCAGGACGAAGGGGGCAAGACGCACAGCTATGTGATCTCATCACGCGATGCACGGATGGGGTTCTTCATCTTTCAGCGGGTCTGGCCCGAGTTGCAGGCCGCAGCCAAATGCAAGAGGGAACTAACCGCCAAATGTTGATCGACAAAACGCGCGATTCTCGACTTAGGTCGGCGCGTTAAAACCCGATCTTCAAGCGCACTTCGCCGCCATTGGCGTTTATGCCACCTACACCTTTGTTGATGCCATTGGCTTCAAGCGAGCTTTTCTCTGAGAGCTTGATCTTGGCTCGCGGTACGGCGCTGGCGAAGAGCAGATCGTCCACTCTAACATCCTGCGAAGGACCAAGCCGCTGATCGGTGGTGACTGTGCGGCACACAAAGATGCCATTGTCGAGCGGGTCGGGATCTTCTTCTAAGCACTGCTCGACCTTAGTTTCGGGCGCGAGTGGGCTTAGGTCGATCACCAATGAGCCGTTCGCACGCTCCTCGACCGGCAAACCCTGCACTTCACTCGGGGCCTCCGCTTCGGCAATCTCGATCGGGATGGCAGGCGGCGCGTCCAGCATGGTTCAATCGAAGGTCATCCCAGCGGCTTCGGCTTCCGCAATGATTTCTGCGCCGGTCTTCATCGGGCTCTCTTGAGCCAAATCGTACCAGTCCTGTTTTTCATCAACAAAAATCTGATGCTTAATCGGCAAGCCCTTGGGCAAATTGTCGAAAAGCCCGGTTAGGAACGTGCGCGCATCGATTGGTTTTAGTCTGTACCAAAGATTGCTGCCGCACTTGGAGCAAAAGGCGCGCTCGGCCCAGTCGCTGGAATTGTAGGTTGAGATGCTGTCTTCGCCGGTGACCGTGAAGCTGTCTGCTTCGATCCCCGCATACATCGATCCGCCCCACTTGGCGCACTTCGAGCAGTGGCATACATCCACTTCGCTGTGAGCCGAGGTTAGTGTGATGGAGACGGCACCGCATAGGCACCCGCCGGTGAGTGGATGATTGAGGCGCTTAGCCTCGCTCATAGTGGGACGCCAGGCTCGTGCTTGCTGGTCCGGATGGTCAGCGAGGTTTTGACGCTTTCCACATTGGGCGCAGGCGTCAATTTGCCAGTCAGGAACTCCTGAAAGCTCTGAAGATCCTGGCTCACGATCTTGAGAATAAAGTCTATTTCGCCGTTCAGCATATGAACTTCGCGCACTTCAGGCAGGTTGTTCATATGGTCTTCGAATTCTTTGAGTGCGCTCTCGGCCTGACTTTTCAGGCTCACCATGGCGAAAACGGTGATGGCAAAGCCCAGTTTCGAGGGGTCGAGGTCTGCGTGATAGCCGCGGATTACCCCGTCATCTTCCAAGCCACGAACACGGCGCAAACATGGCGGCGCGGTAAGGCCAACCCGTTGAGCTAGTTCGACATTGGTCACCCGGCCCTCTGCCTGCAATTCAGCCAGAAGCCGCTTGTCGATTTCGTCGAGATTGGCCATTTTCGTTTTGCTCTCCGGAGCCCAATGCGGCGCGACCGGGACAGGTGCGCTCACGCAGTCTAGTGAAACAAGATGCGCAAAAAAGCGCGCGTAACAACAAGATTATTAGCATTGCCAGCAATTGTCCCGCTTTGCAACGCACTCCAAGTGGCAGGCTGTGACATTTCTCGTGCGCTGATAGGAGATCGTGTGCGAGGATGCTTTCCCCGCCGCGAATGCAGCCCCGCGATTCCCGCGATTCTTAGACGGAGCAGTAATGTTTTTTGATGATCGCCTTGCGACAGTGCTCCGCCACCGCGGTGACGGCGAGGTGGGCGCACGCACGCAATATCGTCAGCTTCTGGACATTCTGGGCAACCGCAAATTTGCGCCTCAGGACAAGCGCAGCCAGTCAATGATTGCAGCAGCATGGTTGCGGATGGACGCATTGGCAGAGCGCATCCCCTCCCATGAGCGGGCAGCGATGATTCGCGAACGCGGCTGGCGGCTACGCAGCGCCGATCTGACAGCGCATCTGGCAGATTTCGAACCCGATGTGGCTTCCGCAGCGTTGGAACGCGCCGATTTGTCAGAGGATGACTGGACTACGCTTATTCCAAGGCTCCCCGTGCGTGCACGTGGATTCCTGCGGTTGCGGCGGGACCTATCGGACGACACCGATCAATTGCTGGAGCGGCTGGGCGTACACGATCGTGGCCTCCCTTCACCGGAAGAAGGGCTACCCCGCGCCTCTGACCCAACCACACTGCAAACGGCGCTGCCAGACCCGGATGATACTGTACCGGGTTATGAGAACGATCCGATTGCCGCGCGGGTGCAGCAACCTGATTCCGTTCCTGGGCCTGAGACCCAGCAAGCGCCAGAGTCCGAACCAGAGCCGGAAATTGAAGCGGAGCCCGACCCTGTCGAGGCGGAGAGAAGCGAAATCTCCGCGCTGGTTGAACGGATTGCCCAATTCAAGCGAACGCGCGAGCTGGAAACCGGCGATGCTGAATTGTCGCCTCGCCTGCCGCTCAATGATGAAGACCTTTCCAATGAGAGACAGACTTCGGGCTTTGGTTTTGCCGCTGATGCCGGGGGGCGCATCGAATGGGCCGACCCTGCAGTCGGTCCGAGCGTTATCGGCACCCGCCTGATTGCGCCGCGTGTGATCGGCACCGAAGAACCGGAGAGTATTCTTGAACGCGCCTACAACCGACGCCAACCGATCAACCGCGCCGAAGTTGAACTGGCCGGGGCACACGCGATTGCTGGCGTGTGGATTGTCGATGCACGTCCGCGCTTCACGATTGATGGCAACTTTGCAGGCTATGTCGGTCGATTCCGGCGTCCTGTAGACGGCGCCGACGGACCAACCGGTCCGGCAGCGCGGGAAGCGGACCGGATCCGCCAATTGTTGCACGAACTGCGCACGCCGGTCACAGCGATCCAGGGTTACGCCGAAGTCATTCAACAGCAGTTGTTTGGTCCTGCCCCGCATGAATACCGCGCCATGGCGGCCTCGATCGCAGCTGATTCTGCGCTGATCCTCTCCGGATTTGGTGAATTGGATCGTCTGGCACGGCTGGAAGCCGGTCTGACCGAAATGGAAGAAGGCGAAGCGGATCTTGGCGAATTGGCCAAGCGTATCGTGTCGCAGCTTGCTTCGGTCCTTGCGCCCCGTCTCGCCGGTATCCAACTGGATATCGCCGAAGACGACCAGCTCATCACCCAGTTGGACGCTGAGGATGCCGAGGCGCTGATCTGGCGCATTCTGGCGACGTGCGGCGGCGGTTGCGCTTCTGGCGAGGTGCTCGATTGCACCATCAACCGTGAACGCGGCATGGTCCGCTTGAACTGCGAAGTGCCCGCTCAATTGCTAAGCGAAGACGATATCTTTGCGGCCGAGGCGAAACCGATTGCAGGCAACATCAATGCCGGCGTCTTCGGTGCAGGCTTTGCCTTGCGGCTGGCGCGCGCAGAGGCCCGTTCAGCGGGGGGCAGCCTAACCCATGATGGTGAGCGGGTGACGCTGCTCCTGCCGCTCTTGACCAGCGCGACGTCGCTGCCTAGCCAATATGTAACAGGCAGCCTTGGCGGGGAAGTCTGAGATCGCACGGTTAAACAGACTGTCTGACTGGAAGCGGATTTAGGGGTCAGAATTGGGGGAAAAGGATATCTCGACTGGATCGATGCTTGTCCCGCCTCCGCGCGCGGACCGTGCTATCTTTCCGGACGATTATGGCCAGCGTTTCCTGCTGACCGTTGATACCGAAGAAGAGTTCGAATGGGGCGCCCCGTTTCAGCGTGAAGGGCATACGCTTCACCACATTTCCCAGATCGAGCGTTTCCAGTCTTTCTGCGAGAAACATGGCGTCAGCCCGGTCTATCTGGTCGATTGGCCCATCGCGAGCGATCAGGGCGCCGTTGAGATCATCGGCGATGCCGTGAGTCGCGGCACTGCAGAGGTTGGCGTGCAGCTTCACCCATGGGTTAATCCGCCTTTCGACGAAGAAGTGTCGACCGTAAACTCCTTTCCCGGCAACCTGCCGCCGGAAACCGAGGCCGCGAAGTTTTCCAATCTGTTTGAGCTGATCGAGGCGTCTTTTGGGATCAAGCCTATAACTTATCGCGCGGGCCGCTACGGTTTGGGTCCGGCAAGCGCGGGAATGCTCTCCAATGCTGGGATCAAAGTGGACACCTCTGTCCGGTCGCGTTTCGATTATTCCAGCGAATCTGGTCCCGATTTTTCGCACCACCCGCTTGTACCCTATTGGGCAGATAACGGGCGAAGCTTGCTCGAACTGCCGGTAACCACGGTTTACTGGGGAATCCTTCGTCAGCTGGGAATTTCTCTGCAAAGGCTCCAGCGGCATGTTCCGACGCTTTATTCGGCATTCTCGAGACTTAAGCTGCTCGAACGGATTGCGCTGACACCGGAAGGTGTGACGGCCGAAGAGGCAATTCGCGGTGTCGACGTGGCGATTGACGATGGACTGCCTGTCTTGGTCCTGTCGTTCCATAGCCCTTCGCTAGCACCCGGGTTCACGCCCTATGCAAAGACCGACGTGGACGTCGAAACGCTCTATGACTGGTTCGATCAGGTGTTCGCATATCTGGGCCAACGCGGCGTTGCAGCCACCACAGTCAGCGAGATTGTTGACGCTGCAAGCTAAAGAAACGGGAAATCGGCACGTTTCCCGCTTGTCTCCTATGAAACACCGCTGTAGGGGCCTTCATCGGTCTCGCCCCTGGATGTCCGTCCAGGTACCCGGGGGCCTGTAGCTCAGCGGTTAGAGCTGGCCGCTCATAACGGCTAGGTCGCGGGTTCGAATCCTGCCGGGCCCACCACTTTCAAGTGGCGGGGTGAGAACGAAAGATCGAAGGGTCGGGGAGTGGCGCAGCCTGGTAGCGCACCTGTTTTGGGTACAGGGGGTCGCTGGTTCGAATCCAGTCTCCCCGACCATTTCGATCAGTCTTCCTGAAATGTGATGACTATTCCGCCGGAGCGGGCACCGCAGGGTGTTCGCCCGCCGCTTCTCCGCGGCGACGGATCGCGCGGCTGCGACGGTGCAGCGTGAAGAATATCAGCGCAGCGCCCATCAGCGGCAAATAGAAAAACATCAGCCGCCACGTGCTCATCGCCGGGAACAGGACCTCTGCGGCCACGAACGGCTGGTATAGGAGCAGGAAGCCCGCTTCCGCGCCCCCTGCCCCGCCCGGTGTCGGGACGATCGAACTGATCGACTGCACCAGCCATTGGAGCAACCAAAACAGCGCAGGCTGCCATTCAACGCCAAATGCCGACAGAACAAGGCCAGCGATCGAGAACCGTATGCCCCATTGCAGCAACGCAAGACAAAGATTGACGAGCGCGATAACCTTGCCGCGCTTGAACGCAGTCGACCAATCACCAGCGATCTGGGCGAAAAAACTGCGTATTTTGCGAGCTGCTCGGCCAAACCAGTTGCGAACACGCGAACCAAACAGGCCTCCGCCGATCAAACCGGCGAGCAGCGCTATGCCAATCAGCACCCATAGGGCGATCATACTGGCCGAACGAACCGTCAGATCGAGTTTGGCAATGATAGCCGGATCGCTGCCGATAAAGCCGAACATGGCGAAGCCTGTGATCGCAAGGCAAAGTCCCGCAATGGCAAAAGTGGCAATCGTATCTTCGGCGGCTTGGAATGTGATCAGAGTCAGCGCACGGCGAGATTCCACGCCCTCACCCACGAGAAACAGCATCTTGATCGGCAATCCACCTGTGGCGGACGGCGTCACCGAATTGGTCACCATTGTGCCGCTTATGACCTTCAGCGAACCCCAGAAACCAAGGTTGAGCCCAAGAAACCGCGCCCAAAAATACATGCGCAGTGAATTGCCAAGCATCGGCACGAACACGAGCAGAGCGACGAGGCCCAGAATTCCAGGCGCCACCAGCTTTTCGGTCAGATTGACGCCATCAAGCGCGTAGACCAGCACCGCGACATTGGCGAGCGCAACAATCGGCAGGATCGACAGTGCAATCGCCAGCGTGCGGCGAGGCATATTGCGCCACTGATCGAGCGGCGACGTCCCCGATTGGGGGACAGACGCATCCGGTTCGGTCAAAGGGTTTGTCGTATCGCTCAAGAGAAGTTCAGTGCTTTCTTCAGCGAACCGCGCATCGATTTTTGCAGACGCGCATCACGCGCCTTCAGCGCTTCGGCATACTCCACGTCAATCAGCTGATTAAACGTGTCATTCCAGCGGTTGTGGCGGTTGGCGAGCTTGATCGATCGCTCGCGCGTGCCGGCATAGTCTTCGTTCCAAACCCGTTCAACATTGCGCGCCATGGCAATGACGTCATCAACCGGGCCAAGCAGACCGGTGCCCTCAGGCACGCGTTCCGGCATGGCACCGCTTGCAACGCCGACCACCGGCAAACCGGAAGCCTGCGCTTCAAGCACAGAAATGCCGAACGTCTCATCGGCCATGCCGCTAACATAGATGTCGCTGCTCGCCAGAGCGCGAGCGAGTTGATGGCGATCCGTTTCATAGCCGGGAAAGGCTACTGGAAGCCCTTTTGCCTCTTCCATCAAGGTTTCGCGCAGCTTGCCATCGCCCATCAGAACCATCGATGCGCCCATGTCGCGCGACAGCTGCTTGAACATCTCAATGAGCACATAAGCGCGTTTTTCATTGTCCAGCCGCCCGGCATAGATCAGCAGCGGCCCGTCTTCGGGCAAGCCCAGCTCTTTGCGGAAATTCGGATCGCGGTATTCAGGCGAGAACTTGTCGATATCGACGCCAAGACCCAGCACGCCGGTGCGGTCATAATTGAGACCCGCGAGCATGCCCTTCGCTTCCTGATTGAGCGTGTAAACACGGTCAAACCGGTGATACGTCATCCAAGCGTAGAAATAGCCGACCTTGCGGAAGAACGCAGCGGGGTAATGCCCCGTCAGATCATTCATCACGCGGTAAATCTGCGCATTCGGGAAGTCGGTCCGATAACCGGCCACCAATGCGGTTTGCGGATGTTTCCAGCGATGCCGGATCGCCAGCCATGGGAGCACCCACGGGCACTGGCTTTCAATGACATTCGGCATGTATTCACGCAGCAGCTCAAACACCGCATCGTTGCGGTTGATCCAGCGATAGTTCGGGCTGCCCCACACGAGCGGCGCGCCAACCTCGGCAAAGATCGTGCGACCTTCAACCGTGATCTTGTCTTCAGGACCCGGCACAATCTGAAGAAGACGATGCTCAGTGTTCTCCTGAAAGAACTTCTTTTTCTCTTTCAAATATGTCGAAATGCCGCCGCCGCCGGTGGGAGACCAGCTTTGGGTAAGATCGCATATCAGGAGAGGATCGGTCATTTCGGACGCTCCCGCGGGGATAGTAAGCGCCAGGCCGTACCCGATGATCCCGATCGGGGGGCAAGCCAAGCGCGGGCTATATTGTAACGGTTCAGCCCATGCGCAATGTCACAGCTAAACTAAGTTCAAAGGTATTTTGCGTCAAATCGCCGCCGTCGCACGACGGGAACCCGGCACTTCAGCCTTCAATTCGCGCGGCAGTTAGGTTCGGTTACCTTAATCTTCGCTGTCCATAACGGGCGGTGCGCTCGGCTCAATCCCGCCGGTTTGGATATTGCGCGGCTCATTGGCAAGGATGCCTGCAACTTGAGTCCAAACGGCGACATTTTGGCGCAGCTGATGGATGTCGATCTTGTCCAGCGTATCATCTGGCGTGTGGTGTAAATCGAAGTAGCGCGTGCCATCTTGTTGCAGATCGATGATCGCCGTTTTCTGGTCGCGCGCGATATTGATATCGGCCCCGCCGGTGGCGACAATGCGGGAGTCCGCAACACCGAACCGGGCAACCGCACGCGCAAGCTTGGCGTGAAGATCAGGGTTCGTACCGCGAAAATTACTTTCAAAGCGCCAAACGCGGTCCGCGCCAAAATCGCTTTCAAACGCGACGGCAATCGGCTCATCAATATGCGCCTCACTGTATGCCTTGGATCCCCAAAGGCCGGTTTCCTCTGCTCCGGCAAACAGCACGCGAATGGTCCGCAGCGGCTGGCCAGTGCGTTGCACATTCAGAGCCGCTGCCGCGGCAATCCCGCATCCGGCCCCATCGTCAAATGCACCAGGAGCATTCCACCAACTATCGAGGTGGCAGGCGAGCAGCACAGGCGGCAGAGAGGGATTGCGTCCAACAATCTCGCCCACGACATTGCCGCTCATGGTCGTGCCGATGCGACGCGGGTTGAGCTCAAGCTTGAGCGTGATCGTCCTGCTGCCGGCGCGTTCAAACATCCGTTCAAGATTTTCGCCGTCCGGCACCGAAAGAGCACCCGCCGGGATGGGGTTCACGCCTTCAGGAAAGTTGGTGCCGCCGGTATGCGGGTTGCGGTGATGATCGGTGCCAACCGATTTGATCACGACCCCGATCGCACCTTTGCTGGCGGCGATGCCAGGACCAACCCAGCGTGCGGGTCCGGCAGAATCCATAATGCGACCCATCCTGTGCGCGGCGCATCTGGTGACTGATGAACGCGATCTTGCCTTCAAGGCTGCCCACTGGTGCCTCGCGCAATTCGACGACGGTGGGGAAGTAGACCACTTCGGCTTCAATTCCGCCTTCGGGAGTCGCTGCGCTGTTACCGAGCGGCTGGACGATCAGTTCCTGAGGGAAAGGCGCGGTCACATGGGCTTTCCAGACATCGCCCGGCACCCACGTGTCCATTTCGAACGGCTCGTCAGCAACATTGGCGAAGCCGCGCGAAACAAGCCACTTCATCGCCCATTCGCGGCCACGCGCCTCGGCCTCGGTCCCAGCCTGACGCGGTCCGACTTCTGTCGTGACCCCTTCGACAAAGTCCCAAGCAATGGAGTCGTTCTCCAGCGCCATATCTGCGCTAGTCTCAACGGAGAGCTTTTCAGTCTCCAGCGAGGCAGTGCGCGCCAGAAGTACTTGGCCTGATGCGGAAAGCGAAAGCGCGGCGAGCGCAAGGAGTGGTTTTCTCATGGTCGAGAGCGCTACGCGCGCCGACGCGACAAGTCCAGCGAGTGGGAGCCTAACTACGCAGGTCAGCTATTAGCCCGCCAAGGATACTGGTTCGGCAGGCTCAGACGCTTGCGGTTGCTTATCATCAGGCACGCCCTGATCAGGTAAGCAAACCCGATTTCGGCCAGTTCCTTTGGCTGAATACAAGGCCGCATCAGCTCGTGCGAACAGCTTGCCATAGCCCTCACCCGCTTGCCACTGAGCAACACCAAAGCTCGCTGTCAGACGAATGTCTGGGCCGAGGTCTTTGTGCTCCATGGCTTCAAAGCGGCGGCGAAGGCGTTCAGCTAGACGCGCAGCAGGCTCAAGGTCGCAATCGTAGACTAGGATGCAGAATTCCTCACCACCGATGCGTCCACAAAGATCTGTACCGCGCACAGTGCCACCAATCAGCTCGCCGAACGCAGCAATTGCATTGTCGCCAGCCTGATGCCCCCAGATATCATTGACCCGCTTGAAGTGATCGATATCTGCAACAATCATCGATACAGACAGCCTGCGATCAACGTTCTCGTCCAGCATCTGCATGGCCGAGCCTTCGAAGCTGCGGCGCATCTTCAGGCCCGACAGAGGATCGACTTCTGTCTCTTCTTTCACAGAGCGCCATTGGTCGTAAACGGTCGCCGCCATGAGGGCGAGTGACAAAAGAAGATTGAAGATGCCCATGACCAAAATAAGGACAGAGTAGAAGTCGGACGAGCGATAATCCGCCGCGCTCATCGGGCCGGAAACGACCACTGCAATCTGGGGGCGGATGAAGAACTGGGCCGCTGCGACCACAAACAGCCAGAAGATTGCCCGGTCAATTGCGGTGCGCTCGGCCGCTCTTCCAAGGACCTGTGCCGTCAGGGCAAAGATCAATCCGTAGCCCACATTGGTCGCCACGAGCCGCGTGTTCATGTCGTAACCATAGGTGGTGTAGACAATCATCACGCCAGTGATCGCACCAATGCCCAACAATGATGGGAGGTGGACCCGCTGCCCCACTCGATCAGTGGCCGCCCAACAGTATGCGCACGCAGCGATCACATAGACCGTATGCATGAATAGCGTCCAACTCACCGCTTCAGGGTCGGGCGCGAAGTGGAAAATCAGAAAACCGCATGCCATCAAGGCGTGGCCGACGGAGAGGCCAAGAACGCTTTTCTTCTTCTTGTCACGCGACCACAGGGCACCAAAGATCAAGGCGAAAATCGCCGCGATCGTTGGTATCAACAACCCCATTATCGTCTCTGACACGTATGTGCTCCGTTACAACCCGAAACATCTATGGCGAATGCTGGTTAACAACGCACTAAGTGTAAGTGGAATTGGAGAGTTTTTGTCAGGACCGAAGCAAGTGCGCATTGAAACCTGCCGATTGAATTCAAACACAGACAGACGGGTTGCTCCCTTTGCCGCCCGCGCCTATCTGCGGCGCAAGATATTTCAACAATCACAACCAGACCCCAAGGATTCGCCCCATGGCCGCGCAATACGCCTATGTAATGAAAGGCATGACCAAGAGTTTCCCCGGTGCCCAAAAGCCGGTGCTCTCAAACATTAATCTTCAGTTCTATCAGGGCGCGAAGATCGGCATTGTTGGCCCCAATGGCGCGGGCAAATCGACGCTGATGAAGATCATGGCAGGCATCGACACCGATTTCACCGGCGAAGCTTGGCCGGGTGAAAACATCACGGTCGGCTATCTGCCTCAGGAACCGCAGCTTGATGAAAGCAAAACGGTCCTTGAAAACGTGCGCGAAGGCGCTGGCGAAACCGCCCTCATGGTCGAACGCTTCAACGCGATCTCCGCCGAAATGGGCGATCCGCAGGACGACACCGATTTTGACGCTCTGATGGAAGAGATGGGCGTGCTTCAGGAAAAGATCGACGCGGTTGATGGCTGGACGCTAGACAACCAGCTCGAAATCGCAATGGAGGCGTTGCGCTGCCCTCCTTCCGATGCGCCCGTGACCAACCTTTCAGGCGGTGAGAAGCGCCGCGTGGCTCTTACCCGCCTGCTGATCCAGAAGCCGTCAATCCTGCTGCTCGACGAGCCGACCAACCACCTCGACGCGGAATCCGTCGAATGGTTGGAAAACCACCTCAAGGAATATGCAGGCGCCGTCCTGATGATCACCCACGATCGCTACTTCCTCGACAATGTGGTGGAATGGATCCTCGAACTGGACCGTGGCTCTTACTACCCATACGAAGGCAACTACTCGACCTATCTCGAGAAGAAGGCCAAGCGCATGGAGCAGGAAAGCCGCGAGGAATCCGGCCGTCAAAAATCGCTCAGCCGCGAACTCGAATGGATCAGGCAGACGCCATCCGCGCGCCAGACGAAATCAAAAGCCCGTATCCGCAAGTTCGAACAGCTTCAGGAAGCGCAAGGCGACCGCAAGCCGGGCAAGGCTCAGATCGTCATTCAGGTTCCAGAGCGTCTGGGCGGCAAGGTGATCGAAGCCAAGAACATCTCCAAAGCCTATGGCGACAAACTGCTGTTCGAAAACCTCTCCTTCATGCTGCCACCGGGCGGAATTGTCGGCGTGATCGGTCCAAACGGCGCGGGTAAATCGACCCTGTTCCGCATGATCACGGGCCAAGAAACTCCCGACAGCGGCACCATCGAAATCGGTGACACCGTACACCTTGGCTATGTCGACCAGTCGCGCGATGACCTCACTGCATCGAACAATGTCTGGGAAGAAATCTCAGACGGCCTCGATTACATGCAGGTCAACGGCCACGACACTTCTACCCGTGCCTATGTCGGCGCGTTCAACTTCAAAGGCGCAGACCAACAGAAGAATGTCGGCAAACTGTCTGGCGGTGAACGCAACCGTGTGCACATGGCCAAGATGCTGAAACAAGGCGGCAACGTGCTACTGCTGGACGAGCCGACCAACGATCTCGACGTCGAGACGCTCGGCGCGCTCGAAGAAGCCATCGAAAACTTCGCCGGCTGCGCCGTGGTCATCTCGCACGACCGCTTTTTCCTCGACCGTCTGGCAACGCACATTTTGGCGTTCGAAGGCAACTCACACGTCGAATGGTTCGAAGGGAACTTCGAGGCGTATGAGGAAGATAAACGCCGCCGTCTAGGTGATGCAGCGGATCGGCCTACGCGGTTGGCTTACAAGAAGCTGACGCGATAAAGGTTAGATTTACGAAGTAAGGGGCGATGGACGTCGAGTCCAATCGTTGTCGGACAAGGCGTCCCTGCATGAACGCTATTCTGGTGATCAAGCCTAAATAGGGCCTATCACTCCGCAACGCCTAGGGCGAAACCCAGCGCTCTTCCCACTCACCGTTCTCACCCCGCGAAAACTGAGCGCGGACGTGCCCCGTATGTGCGAGGTAGAGCCAGTCGCACTCAGTCAATGTGACGCGCAAGACGGCGAAGTTACCGCGTGCGGGGACCAATTGCTCGTCGGTTGGTTCAACGCCCTCCAATTCTGGTGGCAGGCCCGATGTGGGCTCATCGCTCGGCGCGCCGGGGCCATCGCCCATGTAGCAACGCCGCGCGAAGTTGGTCCCATTGTCCCATGCCGCCTGCGTTACGGGTTCATCGCGCAAGATCTCTCCCGCGCCACGCACCCGGATCTGGATCTTCGCGCCCTTGTCGTAAAACAGCACCGCCATACGCGGATCGGCTTCAATCGCAGCAACTTTCGGCGCGCGGGTATCGGTGTGAAAGCGCAAGGTCCAAGCCGCGGTATCAAAATCGCGCAGCACCATGCCTCGCGCGTCGACATCGCTCGTGACAACGGCGGGAACATGCATCGGCGATTTGCGATCCTTGGCCGCGCGGATCAGGCGGTTGGACAGGTCTGTACGGATTTCATCGAGGCTTTCGAACATCGGCGCGATGTGCTCCAATCGGCGCGTTCGATCAAGCGGTTGAAGAGGTTGAGCGGCTCGTTAATATAAGTGGCACTGAACATTAACATAAACCTTACAGAGTGGTTAAGTTTGGCGACAGCGAATCCCTTGTAGAGACCTTGTATCAGAACGTATCAATCGACCGCAGGTGGTGGGGCGGCAAACCTGGAGGCACTCATGAATATTACCCTTTTGCTCAAGGGTAGTGCACTTTCGGCTCTCGCTATGGCGTTAGCTCTTGTCGCACCGCCCACGACATCTGAGGCGCGCGCTGCGTCCGCATCTGCGGATTCCAGCGAAGCGCAAGATCGTCAAGACCGCCGCGCACGACGCGGAGAGCGAAGACAGGCCCGTGGAGAGCGCCGCGGCAACCGTCAGCAAGCTCGTCAGCAGAATCGCGGCCAACGTCAGCAGGCACGCCAGCAGAACCGTGGTCAGCGCCAACAGGCGCGTCAGCAAAACCGTGGTCAGCGTCAGCAGGCGCGCCAGCAAAATCGTGGTCAACGCCAGCAGGCCCGCCAACAGACCCGTACCAATCGGGAAGCGTATCGGCCGCGGAGCACCAATGTCCGCAGCAATGAGCGGTTCGTAAACCGTTCACGGCCAACACGTGAGCGGGTTGGCGTCCGTGATGGTCGCCGTGGCGACCGGTTTGAAAACCGCGCAGAGCGTCGCAGCAACCGTGCTGAAAACCGTGCGAACCGTCGTGACAATCGCGCTGAAAATCGCACCAATCGCCGAAACAATCGCGCCGACAATCGTGCTAATCGCCGGGATAACCGGGCAGCGAACCGCAACCAGCGCCGCGTAAACAATGCCCGCACGCAAGGCTTCCGTGACGGTCGCCGCACAGAGCGTCGTCAAAACCGTTCGGCCAACCGCGCAATTCGTGATCGGGCTTTCCGCAATGGAGTGCGTTCGGAACGTCGCCGGGATGCTCGCCGCGATAACCGCAGGTACCGTGACCAGCGTCGTGGCTATCGTGACGGACAGCGTCGCGGTTACCGTCAGGGCTATCGCCAGGGCCGTCGGGACTTCCGTAGGTGGAACCGCAGCTGGCGTCAGAACCGCCGCTATGGCTGGAGAAACTACCGGTACAACCACCGGAACATCTTCCGCTTAGGCCGCTACTATGCTCCGTATCGTGGATACCGTTACAGCCGCCTCCGGATCGGGTTCTACCTCGATAGTCTGTTCTTCTCGAACCGCTATTGGATCAACGACCCATGGGCTTACCGTCTGCCGGAAGTATACGGTCCGTATCGCTGGGTCCGCTATTACAACGATGTCGTATTGGTCGACATTTACAGCGGCGAGGTGGTCGACATCATCCACGACTTCTTCTGGTAAGAAACAGTCGCTAAACAACGAAACCCCCGCTGGAGAAATCCGGCGGGGGTTTTCGATTCTGTATCACGCATCGCAGCAGCGCCAGCTTGCAAGCACGCCCGCTTTTGATAGAGCTTCATGCCATGGCAAAAACAGCAGTTATTCCCGATCAGGCCGGCCTAAAACGGGTTGGCGAGTCCGTTCGCAGCAGGCTTCTGAATGATCCGGGCGCGTATAAAGTGGAAACGGACAAGGCAGAACTGTTCGCGATTGGTGACTTCCTGACCAAGGGCGAGTGCGAGCGGCTATGCATGATGATCGATCTGATCGCCCGCCCATCGTCTTTGCACGAAGAGTCCTATCAAAGCGGCTTTCGCACATCCTATTCGGGTGACCTCAGCCCGGATGACAGTTTCGTAAAGGCAATTTCGCGCCGGATCGATGATCTGCTGGGTGTTGATCCGTCCATTGGCGAAGCGGTCCAAGGACAGCGTTATCTGCCGGGACAACAGTTTAAGCCACATCACGACTGGTTTCACACGGGCGAAAGCTACTGGCCGTCTGAGCGCAAACGCGGCGGGCAGCGCAGTTGGACTGCTATGGCGTACCTTAACGAGGTCACCGAAGGCGGCGGCACACACTTCGTAAATCTTGGCGTGAATGTAGAGCCGAAGCAGGGTGTGCTGATGGTCTGGAACAACGCCAAACCTGATGGCAGCCCCAATGAAGACACGCTCCACGCGGGCACACCCGTTCTTCAGGGCACCAAATACGTGATCACCAAGTGGTATCGCACACGCCGTTGGAAGTAAGCGGCGATGGGCGCGTCGGTTATTCGGCGCGCGCCAATGCCTCTTCAATCAGCTTACGCGTCGGCTCGATGCCATAGAGCGCGATGAAGCTTCCCATACGCGGCCCCTGCTCACTGCCCAGTAAGGTCTGGTACAGCGCCTTGAACCAGTCACGCAGGCTCTCAAAGCCGAGCGTTTCTTGTTTGCCGATCTCGTAAACAATGGTCTGCAAATCTTCTGCGCTGGTTTCTGCGCTTGCATCGGCAAGTCTGCGATCCAGCTCCTGCAGCCCCTGGACTTCACCGCCAACCGGCGCGCGTTTCACCAGATGCGGTGCCACGAAGACTCGGTTGTAGTTGATCGCTTTTTCAATAAGCAGGTCGAGCTCCGGATGAGCAGCAGGTTCAGCATTCTCGATGTAATTGTCGAGATATGACCACACCGCATCCTTGCTCGCTTCCGCGCCGAGCACACCGATCAGGTTCAGCAGCAGACTGAACGGGACGGGAAGGCTGTCGCCAGCACCCGGCGCTTCGGGGCCTTCATGCCGCTCATTCAAGCGCAGCAAGTTCCAAGCTGGGTTGCCAAGTTGCTTGTCGAGCGGCTGCTCGACAATACGCTCACGGAACTGCCAGTAATCGTCGACCGCGCGCGGGATCACGCCCGCATGCAACTGCTTTGCGCTCTTCGGGTTGGGGAAGATGTAGAATGCCAAGCTCTCTTCGGAGCCGTATTCGAGCCATTCTTCAATCGTCAGGCCGTTGCCTTTCGACTTCGAGATCTTCTCGCCTTTTTCGTCAAGGAACAGCTCGTAGATCAGGCCTTCCGGTTTGTTGCCACCGAGCACGCGCGCAATCTTGCCCGATTGCACTCCGCTATCGGTCAGGTCCTTGCCGTACATCTCGTAATCAACGCCCAGCGCAACCCAGCGCATTGCCCAATCGACCTTCCACTGACACTTGGACTGGCCGCCGAGTGCAGATTGCTCGACTACGGTTCCGTCTTCATCGGTGAAGCGGATAGTGCCCGCCTCTGCATCAACGACTTCGATCGGCACCTGAAGGACTGCTCCGGTCGTGGGCGAGACCGGCATGACCGGCGAATAGGTCTTCCGCCGCTCTTCACGCAGGGTCGGCAGCATAATGTCGAGAATGGCGTTGAAGTTGCGCAGCACACCGCGCAGCGCATCATCGAAGGCGCCCGAATTGTACCGGTCGGACGAGCTTACAAACTCGTAGTCGAAGCCGAAACGATCGAGAAACTCGCGCAACATCGCGTTGTTATGCGCGGCGAAGCTGTCGTGCGGTGTGTTGAATGGGTTGGGAATGCGAGAGAGCGGCTTACCGAGATGTTCGGCGAGCATTTCCTGCTGCGGCACATTGTCAGGCACTTTGCGGAGGCCGTCCATGTCGTCAGAGAAGGCGACCAAACGCGTGGGCGCGCCGCCACTCAGCGCTTCATAGGCGCGGCGGACGAGTGTCGTCCGCATCACTTCCTGGAACGTGCCGATATGCGGAAGGCCTGAAGGACCATATCCGGTTTCGAACAGCACCGGTTCACCATTCGGCTTACCGTCGCGCAGGCGCTTGGCGAGACGCTGCGCCTCCTGAAAAGGCCATGCCTTGGATGTCCGAGCGGCGTCGATGAGTGCTTGATCAGTCATATTGTGGGGTCTTTATGGAAGGCGCCCGATGTTGCAAGCGCGAAGGGAACGGAGACAGGGCTTCGGTGACAGAGTTCTCACTCTGTCAGCTGCGTTTTCGTGCCTGTTTGGTCCGTGTGTCCATGTGACGGAGCCTTAATGAGCGGATAGGTCGCTTGTCCAACAGAATCTCGCTCGGTTGGTTCCGCTTTGCAGCACGTCAGGTCTGTTTGAAGACCGAGTGCTCAGGTTCCGAAGAGAGTTCCAACAATCCCTGCGCCAAATCCTGCTGCGAGGTCATGGGCGCTTTCCGTGTCCTCAATGCCCAGTGCGTCACGGTAGTTGGCGTTGCTGCCTTGAACGTTCAGAGCCGTGTCAACAATTGCCGTCGCGACAACCACATCCGCCACGTCCCCAACAACTTCGCCGATATCAACGCGCTTGGCATGGCGCGACTGGTGAGAATAGGCGCCGTCACGACCATCGCGAGAGGCGACTAGCTGCTCCCACGTATCGCTGCGACCATCAGAGCGCGCACTATCGTAAGACCCGCTAACCGCCGAAACGGCCGCATTTCCGCCCAGTCCCATTTTCCCAAATACCTTCAACGTTTCCCTCGCTCTATCCCTGAGCCGATCCATACACCGCAGTGATCTTGCCGCCCTTCACCTCATATTCCGCGTAGGTCGTACCAAGCACTTCACCTTTGGGTCCGAACTCCTCTTGCACGACATAGATGCGTTTGCCGGTCCAACCACTGTCGAGGATCTTGGGGGTTTTGAGATTGGCGTCGAAGACAGCTTTATAAACGCCGCGCAGTTCAGCTTTGCCCACCAACGTCATGTTCTCTGCGGCCACGACGACATTGGGTGAATACATCGCAAGCCAGCCTTCAAAGTCGCGCGCCCGCCACTTGTCGAGCGAGCCTTGTACGACCTTCGCTGCCGCTTGCATTTGCGCATCATTGGCCGACTGCTTTTCTTCGGCGAGCAGTTGTGCGCCGGAAACCGGCACCAATACAGTCGAGGACGCGCATATAGCCGCTAGGATTAGAGTACGCATAGTTGCTCCAGATTCTGCAAAATCGGGTGGAGAATGGCGGGCTTACGTTTACATTTCGTTCCCGCTTGCGCATTTCTTGTCGCGTGACCGCCCCCGTTCCTCTTCCTGCTTTGCACGCCAGCCATGGCGGCAATTGGCTGCGCGCACCGAATGGCGAGACCGGAGCGGTTTCAAAGGGTGACGCGATCATGGCGGCGTCTGACACGCCAGTCCTGATCATCAATGCGCCACTGGTGGCGAACCGGCTGGGCTATCCTGATCTCTCGGGTCTCGATCTGCTGGAACTGTTCGCGTTTGTACACCCTGCCCGCTTTTGCGTTCCGACACCGCGCGGATTGGCACAGGCGCTGGAGATTGACGAGCCAAAGGGCGACGAGGATGTGCCAGAGTTCCTGCAGCGCGCGGCAGGTGCCATGGTTGCTGCATGCGAAGATCCGGAATGGTTCGAACGTGAGGGCGCGTGGAGCACGCTGGAGACCATGCAGCGCCTTCGCTGGCCATGGGCAAATGTGCTCAAGCCGTATGTGAGCAAGCCCGAACGTGCCGAGAAATGGCTGTTCTCTCGTTTGCCCGAGTGGGAAGAGGCCGTGGAGCGCGGAAGCCCAAGGCAAGTCGATCTCTCGCACGCTGATGTCCTTGCACAGCTCGACCATCTGACTGGAGAAGATGCCGAGAAACGCGAAGGACAGCGCACCTATTCAGGCGACGTTGCGCGTATCTTCTCACCCCGGGACAAGCGCGCGATGCCGCATATCGCATTGGCGCAGGCCGGCACCGGTATTGGCAAGACTCTCGGCTACCTCGCTCCGTCTTCATTGTGGGCTAGTGCCAGCGGCGGCACCGTGTGGGTCTCGACCTTCACCAAGAACCTGCAACGCCAATTGCGCAGCGAAAGCCGCCGTGCATGGCCGATCAAGCGGCCTGACGGCACGCCGCCCGTGGTGGTGCGCAAGGGGCGCGAAAACTATCTCTGTCTGCTTAATCTCGAGGACGCCTTGCAAGGTGGGTTTCAAGGGCGACCAGCAATCCTCGCGCAGTTGGTCGCGCGCTGGGCCGCGTTCACGCGCGATGGCGATATGATTGGCGGCGATCTGCCGGGCTGGCTTGGCACGTTGTTTCGCAAACGCGGGATCGCAGCCCTGACCGATCAGCGCGGCGAATGCATCTATGCCGGATGCCCGCACTACCGGAAGTGCTTTATTGAGCGTGCTGCGCGGGACAGCGCGCAGGCCGATCTAGTGATCGCCAACCATGCACTCGTGATGATCAACGCTGCCCGCGGCCGCGACCACGCACAGCGCCCCACCCGCTTGATCTTTGATGAGGGTCATCACGTCTTTGAAGCCGCCGATAGCACCTTTGCGGCGACGCTCTCGGGCCAGGAAACGATCGAATTGCGCCGTTGGATCATTGGTCCCGAACGCAAGAATCGAGGCCGGCGGCGCGGGCTGTCTGCGCGGCTAGCCGATGTCGCCAGCTACGATGATGAAGGCGGCGAAGCAATCGAAGCGGCGTGCGAGGCCGGAGAAGCGCTGCCAAGCGAAGGCTGGCTTCAGCGGCTGGTAGAGAACGAACCATCCGGCCCCATAGAGAAACTGCTCTTCGCGGTGCGCGGGGCGACATATGCGCGCGACGAAAGCGGAGGACAGGAAGCAGGTTACGGCATCGAAATCGAAGCTGCGGGTCTTCCGGGCGAGGTAATCGAGGCAGCGGGCGCCGCCGTCGAGGCCTTGGCCGCCATCCGCACCCCGCTGATCCGGCTGGGCGGAAGACTGGAAGCGATCTTGGCCGACCCGCCCGACTGGCTCGACGGGCAAGGCCGCAACCGCATCGAAGGTGCACGCTTTTCGCTGCAATGGCGAGTTGATCTGCTGGCCGCATGGGAGTCACTGCTCGCAAGGCTCGGCGGACCAGCGGACCCTGAATTCGTCGATTGGCTTGCGGTTGATCGCTCTGACGCGCGCGAATTTGACGTTGCAATCCATCGCCGCTGGCTCGACCCGATGAAGCCGTTTGCCAAAGTCGTTCTCGAACCCGCGCATGGCGTGATGCTGACCAGCGCCACCCTGACTGACCGCATTGGCACAGCTGCGGGCGACCCATGGGAATCGGCCATCGCCCGCTCCGGCGCAGCGCATGTCGAAACGCAACCACTTCTGTCCGCCGCTGACAGCCCGTTCGACTATGCCAGCCGCGCCGAAGTACTGATTGTCACCGATGTGAAGAAAGGCGACCTTCCCGGCCTTGCAGGCGCCTATGCACGGATCATCGAGGCTTCGGATGGCGGCGTGCTGGGACTGTTCACCGCGATCCGCCGCATGCGCGCGGTTCATGGCCGTATTGCTGACCGACTGGCACGCGAGGGCCTGCCGATCTACGCGCAGCACGTCGACCCGATCGACACCGGAACGCTGGTCGATATCTTCCGCGACGATCCACGCGCCAGCTTACTCGGCACCGACGCCTTGCGAGACGGAGTGGATGTGCCCGGACGCTCCTTGCGCTGCGTGGCTCTCGAAGCCGTGCCGTGGCCGCGCCCTGACATCCTGCACAAAGCTCGCCGTGCGGCCTCAGACAGTGGTAGCCTATACGATGATCGCATCATCCGCGCGCGGCTTGCGCAGGCTTTTGGCCGCCTAATCCGCAACAAGGATGATCACGGCCATTTCGTGGTCCTCTCCGCCGCATTCCCCAGCCGATTGCTCAGCGCTTTTCCCGATGGAACTCAGGTTCGCCGCGTGACGCTCGACGAAGCCCTTACCCGCATCAAGGAGGGAATGATCGGCGAAGAACCGCCTTCGCTCGTCGAAACAGGTGGAAACCTCGGCCAAGACATTCCAGATAGCTCCGCATGATCGAAGACTGGCTTTTCCTGATCCGGATTATCAGTGTTGGCAGCGGCCTCACGCTGATCGCAATGGTCGCCGCGAGCGAAGTGCGCTTGTCTGTGCGATTGCCGTTGCTTGGCATGATTGTCGGCGTGATCGGCTATCTGCTCAATTCGGCTCCGCTCATTTACGCTTTCGGACCGCTGAAGCCATGGACCGACTTCATCTCGCTTTCGACACCGTTCTGGATCTGGCTATTCGGGCGCAGATTGTTTGAACGCGAACCAGAACAACGCATGATCCTTGGCGCGGCGGCGTTGATGGTGCTGGGCTGGTTCCTGTCCAACTTTGTGCCTGTTACCGGGCTTACCGGCTTTCTTCTACTGCACTTCGTGGCCCTAGTCTTGATCGTTGACCTCGTTCGCGTCGGCGTGTTCGAGCGCGATGATGATCTCGTGGAGCAGCGACGCATCGTGCGACTTTGGTTGCCGTTGCTGGTCGCCGCTCAAGCAGGTCAAATCCTGACGGTTGAAGTGCTCGAACTGGTATCAGCGCTGGACAGCCGCCACCCCGTTTCCGCGCTCATCAATTCGATCATCATCATGGTGATTATGCTCTTCGCGGCTCTCGCCCTGTTCCGCGCAGACCGCGAATTGCTGCCTGTGATCGGGGAAGAAAAACCCGTATCTCCAGAGGACGAGACCGAAACACTGGACCTCTCACCATCCGAAACTGTGCTGCATGAAAAGTTGACGGCCGCGATGGCGGAGGGTGCCTATCGCGAAACTGGCCTGAGCATTGCGGGCTTGGCCGCGCAGCTTGATACGCCAGAACATCGCCTGCGCGCACTGATCAACCGCCGTTTGGGCCATCGCAATTTCTCGGCGTTCCTCAATCGCCACCGCATTGCCGAAGCGAAACATCAACTTGCGGACCGCGCGCAGGTCGACATTCCCGTGCTGACCATCGCAATGGACCTTGGCTATAACTCCCTTCCCACCTTCAATCGCGCTTTCCGCAGCGAGACCGGCACGACGCCCAGCGATTATCGCCGCAATGCGATTGGCGACGCTGCTACCGAGGGCGAAACCGGAAATTGACACTGGTCAAAAATGAAAAAGGCCGTGCGATTTCAGAATTGCTCGGTATTTTCCGGCACTGAGGAGCCATCAGCGCAACCGTCTGACACAAACAGCCTCACACAGCACAGGAGACAGCCGTGATGAGTGCCCCGGAAGCAGGAATGACCGCAGCGCAAGCCTTTGAACGGGTGGGCGCGCATTTTATGAACGTCATCTATTTCGATGGCGGACGGTATGTGATCGCGGCAGGCGTGCTGACGCTGTTCTTACTGGTGTTCAGCACTTGGGCGGAAAACCGCCGTATCCAGCGAAAGCGCCGTGCGAATGCAAAAGACTATCAGCGCGAAGTGCTGTCATCCGGACGCACCATTCTGGTCTTCGCGGTTACAACGTTGGCCACTCTGATCGGCCGCGAGATGGGCTTTATCAAGCTGCGGCTGGAAGATCCTGCGACACTCACAATCCTGTGGCAGTTCGCGTTGATGGTACTGGTGCATGATGCCTATTTCTACTGGCTCCACCGCGCCATGCATACCAAGCGTCTGTTCAATCTGACGCATATGCATCACCATAAATCGCGCACGCCGACGCCATGGACCGCTTATAGCTTTGCCAGCACCGAGGCATTCCTTGAGGCAGCATACGTCCCGCTGTTCCTGTTGATTACCAGTCAGCTAGGGATCTCCTACGCTGGATATGCGGTGCTGTTCTTCCTGTGGCACCAAATCATCCGCAACGTGATGGCGCATGCCGGCAGCGAGCTTTTTCCTGCCGGATGGGTCGATAATCCGCTTACCAGCTGGATCAGTACGACCACTCACCACGATCTGCACCACAGCTCAGGCCACAATTATGGCTTCTACTTCACCTTCTGGGACAAGTGGATGGGCACCGAGCACCCGCGCTACAAAGAAGAGTTCCGCAAGAATGCGAAGCCGTTGGTGATCCTGCCAGAGCGTTGGGCTGAACGGATTTCGGTGATCACCATGATGCTCTTCGCAGGATCGGTGACCCTCTTCAGCATCATGCCAGCCGGCGTCTGAAGCTCACACTTCGGAAAGTTTTGACCAATCCCCAAGGCCTGTCACGTTCCTCCGACAGGCCAAGCGGCAGCCGATTGGCACTTTGCCCCGAACAAAGTGCGCGCGGCTGCCGCAATTGCTTTACACGCATGCTCACGCGTGCTGATAGAGAGCCCAGCGTGGACGTCCGCGCGGTGGGATCAATCTTGGGAGAAAGCACGGGTCATGAAGATCCTCGGACTATTGCGGCATGCCAAGTCCGAATGGGATGATTCCGTCGCGCGCGATTTTGACCGCCCCATCAACAAGCGCGGCAAACTTGGCTCTGTCTTGATGGGTGAGCACATCCGTGAGCATGGCATCGAATGGGGCGCAGTGATCGCCAGCCCCGCGGTCCGTGTAAAAGAGACTCTCGATATGGGTCTGCCCGAAATCGAGCCAATCTATGACCAGCGGCTTTATCTGGCGAGTGTCGAGACCATCATCGAAGCTGTGCAAGAGCATGGCAGCGATCACGACGCGGTGATGATCTCCGGCCACAATCCGGGCCTACAAGAGGTTCTGCTGGAACTGATCTCGCCATCGAAGGAGAACGAGCTCTTCCGCGAGGCGGTGGTGAAATTTCCGACCGCGACCTACGCCGTGATCGAGTGCGCGGTTGATGATTGGGCGGACCTGAAGAAGTTTACCGGCGAGCTGGTCCACATGGCTCGTCCGCGTGATCTTGACCCTGATCTGGGTCCGAAAGACTAATCAGCCAAAATCTGCCGCGGTCCTGATCCCGCCTTACCCAGGCGATCTTCTGGATTGTATATCGCGCAGTGCTCGAGGCTGAGGCACCCGCATCCGATACACCCATCCAAACGGTCTCTTGTGCGATCCAGCTGAGCGATTTTCCCGTCGATTGTGTCACGGATTGAACGGCTTATCGCCTGCCAGTCGCGCGCCGTTGGCGTGCGGCCATGCGGCAGTTTCGCCATTTCAGTCTCGATCTCGCCAAGGCTTAGGCCCAACTGCTGCGCGATCAGGATGAAGCTAACCCGCCGGATATCCGAGCGCAGGAAACGGCGCTGATTGCCGCTAGTGCGAACGGGTTCGACCAGACCTTTCTCCTCGTAAAAGCGGATTGCGGAGACAGATAGTCCCGTGCGACGGGCCATCTCTCCGATGGGTATGAGGTCGGTGCTTCGGATTGGTTTGGCCATGTTGTGAGGCTAGCGCAGAAAACTCTTGATCTCAAGTTAGGTTGAGGTTGCATGATGATCGCACACGGTGATTCGAACACTTCAAATCACCACCCAGAAACAAATGGAGTGTAGCCAATGCCCAAAGGACATATCGAACACACAAACCTATCCGTCACAGACCCTCAGCGCAGCGCGGACCTTTTCCAGAAAATGCTTGGGTGGGAGGAACGCTGGCGCGGGGAATCGCAGTTAGGCGGTCGGACGATCCATGTCGGCGATCCGGCCAATGGCGACACCTATCTGGCGCTCTACACCGGCGATCATGTGAAGGGCGAGTATTCCAAGGGCCAGCCGCTAAACCATGTAGGCTTCGTCGTTGACGATCTCGCAGCGGCAGAAAAGGTGGTCGCAAACGCAGGCCTAAAGCCCTTCGGCCACGATGATTACGAACCGGGAAGACGATTCTACTTCTTTGATTGGGACGGGATCGAGTTTGAGGTGGTTAGCTATGAATAAGCGTGCAGTTGCGCGGCTTACTCGTAGATAACTGTCAGATCGAATGTTCCGGTGTATGTTCCAGGGGTCTGGTTGGCCGGAACATTCAGTCTGCCGCCAAGTCCGATTTCCATCGAACCCGAATTGGGAATGCGGTAGCGGCGGGGCAGCGAGCGCTGACCTCTGTTATTGCGGCTAACACGCAGGCGATCGACCGTCATCGGCGTGCCTGGGCCCGTTAGGGTGATCGAGTTGCTGGAGGTTGATAGAATCACAAATCGCCGCGATTCCCCGGTTACATCGAACAAAGCACGGCTAAAGCCGGTCGTGCCCAACACAGAAGTGTTGGCATTGTGCGTACGATTGCCATTGCGTGCGTTGATGCGGACCCGGCCGATACCAGTTGAATGTGCCACGATCTGGCCAAAATCCAGATCAGTCGTCTTGGTAACGGTGACAGGCTCAACAACCTCTGCCTGAGAGGATCCTTGCTGTGTATCGGTATCGGCATGCGCAGGGGCAGCGATGGCAAAGATTGCCATCATATTCAGCGCCAGCGCGGCCTTACGAAAGGTCGTGTAAGTATCCATGACACGACTAACTAACTGGCAAGCGCTCTGATTTGCCTAACAGGTATGGTTAGCCAGAGTTTACGATTTCGGCGCCAATCAAGCATCCAAGCTGCGGTCGCCACTCGGCCATTGCAGATACGGGCCTAGCCGCTGGTTCTGCTTCTTAGAATGGGACAGGGTTGGATTGAACTCGCTTGCGGTGCCTAAAGCAAGCTTTTCTGGCTCGCTGTGCCTCGTGTCCAGCTTTCATCGGTCTGGTTAATGTCGATCTCGCCGCTCCACGGTTTGCACAATTGCTTGGCTATTTCAGGGGATTCCGAGACCCAGCACCGATAGTCCTGAGGTCTCAGCAAAACCGGCATCCGGCTATGCACATTCTCGGCGGCGCTGCCGACGCTGTCCGTCATCACCATGGAATAGCACAGCCCAAACTCGTCACTTTCACGCCAAACACCTGCGCAAGCGAACAACTCGTTTTCGGGCAGAGAGAGCCAAGTGCGGGTTTTGCTACCCTTCGGTCCCTGCGCTTCGGCCCAAGCACTAACTGGGATAAGGCAGCGGCGCTCCTCGAATGAATAGCGCCAAAAGAAGCTATCCAGTTTATCCGTGCGCGCATTGTTGACAGGCTTGGGCTTAAGCGGCTGACCGCTCTTGCCCTTCATCACCAAAGGGAATCCCCAAGTCATTTGCTTGAGTTCGCCGTCTGCAATGACAAGCCCCGGATAGCCGGGATAGACTTCAGCACCAAAATTCGCCCCGCCGAGCGCATCCACAGTCTCAAACCACTTCGCAACTTCGTCCTTGTTCTTGGTCATGCGGTAGAGGTTGCACATCAGGCGTTCCCGACCGTGAAGCACGCAAGCGCCATCAGCACACCAGCGGTGCGGTTGGAACGGAAGCGTTCGAGCGGATTGTCAGGGTCATCGGCATCAAGTGTCGCGACCTGCCACAAGAGGTGCAGCGCCACCGGCACCAAAGCCACCAGTGCAAGCGCGTCATCGCGATATAGCCAGAATGCGAGGCCCCAGAGACCGATTGTAGCTGTGTAGAATGCGGTCACGCCGCTCTTCACTTTGCCGCCCAAACGCAGCGCAGAGGATTTCACTCCCACCAACACGTCATCTTCGCGGTCTTGCAGTGCATAGATCGTGTCGTAGCCAATGGTCCAAGCGATGCACCCAGTATAAAGGCACGCCAGAGCTAGCAGGTTGTCGTCGCGCAGCTGCACCCATCCAACCAGCGCACCCCAATTGAACACCACGCCTAGCCACGCCTGAGGCCACCATGTGATCCGCTTCATAAAGGGATAGGCCGCAACCAGCGCAAGACTGCCGAGCGCTACAAGCTGCGCCTGCCAGCGCAATTGCAGCAGAACGATCAGCCCGATCAGGCACAGGAATGTAAGCCAGCCCCATGCGAGCTTTTTGGAAATTCGCCCGCTCGCCACGGGACGCGTAGCAGTGCGCGCGACTTGCGCGTCTAAGTCCGCATCGACGATGTCGTTGTAGACACAACCAGCTCCGCGCATCGCTATGCTGCCCAACAGCAACCAACCGAGCAGTGCCCACTGAAATCCAGCCCCCGTCAGCCAAACGCCGAACACACAAGGCCAGAACAGCAGCCACCAGCCGATGGGCCGGTCAAACCGCGCGAGTTGCGCCAAATCACGGGGCAGCTGTGGCAACCGCGCGACCAAGCCACGGTGCTGCGTATCAGGGACGATATCGCCCTTGGTATTTTGGGTCATAGGCTGCGAATCCCGCTGCGGTCCTGCTCGTCCAGGCTTGCTACCCTCCAACCGACGACGCACGCGATAAGCATGATCAGGTTGCCTGCAAAATCGAGCATTCCAATCGAGGTGAGTACCGGCACTTCATAATGAAAATACCAGTTGAAAATGAAGAACGGGATCAGGACTATGCCGAAGACGGAAAACGCCTTTGCGTGCCATTTCACAACCAGGGCCATAGTCCCGAACATGACTGCCTGCGCACCGAAACACGCCATTGTAAATCGCATTATGAAACTGGTGTCGCGATAGGCTTCCGTCAGTGCCACCTCTATCACATGGGAAGGTGCAAAAAGCGCCCAACCGCCGAGCGCCAGGAACACGAGGGCAATAATCGATTGGCAGATACGAGCGGTCATGACTTGCACCCTAGCGATGACCGGGCTTAGGGAGCAAGCCATGCCCGCAACACCCGCCTGGCCACCGAAATCCGCACCGCGCTTGTTCGTTCGCGACACGCTGGAGAGCGACGCCACCATTTCTGTGGGCGCGGGCCAAGCCCATTACTTGGGCAAAGTGATGCGGGTGGGCGAAGGTGACACAATCATTGTTTGTGACAATGCGACTGGGGAATGGGCCGCGACGGTCAAGCATGTCGAGAAGCGGCGAATTGGCCTCAAGATCGTTGAGCAGCTGCGTCCGCGCGAAGAGGTGCCTGACCTTTGGCTCTGCCCCGCGCTACTCAAAAAAGATCGCTTTGATCAGGTACTCGAGAAAGCAACCGAGCTGGGCGCAGCGCGTATTCAGCCGGTAATCACGCGCCGATGTGTCGCGGACAAACTAAACCTAGACCGCGCACTCTCCATTACCACTGAGGCGGCCGAGCAATGTGCCCGCACTGCGCTGCCCGAGATACGCGAACCGGTTAAACTTCACGCACTGCTGAAAGATTGGCCCAGCGACCGCAAAATCTTTTTCGCTGACGAGGAAGGTGGCGAACCGGCGGCGACTGTGTTCGCAAATCACGGCGCACCAGCCGCAATCCTGATCGGTCCGGAAGGCGGCTTTGACGATGCTGAAAGGGCTGCGATCCGTGCGCATCCCAGAGCCCGCCCAATCACTCTCGGCCCTCGCATTCTACGCGGTGAGACTGCCGCGATCGCCGCGCTGTCTGTCTGGATGGCACAGGCAGGCGATTGGTCGGGCCAACAATAACTTCGTCGATCAAAACGCAATTTGCCCTTCCCACACCCAAATCCGTTTTCTAGGGCAACTGGCATGAGAGGACGGGTGGATCCATGAGCACACGCGAAGCATCAAATGGTGATGAACCCGTAATCGAGGGGATTGCCGATCTCATCGCACCAATGAAAGGTGGCGAGAAACCCAAGGATGAATGGCGCATCGGCACCGAGCACGAGAAGTTCGTCTACAAGCGCGATGACCGGCGTGCGCCCTCCTATGACGAGCCCTGCGGCATCCGCGACATCCTGTCCGAACTTCAGGAGTATGGTTGGAAGCCTGTCGAGGAAAACGGGAACGTTATCGCGCTGAAAGGCGAAGATGGCGCGGTTAGTCTTGAACCGGCGGGTCAGCTTGAATTGTCAGGCGCGCCGCTCGAAAACCTGCACGAAACGTGCAACGAAACCGGTCGTCACCTCGCGCAGGTCAAAGAGATCGGCGAGCGTTGCGGAGTGAGCTATCTCGGCCTTGGGATGTGGCCGGATAAGACCCGCGAAGAGCTGCCCGTTATGCCGAAGGGCCGCTATGAAATTATGATGCGGCACATGCCCAAGGTCGGCAATCTCGGCCTCGATATGATGCTGCGCACCTGCACCATTCAGGTCAATCTCGACTATTCGAGCGAAGCGGACATGGTGCAGAAATTTCGCGTCGGCCTCGCGCTGCAACCGCTGGCGACCGCACTCTTCGCGAACTCGCCTTTCAAAGAGGGTAAGCCCAACGGCTACCTCTCCTATCGCAGCCACATCTGGTCGGACACCGATCCGCACCGCACCGGCATGCTGCCCTTCGTGTTCGAAGACGGCTTCGGCTACGAACGCTGGGCAGACTACATGCTCGACGTGCCGATGTATTTCGTCTTCCGCGACGGCAAATATATCGACGCGGCGGGGCTCTCCTTCCGCGATTTTATGGACGGCAAGCTGTCGGTCCTTCCCGGCGAACGTCCGACGGCGAGCGATTGGTGGGATCACCTCTCGACCGCCTTCCCCGAAGTACGCCTCAAAAGCTTCCTTGAGATGCGCGGTGCGGATGGCGGGGCGTGGAGCCGCATCTGCGCTCTACCCGCCCTTTGGGTGGGCCTACTCTACGATCAAGGCGCACTCGATGCGGCATGGGATTTGGTCAAGGGCTGGTCGATGGAAGAGCGCGAGCAGCTGCGCAACGATGCGCCCAAGCTCGGGCTGCAAGCGCCGATCCCCGGCGGCAGGACCATGCAGGATCTTGGTCGCGAGGTGCTGGCCATCGCCCATCGCGGACTCGCCGCGCGCGGGAAGTTGAACGCCAGCGGCGACAATGAGACTGGCTATTTGGAAACGCTCGACGAAATTGTCACGAGTGGGAAAGTCCCGGCTCAACGCCTGTTAGACGCCTATTACGGCGAGTGGGGCGAAGACGTTTCGAAGGTGTACAAATACTCATTCTGAGGGAGATGATGCGATGTTGATGGTGCTGGGCGAAGCCAAATTGGGTGATGGAGCACTGGAGGCAGGGCACGCTGCACTCTCTGCTATGATACAAGCCTCCCGCGCAGAGGAGGGCTGCATCGACTATACCTATTCAGTTGATATCCTTGATCCGTCCCGGCTCATGATAACCGAGAAGTGGGTCGATAATGATGCGCTGGCCTATCACTTCAGCACATCGCATATGGCAGCTTTTCAGAAAGCTATCAGCGAACTTGATGTCACCATCACCCAAGTGCTGAAGTATCAGGCGGATGATGGCGCTCCACTGATGTGAGCCTCTGTCGGCAGAAGAGTATCGTGACAGTCGCCGTTTGTATCGGTTTGTCGCAGATGACCATTTCTGACGCTACGTTCATCTAACGGTAAAGCCATTGCTGCCTCTGTCCTCTTGTTCGCAACGACGGAGGACCTGCGACATGAAATCAATGATGCGCGCGAGTACAGGATCGCGCTGCCTCGCAATGGCTATGCTCTTCTCGCTGGCCGCTTGTGGCGAGGGCGACACTGCCACCAACAACACCGTATCAGTCACTCCCACACCTACCCCCACGCCTACACCGGCCGATCCAGCAACAGCGGCAAATGCGGTGGTTCAACAGTTTCTCAATCTCGATATGGCTGCGCTGGAGAACTACGCTAACCCCACCCTTCCCGACTATTTCGACGACACCGTCAACGATATCGACAACACCCCAGCGGGCGATCCGGTCAATGATGCGATCGCAACGCTGGGCCGAGTCTTGTTTTACGATGTATCGCTGAGCGTAAACGACACGACATCTTGCGCGACATGCCATCAACAATCGCTCGGCTTTGACGATGATGAACAGCTTTCCACCGGGTTCGCCGGTGGGCAGACAAGCGCGCACGCGATGAGACTGGCCAATATCCGCTTCTACGAACCCGGAGAAATGTTCTGGGATCGACGGGCACAGACGGTAGAGGAACAGTCCATTCAGCCAATCTTGGATGCAAATGAAATGGGCTGGAACGACAATGGCGGCCTCGCCGCTTTGATCGCGAAAATGGAGCAGCTCGAATACTATCCCGCCCTATTTGAGTTTGTTTTTGGTGATTCCGCGATAACGGAAAACCGAATGCAGCGCGCTTTCTCGCACTTTCAACGCGCTATGATCTCATCTGACAGCCGCTGGGATCAGGCATACGCAATGGTATTCGCGCCCGGCGCACCCGGCCGTGCACTCAACCAGGCGCTGCCCGGTTTTAGTGCGAGCGAGCAACGAGGACGTGAGTTGTTCATGACAGGGCCAAACAATGGCGGCGCTGGCTGCGCTGCTTGCCATGTGCCGCCAACCTATGCGCTTGCAGCCAACAGCCGTTCCAACGGCCTCGACGCTGGTGAAACGACTTTGTTTAAGTCGCCTTCTCTCAAGAGTGTCGATCGTTCCGGGTTCTTTATGCATGACGGCCGCTTCACGACGCTGCGGCAGGTCGTCGACCACTACAGCGACGGGGTCCAGAACGGTCCCGCGCTGGACAACCGCCTACGGCAAGGCAATCAGCCCCGCCGCCTCAATCTAAGCGAGAATGACCGCGAGGCGCTTGTCGATTTCATGCGAACTCTAACGGATGAAACGCTCAACAATGACGCGCGTTTCACCGATCCCTTTATCCGCTGAGCCTGTTACTCGGCGGGCTCCTGAGTCGGGTGCGGACCTGCCCCCACCGCACCCGACCCTTTTTGCGTCGAGCCTCGGCTGAAGATCTTCCGATTGAGTCTTGCCAAAGGTGCGGTGATCAGCCCGTTTTCTTCCATCCAGTCGTAATACTCGCGGTATTTCGGATCTTCGGCCAGCAGATGCGCCTCTTCCGTGCGTGCGCGCCAGTAATAGATGCCGTTGACCAGCAGCAGGAAGAACGTGTTGCGGATTGCGTCCATCGGTGTTCCGCTGGTGACGAGGAACGGCATGACCGAGCACCACCAGAACAAGTTCTTGGACAGGTACGCCGGGTGGCGGGTGTAGCGATATGGACCATTGGTCAGTACCCCGCGATAAGTCAGGTTTGAAAAGCGGATGCCAAACACCACAGTCGCCCAGGCGTAAATCGCGGTAAGGAAGACGAGCCAGCCGGCCCAAACCCACAGCAGCGTTTCGTTTCCGGCGAGCCAGTGCCCCCAGCCAGCGACATTGCTTTCGTAGCTGAGAACCTGAGAATTGTTGCCGATGATGCCCCAAACGAAAGGCGGGTAACAAACTAGCGCAGCGAGCCAGCCACCCAAGAACGGATTGCCGGACCGGATATGCGCATCCAGCGGCCGCAGCGTGAACAGGTAGCCTACGGTCCCGATCTGCACGTCAACGACGAACAGAAAGGTGATCACGATCATCCCGAACGCGACCGGGTTGTCGAGCAGCGCCACAGGATCGGCTTCTACAATTTCGGCAAATCCTGGGGGCAGGATCGAAATCATGAAGGCGCCGAAGAAGCCTTTGATGATCCATGCACGCCAGTGCTTCTTGATAGGTTCGGCGTCCCAATCACTGCGGCCCGTTACCATGGCGCCAAAGTGCCATGTCGCATCCTTCGGTTCGATCATCACCCGATCGAGCCAGACAACGTAAGGAACCGAAAGCGTCATCAGGGGCACCAAAGCTGTTGCAAGCACCTGCATGGCGAAGAGATACTGGCCATCCCAATACCACCGACACATCGCATAGAGAGCGGCTAGCGCCGCCCAAGTCGCCCAAAGACCGGCGATCTTGATCGAGGAAATGGACAGCACATCGCCAATAGGGCGCTTCAGTTGCCAATCGATTCCTGTCGAAGGTCGCAGATGCACCTTGTCGACCAGCACGGACCAGATTGCCATCGGAGTGGCGGTGAACAGCATGGCAGCCAAAGCAGCGTAAGGGCCAGAAAGCACGCCGCGCTCCGCGCCAAGCTCTCCTGAAAACCCAAAAAAGTCAGCGAATTGCGGGTAGTTCCGGCAGAACAGAACCCAGGCGATCAGGCCAAGCAGGCCCGCAAATCCAACGCCAGACGACACATCGCTTTTAGGCGGTGCGCTTTTGGCTGCTGCCTTGATTGATTTGGTCGCGTCCATAACCCAGTTCGCCTAGCGGAAAAGGGTTAAGGACGCGCATACGCCCTGCGCGTGGTCCCATCTGGGCACGCCCGCGCGCCAAAGGTTAATTGCAGAAAATCAACGCCAAGCGTGGATCGTGCCGCTGTCGTCCAGGATGTAGAGTGTGCCACCCGCAACAACCGGAGGCAGACTCACCGGCTCTTTCAACTCGGTGAACATCTGCGCGGAGCCTTCGCCCGTGCTCAGTTTCCAGACCTGCCCACGAGAGCTGGCTACCCAAAGGTGATTGCCGGCCAGAACGGGACCGGTCCAGAAGATCGGGCCTTCTTTGTCCTTTTCGTCTTTCCAGCGTTGCAGCTGCGTGATCCAGCGAACACGGCCGCTTGAACGAGCGATTGCCAGCATCCGCGCATCGTCGGTCAGAGTGAAAATCCACTCACCCGCGATGGCCGGTGTGGAGATACCAGCAAGGTTGAGTTCCCAGACACGCTGTCCAGTGAGCAGCTCATATGCGGCCATTCGGCCACCCTGCCCCAACGCATAAACGCGGCCGGAATCGATGATCGGATCGGCATCGATATCAGTGAGCGAGCTAACCTGTGTCGAGATATTGGTGCGCGCCAAGGCATCAGCCCAAAGCGAGCGACCATTTTCGTAGCGATAAGCAGTCAGCTCACCACTCGAATAGCCTGCAATCACGGTGCCCTGACCAGCTGCAGGGGCCGCAACGCCAAAGACGCCAGACTGCGTGGCCGAACCCGACTCATCCCACACCGGCTCACCATTTGCGGCGCTAAGCGCAAGGATTTGGTTATCCTGCGTCATCACATAAACTTGGCCAAAGGCGATGGTTGGCGAACCGCGCAGCGGGCCTGCGGGTTTCGTCTTCCAGATGATTTCGCCTGTTTCGGCGTTGATGGCTTTTGCCTCGCCCACGCCGTTGGTCGCGTAAAGACGACCATTGTCGTAGCTGACGCCGCCGCCAAAAGCGGATGGGCGCATATCGTCGCTCATTTCCGCATCAGATGACCACATGCGTGCGCCGGACGTCTTATCGAAGGCGTGGATCGTCCCGTCAGAGCCGACCGCGAACAACTTGTTGCCACCAATCACGGGTGCTGCGCCAAGACGGACGCGATCAGTCGATCCAGCGATGCTCGCTGTCCAAGCCTTGGTCGGGTTTTCGGGAAGCGACAAATGGCCGTATGACTTGCTCGCCGATCCACCAACTTGAGCCCACTCCGGGTTCGCTACCGCTGGAGGCAGGACCACGGAGACACCAGCCAGAGCCGGGTCAACCGTCGTTCCGCTTTCGATACGTGACAGGATAGGCATCCGCTCGCCAACTGTGGGCGTTGTCCGCTTGTTATCGTCGCCCGAACAACCGGTAACCAATGCTGCAAGAGCACCGGCAATCAGTGCGGAATGTTTCGCAGAAATTCGCATTCGTAAGTATCCGTCCAAATTATCTCGGAAGTCTAGCCAACCAAAAGTTGCCAGGACATTTACTGATCCTGTGCACCATCCGTGCCGGCTTCCTCACCATTCCCCTCCGGTGAGGTCACTCCCTCGTCTTCGAGCAATTGATCGACATCTTCAATCGCATCGACCCCCAATAGGCCCGCCATCTGCCGCGATCGGGTGCGCAGTGTGTCTGGCAGGTCTTCATCTTTCGCCATGGACGAAAACAGCGCCCCGGCCTTATCTTTATCACCCGCTTCAAGGTGCGCGATGGCAACCAATTCCCCCGCGCTTCCGAAGAACGCGTTTCCTGGAACAGCCAAATCCTTCAGGCGAGCGATGATGTCCTCTGGCTTGCGATCATCATAGTTGGTGGTGACTTCACGGATACGGGCCATATCACGCATCGCTGCGGGCGCCTCCTCGTCATCAGCAATCTGTTTGTAGAGAGCAACCGCATCATCAAAGCGCTCTTGCTCCAAAGCGGCACCTGCCAAGATAAACCGCGCCGAAGTGCGAGCACCCGGCGTGTCGGACTCAGTCATATTGCCAAGTTCTTCGATCGCCGCGTCGAAATCGCGTTGCTGGGTGGCATCGAGTGATTTGACGATGGCTTCAGACTCGCTCTCCAAAGCCCCTTCCTGAGAAGGTACCCAATAGAGCAGATAGAAGCCTAAAGCGGCGAGAAAAACAGCGAGAGCTCCGCCAATGGGGAGGCCATATTTCTTCGCGAACTCCTCAGCGTCATCCTTGCGGACCGCTTCGTCGATTTCGCGCATTGCGATTTCATCTTCTGCGGACAGTTTAGGAGCGTCTTCGTTTTCGCCGTTCTTGTTCGGATCAGTCGGGGTAAGAGCCACGGAGCTCGGTTCCTCATCAAATGGGTCTGTTGGCGGTGCTTTAGGCAGGTGAGCGCGCTTCCGCAATGCCATGCAAGCAAGGTGGCAATGCTGTCCCTTAAAAATCGCGCCCTAACGCGCCAGAATACAGCTTGCGATAGTGCTCAACCATAGTGCCTTCATCAAACAGCTCGCGTGCACGGGCCTTGTTCGCAGCTCCCAGTTCGGCCCGCAATTCCGGATCTGACACCAGTTTGCTGAGGACCTCTCCAAGAGCGGAAGTGTCTCCGGCTGGAGCGATCAGTCCCTGATTGGGTTCTGAGACCATATCGCGAATGTCTCCGACGTCGGGTGCGGCCACGGGCAGTCCAGCTGCCATCGCTTCCACGACGGAGAGCGGGAATTGCTCCGATGCCGAAGACAGAGCGAAAATGTCGAACAGACCGACGACCTGTGACGGGTCTGTGACCGCACCTGGCATATGCACACGGTGCGAAAGGTGAAGCGAGTCAGCGACGTTTGCGATGGTTTCACGTTCCGGGCCATCACCCACCAGAACAAGCTGACAGTTTTCGGGCAGTTTCGAGACTGCGATGACCAGCTCATCAAGCTGCTTCACTGCTCGAAATCCGGCCAGCGTGCCAATCCAAAGCTCGCCTTTCCGTTTGATCACACGCAGCGTGCTCGGGTTCGGTTTCTTGGCAAATGCATTGGTGTCGATCCCGTTCGGTATGCGCATGATCTTATCATGTGGCTGACCCCAAACACTGTGAGCAATCGTCTCCAATCGCATGCTGGGAACGACCAACGCTGACGCACGCCTGAGAGCCGCACGGCGGAACACATTGCGGCGCAGTTTTAGTTCGCTGGCTTCGTCCTCGTTAAAGCCATCCTCGTGATGGATCAGCGGCGGAAGATCCATGTTTTTGGCGAACATCGTATGCGCCATCACGACATCCATCGCGCCCCAGTTATACGTCAGGATCAAGTCGTAAGGCTTTAAAGCCTTGGCAATTTCCGCAAGCCTTCCTGGTGTTGGGAGCCCCTGAAGTGAGGGGAACTTGCGCGGATAGGTCACTTTGACCGCTTTGTTCAGATGCTGATGCGCTCCGTATTGACCGGGCACAGCAGAGACCACGCTGTGCCGCAACGTACGGCCAAACGCGTTCATCAACTGCACGGCACGCAGCTCTTTTCCGCCGGCGGCAAAAGTCGAATGGCAATGGAGGATGCGCGGCGCGTTTTCGGGCAAGTCTTCGTTATTTGACGCCGCCTTTTTGGAGGCACGCTTCTTCACGCCCATCTTGGGTGCGCTTCGGGTGCTCATTTCACGGACCCCAGCAAAGCATCAATTGCGTCGCGTGCTTCCGGCTCATCCAGCGTGGGCGCATGCCCCACCCGTGTTATCGTGACCGCGCGCATTGCGGGGTTGCGCGCCGCCATCTGCACAACGGTCGCTTCGCTCAAAAGATCGGACAATTCCCCGCGAAGAAGCACCATCGGCACATCACGCAACGCTTCGAAAGCCAGCCAGAGGTTGTCGGGGGCAGCATTGCCCGGCTTTGAGAAAGGTTCGGCAATCGCCATGTCGTAGTCGTAGCTGACACGGCCATTCTTGTTCACCACCAGCGTCCGCTTGGCCATTTCCAGCCATTGATCGAGATCGTAGTCGGGAAAAGCAGCGCTGTGCACATTCTTTAGTGATCGCGCGGCATGCAGCCACGTTGGATAGTTTTTACCTTGCCCGACATAGCCGGAAATCCGCGCAACACCCGAAGTCTCAACTTCGGGGCCGATATCGTTCAACACACATGCAATGATCCGACCCGGTTTAGCTGCGGCAAGCATCATGGTCATCAGTCCGCCCATCGAAGTTCCGATGGAGATAAACTGCTCGATCCCCTCCTCGGCCAGAAGCTTCTCGACATCCGCGACATAGACCAGTGGGTTATAGGTGTCGGAATCGGGCGCGTAATCGCTCATCCCGCGTCCACGCATTTCGGGCACGATTACGCGGTGCGTCTTGCATAAGTGGTCGGCGAGATCGGCGAAATCGCGTGAATTGCGCGTTAGGCCGTGCATGCACAACACCGGCGGGCCGTCATAGCCCTCCGGCCCCGCATAATCGCGAAAGTGGAGGTTTAGCCCGTCGCTGCTGGTCCAGCTTCGGTCTGTGTAATTCGTACCCATGCGAGGCAGTGTTCCCCTGATCTAACTGGCCACCGGTTGAACCGCGCGCCGCTTACCCCCAATATCGCTGCATGAGCGCTGAACCGCAACCTGCTGATTATCAGCCAGACCCCGCTATCGAAACTTTGGCTGATTGGCTGGGTTCGCCCGTCCAATCCGCCGACTTTCCTGAGACCAAAATCCGCTTTCGCAATGATCGCGCGGCGGCAAGTGTCGGACTTTCGGGGTTGAATGACGAAGAATGGGCCAGACATTTCGGCCGGTTTGAACCGTTGGAGGGCAACCTGCCCCAACCCCTCGCGCTCAAATATCACGGCCATCAGTTCCGCGTGTATAATCCGGAAATCGGCGACGGTCGTGGATTCCTGTTTGCGCAAATGCGCGATCGCGACGGTCGCCTCATGGATCTTGGCACCAAGGGTTCGGGTAAAACGCCGTTCAGTCGCAGCGGCGATGGACGTCTCACCTTGAAAGGCGCGGTGCGGGAAATTCTCGCTACCGAATTTCTCGAGGCGCTCGGCGTCAACACCTCCAAGACCTTTTCCGTCATCGAAACCGGCGAAGCGCTGGAACGCAATGACGAGCCTTCGCCCGCACGCTCTGCAGTTATGGTGCGGCTGAGCCATTCGCATATCCGCATAGGCACCTTCCAGCGCCTGCTCGCGCATGAAGAAAGCGAGCAAATGGAAGCGCTGATTGCCTATTGCCTCGAACAGTTCCCGGGTCCGATGCCGCCGAAGGATGCACCCGCACGCGATGAGCCCGCGGTGATCCTGATGCACCAGGTCGTCGAGCGAATGGCCGATCTGGCGGCGAGTTACATGGCCGCTGGCTTCGTCCACGGCGTGCTTAACACCGACAATATGAATATTACGGGCGAGAGCTTTGATTACGGCCCTTGGCGCTGGCTGCCCGCCTGGGAGCCGGGCTTCACCGCCGCGTATTTCGATCATCAAGGGCTTTACGCGTTCGGCCGCCAGCCCGAAGCGATACACTGGAATTGCGGGCAATTGGCTGTCGCGCTGAGACTGTTGGCAGACAGCGAGCCTCTGATTGCCGCGCTGAATCGATTCGGTCCGCTATACATGGAAGCCATCGCGCGCCGCTGGTGCTGGAGGCTTGGCGTGGAACAACGCGGTATCGAAGCCGATACCGCGCTGGTTGCAGCCTGTGAAAAAGAAATGCGCGAGACCAAGACCCAACCCGATGCATTCTTTTTCAATCATCGCGGCGGCAAGGAGACAGAGGGCGAATTGTGCGCGGCCTTTGAGGAATACTCAGCCGTCGAAAGCACCCACGACTACTGGACCGACGACGCACCGCAAAGCATGGTAATTGAAGAGGTTGAAGCTATTTGGGATCGCATCGATCGCGATGATGATTGGTCCGCTCTGGAACAGAAAGTTTCTGATTTGCGCCGAATGGCAGAGGCTCTCGGTCCGCCGCCCATTTCGCGGGGCCACGCTCAATCCCCGATGAATGGTTAAGATCGAATATGTAAAATCGTCCTAACCGCTTTGCTTTTTTGCAAGACCATGCTTACCGGCTCATGCAGTTCAGCTATTGGCCTCGATTGTGACAACGACCACTAAAGAAACGACCCTGATTTCTTACGCACCGGCAACGGGCGAAGAATTGTGGCGTGGTGAGCCAGGGAATGTCAGCGAAGCAGTAAGCAGGGCCCGCCGGGCTTGGACTGATTGGGCCGCTCGCCCGCTTGCCAATCGTATCGAACTCATGCGTCGTTTTGCCAACGAGGTGCGCAAATGCGCAGATGAAATGGCGGAACTGATCGCGAAAGAGGTAGGCAAGCCTCTTTGGGAGGCGCGCACCGAAGTCGATGCGGTCGTCAACAAAGTCGATATTTCGGTCAACGCCTATGCCGAACGCACCGGTAAGAAGCGCCTCGACAGCGCGTTACAAGGCACGGCTTCAGTACGCCACAAACCGCATGGCGTGATGGCTGTGCTTGGCCCGTACAACTTTCCCGCACACTTGCCGAACGGCCACATGGTTCCCGCGCTGATCGCCGGCAATGCAGTGCTTTTCAAACCATCGGAAAAAGCCCCTGCGGTCGGCGAGATGCTTGTTCGCTGCATGCACAAGGCGGGTATTGACGAAAATGTGGTTCAGCTGGTGCTGGGCGGTCCCGAAGAAGGCAAAGAGCTGGTCGCGCACCCCGGTGTCGACGGAGTGCTTTTCACCGGTTCAGCGCAAGCGGGTATTGCGATCAACCGCAAGCTGGCCGCTAATCCGGGCAAGATCGTCGCGCTGGAGATGGGTGGCAACAACCCGATTGTTGTGATCGACACACCGAAGCTCGCCGATGCTGCAACTCTGATCGTGCAAAGTGCCTTCACCACAGCGGGCCAACGTTGCACCGCCGCTCGGCGCCTGATCGTTCTGGAACACCTCTATCAGCCGCTCATGGATGAGCTGATCCCACTGACCCGTAAGCTGTTGATCGGCGATCCCATGGATGAGCCACAGCCGTTTATGGGTCCTGTGATCGACAACGACACGGCAGAACGTCTGGGCGAAAGCTTTCTCGCATTGGTTACTGCTGGCGGTAAGGCTTTGAGCCATCTGCGGCGCACCCAACCCGACAAGCCTTTCTTAACGCCGGGCATAATTGACACGACAAGTATAGCGGATCGGCCCGACATCGAGCTTTTCGGACCGGTTCTTCAAGTGATCCGTGTTCCTGACCTTGATGCTGCCATTACAGAAGCGAACAACACCCGATTCGGTCTGTCGGCGTCGTTGATTGGCGGTTCACCAGAAGATTATGGGCGCTTCTGGGCCAATATCCGTGCAGGCATTATCAACTGGAACCGCCCGACCAATGGTGCATCGTCCAGCGCACCATTCGGCGGGATCGGACTGTCCGGCAATCATCGCCCGGCGGCATATTATGCAGCGGATTATTGCGCCTATCCAGTGGCCAGCACCGAGATGGAGCAACCGCGCGCCAATATCGGCGTAGGCCTCAAAGACTAAACGTCAGCGACGCCAGTAAACCAGATCAACCGCGCTAGTGCCGCCCTGACCGGGCCGCGCGTAGACCTTGAAATGTTGGCTGCCACGGTTCGCGATCAGGATTTCTTCTGGCTTGCTAAACCGGTTGATGGTCATTCCGGCACGTGCGGCACGGGTAAAGTGGTACCGCAGAACGTCTTCGGTCGCGGCGGGAGTTACATAGCGCACGATCCGGATGTTGCATCCGTCCGTCTCTGCACCCGCCGCCTGCATCGCCATGCCGTGCGGCATGATTCGCGCAGGGTCGGGCATGCGCGACGCCCAGACCAAGCCTTCATTGATGGTGCTTGCGCAGCGTGCAGGTGCGCCAGTGACAGCGATAATATCTTGTGCTGTCATGCCCAGCGCGAGCGGCTCACCCTGCGATGCCTGTGACGCCACCGGCAATTCGTTGATCGATCCTCCCACCAGCAATTCTCGGCGTGCTGCCTCAAGTGCGGCTTCTGCGCTCTCGGTGGTAGACATATGCGGTGGCAGGGCATGGTCGTAACGGATGGTCAGCGCTGCATTGGCCTGATTGCGATATGCGAGATCAGGATCCACCATGATAGGATCGTTGAGCGCGCGCGCCAGAAGCGGATCCGAAGTGTCGGCGATTGTGCCATACTCACCATCCACCACAACATCGTCGCACGACCCAAGCGCCAAAGCACCGATCACAGCCAAGAATGCAGCACGAATTCGCATAGCGGGGGCCATAGGCTGCGCTTGGTTAATATTACGCTTTCGCAGTGAAACAATTCTTATGGGCGGAGAAAGCGAAAACGCCCCCATACCGTTTCCGGCATGAGAGCGCTCTCCGCGGCTGGTGGATGCCGCGCCTAGGCCATTGGTGGGAATGACCCAAGGTCGTGCGGGAGAACAGCAGCGTGGTGGTGGTGGATGCCACGGCCCTCCCGAATCTGTTGTTCATCTATAGGAGGGACTGGCTGAACGCGGTCGCATCGGAGGTGAAAGCGGGCATTCATCAAGGTTGCGAGTTGTATCCGGCCACGTGCTTGCACCGCGATGGCGGGCACATTACGTGGCAAAGCCTATGATAGATCCCGCCGCCTCATCTCCCGCCGCGGCGGAGAGCCAGCCATCCGGCCTGCCCGCCGCGCTTGGCGCCTATCTGATCTGGGGCATTCTTCCGCTTTATCTGTTGCTGGTGACAAGCGTCCCGCCGTTCGAATTTGTCGGCTGGCGGATTATTTGGACCTTGCCGTTCTGCCTTTTGATTATCGCGCTTCGAAAGCAGTTCCCGGAGCTGAAGCGCGCTTTGGCGAACAAGCGGACTATGCTGGCGCTATTCGCCAGCGCGACACTGATCGCGATCAACTGGTTCGTGTACATTTGGGCGATCATGCAGAACCAAGTCTATGCGGCGAGCCTTGGCTATTATCTGAACCCGCTGTTGAACGTGCTTCTAGGAACAGTCCTGCTGGGTGAGCGGCTGTCCAGATGGCAGTGGTTGGCGGTCGCGATTGCTTTCTCGGCGGTCGCATTGCTAGCGGCCGGCGCGCTGACGACGCTCTGGATTAGCCTCAGCCTCGCTTTCAGCTTTGGCCTTTATGGTATTGTTCGAAAACAAGTTGATGTTGGATCACTCCCCGGCCTTACCATCGAAAGCGCGATCTTACTTCTTCCCGCGAGCGCAATTGTGGCGTGGTATGCGATGAGCCCAGCGGGTCCTGCATTCGGCGATGACCTGTTCCTGAGTGCGGTGATTGCCTTCTCTGGCGTGGTCACTGCTGTTCCGCTCCTGCTCTTTGCAATTGCCGCGCGGAGGATGAATTACTCGACACTCGGCTTCATTCAGTACCTCGCGCCTACGATCGTCTTTCTGCTAGGCCTGACCGTGTTTGGCGAAGATTTGAAACCTGCCCAGCTGGGCAGTTTTATTCTGATTTGGACAGCAGTCGCAATTTTCATAGCCGACCTATGGACCCGCACCCGCCGCGCGAAAGCCGCTGCCTAACCGACGAATTTCCAGCCGATAGTACCACCGCCGTGCCAAGGTACGATGGTGGCGCCCGCCAATACTAATTCGTCAGGCACCAGCACCTCGGCGCGCTCTAGCGTAACGCTCTCTTTATTGACCGGCAGACCGTAAAAGGTCGGGCCATTGAGCGAGGCAAAGGCTTCGAAATGCTCGAGCGCACCTTCTTCATCGAACACGGTGAGGTAGCTCTCGAGCGCATAAGGGGCGCCAAAGATCCCTGCACATCCGCACGCACTTTCTTTGTCTCCGCGCAGATGTGGTGCGCTATCAGTGCCGAGGAAAAACTTAGGCGAACCCGAAGTCGCCGCCCTACGTAGCGCCAGTCGGTGCGTCTCGCGCTTGGCGACGGGGAGGCAGTAATTGTGCGGCTGAATCCCGCCGACTAGCATGGCGTTTCGGTTGATATGTAGGTGCTGCGGCGTGATCGTCGCGGCAACATTCTCTCCCGCCTGTTCAACAAACGCGACCGCATCAGCTGTCGTAATATGTTCAAACACGACTTTAAGCTTCGGGAAATTCACGACAATCCCGCGCATGTGGCGCTCGATGAATTCTGCTTCGCGGTCAAACACATCGACATCGTGATCGGTCACCTCGCCATGGATACAAAGGACGATTCCTTCGACCTCCATCCGCTCCAGCACGGGAAAGATCTTCTCAACATCGCTGACGCCCGACGCCGAATTGGTGGTGGCGTTAGCCGGATAGAGCTTTGCGGCAGTGAACACGCCCTCGCTTGCACCCCGCGCCAGATCATCCGGGTCGGTGGTGTCGGTAAGGTAGCATGTCATCAGCGGGGTGAAGTCCACTCCCGCCGGCACTGCCGCCAGAATTCGCTCGCGATAGGCGGCGGCCAGCGCAGTCGTGGTCACCGGCGGTGTAAGGTTAGGCATCACAATCGCACGGGCGAACTGCCGCGCTGTGTACGGCACCACGCCGCGCATGATGTCTCCATCGCGGAAATGCAGGTGCCAGTCATCGGGTCGGCGGATTGTGATCGTATCGCTCATGGCTTGTCCCCTAGTCCGGCCTGACCACTCTTTCCAGTGGGCTTCGACACAGCTACGGCGAATGCCATGCCAACTATCGGATTTCTCGCCTGCGAAACCACTTTACCCGGGGCAGGACAGCGGCGTAGCGATGCTTTTGAGCATGACAATATGGTCAACGCGCTAGAGCCAGCCTTTGCCAATCACAGCTTCGACATGAAAGTGATCGACTGGGAGACGCCGCTCGAAGCTTTTGATGGGATTGATCTCGTTCTACTGGGCACGGCGTGGAACTATCAGGACAAGGACACCGAATTCCTCGCCAAGCTGGAAGTGCTTCGGGAAAGCGGGATAACGGTCTGCAACGATCCTGATCTGGTGTTGTGGAACTCCTCGAAGACCTATCTTCGCGAGCTGGAAGAGGCGGGCGCGCGGATCATTCCCACCTTGTGGCACGCCGATGTAGGCCGATCGGAGTTGGACGAGGCGTTCTACTATTTCGGATGCGAGAAACTGGTGGTGAAACGCCAGATCGGTGCGGGCGCCCTGGGTCAGGAATTGATCGAGAAAGACGATTTGCCCGACGAAGATTGGCGCTTCGGCCATGCTGCAATGCTGCAACCGTTTCTGCCGGCAATTGCCACGGAAGGCGAATTGAGTTTCATCTTCATCGATGGCGAGTTGAGCCACACACTGCGCAAGAGTGCTGCGGATGGCGAATACCGAATCCAATCCATGTATGGCGGCACCGAAAAGGCCCACGAGCCAAGTGCAGACGAGGTCGATGAGGCCACGGCGATCCTCGACAACCTACCCTTCGACACTCCGCTCTATGCCCGCATCGATATGCTGCGCAGCGAACGCGGCGCATTGCTGCTTATGGAAGCGGAGATGATCGAACCCTATCTCTATCCCGAACAGGGTCCGCAGCTAGGTCAGCGGCTCGCTGAGAGTATAGCGAAGAGATTGAAGCAACAATGACCGCCAAGCATCTCGAACACAGGGCAATTGTCCGTCTAAAACCACTTGATCCAGCCGAGGATGTCCGCGCGTTTTTGCAAGGTTTGGTCACCAATGATGTGTCGGGTGACCTACCAGTCTACGCCGCGCTTCTCTCTGCCCAGGGCAAGTGCATGTTCGATTTTCTCGTTTGGGATGGCGGGAACGGAAGCGTGCTGATCGATTGCGAGGCGGAGGTCGCAGATGATCTAGCAAAGCGCCTCTCGCTTTATCGCCTGCGTCGCAAGATCGAAATTGGCCGCGACGAGACGCTAGCCACCGCTTGGTCGTTGGAGGCTTTCGAAGACGCGGTCGCAGACCCGCGATTTGCCAAGCTTGGGTACAGAGCCGTCGTGTCAGTCGATGCTCAAGAAGACGCGAGCCCCGCCTATCACGCCCACCGTCTTGCCTTAGGGGTGCCCGAGGGCAGCGCAGAAATGGGCGATATCCTTTGGCTGGAAACCAACGCGGTCGAGTTGAACGGCGTGAGCTTCGAGAAAGGCTGCTACGTCGGACAGGAAAACACCGCGCGGATGAACTGGCGCCAGAAGGTCAATCGCCGCTTGGTGGTGGTGCCGCTAAGCCAATCGAACGCAAAACGGCGAAAGGCCGCTTATCCCGAGTTCGATCTGGCCGTCGATCATCTGCGTGTTGCTGACCTCGATCAGTCGACGCTACCTGAATGGCAGCGCGCGGCCATCTCCGAGTAATCAGCCGTAGTGCTTGGCCATTGATGCTTCGAGGTTCTGCTGCGCGCGTTCGCGAGCAGTGTCGCGCGGCAACCCAAGTGATTTCGCCAGTGCCGCGCCCATCAGGGCGTCTCCCAAGGCGAGAAGGACAAGGCTCAGCGTGTCTTTATGCACGTGCATTTCATCACCGCCATGTCCGGCTTCTTCGGGTGCGATTTCATCGACCAGCTCGTGAATGGTGGTGATGATCGGATTGAGAGCGTCCTCGTTGCCCGTCAGCAGCATCCAGCTTGTCAGCGCACCAGCACCTTCACGATCGAAAGCGTCAAAGGCCATATCCACTACCTCACGCGCTGACCCGAGACCTGCACGGCTCGCATGGACAGCGTCGATGATCGAATCGCACACCGTCGTTGCCAAGTGCCCGGCCAGAGCCTTTTGTAGGCCCGAAGCCGAACCGAAATGGTGCAGCAGGTTGGCGTGGGTACGCCCTATCCGTGAGGCCACGGCTTTAAGCGTTACCGATTGTGGTCCGGCCTCAATCAGAAGGCCACGCGCAGCTTCCAAAGCGGCCAAACGCGATTCTTCTGGACTTAGTCTTTTGCGGTCTTTCATTACGTCAAAGGACTAAGCCTTTGCAGCGTGTTGGACAAGCGCCAGCTCAGGCTGCGCGTTGCGCAAACACACCTTCGGCATCGATCAAGCGGCTGAATTCCACTGTGTCGGCATCTTCACCGCGAGCGCAGCTGTGACGAGCCAGGACGCGACCGGTGGGCTCAAAGCCCAGCTTCTCAAGCACTCGGCCCGATGCGGGATTGTCCACAAAGTGGGAAGCGACGACTTCGCGATAGCCAAGCGTGCGGGCTATGCGCAGAACCGCCTCGCCTGCCTCGGTTGCAAAGCCCTGCCCCCAAAACGAGCGCGCGATCCAATAACCCATTTCCACCGCAAAGGTATTGGGGCGTTCATCATCGCTCAACGGGTCTATACCGATACAGCCGACGACCTGCGCATCTTCGGCGCGGGTGACAAGGAAACGCGGGAAGGCAGGCTCAACCGGCAGCTTTGTGAAGGCACGTGCGTCATCTTCACCATAGGGCCACGGAGCGCGTGCAAGATTGCGCACGATCGCAGGATCGGCGATCCCGGCAAGGACGCCCCGCCAGTCTTCCGGCCAGATCGGTCTTAACAGCAAGCGTTCGCTGCGATGAAACACGGGTTTTCTCCCTCTCGACGCGCCGCCTAGTGACCGCGCATGACAAATTCGTTGCCGCGAAATGTTATTCCACGGCATTTCGAGGGAGAAACGAGAAGAGGGAGACGGCTCCCCCGGCATTCGGGGTGGCCCTTCTCCCTCTACGCTGCCGGTTGGTGTCTCCGGCTAGGACCGCCCCGTTGGACGATCCTTTTCTTGAACCGTCCGGTTATTCGGCTGCTTCCGCAATCATGTCTACCGACACGAATTTGCGGCCGAGTTTGCCTTTGTGGAATCGCACCACGCCGTCTCCGAGTGCGAAGAGGGTGTGATCCTTGCCCATGCCGACATTGGTGCCCGGATAGAATTTGGTGCCGCGCTGACGCACGATGATGTTGCCGCCGACCACGTCTTGGCCACCGAACTTTTTCACTCCAAGGCGACGACCGACTGAGTCGCGACCGTTGCGTGATGAACCGCCTGCTTTTTTATGTGCCATGGTTCGCTATCCCTTATTTCTTGTCAGCGGCTTTTTTGGCCGGAGCCTTTTTCGCCGGTGCTTTCTTTGCGGCTGGCTTCTTTGCAGCGGCAGCTTTCGGAGCTGCTTTCTTGGCAGGAGCCTTCTTGGCTTCGGTTTCAGCCTTGGGAGCCGCTTCCTTCTTAGGAGCAGCTTTCTTGGCCGGAGCCTTCTTGCCAGCACCCACGTCAGTGATGCGCAGCAGCGTCATCTGCTGACGGTGGCCAGCTTTACGGCGATAGTTGTGGCGACGACGCTTCTTGAAAACGACGACCTTCTCACTCTTCGCCTGAGCGATGATTTCTGCCGAAACGGTCACTTTCGAAGCGTCGGCAATCGAATCGCCTTCGCCTGCGAGAAGGACGTCACCCAACGTGACAGTGTCGCCCGCTTCACCAGCGAGTTTCTCAACGGCAATCTTGTCTCCGGCGGCAACTCGGTACTGCTTGCCGCCCGTGCGCACTACTGCGAACATGGCTTTATACTCTCAATCTTGGCTTTGTCCGGGCGCCTGATTCTACCCATGCAGACCGGACAGCTGTGCGGCGCCGCAACGATGCAGCGCCGGAAAGAAGCGTGCCGTTAAGGGAAACAGCGCGGCAAGTCAACGCAAAGGTCCGCAGAAAATACGACAATTGCGGCTCTTGAGATCGCTTTGCCATAGGCTGGCAACGTGCTAATTCAGAAGCAGATCATGAAACCTCCCTATTCCAAGATTTGCGCCGCTTCGGTATGCGCCTTGCTCATCGCCGCATGTGCCGGCAACAGCGGGAAGTACCCATCACTCGCCGTCCGCGATGTCGAGCGAGTGAGTGGCGAGTATTCTGCCGGTCCAGCCGTGGAGCCGGTCGCCCTTACGATTCGGGACAACAGCCCGGACAAAAGCGTCACAACACTTGTCGCGGAGGCTAAGGCATCAAATGGCGCATTCCTTTCTCGCACGCCCAGCGTGCGTCGTCTTGTGTCGGGAGCGCGTGGCAGCGGACTCGGCAGCGATGCCCGTGGCAATGCGCTTATTGCGCTTGCTGACCTGACCTCTCTGCGTAGCCAGACAGAACTGGTGCTCGCTGACCTCGATATCCTTATTGCCGAGCGGACTAACCGGCTTGAACCGGCCGATGATGCGCAAGCGGCTCATGCCGAAGTTTTGCAGCTCGTCACCGAGCAAGATCAGACGCTTTCGAGCTTGTGGGGCATCCTTGGACGATGAACCTTCAATGCGCCTCTTGCCCGGTCAAAGACAGCGCCGCGTGCTCGGTCCTCGATGAGGAGGAGCGTGAAGCCCTTGCCGCGGCGGGTCGGACAAGGAGCCTTAAACGCGGAGAAATGTTGTTCGCGGCGGGGGACGAAAAAGCGGCTTGCGCAACACTGATATCAGGGGCCCTCAAGGTCTCCGCAATCGATGCCGATGGCAATGAGCAGATCCTATCGCTGGTTCATCCGGCTGGCTTTGTAGGCGAGCTGTTCGCGCCTTTTGCCCATCACGATGTTGTCGCCCTGACCGAAAGCAAGCTTTGCACCTTTGCCAAAGGTAATATCGAGCGTGCGCTGGATGATTATCCAGCCCTCGCCCGCGCGTTATTGCGCCGTAGCCAAGAAGATTTGCTTGCCACGCGTAGTCTTTTGGAATTGACCGGCCACTTCAGCGCGGAGGCACGCCTGGCCGCGCTGTTACATGATTTCGGATCTGCAGCCAGCCATTCGCCTTGTCATCTTGTAAGCGAATTTGATCTGCCGCTGACGCGCGGTGAGATCGCCAATATGCTCGGCCTGACGATTGAGACAGTCAGCCGCAAAATGGGCGAGCTAGAAGATATCGGAGCGATCAAGCGCAAAGGAAAACGCGGGATCGAGATTATCGACCCCGCGCTCCTACAGGATATTTCCGGAAGACCTGGGACTGGCCCTCTCGAAAACCCCTAAAGCTCTTCAGACCAGCACTGCAATGATGGCAGCGGCCAATCCCCAAAAGAGAATCAAGACTGGCAGGATCAGCACCTGAACCGCTGCATCGCGCGGAGCGCATCGTCCGGTGTTGGTCATAATGCCGTCATTCTGAAATTTACCGGCAGTCATCGGTACGCTCTCGTTTGCGTCCAACGCATTGCTCTTAAGCTTCACCCAGATAGTCGGCACACCGAACGCCGCCACAATGAACAGCGCGAAGATCACCATCGGGATGACCAGAACGGGATTGCCAAACGCCGCCGCCATGATCGCGATGAAGCCGAGATAAAGACCCGCTGTCGCAGCATAGAGAGCAGTCGGAAGCTCAAAATTGCGATCGACCTCAACCTGATGGCGCGCGGCTTGTGGGGCCTCGACGACACGTGCGTCGCCGCGAGCGATGATATCGTGAACCTGTTTGCTCATGCGTGTTCTCCTTCGTTGGGAGGAGAATTAGAGCAGCGGTCGGCGCGCTTCCTTGATCTGCATCAAATTGAGTGGATCTTGCGGGATTTTTCGCGCCAGCGGGCGAGGTCAGCGTAGTCTTCAGCGCGCGGTTCGATCCAATGCCAAGCGCCAGCGCGCTTCTCGCGCTTCCAGAACCACGCTGCGCTTTTGAGATGGTCCATGCAAAAGTCGACAGCCTCAATCGCCCCGCGGCGGTGCTGCGCGGCGGCAGCCACGCACACTATGGGTTCACCGGGTAGCATATGGCCAACTCGGTGAATGATCGTGATCGATTCAAGATCAAACCGGACGCAAGCCTCACCGCCAATGTCTTCCATGCCACTCAGCGTAAGCGGCTCGTAGTACGAGAGCTCAAGCGCCTCGACTTCACCATCGGTTCGAACGATCCCGGTGAAGCTTGCCACTCCGCCGACCCTTGACACGGATCGCGAGGTCTCTTGGATTGCCTCGCTGGGATTGAATGGCTCTTCGACCAATCGAATGAGTTCATAATACATCGAGCTTCAACCGCCAGAGACAGGAGGCAGGAGCGCCACTTCTTCACCATCCGCTGCTTTGAGCGCAGTCTTGTCCGCTAATACCTTACCTGCACAGGCGACATTGGCCCGTTCTTGCTGAAGTTGTTCGGCGATTTCGGGGCCAACCGCTTTGAGTAACCCTTGCCAATAAAGCGGACCATCAACCGCACGCGATTGTTCGCCCGCCATGTCGCGCAAGGGACCTAGAAAGAGGATTGTTACGGACACTGGATCTACCCCCCGTCATCGACATATGGCGCGGCTGAGCCGGCTCCGCGCCGCGCTCATCCATGCGGAAATGGTGCCGCTCGGGTTTGATCCGCATGGCCTGATCAAGCGCGCGAGCAAGATTCGCCTCAGGCTCATCTGACCGCAGCGCCGAGCGCAGATCGACCCGTTCACTGCCTCCAAGGCACGGATAAAGCTGCCCCGTCGCGGTCACCCGCAGCCGATTGCAACCTGCGCAGAAATTGTTGGTCAGAGGAGTGATGAAGCCTAGCCGACCGCCTGTCTCAGCGACTTCGACATAACGTGCTGGTCCGCCTGTGGTCGTGGCGGAGTCTGTGAGAGCCCAGCGCTGCTCCAACCCGTCACGAACCGCGCTCAAAGGCAAAAAGTGATCAAGCCGGTCTTCATCCACATCACCCAGCGGCATGACCTCGATCAGTGTCACGTCATGCCCTCGCGCATGCGCCCATGCGATCAGATCCGGCAATTCATGCTCGTTGATGCCCTTTAGCGCGACCGCGTTGAGTTTGACCTTCAACCCGGCCTCTTTCGCCGCAGCAATTCCCTCAAGCACCTGCCGTAAGGCATCGCGCCGCGTAAGCCTCGCAAAGGTCTCGTGGTCCAGCGTATCGAGCGAGATGTTGACCCGCTTCACGCCCGCTTTCGCCAGTGCATCGGCTTTGTCGGCAAGCTGTGTCGCATTGGTGGTGAGGGTGAGCTCCTCGAGTCCCTTGCCCAATTGCCGACCAAGCGCGGTGAACAGGTCTATGATATCGCGCCGGACGAGTGGCTCGCCGCCCGTCACACGTATTTTTGTGACGCCGCGCGCGATAAAGCCGAGCGCAAGATCATGCAGTTCTTCGAGAGTCAGCACCTCTTTCTTCGGCAGAAACTGCATCCGCTCGGGCATGCAATAAGTGCAGCGCAGGTCGCAGCGATCCGTAACTGACAGGCGCAGGTAGGTGATGCGGCGTTGAAACGCGTCAATCAAGGGCGCAGCAGAATCACTCATGCGCGGCAAGATACTGTCCCGTAACGCCGGGCGCACCTTCAAGATATGCGAGGATGGCATCGCGCTCTGCACCTGCCACACCTCCAACCACATTCACACGCTTTGGAGTGTACGCTCGAGCAAGATCGCCCGCGAGTGTGCGTCGCCAGTCATCATGGTCGGGACCAGCGATAGGCAAAACGATCGCCAACGCCTCATTGGCGCCCTGATCGAGCAGTTCAGCCGCCTCATTGATGTGCTTGTCATAGAAGGTCCGGCTCGCTGACAAGCTGTCAGTTGGAAAGTCGTGAATGGTCAGGACCGCCTGCACCACCTACTCCGCCGGACGCTCGCGGTGCAGCGTAATGCCAATCTTCTCACCTGCTTCGGCGATCGCCAGTTTAATGATTTTGACCGACACCGCCCGCACCCTTTTGTCCTGCACGAACAGCGTTTCGCAAATATGATCGGCCACCGCCTCGATCAGTTTGAAGTGCACGCCTTCAGGCAGGCCCTCGGACATAGCAAACTTGATATCCATGTAGTTTTTGCTGGCATCGAGCGGTGTATCAGCACCGTAATGATCCGCTACATCGTAGCGAACCTGCGTTGTCATACGCAGCGGCTGTGGCTTGCCGGTTTCCTCCGAGTATATGCCTGTCAGGACATCAACTTCGAGATCGGCAACTTCGAGGATAAGCGAATCGGATTGAGTCATGGTCATTTGCGAGCACGTTTAGCTCACATTGCTCCACCGTGCGAAGATGGCTGTGGGAAGGAGGCGCGCGCCCTCACCTTCTTCGCGCACGGCCAAATCGCCGAATTCGATTGTGCCGGGCAGGTGGGCCAACTTCTCCCGGAGAAGAGCGGCGATGGAAAGTGCGCTCATGCGTACGGCGTAGACTGTGAGAAACAGAAACCGACTATCGGCATCAAGCAATTGTGAGCAATCACCGATCAGGCCGGGTAGTCCTTCTTCCAAGCGCCATGTTTCGTTCTTCGGTCCGCGGCCAAACTTGGGCGGGTCGAGGATGATCCCGTCATAGCGGTTTTCACGGCGCACCTCGCGTCCGGCGAATTTGGCGGCGTCGTCGACGAGCCAACGGATCGGGCGGTCTTGCATGCCAGACAGCATCGCATTCTCGCGTGCCTGTGCCACCGATTTCTTTGACGCGTCGACATGGGTGACACGTCCGTGTCCACTTAACGCCAGCGAACCGAGGCCGGTATAGCCGAACATGTTCATCGTCTCGGCGTCGTCTCGATCACCCAACTGCGCGCGCATCCAATCCCAAACCGGAGCCATATCCGGAAAGAACTGCAGGTGACGGAACGGCGTTGGCAGCGCGTTGAAGCGCACTTCGTTCCACGCCAATTCCCACCCATCAGTCGGCACTTCCCGATTGAACACCCAGCGCCCGCCGCCATCCTCGTCCGAACCCGGCACGAATTCACCATCGGCGTCCCAGTCATCACGGCGCGGCTGCCACAGGGCCTGCGGCTCAGGGCGAATGAAGGAATAGGGGCCGAACGCCTCCCATTTGCGCCCTGCCCCGCTGTCGAGCAGGCGATAGGCATCCCAGCCTTCGCACTCCATCACCAACGGTTGAGGGGTCAGCGTCGCCATCAGCGGACCGCTTTTTCCAACACGAAGTCGCGGGTTGCTTCGTAATCGCCGCTCAACTCGGTGAAGAATTCCTCGCGCCCAAACAGATCGCCCACACGGGTTGGAAGCGAAGGCCGTACACCAACCGCGCGTTCAACCGCATCGCGAAATTTGGCCGGGTGCGCGGTGGCTAGCGTCACCAACGGCGTCGAAGGATCAACCCCGCCATTCGCGATCAAGTCACGCGATGCACCTAGACCTACGGCGGTGTGCGGATCGATGATCTCGCCGCTCGCTCGGTGGGCCCATTGCATCGTCTGAGAGGTCTCTTCCTGGCAGACGCTGCCGCTGCGGAACAGCGCCTTCATTCCGTTACGCTGGGCATTGGTCAATTGCATCGCCTTCGCATCGGCAAAGCCGGCCATCTGCGCTGCCATCGCCGCACCATCACGCCCGCCGACATCGAACAGCAGGCGTTCGAAGTTCGAGCTCACCTGAATATCCATCGATGGGGTGATCGTGGGCGTCACGCCGCTCGCTGAATAGTCGCCGTTCTGGATGGCGCGATCGAGGATGTCGTTGACGTTGGTTGCAACCAGAAGGGTCTCGATCGGCAGGCCCATTTGCGCCGCGACATAACCTGCGAATACATCGCCGAAATTGCCGGTGGGAACACTGTACGCAATCTTGCGATCCGGCGCGCCAAGCTGGAGCGCGGAATAAAAGTAATAGACCACCTGCGCCATCAACCGCGCCCAGTTGATCGAGTTGACCGCGCCGAGGTTTAACGCGCTGGTCACACCCTCATCCGCGAACATCCGCTTCACATGCGCTTGTGCGTCGTCAAAGCTGCCCTCGATGGCGATGTTGTGAACGTTGGGCGCGCGGACGGTGGTCATCTGGCGGCGTTGAACGTCGCTCACCTTGCCCTTGGGGTGGAGCATGAAAATCTCTACCCGCTCAAGCCCTGTAACTCCGCGGATCGCTGCCGAACCAGTATCGCCACTCGTCGCACCGATAATGGTCAGCCGTTCATCGCGGCGCTCAAGGAAAGTGTGAAACAGCCGCCCGAGCATTTGCAGCGCCACATCTTTGAAGGCGAGCGTGGGGCCGTGGAACAATTCTAGCAGCCAGTTCTGCTCGTCGAGCTGAACCAGCGGAGTGACCGCTGCATGGCTGAATTCGCTGCGATAGACAGAGTTGCACAGACTCGTCAGCTCATCCTCGGTCAGGCTGTCGCCGACGAACGGGCGCATGACCTCAACCGCCACCTCGGCATAGTGCCACCCGCGCATGGCGCGAATCTGATCCTCGGTGAAACGCGGCCATTCGCGCGGCAGGTAAAGGCCGCCATCAGAGGCGAGGCCAGCGAGCGTAGCCCCTTCAAAATCGAGCGTAGGCGCGGAGCCACGGGTGGAGATGTATTCCATTGTGCGAGTGCGAATAGCGGCGCGTGCCACGCGGGGCAAGCAAGCGGTTTTTGACGGTGGATTAGCCGCGCTTGCGCATCCGCGAGCGGACCGCAAATCCGTAGATCAATAGGGCGGTCAGCGCGAAGAAAAACCACTGTCCGGCATAGGCGAGGTGGTTGTTAGGCAGATCCTTCGGATCGGGACTGGCCAACGGTTGCAGATCGGCAACTGGCGGATCAGCGACAAGGCGCGGTCCTTCGGCAATGACCCCGGCGACTGCACCGCCAGACCATTCAGGCGTTGCAGGTGTTCGGGCAAAACCAAGATCGACGAAGTACGCCGCCTCGCTATTTGGGCTGGAGCAAGTGGCTCGTAGAACCCATCCTTTTGTCCCCTTTGCCGAAGTGCCGGCTTTAGCCTCTATCCCCTGGACTCGAACACAATCGACCTCGCTACGACGAAACCATTTTTGGCGATCATCACCAGACACGGGAAACGCAACAGCTGTTTCATCTGCAAGAGCGATCTCGGCCTGCGCAATCAGCTCCGCTTTCTCATCAGCCCGCCCCAACTGCCAGAAGCCGAGCCAGACCATCACACCCGCTGCCGCGATGACGATAATGGTAGGGATGATCGGTATGCGATTCACTCATCTTGCTCCTGAACGATCTCATACTGGCGATACAGCAAAGCCGTCTTGAGCAGCCTCAAAACACCGATAACGACACCGACCGTCACCGGTGCCCATACCAGGGCTTGCAGCCACAAAGGTGGGCGAAAGTTAATCTCGATTGCGAGCGCAATGGCGATCAGCACCGCCGCGACCAGTATCGTCACCGGTCCGGCAAGCCGCCCTCCCCGCTCAAGTTCGGCGAGCTTTAGCCCGCAATTGTCGCATTGAAAGGCGAAACGCGCTGGCCCTTCAAACAGGGTCTTCGCTCCGCACCGGGGGCATAAACCGGAAAGGGCAGCCGAGAAGATCCTCGGCTGCCCCTTAATTTCCGTCGGACCTTGGTCCTGATGCATCAGTGGAATTCAGCGCCCCAACCGCCCCAGATGTAGACGGCGATGAAGAGGAACAGCCACACAACGTCAACGAAGTGCCAGTACCACGCTGCCGCTTCGAAACCGAAGTGCTGGCGCGGAGTGAAGTGGCCTTTGTAAGCGCGGAACAGGCACACGGCGAGGAAGATCGTTCCGATCAGAACGTGGAAGCCGTGGAAGCCGGTCGCCATGTAGAACGCCGAGGAATAAGTGTTCTGGCCAAAGTTGAACGGCGCAACACTATATTCGTAAGCTTGGATAGCGCTGAACAGTACGCCCAGAGCAATGGTCGCCCAAAGGCCCTGTTTCAGGCCTTCACGATCACCGTGGATCAGCGCGTGGTGCGCCCAGGTTACGGTGGTGCCCGAGCACAGCAGGATCAGCGTGTTAAGCAGCGGGAGGCTGAACGGGTTCAGCACTTCCATGCCGGTCGGAACCAAAGTGCCGAGGCCCGCAGTGTTATCGCCAATGAATGCGTTGGTTGTCACCTGTTCGGCAGTACCAGCGGCTTCAACACTTAACGGTGCGGGGAACAGAGCAAAGTCAAAGAAGCTCCAGAACCAGCCCACGAAGAACATCACCTCGGATGCGATGAACAGGATCATGCCATAACGCATATGCAGCTGGACCACTGGCGTGTGATCCCCTCGCTGGGCCTCGATGACGACGTTGCGGAACCAGAAGAAGAAGGTAGCCAGAAGGCCGGCAAGACCGAGATACATGATGATCGATCCGGCAGAGCCGAACATTTCATGCATGTTGAAAACTAGGCCTGTGGTGAAGGTCACTGCCGACATAGAGCCGATCAGCGGCCAGATATCCGGCTCTAGAATGTGATAATCGTGGTTTACCTTACCGCCCATAATCTTGGTTCCCGTACCTTCGGATGGTTGTAATCAATTCGCGCTGGAACGAGCCGAGTCTACGGCCTCTTTCGCGCGGTGGAAAGTGTAGCTCAAAGTGATTTGCTCGATATCGCCGATAACCTCATCTTCAAGGATGGCGGGATCGACGTAATAGAGCACGGGCATGTTGACTTCCTGCCCTGGCTCAAGCGTCTGCTCGGTGAAGCAGAAGCATTGGATCTTGTGGAAATACTTGCCCGCTTGCGCCGGTTCGACATTGAATGTCGCGGTGCCCGTCACGGCGAAGCTGCTTGTGTTGCGCGCGGTGTAGCTCGCAAGGTCGCGTTGGCCGATCTCAACAGTGTCGGTCGATTGGACCGGAGCGAAAACCCACGGCATGTTGTTCGCAGTCGAGGCGTCGAAACGGATCGAGATTTCCTCACCGGTCGCAGTCGCTGCGGCGCGTGCGGCTTCGGTCTCGTTAGCGACCTGCGTGGTTCCGCCAAAGCCCGTTACGCGGCAGAACAAGTCGTAGAGCGGCACAGCAGCATATCCGAGGCCGAGCATGGCCAGCGCGCCGACAAAGGCTAGGATGCCGACCTTCGCGTTACGCTGGTCAAGGTTAGGTTGCGCGGTGCTCATGATGCACCGCCAATCCGTGCCATGGTGATGAAGTAGAACAGCACCACAAAGAACAACAGCGTGCCTGCAACCACAAGGTTGCGGCTCTTCTGGCGACGCTTGGCTTCTGTCTCTTCTTCAGGCGTCATGCGAACATGCCCCCGGCAATTACACCCTGCGCTGCCAGCACGCGGTCAGCGACCAGCGCGCCGAACAGGATGAAGAGATAGAGGATGCTGAATTTGAACAGCGTCTTTTCCGGCTTGAGCGGATCGTCGCCAGTACGGTTCTCTGCCATCACCGGCAGCGCCAGCACAGCAAACAAGACCGAGAGCACGACCGCTACCGAGCCATAGACCCAGCTCGTCCCACCGATCAACCACGGCGCAATCGCGACAGGAGCCAGCAGCAGGGTGTAGACCATAATGTGGATGCGCGTGGAGCGCTCACCGGCAACCACCGGCAGCATGGGAATGCCAACCTTGGCGTAGTCCGACTTAACAAACAGCGCGAGCGCCCAGAAGTGCGGCGGCGTCCACATGAAGATGATCGCGAACAGCAGGACCGGCATCGCGGTGATTTCACCGGTAACCGCAATCCAGCCAATGAAAGGCGGGAAAGCGCCAGCGCCGCCACCGATTACGATGTTCTGCGGCGTGCGCGGCTTCAGCCACATTGTGTAAATCACGGCGTAATAGACAATCGCAGCGGCAAGCGAGATCGCGGCAAGCCAGCCAATGGCAACGCCCATCAGACCCACCGAAACACAGCTGAGGAAGACACCGAAATCGCGTGCGTCATTCGGGTTCATCCGCCCCTGCGGGATCGGGCGGGTCGCAGTGCGTTTCATGCCCGCATCCAGATCCGCTTCCCACCACTGGTTGAGGACAGCCGACCCGCCTGCGCCCATCGCAATCGCAAGGATCGCGGTAAAGCCGAGTACCGGGTGAATAGTCCCCGGCGCCGCCAGCAGTCCGCAAATGCCGGTGAAGATCACCAGCGTCATCACGCGCGGCTTGGTCAGCGTGAAGAAATCACGCCATTCCGCCGGGAGCGATGTTGTGTTTGCAGTCGTGTCCATCGGACGGTTCTTACTCGGTTTCAGTGTCTTTATCGGGAGAGAGCGCACCATCGCGGCGCGCCCCCTCAAGTTTCGGTTTGTCGAGCAGGTGGGAGGCGCCCCACCCTGCTCCGATCACTCGGCCGGCTGAGCCGACGGACGGTGATCGTGGTAATCGTGGTGGTCCTCGATCACCGGAAGCGTCTCGAACTGGTGGAACGGCGGCGGGCTCGGGAGAGTCCATTCAAGCGTTGTTGCACCTTCGCCCCATGGGTTCCCTTCTGCCTTGCGGCCCGCAAAGAACGCGTAGGCAAGGTTCACGAAGAACACGGCAACCGAAGCGAGAATGATCATGTAACCGATCGAGCTGATCTGGTTCCAGTAAGCGAAGGCTTCCGGATAGTCAGGGATACGTCGCGGCATACCGTTCATGCCTAGGAAGTGCTGCGGGAAGAACACCACGTTCACGCCGATAAAGAACAGCCAGAAGTGAACATGCGAGAGAAGCTCGCTATGCATCTTGCCGCTCATTTTCGGGAACCAGTAGTAGAACGCCGCGAACAGCGAGAACACTGCACCCATCGACAGCACGTAATGGAAGTGCGCCACAACGTAGTAGGTGTCGTGCAGGTTATCATCGATACCGCCATTGGCGAGGATCACACCGGTTACACCACCAACGGTGAACAGGAAGATAAAGCCCAGCGCCCAGACCATCGGTGATTTGAACTCCATGGAGCCGCCCCACATCGTCGCGATCCAGCTGAAGATCTTTACGCCCGTCGGGACGGCAATAACCATCGTCGCGGCGGTGAAGTACATCTTCGTGTTCACGTCGAGGCCGACGGTGTACATGTGGTGCGCCCACACGATGAAGCCGACGACACCGATGGCAACCATGGCGTAGGCCATACCGAGGTAACCGAAGACCGGCTTACGGCTAAAGGTTGCGACGATCTGGGAGATCATGCCGAAGCCCGGCAGGATCATGATGTAAACCTCTGGGTGACCAAAGAACCAGAACAGGTGCTGGTAGAGAACCGGGTCGCCGCCGCCTGCTGGATCGAAGAAAGTCGTACCGAAGTTACGGTCGGTAAGCAGCATGGTGATTGCAGCCGCGAGCACCGGAAGGGCGAGCAGCAGCAGGAACGCTGTGACCAGAACCGACCATACGAACAGCGGCATTTTGTGCAGGGTCATGCCCGGCGCGCGCATGTTGAAAATGGTGGTGATGAAGTTGGTCGCACCAAGGATCGAGCCTGCGCCAGCAAGGTGAAGCGAGAAGATCGCAAAGTCGACCGCAGGCCCGGGGTTCGCGGTGGTCGAGAGCGGCGCATAGACCGTCCAACCCACACCTGCTCCCAGGGCATCAGCGCCCGTTCCAGGTACAAACAGCGAGAAACAAAGACTGATGAAACCAGCAACGGTCAGCCAGAATGAAATGTTGTTCATGCGTGGAAACGCCATGTCAGGCGCACCGATCATGAGCGGCACGAACCAGTTGCCGAAGCCACCGATCATGGCTGGCATGACCATAAAGAATACCATGATCAGGCCGTGAGCCGTGATGAACACGTTCCACATGTGATAATTGGCGTTCTCGGACGGATTGCCGCCGAAAAACTCAACCGCAGCGCCAAGATACTGGATGCCAGGTTCGGCCAGTTCCAAACGCATAACGCCTGACATCGCGCCGCCGATGATACCGGCGAAGATCGCGAAGATCAGGTAAAGCGTGCCGATATCTTTGTGGTTGGTCGACATGAACCAACGCTTGAAGAAGCTCGGCTTGTGATCCGCGTGATCATCGGTGTGCCCGTGGGCTGCGTCGAAATTTTCTGCGGTGGTTGCCATGGTTACGTTTCTCTCAGGCTAGTCTAATTCGTTCAGTGCGATGGGATAGAAAGCGATCAGCTTTCTGTCTCTTCGCCTTCCTCAGCAGTTGCTTCTTCGGCGGGCTCTTCAGCAGTTTCTGTGCCGGGCATCGCGCCGCCCTGCGATGCCACCCAAGCTTCAAACTCGGCAGGCGGCAGCGCTTCGACTGTGATCGGCATAAAGCCGTGGCGCGCGCCGCATAGTTCGGAGCACTGGCCATAATAAACGCCCGGCTCTTCGATCGTGAGCAGCTTCTCGTTCAAACGGCCCGGAACGGCGTCCATTTTGAACCAAAGCGACGGAACCGAAAATGCGTGGATCACGTCTGCGGCGGTTGTCTGGATACGAAGGGGGTGTTGGCGGGCACAACCATCCGATTGTCAACAGCCAGCAGGTAAGGCTCGCCATCTGCCAATGCAGTCGGCTTGTCCTTCATGTTTGATACGATTTCGACGCCGTGGTCGGGATACTCATAACCCCAATACCACTGATAACCCACCGCCTTAACGGTCACAGCATCTTCGGGTGGGTTCTCGTACTGCGCGGCCAAAAGGGTGATCGATGGGATGGCGATCACGACGAGGATAAGGACCGGTACAACGGTCCAAACCACCTCAATCAGCGTATTGTGAGTGGTGCGCGACGGGGTCGGGTTACTCCTGCGATTGTAGCGGATCATAACCCAGATCAGAAGGCCCAACACGAATAGGCTGATGACCGTGATGATCGGCAGCAGCAGATAATCATGCATACCAAGAGCGTAGGCACCGTCCTTGGTGTACTGGTCCTGGAAGGTCATCGATTTGAGCGCATCATCTTCGTAAGGCGTGGGCATACCCTTATCTTTGGTCGGCGCCATCGGCGTGTAGCCACCGGCTGTTTCAGCCACCTCTTCGGTCGCTGGCGCCGCAGTTTCTTCTGCTGCATCCTGTGCGAATGCCGCTTGCGGCGACGCAAGGGTCGCAAATGCGAGGAGAACCGCCGCGAACACAGCTGCGGTTGCAAACTTCAAATGGCTGAGTGCCTGACCCATAATAATGTGCCTAAACATGCTTTAGAGTTTTGATCCCATTCCGCACCACCCGAGGATTCGTCCAAACCCCTTGAAAGCACGGCATTGCTGTCGGCATTTCTGCCAACTTCTCGGCCCCCTTAGCCGCGCTTGCCCCCTGCCTCAAGCGCTTCTAGGGAGAAAAATATGCAAGGCCCCATGATGCGGGCGCAAGTTGATGCAACCTTCTAGACGGTGTGAGGATTTGAACGGCAATGACCGCAGCTCTTTCTACAGATGACGTATTGAACGAATTTCGCGGCTGTGGCGCCTTGCTTGAAGGGCATTTCAAACTGTCGTCTGGCCGGCACAGCGGCCATTATCTGCAATGTGCCCGCGTCCTTATGAACCCGGCTCGTGCCGCGCGCTTGGCCGAAGCAACCTGTGCAAAAATCCCCCTCGATATCCTCAACGAGGTTGATGTGGTCGTCTCGCCAGCAATGGGCGGAATCATCATGGGCCATGAAGTCGGACGGGCTTTGAACATGGATGCGCTGTTTCTCGAACGCCCCGATGGCGTGTTTCACCTACGCCGCGGTTTCGCGATCGAGCAAGGTGCCAAAGTTCTGATGGTAGAAGACGTGGTCACCACGGGCCTTTCCAGCCGCGAAGCCATCGCGGCGGTAGGCACGGAAGGCGGTGAAGTGATCGCAGAGTGCTCGCTGGTCGACCGTTCGGGCGGTTCGGTCGATCTGGGCGTGCCTTTTTTCCCTCTCGTCGCCATTGATTTCCCAACCTATGCCGAAGACGAAATCCCCGACGCGCTGGCCGCCGTACCTGTGACCAAACCCGGAAGTCGCAAGGAATAGAGCCGCTATGACATCCCCCTTACGTTTGGGCGTGAACATTGATCACGTTGCCACCATTCGCAATGCGCGCGGCGGCGATCATCCAGATCCGGTGCGCGCAGCGGAAATCGTGGCAAGGGTCGGCGGTGATGGCATCACTGCGCATTTGCGCGAAGACCGCCGCCATATCCGCGATGAAGACTTGGCGCGCATCCAGTCTGCAACCAATTTGCCGCTCAATCTGGAAATGGCCGCAACGCCGGAGATGCTGGAGATCGCGCTGCGTCACCAGCCACATGCCGCCTGCATAGTCCCCGAAAAGCGCGAGGAGCGGACCACCGAAGGCGGTCTGGATGCGGCTGGTCTGCACAACACACTCGTGCCGATTGTCGAACAACTGCGCGAGGCAGACATTCGCGTCTCACTGTTCATCGAAGCCAACGAACGCCAATTGGACGCCGCCTTGCGCTTAGGAGCCCCCGTGGTGGAGTTTCATACCGGCGAATACGCGCACGCTTTCCTAGATGACGACTACGCAAGAGTTGAAAGCGAGTTGCGACGCATATCAGACATGGCAGCGCTTGCCGCCAAAAACGGGATAGAGCCGCATGCCGGACACGGCCTAACGTTCGAGAATGTCCAGCCCATCGCCGCTATCCCGCAGATCGCCGAGCTGAATATCGGGCACTACCTTGTGGGCGAGGCAGTTTTTGTTGGCCTCGAAAACGCCATTCGCCGCATGCGCGAATTGATGGATGAGGCACTCTAATATGGCAGCCGAAGAACTTCCCGAACTCACTAACGCGCAGAAAGGTTGGGCGTTCGCCGCAGCCGCGCTCTTCTTGGGAGCAGTCGGGTTTCTCGGTTTCGCGCTTAATACCGGCATCCTGCGCCCCTTTGCCATCGGGTGGATAGCCTTGCAGATCTTTGGCTTTGTTGGCGCGTTGAAGTTTGCAAAGGGCGACTTCGCGCATCCTTTATTCAAAAGTCAGGTGATGCTCCATATCATTGCTGTGGCGCTACTGGTGCTGGCTATATCGAGGGCTTCCGCATGATCATCGGCCTTGGTTCTGACCTGTGCAACATCGAACGCATCGCCAACTCACTCGAACGGTATGGCGAGCGGTTCGAGAACCGCGTCTTCACCGAAATTGAGCGCGCCAAGGCGCGGCGGCGCCCCTACACCATCGCCGGAACCTACGCGAAACGCTTCGCTGCCAAGGAAGCTTTCAGCAAGGCGGTGGGCACCGGTTTCAAACGCGGCGTTTACATGAAAGACATCGGCGTGGTGAATGCCCCTTCCGGTGCGCCCACTCTTGCGCTAACGGGCGGCGCAGCGACGCGGCTTGAAGAAATGATCCCGGCGGGACATGAGGCGCACATTCATCTTACCCTAACCGACGATCATCCATGGGCGCAGGCCTTCGTTATTATTGAAGCCTACCCCCGCGCAGCCCAATGATTGCAGCAGTTTGAAACGGACACACGTGACTGACACCAACACCCCGACCACCGGCGACACCCCTGTCGAGCCCGAAGTCGAGACCAAAGCAGAGGCAGTGGCCGAAGTGGCTGACGGCGAAACTAAAGACGAGAAGGTCAACTGGTTCGCAGAGCTGCGCGGGCTGGCCCTCATGCTGCTCGCGGTGCTGTTCTTTCACAGTCTGGTCGCCAAACCGTTCTACATCCCTTCGACCTCTATGATGCCAAGCCTGTGGGTCGGCGACCGTCTGGTGGTCAGCAAGTACCCGTATGGCTGGAACTGGTCATCGGCCAGCTTCCATCTGCTTCCCCGCGGAGAATGGCGCATTTGGGCCGACACGCCTGAATATGGCGATATTGTCATTCCTGTGCACCCGGACCGTGATGAAGATTACATCAAACGTGTCGTTGGACTGCCCGGCGATACAGTCGAGGTGAAGGACGGGGTTCTGATCCTCAACGGAACACCGGTGAAACGCGAAATCGTGCCACCGACGCGCATTCCGTATGAACCCGAGTTGCTGTGTGGCGGCAGCGGGATCGAAATGCCCTGCCTCACCGCGTTTGAGCCGTACAAGGTACGTGAGGCGAATGGCGATCAGTTTTACGAGCCCGCGACCTATCGGGAGACCCTACCCAACGGTGCGAGCTATCTGGTAATCGATCACGAGGACCAACCGCTCGACAACTTCGCCCCTTACATTGTCCCCAAGGATCACGTCTTCGTGATGGGCGACAATCGCGACGAAAGCGCTGACAGCCGTGCCAGCGCTGCAGAGCGCGGGCTTGGTGGCGGCGTGCCGCTTTGGAACATCGGTGGCCGTGCAGAGTTCATCACATTCTCGCTCGACGGCTCGACGTCATGGAACCCGGTAAGCTGGTTCACATCGATGCGCGGCGATCGGGCGTGGAGCACCTTGCGTCCGGCCAAGGCGGAGACGTCGAAGGCGGCAACTGAAGAGTAAAGAGCTCTAATGGCCAAGAAATTCCTGTATTTCATCGCGTTCTGCATCGTTCTTGCGTTGATCGGCCGGATCGGCTGGGAGATGTTCAAGGAAGAGATCGCTGCGGCGGTGCTTGTGCCTTCGACTGAGTTCACGCCACAAGAGCCATTGCAAGCCAACGCGTACCAAGACCCGTCGCTTTGGTATTCGCGTCCGGGGATGGGGACAAATGATCCGGCGCGCTGGAGGCCATCCAACGTCATTGACAGCGAATCCGGCGACGGACCGAACTTCGCTGTCTTCTTCGTCCATCCGACCAGCTATCTGAACCGCGAGGCGTGGAACGCGCCGATAGGTGAGAATGCCGATGCCGAGGCAGAGCGCATAGCCCGCATCTACCTTCGCGGCATGGCGAGCCCGTTCAACGAAGCAAACGAGATATGGGCTCCCAAGTATCGCCAAGCGACGATGGGCGCATTTCTGACTGATGCTGAAGAAGGCCAGAAAGCCATCGACGCGGCCTATAGCGATGTTCTGGAGGCCTACCGCTACTTCCTGGAGTCGCTTGATGCCGACACGCCTATCGTGCTGGTCGGACACAGTCAGGGCTCGCTGCACCTGATCCGCCTGCTGCGCGAGGAAGTTAAAGACAGCGATATCGCCGACCGTTTGGTGGCAGCATACGCTGTCGGTTGGCCCATCTCGATTGAGATTGATCTTCCAGAAATGGGAATTGCGGCCTGCGCGACTGCAGCGCAAACTGGCTGCGTCCTATCGTGGTCTAGTTTTGCCGAGCCTGCTGATCCCTCCACCGTCATGGAAACCTATGCGAAGTCCACTGGCTTCAACGGGCAAGCGCGCGGGAACAGCAAAATCCTCTGCACCAACCCGCTCACCGGGACATTCGAGGGCGACGCATCTGCTGACGTTAACCTCGGCACTTTGCTTCCGAACGACACAATCACATCAGGCAGGCTTGTGCCCGAGGCCGTTCCGGCCCGCTGCGACGACCGTGGATTGCTGCTGATCGGCAATCCGCCGGAGATTGGCGGCAACGACTATGTGCTGCCCGGGAACAACTATCACGTTTATGACATCCCGCTGTTCTGGGCGAATACGCGCGCAGATGTGAACCGCCGTGTACGTGCGTTTGTGAACACCGCTGAGGACGCATCCTGATTGTCGAGAATGCCTTGGATTTCTCAGACGCGCTTTCCGATGGCGGAGCGCTGCTGGGTCTTGACCTTGGCACCAAGACTATCGGCACCGCATTCTGCGATGCGGGCTGGCGGTTTGCCACCAATGGTAAGACCCTGGGGCGTGGAAAATGGGGGCGCGACAAGGCGCTGATCGGCGAGTTGATCGAACAGCGCGCGATCAAGGGCATCGTGCTTGGCCTACCCCGCAACATGGATGGCAGTGAGGGACCACGTGCGCAAAGCTCCCGCGCATTTGCCCGCAATCTTTCCGAGGCTTTTGAAATGCCCGTTCTGCTGTGGGATGAGCGTTGGTCCACGCAAAGCGCCGAAGCGGCGATGATCGGGCAGGATATGAGCCGCGCCAAACGTGCCGAGGCCATCGACAGCCACGCCGCGGCTGTGATCTTGCAAGGCGCGATTGATCGGCTTGCCGGCGGAGTGATCTAAGCGGTCATTGCTTTGCGGCGACGTCTTGCGATCGCCGCGACCATCCGACTGCCGCTCTTTTCCGCTGCCCCCCAAATTTGGTCTGCCTTAGCATTATCGGCCACCGCCGCCTGCGCCTTAAAGCTTGCCAAGCGCAACCGGTCACTAGGATGAGACCGCCCTACCCATTCAGCAAAGTCGAATGCCTCCTCGCTCCCGCTCGCGACCGCGATACGCATAAACACTTCGGTCGTGTTCCCATTGAGAAGACGGGTGACCTCGCCACGATCAAGATCAAAACCGTATTGATCGAACCAGCACTGCGCTGGATCGATATGCATGACGTTAAGCGAGACCGAGAGCGCTTCAGGCGGCAGCTGGCTGTGAATGTCGCGGTGCGCGCGGTAGAGCATCACTTTACCTGGTTCGAGCGTGCTGCGCTCTACAAACCGCAATTCGACCCGTTCACCGGGATGGCCAGCCACCGTTTCATAATCGTAGTCGTAATAGTCGCTGCGATAGCCCGGGCCGGAATACCCGCAGGTTAGGAAGCTGAAGTTGTGATCGTGCGGCACTCCATAGACAAAACTGCGAGCGCCGCTGGTCCTAAAGCACAGATCGTCTTCGGCGGGCCAGATATTGGCACGCAAAAACATGCCGCCTCGTTCCCCCTCGTAACGCGGGCTGAGCATGATTGCTTGCGGACCATAACCGCTATCGAGCGCGGATGCAGTGTTTGATCGGCCTGCGATCTGATCGACCAAAAGGTTGGCGAGGAAGGTCCGGTTGTTGCCAAGCTTCTTCAGCCAAATTGCCGCCGATTGCAGCTTTTCTTCATCAGATGGGTCAAACTCCAAGGCGGCAAGCGCATCTATCGCCTGCTCCAATGAGCAAGACGAGTTGTCATCGCAATGCATCACGCGGGGCATTATGCGGCCTGCGTCGCTAGCTGCGGGTAAGTCGACATGAGAATCCTGCGAAGCGCTGAAGCGGTACTTGCAAGCGGGTCAGCAACATCTTGGCTCAATTTCGAGAGCAAAAGGAACCCTGTCGCGGCATCAAGTGCAAGGCATTGCCTGACGGCTTCCCATCGCAGATCTGGATCGGCTTCCAGGTCGGATGCCAGTTGCTTTAGCTCGGGCAGCGCCGGTTCATGCTCAAGAGCGCCCAAGAGCGCTACAGCCATTTGCAGTCGGCTCGTCCGCTTATTCCCGCTCGCACTGTGAATGCGTTCGCCGGTTTCGACATGATATTGGTGCGCCGGCCCGGCTTCCGCCGGCGTTCTTGCGACATGGAGGGTCAGGACGGGTCGATCAATTGCGTGGAGAAAACGCGTCTGCATGTAGTCCAGCGTGATCGTGTCACCCTCTTTCCAGATGTATTGCTTCTTGCAGATTGTCGCGCTTGGGGCGTGCTGGTCGACGGCAACAATCGCGCCCTTCGCTTTTCCCGACAGAATTACCTCGTGACTCTGATGATCGTTGAACACAGCGCCGGCTGGCGCGCGAGCAATTTCGACAGGCCAATACGCACACAAGCTTAGCGTTGCTTCGCCCGCTGCAATCAACCGTAGAATTGTGTAGCTCTCCGCAGACTTGCCGTTGAGCGGCACCTCGGCCAAAGGGTTATCCCTAAGCGTGGCCAAGATCGCATCGATTAGGAGATCAAGCCAGTCCCGCGCAGGTGCCTCGGACTCCAGCATCCTCCACAAAAACTTGCACTCTTTGACGTCCGCTCCAGAGCCGAAAGCCGCCAAATCCCGCGCCACGTGTCGAGTCTGCGGAGTTACTTGCCATTGCGCAATGACCCGATCGATCGAAGACTGCGCATGGCGCTGCGAAGCTCGATTGCTCCGCAGCGCCGCGATGTCGGGATGCACACGCAACTGGCCAATCCCGGATTAGAAGAACAGTCCCGGAGGAGGAGGTGGTGGTGGCGGAGCGGTTTCGTAAATGTAGACCATGATTTCAACAATCGGTCCTCCGGCAGAGGTCTCCGTAGAGGAGATCGAACCGTAAAGACCCTTCGCTGTTTCAAGGCCCGGCAATGAGGATAAGTCAATTTTTGGCATAGCTTCGCCCCTTGTCTGACGCCCGATGAATGCCGAGCGACAAGAGAATGGTGCGCGATCTGGCGCTGCCGAAAAAATTAAAACATTGTAATGAATATCGCAGCGCAGCTAGGCAGCGCGCATGAGCTCAAACTTGCCGCCATTCAACCCGAAAGAAGCCGCGAAGTTCTTCTTCAAACACGGCCACTCCGGATGGCTTGGATTGCGATATCACGACCATGGTGAAAACTGGGTTGAGTTAGAATTACCTTGGCGCGAGGATCTGCTGGGTGAACCGGATCGTCCAGTCCTTGCCTCTGGCCCCATAGTCAGCCTGATGGACATGGCGAGCGGCATGTCGATTTGGCAGTCCAAAGGAACATTCACGCCCATCGCCACATTAGATCTGCGCGTGGATTACCAGCGCGCCGCGAAGGAACGTTCAGCAGTATACGGCAGAGTGGAATGCTATCGCTCAACCCGGTCAGCGGCGTTTGTTCGCGGGATCGCGCATGATGGGGATCTCAACGATCCCGTCGCGCATGTTGCGGGCGTATTTATGACAATCGCCCATGATCCTCGGCAGAAATCACCACCGTCACAGGTAAACGCAAAATCGGAAGGGGCGGCCGATGACTAATATGCCAACCCTACCGGCCTATGCTCGATCATTGGGGATCGCCTTTCACGAGATGGAAGGCGACACACCTGTTCTGACTGTCGACTTCGGTCCTTCCGTGGAAGGACGACCCGGACACTTCCATGGCGGAGCAACGGCTGGCTTGCTCGAAAACGCAGGTTACGCAGCGTTGCGACATGCGCTGTTGGCTGAGGGGCGCACACCGCAACTCAAACCGATCAACATCACAGTTCAATATCTTTCCGCTGGCAAGCAAAAGCAGACATTCGCTCTTGCCCGCATCACGCGGCTCGGTCGTCGCAGCGCCAATCTTTCGGTGGAGGCGTGGCAGGATGATCGTTCGCGCCCCATCGCAAGCGCCGTGATGAACATCCTGATGGCATAATGCCGCCTGCTATTCCTCCGGCGGGCTTTGTCCGGGGTTTATGTTGAAGCCGTCCTCGTCAATCCGGAATTCCACAGGCGCGCCGCCGATTTCAGCTTCGACCGATAAGCCATCCTCTTCAATCCGAAGGCTGGTTCCATCCTCCCCCAAGGGAATCTCAGCGCCCTCTTCGACGTCGAGAGGCTCAATCGGCCCCTGTGGGTCAGGCGTGCGGGTAGGTCGAGCTGGCGCTTTCAGTGACAGTGCACCGCGCATAAAGTCTTTCCAGATCCGCGCAGGCAATCCGCCACCGCTCACTTTGTTCAAAGGGCTATTATCGTCATTGCCGACCCACACGCCTACGACCAAGTCTTCGGCATAACCGACGAACAATGCATCACGGTAATCCTGCGTTGTTCCGGTCTTCCCATAATTGGCAATCGGCAGCATCGCCGCACGACCAGTGCCGGTGTTGATCGCGGTGCGCATCATCTGCTGCAAATCATCGCTCACGCGATAGGACATGCTGTCCTCATTGCCCCAGATCCAGTCCCAGAATGACTGCCACCACGATTTTTCCTCTTGTGGCAGAGGATGCGGGCGCACGGGGAACGAGTTGGCCGCCACACCGGCATAGGCAGAGGTGAGCTCGAGCAACGTCATGGAAGACGTGCCCAACGCGAGACTTGGGTCGCCCTCTGGCAAAGGCGACGTCACACCTAAATCGCGCGCAGATTCGATAACGTTCTTGCTGCCAACTTCATTGAAAAGCCTCACCGCAGCGACGTTGCTTGAAGTCGAAAATGCTTGTTCAAGAGTGATTTCGTCGGAGTATTTTTCGCCCGAGTTCTTGGGTCGATAAGAACCCGTCTCGATGGGCGTATTCGCAATCATATCCTCGGGCGACCAGCCAGCCTGCAAGGCTGCGTGATAAACAAATAGCTTGAACGTTGAGCCAGGCTGGCGCTTTGCCTGTGTTGCGCGATTGAATGGCGACGCGGCGTAATCCTTGCCCCCAACCATCGCGACAACTTCACCTGTCGGTCGCATCGCAACCAAAGCCACCTGCGCCCCGCCCAGTGCGGCTCGCCCCGTTACGCGGCTTGCCAGCTGCTGAAAGTTCGCATCGAGCGTCGTTGTCAGCACTTGATTGGAGTAACTCGCTTCCATCTGCTTGCGCGCCATCGGCAATGCCCAGTCGGCAAAATAAGTGCCGGTTGGCAAGTCGTTGACCGTCCGCGAGTCTACGACCGGCGTCGGCATAGCGTCAGCTTCGGCCTGCGTGATATACTCGGCGTCGACAAGTGCACCGACGACCTGATCCATACGTGCTTTCGCTTTGTCGAAATTCTTCGTCGGGGCGTAGCGCGATGGGGCCTGCAACAGCCCTGCCAGCATGGCCGCCTGATTGGGCTTCAGGTTCTCCGGCTTGCGATAGAAATAGTGAAGGCTCGCTGCGCGCAGCCCGTATTGATTGTCTCCGAAATAGGCATTGGAGAGGTAGCGGCTGAGTATCTCATCTTTGGTCAGCCATGCTTCCAGCCAGAAAGCGATCAGAGCCTCACGCGCTTTGCGGGTCAGCGTCTGCTCCGGCGTCAGGAAGGTGAACTTAGCCAATTGTTGCGTGATCGTGCTGCCACCGCCTCGCCCGGTCCACGCCGCACGTGCAATGCCGCGCGGGTCAACGCCCCAATGCGAATAGAACCGGCGATCTTCAATCGCGAGAAACGGCTCGATCACATGGTCGGGCAGATCAGCCACATTGACTGGCTCCGCCACCACGGCGCCGCTTCGTGCGATGGGTGTGCCATCATTCGCGACCAGCGTGACCTGCGGCGGGGCGATTGGCTCGAGCGACTTGGACAAGGGCGCTGTGACGGTCAGCCACGCAACGAGCAGGATGAACATCATGATCATCCCCGCAACGATCCGTGCCGCCCACCAACGCTTGCGCCGCCCGCGCCAATAGGTGGGGGTCCAGAAAGGACGCTTGTGTCGGACGATCGCCTCAGTCTGGCGATCTGCCTCATTTAGTTGCTCGTCCCATTCGTCAAAGCGGCTGGCCGTGCCGACGCGCGATGGGCGGTCCCAGTCGTCATCGGGGTCATAGTCGCGCTGTGACTCATAAGTGGCGTAGTATCCCGCACCACCAGCCGCCTCGTCGCGGGACTGCGACGAGCGGTTCTTGCCAAGACGGATTCGTTCGAACAGCCCCATAGCACCACTGTGTTAGCAGGATAGGACACCTGCCTGCAAGTAAACGCTATGATCCGCTACCTTTACGAACCCTGAGCAGCGCTTTCAGGTAGGTCTTCGTTGAACACGCGCTGATAGTATTCGCTGACCAGAGTGCGCTCTGCCTCATCACATTTGTTGAGGAAGCTAAGGCGGAAGGCGAAACCGACCGAGTTAAAGATCGCCGCGTTCTGCGCCCATGTGATGACGGTGCGCGGACTCATGACGGTCGAGATATCGCCGTTCATGAAACCTTGGCGCGTAAGCTCGGCGACTTTGACCATGTCAGCGATCATCGCATCGTCCGCATCCGGTGTCTTCGACTTTACAATCTGTTGTTCGGTTTCAGCGGGCAGGTAGTTGAGCGCGACAACAATGTTCCAGCGGTCCATCTGCGCTTGGTTGATTGCCTGCGTACCGTGATACAGTCCGCTCGTATCCCCCAGCCCGACCGTGTTGGTGGTCGCGAAGAGGCGGAAATAAGGATTCGGCGTGATCACGCGATTCTGATCTAGCAGCGTCAGGCGACCATCAAATTCGAGAATACGCTGAATCACGAACATCACGTCCGGACGACCCGCATCATACTCGTCAAAGGTGAGCGCAACAGGGTGCTGCAGCGCCCATGGCAGGATGCCTTCCTTGAACTCAGTAACTTGAAGCCCGTCTTTCAGAACAATCGCATCGCGGCCCACCAGATCAATACGGCTGATATGCGCGTCCAGGTTCACGCGGATGCTGGGCCAGTTGAGGCGAGCCGCGACCTGTTCAATGTGGGTCGATTTACCCGTACCGTGATAACCCTGAACCATTACGCGGCGGTTGTGTGCAAAGCCTGCGAGGATCGCGAGAGTGGTGTCGGGGTCGAAGACGTAATCTTCGTCGAGCTCAGGCACGTGTTCGTCATTGCCGCTGAACGCGGGGACCTGCCAATCAACATCGATGCCGAATGTGTCGCGCACATCAACTGTCGTATCGGGCTCGGACGGGATGGCGCTGCCGCCAGCGAAGTCTTCGGTAGAGTGTGAGTTCATTGCGAGGTCCGGTTAAAGCGCGTTGCGTCCCTAAGCAACCCGCGCAGAGCAGTTAAGTTTCAAATCGCACACGATTTACATGTCAGCTTTGGTCTGGGACCGTGATTTGGGACAGGTGACCGCTTTTGATCCAAAGCCGCGCGCCATCCTCTTTGGCTGTGACTGATACAGGTGCTCCCTCTGGGAAACGGAGCCAATCATGGCGGGCGAATTTCTCGCATCCATGTTCGACAGCGCCTTCGAGAACCAGAATTTCGCAACCGCCATCCGAAACCAGCTCGGTAGTGACACCTTCATCCCACTGCTCCACTACAACGCGTTCGTAGTCGCGATCAGCGAGAATAGCGCTCGAAACGCCTTGACGTCGCGGGTCAGGAGTCAGCTCAACCGCGTTGAGATCAATAGAGAACTGATCCCTATCGGCCGGATCAAACTGCCACAGTTTCACAAAGATAGTGCAGCCGGGTTCGGATCGGGGAATGTGATGTGTGCCAACCGGATTGCGGACATAAGTGCCAGCCGGATAGTCACCGTGCTCATCCTGAAACACACCTTCCAGAACGATGAACTCCTCACCACCGGAATGGGTGTGCTCAGAAAAGACGCTTCCCTCAGCGTACCGCACAATGCTGGTCGCGCGAGCCACTTCATCGCCGATCCGATCAAGCATTCGCCTGTCCACGCCAGGCATCGGTGATGCTTGCCAATCCAACTGATCGGTGTGCGCAAAGGCTGGCTTATCGAATTCGGCGTTGATCTGCATGACCCCAAAATGGCGATAAAGTGAGACGATGAAAGGGCAATCACGCTCGAAAAATCCGATTGCTGTGATTACATTCACTGCGATGGCCGATCCGATTGAATCTCTGCGACTAAAACTTGTTGATCAGGTGCGAGCCGTGTTCAACGACACGTCGAATGGACAGAAGCCAGTTCCGCCATCGGAAAATGCGCTGTTTGAGAAAGATACGCCGATCCGCATGGTCCATGCCGATCTGGTGGGCATGATGACCGGCGGCATTCGGAGCCTGCTCCTGCAAATGCTACATCCGCACGCGCTGCAAGGCGTGCTGGATCATTCCAATTTTCGCGAGGATATGCACGGGCGATTGCAGCGCACGGCTCGGTTTATTGCAGTGACGACGTTTGGTGATCGCGAAACGGCAATGGCGACAATTCGCGCGGTCAATCGCATCCATGCGCGGATCGAAGGCGCACTCCCCGATGGGACGCCCTATAACGCCACCAATCCGCGTACGCTGGCTTGGGTCCATGTGGTTGAAGCGCAGAGCTTCCTTGCAGGCTACTTGCGGCATGTTCGGCCGAATATGCCTTCGAGTGACCAGGACGAATATTACCGCCAATTCGCCATTGTCGCCCGCGCGCTGGGTGCTGACCCCGTTCCAGAAACCCGGGCCGAAGCGGATGCGATCTTGCGCGAACTGCGCAGCGACCTAAAAGCTTCACCAGAGGCACGAGAGGTTGCACAGTTGGTGCTCAGCCAGAAGCCTCCCGGCACCCCGCCCGGTGTGCAGCGAATGCTGGGCGCAGAAGCGGTTGCGATGCTGCCCGATTGGGGCCGTTCCATGCTGCGATTGCGCAGGCCCACGCTCACCGCCCTACCCGCTCGCGCAGCAACATGGGGTGCGGGCAAAACCCTGCGCTGGGCCTTTCGCCAGAATTGACGCGATCTCGCCATAATCCTGAACAATATTGGCGCTCGGATCGTAGAGGAGAACGTCGATGTATGTAGCGATGGCCGTTCTGTCAGTGCCCGAAGCCAACCGGGATGCTTACGCTAAAGCAGCCGAATTCATGGCCGATTGGTCAATGAAAAACGGTGCCTTGGAGGTTATGGAAGCCTGGGAAGTCAATGTGCCCGACGGCAAGAAGACGGACCTGCGCAAGGCTGTTGCTGCGGAAGAAGGCGAAAAGATCGTAACTGGCTGGGTCATCTGGCCGGACAAGGAAACGCTTACCAAGGCACAAGAGGCCATGGGACGCGGCGAGGGATTTGAAGACTATCCGCAGGGCGACCCACCATTTGACCCATCGCGATTGATCTTCGGTGAGTTTGAGCCGGTCTTAACACGGGGCCGTTGACTATAGTCAGGCTAGCGCGCGGCTCTTTCGCAGTAACTGATACGCATCAACAACTTTGTTCAGCCGCGCTTCGAACTTTCGGTCACCGCCATTGCGGTCAGGGTGATAGCGGCGCACCAGTTCTGAATACCGTCGGCGCAATCGGCGTCGGTCGGTGTTGAGGCCCAATCCCATAACCTCCAGCGCCTGCGCCTCGTCCTTCGAAAAGCGGCCATCCATTGCCATCGTCGCTTCGCGCTGCGCCTTGCTTTTGATCCCCGCCGCACGAGCTGAAATCGCGTCAAGCGGATCGTCAAAGTCGGCCCAGCGCGGCAACCCATCCACGTGAACACGCTGCGAGAAACCGGGGCTTTCGGTGCGCCAACCATTCACAGGCGACTGGGCGCTAAAGATCTCATCGGCGCTCATACCCTCGAACCAATCATAGCCCGCGTTGAACTCGCGAACATGCTCTAGGCAAAACCAGCGCCACTCACCCGGCCCGTCAAATCCACTCGCACGATAGCCGGGCGCGCGAAACTCGCCCGCCTCGGTGCAGCCCGGCGCTTCGCACTGGCGATCCGCATCATCATGGCGGCCATGGAACTTGGATTGAGACATAAAGCTTGAAACAATGGGGTTTCGACGCCCAAATGCCAAGAATGCAAAAAGGACAAAATGCCGTGAGCGGACCCATTGCCGACGAAATGACGACACTGCTGACCGAGGCATTTGCGCCCACGCAGCTCGAAATCATCAATGATAGCGCACACCATGCGGGGCATTCAGGAGATGACGGTTCGGGAGAATCCCACTTCACAATCGTGATCGAAGCGGAAGCTTTTGCCAGCATGAATCGATTAAAACGCCAACGCGCAGTTATCGCGGCGCTCGGTGATATCGTCGGAGAGCGCGTGCACGCCGTTGCAATCAAAGCCAGCGCGCCGGAGACAGCCTGATGATCACGCAAACCATCACGCCGGTTACGCACGATCTTGGGCAGTTTGAGGTGCGCCGGGTTTTGCCATCACGAGCCCGGCAAATGGTCGGGCCCTTTATCTTCGTTGATGAATTCGGTCCGGGAGAGTTGAGCGGCGACGGAATGGGTGTGCGCCCTCACCCGCATATCAACCTCGCCACGGTCACTTGGCTTTTCGAAGGTGCAATTGATCACCGCGACAGCCTTGGCACCTTTGCCACGATCCGTCCCGGTCAGGTCAATTTGATGACGGCTGGCCGCGGGATCGTCCATTCGGAACGCAGCCCAAAGGGTGAGCTTGCCACAAACCCGGGCATGTTCGGGATGCAGACATGGCTCGCGCTTCCAGATGGCAAAGAAGAGATCGACCCGGCATTTGAAGCGGTGACAGACCTACCCGTCATTGAGGACACATGCGCCAAAGCATGGGTCATTATGGGCGACTTATGGGGGAAAAGCGCGCAAACCACGACCTATGCCGACACGATCTACGCCGAGATTGTCCTCGCCCCAACCGGCGCGATGCCAATTGAAGCCAACGCCGATGAGCGCGCCGTGATGCTGGTAAGCGGCGAGGCCAACGTAGATGGCATAGCTCTTAAGCCTTACGAATTGGCAGTTCTTGAACCGGGCAAAGAGATGACCGTTTCGAGCGATCGCGGAGGAAGGATCATGCTGCTAGGTGGAGAGGCTTTCACCACCAAACGCCACGTCTGGTGGAACTTTGTCAGCTCTGATCGAGAGCGCATCCAGCAAGCCAAAGAAGACTGGCGTGAGGGGCGTTTCCCCTCCGTGCCGGGCGATGCGGATGAATTTATTCCCTTGCCCGAAGTGCCAAAGACGATCAGCAATCCCTGAGAGGAATCAGGGAGAGCACTAATATGGATTACACCGGTAAGGTGGTTTGGATCACCGGTGCATCATCAGGCATCGGCGCAGCACTGGCGCGCGACTTGGCTTCGCGGGGTGCGCATCTGGTGTTGTCAGGTCGCGATGAAGCACGACTTGCTGAGGTTGCGGCAGACTGCGGTGAAACTCTGATCCTCCCATTTGACGTGCGCGATGACGCAGCGCTGGCGGATGCGACGGCCAAAGCGATCGATTGGAAAGGCGGTGTCGACCTCGCCTTTGCCAATGCCGGCGTTTCTCAGCGCAGCCGTGCGCTTAAGACCGATATGCAGGTATACCGCGATATCATCGATATCGACCTCACCGCCCAGATCGCTTTCAGCCAAGGCCTGATAGGCCATATGGTGGAGCGGGAAAGCGGCGGGCTAGCCTTCATTTCCTCCATCGCTGGCAAGGTGGGTGTTCCGATGCGCACCGCCTATTGTGCGGTGAAATTCGGCCTTGCCGGTTATGCGGATGCTTTGCGCGGCGAGTTGTCGCAGACGGGCGTTGGTGTCCACGTCATATATCCGGGCTCGGTCGCAACCGACGTGGCGCGAAACGCGATGGTGGGCGATGGCACCAAGCGAGGGCGCAGCGACAAAGCAATCGACGAAGGCATCCCTGCCGACGATGCGGCCAAAACAATGCTTGATGGCATCGCCAAAGGTGAGCGCGAGATCATCGTCGCTCAAGGCATGGAAGAACGGATGGGCGAAATGCGTCGCACCCCCGATGCGCTGTTCGATCAGGTCGCAGCCATGGTTGGCGCCGGTTACATGGAGCGCATGGAAGAGGAAGGCTGATGGTCATGGAGCAACGCCGCGTCGATCTGGCCAATGGTATTCATCTGATGGTCGTCGATGAGGGGCCGAAGGATGCGCCCGTGCTCATGTTCCTCCACGGCTTTCCCGAGAACCACCGGACTTGGCGTCATCAGATCGCGCATTTTTCGGATCGCTTTCGCTGCATCGCCTATGATCAGCGCGGCTACGCGCAATCGTCCAAACCTCAGGGCGTGGAGAACTACACTCCCGACAAAATGATTGGCGACGCATTCCTGCTCGCAGATGCTCTGGGCCTCGAGACATTCACTATCGTCGGGCACGATTGGGGCGGCGCGATTGCTTGGGGAGTGGCGTTGGCCGGACAACACGCGCGGGTGGAACGGGCAATCATTGCAAACGCTCCGCATCCCTCAATTTTCCAGAAGCTGCTCTACACTCATCGCGGCCAACGGGAGGCCAGCCAATATATTCGCGGGTTCAAGGATCCGGCCAACGACGATCTGATCCGTAACAAGGGGATCACCGGCATTCTGCTGCAAGAGGTCAATTGGGACCGCCCAAATGAAATGCCCGCAGAAGAACGCGCCCGGCTGCTAAGCGAGTGGGAGGACCGCGATGCCTGTTTCGGCATGATCAATTATTATCGAGGCAGCACGATGACTGTCCCGACGATGGACGAGCCTTTTGAGGTACCAGCCGACTACGTGCCACCTGATCTGCCAAAACTGACCGTCCCGACGCTGGTTGTTTGGGCGATGGACGACCTCGCGCTCCCGCCGGAGAATCTCGAAGGGTTGAACGAGGTGATCGACCCGCTCACCGTGGTACCGATTTATGGTTGCGGGCATTTTGTGACATGGGAAGCGCCAGAAAAAATGAACGCTGCGATGGACGCATTTCTGACTGCTTAGTTTGGTCAGTGACCTAATGTCATGTATCCTCCGCGAGCAAATGGAGGAGATGGATCATGGTCAAATTCAAGAAAGCTGCCGTTGTGGGTGTTGCAAGCGCAGCAATAATTGCGACTGCTACACCGAGCTTTGCCCAAAGCATAAGAGCACAGCGCGCTCAGCCTGCGAGCTCGGGCCCTTCCAGCTTCGAGCAGCAAGAAATTCCTAATCAGGAGCGCATGGCCTGCACATCCTCATTCAAGGTTTACTACACCCAGAGAGGCATCGCCTTCACCTGTCGAGCGGGCAACTCAGCCGCGCGTGTCATGGCAATCGATCATGACAAGTTTCCGGGCGGTGTGGATGCAGCCATGACCATGCTCATGACCGCAAAAACGAACAAGGACGCTAAGGGCTTTATGGTCCTGAGCGCGCGCTATCGTTCGCCAACCCCAAAAACCAAAATGATCTGCAACCTAACAGGGATTGTCAGCACGATCCCTTGTGTGGAAGTTGTCGCGCTAGATATCTGACGGACGGGTTGAGGGCTAGTCGCTAACCCACTCAACCCATGCGCCATGCGGATGCGCGTGGGAAAGTAATGTAGTGGTGCCGTTTTCAGCACCGCCGTTCCAGTACCGCACTTTGAGTTCATGGCGGAACGTTGCCGGATCGGTTTCGAGAGACACCCAGGCCAGTGGCTTGTCTTCGGTTGCTTGCGATCCAGCCGCTTCAAATGCCGCGGTGATCGCATCTTGCGTCTCAGCAGGCATGTATTGCCACATGATCGAGTGAAACATTGCCCGCGTTGAACCATGGGCTTGAGGTTCGGCGAGACACTTTTAGACGAATGCCCCGGCGTCCATTTCTACCAGAATAGGCGGGTTTGCGCTGGCGAGCGCAATGGCGGCATCAATCCGTTCCATCCGCTCTGGGGCATCGGGCCAGACATAGGCTTTCAACCGCAGCGCACTTTCTTGATCGGAAAGGTCAATCGGTCCGACATCACATCCGCGCACGGAGGTGATGGCGAAATCCTCTGGCGGCGCGGGTGGCGATCCCTCCCCCGCCATTCCGGTGCAATTCGCATGGGAGAATCCGCAGGACCGACCACGGTTTCGCCAAGCCGGTAATGATACCGCTCGATCATCGTGTTCACCCCCGCACTCGCGCCAAGCTCGAACAGCTCGAAGCGCGGTTGGATGCGCTGTGCCAACCACAGCAGCCCTGCCATAATGCTCGCCGAACGTCCGGCTTCGTTGGTCTGCGGTGGTCCATCAAGCCAAGGGGTGAGCTGCTCGTCGTGCTCACTCACCAAGGCTAGCACGATGCGATCCACCTCGGCCTGATCGGTAATCTCGCCCGAATAGACCGGAAGCAGCCGCTCATCGACGCCCGTCAGCGCCAAATGATGCAGCCCGCCTGTCACGCGCAGCGGCATCGCGTCTTTGAGCGTCAATCCGGCCCATTCGCGCATCCGCTGACCCATCGCTGTATCGCATTCGCGCACCTTGCTCAGCGCGCGGACCACGCGCGCAGTGCATTCTGCTCCATTCTCCGCAGCGTGCTGCGCCTGCCAGTCAATTGCCGTTTGAAATTCCTCAATGAGCATGACTGGCTGGTTCATAGTGCTTTCTCCAATGTCTCGCGGGCATTGCCCTTTGGTGCGCGCATCCCTAAGTCCCGCGGCGCAATGACCACCGACCTCTCTTCCACCAATTCCACACCGCTGACTTTCGCGGTGCCAAAGGGGCGCATTCTTGACGAAGCGCTGCCGGTGATGGCGCGTGCGGGCGTGGTGCCCGAGGATGGCTTTCACGACAAGTCCAACCGCTCGCTATCGTTCGGCACAACCCGCCAGGATATGCGGATAATCCGTGTACGCGCATTCGATGTTGCGACATTTGTTGCGCATGGTGCCGCGCAGGTGGGGATTGTAGGTTCGGACGTTATCGAGGAATTCGACTACGACGATCTCTATGCGCCGGTCGATCTGGATATCGGCCACTGCCGTCTATCGGTTGCACGGCTTGCCGATGATGACTTCAGCGCTGACGGTGCGAGCCATCTGCGTGTGGCGACCAAATATCCCAACCTCACACGCCGTCACTTCGAGCAGCAGGGCGTTCAGGCCGAATGCGTCAAGTTGAACGGCGCGATGGAGCTGGCTCCGTCGCTCGGCCTTGCACGTCAGATCGTTGATCTTGTCTCGACCGGAACGACGCTCAAGCAGAATGGACTGGTCGAGACTTCGAAGATCATCGACATCACCGCGCGCCTGATTGTGAATCGCGCGGCGTTGAAAACCGATGCACGTGTAGCGGCCTTGGTTTCCGCGTTTCGAGAGAGCGCGGAAGCTCGCAACACAAGTCCGGAAGCGGCGTGATGGAGATGATCTCCAGCCTCGATCCCGATTTTGCAAAGAAGTTCAAGCGCATCGTGGAATCGCGCCGCGAGGCGGACAAGGATGTGTCGGGCACAGTTTCGAGCATTCTGGCTGCGGTTAAGGCTCGTGGCGACGCGGCTTTGCTGGAATTCACGCAGCGCTTCGACGGCCATGGTCTGGTTGACGATGCGGACTGGAGTATTTCTGCCGAGCGTTGTGAGGAAGCATACAAAACGCTCGAGCCTGATCTGCGCGAAGCGCTCGATCTCGCGGCTGCACGCATTCGCGCCTATCATGAGGCGCAATTGCCGACAGACCGTGACTATGTTGATGAAGCAGGTGTTCGCCTCGGTGCAATCTGGCGCCCGGTCGATGCCGCTGGTCTTTATGTACCGGGCGGACGCGCAGCATACCCTTCGTCTCTGCTGATGAATGCAATCCCCGCTAAGGTTGCCGGAGTAGAGCGGCTTGTCGTGGTGACACCCACACCGAAGGGGAATTCAAACCCGCTCGTCCTTGCGGCGGCTCATGTTGCGGGCGTGGATGAGATTTGGCGCGTCGGAGGCGCGCAGGCGGTCGGTGCACTTGCTTACGGCACCGAGCGGATCAATCCGGTCGATGTGATCACTGGCCCGGGCAATGCCTTCGTCGCGGAGGCCAAACGTCAGCTTTATGGTGTGGTCGGGATCGACATGGTCGCAGGGCCCAGCGAAATTCTGGTCATCGCCGATGGCAAGAACGATCCTGACTGGATCGCTGCCGATTTGCTGTCTCAGGCCGAACACGACCCGACCTCACAGTCGATCCTGATCACCGACGATTCAGGATTTGCTGCCTTGGTGGAGGACTGCGTTGATGTGCAGTTGGCCATGCTCGACACCGGCAAGACAGCCCGCGAAAGCTGGGATGCGCACGGCGCAATTGTGGTCGTCAACGATCTGGCAAGCGAAGCCCCTGCCCTCGCCAACCGCCTCGCCGCCGAACATGTCGAAATCGCTGTCGATGATCCGGAGCCTTACCTTAGCTCAATCAAGCATGCGGGCAGCATCTTCCTTGGCCGCATGACGCCAGAGGCCGTGGGTGACTACGTTGCAGGACCAAACCACGTCCTGCCGACGGGTCGCCGCGCGCGCTTTTCGAGCGGACTGTCGGTGCTCGACTTCATGAAGCGCACAAGCTTTCTCGGTCTCGACAAGACATCCTTCCCACAAATTGGCCCGGCTGCGGCGACACTCGCCCATGCCGAGGGGCTTCCAGCCCACGCCAAATCGGTTGAATTGAGAATAAAATGACCGCTCCCCGCTCGCAATCCCGTTCGACCGCGCGGCTCGCCGCTGTACAGGCACTCTACCAACAGCAGATGGAAGGCACCCCGCTCGCCAAGCTGCTCGACGAATTTCACCAGCACCGGCTAGGCCGCGAAGTTGATGATGAAGATCACGACGGCGAGGTCTATGCAGATGCAGAGGTCGAATTCTTCGATGACATTGTGCGCGGCGTCGACGCGCGACGTGACGAAATAGACGCTAATCTGACCGATAAATTGTCAGATGGGTGGACCCTGACGCGTCTCGACAAGACCATGCTTCAGGTCCTGCGCGGTGGAGCCTATGAATTGATGGCGCGCGCCGATGTGCCAACCGCCAGTGCGATCAATGAGTATGTTGATGTTGCCAAAGCGTTTTTCGACGATCGCGAGGCCAAGTTCGTAAACGGCATCCTCGACGCGGTAGCGAAAGACGTTCGCACCTGATGCATACCGCCTCGCTTCGCGCTAAAGACTAGCGCGTGAACGAGTCCGAATTTCTCTCTGCCCTGCGCACGATGCCGCTGCACCCGGGTGCACGTGGCTTGCGCGATGATTGCGCGCTGATCGAGGTCGGGGGCGAAACGCTGGTCATCACGCATGACATGATGGCCGAAGACACACATTTCAGGCGCGATGCGGATTTGGCCGACGTCGCCTGGAAGCTCGTTGCCATGAACTTGTCGGATCTCGCCGCAAAGGGCGCAGAACCTCTCGGGATCTTGCTTGGCCATTCTCTCAGCCATGCGGACGAGCGGTTCCTGACCGGTCTGCGCGAGGTTTTGACGGTCTACAACGTACCAATCATGGGCGGCGACACAATCGCATCCACCGGCGCCAACACCTTCGGTCTGACGGCGATAGGCCGCGCCACCCATAGTCCCGTTCCGTCCCGCGGCGGCGCAGAGGCAGGCGATGCGCTCTACGTCACGGGCACGCTGGGCAAGGCGATGCTGGGCTTCGAGGGAGTTGAAGAGCACGTGGATGCCTTCAACCGGCCTCAACCAAAGCTTGAGGAAGGCCGGATTCTGGCCCCGCTTGTCAGCGCAATGATGGACATCTCGGACGGCCTGCTTCTCGATTGTTGGCGCATAGGCCATGAGAGCGACGCAACCATAGAACTCAGGCCGGACACCATTCCCGTCGCTGACCAAGATCGCATCGATGATTGTGTTCGTTGGGGCGACGATTACGAACTTCTTTTCACTGCCGCGCCCGACGTCAAACTGCCTGTTCAAGCAAGCCGGATCGGCACTGTAAAACCACGCGATGAAGCCCCATTGCTGTTCGGCGCAACCCCTATGAGATCACCCGCTTCACTAGGCTATCAGCACGGATAGAGCCTCTGCGGAGCCACCTATGTGCTCAAATCAGGTGAAAACGGCTCAAAACCGTCTTTTTCGGGCGGGATTCCGCTTGCCAGTGCTCGCTTACCGCCTATGACTACTCGCCTCGCGCCTACGGGAGACACAGGCGCTTTCCACGCATCAGAGGGGATTATTTCGTGGACCTAATTCTCATATCAATCGGGCTAGGTGCGCTTGCCGTCGTGTACGGCATCGTGACCAGCCGCCAAGTTCTCGGCGCAGACGCCGGGAACGCCAAAATGCAAGAGATTGCTGGTGCCGTCCAAGAGGGCGCGCAGGCTTATCTCAACCGTCAGTACACCACTATCGGCATCGTTGGTGTCGTCGCAGCGGTGGTTGTCGGGCTTTTCCTTGGCTATGTTCCGGCCATCGGCTTCGTCATCGGCGCGGTCTTGTCAGGTGTTGCGGGCTATATCGGGATGAACATCTCGGTTCGCTCCAACGTGCGCACAGCTGCTGCCGCTGAAAAGGGCCTGCAGGATGGTTTGACCATTGCGTTCCGCGCTGGCGCCATCACCGGCATGCTCGTTGCTGGCCTTGCTCTGCTCGCGATCGCGGTGTTCTTTTACGTTCTCGTCGGCCCAATGGCCATGGACGCAGATAGCCGCACCGTGATCGACGGTCTTGTCGGCCTCGCCTTTGGCGCGTCGCTGATCTCGATCTTCGCGCGTCTGGGCGGTGGTATCTTTACCAAGGCGGCTGACGTCGGCGCCGACCTTGTCGGTAAAGTCGAAGCCAGCATCCCGGAAGACGATCCACGTAACCCGGCCACCATCGCTGACAACGTCGGCGATAACGTGGGCGACTGCGCTGGTATGGCCGCCGACTTGTTCGAAACCTATGTCGTGACCGTTGGTGCGACGATGGTTCTGATCGCTCTCCTTTTCGGTGAGGCACTGGGTGACCTGCTGCTGCCTATGATGACGCTTCCGTTGCTCATCGGCGGCGCTTGCATCGTTACCTCGATCATCGGCACCTATTTCGTGCGTCTTGGCAACGGGACCAACGTGATGGGCGCGATGTATAAGGGCTTCATCGTCACTGCTGTTCTGGCAATTCCGCTGATCTGGATGGTCATCGCTCACGCGTTGGGCACTCAAGGCACCGACATGAACACAGTCATCGCGACTGGACCGGGCGGTGTGGAATTCCACGGACGTGACCTGTTCTACTGTTCGCTTATCGGACTTGCGCTGACCGGCGTCATCATCTGGATCACCGAGTACTACACCGGCACGAATTTCCGTCCGGTGAAGTCAATCGCCAAGGCTTCAGAAACGGGCCACGGCACCAACGTGATCCAGGGTCTGGCGATCAGTCTTGAATCGACCGCCCTGCCGACCATCGTCATCATCGCCGCCATCATTGGTGCGTACCAGTTGGCTGGCCTGATCGGTCTTGCCTTTGGTGCGACCGCGATGCTTGCACTCGCCGGCATGGTCGTCGCGCTCGACGCCTATGGTCCTGTAACCGACAACGCTGGCGGCATTGCTGAAATGGCTGGTCTGGACGAAAGCGTTCGCGAAAAGACCGACCTGCTCGACGCGGTGGGCAACACCACCAAAGCCGTGACCAAGGGTTATGCCATTGGTTCGGCTGGTCTTGCCGCGCTCGTTCTGTTCGCAGCCTACACCGCTGACCTTCGTGCATACTTCCCGGACGCCGAAGTCAATTTCAGCCTCGAGAACCCGTACGTGATTGTTGGTCTGCTTCTCGGCGCACTGCTCCCGTACCTGTTCGGTGCGATGGGCATGACCGCCGTGGGCCGCGCTGCTGGTGACGTTGTCGTCGACGTACGTGATCAGTTCGCGAATGACCCGGGCATCATGGCAGGCACCAGCCGTCCAGACTATGCCCGCACGGTGGACCTCGTGACTAAGGCAGCGATCAAGGAAATGATCATTCCGTCACTGCTTCCGGTGCTCGCGCCGATCGTGACGTACTACGTGATCTACCTGCTCGCTGGACAGAACGAGGCCTTCGCGGCACTCGGCGCTCTGCTTCTCGGCGTGATCGTCGGCGGTTTGTTCGTCGCGCTTTCCATGACCGCCGGTGGCGGCGCATGGGACAACGCGAAGAAGTACATCGAAGACGGCAATCACGGTGGCAAGGGCTCTGAAGCCCATAAAGCTGCTGTGACCGGCGACACCGTGGGTGACCCGTACAAGGACACCGCAGGTCCCGCCGTGAACCCGATGATCAAGATCACCAACATCGTGGCGCTGCTGCTTCTCGCGGCTCTCGCTGGAGCGCACTAAGCCTTCATCGCCTTTTTGGCCAAATTTGACCCCGCCGGGAGCAATTCCGGCGGGGTTAGTTTTTGCCCCTCGCTTGTCCCAATGCCGGACGGCATTCGGGGGCTCCATCCAATATTAAGGCGATTGTGCCATATGCCGCCTCCGCGCAAGAACCAGTGCGCCAAGGAGGATGAGAGCCATGGATCTGGCGGCGACGCCCGGATTTGATGACGTTCAATCGCTGCCCCGCACCCAGGCGGCAGCGACCGGAGAGCTGCGCCTGATCTCCGCTAAACAAGCAGTTGAACTCAAGTTTATCGAGCGCTGGCAAAACCTTGCCTCTGAAGCGAGCGAACCCAATCCCTTTTTTGAACCGTGGTGTCTCGTCCCGGCGCTAAAGCACTTGCACGATGACTCCCGTTTGGCGATCTGCGCACTTGTTGATGGTGGTCGGCTGCGCGGTTTGATGCCGGTCGAGAGAGCCACAAAATACTACGGCTATTTGCTGCCTCACGCTTCGACTTGGCTCCACTCTAATGCGTTTTGCGGCGCCCCATTGCTGGCCAAAGGATACGAGCAAGCATTCTGGCGCGCATTGTTTGAGCGCTTAGATCGCAAACCCCAGCGCGCAACATTTCTGCACCTTCCGCAATTGCCCGAGGATGGTCCCGCTGCAGAAGCCCTGCTTGCAGTAACCACGCATGAGGCGCGCGCCTGCGTAGAGGTTGAGGCTGGTGAGCGCGCGATGCTTTCATCCGACCACGATCCGGAAGCCTATCTGGAACAGGCGATGACAAAGAAACGGCGCAAGGAATTGCGGCGTTTGGCAAAGCGACTGTCTGAATGTGGGGAGCTGCGATTGGAGCGGCGCGCGGATCAAACCGGCATCCAGAAATGGATCACGGAATTTCTCGACCTCGAAGCGGCCGGATGGAAAGGCGAAGCTGGAACAGCGCTTGCCAACGCGCAGGCAACGCGTGACTTCTTCGAGGAGGCCCTGTTGCGTGCAGGTAAGGCCGGTCGATTGGAAAGACTGGCCTTGAGATTGGATGGCCGCCCTGTGGCGATGCTGGCGAACTTTGTCACACCGCCCGGAGTGTTCAGCTTCAAGACCACTTTCGATGAGGAATTCGCCCGCTTCTCACCCGGTTTGCTGCTTCAGATCGAGAACCTCGCATTGCTCGAACGCGGCGATGTGGAGTGGGCGGACAGTTGCGCTGTTGAAGGGCACCCGATGATCGAGAGGATCTGGCGAGAGAAGCGCCGGATTGTCAGCAGGAACGTTGCGATTGGCGGCGGCATGCGGCGCGCGCTCTTCAAAGGGCTGATGGCGTATGAAACAAGAGGGAGGGATGGCTGATGAACGCGCCCACGTCCAATCTTCCGACTACGCATGATGCGGCGAATGCCGTGTTCGATGCCCCTGCCCGCGCGCATTTCGCCACTCACTATCCAGAGGGGCCTCACCGCCTCTCGCACTCACTCAATCACCATCCACTGCTGGAGATTGGCGCTCTTGCGGCGCTCGCCGAAACGCTCCCTGAGAGTAGTGTCGAATACAACCGCGGTGATCTGCCAATTGGTGTCGATGGCAAGCCGGGAAGCACCGGACTGAGCATTGGTGAGACAATCCGCCAAGTGCAGAAGGCCAACAGCTGGGCGGTGCTCAAAAATGTTGAGCAATCGCCTGCTTACAGCGCGCTGCTTGACGACCTGCTGAGCGAATTGAAGCCTGAAATTGAATTGCGCACAGGCGCGATGCTGACACCGCAGGCCTTCATCTTCATTTCCAGCCCCAACGCCGTCACGCCTTATCACTTCGATCCCGAGCACAACATCCTGCTCCAGATCGCTGGCACAAAGACGATGACACAGTTTCCAGCGGGTGACGCGCGGTTTGCGCCTGACACCACCCACGAAAGCTATCACACCGGCGGCCCGCGTGAGCTCAGCTGGGATGACAGGCTGCGCGACTATGGCAGCGACTTCACCCTCTCCGCTGGACAGGCCGTCTATGTTCCCGTGATGGCACCCCATTTCGTGCGCAACGGTCCAGAAAGCTCGATCTCACTCTCGATTACATGGCGTTCCGCATGGAGTTACCGAGAGAGCGAGGCTCGTGCATTCAACGCGAAACTGCGCAGGCTTGGTCTGACACCAAGCGCGCCCGCTCGTTGGCCAGGGCAAAATCACACCAAGTCGCTCGCTTTTCGCGCAATGCGCAAACTCGGTCTCGCTTGACCTAATCCGCACCGCCCCGCATTGGCTGCTGCGATGAATGACACACCCACCAATGAACAACTGGTCGGCGGTCTAGTCCGCCTGCTGACTGTCGAGAAACGCGCGGCGGATGTCTTTGTGGGCAGTCCGCAAAAAGGCGGCGTGGGCCGCGTGTTTGGCGGTCAGGTTCTTGCGCAGGCGCTTCAGGCGGCACAGCTAAGCGTGCCCGAGGGCAAAAGCGCGCACTCGCTGCACGCTTATTTCCTACGTGGCGGTAAGGAAGGCCTGCCCATCGAATACCGCATCCAGCGTGATTTTGACGGGCGCAGCTTCGCCAATCGTCGGGTTGTCGCAGCGCAGGAAAATGAGGACGGGTCGTGCACCCCAATCCTCAACCTCACAGCCAGCTTTCAGGTGCCCGAAGATGGGCTGGAACACGTCGATAGCCCGATGCCCGATGTGGAAGGCCCCGATAGCCTCAAGCCGGACATGGAGATGCGCCGCATCATGGCGGACAAGATGGGCGACCGGCTGAGCGATGCGCAACGCGCGCTGATGCTACGCCCGCGCCCGATCGAAATGCGCACGATTGACCGGCTGCACTGGATGAACAGCGAACCGCGCGAACCGCGTGCGCATACCTGGTTCCGCACCGCCTCGCCCCTTCCCGATGATCCCGCGCTCCATCGCGCTGTCATCACCTATGCCAGCGATTACACGCTTTTGGGCACCAGTGCCCTGCCCCATGGCCTTTCGTGGATGCGTGGCGAGTTGGTCGGCGCCAGCCTTGACCACGCAATCTGGTTTCACTCACCCAAAGACAGGTATGCGCGCGCAGATGAATGGCTGCTCTATTGCACCGATGCCCCATGGTCAGGCGGCGGCCGCGGCTTTAACCGGGGGCGCATCTTCAATCAGGCGGGCGATCTCGTAGCCAGCGTCGCGCAAGAAGGCATGATGCGGAAACGGAAGGGCAAAAGCTAACCTTCCATCATCGCTACTCTCCAAGGCTCATCTTGAGCGCTCAATGCGCCATAAAGATCGGCAACTGCGGATTGGTGAGACTGCGGCGGGTCACACCACCCAGCAGCATTTCCGATAGGCGTGAGTGGCCGTAAGCCCCCATCACCATCACCGAACATTCGCGGTGCTGCGCGGCAGCGAATAGCGTTTCTGAGATCTTCGCATCGCCGCGCGGGACCTCGACGATCTCTGCCTCGATCCCATGCCGGCTGAGATATTTTGCGCCGGACGTGGGCGGGAAATCGAACCGCTGCTTCCTATCATCTTCGGACACGCAGGCGAGATACACTTTGCTGGCCAAAGACAGCAGCGGCACCGCACTGCGCAGTGCAACACAAGCTTCCGATGAGCCATTCCAGGCCACAAGAGCAGGCGCGGAAAGAACAAGGCTGGTAGTGGACCCCGGCACCACCAACACAGGGATCGGCGCGCGTAAAGTCAGCTCGCCGACCAATCGGGAAGGCCCACGGGAGCCCTCCTCCCCGACATCATGTGGCCCAACTACTATCAGATCATGCAAAGGCGATTGCTCGAGCAAGCGATGTTCGGCCATCCCGTAGAGAAACTGCCATTCCCAAGCGACATCTTCGTTGGCGAGATCGGTTTCGATCTTGGCGCGAAGTTTCTCAGCTGCTTCTTTGATGCGGGGCATGGCAGCGGCCAGTGCCGAGCCATAGAAATCGCCCGGTGCGAACACCTCATAACTCACCGCTTGCAAGCACGTGATATGCGCGCCTGTTGCGCGGGCTATGTCGAGAGCTGCTTGCATGCGCGCTTCCATGCATGCGTCATCATCAATGTGGAGCAGAATGGATTTCATGATTCGATTCTCCTTGTCCCAATGCACAAGGAATGATCGCAAATGTGTCGGCTTTCATTGATGCAGATCAAGTTTTGATCTGTTTCCCATTGGATTTTTCTGGGTTAGGCTAAACGGGCCTCTTGGGAGAGAAACGCGATGCAAGTCACACGCCATCCGCCGGTCAAAACGACACTGGAACCATCGAATCACCCTTACTTGAGCGGAGCATGGACGCCGCTTCACGAAGAGGTCGATGTTGAGGAGCTGGAAGTGATCGAGGGTGAGGTGCCTGCGGATCTTGATGGCATTTATCTGCGGAACACCGAAAACCCGGTGCATCAACCGCTGGGCCGCCATCATCCATTTGATGGCGACGCCATGGTGCATCAAGTCAGCTTCAAAGACGGCAAAGCGAGCTATCGCAACCGCTTCGTCCGCACTCAGTGCTTTGAGGCAGAGCAGATTGCGAGCGGCGCGCTTTGGGGTGGTCTGATGGACCCGCCCGCACTTTCCAAACGTCCCGGATTTGGCGCGCATGGCTCGCTGAAGGACACCGGTTCAACAGACATTATTGTCCATGCCGGTGTGGCCTATGCAACGCTGTATCAATGTGGCGAGGCATGGGCGATTGATCCGATCACGCTCGACAATCTGGGCAAGGCATCATGGGGCCCGCTCGATGGCGTGTCAGCGCACCCGAAGGTTGACGAGCAGACCGGTGAGCTGATGTTCTTCAACTATTCGAAGCACGCGCCCTACATGCATTATGGCGTGGTCGATCGGTCGGGACAGTTGGTGCACTACATTCCTGTCCCGCTACCCGGCCCGCGCCTGCCGCACGATATGGCGATCACCAAGAACTGGTCGATCCTGAACGACATGCCGCTTTTCTGGGACGAAGAACTGCTCAAGCGTGATATTCATGCGGCGCGCATTCACGAAGGCGTGCCCACCCGCTTCGCGCTTATCCCGCGTCACGGCAAGACCGAGGCAATCCGCTGGTTCGAAGCCTCACCCACCTATGTCCTGCACTGGACGAACGCTTGGGAAGATGGCGATGAAGTAGTCTTGGAAGGCTATTATCAGGACAAGCCTATGCCCGACCCGATCGAGGAAGCGGGCGAATACAGCCATATGATGGCCTTCGTAGACGAGCATTCCTTCCAGTGCCGTTTGCACCGCTGGCGCTTCAATCTGAAGACGGGCGAGACAACTGAAGAGCGCCTGTCGGACCGGATCGTCGAGTTCGGGATGATCAACCCCGATTACCTGATGGAGAAGAGCCGGTATTTGTGGTCCACCACCACGCGTCCCGGCTGGTTCCTGTTCAACGGCTATGTGAAACACGACACACAGACGGGCGAGGAACAGGTCTTTCAGCTGCCCGACGGCGTCTATGCCAGCGAAAGCCCGATGGTGCCACGCAAGGGCGGGTCGGGAGAAGAAGACGACGGCTATCTCGTTACCTTCCTGATCGACGAGAATAAGGGTACATCCGAATGCGCGATCATGGATGCGCGCGACGTGACAAAGGGACCGATTTGCCGCCTCGCCCTGCCGCACAAGATTTCGAGCGGCGTGCATTCCACGTGGGTGGAACACGCCCAATTGCGTGCCGATGCCGCTTTCAAACGCGGAATGATAGGGCTGCATTATTGAGCAAGCTGTAAAACGCCCTTTTTCCAAGAGGCGTTGCAACCTATATCGCGCACACGCATTGGTTTCACAGACGGTTCAAAACCCCAAACACAGAGGGACTACCATGGCTTTCCAACTGATCGATCTTCCATACGCAGACACCGCGCTCGCTCCGGCAATTTCGGCCGAGACTCTGTCATTCCACCACGGCAAGCACCACAAGACTTACGTCGACAAGATGAATGCCGCCATCGAAGGCACCGCACATGATAGCGCCGCGCTTGAAACCGTTGTATCCGACGCACGCGGCAGCAATCAGGGCCTGTTCAACAACGCGGCACAAACTTGGAACCACGCGTTCTACTGGCACTCGCTGACCGGCGAAGCCACGTCGCCTTCGGCTGATCTTGCTGCCAAGATCGATGAAGCATTCGGCTCGATGGATGAACTCAAGGCCCAGCTGAAAGCACGCGGTGCGGGTCACTTCGCCAGCGGCTGGGTGTGGCTGGCCGAGAAAGACGGCAAGCTCTCGATCGAGGAAACCCATGATGGCGACACGCTGGCGGACAGCGGCTTCAACCCGCTGCTGACCATCGATGTGTGGGAGCACGCCTATTACATCGATCACCGCAATGCGCGCCCGGCCTATCTTGAGGCTGTGGTCGAAGGGAAGCTCAACTGGGCCTTCGCCAGCGACAATCTCGCACGCGGCTCAGCTTGGACCTATCCGGTCTAAGCAACCGCTCTACCAACAGCAAAAGGCCCGGATCGCACATCGCGGTCCGGGCCTTTTTCGTCAAACTCGAAAGGCATTTCGTAGCGTCGCAGTGGCCAGTTCGACCAGAACTTCATCGCTCTCCTCCGCGAGAGAATACGCCGCAGAGCCACCATTGAGCCCGACTATGACAGGTTCATCGATATACCTGCCGAGATTGAACCACTGATTGAAATGACCGCGCGGAAGGTCGTTCTCTGGTGTGTAAATCCACGTCGCATCGACATCCCAGAATGCGTCCTCGAACTTCAAGCACAGCTTGTCGAGGAGACCAAATCCGACACGCTCAATGGCGCTGAGTTTCGCGGCAGGAAGCGGGGGATCGAACTCTATGCTACCGCTTTTCAGAACGCCGAGCGGCACGGTGACGATGACCGCATCAAAGGTCTGCGCGGCACCGTCAGCGAAGGAAATTTCAACGCCGTCGTCACCATAGCTGGTCGATTGAGCCTGGTTGTTTAGCTCGATCGAGTATTCGCCTTCTAGAGCTCTAAAGATCTCAGAGTAGCCGCCCGGAAAGGTAACATCGGGCCCTTCGAAACCATCGGTATCGGCGAAGCCAGCTTCGGCAAGCCAGTCCTTATCGGCACCATAGGCGACCTGAATTTCGTTCTCGTCAAACAGCCAACTGGGTGTCGAGAAAAGCCCCAACTTTTTGCCCTCACCGCCCCACACGCTGTAGCCGTCGCGAGTGCGATCACGCTTGAGCTCCAATGCATCGGCCAACTCGGTCAGCGGGTTGCCCTTTATTCCGTGGATCCATGCAGCCCCAAGGTCGAGAGGCAGACCGAGGTCGGAATTCGACCAGATACGTCCGCCAATCCGGTCTCGCGCTTCTAGAACGGTGACCTTGCGTCCCTCGCTGGATAGCGCCTTTGCAGCAGCGAGCCCGCTCATCCCTGCTCCTATCACCGCGACCGACTTGGCCGGGCGCTTCAACACATTTGCGGCGCATGCCTTGCCCGACAGATAGGCGGCATGGACTGTGGAGTTGAGCCGGTCTGATACCGCCTCTCCGGCGAAGAACAGCCGCTCCCCAACGGGCTTTGCAAGCTCGGCATAATCTGATCGACTGGTGCCCTTAGCAAAGTACGAATAGGCACCGAGAGCGAAGGGATCCTTGCTCCAATTGGTGCGCAGATACCCGACCAAGCCAGCGTCGTTTGGCTCGCTTTCTTTCCACTGACCACACGCTGCCGATGCCGTCATTGCCGATACTCCCGCGACGAATGCTCTGCGATCCATCGAATGCTTCAGCCCGGCATCGTGTAATAGGTTGGCGATCCCGGACCTACCGGAATGCCGAGGACGAAGGTCCAGAGATAGAAAAAGATCGACCAGAAGAAGATGAAGAACATCGAATAGGGCAGCATCATCGCGATGAGCGTGCCCACGCCGAGGTTTTTGTCATACCGCGTTGCCCAGGCGAGGATCAGGCCGAAATAGCTCATCATCGGAGTGATGATATTGGTGGTGCTGTCGCCAATACGGTAGGCCGCCTGGATCGCTTCGGGCGCATATCCGATCAGCATCAGCATCGGCACAAAGATCGGCGCGGTCACCGCCCATTGCGCGCTCGCACTGCCGAGTGAGAGGTTGATCATCGCGCACAGCAGGATGAACAGGAAGAACACCGCCGGACCGGTCATGCCGGTCTCGACAAGGAAGTTCGCGCCTGTCACCGCCGTGATTGCACCCAGATTGGTCCAGCCGAAGAATGCGACGAACTGCGCGGCAAAGAACACCAGCACGATGTAGAGGCCAAGCGAGGACAGCGCTTTTGCCATCGCATCAATCACGTCGCGGTCGGTCTTCATCGTTCCCACCGCGCGGCCATAGGCATAACCGAGCGTCACGAAGAAGATGAAGATCCACACCACGAAGCCGTCAAAGAACGGGCTGTCGATGCGGTCTCCGTTTTCCGGATTGCGCAGCACGCCCCATTCGGGGACCAGCACCAAAGCCATCAAGCCGAGCACGCCAAGCAGCGCGATGCCCGCCCAGCGCAGGCCCTTCTTCTCGTCCGCGCTGACCTCATCCATCATGCGATCATCGAGGATAGTCTCATCCGCGCCCGAGGCATCATACTCACCCAGCTTCGGCTCCACGATGTAGATCGTCGTCAGTGAGCCGATGATGGTGATGAGGAAGGTCGAGGCGAACATGAAATACCAGTTCGCGGTGGCAACCACGGTGTAGTCCGGATCGATCAGCTGCGCGGCTTCTTGCGTGATGCCGGCAAGCAGCGGGTCGATAGTACCGATCAGCAGGTTCGCGCTGTATCCGCCCGAAACCCCTGCAAACGCCGCCGCCATACCTGCGAGCGGATGCCGCCCGAGGGCATAGAAGATCGCGCCTGCCAGCGGGATCAGGACCACATAGCCAACTTCCGAAGCGGTGTTCGAGACGATACCGGCGAACACTATGGCCACCGTCACCAGATGCTTGGGCGCGCCGAGCACCATGCTGCGCACCGCTGCCGAAAGGAGCCCCGAATGCTCCGCCACACCCACGCCCAGCATTGCCACAAGCACCACGCCGAGCGGCGCAAAGCCGGTGAAGTTGTCGACCAATCCGGTGAAGATGCGCCGTATCCCGTCGCCATCCATCAGGCTCACGGCGCGGATCATCCCGTCCTCAGCCACACCCTTGGCGCCCAAAGGACGCGGGTCCTCGACCGCAACGCCCAGATAGCCAAGCAAGCCCGAGAGCAGCACAATCCCCACCGCCAACAACGCGAACAGCGTCACCGGATGCGGCAGAAGGTTCCCCAGCCATTCAACCCCGTCCAGGAAACGGGTGAAGGCGTTACGCTTGCCTTCCTTATGCTGCTCTGCCGTTGCGGGAAGTTCGCTCATGGATGCTCCGAAATGGGTGATTTGCCCCTGCATAGGGACGCGCAGATGAACAGAAACCGATAACGCGCACATACCGCTTGGCAAGCTTTGCTTCGCGCAAGGGTGATACACCTACGCGAGTTTTGAAGAGTGTGACTTTTCACTCGCTTGCCCATGCGCGCACCTGCGCCGCTGCCCTGTCGCTGCAGCGAAGCAGCATCAAAAGCGCATCATTATCAGCCATTTGCCTCACGCCCATATAGCGCCCGCCGCGCAGGATCACCCGCCACTTGCCAGTTTCGACACGCCACTCCAGCTCGCGAAGTGTGACTTTCCGATTGGGCTTTAACGCCGCCAGCGCTGTCTCCCGCGCGGCCAAGAACCGCTCCAACCCCGTTTCGCTGGTTCGCACGGCAAGCGCCATATCCCAAACTGCAGCAAAGCCCTGCGCACCGGGCCGCTCGCGCAGGCGATACGCGGTCTCGCGCGCCATTGAGACTTGCCGCGCCGCCTCGGCCACCGAGCGGGTTTGCGCCAGCCAGCCAATAAACTCCGCCTGCCGGCGAGGCGTCCATCCGTCAGCGCGCGGACGGGCTTGCACCGCATGGAACGGCGGGAGTTGGAGCGGTGGCATGGAAGGAGACGTGCGGCGCGCAGTGTAGTGCTTCATCCGCTGGGTATGGGTGAGTGTGGCGGATGTAGGAAAGGGAGGAGACTTTGTCCGTTTGTGAGGGTGGAAGCGGACGTTTGCGCCCGTTAGCCAAAACTGGTCAGACGCAAATGCCCCTTCGGCTTCGATCAGTATCCAGCATCCTTAGCCTGCTTTCTGAAATGCGCAGTTTTTGGAGCACTGGTTGCGCCTGAAATAAGCTCCTGTGCCTTAGTAATCGCGGCAGCCTCTTTGATTTCACCTTTCTGAATGGCGGTGCCCATGTTGAGCAATTCCATGCTGATGACTGTCCCGGCATTAGCTTCCTCGGTGACAGTAATGCCGCCGTTCTTTGACAAGGCCGTATCCCATGCTGCGCGAACCGCAGCCCAATAGGTCGAACTGGCTTTCCAATATTCATCGGCCGCACTGACAGGGTAGCCGTCAAACTTAGTGTATGTGTTGAGCACGCTTTCCTGCACGTAGGGCACAGCCTTGCCGTCCACCCACTTCATCTTGGTATTGTCTTGCCAGTGTATCCAACCGCCGGGCATGGGCTGATGCCGGTTGATCGACTTGTAGTGGTCATAGACAGGGTTGCGGGTCGCATCGCGACGGGCGAGAGGGCGGACCGTCCAGCTTGAACGCCACCGTCGCACGCCGTTCGTGGTTTGCCATTGCCCCCATGCTGCGTAACGTGGGCTGTCATCGACTTGATAAACCGTCTGCGACCAGCGTCCTTTGCGCAAGCGTTCAGGAACATCCTGCAATTCCCATGTGCTCGGCGCTGTGTATGCGAGAATTTGGGTCGGCTCGTATTCCCAATCCTGACGCCAGTGCTTCACAACGAATGGATTTTCCTTTGGTCCCACGACCAGAAGATGCTGGAGCACAATTTTGCGACCGTTGTCTTCGATAACGCGGACGCTTTCGTGGCCTCCTGACATCTTGGGATCGATGGGAGTGTAATCTTCGCGCCAACTTGTGGTTTCCTTCATGTCGAAGGTCACCTTGTAGTCGCCCGCCATGGCGAGAATGTCTGCGCGGTCGGCCGCAAACGAGGCTTGTTCTACCTCCGCAGTGCGTCCGGTAATCGGATCGTCCGCCAAAGCCGGTGTGCCGACCAGAGCGAGAGCGGCCATTGCGCCGCTGATAAGTGCGTTTTTCATCATAGGAATGTTCCTGTTTTCTGGCTCAGAAATTGGCTGAGAGTGAGACGCTGAAGTTGCGTCCCGGCTGAGTGAAGGCTTCGGTTATAGTGGAGGCATCGGTCAGGCCTCGAACATCGTTCCAGTAGCTGTAGGTCGCATCGAAGATGTTGAAGAGCCCCGCGCGCACTGTGAGAGTGTCGCCAATCCGAAAGAAAGCGGTTGCATCGAGTATGAAGAACTCTTCGGGACGGAAGCAATCACCATTGCAAACACCCAGAGTTTCATTGGCTTCTTTGCGCGCATTGTATGTGCCGATTAGCTCGGCACCAAATTTTCGATCTGGTTGGCGGTAACCAATTCCAATGACTGCATTCAGCGGATCGATTGTTGAAAGCGAGTCCGCGGGTGATCCGGGCGAGTCTACTTCGCCGTCGGCGTAAGCAATGGCAAAACGAACGCGAAAACCGCTGTCTGATTGATAGTCCGCCTTGGCTTCAACTCCGCTTACGTCGACTGCATCGAGATTGACGAATTGGAACACGGTCGGATCAAATGGCGTGCCGGTGCCGCTTACAGCTTCTTGGCTGATGAAGTTGTCATAACTGGCGACAAAGCCGGTAAGCGAGAAGTCTAGATTACGGTCATTATAACGAACCCCACCTTCGAACGTTTCGCTTGTTTCTGGCTCTAGATCGGGGTTGGGCGCAGAGGTATAGCCAAAGGCAAGGTTCTCGAAGAAGTTGTTTACTTGGCTGGGCGTTGGGGCTCGGAAACCCTGCGCGTAATTTGCAAACAGCCGAACTTCCCCACCAAGTTTTAGGACCGCCCCAACCTTGGGTGATACGCGCGAGCCATCTTGCGCGCTCGCCGTAAATGTCGGGAGCAGGGGGGCATCAGTTGGATCAAGGTCGTAAAAATCGAAGCGAATGGCAGGGTAGAGCGCGAAGTCTCCACTCGGAAACTCGATGGCGCTGCCAATAAACGCGCCGCCCAATGTGAAATCAGTGACTGGGAATGCGCGGGTCGGGAATACTTCGCCAAAAGGTGGCTCGACGCCATCGCGCAGGCCTTCCTGACGCGTGAAGCTCACATCGGCACCATAAGAGACCGTGTGTTTGAACCCTCCAGTGCTAAAGCTGCTGCGCAAGTCCGAAACAAAGCCGTAAACCCGATTGTCGAAGGTATTCAGCCGTTCCCGATCAGGGCGCAGTGTTGCGCTCACCGGTGAGCGATCTTCGTCAGCAAACTGGCGGTCGTTGCCATCCTGCCAGTAGGCCGCCAAGTGCGCGTAGTCGATCAGACCTGCGCCCGCATCGTCAGCGGTCCAGGTCCAGTCGGCTGACACGCGCATGCGTTCACTGCTATCGAGCGCTGTTAGACTATCGACATTCCAAGCGGGGAAAGGGCCAAAGAACACTGGGCCGATTCCGCTTAGAACCTCGGAGAAAACTTCGCGCTCCTGATACTCGCCTGTCAGTCGAAGCCGATGATTTCCATTGCTCCAAACAAGCTTTCCAAGCACCGCGTCGGATGTTCCATCTTGCGGATTGGGAGTAGTTCGGCCCGGGCCAACCACTTCATTGGTGCCTTGGTTATCCAATTCTTGAAAGTCGCGCCGCGAATAGGCCAGCATCGCGGAGAGCTGACCAAGCTGTCCTGCCAAGGCGATCGTTTCAGCAAACTCTTGATCTGCAGAGCTATATTGTGCCCGGAGGAAACCACCGAACGTGTTGCCATCTAGCAAGTCTTCAGGGTCAGACGTCGTAAAGCTCACTGCGCCAGCCAAACCGTCACTGCCGTAGAAGGCAGAAGCTGGGCCCCGCAAAATCTCGATTGATTTAACTAGGCCAATATCGGTGGAACTGTCACGGCCAACGGTCTGTGCGCCAAAGCTAAACCCTTGCGGGGTGCGGATACCGTCCACTTGAATGAGCACGCGGTTGCCACCGATGCCTCGGATGTTGAAATCTTCATTGCCTGCCCGGCCCGTGGTGCCCAGCGCTGCGCCGAAACGGGCTGGAGCACGGCGAACTGTTACGCCCGGTTCAAACCGGACTACATCGCGAATATCCGTCGCTAGCTCATCAGCAATTTGTTCAGCGTCAATCACTGTGACCGTCGCTGGAGCATCAGCCACGGTGACCGGCGCCCGCGTAGCAGTGACGGTGATCGTCTGATTGTCTTGTTGAGTGTCCGCTTTGTTTCCCTCTGCCAGTGCAGGATTGGATGCGACAATGGCGAGGCAAGAGCAGGCAGCAATACTTGCTGCTCTGGTAGTTGGATTGATCAATGACTATTCCCTAGATTCAGATTCGCTAATGCGAGTCACTCTCATTATCATCTAGAGGTGCTTTTGGGTTGTCAACTGGGGCGTCTAATATTCTTTTGTGATGATCAACGCGCCGCTCGCAAGAGTCCGCAAATGGGTCGAAGGCGGACGCGAACCTCTAGCCCAGCATGATAGAGTTCATTTAGCTGCTATCGGACGCCTTTCGCCCTATCCTGACCACCGCATTGCAGCGCACAAAAAACAACAAGCCAGTCCAATTGTCACCATCTGGATCGCAAAACAGCGTCAGCAATCCTGCACTGTGAAACGACCGACCCAAAAGACGTATAGGCACCCATCAGAGCGCACCGGAGGCTATTCACAACACCACGCTGGTAGTTGGGCAAGATTGCCGCTAGCTTCCTTCATAAGTGTTTCGAAAGAAGTGCTTGGGAAAGCTGCCAGATATGCGGCGTTCCGTTGTGAAGATTTAGGGGGTATTTTCCATGCGAAGCCATTCAAAAGCCGCTTACACCATGCTCGTCGCGGCAGCGGCCGTTCTGGTGACAGGATGCGATTCAAGTCAGCAGACTGACGCCCCGACGACAGAACCTGAAGCGCCAGAAACTGAGACCTCCGCCCCGCAAAGTCAGGATGGCGATGGCGCGGCCTCAAACAAAGAACCCCTTGGCGACGATGTCGAAACGCTGCCGTTGTCCTTTGAATGGAGCGCGAATGGTTACGAGAACAGTCCCGAACGCTACAGTTGGATCGGCGCAGGCGGCGACACTCCCTATTTGTCGCTTGGTGTTCCTGAAACCGATGATCAGCTCCTGACGGTCGCGTGCGATGCCGGACAAGTAGTTTGGAGAGTCAACATCATGCGTGAAGCTCCCACCGGGCCCGGGACCCGCGGCTTCTATATGGAGGTCGCCGAAAGCAGCGCAGCAACCTCGGAATATACCGCAGTGATAGTGCCGAATGAGGAGTTTCCGCACTACGCCATCGATATGGAGGCCAGCGATCCGATCCTTGATAATCTCGCCAAGGGCCAATGGCTCTTCATGCGCGCAGGCGACGACGATAGTCGGGAAAAGGTCCGGATACCGCTTGCAGATATTGCCGAGCCTCTGAAAGCCTTTCGCAGCGCATGCAAGTGAGCTGGTTAGCTGCCCAAGTCATCTGACCACACTGCACTGCACAAAAAACAACAAGCCATAGCGAACAACTATCGCTATAGGCCGCTGCGGGCGAGACCATACCGGATCACGACCCGCATGAGCAGCGTGCGCTTTGTTCGCACCGATCTCCTGCCCTTTCCTTCGCGCGACGCACCGCGCCCTTACCCAAGCGATAGCTTATGCCATTTGAAAATCTCCCGCCTGTTCTGGGCGAAGCGTTGGCTGAACGCGGTTATGACAACCCCACTTCTGTCCAGGCCGCTGTCAGCGATCCACAGGCCGCAGGACGCGATCTGATTGTTTCTGCGCAGACGGGGTCCGGCAAAACGGTCGCCTTCGGCATCGCCTTGGCGGAAGATCTGCTGAACAGTCTGGAAGAAGGCGGACGTGCGGACACGCCGCGTGCCCTTATCATTGCGCCGACCCGGGAGCTTGCGCTGCAGGTCAGCCGCGAACTCGGCTGGCTCTATGCCAAGGCAGGCTTGCGGATTGCGACATGTGTTGGCGGGATGGACGCAAGCAAGGAACGGCGTTCGCTGCGTTCCGGCCCCGCGATTGTGGTCGGCACACCCGGGCGTCTGCGCGATCACATAGAGCGCGGCTCGCTCGACCTGTCGGGCCTTGTCGGGCTGGTGCTCGATGAAGCGGACGAAATGCTCGACATGGGCTTTCGCGACGATCTTGAGGAAATCCTCGACGCCACGCCCGAAACGCGCCGGACGCTGTTGTTTTCCGCCACGATGCCGCGCGCGATCAAGCGTCTGGCTGAACGGTATCAGTCCGATGCGCTGCAATTGTCGCTGAAAGAGCAAGAGCGCGGCCATGGCGATATCAGCTATGAAGCGATCACAATTGCGCCGTCTGAAACAGAGAATGCCGTGGTGAACCTGCTGCGCTTTCACGAAGCGGAATCGGCGATCTGTTTCTGCGCCACCCGCGAAAGTGTTCGGCGGCTCCACGCCACTCTGCAGAATCGCGGTTTTGGTGTTGTCGCGCTGTCCGGCGAGCATTCGCAATCGGAGCGCAATCAGGCGCTGCAAGCGATGCGTGACGGGCGCGCGCGGGTGTGCGTTGCGACCGACGTGGCTGCGCGCGGTATTGACCTGCCGACGCTCAGCCTGGTGATCCACGTTGAAACGCCGCGCGATGCCGAAACGCTTCAACACCGATCCGGCAGAACGGGGCGCGCCGGCAAGAAGGGCACGGCGGCTATTCTTGTGCCGTATAACCGGCGCAGGCGGGTCGAGAGCATGCTGCGCGGCGCCAAGATCGAGGCCAAGTGGCATGGCGCACCAACGCCTGAAGCGATCCACAAGAAGGATCACGTCCGCCTGATGGATAAGCTCACCGCGACCGCCGAGTATGATGACGCCGACCGCGCCATTGCGAGCGAATTGATGGAGCGTCTTCCCGCGGAAGATATCGCAGCCGCGTTGGTTCAAGCCCACCGTGCGAAGATGCCTGCGCCTGAAGAGCTGCTCGCCAACACACCCGAAGCGCACCAGAAGGCAAAGGCGGAACGGCACCGGCCCGGCTTTGAAGATGTGGTGTGGTTCAAGATGGGAATCGGACGTCGGCAGAACGCAGAGCCGCGCTGGCTCCTGCCTTTAATCTGCCGCAGAGGGCATATCACGCGCAATGAGATTGGCGCCATTCGCGTCGGTCAGGAAGAAAGCTGGTTTCAAATCCCGCGCGCCATCGCAGACAAGTTCGCTGCGACCATCGAGCGAACTGCTTCTGGGGATGACGAACAGGATGCCATCCCGATCGAGGCGTCGAAAGATGGCCCCCGGATTGAGGCACGGAGAAACCGCAGGGACGGTCCGGGCGCAGATCGGGCGAAGGTCCGCGCCAAGCCATTCCAGAAGCAAAAGGATGGCAAGCCGCGGTCTTCGAAGAGGGATGGCAAGAAGCCGGAGGACCGTCGCCCCCACGGCAAGGCTGGACCGGGAAAAGGCAAGCCACCACAGAAGAAGAAGTTCGCCGGCAAAGGCAAAGGTCACAAGGCTGGCAAACCGAAGAACCGCTGAGTAAACTCAGGCGTTAGAACCCGACCTCGGGAGTTGGGACCTCAGCCGCTGGCGCGTTTGGCATCACCCAAGTGCTGCAGAGTTGGCGCGCCGCGCTCGAAGGCGTCAAACTCCGCGGGGCGGCCGATCAGGAAGCCCTGAACCGATCCCACGCCGGTGCGCTTTGCCATCAACAGACCCAGCTCGTCCTCGACGCCTTCAATAAGGCACTCGACACCCAAAGTGTTGGCCACACCGACAAGCGAACGAAGGATCTTTTCGGTCATGGGATCCTGAACATCTTCAAGGAAGCTCCGGTCAATCTTCAGCTTGCCAATCGGCAAGGATCGCAAATAGTTGAAGTTGGAATAACCCGTTCCAAAGTCATCAATAGCAATCGTATGCCCGCGCTCCGACAAGCGTTGAAGCTGTTCGCGCCCACGCGCTTCGTCGATCAGCATGGCGGACTCTGTTACTTCAAATTCGATTAGAGCCGGATCGGCTGAAGATTCCTCCAGAAGACGCAGTATCCGCGCCATGGTCTGTTCCGAGTTCAGGTCTGCCGCGGATAGGTTGATGGAAAGGGGCAGCGGGTCTTCGGACTGCTCCAACGTCGTCAGCGCTTTACGGAGGACAGACACTGTAATGTGCATCATCAATCCGCACTCTTCGGCGACGGAGATAAACTCATCGGGTGCAATCGAACCGATGATCGGGCTGTGCCATCTCGCGAGAACTTCAGCGCGCGAGATCGTGCCGGTGCCCAGTTGCATCTGCGGCTGAAACAGCAATTCAATTTCGCTATCGAGATCGGCATGACGCAGCGCCTGTTCAATCCTGAACCGTTCGGCGAAGGCTCTGGCGTGCTCGTCATCAAAGGACACAACGCGGTTCTTGCCGCTGCGTTTGGCGTGAAGCAAAGCGAAGTCGGCGCTCTTGAAGACGGTCGAAACATCCTCGCCATGGTCGATACGGCAGCATCCGATCGAGCCGGACATCTGGATCATACGTCCTTCGATAAGATAGGTCTGGCCGAGACGGGATAGAAGTCGCTCCATCCACTCGACGATTTCCACCTCGTTCAGGTCCTCCGCGATAACGATGCCGAATTCATCACCGCCGATTCGGCTAACATGCGCGCGTGCCACGCAAAATGTGCGCAACCGAAAGCTTACCGATTTAAGTAGTTCGTCGCCGACCACGTGGCCGTGATTGTCGTTCACCGACTTGAAGCCATCCAGATCGAGCAACGCCAACCATGCGCCTTCTTTCCTCTTCGTCTGTTCTTTCATGGCCGTGAAGAAACCGCGCCGATTGGCGAGGCCTGTCAGCATGTCAGACCGCGACTCTTTCTTCATCATCTGACCAGCATGCTTTTCTTCATCCAGATCGATTTTGGCGTCCAATAGAGCTTTGACGGCCAAACTTTCCGCCTTTTTCGCCTTCACGATGGCGCTGCGTAGATAAGCGGAAATGGCTATGCCAGTTGTGGCTGCAGCCAGACCCATGAACGCGAAAACGGCGCCGTAATCTGGACTGAAAGACAGCAGCTCATAAGCAAGAATTGTCAGCGTTGCGACGGTCCAGAACACCGCTTGTTTGATCGTAACGCTCGCCAAAGAAACAATGATGGCTGCGATCACCAGATAGACCAGATTGCGTTCGTCAAAAGCAATGGTCAGCCCGACCGCAACGTTCAGCAAGACCACTGCATTGGCAAAATTGGTGGCCCAAAGTACCGGTGCGAATTCGCAGCGTTTTGCAAGCGTCAGATAGACACCAGCGAATGCCGCGCTCGAAATTCCGCACAGAGGCACGAAGAGCTGGGTATCGTGTCCGGTGTCGAATGCCAGCAGGCAGATCGTCATGACGATATAGAACAGCGAGGCGACGGCTAGATAGCCGCGCACAATCGGCCAGTAGGCCTGTGCAATTGCCGTCTTGCTGCTTTCGGCGTTCACCCGTGACTTCCCCAATCGGCGCCTCTGGGCTTGACCCATGCTAGACGCACTTGACCTAAGGGTGATCCCCTAAGTTCTCGGGCACTAAATTTCGGTTACTTTCCAACCCCTAAAACGACGATGAACCAGGCGTTCTCAGCCACCTGCGTGGTAGAAGTCATATATTTGCTGAGCCACGCTGTCGCTCACACCCGGCGCACGCTTCAGATCCTCCAACGCCGCCGCCCTGACTTTGGATGCGGTTCCGAAGTGTAGAAGCAAGGCCCGTTTGCGGGCCGGGCCGATGCCGGGGATCTCGTCGAGCGGGCTGGCGGTGATGGCCTTGCTCCGTTTCGCACGGTGGGCGCCGATGACGTAGCGGTGCACTTCATCGCGCAGGTTTTGCGCGTGAAATAGGACGGGGGAGTTGGTCGGCAGGGTTTTCTCGCGACCATCGGGGAAGTGGAACACTTCTCGCCCTTCGCGCCCGTGATGCGGACCCTTGGCGATGCCGATCACCGGCACTTCGTCCGCAATGCCGAGCTCCTCCAGGACCTCCATAACGCTCGATAGCTGCCCCTTGCCGCCATCAATCAGGACAAGATCGGGCCATATCGTCTCATGGCTGTTCTTCTTGCCACTCGCGCCATCGGGATTTTCAGCCAGATTGCGGAAGCGTCGCCGCATCACCTCGCGCATCATCGCAAAGTCATCGTTGGTCTGCGCTTCCTTGATGTTGAACTTTCGATACTGCGCCTTCTCGAAGCCCTCCGGCCCCGCAACAACCATCGCGCCAACCGCTTTCGCGCCTTGGATATGCGAGTTGTCGTATACCTCGATGCGCTCGGGCGGAGCCTCCAGTTCGAGGAATTCGGCCAGTTCGCGGTTGATCTTCGCCTTGGTGCCCTTCTCCGCCAGCCGCCGCTCAAGCGCCTCAACCGCGTTGCGTTGCGCCTGCTTCATCAGCTTGCGCCGATCGCCCCGCTGGGGGATCGAGATCGCCACTTTCTTCTCGGCAAGTTCGGTCAGAGCGGCTTCAATCAACTCGCCTTCAGGCAGATCGCGGTCAACCAAAACGGTGGGGGGCGGAGGCACTTCCTCGTAGAATTGCAGCATGACATCGGCGAGCACTTGCGCCTCGTCGACATCCTTTGTGTGCGACGGAAAGAAGGCGCGGTGCCCCCAGTTTTGTCCGCCGCGGATGAAGAAGGACTGGATGCAGATCTGCCCGCCCTTCTCCGCCAGTGCGAAGACGTCGGCATCGCCAACCGCAGAGGCGTTGATGGCTTGTGAGCCTTGGATAAAGGTCGCCGCGCGCAGTCGGTCGCGCAGAATGGCGGCGGTTTCGAAGTCGAGGTCTTCCGCGGCCTTCGCCATCTGCTTCTCGAGGTCGGCCTGCACCTGAGAGCTCCGGCCGGCGAGGAAGTCCTTCGCCTGTTTGACCAGCGCGTCGTAGTCTTCGGTCGAGATACGGTCGACGCAAGGGGCCGAGCAACGCTTGATCTGGTAAAGCAAGCAAGGCCGGTCACGGTTGTTGAAGAAACTGTCGGTGCAGCTTCGCAGCAGGAACAGCTTCTGCAACGCGTTGAGCGTGGTGTTTACCGATCCGGCGCTTGCGAACGGGCCGTAGTAATTGCCCTTCGCCCGCCGTGCCCCGCGATGCTTGTGGATACGCGGAAAGGTATGATCGGCGCGCAGCAGGATGAAAGGGAAGCTTTTGTCGTCCCGCAACAGCACGTTGAACGGCGGACGGAAGCGTTTGATCAGCTGCGCTTCAAGCAGCAACGCCTCTGCCTCCGAATTGGTGGTGACGATCTCCATCGCGCGGCACTGGCTGACCATGCGCTGCAGGCGGTTGGTCAGTTGGTTGACCTGCGTGTAGTTCGCTACCCGCGCCTTGAGGCTGCGCGCTTTGCCCACATAAAGCACGTCTCCGCGCGCATCGAGCATGCGATAGACACCGGGTGTGGGCTTCAGCGTAGCGACAGTGTTGCGGATCGCCTCAACACCCGCCTCAAGGTTCGGCTGCGCCGACGCGACGGTGTTGGCCGCGCGCTCCTCATTGAAACGTTCGGCCCCTCGCGGATGATTGGGAGAGCCAGCGGCGGTCTTCGACATGCCACACAAATAGGGATGGCGATGGGCGATTGGCAATGCGCGGCAACATGCCTATCGCCAGCGCAATGCAGCATTACGACGTCATTATTCTCGGGGCAGGAGCAGCGGGCCTGATGTGCGCCGCGCGTTCGGGCCAGCGTGGGTTGCGTGTCGCGGTGTTGGAAAAGGCGGAGAAGCCGGGCAAGAAGATCCTGATCTCCGGCGGCGGGCGCTGCAATTTCACCAATGTCGATGCGGGGCCGGCCAATTACCTTTCCGACAACCCGCATTTCGCCAAGTCAGCGCTGGCCCGGTACTCGCCGCAGGACTTTATCGCGTTGGTCGAGAAGCATGGCATCGCGTGGCACGAAAAGACGCTGGGCCAGCTGTTTTGCGATGGCTCGGCTAAACAGATCGTCGCGATGCTGCTCCATGAATGTCCCGACACGGTCGATGTGATCTGCGATGCCGATGTAAGTGCGGTGGCGCATGATGACGGTCAATTTGCCGTCATGGCGTCAGGCGAAAGTTACGCTGCGCCGCAGCTTGTTATCGCAACAGGGGGCCCTTCGATCCCGAAAATGGGCGCAACCGGCTTTGCCTATGACCTGGCGCGACAATTTGGCCTGAAAGTGGTCGAACCGCGCCCCGCCCTCGTCCCCCTGACGCTGGGCGGTGACGATGTGTTGTTCCGCGAGCTTTCTGGTGTGTCAGCCCCCGTCCGCGCCCGCGCCGGATCAGGCAAGCGGAAAGCCGAATTTACCGAGGCGGCACTGTTCACCCACAAGGGCTTGTCCGGCCCCGCCATCCTGCAAGTCTCTTCCTATTGGCGTGGCGGAGAGGACATCGGGATCACCTTTCTTCCGCAAGAAGACACGGAATGGCTGCTGGGGCTCAAGAGAGATCGCCCTCGCGCGACTGTCCGATCCGCTTTGCGGGAGCATTTGCCCGACAGGCTGGCCGATGCGCTGGCCGAAAGGCTCGGTATCGAACGCGAGTTGGGCAGTGTTTCCGACAAGAATCTCCGCGCTGCGGGACAGAAACTGGCCGACTGGCGTTTCGCTCCCAACGGCACCGAAGGCTTCGCCAAGGCCGAAGTCACGATCGGAGGCATCTCAACCGCCGAACTTTCATCACAGACGATGGAAACCAAGAAACTGCCCGGCCTTTACGCCATTGGCGAAGCGGTGGATGTCACCGGATGGTTGGGCGGATACAATTTCCAATGGGCATGGGCGAGCGGCGTGGCTTGCGGAGATGGTCTGGCTGACGCACACTCGCGTTGAGAAAAGCAATATCGGGGGATCACATGTCAAACATCAGCATCACAATCGGGCGCATTCTGTTGGGCCTCTATTTCCTGATGCCGGGCCTGATGAAGATCGCGGGTGCGGAACAGACCATCGCTTATATGCAGATCCATGATATCCCCTTCGCCGCGCCTTTGATGTGGTTTTCAGCTGCAACGAACATCGTTGGCGGGCTGCTGCTCATCACCGGGCGGCATGTGAAGCTGGTTGCTTATGCCTGCGTGATCTACATCCTTTTGGTCAATTTCATGCTGCATGATTTCTGGACCATGGGTGAGGATATGGTGGAGCGCGAAACGCAGAATTTCGTCAAGAACCTCGGCATTCTTGCCGGTTTGCTGGTGTTGGCCGGTGCAGCCCCTGCCCGCCCCCTGTCCCTCTCTGGTTGGTGGCGGAGCGACAGTTCCGCTACGGCATAGGCAACGGGCGCGCATAATTCTTTCAAACGGCCCTGTTCACAAGCAACACCTGCCGCTTGCGTAAGGTTGTGTTGCCTCAGAATCGCCCTTACCTCTTCTACTGAAATCCCGATAACGGGAAGAACAGGAGGATGCCTTGCGCCAGCTGCAAGGAATGGATTCGTCGTTTGTTGCGCTCGAGATCTCCGAATTCGCCGATGCATATCGGCAGTGTGCTGATCTATAATCCGGAAACGGCACCGGGCGGCTTTGTCCGTTTCAAAGACATTCTCCAGTTCTTCGAAGACCGCCTGCGGCTGTCCAAAACCATGCGGCAGAGGCTGGTCCGCGTGCCCTTCGATCTCGATTACCCATACTGGATTGAAGACCCCAATTTCGATCTCGAATACCATGTCCGTCACGTCGCCTTGCCCAAGCCGGGTGATTGGCGACAGCTGTGCATTCAGGCGGCGCGTATTCATGCCCGCCCGCTCGATCTCAATCGCCCACCTTGGGAATTCACCGTGGTTGAAGGGCTCGACAATGTGCGCGGCTATCCGAAAGGGTGCTTTGCCTTTGTAACCAAGGTGCACCATGCCGCCATTGATGGGATGAGCGGGATAGACCTGATGGAGGCGACCCACACCGTAACGCCCAGTACCGCGCCCCCCAACGAACCGGACGACTGGAAACCGGAGAAAGTGCCCGGACCGGTCGAATTGCTCGGTAAGAGCTACGTCAACGCCATCATGAATCCGTTTCGGCAGGCTCAAGTCGCAGCGCAAGCTGTTCCCGGTATTGCCAGCGCGATCAAGGGGCTGGTGACCCGCGACTTCAAACTCAGCACTGATATGGTGCCGCCGCGTACCCGCTTTAATCGGACGATATCTTCGCACCGCGTTGTCGAGGGCTGCACGTTCCCGCTGAAGGATATGAAGGCCATTCGCGCGCTACTGCCCGAAGCCAAGGTGAACGATGTGGCGCTGGCTGTTATCGGCGGCGCACTCAACAAATATCTTTCGGCCAAGGGTGACCTGCCCAAATCAACCATGACCGCCATGGCGCCCATCTCGGTGCGCTCAAACGACGAAAAGGGCGATATGGGCAATCAGGTGGCAGCGATGATTGCGCCGCTTGGGTCGCACCTTTCAGACCCGAAAGAACGGCTCGAATACGTCTTTAGTCAGACCAGCAATTCCAAGGCGATGACCAACGCGATTGGTGCGCGCACCATGACCGAGGTGAGCAAGGTCAATCCGCTGCTCTACATGGCGCTGGGCGCACAATTGTTCAGCCGCGTGAGCCTTGCGCACCGCGCGATGCCGTTCAACACGGTGGTCACCAACGTTCCCGGGCCGCCCATCCATATCTATTCATCGGGCGCGCGGATGGAGAGCATGGCGCTCTCGCTGATCTGCCTGACCGACGGTTTGGGCCTTGCGCATGTTGTGCAATCCTACGTCGATGAAGCGTACATCAGCTTCACAGCTTGTCGTGACATCATGCCGGACCCCGAATTCTACTCACAGTGTTTGCAAGACAGCTTTGACGAAATGCTGGCAGCATCGAAGAAGGTGGCTGCCGCCGCAAAATCGACCAAGGGTCCGGCCAAGCGCCGTCCCAAGGCCGCAACCAAAAAGACGGCCCAAGCCGCGAAGAAAGCCAAATAAAACAATATGTCGCACCCGAAGAAGCAAAAGCTCGCGGGATACAGAAGAGAGGAAATCTGATGGCAACTGCCGCACTTGAGCTTGGCACCGAAAAGGAGGCGCCCATGGCAAGTCCCCCGAACCGTTTCTGGACCTTTGCCGAAGGCCGCGCGATGTTTGAGCTGGGCGCGTTTTATGCCAGCCGGCCTATGCTATCGAACCTGCAACGCGGTGACGGGCACTCTGTGCTGGTGATGCCAGGATTTATGGCGTCCAACAGTTCAACCGGGCCGATGCGCGGTTTGCTTAGCGACCTTGGCTATGACGCGCATGGCTGGGATTCGGGCCGCAATGTGCGGATCACTGAAGAGCTGATCGGACGGCTGGAGAACCAGCTCGACCGCCTGCACAAGGACAGCGGACGGCCTGTCTCGATCATCGGCTGGAGCCTTGGCGGCGTGCTGGCGCGCGAAATCACCAAGATGCATCCGGACAAAGTGCGACTGGTCATCAGCTTGGGCAGCCCGATCTCCGATGATCGTGGCCACACCAACGCAGCGCGGCTGTTCAAATTCTTCAACGGCGACAAGCCCGAGCAACTGCGCGGGGGCCAATTCATCGGCCTCGATGAAGCGCCACCCGTGCCCACGACCTCAATCCTCACCAAGACCGATGGCGTGGTCCATTGGCGTGGCAGCGTGCAGTGCCCAAGGAAGGCCGAGCATCACAGCGAGAACATTCAGGTCTATGCCAGCCACATCGGCCTTGGCGTGAACCCCAGCGTGATGATCGCCATCGCCGACCGTCTGGCGCAGGATGAAGGCGACTGGACGCCGTTCGAGGCAGAGCCAGCCCACCGCTGGATGTTCCCGAAGACTGAGGTCGATTAAGACGGCCCGCAGGGCCGCAAGGGCGACCGCCCGCCCGCAGCGACGCGACCTTTAGGTCGCATGAGCGAGGATTTCGCAGCCCGGATGGGCTGCGGGAATCAGAAGAGTTTTCGCAGATCAACACCGATAAACCGACCGACCGGATCGATCAGGAACGGCTGGTAGTTGATCGGTGTGTTGCCGAGTTCGTCGGTCACTTGCCGCTGGGCGTCGAAGATGTTGTCAGCGCGCAAGCTGATGCGGAAATTCTTCAGCAGCCCTTCATTCTTTCCGACCAACTGTCCGATTTCGGAAAACAGCCGCAAGTCGAACCTCACCAGATCATCGAAGAACAGATCGGTGCTGCCCGGCAGGCCTGATCCGTTGAGGCGGGTTGAGCCGGTGTAGCGGCCCGAGAGGCGCATACCGATGCCGGAGCCGAAGATACCCGCCTCCAAACGGCTCGAATGGCGAGGCAAACCGAATGCGCCGGTTGCGTCGCCGTCCAACTGGTCAAGGATCGGCACACCCGGGGCGATCAAGACTTCGTTTTCCAGCTCGATCGTGTGGTTAAACGACACGAAGTAGCGGAAGCCGCGGAAGTTCCTGCGAGACAATGGGTTAAAGGCTGGGCCACCGCCACCGGGGCGTCCACCGGCACGCTGACCACCTTGCTGACCACCCTGTTGGCCAGACCCGCACAGCATGGTGCGGAACTGCTCAAGAGCAGCGTCAGGAATATTGCCGTTGGCATCGCGCGCGCGGTCCAGACCCATCTTGATAAAGGCCGGATCAACGCCCGGGATCTCTGCCGAGACATCTTCACCGCGCTCGATCTTGCCAATCAGCTCGCGCATGGCAGCGAGACCATCCGGACCGCAGGCTTTGGCGCGGAACTCAGCCGAGGCCGTCGGGCGCCCTGCCCCAGCGGGAGGACCACCCTGCCCACCAGCTGGCGGTGTTGCGGCTTCTGGTGAGCCCTGCGGTGCGCCACCACCGGGCGGACCACCGGGTCGCATGCCCCGCCCGCCGCGCATCATGGAGGGGTCCATCGAACACAGCATGCCGCGCATCTGCGCCAAACGCTCACGATTGACCTTCCCGTCCTCTCCGCGCACACGCGACAAAAGGCGTTCAAGGCGCTCCGGCGTCGTGCCGGGAAGGATAGCCGATGTGTCTTCGCCATTCTCGATGGCGGTCACGAGCTTGTTCAACAATTCAAGACCATCGTCCGCGCAGATCTTCTCACGAAACGCCATGAATTGCGCGCGTCGGTCTCCTGCGGGCGGTCCACCAGCCCCCGGAGGACCACCGGTGCCTTGCGGCGGACCACCACGGCCCGCAGCACCCGGCGGCGGTCCGCCAGCTCCACCAGGACGTCCGCCACGACCACGCGCACCACCGGGAGGGCCACCCCGTTGCCCGGCGCCAATACTGCCACGGAAAAACAGCCCGAATTGCAAACGCTCCGCGCGTGTTTCAGCAAAGGTGACCGATCGGCGGTCAATCGCTGTCAGAACACCATTGCCATCGCGTGTGATGCGATCAGGAAACGCCGCTTCGATCTCTGGCGTGATCTGCGGGAAGCCTCGGGTCACGTCATCGGATCGATTGTTGATGTATTCCACAGTGAAGCGAGTGCCATCCCAGAAAGGAAGCTCCCAGTTCACCGCGAATTTCCAGTCCCGCTGCGTCTCTGCCAGCAGATTGGGATTGCCACCCGAGGTCACGCTGGCGAGCACCGTCTGACCCGTCGTAAAATCAAACACTGGCGTGTTCAGCGTGGTCACCTGCGGATTGCCGAGCGCACCCAGCGAAGGCGCTACCTCGCGCACGATGTAATTGGCTGTGAAATCGAGCTTACCCGTCGGCGCCCAACGCATCCCGATCGTGTAATCGCCCAGCGTCCCGAAGTCCGAAATGCTGTCCAGACCCACCTGACCATTCAAGCTGATTGTGCCCAGATCATCACCAAAGCCGGTTTCGCGGCTTGTGATCGGCACCACCACGTTCATACCCGTGGTGAAGACGCCGCGCGTCAGCTCGCCGGTCTCCAAAGTGCGCGTATCGGCGCTGTCGAGGTTGGTCCAGCTGTATCCGGCATCAAATGTCGCCAGCAAATCACCGGCTGGCAGTTCGGCGAGAGGCCCGCGAATGGTCGTCAACGTCTCGGCACCGATGCTGCGCGTGAAGGCGGTATCAAAACCCGGATTGACTGCACTGGGCAGCGCGCCGTCAAGCGTCAAAGTGCCCGCTAGCGCGTCCGCTTCGAGGTTGGTCGTATCGAAACGGCGATCAATCTCTTGCGTCGCTTCGGTAAGCGTCGCGTCAAATGTGCTGGTGAGACGCCAGGCACCAAACGGCTTGGTCAATGAGCCAGCCGAAGAGATGGCGTCGGATGAAGTGCGTACCTGTAGAGGCGTGTCTTCGCCGAAAGTACGGAACAGACTGTTCCCACCCGCATCGGTGAGTTGAACAGTGTTAAGGCCACTGAGGAAGAGCTGGTCGTTGCGGTTGTAACTGAGGTTTGCAGACAACGATGTGCCGCTGTCGATGATCGCCTTGGCCCAGCTCAAATTGCCGTTGAGATTACGACTGTCGCCGACAAGGCTGCGAAATTCTGCCTGATCCGGGTCCGTAGCCAATTCTGACGTAGAGCCCGGTGTCTGAATGATGTCGCGCTCATCTTCGGTCAGCAGCGAAGTATCATTAGCGCTGAAGTTGAAGTTGATCCGGCCACCATCGGCGATCTGGAGGAAGCCGAACTCCTGTTCGCGCGTGTAGTTACCACCGCGTGACGGGCCTTCGAACTCGAACTCTATCTCGGCGTTGCGATAATTCTCTTTCAGGATCAGGTTGATGACACGGCGATCGGGCGGAAAGCCGAAACGCTGCGCCACCTCATCCGGAAATACCTCAACCCGCGCCAAAGCTTCGGGCGGATAGTTGGCGAATTCACGGAAAGAACCGATGCGGATGCCGTTGATGAGGATGACCGGTCGCCCGCCACCGCTTCGCCCGCGCGGTGAGCCGGTCTGATTGGTAATCTGGGTCACAAGGTCAGCGATCGAGGTGACGCCTTCGGCGGCAATGTCATCCTCATTCAATTGAAGAATGGGAGCTGTTTCTACATCCAGCTGACCACGCAAACGGCGTCCTTCGACCAAAATGTCGCTTCCGTCCGAGACACCGAAGTCAGTCTCGTCTGCTTCTTCCTGCGGCTGTTCAGATGCCAGTTCGGGCTGAGATGGCTGGGCACTGATATCATTCGCCAACGCGGAAACGCTGGCCAAACTGGTCAAGCCGACGCCCGCCATAAGAGGGAAACGAAGCGCAATTCGAAACTGTGTTCGAGAGAGGGGGATAGCTTTCATGACGCCCTTTTGAGCTGTGCCTGGAGAGAGAGAAACGCTTGAATTGTATTAAGTTGCATCAGCCGCGAAGGTTCTTGAGACAAACCACACTGACCGAGCGGTGAACGAGGAGGATTTGTGCGACTAACGCACGAGGCTTCACTTTTGTTCTCACCATCGCTAAATGGCGCGCGTTGATCGACGGATGGCATTGTGTCGTCCGCAAAAATTGAAGGAAATACATGGCCAAGGAAGAACTCCTCGAAATGCGCGGGCGCGTCGTCGAGCTGCTGCCCAATGCGATGTTCCGGGTTGAGCTCGAAAACGGCCACGAAGTGCTCGGGCACACCGCGGGCAAGATGCGCAAAAACCGCATCCGCGTTCTGGTGGGCGACGAAGTGCAGTGCGAACTGACACCGTACGATCTGACCAAGGCGCGCATCACCTATCGCTTTATGCCGGGTCGCGGCGGTCCGCCGGGCTCGTAAGCGCCCCTTTTGGTAGCGGCCCGCGCGTGACCAGCGCACTCCATCTCACTCTCGCTTCGGCGTCGCCCCGGCGGCGTGATCTGCTTGCGCGTTTGGGTATCGAGCCTGATGCGGTCAAACCTGCCGATATCAACGAAGAGCCGCACAATGCGGAGCGCCCGCGCGATTATGCGCTGCGCATGGCTTTGGAAAAGGCGGCGGCAGTTCAGGCCGAAGGATATGTTCTGGCTGGCGACACGGTTGTCGCCGTCGGACGGCGCATTCTACCCAAAACTGAAACCGAGCAAGAAGCACGCCATTGTCTCGAACTGCTATCCGGACGCCGGCATACCGTGCTGTCCAGCATTGCCTTGCGAATGCCAGATGGTACCGCCCGCTCGCGATTAAGTGAGAACACCGTCCGCTTCAAATCGCTCTCCCGTGAAGAGATTGACGCCTATATCGGCGGTGACGAATGGCGCGGGAAAGCCGGTGGCTATGCCATCCAAGGCGCAGCCGAAGGGCTGATTCAGTGGATCAAAGGCAGCCACTCCAGCATCATGGGCCTTCCGCTCTATGAAACGCGCGCACTGCTGAAATCGGCGGGGTTTGGCATTGGCTGATTTTGGGGCTGAATGGCTAATCGAAAAAGGAATTGGTGAAAGCCGTGCACTCTTGGTCGAGAAAGGCGAGGTGCTGGCCGCAAAAATGCACTGGCCGGGCGAGATGGCGGCGGGCGACATTCACGCAGCCAAGCTGACATCAAAACCTGCCGATGCACGGCGCGGGGTCGCGGCCTTGGAAAACGGTACGCAAGTTCTAGTCGATCACTTACCGCGAGACCTGACCGAAGGCTCGCAGTTCATACTTCGCATCTCTCGGGCACCCATCGCCGAACGCGGTCGGCTGAAGCTCGCTCAGGGACGCCATGTGCCTGAAAGCGAAGCGGGTCGACCCTCACCCGAAAGACCTTTCACCACAGGCAAACCGGTTCAACGGTTTCCAGCCGGGCTTTGGGAAGATGTATGGCATTCCGCGTCGTCAGGTTCCCTTGAGATGATGGGCGGCGAAATTTTCTGCAGTGTCACTCCAGCGATGACGCTGTTCGACGTCGACTGCATTTACCCGCAAGAAGCCTATTTCAACGCGATCCCTGCAATCGCGCGAGCGCTGAGATGGTTCGACATTGGCGGTAATATCGGGATCGACTTCCCCAACATCCTCGACAAAAGCGACCGTAAGGCGTGTGATGACAGGATTGGCGAGTATCTCGCCGACTGGCCGCACGAACGCACGGCTATCAATGGATTTGGACTGGTCCAGATCATCGCGCGGCTTGAAGGCCCATCATTGCTTCACCGCTTCAATACATCGCGCACGGGCATGTGCGCCCGGATGGCACTGCGCATGGCCGAGCGTGCCGAGGAGCAGGCCCTGCCCTTGAATTGCGTGTCCATCCTGCGCTGAAGGCCAAGCTGAAACCCGAATGGCTGGCGGAACTGGCACGGCGTACGGGCAAACAGGTGCGGATCGAGACCGATCCCACCCTTGCACTCGAAGCGCCCAGCGCCCAAATCCTGAGCGCATGACCAAGCCCAATCGCCCCTGCCCGATCTGCAAGAAACCTCGCGCTGAAGACTTCGCGCCATTCTGCTCGCAACGGTGCAAGGACCGCGATCTCGCGCGGTGGTTTGGCGATGGCTATTCGGTCCCCGGACCTCGTGCCAACCCCGAGGATATGCTGCGCGAGCAATCGGGCGGTGCACAATGGAACGGGGACGACTAATTCCCTCTTGCCAAGGCGCGTCAGCCGCGCCATAGGCCCGCTCTCATTTGCTCGCCGGTTAGTTCGGAAACGTTTTAACCGTCGCCGCAGCGAATGCCCGGGTAGCTCAGGGGTAGAGCAGCGGATTGAAAATCCGCGTGTCGGTGGTTCGATTCCGCCCCCGGGCACCACTCGCAAGGCGGCCTATCGCCGGTTTGGAGGGTGCTCACATGTCTCGCCGTAACAAAATGTACGAAGGCAAGGCCAAGATCCTTTACGAAGGTCCTGAGCCGGGCACGCTTATCCAGTATTTCAAGGATGACGCGACCGCTTTCAACGCCGAGAAACAGGGCACAATCAACGGCAAAGGCGTGATCAACAATCGCATCAGCGAGCATGTTTTCACCCGCCTTTCGCATATCGGTATCCCGACGCACTTTATCCGCCGCCTCAACATGCGCGAGCAACTGGTGCGTCAGGTGGAGATCATTCCGCTCGAAGTGGTGCTGCGCAACGTTGCCGCCGGCTCGATCTGCAAGCGCCTTGGCCTCGAAGAAGGCGAGCCGCTGCCGCACACGCTGATCGAGTATTATTACAAGGACGATTCGCTCGGTGATCCGATGATCGCGGAGGAGCACATTGCCTGCTTCAACTGGGCCAGCCACGAAGAGATGCACGACATCCAGTCGATGGCAATTCGCATCAATGACTTCCTGTGCGGGATGTTTGCCGCAATCGATATCCGTCTGGTCGACTTCAAGCTGGAATTCGGCCGCCTTTTCGATGGCGATTACAGCCGCGTGATCCTTGCAGACGAAATCAGCCCTGACGGCTGCCGTCTGTGGGATATGGCCACGGGCGAAAAGCTGGATAAGGACCGTTTCCGCCGCGATCTGGGCGGTGAGGAAGAGGCTTACCGCGAAGTCGCACGTCGCCTTGGCCTACTTCACGCAGAGGACAATGGCCCGGGCGAAGTACTCGACATGTCGAGCCACCGCAGCCGTCTTCGCGGCACGCCTCCTGTCAAGAAATAGACATTCGGCATGAAAGCGACCGCGAAATAGTGGTCGCACTGACCGGTCGATTACCGAACCGAAAAGAAAACACCTGACATCGCCCGTTCATGCGCTAGGCTGCAAGCCTATCGAATGAGAAGGGTCTGTTCGACAATATGAAATTTAGCGCACGTGTATTCGCTGCGGGGCTGCTGCTTGCCCTGCCCAACCTCGCTCTTTCAAGCGCACTCGCAGCAAAAGAGGCTGAAACCGATACCGCTGAAACGGCAACAGAAGCCGAACCGGTTTGGCCATTTGAGGCGAGCAATGTTCCGGTCGATCCCGAGTATACGTTTGGGCAGCTTGATAACGGGATGCGCTACATCCTTCGTGAGAACGCGACGCCTGAAGGCACCGCTTTGGTCCGTATGCGGATCGATTCCGGTTCACTGGATGAGACCGACAACGAACGCGGGCTATCGCACTACCTGGAACATATGGCCTTCAATGGATCGACCAACATCCCCGAAGGCGAGATGATCAAACTGCTGGAGCGCAAAGGGCTTTCCTTTGGCGCGGACACGAATGCGTCGACCGGCTTCAATGCCATCACTTACATGCTCAACCTGCCACGCAATGACGAGGACCTGCTCGACACTGCGCTGATGTTGATGCGTGAAACGGCGAGCGAGCTGACCATTGCCGAAGACGCGGTCGAGCGTGAGCGCGGCGTTATCCTGGCCGAGCGGCGCGATCGCCGCAATTTCAGGCAGCGGGCGCAAGAGGACAGTTTCGAATTTTCGGCACCTGATGCGCGCTTCGCGGACCGCCTGCCAATCGGCACATTGGAGGTGCTTGAAAACGCCACAGCGGATCAGCTTCGCACGCTCTATGAACGCACTTACACGCCCAAGAACACCGTCATGGTGATCGTGGGCGACTTCAAGACAGATATCATGGAAGCCAAAATCCGCGAGCGGTTTTCCGATTGGTCTGGCGGTGAGGCGCCGGGTGATCCGTTGACCGGACCGGTCGATGTGAACCGTTCAGGCCTGACCGACATATACACCGATCCTTCGCTGTCCGAGAATGTCTCAATCTCTCAATTCAGGGAATGGGAGGAAAGGCCAGACACGCTCGAGAACCGCGAAAAGAGCACTCTGCGCAGCATCGGATACGGTATTATCAATCGCCGACTCTCGCGTCTCGCGATCGGCGAAAATGCTCCGTTCCGCGGCGCGAACTTTGGCACTGGAAACTTCTTCGAAGATGCCAGATCTTCGGGAATTTCCGTTTCCAGCGTCGATGGTGAGTGGAAGAAAGGCGTTCTGGCTGCCGTTCGCGAAGTGAACGAAGCGCTGACTTATGGCTTCACACAGGCCGAGATTGACGAACAGCTCGCCAACCGCCGCACAAGTCTCGAAAACGCAGTGAAAGCAGCGGATACGCGATCGAATGGCGGTTATGTGGGCTCCGCATTGCGCCTGATATCCAGTGAAAGCGTGCCCACAACGCCAGCATTCCGGCAAGAATTCTTCAAAAAGATTGAATCCAAAATTACACCGGCAAGCGTGATTGCTGCCGTTCGGGAAGACATGGCGTCGCTCGATAATCCGATGATCCGCTTCACGGGAAGAACCGCGCCTGAAGGCGGTGAGGATGCGCTCCGCACTGCCTTTGCCGAAGCGATGGCACTGCCCATTGCTGCACCCGAGGATAACGGTCCGGTCGAGTTTGCCTATTCGGATTTCGGCCAGCCGGGCGAAGTGGTGGAAGACAGTGTCGAAGAGCGCCTTGGCATCCGCCGCATCCGTTTTGCTAACGGCGTGCGGCTGAACATCAAGAAGACAGACATTCGCGAAGACCGCATCAATGTGCGGATTGCCGTGGATGGCGGCGGGCTCATGGCGCCAAAGGAAGATCCTCTGCGCGTAACATTGGCCAGTTCCCTCACCGCCGGTGGCCTTGGAGAACACAGCGCCGATGAACTCCGCACAGTGCTGGCAGGAAAGAGCGTATTCTATTCCTTCGGAAGCGGAGCAGAAACGTTCAACATGAATGGCGGAACCACACCGCGTGATCTTGATCTTCAGCTCAAGCTGCTGACCGCGTTCCTCACCGATCCCGGCTATCGGCCCGAAGCAGTCGAGCGGTATCGCAAGGGGATCGACAACTTCTTCGAAACGCTCGATTCGACCCCGTCGCGGGCGCTAAACACCAAGATTGGCGGCATCCTTTCGGATGATGATCCTCGCTTCAGCTTGCAACCCAAGGAAGCGTTCGAAGCGCTCGATTTCGAGAAGCTCAAAACCGCCATTGGCGATCGATTGGCCAACGGTGCTGTCGAAGTGGCGCTGGTCGGCGATCTTGACGAGGATGCGGCTATTGCAGCCGTCGCACAGACGCTCGGTGCCTTGCCGACACGCGAAGCAGAGTTCCTGCCTCGCGAGGAAGCCCGCACACGCCCCTTCACTGACAGACGCGGCGTGTATGAGATTTCACACCAAGGTGAAGACGATCAGGCGATTGTCCGCCTGATGTGGCCAACCACCGACGACAGCGACTTCACAGAAGCGCTCAAACTGCGGATGCTTGCCCGCATCCTGAGGCTGGAACTGACCGACCGGCTGCGAGAGGACCTGGGCCAAGCTTATTCTCCAGGAGCCGGTTCGAGCACCAGCCGTATCTATCGCGGCTATGGCACGGTTTCGATCACGGCGTCGGTTGATGTGGAGCAGATCAATCCTACCCGCGCAGCAATCACGAAGATGCTGGCAGAGCTCAGCGCCGATGCGATCACCGATGATCTGGTCGAACGCGCGCGCAAACCAATTCTCGAAGACTATGAGAACGCGCTCAAGGGTCTGGGCGGTTGGATGTCGTTGACGTCCCGGGCGCAAAGCGAGCCGGATCGGATGGATCGCTACTTCCAGACGCCTGATATTCTGAAAGCTATCACTCCAGCCGACTTGAAGGCGACGGCAGCGAAGTATCTTGCCGAGGATGAGGCGGTTGTCTTCATCGTGTCGCCCCAAGGCCCTGCGACTTGCTCTGGTGAGGAGGCATGCGGATCAATCCGGCCAAGCGCCCCTCCGATCATGGAAAAGTAGGCGCGCTTAAAAAAGGGGCTGATGGGTCGCCTCCCGTCAGCCCCTTAATGCTCCGACCGGTGACGCGGCGTCCACTCACGCCTCCCCCCGACCGGTTTGCTTCGTTTGAATTCTCAATAGAACGCTCGCTTCGATTGTCTAGACGCGGCGCCAACTTGTCTGAAAGCGATATTCACAAACGCCACCGGCGTGCGGAAAACCCGTTTCCATGGGGTGCGCGAAGACTATTCCCGCGTTATAGCGCCGCCATCAAAGGAGCCATCATCCATGAAAGTTCGCATTCTCGTCCGTCTGAAACCCGGCGTGCTCGATCCGCAAGGGCGCGCAGTGCACCACGCATTGGAAGGACTGGGCTTTGACGGGGTTGAAGATGTGCGCGTTGGCCGCATGATCGAGCTGGACGTGGCTGAAAGCACCACAGACGAAGCTCTGCGCAAAATGTGCGAACAACTGCTGGCCAATATGGTGATCGAGGACTTCGCGATTGAGCGTCTCGATACGGCGAAGGAGCCGGCCTGATGGGCTTCCGCGCGGCGGTTATCACATTCCCCGGTTCCAACTGCGATCGCGACATGGCGGTGGCTCTGGAAGCGGTTTCAGGCCAACCAGCCATTCGGGTTTGGCATGGTGACGCCGACCTTCCCGACAACCTCGATTTCATCGCATTGCCGGGCGGTTTTTCTTACGGCGATTATCTGCGTTCCGGCGCAATGGCGGCGAAGAGCCCAGTCTTGAAAGCAGTTGTCGCCGCAGCAGAGCGCGGCGTTCCTGTCCTTGGTGTATGCAACGGCTTTCAGGTTTTGACCGAGAGCGGACTTCTGCCGGGCGCGCTGATGCGCAACGCTCAACAGACCTTTGTTTGCCGCACGGTAACGCTTGAGGTTGCGAACACGGCTTCGGTCTTCACACGTGGCTACAGCGCTGGACATCACATCCGCATTCCTGTGGCTCACCATGACGGCAACTATTTCGCCGATGAAGCAACGCTGGATGCGCTGGAAGGCGAAGGGCAGATTGCCTTCCGCTATGCCGAGAACTGCAACGGATCGCGCCGAAACATTGCGGGTGTTTTGAACGGGTCCGGCAATGTGTTGGGCATGATGCCGCACCCCGAGCGGGCGATTGAGCCAACTGCACACCCTTCATTGGGCGGCGCAGATGGTCGGGTCTTGTTCGAAAGTGCTTTTGCTGCCTTGGCAGACGCCTAGTCCGCGCAAGAGGCCGTCAAGCTGACTTCCGGTTGTTTGCCTTAAATAGCCGCCGCGCATCTTCTTTCACCATGGGGCGACCGAAATAGTAGCCCTGGATTTTGTCGCAGCCCAGATTGCGGATCAGCTCCGCTTCCTCTTCATTTTCCACGCCTTCAGCCGTGGTGGTCATTTTCATACTGTTGGCCATAGCGACCACTGCGTTGATGATCGCGAGGCTTTCCGAACTGCCCTGCGCAGCACCTTGAACAAAGGTACGGTCGACTTTGATGGTCGAGAAGCGCAACTTGCGAAGATAGCCGAGCGACGAATAGCCGGTGCCAAAATCATCCAGAGCCACTGAACAGCCCAATGCCATCACCTGCTCTAGCGCTTCGCGCGCGATGCTCGCATCACGGACAAAGATGCTCTCTGTTACCTCGATCTCAAGCCGTTCGGGGCGCAGGCCTGCAGCCGCCAACGCTTCGACCACGTCCTGATTGAATTGCGGCTCAAGCAGCTGCTCGGGCGAGACATTGACATTCACTTTCACATGCTCGGGCCAGTTGCGTGCTTCCATGCAAGCCTTGCGCATGACCCATTTGCCAATCGGAACAATCAGGCGTGTATCTTCAGCTAGTGGGATGAACTTTCCGGGACTAACAAATCCATGGTCGGCACTGTTCCACCGCACCAGCGCTTCGAAACTTACGATGTTCTCGCTGCGAGCATCAACCACTGGCTGGTAGTGCAGCTCAAGCTCTTCACGACCCAGAGCTTTGCGGAGTGACACTTCCAGCTGGCGACGTTCTTCCGCTGAGACATGGAGGAATTGCTCGAACCGGCAGTGCTCACCGCCACCGATATCCTTCGCACGATAGAGCGCGAGGTCAGCATTGCGCATCAATTCCTCGACGGTCTGACCATCACGCGGACCAACTGCCGAGCCTACGCTGGCTCCGACATAGAGCGTGTGGTTGTCGACAGTGTATGGTTCCGACAACGCGGCGATCACCTCGAGAGCGACCTGCTGCACGAGGTCTTTCGAAGTGACCTCGCGGATCACAATCGCAAATTCATCACCGCCAAGCCGGCCGCAAATGGCGTTGTCGCCCATCAGTTTCTGCAAGCGCGAAGAAACCTGTGCGAGCAGTTGATCCCCAACCATGTGACCGAGGGAATCGTTGACCGATTTGAAGCGGTCGAGGTCCAAAATCAGAAGCGCACAACGCGAACGCCATTGCTCAGCATAGGCAAGTGCATCGCCCAGCGCTTCGGTCAGTTGCAAGCGGTTGGGCAATGCTGTCAGCGTGTCAAAGCGAGCGAGGTATGCAATCTTCTCTGTCGACGCGCGTTGCTCAGTGACGTCTGAGCCCACTCCGCGAAAACCGACAAATTTGCCTTCGTCATTGCGCATGGGTGTGCCGGAAAGCTCCCACCAGCGCTCCTCTCCCCTGATCTTGACCTGTACGATCAGGTTCGAGAAGTTCTCGCGGCGCTTGAGGCTTTCGGCCAGTTCGTGGAGGCTTGCCGGGAACTGTCCCTCACCCCACGATTTTCCCGCGATCATCTCGAAAAGGGGTTTACCTTCGGCAGAATCCTGTGTGCAGGCCAAGGCGAAGGCGAAGCGCGGGCTGGCGTTACGGATACGGCGAGTAACGTCTATTTCCCACAACCAGTCAGCCTCATTCTCTTCAAACTCGCGCAATAAGAGAGAAACGACTTCCTCTTTGTCAGCCCGTCCTTGCTCCGCCACCCGCGCAGCGAGATGGGTCCGCGCGATCTCCATGACCCCGAAGAAACAAATGACGCCAAACAAGACGGTCGCAACAGCCGGAAGCCAAAGCCCGACAATGAGGAAATGCGTAACTACCGACAGACCGATGCAGCCGATTAAGCCTACAACGCCAAGCGGGGCTCCGATGAAGAAGAACACTGTGCCTGCCGTGAGCGCACCCAAGATAATCAATAGCGCTATGAGATCGGCCGAAGAACCGTAGGGCGCGAACATCAGCGCGGGCACCATCCAGGCTACTCCAGAAAGGAACTGTGTGGCTGCCTGCCTGACAATCTCATTGCGTGAGATCTTTCGCGCTTCGACGTCCTCGAATGCCCGATCAAACATCATGCTGCGAACGTGGATAGCAACGATTGCACCCATCCAGAGGGCCAGCCAATACACTGATATTGTGTCAAAATAGACACGAATGACCAGCAACGCCATCAATGCGTTGGCGTATCCGCGGTAAAAGCTTAGCTTCGCGAATTCCGATAGCTGGGCTGCATGAAATTGTGTGACCTGCGTGTCGGCATGGTCGTGCAAGCCCAGCAATGCCATTGCTGAAAGCTTGTTTGAACGCTGAGCGGCAGAAGGCTGAATCTGCTTGGTCACCGCTGGCGGATTACGGGCGAAAAGTTATGACACGGTAAAGCAATTCTCTTTTTCACGATTTCTCGCGAAAAATCGTTGGGATCTAGCGTTTGATCTGCGCCGCTGCGCTTTCCCAATTCTTTCCATCGAAATCAGTAACTTGCGGGCTCAGACCTGAAGCATCATCTAGACAGCTTAGATGCACGCTCCAGCAGTCCGGATGCGACTTGGGCTGATAGAAACTCTTAACGCCGCAAATCCTGCAAAAAAGATGCTCCGCTTCACCACTTCCGAAGCGGTAAGATGTCAGCTGGTCCTGACCGCTCAGCAGGTCAAAACGCTCATGCGGAATGAACAGGTGCAAATACCCGCTTGCTGAGCAGATTGAGCAATTGCAGTTAAGCATTTTCGGGCGTTGGTCCGCTTCGGCGCGAAAACGCACTGCGCCGCAGTGGCAACCGCCTGTAACAGTGACGGTTTCGCTCACTCGACCGTAACGGACTTGGCGAGGTTGCGCGGCTGATCCACATCGGTGCCCTTTACCACCGCCACATGATAGGCGAGCAGTTGCACCGGAATCGAATAAACGAGCGGCGCGATCAGTGGGTGAACGACCGGCATTTCGATGGTGGCAATGCAGCCTTCTCCTGCCTGCGCAATCCCGTCTGCATCTGAGATTAGAACGACCTGACCACCGCGTGCCCGGACCTCTTCCATATTGGACACGGTCTTCTCAAACAGCGGGCCAGACGGTGCGATCACCACCACAGGAACATCATCATCGATCAGCGCGATCGGGCCGTGCTTCATCTCACCTGAAGCATAACCTTCGGCGTGAATGTAACTGATTTCTTTGAGCTTCAATGCGCCTTCGAGCGCCAGCGGATAGTCCTGACCACGCCCAAGATACAGGACGTCCCGCGCCGGCGCGATCAGGTGGGCCATTGATGCAATGTCATCATCATGATCGAGCGCAGCGTTAAGAGCAGCGGGCGCTTCAAGCAGATGCTTGACCACTTCGGTCTCTTCCTCGCGCGTCATCAGGCCTTTCTTCACCGCCATATGCGCGGCGAGAGCGGCCAGAACGGCTAGCTGGCAGGTGAAGGCTTTGGTGGAGGCAACGCCGATCTCGGGCCCAGCATGGGTCGGCAACAAGAGATCAGCCTCGCGCGCCATCGAACTGGTCGGTACGTTAACGACAACGCCGATGACCTGACCGTTCGCTTTGCAGTGACGCAGCGCCGCAAGCGTGTCTGCTGTCTCGCCACTCTGGGAGATGAACAGCGCGAGCCCGCCGTCTTCGAGCACCGGTTCACGATAGCGGAATTCGGAGGCCACATCGATGTCGACAGGGACGCGGGCGAAGTGCTCAAACCAGTATTTCGCGACCATACCTGCGTAGTAAGACGTTCCGCACGCGACGATAGTCAGGCGGCGGATCGCGGACAGGTCAAAGTCGAACTGCGGCAGAGCAACCGAGTTGTCGTCACGTCGCAGATAAGAGCCGAGCGTTTGCGCAACCACGGTCGGCTGCTCGAAAATCTCTTTCTGCATGAAGTGGCGGTAATTGCCCTTCTCCACCGCTGCCGCCGAAGCGCCCGATGGCTGAACCGGACGGAAGGTTTCCCGGCCTTCCGCGTCAAAAATCTGCGCGCGGTCGTTGCGGATGACCGCCCAATCACCCTCTTCGAGATAAGTGATACGCTGGGTCAGCGGGGCCAGTGCAAGCGCATCGGACCCGAAAAACATCTCGCCCTCACCGTGGCCGATCACCAGCGGCGAACCTAGGCGCGCGCCGATCAGCATATCCGGATGCGAACGGAAGGCGATGGCCAGCGCGAATGCGCCACGCAGGCGCGGCAGAACTGTTCGAACCGCTTCTTCAGGGCTGTCGCCCTTTTCGACACGGCTTGAGATCAAATGTGCGACGACTTCGCTGTCTGTCTCGCTCTCGAAAGAGCGGCCTTCCTCAGCAAGCTCGGCGCGCAATTCCTTGAAATTCTCGATAATCCCGTTGTGCACGATGGCGACTTCGCCCGTGGCGTGCGGGTGGGCATTGGCGGCAGTCGGCGCACCGTGTGTCGCCCAGCGTGTGTGCGCGATACCGATCACACCCTCGGCGGGCTCGACATCCAGAGCCCCAATCAGGTTCTGCAGCTTTCCTTCCGCCCGGCGACGAACCAAATCGCCACCATTCAGTACGCAAAGGCCAGAGCTGTCATATCCGCGATATTCCATGCGCCGCAGCCCATCGACCAAACGGTCTGCTACAGCCTCTTTGCCAACAATGCCGATAATGCCGCACATAAAAGGTGATGTCCCTGTTGGTATCCGCCCGATTAACTATGCGAGCGCCCTAAAGTGGAAGGGATGAATATTGTCTTGAAACCGCGTTTAGGAATCCCCTGCGATCTCTAAACGCTATTGCGCGCGCCGCAACCCGTCTCGCCACAGATACAGCCCGCCTGCAACGATAAGAGCTGCGCCGACAAAGGTATAAAGGTCCGGGCGATCACCAAACACCGCCCAACCCAGCACAACCGCAACCAATATTTGAACATAAATCGCGGGCGCCACCTGTGCGGCCCCGGCTCTCGCTGTGCCAATATAGGTGAGCCAATGCGCAGTGCTGGCAGTAACCGCCACAATCGCACAGCGGGCAGCGACGTCCCAGCTCGGCCAACCAAACTCCAGCTCCGGTACACCCGAAACGTTGGCCAGCGATGCAAAGATAATCAGGATCGGCGCGCTTATGGCTGCCACAAAGACCTGCATCGAAAGCGAGCTACCTTGCCCCGCGCTCGCCCGGTTGGCGACCATCAACAAGGCGAAGAAAACAGCGGAAATGAGCGGAAACAGCGCAGCCCAGCCAAACAGCGCGAGGTTGGGCCGCAAAATAATGATCACCCCAACCAACGCCAACGCTGAAACAACCCAGACCGCAGGGCGAACCTTCTCTTTCAGGATCACTCCTGCAAATATCTGCGTCAGCACGGGCGAGATAAACGCAATTGCCATAGTCTCTGCCAGTGGCATGACGTATATGCCCGAGAAGAAGCTTAAAGATGCGACCGCAAGGCAAAATCCACGTGCCACCTGCAGCCATGGTTTTTGGGGCACAAACGCGCGCGGACCTTCGTTGCGCAGCAGCAAAATCGATAAGCCAACCGCACCAATCGAAAAGCGCAGCGCAGCAACGGCGTGGACCGGCCAGTCCCCCGCCATGCTTTTGATTACCGCATCGCCAATCGACAGGATGATGAAGCCCGTCACCGCATAGGCAAGCCCGCTGCGTTCAACCGGTGTCATTACAGATGCCTATCGCACGAGATCATGGCGCCCCGTGGGCCAAGCCAGGCGAAAAGGCAAGCGGCGCGATTTCATGGTTTACGATTGCTTAATCCTGCCCCTGTAGCACCGCCGATAGCACAGTGTTTTTAGCGCGTATCCCGGGGGCTTTTCGCGTCATATGACTAAACTGATTATCCAGATTCCGTGTCTGAACGAGGCAGAAGTTCTGCCCGAGACACTGGCCAAGCTGCCGCGCAGCCTGCCGGGAATCGACACCATCGAATATCTCATCATCGATGATGGCAGCCATGACGATACGTCTGGTGTGGCCGCGCGTTGGGGCGTGCACCATGTCGTGCGCCACCGCCGCAATCGTGGCCTGGCCGAGGCATTCCGCAATGGGATTGACCGCTGCCTTGCCGAAGGCGCCGACATCATCGTCAACACCGATGCTGACGGGCAATATGCGGGTGAGGATATCGCCACCATCGTCGCCCCTGTTGTGGCTGGCGATGCGGACATTGTCATCGGAGACCGCTCTGTCGCCGACAATGCACATTTCTCGCCATTCAAGCGCCTCCTGCAACGGCTCGGATCGTCCGTGGTCCGCAAGCTATCTTCCACCGACATCACAGACGCGGTTTCAGGCTTCCGCGCAATGACGCGTGATGCCGCGCAGCGGATCAATATCACCACCGAATTCAGCTACACCACTGACATGCTTATCCAAGCGGGCAGGAAGCGTCTGGCGATCAAATCGGTGCCGATCCGCACCAACAGCGCAACACGCCCCTCACGCCTGTTCAAGTCGATCCCGCGTTTCATCATGTCGCAGGGCATGACGATCACGCGCGCTTACACCACCTTCAACGCGCTGCGCGTATTTACGCTGCTAGGCGCAGTTCTGACCACTCTGGGCTTGATCCCGATCGCGCGGTTCCTTTGGTTTGTCATCCAAGGCGACGGCTCGGGCCACATCCAGTCGCTTGTCATTGGCGGCGCCCTGCTCGTGGTTGGCGTGCTTGTCGCGACGCTGGGTATTCTGGCTGATCTCATCGCGACCAACCGCAAGCTGCTCGAAGCTTCAATGCTGAAACTGCGCCGTTTGGAAGAAAAGCTGGATGCGCAGGCCGATGACGTCATGGCTGTCGACGACGATTCAGTCGAAGACACCGCGCCTACACGCCGTATCGCCTAAGCGCCATGACCACCGCGACTGCCTCGACCATAAACGCCGCGACTACGCCCAACGACGCGGCGCATGGCTCACGCGCAGCCGTTTGGCTAATGGCGCTTGTGGCGGTCATGCTCGGATTGCATCTTCACCTCGCGCTGACCCGGACAATCAACTGGGACGAATTCCATTTCCTCGCGCAGGTGCACCAGTTTGCACGCGGTGAGCTAACCTTGCCGCTCCAGACGCTGCATGTGCAGCTGTTCCAATGGCTAGCCGACAGCGACCGTTCCGCGGTGGACCAGATCGTGCGCGGCCGGCTCGTGATGTTTGGTGCGATGCTGTGCACCTGCGCAGCCATCATAGCGACGGCACGCCGCTTCACGTCTCTGCCCGGCGCGCTGGTTTGTGCGCTGGCATACCTCACATTTGGTTTTGTGGTTCAGCACGGCACGGCCTTCCGCACCGATCCACTCGCCGCCATGCTTTGCATGAGCGCGCTGGCAGTGCTTGCACGCTCGAAGCTTTCGCCGCTGGCGATCTTCGCCGCCGCCACTGCGCTGGGCATCGCGATCATGGTAACGATCAAGATGGTGCTCTACGCGCCTGCCTTCGCCGGGATTGCTTGGCTTCGCTGGTCGGAAAGCGGGCGGTCAATCGCTTGGGCAATGCGCATCATCGCGATCCCTGCTTTGGCAGTGGCAGTCGCTGGCGTGCTGTATTTTTGGCACGCGGGCACACTGCCTGCGGCGGACACCGGTGCTGCGGTTGTTGGGAATTCGAGCGCAACGATGTTCGGGATCTCGCCTAACCTTGTCTACGTGGCCAATGCGATACTGAAGGCCATTCCGTTCGTGCTGTTGCTGTCAGTGCTGGTCTCGACCTTGATCAAAGGTGATGATCTGGACCGTGCGACCCGCATCGCGATCATCGGACTGGTTTCACCGCTATTCTGGCTGCTGACATACACCAACACGTATCCATATTTTTACGCCTTCATCCTGCCACCGGTTTGCGTGGCACTCGCCGCAGCGATGCCCGCTGTCGCCAAGCGCTGGGGTCTCCTCCCTGCCGCGCTGCTGCTCGCAGGAAATGGCGCGATGATCTGGGCAGTGGACGGGACGACCAAGCAAGACGGGCAGCGGAGCGTTGAGCAAGCGGTGAACGCTATGTTCCCGCAGCCAATAGCGTATTTCGACTTCCCCGGCTTCCTGCCGCGCCACCAAAAGGCGAACTTCTTCATGACCGTTTGGGGCTTTCGCAACTACCATGCCGCGGGCAAGCCGCATTTTGCGCAGGCTATGGCCAAGCAGGCCGTACCGCTGCTGCTTGCAGTAGACCCCGAACGCAATGCGTCCTTGCTGGCAGTGATGAAAGGCACGGAAAACTCTCAGCTGTTCCATGAGGAAGATATCGCCGCCTTGCGCGAGACTTATCGCGAGGTTTGGGGGCCGGTTTATGTTGCCGGAACACAGATTGACGCCGCAAAACCGCGCGAATGGAACGTGCGAGTTCCCGGTGACTACACCGCAGAAGGTGCGCTGCAGATCAATGGTAAAGCTGTCGCCGATGGCGAAACTGTCACTCTCTCACGCGGCGTTATCCGCCTTGAAGCCGACAACGCCGCTGGCCTGATTTGGGCCGATATTGCAAAGATGCCCGAAGGCCCGCCGCCAGCGCGCCCGTACTGGAGAGGGTTCTGATGAAACACGAAGCTATGGAGGACGTCATGGCTAAGGCCATCGCCAAGGACAGCAACCCGCTTCCGGCAGCACGCGAACAGCGCCCTCTGCCCCCGCTCCCGCCCAATGCCGCCTTACGCTGGGACACAGTGCGGCGAGTTCTGCCCAAAAACCCCGGCGCAGTGTTCGAAGTGGGCTGCGGACGTGGCGGAGCGGCCGCGCGGATCGCACGACGTGCCACTCGCATGGTTGCTGTCGAACCAGACCCGCAAAGCTTCGCCGTTGCGAGCAAAAATCTGGGCGACGCGGTCGAACTGCACAATTGCATGAGTTTTGAGCTTCCTGACGACGAGAGCTTCGACACATTGTGCGCGTTCGAAGTGCTTGAACATATCGAAGACGATTTGGGTTCACTTCGCGAATGGAAGGACAAATTGAAGCCCGGCGGCACAATCATGATCAGTGTGCCGGCCTGGGCCGATCGATATGGCCCTTTCGACAAGCTGGTGGGTCATATCCGTCGGTATAATCCCGAACACCTCCGCGCGCGCTTGGAAGAAGCCGGCTTCGTTGATGTCCATGTCGAAGCCTATGGCTTTCCGGTAGGCAACCTGCTCGAAGCAGCTCGCAATCTCATCGGGCGCCGCCGTCTGGCAGCGGAAAAGCGGAACAAGGATTTCGATGAGCGCACTGCCGGTTCGGGCCGCCTGCTCCAACCGGACCATGGCCTGTTCGGAACCCTGATCACTTTCGCAACGCGTCCGCTGGTATGGTTGCAGCGTGTGTTCCCTGGTCGCGGTGTCGGCCTCGTCGCGCGGGCTCACCTTCCCAAATGACGCAAGAGGGCCCTTCCCTCACAACCAAACCGCGCTCGTTAGGGCGCTGGAAAGGCGTGCTGCGCGCGTCATTCCTTCTCGCTGTGGCTGCTGCCGCCGGAGTCATCATTGCGCGCGATGCCGATGCGATTGGTGAAGCACTGTCGCGCGCAGACTTCGGCCTTGTCGGTGCGGCATTGGTGTTTTCGTTGATCAACATCGTGCTGACCGGCGTTTCGTGGCGTTTGCTGCTGCATGATGCACCGGCCAAGCCATCGTGGAAGACTTCGGCCCACATCTTTTTCACTGGTCAGCTGGGCAAGTATCTGCCGGGTTCGCTGTGGTCCTTTCTCGCATCAGCGGAACTGGCCAAGCAAGCTGGCCTGTCGCGGACAGTCGCCGTTTCAAGTCTCGCCTTGGCGGTTCTGATCGGATTGGGATCAGGTGCGATATTGGCTCTGGCTATCCTTCCTGGAGCATTTGACCTGCTGGGCCTGACCTGGTGGTTCGGCCTCGCAACGGTAGCTGCGGGTGCGCTGCTCATCTGGCCCCGCTCACGTGGTTTCCTTCTCCGCCTTGCGCGCATCGATTTTCCGATCTCTGCGCCGACACTGTTGGCATCAAGCGCAGTCGCCGCGTTCGCATGGATATTCTCCGGAGTGCAGTTGGTGCTCATCGCGCAGGCGCTGGGTATTGATGTTTCGCTTGCGCAAATCCCGCAATGGATCGGCTTTTATGCGCTGGCATGGGTCGCAGGTTTTCTGTTCTTCATCGCCCCTGCAGGGCTTGGCGCGCGTGAAGGCGTGCTTGTCTCGCTGCTCGCCATGCAGATGCCACTGGCAGAGGCAGTCACGATTGCGCTGATCTCTCGGGTGGTGACAACCGCCGCAGACTTTCTCCTCGGCCTCGGCGCGGTGGCAGCTAGCGGTCAGTCCCAAGCCGCGCCAACAGCGCCCGCACACCCGCATCAGGGCTAAGCTCTGAAAGCGAGCTTTCGGGCATAGGCACAAGCGCGTTCTTGTCGGAAAGAGCCTGCGCAACCGCGTCCGCCAGAGCGTCAGGATCATCGGCAGGAACGGTGCGCAAGGTGTTTGGAAACTTTGCTGCCAACGTATCAACTGCGGGACTTGCCCGCGTGATAACCGGCTTACCCACCGCCAACTGCTGAAACAGCTTGTTCGGGATAACACGAGCAGCCTTGTCCGATGCTCCGAATACGCCAAGGCAAATATCCGCGCGCGCGATCAGCGAAGGAAGGCGCTCGTAGTCGACCCATTCGATCCACTCGATCGCACTATCGTCACCGGCTGTCGCCTCATGCATCAGAGGCTCAAGTTGCCCCTTACCGATCACGACCCATCGCGCTGGTGGACCGGAATAGACCTTCGCCGCCTCAAGGATGGTCGGCAGACCATGAAGCGGGATCAGCTGGCCGTAAAACAGCACAACCGATTTGCTGTCGTCGGGTGCCAGCAAATCGGTGGTGGCCTGGGATGCCGCGGCGGGAGCAAAATTGGCCTCTGCCCCGACCAAAACCGTCTCAAATCGTTCAGCTGGAATTCCGAATTCTTGGGAGAAGTATTCACCATGGGCGTCGGTATCGACCACGATGATATCCGCACAGCGCAGCGCCAGTTTCTCAAACAGGTGAATGGCGCCTGCGATTAGGCCACCCCGCTTCGCAAAGCCGCGGTCCACCACGACAGTATCATGGATGGGCAAAAACGCATCGAGGATCACTGTGCGACGCATCAGCGCGGCGAGCGGTGCAACAACCAGAATTTCGACCACGCCCGGATAAGGCAGCAGGATTGCGGCGCCCTTTTCGCTGCGCGCCAAGCGGATCAATGCTCCGGGGTACGCGATGAGCATTTTCAGAAGAACTTTCAGGAATGAAAGCTTTGACGGCACATTGGTCTGCGCCACTTTTTCCCAACCCTCGATATGGATCTCGGAACTCAGCGCTTCCGCACGCCGGATCGCATCCAGCATCAGCCGCACGCGAGGCTTGCGCGTATCATAGGCTCCAAAGGCAATGATATTCCGGCTCATGTCCATGGAAGCGATACGTTCGAACGCTACTCAGCGCCAGATATTCGGCGCATTGCGTGCGAGGCGTCTGTGCAAAAGCCAAAATGCGTAAGCCGCGATTGAGACAATCTTCACGCTATTGGAGGACACCTCTCCATCGAATGATGCGTGAGGCGCACTTTCTTTACCCGAAATTTAGGAAAAAAATAAGGTTTCCGGAATATTCACCAAACATCGAGACGCACCGTTCGCCAGATTGCGAACATGCGGGTTTTAGAAATGGTAGTCCTGGGGGCCTAGAATGAGCGCATTCGGAAAGAAGGGTGGAGCTGGCGGAATGAAGCCAAATCGACCTGCCTTTGGCGTCGCTCGTCCTATGAAAGGCGGTGGCTCCTCTGCGCAGCCTTCGGGTGGTGAGCAATTCCCACCTCTGCCTGACGAAGAAGAGCCGAAACCCGAGCCCAAACCCGAAGCAACGTCCAGCAAGCGCCCTGCAACCACTGCAGATGCCATGGACCGTCTTGCCGAGCGCGCCAACGCGGTTGCCGAAGCTGGCAGTGAATCGGGCGGCTTCGAAGCCAGCGTCCACAAGATCAAAGAACAGGTGCTGCCGCGCCTGCTCGAACGCGTTGACCCTGAAGCTGCTGCGACGCTTTCGAAGGAAGAGCTGTCGGAAGAATTCCGTCCGATCATCCTTGAAGTTCTGGCCGAGCTCAAAGTCACGCTGAACCGCCGCGAGCAGTTTGCTCTCGAAAAAGTTCTCATCGACGAATTGTTGGGCTTCGGTCCGCTTGAAGAGCTGCTGAACGATCCGGACGTGTCCGACATCATGGTCAACGGCCCAGACCAGACCTACATCGAGAAAAAGGGTAAGCTGGTTATCGCACCGATCCGGTTCCGCGACGAACAGCACCTTTTCCAGATTGCACAGCGCATCGTGAACCAAGTCGGCCGCCGTGTTGACCAGACCACGCCGCTTGCTGACGCCCGCTTGAAAGACGGCTCACGTGTGAACGTCATCGTTCCGCCGCTTTCGCTGCGCGGCACCGCAATCTCCATTCGTAAGTTCTCCGAGAAACCGATCACCTTGGACATGCTCAAGGAATTCGGTTCGATGTCAGAGAAAATGTGCACCGCGCTGAAAATCGCGGGCGCATGCCGCATGAACATCGTTATCTCTGGCGGTACGGGTTCGGGTAAAACGACCATGCTCAACGCCCTGTCGAAAATGATCGACCCGGGTGAGCGCGTGCTGACCATTGAGGACGCCGCCGAACTTCGTCTGCAACAGCCGCACTGGCTGCCGCTTGAAACGCGTCCGCCTAACCTTGAAGGGCAAGGCGCGATCACCATCGGTGACCTCGTGAAGAACGCCCTGCGTATGCGTCCTGACCGGATCATCCTAGGTGAGATTCGTGGTGCAGAATGTTTCGACCTTCTCGCCGCTATGAACACGGGCCACGATGGTTCGATGTGTACGCTTCACGCCAACAGCCCGCGCGAATGCCTTGGCCGTATGGAAAACATGATCCTGATGGGCGACATCAAGATTCCGAAACAGGCGATTTCGACCCAGATTGCCGAGTCTGTCGACATCATCGTTCAGGTTAAACGTCTGCGCGACGGTTCACGTCGCACGACCGACATCACCGAGGTGATCGGGATGGAAGGCGATGTGATCGTGACCCAGAACCTGTTCAAGTTCGAATATCTCGACGAGAGCGAAGACGGCAAGATCATCGGTGAGTTCCGCGCCTCTGGTCTGCGCCCCTACACGCTTGAAAAAGCGCGCCAATTCGGGTTCGACCAAGCGTATCTCGAGGCTTGCCTCTAAAGATTGCTGATAACGACGGGTAGACTCATCGCAAGGCACCCGCCGCCGATAATCATGAAACCCACGAAAAGGCTGGTCCACGGGACCCAGCCGACGTTTTCCAATCGCTCAACCGAGCGCGTCTTGTTGCGACGCCGGTCCATGAGTGAGCAAAACCCTGCAAGCACCAAAAAGGCTGCGCCGATCAGCGCCATGATCGCGGCGTCGCTTGAAAGCAGGATCTGGTTGATGATGTCCATGGCCCACGCGATTTAGTGTGCCCGCGCGCTTGCGCAATCCCCTCGCCTACGCCAAGCGCCTCGCATGGACGGTTCCGTCGCCCGCCCCCGCCCCATGCTCGCCATTGGATTGCGGCTGCTCACAGCCGTGGTCTTTGCGACCATGGCGATGCTGGTAAAGCTGGCAGGAGAGCGCGGCGTTCATTTGGTCGAGATGATCTTCTGGAGGCAGCTGATTACACTCGTTCTGATTACTGCCGGTCTCGCCCTTTTCGGGCATCTGGCGACACTGCGCACCAAACGGATCAAGAGCCATGCGGGTCGAGCGATAACCGGCGGCACGGGCATGTTCTTTGTCTATGGCGCAGTGCTGTTGCTCCCTTTGGCCGAGGCGACGACCCTCTCTTACACCGCCCCGTTCTTTGCCGTGGTCATCGCCGTGACGATGTTTGGAGAAAAGGTCGGGCTTTACCGCTCGGCGGCGGTCTTGGTCGGCTTTTGCGGGGTTCTGGTCATTATGCAGCCAGGAAGCGGTGGCGACGAGATTAGCCTGATTGGCGTTGTGATCGCCTTGATCGCTGCCGCTATGGTCGCTTTGATCAGCTTTCAGGTGCAGGACCTCAATAAGACCGAAAGCCCGTGGTCGATCATCTTCTGGTTCACCTTACTCTCGACGCCCGTTGTCCTGCTCGCCATGCCTTTCGTAGCGAAAGCGCATAGCGGCGAGACCTGGTTGATCATCATCGCGATGGCGCTGAGCGGCGCGGCGGCCCAAATACTGCTCACCTCCTCCTTGCGTTTCGGATCGGCGGCTGTGGTTCTGCTCATCGATTACACCAGCCTCCTTTGGGCGATGTATTACGGGTGGAGTGTGTTTGATCGCACACCGCCCAGCACATTATGGCTGGGCGCACCGTTGATCATCGGCGCCGGGGTGCTCATCGCATTTAGAGAACGGGCTCTCGCACAAAACAAACGCGCTTGAGCTTTCTGGCTCTAGACATGTGATGATGAATACACGGGCATCAGAAAGGACCCCCTCATGATCCGTAAAGCACTGATCACCATCGCAGCTGGCTCGTTGGCTTTGACTGCAACGGCCTGCAACACTGTCAAAGGTCTGGGCGAAGATATCAAATCGGTCGGACAGGCTGGCGAAGACGCCATCGACTAAGCCGGCCCGCTGTCAGATCAGCCCTTCGGTCTGAAAATGTAGGTCACATTGTTGGCTGGCATCTTGTAGCGCGCGGACCATTCGAAACCGTGCTCTTTCGCCGTATCGACCACTTGCTCCGCATTGCGCACACCCCAATCGGGATTGCGCGCTTGCAGGCTCTCGCTGAACGCAAGGTTTGACTCCGCGGTTTCGACACCGGGTTCAATCATTGGACCATAAAGGATCAATGGCCCACCGCTCAAGGCCAACACCTTGGCCGCGCCTTCGAAGAGACCTTGGGTCGCTTGCCACGGGCAAATGTGGATCATGTTGATGCAAACAACCGCATCCGCCTGATCCACGCCCCATTTGCGCGGCGCACTTGCATCCAGTTCCATTGCCTCGCGCAGGTTTACCCCGTCATAGTCCGCTCGATAAGCGTTGATAGAGGCCAAAGCCTCAGGGTCTGGGTCACTGGGCTGCCACGCCAATTGCGGCATGTTTTCCGCAAAGAACGCTGCGTGTTCTCCCGATCCGCTCGCAATCTCCAACACGGTACCCCATTCGGGCAACTCGTTCCGCAAGACAGATAGAAGCGGGGTGCGATTGCGTTCAGTGGCGGGCGCGTGCTTCTTCACGCCATCGCTGTCGTCGATATAGGCCATGATGCGTCAGTTGACCTGTCGGTCCTGACCTTCCCAATAGGGTGCACGCAGCTGCCGACGCAGAATCTTGCCGGATGCGTTGCGCGGCATTTCAGGGATGACATCCACGCTTTTGGGTGCCTTGAACGCAGCGATGCGTTCACGGGTGTAGGCGATCAACTCGTTCGGATCGAACTCGCTATCGGGTTTGCAGACGACGCAGGCCTTCACCTCTTCGCCCCATTGCTCGGACGGAACGCCGATGACGGCGACTTCGGCAACGGCCGGGTGACCAAAAATCGCGTTCTCAACCTCGGCCGGATAGACGTTTTCGCCGCCGGAGATGATCATGTCCTTGATGCGGTCCTGAATGAAGACATAGCCGTCCGCATCCATGATTCCTGCATCGCCTGTGTGCAGCCAGCCATCGGCATCGATGGTTTCAGCTGTGGCGTCAGGGCGCTTCCAGTATCCGGACGTGTTTGAAGGCGACTTGATGCAGATCTCGCCGATCTCGCCAAGGGGCGCTTCCTTGTTTCCTTCGGTGCGGATTTGCACTTCGACACCGGGCACCGCCTTACCCGCAGAACGCATCCTCTCATTGCCTTCCAGCGAATGGTCTTCGGGCGGCAGCATCGTCACGGTGCCGCAGGTCTCTGTCATTCCGTAAACCTGCAGGAAGCCGGTGTCTGGCATTGTCTTTACCGCTGCTTTCAGCAGTTCAAGCGGCATCGGTGCCGCGCCATACATCAGGTATCGCAGGTTCGAAAAATCAGTCTCCGCTGCCAGCGGGTGCTGGATGATGAACTGGATCGCTGCTGGAACAAGGAACATGTGCGTTGCCCCGTTCTCGATTGCATGCAGCACGCCGTGCGGAGTGAATTCATCGAGGATCTGCGCGCGGATACCGTAGGCAACGGCAATGGCTGCAAGTCCAGTCCCGCCAATATGCGCGCATGGCATAGCGGCAAGGATGCAGTCCGTTTCCCCATATTTGTGCCAAGGTAGGTCGGCCTCAACACTCGGTTTGCGCAGTGCGAAAAGGTTGCGGTTGGAAAGGCCAACGCCTTTCGGATTGCCCGTGGTGCCCGATGTGTAGAGCTGCAGAACCGCATCATCGGCATTGGGCGTTTCGTATTCGGTCGGCTCAAGCGCTGCGGCTTCTTTGAAGAAGACGTTGCCTGTCACAACTTGCGGCCCGTTCTCCATTCCTTCGGAAACCTGCTTCCCGACCTCGTAAAAGTCGTCGCCCGTAACCAGCAGCTTCGCGCCGGTATCGGTCAGGATGTATCCGATCTCAGGCGCCGCGAGACGCCAGCCCACCGGCGCCATGGTCGCGCCCATTCGCGCGGCGGCATAGAGTAGCAGGAAATAGTAGTCGGAGTTCTTGCCCAACCACGCGATCATATCGCCTTTGGTCACTCCGCGCGCCTGCATCGCCGCGATCAGCTTTCGCGTCAAAGGCTCGGCTTCGCCATAGGTTGTCTTGCGATCGCCATCTTCAAGCGCAATGCCTTCGGGCCGCTCAACCGCCCAATACTTCAGAAACTCGTCAAAGCTGAGATAGTCGTTGTGCGCAGCTGTCGCCATGTGGGCCCTCTTCAGGTCAAACTCTCCGCCGTGACGCTAGGGCAAACTGCCCTGCGGGGTCTAGCGAATTACGACATGAGATTGCCGCCTACTGAAAACGTCCCTTAGACCGTGCGCGACGTTCGCGGATGATGAGCCACAGAAACAAGCCCACTGGCCCAGCGAGGAACGTCGCAAGCAGAATTGGCGCTTGCACATATCTCGAGAAGAATTTGGCGTCCGCATCGCGCGCGATCCAAAGACCAACGAACAGATCGAATGCGAGATAGTGAGCCCAGCCAATTGTCACACCTGCATCGCTTGCGAAAAAGCCTCGCACTCCTTCGATGGTCATCTCGATCGCTTGCCCATCGGGATTGGGTACCAGCCCCGTCACAATCGAAACCAGAGACACGGTGTAAATCAGACACAGCAGCCCCACACCCGCATACATAACCGCGGATAAGATCGCAGGCGCGCGGGGAAGAAAGATCAGCACTACCCAAGCGATCAATGCGATGAAGTTCACCGCGCTGAAGAGAAATGCCCAATCCATCACCGTCTCCTACTCAACGCCAATACTACGCCGCCATTCGCGCGCCGCACGCTTCATCGCCTCATTGTCGTGGGTGAACCGCCCTGCCGCATTGCGCATTGCCAATCCTAGCGCAGCCTGAGCAACGATATTGGCATCAATCGAGCGATACTTTTCCCACGATCCCGAAAGCATCGGATCGACCACGGTGCTGGCAATAATCGCCGCGCGTTCGAGCAGACGAAAATCATTCTGGCGCGCGCCGCGAAGCAGGCCCGGCTGCAAGATGTCGAGCCGTTTAAACCCGACATCTGTGACGAGCTTCTCCGTCTCGCCCTTCACTTTCAGGTAGAAGTTCTTCGCCCTTGCATCTGCGGACGAGGAACTCACGAGGACCATATTGGGAATGCCTGCTGCCTTCGCCGCTTGGGCGGTTTGGACGACAAGGTCCTGATCCACCGCGCGAAAGGCCTCTTCATCGCGTCCCGCTTTCCTCCACGTCGTCCCTAGCGCACAGATCAAAGCGCGCGGACGCACCGCTTCCAGCACATCGCTCCATTTATCGGGCTCGGCGACAAACATCTCCATGCGCGCGCCTTCGGGCAAAGGTGCTTCGCGCCGCGCGATCCCCACGATGCGGACATCATCGCCTGCGCTCGCAATCTGGATCACACGGCGTCCGATCAAGCCGGTGGCTCCGACCAGACCGATCCGCACCGGTCCGGTTGACGTATCCGCCGCCATCTTGCGGCCCAAGGCGAGCCGATCAGACATTGACCAGCCCACTCGGCTGCTCACCGTAAATCTTGGCGCAGGCTTGCATCGCAAACCTATCACTCATGCCGGCGATAAAGTCGGCAATGGTACGCGAACGCTGCGGTTCCTGCTCCGGCAACTGCTCTTGCCAGCTGTCGGGCATTAAGCGGGAATCCTGCGAATAGGCCGCAAACAACCGCGCCACCACGTCGCGCGCACGCTCGGCAGCAGCGACCTGTTCGGGGTGGTAGTAGAGCTTGCGATACATAAACTTCTTAAGCGCCCGTTCGTGTTCTGACATGGCCGGAGAGAAGCCCGCAAGCTGTCTACCGGCCTCACGCACTTCCTTCACCGATGTGATCCCGGCCACCTGAGCGCGCGTATGCTCGAGCACGTCGTTGACCATAAGCCCAATCTGGTCGCGCACCAGCTCGCGCAATTGGCGATCCCGCGGCGCATTTGGAAAGCGTTTTTCGACCGCCCGCCACTGATCCGCGAGGAAATCGAGTTCGAGCAAGTCATCAAGGCTAAGAAACCCGGCGCGCAGGCCATCATCAATATCGTGATTGTCATAGGCTATGTCGTCAGACACCGCCGCGATCTGCGCCTCGAGCGAGGGCCAACTACCCAAATCCAGCGGGAAGGCATCATCAAGCTCCGCAATCGCCCAGTTGGGCGCGTCGACAGGGCCGTTATGCTTAGCCAATCCTTCAAGCAGGTCCCAAGTGAGGTTCAGACCGTCATGGTCCGGATAGGGGCTTTCCAGCCGCATTACGGTGCGCAGTGTTTGAGCGTTGTGGTCAAACCCGCCGAAACGCTCCATCGCATCGCACAAGGCAGCCTCACCGGCATGGCCAAAAGGCGGGTGGCCAAGATCGTGCGTGAGGCACAATGCCTCCGTTAAGTCTTCATCCAGCCCCATTGAACGCGCCAGCACCCGACCAATCTGCGCAACCTCAAGGCTGTGAGTAAGGCGTGTGCGGTAGTGGTCACCACCGGGCGCAATGAAGACCTGCGTTTTCGATTTCAACCGGCGAAAGCTCATCGAATGGATGATGCGATCCCTGTCCCGCTGGAATTCGCTGCGCGGGCCACGCGATTCTGCGCCGGTGCTTGTGCTTTGCGGGCCGAATTCGCGCCCACCATGTGCGTTGGCATCAGCAGCGTAAGGAGCGCGTGTCATGGCTGCGTCAAATAGGCCAGCGCCCACGCACGCTCAACGGGAACAGATCGGGAAAACACCGGATGAGGCAAAGTGCGGGGCCGCTCCGCAGGTGCAAATGGGGGTGGAGCGACCCCGCAGGCATTTCGGTACGACCCGAAAGCCCGGAAAAGAGCTCATCAATGTAAATGAGAATTTCCAATTGGCGATTTAGTCGAGCGCGGTCACGCTTACAGCAGTGATTTTACGTCATTACGACGAAACGTGGTCGGACAGCGACAAACGGCAGACTTAGTCGCCGCCCTCTTCCTCAAGGATCCAGTTGGCGGCAGCCGCGCAGTGGATCCGCGTGGAATCAAAGACTGGCAAGACGTTAGCGTCCACATCCACAATCATATCCAGCTCCGTGCAGGCCATGATGACCGCTTCGGCGCCTTCTTGAGACTTGTTGAAGATGATCGTCTTCAACGCACGCTCTGCATCGCGGGTGGCTTTGCCAACCATCAATTCATCGTAGATGATCCGGTCCAGCATCTCGACATTCTTCATATCGGGCGCGAGCAGATCGATCCCGTGTGCGACGAGGCGCTTTCGATAAAAGCTCTCGGTCATCACGTTGCGCGTGCCGAGCAGAGCGACCTTCTTGTGCCCGGCCTGTTTCACCGCGCGTCCGACATGCTCGGCGATGTGCAGGATCGGGATTCCGACCGCATCGGCGACATCGTCATAGAGCTTGTGCATGGAGTTTGCGCCAATGATCAGCGCGCCGGCTCCCGCACCTTCAAGCCTTTTCGCGCTTTCAGACAACGTATCCGCCGCGCGTTTCCATTCGGCTTCTTCTTTGAGAGCATAGAGCTGGCAGAAATCGAGGCTTTCAATCAGCAAGGGTGCGCTTGCCATCGGCGCGGCGCGTTTTTGCACGATGCGGTTGATGCGCTCGTAATACATGCCGGTCGACACCCAGCTCATGCCGCCGATCAATCCCAGTTTGCGCAAGTGAATTTCCTCGAATCTTCAGGGGGTATGACTAAGATGTAGCCATCAAGGAAAGCCTGCGTCCATAGGCGGACAGTTATTCCTGCGATTCAGTCTCTTGTGTGTCGCTTTCAAGCTTGCCGAGCCATTCTTTGAGGTCAGCAATGGTCGCATCAGGCGCTTCCTCTTGGGGAAGGTGACCGATTTCGGAGTAAACCACGATCTCACTATTGGGCAGCAACGCATCATAGCGCTCGCCAGCTTCGACCGGGATAAGCTTGTCCTCGACACCCCAAAGGATCAGAGCAGGCACAGGGATACCTTTGATATTTTCTTCGTCAAAGCCCACCCAGCTTCGGGAAAAGCGTTCGAGCGTGGCGTCGCGATTGCCGGGATAACGCAGCATCTCCCAATATCGATCGACAGCCTGTTGCGTCACAATATCTTCATTGCTGACGCTTTCGCGCAAGCTCTGCTCCACCAACGAACGCGGTGTGATGTGCTTGATCAGCTGGTTCAGAACCGGCGTGCGCGCAATGGAGAAACCGGTGTTGCCTTCGGACTTCTTCTCAACCCGAAGACCACCTGCATCGACAAGGACGATGCCCATAAGACGCTCCGGATGCTCGATCGCATAGGCAACCGTGTGTCCGCCGCCCATTGAATTTCCGCCGAGAATGAAGCGATCCAGCTTAAGTGCGTCGGCGACTTCACCGATGTCCTCGACAAAGCTGGCAGTCGAATGGTCTCCGGCGGTGTTCGGTCCGGTCAGTCCATGGCCGATCTGATCGAAACGGATCACTCGATACGTATCTTTCAAACGCTCAACCCATGGCTGCCAGGTTTGTAAATCGGCGTTCGAACCATGGAGCAAGATGATCGGAATCCCGTCACGCGGCCCTTCATCACGCAGGTGAACCGTTACCCCTCCGCCAATCTCAATGAATTGCGAGGGTTCTCCGCCATACTTCGCGCGCATTTCGTCTGCGTTGGTATCCGGCGTGCGGAAGACCAAGAACAAAATGACTGCCACGGCAAGCAGCGTGAACCCAATGCGAAGGACCCACTTCATTATTGCGCCATCCCATCAATCCATTTGCGCACTGCCTCGACACCCTCTTCGTCCACTGTGCCGCGGCTCAATTCGGGCATGGCCACGCCCGGTTCGACCGACTTCATACGATACAGCAGGATCGACTTGTCCGGCTCACCCGGCGCAATCGAGACGTTAAAGCCCCCTGCCCCGCGTCCGGCGGCAACCGGCGGCTTGCGAATACCAATGGCGTGCGGATCAACCTGCTCCCAGCGCAGATCAAGTCCGGAGTTCGAAGCGCTCCCGCCGGGTTGATGGCAATGCGCGCAGTTCACATCGAGATAGGCGCGGGCGACCTCATTTGCAGGTGCAGAATTACGCTCGCTCCAGTCGGGTAGAACCCTCTCAACAGCGGCGGCGCCGGATAGGTACCTGTTTTCCATCATCATATTGAGCCAGTCGGTCGACATGTTGCGCACCTTGGGACCGATCGGGATGACTTCGCCGTCTTTGCTGTGACATGTCTTGCACTGGTTCTTGTTTGGGATGCGGTAGCTGATTTCGGTCCCGTCAGGCCGCGTAATCGGCATCCGCCCACCCGCAAGTGCAAGCCTCGCATCAGTTTGCTCGTCGTTCCATTTGTACGGCAGCGCCACCCAACCATCTGCGCGATGGAGAAGCACGCGGGTTTCGATCAGGCGGCGATCATCGCCGTCGCCAAACGCGAAAGTCTTGATGATTGCCGAACCGACAGGAAAGGTCAGCAGTCCCGCATCCGCACCCTCCATGGTTCCGCCGTCGGGCACATAGATAAAGCGCAGCTTATCAGCGCCGTCCGAATAGAGCGCAGTGTTTAGCTCATACGGTACAACACGGTCTGCATTCGTTTGGTTGGGGAGATCAGCGAAGAAGCCAAACTCGCTCAAGCTTCGTGGCATCCCATCCATCACCGCCTGATCGTTGACCAAGACAGGCGAAGTCGCGCCGCCGTGTGAGACCGCGCCGGCCAGGGCAGTCATTGACGCTGCGAGGGCGAACCAAGCGGATCTCACTTGAGACGGTCCTCCATCCCGGCTGGAAGCTCCACGGCTTTATACCGTTTGCTCTCTACGGCGATCACAGGACTGATCATGGTTGGCTTTCCACTGCCGAAGCCCTGACCCACTTCGGTCAGACCCAGCGAGACGACCTTGATTGGATCTTCCACCGCGAGATTCTTGTGCAAGCCATCGGTCAGCACTGGTGGCAGTGCTCCTCCGAATGCGGCAGCCAGTTGCGCGCCACCTGCAAAGTCCGGAGCCGTCCCGCCCTTGCCATAATCATTGCCGCGAATGACCACATCGACCGGACGTGGTTCATAACGATCGTCGTTGTAGTCCTGAGTATAAGCGACAAGCATGATGTGTGACGTCAGATTGTCGGCGAGAATATTGTCGAGAATTTGCACGCCTGTGTTTGCCATCACCATGATGCCGGTGCCGTAGGGGACAGCCGCTACGATGTTGCCTTCCGGCGCAAAATTGTCCGTGTTGTTGCTGGCGACGATATTGTTCGCGACGGTAACGGTGCCCCCACCGACCTTAGGCAGACCGGGCAAATCGAACACAAGGATACCGCCTGTGTTGCGACCAGCGAGATTGTTGGTCACCTCGGCATTGGTCGAGTTTTCAATTTCGATCCCGGCGACGTTCTCGGTGACATAGTTACGGCGCACGATGATGTTTTCGGACTGGCCGACATAGACACCTGCGTCCGATGCACCGCGAATGTAACTGTCTTGCACCAGAATGTTCGACGCTTCGACCGGATAGATGCCGTATGCGCCGTTGCTTGCCTTTGGCCCTCCGGTCCATTCGACGCGGATCGAGTGATAGATGATCTGGTCCGCACCTTTGGATTTGATCCCGTCACCCTTGGCGTTCTCGACACCAAAGTCGCGCAACGTCACGTTGTCGGATGTGATCAGAAGCCCTTCGCCAGAACCCTGTTGGTTTGTGAAGTCGAGGACACTCTTATGCATGCCAGCGCCGCGAACGGTTACCCCGTCCACATCAAGGCTAAGTCCGTCGGTAAGTGCAAAGCGCCCCGCTTCAAGCACGATCGTATCGCCCGGCTCCGCGAGGATCAAAGCCTCTTGCAAGCGCTCCTGTGCGCCCTCGCCCGAAGCAATCGTGTGCGTTTCTGCAAGCGCGGGCAGCGCTGTAGTTAGCGCCAGCGCAGCCAATGTCGTTCTGATCATGAAAATCTCCTCTCCCACGCACATAATTGCGCGAGGTGGGGAGCGTTGGCAAGTCCGCTTTAGAAACCTATTTTTTTCCGAACTGCTTGCCGACCATTTCGATACCGCAGGACGTTGCGGAACCGACCAGAGCCGATACGGCTTCGCTGTCATCGACACGGCGCAAACGTTCGACCGCTTCGGCGCGCGATTGCGGGATACGGCTTTCGCCACCCTGCGGGCCTAGCTTCTCAAGGCTTTGCAACTGAGAGATTGAAAGCTTGTCCGTCAGCTTCCCGGCCATGCATTCTGCCATTGGCGCGGGCATGCCATTGGCCAGCAAGGCGCCTTCAACGCGCTCTTCGGTCACCTGCTCCAATACGCCGCCATCGCGGGTGAAGACCCAAACGCCGACACCAATCAGCGCAATTCCCAAAACAATAGCAAGCATCCGCATCAGACGACCCTTCCTGATTTAATCGAGCGCTTTGACGATCTCCTCGACCATCTTCTTCGCATCGGACAGCAGCATCATCGTCTGGTCCATGTAGAAGACGTCGTTGTCGACACCGGCATAGCCGACGCCGCCCATCGAGCGCTTGATAAAGAACACCTGCTTCGCCTTGTCGACGTCAAACACTGGCATTCCGTAAATGGGTGAGGATTTGTCGGTCTTCGCCGCCGGGTTGACCACGTCGTTCGCGCCGATGATGAAGGCAACGTCAGCCTGTGCGAATTCGGAATTGATGTCTTCGAGTTCGAACACCTCGTCATAAGGCACGTTCGCTTCGGCCAGCAGGACGTTCATATGGCCCGGCATACGTCCCGCCACTGGGTGGATCGCGTACTTCACGTCCACGCCTTTGGCTTTCAGACTGTCGGCCATTTCGCGCAGGATATGCTGCGCTTGCGCCACCGCCATGCCGTAACCCGGGATGATGATGACCTTTTCTGCCTGTTCAAGCATGAAAGCTGCATCGTCCGCACTGCCCTGCTTGTACGGACGTTGTTCGCGCGCTTCGCCGCCACCCGCGGCGCTGTCATCCGCACCAAAGCCACCGGCGATCACGCTAATGAAGCTGCGGTTCATGGCCTTGCACATGATGTAGCTGAGGATTGCGCCTGAGGAGCCAACCAGCGCGCCGGTGATGATCATCGCAGTGTTGCCGAGCGTGAACCCCATCGCCGCTGCAGCCCAGCCAGAATAGGAGTTCAGCATGGAGACGACGACCGGCATGTCCGCGCCGCCAATCGGGATGATCAGAAGGAAGCCGATGGCAAAGGCAGCCACGGTCAGCGCGATGATATAGGGCAGGTTCGCTTCGGCGCCCGGCGTGTGTGCGAACATCGCGGTCAGCACAAGAATAGCCGCCAGCGTTCCGAGATTGATGACGTGTCGCAGCGGCAGGAGGATCGGCGCGCCGCTCATCCGTCCTGAGAGCTTCAGGAAGGCGATAACCGAGCCGGAGAAAGTGATCGCACCAATGCCGATACCCAGCCCCATTTCGACTTTGCTGACCGGCGAGATAACGCCCTCACCAACGAGCAATCCGAATGCGCCGGGATTGAGGTACGCCGCCCAGCCAACCACCACAGCGGCAAGGCCGACCAGCGAGTGAAAGCCCGCGACTAGCTCTGGCATAGAGGTCATCGCAATCTTGCGCGCGATTGTGACGCCGATGATCCCGCCTAGGAAGATGGCGATGCCGATCTCGGCGATGTTGGCGATGTTGTGGGTGACCAACGTAGTGACCACCGCCAACAACATGCCGACCATGCCGTAACGGTTGCCCGCCCGGCTCGTCGCAGGGCTGGAAAGCCCGCGAAGCGCGAGGATAAAGAAAACGCCTGACGCGAGATAGGCCAGCGCGACCCAAGGGTTCACGGCGCCGCCTTCGGCGCCTGCTGCGAAGATGGAGAAAGTCATCTCTTACTTCTCCTTCTTCTTGTACATCGCCAGCATCCGCTCAGTCACGGCAAAACCGCCGAAGATATTGACGCTGGCAAGGACCACACCGAAGAGGCCGAGATATTTGGCCACCGGAGTTGCTGCCTCCGCCGCCGCAATCAGCGCGCCGACAATGATCACCGATGAAATCGCATTGGTCACCGCCATCAAGGGCGTGTGCAAAGCAGGCGTGACAGACCAGACAACGTAATAGCCGACGAAACACGCCAGCACGAAGATCGAGAGGATTGAGATAAAGTCCATAATGTGCCCTGTTTATTCCCCGTCGCCCTTAGGCGGGATCGGCGCCTTGATCAGCGAATAGCGGCCGCGCCCTTCGATATCGAAATCGATCTCGCCATCAATGGCTCCAAGAATCTTGACGGCTTCTTCCGTTTTGAACTGCGTCATGTCGATCCCGTTTACGCGCAGGATGACCATATCCTCTTGCAGACCGGCGCTCTTCGCCGCTGATCCTTCAAGGACGATGTCTATCTTCATGCCATTCGAAACACGGCTGATACCAAACCCGACCACTGGCTTTGATGTATCGAAGGGCTGCGCGACGGGATTTGTGGTCCGCAGCGTCTCCAATAATTTGGGAAACTCCAAATCAGATAGATCGTCCGTCTTTGCCGGTTTTTCCGCCGGTGACGGCTCTGGCTTTTGCCCGTCCTGAGCATATGCGGTCTGACCGGCTCCAGAAATTGCCAGAGCTAAAACTGCACCGACCCATTTCGAGCGCCCATATGGTTCTTTTCGGCTCGGCATCACCCCAAAAGCCTCTCGTTCACAACCTTGCCGTCCTTCGTCAGGCGGATTGCATCGCCGATTTCTTCGTCGAGTTCGGGTTTGCCCGCTTCCTTGTCCCAGAAGGCGCTGAGGAAGTTGTAATGGTTACGCGCGAACAGTGCCGAGGCGTCGGCGGCGAGATGCGCTGGCGTGTTGGCATAGCCGATGATCTTTACACCGTGCTTCTCAACCACCGTGTCCGGCTCTGAGCCTTCAACATTGCCGCCTTGGGCGACAGCGAGGTCGAAGATCACACTGCCCGGCTTCATCGTCGCAATCTGCGCGTCGGTTATCAGCACCGGAGCCGCGCGTCCGGGGATCAATGCGGTGGTGATGACGATATCCTGTTTGGCGATGTGTTCGCTGACCAGCTTGGCCTGAGCCGCTTTGTACTCGTCGCTCATCTCTGTGGCGTAGCCGCCTGAGCCTTCGCCTTCGATGCCTTCGACTTCTTCGACGAAGATTGCCTTCGCCCCAAGGCTCTCGATCTGCTCTTTGGTGGCCGAGCGCACATCGGTGGCGGAGACCTGCGCGCCGAGGCGACGTGCGGTTGCAATCGCCTGCAAACCAGCAACACCGACACCCATGACGAAGCATTTGGCCGCGTTCACAGTGCCCGCTGCCGTCATCATCATCGGGAAGGCGCGGCCATACGTGTCTGCGGCTGCCAAAACCGCCTTGTATCCGGAAAGGTTCGATTGGCTCGAAAGCACATCCATACTTTGCGCGCGGGTGATGCGCGGCATGAATTCCATCGAAAGCGCTTCAAAACCTGCCTTGGCGTAGGCCTCGACCCGGTCTTTCTGCATGAATGGATCGAACAGAGCGCCGACCCATGCACCTGCATTGGCACCTTTGAGATGCTTCACGTCGGGCGCTTGAATGCCCAAAATGATATCGGCACCCTTTACGGTCGCCGCCGCTTTTCCGACGCTCGCCCCTGCTTCCGCAAAGGCAGCATCGGTGATCGAAGCCGTGACCCCTGCCCCCTCTTCAACCGCGACATCATTACCCAAGGCAATGAATTTCTTTACCGTTTCGGGTGTCGCGGCAACCCGCGTTTCCCCCGGGCTGCGCTCTTTTAGGATGGCAATTTTCACGGAGTTTTTCTTATCCTGCTGGTGCGATCAGCATGACGACGAAGAAGGTAATGATTGCGATCAGAGGCACCGCCCATTTGAGCGCCCCCATGAAAGAACCATAAGTCTTGCGTGCATCATCCATATCGTGCGTGCTCATGTCGGTTTGATCCCTCGTGTGTGTCCAACGGTGAATGCGGCAAAAGGTTGCCGAGAAGTGAATACAAAAGCTCGTATCGGACGAAAGTGCGATGCTCAAGCCCGCTGTGTCCCACCACTGCCGGAAAGTCCAACAGCCTTAATCTGGTCTTTACACGTTCGCCGTAAAGATGCGGCTCGTCTCGCTGTGGGACGGAATGAACCGGACGGATTGGGGACACGAACACGCCTATGTCCAACATGGATACGCGCCTTGAAGTACAGCCCCCCGCGCAGGAAGATGCGCGGCTTGTGATGCTGATCGATGATGAGCCTGCGCAGAGCCGGCTGATCTCGGCGATTGCTGCGCGTGATGGCTGGCGGACGATTGTCGCAAGCGATGCCGAAAGCGCGATTGCCATCCTTGGCACGCGCGAGGGTATGCAGCTTTCCGCAATTCTGCTCGATCAATGGGTTCCGGGTGACGATGCCTGTGCGCTCATCGCGGAGCTTAAAGAGCGCCGCCCTGCCCTACCTATTCTGATGCTCACTACCAGCGCCTCTCCGCTGCTCGCTGTCGAAGCGATGCGTGCAGGTGCAAGCGACTATCTGGTCAAACCGATTTCTCCCGATCGCCTGATGGAGGCGCTGCGCAGCGTCACCACCCGTGAATCTCCGCGCGAAGAACTCGCCCCGCTGACCGAGAAAATGTCCGCAGATCTCGATTTCGATGCGATGATCGGCACGGCTCCCAAATTCCGCACTGCTCTGGCGCAAGCTGCCAAAGCAGCGCGCGGGCACGGTCATACCTTGATTGAAGGCGAAAGCGGCACCGGCAAAGAAATGCTGATGCGCGCGATGCACGCCGCATCGCCGCGTTCGAAGCTGCCGCTGCGCATCGTGAACATCAGCAGCGTCCCGCACAATTCAATTGAGTCGGTGCTGTTCGGGCATGAGCCCAACGCATTCCCCGGCGCTTTTGACCGTCAGGTCGGCGCGTTCCAGCATTGCGATGGTGGCACGCTTGTCCTCGATGAAGTCGATCGCCTGCCCAAACCGATTCAGGAACGTCTGAACGAGGCTCTGGAAACGGGTATTGTCCGCCCGGTCGGCGCGACGCATGGCTTCCGCGTCGATGTCCGCTTGCTTACGGCGAGCAACATTCCGCTTTCACAGCTTGTTGCGGGCCGGCACTTTGACAAAGCGCTCGCCGACAAACTGGCCTCAACGCGCATTGCTCTGCCTCCGTTGAAAGAGCGCACGGGCGATATCCCTGCACTCACGCGTCACTTCCTTGGACGGATCGGTGAACAGCCCGGCCTGCGGCACCTCTCGGTTTCGGATGGAGCGCTCGCGCTGCTCGCTGCATATGACTGGCCGGGCAATGTCCGTCAGCTGCAATCGGTCCTTTTCCGCGCGGCTGTCTATTGCGAAGGCAACACGCTGACGGACGAGAGTTTCCCGCAGCTTTCCGAAATGCTGGGAGCGCAAGAGACAGGTGGGCAAAGCGCTTCCTCGCTGCACGAAGGCGTGGGCGTGATGCTCTACACCGAAGACGGCAATCTGCGCCCGCTTGAAGACATCGAGGCCGATGTCATCCGCCTTGCCATTGGCCACTATCGCGGCCGCATGACCGAGGTCGCGCGCCGCTTGGGCATTGGTCGTTCAACGCTTTATCGCAAGCTTAGCGATCTCGGCATCGACAACGCGGCTTGAATGCCTGCCCTTGAGCGCCTAGCGCTAAGGGCATGACAAACCTCTCGGATTTTTCAGGGCGCTCCGCGCTTGTTACAGGCGCTGCATCGGGCATCGGTGCGGCTTGTGCGACGGCTTTGGCTGCGCGCGGAGCGACTAAACTTTTCCTTGTCGATGTCGACGAGGCTGGCATGGCCGCCTTGGACCTTGGCGACGCCAAAGTCATTTGCGTCGTGGGTAGCGTTGCTGACGAGGCTTTGTGGGACGATCTGACCCCGCAAATGGCCGGCCTTGACCACGCCATCGTCAACGCTGGCATCGGCGGTTGGGGCCCGATTGCGGACCTAGAGATGGCCGATTGGCGCCGCGTGATGAACGTCAATCTTGATGGCGCATTCCTCACCTTGCGCGCTTGCCTGCGAGCCATCCGTGACGGCGGCAAAGGCGGCAGCGCGGTCATAACTGCTTCAACCACCGGCGTTAAGCCCGTGCCCGGCATCGGCCCCTATGGCATCGCCAAAGCGGCGGTTGCACACATGGCCCGCGTTGCAGCTGCGGAGAATGCGGCCAACAACATCCGCGTCAACGCCATTGCCCCGGGCGGGGTCGACACCGCCATCTGGGAAGGCGGTGAGGACTTCAACAAATCGGTCGAAGCCATCGGACGCGAGGCAACGATCAAGAACATGGCGAAGACCACGCCGTCAGGCCGCTTTGCCACCTCCGAAGAGATCGCCAGCGACATCCTTTACATGCTTTCGGACGCAGGATCGAACATCACCGGACACGTGCTCGTGTCCGATGGCGGGTTTACGCTTTAAGCGATCACCACTTCTCTGTCCGGGTCACACGCTCAGCGCCGGTATCGGCGTCGCGCATGCTCATAGTGAAGGTGCGCTTCTTCCAGTCGATCTCGACCAGGCCGAAATTCACTTCCGAAATGAAGTCGGTAAGGCGCTTGGGATCGGGTTCACGCGCCGTGTTTCGCTCGGTTGAGCTGAACGAGTAGTTGAGCGACGAGCTGGTCAGCTCCCACACACGCTCACCTTTCATTTCAGGGCGAACATCGCTGTAAATGCCGCCCGCATGGCGATCGCCTGAAAGCATCACCAGACCACTTTCCTCACGGCCAGCCAACAGGTCATAGAGCTTCGCGCGCTCATGCGGCAGCGCTTCCCAGCTTTCATAGTCGTGCGCGTCTGTGATCACCTGGATCGAAGAAACAAGGATGCGCAGATCGGCCGGTTTCGCGAGTTCTTGCTCGAGCCATTTCCACTGTGCCTTGCCCAGCATGGTCTTCGACATGTCGTCAGATGGTTTGTACGGACCAAGCGGCGGGCGCGACATTGTGTAGTCCATCGTATCAAGATCAGACCGGAAAAAACGGGTGTCGAGCATGATCACCTGCGTGACCTTGCCATCGCTGCCAAAGGTGCGGCTTTCATAGATGCCAGGGCGCGATTTCACCTCTTCTGACGAGGCCCAGAAAGTCTCATAGATCGTCTCGGCCCACCGACGATGGACGAAATTCGCGCCGCCATCATTGAATCCGTAATCGTGATCATCCCACGTGATCATCATCGGTACTTGTTTACGGAACGCGGCGAGTTCAGGTGTCTTGGCTTGCACACCATAAGCTTCGCGCAAGGTCGTCAGCGCAGCGTCGCCGTCCCAGCCCTGATCACCGTAATTGTTGTCTCCGATAAACAAGAACAGATCGGGATTGGTCTGTGCGATCTGCGACCAAAAGCCTTGCGGGCGCAGCTGGTGGTTACAGCTCCCAAATGCGATACGGGTGATGACGGTATCGGGTGCCAGCGAGACGTTAGCGGGCGCGACGGGCAGATCGACGCGGGTCTTCAGCTTCGCATAGTACGGCGCGAGCAAATCCTCGGCATACAAGGGCACATGGCCATCATTGTGGTGCGCATGATGTTTCTTTTCCTCTCCGTGATCGTCGGCCAGCACAGGCGATGCAGCGAGGCCAATTGCGGTGGCGGTGAGGAGGACGAGACGGCGCATGGGCGAATCCTTGATTGATTGGGTTTGAGACCTTGTGGCCCGTCTGCATGACGATTGCGCGACGGGCAAGTGGCGGTTCAAAGCGGAGGCAATCCCGCAAAGTCGGTCAGCGCCGCATCGCGCATGCCCCGCCAAACATTGCGCGCCTGTACAGTTTCCGCGACGTCGTGGACGCGCAGCATATGCACGCCCGCTTCCATCCCCTTGAACGCCAGAGCGATTGAGCCAGCCAGCCTCTGATGCGCGCCCTCTTCCTTGCTCATAGCTCCGATCATCCGCTTGCGGCTTACGCCGAGCAAGACGGGCGAGCCGAGCGCATGGAACAGCGGCAAAGCGTGGATCAGCGCAAGGTTGTCGGCGAGCGACTTGCCAAAGCCGATACCGGGATCGAGCATGATGCGGTTTTCCGCGATCCCCGCCGCCACCGCATCGGCGCGCGCCTTTTTGAGCATGTCGAACACTTCGCTCACCACATCGGCGTACTTGCCGCCCTCATGCAGATTGTCGCCCGTTCCCGGCGCATGCATCAGGCAGACCGGGCATGCGGCGTTCGCCACCAGCTGCGGCATACGCTCGTCATAGCGCATGGCAGAGACGTCATTCGCCATATGCGCACCCGCTGCCAAAGCGGCCTCAAGCACGCCAGCGCGGCGGGTATCGACGCTGATCGCGGCGCCCATTTCCTTGCAGTACTCGACTGCCGGCAGGACGCGGTCCTTCTCATCTCCCTCCCATGTGGCCGCACCGCCCGGACGCGTGCTTTCACCGCCAATGTCGATGATCGCCGCGCCCGCTTCGACCATCTGCGCCGCATGGGCTGCGCCAGCGTCTGGCCGTTCAAGGAACTCGCCACCATCGCTGAAGCTGTCGGGCGTGACGTTGAGCACACCCATCACCTGCGGCTGATCAAGGCGAATGGTGCGCTCACCCAGTTGCAGCGGTTCGTGCTGCTTCTGAAGGTTGGTCCATTGTTGCTGCGCTTCCTCGGCCTGCGCGGTGTCGAGACTGGTCAGCGCCGCCTCAAACCCACGCGCGCCGAAGAGCAGGCGCTGCGTGACCGCACCGTCCTCTTTGACCACCAGCGCAAAGCGGCTGGCATAGGCCAACGTCCCCGCAAGCCGGATCGCATCGCCTTCCACGCTCTGCGGACTGTTCACGAGGCTGATCGGGTGGAGGTAGACAGTCGCGCTCATCGTTCAGCTTTCCAGCTTGAAGCCTGACAGCTGAGACACTTGATACACTGTCCTAGGATTGGAATCATTTGCACTTGAGGTCGGCTTGTCATGCGGAGGGCTTAGCGGGCGGGAGGCGAGTAGGATAGGATGAGGGGTGCGGTTATCGTCATCCCCGCCCATCTAAGAAGGGGTCGGACCTCTCAGCCCGACCCCGCATTGCTCGCACTATCAGTCTAAGTGCTTTGGTTTAGCCACCAAAGCCGACGCGAACGCCAACCGAAATCAGCGATTGCTGGCTCTCCACGCCCAAGGTCGCGGGCAGCAACGTCAGCGGAATGTCAGCATCTTCGGTTGTATCGCGATATGTGTACTGACCAAACACCTCGAAGTTATCGGACAATTCGTAGCTTGCGCCTGCCATCAACTGATAAGCAAAGACACCGTCGCTATCTTCACCAACGACAACGCCTGATGGCTGATAGTCTGTATCGACCCACTGAAAGCCAGCGCCGGCACCGACATACGGTTTAAACCCGCTGCCTGTGTTGATGTCGTAAAAGACATTTCCGAAAAGACCGAAGTTAGAGACGCTTCCCTGACCGTCGGCGACAAGCTCACCCACAGTTGGGTTGATCGGATCGGGGGTTCCACGCGTCAGTACTGCGGCATCGACGCCGTCAATGACTGCGCCGCCCACGGTTACACCGCTATGTGATTTCACACCATACTGTGAGTAGGCGGCTTCTAATTCGAGGCGAAAGCCATTGTTAAAGGCGTAGCCGAGGTGGCCGTTGATCGCATAACCTGTGTCGAAATCGGTGTTCCATGACAGGTCTGTGCCAGCGGGGATCGACCCAAAATCAGGTGTTGCGGCCACGTCAGCGTCGAATTCTCCGGTGTTCTCGCTATCGCTGGGGAGTGCGATACCGCCGCTAACGCCAGCATAGGGGCCATCAGCGGCCGCCGGGGTTGCGACCAAAGCCGCCAGAGCAGCGGATGCGAATGAGATTGTTTTGAAGTGTTTCATGAGTTTCCTCTTCTCTTGAAACCACGCGCTAAATTAGGGGTATGCACGCGGCCCAGAGAACTACGCAAAACCAACCTGAACGGTTGTGAACGCAGGCGACCAACCGTGTAAAATCACGGATGTTTCAGAGGAATTTCGATGAAGCGCCCTTCAAGCGGGATAGCTGCTTTAGCGGGTTGGACTAGCCGTCTTCATTCGCCAGCAGATAGTTCTGCCGCGCGTGGTCGACCGGCTTTACCTCCCCATCAACTTCGTAGTGCCAGAAGGTCCAGCCGTTGCAGCTGGGGGCTTCTTGCAGGTCTTTGCCAAGGCCGTGGATGCTGCCCGTTTTGCCTTGGAACTCCAGCGAGCCATCGGCGCGTACGTTGGCGATCCAGCGGCGCTTCTTGTCGAACACCTTGGTGCCCGGCGGGATGAGTGCGTTCTCGACCAGCGTCCCGAAGGCAACGCGCGGTGCGGCCTTCTTGCTCTGCATGGTGGCAAGCGCGCTTTCATCGAGCGGCAGTTCTTTCTCGATCCGTTTGTACGCCGCGTCGCGATAGGTGTCCTCGCGTTCGCAGCCGATCCATTCGCGGCCCAGACGTTTGGCAACAGCGCCGGTGGTGCCGGTGCCAAAGAACGGGTCGAGCACGACGTCGCCCTTCTCGGTCGTTGCCAGCAGAACGCGGTACAGCAATGCCTCAGGCTTCTGGGTCGGGTGAACCTTGGTGCCGTTCTCTTTCAGGCGCTCTCCGCCCGAACAGATCGGCAGCACCCAATCAGAACGCATCTGAAGTTCGTCGTTTAACGTCTTCATTGCACGGTAATTAAAGTGATAGCGCGCCTTTTCGCCCTGGCTCGCCCAGATCATCGTTTCATGCGCATTGGTGAAGCGCGTGCCTTTGAAGTTCGGCATCGGATTGGTCTTGCGCCAGATGATATCGTTGAGGATCCAAAAGCCCAGATCCTGCAAGATCGCGCCGCAGCGGAAGATGTTGTGATAGCTGCCAATCACCCACAGCGATCCGTCGGGCTTGAGAACGCGTCTCGCTTCTGTCAGCCAAGCCTTTGTAAACTCGTCATAGACGCGGAAGCTGTCGAACTGGTCCCAGTGATCAGTCACGGCATCGACTTCGCTGCCGTCAGGGCGGTTGAGATCACCGCCGAGTTGCAGGTTGTAAGGCGGATCAGCAAAAATGCAGTCGACCGAATTGTCAGGCAGTGAACGCATCGCCTCGATGCAGTCACCGTCCAGAATCTGGCCGAGCGGTAGGCTTTCTTTGGGCGCAATTTTTGGCGCTTTGACGCGCGCTTTTGCTTTTGGTTTTGTTGTGTCAATCACGCCCACGGGCATTCCCCAGTCTTTTGATCGGCCGATAGGACAGCCAAAGTTATCCACAGGGTGAGTCCAAGCGGACTCCGCGTCAAGCGAAGATTCTGAAGGGGTATGGTTAACAGGTGGTAAACCGCACAATTGCTGGAGCGGAACGAAAGGTGACCCCACTAGATATTGAGTCCGCGCTTAACGCGAAGACTCGATATCAAGGGGTGTGGCGCGAAAGACTCAGCCACCCTGCCGCTTTGAATAATTCTTGCGATCAGGCGAGGACGAAGACCACATTCGCTGCAAAAGCGGCGAGCAGCAGTGCGCCCAGCCCTCTGCCGATTTTGTTCGCGAACCATAGCAGCGCGAGCAGCAAGACAGCGCTCGCCGTCAACAGAGCCATCTGCAATCCGGCAAGTTCAGAAGGCAAGGCAGAAGGCGCGATGCTCATGGTCGCGCCGCCGATCAACAAGATGTTGTAGATGTTCGACCCAACGACGTTGCCGATCGCCAACCCTGATTTGCCGCGCAGGGCCGCAGCGATGGATGCGGCAAGCTCGGGCAGAGATGTACCCACAGCGACAACCGTCAGGCCGATCACTGTCTCGGGCACGCTGAAGATCCGCGCCAGATCAATCGCGCCAGTAACCAGCGCCTGACCCGCGACAACAAGGATCGCGAGGCCAGCGACGAAAAATCCGGTCGCCACCCAAGCGTTGTCCGGGCCTTCTTCTTTCTCTTCCTCGGCTTCAACCACGGCGCCGCCGGGGTGCATGTAGCGCCAGACGATGTACCCGATGATCCCGCCAAGCAGCGCGACACCGATCCACCGTGCGCCCAATTGCGATACCACCAGTGCCCACAGAACCAGCGTCGCGCCGAGAGCAAAAACCGCATCTCTTCGCCCGCTGCCCGAGAGCATGATTGGGGTGACAAGCGCCGACACGCCGAGGATCAGAAGAGTGTTCGCAAGGTTAGATCCGACGATGTTGCCCCACGCAATCTCGGGCGAACCGCGCATCGCCGCTTCAACGCTGGCGACCATTTCGGGCATGGACGTCGCAAACCCGACAATCACAAGGCCCGTGAAGAGCGTCGAGACGCCCAATTTGAAGGCAATCCCCACCGCCCCGCGCACGAGCAATTCGCCACCAATGGCAAGGCCGACAAGGCCGGCGAGGCTGAGAAGTAGAGCAGTTACCATGGGGAGCCTATCTCAAAGCAAAGAGGCTTGCGCAACCGGCGCGAAGCTGCGGCGGTGGAGCGGGGTTGGACCATGCACACGCAACGCCTCCATATGCTCGGCGGTTCCATACCCCTTATTGCGTTCCCAGCCGAAATGCGGATGCTCCTGCGCCGCTGCGATCATCAAGCGATCACGCCATTCCTTGGCGATGATCGACGCTGCGCTGATCGCCGGTTCGATGCCATCTCCGCCGACAATCGCCCGTGCAGCCCATTGCCATTCGTTGCAGCGACCATGCGGGGTCATGTTTCCGTCAATCAACACTTCGTGCGGAGCCGCGCCCAATTGATCGCATAATTGGCCGACACACCGCGTCATCGCGGTCATGGTAGCCATAAAGATGTTGAGCCGGTCGATCTCTTCCGGTTCCACCACCGCTACTGCCCAGCCACAGCTTTCGCGGATCTTTTCGTCGAGCACCGCGCGCCGTTTGGCCGTTAAACGCTTGGAATCATCCAGCCCCGCAGGTATCTCTTGGCCCAGAACAACCGCAGCGGCCACAACCGGCCCAGCCAGCGGCCCACGGCCAGCCTCATCCACCCCGATGACGAGGTTTTCGGCACCGAATGGAAGATTAGGAGTTAGTCCGGACATGAAGAACATCGCCAAAGCATCGCTCACACTGTCCCTCTCCTCCCTCGCGCTCGCAAGCTGCGCAAAGTCGGATTCTGGGGATACCGCCCAGCCGCCCGTGACCACCGATGGCGACGATTACGTCGTGACCTCCCTGGGCAAGTTTGACCGCCCTTGGGCGATCGAGTTCATCCCGGGCACCAACACGCTCGCGATCACCGAAAAGGCGGGTGTACTGAAGCTGATGAAGACCAATTCCGGCCAAGTGACCGTCGTTCGCGGCACGCCGGAAGTGGCTTTTGGTGGTCAGGGCGGCCTTGGTGACATTGCATTTCTCGACTCAGAAGAAGGGCAGGCCCCGCGCACGATCTTCCTCAGCTATGCCGAAGCTTCGGACGATGGACAGACCTTCGGCGCGGCAGTCGGCAAAGGCACGCTGACTTGCGAGGAAGAAGCAGACTCTTGCCAGATCGCCGATTTCAAGGTCATCTGGCGCCAAGCGCCCAAGGTGACCGGCAAAGGCCATTACTCGCACCGCCTGCTGATCTCGGATGATGAGAAGTATCTGTATGTCGCCAGCGGCGATCGACAGAAGCAGACCCCGGCTCAGGATACCACCAACACGATGGGAACCATCGTGCGCCTCAACCTCGATGGCACGCCAGCCGCTGGCAATCCCATGGCGGACAAAGGCGGCGTGACGCGTGAGATCTGGTCTTACGGACATCGCAACATCCTTGGCATGGATTGGGACGCGCAAGGGCGCCTGTGGGAAGTCGAGCACGGTCCCGCAGGCGGCGATGAGCTGAACCTCGTGAAGCGCGGAGCCAATTATGGCTGGCCCACCCGTTCGGACGGCGACAATTACAGCGGCGTCGACATTCCCGATCACACTCCCGATGACGGCTTTTCAAAACCAGCACTTGGCTGGACCCCCGTTATCGCACCGGGCGACATGATCTTTTACTCGGGCAAGATGTTCCGCGGTTGGAAAGGTGATGCGTTCATCGCTGGCCTGAAATCCAAAGCGCTGGTGCGCGTCGCAATCGATGGTGAAAGCGCCAGCGAAACTGCGCGGTACGAGATTGCCGGTCGCCTTCGTTCGGTCGAAGAAGGCCCTGATGGCGCGATCTGGGTCGCTGAAGATGGCGAAGGCGGCCGGGTGCTTCGCATTTCTGCGCAATAAGTTTTGGTGGGCATCACGCGCGAAAATCATTAACGGCGCGCCATGTCTTCCAGCACAGCATCCCTGATTCCGCTTTCGGCGGTGCCAACCGAGATGGTCGAGCAGGTGCTCGACCGCGCTTTCGGGCCGGACCGCCATGCGCGCACCGCCTATCGCATTCGCGCGGGGATGGAACCGCTCGACGCGCTCAGCTTCGCCGCCGTCGACGAAGACGAGATGCTGGTCGGCACGATCCAGTGCTGGCCCGTCGCTTTGATTGACCCTGAGGGAAGACCAGTGCCGCTGGTGATGGTGGGACCGGTAGCGGTGGTTCCCGAAAGACAGAGCGAGGGTTTTGGTCTCGGGCTCATGGCAGCCATGCTCGACGCGGAGGCGAACCTTGCAAAACAGGGCATGCCACCCCTCGCCCAGGTACTGATTGGCGATGTCGAATATTATGGGCGCTGGGGCTTTTCAGCGGCAGCGACGGGCGGATGGCGTTGCCCTGGCCCGTATGAACCCGATCGCCTGCTCGCACGAGGCGACGCACTGTCCGCTATGCCCGCAGAAGGCATGCTGGGGCCGTGGGGTATGGAATAGGCTTGGCAGGAACGCGGTGGGGTGCCATCGCATTATGCAAGCATGCCCTACGAACCACCTCCCTATCTCGCCGAACTGACCCTCGCCGAAATTGCCGAGCAAGTCGCTGCACGGAAATTGCCACCGGTTGAAGGCTGGGACCCGCAGAAAATCGGCGAAAGCGACATGCGCATCGCCGCCGATGGGAAGTGGTTTCACGAAGGCGGGCTCATCAGCCGCCCCGCTATGGTGCGCGCATTCTCAGGCCTGCTGACCCGCGACGATGCCGGACAGCACTGGCTGGTCAGCCCGTTCGAGAAACTCAGCATCGAAGTTGCCGATGCCGCCTTTATCGCGGTCGATTGCGTGCAGCGTGATGGCGAGATCGCCTTCCGCCTCAACACCGATGAGTTGGTGGTCGCCGGACCGGAAAACGCTCTGCGCGTGGCGGGCGATCCGGAGACGCCAGCGATCTATCTCCATGTCAGGCGGGGCTGCGAGGCGCGGCTCAATCGCTCGACTTACGCCCAGCTTGCCGAGATTGCGATGGAGACCAGCGGCGATGACTGGTTGGTGACCAGTCAGGGCGCGATCTTCTATCTGATTGCAGCCGGATAAGACCATGTCTGCGCTGTTCGATCGGCTATCTGCTCTGGCGGAAGAAGGGCACCGCAAGGACATTCCCGATCTGCTGACCGATGCAAATTTCGCTCGTGGGCGGGCAACGCCCGCAGCGGTGCTCATAGCGGTCACCGACCGACCTGAGCCGGGCGTCATCCTGACGCAGCGTCCGCGCGACATGCGCGATCATCCCGGGCAAGTCGCCTTTCCCGGTGGCAAGATCGATCCGGGCGAAGACGCCATCACCGCCGCGTTGCGCGAGGCGGAAGAAGAGCTAGCCATGCCGCGCGATTCAGTGCGCGTTATCGGCGAAACGGACCGGTACCACACCGGCACCGGCTTTGACGTGACCCCCGTGCTCGCCGTGGTGGAGCCTGATCTACCTCTGGTGCCCAGCCCCAGCGAGGTTGAAGCATGGTTTGAGCCGCCGCTCGCAATGCTGCTCGATCCAGCTAGTTGGGACACCAACGAAGTGTTCTGGCGCGGTGCCAATCGTCGCTATCTCGAAATGGACTACGAAGGCTTCCGCATCTGGGGTGTGACCGCCGCGATCCTCGCAAACCTTGCACGCCGGATTGATTTCAAGGCGCTGTAGACACATAGGGAGCGGCAATGTCTGACACCCTGCCTCTTGCCCCATGGACCCAGAGCCAAGGATTGGCCGCGCTGACCGCTGCCCTTGGCGCGGAGAACATGCGCTGGGTTGGCGGTGCAGTGCGCGATACATTGCTGGGTGTCGACGTCGCCGATGTTGATTGCGCGACGCTGCTGACGCCTGACGTCGTGATCGACCGCTGCAAGCAAGCGGGCATTCGCACAGTGCCGACTGGGATCGACCACGGCACCGTCACTGCTGTGCTGGACGATGGCACAGTGGAGATCACCACGCTTCGCAAGGATGTCAGCACCGATGGCAGGCGCGCGACCGTCGCCTTTGCCAGCGAGTGGCGTGATGATGCGGCGCGACGCGACTTCACGATGAACGCGCTTTACGCCCACCCGCAAACGCTCGAAATCAGCGACTATTTTGGCGGCTTGGCGGACCTTGAAGCGCGAAGCGTCCGCTTCATTGGCGATGCCCGTCAACGCATTCGCGAAGACCACCTGCGCATCTTGAGATATTACCGTTTTCAGGCGCGGTTCGGGGCCGAACTGGATGACGAAGCCGAAGAAGCCTGCGCCGAACTCGCCAGCACGCTGAAGGGCTTGAGCCGCGAGCGGATTGCAGATGAAGTGCTCAAGCTGCTTGCCCTGCCCAACCCACACGCGACCGTGGCCCGGATGTTCGAGCGCGGCGTGCTGCCCGTGATTCTCCCCGAGGCATGCAAGGCCCATGTTGCCGCCTTGGAACGCTTAATTGCAGCCGAGGCAGAGCAGAGTTTTACGCTAGAGCCATTGCGCCGCCTCGCCGCCCTGCTGCCCCCCTCACCCGAGGTGGCTGAGACCGTCGCCGCCCGCTTGCGCCTGTCGAAAGCGCAACGCGCGCGGCTCACTTGTGCGGCGGAGCGTCAGGCCGGCGATGCGACTGATGCCCAAGCGCTCGCCTATCGCCACACGCCCGCATTCGCCGCTGACCGCCTGTTGTTGGCGGGAGCGGATGCGCGGGTGATTGCCGATTGGACACCACCGATCCTCCCGCTCAAAGGCGGCGAGATTGTCGAACGCGGCCTTGCCACCGGCCCCGGCGTCGCCCGGCTGTTGCAAACGGTAGAGGCGCGCTGGATCGCCGAAGGCTTCCCTGACCGTGATCGGGTGCTGGAACTGCTCAACGAAGTTGCGGCGCAGGCCTAAGCTAGAACTTGTTGTCCTTCGGGAAGCCCTGCGGCGGCATGCGGCCTGCGGCTCCTCGCGCGACTTTCCACATATGGATGTCGTCGGCGGTGCGAGTACGGCCACTGTCTCCGCCCATCGCCCAGCTTAGACCATCAGCCAGAACGAAGGTGGTCGCATCGCTCAGGCCGCCATCGCGGTAGCGTTGCAGCATCACACCCTGCCCTTTGGCCATCACCGGCATCTCTTCAAGGTTGAAGACCACCAGCTTGCGGTTGTCCCCCACGGCAGCGACATGATCGTGGCCTTCGGGCACTTCGCGGATCACCCGCAATTGTGCATCGCCCTTCAGGTTCACGACCTGCTTGCCCTTCTTGGTCTCGGCTAGCAGCTCGCCCGTCTCAGCGATAAAGCCTTTGCCGATACTACTGGCGAGCAGCAGACGACCGCCCGGCTTGTGGACCAGCATCTCGGCAATCGAAGTATCAGCTTCCAAGTCGATCATTGTCCGGACCGGCTCACCAAAACCGCGCGCGCCGGGCAGTTTATCGCAGCCTAGCGTGTAGAAGCGTCCGTTCTCCGCCGCGATCAGCAGCTTATCAGTGGTCTGTGCATGGAGGATGAAGGCAAGACCATCGCCTTCTTTGTATTTGAACTCCTGCGCCAGATCGACATGACCTGACGCGGCGCGGATCCAGCCCTTTTGCGAGAGGATCACGGTGACCGGTGCTTTCTCGATCATCGCGTCCATCGAGAATTCGACCGTAGCTTCGGCCTCTTCGATTTTGGTGCGCCGCGCGCCGATGGCTGTGTCTTCGGCGTAATCCTTGCGAAGCGTACGCAGGTCTTTCTTCAACCGCGTCCGCTGGCGCGCCGGGCTGTCGAGCAGCTTGTTGAGCTCGTCCTGCTCGGCCAGAAGATCGTCGCGCTCTTGCTTGAGCTCCATCTCCTCCAGCTTGCGCAGGCTGCGCAAACGCATGTTGAGGATTGCTTCGGCCTGACGGTCGGTGAGCTTGAACTCCTCCATCATCACCGCCTTCGGATCATCCTCGTAACGGATGATCTCGATCACGCGGTCGAGATTGAGGAAGGCGATGATGTAGCCGTCGACCAGTTCCAGCCGCTTGGCGATCTGCTCCAGCCGGAAACGGGTGCGGCGTTGCAGAATGTCGATCTGCGCCGCGGTCCAGTTTTGCAGCAGCTCTTTCAGCCCCATCACCATCGGCGTGCGGGTGGCGTCCAGAACGTTCATGTTGAGCCCGAAACGGGTCTCCAAATCGGTCAGCTTAAAGATGCTTTCTTTGAGCAGATCAGGATCGACGTTGCGCGACTTCGGCACCAGCACGATACGGATCTGCTCGTCACTTTCGTCGCGCACATCATCAAGGATCGGCAGCTTCTTGTCGGCAATCGCCTGCGCGATCTGTTCGATCAGCTTGCCCTTGGCGACCTGATACGGGATTTCGGAAATGACCAGCTGCCATTGGCCACCGCCCAGCCGCTCGATCCCGGCTTCGACATCGTCTTTCTTGTCGGACTCGGGCGCATGGAATACGCCGCGCAGGCGGAAAGAGCCTCGCCCGGTGCGATAGGCTTCGGAGATCACCTCTGCGCTGTCGATCACCTGACCGCCGGTGGCAAAGTCCGGCCCTTTCATCAGCTCCATCAAACGCTCGTGCTCGACATGCGGATTGTCGATCAGCTCGAGCGTCGCATCGATCACCTCGGCGGCGTTGTGTGACGGGATGTTGGTCGCCATCCCAACTGCAATCCCGCTCGCGCCATTGGCCAGCAGATTGGGGAACAGGCCCGGCATCAGCTCGGGTTCCTGCTCCTCTCCATTATAGGTCGGGATAAAATCGACCGTGCCCGCGTCCAGCCCGTCCATCAGCTGGATCGCGGTCTTGGTCAGGCGCGCTTCGGTGTAGCGATAGGCGGCGGCGTTATCGCCATCGATATTGCCGAAATTCCCTTGCCCCTCGACCAGAGGATAACGCAGCGAGAAATCCTGCGCGAGGCGGACCATCGCGTCATAAGCGGCGGTGTCGCCATGCGGGTGATACTTACCGATCACCTCACCCACCACGCGCGCGGATTTCTTGAACGTGCTGGTGGGCGACAGACCCAGCTGACGCATGGTCCACAGTAAGCGGCGGTGAACAGGTTTTAGACCATCGCGCAGGTCAGGCAGCGAGCGCGCCGTGATGGTCGAAAGTGCATAGACAAGATACCGCTCGGACAAAGCCGCATCGAACGGCGCGTCTACGATGGCATCAAAGGGATCAGAATCGTCAGGTGTGGTCGTGGTTTCGGACATGTATTCCGCTTAGCAAGCGGCGCGGGGTGCGGGGAGAGGCGTTTCCACAGGAATGGGTAGCGCGGATGTCCGAGATTGGAGGTTGAGAGCAGACCTGTCTGCATTTGGGCGTGCATTCCCAAATGCCGCCGGAGACTTGCGTCTCTGAGCATTATAAAGCAGAACAGTGGTAGCCCAGCAGGGCGTACGGAGATTTTTTGAACACGATTGCATCGAACGTCTGAGCCTTTGTGGCTCAGTTTGTGATTGACTGACTGGCGACCGTCGCGTTGCCAATCGGTTCACTGCGTCAAGAATTATCCGAAAGTTTCGACATGAAAAACCAATACATACGCCCGCTAGTGCGGAGCGATTTAGAGCGCGTAGGCTACCTGGTCGACGAGAACGAAATGTTTCCCTCCGACATGCTCGACGACATGACAGCTCAATTTTTCGGCGGAGACGAAAGCCAGCGTTGGCTCGTGTTCGACGATGGGCAGGTCGACGCGGTCTGCTACTACACCCCCGAAGGTTTGGCTGAAGGTGTTTGGAACTTGCTCATGATCGCCGTCGATCCAAATCGACACGGCAACGGCATAGGAAGCCAACTCATGCGCTTCGTGGAACACCAGCTCGCTAACGATGGAAGCCGTCTCCTCTTGGTCGATACGTCTGGCAAGGAAGAGTTCAAACGAACCCGCGCCTTCTACGATATGCTAGATTATGAGCGAGAGGCGCGAATTCGCGACTATTGGTCTGACGGCGACGACAAAGTCACCTTCCGGAAGGTATTGCGCTAAAGATTGAGGGGGCGGCCACAAGGTCACCCCCACTATCGCGCTGCCCCCTTTCAGGAATGCAAAAATGACACGAACATGACTTGCATTGGCTCGAAAGCCGACAATCCTTATTTGACTGGCAATCCCACCACCGCGATCCGCTTCCCGTCCGGGCTCACCGCAATCCGGTTCGCCCCCTCACTCCGAAGTCCGACAGGTCGCCGATCACTTGCCAGCCCTCGCCGCCTTCGCGCCAGCGGTGGACCTCGCCGTCCTCGATCTGCAGGATCGTGCCGTCGGGTGCCCAGGTGTAATTCGCATTCGATCCCACCAGCGGCGCCAGCGGGCGGATCGACTTGGTCTTCGGGTCGAAGGCCTTGATCCACACCTGTTCGTTGGTCTGGCGGTGGACGAAGCTGAAATGGTCGGTGCCGGGGATCACATGCGGTGTTGCGGGGACGGCGTGGCCGGTGATGAAGTGATAGACCGGCTCTTCTGCACTGGTCACCGCGACGTTGAAGCCATAGCGCGACCAGTAGAACACGGTGCCCAGATCGAAATCGCGCGCGAAGTATCCCACCGGCTCATCAACGCCGGAGGCTTCGAGCAGCCATTTCGGCTCGTCCGGCTTGCTTCGATCAAGATGCCAGATTGAACGGTTGCGTTCGAACACCATCGAGATGGTCTGATTGTCGGGCGATGGCGTGGGTGAGAACTCGTTTTCCGGCGTGTTGGTTATGCGCGTGTGCGTGCCGCTCGCGATGTCATATTCCCAGATGTCGGTCTGCGTCCCGTCATCGCGCGAATAGAGAAATGTGGCGCTGTCCTTGGTGAAGTAAGGCTGATTGTCATAGCCGGTACGGTTGGTGACATTGCGCCCTCTCGACAGTGCATCTTCCGAAACGTCCGCGTCATAATCGAACAGGAATATCTCGGTTTCGGGGAAAGCCGGTGGCGGTGCGTCTTCGTCCGCATCTTGCGCCTGCGCGGTGGCGGCGAGCGCAAGGCTGGCTCCAAGGATGGCAGTCCATCGGATCAATCGCATAAATCTCTACCCCTTTTTCGACTTTCCTAGCGGTCCTTGCGCAGTGCCGCCACATCCTCGCGCAGCGCGCGCAGCTCATTGATAATCATCTCACGTTCGTCATGCGCTTCTTCACCCGTTGCCTCGGCCATGGCGTTGACGATCACACCGATGAAGAGGTTCAGCACGATAAAGCTGGTGAGCAGGATGAACGGCACGAAGAACGCCCAAGCATACGGGTACACCTCCATCACCGGGCGCACGATGCCCATGCTCCAGCTTTCCAGCGTCATGATCTGGAATAAGGAATAGAGCGAGGCGCCGAGATTGCCGAACCATTCTGGGAAGCGCTCTCCGAACAACTTCGTCGCCATTACCGCGCTGATATAGAACAGCAGCAACAGCATCACGATCACCGTGCCGATGCTGGGAATCGCTTGGAACAGGCCGACGATCACCTTGCGCATGCTCGGCACCACAGAGATTAGCCGCAGCGCGCGCAGAATGCGCAGAGCACGCAATACCGAGAATTGCTCGCCCGCTGGGATGAGAGCCGCGCTGACAATGGCGAGATCAAAGATATTCCAGCCATTTTTGAAGAAACCGAGGCGGTAAACGAACAGCTTCAGGGCAATTTCGACCACAAATATGGCAATCGCCAATCTGTCGAGATTTTCGACCACCGGACCGATCACACCCATCACCTCGGGTGATGTCTCCAGCCCCAATCCGATCGCATTGATGACGATGACGGTGATGATGAAGCGTTCAAAAAAGCTGGATTCCAGCCAGTTTTGAAGGCGTTGGCGCAAGTTCACATCATCTTGCGCAGAGACTGTTTCAGCTGAGGTCATGCCCCTTGGAATGGCAGCATCGGGGCAAAGGTCAATGCTGATTGTGACAGTAGAATGGGGCAACCTCGCCTCAATTGTGGCGAGAATATGGCCATATTAAGGCATCATTAAGGCAGCGAGTCGCAGTTCGCTCCTGGGATGACGGGAATGGAACCCAAGGAGAGAGAATATGCGTAAGTCGATGATACTGGTGGGAACCGCGGCTCTGGCGCTGGCGGCATGCAGCGAAAGCGCTGACTACGAAGAGGCCATGGCCGACACCGAAGCGGGCAATGCCATGCCGATGGAGGCCGCTGAAGAGGCCGAAGCCGTGGCGGATGCTGACGGCTCTGCGGTGCCACAATTGGGCGACATCCCGATCACTATGCCAAAACTCGCCTACACCTATGATTATCAGTGGCGCATGCCCGCCGCCGAGATCGGCCCGCTGCAACGCCGCCACGCATCATTGTGCGAACAGGCCGGGCCAACCAGCTGCCAAATCCTTGCCATGAACAAGAGCGGCGAGGAGGCCGACGAAGTGCGCGGCACACTGCAAATGGCTGTGGACAGCAATCAGGCACGCGCCTTTGGCGCTTTGCTCGAAGACGAATCCGAAGATGCGGGCGCAGAGCAGGTTTCTGCCGAGATCACCTCGGATGAACTGTCCAAACAGATGGTGGACACCGAGGCGCGTCTGGAGGCCCGCACGCAACTGCGCGACCGACTGATGGACGTGCTCAAAACCCGCAAAGGCACCGTGGCCGAGCTGGTCGAGGCCGAGCGCAGCGTTGCGCGGGTCAATGAAGAGATCGACCAGGCGAAAAGCTGGCTCAAAGAAATGGAAGGCCGCGTAGCCTATTCGCGGGTCACGGTGCGCTATGAAACCGGAACGCCTGTCAGCAGCGATTTCCTTGCCCCGGTTGCCGGAGCGGTCGGATCGCTGGGCACAATCTTCGGGTACTTGGTCGCCTTGCTGATCCTGATCGGATCGGTCGCACTACCCGTCGGCGGAATCATCTGGGCATCCCGCAAAGCCGTGCGCAAGGCCCAAACCGAACCCGCAGAGGCGTAATCTCGCTGATGCCTCACGCGGAAGGTGGCCGGTTGCTGACGGGGGTCAAGCAGCCGGCCATTTTTTGCCTACATTCTTCTGGCGTCTGCGCTCTCACCAGGCACAGTGACGGTCAGGCCGTCCATGTCTTCGGTCAGGTCGATCTGGCATGAGAGCCGCGAGGTACGGCGGGCTCCGGCGGCGAAGTCGAGCATGTCTTCCTCTTCCTCGCTTGCTTCGGCCAGCTTGTCGAACCACTCGGCGGCGACAATCACGTGGCAGGTTGAACAAGCCATCTGTCCTTCGCAGGTCCCCTCAAGCGGAAGTCCGGCGCCCTGCCCAACACGCAGCAAATTGTCGCCAGCCTCGCCCTCGGCAACCACGGGATTGCCACGCGGATCGATGAAGGTGACTCTTATGCCCCCCATATCACGTCCATTCTGCCTGCTCTTTGGCAGCCATGTTGATCACCTTGGCCGCTTCTTCAAGCTCTTCCATGGTCGTATAACGGCCCCATCCCAGCCGGATAGTACTCTTCGCCTCGGCATCGGAAAGGCCTATGGCTTTGAGCACATGGCTGGGCTTGCCCGATCCACTGGCGCAGGCGCTTCCAGCGGAAAACATCACATTGCGGCATTCGGACATCAACCGGGCGACATCAAGGCCATCTTTGCGAATGCTGAGATTGGCATGGTTGCGCGCGTCCTGACTGCCGTTGATGTGCCAACCATCGAACAAGTCGAGAGCACGATCCCATAGCTGACGCGCATGGGTATTGTCCGCCTCCATCCTCTCTTTCGCGACCGCCGCTGCGGCTCCGAACCCGGCACATAGGGCAGTGCTAAGCGTGCCGGAGCGCACGCCTTCCTGAAGCCCGCCGGTGATCTGGGGGGCAATCTCGATCCCGTCGCGCACCCACAGTGCGCCGATGCCCTTTGGCCCATAAATCTTGTGCGCGCTCACCGCGATCAGGTCGGCATTGGCAACGGGTATCTTTCCAAAGGACTGCACCGCATCGACGAGCATCAACGCGCCCATCTCCTTGGCACGGCGATGCCAATCGATGATGGGTTGCACCGTTCCGATCTCGTTGTTGACCTGCATCACCGCGATCATCCGCGCGTCTTGAGGCAGGTTTTGCGCGGGATCGCAGAGGCCATCCGCATCCACGCTCAATATCTCATGCGGCCCCGCATCTTTCGCCGTGTCGTATACCGCCGCATGTTCGATGGCAGAAATCGCCACTGCTCCGTCACCCGACGTGCCACGAATGGCGAGATTGAGCGCTTCGCAGGCATTGCCCGTGAAGATCACTTTGCCACCCGGCGGGAGCAGCGCCGCAACCTTATCGCGTGCGGCCTCTACCGCAGCCGCCGCTTGCCTACCCATCTTATGCGGGGAATGCGGATTGGCGAAGCCGGCACCATCAGGCCCGTCGAGCCAGCGAAGCATCGCATCGCGCGCCTCGGGCGCCAGCGGGGTGGTGGCCTGGTTATCGAGATAGATCATGTGAGTGACTTCCAAGCCTCCGCAAATGCCTGCAATTCGTCCGCAGTGGTGCTCCAGCCAAGGCTCACGCGGATGGTTCGTGCCGCAACATCATCGGGCACACCAAACGCATCAAGCACGCGGCTCTTTTTTAGTGTGCCGGAGGAGCAAGCGCTGCCCGCCGAGACCGCGAAACCCATTGCGTCGAGGCGGATGAGAAGAGCTTGGGCGGACATGGTGGGGTGAGTGAGCGCGAAGATGTAATCGACCTGCTCCCCGATGCTAAGGCGATCACCGGCAACCGCCTTGGCGAATTTCTTGCGTTGGTCCGTCGTTGTTGCCCAACCCTCGGTCTCCAGAGCAGCGGCCATTGCCATCGCCCCCGACAGGTTTTCGGTCCCTTGACGGTAACCGCGCTCATGGCCGCCCATCGGTTCCAGCAAGTTGAAATCGCGGACCAGCAGTGCACCGATTCCGATCGGTCCACCAAACTTGTGGGCTGAAATAACCAGCATATCAGCAGCCGGAAGCTCAAGCTTAGCTGCGCTCTGGGCACAATCGGAGAGCGTTACAGTCCCCGCTTCGGCCATGGTTTGCGCCATTTGTCCAACCGGATTGATGGTGCCAGTTTCGGAATTCACGTGCTGAACCGCCAACAAGGTTTGGGCATCAAAGCTGGCGTCATCGGTAACGACTTCCGCATCCGGCGCAGCGCGAAACACGGCATCATGCTCCACCGCGCTTACAATCCGGCGTTTCGACTTGGCTCGGTTCAATGCAATCCACAGCGCCTCGCTCGCGCCGCTGGTGAAGATCACCTCGCCATCCCACTTCAGCGTTCGCTTGATCCGCTCGCGCGCGTCTTCAAGCGCCTGCTTAGCCTTGCGTCCCTCGGCGTGCGGAGAGGAAGGATTGGCCCACAGCGCAAAGCCTTCCTCCATCGCGGCTTTCGCCTCGGGGCGAAGCGGCGATGTCGCGGCATGATCGAGATAGATACGGGCAGTCACAAACAACCTTATTGCGAACGATTCTTAAAAAATTGCGCTTCGTGGTGCGAGTCGTATATAGAGTGCATCCACGCAGGGGCCAGCCGGCACTTTGCCCACTCTTCTGATTCTTAAGGACACCGATGCCCTCAGTCATCTTTCCCGGCCCCGAAGGCCGCCTCGAAGGTCGTTTCTCTCCGCCGCCGCGCCCGCGCGCTCCCGTGGCGATGATCTTGCACCCGCACCCTGAAGGCGGCGGCACCATGAACGACCGGATCGTGCAGCGGCTGTACAAGACCTTTGCCGATCGCGGCTTTGCAACTCTGCGTTTCAACTTTCGTGGTGTCGGCCGCAGCCAAGGCTCATTCGATAACGGCATTGGCGAGCTGTCTGATGCAGCGAGCGCTCTGGACTGGGTGCAATCAATTCATCCCGAGGCACAGACCACTTGGGTCGCAGGCTACAGCTTTGGCGCGCTGATCGGCATGCAGTTGCTGATGCGTCGCCCAGAAGTGCGCGGCTTTATCTCCGTCGCACCGCCAGCGAATATGTACGATTTCAGCTTCCTTGCCCCCTGCCCTGCCTCAGGCATCTTTGTGCAGGGCGCGGCGGACACGGTGGTTCAGCCGGGAGCGGTCCAGAAGCTGGTCGACAAGCTGCGCACGCAGAAGCACATCACGATCCACCATGATGAGATTCCGCGTGCCAACCATTTCTTCGAAAACGAAATGGAAGACATGATGGCTAGCGTCGACAACTATCTCGACTTCCGCCTGTCGCCGGATTGCCCGATCAAGTGATGTGAGTCTCTGAGTTATGCTCGCCCATCCGGGCGAGCATCCTCGGTGCTATTTCTTCGCTGCGCTACGAGCACCTGCGGGCACGCGGTCGCGCTTGCGGCTGCTCCCCAGCCGTGTTCGCGATTGGAACGACCGGAATTCTGGGCCTCCTCGATCGCAGAGCCTAGCTTCTCACACAATAAGACAGAATTGTAATAATATTGCATTTCAATGACCCGTTTCGCATTAAAACGGGTCGCAAAGCGCAACGCGAAACAATTTTGAAAAATGACAGTGACGTTGTATCATCACGGATGAGCGATGCCTGTTGGAACGCTCATCAGGCGCCGCTCCCATAACTGGAGAGAGGAACGCCCCTATGAACTACGTCGCTCAATCCCGAAGACCTAACCCCGCCGCAATACTCGGCGCTATCGGCATACCCGCCGTCTTTGGCGCGTTGTTGGTCACCGGCCTTGCCGTGACCGTCGCCGTTACAACAGACAAAAATCCGGAAGGAATCTTCATCAAAACGGACCCACCTCCGATTCCGATCCCGCCGCCGCCTCCGAAACCGAAGGTGGAGAAGACAGATCCAACAAGAAGCGTTGTGGTCGCTCCAACCAACCCGATTGATTTCAACGAGAAGGCGGTCATTCCAGATTCGCCGCTTCCGCCATCGCCGCCCCTGCCGCCCGGCCCCACGCCCGGCATCGGCAACAATATGGGTGAAGGCGCAGGTCCTGTGACACCACCTTCTCCGCCTCCGCCAAAGTTCGATCCGATATCAGCCAAGCCACGCGGCAATCCAGGCACCTGGATCACGACCCGCGATTACCGGACGAACTGGATTCGCCGTGAAATGACCGGAACCGCCGGATTTACCCTACAGATCAGCGCGAGTGGCCGGGTCACAGGCTGCACAGTCACCAGCTCGACCGGGCACAATGCGCTCGATCAGGCGACGTGTCGCCTTGTTCAAAAAAGGGCGCGCTTCACACCGGCGCGCGACAGTAATGGTGCTCAGGTCGCAGGCACCTATAGCAATTCGGTCACGTGGCGACTGCCTAGATAGGTTTGCCCCATTAAGCTTGCCTAGGCAGCTTCAACACCGGATTGCTTCGTGGCGGTTGGCGCTTGTCCCCCCAACGCCAGCCGCCACACCCCTTTTGTCATTCAACGTTTTCCACTTGGTCAACCGGCGCATCGCCGCTTGCATCAGGCAGCGTCCAGATCAGAACATTGGCCACCATCACCAGCGCCAGCACCACCATCAATGCAGGCTGCTTGATCTCGCCAGTGCGTCGCCAGAAGAAGATTGCCCCGACAACCAGCGCGAATGCGGCCAGCATCACAATTCCCAGAACGATGTCCATTGGCGTGTCACTCCGTCATGCTGCCCGAACCCGCGCCGGATAGCCCATGTCTGGCACGGGCTCAATTGACTCGCGCGCAGGCAACGGTAAGCCAACGCTCATGAGAGACAAACAGACACCGTCCGCCCAGACATTCACCCGCCGTCAGGCGCTCGCTGGCATCGGCGGCGTCTCCACATTGGCGCTGCTTCCAGGCTGCGCGGCAGGCTACGATTCCGCCGTCGAAACATCCGCGCCCGATCTCGCGCTTGGCCCTGACCAAAAGCTGGACGAAATCGCCTACGCCATGCTCGATCACGAGCCGGGCCGTGCAACGGGTCTTGGCATCGACACGCAGGCCTATGCCGATTGGCGCGGCACCTTCGGCAAGGCAGGCGGCGAAGGGCGCGAGGCGTACAAATCGACGCTGCAATACCTGCTCAATGAGGCACGCGAGTATCCCAAGGATGGACTGACTGCGGACCAGCAGGTCGGTTTTGATGTGGTCGAAAGCGCATATTCCAAGGCGGTCGAGGGAATGGACCTGCCCTATGGCGATGTGGCTGTCGGCAGCTGGCGCAATGCGCCGTATCTCGTGATTCAGAATGTCGGCGCGTATATCGATATGCCGCGTTTCTTTGGCGCGACACAGCCGGTGCGTGATGCGCAGGATGTAGAATACTATTTGGGCCGATTGAACGAAGTCAGCGATGTGCTCGATGGGGAGCTGGAAGGTATCAAGAGCGCGCGTGGATTGGGCGTGATCCCGCCGGATTTCCTGCTCGATAAAACCATCGCACAGTTGGAAACTAATATCGCCGATGCTGGCAGTGCAACCGGCGCCTATGTCGCGCCACTTGCCGCGTCGGGCCAAGACGCTTCGGGCGACGCAGCTCGCCGAGCGATGGCCATTTCCAAAGACAAGATTGTGCCCGCACTCCAGCGCCAGCTAGACGAGATCAAAGCACAGCGCGCGGTTGCCAAATCGGATGCGGGCATGTGGGCTCAGCCGGAAGGTGACCGCTGGTATGCGTGGTCCACCAGCGCATCGACCACCACCTCGCTCAGCCCCGATGAAATCCACGAACAGGGTCTCGAAGAACTCGCCGAACTGCACGGGCGGATGGACCCGATCCTGCAAGAAATCGGATACACCAAAGGGACCGTCGGTGAGCGGATGCAGGCTCTGTCTGACGATCCGCGCTACAAATTTGCCGAGGGTGATCCGGGCCGCAAAGAGATCTTTGATTTCATTTACGAGCAGTACAACTGGATCAAAGGCCAGATGCCGCGCGCGTTCAACCAACTGGTCGATCCCGCTTTTGAAGTGCGCCGTATTCCCGTCAACGAGGAAGCAGGCGCGCCGGGTGCCTATGGCGGCGCGGGCAGCAAGGACGGGAAGATTCCGGGTCGCTTCTGGATCAACCTGCGCACCACCGATCTGCATCGCAAATATGATCTGCCGGACCTTACATTCCACGAAGCCATTCCGGGCCATGTCTGGGAGGGCGAGTACTCAAACCGCTTGCCACTTATTCGCTCGATCCTTGCCTTCGGTGCATTCTCCGAAGGTTGGGCGCTGTACGGCGAACAATTGGCAGATGAGCTTGGCGCTTACGACGATTTCAAAGTCGGACGGCTTGGCTACCTGCAATCGCTCGCCTTCCGCGCGTGCCGTTTGGTGGTCGATACCGGCTTGCACCACAAACGCTGGAGCCGCGAGAAAGCGCGCAATTTCTTCGTGGAACGCAACGGGTCAAAGGCCGAAGAGGTTGCCAGCGAAGTCGATCGCTATTGCAGCTGGCCGGGCCAAGCATGCTCGTACAAGATCGGTCACAGCGAAATCGTACGCCAGCGTATGCGGGCCGAGAAGGAGCTTGGCGACAAGTATGATTTCAAAGCGTTCAACACCGCTGTCATCTTGGGCGGCAACGCGCCGCTAGATGTCGTCGATAAGACCGTAAGCCGTTATATTGCCAAAGCGAATGGCTGACCCCATCTAAAGCGCCAGCGAGCAATCAGGAGGCGCAGTGATGGAACGGTTTGGAGCAGACCTGGAAACGATGCGCCGGGTACCGCTCAGCGACGATCACGTCGCTGCCATCCGCGAAATCGGTCGCGAGGTCACCCATCCCGCAGGGACTGTGCTTGCCGAAATCGGCGATCCGATGGACACGTTCACCTATGTGATCGATGGCGAAATCGAAGTGGTGAACCCATACACCAATGAACGCTTGCTGGAATCGACGCTTGGCCCGACACAGTTTATGGGAGAGCTTAGCTTCCTGAACCGCGGCACGATCTTTCTGAAAATGCGCACCGCAGTCGAGACCCGTGTGATCGAGGTCGCGCGCCCGGCGATGCTGGATTTGATGAGCCGTGTTCCGGAACTCTCCGATCATATCATCTCGGTGTTCGCAGCACGCCGCCGCAAGCAGTTTGAGCTTTCGAATGGCGCCGTGAAGGTGATCGGCGCGGACCTCGATCCGGCGGTGCAATCCGTCGAGCGTTTTCTCTCCCGCAATCGCATCCCGTTCGAGAGTTACGACATGGATGCCCGCGATGAAGAGACGAACCAGATTTGCGACCTGACCGGACACCAACCGTCTGTCATTCTGGGTCAGACCGAGCGTCTGGAAGACCCCACCCCGCGTAAGGTCGCGCAGTATCTCAATCTTGATCTCGATATCTGTTCGCAGCGAGTGTTCGACCTTTTAATCGTGGGTGGCGGGCCTGCGGGTGTCGCCGCTGCCGTCTATGCCGGAAGCGAAGGTCTCGACGCTTTGGTTGTCGAAGATATGGCCATTGGCGGTCAGGCGGGCACATCCTCGCGGATTGAAAACTATATGGGTTTCCCGACCGGGATCAGTGGGACCGATCTGACCTATCGCGGGCAGATTCAGGCGCTGAAATTCGGCACAAGCTTCGCGATGCCGCGCCGTGTCGAAGCGCTTGAGCGGCGCGAAGACGGAACATTTTGCGCAACGCTCGACGACGGTGATGAAGTTTGCGCTCGTGCCATTCTGGTCAGCACGGGTGTGCAGTATCGCCGCCTACCGATTGACCGCCTTGAACAGCTCGAAGGCGCAGGCATCTATTACGCCGCAACCGAGATGGAAGCGCGCTTTTGTCAGAATACTGAAGTTGTGGTGATCGGCGGTGGCAATTCGGCCGGTCAGGCCGCGATGTACCTCTCACGCACATCCGCCCACGTGCATCTGCTGGTTCGATCGGACAGCCTCGCAGCATCCATGTCGAGCTACCTCTCCAGCCGCCTTGAGGCCGATCAGCGCATCACCATTCACTACAACACCTCGATGACAGAGCTGCACGGGCACAAAACGCTCGAAGCCATCACGCTCAAAGGGCCCGAGGGCGAAAGGCGTCAGGAAACGCGCGCGGTCTTCATCATGATCGGCGCAGCACCCAACACAGATTGGCTTTCCGGCTTGGTCAAAACCGACGAACGCGGCTTTGTCCTGACCGGTTCGGCCGTGAACCGCGACAGCCCGTTCGAAACCGGCACGGACGGGATATTCGCGGTCGGCGATGTGCGCGCCGGTTCTGTCAAACGCGTCGCCAGCGCCGTAGGCGAAGGCTCGGTCGTCGTCTCGCAAATCTGGCAATTCCTTGATGATCTGAAGCGCGATTGAGCTGTGCGATTTGGCACTGGTCAAGTGACTGGATTGCCATATAATTCCCACAAATCGGCACAGTCGCAGATGCCGGAGAAGGGATAATCACTGCAATGCTGGGTCGCATCCTTGCTGCCATTGCACTTACATTTTCGCTCGCAATCATCAGCGCCCCTGCGCGCGCCGCTTGGTATGAAGCGTCGAGTGAACACTTCATCATCTATGCACAGGGTGATGAAGATGAGGTGCGGTTGTATGCCGAAAATCTGGAGCGTTATCACAGCGCGATGGAAGACTTCACCCAGCGTGAAGTCAGTCCACCCAGCCCGTCAAACCGGATCAAGGTTTTTGCTGTCGGCTCCGATGACAAGGTCCGAAACCTTGCAGGTTCACGCGGTGTTGCCGGCTTCTATCTGCCGCGAGCAGAAGGCAGTGTTGCTTTTGTTCAGGGGGTAAAAAACAAGGTCGGTTATCCCGATGTCTCCACTGTCGTGCTGCTTCACGAATACGCGCACCACTTTCTCAGCCTGACAGACCGCTACGCCCGTCCGCTTTGGATGAATGAAGGGGCAGCCGAATTCTTGGCCAAAGCCTATTTCAAGGAAGACGGATCGGTCTTTCTTGGCACCCCCGCGCTCAATCGCAGCTTTACGATCTTCTGGATTGAGGACGAGATGACTTCGGTGCGCGAGCTGCTTGATATGGATTACGAGCGTCTCAGCCGCCGCAACACCAAGGACAAAAACTCGTTCTATGGCCGAAGCTGGCTGTTGTACCACTACCTCACCGTGAATGAGGAACGCCAAGGGCAACTGCGAGAGTATTGGCTCGAGGTGCTAAAAGGCAAATCTTCTCTTGAGGCCGCGCAGGCGGTGTTTGGTGATTTCGGTGTCTTGGAACGCCAGCTCAACTATCACTTTCGCAACCGCAAGGTGAAGAGCCACCACGTGCCAGCAGAGCGGATTGCAATCAGCCCGGTCGCGCTGCGCACGCTGTCCAAAGGCGAAGTGGACACCATGGAGATCAGGCAGCGTCTCGAACGGGGCGCATCGGCGGCAGATGCGGCGGCTATGGCCAAGTCAACGCGCGCCATTGCTGCGCGCCATGCCGAGGACGGGCGTGTGTGGAGCCTTCTGGCCAAGGCGGAACTTGCAGCCGGCAACAACGCAGCCGCGATTGCTGCGGCTGACAAGGCGCTGGCTATCAATGCGAAGAATACGGACGCCTTGCTGCAAAAGGGCATTTCTGGCTTCCGACTAGCGCGCACCTTCAGCGGGCCCGGCCCACGCGATGCTGCCTATGAAGAGGCAATGACCGCGATGCGCATGCTCGGCACATTGGAGCCAGACCACACCATGCCACTGATCTACACCTACCGCGCCAAGGCCGAGCGGGGCGTCGCGCCTGACGATGAGGCAAAGACAGCCTTCTTCCGCGCCGCTGACTTGGCCCCGTTTGATCAGGAGCTATGGCTGCTGACCGGCATGATACACATGAATGACGGCCAGATCGATGAGGCACGCGCGGCGCTTCAACCAATCGCAAGCAACCCGCATGGAGGGGCAAAGTCAGAGCAAGTGCGCCAACTGCTCGGCTTTTTGGCGGACAAGCCGGAGGGTACGCCAATCCCTGTTCAGGCGGCGATATCGCAATACTTCCTCGACGAGTAATGCGGTTAGGCACGCACTTGCCAAGCCACTGATAATCCATACACTCCGTCACTACCGGCACAGTCGCAGATGCCGGAGAAGGGGTGCCTCAATTGATACTTCGACGCCTGATTGCCGCTTTCGCGTTGGCGATGTCGCTCGCGCTGATCACCTCCCCCGCCCGCGCCGCGTGGCACAAGGCGGAGAGTGAGAGATTCGTTATCTATTCGGACAGCAGCGAAAGCGACATCCGCGAATTCGCAGTGCGGCTTGAGCGATATCATGTCGCAATGACGAGGATCACGGGATTTAATCCTCCAGCACCAAGTCCATCCAACCGAGTGACGGTCTATGCAGTGGGCAGCGGACGGACATTGCGCAAGCTGTATGGAGACAAGAGTTCAAATGTGGGCGGCTTTTACATTCCGCGTGCTGCAGGGTCCGTTGCTTTTGTTCCAAATGTAAAGGTGCGTAGCGGCGACACCGACTTTTCGATGATCATCTTGCTGCATGAATATGCGCACCATTTCACTATCGCCTCAAGTTCCTTTGCTTTGCCCCGTTGGGTCACAGAGGGGTCTGCGGAGTTCTTTGCATCAGTGAAGTTCGCCAGGGATGGAGGGCTCGATATCGGTTTACCGGCAAACCACCGCGTTGGTGATCTAAACTATGCGCGCCAATTGTCGCTGCGTCAGATCTTCGATTACGATAGCATTGCCACGGGACGTGGAGTGCGCAGCGATGGGTTTTATGGCCAAGCTTGGCTTCTTTATCACTACCTGATGTTCAATGATGCTCGCCTGCCGCAGTATCGAGAATATGCGCGAAAGTTCATGCAGGGTATGCCAAGCTTGGAGGCTGCAGAAGAGGCTTTTGGAGACCTTGATCAGCTTGAAAAGGAGCTGAAGGGCTACAAGCGGCAAAAGCGCATTCCGGCCATAAGACTGCAAGCAGAAAGTCTACCAATTGGCGATGTTACGGTCACACGGCTTAGCAAAGGCTTGGAACAGATGATGGATGTCATCTTGAAATCACGCCGCGGCGTTACACCAGAGCAAGCCAAAGAACTAATCCCTGAAGCGCGCGAGATCGCAGCAAAGTTTCCCAATGATCCCGGCGTGCTGACGGCTTTGGCAGAAGCCGAATATGATGCGGGCAACGATGCCGAAGCCATCGCAGCAGCGGACAAGGCGATTGCTATCGATAAGGGGCAGAAAAATGCTTACGTCCAGAAAGGATATGCATTGTTTCGCAAGGCACGCGCCGCAGACGATGCCGAGGCGGCATATGCCATGGCGATGGTCCCGTTTGAGGCACTTAACGCCATGGAGAACGATCATCCGTTGCCGCTGATTTACTATTATCGCAGCTTTACGGAACGCGGGGCCGCACCTGACGAAAATGCCCGAGCGGCGTTGGAGAGGGCGTCGGTTCTCGCTCCATTTGATCAGACGATCCGTATCAACACTGCCGTGATGCAGATTGGCGAAGGAAAACTCGCCCTTGCCCGCCAAACGCTCGCCCCGCTCGCCGCCGATCCGCACAGCAGCAGTCGTTCGAATCGTGCCAAACAGTTGATTGAGGTGCTCGCCAACACGCCGGATGGAGAGCGGGTCGACCTGTCTGTACTGCTCGGGCCGCGCGTTCAGACAAAGCCTGCCAATCAAAACGAAGACGAATAGCCCAGTTCGAGATCCGGGTACGAAAAAGGCGGCTGACACGAAACCTGTGCCAGCCGCCTTTTCTTGTCGCGCGGCGCGAATGCCGCGGCTGAATTACTTCTTGCCGAACAGGCCTTTTGCCATGCCGGTGATGTCATCCATGATGTTTCCATCACCGTCCTGATCCAGCATCGAAGTCAGGTTGCCAAGGCCACCTTCCGTACCGCCCAGTTTGCCGACCATATCGCCGAGTGCGCCTTCGCCGCCGATCTTGTCCATGATCGAGCCGAGTGCACCGGTGTCGAGGCCGCTTTTCTCTGCAGCAAGTTCAACCGTGTCGCCATCTTCGTCGTGCGACTGGCCGAGGGCAGCCAAGCCTTTTTCGACCAACGAAGGGTCGATACCGACTTTTTCAGCCAGATCCGCGATTGTGTCTGGCGAACCGCCAACCTGCTTCAAAATTCCATCAAGAAAACTCATTGGATCCCTCCGTTATGATTGCGCGTCCAAACTAATGTAACATATGGGACCATGCGGAGGGAAAGGCCAGCTTTCCAAATGTAAAATCTAGCAAAGCAAGCTGCTTATGCGGCAACGACCTTTGCAGGAGCGGCCTGCTTCACGCCATCATCCACATGCGCCTCGAACTCGGCGAAATTGTCGATGAACAGCTGCACCAGCTTGCTGGCGGTCGCGTCGTAGCCTTCCTTGTCCGCCCAAGTGCTGCGCGGATCGAGGATCGACTGATCGATGCCCTGTTCGGCGAGAACCGGAACCGAGACCGGCACATCGAAGCCGAAATTCGGGTCGGTGCGGTATGCGACATTGTCGAGATCACCGTCGAGCGCGGCATTGAGCAGCGCGCGAGTTGCCTTGATCGGCATGCGATTGCCGACGCCATACTTGCCCCCGGTCCAGCCAGTGTTGAGCAACCAGCACTGCACGCCGCCGCTGGCAATGCGCTCTTTCAGAAGGTTGCCGTAAACGCTGGGGTGACGCGGCATGAAAGGCGCGCCGAAACATGTGCTGAAGGTCGCTTCAGGCTCGGTCACGCCGATTTCGGTGCCCGCCACCTTGGCGGTGTAACCCGACAGGAAGTGATACATCGCCTGCTCCGGCGTCAGACGCGCAATCGGAGGCAGCACGCCGAATGCATCGGCGGTGAGCATCACGACATTGCTCGGAACCGGGCCGAGGTTCTTCTCGCTGGTGTTCGGGATGTAGTCGATCGGATAAGCGCCGCGAGTGTTCTCGGCGAGTGAGTTGTCGTCGAAGTCGAGTTCGCGGGTTTGCGGGTCCATCACCACGTTTTCGAGCACCGTGCCGAACATCTTTGTGGTGGCGTAGATTTCCGGCTCTGCCTCATCGGACAGGCGGATCATCTTCGCATAGCAACCGCCTTCAAAATTGAAGACCGCCGTGTCGGACCAGCCGTGTTCGTCATCGCCAATCAGCGTGCGCGAAGCGTCAGCCGACAGCGTCGTTTTACCAGTGCCCGACAGGCCGAAGAACACTGACGTCTTTCCGTCCGCGCTGGTGTTGGCCGAACAGTGCATCGGCATCACGCCCTTGGTCGGCAGCAGATAGTTGAGAATGCCAAATACGCTCTTCTTCATCTCGCCAGCATATTTGGTGCCGCCAATCAGGATCAGCTTTTCCGACAGATTGACCGCAATCACCGTCTCGCTGCGCGTGCCATGACGCTCTGGATCAGCGCGGAAAGTGGGCAGATCGATAATGGTGTATTCGGGCGCGAAGTCCGCCAGTTCTTCCACTGTCGGGCGAACCAGCAATGTCCGGATAAACAGGTTGTGCCACGCAAGCTCGTTGATCACGCGAACATTGACGCGGTGCTCCGGTTGCGAACCACCGAACAGGTCAGCGACGTACAGCGTGTCCTTGTCCTTCAGCGCCGCCATGAAATCGGCCTTCAGGTTGGCGAAGTGTTCGGGCGTCATGCCCTTATTGACCTTGCCCCACCATACGGTTTCCTCAGTCTCGGCATCGCGCACGATGAACTTGTCATTCGCGCTGCGGCCGGTGTGCTGACCTGTTTCAACCACTAGAGCGCCATGCTTTGACAGCGCGCCTTCCTTGGCGGCGAGCGATGCCTCAACCAGAGCGGATGTGCCGAAGTTAGGGCGGATAGTGGCCCCGGTTTCGATGTTTTGCGAAGCCAGCGAATAAGCAAGGGGGTCAACGTATCTACTCCTGAGCCAAGCGGCCCTGTTGCGTGTCCAAACCTGCCGAACAGAGCCAGCGCTCGCATACGTATGCGAAGGGGGAGAAACGACGCCAGCTGTGATGTTCGATCCCGTGGGTCGCCCATAGATATCCCCTCCCCCGGAGTCAAACGAAGAGCGGTGCAATATGCGCAAGAAACGCGCATCTGATTGCAAGACAGCGCATTGCCTGCGTTGTTTAGTCGGCGCTATGCCGCTAATCATCGAAGCGTCGATCGCTGATGCATCGGGAAGGGAACTCAATGGCGGAAAACACAACTGATACGCCACGCCGCGATGATGCGTTCGAAATCGCGCTGGTCGATGATGATCGCAACATTCTCACGACGGTTTCCATCGCTTTGCAGGCCGAAGGGTTTGTCACACGCCTTTATTCAGATGGTGAAACGGCACTGAAGGCGCTTTTGGAGAACCCACCAGATCTCGCCGTGTTCGATATCAAGATGCCCAAAATGGACGGGATGGAATTGCTCCGCCGCGTCCGTGAAAATTCAGCGCTTCCGGTCATTTTTCTAACTAGTAAGGACGACGAGGCGGACGAGGAAGCCGGGCTTGAACTGGGTGCTGACGATTATATCGCCAAACCGTTCAGCCTGCGCCTTTTGACTGCGCGAATTCGCGCGATCCTGCGCCGCTCGGATCCGGATCGCGAAATCGGAAATGAACAACCTGGCGATGTCGAGCCTGCGCATCCCAGCATTGATCGCGGACGGCTTTTTATGGACCCGGCGCGCCACCACGTGACTTGGGACGATAAGCCGGTCAGCCTGACCGTAACCGAGTTTCTTATCCTCGAAGCGCTCGCCGCGCGCCCGGGAATTATCAAAAGCCGCAACCAATTGATGGACGCCGCCTACCCCGATGATGTGTTCGTCGATGATCGTACTGTCGACAGCCATATCAAGCGCATGCGGCGCAAGTTCCGCGTGGTCGATACCGGTTTCAAGGCGATCGATACGCTTTACGGGGCTGGATACAGCTTTCACGATGACTGAGACCCCGTCCGCAACTTCTGCTGACGATTCCTCGCTGTTCCGGAGCGTGCCCGAACGGCTGAGCCCGCTTGGTCGCTTCTCGCTTACCGCCCGCATTCTTATCGTGAACATTCTGCCGCTCACGCTTCTGGGTGGTGGCTTGTTCTACATCGATAGTTATCGCACGCAGCTGGTCGATGAGCGTTTCAAACTGGCGCGGATCGAGGCGCAGATCACCGCAGAGGCGCTCGCTGGTGCCACCCGCGAACGGCAGGAAGCTCTGCTTATCCAGATCGGCAAAGAGCAGCGCATGCGGCTTCGTATGTTCAATGAAGAAGGGCAGCTGACAGCCGACAGTTTCGAGCTGGATGGCCCGTCCTTTGAGTTCGATGACATCAGCGATGATGACTGGGAACAGCGCTTTGCGCGGTGGCTTGATCGCACTGTCGATACGATTGTCAGCGCCGAGCCGGTTCAGGACTACATCGAGCCAGAATCGCAGGAGGCCGACGCCTGGCCGGAGCTGGCACGAGCGCGTGAAGAAGGGCTCAGCCAGATTGCCCTTTATGATTGGCGTGATGGGTCACCGGTTATCACCGCCGCCGCGCCAGTCGGGCTGGACGGTGATACGCTGCTGACCGTGCGGAACGCGGTGGATATTACCGAGAGTGTCCGGTCGGCGCGCTCAACACTTGGCCTTGCCGTTCTCTTCATTCTGTTCGGCTCGGCCCTTTTATCACTCTATCTCGCGCGGACCATTGTGACACCTTTGCGCCAGCTAACCCGTGCCGCCGTTAAAGTGCGCCAAGGCCGTGAGCGCGAAGTAGAAGTGCCTCGCCTGCCCGATCGTGGGGACGAAATCGGCCTCCTTGCGCGTACGGTGTCCGACATGACCACGGCTCTGCGCCAGCGGATCGATGCGGTGGACAGCTTTGCGGCTGACGTCGCGCATGAGATTAAAAACCCGCTCGCATCTCTGCGCAGCGCAACGGAGTCGCTGCCCAAGGTCAAGGATGCTGACACACGGCGCGAGCTGGAAGACATTATCGCACATGATGTGCGCCGGATTGATCGGTTGGTGACCGAGATTTCTGATGCCAGCCGCATCGATGCCGAATTGTCGCGCGCCACGTTTGAACGCATTGATCTCTCTGATCTGACCCGCGCAATCATCGGCAGCCGCGAACACCGCGCGGGACAGAAGTCCCACCCGATTGAGCTTTCAACACGCGGCTTTGCGGCCAATGTTTCAGGTGTTCCGGCGCGGCTTGAACGCGTCATCGAGAACCTGCTCGACAATGCGATCTCCTTTTCACCTCCCGAAAAACCCATCGAAGTGATCGTAGATAATGACGGTGAGTGCGTAACAATGCTGGTGTGCGATTTTGGGCCAGGCATTCCGGAGGATGCGCGGGAAAAGGTCTTCACACGCTTCCATTCGCTTCGTCCCGAGCAAGAGGACTTCGGCAACCACTCGGGCCTTGGCCTCGCGATCGCGCGCGCCATTGCCGAGGCGCATGACGGGTCACTCACAGCCGAAGCACGCAAAGACGCAAATGACGGAGCCTGCCTGCGATTCCGCCTGCCCGCAGCATGAGCGACGCCGCCGCCCAAGTCTTCAACACCACCTTCGTCGCCATTCAGGGTCGCGCGCTGGGAATTGAGGGCCCGCCTGGATGTGGCAAATCGAGCCTTGCCCTCGCGCTGATTGATCGCGGCGCGATGCTAATCGGGGATGACGGGGCAAGACTGGTCAGAGATGGCGCGCGGATCGTCGCGCACCCGCCGCAAGAAACGCGCGGCTTGATCGAGGTGCGAGGGGTTGGCCTTGTTGAGACGCCGGTCGCTTTACCCGCTGCATTGTCTTTGATCCTCACACTCACAAACGAAAGCGAACGCTTGCCGGAGGAGGCAGATCGACGCACGGTTCTGGGCTGCGAAATCCCGGTTCTGCCCTTCACCTCTGGCACCATCGCGCCGGCGCAAAGGGCGGAATTGGCGCTGGCAAAGTTCGGCCTGACCTAAGCGCCTTTACCCGTCCATAAGCGCAAATCTTTACTTCCAATTGCAGGCGATTGGCGCAAGTCTACATCCATGGAAGAGCCCGAGTCCCCAAACAACCCCGATAAGGCCCGGTTGTTGCTCGTCACTGGAGTGTCGGGCGCAGGCAAGTCCACTGCGTTGGCCGCGCTGGAAGATATGGGGTGGGAGGTCATAGACAACTTCCCGATCCGGCTTCTCAAACGGCTTGTTTCAGGCAAGGAAAACCCCGGAAGCCGGCTTGCCATCGGTTTCGACACGCGCACCCGTGGCTTTATCCCGGCCGATATCATTGACCAGGCAAAAGAGCTCGCGAAACGCGAAGATCTCGCCACCAGCTTCATGTTCATCGATTGCAACGACGCCGAGCTGGAACGCCGCTATAACGAGACGCGTCGCCCGCACCCGATGGCGCAAGGGCGTCCACTTCTCGAAGGAATTGGCGCCGAGCGCGAGTTGCTCGAACCCTTGCGCCGATGGGCTGACATTGTCGTCGACACCAGCACGTGGGCAACGAATGAGTTGCAAGCGCAGGTCCGCGATCTCTTCAGGGAAGAGAACCGCGAGCCCACCACGATCACCGTGTCCAGTTTTGGCTTCGCACGCGGCATGCCGCCTTTGGCCGATCTCGTTTTCGACATGCGTTTCCTCGACAACCCGCACTGGGTCGATGAGCTGCGTGAATTGACCGGACAGGATGCGCCTGTGGGTGACTACATCCAAAAAGACCCTGCCTTTTCAGCCGTCTTCAATCAAATCCACGATCTTCTGCTGATCTTGCTCCCCCGCTATCAGGCGCAGGGCAAAGCCTATGTCCACATCGCTTTCGGATGTACCGGCGGGAGACACCGCTCGGTCTACACAGCTGAACGCATGGCCCAAGGCTTGCGCGATGCTGGTTTTTCGCCCACTGTCCGCCACCGAAATCTGGGCTCAAGGGCCACCGACGAACTTGAGAGAGAGCGTCGTTAGCCTTCCGAAAGGCCCAATCGCCGCGCCGCGTTTAACAGCTAACGGACACAAAAGACCCCGCACATGATTGGTTTGATCCTAGTGACTCACGGTCGGCTGGCCGATCAATTTGTCGAAGCGATGGAGCACGTCGTTGGCAAACAGGACAAGATTGCCACCGTCTGCATCGGCCCCAATGACGATATGGAAAAACGCCGCGCGGATATCGCCGATGCGATTTCAAATGTGGATTCGGGTGACGGTGTCATCATCCTCACCGATCTGTTTGGCGGCACACCATCGAACCTCGCCATTTCGTTGCTGGAAACCGGCCGCGTCGAGGTGATTGCAGGGATCAATCTTCCCATGCTCATCCGCCTTGATGGTGCTCGCAAGAGCATGAGCGTGGTCGATGCGGTCGAGGCCGCGCAGGTTGCAGGACGCAATTACATCACTGTTGCCAGCGAATTTCTCGGCCAGACCACCGCCGCCACCGCCGCCGGGGGCAAAGGATGAGCGAGCTTCGCCAGCAGGTGACCATCGTCAACAAGCGTGGCCTGCATGCGCGCGCCAGCGCCAAATTTGTCGGCGCGGTGGCCGAACTGCCGGACACCACTCAGGTCTTCGTCGCGAAAGACGGTAACAAAGCGGGCGGTGGTTCGATTCTCGGTCTGATGATGCTGGGCGCGGCCAAGGGCGACGAGGTCGAGCTGATCGTGTCCGGCGACAATGCGCCGGAAACGCTGTCTTCGCTGGTTGCCATGGTCGAAGACGGCTTTGGCGAAGACTGAGCGCCCCGAAGGCTGAACCGCCATGCGCAAAGAAATCACCGGCTTCTCCAACCCAACCGTAAAGTATCTGCGTTCGCTGCGCGATAAGAAGCATCGCAGGCGCGCCGGTCAATTTCTGGTCGAAGGGCTGCGGTTGCTCGAAGATGCCCGGATCAGCGGACGGCTGCCCAAAACACTTGTTATGGCAATTGGGCGCGAACCACATGAGTTGGTCACACGCCTAGAAACCGACGTCACTTCAGCAGGTGGCGAAGTGATCGAAACAACGCCCGATATTCTCTCGAAGATCACGGGCAAGTCGAACACCCAGAGCGTCGTCGGAGTCTTTGACGAATGGGACACCGGGCTGGCCAACCTTGATCGCGATGCCGCGCCGATCTGGCTGGTTGCACAGGCTCTGCGCGACCCCGGCAATCTGGGCACCATGCTGCGCACCGGCGATGCGGTGGGCGCAGGCGGGCTGATCCTGATCGACGATTGCGCCGACCCGTTCAGTGCCGAGGCCGTGCGCGCGAGCATGGGCGCGGTGTTTACGCAAGGTCTGGCTCAGGCACGGTGGGAGGACTTTGTGCCTTGGCTGCGCGGCGGGACTGGTCAGCTAGTGGCGGCAAGTTTGCGCGATGCGGTTCCCTATCGCGGTGCGGACTATCAGGCGCCGTGCTTCATCCTTGTCGGCAACGAGTCGCAGGGACTGCCCGAGACCTACGAAACCGAATGCGACCTGCGTGTGACCATGCCTATGCGCGGTCGGGCAGACTCGCTCAACGCAGCAGTGGCAGGCGCGGTGTTGGCGTATGAGGTGTTGGCGGGGTTGGACAGTTAGGCTCTTACTCCGCCGCGTCTTTGCTTTCACTTAGGGCTGGAAACGCGCTGTCGCTCTCCGCTGCATCCTCGGCGTTGTAACGCGGAGCGGCTTCGACCAGCGGGACCTCTTCGATCTCGCGTTTGCCAATCTCGATGCCTTTGTCAGCGAGGCGTTTGCCGGATGACAACACGTTGCGTTCGAAACTTCCGACGAACTTGTTGTAGTTGTTGACCGCACTTTCGAGGCCACCGCCGACGCGTTTTAAGTGCCCTGCAGCAACGCTTAGGCGCTCGTACAATTCAGCGCCCATGCGCCCAATCTCTTGCGCATCCTTCGCCAAACCATCCTGACGCCAGACCTGCGCCACTGTTCGCGCGATGGCCACAAGGTTAGTCGGGGTTGCGAGCAGCACGCGGCGCTCGAAGGCGAAGTCCCACAGCGCGGGATCATGTTCGAGAGCGGCGGCAACGAAATGTTCGCCCGGCACAAACATAACGACGTAATCGGGCGCTTCCTCGAACTGCGACTGGTATGACTTCGCGCCCAGCTGCTGCACGTGATTGCGCATTGAGCGGACGTGATCAGCCAGAGCCGCATCGCGCGCTTCATCCTCGTCTCGCCTCGAACGCCTGCTGATAGGCGTTGAGCGAGACCTTGGCGTCGATCACGAGCACCTTGCCACCCGGAATGCGCACGATGGCATCGGGGCGTAAACGCCCTTCTTCGGTGTCGATCGAGGCTTCGAGTTCGAAATCGGTATGCTGCGCCAGCCCAACCTGTTCGAGCAGGTTTTTGAGTTGCTGCTCGCCCCAGCGGCCGCGAGCTTTGGGCGCGTTGGTGAGCGAATTGCCCAACCGCTGCGCCTCGCGGCGGACTTCTTCCTGCCCTTCGCGCATGGATTGGATCAGACCGTTCAACTGGCCGAACGCATCGACGCGCTGTTTCTCCAGCGTTTCAACCTGGCGTTCGTATTTTTCCAGCCGCTCACCCACGGGGTTGAGCAATGCCTTGATCTTCTGCTCTCCGGCTTCTTCGGATTGTTTGAATCGCTCGTCGGCGCGGCGCAGGAACGCCTCCTGCGCTTGGCCCAGAACCTGCGCTCCGGTGTTCTCGAACTCCTTGAGCAGCTTGTCGCGCGATTCTTCGAGCAGCTTCTTCTGCTCGGCAAATCCAGCACGCTCGGCAGAGAATTGCGCCACCTGACCGCGCGCTTTCTCCAGTTCGGCTTCAATCCGGTCGGTGCGCCCTGCCCGCTCCTCGGCTCGGGAGAGCGCGATTTGCGCCTCGCCCAATTCTGCCACGGCAATTTTGAATTCATCTTCGCGCTCCGAAAGTCGCGTTTTTAGGTCCGCGACCGGACGCGAGGCGAAGTAGTATGCCGCACCTCCGCCAATGAGCAGACCAGCAAGCATGGCGATAATTAGGAGAATTGAGCTATCCATCGGGTGCTTATAGCACAGAACAAAAGCGGAACTCTAGAAAATTGAGCGATATCCCCGCGTCATTTTTCGGTCATTTCCACCGTCACGTATTTGTACGCGTGAGAGAGACCAACCAACACGAATACGCCGATAAAGCCGATCATCAGCCAATCGGGTTGGTCCCATTGATCCTGAACGTAAAAATAGGTCCAGAGTCCTGCCAGCGCAAAGTTCCAAAGCGCTGACAAGAGATTGGATGGCGGAGGCGGCTCAACTGGCTCTGCACCGCCCGCTTCGGCTCCAGTGGAGTCCCACAGAAAGCCCGCCGCGATGACGAAAAGCGAGACAATGACGAGAATTACAAACCCGCCACTTAGGGACTCGAGCAATTCAGTCATTGCTCAAACTACGCCGCCGCCCGCATCTTTTTCAGCTTGCGCAGAGCCATTTGGCGTTTCAGGCGCGAGAGATGGTCGATGAACAGGATACCTTCGAGGTGGTCCATCTCATGCTGCAGACACGTCGCCAGCAAGCCTTCGAGGTCCTCGGTGTGCTCTTTGCCATCGAGGTCCTGATACTGGACCGTGCAGGTCTTGGGCCGGTCCACATCGGCGAAGATCTCCGGCACGGACAGGCACCCTTCATTGTAGGTGTTCAGTTCCTCGTTCGGGTTCACGATCACCGGATTGATAAACACGCGCGGATCGTTGATGACCGGCTGGCTTTCATTGCCATCCTCATCCTCTACCGGATCGGCGTCCTCGTCGCGCTCTTGCAGATCGATCACCAGCACGCGCTTGGGCACGCCCACCTGAATGGCAGCGAGGCCGATGCCGGGAGCCTTGTACATCGTTTCAAACATGTCCTCGACGAGCGTTTTGAGCTCATCGTTGAATTCTTCCGGTTTCACCGGTTCGGACACGACCTTGAGCCGGGGGTCCGGCACTTCAATGATTTCGCGAATAGCCATGGGGCTGATTTAGTGTGTGGCGGCGCGCCTCGCAAGCGCTGTGGTTCGATCAGAGTGATCGGTTACTCGACAGGCCGTCTCGCCCTTAGCGCCTGCGCGAGTGTCCCTTCGTCGAGATAATCGAGCTCACCGCCCACCGGCAGGCCATGCGCAAGCTGGGTGATGCGGACTTTGTGCTCCTCAAGCCGTTCGGCGAGATAATGCGCCGTCGTCTGCCCTTCTAGTGTGGCGTTCATAGCGAGGACCACCTCGTCCACCTCGCCGCCCGAAACCCGCTCCATCAGCTGCGCAATGTTGAGATCTTCCGGCCCGATGCCATCGAGAGCCGACAGCTTGCCGCCCAGCACGTGATATCGCCCTTGGAACAACCCTGCGCGGTCGAGCGCCCACACGTCTGCGACATCCTCCACCACGCACAAAGCCTTCGCATCGCGGCGCGGATCGGCGCAAATGCCACAGGGATTGGCGGTGTCGACATTGCCGCAGGTTTCGCATTCCACCAGCGTTTCCGACACCGCATCCAGCGCCTCGAGCAAGTCAGGCAGCGCACGTTCGCGGTTCTTGACCAGCCACAGCACCGCCCGCCGCGCCGATCGCGGGCCAAGTCCCGGCAGTCGTGCCAATGCGCTCGAAAGCTGTTCGATCTCTTGCGATGCCATGGGGGGAGAGATAGGGGCTGGCGCAGGTTCGAGAAAGGGCTTTGACCAACGTCATGCGCATCATTTTCATGGGAACGCCGGATTTTGCCGCGCCTGCCCTCGTGGCTCTGCACGAAGCGGGGCATGATATTGCGGCGGTTTACACCCAGCCGCCGCGCCCTGCGGGCCGTGGCAAGAAGCTGCGCCCTTCGCCTGTACAGGTTAAAGCAGAGGAGCTGGGGCTGGAGGTGCGCTGCCCGCCCTCGCTTAAGCCCGCTGAAGAGAAAGAAGCGTTTGCTGCGCTTGATGCCGATATTGCCGTGGTAGCCGCCTATGGTCTCCTGCTGTCGCAAGTGATCCTTGATGCGCCGAAGCACGGTTGCCTCAACATCCACGCTTCGATCCTTCCACGCTGGCGCGGGGCTGCGCCGATCCACCGCGCGGTGATGGCGGGCGACAAGGAAACAGGCGTCACCATCATGCAGATGGAGGCGGGGCTGGACACCGGACCGATGTTGCACATCGTGCGTACGCCGATTGAGACCAAGACCACGGGCGAGTTGACCGAAGAGCTGGCGGAACTGGGCGCTAGTGCGATGGTGGAGGTTCTTTCCAATTTCGAAGGCTATGCGCCGCAAGCACAAGACGACGAGCTCGCAACCTACGCGCCCAAGATCAACAAAGCCGAGGCGCGGATCGACTGGTCTGAACCGGCCGAAGTGATCGAGCGCAAGGTGCGCGGGCTGGCCCCGTTTCCGGGCGCGTGGTTTGAGCTTGAGGGTGAGCGGGTGAAGTTGTTGCTGGCCGAAGTGGTCGAAGGAACAGGCCAGTCAGGGGCCGTGATCGACGATAATCTCTCCATCGCCTGCGGCAAAGCAGCCATCCGCCCCACCCGCCTGCAGCGCGCGGGCAAGCCGGCGATGAGCCGTGAGGACTTCTTGCGCGGGCGTATGGTCGAAGCAGGCACGGTGCTCGCTTGACCCGTTTCGCCTTCACCATCGAATTTGACGGCACCCCGTTTCAGGGGCTTCAACGGCAGAAGCACGGGCCGAGCGTGCAGCAATCCATCGAAGACGCGCTGCACCGGGTCACGGGCGAAGACATCACGCTGCACAGCGCGGGCCGCACCGATACCGGCGTGCACGCGCTGGCTATGCGCAGCCATGTAGACCTTGAAAAGGACATTGAACCGTTTCGCCTGTCCGAAGCGATCAACGCCCATCTGCGCCCCGATCCCGTAGCGATCACACATTGCGAGGTGGTGCCCGATGATTGGCACGCACGGTTCAGCTGCATCGGGCGCTCATATATCTATCGCATCGTCAATCGCCGCGCGCCGGTCACCTTGGCAAAGGACCGTGTGTGGCATGTTGCGCAAGATTTGGATGTGGATGCCATGCACCGCGCCGCGCAGGCGCTGGTTGGCCTGCATGACTTCACCACCTTCCGCTCCGCCCATTGCCAGGCGAAAGACCCGGTCAAAACGCTCGACCGCCTCGACGTGGTCCGCGCTCAGACAGAATTTGGCGAGGAAATCCACATCCATGCCGCCGCACGCAGTTTTCTGCACCATCAAGTGCGCAGCATGGTCGGGTGTTTGAAGCTTGTAGGCCAAGGCACTTGGGCAGAGGATCAGGTCGCCAAGGCACTCGCTGCCAAAGACCGTAGCGAATTAGGACTTAACGCGCCGCCTCAAGGGCTCTACTTCGTCAGAGCAACCTATCCGGACGAAGGGTGATCGCATTGGCAAGCTGGTACAAAATCCCACGCGGTTGGACCGTGACCGAGCGGGAATACCGCGCCAACATCGAAGGCATCAACATCGTATTCGGCGCTGTTCTTGGCTTCGTTCTGGTTGGTGCAGAGGGCCTGCCAGTCTGGGACTTTTGCGCGCTGTTGATGCTAAGCGCCGCGGTCGTCGTGATGATCCTTTACCTGGGGTCCAGCGACTACAAGCTTTACTATGCCGTCATGGCAGCCGTCGCGATTGGCGCGCTGCCTTTTGTCTCTGAAGACCTTTTCAGCCTGGCAAGAGTCCCCAAGTTACAGCCGACGCTGGCTATCTGGGCGCTGATGGTGCTGCTCGTTGAGTGCATGCCCAGAGAATCGTCCGACGCAAAAATTGACACCGAAACACAAGAATAATCCAACAGGGAGAACCCGATATGACCACCGGAAAACAGCTTTTCACCACGCTTGATGCCAATGGCGCGCTTACCCTTGCTGTCGAGGAGGTCACATTCCCTGAACCAACCGGCAATCAGGTGCTTGTCCAAATGGAAGCAGCACCGATCAATCCGTCGGATCTTGCAATCCTGACCAGCGCAGCGGATTTCGAGAATGCCGAATACTCTGACGGTAAAGTCGTCGCGCAAATGCCAGAGCCGTTCCTGACGGGTCAGCGCGCGCGTCACGGACAGAAGCTGCCCGCTGGTAACGAAGGTGCGGGCACTGTTGTCGCCACTGGTGATGGCGACATGGCAAAGGCTCTGATGGGTCAGCGCGTCGCCTGCGTTCCGGGCAACGCTTTCAGCCAATATGCCATCGCCGATGCGATGATGTGCCTGCCGCTGGGGGACCATTCATCCGAAGCGGGCGCGTCCAGCTTTGTGAACCCCATGACCGCGCTCGGCTTTGTCGAAACCGCGAAAATGGAAGGGCACAACGCCATCGTCCACCTCGCCGCCGCGTCAAACCTTGGCCAGATGCTCAACAAGATCTGTCAAGAAGATGGCATGAAGCTGGTCAACATCGTGCGCCGTCAGGAGCATGTTGATCTACTCAAGGGCCTCGGCGCCGAATATGTCGTGAACTCATCCGATGATGACTACATGAAGCAGCTGCGCGAGGCGATTGCCGCAACCGGCGCCTTCCTGGGCTTTGATCCGATCGGCGGCGGTCAAAACACCGACAATGTGCTCAAAGCCATGGAGCAAGTCGCGGTATCGCAGATGGATGAATATTCGCGCTATGGCTCCAATCAGGACAAGAAGATGTACCAGTACGGTCGTCTGGACCTGCAGAACCCGACTATTCTGACGCCGTCATACGGCCTGCAATGGACCGTATCGGGCTGGCTGCTGACGCCATTCCTGGCGAAAGCGGGCATGGAAACGGTCGTACGGATGCGCACCCGCGTTCTGGACAACCTCGGCACCACTTTTGCCAGCAGCTACAAGGCGAAAGTGTCGCTGGAAGGAATGCTGACCAAGGAAGCGATCACCGATTATCGCCAGATGAAAACCGGCGAGAAGTATCTGGTGACCCCACAGGGATAATCAGGGCCTGTCAAAGGCTGCTTGAATGCGAGCGGGGTCGCTGATCCCGCTCGCGATCAGCACCATGAGCAAGGTCCGCGCCTTCGCCGGACCGAGAGAGCGCGCGGCGATGAAGCCGCGTGTATCGTCATCGACTTCGATATTACGGTCGACCATGCCTTCATCAACGCGGGCGCTGCGGACTACTGGGATACCCGCTTCAGCAGCGCGCTGAAGCGCATCGAGCACCACGCGCGGGGCATTGCCCTGCCCCATCCCTGCCATGACAATCCCTTTGCAGCCAATGCCGAGCAAAGCCTCGACCGGCTGTGCATCCATGCCGGCTCCAGCGGTAAGGATGGCGACGCGGGGAAGGCTGTCGGGCCACGGGAATCGTGCGGCGCTGCCTTCGCAGTGAGCTGGAGCGAACCAGTCCAGAGTTGAAGGCGTCACGCGTGCCAGTGGCCCGCGCGGGAAGCCTCTGAACGCATCGACATTAGCGGTCGCGGCTTTGCGCACATCGCTGGCGGCGAAAACGGTGTCACCCATCACGACCAAAACCCCTCGTGAGTGCCCGTCGTCGTCGCTCGCCACCCGCACCGCGTTGGCGAAGTTGCGCATCCCGTCGCTGCCGACCGCATCGGCGGGCCGCATTGCACCAACCAACACTACAGGTTTGCCCGCATCCAGCGTCAGGTCGAGAAGATACGCGGTTTCCTCCGCTGTGTCGGTGCCGTGGGTGATGATGATCCCGGCGATTTCCGGATCATTCTGCCCAGCCCGAGATCGCGGCGTGCATCGCGTCCCATTCCGGCCAGCCAATATCCTGCGAACCGATTTGCGCGATGGTTTGCGGCACCAGTTCTGCATCCAGACCCAGTTTGGCGATATCAGCAATGATCAGATCAAGTGAAACTTCGCCCGCGGCATAGGCCTTTCCGGTCGCTTTTACCGCGCTGCCAGCGATGGTTCCGCCTGTGCCAAGAATGAGGAGTTTGGGCTTCGTCATGCCCGCCCCTTTAGCGCTGCCGACAAAAAGCGGCCACATGGCAATTGATTTTAAAAGAATCACGGCTATATCGCCCCTTCCGAAACGGATCGGGCGATTAGCTCAGTTGGTAGAGCATCTCGTTTACACCGAGAGGGTCGGCAGTTCGAGCCTGTCATCGCCCACCATCCTTTTCTTTCACGACAATTCGCATTGACCCCGCGCTTGCGAACTCTTCGAGTTCGTGGTGCAACGACGCAGTTTGGGCGAAGGGGCATCCGGCGGCATCATGGAAAAACTCGACATAGCCATCGCAGGCTGCGGTCCGGCAGGCCTTGCCGCCGCGCTGATGCTTGATGATCAGGGCAACAGCGTCACTCTGTTCGATCAGTTTGTTGAACCAGGCCCGGTCGGTTCTGGTCTGATGATCCAGCCCACCGGCTTGGCTGTGCTCTCCCGTCTTGGTCTTGCGGAAGAGACTGTGCGGCGCGGCGCCCCGATTGATGCGCTGCTTGGGCTCGAAGAAACCGGCAAAGTGGTTTTGGATGCGCCGTACACAAAGCTCGGCATAAAAGGCGCGTTCGGCCTCGGCATTCACCGCGCCAGCTTGTTCGGGGTACTCTACGAAGCGGTGCAAGCACGTGGTCTGCCCATCGAAACGGGGCGCAAGGTCAATGGCAGTGTGCTGGAAAAACGCGCCCGCCGTTTGAGCTTTGACGACGGCTCGGCCTCGCGCGGATTCGATCTGATCGTAGACGCTAGCGGTTGGCAGACGGTGTTTGATACCGAACCCAAGGGTGTGCTCGAATTCGGCGCGCTATGGGCTAGCCTGCCAACTGACGCGGGCGATCCCTTTGCCGGCAATCTTCTCGAACAGAGATACCGTCGCGCCGCGCAGATGGTGGGTGTGCTCCCCATTGGCACGCGCAAAGGGGCCGCTGGTCCCGAAGTCGCCTTTTTCTGGTCCCTCAAGCGCGCTGACTATCCCAAATGGCAGGACACGCCGCTCGATGCGTGGAAGGACGAGGTTCTGGCACTTTGGCCAGATACGAAAGTGCTGCTCGACCGGATCACGGACCGCGACCAACTTACCTTCGCCCGCTATGCGCACCGCACGATGAAGCGCCCCAATGCCGAGCGGCTGATCGCGATTGGCGATGCGTGGCACTCGGCCAGTCCGCAGCTGGGGCAAGGCGCGAATATGGCGCTGCTGGACGCTTGGGGGCTTGCACGAGGGCTAGAACACGGTCGCACGCTCAACGAAAAGCTGCGCCTCGCCGTGGATTGGCGACATGACCATGTGTGGTTGTATCAGTGGGTGACCGCTTTGTTCACCCCGCTCTATCAATCGGACAAGGCATGGCACGCAGCCCTGCGGGACAATCTGCTGGCGCCCATCTCCAAGATCTGGCCCGCGTCCAAGATTCAGGCGCAATTGATGAGCGGGATGTTCGGCTTTCCGCTCGCGCCTTTGGGGCTCATACCACCTGATTACTCGGCAATCGCCTCACGGATGGCGGCAATAGCTTCTTCTGAATCCCACTCATAATCACCCGCGACGCGGAACAGTTCTTTACCCTCGGCATCGAACAGCACCGTTGTCGGCAGCAATCCGGCAGCGGCGAATTTCAGGCCGAAATCCTGCTTGGGATCGAGCCATTGTTCGAGATTGCGGAAGCCGCCTTCCTCGAAAAACTCAACCACTTTGGGCTGATCGTCCTCGGTATCCTGACTGATCGTCAGCACCTTCACATCATCGCCCAATTCAGCTGAGAGGTTGTCGAGCAACGGCATTTCCTTGCGACACGGCACGCACCATGTCGCCCACAGGTTCATCAGGATCGGCGTGCCTTTCAGCTCCTCGCTGGAAAGCGTGTTGCCCTGCGGGTCGCTGAACGAAAACTCTGGCAATTCGGTTCCAGCCCGCGCCCGGTCGATTTGTCCTGGGATCGGCGGCGGACCATCGTCACCCGCAATCGGAGCGGAAATATCGGTTTCGCTTTGATTATCCGCCTCGCTCCCCGTATCGCACGCGGAAAGCAGTAACAGCGACGACAAGCAAACAAGCGAAACACGGATCATGGCCAATTCCTCGGATACGTCCTCCAACGCCATGTGGGGCGGAAGGTTCGCAGACGGACCTAGCGCGATCATGCGCGAAATCAACGCCTCTATCCCTTTCGACAAGGCGATGTGGCGGCAAGATATTCGCGCGTCCAAGGCACATGCGCGCATGCTGGCCAAGACCGGGATCATCAGCAAAGCCGATTGCGATGCGATCCTTGGCGGGCTGGACCAGATTGCCGAGGAATATGAGCGCGACGGGGTGCCGGAAGATTGGGACCTCGAAGATATTCACATGACCGTAGAAAGCCGCTTGACCGAATTGATCGGGCCAGCCGCAGGTCGTCTCCACACCGCGCGCAGCCGCAACGATCAGGTTGCGACGGATTTCCGGCTTTGGGTGGATGAAGCGCTGGAAGTAGCGATTGCCGGCCTCACCGATCTGCAGAAGGCGCTGGTCACCCGTGCGGGCGAGCACTCGGACAGTGTGATGCCGGGTTTCACCCATCTTCAAACCGCGCAGCCGGTGACGCTCGGCCATCATTTAATGGCCTATTTCGAGATGTTCGAGCGGGATTGCGGGCGCGCCGCCTCAGCCAGCGTCAATATCGCCGAATGCCCACTTGGCAGTGCGGCTTTGGCAGGAACGGGCTTTCCGATTGACCGGGAGATGACGGCTGAAGAGCTGGGCTTCGCTCTTGGCCCAACGCGCAACAGCCTCGATGCAGTTTCGGACCGCGATTTCGCGCTCGACTACTTGTTCTTCGCCAGCCAGACGGCAATCCACCTCTCGCGCCTTGCCGAAGAACTGATAATCTGGGCCAGCCAGCCCTATGGCTTTGTGCGCATGCCGGACAGCCTCTCCACGGGCTCGTCCATCATGCCGCAAAAGAAGAACCCCGACGCCGCCGAACTGGTGCGCGGACATACGGGGCGCATCATCGGTGCGACCACAGCGCTGATGGTGACGATGAAGGGCCTGCCGCTCGCCTATTCCAAGGATATGCAGGACGACAAACCGCCCGTGTTCGAAGTCGCCGGATTGCTCGAGCTGTGCATCGCGGCGATGACAGGCATGATCGCGGATTGCACCTTTAACACCGACCGGATGCGTCAAGCAGCGGAGCTGGGATACGCAACCGCCACGGACCTCGCCGATTGGCTGGTGGTTGAAGCCGATATCCCGTTCCGTGAAGCACACCATATCACTGGCGCTGCGGTAAAACTGGCTGAACAGCGCGGCCGCCCGCTCGATGAGCTTCCTTTGGCCGATTTGCAGGCCATAGACGCGCGAATTGATGACAGCGTGTTCAAGGCGCTCAGCGTCGATGCATCCGTCGCAGCGCGCAACAGCTATGGCGGAACCGCGCCCGAACAGGTACGCATACAAGTTCAACGCGCGCGCGAAGAGTTGGGAATGGACGAATGAAACGTGAGCTTGTGATCCTTGCTGCTGCTGCGACGCTGTCCGCCTGCGGTGCACGTGCGCCGCTTGCTCCGGTTGAAGGTGCGTCCTTGCCCCAAGCGCCATATGGCACGACGGAAAAACCCGAGTCCGATCAATTGCTCGAGTTGGAAACCCTTGCCGCGCCCGAACGTAGTGTTGAATTGAGGAAGCGGTCGGAGGAACGCCAAGACGATCCGTTTGATCTGCCGCCCGAATAAACTCTCGACCTAACCGGATAACAATGGACCATTTTGCTTTGAAAGACGGCGTCATGCACGCCGAGGATGTTCCGCTGCCGCGCATTGCGGAAGACGTGGGTACGCCCGTCTATGTCTATTCACGCGCCACGTTGGAGCGTCATGCAAAGGTGTTCCGCGAAGGTCTGGACGCGGTGCCGGGCAAGCTGATCGCTTTTGCGGTGAAGGCCAACCCTAACCTTGCCGTCCTCAAGGTGCTGCAAAGCCAGGGCATGGGCGCGGATTGTGTCTCCATCGGCGAGGTCCGCCGCGCACTGGCAGCAGGCATGGAGCCGCACAAAATCGTCTTCTCTGGCGTCGGCAAGACCCGCGCTGAGCTGATCGAAGGGCTTGAGCTGGGCATCGGCCAGTTCAATATCGAAAGCGAAGAAGAAGGTCTGGAGTTGGCCGAAGTCGCTGCCGAAATGGGCGTCACGGCGCAATGCGCGCTGCGGATCAATCCCGATGTCGATGCAGGGACGCATGACAAGATTTCCACCGGTAAGGCGGACAACAAGTTCGGCGTGCCGATTGATCAGGCGGGCCAGATATTTGGCAAGCTGGCCGGACAAGCGGGCGTCAATTTGCGCGGCGTCGCGGTGCATATTGGCAGCCAGCTGAGCGAGCTTGCTCCGTTGGAGAGGGCCTTTGTGAAGCTGGGAGAATTGGTGACATCTTTGCGCGGCGCAGGGCACACCATCACCCATGTCGATCTCGGCGGCGGTGTAGGCGTGCCCTACAAGAAAGGTGAAAGTTTCCCCAGCCCTGCCGACTACGGCGCGATGGTGGCGCGGGTGACTAAGGATTGGGGCGTGACCCTTATCTTTGAACCTGGCCGTTTGATTGCGGGCAATGCCGGTGTGTTGCTGACGCGCGTGGTGCGGGTGAAGCGGGGCCTCAACAATCCGTTCGTGATCGTCGACGCAGCGATGAACGATCTTGCGCGCCCTGCTCTTTACGGCGCGTACCACCACTTTGAAGCGGTCGAGCCCAATGGCGCAGATATGACCGCCAATATCGTCGGCCCGATCTGCGAAACGGGTGACACCTTCGCGATGGGCCGCGAATGCGATCATCTGGAAAGCGGTGATTTGGCGGTATTCCGCACCGCTGGCGCTTATGGCGCAACCATGGCTTCCAGCTACAATTCGCGCGGCTTCGTGGCCGAAGTGCTGGTGGATGGTGACAAGTTTGCAGTCGTGGCCGACCGGATCGACGCAGGCTCGATCATGGATGCCGAGCGGGTGCCTGACTGGTTGCTATGAGCAAGCTGGAAAGCCTCCCGCTATTTCACCAGATCACCGGACAAAAGGTGCTGGTGCTGGGCGAAGGCGAAGCGGCTGAACCCAAGCGGCGGTTGGTTGAACGTGCGGGCGGCGTGGTGATCGATGATGAGCGCCAAGCGATCGACGAAGGCGTGCGGCTTGCTTTCGTCGCATTTGAGGACGTGAAGGCGTGCGAGGTCGCAGCGATCAATCTGCGCTGTGCGGGCATGCTGGTGAATGTGGTTGACCGGCCCGATCTGTGTGACTTCACGACGCCAAGCATTCTTGACCGCAACCCGCTGCTAATCGCGGTGGGCACAGGCGGGGCGTCGGCGGGGCTCGCCAAGCATGTGAGGCTGCGGCTGGAGCGTATTCTGCCCGAAACTTTGGGACTGCTGGCGCGTGGGTTGCAGAAGATTCGACCAAAGCTGCGCGAGCGATTTCCTGACGGTTCGGACCGGCGGCGGGCGATCGACAGCGCGCTCGGCGAAGGCGGCGCGCTCGATCCTCTCGATCCGACGTCGCATGAACGCGTTAAGGAATGGGCAGAAGGCGCTTCAGAAGCTGAAGCGACCGGCTGGCATCTCGTCACGCTCACTAGTGACGATCCCGAAGAACTGACAATCCGCCAGGCACGCTTGCTTGGCGAAGCGGACGTTGTCTGCGCAGATGGCGAGGTCTCTGCATCGATCCTTGCCCGTGCCCGTGCCGATGCCGAGCGTGTGGTCTGCGACCGCACAACCTGCCCGCGCGCAAATGGCTCTGGCGGAGAACCGGCCTGCGCCCGCGCTGACCGGTTCTCCGTCATCCTTCGACGCGAAGACTAAGCCGCTCGTGCCAGTGGTGCTTCAATCGATGCAAAGTAGCGCGCCATCGCATCCAAAGACTTATCGCTGAGTGCAATAAAGGCGCGGCGCTTGTCCGAGCTGTCTGCGACGCGCTCGAACACCCCCGTTTCCACCAATTGCTTGATCCAGCGCAATGCCGTTGTCGCCGGAACACCAGCGGCAATGCATAATGACGTGACTGATACTTGCTGGTTTTCAGCGTGTGCAGCCGTCAGATCGAGCAACATGTCCCAAGCGGGATCAGCAAACAGATCGGCATCAAAGAACTTCGCCCGGGCCTGCCTTTGCGTAATCATGGCCCGCACATGGCGGGGATCGGGCAGCGACGGGCGCGCGGAACTCCCGATAGAGGGCATTTTCTCTCCCACCCCGCGCCAATCCTGTTTGAACTCGCTCAAGCCGGGCTGCTCCGACGCTTCCTGTGCGGAAATCCGGTCCAGCTGCTGCGCTATGCTCTCCACCTGTTGCGAGAGCCGAAGCAGGGCCACGCGGTCCTGCTCGCTCATCTCGCGCACACGGCGGCTCGCCACATCGGTCAAAACGCGGCCCACAGCGACAACCCGCTCGGCCCTGCTGGGCTGCACCAGGAACTGCGGGTCCGACTGGTCCAGCGCGGCGAACACATCATCCAGCGCTTCCAGCGTAGTCGAAACCACCAACTGCGCCCCTGCCCGCGCCGCGCGCATATCAAGCCGTGCGAGCGCGGCCAGAGTGCCGCCATCCACCGCCGGACAATCAACCATCACCACATCGCCCAGAAGCGTGATCGGGCCATCAAGCAAAACCGTGATCGCGCCGCCATCAATCGTGCGAAAGCCTGCGCCGCCCAAGTCTTCGGCGATCTGGTTTCGCATGGCCGAATGGTCTGCAAAGATGGCTACACGCGCGGGCAACCCTGCCGAGTCCACTGCGACATCACCACCCTGATCATACGTGAAATCGGCTTGCGCGCTGAGGACATTGGCCATCGAATCATCTCCGTTCTGAGTGGAACAAGAGTAGAACAAAAAGGGTTCAGGTCAAGAATTCCGTGCCAAGGCACCGATTTCTGCGACTTGCGATTGAACGATTTGAGACGGATGGTGGACTACCAGTGTGATGACCCAATCGAAGCGCCTTGATCCGCAAGCCCAATCGGGCGCTGTGTTTGATGAGCTGCTCGTGGTGCTCGTCAAACAGGGTGACAGCCGTGCCATGGAGCGCCTCCATGCACGCTGGAACCCGCGGCTCGCCCGGGCGGCGTTGCGCTTCACCGGTGATGCCGAATTGGCGCGCGATCTGGTGCAGGACTGCTGGATCGGCATCTGGAAAGGGATCAAGCGTTTGCGCGATCCCTCACGGTTCCGGTCTTACGCATTCTCTGTGCTGCATCGGCGCGGGGCAGATCATGTGCGCGGCGTCATGAGCGATCGAAAGGCGCACGCGTATGTGGGGCTGGATGGATTGCCTGACCAACCGGTCGATGCCTCCCAAGGCGAGGCATTGGCAATCCGGCAGGCCTTCGCGGCCTTGCCTCCTGATCAACGGTTCGCAGCGCATTTGTACTTCGTCGAAGGGCTTACCGTGCCCGAAATCGCCGCGGTGCAGGATATTGCTGAAGGCACCGCCAAAAGCCGCCTGTTCCATGCCCGCCGCAAGTTGAAGGCGGCGCTTACTGACTCAATCGAAGGAGAAACGCTATGAGCACTCACGACCAACAGATCGCGGCAGCGCTCGACGCTGATGACCGCGCATTTCTTGATAGCCTTGAGACCGATCGCGGCATGTTCCAGCAGATCGGTGATTCCTGGCACGGGCCGCTCGGCGGATGGGCAAAGTTCAGCTTTGCCATCGCTATCGTTATCGGCATTGGCCTTGCCTATTCGTTTTACCGCGCGCTGACTGCGGGCGCGACGGACGGGATGATCGGGTGGGGCCTCACCTGTCTTGCGCTGCTGATCATGCAGGGCTTCCTGAAAGAGTGGATGTTTGCGCGGATGAACATGCTCACCGTCTTGCGCGAGGTGAAGCGGTTGCAGGTTCAGGTCGCAATGCTGTCCGAGCAGGACGGTTAAGAGCTACTGGCGGATCTCGATCGGCGTTCCGTCGGGCACGATCCGCCACAGTTCCTCAATCTCGGCATTGGTCAGCGCGATGCAGCCATCGGTCCAGTCACCCGTCAGCGTTGGCCCGCGATAGCCATTGGGCTGACCGTGGATGAAGATGTTACCCCCGGGGGAGCGGCCGTATTGGCGGGCGAAGGCCTTGTCACTGGCGTTGGGGTACGAAATGCGTAGGCTCAGGTGATAGCTGCTTTGCGGGTTACGCGTATCAATGGTGTAGACACCTTCCGGCGTGCGCTCATCCCCTTCAAAGCGTTTGTGCCCCATCGGAGCATCACCGAACTGGATGCCGCGATAGACCCGGATCGCATAGCCCGCGCGATAGGCGGTGAGCGTGCGGTCCGATTTGTCGACCAAGAGATAATCCGCAACCATCGGTACAGTGGGCTGCACTGGCGGCGTGAGCACTGTCGGTGGCGGCGTCACGGGCTCCGGCGCACCCGGCGAGCATGACGCCGCAAGGACAAAGGCAGGAAGAACAAACCACCGTTTCATAAACAGTGGTTTAGCCTGTCGCGGCCTCGCCTTCAATTCGCACCGCCAAGCCTGTCCCGATCAAGGACCGCGCTTGGCTCACCAGCGACACATCAATCGACAAACGGATCTTTCATCAGGATTGTATCGTCACGCTCTGGCGAAGTGGAGACCAGCGCCACCGGACACTCGATCAGCTCTTGTACACGCTGGATGTACTTGATCGCATTGGCGGGGAGATCGGCAAAGCTGCGTGCGCCTGCGGTGCTTTCGCTCCAGCCTTCCATCTCTTCGTAGATCGGCTCGACCTCCGCCTGCTCGCGCGCATGGCTGGGCAGGTAGTCCATAACGTTGTTCTTCAGGCGGTAACCGGTGCAGATTTTGACCGTTTCCAGCCCGTCGAGCACATCAATCTTGGTCAAAGCGATGCCGGTCACGCCGCTGATCGCGCAGGTTTGGCGCACCAAAACCGCATCGAACCAACCGACGCGCCGCTGGCGTCCGGTGACGGTGCCAAACTCGTGCCCGCGCTCGCCGATGCCCTGACCGACCTCATCGTCCAGCTCGGTCGGGAACGGACCAGAGCCAACGCGGGTCGTGTATGCCTTCACGATACCCAGCACGAAGCCAGTCGAGTTCGGGCCCAAGCCACTGCCCGCAGCCGCTGTGCCGCTGACCGTGTTCGAGCTGGTCACAAAGGGATAAGTGCCGTGATCGACATCGAGCAGCACGCCCTGCGCGCCTTCGAACAGGATCTTGGCGCCCGCTTTGCGCACCTTCTTGAGGCGCTTCCACACCGGCTGCGCGAACTGCAACACGAAGTCGGCGACATCGCGCAGCTCAGCGAGCAGCGCCTCGCGGTCCACCGGCGGTTGGTCAAAGCCAGCACGCAAAGCGTCGTGGTGCGCGCACAGTCGGTCCAACTGGGGCTCCAGATCATCAAGATGCGCCAAGTCACACACGCGGATCGCGCGGCGGCCAGCCTTGTCTTCGTATGCCGGGCCGATACCGCGCCCTGTGGTGCCAATCTTGCCTTTGCCCGCCGCGGTTTCGCGCAAGCCATCAAGGTCGCGGTGCAGCGGCAGGATCAATGGGCAATTGTCTGCAACGGCAAGGTTATCGGCATTGATCGCAACGCCTTGCTCCTCAAGCTTCTCAACCTCGTCGCGCAGCGCCCATGGATCGAGCACCACGCCATTGCCGATCATGCTCATCGTGCCAGAGACAATGCCCGAAGGTAGCAGCGACAGTTTGAAGACGTTGCCGTCAATCACGAGGGTGTGGCCGGCATTGTGCCCACCTTGGAACCGGACGACAGCGTCAGCACGGCTAGCCAGCCAGTCGACGATCTTGCCCTTGCCCTCATCGCCCCACTGGGCGCCGATCACGGTGACGTTGGCCATGCTCTACTTTCTACTCATGTACGGGTGAAACCGCAGGCGGCGTTAGGCGCTTGGGGGTGCTAGGGCAAGGCTGCTTTCGGCTTGTCCGCAGACCATCGGCTCGTCGCATCTGTAGAACGCCTGAAACAGCTGACACAGTGTCTTGGAGAGAAAAATCCCGGGAGGACAAGGCTTCACCCCGGAATGGTGCTGACGCTTGGCAAGGAAGGCGAAGGAGACCAATCATCGCCCGCACATTGCCGCTCAAGGCTCAAGTAGGAAAGCAGCGCTTCACAAAGGGCCGATACAATTCGCGACAGCAAGTCGCTTGGCATTGCAGCTCAGCTGCGCAAAACAACCTTCAACAGGGGCACATGATTTCACTTTGGGAGGATTATACCCTTGAAACATTGGACCCTTACCCTCGCATGCGGCCTTGCTGCATCCGCTGTCCTCACCGCGCCCATCCTCGCCCAGTGCGGCGGAGACCGTCCATCACGCAGCTGTGTGCAGGAGATACGCAAACTGTGTTCTTCGGCAGGGCGCGACCGCTCAAAAATCCGCGCCTGTTTGCAAGAGAAAGCCGATCAGCTTTCCTCAAGCTGCCGCGCCGAATTGCGCGACCGGATGCAGCAGCGCGGTCAACAGGGCCGCGCTGGCGGCGAGCAAGCTTTCCGTCAGGCTGCAAAAGTGGACCAGACCATCTTCTATGGCGCGGATCAGAAGCAACAGATTGATATCTACAAACCCAAAGATGCTGTCGATGACCTACCCCTGATCCTGCACATTCACGGCGGCGGTTGGAGCATGGGCAATCACAAGCTGGTCCAATCCAAGCCGCAGCATTTCACCAAGAACGGCTATATCTTCGCCTCTGCCGGTTACCGCTTGCTGCCAGATGCGCCCGTCGAGGATCAGGCCAGAGACATCGGCCTCGCGATCCAAGCCTTAGCAGGACAAGCAAACGACATCGGCTTCGCTCCGGACTCGATCATCGTGATGGGGCACAGCGCTGGTGCCCATCTTGCCGCGTTGGTTTCGACCGATCCGCAATATGCGGCTGACGCGTTCGATGCGATCAAAGGCGTCGTGCTGCTGGATGGGGCAGCCTATGACATTCCGGCTACGATCAAAACGGCGAGTTCATGGAGTCTCTCGACCTATCAGAACGCTTTCGGCGACGACCAAGAACGCCAGAAAGCCCTGTCGCCCATCACTTTTGCAGGCGGGCAAACCGCGCCGAACTGGTTGGCGTTGTATGTGGACACCCGCGTGCGGGCGAAGTCACAAGCTGTTTCACTGACCAACGCGCTGGCGTCAGCAGGAGCCAAGGCCACCGCTACTGCGATTTCGAACACCGATCATGGCCGTTTAAACCGTGACATAGGCACCCCAGCCGGAGCGCAGCAAACGCAAGCAATCGATGCGTTCTTGGTCAGGCTTACAGCGACTTAGGGGTCTCACCTTCAAGCATATGCGTGCAACCGAGCGCCTTGACGTCTTCGCCTTCGGTCAGTTGCGCCACTGTGCGCCAGCCATCGGCGCGCAAGGCAGTTGCGACCTGCGGGTCGTGGCCTAGCGGAAGGTAGATCGTTCTCGCAGCATCAGCATCGGGTGCCGCCTCGGCCAAGCGATCGACATAGAGCGTAAAGCCCGTTGCCGCTTCGCCGGTGCCGCCAATGGCATAGGTGCCGCCGCGGCCCGCTGCGCCGCGCAGTCCCTCGGCGTAGATCGTGAAGCCGAACCAGCTTTGATATTCAAAACCGTGGCGTTCGGTCGGATCGAGCGTGATACGAGCGGCATTGCCGACGCGTGCGGCAATCTGCTCAAGCCCGTCTAGCACGCTGGCGAGCACGCCGCCGGCATCGGCTTCGCGCAGTTTCGCCATCGCCTCGTCGAACGGGCCGGTAGCGTATAGCAGCGGAAGATACGCCTCGCCGCCCACAGCTTTCAACCCGCCTGCGTCCTTGGTATCCAGCTCGCGCCGGATCGCCTCGATCGTTTCGGGCTGCATCGACTGGTCTTGTTTCGCAAGCGTATCGACCAGATCGGGCAGCGTGAAATCGACCGAAATTCCGATAAGGCCAGCCGCCTTGAGCGCTTCGACCGCGACCATCACTATCTCGCTGGCCGCCGCGACAGTGTCCGCACCGATCAGCTCACCACCCAGCTGCAGGCGCTCGCGCGCCGGATCGAGCTGGCTGGCCTGAATCACCGCTGTGTCGCCCGAATAGGCGAGCCGCAGCGGGCGCGGTGCGTCGGCCATGCTGGTCGCCGCAATACGTCCGATCTGCGGGGTGATATCGCTGCGCAGCGCCAAAGTGCGCAGGCTCGCCGGATCGACGAAGCGGAACATGCGCTGCGTCTGGACACCCTGCATCCGGCTTGCGAGTGAGCGCTCAAATTCGAGCAGAGGCGGGCGCACGCGGTCATAGCCATGCGCGTCCAGCACATTCAGGCAGGCGCGCATGGCTGTGGTGATCCGCGCCGCCGATTGCGGCAGCCGGTCTTCGAGGCCCTCAGGCAGGAGGTCGGTCGGGTTGGTCATTGCACTCTTCTAATCAATTGGGGCGCGCTTGCCCCAACTGGGATCAGAATGCCAGCGCCTTGGCCATGTTCACGCCTTCGACCTGTTCGACCTTGGCGATCACATCGTCGTTCAACGCCTCATCAAGGCTCAGCAGCAGAACCGCCTCGCCCTCCGCCGCGCGGCGCCCAAGGTTGAATGTTCCGATATTGATGCCGTTGTCGCCCAGCAGCGTTCCGATGCGGCCGATGAAGCCCGGTTTGTCATCATTGACGACGTAAAGCATGTGGCCGTCCAGATCGGCTTCGATGCCGATACCGAAAATCTCGACCAGACGCGGCGCTTCGTTGCCGAAGAGCGTGCCCGCGACAGAGCGCGTGCCCTGCTCGGTTTCAACCGAAACGCGGATCAGCGTGCTGAACGCGCCTTCACGCTCGTGGCGGATCTCGCTGACTTCCAGCCCGCGTTCCTTCGCCAGATAAGGCGCGTTGACCATGTTCACCGTATCGGAATAGCGGCGCATAAAGCCTGCCAGAACCGCGCCTGTGATCGGCTTGCCGTTGAGTTCAGCCGCCGCGCCCTCGCGCTCGATGCTGATCTTGGTGAGGTTGCCGTGGGCGAGCTGGCCCACAAGGCTACCGAGCTTCTCGGCGAGCGCCATGTATGGCTTGAGCTTGGGTGCTTCTTCCGCGCTAAGCGATGGCATGTTGAGCGCGTTGGTCACGCCGCCATTGACCAGATAATCGCTCATCTGTTCGGCCACTTGCAGCGCGACATTGACCTGCGCTTCGGTGGTCGATGCACCAAGGTGCGGGGTGCAGATAAAGTTCGGTGCGCCGAACAGCGGGTTTTCCTTCGCCGGTTCGGTCTCAAACACGTCCAGAGCCGCGCCCGCGACCTGACCGCTCTCAAGACAATCGCGCAGAGCCGCTTCGTCGATCAGCCCACCGCGCGCGCAGTTGACGATGCGGATGCCCGGCTTAGCGCCTTCAAGCCGCTCCCGGCTCAGGATGTTGCGCGTTTGGTCAGTCAGCGGAGTGTGAAGCGTCACAAAGTCGGCGCGCGACAGCAGCGTGTCGAGATCGACCTTCTCAATGCCGAGCTCGACCGCGCGATCCTCGGTGAGGAAGGGATCGTAAGCGATAACCTTCATCTTCAGACCCAAAGCACGGCTGGCAACGATCGCGCCGATGTTACCCGCGCCGATTAAGCCCAGTGTCTTGCCGGTGACTTCGATGCCCATGAAGTCCTTCTTGGGCCATTCGCCTTTCTGAGTGCGCGCGTCAGCGGCCGGGATCATACGGGCGAGCGCCATGATCATCGCAATCGCGTGTTCGGCGGTGGTGATCGAGTTGCCGAACGGGGTATTCATCACCACCACGCCCTTGCCACTGGCAAAGGGGATATCGACATTGTCGACGCCGATGCCAGCGCGGCCGATGACCTTCAGATTGGTCGCCGCCTCAAGAATTTCAGGCGTCACTTTGGTCGAAGAACGGATCGCAAGGCCGTGATATTCGCCAATGCGCGCCTTCAGCTCTTCGGGGGTTTCGCCGGTGATGACGTCCACATCACAGCCGCGCTCTTCGAAAATGCGCGCCGCGTTGGGGTCCATCTTATCGGAAATGAGTACTTTGGGTTTGGTCATTTTCATGTCCTTTGCGAGCTCCTGTGCAGGCAGGAGCCCAGAAACTGGGAAATTGGAGAAGCTGGCCTCCCGCATCCGCAGAAGGTCACGTCAGCTCAGGTGTTGTCCTTGACGGATTCTGTAAGCCCATTCGATCCACGGCAGGAGGCGTTCGATATCCTCCGCCTCGACCGTGCCGCCGCACCAGATGCGCAGAGACGGCGGTGCGTCGCGATAGCCATTGAAGTCATAACCGACGTGACGCTCTTCGAGCATCTTGACGATTTTCTTCGGCACCACGGCCTGATCTTCTTCCGAAAGGCCTTCGTACCATTCGCCCTGGAACACCATGCACACGCCGGTGTTGGTGCGCTTGGCCGGATCATCGACCATATTGCGCAGCCACGGTTTGGCCTCGATCCAGTTCTTGACGATATCGGCGTTCTTGGTCGCACGCTCAAACAGAGCCTTGCGCCCGCCGATTGACTTCGCCCACTCCAGTGCGGCGATGTAGTCTTCGGTCGCCAGCAATGATGGCGTGTTGATCGTCGCGCCTTCAAAGATGCCCTTGTTGATCTTGTCGCCTTTTTTTAGGCGGAAGAGCTTGGGCAGCGGCCATTCCGGATCGTAGCTTTCAATCCGCTCAACCGCTTTGGGCGAAAGGATCAGCATGCCGTGCTGCGCTTCGGACCCCATGATCTTCTGCCAGCTGAAGGTCGTCGCATCGAGCTTCGCCCAATCCATTTCCATCGCAAAGATCGCGCTCGTGGCATCGTTGATGGTGATGCCCTCGCGGCCCGGCTCAAGCCAGTCTGTGTTCGGGATCATCGCGCCGCTGGTCGTGCCGTTCCATGTGAACACAACGTCGTTACGCTGCGGAATGGTCGAAAGGTCGGGGATCTCGCCATAATCGGCGGTCAGTGTTTGCAGGTTGGGCAGCTTGAGCTGCTTCACCGCATCCTGAATCCACACATTGCCAAAGCTCTCCCACGCCGCGACCGTTGCCGGGCGCGCAGGATCGAGCATCGTCCACATCGCCGCTTCCAAAGCGCCAGTGTCAGAGGCTGGCATAATACCGACGAGGTAATCGTCAGGAATACCGAGCAGTTCTTTGGTCAGGTCGATCGCATATTTGAGCCGCCCCTTGGCATAGGCCGAGCGGTGCGAGCGTCCGAGCGATTCGGTGCTGAGTTTGTCGAGGGACCATCCGGGGAACTTGACCGTCGGGCCGGATGAAAAGTTGGGGCGCTCAGGTTTGAGCGGGGGCTCGTGCAGGAGCCCGCGTGCGTAGTCAGTCATGTATTCTCTCCTTGCAGAGAGCTCGCGCGGCGTTGGGACCGCGTGGCCCGCCGGCGGCACTAAAGTTGCGCGCAAAAGAGTCAATCTGAAATTGCGCGCATACGGTGGATAGGTCCGGCGCAACGGTGAAACGCGCCGCTTCAAAACTCTCGTCAAAAACGCGCAGGGGCTCTAAACGTGCCCGCGCAATGGAATTTACTGATCTTCGTATCGCGCTCTTTAGCGGCAATTATAACTACACCCGGGATGGGGCGAACCAGGCTTTGAACAAGCTGGTGGGTTCGCTTCTGGAGCTGGGTGCAGCGGTGCGTGTCTATGCGCCCACGGTAGAGAAACCCGATTTCGAGCCGACAGGAGACCTGATCGGCACACCTTCCGTGCCAATCCCCTTCGGCCGCGGCGAGTATCGTTTGCCGACCGGCCTTGGCAAAAAGGCCAAGCGCGATCTCGAGAAATTCAAACCCAATATCGTGCATCTTTCTGCACCCGATCCCAGCGCCCACGCCGCGCTGCGGTGGGCTCAGGATCGCGACATTCCGGTGCTTGCTTCTGTCCACACCCGGTTCGAGACTTACCCGCGCTATTACGGTCTGGGTTTTATGGAGCCATTGGTCGTGAAGATGCTCAAGCGGTTCTACAATCGCTGCGACGCGCTGGTTGCCCCCTCGCACTCGATGATCGATGAGCTACTGAAGCAGGAGATGCACGACGATATCGGCCTGTGGACGCGCGGCGTGAACCGCGATGTCTTCTCCAGCGACAAGCGCGATATGGAATGGCGCCGCTCTCTTGGCCTAGCCGATGATGATGTTGCGGTGGTCTTCCTTGGCCGCTTGGTTATGGAAAAGGGGCTGGATGTCTTTGCAGAAACCATAGTCCAGCTGCGCAAAAAACAGGTGCCGCATAAAGTGCTGGTGATCGGAGATGGTCCCGCGCGCGGTTGGTTCGAAAACGCCCTGCCCGGCGGAATCTTTGCCGGGATGCAGACCGGAGCGGATCTCGGCAAAGCAGTCGCGAGTGGCGACATCTTCTTCAACCCCTCAATCACCGAGACATTCGGCAATGTGACGCTTGAAGCCATGGCTGCGGGACTTCCGGTGGTCGCTGCCAGCGCAACAGGCGCGGCCAGCCTCGTGGTCGAAGGCGAAACCGGTCGGCTGGTGCCTCCGGGTAAGAGAACCGAGGAAACCGCCAGCCGCTTTGCCGATGCCATCGCGCCCTATTGCACGGACGCCGACCTACGCGCGGCACACGGCGCCGCTGGCGAAGCGCGCAGCAGCGAATACAGCTGGCCCGCGATCAACCGCGTGGTTGCCGATGCTTACGTCCGCTTGATCGAAGAGCGGCGCGCGCTGCAGGACAAAGAGCGCGCGATCGACGAGGCTAAGGGTTCAGCCTAGAGCTTACTTGAGCACGCCTGCACGGGTCATGCGTGTCGCGTAGAACAGCATGAACAGGGTCGTGACCCAGATCATGATCGTAAGCGCAGGGCTTTGCAGGCTTTCCGGCATGTCGGTCGCAATCGCATATTGCCACGTATTCGAGCCAAGCAGACCGATAATCGCGATAATCACCGCATGAACCGCATAGCGCGAGCGCAGCAAGATCAGCACCGATCCGGCAATCGCACCCCAGACGCCGAGCGCCCAGAAGAAGTTTGACCACAGAGGCGCGCTTTCGAAAAATGCGATCTCGGCTTCGCCCATGCCCAATTGTTCAAGCTTGCCCAGCCGGGTCATCGTGTAGCTGAAGCCGCCGACACTGTTCCAAAGCAGTGTCAAAATGCCCACAGCCCAAAGGTGCATTGGCGCCTTCGACGGCGCACCAATCGTATCGTTCATAATCCCTCTCCCAATCCTGAAAGAGGAACCTAGAACGACAAAGCCCGCCCGCGCAAACCGGTTAACGATTGCGCGGACGGGACCGGGGTCGAGCGTTAACGGGGGTTAAAGCCGCTCGATCCGCTTTGCGACTTCGTCGATGATGTCGACGATCTGGTCGACAGCTTCCTTATCGAGCTTGCCCGATTTGGCGCGGTTCTTGAGAACGTTGGCGAGGTTGCCCATAGCGCGGAAGAGATCGGGGGACTTCTCTTTCACACGCTCGGCACGTTCGCCGTGCTCGCCCAAGCGGCCCATTAGCTCATCGACCTCGCCGCTGCGCTCTTTCAGCTCGGCTTTGCCCGACTTGGTGGCTTTGAAAGGCTTTTTGCTGCCCGTGTCGCCGTCGCTGTCCGCGCTTTTGCCTTTGGGTTTGGCCTGTTTGATCTGGCCTTCTTCCTCAAGCATTTGCAGCGTTGGGTACACCGCACCTGGGCTCGGGGCATAACCGCCACCGGTCATGTCTTCGATGGCACGGATCAGTTCGTAACCGTGGCGCGGCTCCTCATTGATCAGAGCCAACAGCGCGAGGCGCAGTTCTCCGCTGCCGAACATGCGGCCACGGCGTTTGCGTCGCTTGGGGCCATCCTGCCAGTTGCGATCGCGGCGCGGACGACGGCGCTCGCCATCCTCCCACTCGCTCGCAGCGGAAGCCGCCATCATCGCAATCATCGGCCCGAGGTTATTCCAGCCGCCTTTTCCGTATTTCTGCCAAGTCATTTCATATCTCCGGGGTCATTTAGATAGCTCCAAGATATATCTTAGACCTATCTATTCAAGTGCGGGATGGCATTTTCCGACGAATGGCTTACCTCGGCGGATGAATGGCTGACCTGTTTCAAGATGATGATGTGACGCATGGCGACAAGGGCGCCGGCGCCGCGCCGGTCGATCCGCGTGCCCCGCTTGCAGACCGCTTGCGTCCGCAGTCGCTTGCCGAGGTAATCGGGCAGGACCATTTGACTGGTCCCGAAGGCGCCATCGGACGTATGGTTGCAGCCGGACGCCTCTCCAGCATGATCCTGTGGGGACCGCCCGGCACCGGCAAGACCAGCATCGCCCGTCTTCTCGCCGATGCGGTAGGGATGCGGTTCGTCTCCATCAGCGCGGTGTTCTCGGGCGTCGCTGACCTCAAGAAAGCCTTTGCCGAAGCGGACAAGATGGCGGCGGCGGGCAAGACCACTCTGCTTTTCGTGGACGAGATCCACCGCTTCAACCGCGCCCAACAGGACGGGTTCTTGCCCTTCGTGGAACGCGGGACGGTGACTCTTGTCGGCGCTACTACCGAAAACCCCAGTTTTGCATTGAATGCCGCGCTACTCAGCCGCGCGCAGGTGCTGATCCTTGAACGGCTTGATCATGCCGCGCTTGAAGCCCTGCTGACCCGCGCTGAGGAGCTCGAAGGCCCCTCCCCCTCACCGATGATGCGCGGGCCGCTCTGATCGCAAGCGCCGATGGCGACGGACGCTTCCTGCTGGGTCAGGCTGAAACACTCTACAACGCCAACATTCCCGAACCTCTCGATCCGGCGGGCCTTGGCAAGTTCCTGCAGCGCCGCGTCGCGGTCTACGACAAGGATCGTGACGGGCATTACAACCTCATCAGCGCGCTGCATAAGAGCTTGCGCGGATCAGACCCACAGGCTGCGCTTTATTACATGGCGCGGATGCTGACGGCGGGTGAGGAGCCTCTCTACGTCCTTCGCCGTCTTGTCCGTTTTGCCAGCGAGGATATCGGCCTCGCCGATCCGCAGGCGCTTACACAGTGCTTAGCCGCCAAGGACGCTTACGAATTCCTCGGCAGCCCGGAGGGCGAACTCGCGATTGTGCAAGCGTGCCTCTATTGCGCCACCGCGCCCAAATCGAACGCCGCCTATGCCGCGCAGAAAGCCTCGTTCAAGGCCGCCAAAGAAACCGGCAGTCTGATGCCGCCCGCCAACATCCTCAACGCGCCGACCAAGCTGATGAAGGAAATCGGGTACGGCGAGGGCTACTCTTATGACCACGAGGCCGAAGACGGCTTCTCTGGCGACAATTACTGGCCTGAGGGAATGGAGCCGCAGACCTTTTACGAACCGGTCGAGCGCGGCTTTGAACGCAAGGTGAAAGAACGGATCGAGTACTGGAACCGCTTGCGCGAGGAACGCGGCCAATGAGGGAGTGGGATCATTTCCTTGCCGTCGATTGGTCAGGCGCAAAGGGCGAACGCCACAAAGGCATCGCGCTTGCGATTGCTGAGGGTGCGGGCGGACCACCAGTGCTGGTTAAACCCCCGAAAGGTGGGTGGAGCCGCGAAGATGTGTTCGAAATCCTGCGCGACGAACTGCCTGCCAACACGCTAGTCGGCGTCGATCTGGGGATCAGCCTACCCTTTCAAGATGCGGGCGCCTTCTTCCCCGGTTGGGAAGACAGCCCGAAAAGCGCCAAACGTCTGTGGGCGCTGATCGATGCGATTTGCCAGCACGATCCGCATCTGGGCGCGCACAGCTTTGTCGATCACCCGGAGGCCCGGCGATACTTCCGCCACGGTAAAGGTGACGAAGGCGACCGCTTCCTGCTGCCAGGCGCTGGGTCACGCGAGGGTCGAATGCGCGAGGCCGAGATCGCGCAACGTCGCCAGCAATGCCGTCCAGTTAGCAATTTCAACCTCGTCGGTGCGGCTCAGGTGGGGAAGAGTTCACTCACCGGCATGCGCATGCTGCACCATTTGCAGGGGCACCTGCCCGTCTGGCCTTTCGACCCGATTCCCGAGAAGCGCATCACCAAAGGCGGATCCATGCTGGTGGAGATTTACACCGGCCTCGCCAGCCGCGAGACCGCCAATCTCGGTGCCCGCACCAAGCTGCTCACTTTCGCAGATCTCAACGCCGCTTTGGAAGTGCTCGATTGCCCGCCGGTGGACGAGGTGGGTGAGATCGACGACCATTCCTCCGACGCGCTGCTCACCGCCGCGTGGCTGCGCACAGTCGCGGACGAACCAGAGCGCTGGGAACCAAGCTGCCTCACCGCCGAAATCGCCTATACCGAAGGCTGGACGTTCGGCGCGCTTTAAGCCACCCACTGGGCATGAGCCACACGCCCAAAATCGAATTCCTGTGCGATCCTGAGCTTCTCGGAACGATCCCCGAGCCGCAGCCCGCAATCCGCTTTGCGCCCGACTGGTTCAAACAGATGGATCGCGAAATGGGGATGCCCGACGCACATGGTCTCCCCGCCCTAACGGTCAAGGCGTGTCTGCCAGTCACCGACGCGTTCTCGCTCGGTTATGTCATTCCGCTGCCATACGATATCACCTTCGGCCAACGTGAAGATGGTCTGGGACTGGATATCCGCTGGGCAGACACCTGCGCATTCCAGCCGATCGAACAGCATCATCCCGGCCAGTTGGGCGCACCAAACCCTCCTTTTGCGCATGTCATGCCGCTCAAATTCATCAATCCTTGGCGGATCAAAGTTCCCGATGGCTATTCGGTGCTGTTCCAGCCTGTGATGAACCGGCCCGAATTGCCGTTCTACTGTTTCTCGGGCCTCGTCGATTGCGACCATTTCGCGACCACGATCAACTTCCCCTTTGTCTGGAGCGGCGGGCCGCAGGAAATTACTCTGCCCGCAGGTACGCCCATCATTCAGGTGATCCCCGTCCGGCGCGATGCGCTGGCAAAGGACCACGGCGCGCGAGCCTCAACAGTAGACGAACTGGCCGAGCAAGAAGAGGCCAAGCGGCGCAAATACACCGAGGAATCGACCTACCGGAAGAATTGGCGGGTGAAGAAATAAGCCCGATCAATCGTCAACGCGGCACCACTCTTGCTTGCGCGGATTTTCGATATCGTCGGTGGTGAAGCGCGGACCAGACGGGCTCACGGCGGTTAACGTCGGCGGGGTAACTACGCCTCGGTAGCAATAGTCAACGCATTCAAAGACCGGGGCTAGGACCCACTCACGATTCTCGTTAACAGCGCCCCATTTTCCGTCCTTTTGGGCCGCGCGCCAACCGCGGAATGTGTTATAATTGGTCCACTTAAAACCGGCTTCGGCAACCTCTTTTCCGGTGCGATCAAGAATTGTTTCGCGTCCGTCTTTGGTCACCTTGACCGTATCGCCGTTCATTATCCATCCGATTTTGTCGTATTCGAACGGAATGACTATCTTGCCGGTATGGTCGAACGCGCCAGATTTGCCATCTTTGGTGAAGACGTAGACACCGCTGCCACCTCCGCCCGTGAAGTCATACTCTGGGGGCACAACGAATTGGCCTCGCATGTCGACCAATCCATACTTGCCGCTTACCTTTGCACGCGCGCGTGGGGGATCCCCATAGAAGAAGGGAGGCGTTCCGCCAGTCGCAAAGGGTTCAACCACCCATTCGCCGCGCGCATCAATGAAGCCCCATTTCCCTCCTGATTTCGCACCGGCAAGGCCATTCTTGTCGAAGTCCCATAAACGTTCAAAATTGTGGTCTTCTGGCGCGATCACCCAATTGCCTTGGGCATCGACAAAGCCGCGCCGGTTGTCGGACGTAACCGCCAGTGCGAGGCCGTTTTCCTTGATATAGCCAATTCTGCGAAAGCCTGGCTCAAGCACCCATTCGCAATCCAGCGTGACCACACCACTCAGTCGCCCGTTGGACACCTCAAAACTGCGCTCACCATCAAAACTGTGAATTGACCCGAAACCGGGGCCGAGGATCACTTTGCCCGCGCGATCAATAATCACTTCGCCATCGGCAATCTTGGCATAGGTGAAATCCCTTTCGCCAAAATTGTCGATCCGCTTGAATGTCATCGGAATGATTGGAGTGCCATCCAAGCTGAGGACGCCATACAAGCCGTCTTGGCGAACCCGCACCATGCCGTTCGGCCAAACGTCCGCATCGTCATATTGCGCCGGAATAACGAACTCACCCTGCGAGTTGACGACCCCCCATTTGCCTTCGGATTTGACCGCGAAGTGAAACGCATCGTCCGCCTGCCCGGTCGAAGCAGACGAATCTTTCGCGGCGATGGGTGCCGAGACTGCCTGAGCTAAGCCAAAGAAAGCGAGCGAAAGCATGCGTGTTTTCATGCGCTTGGATTAGCCAGCGCAGGTAAATCGGTCCAGAATGTTTTTGTGATCGCAAAGCCTCTTGAGCAAGGCAGGCGATTGCACTAGAGGACCGCCTCGCAAACGCGCCGAAACACGTGCCGGCTTAGCTCAGTTGGTAGAGCAGTTGATTTGTAATCATCAGGCCGCGGGTTCGACTCCTGCAGCCGGCACCACTTTTCAATGACTTAGCGCTAGTTTCAAATTGAAACTTTTGTAAACTTTTTGCCGATTTTCGGCGGTCTACAAGAAAAATCCATCTTTCTAGCGAGAACAGCCGATTTCGAATCATCCTGTCGCCGCAGCTGGCTTGATGCTTTTATCCTCCGCGTCATAGGTAGCCTTCCGCCAGATGAGGTCCTGCATCACAGTCGACGTCGCAACGCCTTGGCGTAGCGCGTAGATGCTGGCAGCAATTGACCCGCCTACCGCCACCTGCATCGCCCAAGTTTGGAGCGGCAGCCATAGAGCGAACAGCGCCAAGCCTGTCAGAGCGATCGAGAGGATCTGAACGGCGTGACAATACCCGACGCTCATCAGATACTGGTTCAGCAGCTTGTGCTTGCGAAGGTGAGCCGAGAATTTTCCGGCACCGATGATTTCATAGATCTTGCCGAAAGCCGACCAGCATAGCGCCAGGATAATCCCATTAAACGTCAGTAGACCTGAGAGAACCGCAACTGACACATCGAGCTTACTGCCGTCCCAGAAATTTTTTGGAAGCAATCCAGCTATGATCGCGCCGGTACCAATTGAGCCCATGATCCAATAGGGTATGAGGTCGTGCGGCTTGCCGTGTTCAAGCGTCAGTTGCCATGAATCAATCAGGCTCTTCAGTATTCCCGGTCTGTCCATCTAAGTCATAAAATCGCACAAGTTCAGCCACAACGCTAGCAAGAATCTGATCCTCACCCTCTTCTTCGATGATCACGCGTAGCGGCTGCTCTTTCTTCATTTGCTTGAGGTTTTGCGATTTCTCATAGCTGAATTGGGGCTTCTTAACTTGTGCGGTGCTGCCCGCTTCGGTTTCTCCTTTGAAACCCAAGACTCCGTATCCGCCGGATGCAAGTTCTGCGGTCTGGGCAATCAATCCCTTATCAATCTTCATATCTTCATCAGCCATTGGTGTTGCCACGCCACGCATTTTGCCGATGCCCTCTTCCTTCATTGATGCATCAAATGCCGCCGCCAATACTCCAGGCGGCGTAGGATTGATGCGCCGAACTGTGTACGAGTACTCCGTCAGATTAAGGGCACTCATCATCGCCGTAACGTCACCAGGGGCAAGGAAGGTGAAGTTGAAGTGCCCTCCATCCATGAACTTAAAGGCGGAACGGGTACGTGAAAGAGCGACCTTACCACCCATATGCAACGCGCTCTGACGATCTGTCACAGCCATTGCTCCCAACCTGGGGATCGCGATAACATCCGAGAAGATTATGTGGTCGTCTTTCTCGACCCTTTGCTTGATGACCTGGTTGGTAGCATCGTAGCTAGTTTTCACTCTTTGCCCAGGCATGTGCCCCACCGCCCAAGTCACCACATGTTCGTCGTCAATATCAAGGCCGCGGGGCCTCATAACGACAACGTCATTTAGCTTCTCTTTTTCAGCTTTCTTTCCATGTGGAAGATACTGCCCCTGTATATCAGTTAGAGCTTGCAAAAGCCCAACATGATCTAGTTCGTCATCATCAATCTGCGCAGAATAGCGACAGAAAATAAACGGCACCCTGTCCATACAATCCCCTGAAATACTGCATTGATCTATGCCCCAATACTCAATTGAGTCAATTGAACAAGCCGTGGCTCAACCTCCACTTGATCATACAGCTAGCAAAGAAAAGCAGGATCAAATGCGAATGCCCCCTTCCATAACGATCCCTGCTGCCAATTGGATCTCTTTGCGCGAAGGAAAAAAGTTTACACTGCGGACGCAAGCCATTGAGGTTATTGATCCAAAACCCCAGGAGTTTACAAAAAAGTTCAATAAAAACAAAGCGGCATTGCGATTTGTAATCATCAGGCCGCGGGTTCGACTCCTGCAGCCGGCACCACTTCCCTCCATCGCAAACGTCCCCTTGTCGCCGCACAAGTGCGGCCGATTTGCGTTTCCGCTCATCGCTGCTAGATAAGTTTCATTCCGAAACTAATTGAGCAACGTCATGACCGCATCCCGCCTCGCCGAACCACTTACGCTTCCATGTGGGGCTGTGCTTCCCAATCGCATTTCTAAGGCAGCCATGACCGAGGGGCTTGCCACGCCCGATGGCTTACCCACGCCAGAGCTGGAACGCCTTTATGGCATTTGGGCTGATGGCGGAGCGGGGATGCTGCTGACCGGCAATATCATCATCGACAAAGATCATCTCGAACGTCCGGGTAATGTGGTCGTCGATCGCGAGCCGGATGCTGAGATGGCAGCGCGGCTGAAGAGTTGGGCCGAAGCAGGCACGCGGGCGGGCAATCACCTTTGGGCCCAGATCAGCCATGGCGGGCGCCAGACACAAAAACTGGTGAACCCCAATCCGAAATCGGCCTCTGATGTGAAGCTCGCTCTGCCCGGCGGCCAGTTCGGCAAGCCCACTCCGCTGACTGTTGCGGAGATCGAAGACCTCGTCGCGCGGTGGGCCATTGCCGCGAAGGCGTGTCAGGATGCGGACTTCACCGGCGTGCAGATCCATGGAGCACACGGCTATCTGATCTCGCAATTCCTCTCGCCGCGCTCGAACCTGCGCACCGATGAGTATGGCGGTAGTCTCGAGAACCGCGCACGGCTGCTGATCAATGTGGTCAAAGCCACTCGCGCCGCCGTGGGGCCGAAGTTCCCGATCTCGGTAAAACTCAACAGCGCGGACTTCCAAAAAGGCGGCTTCGCCTTTGAAGACAGCCTTCAGGTCGTCAAATGGCTCGAAGAGGCATCGGTTGACCTGATCGAGATATCAGGTGGCTCCTACGAGCAACCCAAACTGATGGGCATTGAAGGGATGGAAGAGGAAGAGGCGCAGAACGTGGCCCCATCGACTGCCGCGCGCGAGGCCTATTTCGTCGATTTCGCCAAAGCGATGCAGGACCATGTCAAAGTGCCGTTGATGGTCACCGGCGGGTTCCGCACCCGTGCGGCGATGGAGCAGGCGCTGGAAATGGGTGCAGCTGATGTGATCGGACTTGGGCGCCCGCTATGCGTTGTCACTGATGCACCCAAGCAATTGATCGAAGGGCGCGGCGATCTGCCCCGCTTTGAAGACAACCTTGACCTGATCCCAAGCTGGCTGGGCTTCCTAAAATCGCTTCAGATGATGAAAGCGATGAACGGATTTGCGGGGATATACTGGTTCTACCAGCAAATCTGGTTGCTCGGCCACGAAGGTCGGGTGGACGAGGACTTTCCGGTCTTCAAAGCATTCCGGATAGTCGACGCCCGCAACAAGCAGATTATCAAGGCGCGAAGCTAGAGCCGCAAACGCACGGATGCGCGGACCGCATGGCCGCCATAGCCTTCGTTGAAATCGCCATGATACCCGAGATCGAGCACAGCGTTCTTGGTCAAATCCACGCTCACGCCCGCGGTTAGCTCGAACCGGTCGAGATCGCGGCGCGGCATTACCGCGCTGAACGTAGGGAGCTGTGTTGAGCTGAGGCGGAAGCTTCGGGTTGACCCTTCCAGATCTCGAATGATGGTCCCGCTGGCAAAGCCCTGCACCCCTTCGGACAATTTCGCGCCAAAGGTCAGGCCGCCGCGCAATTCGCCATACTCGGCATCGCCACGCTCAACGAAGAAGTTGAAACCGCCCACCTCCTGCGTGTCGTCAAAATTCACACGGGCAAAATTGACGCCGATGCTAGGAATGACCGAGACGTTTTCGTCAGGGATAATGTCGTAGGAAAGTGTCGCTCGGCCGTAGAAACCATCAAAGCCGAAATCAGAAACGATTGGCCCGAATGCTCCGCTGCGTGCGGACTCGGCTTCGCCAGTAAGGTAGGCGAATTCTGCGCTGAAGAGGCCGCGATCGAATACGGACACAACCGCATAGGCACCCAATTTGAAACTGTCGGCCTCTGACGTTTCTGTCGGGGCGACATCGCCGCGCAGATCCTGATTGGAGATATCAGCGTAGCTGCCGACCAGGCCGACGCGGATGTCGTCGGAAACCTGAAAGTCTGCGCCAAGGGTGAAGATCAACTGGTCGCTATCGTAACCGTCTGACAGCGTCGAAAGGGCATCTTGTTCGGCACCGCGCACGATGACTTGCCCCCAGATATTCGCCCCATCACCAACCTCTCGGCGATCGACCGACTGCGCCGCGACGCTTGCCGTTTCGAAGACCTCGCGGCCCACTCCATCAGAGATGCTGGGCACCGCGTCTTCAGCGCTCGGCCCGACAATCGGCAAAGGTGCGTTTTGCGCGAATGCTGACGACGCCGATACGGCGCTCGCAGCCAACAACGCTGTACGGGCGGTTGTGGACCCGACATATCGAAACGCGTGCATCATCAGTCCTCTATACCCGATTCCGGCACGAAATTCGTGTTTCTACTTATTTCTATCCCCGACCGCGATAGGGCGCGACACCCTGATCGGGCAGCCAAAGTCCCTCTGGTGGGGCGCCGCTTTGCCAGAAAACGTCGATCGGAATGCCGCCGCGTGGGTACCAATATCCGCCGATGCGCAGCCATTGCGGTTTCATCTCGTCAAACAGGCGCAGGCCGATGCCAACTGTTACGTCTTCGTGGAATCCGTTGTGGTTACGGAACGAGCCAAGGAAGAGCTTGAGGCTCTTCGATTCCACAATGGTTTCGCCCGGTGCATAATCGATCACGAGATGTGCAAAATCGGGCTGGTTCGTCACCGGACACAGCGACGTGAATTCCGGCGAGACGAAGCGAACACAAAACATCGCGCCCTTGCGCGGATTGGGCACGTAATCGAGCACGGCCTCTTCGGGGGACTGCGGCAGGGGCGTGTCTTTGCCCAGAAACTGCGGTGTATCGTTCATTTGGTCGCTCTATCGGCTCGGTTCAGGTGTGATGCGAATGCCGCGCTGTTGCCGTGAAAGCACGGGCAGTGCAAGCGGGGAACTGGACCTTGGCGAACGGATATCTATGTGACCGTTCACGCAAACCACATCTGTAATCGGTAAAACGGCCGCGTGCGCAACCCGTCATCTTCTTCGAACAATAGCCTGATCGTCGGCAAAGCCGGCGCGTTGTCCGCGTCTGTGCTGGCTATGGCGACGGTGCTGATGACCTCTCCGGCCGCCGCGCAATCGCGCGGATCGTTTGACTTGCCCCCCACCGCGCCGACACCCACGCCTGCGCCGCAAGGGCCAGAGGACGAACGCTCCGGCGTGCGCATCGGGCCGCGGGCCATCCGCACTGACGCGCCGACCCCGACACCAACACCAGCGCCCACAGCCACTGCTGCGCAGCCAACGCCGACGCCTTCTGCCAGCCAGCCAGCGCCCGAACCGACACGAACAACAGCGCCCACGCCATCGGGTAGCCAAACCCCGTCCTCCACTTTGCCATCCGTGGCCGGAACACCGGTTCAGGGCACGACAAGCGACGACGCGGGTGATGGGTCGGCGAGCGACCTTCCAGCATCGGAGGCCACGCCATCGGCCAATGCGCCTGTTGCGACCCCTTCGATTGATACCGGACCACCTGCGCTTCCTTCGGCAACACCATCGGATGACGAAGAAGGCACACCGCTTTGGTGGTGGATTGCCGGGCTGATCGGGCTGTTGGGATTAGTGTTTGGCGCGCTGTTCTGGAAACAAAAACGTGCGGCTGCTCCCAGGGCTCTGCCTCGCCCCGAACTTGCTGCCGCTTCAGAAGGGCAAGAAGGGTTCGCAGCCGCCGCTTCGGCGCAACGTGTGGATGTCACCGTCGATATAGTTGGCGGATCGCGCAGCGTGATGATGTTCACTCTCGATTTCCGGGTGAATTTCGCCAACCGCTCAGAGCGTGCGGTGCGAGACCTGTCGGTCGCCGCTCAGCTTGCCAGCGCGGAACGCGGTTCGGCCAATGCGACTCCCGTTGGCGCGGGCCAGCCGATCGAGACCGTCGAGCGGATCGGCCCGCATCAAAGCCGCTCGATCACCGGACAAATCCAGCTTCCATTGGCTCAGGTCCGCGCGATCATGCAGGGGCAAAAGCCGCTGTTCATTCCGCTGCTTCATCTCACCATCGAAGGCGCAGGGCAGACGGCCAGCACGCGCAGCTATGTGGTCGGCCTGCCAAGCAGCGCAGCGCAAGGGCGATTGCAGCCTATCCCGCTTGATATGCCACCCGGCGGCATTCCCGGCCTCGGCGCGCGCGAGATCAAGCTTTAGCGCTGCGGACTTGGCGCGGTGGCGCGGGCGCGCTACTCCCATCACCGCATGACCAACCCGCTTCCAAGCCTCGTTTCCAGCCAATGGCTGGCCGATCATCTGGATGACGATGATCTGTTGGTGATCGATGCTTCACGGCACCTGCCCGCCGCCAATCGCGACGCCCTGGCCGAGTTTGAGCAGGCCCACATTCCCGGCGCACGGTTTTTGGACCTTGCGAGCCTTACGGATGCGAATTCCCCTGTACCTCAGGCGATGCCCAACTCGGCGCAATTGGCAGAGCGGTTGGCGAAGCTTGGTGTGACGCGTGACCATCGGATCGTGGTCTATGACGACAGCGCAGTGAAGACCGCCGCACGGGCGTGGTTTCTGCTGACTGCGCATGGCCTTGAAAAGGTGGCAATTCTCGATGGTGGCCTCGCCAAATGGAAGGCCGAGGATAGGACGATCGAAAGCGGCACAGCAGACATCACACCAGCACCGGCGATTGACCTTCCCAAGCCGGAGCATGTGCGCATGAAGGCCGATCTTCTCGCCAACCTCGACACCAACGCCGAGCAGGTTCTCGATGCGCGCGCAGTGGACCGAGTGTTCGGCACAGGCGTCGACCCCGTCCATGGCGGCGAAAACGGCCGTATTCCTGGATCGCTCAACCTACCCTTCGGGCAGGTCTTTGACGCCGACGGCTGCTACAAATCGCCCGGCGAATTGCGCGCGCTTTTTGAAGCAACCGGCGTCGATCCGACACAACCTGTCGTGACAACCTGCGGCAGCGGCGTCACCGCGAGTGTCCTGTTGTTCGCGCTGCACCTGATCGGCGCAAAACAAACTGCACTGTACGACGGCAGCTGGGTCGATTGGAGCGCCGATCCCGACACTCCTAAAGCGCAAGGTCCAGCATGAGCAGCGGCGACAACTCCAAGATTGGACCTGCCACAAAAGCCACCCGAGCTGGACGGCGGGAGGAATGGACCGGCAAGGTCGTCAACACGCCCGTCACTCGGGCCTCCACCCACCTTTATGACACCGAGGCTGATCGCAAGGCCGCACTGAAATCGAACGAGGACGGCGACTTCTTCTATGGTCGCAGGGGGGCACCTACGCAGTGGTCCCTCGCCGAAGCGCTAACCGGGATGGAGCCCAAAGCACACGGGACCGTGCTCTATCCCAGCGGCGTTGCAGCGATTGCGGGGTGTTTGCTCGCAGTGCTCAAACCGGGTGATCACCTGCTCATAACCGACAACGCCTATGATCCCTCTCGCGCGATGGCGACGGGTCTGCTCAAGCGGATGGGGATCACCAGCACCTTCTTCGATCCGCTCGATATTGATGGGTTCAAGGTGCTTGTTGACGAACACAGCCCCCGCGCTGTTTGGTTCGAAAGCCCTGGTAGTCTGACGATGGAAGTGTGCGATATCCCGGCCCTGTGTGAGATCGCGCACGCCAAAGGGGCCGTGACCTTGATCGACAACACATGGGCCAGCCCGCTGGGCTTCGCCCCACTCGAACATGGCTGTGACATCACCATGATGAGCCTTTCGAAGCATGTCGGCGGGCATTCGGATCTGATGATGGGATCGGCCAGCGCAGGCGAACGGTGGTATCGCGCGCTGCGCCGCACTTCGCAGCAATTGGGTCAGGTCGTCTCTCCTGATGACGCGGCGCTCGCCGCGCGCGGCTTGCGGACAATGCCCGTCCGGCTGGAGAAATCGACCGAAAGTGCGCTTCAAATCGCGCGGTGGCTGTCAGATCAGCCGCAGGTCTCAGAGGTGCTTTGCCCGATGGTTCCCAGCTCACCTGGCCACGACATTTGGAAACGCGACTTCAACGGCGGATGTGGACTGTTCAGCTTCATCCTCAACACCGAAGATGAAGTGGCCAATGGCCACGTGGTTGATGCGCTCGATCTGTTCGGCATCGGGTACAGCTGGGGCGGGTTTGAAAGCCTCGCCCTACCCATCTTCCCACATCAATACCGCGACGTCATGCCGCCACTAACGACCAGCGATACTGGCCAGCGTGTCGCCATTCGCCTATCTATCGGGCTTGAAGAACCCGAAGACCTGATCGCGGACCTCGCGCAGGCGCTGGCAAGATTGGACTGCTGACCACGATGAGTGCAACTCTACCCACCTCTGCGACAGACACCGTCGATCCCGCTGCCGAAAGCGAGGAAACCGCCGAAGCCGCGACTGAAGATAGCGGTGCTGAAGGTGTCGAAGCCGAAAGCGAAGCGGCCCCAGAGGATGTTGCCGAAGAACCCGAAGTCGCAGAAGTGGTCTCGGTAGCCGAAGACGCAAAGGAAGGTATCGCAGCAACCGGCGAGACCAGCGCGGCTCTCGTCGATACGCTGGATAGCTGGGCGCTCGTGATCGGCTCGGTTCGCATCTCCGTATTCGACGTCTTGTTTCTCATGGCGACCATCGCGCTAGTCGCCACTGTCGCATGGTTCCTGACACGCATCGCACGCCGATTATTGAGGCGCGCCAGTCGCTTTGACCAAGCGCAAAAATTGCTCGCAGAGAAGCTTCTGACCATCATAATCTGGACGGCGGCGTTCTTCGTCACCGTTGACCTGGTCGGGCTAGACCTGACGGCCCTCGCCTTCTTCGGCGGCGCCTTTGGTCTGGCGATCGGCTTTGGTCTGCAGAAAACCTTCGGCAACCTGATTTCGGGCATACTCCTGCTGCTCGACAAATCGATCAAGCCGGGCGACGTTATTTCGGTTACGGATCAGGCTGGCAATGAAGCCGTCGGGCAAATTCGTAAGATTGGCATTCGCGCCATCTCTGTCATCACCCGCGATCGGACCGAGCACCTCATCCCGAACGAGAACCTGATGATCAATCAGGTCGTAAACTGGTCTTACAGCTCCAAGGATGTGCGCGTGAAGGCACCCGTCGGTGTCTCCTATGACAGCGATCTCGATCTGGTGACGAAGCTGCTCTACCAAGCGGCAGAAGACGTCGATCGAGTGCTCAACATCCCAAAGCCACGCGTCAATCTTATGGGCTTTGGCGACAATTCAGTCGATTTCGAGCTGCGCTTCTGGATTCAGGATCCCGAAGGCGGGATCGCCAATATCCGCTCCGACGTTTACATGCGCATCTGGCACCTGTTCAAAGAGAACGACATCGAAATCCCCTTCCCCCAACGCGATTTGCACCTGCGATCCAGCAAGCAACTGGATCAACTGGTGGAGTTGATGAGCGGCGGAAAAGCCTGACTGCGCAAACGTTCCAGAACAGCACAATAGCTTTCCTTAAGCGCTGCCAATCCTTTCTCGCTGGCGCACACTGCGTTGCTCGACCATTTCGGTCGTCATGGAACACGTTGGAACCATTTATCTTGTCGGCGCAGGCCCGGGTGACCCGGATCTCCTCACCCTGCGCGCTGCGCGATTGCTCGAGCGCGCCGAAGTCGTCGTCCATGACGGACTTGTAAGCAAAGACATTCTGGATCTGGCATCCCCCCGCGCGCGGCTCGTCTCAGTTGCAAAGAGCCGCGCGCACCACACCTTGCCGCAGGACGAGATCAACCTGTTGTTGGTCCGCGAGGCACAGCAAGGCCGTGACGTGGTCAGGCTCAAAGGAGGAGATCCGCTGATCTTTGGGCGTGGCGGCGAAGAGGCCGAACTGGCGAAAGCCCACGGCGTTCCGGTCGAGATAGTGCCGGGGATCAGCGCGGCAAACGGTGCCGCTGCCGCCGCGCAAATCGCCCTTACACACCGTGATGCATCCAGCATCGTCAGCTTCGTTGCGGGCCAATGCAAAGGGCTTTCAGACCAAGACTGGTCCGGTCTTGCAGGCAAAGGCCGTACTCTTGTGATCTACATGGGCGTCAAAACCGCTCCGCAGATTGCCGAGAAGTTGATGACCGATGGCCTCACACCCGATGTGCCTGTGGCCGTGATCGAGAACGCCGCGCGCGCCAACATGCGCGTTGTGCGCGGCTGCCTCGCTGCATTGCCCGAACTGGTCGAGCGCGAGGCAATCAAAAGCCCTGCCTTGATTGTGATCGGCGAAGTCACGGCGCGCGAAGATGTCGTTGTGGCCCAAACAGCTTTGGAGGCTGCCCAGTGAGAGTTGTGACCGGAAACGATCTGAAGACAGGCGATGTCGTCTGGTGGACCGGCGAAGGCTGGTCACGCCACGTTGATCAAGCCGCCGATGCCGGTGAGCGTGCCGAGGAAATACTCGCCGCCGAGGAAGCCGCACGCCGTGTGAACGTCCCGTACGTGATCGACGCGACGCGCGAGGAAGATGGCAGCGTCCGCCCTGCCCATATCAAGGACCGCGTGCGCGCGCTCGGCCCAACGGTGCGGCCCGATCTCACGCTGAAACCGCAAGACCCCGAAGCTCTGGACTGGGTTATCTAATGTACAAGTACGACCAATATGACCAAGCTATGGTCGATGCCCGCGTCGAGGAATTCCGCGATCAGGCGCGCCGTCGGCTCGAAGGCAAGCTGACCGAAGACCAATTCAAGCCGCTGCGGTTGATGAACGGGCTTTACCTGCAACTTCACGCCTACATGCTGCGCGTTGCGATCCCCTATGGCACGCTCAATTCCACACAGATGACCGCTTTGGGCGATATCGCGGACAAGTATGACCGCGGATACGGCCACTTTACCACGCGGCAGAACATTCAATACAACTGGATCAAGCTGGAGGACGCCGCCGACATCCTTGCCGACCTGTCCAAGGTCGAAATGCACGCGATCCAGACCAGCGGAAACTGCATCCGCAACATTTCGAGCGATCACTTTGCCGGTGCATCGCATGACGAATTGGTCGATCCGCGTCCGTACGCTGAGCTGCTGCGTCAGTGGTCGAGCTTCCATCCGGAATTCACCTACCTGCCGCGCAAGTTCAAGATTGCGGTTATCGCCGCCGAGAAAGACCGCGCGGCGATGCGGCTGCACGATATCGGCATCCAGATCATGAAGAATGATGCTTGCGAAATCGGCGCACGTTTCTTTGTCGGAGGCGGCATGGGTCGCACCCCGATGATCGCGCCGATGATCCGCGATTTCGTGCCGCTCGACCAACTGGTGACCTACGCCGAGGCGTGTTTGCGCGTCTACAATCGCTACGGACGGCGCGACAACAAGTACAAGGCGCGTATCAAGATTCTCGTCCATGAGCTGGGCAAGGATGAGTACACCCGCCAGGTCGAAGAAGAATTTGCTCACATGCTTGAGCAGGGCGTGGAACCGCCGCGTGAGGAGCTGGAGCGAGATCAAGCCGTTCTTTGCCAATCCGCCATTCGAGGATGGCCCCAAGACCGTCGACCGTTCAGACCCCGACTTCGCGCTGTGGGTGGATCGCAACACGGTGCGCCACAAGCATGATAGCTACGTCAGCGCGGTCATTTCGCTGAAACCCGTCGGCGGCATTCCGGGTGATGCCACGGGTGAGCAAATCCGCATCATGGCCCGCCTCGCGAAACAATACAGCTTTGATGAGCTGCGCGTGATGCACACGCAGAACATCGTTCTGCCGCATGTGAAGATCGCCGATCTCCACGCGCTTTGGACGGAGTTGGACGCTGCGGGTCTGGGCGCTCCCAACCTTGATACGGTCGAGGATATCATAGCCTGCCCCGGCCTAGATTACTGTGCACTGGCCAATGCCCGTTCGATCACGGTTGCCCAGCGCATTTCCGAGAACTTCGCAGCCAAAAAACGGACTGAAACGCTGGGTGAGCTTAAGCTGAAGATCTCTGGCTGTATCAACGCATGCGGGCACCACCATGCCGGCCATATCGGCATCCTTGGCGTCGATAAGAAGGGCAAAGAGAACTACCAGCTCTCGCTCGGCGGTTCTGAAGCCGAGGACGTCAGCCTAGCAAAGATCACAGGCCCAGGCTTCGATGAGGATGGCGTGGTGCAAGCGGTTGAAACCGTCACAGATGTCTATCTCGACAAACGCGAAGAGGGCGAACGCTTCCTCGATACCTATCGCCGCATCGGCATGGAGCCGTTCAAGGAGGCCCTCTATGGATAACCCACTCGGACGCAGCCCTGACGAAGTCCAGTTCCGGTTCCGCGATGATGAGGTTGCAGACCATGCGACCGTGACCGTGGACGCATGCTGTGACCAGACCAACGCCACTGCTGTCCGGATTGAACCGGGCGACGATGCTCGCGAGATTCTGCCTTACCTTGACCGGCTGGCTCTGGTGGAGGTGAACTTCCCGAGCTTCGCCGATGGTCGCGGCTATTCCGCGGCCCGTATCCTGCGAGAGGCTGGCTACACCGGTGAATTGCGCGCCGTGGGAGATGTTTTGATCGACCAGCTCAGCCATATGCGCCGTTGCGGGTTTGACGCTTTCGCGCCTGACAAGCCGCTTGATGAAGAAGACGCCAAGCGCGCCTTCGCAACGTGGGACAATGTCTACCAGAGCGCCGCTGACCGCCGGAAAACCATCCAGGAAATGCGTCATGAATGAAGTGCGCAAGATCGACCGCCTCGATGCCTCACCGCGTTTTGTCGAACACGACGCCGTACGCCTTAACCGCATGTTCCGCGGGTCCTCCACGCAGGAATGGCTCGACGCGGTTATCAAAGGCAATCTGGCCGGCGATATCGCCATTGTTTCAAGCTTCGGTGCCGAAAGCGCGGTGCTGTTGCACCTGATTGCGCAGGTTGATCCGGATGTGCCCGTGCTGTTTCTGGATACGGGAAAGCACTTTGCCGAAACGCTGACCTATCGCGATGAGCTGGTCGCGAAGCTTGGCCTCACCAATCTGCGTATCCTCACGCCTGACGAAGAAGAGCTTGTGGCGAAGGACGAAACGGGCCTGCGCTGGTCATACGATCCCGATGGCTGCTGCGAGATCCGCAAGGTGAAGCCGCTGGCAAAAGCCTTAGCCGAATTCGATGCGACGTTTACGGGACGCAAGGCATTCCAGTCATCAACCCGCGCCAATCTGCCGCGCTTCGAATTGGACACCTCCGACGCCCAAGGCCGTCTCAAGATCAACCCGCTGATCGACTGGAGCGCCGAAGACATCGCAGCCTATTTCGAAGAGCACGATCTGCCGCGCCACCCGCTGGTCGCGCAAGGATATCCATCCATTGGATGCTCCCCCTGCACCAATCAGGTTGCCGAAGGCGAAGACCCGCGTTCAGGGCGCTGGAGTGGTTGGGACAAAACCGAATGCGGCATCCACAAGCCGGGCGAGGAACCGTTCCTCTAAGGCGTTAGAGCCAGCCTTCTTTCTTGTACCATTCAGCGGTCATTTTCAGGCCTGCTTCGCCATCCCAAACTGCCTGCCAGATCGAGATTGGCGGGGCTTTCTTCAGGTCACACACCCAATCCGAGTGGGTCATGTATCCCACGCGGTCAGGGGTTAGCTTGGCCTTTGAACCACGGATCGTCTGGTCGAGCTGCGCGCCGAGTTTGAGCAGGCCCTCGGGAAGGTTTGGCGCGAATATCTGCTGCTTGCCCATCGCTTCGCCAATCATCTTGGCCAGTTCCTGATGATCGTATCCGAACGCATTATCGTCCCACGGCTCGTAGGTCTGACCGTATGTGATGGGATTTGCAGGGGCGAGCGCCACCAATAAACGCGCGAGGTCCTCGACATGGATGATCGAGGTTTTGCCTTTTGGCGGCATCGGCACAACGCCGAATTTCGCGGCGCGGAACAGCTCGAACATGTCCTTGTCATGCGGGCCATAGACCGCGGGCGGGCGCACCATTGTCCAATCGAGACCGCTCGCTTCGACCAATTCCTCTGCCCGCGCCTTTGACCCACCATAGGCAGACAGCGAAGGCTCGCGGGCGGAGAGCGATGATACGAAGACGAAACGCCGCACACCCGCATTTTTGGCCGCCTCAATCACGTTGGCCGTGCCGCCAACATTGGCAGGTTCGAACTGTGCAGGATCGGGGGCGTTGGTCAGCCCGGCAATGTGGATCACCGCATCCACACCCTCGACCAGCTTGGCCAATGCATCTGTGTCGGAAAGTGCCCCGCTGATCCACTCAACCCGGTCACGGCCTGCCTGCGGACGGCGTGCCAGCGCTTTTACGCGGTATGCCTTGCCCACGGCCACATCGAGCGTGGCCTGCCCGACAAATCCGGTTGCACCAGTGATCGCTAGTTTCATGCCAAGTTCTAACCCTGCACCATATGATCTCTATGCACGACGGCTGCGCGCGGTGCATAGCCAAGTTGGGCTTCCTGATCGCCGCCCTGAAGGCCAAGGATCGCCCGGCATTCTGTGGCGCTGTATTCGACCAGTCCCTGCCCAAGTCGCTCGCCTTTGGGTCCATGGAGGCTAACCAGCGCACCGCGATCAAATTCACCTTCAACATCGGTCAGGCCCGCAGCGAGAAGGCTGGCACCATTGCCCAGAGCCTCTACGCACCCCTCATCAACGGTCAGCACACCTTCAATCGACTGACGGCCGCCCAGCCATGCTTTGCGAGCACCATCTGCACGCACAGGCAGAAAGATCGTACCCTCGCCGCTTTCGCGTAGCTGCGTGATCGGTCCTTCCTTGCGCCCATCAATGATGCCGAGCGCCACGCCAGCGCGTTCGGCAATGCGGGCAGCCTGTAACTTGGCTTTCATACCGCCGGTGCCGATGCCCGAACCGGATTCCTCGCCAGCCATAGCGATCACTTCGGGGGTCACCCCTTCCACCGTCTCGATCAACTGAGCGTCTTCATCAGATGGATTGCGATCATAGAGCCCCGCAACGTCGGACAGGAGAAGCACACCCTGCGCACCCGCCGCCTGAGCGACGCGCGCGGCCAGCCGGTCATTGTCACCAAAGCGGATTTCTTCGGTCGCGACACTGTCATTCTCATTGACCACCGGCACCGCACCTGCCTCGATCAGCCGTTCCAGAGTGGCCGACGCATTGAGATATCGCCTACGGTCCTCAAGATCGTCGATTGTCACCAGAATCTGCGCCGCCGTAAGGCCGTGCTTGTCGAGCACCGATGCCCAAAGCTGCGCCAGCGCTACTTGTCCCACCGATGCCGCTGCCTGCGCATCAGCGAGGCTCGCACGGCCACCTTTGGGCAGTCCCAGACGCGCCGCGCCGAGCGCAATCGCGCCCGAACTCACGACCATAATCTCGGCACCGGCCCCGCGCAGGTCGCGCAAATCATGCGCAAGCCCATCAATCCAGCCACGAGCGGGTTTGCCGTCTTTGACAAGGAGTGAGCTGCCAATCTTGACCACCAGCCGCTTGCACTGCGCCGGGTCAATCAGCCCCTTCAGATCGGCGACCATTCGCCGCCTTCCTCTTCCTCGTCCTCAACTTCGCTTGCGTTGGTTTCGGTCGAGGTGCGATCGGGGAGATAGCCCAGCACCGCATCGAGAAGATGCTCGATCCCCTCACCGGTTGCACCGGAAACGGCGAAGACCTGATCCGCACCGGCTTCCATCAGTTCCTCAGCGAAACCGGCCACCAATTCTTCGTCGGCGAGATCTAGCTTGTTGAGCGCGACGAGGCGCGGTTTGTCATCCAGACCTGCGCCATAGGCCGAAAGCTCTTCTTCAACGATCCGCATCGCCTCCACGGGGTCATCACCGGCGATGTCGATAAGGTGGATGAGCACCCGGCAGCGTTCGATGTGGCCAAGGAACCGGTCCCCGATCCCTGCACCATCCGCAGCGCCTTCGATCAGGCCGGGAATGTCCGCGAGAACAAATTCACGCCCTTTGTGGCGTACGACGCCCAGCTTGGGCACCAGAGTGGTAAAGGCGTAATGGCCAACCTTCGCCTTGGCGTTCGATACTTGATTGATAAAGGTGGATTTGCCCGCATTGGGCAGGCCAAGCAGGCCGACATCGGCAAGCAATTTCAACCGCAACCAGACCCACATCTCTTGGCTGGGTTCACCTGGCTGATGTTGGCGCGGAGCGCGGTTTGTGGAGCTCTTGTACGACGCATTGCCGCGTCCGCCCATTCCGCCTTCAAGAAAGACGACCTGCTGGCCAATTTCCGTGAAGTCAGCGAGCACTTCTTCCTTGTCCTCGGAAAGGACCTGTGTGCCCACGGGGACTTTGATCACCAGATCGGGTGCGCCAGCTCCGGTCCGGTCTCTGCCCTGGCCGTGATTGCCGCGTTTGGCTTTGAAATGCTGCGAATAACGAAAGTCGATCAGGGTGTTGAGGCCCTGCACAGCTTCGAAAACGATGTCCCCGCCCTTACCGCCATTGCCGCCGTCGGGGCCGCCATATTCAACATACTTCTCGCGCCGGAAAGAGACCGCACCCGGTCCCCCTGCGCCAGATTTGAGATATATTTTGGCCTGATCGAGGAAATGCATAAGGCGCGTTTATTCGTATCCTCGCAGAAATGCGAGGATTCTTGTTTCCGCACCCCATCCGGGGCGCGAAATCCTCGCTCATACGATCACAGATCGCGTCGCTGCGGGCGCGCAGTCACGCTTGCTGTCGCTGCGCGCCCGTTTGCTTTAGAACCTCGCTTCGACGCCGATCAGCGCGGTTCGACCCGGTGATACGAAGCTGAACACTTGCTCGTATGTCTCATCGAGGAGGTTTTCGACGCGACCAAAGGCGCTCACACCCTCGACCAACTCAACCCGCGCGTTGAAGTTCACAAGGGTGAAATCGTCGAGTGTAACACTCGAGAACGTGCCGAAATCAGTGTCGGGCGTTTCGCCGTTGTGGCGCACGACCAAGGTTGCGGAGGCCTTGTCACCAGGTGCCGTCCAAGTCAGCGCACCGCTCGCGATGCTCTCGGGCCTGCGGATCTCGGCCACACCGTTCTCTTTCGAGTCTACATAAGCGTAAGCCGCGTTCACGCTCCATTGCGGACCGATATTGGCGGACAGCGCAACTTCCACACCCTGCCGGTCACTCTGTGTGTCGCGGTTGGCGGGTGTGGCCGTGAACGTGGGCGCAGGACCGAAGATCGTGAAGACCTCGTTTTCGAGCTCTGCATTGAAATATGTGACCGAGACCATTGCCGCGTCGTTGGCAAATCTCTGATCCAGCCCGATTTCCCAGCTGGTCGATTCCTCTGGTTGCAGATCGGCATTGCCCAGAAACACCCCATCAAAGAAACCGAAGAGCTCGGTAAAAGTCGGGTTCTTCACACCGCTGCCAATAGAGGCGCGCAGACGGGTTGTGTCTGTTGCATTCAGACCAGCACCAACGCGAAAAGTGGTGGTGTCCTGGAAGCGGCTGTTAAAGTCCTGACGGATTGCCGCTGAGAAATCGAATGTGCTACCGACATAGCGGTATTCGCCGACCAGCCCGAAATTCTCGCTTTCGCGCCGCGCATCAAAGGTTGCGACGTTGTTGAAACCCTCAAGCTCGTAATCCGCCGCGAATGTCAGGCTGTGGCCGCTGGTTCCGAAGTCATATGATGACACATAGGAGAGTTTGAAGCGGTCGCTTTCGGTGTCACTGGTGATGCCGAAGGATGCAAAAGAATTGCGGCTGGTATCGGCGAACTGCGCAGACAGATCATGCACCCATGCGCCGCCAAGAGTTTCAAGCTTCGCGCCAACAAGACCGAACAGCGCTTCACTTTCGAAACCGACGCCCGGGCTATCGATCACTTGGCCCACAGTCGGGCTGGTGAAATCAAAGTCCTGATTGTTCGATTGGCCTTCGGTTTGCACATACCGGCCGACGGCGCGCAGCGTGAAGCTGTCGGAGACACTTGCCGAGATTTTGCCCGAAACTGTGTAGCTATCGCGTCCGATATCTCGCGTCCCGCCACGGGCATTGGGTTCACCATCCGTGCTGACCACCGTTGCAGACAGAGAGGCGGAGAGGTCGGAATTGTCGACACCGATGCGCGCTGCGCCGTTGAACGTGTCGTTTGTTCCGGCTTCAATCCGGCCGGCGATCCCGTCAAAATCGCCAGAGCTGTATGCGACAACACCCGCAATGGCGTCGTTTCCATAAAGAGCGGATTGCGGGCCGCGCAGCACCTCGACAGAGCTGCCGATCTCAGTCTGCAGGGTGCCGAGGTCATATTCGCCGCTGCCCGGATCAGAGACTTCGATCCCGTCCACCAGAACCAGCACGTGATTGGCTTCTGAACCACGCAGGCGGATCTGCGTTTGGCCAGCGATGCTGCTGACAGAAACACCGGGCACATCGCGCAGAATGTCAGCAATATCGCGCGTCTGGCGGTCCGCGACATCTTCCTTGCTAAGAAGGGTGTAAGCCGACGTGACCGCGCTTGCCGGTGTTCTATCTCCCCGCGATGCGGTGACCACGATTGGGCTGCGTGTCGCTGCGGTGGAGACGGCCTCGCCCTCGCTGGCCTTCGCGTCTTCGTCTTGACCGTTTTGCGCCAATACTGGCGCGCTCCAAGCGAGCGCCGCCACCGCGACGCTGCTTGTCCGTATACGTTTATTCATGCTCGGATCCCTTCCGAATGAGCGATAGGGACCGCGCAGGCGCTAACCCACACGGCCGTTCAATCGTCGCTCGAAACGAAAAATATCCGCGCCTCTCCAATCCCTGAGAGGGGCAACAAGCGACACGCTCCGGTCGGTCTCCTGGCTTGCGGATCGCCGTATCTGACGCTCACCTTCCCAAGCTCTTTCGCTCAGTGGCTGCCCAAGTTAGGGCGCGCATCAAACACTCACCGCTTACAGTTGCAGGGACAGCTGCGGACTTCCTTTCGCGAAAAAGGGCACCGCATTCCCGTTACCGAAGTGTGTTGTCGCTTTAGGCCCGCAATTATCGCGCCGCAACCCGCGAACTTAAGGTGTCAGCGGGTGCCGTCACCTTCGTCGTCTGGCTCGTTCTTGATTGGCTGAACCACAGGCTGGGAAACGAAGTCCTCATCAACCGGTGCCACGGGAACTGTGACCCCGCTCTCCGGATCAGCCACCAAGCCGGTGACAACGGTTGGATCGGCTGTGGTGGAGGTCAGCTCGGCATCGCCAACAGTCGGTACGTGTGGGTTGCCCTCGGCGCGAGCCTGTTGAACGGCCACCCAGCCTGCCTGCGACTGCCCGTATTCCGCACCATACTTCACGTCCCACAAAGCGGATTCACGCTCATAGGTTTCGTATTGATCGAAGAATGTCTCGAACGGCGCCTGCATGTAGTCAAAATTGGCCAATGCAAAGGCGATCGGATCAGTCGGTGGATTGGTGAGCGAGTTGTTGGACAGCTCAAGCATGGCTGCGCAGAATGGGCGACGCGCCGGTGGCAAAGAGAAGAAGTTATATGTGCTGGTCAGCTTCTTCTCGCGCGCCAGAATGCCCGCGCGGCGGGAGCCTTCTGCCCGCCGGAACTGGGTTTCCAGCCTGTTGTTCACTCTTGTCAGCGCGCGCTGATGCTTGTTGATGAAGGTGTTGTACGCGGTGTTGATCGAAGCATCGCGTGCCGCCGTGCAATTGAGAGCTGCGGCGTTCCAGCCGGCGCGGAAGTGCCACACTTTCTCATCATCGGTCAGGTTGCTGTTGATCGTCTGGCGCAGACCACTCGCACCTCTTTCCGGAATCTTCATTACGTAGGCGGCTCCACCAGGAGGAAGAGGCCGCGAAGGCACGATCTCTACCGGAGGTGGCGGCGGTGGTGGCGGAGGCGGAATAACAACGGGTTCAGGCGCGGGTTTGACGCAGCCTGCCAGCATCGTGATGCCGAGGGCCAGCGCGGTCAGGCGCGATTTGCTTCCCGACATGGCCTTATCGGTTGTGCCGGTGTCTGCTGTGCGACCGTGCCCGTTCATCGTGTACTTCGCCTCTCATTTATGTGGCTCGGGACAATATGCTCCCCCGCGCCTTTCGCTGATCTGAAGCGATATGCCTAAAGCCTGTAAGGTACAAAGCAAATGCCCGGAGCGTATGAAACGCCCCGGGCATAAGATATTTCACCAGTTCATCACCGGCCCATCCAAAGGGAAGGCCGGATCGAAACGCGATTACTCGCGGCTGCCGAGGAACTGCAGCAGGAACATGAACATGTTGACGAAGTCGAGATACAGGCTGGTTGCACCCATGATTACGGCTTTGCCCATCATCTCGGTTCCGCGCAGATACTGATACTGGTTCTTCAGACGCTGCGTGTCGTATGCCGTCAGACCGGCGAAAATCAGCACGCCAAGGCCGCTGATAACGAGGCCAAGCGGGCCCGAACCGATGAACCAATTGGCGATGCTAGCGATGATCAGGCCGATGACACCCATGATCAGGAAGCTACCCCAGCCAGAAATGTCTTTCTTCGTGGTGTAGCCCCACAGGGACAGACCAGCGAAAGCACCTGCGGTCGCAAAGAAAGTCGTGGCGATCGATTCACCCGTGAACTCGAGGAAAATCGTCGACATGGACAGGCCCATCACCGTGGCGAAGGCCCAGAACACAATCTGAAGCGTGCCTTCACTCATCTTGTGCAAGCCAAAGCTCATCGCAAGGATGAATGCCAGCGGCGCCAGCGCAACCACGATGAACAGCCCGCTTTCAAGCATAGCCATCGTCAGGCCGGTCGAGGACGCTGCCAAAGCAACGATACCGGTTAGCAAGACGCCCGATGCCATGTAGTTGTAGATCTTAAGCATGTAGGAACGGAGGCCTTCGTCATACGTGACCTCTCCGCCAGCGCGCGGCACCGAACCGAAGTTCGTCTGCGTTTGCGTGTTGTCTTTCCAATCAGCCATTGTGGAACCTCTGTCTCCAAATAAGCGGCGCGAGAATGCCGCGCCTCGTGAGTGCAATATCATGCTTTTGCGAGCGGTTTTCAAGCAAAACCGGATTGCAAAGCGCGCATCTTGTTAATCTGAACAGATGTTAACCTTAAGCCCCCTTGGACAGCGTGGCACCGCGATCCCGCGTGGCGCGTAGAGTCTCGGTCAAAAGTCGTAGCAACGCTTCGTCTTTATCAAGCACATTCAACCCTTCACGCGTCATTCCACCAGGGCTTGCGACCCTGTCCGCAAGATCACCGGGAGACACATCCGCACCGGCGGCCAAAGCAGCTGCGCCTTCGACCATAGAAACCGCAAGGCTTTGGGCGCTTTCTGCGTCGAGCCCCAGTTCAATGGCTGCACCGGCAAGCGCATCGATAAAGCGGTAGACGAAGCCCGGACCTGACCCGGCGAGCGCAGTCACAAGGTCATATTGCGCCTCATCCTCAAGCCAGACAGCGCTGCCAAGCTTATCGAAAAGAGCAAAAGCGGCGTCCCGTCCCGTTTGATCCAGCCCATCCTCAGACAAGATGACCGGTGACCTTCCAATCCGCGAAGCGAGGTTAGGCATCACCCGCACATGCGCCTTTGCAGCGGGAAAGGCCTCTTTGAGCTGCGCGAGAGTAATCCCCGCAAGAAGTGAGTAGACCACCACGCTTTCACCCACGATTCCCTGAAAATCGGGAGCGAGATCGCCAAGCTGCTGCGGTTTGAACCCCAGCATAACGGCATCATGCCCGGCGATTTCTGCGGGATCGAGATGCTCGACTACACCTTCAGGCAAGGCCTTCCGACTGCGGCTAAGCACTTCAAAGCGGGATGCTTCTTCGCCCGCAGCTAGCCACCCGGCCAGCATTGCGCCAGCCATGTTGCCGCATCCGATCAGGAGAAGTTTTTCGCTCATGTCCTCACCTCTGTTGCGAGGCGTTTCAACTAGGCTTCGCCCGCTGCGTCAACCATGGCGCTATCCAGCGCCGCGCGCGGGCTCTTGTCACCCCACAACACAAACTGGAACGCCGGATAGAAGCGGTCGCATTCGTCAATCGCCGTTTCGACCAGCGCCTGCGCCTGTGAAAGGCTCAACTGCCCGTCATCGCCCAGCAGCGCGCCGTGACGGTAAAGCAGCACATCGCCGTTCGACCAGATATCAAAATGCCCCAGCCACATCTGCTCATTCACGAGGCACAGCAGCTCATAGGCATTGGCCTTCTTCTCGTCAGACACGCGAATGTCCGGCAGGCAAAGAAACTGAAGCACATTGTCTTCACTGCGCCAGATCGCGCGCAGCTGATAATTCGCCCAGCTGCCCTGCACTTCACCGGTCATTTCATCGTTGGACAAGACTTCGCATGCCCATCCACGCGCTTCGAACAATGCAGCCAGCATTTCGACCGGTGCAGCATCATCCTGCACGCCATACTCTTGTTCGCGCGGCATCATCTTGGGAGGTGACCTTGTGACATGACGCAAGAGATGCCTTGCCAATATGTAACTTGGCAATGCGCGATCATTCGGTGGCTGGGGAGAACCGCTTTCGCTTGTTCAAAGCTTGTGCACAGAAAGTCGGGGATGGCCCCGATTTTCTATTTAAGTGCTTTAACTTCAGTGCCTTCCGGACTGGTATAGGGAAGCACACCTAGGCCCTTCTTGGTCAGGGCGCCGACAAGCTCGTCCCGTTTCTGACGCGACGAGACCGGTCCAGCCAACAGGCGATATTTCTCACCATACGGAGCAGTGTACCCCTTCAGCCCACCGAGCAGGTCAGGTTCTTTGCGAGACAGTCTGCGCCAGTCGAACTTCAGCCCATCGGCCTGACTGGCCGTGCCAAGTTGCACCCAGAAGCGCTGCGGGTTTGCCGGCTTCTTTGGCTCTGGTTTGGGCTTGGGTTTCGGCTTTGCTTCGCGCCGGATGGCAATTTTGCTGATATCAACTGCATCTCCGGTCACGGCCACCTTGCTTGTATCGGCACCGCCCAAATCAGAAAACGCATCGGCAAAACTGGGTGCAGGCTTGCGTACGGCGGCGGGCGTGGGCTTGACCACAGGTGGTGTGGAAGCTGCCACTGGCCGACCTTGCACAACAGGTTTCGAAGCCGGCTCCGGAATCAAAGCGGCAGGCGGCGGTGTTTGTGCCGCAGGCGTCGCCCCGCGAGCCACACGCACCGGCGTTTCAGCTGGAACGTTTACGCGCACCGTTGGGTTACTTTGCTTCAAATCGAAGCCCGGGCCAGCCAATGACCTGCGCGGATTGGGGGTTGGACGCGACGTTGTCGTAGTCGTCGAGCCAAGCGGTGCACCCGAAGGCTCCAGCCGGTTGTTGGCGCTGCGGGCTAGCACAGTTGAGGCCTCGGCGGCCCGTTCCTGGCTGGTGTATTGAGCAATCACCGGAGCATCGCGGCCAATATCTGCGGCCCTAGGGAAAATACCCAGGTTTGCGGCTGCCGCCTGCTGTGCCTTGGTCAGGCGCGGCATATATCCGAGATAAGGGACAATCCGGCGCGCGAGATCAGCAGGCATGACTGCTTCAGTCACAGCCTTAGCGCGGTCATTCTCGCCCAAGATTGCCAAGCCGAATGCTTGCGACCGAAAGGCAGGAAAGTCGCGCTTGTCGATCAAAGGGCGCAGAGTCTTCGAGAAAGCGTCTTCATTGCCCGAAATTGCCTGGCTCAGAGCCATACGGCGGATGGTTTCATTGTCCCCAGGGGTCTCGCGCAGCGCCTCGCGATAATGCGCCTGAGCCCGCAACTGGTCTCCGACGAGATCGTAGGCAAGCCCACGATCGCTGTGCACGTCTTTCGCTGATGCTCCGGCAGCCTCAGCTTCGGAAAACAATTGCAGTGCCTCGATCGGTCGACCGGAGCGCAGATACACGGCCGCTTTTCCCATTTTAACGCGTGGGTGTTCGGGAGAGACTTCTTCTGCGCGGCCAAAGAACCCGATGGCCGCTTCGAAATCCTGCACTTTGAGAGACGCATACCCAGCGTCGATGAGTGCATTCAGATCGCGAGGACTCCGCGCGAGCACACGCAACGATTCCTTCAAGTCACGGACTTCGCTGGACGGGAGCGGCTGTACCACCGGCCGAGACGTCGTATTCTGCGCCGATACCGATACAGGAGCCAATGCCCCGGCACCTACCGTCAAGACAGGAAGAACGAACTGCAAATAGCGAAGCGTTGTCATGGTGCAGAGACAGATAAGCAATTCGCGCCGCTGGCGCTAGACCAACGACGCGAATAGCAAGATGAATACAGCTTTGTGTCGGTCAGGCCGAGACCAGTGAAACGGTCTCTCGGATCGACTTACTGGTTGTTTTGACGCCCGAGGAAGCGCGGGATGGAAAGCGCAGGGCCATCATCATCCTCGTCGTCCTCGTCTCCATCCTCATCAGAAGTGGATGAACGCGAGAGGTTTGCCATGCGCTCGAACAGTGTGCTGCCACCTCCGCCGCTGCCGGCATCGGGTTCGCCGCTACTTGGAGCAGGTGCGGGTGCAGGCGTAGGCTCGGAGCCAGAATTGCTCGCTTCGACAGGTTCATTGCGTTCCGACAGGCGGTCAGCATCGGCGAGCAGGTCGTCAGAACCCGCTCCTGCGCGATCCTCGGCACCACCTGTTTCCTCGGCATATTCTTCGCCAAGATCGAGCGTGCCAGCATCGCCTGCACCAAAGTCTTCATCGTCGGCGCCGCGAAGGCCAGCAAGCGGATCAACGATGCCATCGACATCATCTTCCTCTTCACCCATGTCGTCGCCCGCTTGCATTCCACTCAGGTCAAACGGTTCGACTTCTGGCTCTTCATCTTCTTCTTCGAATTCAGGTTCGAAGGCTTGCGGCTCGGCGACTTCGGGCTCGGCGTAATCAACCGGTTCGCTCAACGTAATCGGTTCTTCGACTTCAGCTTCGGCTTCCGCTTGAGCTGCATAGCTATCGGCTTCACCGCCTAAGTCGAGGACCGGGCGCTTCGGCGCACGTGCGCTAGACAAGGCATCCGGCGTGATTGTTTCGGCCGCCCCTTGCGCGCCCGGCTCTATACCGGTTGCAACCACAGAGACCCGGATCTTGCCGGTGAGATCAGGGTTGAACGCGCTACCCCAGATGATGTTCGCATCTTCATCGACAAGCTCGCGAATGTGGTTTGCAGCTTCATCGACTTCGAGGAGTTTCATGTCCTCACCGCCAATGATCGAAATGATAACACCCTTAGCGCCCTGCATGCTGACGCCGTCAAGCAGCGGGTTAGCGATGGCTTGCTCAGCGGCATCGAGCGCACGATTCTCGCCCTCGCCCTCGCCTGTACCCATCATCGCTTTGCCCATCTCGCTCATCACAGAGCGCACGTCAGCAAAGTCGAGGTTGATGAGGCCCGGCATCACCATCAGGTCAGTGATCGAACGAACGCCTTGCTGCAGAACTTCATCGGCAAGCTCGAACGCTTCTTTGAAAGTCGTTTCGGCCTTGGCGATCAGGAACAGGTTCTGGTTCGGGATCACAATCAACGTATCAACGTGGTCCTGAAGCTCTTTGATCCCTGCCTCGGCGGCGCGCATCCGGCGCGTGCCTTCAAACAGGAACGGCTTGGTCACAACGCCGACTGTCAGCACGCCTTTGCGCCGCGCGGCCTCCGCAATCACAGGTGCGGCGCCGGTGCCGGTGCCACCCCCCATACCCGCGGCGATGAAGCACATATTGACGCCTTCCAGCGCGTCTTCAATCTCAGCCACGGTTTCTTCGGCCGCTGCCTTGCCCACTTCAGGGCGCGCGCCCGCGCCAAGACCGCCGGTGATGTCCGGACCAAGCTGGATACGCTTATCAGCAGGGCTGGTGCTCAGCGCCTGCGCATCGGTGTTGGCGACGATAAAGTCGACGCCTTCGATTTCCGAAGCGATCATGTTGGAGATGGCGTTGCCACCCGCTCCGCCAATGCCGATCACCGTAATCTTGGGGCGCAATTCATCTGTTGCAGCCGGGCCGATATTAATACTCATGAGCTCTTCCTCCAGACGCGGTGCGTCCACCTTTTGCGTCTTGTCTTATGTGACACATTAGGGGTGTGCCGTTGATAGTGTTGAACTCCTTATCCACAGTGCATGGTTAATGAATGTTCAACGACTTACTTCCTTCAAAAATATTGTTTGAACGCTCTGAACAGCCCGCTGACTGCCGCCGGGGCATTCATTGGACCCTTAACTTCTTGCATTCTGCGATACTGGGCACCCACAGATCGGATATCGACAGGGTCCTCTGCGGCATAAAGGCAAAGTCCCGCTAGCGTCGAGAAACCGGGCGTGGCGTGCGCTTCTGGCAGGCCCTTGAGGCTTGGCGTGCGGCCAATGCGGACCGGCAATCCCAGCGCGCTCTGAGTGAATTCTGCAAGACCATCGAGCTCGGCGCCGCCACCGGTCAGTACAACCTGCCCCGAAGCTTTTCCTGAAAAGCCCATACCTTTCAGCGCGATGCCGATTTCTCGGGTCAGTTCAGAAAGATGCTGCGTCACGACCGAAACCAGTTCGGCACGGGGAATGCGGTTCTTGTCATCCGCTCCGCGCGCGACTGGCCCTGTCGCATCGTCATTCGGCCCATTGACTGGGATCATCTCGCGATGATCGCTGGGTGAAGCGATGGCGGAACCGGAAACGCATTTCAGCCGCTCGGCTTGGAACCGGCGGATACCAAAGGCGCTGGCAACCGCATCGGTGATATCGCCTGACCCCATCGGGATCGAGTGCAGGCCCAACAACATGCCCGCCGCAAAAACGCTAACATTTGTAACATCGCTGCCAATTTCGACCAATGCGACGCCCAATTCACGTTCTTCGAGCGATAGGCACGCAAAACTGGACGCAAGAGGCGCGGCCACTATGGCTTCGACTTCGAGGTGGGCGCTTTGCACCGCCTCCATCAGATTTCGCACGGGCGCGCCATCAGCGAGCATGACGTGGACATCCACGCCTAGACGCTCCGCATGGAGACCCCGCGGGTTTGCAACCCCATGTGCGCCATCGAGAGTGTAATGCGCAGGCTGAGCGTGAAGCACCGTGCGTCCATCGGGTTGTATCGTATCGCGTGCCGCTATCAGAAGATGCTCGACATCTTCCTCTTCAATCCGCCGACCGCCAATATCGATTTCAACTTTAGAGACTCGGCTCTTCAGGCCTGCGCCAGAGCACGCGACCCAGACACTTTGAACACTGGTACCGGCATTGCGCTCTGCCCGCTCAACCGCGTCACGGATTGCGTAGGTTGCCGCCTTCATATCGGTCACGAAACCGCGCTTTATCCCTTGGCTCGCGCGGTGGCCCGAACCCAGGACGACCAACTCGCCGGTTTCGGTCTCGCCCATGATCATGGCCGAGATACGGAAGGAACCGATATTGACCGCGCCGAAGACTTTGGCGAGCCGCGCTTTCGCTGCAGCTTTGCGGTTGGCGTTGTTGGTCGCTTTGCTGGCCATCAAGTGCCTCCCTCAATCGCGCCGCCGCCATATTCGATCGCATCGCCGCGACCCGGCACTCGCAGGAAGACGCGGTCGGGAAGCCGCATATCGAACGTAGCCACCTGACCGCCGAGAAGACGGTTCTGCCCATCCATCTTGGCGAACTTAACCAGAGCGCTGGCAGACTCCTTCGCCCCTTCCGGCAGAGCCACGACCTGTCCGGTCTTGAATGTGATGTTCCAACGGCGATTGCCGAGCCATTCGGCCGCTTCGATCTGCGGACGGAGAGCGGGCGCGCTTGCGAGCAGTTCCTCAAGCGCTGCGACCTGCTTAGCCGATCCAGGGCCAGAAATGCGCAGCTTATCGCCCGCATTTTTCATAGAAATCGGCTCAAGCTCGACACCACTCGCATCGATGAGCACCAGCCGATTGGGTTTCTCCAGAACGGCATGCGGCTTGCGCTCGACAATATCGATGGCGAGCGTTTCGGGCAGCTGCACCGATACACGTGCGTCTTTCACCCATGGCAGCTCAAGCAATTCTTCGCGCAAGGCATCTACATCGACCTGAGGCATAGGCCGGTCACGCTGCGCCAATGCCCGGGCATAGACCTGTCGTTCGTCCATCCGGTCCGTGCCGGTGACGCGCACATGGCGCACCTCGAAACCAGCATCAGCAGCAATGCGCGAAACCTGCGCCTGCGCCATGGCCGGAACGCCCGCTAGGTTGGCCACGAACCATGCGAGCGCGACTGCACCGCCGATAATCGCGGCGAGCCAGATGCGGCTCCATTGTTCTTCGGTGAAAGGCAAAATGCCCATCGCGCTGTCTACGAAGCCGGTGGTTTTCGCCTTGGCCCGGCGCGCTCCCGCGGCCCGACTTTGCGACTTTGCCGCGCGCCTTACGCCTTTTCCGCCGCGTTTGACTTTAGCCATTCGCCGCCTCCTTTGCCGTTTCGCCGCCCCGCTTGTCAGCATGGACGCGCAGCGCCTCACGCACGATCATTTCTACCAGCTCAGGATAGCTGATCCCTGCATGCTTGGCCTGTTCAGGAACAAGGCTAAGCGGGGTCATGCCCGGCTGGGTGTTGGTCTCAAGAACATACAAGCCCTTCTCGCCGAGTTCCTCATCCCAGCGATAGTCTGTGCGGCTGGTGCCACGACAGCCGAGCAATTGGTGTGCACGGACTGCATACTCTTCGCACAGCGCCGCGATTTCAGGCGGAACTTGCGCCGGACACACATGCTGTGTGCGGCCTTCGGTGTATTTGTGCTCGTAATCGTAAAAGCCGTTTTCGATGATCAGCTCGGTCACACCGAGTGCGCGGGGACCATCGGGTCCGTCGATCACAGCGGTGGTCATTTCACGGCCTTTGATGAATGGTTCGGCGAGCAGTTCGTCGAATTCCTGCCATGGTCCCTCTGTGTCGCGCGCAATCGGATTGCCGTAATTGCTTTCATCGGTGACGATGGCGACGCCGACGGACGAGCCTTCATTGACCGGCTTCAAGACATAAGGACGCGGCAGCGGGTCGCGCTCGTAAAGCTCTTCGCTTGCGACAATGCGCCCGCCCGGCATAGGAATGCCATGTGGTACGAGCGCCTGTTTGGTCAGTTGCTTGTCGATGGCGATCACCGACGTGGCGAGGCCCGAATGGGTGTAGGGAACGCCCATCAGATCGAGCATACCTTGGACGCTACCATCCTCGCCCGGCACACCGTGTAACGCGTTGAAGACCACATCGGGCTTTGCCTCGGCAATGCGCTGTGCGACGTCGCGGCCCATATCAATCGGCGTCACGCGGTGACCGTTCATTTCCAGCGCGTCAGCGATGCCGGCCCCGCTTGAAAGCGAAACCTCGCGTTCATTCGCCCAGCCGCCCATCAGGACGGCGACATGGAGAGGCGCGTTGTCGCTCACTTTTGCAATCCCTTCCGAACGCTCTCGGCACCAAAGAACATCATCAACGGACTAGCAAGAAGCGCGGCATAGCTACACATCGACACAAAAAAGGAGCCATGTTGCGCCGCCGAAAGAATATCGAAATTGGTCAGGCCGAATGCCAGGCTGAGCACCAACAAGGCCATGAGTAAGGCAAATCCTAGCGCCGCAAGAATGCCTCCAAAAAGAACACGGGTATATGACGTGGCGGCAATACTCACGGCCGCCCTACCCGTTTGATTTCCCACTCAAGCTGAATGCCCGAATTCTCGTAGACCTTTTCGCGCACCAGCTCGCCCAGCTCCTCAATATCGGTGCTGGTGGCGTTGCCGGTGTTGATCAGGAAATTGCAGTGCTTCTCGCTCACCTGCGCGCCGCCGTGCTTGTATCCGCGCATGCCCGCCGCATCCACGAGCTTCCAGCTCGAATGACCTGGCGGGTTTTTGAAGGTCGATCCGCCCGTCATGCTGAGGATCGGCTGCGAGTTCTTGCGCTGTTCGGTGATGGCCTTCATCTCGGCCTTGATCGTATCGGGATCGCCCGGCTCGCCCTCAAAGCGCACTTCAACCACGATCGCGCCTTCGGGCAGCGCCGAGTGGCGATAGGAATATTGCAGATCGGCGTTCGTCAAAGTGACGAATTCGCCATTGGGCATGATGACATCACAATCGACCAGCACGTTGCAGGTCTCGCGGCCATAACAACCGCCATTCATCTTGGTGACGCCGCCAACCGAGCCGGGAATGCCGCTGAGGAAAGTGAGCCCTTCAATGCCAGCCCGCGCCGCACGACGCGCGACTTTGCCAGCAGGTGCGCCAGCGCCTGCCTTGAGCGTTGTCTCGCCGGTGATCTCGACTTCATCAAACGCCTCGCCCAAACGGATCACCACACCCGGCACTCCGCCATCACGGATGATCATGTTCGAGCCGACGCCAAGCGCCATGACCGGAATGCTGCCATCCAAACGCTCACAGAAGCCCTTAAGGTCTTCGAGATCCGCAGGTTCGAACAGCCAATCGGCATTGCCGCCGCTTTTGAACCAGACATAGTTCGACAAAGGCGCGTTCTGGGTCAGCCGCCCGCGCACGCTCTCAATCGGCACAGGTGCCGCTGCATCGCCTTCCACCGCGCAGGTCGGAGCCATGCCGTTGTCCATATCCATCCAGTCGCCGTGCTGTGCCATTCCAGTCATGCGCCCCGTTCTGATTCAATCGCGGCTTGCAGACCAGCGGCCCAGCGGGTGATATCCCCCGCGCCGAGACATACGACGATGTCTCCAGCCTTGATTTCGCCTGCCAGAGCGGCGGCGAGCGCCTTTTGATCAGCGATTGTCTGGGCAGAGCGGTGCCCACGTGATTTGAGGCCTGCCACCAGAGCATCAGCATCAACGCCCTCAATCGGTGCTTCTCCGGCCTCATAGACTGGCGTCACGAAGACTTGATCGGCTTCATTGAAACAGCTTTGGAAGTCTTCCATCAGATCGCGCAGGCGTGTGTAGCGGTGTGGCTGCGCCACCGCGAGGACGCGGCCCTTTTCGCCGCCCACAGCTTCACGGGCAGCGCCAAGCACTGCTTGAATCTCAACCGGGTGGTGCGCGTAATCATCGATGATGTTGACGCTCGCGCCGCCGAGATCGACCGAGCCGACCTTGGTGAAGCGGCGACGTACACCGGTGAAGCTGCCAAAGCCGCCGCGGATAACCTCATCCGAGCAGCCCATCTCTATCGCCACAGCAATAGCGGCGAGAGCATTCTGCACATTGTGACGCCCCGGCATCGGCAGATGTACACCTTCAATCCGGCGGTCTTCCTCGCCGCGCTGGCGCACGATCACGTCAAACATGTTTCCGCCGTCATGCGGACGGATGTTGATCCCGCAAATGTCGGCTTGAAGCGAGAACCCGTAAGTTACGACTTTGCGATCGCGCACCTGCCCGATCACCGCCTGAACTTCTGGGTGATCGACGCACAGGATCGCCGCGCCGTAGAATGGGACATTGTGAATGAACTCCACGAACGACTTCTTGAGCACGTCAAAATCACCGTAGTGATCAAGGTGCTCGGGATCGATATTGGTCACCACAGCAATAGTGCCGTCGAGCCGCAGGAAGCTGCCGTCGCTCTCGTCGGCCTCAACCACCATCCAGTCGCTATCGCCTAATCGCGCATTGGAACCGTATTGTTCGATAATCCCGCCATTGATGACGGTCGGGTCAACATCACCCTTGTCCAGCAGCGCGGCGACCATGCTGGTCGTCGTAGTTTTTCCGTGGGTGCCAGCGACCGCGATCGTCGATTTGAGGCGCATGAGTTCGGCGAGCATCTCAGCACGACGTACTACAGGAATGCGGTTTTCGAGAGCGAACTCAACCTCGGGGTTGGTCCGGCGAACCGCAGTAGAGGTCACCACCACGGCCACACCCTCAACATTGGTGCGCTCGTGCCCGATATGGACCGTGATACCGCGTTTGCGCAGTCGCTCTACACTCGCCCCTTCGGCGATGTCTGAGCCTTGCACAGAATAGCCAAGGTTATGCATCACCTCGGCGATGCCGGACATGCCTATGCCGCCAATGCCGACGAAGTGGATCGTCCCAATATCGGTTCCGACACCCTTCACGCTGGCGTATCCTCATGGGTGTCCCGCGTTGCGGTTTCGGCTTTGGTCGCCTTTTGCGCCGCGCGCGGAGACGTTTCGCCGACGCGGATTACATCCATCAGGTCGATCCCGCCCAGTGTCTCAACCAAATCAGCCAGATCCTTGGCCGCGTCGGGTCGCCCGCAATTCCATGCGCCATGCGCGGCGTTAGAAAGGCTGCCTGGCTTCTGCGCCATCGCCTGAATCTGTTTGGCCAGTTCCTTGGACGTGAAATTGTCCTGACGGATCATCCGCGCACCACCTGCTTTGGTGACTTCGCGGGTGTTCGCCGCCTGATGGTCGTCTGTCGCAATCGGCAGCGGGATCAGAATTGCAGGGCGTCCGACAGCGGTGATCTCCGCGATGGTTGAAGCGCCTGCACGTCCGATAAAAAGATGCGTATCGGCCAGCCGCTCATTCATGTCTTCAAAGTAGGTGCCAAGCTCCGCCGGAATGTCGTGGCTCGAATAACGCTCGCGCACGGCATCGATATCTTCAGGCCGGCATTGCTGCGTCACTTGAAGGCGCTGACGCAGCGGATCGGGCAGCATGGCGAGACCATCGGGCACGACTTCAGACAAGATGTTCGCGCCCTGACTGCCGCCAGTAACAAGCACGCGGAACAGGCCGTCTTCGGTCAGCTCGGGAAAATCCTCATCGCGTAAGGCAAGCACTTCTTCGCGCACGGGATTGCCAACCAGATGGACCTTGTCGGCATGCTTGGACTTGAGGCGATCAACCTTCTCATACGAAGTCGCAATCGCGTCGACCCGACCGGAAAGCAGGCGATTCACACGGCCCAGAACTGCGTTTTGCTCGTGCACCACACTCGGAATGCCGGCACCGGTCGATGCGAGCAATGCTGGCAGCGCGGGATAGCCGCCGAAGCCGATAACGGCGGTGGGTTCAAAGCTCTCAAACAAGCGCAGCGCCATATTGCGACCTTCGAGCACGGCGCGCACACCGCCGATCCAGCGCAACGGGTTCTTGCCGAACCGGCCTGCGGGCAGAACATGCGCGGTCAGGCTGTCCGGCTTGCCCGGAATATTCGCCCCGCGCTCATCGGTGATCAGCGCCACGTGGTGCCCACGCGCCTCAAGCTCTGTCGCCAGCGCAAAGGCGGGGATCAAGTGCCCGCCTGTGCCCCCGGCGGCCAGCACGAAGTGGCGGCTGGCGCCGCTAGCAACATGCTGCTGTGTTTCGCTGTTCATCAGCGTTCCTCCTGAGGCCCGTTTTGCGAGCGCTCGAAAATCGATTTGATCCCTCCCGCGTCCCGCTCAAGGAACGGGTTACGACGGGTGATCGCCAGCAATAGCCCAATCGTGAAGCACACTGCCAGCGTCGAAGAGCCGCCATAGCTGATCAAGGGAAGCGTCATACCCGTTGATGGGAACATCTTCAGATTGACCATGATGTTGATGAAGGCCTGCGCGCCGAATTGGGTGATCAGACCCGCCCCTGCAAGAAGGACGAACAGATTGTCCTCATTCGCCAGCCGCACCAGCACCCGAGCGACAATCGCGAGATAAAGGATAATGATGAGCGCGCAGATCAGCAGACCAAACTCTTCCCCGATAACCGAGAAGATGTAGTCCGTATGCGCCTCGGGCAGGTTCATCTTGCGAATGCCAAGCCACAACCCGCTGCCGCTCCATCCGCCGGACAGAAGCGTGCGATAGGCGAGGTCCACCTGGTCGAAAGCGGTGCCACCGCCAAGGAAGCTGTCGATCCGGTGCCGCGCGTTGTCATAAAGGAAGTAGGCCGCAGTCAGCCCACCCAGCCCCGAGCCAACGAGCAAAGTGATCTTCTGGACCGACACGCCGGAAAGCAGGATCATCACAAACCAGATTCCGGCAAACAGGATCGTCTCACCCAAGTTGGGCTGCATCATGAGCAGCGCCGCGACAATCGTCACCGCCAGCGTCGCATAGCCGAGCACAGGCAGATTAGGATCGCGAACGCGCCAACTGAGCATCCATGCAAGGATGATCGCAAAGCCGGGTTTCAGGAATTCGCTGGGCTGCAGCGACATGCCGATCTCGATCCAGCGCCGCGCGCCGTTTCGCTCGAATCCGATAATCGGAACGAGGAACAAGAGCAGGAACATGATCGCGCCGACGATAATGCCGATCCTTCGCGCTTCTTCACGCGTCAGGAAGGACAACCCGATCATCACGCACAGCCCCATCGCCTGCCACACGACATGACGCTTGAGGAACATGAACTCGTCGAGTTGCACCTCGGCTGTAGAGAGGAAGCTGGCGGTTGCGGGTGAGGCCGAGACCACCGCAGCCGTACCCATCAGCATCAACAGGATGATGAGGCACAGCAGAATCTTGTCGATCTCACGCCACCATACACGTACGCGCTCGCGCCATGCGCGGCGCACGGGCACAGGCGCGTGGAACGTCGCATCGCCGCGCGGCTGGGAGTAGGTGCCCTGAATGCTCATGCGGCTCTATCCTCCGGATGCTGCGATGCTGAGCAATCCGCGCCTTCGCAGATGACGCCGACCAACGAACGGAAATGCTCGCCGCGTTTTTCGTAATCGCGGAACTGGTCAAAGCTGGCGCATGCAGGTGAGAGTAAAACGACTTCACCGGGCAGCGCGACTTCGCGGGCGCGGCGCACTGCCTCACAGATCAATTCGCTGCGCTCGACGACCGGGACGCGCCCTTCGAGCAATTCGGCAAAGCGAGGCCCCGCCTCGCCAACAGTGTATGCAGCAGCAATGTTATCAAGATGCGCTTCGCAAGCGCCGAGGCCGTCTTCCTTGGGCAACCCGCCAACGATCCAATGCACACGCGGCGCACCGCCTTTGATCGCGGGATCGGGCGGGTAGGCCGAAAGCGCAGGCGCGGTGCTGTCCGGATTGGTCGCCTTGCTGTCATTGATGAAGAGGACGCCGTTTTCCTCGCTCACAAGCTCCATGCGGTGCGGGAGGCCGGTGAAAGTATGGAGAGCCTGTTCCAGCTCGCCCTCAGACACGTCAAACACAAAAGCGACTGAGGCCGCTATGGCAACATTCTGAGCGTTATGCGGTCCTTGTAAAGCTGGCCAGTCTGCTTGTTGCGGCAGCATGCGTCCTTCAGTCCCATGTTCTTCGAACCAAAAACCAAAATTGCCCAAATCGTGCATGCTGGGCTCAAACAGAACCCTGCCCTGGTGCCGGTTGGCAACCTCTCGTGCGATAGGATCATCCCGACTGATTATGGCAGTATTGAATCCGGACTGAAGCTCAAACAACCGCTCTTTTGCCGCGGCATAGGCCGCGAAACCATCATACCTATCCAGATGATCCGGCGTGATGTTGAGCAGCACCGCCACATCGCAATCAAGCGAATAGGTCAGGTCAATCTGGTAGCTCGACAGCTCCAGCACATACACACCACCCTCTGGCAGAGGATCCTGCGCCAGAATGGGCAGACCGATATTTCCGCCCATTGTCGTTGGCACGCCTGCGGTTTTCAGGATGTGGTGCACCAGCGCGGTCGTGGTCGATTTTCCGTTGGTTCCTGTGATCCCCACCACCTTATGCGGCGGCAGATCAGCGCGGGCGAGCGCGAACAATTCGATGTCGCCGATCACCGGCACGCCAAACTTCTCGGCATGCGGCTTGATCGGATGTGTGTTCAGCGGAACGCCGGGTGATACAACCACACCGGCAAATCCCGTCAGGTCCATCTCCAGCGGATCGGCTAAGTCGCAGCGCCCTTCAAACGGTGCGCGCGTATCCTCTTGACGGTCCCATGCGGTGACTTCCGCCCCGCTTGCCAGCAGCGCCTCGACAGTCGCCGCGCCCGATCGCGCCAGGCCGAGGACGGCGTAGCGTTTTCCGGCAAAGGCGCGTGAGGTGATCATGGCGTGTTCGCGGCTACCTCAGTTTCAACGTCGCCAGCCCCGCCATGGCGAGGACGATGGAGATGATCCAGAACCGGATCACAACCTTGCTCTCGCTCCAACCGAGCTGTTCGAAATGGTGGTGGATCGGTGCCATGCGAAAGATGCGCTTGCCCGTCCGCTTGAACCAGAAAACCTGAATGATGACGCTGGCCGTTTCAGCGACGAATAATCCGCCGACAACCAACAACACAATCTCGTGATGGCTCGCCACAGCGATCGCGCCCAATGCGCCGCCCAAAGCAAGGCTGCCCGTGTCGCCCATAAACACCGCCGCTGGCGGAGCGTTGAACCACAGGAAGGCCAATCCCCCGCCCATGATAGCCGCGCAGAAGATCGCCAGCTCTCCCGCGCCCACCACATGCGGAATGCCGAGATATTCGCTGAAGTCAGGGCGACCAACGAGATAGGCGATAATCGCGAAGGTACCCGCAGCAATGATCACAGGCATAACCGCAAGGCCATCAAGCCCGTCGGTCAGGTTCACCGCATTGCCGAACCCGACAATGATAAAGGCGGCAAAGACGTAGTAGAACGGCCCAAGCGGGATCTGCACGTCGGAGAAGAACGGCACATAGAGGTCCGTGCTGATCTGGCTGACAATGATGTAAGACGCGATGCCAGCGACAATGAACTCCGCAATCAGGCGCACTTTGCCCGATACGCCCGCGGTGCTGTTCTTGGCGACCTTGTCGTAGTCATCGAGGAAGCCGATCAAGGCAAAGCCCAAAGTCACCGCGATGCAGGCCCATACCAGCGGATTGCGCAGATCCATCCAAAGCAACAGCGACAAAGAGAGCGCGATGATGATCATCAGACCGCCCATCGTCGGCGTGCCGCGCTTGGCAAGGTGGCTTTGCGGACCGTCTTCGCGGATCGGCTGTCCCTTGCCCTGACGCACGCGCAGCATGTCGATAAACGGCTTACCGATCGTCAGGCCGATAAACAGCGCAGTGACCAGCGTCGCACCGGCACGAAAGCTCTGGTAACGCACCAGATTGAAAATGCCTTCAAAGCCCATCCATTCGGCGAGGAGGTAAAGCATTCAGATCCCTTCGCCCGCTTATCCGGGGGCGCTCGTAAAGTGTTTCACCAACGCGCCAAGACCCATGAAATTGGAGCCTTTGACAAGAACGGCGTCGCCGTTGGTCAAACCAAATTCTTCCAACTCCCTGATCGCCCCGGCAGCGTCTTCGCAATGCGCGAAGCTCGGGGGAATGCCAAGCGAATCTGCGCCGTCTTTCCCCAATTCTGCCGCGAGGGCGCGCATGCCTTCGCCCACGAGGATTGCGTGGTCGACATTGGCATCTCTGATCGGTTCAGCAAGTTGGCGGTGGAAACGGTCTGCGAAGTCGCCAAGCTCGCCCATTGTGCCCAGCACAACCACCCGCTGATGCGCCGGTGTCTGGCCCAATTGCTTGAGCGTCGCACGCATCGAAGCTGGGTTGGCATTGTAGCTTTCATCAATCAGCAAAGCCTTGCCGCCGACTGCCGGAATGTTGAACCGCGCTCCGCGTCCTTTCAGACCACCCATCTCGGCCAATGCGAGGCCCGCTGCGGCTAAATCGCCGCCTGCCGCACGCACTGCCGCCATGACGCCAAGCGAGTTGGTGATCCAGTGTTCACCGGGCTCCGCAATGGTGTAGCAAAGGCGGGTGTCGCCCAGATCGGCGGTGATAAGCGAGCCGCCATGTTCGCGCGGGATGGCATCGAGCAGGCGCACATCGGCGTCTTTGCTCTTACCAAAAGTGACCACCTTCACGCCCAACGCTTTGGCGCGTTCAACCATCCGATCAGTGTAATCGCTGTCTGCGGGGATGATCGCAGTGCCGCCCTCAACAAGTCCGGTGAATATCAGCGCTTTCTCGTCCGCGATGGCTTCCATACTGCCAAGGTTTTCGATGTGAGCAGGTGCAATCGTCGTGATCAGCGCAACATTGGGGCGGACATGAGCCGAGAGCGGCGCGATTTCACCTTCGTGATTCATGCCCATTTCGAACACGCCGTAACGTGCACGGGCAGGAAGACGCGCCAGGCTAAGCGGCACACCGACATGGTTGTTGTAACTGCGCACGCTGCGATGCGAGGCACCGCGACTGGCACGGTCGAGCGCGTTGAAGATAGCCTCTTTGACGCCCGTTTTGCCGACCGAGCCGGTAACCGCAATGCGCACCGCATTCGCCCGGTCACGCGCGAAGTGAGCGAGATCGTGCAGCGCCTTGGTTGTGTCTTCCACCAGCACGTGTGGGAAGTCGACCGGACGATCTGTGATGGCAGCGACGGCACCGGCAGCGAAAGCTTGCGGCAGGAACTTGTGTCCGTCCATCGCTTCGCCTTTCAGGGCGACGAATAAGTCTCCAGCACGCACATCGCGTGAGTCCATCTCAACGCCAGCGGCCTGAAACTGGTGTGACGCAACGCCGCCCGTTGCAGCCTCAATCTCAGCCGAGGACCACAGCGGCAGCGGCAAACGGTCGCGCGTTTCGAGCGGCCACGCCTTAAGCAGTGGATGCGATTTGGGTTGCGCACTCATGCACTGGCTCCTTGTGCCGCCTCGGCAGCGCATTCGCGCGCCACCTGCACATCATCAAACGGCAAAACCCGCATATTCTCTCCCGCCCCGATTATCTGTCCTTGCTCGTGGCCTTTGCCTGCCACGAGAATAATGTCGTGTTCGCCAGCCAGGCCTATTGCCTTGGCGATTGCATTCCGGCGGTCGCCGATCTCAAATCCAGCCACCATTCGAGAACCCGCGCCCATTTCTGCAAACCCGCTTTGAACGGCTTCACGAATTTTCTCGGCGCTCTCGCCACGGGGATTGTCGTCAGTGACAATTACTGTCTCAGCGCCTTCGGCAGCGGCTAAGCCCATAGCAGACCGCTTGCCTCCGTCGCGGTCGCCGCCTGCCCCGAAAACCAGAATGAGCTTTCCATCGCGCCTTTCGTCCACGTGCGGTCGCAATGCTTCCATCGCCGCGTCGAGCGCGTCAGGCGTGTGCGCGTAATCGATATAAACCGGTGCACCCTTCGGCGTAATCACCGCGCGTTCCAGTCGGCCGCGCACCGGCTGCAAGCGGCCAACCGCGTCGAAAACCTGCGAAGCGTCCGCGCCCGTCGAGAGCGCAAGGCCCGCCGCACACAGAGCATTTGCAGCCTGATAGGCTCCAATCAGCGGCAGCTTGATATTGCGCGCGTCGCCGTCGAATTCCACGATCAGGGTCTGGCCCAGCTGGGTCGCCTCGCGGGCAGTAAGACGGAGGAACGCGTCCCCTTCGCCAGTGGGCGACCCAACCACGCGAACATGCAGACCTCGTTTGGCCGCATGTTCGATGGCCCGGCGGGTCCACTCGCTATTGTCTCCGCCGTCCCAGATGATCGCCGGCGCTCCATCATCGACCACTTCGTCGAACAGGCGCATTTTCGCGGCGAAATATTCGTCCATCGTGCCGTGATAATCGAGGTGATCGCGGCTGAAATTGGTGAAAGCACCGGCGGCAACGCGCAGCCCTTCATTGCGGAATTGCGAAAGGCCATGGCTCGACGCCTCGTAAGAGACATGCGTCACACCTTCACGCGCCAGCCCGCTCATATTCGACAGGAACGTGACGATATCGGGCGTTGTGAGGCCAGTGGATACGCTGCCGTCCGGCGTAGTCACGCCCAATGTCCCGATGCTCGCCGCACGCTCACCGCACATGCGCCAGATCTGGCGCGTCATCTCTGCGGTGGAGGTTTTGCCATTGGTTCCGGTGACCGCGACAATGGTCTGCGGCACGGGTGTGAAGAACTGGGCGGCGAGCAAGGCAAATGCACGGCGCGGCTCATCGCTGGCAATGTGGATAGCGCCTTCAACGCTCGCTTCACGGCTGGCGACAACCGCCACGGCACCCGATTCAATGGCGGCAGGGATAAAGTCCTCAGCGTTAAATTTCGCGCCGCGAAAAGCGCCAAATACCGTACCAGGCGCGACTTTGCGGTGGTCGATGGCGAACCCGGTCACAGAGGTTTCGGCAGCATCGGAGCAAGCAATGCCCGCACGCTCTGCCAGCGTGGCAAGCCTCACTTCTTGCCCTCCATCAGGTAACGCAGGTCGCTGATATCGACATCGCGTTCATTGTCGGGACGCACACCCAGCATCGGAGCGATGCGCGGAACCAGTCGTCCGACGACTGGTGCGGCGGTATATGCGGCGGTACGCTGACCTTTGCTGGCCTTGGTGCCGCGTGGTTCGTCGACCATGACGACGACGACATAGCGCGGGCGATCCATCGGAAAGGCCGAAGCAAAGGAAGAGATCAACGACGTCTTGGCATAGCCACCGCGACGCGCCTTTTCAGCCGAACCGGTTTTGCCGCCCACGCGGAAACCCTTGGCATCGGCGGTTTTCCCCGTGCCGTAGAGCGAGATCATGCGCAGCATTTGACGCATGCGGGCCGATGTTGAGGCCTTGAACACGCGTTTCCCGCGCGGCACATCCGCCGCATCCAACTTACGCAATGTCGCCGGACGCCAAATGCCGCCATTGACCATCGCAGCATAGGCGCTTGCTAGGTGCAGTGGCGTCACCGAAAGACTGTGCCCGTAGCCGATCACCATATTGGTGTGGCGGTTGTTCGGGTCTTGCGGCCATAGCGGCTTACCGCGGGCGGGCAGTTCGATGTATGGGCGCTCTTTCATGCCCAGATCGATCAGCATCTGCTGCATCCGTTCCGCACCCAGTTGGTCGGCAACACGCGCGGTTACGGTGTTGGATGAATAGGCCAGCGCCTGCGGGATGTTGAGCCAGTTCCCTTTGGAACCTTGATCCTTGATCGTGCGCTTGCCGATTTCAACCGGTTTGGCGTTCCAAGGCTTGGAAAGGTCCTTGATCACGCCAGCATCAATTGCGGCGGCGACAGTTAGCGGCTTGAATGTCGAACCCAGCTCGTAAACGCCATTGGTCGCGCGGTTGAACTCGTTCTTGGCGCCCTGCGCACCCACGATATTGGGATCAAAATCTGGCAGCGAAGCCATGGCAAGGACTTCGCCGCTATCAACATCCAGAACAATGCCAGCCGCGCCAATGGCGTTGGTGCTAAGCATGCCGCGACGCAGCTCTTCTTCAAGTGCGCCCTGAGCGCGAACATCGATTGAAAGGGCGAAGGAATCTGAGCGGGTCTCTTCGGCGCTTAGTTGTTCCTCAAGCACTTGCTCCATGCCCAAACGGCCGCCCTCGCCTTCGACCACATATCCCATGACATGCGCACCGAGGCTCCCTTGCGGATAGTGGCGGTCATTCTCTTGCGGGAATTGCAGCGCAATCTCGCCCATTTCAAACACTTTGTTTGCGTCTTCAGGCAGGACACGGCGACGCAAATAACCCGCTCGGCCAGATGATAGGCGGCTCGCAGTGCGCGTCTCGTCCATATCCGGGAAGATGCTCTTCAGCTGGGCAGCAACCTCTGCAGGCGAACGCACGAGAGGATTGCCCTCATCGCCCATCGCCTTGGGATCAAACCACAGCGCATAGGCGGGGAATGCACGCGCCAGCGGAGCGCCATTCCGGTCAGTGATTTCGCCGCGCGGAGGCAGCAATTGTTCGGCCAAGCTGCTGCGCGTGGGCGCTTCACCCGCAAACCCCAGATAAGCAACGCGAAGAATGGCGAGCGCTGCGACCGCGGCAAAGACGATGGCGATCCAAAGGACCCTCCAGCGCGCGGTGAGCAGCGATTTGTATCGCATGTGGACCAGACGCACTCGCCCAAGGGGCAGAGCAGTCCGGTCGGCATATGTGCTCATTCAGGAGCCTCACCCGGAGTTTGCGCTTGCGCTGCTCGAATTGGCGACGCTTCGACGAGGAAATCGCCAAAGGCATCTGTGAAGGTCGAACCCGCGTCTCGCTCAACTTGCGCAGCGACTAGAGTGATCGCCTCGCCAGAAATCGGCGAAACCATTTCCTTGCGCGGCTCGGCGGCGGAGCTTTGGCCAGCCTGAGCCGGAATATCTGCACGTGCAACGCGGATAGGTGCGGGCGCATCAGGGGATGCGGGTTGTCCAAGCTTGGCCAACTGCCGCTCGCCATCGATGTATTGGTCGGCGCGCGGCGCTTCATATCCGAATTCGACCGCATTCCACGCCGCTAGCTGTCGCTGGCTCGCGCGCGTTTGGAATTCGGTTTCGAGCAGCTTGGTCTCACGCTCCAAAGAAACGATCTTGCGCTCGGCCAGCAGAACTTCGCTCTTCACCGCATGCACATTGAAGCTGAGCACTGCGAAGATGCCCACGCACAAGCCAACTGATGCAAGCCAGCCGATCTGGCGCATACGGGAACCGGTGACCATCATGCTGCGATCTCCCTAGCTGAAGCACTTGTGCGGATTGCGTAGCGCAGGATTGAGGAACGCGAGCGCGGGTTGCGGGCGATCTCTGCCTCAGTCGGGCGGATCGCTTTGGAGACTTTGGTGAAGACCGGCGGCGGACCGGGCATTTCGCCGGGCAAGTGGCGTGAGACGGCACGGCCGGCGCCCGATGCCTCTTTCAGGAAGCGTTTGACGATGCGGTCTTCAAGACTGTGGAAGCTGACGATGGCCAGCACGCCACCTTCGCGCAGCAGCGTCTCGGCTGCAGCAAGACCAGTACGCAACTCACCCAGTTCATCATTCACATGGATGCGCACCGCCTGAAACGTGCGGGTCGCAGGGTCTTTCTTGTCATGCGGCTTGTGGCCCAGCGCCTTGCGGACCACGCGGGCGAGCTCGCCGGTTGTCTCGATCGGGCGCGCAGCCACGATGGCACGGGCAACGCGGCGCGACTGACGCTCTTCGCCATATTCATAAAGCACGTCGGCAATGGCGGCTTCGTCGGCAGTGTTGAGGAAATCCGCCGCGCTTTCACCGTCCTGGCTCATGCGCATATCGAGCGGACCATCATTGGAAAACGCAAAGCCGCGCTCACCCTGATCCAGCTGCATCGAAGATACGCCGATATCCATGACGACCGCATCGACACTTGGCACACCAAGCGAGGCCAGCTCGTCTGCCATCTCTGAAAAGCGGCGCTGATGAAGAGACAGATTGCCTTGGTGCGCGTCCACCATGGCCGCACCATCGCGGATCGCATTGGGGTCGCGGTCAAAAGCGTATACGCGCGCACCCGTTTGAAGCAGCGCAGCGGTGTATCCACCAGCGCCAAAGGTCGCGTCGACAACAGACATGCCAGCGGCAGGCGCGATGGCAGCAATCACTTCATCAAGCAGGACGGGAATATGCGGCGCGGTCATTTGCGACCGCCTTTCTTCGCGGCTTTCGCCGCCACTTCGGCGACCAAATCTTCGCAAGCAGCCTGAAGGTCTTCCCACTGCTCCGGCATGTGATCGAGCTGCGCCGGGCTCCACACCGTGAAGAACTTGCCCGCGCCGTGGAAGAATAGGCCATCTTCGATCACCGCGCGTTTGCGCAGGTTCTCGGGCATGATGAAACGTCCGCTCTCGTCAAAGCCGAGTTTTTTGTAGCCGAAGAGGCTCATCGCGCGCAGATCGCGATCGAAGTCCTTACCAGCTGTGAGTGCGTTTTGCTCTTCGCGATCCAGCTGCGCTTCAAGCTCAACTTCGCGCGACAGGCCGAAGCCAACGAGGCACTTCCAGCGATCGTGCTTGGCCAAGCAAAGAATACGCTGGCCGCCGGAGCTTTCCTTCACAGCCTTGCGGAAGTCGGTGGGCAGGACAAAGCGGCCCTTATCGCCCGCGGGCGAATAGGCTTGGCCACTATATCCTCCGAACGCAGACACGCGTTGCACTCCCCTTTGACCCGTTTGCTCCCGGCGTAACTCCCTTGCGCCGACACCCATTTCAGACACGCCTTCTGCGCCGCCGCCTGCGCGCGAACGCGGGCAGCGCGCCGCCCCCAATGGCGACACGACACAAACCGGCATGTTTGATGGAAGACGGTATTATCCGGCTTACAGCGGGGAGAAAAGGGGTTTTTGCGGGAAATTACGGGAATAACTGATTAACTATTGTTTTTAATAGATATTTTTCCTACGAATTTCCACAATTGTTGCGCTCGACACCTAACGGCCTGCTGAAAAGGCCCGGGCAATCCCCTGATATTCCCTGCGATTCCCACTGTCCACCAATGCGAGTCCCGCATGGCAGCAACCATTTCCCGCACTTTCCCGCAAACCCAATTTACGGGGTTACAATGTCGTTCTTAAGGATCCCGAGTTCCGGTTCAAAAGCAAACTGCATGACTGTGTGAAGCGGCAGTTCTTTTGCGCGCGTATCCTCAACTTCACTGGGTGAATGTTCGAATGAGGCGGCGTCGGCAAGCAGCGTCACCCATCCCTTTTCGATCCGACAACGTGCGATCGCATCGGCAACATACAAACGGCATGAAGAGTTGGGCGTCTGTTGACGGGTGATTGTGCCAGGCATTGAAAGCCAAACATGACCAAAATTCAATTTGGCCTCGCGCAACGCGAACTCCTGCTCGTCATCAAAGCTGATTTCCATGCCCCAGCGGGCGACGACAGGCGGGATAGACGCTGAGTCGACCGGTCTGCGCGGATCGCCGAGAGGAAGCTCATATTCTCCGGTTAGCATCGGATCGAGCACCAACAGCAAATGCCCACCAGATCGCACCCATTGATCCAAAGCAACGTTATCTGATGGAGACAATCCGCGTGGCTGAATTACGGCCAGTCTGTCCAATCCCTCAAGAGGGTCAGTTTCCGGATCAGTCGGCGCGAGCCCCGGAATTGGCGATAGAGTATCGAGCGGCGAGATCGAATAGCATGCAGCGATTGCACTCCTTTGCCACGGCCGCTCAGCCTCTCCGCGCGCAAACTCCTCTATGCCTTTGCCGAGCGGCCAATAGATCGGCAAACTCGTCATCAACCCGATCGGCGTCGGCGGTTCACCCGCCGCACAGTTGACTTCCAAGCTGTCTATGGCGCCGGGAACGGCATCAGTATCGCGAGCAGCGTTCGCGGGCTCAGGATCCGGACTTGAGCATCCCATTGTCGCCAAAGCGGCGGCCATGGCGATCAATCGGTTAGCTCGTCGAAGTGTCATTGTCGCCCGCATCGGGCTCGATATCAGGGACAGTCTGTTCGTCATCCTCTTCGCTGTCACCTTCTGCACCTTCGTCCTCTGTCGGGACTTCAGGCACCACACCAGCATCGGCCAGCGGATCGGACGGAACAGGTGGATCGGTCGGTTCCGTGGTGGGCGCAGCATCAGGCACAGCTGCTTCTTCAGAAACAGCAGCCCTGTTGGAGATGACCGAGGCCACACCCATCAGCAACACCATCAAGCACAGGCCGATCAGACCAATTTGCAAACGCTGGCTCGCCTCTGCGCGGCTTCCGCCCAGTGGCACGCCTTCCGGCGTTCCGTCATCAGTGTGCGGGGTAAAGAGTTTGCGTTCGGCCATGCTGAGCCAATAACAGCCTGATCAGCCGCGCGCTAGCCAATCGAACACTGGCAATCCCTTCGCCTCCAGCCATTGGGCGTTGTAGAGCGTCGAGAGATAGCGGAAGCCAGTATCGCACAGGATAGTCGCGACTTGCGGGTTTTCACGGCCCTCGGAAACCAATTGCTTGCCCAGTTCGATGGCGCCAGCGACGTTGATCCCGCTAGAAAGACCCAGACACAGTCCCTCATCGCGCAGCAGCTTTTCCACCCAGACCATGCCTTCCTCGTCGGAAATACGGAACTGCGTGTCGATGGGTGCACCTTCGAGGTTGGCGGTGATGCGGCCCTGCCCGATGCCCTCGGCAACCGAAGAGCCCTCACCCTTCAACTCGCCATGCGCATAGTAGTTAAAAAGCGCCGCGCCATGCGGGTCGGTCAGCGCGATACGGACATCCGGATTCTTCTCTTTCAGTCCCATGCCAACACCCGCGATGGTGCCACCGGTGCCAGCCGCGCAGGTGAACCCGTCGATCTTGCCGCCGGTCTGCTCCCACAATTCAGGCGCGGTGCCGTCAATATGAGCTTTGCGGTTAGCGGTGTTATCAAACTGCCCTGCCCAGATCGCACCTTCGGTCTCGTCCGCCATCCGGCGTGAGACATGCTGAAAGTGGTTTTGGTCGGCATATTTTGTCGGCGGAACGAGCACCAGCTGAGCACCCAGAGCGCGCAGCGTGTCCATTTTTTCTTTCGACTGGTTATCCGGCATGACGATGATCGTCTTGTAGCCAAGCGCATTGGCCACCAGCGCGATGCCGATGCCGGTGTTGCCAGCGGTCCCTTCGATCACCGTGCCGCCGGGTTTCAGGTCCCCGCGCTCTTCCGCATCGCGGATCATGTACAGCGCCGCGCGATCTTTGACGCTGGAGCCGGGATTGGCGAATTCGCACTTGCCCCAAATGTCGCAACCCGCCGCCTCGCTGGGTCCAGCAAGGCGCACGAGCGGAGTGTTTCCAATCAGGGCGAGCGTATCGCCGATAGGTTGAGTGATGTTCATGGGCATAGATTTAGGCGTGACCGCCCTGCCCCGCAAACAAGATTAATCTTCCTGCGCGATAGTCACTTTGAGGCCATCGAGTTCCGCAGTCAGCGGAATCTGGCAAGACAGACGCGAAGTTTCACTGCGGTGATCGGAAGATTCCAGCAGATCGTCCTCGTCTTCGCTCATTTCGGGAAGCTTCTCGGTCGCGCCGCCATCAACGTGAATGTGGCAGGTCGCGCACGAGCAACAGCCGCCGCACAGCGCCAGCAATTCGTCAAAGCCGTTGTCACGGATGGCTTCCATCACGGTCAGACCGTCTTCGACGTCGATTTCGCTCGTTTCGCCGTCGCGGTTGGTGACGATCAGCTTGGGCATGGGCTTTGTTCCTTCTCGGGATCATTGAGCGCAAGAATGCGCGCTATGGATAAGACGCGGGCGCTGCTAGGACGTTCCGCAGATCAAGGCAAGTTACGGGAACACAGATGGGGCTGACCGCCAAGCAGATCAAGGACGGGCTGGATGCAGTCGGCGCGTCAGACAAACGCGTCGCTGCCGAGTTGGCGCGTATCGGTTATCCCGAGCCCCGCCTCCGTGATCGCGGATACAAAACGCTGCTGCGCACCATTGTTGGCCAGCAAGTCTCGGTCGCCGCCGCCACCTCCATGTGGAACAAGCTTGAGACAGAATTGGGCGCAGAGTTTACGCCGTCCTGTCTGCTCGAACGCGATTTCGAAACTTTGCGCGCCTGCGGCCTCTCGCGCCAGAAGCAAGGCTATGCCCGGTCCTTGTGCGAATTGGTGGAGGCGGGCGAAGTCGATTTCAACGCGCTGCCTGCGGATGATGAAGAAGCGATAGAACACCTCACCCGCATCAAAGGCATCGGGCGCTGGTCGGCGGAGATATATCTGATGTTCGCCGAAGGCCGGGCCGATGTATGGCCAGCCGGCGACCTTGCGGTGCAAGAGGGTGTGAAGCGACTGCTAGATCTCGATGAACGCCCCAAGGAAAAGGAACTCCGCGAAATCGGCGAGCGCTGGCGTCCGCACCGCGCACCCGTCGCGCTGTTCACCTGGCATTTCTACGCCAATCCGGCTCTGTAGAGAGCCACCCCACTCTGGGTGTTGCATTTAGAAACCTGTGTATTACATTAACAACACACCGAATTCACCCCCCACGCAGTCTTGAAAGGGAGAGACTTCAAGCCATGTCACTTTTCACCAAAACCGCGCGCGCTCTGCTGACGACAGCAGCAGCGGGTGCCCTTACCATTCCGGCCCTCGCAACGGCCGACGACCACGGCAAACACGGAACCCAGATGACAACCAAAGCAGAACAAAACGACCTGATCCCCCGCGAAGCCCTGTTCGGCAATCCGACCAAGGCGCAGGGGCGCCTTAGCCCCGATGGCAAATGGCTGAGTTGGCTCGCGCCGAAGGACGGTGTCCTTAACATTTGGGTCGCCCCGCGCGATGATTTGGATGCGGCAAAGGCGATCACCTCTGCAACCGACCGCCCGATCCGCGATCACTTCTGGTCACCAGACGGCAAGAGCGTCGGCTACATCCAGGACAAAGGCGGCGACGAAAACTTCCTGCTCTACATGATCAACATTGCCAGCGGCGAAGAGAAGCTGCTGACGCCGTTCGAGAATACGCGGGTGCAGATTGTTGGCGCTTCGGAAACGATCAAGGACAAGATCCTGATCGGCGTTAACAACCGCAATCCGCAGTTCCACGACGTCCATATGCTTGATCTGAACTCGGGCGAGCTTGAGCTGGTATTGCAGAACGAAGGTTATGCCGGGTTCATGGCCGATGACACGCTGACCGTTCGCATGGCGCTGCGCCAGAATGCGGCCGGCGGCACGGACTATTTCAACGTGGTCGATGGAGCGGTTGAAGAAGAGCCGTTTGAATCGACGGCGATGGAAGACTCGCTCACCACCAACCCTGCCGGCTACACGACGGACGGATCGATCCTCTATTGGATCGACAGCCGTGGCCGCAACACTGCTGCACTCTATGCGCAAGACACCAAAACCGGCGAAAAGACCATGATTGCCGAGGATGACAAAGCCGACCTTGGCGGCACAATCCGCGATACAAAGACCGGCGAAGTGCTCGCCTATTCAGTCAACTATCTGAAGAACGAATGGGTCGCGACGGACGAAGCGCTCAAGGCATCGCTCGACTGGCTCGGCACAAAGCTGGACGGTGAGTACGGTGTTTCCAGCCGGACCGAGGATGATCGCACTTGGATCGTGTGGAATGATCCGCTCACTGCGCCTACTTCGACCTATATTTACGACCGCGACGCCGAGACGCTGACACCGTTCTACACTTCTCGCCCTGAGCTTGAAGGTGCGCCTTTGCAGCCCATGCAAGCGCTTGAAATAAAGAGCCGCGATGGCCTAACACTGCCGTCTTACCTCACGCTGCCCGCTGGCAGTGACAAAGATGGTGATGGCGTGCCGGAGAAGGCCGTCCCTATGGTGTTGCTGGTCCACGGCGGCCCATGGGCGCGTGACAATTACGGCTTCAATTCGCTGCACCAGATGCTCGCGAACCGGGGCTACGCAACGCTCAGCGTCAACTTCCGCGGCTCGACCGGATTTGGCAAAGACTTCCTCAATGCCGGTAACAAGCAGTGGGGTCTGAAAATGCATGATGACCTGATCGACGCGGTCGATTGGGCCATCGGCAAGGGCATCACTGGCAAGGATCAGGTTGCTATCATGGGCGGTTCTTACGGCGGCTACGCCACGCTCGCTGGCTTGACCTTCACACCAGAGAAGTTCGCGTGTGGTGTCGACATTGTCGGCCCGTCGAACCTTGAAACCCTGCTGTCGACCATCCCGCCATACTGGGCACCGATCGTGAAGATCTTCCATGAGCGTATGGGCGATCCGAACACCGAAGAAGGTCTCGCACTGCTCAAGGCTGCAAGCCCGCTCTACAAGGCGGACCAGATCACCAAGCCGCTACTGATTGCACAAGGCGCAAACGATCCGCGCGTGAAGCAGGCGGAAAGCGACCAGATCGTCGACGCAATGAAGAGCGCGAATATTCCGGTGACCTATGTCCTGTATCCGGACGAAGGCCACGGATTTGCCAAGCCTGCCAACAGCATCTCCTTCTTCGCTGTTGCCGAGAACTTCCTTTCGGAATGCCTGGGCGGACGCGCGGAACCGCTGGGCGATGTGCTTGAGCCTTCGACTGCCGAAATCGTCGAAGGAGCGCAGCACGTGAAGGGCCTTGAAGAGGCGCTGGGCGCGGACTGACGCCAACAACAACTTTGCTGCTGACAAGAATGTCAGTGGCTGGCATTGAATGCGCGCGAGGCCAACGTGTCTCGCGCGCATTTTGATTTGAGAGAGGGATTCCATGGACGCCAACGCATCGCGTCGCAGCATTTTCATCACCGGCGGAGGTTCGGGCATCGGCCGCGAAGTCGCCCGCTATTTTGGCGACCGCGGTTGGTTCGTCGGCATTGCCGATATCAACGCCGAAGGCATGCGTGAAACGATGGAGATGATCCCGGGCGGTTTCAAATACGACTGCGAGCTTGACGTCCGCGATCGTGACGCATGGGAGCGCGCGCTTGAAGGGTTCTCCGTGGCGGCTGGCGGGCGCATTGATGTGGTGTTCAACAATGCCGGTATCGGCCACGGCGGACCAATCATTGATCAGCCGACTGGCGAAGTGGAGGCTTTGCTGGATGTGAACATCAAAGGCGTCGTGTACGGCGCTCAGGCTGCTTATCCGCACCTGAAAAAGGCGGGCCCGGGATCTGTGCTGGTTAACACCGCAAGTCTTGCCGGTATTATTGGTGCGCCAAACCTCTCGGTCTATTGCGCGACCAAATGGGCAGTGCGTGGCCTGACCCGCAGCCTTGATGCAGAATGGGCCGAAGACGGCATCAAAGTCTGTGCGCTTTGCCCGGGCTTTATCGACACGCCAATCATCGAACAGACCGCTCCGGATCTCGAACCAGTCGATGAAAGAGACGCTGCTGGAAGCAGGCGTTGAGGTGTCACCGGTCAGCACCGTCTCCAAGGTGGTGTGGGACGCAGTTCACGGCGACAAGCTGGACTACACCGTTGGCAAAACAGCTGGCCGGTTGATGTGGCTTACCCGCTGGATGCCAGGCAAAGTGCGCAAGGAAATGCGCAAAAGCGGCATCGGCACAGAGCTTTAGAGCAGCCCGTCAATCGCATTCGCCATCACGGCATCGCGCTGTGATAGCCCGTCGGCATCGTGGGTGGTCAGCGTGACTTCGACCTTGGCGTAAACGTTGAACCACTCGGGATGGTGGTCCTGACTGTCCGCGATCAGGGCGACGCGGCTCATAAAGCCCCATGCTTCGCTGAAGTCGGCGAACTGGAATGTGCGCATGATCGCTTTGCCTTCACGCGCCAGTTCCCATTCCGGGCAGTCTTTGAGCAATTGACCGCGTTCTTCTTCGGTGAGTTCGGGGACGCTTTTCATTCTCTTCTCCGCAAGTGCAGCTCATGCCCAGCGCATGTTGTTTACGCGCTGCCTTTTCCCTAACGCGTGAGAGGATGCAAGGTTCTGCTTCGCCTCGATTGTCTGCAAAGGGACTGGCCTGCCGTCGCGGCGACCGGTTGCTGTTTCGCGGATTGGCGCTGGAATTGAGGGGTGGAGAGGCGCTTCACATCACCGGTGCCAACGGGACGGGCAAGACTACTTTGATCCGAGCGCTATCGGGTCTGACCTCACCCTATAGCGGTGAGATCGAACGCGAAGGTACGATCGGTTTGCTGGACGAGCGCCCCGCCCTCGATCCGGACCTTCCCTTACAGAAATCACTGCAATTCTGGGAACGCGTTGACGGCTGCGATGCTCCTGAGAGAGCCATCGATAACCTTGGACTGACCCCGCTGCTTGATGTTCCGGTGAGATATCTTTCAACGGGGCAGCGCAAACGTGCGGGGTTCGCGGCCCTGCTCAATCGCCAAGTCCCGATCTGGTTGCTCGATGAGCCACTAAGCGGATTGGACAGCGGAGCGATCGACCAAGTTACCTCGCTGATACGAGAATTTATCCGTGGCGACGGTCTGGCAATTATCGCCTCGCACCAGCCGCTCGATGTTCCTGACCTACAGACATTAGCCATCGAGGGTTTTGCTCCCTCGGAGGACGTATCCGCATGATCGGATTTCTTCTCAAACGCGATCTGGCGAAGTTTTTCCCGTTCGCGGGCAGCGACGCGGCATTGCCTGTGATTTTCTTTGTCGCAGTGGCAATGCTGTACCCCTTTGCCGTTGGGCCGGACGCCAATTTGCTGAGCAAGACCGGCGGCGGGATCATCTGGATCGCAGCATTGCTTGCGGCGATCCTGCCGCTCGATAAGCTGGTCGCACAGGACATTGAGCTTGGCACTTTCGACCAGCTCAAGCTGCGCGGTGTCACAGAAGAAGCCATGATGGCGGTGCGGTTGCTGGCACATTGGCTCAGTTTCGGCCCACCGCTTATCCTCGCCGCTTTCCCTGCTGCGGCCTTGCTCGCGCTCGACAACCAGACGCTGTACCTGTTGCTCATCGGATTGTTGGTGGGCACGCCAGGCCTCGCCGCGATTGGCCTGATCATAGCGAGCGTTACCGCATCGCTGCGCAGCGGCGCAGCGCTCTCTGGCTTGATGCTGATCCCGCTGGCCCTGCCGATCTTGATTTTCGGGGCGGGTGCACTCGCGCGTCAGGATCAGGCGAGCCTTGGCTTCGTTGCCGCGATCAGCCTGCTTCTTGTGGCGATTGCGCCATTTGCAGCAGGAGCCGCGATCCGTGCGGCACGGGATGTGTAGGCAAACAAAATTAGGTGCGTCGGCGCTGCCTTTTGTAGCGCATGCCCTCAATCCGCCTGTTGCGGCTCCGCGGGCAAGGCAATCTCGCGTTTTGTGACCACAAATGCGTAAATCAGACCGACAACCAGAACGACCCCGCTACCGCCTGATACGACAGAAAGCTCGAAATAGGTCGCAACGATCGCGAGACCGATCGCTGCAAACAGAATTCCCAGTGTGACCTTTGACATGATCCTGCGCCCCGTATCTTTCGAAGTCAGAACACACAGGGCTAGGTCAGATCTGTGAGCCAGCTCTTAGCGATTAGAGTTACCGCGAGATTCAGGAATGCGGCGGCGCGCGCGCCACTATCTATCCGCGCGCTGCCTAAATGGCTCTTGAGCCAAGCGTTTCCGCTTCCTTTGGCATACGCGGTGGCGGCGCAGCTTGCGCAGCGCGCTCATCATCACGCACTTCCATCGACCGGGTGAGGAGCAACACCTCGCGCTGGGCAACATGAAACGCGTAAACAAGACTTGCCACGATCAGCACACCTGAGCCGCCTGAAAACGTCGGCAATTCAGCCAGCGTGCCCAGCACCACCAGCGCGACTGCGATAAGAAGAATGCCTAATGTAACCTTTGACATAACCTAGCGTGTCCCATGCAGGTAAGGATCAACAACTCGGCAATGTTACATTTGGCGCCTGAGCGACGGGTTAGCGCTAAGCGTTAATTTCAGGTTGCGTCGCGGCTTACGAATAAGGTGGTTTGTCGCGGCCAGTCGGGCTCTTGGTGAAGATCTCGTTCCCGTCTTCGGTGATCGCAATCGAGTGTTCGAACTGCGCCGATAGCGATTTATCGCGGGTTACGGCTGTCCAGCCATCACCCAGCACCTTCGCCCACGGTTTGCCCAGATTGATCATCGGCTCGATCGTGAAGAACATGCCGGGTTTCAGCTCTGGCCCGGTTCCGGCTTTCGATGCGTGCACCACTTCGGGCGCATCGTGGAACAGGCGACCCAGACCGTGCCCGCAGAACTCACGCACAACGCCATACCGGAACTGTTTCGCATGCGCCTCAATCGCGGCACCGATATCACCCAAACGCGCGCCCGGTTGTGCCGCTTCGATGCCCAGCATCAGACATTCATAGGTCACATCAACCAGCCGCTTGGCTTTGATCGAAGGCTCGCCGGCGAAGAACATACGCGAAGTGTCACCATGCCAGCCGTCGAGAAGCGGGGTGACGTCCACGTTGAGGATATCGCCATCCTTCAGCACTTTATCGGAAGGGATTCCGTGACAGATGACGTGGTTGATCGAGATACAGCAGCTATGCGTGTAGCCGCGATAGCCCAAGGTTGCAGGCACAGCGCCCGCGTCCAGCATCATTTCGCGCACGGCGGTGTCGATGCTCTCGGTCGTCACGCCCGGCTGCACCAGATTGGCGACTTCATCCAAGATCGTCGCGGCCAACCGTCCGGCGGCGCGCATCCCTTCGAAGCCTTCTTCGGTGTGAAGTTTGATTGTGCCGTCGCGGTAGACGGTCTGATCGCTTTCGATAAGCTGATATTCGGTCATAGCGGCCATATAGCGAAGCCATGGCCCAATTGCCAGTGAGCGGGTCTATCCGCCGACTGCGAAATAGGAGCGATATGCAGGCTTCGTCGCTTCCAGAAGGCGCTGTGTCACCGGGATCGAAATCTCGTACGGCCCTTCGGCATACGGCCCCGCGACATAGGGGGCGGCAAGGAAATCGACACTGTCGAACTTGTCGCCGTTCGAGGTCCCGAGCACCAAAACCAGCTCATTCAACGAGGGACAATCTGACGCGAAATCATCAGGCTGAACAGGCCTGCCGCGACGCTTCTCGCGCTCGCCGTCGAGCGCTGAGCAGTAGGCTTGGCTAGCCTCTCGCCAAAGCGCGCGCTCAGAGCGGAACATGTCCGATACTTTCAGCGTCCTCTCGGCCTCGCGATCCCAGACGATACTGTCGAACATAGAATTGCCGTGCGCCCCGCCAGAATAGATATATGTGCCGCCCGAAAGAGTCAGGAAACGCGGGATGTTAGCCGCAACTTCCCAGCTCGCCGAATGATCGCGTCCGACGCATGTGACGCAATCTTTAATGCCGAACTCTTTTACAGCCGCGCGCCATTCGCGCTTTTGCTCAGCAAGCGCTGTGTTGCGCATATCCAAGAGCTTACGGAACAGCTTTGGCTCGGCGCTGGCAGACGCAGGCCATGCGTAAGAGAATTCGCGTTCTGCCACGCCCTTCTTCTCGTTGTCCGTAAAGACCATCGCCTCAGCTTCGGCAGCTTCCGGCTCTTTCTCTTCCGTCGCGGCAACTGCCTCGGAGGCATTGGCCTCGGTGTTCTCGCCGGTGGCAGTCTCCTCATCGGTGACTATCTTACCGGCATTGTTATCCGCACCGGCCGTGCCTTCTTCGCTCAACGAACATGCTGCCAATGCCAGCAGTGCAACACCTGCCAAAATTCCCTTGCGCATCGCATCCCCCATTCATCAAAAGCGCATACGAATTTGCACTTCCTGCGTGACTTAGCGCGTGTGCGCATTAATTGGTGATTTATGACCGATATCAAAGATCTCATCCAGCCGGATCGCGGACAAGACGCGATTGCCATTCACCTCGTCAACAAAGACGGTTTTGAGGATTTCGCCAAATCGCTTTCGGCTGGGCAACGCGCGCAGCTTGCGGCGCAGAAGTTTACCGGTGGCGTGTTCCAATACGCCATCGTGGCAGACGGCGACTCTTTCTTCGTGGTGAGCGGCACGGGTAATCCGGAAAGCCTGAAGACATGGACGCTGGCCAAGCTTGCCGAGCGCCTTCCCGAAGGCACCTATCGCCTCGCCAATGCCGAAATGGGCGCGGCGCGGTTTGGGTGGTTGGTCGCCCAGTACCGGTTCACCAAGTACAAGGATGATGACAAGGCGACCGGCCCCCGCGTGCTCCTGACCGAGCAGGTTGGCAAAATCGACGCCGCCGTCGCCGAGGCCGAGGCTGAATTGCTGGTTCGCGATCTGGTCAACACATCTGCCGAGGATATGGGCCCCGCCGCGCTGGAGAAAGAATGCGAAAAGCTGGTCAAATCGCATGGCGGCGAGCTGAAAGTCACCAAGGGTGATGCGCTAGAGCAAGGCTACCCGATGGTTCACGCCGTGGGCCGCGCCGCCGCGCGCCATCACGCACCGCGCATCATGCACCTGACCTGGGGTGACGAGAAAGACCCCGTGCTCGCGCTGGTCGGCAAAGGCGTGTGTTTCGATTCCGGCGGTCTGAATATGAAATCCGCCGTCGGCATGCGCCTGATGAAGAAAGATATGGGCGGCGCAGCGCATGCGATCGCTTTGGCAGGTCTCGTCATGGGCGCAGGATTGAAGGTTCGCCTTCACCTGCTGATCCCGGCTGTTGAGAATGCTGTTTCTGGCCCCGCATTCCGCCCCGGCGATGTCTTGTCGACGCGAAAAGGCCTCTCTGTAGAGATCCATAACACTGATGCTGAAGGCCGTCTGATCTTGGGCGATGCACTTACCCGCGCGAGTGAGGAAGACCCTGACCTGATCATCGATTTTGCGACGCTCACCGGCGCTGCGCGCGTTGCGCTTGGCCCGGATTATGCTGCGATGATGACACGCGAAGACGACACCGCCGAAGCACTGACCAAGTCGGGCAAGGCGGTTGCCGACGAACCGTGGCGCCTGCCGCTTCCGGAATCATATCGCGAGTATTTGCATTCCGATGTGGCCGACATGGTGAATGCTCAGTCCAATCCATATGCGGGCGCGAGTGTCGCCGGTCTGTTCCTCGACAAGTTTGTCGGCGACGGGATCGACTGGGTGCATTTCGACACGTTCGCTTGGCGACCCTACTCGAAACCGGGCCGGCCAAAGGGCGGCACCGCCTATGGCCTGCGCGCAAGTTGGCACATGCTGCAAAAACGTTACGGCAAGTAGTGCGAAGCCAAATGGGTTTGAAACCTCTGGCTCGGTCACGCGTTCTCCCCCGCAACGCTCGACTTGCGCTGCATGGCTAACTTGCCCGAAACCAATGCAGCGTATAAGCGGCGCGGCGAACCGGTTGCGAACTATGAACGTAACCATTTTTGATCGAGGCTGGGAACTGGGGAACGACGCGCTGTGAGCGACGCTTCTGAAAAGTCGGCAAACTATGCCATGCCGACAGGCCGCGTGGGTCTTAAGGGACCCGTGACTAAGCCTGAGCCCGGCACGCTTCCGCTGCGCGGAGATCTCGCCCATATCGCACTGGCAGAGACACATCTCGCTGCGCATTATGTCATTCCAGAACTGCGTTCGATCAATGACAATGGCGCAGAATTGCACCTTGCCCCGCGCGATGACAGCGAAACGCCTGGCCATCTGGAAGCTGGCACAGCGGTCGAAGTCCTGGATGTTGCAGGTAACTGGGTCTGGGTCACCATCGGCCCTGAAGGCCCCAGCGGATACATCCGCTCTTCCGAACTGGCCTAACCGGGCTGCGCCCGCTAGAGGCGCTCCCCATGGCAACACGCATCTTCATTGACGGAGCCGCCGGAACAACCGGCCTTGAAATTCGCGACCGCTTGGTGGGACGCGACGAGTTTGAATTGCTCGTGCTTGAAGATGACCGGCGCAAGGACGAAGCCGCCCGCAAGGAAGCCTTGCACGAAGCGGATGTCGCAATCCTATGTCTGCCCGACGATGCCGCGCGCGACGCGGTGAAGCTGGCGGAAGGGTCAAGCACGCGGATCATTGATGCGTCGAGCGCGCACCGTGTGGCGGATGGTTGGACTTACGGTTTTCCTGAATTGATCGGGCACGGCAAGATTGCTGAGGCGCAGTTTGTCAGCAATCCGGGTTGTTACCCCACGGGGTTTCTGGCCTTGGTCGCGCCGCTTGTGAAAGCGGAAGTGATCGAACCGGACTGGCCATATTCCGTCAACGCCGTGAGCGGTTATTCGGGCGGTGGGAATGCACTGATCGACCGCTTTGAAGGCGATCCCACGATTGCCTTTCGGGCCTATGGGCTTGGGCTGAACCACAAACATCTTCCCGAGATGCAGAGATACGCTGAGCTGGGATTGGCACCGGTCTTTTCGCCAGCCGTTGTGCCTGCGCATCGCGGGATGATTGTCGACGTTCCGATCTCGCTCGACGTCATGCTCGATGAGAAATTTGAAGAGCCCGCCCTGCCCGTTCTGATTGAGGCGCTGCAAAAGCAATATGCGGACAGCCAGATTGTGACGGTCAATTCGGACAATGCCGACCTGTCAGAACTGCTGTTACGCGAAGATGCGGAGCCTTGGGACGGGATGGAACTGTTCGCGTTCGAAGGTGATTATCAAGCTCGCCTCATCGCGCGGCTCGACAATCTCGGCAAAGGGGCATCGGGCGCGGCAATCCAGAACCTCAACATCATGTGCGGCCTGCCCGAGACGACTGGTTTGCGGCTCTAAATCACATTGCGCTGCCTAATTATTAGGCAGTCAACGGTTGCACATTGGGCAGTGTTGCAGCGCACCAAACAAAATTGCTAGTTCGCTTGGCACCAGTTGCGACTCGTTGCGTTTGATCAATGCGTGGGGTCACAAACTGGCTCAAAAGCTCCAATCTCTTGGCACGATTCTTGTTAGGGTTTCGTCAAGAATTAGACCAAAAACGGGCCCAAGAGGACGGATTTCACGTGAAGAAGATCGAAGCGATCATCAAGCCCTTCAAACTCGATGAAGTGAAGGAGTCGCTCCACGAGATTGGTGTCTCCGGTATCACCGTCACCGAAGCTCGCGGTTTCGGCCGCCAGAAAGGTCATACGGAGTTGTATCGCGGCGCTGAATATGTCGTCGATTTCCTGCCGAAGGTTAAGCTCGAAGTGGTCGTCGAAGATGATCAGGCAGAGCGTGTGGTTGAAGCGGTTGCTGCAGCTGCGCAAACCGGCCGCATCGGCGACGGCAAAATCTTCGTGACCGCAATCGAAAGCGCTCTTCGCATCCGCACCGGTGAGACCGACGGCGACGCGATCTGACGCAAGTACAAATTACCCTCTCACGCTCGCAACGCTGCGAGCACAACTTTTAAGAACTCTCAACTGGAGGCAATACCAAAATGGCAAGCACCAAGGACGTCCTGAAACAGATCAAGGACGAGGAAATCGAATGGGTTGATCTGCGTTTCACCGATCCGAAGGGTAAGTGGCAGCACCTCACCATGGCCGCCTCCGTCATGGACGAAGACGCGCTTGAAGACGGCCTGATGTTTGACGGCTCTTCGATCGAAGGTTGGAAGACCATCAACGAATCCGACATGATCCTGAAGCCGGACATGGATGCCGCTTACATCGATCCGTTCAGCGCAACGCCGATGCTCTCGCTGTTCTGTAACATCGTCGAGCCTTCGGACGGTCAGCTTTATTCGCGCGACCCGCGTTCGACCGCGACCCGCGCCGAAGCTTATCTTGCTTCGACCGGCATCGGTGACACCGTCTATGTCGGCCCAGAGCCGGAGTTCTTCATGTTCGACGACGTGCGCTTCGAAGACGGCTATGCCGGTTCGGGCTACGCCATCGACGACATCGAACTGCCGACCAACACCGGCAAAGAATACGAAATGGGCAATATGGGCCACCGCCCGCGTGCCAAGGGCGGTTACTTCCCCGTCGCGCCGGTTGACAGCGCCATGGACATCCGCGGCGAAATGGTCGCCACAATGATGGAAATGGGCCTCAATATGGATAAGCACCACCACGAGGTGGCCGCTGCCCAGCACGAACTAGGCATCACCTTCAGCTCGCTGACCCGCGCAGCCGACCAAGTGCAGGTTTACAAGTATGTGGTTCAGCAAGTCGCGCACGCTTACGGCAAAACCGCGACCTTCATGCCGAAGCCTATCAAAGAAGATAACGGTTCGGGCATGCACAGCCACATGTCGATCTGGAAAGATGGCAAGCCGACCTTCGCTGGCAATGAGTATGCCGGTCTTTCGGAAACCTGCCTCCATTACATTGGCGGTGTGATCAAGCACGCTAAAGCCATCAACGCTTTCACCAACGCGACGACCAACTCGTACAAGCGTCTGGTGCCGGGCTTCGAGGCTCCGGTTCTGCTCGCTTACTCAGCGCGTAACCGTTCCGCATCGTGCCGTATCCCGTATGGCGCTGGCGAGAAAGCCAAGCGCGTCGAGTTCCGTTTCCCGGATGCTCTGGCCAACCCGTATCTCGCTTTCTCGGCGCTGCTTATGGCTGGTCTCGACGGGATCGAGAACAAGATCCACCCGGGCGAAGCCATGGACAAGAACCTCTACGATCTGCCGCCGGCAGAGCTCGCCGAAGTTCCGACCGTTGCCGGTTCGCTTCGCGAAGCGCTCGAAGCTCTGGAAGAAGATCACGAGTTCCTGCTCAAGGGCGACGTGTTCTCGGTCGATCAGATCGAAGCTTACGCCGAACTCAAGTGGGAAGAGCAGCTGCGCCTCGAAACGACGCCTGCCCCGGTCGAGTTCGACATGTATTACTCGTCATAATCACGAATCACACGGACATAAAAAGGGCCGCTCGGGAAACCGGGCGGCCTTTTTCTTTTGGCAAAAATGAGATGGCTACCCTGCCCGCGAATACGCCTCGGCAATGTAACCGCGCACTTCGTCATCCAATTCATCAACGCCCTCGATCCGCACACGGTGTGAGCACATCGCGTTGTAAGTCTCCAGCCGTCCCGCCGGCTCATCTCCTTTGAGCGCTAGCCCCAGATCAACCCGCGTCTTCGTCGCAGGTGTGATCAGCGCGAACTGTTTTTTGCGGCGCAGGCTTACGCTCGTTTTCTTGGGCGCGATTTCGACATCATCACCGAGCCCCTTGGCATAAGCGACAATCGCATCGTGGATCGGTTTGAGATCGGCCTTCGCGCCCGAGTACTGCTCGGCAACCGGATCAGTGGACGCATCGCTTTCCAGCGCTTTCGCCGCGATCAGGTTGGCAAAACCATGAGTCACACCGTGTTCGCCTTTCAGGAACTTCACGATCTGACCGTGCTTTTCCAAGCCCTCTTTGCCGACTAGCGTGAGCCAATCATCCAACGGCTTGCCGGTTTTCTCCGGTAAGTTCGCAAGCATCGTCGCAAGCTGCTTGTCTACGTCTGACATGATTGTCCCTCCCTTGTCCAAGACTCTACACGCGTGATGCCGCAAAGCAAAAGGGCGAGCCTCACGGCCCGCCCTTTCGTGTTCAAATCTTGTGAGTGATCAGATGCCGTCGAGGCTCTTGCTCACCAGAACGTTCACCGCGACGCGGCGGTTCTGCGCTTTGCCGTATGCGGTGTCGTTGTCTGCCAGCGGATCAGCCGCAGCCATGCCCGTCGGGGTCAGCATACGCCACGGCTTCCAACCACACTGCTGTTGCAGGTAGTTTTTCACCCGTGCGGCGCGCTTCTCGCTCAGCGCCTGGTTCAGTTCATAGCTACCGCTGGAGTCGGTGTAACCAACGACCAGCAGAAGCGAGTTGTCCATCGAATCTGCCTGCGATGCAGCGGTGCACAGATCAGCGCGTGCTTCAGGCGTCAGGTTCGATTTGTTCACATCGAAATAGACGTTGGTCGTCGCTTTGATGTTGTACTTGTCGATATCGCCAAGCGCGCCGCGAAGAGCCTCGGTCGCTGCAGTGTTTTTCGTGATGCGCTTGCCCTGCGCATCAAACTGCTGCGCCGTGCCGCTGCGGATCATCTGAGCCGTCTTCAGGTCTTTGCCTTTGAAGCGGATGCGGCTTGCGACCAGTTGGCCCGCCCATTCGACGGTGTCGACTTTGACGACCAGACCGTTGAGAAGCGATTCCGCACCAAGCGACTGACGTGAAACACCCAGGAAACCTCCGGTTGCTTTGATGTCCGTGCCGTCGGAAATCGATACCAGCGTGGTTTCGCCGTTGGCTTTGGTCACGCGAACTTTGTTGTCATTGCGTTCGGAGATGAAGCCGGAAACTTCCGGGCCTTCAACCAGACCCGAAAGATCTGTTGGCGGTGAACCCAACACCGTCGTGAGCACTTCGCCTTCAGGCGGGGGAACATCTTGCGCTACGGCGATGCCTGATGCCGGGATGGCGGCAACTGCTACCAGCGCCAGCGCGCTCGTTTTCAAAGGGGTGATACGCATTTTACGACTCCAATAATTCTTCAATTTCCGACCTCGCATGTGACCGGCGTTCTGACCGTCCCCTGTCATCACATGAACGTTATTCAAGGCCCCACTTGCGGAACAAATCGGACCGTGTGAACCCGACCGGTCCGCACTGCTCCACGTTGCTCGGCTTGTTAAGAATACCCTTGATGATTGATGAATAAAAGGGGTTAACGGGGACTTAGCAACGTCCGCTAGGGCATCAAATGCGGCGAAGCGAAGTGTATCTCGAAGCGCCTGTGAATTTTCCTACTGCACTCAATTCTGCCTAATAGGGCCGCCTCAATTTCAATCAAACGAGGCACATCCCCTATGAAAAATGTAATATTTTCAAACCCTCTGGCGATTTTTGATTGGATGCGTGGCACCGTTGGCCAATCGTTGAAAACGATCGGCTCCGTTCCCCTGCAGCCCGAGCAGAGCCAAACCAATCAGCCTGAAGTTTTGGATCAGGACAGTGTCTCATGTGGTTCAAGTGAGCCGAAAGTGCGGCGAACCGAGTCTAAGCCGTTACCCACCCCAAAGAAGGTAAGTCCAGCGGGCATTGCGTTAATCAAACGCTTCGAGGGCTGTGCGCGCTTGCGCCGTGATGGCAAGCTGGAGGCCTATCCCGACCCAGGTACTGGCGGCGATCCTTGGACCATCGGCTGGGGCGCGACCGGCCCGGACTACAACGGGAAAGGCCGCATCACGCGCGGCACGGTCTGGACGCAGGCACAGTGCGACAAACGGCTCGAGCGTGATCTGAAACGCTATACCGCCGGGGTGAAGCGCGCATTGGGAAAGGCCCCGACCACGCAAAGCCAATTCGATGCCATGGTCAGCTTTCATTACAATACCGGTGCGATTGGCCGTGCGACGCTGACCAAGAAGCATAAGGCAGGCGACTATGAAGGCGCGGCGGCCGAGTTTGCACGCTGGAACAAGGCGGGCGGCAAGGTGCTGAAAGGGTTGGTGAGAAGGCGCGCCGCAGAAGCGGAGCAGTACCGGAGTTAGACCGGCTTGAAGCTGCCGGGTTGTCCGTCTTTGTTGCCCGAGCCACCGGCATTCGCTCCGCGCTCGCCGCGCGGAGCGGTGGCTTCGGCAATCAGCTTGGACTGGAGCTGCTCGTCCATCCGTTGCCACCCTTCACGGGTCAGCCGTTCCAGCGGGCGATACCGCACCTTGTACTGCATGCGCGGGCTGCCTTCGACCCAGTAGCCGAGATAGACATAAGGCAGTCCGCCCTGAGCGGCGCGCATGATGTGATCAAGGATTATGAAGTTGCCCAACCCCGCACGATCGGTGTGATCAGGATCATAGAAGGAGTAGATCATCGACAGGCCATCACCCTGGCGGTCTGTCAGACACGCGCCGACAAGCTTGCCCTGGCTGCCATCGGCGGTCGGCTCGCGATATTCGACCAACGTCGTCGATACCGGCGTGTGCTCAACCATATCTGCGTAATCGAGCTCATCCATTGCCGACATACCGCCATCGGGATGACGCACACCGAGATACTTGGCGAGCAATTCAAACTGTTCATCGGTTGCCCATGGGCGGCATTCGGTCACCACCAGATCACTGTTGCGTCTCATGTCGCGCTTCTGGGTGCTCGACGGTTTGAATTCGCGCGTCACCACGCGGACCGAAACGCAAGCCTGACAATCGAGACAGCTTGGGCGGTAAGCTACAGTCTGGCTGCGGCGGAAACCGATCCGACCCAGAGCTTCGTTGAGCTGATCCGCATGCGCACCCTTCAGCTCGGTGAACACCTTGCGCTCTTCTTTGCCCGGCAAATACGGGCACGGCGCAGGGCTGGTCACAAAAAAGCGAGGGAAGCGAGATCGGTGCGGTCACAGGAAGACCTTGGCCCTTGTCAGCTACGAAGGAATCGGCGGCGTGTTGTTAAGACAATGTTATGCCTGCTGATCGGTGCCGGTAAAAGACCCTTAACTATGAAACAAAGTGAATAATGGCTTAGTTTGCACAAGCCACGGGGTCCGAATGCACCGCAATGGAGCAAATCGGGACAAAGCAGGGTGCAATTCCTTCGAGAACGCAGACCCGAGTCGCGCTTAGTTCAATTCGACCAGCTGCACTTCGTACCTGGCGTCGCGCAGAGCGGTCACCAACTCTTCCACCTGCTTTGCATCGCGCGCCTCGCATTCGATATCGGTGATCAGCCCCTTGGCCGGAAGCGTGGTGAAGATACGCTGGTGGTAGATTTCGATGATATTAACGTTGTGCGCATCAAACAGGCGCATGACTTTGAACAGCGCACCGGGGCGATCCTGCAAGGTGACGCGAAGCCGCGCGAGCCGCCCTTGCCGGGCGAGATCGCGAAGCAACACGTTGGCCAGCAAGCGCGTATCGATGTTGCCGCCGCACAGGACCAGACCAATCTTCTTGCCTGCAAACCGCTCCGGATTGCTGAGCACGGCGGCAAGGCCAGCAGCGCCGGCGCCCTCGACAACGGTCTTCTCGATCTGAAGAAGCAGCGCGACCGACTTTTCGAGCGCTGGCTCATCCACCAACAAAATATCATCAACCTTTTCGCCAATGACCTTACTGGTGAAGGCCCCCGGGCGCTTGACCGCGATCCCTTCTGCCAAAGTATCGCCACCGCACTCACGATCTTCGCCTTTGAATCTGGAGAACATGCTGGGGAAGAGTCCCGCCTGCACGCCCACCACTTCAATGTTAGGGTTCATGGCACGCGCCACCGTAGCCATGCCGGAAATCAAACCGCCACCACCAATCGGCGTAACAAGACAGTCGAGGTCCGGCTTCACGTCCAGCATTTCAAGCGCAACGGTGCCCTGACCCGCAGCAATATGCGGATCATCAAACGGGTGGACAAAGGTCAGCCCGCGCTCCACCTCAAGCTCACGTGCATGCGCGGCGGCATCATCAAAGGTTTCTCCGTGGAGCACCACGTTGCCGCCTACGCTTTCGGTCTGCATCACTTTCACAGTCGGCGTCGTGCTAGGCATGACGATGGTGACTGGCACGCCCAATCGAGTGCCGTGATAAGAAAGTCCCTGCGAGTGATTGCCGGCCGAAGCCGCGATTACCCCGCGCTGCTTCTGCTCCTCGGTCAGCTGCAACAACGCATTGAGCGCGCCGCGCTCCTTGTAAGCGGCCGTGAACTGAAGGTTTTCGAACTTCAGCCAAACTTCCGCGCCCGTAATCTCTGACAGCGTAATCGAGTGCATCATAGGCGTGCGGACAACCGCGCCTTCGATGCGAGCCGCGGCGGCGCGCACATCGTCGATGGTCAGGTCGGCTGGGGTCGCTTTCGACTCGCTGGCCGTTACGGCAGAGGCTGTTTCAGTGCTCATAGGCGGGCGGGTTAGGCGCAATGACTTTGCAGAGCAACGGCCCGAAGCATTTGTTGCCACGTTGGCAAGCCGCGCTTTACTGATTAGGGCACGCGCCATGAGTGATTTCAAGAATGTGGCTTTCATTGGACTGGGCGTCATGGGTGGCCCGATGGCGGGGCATCTGGCGCGAGCCGGTCACCGGGTCACGGCTTACAATCGATCGCCAGAACGTGCCGGAAAGTGGCGCGAAGTTTGGGCGGGCGAAGGCCTTGAAGTCAGTTTCGCCGAAACGCCAGCCGATGCAGCATCAGATGCCGAGATCGTCTTCACCTGTGTCGGCAATGACGAAGACTTGGTTTCTGTCACGTCAGCAGCAAGCGGTGTGCTCGAAACGATGCGCGCCGGTTCTCTTCTGGTCGATCACACGACAGTATCTGCCGATATGGCACGAAGGCTCGCCGAAGAAGCCGCCGCGCGACATGTCGAATGTGTCGATGCCCCCGTTTCGGGCGGGCAGGCAGGCGCTGAGAATGGCCAGCTCGCGATCATGTGCGGCGGCAGTGCCGAAGCCATGGCCCGCGCCGAGCCGGTGATGCAGGCTTATGCCAAGTCCATCGTCCATGTCGGCCCGACCGGCGCGGGCCAGACTGCCAAAATGGCCAATCAAATGTGCATCGCAGGCGTCCTTGGCGGCCTGTCCGAAGCGATCCGCTTGGCGGAAGCCGCTGGTCTGGATCTCGAGAAGACTTACGAAGCCATATCCGGCGGTGCGGCGCAAAGCTGGCAGATGGACAATCGCTGGGCGACCATGACCGAAGGCACCTTCGACTTCGGTTTTGCAATTGACTGGATGCGCAAAGACCTTGGCTATGCGCTTGATGAAGCCAAACGGCTTGGTCTCTCCTCGCCGATCTCCGCCCTGGTTGATCAGTTTTTCGCCGATGTTCAGGCTTCTGGCGGTGGACGCCATGATACAAGCGCGCTCATCACTCGCCTTCCACAACGCAAACCCGATCAAGGATAAATCACTTGCGTCTTTTCACCACTGCCATCGCAGCTTTGGCTGCTTTCACCGCCTTGCCCGCTTCGGCTGACACACTGGTCGACAACGTCGATGGCATGACCATCGATGAGAAGGGTGAGGTCAAGCGCTTCACCGGTCTGGTTTTCGATGATGATGGCAAGATCACGCAGGTGCTGGCGCGCGGCGATGAACGCCCCACCACGGACTTTCTGTTCGATGGGGAAGGAAAGGTCATGCTGCCCGGCATGATCGATGCGCATGTCCATGTCATGGATATCGGCTTCGCCGCGCTGACGCTCGATCTGTCTGACACAACTTCTCTTGAAGACGCTTTGGTGAAGATCAAAGCCTTTGCAGAGAACGAAGGTGAAGGTCGCCCATGGATCATCGGGCGCGGCTGGAACCAGGAAAAGTGGGGATTGGGACGTTTCCCGACTGCCGCCGAGCTGGACGCGATTGTTCCGGACAAACCGGTATGGCTTGAACGGGCGGACAACCACGCAAACTGGGCCAACAGCGCCGCGATGAAGATTGCAGGCGTCAACGCACAAACAAAGGATGTCGACGGCGGACGTATCATCCGCGACGCTTCGGGCAACCCGACGGGCATCTTCGTTGACAATGCGATCCCGCTGGTAGGGAAGTTCGTCCCTGAGCCGCGTGCAAAGGATCGCGACGCAGCCTTCCAGAAAGCGCAGGAGCGTTTGCTCGCGAATGGCATCACCGCGGTCGCCGATATGGGCACGCCGATCGAGGATTGGCAGACCTTCCGCCGTGCGGGCGATCTGGGCCAGCTCAAGATCCGCATAATGTCATACGCGAACAGCATCGAATCCATGGTTCTGATCGGAGGACCGCGCCCTACACCGTGGTTGTATGACGACAAGCTGCGACTTAACGGGATCAAGCTGTATCTGGACGGCGCGCTCGGTTCACGCGGGGCTATTCTGAAGGAACCTTATGAGGATCAACCAGATACGCGCGGACTGCCTTTGCTCACGCCGGCACAGTTGCGCAACCTTATGAGCCGCGCGACGCTCGACAAGTTTCAGACCGCAATCCACGCAATCGGCGATGCGGCAAACGCCGATGTGCTCAACGCAATTGCCGATTTGTCAGACAGTTATGAGGGCGATCACCGCTGGCGGATCGAGCATGCACAAATCGTCGATCCCGCTGATCTGGAGAAGTTCGGAAAGAACGGCATCATCGCCTCAATGCAACCACTTCACCAGACATCCGACCGGACGATGGCGGAAGCGCGACTTGGGCCTGACCGGTTGGGCGGTGCCTATGCTTGGCGGAGTATCCTCAATGCCGGTGGACGGCTCGCGTTTGGATCGGACGCGCCAGTTGAGCCCGCTGACGCCTTTGCCGGAATTGCAGTGGCAATCAGCCGTACGGACGCAAACGGGCAGCCCTTTGGTGGTTGGCGTGCTCAGGAAACAATCAATCGCGGAGCTGCAATCAAAGCCTTCACGGCCGACGCCGCTTACGCTGGGTTCGCAGACGGTCGGTTCGGAAGGCTGCTTCCCGGCGAGCGCGCCGATTTCATCTTGGTGGACCGCGATCCCATGCTCGCATCACCCGGCGATATCAGGGAAACGCAGATCTTGGACGTATGGGTTGGCGGAAAGCGCGCTTTCAAACCCTGAGCCAATCACATTCTCTGCTTTTTCGGCATTCATCATTTGGTCATGAATGTGCTGCAAAGGCATTGGAGTGAAAGGGATATACCGAAACCGTTGAGTTGAGTGATTCTTTTGGGAATCGGACACCGTTCGTTGTGCAGTTGCACAAATACGATGAGCCGATTGGCTGAGAAAAGCGATGCAAAATGGCCACTCTCTTTGCAATGCATTGGTATTCAATAGGATTTTTTGCCCCGTCAGATGAGATTGTTCTGAGAAAAGGGGTTGTCACAAATCGCCAAATGACTTAAACGAAGGGCGATTAAAGTTAATAAAAGAGCTCATAGGAGACGAAAAAATGGCATTCCGTACAATCGCTCTGGCAACCGCAGCTGTTTCGCTCGCTGCCGCACCAGCAGTCGCAGAAGCTTCGCTTGAGCGCGCCAGCGCTCCTGTTGAAGGTGAAGCTCTTGGCGGCGAAGGCAACGGCACTGGCGTAATCATCGCCATCGGTGCTGCTGCTGCAATCATCGCCGGTATCATCATCGCTGCAAGCGACGACGACGACGATGCGGTCAGCCCCTAAGGTCGGACCAAAACCAGTTTCAAAAGGGCTCCGTTTACGGGGCCCTTTTTTTGTCTGCGGTTCAGAGGCGAGATTGTTTTGGGCGGTGAGGGAAAAAAGGAAAGCGCTTCGCTCTTCTAGGCCAGGAGCCCATTGGCTGAAGCGTTGCAAGAGTGCCAATAGTGTCACGATTAGTTGAGCGTCGATTTGCGATGGCTATTCGCTTGGCGCGGTCTCATCAGTGATCTGCGCCTCACCCTCGGGCTCCGCTTCGGTGTCAGACTTGTCGACCTTCGCCTCCTGAAAACGCATCAGGAAAAGCGACCCCTCAAACAATACTAGCAAGGGCACAGCCAGGATCAGTTGAGAGCCTGGGTCCGGCGGGGTCACAATTGCCGCCAACGCCACCACCCCTACGATCACGTAACGCCGAGCGCCTGCAAGCTGCTCGCGCGTCACAATCCCGGCTCTATGCAGAAGCATAAGCAGAACCGGCAAAAGGAATGTGACACCAAATGCCAGAATGAACTGCATCACGAGATTGAGGTATTCTCCGGCCGCCGGCAGCGCTTCCACGTCCAGCCCACCAGCATCACCTCCGAATCCGAGAAAGAAGCGGAACGCGGTTGGCATCACGACGAAGTACGCAAGCGATGCACCACCAATAAACAGCACTGGCGTCGCGATCAGAAAAGGCAGAAACGCGCGTTTTTCTTTGGCATAAAGTCCCGGAGCGACGAACGCCCATAACTGGTTCGCGATGATCGGAAAGCTGACCATAAAGCCGGCGAACAAAGCGACTTTCAAATCTACGAAGAACAGCTCCGGTAGCTTGGTGAAAATCAACTGCCCCTCGCCCTCAGGAAAGGCATCCTTGAGCGGCTGGACCAGAAATCCGAGGATAGGGTCAGCGAAGTAAAGGCAGATCCCGAAGCCAACCGCCAGCGCGAGCACACAGCGCACCAATCGCCCGCGTAACTCGATCAGATGATCGAGCAGCGGAGCGCGCGATTCGTCGATGTCTTTGATCTCGAATGCCATGCCCTGCGCCTACTCCTCATCCGCCTTAGGCGGGGTTGCGGGTTTTGGCGTGGTTGGTTGGGGCTGGGCAACCGGCGCAGGCTCGGCTGCCTCTGCCGAAGCCGAAGGGATATCCAACCCATGATCAGCCGGACTGTCGTCAGGGCCGCCCAAAGGATCGCCGGACGGTGGAGGTCCACGCATCTGGTCCATCTCGGCCTCAGACATGCCAGCGGTTTTGCGCATGATCTCGTCGTTCTGCGCTTTCCACTTTTTCTCAAGATCCTCCAATTCGGCCTCGCGCACCATCGCATCAACGCCGGTGCGGAAGTGTGAGGATACCTTGCGGATCTTGCCGATCCAGCGGCCAGCGGTGCGCATGGCGAGCGGCATGTCTTTCGGCCCGATCACAAGGATCGCGACGATCACAATGACCAGTAATTCAGCTGCGCCGATATCGAACATCGCGGACCTTTATCTCAGCTGTCGCGTACACATGTGGCGCGAAGCTGGTGAGATCAATTGGCGGAGTCGGTCTTCTCGCCGGTCTTGGTCTCGGTGGTGGCTTCTTTCGCAGGCGCTTCGATCTGGGCTTTGGCCGCGGGTGTATCATCCACCTCTTCAGTCATACCCTTCTTGAAGCTTGAAATGCCCTTACCGAAATCGCCCATCATCTCCGAGATCTTCCCGCGTCCGAACAGGACCAGCACGACCAGTGCTACGATGAGGATTTGCCAGATACCGATACCGCCCATTGCGAAGTCTCTCTCAAAATTGCTTTACATCTATATAGGCGCTGTCGAGCGGTTGTGCCAGCGCTCTATCAATCAGGCGTCAGGTTCCGCTTCACACTCGCCCTGATCACCCTCGTCACCTTCACCGTCATCCTGCGTTCCTGCCGCATCCATTGCCTCTTCAAAGGCATCATCGACCGGATCAAGCAGACCGGTGGCACGCAGCTCATCAATACCAGGTAAATCGCGGCGAGAACCGAGGCCGAAGTGATCGAGGAATTCTGGCGTTGTGGCGTAGATGACCGGGCGGCCCGGCACTTCGCGGCGGCCTGCCAGCTTTATCCAGCCTGCCTCCATCAGGACATCGAGTGTGCCCGAACTGGTCTGCACACCGCGGATCGACTCGATCTCCGCACGGCTGACCGGCTCGTGATAGGCGATGATGGCAAGCACCTCAGTCGCCGCACGGCTCAATCGGCGGACCTGTTCACGCTCCGTGCGTAGCAGATGCGCCTGATCCGGAGCGGTCTCGAAATGCCAGCGCTTGCCGCGTTCAACCAGATGAACACCGCGGGTGGAATAGTGCTCTGCCAGCGCCTTTAACCCTTCGCGAACGCTCGCATTGTCGAGATTGCCCAGATGCTTGGCAAGAGCATCCACAGCCATCGGCTCCTCGGCCGCAAACAAAGTCGCCTCCAGCGCGCGCTCGATCGCGTCAGGAGCCATGTCCGGCTGGGGCTGCTCTGACGCAGTTTCTTCAGTCACGCTTTTGCTGCCTCTTTCACTCGCCGGATGCGCAGCGGCTCGAACGCTGCCTCCTGATCCAGCTCGGCCTTGCCCAGCCGCGCCAGTTCCAGTGCTGCGACGAAGCTGGAAGCGAGTGCCGATTTGCGCAGCGCAGGTTCGGCGCGCGGGGGTAGGAAGTCGCGAATATCCATCCAATCGAGTGTGACGCCCAGCATGGCGGAGACACGGTCCAGCGCGCTGTCGAGCGTCATTACTGGCCGATCAGCCACTTGATAAATGCGCGGCGCAGTCCGGGCCTTCACCTGTCCATAGGCCTGGATCAGCGAATAGGCATCGGACTTCCACAAGGTCTTGCGGTCAATCCGCAGCCCCTCTGGTTTGCCGCGCAGGAAGATATCACGCCCAATCCGGTCGCGCGCCATCAGGCGGGCCGCCGACTCGCGCATCGCGCCCAAGCGCTGAAGCCGCAATTGCAGGCGCAATGCGAGTTCTTCGGGGCTTGGATCTTCCTGTTCTTCCTTGGGAAGCAGCAACGCGGACTTCAGGTAAGCAAGCCACGCTGCCATGACGAGGTAGTCTGCCGCCAGCTCAAGCCTCAGGGCTTCAGCACGCTCGATATAGTCGAGATATTGATCGACCAGAGCGAGGATCGAAATCTGTCGCAGATCGACCTTCTGACGGCGCGACAGGTCTAGCAGCAGGTCTAGCGGGCCTTCCCACCCGTCCAGCTCCAGATAGAGTTTGTCCTCGACAGACCGCGCGCCGCGCCGTGCGGCATCATCCGCAGGCCAGCTTTCGGGCATCTCAGCGGTTGGCTCGCTCGCGCCAGCTGCTTCACCCGTCAGCATGAAGCCGTCTTCAGTCGAAGCACTCATCCGGCGTCTCCAGCGAGCTCTAGCAGCGCGTCGCGCTTGGCCAAGAGCTGCGGCTGCTCGTCGGGGATGGCATCCGCGATGCTGGTGCCTTCAAGAGCAGCATCCAGCTTGGCAGCGACCGCATCACTCATGGCCGGCAGAACATCGCAAACACCCTTCATGTCATCCATCTTTGCCCAGCAATTCAGGATGATATCACAGCCAGCCGCATGAGCCGCGACAGAGCGTTCGGGGATCGTGCCATCGAGCGCTTGCATATCGATATCGTCGGTCAGCAGCAGGCCTTCAAAGCCGATCTCACCACGAATGATGTCTTTGATGATCGTGCTCGAGAGCGTAGCGGGATTCTCCGCATCCCAGACGGGGAACAGCAGGTGCGCAGTCATGCCGATGGTCGCGGAATTCAGCGCGCGGAACGGTGCGATATCTTGCTCCAGATCCTCCACACTGGCCTCGACGCGCGGCATTTCCTTATGCGAGTCGACCAGAGCGCGGCCGTGACCCGGCATATGTTTGACGCAGCCAGTGACACCGCCATCGGAAAGCCCGTCCAATATGGCCCGGCCAATCGCGGCAACCTGCATCGGATCGCTGCCCAAAGAGCGATCGCCAATTGCGTCAGTAGCGCCCGGTTGGCGAACATCCAGCGGTGGATGATAAGTGACGTTTATACCCATTGCGGAGAGTTCAAGCGCCATTGCGCGGGCGTTTACCCGCGCTGCCTCAATCGCGCTTGCCGGTGCGACTTTGTACAGCAGATCGAAGGCCTCGCCCGACGGGTAAGGAGACCAGTGCGGCGGACGCAGGCGCGCTACCCGTCCGCCCTCTTGATCGATCGAAATGAGCAGGCGTTCGCGCCCATGTAATTCGCGCAGCTCATCGGTCAGCGCGCGCAATTGTTCCGGAGTCTCGCAATTGCGACCAAACAGGATGTAGCCCGCCGGATCAGCCTCGCGGAAGAATGCGCGCTCATCGGCCGTCAGAGAGGGGCCAGAACATCCGAAAATTGCCGGAACCATGGCGAAACTCTCGCAGGCAGGCTCTTTTCAGGCAAGCAATAAGCCGCTCATCCCGCGCGGATTCGTGGGGAAAACGCGCGGATAAGGCGGTGCGCTTGGTTTGACCCGTCCTGAAATGGATCAGGGTTTGACCTGACAAGGCAATCCGTCGGCCTTCAAAGCGTTACACAGCTTGTCTGCCGTAGCACGGTCGCTGGCGACCGCTTGCAGGCGATAGACAGTGCCGATGTCGGCCTGACCCTTCACGATGCGATAGCGGACACCTTCCAAAGCGGCGCTGCTCGCGGTCAAAGTGGCCCAACCCTGCTGAGCACGCTTTTCGCTGCCATAGGCGCCGACCTGCACGCCGACGCCGCCGCTGCTCGAGGATGCCTGCTGTGAACCGCTTGAACCATTCGAGCCAGCACCATCAGAGCCGCCACTCGCCTGCGCGCCGCTGGAGCCTTCGTCCCCGTCGCCATCGCTCTTATCGGCCATTTTACCGTCGGTGGTCTGGCCTTCGCCAACACCCGGAGCGACATTGCCGGTGCCTTCGAATTCCTTGCCGCCGGGGTCCTTGGGCTTCACTTTGTATGGGCCGTCGGGCGCCTCGATCGTGCTGCCATCGGCGACGACCTCGGAGTCGTTCGCACCCTTGCTAAGATACCAGATGCCGCCGACCATCGCGCCGAGCAGCGCGAGCAGGATCACGAAAAAGCCGCCAAACTGCACCCAATCAAAACCACCCGTGTCCTCGTCCTCATCGGACTCAAGCCACGGCAGGCTGTCATCTTCGCTCAGATCAAGCTCGCCTTCGGCATTCTCGATCTCTTCAATCGCGTCGTTATCACCTTCGATCATGGCTGACCCCGCGTCCTTGTTAGCCGCGCTGCATAACCGGCAACGCGTCCCTTACATTGATTCAACGGCTTCAACGCCAAGCACGCGAAGCCCATTGCGGATCACCTGCCCGATTGCGTCTCCGAGGAAAAGCCTTGCGCCGGACAAACCCTTATCGTGTTCCACGATGAAGCGCTTTTCGGTGTCCTTGTTACCTAACGTGTAGAACGAATGGAGCTCGGCTGCCAAATCGTAGAGGTAAAAAGCAATCCGATGCGGTTCGCGCGCCTTGGCAGCGGCTTCGATCTCACGCGGGAATTGCGCGGCGCGCCGGATCAGAGCGATTTCCTCGTCACCCAGCTGGCCTATTGCGTCTGCGCTAGGCGTGATGCCGTGTTCGTCGGCCGCTTTGCGCGCCGAACGCCGCAGGCGAGCATGCGCATACTGGACGTAATATACCGGGTTATCCTTCGACGCTTCGACCACCTTGGTGAAGTCAAAATCCATCTGCGCTTCGGGCTTGCGGGTCAGCATGGTGAAACGCACCACATCCTTGCCCGTTTCGTCGCCCAATTCATCGATCATATCAGCGATGGTGACGAAATTCCCCGAGCGCTTGGACATTTTGAGCGGTTCGCCATCGCGCATCAGTTGGACCATCTGGACCAACTTCACGTCGAACGGAGTCTGAACGCCCTTCCCTTCCGAAAGCGCAGCCACGGCCGCCTTAATCCGTTTTACAGTACCAGCATGGTCCGCGCCCCAGATATCGATCAGAGCGTCGGCCTTTTCCGCCTTCTGCATGTGATAGGCGAGATCCGCTCCGAAATAGGTCCAGGCACCGTTCGATTTCTTGATCGGCCTGTCCTGATCGTCACCGAACTTTGTCGAGCGGAATAACGGCAGTTCCACCGGCTCCCAATCCTCTGGTGGGGCCTTGCCTTTGGGCGCTTCCAGCACGCCGTCATAAACCAGATCGTGTGCGCGCAGCCACGCTTCGGCTTCATCCGGCTTACCCGCTGCATGCAAAGCTGCCTCGGAAGCGAACACATCGTGGTGGATGTTGAGCAGAGCGAGATCAGACTTGATGACTTCCATCATCTGATCGACCGCTTCATTGCGGAAGGTAATCAGCCATTCGCCTTCGTCAGCGGCGGCGTACTGATCGCCGAATTTCTCGGCCAGCGCCTTGCCCACTGGGACCAGATAGTCGCCGGGATATAGTCCCTCGGGAATCTCACCGATATCCTCGCCCAATGCCTCGCGATAACGCAAATGCGCCGAGCGGGCGAGCGTATCGACCTGACCGCCTGCATCGTTGATGTAGTATTCGCGCGTCACGTCATGCCCGGCAAATTCGAGCAGATTGGCAAGCGCATCGCCGACCACCGCGCCGCGGCAATGGCCCATATGCATGGGGCCGGTGGGGTTGGCTGAGACATACTCGACATTGACCGAAGTGCCCTCGCCCATCGCCGTGCGGCCATACTCGTCACCCAATGCGGGGATGTTCTGAAGTTCGCCCAGCCATGCCGATGGATCAAGGCGCAGATTAATAAAGCCCGGCCCCGCGATCTCCGCGCTGGCAATGGTTGGTTCCGCTTCAAGCTTGGCTGCAATCGCTTCAGCCAAAGCGCGCGGATTGGTCTTCGCAGGCTTGGCCAGCACCATCGCTGCATTGGTTGCCAGGTCGCCATGCGCCGCATCGCGCGGCGGCTCCAGCGTCACATTGGCAAAGGACGTGCCTTCCGGCAGCGTTCCCTCAGCGACCAACGCCTGAAGAGCGGTTTCGATTTTCGCCGTGTATGCGGCGTAGAGAGTCTGTGTCTCGGACATAAATCAGTGCGCCTCCGCAAAAGCAGAGGCCTCCTTGTTCCATGACCCCGCCTTTGCGGGGAGTCACAATTTTTTCAAGGGTTCGCTTAACGCGTCGCGTTGTAAGCGAGTTGTGCTTCGGTCAGCTGGAAACCCACGAGCATCTCGAAGCGCGTGCGCGCAATTGCGGCCTTCACCTCGGGATTGGCCAGCGGATCAAGCGCGGCCTCGGGGTCTCCGGGGCGTCGTCGCTTGGTGATGCGTTCACGAATGTCTTCGGGAAGCGATGCGGCAGCGCGATCGACGAATGACCCGGCTTTGCCGCTTGCACTTGCGCGCGCTTCACCGTCGGCAAAGGTCAGCGTGAGCTCACCCAAGCGCTTGGTCACAACAGCGCGGCCGCCCTGCAGGACGGTCACAAAGTATGGTAGCGTGACCGTACGTGCACCGGACGTATCCGCACGGCGAGCATGCACATCAAATGTGGCCTCGCTGTACACTTTCGCGCCCGTGTCATCGCATGATGAGCGAAGATTGGTCATCGAAGCCGACACATCCAAATTGCCAAGCGTCGGATTGCCCGCGCCACGGAACAGGGTCATGTCACCAAGATAATCAGGGATGCCCACAGTCGGGCATGTGGTCAGCACCGATGTGATACCAACGCCCTGGTTCACAACCAGTTCGCCGGTCTGCGCGCAGCCTGCCAATGCGGCAGCAGCGGTAAGAGCGCCAAGGGTACGAGTGCGCAATTTCATCAAGGCCGTCCTCAATATTCGATCAATTCAAAACGCAGCGTTGATCCAATTCCGCTGCATGTGCTTGCTCGCCCTAGCGAGACGCGTCGCAAAGCGCTAGATGCAACCACATGAACGCCTCATTTCCAAATTCGCAAGCGGATGGTGGTGCGACCACCGCCGAGCGCCCGCCTCTCAATCTGCTTATCGCAGCCCCACGCGGCTTTTGCGCAGGGGTAGATCGGGCGATCGAGATCGTAGAAAAAGCGCTCGAAAGGTACGGCGCACCGGTCTATGTCCGGCATGAAATCGTCCACAACAAATATGTGGTCGAAGGGCTGAAAGCCAAAGGCGCAATCTTCGTCAAAGAGCTTGATGAAGTTCCAACCGACGCGCCGGTTGTGTTCAGCGCGCATGGTGTGCCCAAATCGGTGCCTGCCGAGGCAGAGCGTCGCAACATGATCTATGTCGATGCGACATGCCCGCTTGTATCGAAGGTGCACCGCCAGGCAGAACGCCAGCTGGAAAAAGGGCGTCACATCATCTTTATCGGTCACGAGGGCCATCCCGAAGTGATCGGCACAATGGGTCAGGTCGAACCGGGTCAGATGACTCTGGTCGAAAATATCGAGGACGTGGACAAGCTCCCTTTCGATAGCGACGAGCCACTCGCCTACCTTACGCAGACCACTCTTTCGGTCGATGACACCCGCGAAGTGATAGACGCGCTGGAATGGCGTTATCCGAACATTCGCGGGCCCAAGGCGGAAGACATCTGTTATGCAACCTCAAACCGTCAGGCTGCGGTGAAAGAACTGGCGCGTGATTGTGATCTGGTGCTGGTGGTCGGTGCGCCCAATTCATCGAACTCGCTACGTTTGGTCGAGGTGGCCGAACGGCTGGGCACACCGGGCAAACTGATCCAGCGCGCAGACGAGATCGATCCATCGTGGGTTGACGGTATCGAGACGATCGGCCTGACTGCGGGTGCTTCTGCCCCAGAGGTTTTGGTCCGCGAAGTGGTGGATGCCCTGGCGGCGCTGCGCCCTCTGAACGAGCGCGAAATCACGCACACCGAAGAAAAGATGGTGTTCAAGCTGCCGCGCCAATTGACCGAGTAAGAAAGCGCGCAAAATGGCGGTTTACACCCATCTTGGCGCAGAAGAGCTTGGCGCTTTGATCGCGCATTACGATGTCGGCGAGCTTGTCTCTGCCAAAGGTATTGCTGAAGGCGTATCCAACTCGAACTGGCTGATCGAAACGAGTGCGGGACGGTACATCCTGACGATGTACGAGCGGCGCATTGACCTTGCCGACCTGCCTTATTTCCTTGGCCTCCTCGATCATCTGTCAGCAAAAAACTGCCCGGTTCCGCGCACGATTCATGACCGCGAGGGCGCCGCGTTCCGCATGGTCAATGGCAAGGCGGTGGCGCTGATCGAATTCCTTCCGGGGGTTTCCCCGACCCAACCTACGGCCGCGCAAGCACACGCGGTCGGCGCAGTTCTGGCGCACCTGCATCTCGCGAGTGGAGATTATGGCCTGTCGCGAGCCAACACGATGGGGTTTGAAGACAATCTTCGCGTGCTTGAGGCATGCGGTGAAGCGGGGCTCGCATCGATCAACGCCGAGCTACCCTCTGTGTTAGGGCCGGCGCGCACAGCGGCGGACATTGACCTCTCATCGCTCCCCCAAGCGAACATCCATGCCGATCTGTTTCCGGACAATGTCCTGATGCTCGGCAATCAGGTTAGCGGGCTGATTGACTTCTACTTTGCCTGCACCGGGGCAATGGCGCTGGATCTTGCCACGACGCACGCGGCCTGGAGTTTTGATTCCAGCAACGCATACAGGCCCGATGTGGGCGCAGCGCTGCTTGAAGGATACGAAACGGTCCGCGAGTTGACTGAGCAAGAGCGCGCTCTCCTGCCCGCAATCGCCAAAGGGGCAACGCTGCGCTTTGTCGCCAGCCGTGCCGAGGACTGGCTTGATACTCCCGACGATGCTTTGGTGACGCGCAAGGACCCATTGCAGTTCGTGTCACGCTGGGACTTTTACGACAAAAACGCGGAAGAAGTGTTTGCGAAACAGCGTTTGAGCGGCAAGGACTAAGCCCATGAAACGCGTTGAAATCTTCACCGATGGTGCCTGCAAGGGCAATCCCGGCCCCGGCGGCTGGGGTGCTTTGCTGCGCATGGGCAAGCACGAAAAAGAGCTTTCGGGCGGCGAGGAAGACACCACCAACAATCGCATGGAAATGACCGCGGTTATTCAGGGCCTCTCCGCTCTGATTGAGCCGTGCGAGGTCGATCTGTATTCTGACAGCAAATATGTGATCGACGGGATCACAAAGTGGGTGCACGGCTGGAAGAAACGCGGTTGGGTTAATGCCAGCAAGAAGCCCGTGCGCAATGCCGATCTTTGGCACGATCTAATTGAGATCACCGCCAAGCATCAGATCGAATGGCACTGGATCAAAGGGCATTCTGGCCATCCGGAAAATGAGCGGGTGGACCAGTTAGCGAGTGGCGAAGCTGAGAGGATCGCCAGCGAGGTTAGTTGATCAAATACAGCCGAGGGCGGGAATCCGTGATTCCCGCCCCCGTCCTACAATTTCCTAATGTCGCAACAATCTGCTGCGCCAAGCTGATTAGCTGTTGTCTTCCACCGGCGCACCGGGGCCGTTCTTCTGGATCGACTTGATCGCGTTCTGCGCGCTCGTCTTGCTCGAATAGCCTTCAGTCGAGAACATGATTTCCGAATTGTATTTGAAGCGGACGCGGAACTCGCCCTTCTTGTCTTTGTAGATTTCGAACTTGTGCGCCATGTCCCATCTCCTTCGTTGGCCTACCGAGTTTTCCTGACAGATCGCTGTTCGCTTGGCTAGGCGGATTTCGCCTTGGAAACATCGTGATACCTATCCGGCGCATACATTGCCGGATCAATCGCCGCCGTCATGACGTCGAATCCCTGCCCTAGGGCAATCTGCGCGGCCAGCCGCGCCGCTGCTGGCGCAGTTTGGATGCCAAAGCCGCCCTGCCCCGCGAACCAGAAGAACCCCTCAATCTCCGGATCGGCGCCATAGACCGGCAAGCGATCAGGCGAGAAACTGCGCAAGCCCGCCCAGCGCCGCTCCACCGCTTCTATGTGCCAGTCGGTCACGCTCTGGAACCGGTCAATCGCTAGCGCCACGTCGATCTCTTCGGGCGCCGCATCGCATGGCTCGGTTGGGATTTCATCGTGTGGGCTTAGCCATAAGCGGCCATTGTCCGACTTGAAGTAGAACCCGCCATTGATATCGAGCACCAGCGGCAAGTCTTCAGGAGCCGCAGGCGAAACGCGCAATTGTGCGACCGTGCGGCGAAGCGGGTTTATGCCCAGCGTCTTGGCACCAGCCAGCTGCGCCATTGTGTCTGCCCAAGCACCCGCAGCGTTGATGACTGTAGCTGCGCGGTATTGCGCACCCGCCTCGTCAGTGATGCTCCAAATGCCGTTCTGTCGTGACAAGCTGGCGACCCGCGCACGGCAGACCAGTTCTGTCCCACCTTGTTTCATCGCCTTGAGGTAGTGCTGGTGCAATCCTGCCACGTCGATATCCGCACAGGCTGGCTCCCAGATCGCATCGCACCATTCTTCGCGCGTTTGTGGTACGCGCTCGGCCAGACTTTCACGCCCTAACCGTTCAATGGTGACGCCTGTGCCTTCAAACCGTTCGACGAAGGCATCTATCTCGCCTTTATCTTCGGCCCGTCCGACATACAGCGCGCCGCGCCCACGCAGAAAACCGTTGTCGCGCAGGAATGCCCCCGATGGTAGAGTAAGCGGCACTACGCCCGGACCACCATAGCATTCCTCCCAGAATGCCGCCGAACGACCGGTCGAATGGTATCCGGGCGCATCTTCAGCCTCGAGCACCAGCACGCTGGCATGGGGTGCGATCTCGGCCGCGATGCTCGCGCCCGCCATCCCCGCTCCGATCACGGCAAAGTCGTACACCCGCTCCGACATGCTCACCCTTTGGGCGCCACCCGATCAAGGAAATCCGCAAACGCGTCCATCACACGGTCGCGCACAGCATCCACCTCGCGCAAGACTTCGTGGTGGGCTTCCTCGCCCAGCTCCAGCAGTTCGCCCTTGGGCAATCTCTCTGCAGCACGAACATTGGCTGCATGGCTCACAAGCTTGTCCGATGTGGTCGATGCGATGAACACCGGCACCTCTACACCTTCCATCGCGCCGGGTTCTTCCAGCATGCGCCAAGAGGCATAGGCACGCTCAACCCAATTCCAGCTCGCTGGGCCCATCACAATCTCAGGCCGCTTCTCGCGCCACCAGGATTCGTCTTCGTACCGGTCAGGGTCATGGGTCAGCAGATTGGCGCGGTCAGCGGGAAGTTGTCCCGGCTTCTCGCTCCATTTCCATGCCTGACGTTTGGGATTGCCGACACGGGTCATCAATTTGGCGACACCGTGAAGCATGGGCAGCGGCAATGGCGGTCCGTTCATACCCAGCATCGGCGCGCTCAGCGCAACCGCAGCCGGCGCAATTCTCTTCTCAATCAAGGCACGCATAACTAAGTGCCCGCCCATCGAATGCGCGATCATTACATGCGGGCCGGGCACTTCGGCTTTCCATGCCTCCCATTTTGCGGCGAGATCATCCACCCAAACAGCAAAGTCTTCGATATGGCCGGTATAGGCATCATCCCCCAACCGTCCGCTGGCGCCCTGCCCGCGCCAATCGAAAGCGGTTACGCGCCAACCGTCACGGTGCCATTCCTCAAGGCTTTCGAGATATTTTTCGTAATTGTCCCCACGGCCAGGCATGAACAGGATTGATCCGCGCGAGTTAACCGCGTCGCCCCTTTTCGCTCCGGCCCAATCAATTCGCCGCACAGAATGTCCATCTGGAAGATCCCAACGGCTTTCTTTTGCGGCAGGCGGAATGGTGCGTCGATCAATCGGCGCATCCCTGTCTGGCTTGGCTACCGCCTCTGTTTGACTCGTTTGGCTAATGGGAGCCCTCCGGTGTTGGTTACTTTTTGGTAAGCACTGCCCTGTAGCAACACCCTTGAAAGAGACCCGAGCGGGATATCCGCACGGCATTCTAACGGGGGCAAAATGCTTACGACGTACCTTCACTACGGGCTGCTGATTGCCTTGGCAATTGCGCTGGTCTTTGCTGCGTGCACGGACATTAAGCGACGCCAGATCGACAATTGGCTGAACATCGCCATCGCAGTAGGTGCACCGGTTTTCTGGTGGACCAGCGGGCTTTCGCTGTGGCCAGATGTGGCATTGCAGCTCGGTGTCGCGTTGGGCGTGTTTGCTGTCCTTTGCGCCATGTTCGCAGCCGGCATGATGGGCGGCGGTGATGTGAAACTGCTGACCGCGCTGGCGCTCTGGATCGAACCAATAGCGTTTATGCAATTGCTTATCATCATGGCAATTTCAGGCGGCATCCTGACGATCGTCATGGCGGCCTACCATTTCCTTCAGAACTCCAAAGATCGGCTCGCGATTCCATACGGCGTGGCCATCGCATTTGGAGGCCTTTGGGTCCTTGCAACCAATTATCTCCCTGAAACGGCACATGCAGCTGTGACCGGGTGAACCCGATTTTAACCATTCAGACCTTACTGATCGCAACCATACCCGCCCGCTAACCATCAATGGGCACGAAAAAGGGGGCTTAGAAAGCCATGGACAAGAAGAAGCTGGTTCTGCTGCTAGGAGCGCTGATCGTTGCGGTCGGCACTGCGTTTGCAGCCCGGAGCATGTTTGCTGGAAACGCAGCACCCGAAGTTGTCGCCGCTGAGCCGGCTGGCCCATCGGTGCTGGTTGCAAAGCGCGGCCTTCCCGCAGGTACGATCATCACCGCCGATGCGATGGTTTATCAGCAGTGGCCTGAAGAGTTGGTGCAAGACGCCTACTTCATGGAAGGCGAATCTGACATGGACTCGCTGGTCGGTACAGTCGTTCGTCATCCGATCACAGCGGGTGAGCCTGTGACTCAGGGATCGCTTGTCAGCCCCGGCGATCGCGGCTTCCTTGCTGCGGCGCTTGGCCCGGGCATGCGCGCTGTGACCGTTCCGGTCTCAGCCCGTACCGGTGTTGCTGGCTTTATCTTCCCTGGTGACCGCGTCGATCTTGTCCTGACGCAAACGGTCCAAGGTGAAGGCCGTCCTCTGAAAGCCGCCGAAACGGTATTGCGCAATCTGCGCGTTCTGGCGACCGACCAGTCGACCGAGCAGACCACAGACGAAGACGGCAAAACGATTGTTCGTGCATTCCGTACTGTGACTTTGGAAGTGACGCCGAAGATTGCCGAGAAAATCTCAGTCGCACAGACCGTTGGTACGCTCAGCATGGTGCTGCGTTCGCTAGCCGACAATCAGGCAGAGCTTGAGCAGGCGATTGCATCAGGCGACGTAAAAATCCCTGACGGCGCGACGCCTGAAGAAGAAGAGCGTTTCATCCGCGCGGCTATGGGTCGCCCGGTTGACGGCAAGTCAACTTTCGCAACCGGCGGTGACGTCTCACGCTTCCAGCGCAAGTCGATCCCTGAAGATCGCGATGAAACACGGCGCAAAGAGCGTGCTCGTCGCGACGCCGAGAACAAGGCTCGTGCAGCCCGCGCTGAAGCCATGGCAGAACGCCGCCTGGCCATTCAGGAAGGCCGTAATCCCAACGCTTCCGTTCCAACTGGGCCGACTGTTCGTGTGACCCGCGGCAAGAAAGTCTCCGAGGAAGCGGCTGGACGCACACCATCGAACGCTGGCGCAATGCTGCGTGAAGGTGGCGACAACATTCGCCGTGCCGGACAGGCTGGCGCCGGATTGATCCGGTGAGGAGACCAGACATGCCGATCGAGACCAACACTCTGCCACTTCGCACGGAAAAACCCATGGGGGGCCGTAAAATGAAACGCTTCAATGCCAAATTGCTGCTGGCCGGACTGGCCGTTGCAGGCCCGCTGACTGCGGTGCCGACAACGACCGCGACCGCGCAGCAAGTCCAGCGCCCTTCACAGGATGTAGTCCTGTCGATCGGCCGCGGCGAGTTGATCAACATCCCTGGCACCATGGCTGACGTGTTCGTCGCCAATGATGCTGTGGCCGATGTACAGATCAAATCGCAGCGTCAACTTTATGTGTTCGCCAAATCGGGCGGTGAGACCACTATCTACGCCAGCAATGCCGCTGGTGCAGTGATCTGGTCCGCCAATGTTCGTGTGGGTTCGAATATCGACTCTGTTGATCAGATGCTCGCTCTGGCCATGCCTGACGCCAAAGTCGGCGTGGCGACCATGGGCACAAACACTGTGCTTCTGACTGGCACTGTCGGCGCACCTGAAGACGCAGCTGAGGCGGAACGCCTTGTGCAGGCGTTTCTTGGTGAAGAAGCCAATGTCATCAGCCGCCTGAGAACGGCAACGCCGCTTCAGGTAAACCTGAAAGTGACCTTCGCAGAAGTCAGCCGTTCGCTGGTTCGTGAAATCGGCGCAAACCTGACTTCGGCAGACAGCGGCCCAGTCGCTGGTGTGGCTGACAACGGGTTCAAGTTTGGTGTCGGCTCAGGCCGCGGCGCAGTTGCGCAATACACCCCGGGTGGTCCCGCTGGCGTCAACGTTACCGATGGCGCTGACGGCACGACGGTTATCGACTCGATCGAAAACGGCACTACTCTCGCTGGCCTTGGCAGACTGTTCGGCCTGGATCTGGCGGGTACGCTCGATCTCGCAGAGAACCTTGGTCTGGTGACCACTCTGTCCGAACCGAACCTGACCGCGCTCTCGGGCGAAACGGCGACGTTCCTTGCGGGCGGTGAGTTCCCGATCCCGATTTCACAGGGTCTGGGCAACGTATCGGTCGACTTCAAGAACTTCGGTGTCAGCCTCGCTTACACGCCGACGGTTCTGTCGAATGGCCGCATTTCGATGCGCGTTCGTCCTGAAGTTTCAGAACTGTCGTCACAGGGTGCGGTAAACCTCAACGGTTTCCAGATCCCCGCGCTGACCACACGCCGGACCGAAACCACGATCGAGCTTGGCTCTGGCCAAAGCTTCATGATCGCTGGTCTCATGAGCAACAACGCTCAAAACAACATCGAAAAGGCGCCGGGCCTCGGAGACATTCCGATCCTTGGCAACCTGTTCCGTTCGCGCTCTTTCCGCAAGGGTGAGACCGAACTGGTGATCGTTGTGACGCCGTATCTGGTGAAGCCGGTTGATGCCAAAGACATCCGCCTGCCAACCGATGGTTTTGGTGCCGCAAACGAGCTGCAGCAGCTGCTCGGCTTCCGCGACAACAACGGCAAATCGGGCGCAACCCGCCCTGGCCCGACCTCCACGCAAGGCAACGCCCCTGCGCCGGGTGTCAGCAGCGCCGATCCGGCCGCCATCACACCGAACAATCCGCCCAAACCGCGCAATGCGGGCAAGAAGGGCAAGAAAAAAGACCGCTCGGCTGAGAACGCCGCTCCGGGCTTCAGCCTCTAAGTGAGAAAGGTGATACCAATGCCCTTTGCAGTAAAAAACAAACTGACCGGTGCTGTTGCCGTCTCGCTTGGCCTTGCGCTTGCAGGTTGTGGCGGAATGCCGAGCAATCCGAGCCTCTACTCCACCAAGCAGGCTGTGGTTGAACGCACCAACTACACGTTTGATGTGAACACCAACACGAGCGGCCTCGCTATCTCTGAACAGCAGCGTTTGAACGGCTGGTTCGAGGCGATGGACCTTCGCTACGGTGATCGTATCGCGATCGAGGATCCTTCGGCCAACCCGGCTGTGACCACTGCGGTCAACGATCTCGCAAACCGCTATGGCATCGCAGTTTCGACTGCCGCTCCGACGACCGAAGGCTTTATGCAGCCCGGTCAGGCCCGCGTGGTTCTTACTCGTTCGACCGCTTCGGTTCCGGGTTGCCCCGACTGGTCGGCCAAATCGGACATGAACTACACCAACGGCACGAGCCCTGGCTACGGCTGCGCGGTCAACAGCAACTATGCCGCCATGGTCGCCGATCCGCAGGATCTGCTCGAAGGCAAAGAAGCCAAGGGCGGCAGCGTGATCGCAACTGGCAACAAAGCCATTGAGACCCTTCGCGAAGCCAAACCAACCGGTGCCGAAGGTCTTCAAAACGCCGCTGGCGGTGACGGAGGGAACTGATCAATGAACGCGCCTTGGAAATCGGGACTACCCGGAAATCGTGACGCCTTTGCAGCCTACATTTGTGATGATGCTGCTCTGGATATCCTGCGCCCTGTCGTCATCGAAATGGGCTGGCAGCCGGAAAAGTGTAACAAAGGCGGCCTGCGCAACGCGATCCAATCGCTCAGCGTCAGCGCCAGCCCGGCGATCCTTGTCGTTGACCTTTCGGAAAGCGGCGATCCGCTGAACGATATCAACGCTCTGGCCGAAGTTTGCGAACCCGGCACGGTTGTGATCGCCATCGGTCAGGTGAACGATGTTCGTCTGTATCGTGACCTTCTGGCCAGCGGCATTCATGACTACCTGCTCAAGCCGCTTTCGGCGCAGGCTCTGCATGATACGCTGAACCAGGCACTGGCTATCTTCACCGCGCCCAAAGCGGGCGACGATGAGACCGCCAAACGCCACATTTCGACGGCCATCGTTGGCACACGCGGTGGTTCGGGTGCTTCAACGCTCGCAACCTCGCTGGCGTCGCTCTTCAGCACCACGCACGAAGCGCCGACCGCTTTGCTTGATCTTGATGTCCACTTCGGCACCGGCGCTCTGGCGTTGGATCTGGAGCCGGGTCGCGGTCTGACCGATGCGATCGATAACCCCAGCCGTATTGACGGCCTGTTCATCGAGCGCGCCATGATCCGCGCCAATGACAATCTGTCGATCCTTTCGGCAGAGGCTCCGATCAATCAGCCGCTGATGACCGATGGCACCGCTTTCGTTCAGCTGGAGGAGGAATTCCGCCAGGCGTTCGAAATGACGGTTATCGATCTGCCGCGCAACATGCTGATCAACTTCCCGCATCTGCTTGCAGACGTGAATCTGGTTGTACTGACATGCGAGCTCACCCTTGCATCGGCACGCGATACGATCCGCATTCTCTCGTGGCTGAAAGCCAACGCAGCACATGCGCATCCGATGATCGTAGCCAATAAAGTTCAGCAGAATGTTGCAGAAATCAGCAAGGCCGATTTCGAAGCATCGATCGAACGCAAGATCGATTTTGTTGTCCCTTACGACATCAAAGCCGCTTCGAACGCTGCCAAGCTGGGCCAGACTTTCGTCGATGCCAACGCATCCAGCAAAGCCAGCTCTGCCATCAAGCAGATCGCTGAGCGGATCGTGGGTGCAAGCGAAGATGAGGACATGTCCTCTCTGACTGAAGAGAAGAAATCGCTGCTTGGCGGCTTCGATCTGAAGTCACTGCTGGCGAAGAAGAAGAACAAAGAAGAAGAGCCGGCTGAATAAGCGGGTTCCGTGATGGCCAGCGTTGGGATCATTCCCGGTGCTGGCAATCAAGGCCGCAAACTCAGCTTCCTCTAACCACCGCAATCAGGATCGACGTTCATGGATATCACACAGACATTGCTGATCACCGGCGTGATCTTTGCTGTGATCGTTGGCGCCTACTTCGCGTTGAACGGTTCTGGTGCAGGCAAAGCGCAACAGCGCCGTTTGGATGCCCTGCGTTACCGCCACTCGGAAAACACCGATACAAAGGTGGAATCGCAGCTCAAGAAAGCCATCGCTGCGCGTAAGCCAAAAGCGCACAAAGTGGCCGGCTCGGGCTCGCGTACTGAAGCGCTGGAAGGTCGTCTGGATCGCACTGGCAAGGGCTGGTCGCTGTCGCAATATCTGTACGGGTCGCTTGGCCTTGCGTTGGCGGTTGCAGTTGTTCTTTACATCCAGACGGGCGCACTTCCGCTGTCGTTGGGCGTGGGCCTGCTGCTTGGCGCAGGGATTCCACACCTTGTGGTCGGTTTCTTCATCAAGAAACGCACCAACGACTTTAACGCCAAGTTTCCTGACGGGATTGAATTGCTGGTTCGCGGTTTGCGCTCTGGCCTTCCCGTGACCGAAACGCTGGCTGTGGTGGCGCAGGAAGTACCCGGTCCTGTCGGGATCGAGTTCAAAGGTATCGTTGAGCGGATCAAAATCGGTAAGCCGATGGAAGACTCGCTTCAGGAAACCGCTGACCGCCTGGGCATTCCGGAATTCAACTTCTTCTGCATCACGCTCGCCATTCAGCGCGAGACGGGTGGTAACCTCGCGGAGACACTGTCGAACCTCGCCGATGTTCTGCGCAAACGTTCTCAAATGAAGCTAAAAATTAAAGCGATGAGCTCTGAATCGAAAGCTTCGGCGTATATCGTTGGTGCCCTGCCCTTCATCGTCTTCGGTCTGATCTACATGATCAACCCGAACTACATCGGCGGCTTTTTCACCGAGGACCGTCTGATCGTGACCGGCCTAGGCGGCCTTGTCTGGATGGGCATTGGCGTCGGCATCATGGCCAAAATGGTCAGCTTTGAAATCTGATCGGGGGCTCAGAATATCATGATCCAACAAGCATCCGGTCCAACGCTCCTCGGCTTTGACGTCATTGCCGTCGGGACGCTTCTTGCAGGGCTCGCAGCCTTTGCAGTCCTTTTCGCAATCTACACCGCGATCACCATCCGTGATCCGATGGCTAAGCGCGTCAAATCGCTCAACGAGCGCCGCGAACAGCTAAAGGCTGGCATCGTCACGCAGTCGGCGAAGAAGCGCGCGAGTCTCGTTCGCAAGACCGACACGACCGACAAAGTGAAAGATCAGCTGGGCAAGATGAAAATCTTGCAGGACAGCCAGATCACTGATGTGCAGCAAAAGCTGGCTTTTGCCGGGTATCGCAACAAAGAACTCGCTGTGGTCATCATCGGCCTGCGCGCCGTGCTTCCGATCGTGTTCGGGATTATCGGCTTCATCGTATTCTACATGGTCGATTTCTTCGAGTTCGGCGAAGGCTCGCTGAAGAAGGTATTTGGCTTCGGGGGCCTCGTATTCCTTGGCTATAAAGGCCCTGAACTGTTCCTCAGCAACAAGGCATCAAAGCGCACCAAGGAAATCCAGAAAGGTCTGCCTGACGCGCTCGACCTGTTGGTGATCTGCGCCGAAGCTGGTCTGACCGTTGACGCCGCGTTCAACCGCGTCGCCAAGGAATTGGGCCGCGCCTACCCTGAATTGGGTGACGAATTTGCCCTGACCGCGATTGAGCTGTCCTTCCTCAACGAACGTAAGCAGGCCTTCAACAACCTCGCTTATCGCGTGGATTTGGAAGCAGTCAAAGGCGTGGTCACCACCATGATCCAGACCGAGCGTTACGGTACGCCGCTCGCCAGCGCCCTGCGCGTGCTTTCGGCTGAATTCCGTAACGAGCGCATGATGCGCGCCGAAGAAAAGGCCGCGCGTCTGCCCGCCATTATGACGGTTCCGCTGATCCTGTTCATTCTGCCGGTTCTGTTCATCGTGATCCTTGGCCCAGCGGCCTGTTCGATCAACGACGCACTGCTCACCGACGAATAGTCGGGAGCAAGGTTGGCGCGAGCGCAGCGAAGCCCCCGCTCCCTGTGCTCGCGCCTTACCCTTCTGAAAGTTCGGTGAGGCTGGCCGCCTGCTGACGCATACGTTCCAGCAAGGTGCGAAACTGCTCCTGCTCCACCGCATCGAAGCCTTTGAAAAGCTCCTGCTCCGTCGCAAGCGCCAAGGGCATAACCTCTTCATGGATCGACTGACCTTCTCCTGTCAGTTCCAAGAGGTGCGATCGGCCGTCTTCCTTGTTCGGCGCACGCGCAATTAGCCCACGATCTTCGAGCACTTTGCACGCGCGATTGACGGCAACTTTGTCCATCAAAGTGGCCGAAGTCAGCGCGCGCTGGGTCAAAGCTTCGCCCCTTGCCTGCGCGTCGCCCAGCACCGCGATGATGCGCCATTCGGGGATCTTGAGCGCAAACCTCTTGCGGTACCTCTCAGCTATTAGGCTGCTGACCGCGTTTGATGCGATCGACAGCTGATAAGGCAAGAACCCTGCAAGGTGGCCCGCGCCATTGGCTTCGCCCTCAGACATGGTGTGTCGCTTTCATGGCAAGTGGTTTCCCATGAAACCAATCGCAAATGCAAGTCTGTCGCTCAACCGTAGCCGCGATCATCCCACCATGGGTAGAAGTCCGGCATATCCTCGCTGACTTTGCCTGGATACTTGGGTGCGCGCTTCTCCAGGAAGCTGGCGATGCCTTCCTTGGCGTCTTTGCCGCGCGAAAGGCGATAGATGGCGCGGCTATCAATCTTGTGCGCTTCCATCGGGTGGTCCGCGCTCATCAATCGCCACATCATTGCGCGTGTCATCGCCACCGAAATGGCTGAGGTGTTTTGCGCAATCTCCAGAGCGAGTTCGCGCGCAGCGGCCATCAGGTCGCTTTGCGCGTGGACTGATCGGACAAGGCCGCCCTTCTCCGCCTCGGCAGCGTCGAAAACGCGGCCTGAATAACACCACTCAAGCGCCTGACTGATCCCGACGATACGCGGAAGGAACCAGCTCGATGCAGCTTCCGGCACAATCCCGCGCCGGGCGAAGACAAAGCCGAAGCGCGCATTTTCGCTCGCCAGCCGGACATCCATCGCGAGCTGCATGGTTGCCCCCACGCCTACAGCCACGCCATTGCATGCGCTGATCAGTGGCTTCTTCGATTCAAACAGCCGCAGCGTCAGCAGGCCTCCGCCATCGCGGACTTTGGGGTCGCTCAGATCCTCAACCTCAGTCGGGTCAGAGAAGACATGGCCACCACCCTCTGGGGTCAGGTCGGCACCTGCACAAAAGGCTCGGTCGCCGCTGCCGGTGAAGATAACTGCGCGCACCGAGTCGTCTGCGTCGATATCGTCCATCGCCGCCATAATCTCCGCACCCATCGTGCGGGTGTAGGCATTCATTTTCTCTGGCCGATTGAGCGTAATGGTCGCAACTCCATCGCTCTTTTCGACGAGTATTTGTGTGTAGTCGGGCACGTGGACCTCTCTCCAATTGCGTCTCTTATTGGCACCATGAAGCATCGCAAAGCCCCGTCAGGCAACCCAAAATCCGAGTCGCATTGCGCAGCACGGAATTCTCACGTGTGAAAATTTCAAAGAAAGTTTGTGAATTGGCTTTTTTGGTCTAGGCTGCTCGTGTGCAAAGGGACGGCTGTTTACGACGCGGCCGGATATTGGGGGAAAATCTATGGAAGGCTACATTGCCGAGATCAAATTGTTCGGTGCGGATTGGGCACCGCGCAACTGGGCGCTTTGTCAGGGACAATTGCTTCCAATCAACACGAACCAAGCGTTATTCTCGATAATTGGCACAATTTACGGCGGCGACGGGCGCACGACGTTCGGCCTTCCCGATATGCGTGGTCGGGCCTCGGTTGGTCAGGGCACTGGACCAGGACTTTCGCCGCGAAGTCTTGGCCAAAAACTTGGCAGTGAAACCAATTTGCTGACCACAGCAAACATGCCGTCTCACAACCACAGCGTCGCGCTTAAGGGCGAGTCGACACCTGGTGACAGCAAGAACCCCAACAACAAACTGTTGGCCTTCGTGAACGGCGACAGCGAAGTCTATGCAAGGGCAGTACCTGAACAAGAGTACAACATGCATCCCGACTCGATCTCGCAGCAGAACGTCGGTGGCAATACTGCCGTCAACAACATGCAGCCGGCATTGGTGATGAACTACATCATTTGCCTGCAGGGCATTTACCCAAGCCGCAACTAAATTGGAAACGTCAGCGTGGAGCAGAGCTCCACAAAAATTCGGAGAGAAAAATGGATCCCTTCATTGGTCAAATCGTTATGTTTGGCGGAAACTTCGCGCCGCGCGGGTGGGCGTTTTGTAACGGGCAACTGCTTCCGATCGCGCAGAACACGGCGTTGTTCTCGATACTAGGCACAATCTACGGCGGCGATGGTCGAACGACCTTTGGCCTTCCGGAGTTGCGCGGCCGCGCAGCGGTTCACGCTGGCTCATCATCGGGCCCAGGCCTGACAAACCGTCCGCTTGGTTCGCGTGGTGGCAGTGAAACCAACACGCTCACGACCAACAATATGCCGTCGCACAACCACGCCGTCGCGCTGAGAGGCGAGTCAACGCTCGCAGATAGTAAGAACCCGAATAACAAGCTGTTGGCGTTCGTAGATGGCGATAGCGAGGTTTACGCAAGAGCAGTGCCCAACCAAGAGTACGCCATGCATCCGGACTCGATCTCACAGCAGAATGTTGGTGGCAATCAAGCGGTCAACAACATGCAGCCATACACGGCGATCAATTACATCATCGCGCTTGTGGGCACGTTCCCGAGCCGCAACTGATCGACCTACCGGGCATGCACTCGCTCTGCCTTAATGAATAAAAGGACAATCCCAACATGGATCCCTTTCTAGCACAAATCGTTATGTTCGGCGGCAACTTTGCCCCGCGCGGCTGGGCGTTTTGCAATGGCCAGATATTGCCGATCAATCAGTATCAGGCCCTGTTTTCTCTCTTGGGAACGACTTATGGCGGCGATGGCAGGACGAGTTTTGGCCTCCCAGAATTGCGAGGCCGTGCTCCGGTTCACGCGGGTGGGTCATCGGGTCCCGGCCTGACCAACCGTCCGCTTGGTTCGCGTGGTGGCAGTGAGACCAACACGCTCACAACCAACAATATGCCGTCGCACAACCACGCCGTCGCGCTGAGAGGCGAGTCGACGCTCGCAGACAGTAAGAACCCGAATAACAAGCTGTTGGCGTTCGTAGATGGCGATAGCGAGGTTTACGCAAGAGCAGTGCCCAACCAAGAGTACGCCATGCATCCGGACTCGATCTCACAGCAGAATGTTGGTGGCAATCAAGCGGTCAACAACATGCAGCCATACACGGCGATCAATTACATCATCGCGCTGGAAGGGGTCTTCCCGAGCCGCAGCTGATTTTCCATTAATTGGAATTCTCGAAAGGGCCGCCGGAGCAATCCGGTGGCCCTTTTCTATTGTGCATCTGCTGGAAGCTTACCCGCGAAGTGCAAACGCGTGAGGAACTTCTCATGCGCATCAGACCAAATCCGCAACGCCTTGATAAATGTGCCATTGGTTAGCGCCGCACTGACGTGGCGCTCTGGCAGCCAAGGCTTGGCCGGACCGTTGAAGTGCAAAACCATAGCGTCTTCCAAGGCCAAATCCGCAACACCCCGCAAACGGCTTGAATGCAGGAGCATGCGATTGAAGCGTTGGTCCAGCAGCGAGACTGTGTTGCCAAACAGCTTGTACAACACAGCCTGATCGGTGTGATCAGAGCGCATCTGGTCCCAATGCTCCGGCTTTAACATGTCAAGGATAGCCGAGCAGGTTTCTTCATTGCGTATGCTTGGGCGCAGCACCATCAAGCCGGCGTTGAAGCTGTGGAGTTTGTCGGTCCCTGCGTCCCCTTCCCGCTCCTCCAACGTCACCGGATCCCGCCGATTGCCTTGCAACATCGCGCGGTCGGGAGCGGCCAGAATGGTGCCGCGCTCTGCCAGAATGGAACTAACATCACCCGTAAAGACGAGATCGCTGTCGAGGAACAGCATGTCTCCTTTCGCATCCAACCAGAACATAGACAGCGAATGAAAACGCGCGATGCGACCAGCAAGATGCGGTTGCTCTGCGGCAAGTTCATTAAGCGCTGATGCCAACTGCGCCGGCGGCGTTGCAAAGGTGACCTGCGGAAAAGCTGCCTGAAGACCAGCCCTTTCGCCATCATCGAGATCGCTCTGCACCAGCACAATATCGCCCTTGAACCAGCGGTTATGCGCCAGAAAACTATCCAGCATGACCCGCGTCCCCGGCAGAAAGCTGCGGCTGGTCACTGTGACAATGGTCAATGGCGCGCTTGTGTTGCTCACAGGTCGAGCAACTGCACGGCTAGGCGGAGATGCGCAACGCCCTTGGCCTGTTCCGGCTCCCGAATGGCGGCGCGCAAGCGTTCCATATCCAGCATACCGGCGCGTTCGAAGTCATCACGGTGTTCGATGTCTTCGCCAATTTCACGGAGCGCCGGGATCACCGCATCCTTCGCGCCCTGCACCCGCACGGGTTCGTATTTCGAGTGATTCAGACGCACTGTTTCGGGCAGTACACCCTTCATCATCTCACGGAACAGCCAGCGCCGAACACCGTCTCGCCAAAAGAGCTCCACCGGCACCGACAGTGCAAATTCAATCACCCGCCGATCGAGCATCGGGAAGGAGTATTGCAGGCCATACTGCTCCCCACTCTGCGCTAATGTCTCGATCCTCTCGTTCAAGCTGCCGCTTGCCAATCGATCAAGTTGGTGCTCTCTCGGTCCTCGTGCATGTGGTTTCCAAGAAGGCTCGATTTCGACGCGTGAAAGCAAATCAGGGTGCGCAAGTGTCTTCGCTAACTTTTGCGGGTTTGTTGTCTTGGGCTGGCGGATGAAGAATTCACGGAACGCCTGCAATACCCCCGCAGCAAACCCTCGCAAGCCGCCCTTTCGATCCAGTTTTGTGAGCGCACGAACATTCCCGCGCCGCGCGTGGTGGCTGGACATGAACTTGCCGTTGAAGGTCAGCAGTTCATCCCCACCAAAGCCGGACAGGATTAACCCGATGCCCTGATCTGCAGCTGCGCGCTGAATTCGGTCTTCATTGAACAGATTGCCGACATTGTAGTCCGCCGCCAGATCAAGCTTGAGAAGCCGCTTCGAATCCTCAACCGTCGGCTCTAAACCGCTGATTGGGATGCCCAGCTCGCTCTGCAGAGATGCAATCCAACCGCCCTCGCTGGTTGGCGCGTCCTTTTCACTCCATCTTTGCCAAGCGAAGCCTTGTGGGTCGGACAGTCCCTCTTCGCGCCTAAGCCGCGTGCAAGTTGCCGCAATAGCGCTCGAATCCAACCCACCGCTGGCATGGACCCCAATCAAGTCGGCATTCAACGAACGATCTTTGACGGCAGCAGCGAAGACTTCCCGGCCTCTCTCAACATAGGCTTCTGTGCTGGGCAGCTTGAGCGGCTCGGTGCGTTCGGGAAACCAGTACCGGCGCACCGTCTTGCGCCCTTGGCCCCATTCAACTGTATGGCCCGGTGGAACCTTGTGAATAGCGCTGCAGAGCGTTTCGCTGTGGCTCCAATGCATGAAGTCCACCAGCAAGTTAGCTGCAAGCGTCTCGTTCAGCGCGGGATGGCCACCCAAGTGATCAACCAATGCGCGCACCGAGCTGCTGAAAACCGGCTTTCCTTCAACCTCTGCGTAGAAAAGCGGGCGGGTGGCCATATGGTCCACGGCGGCGAACACCATGCCTGAGGACGTGTCCTCAACGACGAATCGGTAGTCACCATTCAGATGCGCGGAGAGTTCGCTGCTCCAGCGGCGATAACCGGCGAGCAGAAGGGCTGTATCCGAGCCGTTGGTGTCTATGGCCAGCGCATCGGCAAGTTTCTCACGGTCAAAAAGTGAAACCTGCGCGACAAGTGTGAGGTTCCTATCGCATACGACTTCACATTCAGCGAATTGTCCAACGCGGATCATGCGACTGCTCTAGCTATGAACCTTTTACCACAAAGAAAAACGGGCCCATCTAACGAAGAGCCCGTTTCAAAAATTTGTCTTTGAGCCCGTGGCGTCGCTCAAGAATCGTAAGTGACACCACTTTCGAAGCCCGCACCAGCATTGAATCCGGAGCGAGTTTCAGTAACGTTGGCTACAGCTTCAACGCGCGGCTCATTCCAAGCCTTCTTCGAAGTCTCTTTTTTCTGATCGGTCATTGTCTTCCCCATTGAAATGCTCCGCGACTTTTAACGGTCATATGACACTTGGCAACTCAATTTTCTAACAATTGCGAAAGGTCTTCGCCAAGGTTTGACACTATCCAAACTCGGTCATGCCACCAAGGCGTTCATTCAAACAACGCTGGCGTGGTTGAGCTCGACAAGTTTACCAAGAAACCCAAGTGTTTGCTGCTCGCACGTCGCTTCATCGACGTCATACTCCTCTAGCAGCTGCTTGCAGATCGCAGCGACGGAGGCTTTTCCGTCAATCAGCTCCCAAATGCGCGAGCCGACTTCCTCATACTGAAAATACTCACCGCGATCGATATCCATCAGCGCGGTGCCATCGCCAACATCGGCGAACAGCATCGTTTCATTCTGCACAACTACGCTTTCAAGCGTCAGGCTGTTGTTCTCTTGGCTCACACGCCATTCCCCAAATAATAATCGGACACCGCCAGCAACTTCAGGATGTATACATTGGTCCTGATTCCATCATGCTCAGAAGGATGCCGCCGCGAGTTTCACGAACATTAGCCAGCGCGTCCACGCGAGGTTCGTTCCATTCTTTCTTATGAGGCCCTGTGTCTCGATCAGTCATTGTTTTCCCCCAAATCGCTTACTCGACCGAATAGCCGAACCGATCCAAGATTGCACCATGATCCGCGACAATCCTGTCGATTTGGCCGCGGCTCAAAGCACGCGCACCATCGCCGCTTTGCCCCGATCGGAAGAAGACTCTTGTTTCGCTTGGCTTTTCGGAGAACCCATTCGCGTCCTCAACGTTCTTCAACCGATCAAACCGGCACGCTTCAACGGCATGGGCAACACCTTCAGGTGCAGTCTCGATGCCGCAGAACCCCGCCACTTTGGCCAATGACGCGTCGGGATCTGCCAACATATCCTCATACCGGATCACCAGCACCGGGAAGCCCGGATCGCTCACCCATCCTTCAACATGATTGCTCCATGAACTCATCAACTGAGGCAGGTTCGCGCCGCTGCGATTCTCCCACTGGTGCAAGGTGGCTCCGCTATCACCCATCCGCGCAATCACCTCGTCGATCGGCTTTGCATCGTGATGCGCGTAAGACACGGTCACATCGAGCGGATTGCGCACCAGATAGACCGCACCGGCGGTGGCCTCAGGCCCGAAAAGCGGGGTACCGTCGCCTGCGGCGATGATTGCAGCATGGGTCTTGGCAAGCTCGGGCGGTTCGGCCTCGCGCGAGACAGCGGCGAACAGCTTCGCTTGATACGGGACAAGCTCTTCAGGCGTCATCGTCATGGACGAGATCGCGGCGAAGTCATCGAGTAACTGTCGGTCAAACAGGTCCATGCCATAGGGCAGATTGCGCAGATCAAGCGGGCGGTCTGGCTCTCTCAAAGCCGCCAGCATGGATCGCAGCCATGTGTTGCCCGATTTGGGATAAGAACTGAGCCAAACGAGGCTGCGGCCAGGAGCGAAATCGGCCTTCATATGCCCAATGCGGCCAGTGCCTGCTTTGCGACGTCGACTGGTGGAATAGCAGTGCTTGGCCGTTCAAACCGCACCATCGGCACATCGCGCGCCAGCGTTGCAACGGCGCGGAACGCGAACGCTTCCAAGCCAAAGCTCTTCAGGAAGTTCTTGCGGTAAACCATCTGGCGCAAGGGTGCGATCCGCTGGGCCGGGTCGAGATGGGTGACCGAAGGCTCCACTCCATTACCGGCGACTATATGGATAATCCCGACTAAGGGCTCAGGTTCGCCGTGGAAGTTGTCTACAGGCACGTAATACTTCGCCATATCGGGCCGCACGCGGTCGAGCGTGGAGAAATTCGTTCCGGCGCGTTCTAGGACATCCTGCCACACTCGGACGGAAGGAAAGGCTGGAATAGCGAGCGGCGCGTCCCCCTCACTCACCAGCACTCCGGTGACGTCATCCACCATCATGGTGCAGCCGGCCTCGAGCAAGCCGGTCAGCGTTGTCGACTTGCCCGCACCCGATTTGCCCATGACAATCGCGGCACCTTTGTCGGTTTTCACGCAACAGGAATGGATCGGCAGTATTTCACGCTGGAGCAGGATAGCAGCCAAGCCCGTTCCCATGATGGTCGAGACGAGATGAAAGCCTTTGTCCCCTGCGAACCGTTCAAACGTGATCCGCCTGCCTTCTTCGACAAGCATGCGCCCTTCACCGAACAGCTCCAGAAACAAGCGGCCCGGTTCGGCCCGCCAATTGCGGAAATTGTCGCCTTCTATTGCGTCAGGATCCACCGGACCTTCTGCAATTGCCAGGTCCGCATCAGCGGCGGCGCGCTCAACCATGCCGGGAAGCGCAATCTCGCTAGCGATGGTCATTCCATAGGCGAAATAGTGGTGCATGGTGTGGCCGGATCAGGCGTCTGCTTCTTCGAAATCGCCTTCATAGACTTCGAAGATGAAGTGGATTCGGTCCTCGGCGCCGCCATTCACCACGCCGTGACGGGCGACATTGTTGACCTCGTAAGCGCGCCCTTCTGCCAAATGGGCTTGTTCGTCGGCGACCATAAACATCGCATCACTATTGGTGATCAGCGGCACGTGGATTTTGTGACAGCGCGGATCTCGACCCTGCCCCGTCCACATGCATGTCGATACTCGCACCTGCCGCCAGCCGCGCGAACATCGCCTTGGCAAAAACTGGTTTGCGGAAATCATAGGGCGCAATCGCCTGCTCTATCACAGGCTGAAGCAATCCACTCCAAGCCGCCCAGCCCGGATTGGAATAATGCACCGCCGGATTACGATTACCCTCAATAAAGCGCAGGATGATGTGCCGGGTGTGATGGAACACCTCGAAGTCATTTTCCTTGAGCGCGTCTTCGCGATTCCACGCCGTTTCCGATAGGCGCGCGACCATGGCCTTCAGCTTTGTGATGTCGACATCGCAAAGCTCACGGATCGTGCGCGGCTTCTTTACGCACGGCGGCAGTGGTGCTTCCTTCCCCATTGGCGGATTTGGTACCATTTGCGCATGCGGGGTCAATTGCCCGCTCCCCCAATATCGTATCCGAGTGGTTCGAATAGTTGGCGATGGGCAGAAAAAATGCGGGCTGCCGCGTTGATGTCCTCTTTGGAAAGGCGAGCGATCTGGTCCGCATTCATATTGCGCAGCGGTTCGTCATACTGGCCCTTCACCGCGAGGCGTTGGGACAAATCGAGGTCATCCAGTTCAGGCACCAACGCCTGAATCTTGCTCGCCATACTGCGAGGATCGGCACACAGTTCTTCATAAGTGAAGGCGCAGGAAATGTCAGCGTAGCGATCCCGGTTTTGGGCCTGCACCTCGAAACAGGTGACGATATGCCGCGCCACCGATTCGACCAGATCGGTGCGCGTTTCGAAGCGGCCTTGCGTCGCATAGCGGCGCACAATCCCCTCCATCATCGCAAACGGGTTTCGTACCATGAAGATGAAACGCGTGCCTACGAAATGCGTTCGCAACTGCTCGGCTATCAGCAGGAACGGCGGCGACTTTGTGAAGAACACCGGCGCATCCTCCCGCGCAGCATTCGCATGGTGATACCAAGTCTTTTCGATCCGCGGCCAATTGTACTCGCCCTCTTCAAACAAAGCCCGCGCTTCGGGTGCGCTTCCCCAAATCAGCGCCCAGTTTGATCCGCGCGTATGTGGGCCGGCAAATCCGAAGACGTGCTGCCCTTCTTTCTCGAAGCCCCAAACATGGTTCGAACGCTTGATCGCGTTGCCGAGAAAGGTCGAACCGCTGTTGTTGGGGCACAGCAGAAACAAGTGGGTGCGTATCGCGGCGCGGCGCGTCTCGATATCAGCGAGGCTCATGCCAGTGATCCCTTTCCCCAACCCTGCGAGGCGGAGCGTTAGGCGATTGCATTGCGCGAAACAAGCAAAGGCCATAGTCCTGTTTCATGACATCGCCCGAGCCAACCCTGTTTGCCAAAGCGCTGAGAAAGGCTCGCGCGGCGACGTCTAGACCTTTCGGTGTGACGCTTTTGACCGGATGCGCATGGTTGTTGCTCTGGCCCGCACGGCTGGCGGTGATGACCATCCCTTTGCGACATCTGGTCAAAGTGTTTGGCAAAGACCAAGGGGTCAGCCCCGCAATCCCTCTTGTAAACGAAGTCCAAACCAAGCGCGCACGCTGGGTAAAACAGGCGATTGCCACAGCGGTGCGATACAGCCCGGAATCGGCCAATTGTTACCCGCAGGCTTTGGTCGCACGGCTGTTTTTGCGGCTGTTCAAAGTGCCGCACGCATTGTCCTTCGGGATCCGCCGCGAACCGGACACCGACGCGCTGGACGCGCATGCGTGGGTAATGTCCGGATCTCTCGCGGTAACAGGCGGCCATTCTTTTGGCCGCTACACCGTGGTCCGCTCATTCCTGAGCGGACCCGGCGATTAGGTTTTAGCGGCCAAGGCCAGCGTCAACGATGTCTGAGCGGCCTGCGGTCACCAGTTGGGCGATCGTGGTCTTTGTGTCGCCGACATTCTGGCCCCACAGGCTGGCGAGACGCGCAGCGTCTTCGTAACTATAGCCAACTTCGCCCCATGCGCATTTGGCACCGCCTTCACGGGCGCGATCCAGATACCAAGGAACGTTGCTGATCAATCCAGCCTTGATCTTGCTGCCGATGAACAATTTTCCCTGATAGGCGTCCTGCGTGAAATACGCGCCGATCATCTGGGCGTCACAATAGGTGAAACCGGAATTGAAGAAGGTCGACAAAGCGGCTGACTGACGCTGCTCGTCATCGCTCGCGCTCGCCAGAGCCTGCGCAACGACCTTGGGCCTGCCAGCAGTGTAGTAGGCAGCAGCTTTGGTCTTGGCTTCCCAAGTGCTTGTTCCCCAATACCGGCCCAGCTTTTCAGCATCGCTGTAACTGTGTGGTAGATCCTGCCAGCCGCACTTGTTGCCCTGAGTGCGACTTTCACGCAGCATCAGCGGGATATTCGATCCAATGCCATTGGCGATTTTTTGACCAATGATGATCTTCCCGCCCCACGGATCGCGATCAAAAATCGCACCGATCAGCTTCGCATCACAGTAATTGTAAGTCGATGCGGCATAACGTTCGAAATCCGCCTGATCCTGCGCGCTCACAGGCGTCGCAATCGCCAGCGTTCCTGCCGAAGCGCTCATCAAAAGCGCCAATGCCATTTTCAATGATTTAGTTTTTGTAGCCATGATAATGACTCCCCCTTTGCTTTGTTGCCTCCACCAATCTGAGACCTACAGGCTGAACGGGGGCTTGCAAGAAATACTAGCGATTAGTCAGGAAACTTCTGACGTCGGGTGCGAGCGTAAGCGTGGCCAGCAAGCCATCAAACGTCTCCGGCACTGGCTCTGATCCTTCGTCGCACCAACGCAGCAGAGCCTCGAAAAACGCCGCGCAGGACAGGATTGTGCCAGTGTCCATCAGTCCCGGTAAAATGCGCACTTCGACGGTGTCTTTGCCGTCCGTCTGGTTGACCATGTTGACCAGATTGAAGTCGCAATACTTGGTGATGCCTGTGCCCAACAGTGTCGCGCGAACCTCGTCCCAGCTGTTGGTCAGGAAATCGGGCTTGGCCACCGCTTTGGCCAGTTCGGGAGGCCATCCACCCATCCGCACGCAATTGGCATTGGCCTGCATCAGCGTGCGCAATTCCATCGGGAACCGGCTGATGGTTTCGACAAAGCGTTTGATAAAGTGCGCCGAACGCAGTGGAGCGGCATCGAAATGGATGTGGGTTGCACTCTCTTTGGGTAGTGAGAAGCCAAGCGCGCGGGCATCTTCGAGCAACGTATCGAGCGCTGTATGATGATCGCTGGCGATGGGCGCCGTGACGAGCTCACAAGGCCGCTCGCGCTCACCTGGCAAGGGCGCACCGATTGCTATGGTGGCCCCGCGCGTGTCAGTCAGCTTCATCATGCCTTCGGGGTGGCTCTCAACTTCGACACCAAACAACACTGCAGCCGGGTCGAGCACCGTCTCGAGCGGCATCGTGGGGTCGCATTGCCGCTCCAGCAGCCGCAGCAGACGAGAATCGTCACTCACGATGCGATACCAATCGGGCTTGGGCCTCGCCTCTTTATCGAAGTCTGCCTGAAGCGTCAGATCATCGACGCAATCGCACACCCACGCGCCCTCGCTGTCCGTTACGCGATAACCGAGCGTAAGATTCTCGAAAATCGGGGTGCCGGGAACAGCCGAATGCTCGGACTCAGGGTGAAAAATGCGAGTGGCGGCACCGCCAATGCGGGCCGCCAACTTCTCTGCGAGCTCGCGCCGAGACGAACCCGGCGGAGCCATCATCTCAATCTCGAAGCCGACTTTCCAGTTTAAGTGCACTGTCATGGTCGGCTTCGATATCGTGTTGTTTACCTCGGCGCCATACGGATCGCGCCGTCGAGGCGGACATCTTCGCCGTTGAAGTAACCGGTCTCGATCATAGTCATGGCGAGACGCGCATATTCGTCCGGATTGCCAAGACGCTTGGGGAACGGAACGCTTGCAGCGAGCGCTTCTTTCACCTGCGGCGGTGCAGCATTCATCAGCGGGGTTTCGAAGATACCCGGCAGGATGGTGTTCACGCGGATGCCTTCGCGCATCAGATCGCGCGCGATGGGGAGCGTCATGCCAACCACGCCGCCCTTGGACGCAGAATATGCCGCCTGACCCATCTGGCCGTCTTCAGCAGCAACCGAAGCGGTGTTGACGATCGCGCCGCGCGCACCGTCTTCGTTGATCGGGTCAACGCTCATCATGCCTGCGGCCGATTTGGCGATGCAGCGGAACGTGCCGATCAGGTTGACCTGAATGACGAAGTCGAACGCGCTGATCGGGAAATGTTTGATCTCTCCGCTTTGCTTGTCGCGGCTGGCGGTTTTGATCGCGTTGCCGATGCCTGCGCAGTTGACGAGGATGCGCTCCTGGCCATGCGCCTCACGCGCCTTGGCGAAACCTGCGTCAACGTCTTCGTCGCTGGTCACATTGACCTTGCAGAAGATGCCGCCGATTTCGGCAGCCATCGCTTCGCCCTTCTCTTCATTCATGTCGAAGATGGCGACTTTTGCACCTTTGGCAGCCAGAGCGCGCGCAGTCGCAGCGCCAAGGCCCGATGCACCGCCGGTGACGACTGCGGGGGTATTTGCAGAAACTTCCATTATGATTTTCCTCTCAGATTGAAGGGCTTAGACCGATTCCACGATGGTTACGTTGGCGACACCGCCGCCTTCACACATCGTTTGCAGGCCGTATTTCTTGTCGTGACGCTTCAGCGCGTGGACCAGCGTCGCCATCAGTTTGGTGCCTGATGCGCCGAGCGGGTGACCCAGCGCAATTGCGCCGCCGTGTACGTTAAGCTTTTCGGGATCGGCACCAGTGTGCTTGAGCCATGCAAGCGGGACCGGAGCGAAGGCTTCGTTGACTTCATAAAGATCAATGTCTGCCATTTTCATACCGGCGCGTTCAAGGGCGCGATCGGTTGCAAACAGCGGTTCTTCAAGCATGATAACCGGATCACCCGCCGTCACGGTCAGGTTGTGAATGCGCGCCATGGGGGTAAGGTTATGCGCCTTCAACGCCTCTTCACTCACCACCAGAACTGCGCTCGAACCGTCGCAAATCTGACTAGCAGACGCAGCGGTGACCATGCCGTTGGGGTCGATCAGTTTGACGCCTGCAATCCCTTCGAAAGTCGCGTCAAAGCGGATGCCTTCATCCACCGTGTGCATCTCAACGCCTTCAGGTGTTTCCACTTCGACGGGCACAATCTCGTTCTCAAACGCTCCCGCCTCGGTCGCGCTGATGGCACGTTTGTGACTTTCCAGAGCAAACTGGTCGAGCTCGTCCTTGCTCATGCCATGCTTCTTGGCGATCATCTCTGCGCCCATGAACTGGCTGAACTGCACGCCAGGATACTTCGCTTGGATGTCGGGCGACATGTAGTGGCCAAGACCTTCCTTCATGTGGAAGGTTGCGTTCGAGCCCATTGGCACGCGGCTCATGCTTTCAACGCCGCTGGCGATAACAACATCTTGCGTGCCGCTCATCACGGCTTGGGCAGCGAATTGAATAGCCTGCTGAGAGGAACCGCACTGGCGATCAATCGAAACTGCCGGAGTCGACTGCGGCAGAAGCTTGGAAGCCAGCACGCCCATGCGGCCAACCTGCATCGCCTGCTCACCCGCCTGCGTGACACAGCCAGTCACAACATCGTCAACCGCGTTGGGATCGATCCCGCTGCGCTCGACCACCGCATCAAGCGACTTGGCGAGCAGATCAACAGGGTGAACGCCAGCGAGACGACCGCCGCGGCGGCCTCCAGCAGTGCGAACGGCATCGACGATATAGGCTGTGGCCATGGGGGGCATCCTCTCGTTTACGTAAACGTTGCTCTCTGCAACCGACCTATGGGAGCCAGAGGAGCAAATCAAGCGAACAAAACGGCGATTTGAAGCCAATCGCCCTTGCCCACCGCCTTGCGCCGGTTATCACCTGTACCGGACGGGAGACATTGAGGCCGATGATCGGACTTTCGCCAGAGGACTGGTACGACAAAGCGCGCGCAGCCACCCAGATGGGTGATCCGATGGGGGCGCTCAACGCCTTACAAAGCGGGCTGGCTGCCCACCCCAAATCTGCGTTGCTCGAACATGCGGCTGGCAGCGTCCTTATGATGCAGGGACGTCCGGACGTGGCGGCGGAGCATTTCGGGAGAGCTCATTCTCTAGAGCCCAAAAACTTTGATCATGCCGTAGATCAGGCAATCGCGCTGACCGAGTCGGGCCACAATTCCGTAGCGCTGGCCGTTTTGACCAAGGTGGAGAAGAAAGCCGCGCGCTATGCACACTACTGCTCCACCCGCGCCAATGCGGAACGCGGCGCTGGCAACGGAGCAAAAGCTGCCGTTTGGTATGACCGGGCTCTCAAAATTGAACCAGAACGGCCCAAGGCTCTGGTGGGCCGAGCCAACGTCGCGCTCGAACGCGGCGAAAGCAGCGCCGTGAAGCGGTTCGACAAGGCGCTGTCGGTCGATCCGGGCAATCCGATGGTCCAGATGGGCAAAGCGCAAGCCTTGGAGATGGCGGGCGATTTTGACGCCGCGATCGAACAGCTGGATCGGGTCACAGCCACCCATCCGCAGCTCACCGATGCCCTGCATTTGAAAGCGCAATTGCGCCATGCGCGCGGGGAAGAGGAGTTTGCGTCTCACTACGCCGAAGCGATGAAGCGTGCACCGGAGGATTCGAATATCCCATCGAGTTGGTGCATCGCGCTCACCGGTATGGACCGAGAGGAAGAGGCGGTGGAGGTCGCTGCGCACGCCCGCACCGCCTTCCCAAATGAACCTCATTTCGCGATGCTCGAGGCGGTCTATGCCGGGGCAGCAGGAGACCAAGCACGCGCGAACGCAATCTTCGAAAGTGGTTCTGCAGCGGGAAATGACTGCGATGTCCACCACGCCCGGCACCTCGTGCGCCAAGGCGAATTTGATCGTGCTGAGGCATTGCTGGAGCACTTTCTGATCGACAAGCCCGACAGCATCGATGGCTGGTCGCTGCGCGGGATCGTGTGGCGCTTGCTGGACGATCCGCGCACCGACTGGCTGCACGAACAGGCTGGGATGGTAGAACTGATACCGCTTAATGCGCGCTCTGGCCTGATCGACAAGGCCGCGCGGTCTTTGCGCAAGCTTCATGAGGCTTCGACAATGCACCTCGGACAAGCCCTGCGCGGCGGCACGCAAACTCGCGGCGCACTGTTCCAGCGCGCGGACCCGGCGCTCGCCGAGCTGCATGAGACGGCCCGAAAGGCCTTGCAGCGATACCGCGCCGGATTGTCAGATCAGGACGGGACCCACCCACTCCTTCGCCATCTTGATACGCCATGGCGGATCACGGGTGCTTGGTCCGTCCGCATGACCGGAGATGGCGGACATCATCGTTCGCACATCCATCCGGAAGGCATCGTCTCAAGTGCGCTCTATCTGGTGGTCCCCGACGAGGTTCAAGACGAAGGGCAGCGTGGATGGCTCGAACTCGGGCGGCCACCGGCGGACCTCGGCCTCGATCTGCCTCCCCTGCGCGTGATCCAACCACAGGCAGGGCATCTCGCGCTGTTCCCATCTACGCTTTATCACAACACCACCCCGTTCGAGACTGCGGAGAGGTTGACTGTGGCGTTCGACGTTGCCGCCGAACCCCGCTAAACGCCGGAACGACATGAAGAAGCTGTTCGAACTCAATCCGGCGCTCGACCGTCCTGCCCTCGCCCAGCGTTTTGCAGAAACAGGCCGGGTGCAGATCCGCGATGTCCTGACCGAGGAAACTGCGCGCGAGATGCTGTCGGTGCTGACCAAGGGCACGCCGTGGGGCATGGCAACGGGTGCAGGTGACGAGAACCGCCAGAGCTTTCGCATGGAAGAAGTGCAGACACCCGAAGGCGCGCAGCGGGTGAACGCCGCCGCGATGGGCGCACAGGAAAACTCTTCGCGCGGTGAATATGGCTTCCGCTTTGCCCATTACCCTATCGTCAAAGCCATGCAGGACGGATGGGACCCCGGCGGCGCGCACGAGGTGCTGCTGGAACATATCAACGCTGAAGAATTCATGGGCCTAGCGCGCGACGTGACCGGCATCGACGGGCTTATCAAAGCCGACGGTCAAGCGACATTGTTCGCGCCCAACCATTACCTTGGCCGCCATATCGACAGCCATGTCGCCGAAGGGTGGGAAGTCGCCTACGTGCTCAACTTCGCTCCGCCAGACTGGCATCCTGACTGGGGCGGCTACCTTATGTTCCTCGACGAGGAGGGCGACGTTGTCGAGGGGTTCCGCCCACGTTTCAACGCGCTAAATCTGTTCAAAGTGCCGCAATCGCATTTGGTCAGCTATGTGCCGCCGTTTGCACCGGTTGGCCGCATAGCAGTGACCGGATGGCTGCGAACGGTATGACCGCTACCGCGCCTCAATCAGCCGCTGAAGCGCTTGTAAAAGCGCGCATGGCGATGCAATCGGGCAATGTTACAGGCGCGCGCTCGATTGTGGAGGCCGCCCGCCTCTCCTTTCCTAAAGATGCGCCATTGGCAGATGCTGCGGGCGATTTGGCCCTGAAGGCTGGCGATGCTCAGGCCGCCGCTCAGCATTTTGGCGCCGCATGTTCTGCGGATCCCGGCAACGTCGATTACGCACTCAATCACGCCATCGCCTTGCAGCGATTGGAACGCCACGCAGACGCGCTCGCGGCGCTGCTCCCCCACGAGAGGACCGCGCGCAGCACAACGCGCTATGGCAGCGTGCGGGCGCTTTCGGAGCGCAGCCTGGGGCGGCCAGCGGAGGCAGCCAAGTGGTATGATGCCACGCTCGCCATCGACCCGCGCCATCCGCGCGCTTTACATGGGCGGGCGCGGGTCGCGCTCGAGCGTGGAGAGGCCGATGCCGTTGCACGCTTTGATGCGGCGCTGGCAGTCAATTCCGGTGATGCGGATTTATGGCTCGGTAAGGCCCAAGCGCTCGAAGTGACGGGCGATATCACCGGGGCCCGCACGATTGCAGAGCAGATTTGCGGTCAGGCCCCCAGCTTTATCGCGGCGCTGGAATTTCTCACCGGCCTGAAGCTGGCAGCAGGAGAAGCGGACTTCACTGCCGCTTTCGCGCAAGCCGCCGCACGGGCGCCGCAAGATCCCAATATCGCTGCTTCGCACGCTGAGGTGTTTGCCGGGCTCGACTACGCCAAGGAAGCCGCAGAGGTGGCCGCAGAGGCGCGTGTCCGTTTTCCCAATGAGCCGCATTTCGCGCTGCTCGAAGCGATCCATGCAGGGTCTGCGGGTGAATGGGACCGGGCTGATGCGATCTTCGCACAATTGCCCGTCCAGAGCGCTCTACGCAGCACGCATGAGGCACGCCACCATATCCGTGCGGGTGACACTGAAAAGGCGCAGGCGCTGCTTGATCAGGCCTTGGCTGCCAATCCGTGGGACATCTCCGCATGGGCGCTGCGCGGTATCGCGTGGCGGGTTGCGGACGATGCGCGCGGGGATTGGCTTCATGAGCAAGCCGGCCTCGTGCAGTTTCAGCCGCTCGTTGGCCGTGACGGACTGATAGATGATTCTGTGGCCGAACTGCGCGTGTTGCACGCGGGGTCGGCCATGCCATTGGGGCAATCACTGCGTGGCGGGACGCAGACACGCGGTATCCTATTCCACCGGACGGAAGCCCTTCTGGCAGAACTGCACGAGGCGATCCTCGTCACGCTTGAGGCGTATCGCGCAGAACTAACTCCGCGTGACAATACGCATCCGCTGCTGCGGCATCGCGAAACACCGTGGCAATTGGCTGGTTCATGGTCCGTGCGCCTGACAGGCGGCGGTGGCAGCGCGGGCGACTACCACACCTCGCACATCCATCCGCAAGGCATCATCTCATCGGCGCTTTATCTGGTCGTGCCGGAGGCAGCACAGGGGCCCGAGCAGTTGGGCTGGCTAGAAATTGGGCGCCCACCTCCAGACCTAGGATTAGACCTGCCACCTTTGCGGACCATCCAACCCAAAGCAGGCCATCTCGCTCTGTTTCCCTCCACACTCTATCACGGCACCACGCCATTCGGCGCAGCGGGCGATGCGTCGGCCGAGCGAATGACGGTTGCGTTTGATGTTGTGACACGCAATGGCTCCAACACATGAGTGACAGCATAACCGCAACGGCAGACCGCGCAGCGTGGAGCGATTTTTGGGCGAACAATGCCGGATCAACCGCCGGTGGTTGCCTGCCCACGCGCTCTGCCGAGATTGAAGCAGCACAGCGCGCGATGTGGGCGTCGTTTGTTGCTGATCTACCAAAAGGCGCAGCGGTTCTTGACCTCGCCACGGGCGATGGCCGGGTACTGGGCTGGATGCGGGCCGAGCGGGATGATCTTAGTCTGTTCGGCATAGACTTCGCCCCAGACCTACCGGAAGCGCCAGAAGGCACGGAAACGCGCGGCGGAATCGCGATGGAAGACCTGCCACTGGACGCAGACACGCAGATCGCTGTCGTTAGCCAGTTTGGCTTCGAATACGGCGATGTCGCCGCCATCGCGGAAGAGATTGCCCGCGTGTTGGCACCTGCCGGCAAGGTGGGTCTGATGATCCACCGCGGCGACGGGCCAATCCTTGAGCATAATCTGGGCCGGAGCGCCGCGATTGACTGGGCAATATCCGAGAAGTCTGTGGGCGCCGTCGTCCGCAACGCACTGACTGCGCCCAATGGTGGGTCAGACGCAGCGGCACAGGTCTGCGCCGCACTAGCGATGCTGGGGGCCAACAAGTTTGGGCAAAACACCCCAGCCTGGGAAATCCCGGAAGCCATGCGCCGCGCAATTGTGATGGGCAAAGATGACGGCACCGAGGGTATTCTTGAAGTGATCACAGCGGTTGAAGAGCAAGCCGCCAATGAAACAGGGCGTATCGCGTCACTGCAGCGTGCCTGCGAAACTGCCGATGATCGTGCAACAATCGTTGAGGCGTTCGCCAAACTGGGACTGACGCTGCAATCAACCCAAGAAGTCTCGGAGCCGACGGGCCGTGCTTTGGCTGACTTCCTGACCTTCAACGCATAACCAAAAAAGCCATCCTGCCTCACTGGTTCGCGTGATGCTAGGCGCTCTCTTGCGCCGCGCGTTCACCGCTGGCGCGCTTTTCATTTGAGCAAAGAAAAAGGGCGGCGGACCGAAGTCCGCCGCCCCTTTCGTTTCACTGATTGCCAGTTCTTAGAACTTGAAGGCAACCGAAGCGAAGAAGTCACGACCCAGCACGTCGTAAGTGCTCGGGTAGGTGTTGGCCTGCTCTTGGTTGTCACCCAGCAGGAGGCTGTTCGGACGGTTCGTGACGAAGATGCCATCGAACTCCGGAGCACCCGGCAGAGTGTTGAACAGGTTGTTGACACCGATTGCGAACGTCACGTTTTCGCTCGCGTCGAACGAGAACGTAAGGTCGATCAGGTCGTAAGCGTCGATCGCGTCAATGCCGCCGAACGATGCATAGTCAACACCGCCGCCGTTCAGGACCGAGTCTTCCGAGGTCACGCTCGAAAGGTGACGCCAGCGGACCGAAGTGGTCAGCGGACCGTCGGTCCAGTTGAAGCGCGAGGTCCACTTGAACGAAGCCTGTGGCTCGCCACAACGACCGCCAAACAGGCCAGAACACTCGATGTTGTCGTCCGGGATAGCGGCAACCGGCGTGAACAGGTTGCTCTCAGTCCAGGTGCCGAGGAACGTCAGGCTGAAGCGCGACGAACCGGTGTCGGTCAGGAGCGAGAACGGAAGATCCGTGCGGTAGTTGACCTGAAGGTCGATACCGGATGTCGACAGTTCGGCAGCGTTAACACCAGCCACAAGCGGCGGGTTGTCGACGCTGATCGCACCGTCGGCGTTACGAATGCCAACGAATGGCGCACACAGCGGATCGTTCACATCCTGGGCCGTGCCGTAGCACAGTTCCAGAAGACCCTGCAGACCACCACCAGCAACGGTGATGAAGTCTTCGACTGAGATGTCGAAGTAGTCAGCAGTGATGGTAAGACCCGGAATTGCATCCGGCTGAAGAACGATACCAGCGGTCCAGCTTGTCGAAGTTTCTTCACCCAGGTTCGGGTTACCACCGAACAGAGCAGGGATCTGAGCGTTCAGCTGGATCACAGCGGCGTTACCAACGTTGCTGGCAGGAACACCGGTCGCGATACAGGTTGCGTCCGCACCCGGGTTGGCTGCGATAAACGCCGAGGTCACCACAAGGGTCAGTTGCGCCTGGGAAGCCAATTGCCTGGCCACCGAAGAGCTCACCCACGTTCGGTGCACGAACAGCGCGCTGGTACTGACCACGCAGGACAACACCGTTGATCGGAGCGAACTCAACGCCACCGGCGTAGGTCCACACACCACCAACTGCGTCGAGCGAGTAGTCAGAATAACGAGCTGCACCGTTCAGTTCGAGACGCTGCGTGCCATTGTCGATGATCGGGATGTTAAGCTCAGCGAAGAGCTCACGTACGTCATACGCGCCTTCGGTTGCTTCACCGGCGTTAAAGCCGATCACGTCACCCGACGACAAAGCTGTGTCAGGAATGAACTGCGAAGCAACACGGCGGTATTCAGCACCAACCGCGAAACCTACGTCCCCAGCACCTTCGGTGAGCTCACCGAGGAAGCCAGAGATCGAGCCCGAAGCCACTTCCACGCTGGAAATGTCGCCGTTTTGGGCTTGGATGCGGAGCGCATCGACCATTTCCGGCGTCAGAGTGTTCGCGCCGAAGATGTTGATCGGAGTGCCCGTGCCGTCGAAGCCAGCCTGCAGAGCGGAACGCGAAACGTTACCCTGCTGGATGTTCGAGTTACGGGTACGTGCGAACATGTAGTACGCATCGTAGGTCAGGTTATCGGTGATGTCGCCGGTAACACCTGCGAGCACGCGGAATGCGTTACGCTCATCGAGGTTATTACGTGCGCCAACTTCGAGCATACGACGCTGAAGGAAGGTGCTGACAACACCAAGCTCAGCTTGCGGGCCGATCGAAGAAAGGCCGTTGGCAAGACGAGCAGCGTCAGCAGCAGCTTCGTTTGCATCGAGGGTGTTCAGTTCGGCGATGGTGTTGGCATCGAGGAACTGCGACACGGTGTCGATGTCGAGCAGGAACGTACCGGTTGCCGGCGTCGGTGCCAGCTCGGTTGCAACGCGGTTGTTGACGAACGCGATTTCCGTGTAGGCGCGGTGCCCATCGGTGAACTCGTAGTCAGCATAACCACCAAGCAGGTAACGCTCTTGCGGGATCTGCAGGTAGTTAACCGGGTTGTAGTTGTAGGTGTCGCCTGCGCGCGGACGCGGGGTGCCTGGAGTGTCGAAGATACCATCATCGATCACAAGGCCCTGTGCCAGCGGCAGGGTGTTGCCAGCAGCGTCTACCACGATTGAACCCGGCGTGTTGATACGACCTTCGAGAACCGACGACGAACCGAACTGGATCAGCGGGAAGTCGAAGGTTTCACCACCAAGAGCGAAGTTCGAGAACTCACGGTCGCCCTGGAAGATGTCTTCACGATTGTAGTATTCAGCGAAGACGGTTGCGTTACCGCGGCCATCGTCGAAGCTGGTGCCGATCGCACCGTACAGTTGATAGCGGGCGCCGTCGCCTTCTTGGGTCAGCGAGTACTGGCCACCCATTTCGAGACCTTCAACCTTCTTCAGGCGGAAGTTCACAACACCTGCGAGAGCGTCCGAACCGTAAACGGCGGAAGCGCCACCGGTCACAACGTCGACCGATTCAAGCAGGAAGTTAGGGATGGTGTTAAGGTCAACCGTTTGCGAGGTGTCGAATGACAACCAACGACGGCCGTTGACGAGAACCAGCGTACGGGTCGAGCCGAGGTTACGCAGGTTCAGAGTAGCAGCACCGTTACCTGGGTTGTTCGAGTTGGCGGTGAAGCCCGGAACAACCTGAGGAAGCGTGTTGACCACGTTCTCAACGTTGACGGTACCCGACAGTTCGAATTCTTCAGCGTCGACAACGGCCACCGGAGCGGCAGTCTCAACGTTGCGCTGCTGAATACGCGAACCGGTGACAATGATACGATTGTCTTCGGTTGCACCGTCTTCAGCAGTCTCGGTGTCTTGAGCATATGCCGGGGTAGCAATCATGGCGCCGGCCATGATCGTACCTGCGAGCAAAGAGCTCTTGTTAAAGCGAGTCATTCTAGTCCCCTTAGTATATGCCCAGTCCATTGGGCAGGCAGAGTCCGACATTCACGGGCAAACGCCCGGATGTTGCGGGCTTATGACATCCGCGATGCCAATCGCAATCTGAGGCTGTGTCTGTCTGAAACGTTGTGTAACACCTGTGGCAATGATGCTACAGTGGTAAACGCCGGCTTGGGCCGCCTCCCTGAGGGGGTGTACAAAAGGTTTACGAGAGGCGGTAAAATTCACCGCCAGACAATGAAGTTTTAGTTTGAGAGGGAAATCAACAATGGGGTCGAATCGGCTTAAAAAGGGACGGTCTGCAGCGCGGCGCTGTATCTTGGCAGCCGCGCTGGGAGTGCTTGCCTTTCCCGCTGCGGCGCAGGACGCACCGGAGCCATCGGGTGAATATGTCGACAAGTTGAAGAAGTGTCAGTCGATTGCCGATGGTGAGGCGCGACTGGCCTGTTTTGATGCTGCCGTTGCCGAGATTGTCGCCGCGAATGACGCAGGCGAAGTGCGGATCATTGATCAGGAAGATATTCGGAACACGCGACGTCAATTGTTCGGCCTGTCTGTGCCCGAAGTGGGTGTTTTGAAACGCGATGCGGATGAGGACAAAGAGGCAAGCGAGCTTCTCGAGACTACGATCACCAGTGTGCGGTATCTCTCTGCCAAGAAGATCCGCTTTACGACGGAGGAAGGCGCAATTTGGGAGATCAATCGCCCACCTCGCCGCCTGCGTACGGTGAAAGCCGGGCACAATGTTGTTTTCAAGAAAGCCGCACTTGGGACTTTCTTCATCCGGATTGACGGCCAGATGGGCGTCAAAGGCAAGCGCATTCAATAGAAAAACGGTAGTCTATAGGACAAAGAAAAGGGGGCGAACCGCTTTGGTCCGCCCCCTCTCTATTTCGCGTTCTTGCAGAACCCGCTGACCCGTTAGAGTCCGCCAGGACCGCAGTCGTTCTTCAGGTAGTCGATGAGCTTGGTGTAGAATTGCTGTTGGTGCTCATACATCAAGGTGTTGCCGAAGTGATCGGCGCCCTTGAGTGTCAGGAACTGACCATAGCTGCCCTTACCTGCCTTCTCGACGGCTTTCTTATAGTCAGTGTAGTGCCAGTAGAGCACGCGACGATCGACATCACCGTGAACCATCAGGAACGGAATATTGATCTTGTCGACTTCATTGATCGGGTTGATACCAATCATGCCGCGACGCTGCGCCCATTCGTCAATCGCCTTCGGGCTGGATCGGCTTCCGCTGCGCTGACGATAAGACTTCGCAGGATCAGACACAGCAGCAACGGCTACAGCACACTGATACAGCTGTTCTTCACGGCTGGTCGCAACCAAAGCGGCATAGCCGCCATAGGACCAGCCAAAAAACGCAACACGATCTGGATCGGCAAGACCCTGGTCGATCAGGTACTTAACACCATCATCCTTGTCGTCCTGCATGGCTAGTCCGTGCTCGCCAAAGCCGGCGTCAAAGTGCTTTTGTCCCCAACCGGTCGAGATCCGGTTTTGCGGGTAGAACACCATGTATCCTGCGCTGGCCAGCATCTGGCTCATTTCCGAATAGCCCTGCACCGCGTTCACGTGCGGCCCGCCATTGTGCTGTACGACCAGTGGGAACGGCCCCTCGCCTTTCGGAATGGTCACATAGCCAGGAATCTCTAGGCCGTCGCGGGCTTTGTACCGAATGTACTTCACTTCAGCGAGGTTCTGCTGAACCAGCTGGGGGTTTCGGCTGCCAAGCTTTACCATCTTTCCTTCTTTGATGAGCCAGAAGGAACCTGGATCCTGCGGACCGCTGTTCTGAACGATCATGGTGTTGCCATCCATAGAACGGCTTGTGATCGAGACCTGGTGCGCGAACGGAATCTGCTGCTCAAGCGCTTCGTAAAGCGCCTTCTCATCGTCGTCGAACCAGTGACGCTCATACTTCGCACCAGGATAGACCGCTGCAACCAGCTTTTCGTTGCCGGGGATCGAGTGCGTCATGATGTTCATCACGTCAGCGTTGGGGTTTTCGTAGAGTTTCTCTACATACTCGCCAGTGCGCGCGTTGAACTTCCACAAAGCGGCTTTGTCATCGCCATCGCGGTAGTCGAGCATGTAGACGATTTCAGGATCGGTGTCGGAAAAACCAACCGGACCCCAGGGGCCGCCGAGTGATTTGTACAGATCATCGTATTCGTCCTGATCAAATGAGATGCCGTGGTCACGCCACTGGCTCTCACCTGGAAGACGGAACTCAAGTGAGATTTCGTTGGTCGTCCCATTGAAGCTGGTGCGCACACGCGGATTGCCTTCATTGTCGAATGACATGCGTGGGTTGGACGTTGTACCCTTGGTCACCAGTTTACGAGTGCCTTTTTCAAGGTTGACTTCGTAGTAGCTGCGAGGGCGGAAAGCCTGGAAAGGATCGACTTCAGAGCTTTGCCCGGTAACGGCACGTCCCGTCGAAATCAGGATTGAATTCGGCTTGCCAGGCAAGCGATTTTCGAGCCCGAAGCTGCCGCGGATCTGGTTAAATTTGTTGGCTTCAAGATTGTAGGTCAAAAGGGCGTATTCACGCACATCATCTTCTGGCCCATTCACTTTCTTGCGCTTCACCTGCCACGCATTGCCGAGAATGACGTTGTTGCTGACCCATTGCGCGCCGATGATTTCCATCGGGTCTGCATTCAGAGTGCGGAAGGGCTTGCTCAGATCATCCGTCTTATAGATCATCAGAAGGTATTCACCTTCTTTTGACGGGTTGATGTGAACGAGGATGTGTTTCCCGTCGGGTGAGACTTGAACGGCGTTCACCACATTGCGCAGTGCCCATACGTCGACAGGAACAGGCGATTGACCAGCTTGCGCCTGAGTCTCTGAAGGAATGGCGACGCTGAGTCCAAGTGCGGACACCCCAGCCATTGCCGCCAACAAGGGAGCTTTAAAAATCTTCATAGGTGTGGACCTTGTGAGTTATTGAATTTCTGACCCAATGAACCGCGCGTCCTCCTCGCTCGGTTCACCTGTGCAGTAGATAAACAAAAAAGCGGCCTCTCGACAAGTGCGAGAGGCCGCCTTTTTTAGCTCAACTGAGCAGATCGTGCTCGCTTAGAAGCGGTAAAGCAGCTGAGCGAAGAATTCACGACCGTCGAGGTTGTAGCCGTTACCGATCGGAATGTTGTTGATGCCGAACACTTCGTTGGTGTCCACCAGTGGTGGAGCGGTGTCGAAGATGTTGGTCACACCAGCGATGATACGGATCGTGCCGTTGTCCCAGCGCACCGATGCGGTGTGCTCGAACCACTCATCTGCGAAACCTACGTCGCGGCAGAAGACACCGTCGCCAGTCACATTGGCGGAACCGCCACCCGTACAAGTATCGCCGATGAAGCCTGTTGGAGTGCCGTCAGGGCCGTTGCCGAACGCATCCGAAAGCGGATCGATACCGATCGGATCCTGCTCAACATCACCGACATAACGAGTCTGCCAGGTGAAGCGGAAATCTTCGTAATCGGCGGAGAAGGTGATCCGACCGGTCCAGCTTGGGAAACCGAATTCACCGGCAAAATCAGCGGTCGCAACTGAACCGTCATCGTTGGTAAACAGGCTTGAACGTTCGATCAGGTGATTAGCCCGAATGTTCAGGCCGAGATCAATCGTGCTGCTGCCAAGCTGCAGTGGATAGCCCATCGACGCGTTTATATCGATACCACGGACCGATTCCTGATCGAGGTTGAGGAAGCCCTGGAAGATGTCACTAACAAGGTTACGCTCACCACCGACCTGGATACGGTCACAGAATTGGCTGCGGGTCCCGTCCTGACGCGTGTAGCAGTCATTGACGATAAACTGTGCGCTCGGCTCGATGATCGAGTCCTTCAACAGGATGTCGTAGTAGTTGAAGTTAAACGCAAAATCGAAGCCACTCGGGAAGCTTTCTTCAAAAGCGAGGCCAGCTGTCAGCGAAGTCGACGTTTCAGGATCTAGTTCCAGGCCATTGGTGATCACACCGCCGGAGAAGACTTCGACACTTGGACTTTGGAGCGTACCGAGGCCTTGAGCGTCAACGCCGTCAGCAGTTGGGTCACGCCCTTCACGGATACAGTTCTGAAGTGTGACAGGATCACGCTGGTCAAGGTTCGGGTCATAGCCGCCTGCAAGCGAGTTGAACGCCACATCGGGAACTGCACAAGGGTCAAACACGCCGGTAAAGCCCGACTGACTGCCCAGGAAAAGTTCGCGAAGGTTTGGAGCGCGGAACGACGTACCGTAGCTGATCTTGAGAAGCAGTGACGGAACCGGACGCCAGCCACCCTTGATCGAGTAGGTACCATTGGTGCCATAGAACTCGTCATTGGTAAGACGACCCGAAACGTTGACGGTCAGCTCTTCCACCCAAGGCTTACCAGCCATCAGCGGAAGATCGACCTCGGCAAAGCCCTCGAAAATATCGCGCGAACCGGTTGCACCAGTGTCCGAGAAGAACGCGAACAGCAGGCCATTTGCCGCAGCAACGTTCGGTGTCGATTCAATCGTGTCATCACGATACTCAGCACCAAGCACGACACCAACCGGACCGGCAGGAAGTTCAAACAGATCGCCGGTTATGTACGCATTGATGACCGTCTGCTCGTAAGTCGTTTCAAAGCTACGCGTTCCGAACACATAGTCGCGTTCGGCCTGAGTGGCGAAGTCGCCAACGGCGCCGGTAAGCACGCTCGGAGCGAACGGGTTCACAGGAACACATTGATCCGCGTTCAGATCGGGGGCAGCTGCACCAGGGTTGGCAAGGCCAGCACCGTTACAAGCACCGATGTAAAGAGGGTTTCCGAAGAAGCCGAAGATGTTGGCGTTGGGATCGTAATCGTCCGCAACACCATCGCCGCTGTCGTCGAAGATACCGTCGCCGTCAAAATCGCCCGTAGGGTCAATACCCAAGGCAAGCGCAAGACGGTCTTCGCGGATCGCGTTACGGGTCGAAGTACCGACCGAACGCGAATAAACGCCCGAAATATCGAAGGTCCACGACGAGCCGATGAACGGCAGGTCGCCACGGACACCGAGCACACCGCGATACTGCTCTTGCAGGACTTCGAAGTTGTTACGGTCACCACGGATGGACGCAATCGGTTGAACCGGAAGCGGGAGACCGACGTTAGGGTTAAACGCGCCTCCTTGAAGTGCGTTATCCGCTGCCGGACAGTCAACACCAGTACCGGTCACAAAGTTACACGGGTTGAAGGCATTGAGATCGGGTACAGTAGGGAAGATCTGCGGGTTGCCGGCTTCCGGGTTGCGAATTTCAGCGCGGCTGTAGTTCGCTTCGAAATACGGCGTGATGTTCGCTTCGCCCGGGAAGGTGTATTCACCATAGGCAAAGACGTTGATCAGCTCCTGCTCGGAGATGATCGCACGACGCAACTCGTCAGGCGAACCGTTAACGTTCACGTTACGGAAGTCGACGTCGCGGATGCCGTCGTTGTTCGTATCGAGATCAACACCGAAAGCGTTGGTCGATTCGCCGAAGTTCAGACCCGGAATGTTGGCGATGTTGCCGTTAGCCGGGAAATAAACCGAACCAAGGTTGGTGAACGGAATGAAGACGCGGCCAGAAATACCGGCGACCTTACACTCGTCCTCGGCAACACTCACGCCTGGCGTACGGTTCTGAATAAACGCGTTGTCGGAACGGTCGGTCTGCAGGATATTGCCATTTTGATCGACTTCGTAGTGCGTGTTACAACGGTTAAAGAAGTCACGATCCTGCAATTGAACAAGGTCGCGGAAAGCGTATTCCGCGCCGATGCCGAAGAAGCCGCGGTCCGTGTTCAGGCCCCATGCGCCGCTAATCTGGTAGTCGTCGCCACCACCTTGCGGGTTGATGTTGCCGTTTACCTGAAGCTCAAGACCGTCAAAGTCCTTGCGCAGAACAAGGTTACCCACGCCAGCGACAGCGTCCGAACCGTAAACCGACGATGCACCGTCGAGCAGAAGGTCATAACGGTCAACGAGCGTCGACGGGATCAGGTTCAGCGACGGCACAGTCGGCGCGCCCTCCACACCCGAAGGTGCAAGGCGACGGCCGTTAAGAAGGAGCAGCGTGCGGTCTGCACCAAGGCCACGAAGGTTCAGCGTCTGCGAACCCGGGCCGTTGTCGAGCACGAAGCCCTGGAAGGTTGCGTCGATCTGCTGACCGGCGGCGCTTTCCGAGCGCTGAAGGATCTGCGCCGGGTCAAATGCACCAACCGACTGCTGGTTCTCGGTGCTGAGAACCTGAAGCGGTGAAATCGAGCTGTAGGTGTCACGAACAATACGCGAACCGGTAACGGTGATACCGCCCTGCTGCTGGTTGCCCGATGCATCGTTGGCGACTTCAACCTGCTCTTCGTCTTCATCGTCCTGGCCTTCTTCACCCTGATCTTGGGCGTGAGCCGGACCAGCAACGACAAAAGCCAGTGCCGAAGCGGAGAAGGCGAGCGCCTTCATAGAATTACTGTGAAACTTTTTCATGATCACTCCAGTTGCGACAACCGAAGCTCACCACACAAAATCCTCTAGCGCGACGTTTACAAATTGCTTTGCATAACCCCGGGCACCCCTAATGATTGCGCGGCAAACCCCTGTGGTAACGTTTCTCTGCAACGAGGCAGTGTCGATGTAAATGCGGCGTTCAGGAAAGCGGGCTGGAATGGGGGACTTTTCACCCTAGTGTTGCGTGAATCCCACATGCGGTTTTTTGCTTGAGAAATATGCACCGCCAGCCGCTATCGAAAAAGAATAAGGATCGCGTCTGCTGCGCAATAAATGACCGCGCCGCCAAATTGGGCGGCGCGAATCATTAAGAATCGGACTCAAGAGATGGTCATGTCGCGACTTCAATGATCAGCTCACCGTCGCCTTCCTCAATCTTGAGCGTTGCCCCATCGGAGACTGTTCCTTCGAGGAGCTTCTCAGCCAGCGGATCTTGAAGGTACCGCTGCACCGCCCGCTTTAAGGGCCGTGCGCCATAGACCGGATCGTAACCAACCCTGCCCAGCCAGCGCAGAGCCGCTTCGGACAGATCGAGCGTGATGTTGCGATCGTTCAACAGCTTTTGAACCCGCTTCACTTGGATCGCGACAATCGGCGCCATGTGCTCCATCGCCAGACGGTGGAACAGGATGATTTCGTCCAGACGGTTAAGAAATTCAGGCCGGAAATGTCCGCGGACAACATCCATCACCTGATTCTCTACATCGGCAACTTTGCCATCATCCGGCAGGTTGGCGAGGTGCTGGCTACCAAGGTTTGAGGTGAGGATAATGAGCGTGTTGGAGAAATCCACGATGCGCCCTTGACCGTCGGTCAGACGGCCATCGTCGAGCACCTGGAGCAGCACATTAAACACATCGGTGTGTGCCTTCTCGACCTCGTCGAACAGCACCACCTGATACGGACGACGCCGCACGCTTTCGGTCAGCACGCCGCCTTCGTCATAGCCGACATATCCCGGAGGTGCGCCGATCAAGCGGGCGACCGAGTGCTTCTCCATGAACTCCGACATATCGATGCGTACCATTGCCTGATCATCGTCGAACAGGAATTCAGCCAGCGCTTTAGTCAGTTCAGTTTTACCAACGCCCGTTGGGCCCAGGAACAGGAAGCTGCCGAGCGGACGGCCCGGGTCCTGCAATCCAGCACGTGCGCGGCGCACGGCTTTTGACACCGCTTCGATCGCAGGCTTTTGGCCAATGACGCGTTTGGAGAGCAGCTCTTCCATTTGAAGCAGCTTCTCGCGCTCGCCTTCCATCATTTTGTCGATGGGAATGCCGGTCCAACGTGAAACCACGCCAGCTATGTCCTCTTCGGTCACTTCCTCGCGCAGCAAAGCATCGTCGCTCAGCTCCTCAGCAGCGGCGAGCTGCTTCTCGAGCGCGGGAATGGTGCCGTATGAAAGCTCGCCCGCCTTGGCGAGATCGCCTTCACGCTGCGCCTGTTCCAATTCCAGCCGGGCAGCATCGAGCTCTTCCTTGATCTTACCCTCGGCTTCGATCTTGTCGCGCTCGTTCTGCCAGCGAGTGGTGAGTTCGGCGCTCTCCTGTTCAAGGTTCGCCAGCTCTTCGCGCAATGCGGTCAGGCGTTCTTTGGAAGCCTTGTCATCCTCTTTGGCGAGCGCCGATTCTTCGATCTTGAGCTGGATGATACGGCGGTCGAGTTCATCGATCTCTTCCGGCTTCGATTCCACTTCCATCCGGATGCGCGAAGCCGCTTCATCCATCAGGTCGATGGCCTTATCGGGCAGGAAGCGGTTCTGGATGTAGCGGTCAGACAAGCGCGCGGCGGCAACGATGCTGCCATCGGTAATGCGCACACCGTGGTGCAGCTCGTACTTGTCCTTGATCCCGCGCAGGATACTAATCGTGTCCTCTACGCTCGGCTCTTCGATATAGACTGGCTGGAAGCGTCGCTGCAGCGCAGGGTCTTTCTCAACATACTTTTGGTACTCATCGAGCGTGGTCGCACCAATACAGTGCAGCTCGCCGCGCGATAGAGCCGGCTTTAGGAGGTTGGACGCATCCATAGAGCCTTCGCTCGCCCCTGCCCCGATCAGCGTGTGCATCTCGTCAATGAACAGGATGATGTTGCCATCTGCATGGCGCACTTCATCGAGGATCGACTTAAGGCGCTCTTCAAATTCGCCGCGATACTTCGCGCCCGCAATCAGAGCGCCCATGTCGAGGCTCATCAGTGTGCGGCCTTTCAGACTGTCCGGTACATCGCCATTGGCAATGCGCAGCGCCAATCCTTCCGCAATCGCGGTCTTACCCGTTCCGGGCTCGCCGATGATTGCGGGGTTGTTCTTGGTCCGCCGAGCGAGGATCTGCACAGTGCGGCGGATTTCCTCATCACGGCCAATCACCGGATCGAGTTTGCCGTCACGCGCTGCCTGCGTCAGATCGCGGGCGAATTTCTCCATCGCATCATATGCGCTCTCGGCGCCTGCGCTGTCAGCCTTTCGGCCACCGCGAAGCTGATCGATCGCAGAGTTCAATGCCTGCGGCGTCACGCTTGCCGCCTTCATAGCATCGCCCGCCACGCCCGATGCGAGTGACAAGGCCACCAACATCATCTCGACGGTCACATAAGAATCGCCCGCTTTCTCGGCGAGCGTCTCTGCCTGATCCAGAACGCGGACCGTGTCGTTATCGAGGCCCGGCGTATCCTGCGCTCCGCCTCCTGTAACGACCGGGATCTTGCCAAGCCCAGCATCCACCGCACTCACAGCCAAAGCCGCCTCGCCGCCCGCGCGCTGGATCAATCCGGCAGCCATGCCTTCTTCATCCTCAAGCAGCGCTTTGAGCAAGTGCACCGGTGTAATCCGCTGGTGGTTCATGCGGATCGCAACCGTCTGTGCGCTTTGCAGGAACCCTTTGGCCCGGTCGGTGAATTTTTCGAGATTCATGCGTGACCCCATAAATGCGTGAATAGGTGTGTTACTCGACTAGGTGGGTTCGGCAAGCCTAAATGCCAAGGGGCATCCCCATCCAAGGCAAACTTGCCAAGTCTTCGCCCTCTGGGCATTGATCGCGGTCAAGAGAGTTCTGGAGAGACATCTGATGAAGTGGGTGAAGCGCGGCGCGTTTGCGCTGGTGATTGCGGTGATCGCGGCATTTGTGGGTTTGGCATCATGGGAACCGTTCTTCGCGAAAACCGGCGTTGCGCCAGACACCAAGGAATATAGCGCCGAGATTGTCCGCGATGAATTTGGCGTGCCTCATATCTACGGTAAGACCGATCCGGATGTCGCATTCGGTGTGGCGATCGCCCATGCCGAAGATGATTTCTTCACTCTGCAAGATGTGATCGCCATGTCGCGGGGCCGATATGGAGCAATCGCGGGGCAGGACGGGGCCACGTTTGATTATGTCTATCACCTGCTCGATGCGCGCGGCACGGCGGAGCGTGAGTATCCCAAGCTACCCGCTGACACGCGCGCTCTGTTTAACGCCTATGCCGCTGGCCTCAACCAATATGCGGCTGACAACGCGGATGAGGTGAAGCTCGGCAGTTTGTTTCCCGTGAACGGGGAGGACGTTGCCGCCGGCTTCGTGTTGCGTCAGCCGTTCTTCTATGGCCTCGGCAATGTCATCGGGCCGCTTGTGGCGGGTGATCCGCTGCCACGCGAATTTGGCGAGGATATTCCCGGCTTCCCGCGCGATGGCTCTGTTAAGCCGGAGAAGAAGGAAGATCAGGCCAACCTGCTGCATCCGCTGCCAATGGGAGAAGATGCAGCGCTTCTCGGCTCGAACGCCTTTGCGGTCACACCCGAAAAATCAGGCGGGCCGACCACTCTGATTTCGAACTCGCACCAGCCGCTGCGTGGCGGTGTCGCATGGTACGAATTCAGCGTAGAAAGCGAGGACGGATGGCACTTTACCGGCGCCAATTTCCCCGGTTCACCCTTCCCGTTCCTTGGTCACAATCGCAATCTGGGCTGGACCAACACGGTCAACCGACCCGACATGGCCGATGTCTATGAACTGGAGGTCAATGAAGCGGGCACCCAGTACAAACTTGATGGTGAATGGAAGGACCTTTCGCGCAAGACGGTAACTCTTCCGGTCAAGCTGGGCCCGATCACCCTGCCCATCAGCCGCGAGGTTCTTCGCAGCGAGCATGGACCTGTCATCCAGAATGACAATGGCTACTTCGCGGTCCGCTATGGCGGGATGGACAGCGTGGAACAGCTCGATGCCTATTATCGTCTGAACAAGACCACCAATTTGGAAGAATGGCAGGAGCAGATCGGTCGGCTCGCGATCCCGTCCACCAACTTCATCTATGCCGATGAAGCGGGCAACATCGCCTATGTCTATAACGCTGCGATCCCCGACCGGCCCGAAGATGTGAAAGCAAACTGGCGCGGCATTCTGGATGGTTCCCGCAGCGATCTGATCTGGAATGGCGCGGTCGAATATGGCGAGATCCCCAAGCTCATCAATCCGGCGAGCGGGTGGCTGTACAACTCGAACAATGAGCCCTTCACCGCTGCGGGCGAAGGCAGCGATTTGGCCCCGACCGATTTCTCGCCGGTGCTGGGCGTAGAGCGCAAGCAGACCAACCGTTCGGCCCGCGCTTACAAGCTGCTCAGCGAAGCAGGTTCGCTCGACCGGGAGACGCTGGAACGCATCAAGTATGACACCGGCTATGAGCGGGTGAACTATATCGAGAAGCTGTTCAGTGACCTCGAAGCGCTCGAAGGCGAAGGGCAACTCGCCGAAGCGCGTGACCTGTTGCTGTCGTGGGATTTCAACGCCGATAACAATGGTTCCGCTGATGCCATCGCCTATCTGATGATCCGCGATTACATGTCGGCGGAATACCAGAACAAAGGCTACCCCGATATTGCGGAGAAGCTGTCTGAGGCCGCCGATCACTTGATGACGCATTTCGGGCGTCTTGATCCGCCCGCATCGGAACTGATCCGGTTGCGTCAGGGTGATGTTGACCTGCCGCTGGATGGTGGTTCGGATACTTTGCGTGCAGCCACAACGTGGGAATTCCACGATGATGGACGTGCGTCCTTGGTCCACGGTGACAGCTTCATCCAGTGGGTCGAATGGGTGCGAGGCAAACGGGTCTCGTCACGCTCTATCCAGCCTTTTGGGTCAGCCATCACGCGGCCAGACAGCCCGCACTACACCGACCAGATGCAGTTGTTTGTCGAGAAGAAGTTGAAGCCAGTTTACTTTTGGCGCGACGACGTGATGGCTAACGCCAAGCGGCGTTACATCGTTACAAACAAGCGCTAAATTGCGCACAATCATTTGCCTTGCGTCGCATCGGCCGAACCCGCACGATGCGGGACACGTTCGTTATAGCCACTGGAGACTTCGCATGAGCTTTCGCACCGGCCGTTTTGCCGCCATCAGCCTCGCCGCAATGGGCGCAGCGCTTGCCGCCCCTACCGCCGCTCAGGCGCAGGAAATCCGCTTTGTCAGCATTCCAGTGGTGCAGCCGCTTCCCGGCGTTGAGAAAACCAACCCGCGCGCAGCCGATGTCAAAGTGCCGATGTCTGAAGTGGATGGCACCAGTGCGGAAACCGGCGATCTCGCTGATCTCGTTGCGCAGGTCGAAATACCCTTTGACGAATTCCAGCTGGAAAACGGCCTGACCGTTGTCGTGCATGAGGACCGCAAGGCCCCGATCGTCGGCGTTGCGGTCTGGTACAATGTCGGCTCCAAGGATGAGCCCGAAGGCAAGACCGGCTTTGCCCACCTGTTCGAGCACCTGATGTTCAACGGCTCTGAAAACGCCCCTGCGGATTACTTCAAGTATCTGCAGGAAATGGGCGCGACCGATTACAATGGCACCACCAACTTTGACCGCACCAACTACTTCCAGACGGTGCCCCGCCCCGCGCTCGAACGCGCTCTGTGGTTGGAGAGCGACCGTATGGGCTATCTCCTCGGCGCGGTGACGCAGGAAAAGCTCGATAACCAGCGCGGCGTTGTCCAGAACGAGAAGCGTCAGGGTGACAACCAACCCGGCGGCCTCGTCTTCTATGAGATCCTCGACAAGATGTTCCCTGAAGGCCACCCCTATGGCCACTCGGTGATCGGTTCGATGGCTGACCTCGACAGCGCCAGCATGGAAGATGTGCGCAACTGGTTCCGAGACAAATACGGCCCCAACAACGCGACTGTGGTGCTGGCGGGCGATATCTCGGCCGAAGAAGCCAAGCCGCTAATGGAAAAGTGGTTCGGCCCAATCGCGCGCGGTCCGGTCAACACACCGGCCGCCGCCGAAATCCCGACGCTAACAGAAAACAAGCGCACGGTGATGAAGGATCAGGTCGCTGCGACGACCATCACCAAGTACTGGCCTGCTCCAGGCATCACGAGTGCGGAATTGGCCGCGTTGAACATCGGCACCAGTATTCTTGGCGGCCTCGCCTCTTCGCGTCTTGATGAAGTGCTGGTGCGCGACGAACAGTCGGCTGTCGGTGTGGGCGCGTTCAACGCCGATTTCCAGCGCGTAGGCATTATGGGTGTCAGCGCCACATTGAAGCCGGGCGGCGATCTGGCGGCGCTTGAAAAGCGTCTCGACGAATTGGTAGCGGAATTCATCAGAACCGGCCCGACCGCCGAGGAAGTAAAGCGCGCAGCCACAAGCCAGCTGGCGGGCACTATTCGCGGCCTAGAGCAGGTCGGCGGCTTTGGTGGCAAGGCGGTTGCCCTTGCGCGCGGCGAAGTGCTTGCTGGCGATCCAGGCTTTTTCAAAACGCAGCTCGACACTCTCGCAACACTGACTCCGGCTGACGTGAAGGCAGCGATGGAAAAGTGGATGACCAAGCCGAGCTTCACTCTGGTTCTCGAACCAGGCGAGCGCGACAGCACTTATGAAGAAGCGGCCAGCGTCGCAGCAGAAGGCGCAGCCGAAGATGCAGCGCCCGCTGACAACACATTGACCGTTTCGCTGGAGCGCCCTGCCCCAGCGATCGACACGCTTGCAGCGCTCGATTTCCCAGACCTGCAACGCACCACACTCGCCAACGGCATGAAGCTGACTTACGCCATGCGTGATGCAGTGCCTGCGACTTACGTGACACTCTCGTTCAATGCGGGAAGCGCGGCCGATCCGGAAAGCAAACGTGGTCTGGAAGATCTGACCATGGCTCTGTTCGACGAAGGCACAGCCGACATGAGCAGCCAGCAAATCGCCGAGGCGCGCGAGAAGCTCGGTCTCTCGATCAGCACGGGTGGCGGTTCAGACCGTTCGACCTTCACGCTGTCGGCGCTTTCATCGAACCTGACGCCTTCGCTTGAACTGCTCAGCGATATCGTGCGCAAACCGGCATTCAATGAAAGTGATCTGGAGCGCGTTCGCACCCAGACGGTGACCGGCATCAAACAGCAGATGAAATCGCCGCAGGGTCTCGCTGGCCGTGCGATCGCACCGGAAATCTTCGGCGCCAATCACCCGTATGGCGGCTCCGCCACAGTGGCGAGTGTGACCTCGATCACCCGTGACGACTTGTTCGGCTTCAAAGACAGTTGGATCCGCCCGGACAACGGCGAGGTCTTTGTGATCTCTGACAAGCCGATGGGTGAAGTCGTCGCGTCGCTCAACAATGTGTTCGGTGAGTGGAGCGCGCCTGCGGCTGCCAAAGGCAGCAAGAGCTTTGCCACGGACGGTCAGGCATCTGCGGGCAATCGCATCATCCTGATCAACCGCCCGAACAGCCCGCAAAGCGTCATCGTCGGTGCGCAGCTGACCGGTCTGGATGCAAGCGATGACAATTACATCGACTTCACCAACGCCAACAACTCGCTGGGCGGCAACTTCCTCGCACGCCTCAACATGAACCTGCGCGAGACCAAAGGCTGGTCGTACGGCGTTCGCGGCGGACCGCAAGCGCGCGAGAACGCGGTTGTCTATGCCGTGTCGGGCGGCGTTCAGGCCGACCGCACCGGCGACTCGGTGAAAGAGATGATCCGCGAAGTGAGCGAATTCCTCTCCACAAACGGTGTCACCGATGAAGAGCTGGCGCGCAACGTCGCATCGGAAGTCGGCGAACTGCCGGGTCGCTTCGAAACCTCAGGCTCGGTGCTTGGCGCGATGCAGCGCATCGCCAATTACGGTCTGGCTGACGATCACTATGAAAAGCTGGTCCCGAAATATCAGGCTCAGACCAAGGAAAGCCTTGATGCCGCAGCCCGCGCCGCGCTCAAAACGGAGAACTTCGTCTGGGTGGTTGTGGGCGATGCCAGCAAGGTGAAGGAACAGCTCGACACAGTCGGCCTTCCGGTCGAAGTGCGCGAGATGCCGGCAGAAGACTGATCTTCTTACTAACCAATCGAAGGGGGCGAAGGTGCGCGTCAAAGCCACCTTTGCCCTTTTCATATGTGCCGTAACGGAAGGCTGGAATCCGCCTTGAACACCACTGACAGGCGTGTAAACAAGCATCACGAGTTTCGAGGGCGAGAGGCCCTGTCCCGCTCGATAAACCCGCCTTCATAATACGGGCGGAACACGTGACTAAGGAGTATGAGATGTCTGTAGCAGGTACTTACAACACCACCGTCAAAAGCCCGATGGGCGACCAGAGCGGCACCTTCACCGTTGAAGACAATGGCGACGGCACCTTCGGCGGCAACATGGCCGGCGGCATGGGTTCGATGGACGTCGAAGACGGCAAAGTCGACGGCAACACCATCACCTGGAAAATGAACATGACTGTCCCGATGCCGATGACGCTCGAATGCGAAGCGACGGTTGATGGCGACACGCTGACCGGCAACGTCAATGCTGGCGCATTTGGTGCGATGCCGTTCTCGGGCACCCGCGCTTAAGCGAACCGCTTACCGAACAAAAAAGGCCGTCGGAGTTCACGCTCTGGCGGCCTTTTTTGTTGGCCCAGACTGGACGCTATCCTGTTTCATGTTATCACTTGTTTCTAGAGGGTTGAGGGAAGCGTGACGTGGTCACGAACACATTGGACGATCGCAAAGGCGCAGGTTCTTCCCGCCGCGTTGTTTGCACACTTGCTTAAGGGACGCACCATGAAATTTTTGACCACTGTCGGTTTTGCCGCAGCGCTTGCGACGACCGCATCCGCTTCTGCGCAGGATGCCGCCGAAGCAGCAGCCGAGATGGCAGCCGAAGCTGCTGCAGCAACCGCTGAAGCCGCAGAACCGACCTGTTCGCTTCACGTCTGGCCAACCATCGAAGGTCAGGCGCAGAACTTCGGATTGCTCGGCCCGGGCCTGATCAACCAGGCAATCAACAGCGGCAAGAACATGACCAACGCCGAGTATATGCGCGAAGCCTTGAGCCCGCGTTTTCAGGTCGAAGCTTTCAAGACAATCGATCTGCCCGCGGAAGTCGGATTGCCCGCTGGCACCGAGGTGATCTTTGAAGTTCCCATCGCCGACCGCGATATCACGACCAAGGCAAAGACCCGCCTGAGCGAGAGCACAGAGGATTGCTATGCCGAGCTGATCGTGACGCAGAACCTCTATCAAAAGAAGATGATCTATGGCCGTTCGCTCAACAACCGTTTCATCTTCAAGGATTTCCGCGGTGGCAAGGAAAAGACGAAGATGATCAAAGGTCGCGGCGGCAATGGCATCAAGCACTTCCCGCCAAAAACGGTTGAAGATCGTCCGAAGGCGGATGCCGATCTCCAGCGTGCGTTCATTGAAAACTTCCAAGAATATGCCAAGCGTTTCAAGTAAGCGCAGCCGGCAGGCGTTTCGTCTGGCGCTCGGTCTTCTCGCTGCATGCAGCGTCCAACCTGCCCTCGCGCAGACGGAACGCTACATTGAAGTGGAAGACCGGGTGTCAGAGCCTACTCGCCCGATCGCAGTCATCGTTCCCCAAGAAGAGCTGGCGACCAGCATTGAATTAGGGCGCATCGTTCCCAATGAAGGCGGTTTGATCGGCGCCCTGATTGATCGTCGTCCGGAAAAGATGGCGCAGAACGCGGCGGCCAAGGCGTTTAACTTCGCCAAACCGTTGAAAGACGTCATGGCCGGGTTTGATGCCAATCCACTGGTGTTGTCTGCCATGGAGCAAGCGCTGTCCGAGGCTAGCTGGTTCGCGGCGCCCTCGCCGCAACTGCTGTCTGGCACTTCGATGGCGTTGACGACCGCGAATGAAGTCGCTTCCCGCGGCGATTCCACGGTCAGCATGACCTTCGAAATCGGCTATGTCGGCAATGAAGCTAATGACACGGTCGGCGCGCTCAACTGGAACAAGGAGCGCAACCGATTGGCGAAGGAATTTGTTGCCGCAAACTCCGGCTCTCGCGAAGTTGCGATCACCAGCTGGCGCTATCAAACCTCTGCCGACTTCACCAACATTCAGGTCATAATCGACATTGAGATGGGCGGCCCACGAGCCGAAGCGCCGAAATATCGGCAGCAGCTCATCAGCCTCGTAAAGCTACGCAGACCGACCTTTGTGCCGGAAGAGAACGTGGCGATCTGGGCGGCGAATGACGGCGCTTTGGCAAAACAGGCGCTCGAAATGGCCATTGCCCGCGCGGGCGAGGTGATGCCGGCAGTGCTTTCGCTCGATAAAGCCGGACTGAAAGACGCGACCAACAAGAAGAAGCGCAAACGCGCGACCGGTGGCAACTTCTCCGGCCCGCAATTGCTGCGCGATGAGAAAGGCCCAGTGCTCTATGCCAAAGATGGCGACCAGCGTCTGAAAGCCTTTGTCGCGGTGCAGACTATTCGGAACTAACTCGACTTGGCGGGAGGGCCGCTCACGCAATCCTCCCGCCAGTCTATTCTCTCGGCAACGAGTTACATCGCGATTCTTGCGCGACCCTTACCCTGGCCCTACCCTAAGTAACTGTACGTAGGTTATGTTTGGGCCATAGGTATGCTTCGCGCTACGTGTAGTGTTGTTGCTTGGCTGCTTGTCGCTTCATTGTGGGCGACGCAGCTTGCAGCGGCTCGGCTGGAGGCGGGAACATTTACCTCCCATGACACAATCAACGGAAGCCGAGCGCCAGCAACGGTAAACTTCCAGCAACCGTTTGACGTGCCTCCCATTGTTGTCGCTATCGCTTCAACACAGGGCAATAACTCAGCGACGATCAGAATTACCAATGTCACCACAACCGGGTTTGACGAGCTGGCCATAGAGCCAGACAACTGGGATGGCCGCCACATACCGATGACCATCCGATACATCGCGCTAGAGCCAGGGCGCCATACATTGCCCGATGGCACCGTGATTGAGGCTGGCTTTGTCACAACATCAGCGACCCAGTTCGGTTCGGGCTTCACGGGAGGCACTGCAAGCTGGCAACCCGTAAGCTTCATTGGACCGATTGGACCGGGCGCTACGGTCCTGCATCAGATTCTGACCGCTAACAGCGAAACCAATAACCCCGCCAATGGTCCATCACGGCCGCACATAACCTCTATCGTACAGTCGATAAGCGGTGCCGGGTTCCAGATTGCATTGGAACGGAGCCAAGCGAACAGCGGTCCGTTTCCCAGTGCAGAAACCATTGGTTGGATCGCCTTTCCCGCCGGCGCTTCGGGAACTTTGACCGACATAGCCTCAAACACTGTCACGTGGAGTTCGGTCAATACGAGTGCCAATGTGCGAGGGTGGGATGACGGCTGCTTCTCCAACAGTCTGGGGCAGACCAGCACGACAGTGGTTGCCGTCGCCAAGAAGATATCGCGCAACAACCCCGATGGCGGCTGGTTCCGTTATTGTGCGCTCAACAGCTCGAACATCACCTTGCGCGTTGACGAGGACCGTGACCAGGACAACGAACGCAGTGTTCCCGTTGCCAATGCAGAACAGGCATCCATTCTCTCGTTCTCACGTCCGTTCCACGCTGTGCTTCTTCGCCTTGTTGACCTTACGATCACAAAGACCAACACTCCTGGTGCGAATGGTGAAGTCGATCAAACGGGCGACACTGTCACGTTTGGATCAACGACGACTTACACACTCACGGTCACAAACAATGGCCCGTTATCTGTGAATGGCGCTCTGGTAAGCGATGTGCCGGGCGCAGGGCTAACCTGCCCTCCAGCCAATCCGGTAACCATCACAGGCGCGGGGCAACCTGTGGGCAGCTTTACCATCGCGGACCTGACGGGGTCAGGCATTGCTTTGGGCAATCTTTTGGTGGGTGAGTCCACAACGCTCACTTACAGCTGCACCGTCGGCTAACCGCAGATAAAGCAGGCCCAGCCCATCTTGGAGGATGTGGTTCAGAACCAGCAGGCTGGCCTTCGCCAAGTCACCCTTCCGGCAAAACCTCGAACTTCATCAGCAGCGTGCGTTGGTTCGATGAGAAGTTGTCGTCGCTGACGATGTATAGGAAGGTGCGCTCGCCTTTCTGGCGTACAGCAAGGCCTTCAAAGTTGTCGACGGATAGCGGAGGACGGAACGTGGCAAGCTCATAGCGCTTCATGTTGGCTCCAAACCTGACAATGGCCGCGCCATTCCCATCACTGCGCGACCAGCTCCGGAAAAGAACGTAAAGGCCCTCTCCGCTGCCCTTCGCGTCCTTGGTCAACAGAATGTCGAGATCGGTAGGCAGTCCGCCTAGTCTTGCGATTGTCTTTGGCGGAACCACAGGCATACCGCTTTCGTCAGCCGCACCGGCGAGCGTGATCACATGGCAATTTGGATTGTCCTCGGTGGCCATGCGCTCGGCACAAACAAACAGCGCACGCTCATCTCCTGCCATCCCTTCAACCCCACTGTTAGCTTCCATGTCTCCCAGATGGAGTTCCGGTTCGAAGATTGTCGTCTTGGGTTTCCCTGTCAGTTCCGGATAGCGCCAGATACGGTGATCGCGTTCGAAGCCGACCAACCAACCACCCTCCGCACTGCGTGTGAGGCTTTCGGAGTCACCTTGTGCTTTACCCGTCAGGGGCTCGCCATTCATTCCAAGCAGCGGGCCAACGTCCACCCCGCCAAGCCCAACGAGGCGCTCGTCCTCCTCGGTCGGGGTCATCCAAACCCAGCGTGCATCATCAGTGATCGCCAGAAGCCGCCCGCTTTCCGCGTCCCAGCGCAGGCCCGAGAGCCCGCCAATATTCTTGCCCATCGGCGGAATGTTGATCCCGCCCATGTAAACCAGATCGCCCACGCGCGTGCGCTCTGGGTCACTCTCGTCGAGCGGGACTTGGACGATATCGGTGTCGAACTGCTCGGCGCTGTGGGCGAGCATCGCGATTCCAAAGGCCAAAGCGGCCAGCGCAATCGCCACCGTTGTGGCGCGGGTTGTGCGCGCCATCCCCATGTCAGCCGAGTTTGTCTTTCAGGATCTGGTTGACCACCTGCGGGTTCGCCTTGCCCTGCATCGCCTTCATCGTCTGGCCGACGAAGAAGCCGAACAGCTTATCCTTGCCGCCACGATATTGTTCGACCTTGTCCTCGTTGTTGGCGAGGATGTCGTCGATCGCGGCTTCGATCGCGCCGGTGTCGCTGACTTGTTTGAGGCCCTTATCCTCGGCGATCGCTTCGGGTTCACCCTCGCCTTTCAGGACGAATTCGAAGATTTCCTTGGCCTGACCGCCAGAGATCTCACCCGCATCCTGCATCTTGAGGATCGCAGCCTGACGTTCAGCGGTGGCGTGGCTCGCATCGGCTTCATCGCCCAGCGACTTGATCACACCCGGAGCCACAGAGAGCGCCCAGTTGGCGACCTGAGTGGCGACCTTGGCTTCGCTCTTGCCGATGGCGCTCGCAGCAGCGGTGAGCAGCGTTTCAAACCGCGCGAAGGTCTCGACCTCGGCGGTCAGTTCGCGCGCGTTGTACGGCGTCAGACCCAGCTCAGTTTCATACCGCACCCGCTTGGCATCGGGCAGTTCGGGCAGGCTGGCGCGGCAGTCCTCAAGGAAGTCATCCTCCAGCACCAGCGGCAGCAGATCGGGATCGGGGAAGTAGCGATAGTCATGCGCGTCTTCCTTGCTGCGCATGGTGCGCGTGGTGCCTGTGCCCGGATCGAACAGGCGCGTTTCCTGATCGACCGTCCCGCCGCTTTCGATCACATCAACCTGACGGTTCGCTTCGTATTCGATCACCTGCATGACGAAGCGCACCGAGTTGACGTTCTTCGTCTCGGTCCGCGTGCCGAATTCCTCGCCCGGTTTGCGCACAGAGACGTTCACGTCCGCGCGCATCGAGCCTTCTTCCATGTTCCCGTCGCACGAACCGACATAGCGCAGAATGCTGCGCAGCTTGCGCACATAGGCCCCAGCTTCGGCGGGCGAACGCATATCTGGCATGGAGACAATCTCCATCAGCGCAACGCCGCTGCGGTTCAGATCGACATAGGACATGGTCGGATGCTGATCGTGCATCAGCTTACCCGCATCCTGCTCGACGTGAATGCGCTCGATGCCGATGGTCTTGTCTTCGGGAATACCGGTCTTTTCGTCCGCCTCGATCAGCAGCGAGCCCTCACCCACCAGCGGGTGATACAGCTGGCTGATTTGATAGCCCTGCGGCAGATCGGCGTAGAAGTAGTTCTTCCGGTCAAAGCGCGACCATTTGTTGATCTGCGCTTCAATCGCCATGCCAGTGCGCACGGCCTGACGGATGCACTCTTGGTTCGGGACAGGCAGCATCCCCGGCATCGCCGCATCGACAAGGCTGACCTGGGAGTTCGGCTCGGCGCCAAACGCGGTCGAAGCGCCGCTGAAAAGCTTGGAATTGCTCGTCACCTGCGCGTGGACTTCAAGGCCAATCACGACCTCCCATTCGCCCGTTGCGCCCTGAATGCGGTATGTCGATGTGTTGCTCATACCTGCCCTAATATGCTGACGTCTGCGCGCTGAAAAGAGCGAAAAGGCATCAATTTTTCTCTCCTCTTTTCGTAGAAATTAGATAGTATTTACCAAGTCTTGATTCGCCAAATGGCGTTTAAGCAACGCAGTTTCACAATGGTGCGCAAACAAATGGGGTGAAACAGTGGTAAAAAGCAAAGTCATTGTAACGTCGACGATCGCTCTTTCGGCACTAACGCTCTCTGCCTGCGGCGGCGACAATGTGGTGTGTGATGGGCCTTTTGATTGCGATCCCAAACCGGGGTTCGCCTGGAAAGATCCAGGCGGTCTTAGCTACGATGTCATTTGGTTGAAGGGAACGCGTCATCCATCTGTGCCAAATATCGCAGCGGCTGATACTCCTGGTCAGTGGACGCCCGATCGCGGGTTTGGCTGGGCCAGTGACGACATAAAAACGCTTAGCGTTGTTTGGAAGCCAGGATGGCGGTCTGAGCAATATCCCAATGTTTATGCAGCTGGCACACCGCGCAATTGGTTGCCTGATCCCGGCTATCGCATCACCGATGCGACTACTCTCGCCACACAGTGGGTTCCCGGGACACGACATCCTAGGCTCGCGCGAACGGTCGCCTCGGACAAGCCGGGGATGTGGGGCATGGAAGCTGGCTTTGTTCGGGACGGGACTACAGGCGCGCGCTGGTTGCCGGGCTTGCGGCATCCCAAAATTGCCAATCTAGTTGCCGGCCGTGATCTGGGTAAGTGGTCACCTGCTCCCGGATACCGTTTCGCCGCAGCTACGGGTTTGGATGTGGAGCGCATTCCGTCTCAGCCATTTGGATTCAGCAATACGGCTAATTCAAGTTCACAACTGACACCGGGCGAACGATTCGTGCGTGGCGCCGTCATCGCATTGGCCGGACAGCTGTTCAGTGTCGACGAGAAAGACGATAGCGCTGCTGCGACATTGGTAGGACGCCCTGTCGCCCGCGAGGTGCGCAACTATGGCCTTTCAGAAATGGGCAAGGCTATCACTGAGAACTAGATCACCATAGTCGACGCGAGGTTATGCCTCGCCGCCCTTATCATCATGGTCTTTGCGCGTTTCATCGTGCTGTGTTGTGTCAAACCGCGCTTCCCCGTGGTCGATCGTCTTGGAGAGATACATCACAACCCCTCCAAGGATCACGAACACGCACAGGAAGATGGTCGCGGCGAGCATCAGTGCGTCGCCTCACGGTGGCGCGTGCTGCGCTTTTGGGCTTCTTCGCTATCGAGCAGGTTGGCTTCCACCGCCTGCAATTCAGCGCGCATCACCTGATCGAATTTCTTGGTGCCTGTGATGCTGATCTCTTCCAGAAACAGCACGCTCAGGGTGCGGTATTCCGGGTAATTCTCCAGCTCGCGGACGGTTGCCGCGAACAGCGGGCCGTTCATCACTTTCTGGGTCTTGAAATCCATCTGCCCGTGCAGCGATTTGAGCAATTCGGCGTAAGCAAAGAAGCGCTTGTTCGGCTCTGGAGTTTGCGGCCTGCGCGCCGCTGTGATGGCTGCGTATGCGGCGACCCATGCGGGGATGACTACCCCAACGAAAACCATCACCAGAATGCCGATCTCGAAGGGGGTCACCACCACTTCTCCGGCGCGTGGTCGAATCCGGCACGCTGCTGGATCGCCAGACCTGCGTCGAGCACTGTCTGCTCGTCGAACGCTTTGCCGACCAATTGCAGGCCAAGCGGCAGGCCGTCGGCGGTCATCGTTGCGGGGACGCTCATGGCGGGCAGGCCAGCGAGCGAGGCTGGCACGGCGAAGACGTCGTTGAGATACATCGTCAGCGGGTCTTCGTTTAGGCTGCCTAGCGGGAAGGAGGCTGTTGGCGTCGTCGGGGCCAGGATCAGGTCACAATCAGCCCAAGCCTGCTCGAAATCGCGCGCCACCAGTGCGCGGACCTTTTGCGCCTGATTGTAATAGGCATCATAGAAGCCCGCGCTCAAAACGTAGGTGCCGATCAGGATGCGGCGCTTCACTTCATCGCCAAAGCCCTCTTCGCGGGTGGCGGCGTACATGTCCTGCAGGCCCGCACCCTCAGGCAGATCGCGCAATCCATACCGCACGCCGTCATAGCGTGCGAGGTTGGAGGACGCCTCTGCTGGGGCGATGATGTAATAGGCGGGCAGCGCGTATTTGGTGTGCGGCAGCGAGACATCGACGATCTCTGCACCCGCATCTTTTAGCCAAGCCTTGCCCTGCTCCCACGAGGCGAGAATTTCCTCGGAGGTGCCTTCCATGCGGTATTCTTTGGGGATGCCGACGCGCTTGCCTTTAAGGTCCGCGTTCAGCGCAGCTTCCCAATTGGGCACATCCATCTGCAGGCTGGTCGCGTCTTTCGGATCGAAACCGGCCATCGCTTCGAGCATGATCGCGCAATCTTCCACGCTGCGCGCCATCGGGCCCGCTTGGTCGAGCGAGCTGGCGAAGGCGACAACGCCCCAACGCGAGCAGCGGCCATAGGTCGGCTTGATCCCGCAAATGCCGGTGAAGGCGGCGGGCTGGCGGATCGAGCCGCCGGTATCGGTGCCGGTCGCAGCAGGCGCGATGCGCGCAGCCACGGCGCTGGACGAACCACCTGAAGATCCACCGGGCGACATGGCTGCGTTGGTGCCATCCTTGCGCCATGGCGAGGCGACATTGCCGAAATAGGACGTCTCGTTCGAGCTACCCATCGCAAACTGGTCAAGGTTCAGCTTGCCCAGCATCCCAGCACCCGCATCCCACAGATTCTGCGACACGGTGCTTTCGTATTGCGGCTTGAACCCTTCAAGGATGTGGCTGGCGGCAGTGGTCTGCACGTCATGAGTGGCGAACAGGTCCTTCATGCCAATCGGCACGCCGCCCATTTTGCCCAGATCTTCACCCTTCGCGCGCTTGGCATCGACCGCATCTGCGGCGGCAAGCGCGTGATCGGGGGTGGTGACGATAAAGGCGTTGAGGCTGGCCGCCTCGGCAACAGCCGCGTTGAAGTGTTCCGCCACTTCGCGCGCGGTGAAGTCACCGCCGGCAACACCGTCGCGAATGGCTTTGACACCGAGAGAGGTAAATTCGGTCATACTATTCAATCAGCCCTATTCGATCACTTTGGGCACACCGAAGAACCCATGCTCTGCAGCAGGCGCATTGGCGAGCACATCGTCGCGGCGGCCACCTCCCGTTTTCGGGTCGGCGTCAACCACGTCATCGCGCAGACGCAACGTGTTCGGGATCACCGCGCTCATCGGCTCGATCCCATCGACGTTCACTTCGCCCAACTGTTCGACCCAGTTGAGGATGTTGTTAAGCTCGGGCACCATCCGCTCAAGCTCTTCATCGCCCATATCGATGCGCGCGAGCTTGGAGATTTTCGCCACTGTTTCTTTATCGACAGACATGATGAGCGCGTTAGCGCTGCCTGCGAGGGGCTTCAAGCGGATGTTGGGCTAAAAACACCCGTTCTGACGCAGGCTTATGGGAAGGGATCGCCCATCGGCTCGCCATCGACGTAGATCTGGCGTCCGGTCCACTCGCGAACCTCGACTTCGGAGTCCTTGGTCAAAGCGCCTTTGGTCCGCTTGGGGTCTTCATAATCAGCTGCAACACCCTCTTCCGGATCGTCCAGATTGATGTCCCAGTTGGACACCCGTGTGCCTTCGATCAGCTTGACGCCTCTCAGACCATCCTGATCGAAGCCCATATCGATCGCAAAGCAGGGTTGATTGCAGTGCCAGTCGAGATCGGCGAAGTGATCGCGGATCCGCTTTTCCCACACTGGATCGTCCGACTGGACACGCATGTTTGCGCGCCGTTCGGATGCGGGGGATGTGTCGCGCCAGCGGCTTGGCATGTTTTTCTGGTCCAAAGCGGCCTGTGCCTCCTTGCCTACCACGCCTTCGCGCTTCGCCAACTCAGTCAAAGCAGCGCGTCCCGCATCGCCAAAGTCCCAACGCAAAGCGGCATAGTCGAAGTCTTCCGCGCTCACCGCGCCGCTATCGAGCCGTGCGATCTGGTTGCTCGCTGAAATTGCGCCGAAATTGAAGATCGGCAGCGCCAGCACCAACGCCACGCCGCATGTCACCACCGCCAGATGCAGGTTCGATTGGCGCAAAAATCGCGCCACCCGTCGCGCCGACCGCGGAGCGCAGAGATGAGATAGGCAAAGCCATATCCGACCGCGACGGCAATCGCGACGAGCGCCCAGAGGCGTTCCGGGCTGAGGCCGTGCTGAGCGATGCGGGTGCCCATCGAAATCGCGGCCATCACCGCGAGCCAGAATATCCCGATTGCCAGAACAAACCCCGCAAGCCGCAGCACTTGCGACTGACTGGCATCCTCATCGCTGTCGCGCACCACGGAGTTGGCGAGCACAAAGCACCCGACCGCTATCGCAAGCAGCAGCGGCGTCGCGCTGCGCGTGGCGTTCCACAGCACATCGAGGCCGGAGACCAACACCGCGAGCAGGAACAGAACCAGCGCAATCGCCAGCGGCACAGCGAGGATCGAGAGCACAAGCAGCACAACATTTTGGAGTGTGCCGATGATCTTCAACTGGTTGCGCAACACGCCCAGCGCCGCGCCGAACGCCGTGCCGGTGAAGACAAATCCGAACCAGTCGGTTTCAATCAAATCGCGCAGCAGATTGATCTCAATCGTTGCGAATAGCTCAGAAAGCAGCAGCAGGAGCGCCCATGAAAGGCCCGTAAACGCCAACGCTCCTCCGCCGGTGATCGCGTCGGTCCAGACATGGAAGTGGGTTTGCTTGTAGCTCGTGCCCCAGCGCAGCCGATGAAAGCCCGCCTGAAACAGCGGGAGCGACAGCGTCACCGCCAACACACCGGCGGCGACCCAGAATTGCTCGTCGGAGTAGCGATCAGCCGTGTCGGTTGCGCGCCATGCAATGCCCGCCATGACGAGCGCGACAATGCCGGAGAAAATGGCAGGGGCCTTCCAGCGATCTTCGCCAAAAGTGAACACCAGCGCCAATGGCCCAAACACCAGCGCAGCAGTGATCGCCATGCGCAGCGGACTGTCTTCGGCGTCGTGGGAGACGAGGTGCACCAACAATCCGGCGAAGCCCAGAATGCCTGCACAGATCCACGGTCGAAGGGACCATTCGTGCGGCGCGCTTTGATGATCTTCGAGAATGCTGGGCGTGTCGCCAGCGGGCTCTTCTAAGGCCTGATCTGTCATGCTCCCGATTGTCGCAGCTTTGCAGCCGCGATCAACCGTGAACGGATTTGAATGACCGGATTACTGCCCAGCGCCCGGAGGCGGACCACCCTGTCCACCCGGGCCGCCAGCGGCTTCTGCAGCTTCCTGTTGCTGTTGCATCGCAGCCGCCTGCTGGATTTGCATGTTACGTTCAAACTCGGCCTTCGGCATGATGTCGACGACTTCGACTTCAAAGATCAGGTCCGAATTGGCCGGAATCTTGATCTCGCCGGTCTGCTGATCGGGCTGATCCTGATCGCCGTAGCCCTTGTCCGACGGGATGTAGAGCTCATATGTGCCGCCCTTCTTCATCTGCTGAAGCCCTTCGAAGAAACCGGGGATTGTCGCGCCTTCTTCCACCGGAAACGGCGTGCCTTCTGGGAACATGTCAGCGACCGGCCAAGGGATCGGCTCGTATTCGTCAAACTGCTCTCCGTTGGAAGCAAGCGTGCCCGTGTATTTCACAAAGACGATATCGCCCACTTCCACTTGCTGGCCATCACTTGCGGTGATCGTGTCAACACTCAGCGATTTGGGCAGAGCCGACCAGGCCAGCGCGCCGCCGAGCAGAACGGCAACGATCACACCGAGCCACAATTTGGTCAGCGAGCCTTTGGCAATCGGCTTAAGCGGCACGCGGGTAACTTCGGTCATTGAAACTTCCTGATCGAGAGGATGCGCGATTCTGCGCTTTATGAAACGCAAAAGGGCGCGGAATTGAACCGCGCCCTAATGGCTTACCCCCGTGGGGGATTCAAGCTTTCAAACAAGCTTATTTAATGCCGTCGCGTTCCATACGCTTACGCTCAAGCTTGCGAGCGCGACGAACAGCAGCAGCCTTTTCACGGGCGCGCTTTTCGCTGGGCTTTTCATAGTGGCGACGCAGTTTCATTTCGCGATAAACGCCTTCACGCTGCAGCTTCTTCTTGAGCGCGCGGAGAGCTTGATCGACGTTGTTATCGCGAACCATGATTTGCATAAAAGACCACTACCTTATTCTATCTCAAAACGCCGTCGCCCCGCTGGTGCGATTCGCAGGGAAAGGCGCGTAAATTTGACGCTAAAAACGGCGCGATTCCCGCAGGAACGCGCTTCAACTGGGGCCCGCATAGCCACGCAAAGCCAAATTGGTAAGGGTTTGTGCGGGTTTGGTACGCCCCGGCGACCACCATCTGCGCTATGCAGAGGCACCCTTGCCCGCTAAAGCGCCTCGCATGGCCGGTGACCCCTCCCCCTAATTGCCACAGTGAACGTCGCGATTGGCGGCGCTATTGGCGCTGCGTGCCGGTATCAGCTCGGCCGCGCAGTGACGCATTGGGCTGGCGCTGGAATGAGCTTTCCCTGGGCTACACTGGCAGTCAACGTGCTTGGATGTTTTGCCATGGGCGTACTGTTTGGATGGCTCGCACGCGAGGGCGGTGGAACCGAAGCCACACGGCTGTTCATCGGTGTTGGTCTTCTCGGCGGCTTCACCACATTCAGTGCATTCGGGCTTGAGATGCTACAGTTGATCCAGCGCGGCTCTGCCGGTCTCGCAGTTCTCTATGCCGGCGTCTCTGTGCTTGCAGGTCTCGCCGCGCTTTACGCAGGGCTGCTCATCATGCGAGGGGCAGCGGCATGACGAACAGCACATCGGATGAAGTCCGGCAGTTTACCATTGCCGATGATGATGACGGCATCCGTCTGGACCGCTGGTTCAAACGCAACCTGCCGGCCATCGGTTTTGCGACCATCTCGCGCTGGGCCCGCACGGGTCAGGTGCGCGTCGATGGCAAACGCGCCAAGCCCGAAGATCGCCTGACCGCTGGGCAGGTCCTGCGTGTGCCGCCCGGCGGCAAACCGAGCGGCAAGCCCCAGCGCAAGCGCCGCGAACTAACCGCGGACGACATCGCTGAGGCGCGCTCGATGGTGATCCGCGAAACGCCGAGCGCATTGGTGCTGAACAAGCCGCCGGGCCTCGCCACACAAGGCGGCAGCAAGACCCATCGCCACGTCGATGGCTTGCTCGACGCGTTTGTTGATGATGACGAAACACCGCGCCCGCGCCTCGTCCACCGTCTCGACAAAGACACATCGGGCGTCCTTTTGATCGCCAAGACACCGGGAAGCGCCGCCTCCTATTCCAAACGCTTCAGCGGACGCAGCGCGCGCAAGATTTACTGGGCGCTCGTCGTTGGTCGCCCCGAAGTGTCCGAAGGCACAATCGATGCCCCTCTCGCCAAACAGCCGGGAACCGGCGGCGAGAAAATGCATGTCGATGAGGAGAACGGCCAGACCGCGAAGACGCGATATCGCGTGGTCGACCGCGCCGGTGACCGCGCCAGCTGGGTAGAGCTCGAGCCACTGACGGGGCGCACTCACCAATTGCGCGTCCATATGGCAGCCATTGGCCACCCAATTGTCGGCGACGGCAAATATGGCGGTCAGGATGCCTTCCTGACCGGTAGCGTAAGTCGCAAGATGCACCTCCACGCGCGTCGCCTGATTATCGGCACGCCGGAGAGCAAGGGGAATGCGGGTGGCAAGCTGGACGTGACCGCCGATCTGCCGCCGCACTTCGCCGCGAGCATGGAAGCGCTTGGCTTTGAAGAGAGCCAAAGCGACGCCTCCCCGATCCGCGACGATCCGGTCGAACGCACCCCTGCCGAGAAGAAGCAGGCCGCACGTCAGCACGCCAAGCAATACCGCAAGGACCGTCGGGGCGAACGCCGCACCCGCGCGACCTCCGCCTACACTGCCAAGAAAAAGGCCAAAGCCGCGAAGAAGAAGGGCGGAAAGCCTAAGGGCCGCAAGAAGTGACCCGACTTGCCGTGTTCGATTGTGATGGAACGCTTGTCGATTCCAGCGCGGATGTTGTCATCTCTATGGAGCAGGCGTTTCAGCGCGCAGGGCTACAGGCGCCGGATAGCAACGTGGTGCGTCGTATGGTCGGGCTGAGCCTGCCGGTGGCGGTGCGCCAGCTAGCGACCCAAGCCGAAGCCGAGCAGCAGCGCGAAGTGGTCGAATTCTACAAAGCGATTTTTCGAGGTCGGCGCGAAGACGGCCTGCTCGAAGAACCGCTTTACGATGGCATGGCGGACCTGCTTCGCACACTGCACGCCGATGGCTGGGCGCTGGCCGTCGCCACCGGCAAATCGGATCGCGGTCTTCAGGCATGCCTCGACGGGCACGGCCTAACCGATTTGTTTGTCTCTTTGCAGACCGCAGATCGCCATCCGTCGAAACCGCATCCGGCGATGCTGGAAGCGGCCTTGTTTGAAGCGGGCGCGCAGCCATCTGATACGGTGATGATTGGCGACACGACCTTCGATATTCACATGGCGAACGCCGCCAATGTGCGCAGCGTTGGAGTGGCATGGGGTTATCACGAGCCGTCCGAATTGACGCAGGCGGGCGCGCAGGCTGTGGCCGATACAATGGCCGATCTGGAGGCATTGCTGTGAGCGAAGTTCCCCCGCCCACACCCGAAGAAGTGCGCGATGCCGGGCGCTTCACCATGATGAACCTGGCCCGCATTCTCTCGCTCGGACTGGTGATCATCGGGATTGCGATCGCGAATGATCGTTTGCCCGCGCCCTATTGGCTGGGCGTTGTGCTGGCGGTCGCGGGCCTGTTTGGCTTTTTCTACGGCCCTCGGCTGCTTGTGCGGCGCTGGAAGGCGATTGACGCGGAGAGTGATCCGGAATGAAGCGCTTCTATAAGGATGTCGGTCGCCAGCAGGTTGGCGATGGCTGGCAGGTGACGCTCGATGGGCGCGGGATCAAGACGCAAGGCGGGAAACCGCAGATCGCGCCCAATGAAGCGCTTGTCTCCGCGCTCGCAAGTGAATGGATCGAACAGGACGAGGAGATTGATGCCGCCGCGTTCATCCTGCGCGATATGGTCGATTACGCTATCGATGTGGTCGCTCCGCATCCCGCTGGCGTCGCACATAAGCTCGTCGCCTATGCCGACACCGATACGCTGCTCTACCGCGCCGATCCGGACGAGCCACTCTATGCGCGCCAGCAAGAAGTGTGGGAGCCGATTGTCGCCGCCTTCGAGACGCGTGAAGGCGTGACGATGAAGCGGGTAAGTGGCGTGATGCACACCGCGCAGGACGAGGCTACGCTGGAGAAATTGCGCACACGTCTGGCCGCGCTGGATCCATTCTCCCTCGCGGGACTGGAGAGCCTATCCAGCATCGCCGCTTCGCTGATTACAGGGCTAACCGCGTTGGAGCCGGGGCAGAATGCTGACGCGTTGTATGACGCCGCGCATCTCGAGGAAGAGTGGCAGGCCGAACAGTGGGGCCGCGACGAGGAGGCGGAAGACCGCAAGCGCAAGCGGCAGCACGACTTCACCCTCGCGCACAACCTTACAAGGCTGGCGCACAGCGAAGGCTAATTCGCTTCTTCAGTTAGAGGTGTCGTCCATCACAGGCGGTACGGAAGGATCGATCCCCTGGCCAGTGGCCCACCGCGCGACATCGCTGGCCACCTTATTCGCCACGCGGTTCAGGGCCGGTCCGACCGCCGCCGTCTCAGCCAACACACCACTCTCGCGCGCTTCAAAGCGTTTGGTGATGACCGCGCCCTTCTCTCCCGTGCGCACCGCGTCAAAGCGGATCACCACCGAAGAGCTTTGCGCATCATAGCCGAGCTCCCGCAGCGTCCCGCGCAAACTCATATCAGCGAGCGTCGGCGTGTCATCGCTGTCGAGCACAAAAACCCCGCCCTGTGCACGCAGCGCCTCTCCCATCAGATTGCGGAACAGGCGCGCGGGCTTCTCGACCCAAACCGCCTCTTGCAAATATGCAATCTCGGTTTCGCTGACGGTCACAGGCACCCGAACGACATTCAGTTTTGCCGGCACTTCCGGCGTCAGAACAGCGATAGATTGCGGCGCGCTTTCGCCGCCTGTCGCCGCGCCCGATCCATTTGGAGCGGTCGTCTGCGGCGTCAGCGTCAGCAGGCTGGCGGGCGGTTCGCTGGTCAAATTGAGGCTGCATCCGCCCAAAGTCAGCGCCAGTGCGGCCACGGTGAGAGTGTTCAAACGCATCATCATCGCCTTCACTTCTTCGGCTCATATTCGGGCAAAGCATGTGTGCCAACGAGTGACCCGATGCCTTCGGTTTCAAGCCGCTCTGTGATCGCGCGCAGCGATCGGCTGGTTGTGCGCAGGTCCTGCAATGTTGCCTCGGCCGCTGGCAGCGTCTGCCCGTTCAGCTTGTCCACCGCAGGCGCGGTCTTTTCCAATGTCATGGTGAGCGAGTCAGCAGCCTTGTTGGCGCGCGCTAGAGAGCCTTTCAGCTCGGTCGTGATCGCCTTACTTTCCTGCGCGACAATGCCCTCAGTCGATTCAGCAAACTGCCTCAGCTGACCAAGGGTGGAGTTAAACTCCGCAATCGCGCCCCGGAATTCGGTGAAATTCGCGCGCAGCTCCGGCATGCCAGCCGCCAGCCCCGCACTCACCTCGTTCGAATTGCGCAGGATTGAGGAAAGCTGCGCCTGATTCTCATCGCCGAACACCTGGTTGAGCCGCTCTGTAACCGTGGCCAGCCGTTCAAGCACCAGAGGCGCATCAGCCACCAGCTTACCCAGAACGCCGGTGCCCGACGGAATAATCGGCGCACCATAGGTGCAGGCGGAATTCTCGCAGGAGACCTTTGGATTTCCCTTTTGCGATCCATCAAGCAGGATCGATGCGATGCCTGTAAAGCTCGCCTGAATGGTTGCGGTGGTGCCCACATTGATTGGCACCTCTTCCTCAATGCGAATGCGCACGCGGACAAATTCCGGATCGGACACGACAATGTCATCAACTTGACCAACCGGAACGCCAGCAAACGACACTTGGCTGCCCTTGGTCAAGCCGCCAACCGATTGCGCGTAGAGGATGTCATATTCCTCTTCCGGCCCCTGTTGCAGCTGCGCCATCCAGACAATGCCAGCCGCCAGCGCCGCCAGGAGCGCGAGGGTAACAATCCCGACCCACAGATGATTTGCGCGTGCTTCCATCGTCTTATCCTATGAACCTGCCGGTATATGCCTGTCTATGGGTTTGATTGCGGGGCGCCGTATCCATGGCTTTATTCCCCGCGTTCATGCGTGACCAACGCTGCCCGCCCACGCGGACCGTTGAAATACTCTTCGATCCAAGGATGACGGGTCTCCATCAGTTCCGGAATGGTCCCCACCGCAATCACGCGCTTATCCGCCAGCACCGCCACACGGTCACAGATTTCGTACAGGCTATCGAGGTCGTGGGTGATGAGAAACACGGTGAGGCCAAGCGTCTCTTTCAGCTCCTTGGTCTGCTTATCGAAAGCCGCAGCACCTATCGGGTCTAGGCCTGCCGTCGGCTCATCCAGAAACAGCAATTCCGGATCCAGTGCGAGCGCACGGGCAAGACCGGCGCGTTTTTTCATCCCGCCGGACAATTCGGACGGATACTTCGCTATCGCTTCTTCGGGCAGGCCAGAGAGCAGCACTTTGTACCGCGCAATTTGCGCGCGCAACTCGTCGCTAATCTCGGGGTAGAATTGCTTGAGCGGGACCTCGACATTCTCACCAACCGTCAAGGTCGAGAACAGCGCCCCGCCCTGAAACAGCACGCCCCAACGACAGCGCACGCCCACATCTTCATCGGGCGCGGCAGCTGTGATGTCTGATCCCAGCACCTCGATCCGACCGGCATCGGGCCTTTGCAACCCGATAATCGAGCGCATCAGCACCGATTTTCCGGTCCCCGATCCGCCGACAACACCGATAATCTCCCCGCGGCGGACTTTCAGGTCCAGCCCGTCATGCACGGCGTAATCGCCAAATTTGTTGACCAGCCCTTCGACCACGATCGGCGGGTCATCGCAAAAACGCTCGTGCTCGTGCGGCTGAATGGTGTCGTCGGGGCCCGTCATCGCCTCACCCCCAACCCACTTCAGTGAAGAACACCGCGAAGAACGCATCGAGCACGATCACCGCAAAGATTGCTGATACCACCGCCATGGTGGTGCGCAGGCCGACCTCTTCCGAGTTACCTTTCACCTGCATTCCGTGATAACAGCCCGCTAGCGCGACGATGAGGCCGAAGACCGGTGCCTTGATCAGGCCCACCCATACATCGTGCAGCGGCACCACCGCCTGTATCCGCTCAAGGAAGGTGAAAAACGGGATGCCAAGGAAATACTCGCCGACCACCGCGCCGCCGATGATGCCGACAACAGCGGAATAGAAGCCCAGCAGCACCATCATCAGCGTGCAGGCGATAATGCGCGGAATGACCAGCACTTCGATGGGAGAAATGCCGATTGTGCGCATCGCGTCGACCTCTTCGGTCAGCTTCATCGTCCCGATCTGCGCAGCAAAGGCGCTGCCCGATCGGCCCGCGACCATGATCGCTGTCATCAGCACACCGAGTTCACGAACCGTGATCCGCCCAACGAGATTGATCGTCAGCGTTTCCGCGCCAAACTGCTCCAACTGCACAGCGCCTTGCTGCGCAATCACGATGCCAATCAGGAAGCTCATCAGGCCAATGATCGGCAGGGCAGAGACACCCACCAGCTCCATCTGTCGCACCACAGCACGCATCGGAAAATGCGATGGATGACGGATGATATTACCAAAACCGATCAGGATCTGGCCGAAAAAGCCGATGCCGCCGATCACTCCCGTGCGCGCGGTATACACTTGATCGGCGACACCATGGGGCACACGCACCCAGACAGGGGGGCGCACCGGGGTGATATCGGCATCTGTCCAAGCCCGCTCCACCGCATCGAGCAGACGCTGCGCTTCGGGACTGGCACCGGTTATCTCGCACTCGTGTTCGGACGCGAGACGGCAGGTCACCCAAGCCCCAACCGTGTCGATGTCGTCAACGCCTGAGATATCGATTGTAGAGAAGGCATCATCGATGGCGCCGAGCTCGGCTTCAACCGTGCCGATGGTGGAAACGAGCATCGATCCGGACAGCGCCAGCGTGGCACCTCCTGAACCGTCTTCCTCGATCGAATAATGCGCGGACCCGTCCATCGCGGCAAACTATGCGGGGAAACCGGGAGGCAGACAAGCGCGGAAGTGAGGCAAGTTGACCGCTGGCCACAGATTGGGGCACGGATTGGCGCAATCATGGGAGGGGATCAGTGAGCAATTGCGAGAAGGAAATCCGTGGGGGGACGTTGGTCGTCGCACTCTCCAATCCGCCATACAACACATTCACCTCGGAAATTCTGGAAACACTCGCCGGTGAGTTCGAAGCGATTGGCGCGGATGCCCCGGAGAGCGGCGTGGTGCTGACAGGCGCCAATGGCGAATTCACGCGCGGGATGGACACCAAGGTCGCGAGCGCTTTTGACGAAGCGGGCCGCGAGCGCGCTCGCCAAGCGATCAACATCTTCTTCGCTGCGCTCCACCGCATGCCCTGCCCGCTCGTCTGCGCGATCAACGGCCATGCGATTGGCGCGGGCGGCATCGCGGCTTTGTGTTCGGATTGGGTGGTGGCTTCCGACACCGATCATCGCATCGGCCTGCCCGAAGCGAAAGCAGGTCTGCCCTTCCCTAGTGTGGCGCAAGCGGTGCTCGATCATGGGCTTGATCCCGTATGGCGGCGGCGATTGGCGCTGACGTCTGTGCTGCTCGACCGCGAAGAATCGCTGGAAGCGGGGCTGGTGGACGAGATTGTGCCTGCCGAAGATCTGGTCGCCAATGCCGTCATGCGCGCCGCCGATATGGCCGCGCAACCAGGCTTCGAAGCCTGCAAAGCGCAATTGCGGGCCAAGGCCAACGCGGAAATCGACGCGCTTCTCGCCTGAAACGCTCACAATTGTTGCGCTGCACCTAATGCCTTGGCATGGGCTTGGTTGATATGACGCAACAACTCGACACCACGTTTAACCCCGCCGATATTGAAACGCGGTGGTATGCCCACTGGGAAAGCACTGGCGGCTTCCGTCCAGAGCGCCCTGACGCGGAGCCGTTCACGATTGTGAATCCGCCACCCAACGTGACGGGCAGCCTGCATATCGGCCACGCGCTCGACAATACCTTGCAGGATATCGTGATCCGTTACGAACGCCTGCGCGGCAAGGATGCTTTGTGGGTGGTCGGCACCGATCACGCAGGCATTGCGACGCAGATGGTGGTCGAACGCCAGATGGAGGAGCGTCAGGACAAGCGCACCAACTATTCGCGCGAGGAATTCGTCGACAAGGTCTGGGAATGGAAGGCCGAAAGCGGTGGCAAGATCACGCACCAGCTGCGCCGGCTGGGCTGTTCGATGGACTGGTCACGCGAGCAGTTCACGATGGACCCGCACTTTACCAAAGCGGTGCTCAAGACTTTCGTAGACCTCTACAATGACGGCCTGATCTACCGCGACAAGCGGCTGGTGAACTGGGACCCGAAGCTCAAGACCGCGATCAGCGACCTTGAGGTCGAGCAGCAGACCATTCCGGGCAGCTTCTGGCACTTCAAATATCCGCTCGCCGACGGCGTGACGCTCGATAGCGGTCAGGACTACATCGAGGTTGCAACCACGCGGCCCGAGACCATGCTAGCCGATATGGCAGTTGCGGTTCACCCGTCGGACGAGCGCTATGCCAGCGTCGTCGGCAAGCACGTTGTCCTGCCAATCACCGGTCGCCGCATTCCTATCGTCGCAGACGAGCACGCTGATCCTGAACTGGGATCGGGCGCGGTGAAGATCACGCCGGGGCACGACTTTAACGACTTCGAGGTTGGCAAGCGCGCCGGCATCGCGGCGGGCGAGATGCTCAACATGCTCGATGGCAATGCCGATGTATGCCAAACGGCGGACGGGCTGGTGCCTGACGAGTTTATCGGCCTCCACCGCTTCAGGCGTGATGGCAAGGATGGCGCACGCGAATTGGTCGTGCAGCGTCTCAAGGAACAGGGCTACCTGATCCCGCACATTGCCAAGACCAAGAAGGGCGAAGAAGTCGAGCATGACGCCGAACCGCGCCAGATCGCGACGCCTTTCGGTGATCGAGGCGGCGTGGTGATCGAGCCTTGGCTGACCGACCAATGGTACGTCGATGCGGAAAAGCTTGCCGAAAAGCCGATCAAGGACGTGCGCGATGGCACGATCGAGATCGTCCCCAAGAGCTGGGAAAAGACCTTCTTCAACTGGATGGAAAACATCCAGCCATGGTGCGTCAGCCGCCAGCTGTGGTGGGGACACCGCATTCCGGCTTGGTTCGATGATGACGGTAACGTCTATGTCGCGCCGAGCGAGGAAGAAGCGCAGGCTCAGGCGGGCGAAGGCGTTGCGCTGACGCAGGACCCAGATGTCCTCGACACATGGTTCTCATCCGCGCTTTGGCCTTTCGCCACGCTCGGCTGGCCGGAGGACAATCAGCCCCTGCTCGACAAGCACTTCCCCAATTCGCTGCTCATCAGCGGGTTCGACATCCTGTTCTTCTGGGATGCGCGGATGATGATGATGGGGCAGTATAATATGGGTGAGGCCCCGTGGCCGCGACTGTATTTGCACGGCCTTGTCCGCGCCGCCGATGGCGCAAAGATGTCCAAGTCGAAGGGCAATGTCGTCGATCCGCTTGGTCTCATCGACCAATACGGCGCGGATGCGCTGCGCTTCTTCATGGCGGCGATGGAAAGCCAGGGCCGCGACATCAAAATGGATGAAAAGCGGGTCGAGGGGTATCGCAACTTCGCAACCAAGCTCTGGAACGCCACGCGCTTCTGCCAGTCCAACGGGATCGGCAAGAGCACGACGATTAAAGCTCCCGCAGCGCGTCTTGCGGCGAACCAATGGATCATTGGCGAGGTGCAGCAATGCGCTGCCGAGATCGAAGCGGCGATGACAGACCTGCGGTTCGATGCCGCAGCCAACGCGATCTATCAGTTCACATGGAGCAAGTTCTGCGACTGGTATCTGGAACTGATCAAGCCGGTCTTTGCCGGTGATGCAGACGCGATGCCCGCGGTTGAAACCCGTGAGGTAGCCGGTTGGGCGCTCGACCAGATCCTTGTCATGCTCCACCCATTCATGCCCTTCATCACCGAAGAGCTGTGGCACGCGCAGGGCGAACGATCCTATGACCTGATCACCGCGGCATGGCCCAATCCGCGCGCCGAAGTTTCGAAAGAGGCGACCGACGCGATTGATTGGGTTATCGACCTCACCACCAATGTCCGCAGCGCCAAGGCAGAGCTCGGCATCTCACCCGGCGCGAAGCTGGCGGCGTTTCTGCCCGAGGCTAGCGTTCTCGCGGCGAGCACTATCGAGCGCAGCAGCGCGGCCATCGAACGGCTTGCGCGCCTGACGCCAGTGACCGTTGGCGAAGCGCCTTCGGGCCCTGCGATGCAGGTCACCGCGATTGGCGATGTATTTATCATCCCGCTCGAAGGCGTGGTCGATATCGACGCCGAGAAGGCTCGCCTCGAAAAGGCGCTGGCAGCTTCCGAGAAAGAAGCGAAATCGCTCGAAGGGCGGCTGTCCAACGCCAACTTCGTCGAACGCGCAAAGCCCGAGGCGGTGGAGAAGGCCAAAGCAGACTTCGCCCACCATTCGGGCGAGGCACAGCGGTTGAAAGCAGCGCTGGAGCGGCTGGGTTGAGGCGCTGATTCCACCAGAGCAAGTCAACAAGACGGGTCTGGTTTCGTCGACTCCGTAAGGGAGGGGCAAAGACGTTTCTCGGGGGTGAAAGCGGACGTACTAAGTCAAACTTTGAGGCAGACGACCTGCTCTTGGCATTTAGGAAGGCAAATACGGCACCATGTCCAAAAATTGCCGGTGGCTAATCCTCCACGAATCGCCGATACTTGAGATAGAAAGCAAAGCGAATTGCTAGGGGATCGGAACGCATCAGAGGTTTGCCCAGACCGTGACAAGTGAAGATGAAGCACAGTTTCTAAAACTGCTGGAATCGCGTGAGCCGGACGAAGATCCTACGAGGTCAGAACGCAGAATGCTTGCTCGAAAGACCGTGCGGGCGCGGATTGACTACATCTTCACCTGGCATCTGAACCGCTACACGGTGTTCGAGGAGGAGACAGACGCCGCTCTTGTGAAACAGGGTGTGTTTTTTCGGCGCGTGGGCACAAGCGATGGTGCACGGCTGACCGAGAGTGAGATCGCGGCACACGAGGAGCGTCTCGGCGTTCGCCTGCCGCAACCATGGCGTTCGGTGTACCGCCACTTCAACGGAGGTTGGAGCAACAATCTGTTATGGGGAGACTTGGACGATCCGCGCTGGTCGGACATCGAACCGATCCCTCAGCACAGTCACGAATATCTTGCCCTCGAAGATGTCGTCCCTTTGCGAGAAATTATGGCAATCGAGATGGAAGGCTTCGATTGGCAGAGCCTTGACCCGCGCCTGATCGCAATTGCTTGCTCGGAAAACGAAGCGGTCATCCTCGACTACCGCGATGGAGATGATCCGCGCGTATGCTGCGCGTACTTCGATGACTGCTCGGAAAATCTCTTGCCCGATGGATGGGAGCGGGACGAATTCAACCACTGGTTTCCGAATATGAGGGTGTTCTTCCGCGGTTTATATCTGCAAGACCGTGTGAGATGATCAGGCGTAGAGCACCGATTCATCGTTTTAATGAGCCAGGCAGACTGCAGCTGATCGAACTTCCGACAATTGGGTCGAATTCGGATGGTCAGCTTTCGGTTCTCTTCAAAGCAAGGCGTCGACGTCACATGCTCCTGCGCGCGGACGATTTCCTACGGTCTTATTTGATGGCATAGGGAACGCATGTTTGCCTTCAAGCTCAGTTTTACCCACCACAATCGCCCAATTCGATCAGATGACGCACCTGTGATCAATTGGTTTTTGGGCTTGGACACTGTCTCACCTGTTTCAAGCGTGCTTGGCGAGCGACGAGATGAGCGAGGTGAGGTATGGCTGACCTGATTTGCGCCACCGACGATCATGGCGACGCGGAGGTCTTCGCATCGCTACAAGGCGAAGGCCCGAGCGCGGGCACGCCGGTTGCCTTTATCCGCCTGTCGCGCTGTAACCTCGCCTGCACTTGGTGCGACACCGCCTACACCTGGCGGTTCGAGGGTGACAATCGCCCTCACCGTGACGACACCACGTTCGAGCGTAAGGCCAATCAGGTTGCGCTGTCGCCTGAAAAGGCCGCCGCAAAGGTCGCCGCGCTGGGTCAGAGACGTCTGGTAATCACAGGCGGCGAGCCATTGATGCAATGCGGGCCTCTCGCAGACATGCTGGCGATCCTGCCCGAACTCGAGGTTGAGATTGAAACCAACGGCACGACCCAAGCCAGCGCCCATGTCGATATCCGTGTCGATCAGTACAATGTTAGCCCCAAGCTTGCCCATTCAGGCAACGTACCGGAGCTTGCTCTGATCGAGGAGCGGTTGGACTTCTACGCCAGCGACCCGCGCGCGTTCTTCAAATTCGTGATCGCCAGTCCGGGCGATGTGGACGAAGTGCTGGCGCTGCAACGCAAACACATGATCCGTGCCGACAAGATTTTCCTGATGCCCGAAGGCACGACCAGCGAAACGCTGCGGGAAAAGCAGGGATGGCTTTCAGACTTGTGCCTCAAGCACGGCTTCCGAATGTCGGACCGACTGCACATCCACCTTTATGGTGATGAACGCGGCACGTAAGATCAGATGCAAATGGGAGAAAGCAGATGCGAGCGAAAACAAGCGTAATGGCGATAACAGCCTCCTGTCTGATTCTGGCAGGTTGCAACGAACGGACGAGCGAGGCGGTTGAAGACGCAGACGTTCAAAGCCTGTCCGCTGATGACGGCGACAGCTTACCCGTGGAGAACACAGCAAACCCGCCTGCACCTCCGGCGCCAGTCGACACCACTGCCGCAGATGAGGCTGCGGCGCAGGCTTTCGTTCGAGAGGTTTTTGATCCCTATGTCGCCGACCGTTCGATCGACCTTTTTGGTAATCCCAACGAGTACTTTGACCCGGAATTGGCAGGGGCAATTGCGGCCCTGGGCTCTCAATCGGAGCGGACAGGCGAAATGCACGACGCCTTTAGCGCCGATCCTGTTTGTGGATGCCAAGACTTCGGCGACTTCACATACACGATCAACTCACTGACTGTGGACGGTACCCGCGCCGTAGCGAAAATTGGCATCAGCAATTTCGGCTCGCCAGACACGCGCACGCTAGAGCTCGCCAAGACAAACGAGGGTTGGCGTATCTACAACATCGATGGCGGCTTTAGAGGGATCGTCTTTTAGCCCCTTTTCAGAGGCTCAACCCTGCGATCTCCAGCGGAGCACGACGCGCTCGACCAACTCGTCTTCGCCGCCGCTCTTGTTCCATAGGTCGACGAAGCTGGGGTCTTCCGAAGCCGGGCGCTTGTGCTCTTCGAGGTTGTCAAAGCTGACACGGATCGGAATCGCGACACCCTCGCCGCAGACGATGCACTCTCGGTTGCGCAGGGCAGGAATGGAGTCGAGGAAGCCGCGCGAACCTTCCGGCATTGCGGATCGGACAAAGGCTTGGTCACGATCGTTGTTGAGACGCATCGAAATGATCGTACCGCACTGTGACAGCACGCCTTCGGCCAAGTCCGACGGACGCTGTGTGATCAGGCCAAGCGAGATGCCGTATTTACGACCTTCCTTGGCGATACGGCTGAGGATCTTGCCGACGGAAGAGCCGTCCGAGTTCTTCTCGTTCGGAACATAGCGGTGGGCTTCCTCGCATACGAGCAGGATCGGGCGCTGCTGTTCCTCGCGCCCCCAGATCGCAAAGTCGAACACGAGGCGGCTCAGAACCGCGACAACAGTGGAGGTGATGTCGGAAGGAACGCCAGAGACGTCGATGATCGAGATCGGTTTGCCGTCGCTGGGCATGCGGAACACTTTGGAGATGAAGTCCGACATCGAGTCCGCCACCAGCATGCCAGAGAACATGAACTGATAGCGCGGATCGGTTTTCAACTCTTCGAGCTTCTGCTTGATACGCATATAAGGCGCCGAGGACGTAGCCTTGTCGAGCTGACCCATCTCGTCCTGAAGTTTGGTCGACAGGTCGGAAAGGAGATACGGAATGGGCGAGTCGACTGTGATCTTGCCCATCGTCTCGGCCAACCGGTTCTTGCTGCGGGCATGCAGCAAACACTTGGCGAGGATGTCCATATCGACCTGACGCTCATTGCCGTCGCTGGTCAGGATGACTTCGCAATGCTCTTCGAAGTTCATCAGCCAGTACGGCATTTGCAGGTTCGAAACGTCGAGAATCTGACCGGTCTGCTTGAACGCTGCAGAATATTCGCCGTGCGGGTCAATCATCACGATGTGGCCCTGCGGGGCGGCTTCGCAGATGCGGTGCAGGATCAGCGCGGCGCTGGTCGATTTACCGGTACCGGTCGATCCCAGCAGAGCAAAGTGCTTGCCCAACATTGCGTCGATGTAGAGACCGGCGCGAATATCTTTGGTCGGGAAAACCTTGCCGATCTGAATGTTGGCGCGGCCATCACTGGCATAGATTTGTTCAAGGTCCCGAGTGGTGGCCGGATAGACCATCGCACCGGGGACGGGATAGCGTGTCACACCGCGCTTGAAGCCGTGAATACGGCCGGTCAGCTTTTCCTCGCTGCCCTCGCCGAGAAAGTCGATATTGGCGATAATGCCACCATTCGCACGGCGATCTTTGCGCTGGTCACGAACGTTGGCGAGCAGCCAAGCATTGCCAACGCGAATTTTGATCTGACTGCCAACTTGTCCCGCCAATTCAATTGAGGGATCAGAATCTTCCATGCATTCATTCAAGCGCTGCGGATCAAAGGCAACTTGAGAGCCCGAGCCAGAGATTTCGAGCACAACACCAATGGGCGCGCCCGCATTGTCGAGATCGTGTTCTGGCTCATGTGCCGGTGCAGGCGCGGCTTGCGGCGCATCGCTAACCGATGCTGCGCCAACCGGTGTGCCTTCGAAATTCTGGTTGCCCATATCGCCCATATGCGGCCTCTAGTCCCTTGTTCGAGCACGCCAGACCGATTTTCGATCCGGCTTTTTGCTTAATTCAGGACTGCCAGAGTTCGGTTAAGAACGCGTCAACGCTGTCAAGGACGCTGCGCCTTGCGAGGCTATTGGAAGCGGGCAAACAAACGGCCAGCGAGAAGTCCCATACTCACCGAAAGGAGGATGGCACCAAGACCATAGAACAAGGACCAGCGTTGGGATGCCGATACGACTTGACCCTCTAGACCAACCTTGACCACCTCAATCTCTGCCGTCGCACTGGCCAGCACGCGGCCGTTGGCGATTGCGAAAGTTTCTGCGGTGTATGGTCCGGTGGATACGTTTGAAGGCAGTGCAATCCGCGCCTGGTACAGCACCTTTTCCTTAATTCGGACGCCTTCGGGGTCTTGCTTGTAAAGCCCAAGGCGTTGCCGCAGATCGACCAGACCCGTTGCAAAACGGCGCTGTTCCTCGGTGTCGATCACGCCGCTGGGCGAGAGCTGAATGAAATCGGTGCCGAGCTCGTAAATTGCAGCGGTACGCTCGTCGACAATCTGGTCGATCGGGCTGGAGGAGGCGACGGCAAAAAAGGATGGGACGGATCGGAAATCGCTTGATGCCGCGTTCATCCAGATGCCGGCGATCCGCTCTTTCTCTCGCAAACGAATGGGCTCGGCAGGTCCTTTGAGCACCACGACAATATCGTACTCGGTCCCGTCGCTGTTGCTCAGCGGGTCAAACACTGCGCCATAGAGCAGCAGGTTGGCCCCCGTGAAGCCCTGCCGCACCTCAATCCGGGACTGGTTCACTTCGGGCACCAACACAGGCTCACGCTGCGCTGAACAAACCAACGCGGCAACAAGCACAAATGCGAGGCGCCAAGGTGATCTCACAGCGGTGTCACCGTGTAAATCTCATCGGGCTGAACCCCGAGCCCGTAAAGCATGCGCAGCGCCACCGCGAGGACAATGGCAGCCAAGACCAAACGCAAAATCTCTGGTTTCAGCTTGAGCGCAATCTGCGTGCCGAACTGCGCGCCCATCACAGAACCGAGCAGCAAGAGACCAGCAAGCACAATGTCCACCGCCTTGGTCGTCAGCGCGTGGGTCATCGTGGTGACCATGGTCACAAACAGGATCTGGAACAGCGAAGTGCCGACCACCACATTGCCGCTCATCCCGAACAGGTAGAGCATGGCTGGCACCAGAATGAAGCCACCGCCCACACCCATCAGCATGGTGAGGATGCCGACAATCACGCCAAGGATCAGCGGGGCCAAGGGTGAAATGTAGAGACCTGAGCCGTAGAATCTCCACCGGAACGGGAGGCTGGCCACCAACGGGTGATGCCTTCGCTTTCGCGGCTGCGCGGCCTTGGCGGCCATTGATGGCCGCAGCGCCTCTAGTGCTTCTTTGAGCATTAGTGAGCCAATCGAGCCCAGCAAGAGCACGTAGAGCACGTTGATGACAACATCGATCTGTCCGATGGATTGGAGCAGGCTGAAAAGACCCGCGCCCATCAGCGCACCGATTACACCGCCGCCCACAAGGACACCGCCCATGCGGAAATCGACCCCCTTCCGGCTCGAATGCGCGATCACGCCGGAGACGCTGGCGCCCGTCACCTGCGTCGCCGCAGAAGCCGCGGCGACGGTTGGCGGAATGCCATAGAAAATCAGCAGTGGTGTGGTCAGAAATCCGCCGCCAACGCCGAACAGACCGGAGAGAATTCCGGTCAGCACACCGAGCAGCACAATGAACAGACCATCCACCGAGAGATTCGCAATGGGGAGGTAAACGTCCATGATTTTGCGAGTAGCTTACCCTAGCGATGGATTAAAGGCACGGTCTGCGCTGAGTCCCCGTATTGGCGCTGGCTGTTGCGTCAGAAACGCGTTGATAGCGTGGCGGCGACACCGGACTCCGGAGCTGCATCGCCGACAACCTGCTCTCGCCAATCGACCGAGAGGCGTGCGGGGACTTTGCCAATGGTCAAATCCAGCCGCAGCGTCGGTCCCAAATCCATGCGGTTGGCATCTTTCTGAACCCCGCCCCAAGCGCCCGCGCCCACACTCAAACGAGCGCTCTTTGTGTCGGTGAGATCAAATTGCTTCACTTCGCGGGTCACGGCGACTTGGCCATCCGCGAATCCGGTCGCCGTATTGCCGCCAACATACCCGCCTTGCCCATACATCTCCGCCGTCAGGCCCAGGGGTAGGCGTTGGGGGGCGATTTCGGTGACGACAAAAGCCGCAGGGCGCACTTCTGTCCCGAAAGGTGTGCTGGTCAATCGCGCTTCCGTCTGTGCGCGTAGTGGAAGCGAGGGAACCGGTTTAAGCGATACGCCAACGGATACCTCGTTCTCACCACTGCGCACCAGAGCGCGGTAAGCACGCGCGTACAATCGCGGATCCCGGCGCGAGGACGGCGCGAGCCGGTATTGCAAGTTAGCACCCAGCTGGCTGGCTCCGTAAATAGGCACGCGCCCTTGCGAGATCAGCGAAGAATTGGAACCCTGACGCCAGAAAGCCCAGCTGTCGAGCGACCAGCGATCCGGATTTGGCCGATCAGGGGCAGTGCTGCTTTGCGGAGGCGCGAAAGGCGGCTGGAGAAGCCCGGGTTGGAACGTCGCCCGTTCAGATAAAGGGCCTCTCGGAGTGAATGAAAGGGCCTTCGACCACAGAAGGCTATGAGATGTTGCAATGCCTGGCGCCAGAATCGACGACCGTGCAGGCAGCTGTGCGAATGGCACCGAAGGTTTTGCTTTGGTAGCTCCAATCCTGAAGAAACCGCGCTGAACGGTAGGATAGGTGATTGAGGCTACCTGCTTCTCAGTTCTCGGAGATTGTGTTGCCGGTTGAGTGGGTTCTGAGGGAGCTTCCACCAATAGGCGGGGGAGGTTGTCGACAATCTCGGTAAACGGATTCTCCCAGACCGCCGCGCGGGTCCCAACCCATGCCAGCATGATGACCCCGATCACCAGCAAGGGGCTTCCGCGTCTCTTTGTGCTTTCGGTCACAGTCATACAGCTCCCGCAGGTAGCGCGTTCGCCTTGATCGGCTGCAGGCTGTGAGGTGTTTTGTCCCAGATGGTCGCGCCACCAAACAGCGTGCGCGCATAGGCCATGATCGCCCGGCGACCTGCCATGATTGCAATGGCGTTGGCTACCGGAATTCTCAGCAGCGCCCGAAATCCCTCCGCCACGCCGTAAACCCGAGCCGTGAATGCAAAACGCATCGCCACACGCCAAGCAAAAGCGGCGAGGTTGATCGTGAGCAAAGCAAAGAGCACCGGCGTAAGCGCAAGCGGCTCACCCGTCCCGATCGCCCGCGCCGTCCAGCCAAGAAGCGTTAGGGCGAGCAGAGTGTAGCCAACCACCAAGACCAGCGCCGTGAATGGCCCCCTCCGGTCCCGCGCACGCATCCACGCCTCGACCCAGCCTTTCGACCATCCGGTCCGATCCCAACCTTGAAGCGCGATGCCGTGAAGCCAGCGGGTTTTCTGACGGACCGCTAGATCAAGCCGATGCGGGAAGTGCGCGCGTGTGGCGATCAAGCGGCCATCCTCACCCTTGGCTCGGACAAAGCGGCACGTGCCGCCGGCTTCGGCCACAGCAAGGCCAAGCTCGTAATCCTCGGTCAGCGAATCTTCGGAGAACGGTTTATTGGTGGTGGTGCGACCGGCGAGTGACCGCAAAGCAGGGCGCGAAACGACGCAGCCTACGCCCGCCCCAGGCAGCCCCGCGCCCAGAGCATCACGGACCACCATGGTTTTGCCATGCGCCTCAGCAAATTCCTCGCAATAGTGGCTACCGATCCAGCGGCTGCGCGGTTGCGCAAACGGCTCCACCGGCAATTGCGCGAAGTCGACACCGTCGGCCACGGATTCAGCCAGCAGTCCAAGCGCAGCTGGGTCTACAACGTCTTCGGCGTCATGGAACACCACACCCGCAAACTGGCCGCCCATTCGCCGCTCATCATCGCGCATCGCCGCATACAACCGGTTAAGGCAATCGGCTTTGGTGGTGGGGCCATCGCGGTCATGGATCACCAACCGAATTCTCGCATCGCCTGCCGCCGCCGCGATAATGGCGGCCATTGTATCGGGATCATTGCGATAACACCCAACATAGAGGCGCATCGCAGATTGCGGCCATGTCTTGAGCATATGGGACACGGTAGAGCCAATGATCTTCGCCTCGTCCCATGCGGGAATGAAAACCGCCAAGGGCTTGGCCAATTCGTTGCTCTGAAGTGCATGCCGATTGAGAACGGGCGTTGCCGCTCGGCCCGAAGCTTTCAGCCACATCCAAATGCCATCCACCGCGATGTCATCCAGCGCGCCGATCAGGAAAAAGACCCCTGCAAACAACAGCATCTCGTGCTGAAGCAGCGATAGCCACTGCCACAAAGTGATATCCAAAATTGCCAAGGCGCCCCTATCCTTTGCAAAAAACAGGCTAGCGTGCCCGGATTGGACTTGCAACGGGGCAAACTTTTCTCAAAGACGCCCGACAACATGTCTGATCCGCTTTCTCCCCTTCCCCGCCCGATCCGTTCTATCTTTGCACCGGTGCGCGCGCTGTTTGTCGGCGATGCCTCGGCTGGTGTGCTGCTGATCATCGTTGCGGCTGCTGCGATGCTCGCTGCCAACTCGCCATTTTACGGCGAGTATCGCGAGCTTTTCTATGGCGAGTTGTCGTGGACGCCGATCGCGAAGCTCGATGATCTGCACCTTTGGATCAACGACGGCTTGATGGCGATTTTCTTCTTCGTCGTCGGGCTTGAAGTGAAGCGAGAGATGGTAAGCGGGCAGCTATCCGATCCATCCGCCCGCACATTGCCGATGGCAGCAGCTGCAGCGGGTATGGCGTTTCCAGCGCTCGTTTACATCGCTGTTTCAGGTGGTGGTGAATACTCAAATGGCTGGGCGATTCCAGCCGCGACCGACATTGCCTTTGCGATGGGTGTTCTAGGTCTGCTGGGCAACCGTGTGCCTGCGTCGCTGCGACTATTCCTGCTGACAGTTGCGATTGTCGATGACATCGGCGCGGTGTTGGTCATTGCAGTGTTCTACACACCGACGATCAAGCTCGCTTGGCTGATCGCTGCGATGGTCGTTCTGGCAGTGATGATCGGCCTCAACCGTGCGCGAGTGAGCATCTTCACGCCGTATATTCTGCTATCGCTGGTGCTGTGGTATTGTGTGCTCAACACTGGCGTGCACGCGACGATTGCCGGCGTGCTCGCGGCTCTCACTATTCCGCTGCACCGACGTGACGGTAATTCCATGCTTGAAAAGCTGGAGCACGGTTTGGCGCCTTGGAGCGCCTATCTGGTGGTGCCAGTCTTTGGCTTTGCCAATGCGGGCGTTTCACTGCAAGACATGGGTCTGGAGGCATTGCTTGACCCGCTTCCCTATGCGATCGCAGCTGGCCTTGTGGTCGGCAAACAGGTCGGCATCTTCACCACCGTATTCATGCTGGACAAAACCGGCCTGGCCAAACGCCCCGAAGGCGCGAGTTGGCCAGAGATTTGGGGCATTTCGATCCTCTGCGGCATCGGCTTCACCATGAGTCTGTTTATCGGCGGCTTGGCATTCCCGGATCAGCCAATGCTCGTTGAAGAGGCCAAGATCGGCATTCTTATGGGATCAGCAATCTCGGCGGTACTCGGCTTCATCGTCTTGCGTCTGACCACTTCGCATCCCGCTGAGGATTGCGATGATCAGGGCGTCCAGCCCAGCAACACCTAAGACTTGATTTGCGCGAGTAGCGCGATTTACCAGCTGCCGGAATTTTCCATGCTCGCCCATGGCTCCTGCGGTTCAAGATAGCCTTCCTGCAGCAGCTCGATTGAGACGCCATCGGGTGTTTTGACAAACGCCATATGGCCATCGCGCGGCGGGCGGTGGATCGTATGCCCAGCATCCGCAATCCGCTGGCATGTCTCGTAGATATTCTCGACCCGGTAGGCGAGGTGCCCAAAATTGCGACCGCCATCATAGTCTTCTGGCTCGCTGCCATCTTCGGGCGGCCAGTTGTAGGTCAGTTCAACCTCGGCCAGCCCCTCTTGCCCCGGCGCGGCGAGAAAGATGAGCGTGAATCGCCCTGCTTCAACATCGAAGCGGCGCACTTCCTCCAGCCCGATCAGTTTGAAAAAATTCACTGTCGCATCGGGATCGGTGACCCGGATCATGCTGTGGAGATATTTGACCATAGGGGAGCCTCGCAGATTTCGATTCGTAGATCCCATATCAGCCCAAGGGCCAATACGAAAAGGCGCGAGACTGACTAGCAGCCCCGCGCCCTGTTCCACCTGCTTCTACGGCAGGAAATCGTGCTTTTACTTAGAAGCTCGCTGAGACTGTCGCGACAAAAGCGTCACCGGTGAAGACTTCGCCCGGATCAATCAGAGGATCGCCATCCACACCCGTCACAGCGGCGCTGATTGTGAACGTGTCGTTGAGCGCGAGATCTGCGCTGATCGACCAGTCAACAGCGGTGCTGTCATTGGTGAAGGTCAGGAAACCTTCGGTGTAACCGAGGTGACCGTTAAGCGTGATCGGCGTGTTCGGAATGCCAACGCTGATATCGCCGTAAAGATACAGGTTGTCTGTACCGCCAAGCGAATCCTGGTCTGGTGCATAGGCGATGCCAGGCGTCAGCGAGACAGGACCAAGCGAGAATGACACCGAGCCATAGAACTCGACATAGTCAAAATCGCCAGGGCCAGCGTCCGGATACAGATATCCGATAACACCGACATCTGCCGAAAGACCGTCTGTCAGGTCACCGCTCCAGCCGCCATAAAGATCGACCTCGGTCGAGCCAAAACCTACAGTCGTTTCATCTAGGCTCGAAGCCCAGGTGCCGACGTAAAAGCCCGATGAGTGACTAAGGTCGAGACCGCCCTGAACAGCAAAACTGCTGTCACTCAGGGTGACACCGCGGAAGCGATAGTCGGTGGTGAAAGCCACGTTTGCCGAGAAAGAGAACGGGCCATCGCCGCCAACCGAGTTGGCTTCTTTGGAATCAACCGGCTTGGTTGCGCGATCGATTTCGGACGAAAGAACAATGGCCGCATCTTCGGATTTGGCATTGGTAAGAAGCGCTTCGGCTTCGATGAGTTCATTGCTTGGGGCAATAGTTTCCGACGATCTCGTCAGATGCAAATGCGGGCGCCGCTGAGAGGAACAGACCCGCCGAGAGTGTTGCGGCGGTGAGGCCGCGGATGGACGTGAGCATTACAACTTCCTTGTTTATGTTGTTGCTTCGTCCCGCCTGCGCGATCAGTGGTCGCCTTTTTTTGGTCGCGATCTCACTGATAACGAAACTTTCGTGCCCCCTGACCCTGTCAGACGCAAGAGAAATTCCGCGCCCGCACACAAATTCGTAATTCTATAGCTGGATTGTAACATTTTTGCTGCACTGCAGCGACCGGTTGCCGTTCACCTACAGCATTAGTATGGCGGTATGAAATTATCTCCGATTGTGCAGGCCATGCCAAACCCCCTCAGCAAACTCTTCAAGCCGAAAGCCAAGAAGAAGCGCATGCGCGCCTCTGTTCCTGAGGCTTCGCGCTATTACGTTATCGGCGACATTCATGGACGGCTCGACCTCTACAAGGCGCTGATCAAAGCCATTGAGAAGGACGATGCAGAGAGCGCTTCTGCAGACACGCAGGTGATCTTGCTGGGCGATCTGGTTGATCGGGGCCCGGATAGCGCTGGCGTCATTGCCAAAACGCGCAAATGGCAGAAATCGCGCGCTGTCAGAGTGCTTGCGGGGAACCATGAGGAAATGTTCCTCAGGTCCTTCGAAAAGACCGATGTATTGCGGCACTTCCTCAAGCATGGCGGGCGGGAGACAATCCTCAGCTACGGCATCACCAAGAAGGCGTTCAACGCGCTGACCTTGGAAGAACTGTTTGCGAAGCTGCCTGATCTTGTGCCGATGAAAGACCGCGAATACCTAGAGGCGTTCGAGGAAATGATCATCGCTGGTGACTATGCCTTCGTCCATGCGGGGATCGATCCGGCGGTGCCGATCGACACCCAGAAGCGCAGCGATCTGCTGTGGATCCGCGAGCGCTTTCTCGATCATGACGGGCCACTGGAAAAGGTCGTGGTGCATGGGCACACGATCTTTGACAAAGTCATCGACTGCGGAAACCGGATCGGGATTGATACGGGCGCATTTCGCTCCGGGGTTTTGTCGGCACTGGTTCTGGAAGGCGATACCCGCCGCGTTATCCAGGCTTGCGACAATGATGATGGCATAGAAATTCTGCAGAGCAATAGCGCGAGCTAGCTTCCAACAGTAAGACATGTCGGGGTGTAGACACGCGCCAATCCTCAGCGCAGTGTAACTGTCGGAGCGCCTGCTTCGTATTCGAGGCAACAGGCAATTTCGGGAGGACACGCCATGACCGCTATTCTTAACGGGCTAACCACGGCATTCATTTTTGTGGTCGGGCTTGCAGCGCTGGCGCTCGTCGTCCTCTTTTTCATTGATCGTTATCAGACCGCCGACACGGTGCGCCGCAACTATCCGGTGATCGGACGGATGCGGTACATCCTGAGCGAGCTGGGCGAGTTCTTCCGCCAGTATTTCTTCGCCATGGACCGCGAGGAAATGCCGTTTAACCGCGCACAGCGGGACTGGGTGAACGATGCGGCCAAGGCGCATTCGACCAATGTCGCGTTTGGCTCCACCCGCAATCTGGAACCGGTCGGCACACCAATCTTCGTCAATTGCCCTTGGCCGACATTGGAAAAGGATGCGGTTGATGCCGGACCGATGATGATTGGCGAAGGCGCAGCGCGCGTGCCTTATTACGCAACGTCGATCTTCAACATCTCCGGGATGAGTTATGGCGCGCTGTCGACGCCTGCCATCCGCGCTCTATCCAATGGCGCTGCCAAGGCCGGATGCTGGTTGAATACGGGTGAAGGCGGATTGGCCCCACACCATCTGGAGGGCGGTTGCGACATCGTTTTCCAGATCGGCACAGCCAAATACGGCGTGCGCGATGAGGCTGGCAATCTCTCAGACGAGAAGCTGCGCGAAGTCGCCGCACACGAACAGGTCCGCATGTTCGAGATCAAACTCTCACAAGGCGCGAAACCGGGTAAAGGCGGCATTCTGCCTGCTGCGAAGGTCAACGCAGAGATCGCCGCCATTCGCGGGATCAAGGAAGGCGAAGCCTCGATCTCGCCCAATCGCCACCCCGAAATCGGCAGCGTATCGGAGTTGCTCGATATGATTGCCCGTATTCGCCAGGTGACAGGTAAGCCGGTTGGAATGAAAACCGTCGTTGGCGCCTATGGCTGGCTTCAGGAGCTGTTTGCCGAGATCAACAAACGCGGCATCGAAAGCGCCCCTGATTTCATCACGGTCGATGGCGGCGATGGCGGGACCGGCGCCGCGCCTATGCCGCTAATCGACAATGTCGGTCTGACCTTGCGCGAGGCGCTGCCAATGCTTGTCGATCTGCGCGATGCAGCCGGACTCAAAGACCGCATCCGCGTCGTCGCCAGCGGCAAATTAGTCACGCCGAGCGAGGTGGCGTGGGCGCTTTGTGCAGGCGCCGACTTCGTGATTTCAGCACGCGGTTTCATGTTTGCGCTGGGCTGTATTCAGGCAATGAAGTGCAACAAGAACACCTGCCCAACTGGCATCACCACGCATGACCCATCGCTGCAACGCGGGCTTGACCCGGCGAACAAGGCAGTGCGGGTGGCCAACTTCGTCGAGCAGATGCGCAAGGAAGTGGGTGTGATCGCGCATAGCTGCGGCGTGCCCGAACCGCGTCGATTGAAGCGATACCACGTGCGGCTGGTATGCCCCGATGGCCGCTCGCGTCCCTTGGACGAACTTTATCCGCCCGCAACCGTCGCGGCCTAAACACCGATCCAGTGCTTGCGGTAATCAGCCTTTGACAGGCCCGAAAGCAGCGTAAGGATGACGAGCGCCGCGGCGGCGATGCAGGCATAGGCGATGCTCTGCGCCTCTTGTCCACCACGGAAATAGATCGCAAGCAACGCCCAGCAGAAAACCAGCGCGTACCAAGGGTTGCCCCGCGAACCCAAAACCGCAAGCGCCGCAATACCTCCGCCAACCGCGACCATCGCCGCCGTCCACATCGGATAGGCGAAGTCACCGCCGAAGCCGTGATAGACCAGTGCCGCCGACACATTGACGATGCTCGCGGCAGTGAGCCAAGCGGCCAGCGCGCTAAGCACAAGCGCCGCAAACCACCGCTCGCCGGAGCTGAGTTTTGATTGGCTAGACAGCGTGCGAAGACACATCAGAAGTCCGCCGAGCGATGTCAGGATGATCACCACAGACACCCAGGTCAGATTGTTGAACTGCGTGTAGATCGCCCAGACACCCTGCGCGGCCAAAGCGACTGCCGCGGGCCATGCGATGCGGTTGAGAAGCAGACTCTCCCGCTGCGCCGGAAGCGCCTGCCAGATCGCGAAGATCGCCGACCCCAAGAACAATGGCCCCCAGATCGCAAAGGCCCAACCAGAGGGTGTAATCAAAGTGCGTATACTGTCCGATCGTTCACCAATCGGATCACCCATCCCCAGAGCAGGAAGGAAGGTTGCACCGATCTGGACAAATACGGCGAGAACAATAGCTGCTCGCTGAAGCGGCGGGCGGGTGGCGAGGGAAGGTGATTTCATAAACAACCCAACTCACAGCTTCCCGCAAAGTTTCGCCGCCAATTCGGCCCTAAGGGAGCCGGGTGCCCGACCAGGATGCGGAAAACGAAAGCGTCAGGGGGCATCATAAGCCGGGTTCTGTCTCCGCAACCGGTATCTTGCGACCAGCGCTGCGGCGGCAGCCATTCGTCTAGGCGACCTGTTGCCAAGCCGCTCAAGCAGCCAACCCGGGTCTCTCGCGGCGAAGCGCCACTGCCTTTCGGCGCGAGACCCCTATTTGGCCTTGCTCCGGGTGGGGTTTGCCATGCGGGCGCTGTTACCAGAGCCCCGGTGCGCTTTTACCGCACCCTTTCACCCTTGCCTGTGAGCTTTAGGCTCCATCGGCGGTATACTCTCTGTGGCACTTTCCCTGAATGCATCTCCGAAGAGAAGCACCCGGCGGGCGTTACCCGCCACCCTTGCTTCGTGGAGCCCGGACTTTCCTCGGTATCCTAAGATAACGCGGCCGCCTCAGCCCCCTGACAATAGGTCACATATAGAAAGGGCCGGCATTAGGAAAGCCGGCCCTCTCGATTTCACATTGGCAGGTGGGGCTTACGCGCCGTCACCGCCGATATTGTCGATTGTCTCGTCGGGCGACAGAAGCAGCTTCCAAATCAGAGCACCGATGGCTGCACCAATCAGCGGCGCGACCCAGAAAAGCCAGAGCTGCGAGACGTAGCCCGCATTCTCGGCATAGAACGCCACGCTGGTTGAACGGGCCGGATTGACCGAGGTGTTGCTCACCGGGATCGAGATCAGGTGGATCAGCGTCAGGCCAAGACCGATTGCGATTGGCGCAAAGCCAGCCGGGGCCTTGGGCGATGTCGAACCCAGAATGATGATCAGGAACAGCGCGGTCAAAACAACCTCTGCAATCAGAACCGCAAGCATCGAATAGTTGCCCGGCGAGAGATCGCCATAGCCGTTCGAAGCGAACCCGCCGGCGCTGAAATCTGGCGCACCGCTGGCGATCACAAACAGGGTGCCCGCTGCAACGAATGACCCGATGACTTGCGCCACCCAATACGGAACCAGTTCATTCCAGCTGAAGCGTCCGCCAAGCGCAAGACCAAGCGAAACCGCAGGGTTGAAGTGTCCGCCCGAAATGCCGCCAACAGCGTAGGCCATAGTCAATACGGTCAGGCCGAACGCCATCGACACACCGACAAACCCAATGCCCAATTCTGGATAAGCCGCGGCAAGAACAGCCGAACCGCAACCTCCGAAAACCAGCCAGAATGTGCCGAAGAATTCGGCGCCAAGTTTCTTCATCATCATTGATCCCTCCGCGAATGCTAAATGTAACTTGCGTGCTTAAAGCAGGAATCTCCTCCCCCTGCTGTAAGACCTTGTAACGCGCGTCATCGTGACACGCCCCTGTCGCGATCGAGCAAAAGCTGGAACAGGATCGCACCGACCTGCTGGTCCACCTGCCCGTCAATGATCTCGGGCCGCCAACGGCGCTGGAACGCTTCGACCGCCTTTTCAGCGTCCGTGATGTCATAGCCGAAGCGCTCCATGGCGAGCATAAAGGCACCATCGTTGTCGAACGGATCCCCCAATTCGAGCTTTTCAGGCTTTGCGAGACACAATCCGTATTCAGCCAGCCGATCCCAAGGGAATTTTTCGCCCGGATCGATTTTGCGCGCGGGCGCAACATCGGAATGCGCAACCACGTTGGCGCGCGGGATGTCATAGTCTTTGACGATCCGCGCCAACAGCGGGATCAGCGCGTCAATTTGCGCCTTCGCAAATTCGGGATTGCCGCCAGCGTGCCCCGCATGATCAAGCTCGATCCCCACGCTCGCCGAGTTCACATCGGTCACACCGCGCCAGAAGCTTTTGCCCGCATGCCACGCGCGCATGTCTTCGGTCACGAGCTGGATAACCTCGCCTTCTTCCGTGATGAGGTAATGCGCAGAGACGCCCGCCTCGGGATCGGTCAACCGATCCAGCGCCGTCTCCATCGGCTTCATTTCGGTGTAGTGCAGCACTGCCATCGTGATGGGCAGCTTGCGCTCATTGCAGTTGGGGGAAAGCTGCGTGCGATGGATCAGCTCATCCGCCATGCTTAGCCAATCATCCCTTCCGGTTCAGGGATCACCGCGCCGAGCACCAGCGCACCCTCGCCCATTTGGTACTGCAACCCGCCGCCGCTCTCTTGGGCCAGCAGGTTGATCATGTGTGCGGCGGCTGTGCGACTGGTCACTTCGTCAGCGCCCAACTCGCCCTGCAACGCACGCCCGATCACTTCGTCAAAGGCGATCTTGTCCGCTGTCGCGCGGGCAACAATTTCGACATTGCCGTCTCGCCGTTCTGCACCGATATCCAGCGTCCCACCGCGCACCAGCGCATCCAGCGCGATTTGCGACAGGTTGAGCATCACCTTTACGGCCGGTTTGGGCAGGCTGTTCTCCATCACGGCCCAATTCAGCACCACGCGTTTGTTGTCGCTCGCTAGCGCAGAAATCACCTCCTGCGCCTCCTCAATCGGAACGGCATCCCCGAAACCACCAGCGGCACCGAACGCAAGGCGGAAGAACTTGAGCTTATCCGTGCTGATCTTGGCGCTTTGCTCCAGCAATTCCACGCAGCGCTTTTGCATTTCAGGGTCTTGCTCTTCAGCCAGCAGCTCCAGCCCATTGGAAAGCGCGCCCACGGGCGAGAGCAGATCGTGGCAAAGCCGCGAGCAAAGGAGGGCAGCAAGATCGGTTTGGGAAGTCATCTGACGGTCGAGTTTCCTGAACAGGTGTTACACTTGATACGCGGTCCTAAGACCAAAAAGGCGACGCATCCACTGGCCAAGTGAATTAACGGACAAAAAGCAGGGTAAAGGGCGGTCAGCCTGTTTCATAGCTTGGTATGATTACGACCCGATCACTTCGTAGGAAAGCGCATCGAAGCCTTCCGGATTATCCTGCCAGAACCTCAGTTGATCACTCCCAGCGATAGCCCAAACCTTTCCGTCCTTGGCAGACATCGCCCTGTCCGTATCTGACGGAGATGGCTCGCCGCTGGGGTGCGAATGGAAATAGCCCAGAATCTGAGGGCCACCTTCACGCTCCTCGCGATGCGCATCGATCAACGCCTGCGGGTCGATGTCGAAGTGGTGGTCAGGATCTGGGTGGACGTTGGAAGTTTCACGGGCCTCGATGACACGACCGGCACGTCCCAATAAGAGCCCGCAGGCCTCACGCGGATGGGCATTTCGAGCCGCATCGAGGATCTGCCTGCAAACCTTCGCCGGAACGGGCAAATCGCCAGATTTTGTCATGTCCAACCGCATCGTGGATTTTCTAGCCTCGCCTGTAATACTTGTCACTCGCAAGGGCTTGGCCCATGGCGCAGGCTATGTCTGATCCGCAGATCATATCCGGGGCAGTGGAAACCCCTGCCCGCCTGGATAAAGCGCTGGCGGACGCGACCGAGCTTAGCCGCGCGCGGGTTCAGGCTTTGATTGCTGATGGGCGTATCACAGTCGATGGCGTCTTGGCGTCATCGGCAAGCGCCAAAATCTCTGCCGGGTCGCAATTCCAGATCAGCGTCCCACCTGCCGCAGAGGCCGAGGCGCAGCCGCAGGATATCCCGCTCGATATTGCGTTCGAGGACGAGCACCTAATCGTCGTCAACAAGCCTGCGGGCATGGTTGTGCACCCCGCTGCAGGAAATCCCGACGGCACACTTGTCAACGCGTTGCTTTATCACTGCGGCGGCTCTCTATCCGGCATTGGAGGAGTTGCGCGCCCCGGTATCATCCACCGCATCGACAAGGACACATCCGGCCTGCTGGTCGTGGCCAAATCCGACGCAGCGCATGAAGGGCTCGCCGCGCAATTTGCCGAGCACAGCGTTCACCGCCGATACCTTGCGATTTGTGGCGGGCATCCGAACCCGTCCGAGGGCACAATTCAGGGTCGAATCGGGCGATCAGATGCCAATCGAAAGAAAATGGCTGTGCTCGACAAGAATTCCTCACGCGGAAAACATGCGGTTACCCATTACAAGCTTCTCCAACGGCTCGCGCATTCGGCTTTGATCGAGTGCCGGCTGGAAACCGGGCGAACCCATCAGGTGCGCGTTCACTGTGCGTCAATCGGGCATGCTCTATTAGGAGATCAAGTCTACGGCAGCGCTCCGAAGCCGCTGAAACCCATACTCAAATCGCAAATGTTCGCGCGACAAGCGCTGCATGCTGCTGAACTGGGCTTTAAGCATCCTGTGACACGAAAAAGTGTTCATTTCGAAGCATCTTTGCCCGATGACATGCGGGAACTAATCGACGAACTTACCCGTTGTAATCGATGAAAGCGCACCCAAATGCGTTATTCTCGCGTATAAGTAACCGAGTGGCCCAGAATCACGGATGCCCATCAGGGGTCCCGATCAGTCGGTCGACACTAGAAAGGTTAGGAAAAGAGTGAGCAAAGCAACCGTCCCGGCCCTTAGCGGCGAGCAGAGCCTCAACCGCTATCTGTCCGAAATCAAAAAATACCCTGTGCTGACCGCCGAGCAGGAATACATGCTCGCCAAGCGGTATCAGGAGCACGAAGATCCCGAAGCCGCTTCGCAGCTGGTTTCGAGCCACCTGCGGCTCGTCGCCAAGATCGCGATGGGTTATCGCGGATACGGCCTGCCCGTTTCGGACCTGATTTCCGAAGGCAATGTCGGCCTGATGCAGGGCGTCAAGAAATTCGAACCCGATCGCGGCTTCCGCCTCGCGACCTACGCGATGTGGTGGATCAAAGCTTCGATGCAGGAATTCATTCTGCGCAGCTGGTCTCTCGTTAAGATGGGCACCACCGCGGCACAGAAGAAGCTGTTCTTCAACCTTCGCCGGATGAAGAAGCAGCTCGAAGCCTACGAAGACACCGACCTCTCGCCAGCGGATGTGACCAAGATCGCGACCGACCTCGGCGTGCCCGAGCAGGAAGTGATCAACATGAACCGCCGGATGATGATGGGCGGCGACGGGTCGCTCAACACGCCGATGCGTAATGGTGAGGAAGGTTCTGGCGAGTGGCAGGACTGGCTGACCGATGATCGTCCACTTCAGGACGAAACGGTCGCTGACGCCGAAGAGGCGCAGGTGCGACACGAAATGCTGGTCGAGGCGATGGACAGCCTTAACGAGCGTGAGCAGCACATCCTGACCGAGCGCCGTCTGACTGAAAAGCCGCAGACGCTCGAAGAGCTGTCACAGGTCTATGACGTATCGCGCGAGCGCATCCGTCAGATCGAAGTGCGCGCATTCGAGAAGCTGCAGAAAGCTATGCAGCGGATCGCTGGCGAGCGCCTTTTGCCGGGTATGGCTTAAGCGCTAATCAGGCAAACGCTCAACCAAAGCGTCGAACGCAGAAACATCGAAACGCCGGGGGTTTTCCTCCGGCGTTTTGTTTTGGAGCTCGCTCAGCAGGGAGCTGTGATAAGGGAATTGCCACCGCACCCGGCCCGGAAAGACCTGCTCCATCGTCTCAAACCATCGGATTAGATGCGGCTGCAGCGCGAGATGCTGGTCGAAATTGCCGCGCCTGCGCGTGGCATCACCTTCCTTCTGCGCTCTCGCCACGTCTGGTTCGATCTTCTTGACCAGATAAAGATCGGCAAAGCCCAGCCGCTGCTCCGCGATCGCCTTGCGAACGAAACCCTGCGCATGGGAGAACTTGTCAGGCCAATGAAATCCGACGCGCTCCATGCACCATGAATAGTGGATCTTCATCGGATCGGTATCGCAGATCACGAAACCGTGCTCGCGTTCAATGGCGAGCGCCATCTGGAACTTCCGAACATTGTGCTCGGCCCAGAAATGGGCGTGCTCATCAAGCGAGGCATCGGCGCGCGGCAATGTGCCTTTGGCCGGGATTTCCGGCACCCAAAGGCCATCGCCAAATTGGCGCGCAAACGTGGTCTTACCAGCCGCGCTGATGCCTTCGGCAACGATGATCATTGCTTGATCCTTCCGGGCCCCGCGCCCTCGGATTACTCCGCTGGAGCGAGGTCCAACACTGCCGCGATCATCGCGCGGGTGCCGAGTGTGACGCTTTCCTTGGGCGCAACCTTGAACAAGGGCGAGTGGTGGCTGGGCACAGCAGGGCCGCCCTCGTCCTCGGCGTCGAACGCTTCCTTGGGCGTGCCTCCGACCGCGAAATAATAACCGGGCACCTTCATTTCCTCGGTCACGAAATAGGCGAAGTCTTCCGCGCCCATGCCTTGTTGTTCAAATGTGACGAAGGCGTCCTCACCCAGATCGCGCTTCATCACATTGTTAAGACGGCGGGCGAGAACGGGATCGTTGTTGGTCACCGGTGTTCCTTCGCTCACCACAACCTTCACCGGCAGGTCATCGGGCAGGCCATGCGCTTTGCCGATATTGACCGCGATCCGCTCGATCGAGGCGAGCAGCTGGGCACGGGTTTCTTCGTCATTGGCACGCACGGTCAATTGCAACGCGGCTTGATCAGAGATGATGTTGTGCTTTGAACCTGAGTGGAACGAGCCAACGGTGATGACAGCAGGTTTGAGCGGCTGCACTTCGCGGCTGACAATCGACTGTAGGGCCGTGACGATTTGCGAAGCGATATAGACCGGGTCTTTGCCGCGGTGCGGGCTGGCACCGTGTGCGCCCACTCCAGGCACTGTGATGTCGACCGAGTCCGCACTCGAATACTGGATGCCCTCAGAGGCGGACACCTTACCCGTCTCCAGACCAGCGCTGACGTGGAAGGCCAGCGCGTAATCGGGCTTGCCGAAACGTTCGTAGAGCCCGTCTGCCAGCATGGCCTTGGCCCCGCCCACGCGTTCTTCGGCGGGTTGCACGATGAACATCACCGTGCCGCTCCACTTGTCCTTATTCTCGACCAGCCAGCGCGCGCTGCCGACCATTGAGGTGATGTGCACATCGTGCCCGCAGGCGTGCATCACGAAGTACTCTTTGCCGTCTTGGCCAGTCTGCTTCGCCTTTGACGCGTAATCCAAACCGGATTTCTCTTCCACCGGAAGCCCGTCCATATCTGCCCGCAGCAGAACAAGTGGCCCATCGCCGTTCTTGAGCATTCCGACCACGCCGGTGCCGCCGACATTCTCGGTCACCTCGACACCCGCCTGGCGCAGCTCCAGTGCCATGCGCGCGGCGGTTTGGCTTTCGAGGAAAGAAAGCTCGGGGTTCTTGTGAAAATGCACGAAGAGCGGCGCGAGATAGCTGTCGTAATCCTGCTCTACTGCCGCCGCAATATCATGGTCGTCCGCCGCAACAGGAGCCGCAAGCAGCGCCATGGAAACAGCAAAGGCAGAGGCGGTTTTGGCGATCAGGCGCATCGAATTCTCCGTGTCAGAAATGTCTTCGGCGCTTTCCAAGCACGACGCGGAGTGAACCGCAAGCGCCACCAATGATTGCACCGCCCCTCGCCACTCCCTAACTCAAGGCAATGGCCAAGAAACTCGCCTGGTTTTTCGCGAAAGCGATCCTTTGGTTCGTCGGGATCAGCCTCGCGCTGGTGCTTCTTTTCAAGTGGGTGCCGGTGCCGGTCACGGCGACCATGGCGATGGATGAGAACGGCTACACCAAAGATTGGGAAGCGCTGGAGAATATTGATCCCAACATGGTCGCGGCCGTGATTGGCGCGGAAGATGGCAAATTCTGTGAGCATTCCGGATTTGACACCGAAGCGATCCGCAAAGCCGCCGAAGCCAACGCCAAGGGCGGTCGCATTCGTGGAGGCTCCACCATATCTCAACAGACCGCGAAGAACGTCTTTCTTTGGCAAGGCGGCGGGTATTTCCGCAAAGGGCTGGAAGCGTGGTTCACCTTCCTGATCGAGACCGTGTGGGGCAAGCATCGCATTATGGAAGTGTACCTCAACGTCGCCGAAACCGGCATCGGCACTTACGGCGCTGAAGCAGGTGCGCAGCGTTACTTTCAGAAATCCGCCGCGCGGCTTGAGCCGTATGAGGCAGCGCGCATGGCAGCGGCCCTTCCCCTCCCCAAAAAGCGCGCCGTGGTGAACCCCACCGGGTGGCTCGCGCGCCACGGTCGAACGATCAATGCGCGCATCGCGGTGGTGAAACGTGACGGGCTCGATTCCTGCGCCTATGATTGATCGCGATGGGCTTGGCGCACGCACATAACCATTCGCACTCGCATGATCACGGCGACAGTGATTGCCATGGCCTGCATGATCGCCATGGACACCATCACGCGCCCAAGGATTTTGGCAGCGCCTTTGCCATAGCCGTCACGCTCAACATCATCTTTGTGGTGATAGAGGCGACGTTTGGCTTCCTCTATGGCTCGATGGCGCTGGTTGCGGATGCAGGGCACAACCTCTCGGATGTGCTCGCGCTGCTGCTGGCTTGGGCTGCGAGCATCGCCGCCAAGCGGCCACCGACGGCGCGCTACACCTATGGCTTCAAAAGCTCGACCATCCTCGCCGCACTTGGAAACGCGTTGCTGCTCGCAATCGCCATCGGCGCGATTCTGTTCGAAACATTCCACCGCCTGCTCGATCCCGTAGAGCCAGAGGGTATGGTTATGGTGATCGTCGCTGGCATTGGCGTCGTCATCAACGCCGCCACCGCCATGCTGTTTATGCGCGGTCAGGAAGACCTCAACATCAAGGGCGCTTATCTGCACATGGCCGCCGACGCGCTTGTATCGGTCGGCGTCGTGATCGCAGGGGTTGCGATTGTCTTCACCGGCCTGTGGTGGATCGACCCGCTGGTCAGCTTCGCGATTGTCGCGATGATTGCTTGGGGAACCTGGGGGCTGGCAAAGGATAGTATTGCCATGGGCTTATTGGCGGTGCCGCCAAGCATTGACGAAAGCGCCGTGCGCGCGCATTTGGCGAGCCTCGAAGGGGTAGAAACAGTGCACGATCTGCATATCTGGCCAATGTCGACGACAGAGACGGCTCTGACCGCGCACCTCGTCATGCCCGATGCAGATTGCACAGACGCTTTCTTGCGTGACGTTTCGGACTCGCTTGCAGGGCGATTTGGCATCAACCATTCAACGATTCAGATCGAACGCGGCGCAGTTTCCGGTGCTTGCAAGGGCGGGTGTTGATGGCCGCTCAGCAACCCACACCGGCCACGCCCGAAGCGCGCGAGGCTTTACGCTCCGCCATGGTGAGGCTGGGCGAAGGCGACCGTGCGGCGCTCGAAGAAATCTATGATGCGACACGGGTGAAACTGTTTGGCATTTGCTTGCGTATCTTGGGCGACAGGAAAGAAGCAGAAGACGCCTTGCAGGACGTATACATCAACCTTTGGCAGAGAGCCGACCGGTACGATCCGGAGCGCGCAAGCCCGATTTCGTGGCTGGCGACGTTTGCGCGCAACCGCGCAATCGACCGTCTGCGCACGGGGAAAGTGCGTGGTGGCGCGGTGCCTGTTGAAGAAGCGGCTCCCTTGCCCGATGAAGCCCCGCTGGCCGATAGTCTGCTGATTGATGCCGAGCAGTCGGCGCAAATTCATGTCTGCCTGGGTAAGCTTGACGAGAATGTTCAGGGTCACATCCGTTCCGCCTTCTTCGAAGGCAAAACCTATGCGCAGTTGGCAGAGGCTGCTGACGTGCCGCTAGGTACCATGAAAAGCTGGATCCGCCGCGCGCTGATGAAACTACGCGCCTGTCTTGAAGCGAGTGAGCAATCATGAGCGACAAGAAAGACATCAAGCGGGATGATCCGATGAAGGCCGCGGAATTCTCCCTCGGCTTGCTCGAAGGCGAAGAGCTGATGAGCGCGCGCGGCAAGCTCGCGACCGATGAGGCGTTCGCTGCTCGCAAGGAATGGTGGGACAACTGGTTTGTCCCGCTCTCCGATGAAGTCTCCGGCGCTGAGCCTAGCGCGGGAGTCTGGACGCGGATCAACGCTGAGATTGACGCAAACACAGGCGGTGACGTGGTTTCCGCCCCTGTCGCGGCGAATGCCAATGACAGCGCCGTAGTTGACCTGCAGAGCCGAGTGCGCCGTTGGCAGTGGACCGCTGGTATCACCTCCGCTGCGGCCGCCGTCGCGCTGGCCTTCATCACGTTTGGACCGGGATCAAACCCGACGCCCGGCGCAGTGCCAACACAAATAGCCGCGGCGGACCCGCTGATGGCGACTGTGCCGATTGGCGACACCGGGCTGCGGCTTGATGTGACCTATATGCCCGATACCGAGCGTATGATGGTAACCGCGATTGGTCTGACGCCGGATGGCGTGCATGACCATGAATTGTGGCTCGTTCCGCAAGAAGGTGACGTGCAATCGCTCGGCGTTGTGAAGCCCGGCGAAGTCATCAGCATGGACATCCCAGATAGCGTTGCGCGCAACATCCTCGATGGTGCGGAAGTGAAGCTGACGCGCGAGCCGATTGGCGGGAAGCCTGAAGGCCAGGATGCGGGACCAGTGGTGGCCGAGGGCGCTTTCACCACCGTATGATTGCGGCGCGATTAAGCGTTTAGAACACACTTAAATCTCTAATTTAAAACATTTTTAAAAATAATTGCGGATTTTTCGCATCCTTGTTTTGCAGGCTTGCGTAGCTCCAGCACAAGACCGGGAGGGCTTGTGCAAACGAAGGAGATCCCAATGCCTATCACTGCAAAACTTCCCGCCCGCGCCACCGCGCTCGCTCTCGCCGCTGTTGCAGGCACCGCAACTTTCGCCACCTTTGGCGCCGCGCCAGCTGAAGCGCACAAGCAGCGCCAGCAGGCCAACATTGTCCAGACCGCGATGAGCACCGGCGTGCACAACACTCTGGTCGCTGCCGTCAAAGCAGCAGACCTTGTCGACACGCTGTCGAGCCCCGGTCCGTTCACCGTTTTCGCCCCGACCGACACCGCATTTGCGAAGCTGCCTGATGGCACCGTCGCCAACCTGGTGAAGCCGGAAAGCAAAGCCACGCTGACCAAGATCCTGACCTACCACGCAGTCGCAGGCCGTGTGACCAGCGGTGACCTTGTGAAGCTGATCAAGAAGCACAATGGCGCCGCCACGATCAACACCGTTGCCGGTGAGAAGCTGACCGCGCGTCTTTCGGGCGACAAGATCGTCATCACCGATGCGAAGGGCCGCGCGACCGCTGTCACCACCGCTGACGTGAACACATCCAACGGCGTCGTCCACGTCACCGACGGTGTGTTCCTGCCGTAAGGCTACGCATCATAACCGAGCTTGCGCTGCTCCAACCGTTCCCCCCTCCCATCGGGGCAGCGCTTCACAGGACCCCGTCCGGCCTATCCTCCATGGCCGGGCGGGGTTTCGTGTTTGGGCGACTCAGGCGCTCAGTAAGCGATGATATTGACGACGTAGCCGCGGAATACGAAGCCGACTTCGGCTGATTCTTCGGCGGCCTTTACCGAGTACCGGATTTCGCCCTTTGGACCGAAGCCATAGACCGTGATTTTTGCGCCATAGAAGTCGACCGTCTTGGGCGCACCTGGATATCCCATCACCAGCATCTTGCTCGAGAAGATCTGCGTGCCTGTGAAATTGCTTCCGTCAGTCAGGGTGAAGCGCAACAGCGCAGGATTGTTGGGTGGATCTTTGCGCTTTCGCGGCGATTCCCAGAACACGCCAACACGGCCTGTCGGAAGTTCTGCATCGGGCGCGGCCTCATAGCCGACGGCGATGGTCAGTGGGATAACTGCTTTTTCGTATCCACCCCGAACTTTACCCTTGTCGGTAATGAAGACCGTGTCCGAGCCTGCCGAATTGAAATCGAAGCGGACGGCTTCGTCGAAGGTGCCGTCGCCATCATTGTCGCGCAGGCACGCCGTCGATGAACCCAGCCCGCGATTGCGCATCAGGTCGCAATAGAGCCCCTTCCGCCCAGATGTGCGGTAAAGAATAGTTCCATCAACAAAGGGAAACTTGGGTTTAACAGCCGCTTTGCGCGCAACCTCAGCAATGATTGCGCCCTTGAGAACAACTGCGTCTTTTGGGCGTAGCATAACATCGACAAGCTTCTTGCCGCGTCGCGCCATGACTTCCTCGCCATCGGGCGTCGAGTCAAAGGTCGCCATGTAGTTGGTGGGCTGTTGCTCTTCGTTCTGCGCAGAAAGAGGACCAGCTGCACCCGCTCCAAATAGAGCGGCGCCGATAGCGATTCCGAGAAAGTGGGCTCGCCGAGCTTTCGCTCGCATCAGGCAGCTTCTTCCTTCTTGCTCTTAGCTGAGCCGCCGTGAACGCGGATAGGCTCTTTCTTGCCTTCCACCACTTCGCCGTCGATCACGATTTCCGACACGTCTTCCATGTCCGGAAGATCGAACATCGTATCGAGCAGGATGCCTTCGACGATTGAGCGAAGACCACGCGCACCGGTTTTGCGCTTGATCGCGCGTTCGGCGATGGCGACCAATGCGTCATCGGTGAAGCTCAGCTCAACATCCTCGAGTTCAAACAGCTTGGCATATTGCTTTACCAGAGCGTTCTTCGGCTCCTGAAGGATCGTGACCAGTGCATCGACATCAAGATCGTGCAGGGTCGCGATCACTGGTAGACGGCCGACGAATTCGGGGATCAGGCCGAATTTGAGCAGATCTTCCGGTTCGCTCTTTTCAAGCAGTTCGCCGATTTTACGCTTGTCCGGATCGGCGACATGCGCGCCAAAGCCGATGCTGCGTTTTTGCAAACGGTCGGCGATGATTTTGTCGAGGCCGGCAAAGGCGCCACCGCAGATGAACAGGATGTTGGTCGTGTCGACCTGCAGGAATTCCTGCTGCGGATGCTTGCGGCCACCCTGCGGCGGAACGCTAGCCGTGGTGCCTTCCATCAGCTTGAGCAGCGCCTGCTGCACACCTTCACCCGACACGTCGCGCGTGATCGAGGGGTTTTCGGCTTTGCGGGTGATCTTGTCGATTTCGTCGATGTAGACGATGCCGTGCTGCGCCTTTTCGACGTTGTAGTCGGAGGATTGCAGCAGCTTGAGAATGATGTTCTCAACGTCTTCACCCACATAACCCGCTTCGGTCAGCGTGGTTGCGTCTGCCATTGTGAACGGCACGTCAAAAGTACGCGCCAGCGTCTGGGCGAGCAGCGTCTTACCTGTACCGGTTGGACCAACGAGCAGGATGTTCGACTTCGCCAGTTCGACACCGTCGGTCTTACCGCTGTGTTTCAGGCGCTTGTAGTGGTTGTGAACCGCGACCGAGAGATTCCGCTTGGCGGAGTTCTGGCCGATCACATAATCGTTGAGCGTCGCGAAGATCTCAGACGGCGTGGGTACGTCGCCTTCTTTCTTGCCCGCTATGCCTGCCTTGGTCTCTTCACGGATGATGTCATTGCAAAGCTCAACACACTCATCACAGATGAAAACCGTTGGGCCAGCGATAAGCTTGCGCACCTCGTGCTGAGACTTCCCGCAGAAGCTGCAATACAGAGTGCTCTTGCTGTCTGATCCGCTCAATTTCGTCATTCCTATTTACCCTCGAATCCTCAGGCGTGCAGAGCTGCCGCACCCGCAGGATTCGCCAAGTCTATCTCTCGCAGCCAATGAATCAACCAAAGCCGCGCGAAAATTGCTCCATACAGCGCAGCATTGCGCCGCTGTATGGCCGATAAAGCACACCCGATTGAGGTGCAGTCCCGCTTTGAAGCGGTCTAGTCCAAAAACCTTTCAGAAGGTTGTTCGCCCTTACTCGGGCGCGCCGCCAGAGCCTTCTTCACCATCCGATCCGTCAGCTTCGGGACGGGTCTCGAAAACCTTGTCGACCAGACCGAATTCTTTCGCTTCGTCGGCTTCAAGGAAGGTGTCGCGGTCCATCGCCTTTTCGATCACGCTCAGCTTTTGACCGGTATATTTGACGTAGAGATCGTTCATGCGCTTTTTAATGCGCAGGATCTCTTTCGCCTGAATCTCGATATCCGATGCCATGCCGCGCGCACCGCCAGAAGGCTGGTGGATCATGATGCGGGCATTGGGAAGCGCAACGCGCATGCCCGGTTCACCCGCGGCCAGCAGGAAGCTGCCCATCGATGCGGCCTGGCCCATGCACACGGTTGAAACGCGCGGCTTGATGTATTGCATGGTGTCATGGATCGCCATGCCAGCCGTCACGACGCCGCCCGGCGAGTTGATGTACATCGAAATCGGCTTTGACGGGTTTTCGCTTTCGAGGAAAAGCAGCTGCGCCGTGATCAGCGAAGCCATGCCATCTTCCACCTGGCCGGTGACGAATACGATGCGTTCGCGGAGCAGACGGCTGAAAATATCGAAGCTGCGTTCACCGCGGCTGGTCTGTTCGACCACCACAGGCACCAAGGCGCCGGTCAGCGGGTCGCGGGTGAACTGGCCCTGCGTTCCGTGGGTTTCGCCGTCATTGCCGAACAGATTGATCATCGGGTGTGTCCTCGTCCTTTTGATTGAACGCCTATGTCGGACGCACGCGTCCCAAGTTCAAGGGGATTAACGATCACCTTGGGGAAAGCGCACCACTTGCCGCCGAATTGGTGGATTTCGGTGCGAATACCTCAAAGAAACCCGGCTGCTTCTTGATCTGCTTCACATCGGTCTTGCCGTTGAACAGCAGACGTACAATCGCGTAGCGGCGTACCAGCAACTCATGGATGAAGATGACGGTGCCCGCCGACGCGATGGTCAGGATGGTGAACTCGACCCAATGCGACCACGCCACGCCTTCCAGCACATTGCCGTAGATATACACGAAGCAGTGGTGGAAGAGGTACATCGACAGCGCACAGTCCGCAAACCATGCCGTCCGCGGGCCGCCTTCGTTGAAATAGCGATGGAAGAACTGGAGGATGAACAGCACCAGCGTCCAGATCGCGAGTTGGTTCAGAAACAGGAGTGCAAAGCGCACGGCGAAGGTGCGATCGGGACCTAGATCCACGCCCATCGCCATCGCCGCATCACGCACAAACGGAATGATGTAGCCTTGGTCGGCCATCGGATAAGGCTGGAAGATCAGTGCCGCAGTAGCAGCGTATGGCATCCACCAACGCCACTCGACCAGCGCCGAAAGCAAGCGCGGTGAAAGCGCCGCCATGACGCCAATTACAAAGAACGGGAATTCGCTGACCAGCTTGTACCAGCTCTGGAAGCCAGGGAAGATCAAATCATAGCCGCCCGGCACCATCGCCGCCGCGCTGTAATTGGCGGTGTTCGCAACGCCCAGCATGATCAGCACAAACAGGAACGGTAGGACGCCGGATGTCACCGCGCCGAGCTTGTCGGAGAGCTTAACCGCAAGGCTGCGGATGCCGGAATCCTTGGGCAACACCGCGTGAACCACGGCGGCAAGCACGAACATCGGCAAAAGGCTGACGAGGAACCACAGGTGCAATTGCCAAGTTCCATTGGCCCATATTTCGACAAAGGCGGGGCTGCCTACCCAATCGAAGAACCCGCCTACTCCGCCGGAATCCCTCCAGCGCAGGAATTGTTCGATCATATTGAAACTTAGCGCGATCACGATCAGCGGCACGGCGGTGCGCAAGAAGCGGTTCCAAAGGAAATCACCTACCGTGCGCCGCGTCAGCAGCAGCACCGCAAAAAACCCGCCGACGAAGAAGAAGGTCGGCGTCACGAAAAGGTGGAAGGCGAAAATCAGCCAATCGAAGAAGTCTGCACGGTCTGTATTCCCTGTGATCCAAGGGCGCGAAGGCGCGTAGACAGTGCCCGCATGCAGCGCGACCGAGAGGAACATCAGAACCGAACGCGCACCATCAATGTCGTGATAATGCTTGCGTGGTTTGGTTGCGGCTTCAGTCGTCATGCTCGGTACGTCTCGAATGGGGCTGTCGGGAGCGTCTAATGCTTGCCGGTTAAAGCGAAGTGCACAACCGGGGCGGAAGCGGCGTCCAAAGCTGGAACGCGGACACTTCCAAAGGTTAATTTCGGTTGCTTCATCTGTCTTGCGTGCAGGCCGAAAACAGGCAATCAACCCACTATGCAAAGCAAGTCACTCGTATCGTTTTCGGCGCTCGCTCTTATCTTTGTCATGGGACAATCCGCCCAAGCAAACGAAGAGGCGGGTGAAACGACTCAGTCGCCCACACCACCCCCGGTCGCACCGGTTATTGAAGGATCAGAACGTGCAGCGGCCCGTTACGTTGTTCGCATCAAAAGGTTCGACGACGCGGGTCCTCAACTCAACTCTGTGATTGTTTATTCCCAAACTGCTGGGTTCAAAGCGCGTCAGATGGCTGACACCGGCGTCCTCAAAGGGCGGACCGTTCTCGTCAAAGACAATATCGAAACTGAGGAATGGGCAACCACCGCGGGCAGCCTCGCGCTTCAGTACAACTTCACCAAGCGCGACGCGCCTCTGATCGCCAACCTCCGCGAAAACGGCGGCGTGGTGCTGGGCAAGACCAACCTGTCCGAATGGGCCAATATCCGCAGCGACAACTCCACAAGCGGGTGGAGCGCGGTGGGTGGCCTGACCCGAAACCCGTTCGCCACGGATCGTAACTCTTGCGGATCATCCTCGGGCAGCGGCGCTGCGGTGGCAGCGGGTTTTGCATGGGCGGCGATTGGTACGGAGACGAACGGCTCGATCACCTGCCCCGCCTCGATCAACGGTATCGTCGGGTTCAAGCCGAGCGTCGGTCTGGTCAGCCGCACACATGTGGTGCCGATTTCCTCGACACAAGACACGGCCGGACCGATGACTAAGACGGTAAAGGACGCCGCCATGTTGCTCACCGCGATTGCGGGCGAGGATCCGGCTGATGGAGCCACAGTCAATGTGCCGCGTATCGCCGATTACAGCACGGGGCTGGAAGGCTACTCGCTCGAAGGCGTGCGTATCGGTGTGATGGTCAACCAGCTTGGCAACCGCGATGATGTAAAGACGGTGTTCGGCACCGCGCTCGAAGATTTGGAACGCGCGGGAGCCGTTCTGGTCGATATCGAATTCGAGCCCAACGGCGAGATGTACCGCGACAGTTTCACCGTGCTGATGTTCGAACTGCGCGAGGAAATGGGCAAATACCTGCGCTCGATCCCCGAAATGCAGGGCGCCGACACTCCCCGCAGCCTCGCCAATCTGATCGCTTTCAACAAAGCCAATGCCGACACCGAAATGCGCTGGTTCGGGCAGGAACTGTTCGAATTAGCCGAAGAGACGACCGACCGTGAAGCCTATGAAAAGGCGCGTGAAAACGCGGTTCGGATCGCGGGTAAGGAAACGCTCGACACACTGCTCGCTGATAACAATGTGCAATTTCTCGTCGCCCCGACACGCGGGCCGACATGGGTGAGCGATCTCGTGAATGGCGACAATTTCAACGGATCGATCGGCTTCGGTTCACCCGCCGCCATCGCGGGATACCCGCACCTCACCGTGCCTATGGGTCATGTCGAGGGATTGCCCGTCGGCATCAGTTTCTTTGGAGCCAAGTGGGAGGACCACGCCGTCCTAAAACTGGGTCACGCATATGAAAAGGCGCGGACAGCCAAGCTGCCCACGCCTTCATTCAAACCCTGGAAACCGGCGGAGGACTGAGCCGTCCGCCGGACCGGTTGATCACTTCTTCTTGGCCGGTGCCTTCTTAGCAGCCGGTTTCTTGGCGGCTGGCTTCTTGGCCGGAGCTTTCTTCGCTGCGGTCTTGGCCGGAGCCTTCTTGGCTGGAGCCTTTTTCGCAGCAGGCTTCTTCTCGGCTGTGTCGGCCTTCTTTGCAGGGGCCTTCTTTGCTGCCGGCTTCTTCGCTGGCGCCTTTTTCGCCGCTGCCTTCTTGGCCGGAGCTTTCTTCTTCGGAGCCGCTTTCGCCTTTTCGACTTCAGCGTCTTCGTCGGCTTCGATGGCTGCCTGCAGTTCTTCGGCAGTCACTTCACGCTCGGTCACGTCAGCCTTGTCGAACAGGAAGTCGACGACCTTGTCTTCGTAAAGCGGCGCGCGCAGCTGGGCTGCGGCCATCGGATCCTGCTGAATATACTGAGTGAAACGCTCGCGATCTTCTTCGCGATATTGCGCTGCGGCCTGCTGGATCAGCATCGCCATTTCTTGACCAGTGACTTCGACGCCATTGGCCTGACCAATTTCCGAAAGCAGCAGGCCAAGGCGCACGCGGCGCTCGGCAATTGCCTCGTAATCGGCTTTTTCGTCTTCGATCTGCTTCAGAGCCGCTTCGGCATCTTCTTCCTTGGCAGCTTCCTGCTGCAGCTGGTTCCAGATTTGCTCAAACTCGGCTTCGACCATCTTCGAAGGTACTTCAAAATCATGGCCAGCAGCCAGCTGGTCGAGCAGCTGTCGCTTCATCTGCGTGCGGGTCAGACCAGCAGTCTGCTGTTCGAGCTGGCCGCGCATGATGTCCTGAAGCTTCTCGAGGCTGTCGAGGCCGAGGTTCTTCGCAAAGTCATCGTCGATCTTGGTGTCAGTTTCGACCTTCACCTGCTTCACGGTGATGTCAAAAGTCGCTTCCTTACCGGCAAGATGCTCGGCCTGATACTCAGCCGGGAAAGTGACAGTTATGGTCTTCTCATCACCGGTCTTCGTGCCGACAAGCTGCTCTTCAAAACCAGGGATAAAGGTGCCCGAACCGATCACTAGCGCCGCGTCTTCCGCTGCGCCGCCTTCGAACGGCTCACCATCCAGTTTGCCGAGGAAGTCGATGATCAGCTGGTCGCCGTCAGCCGCTTTCTTGGTCTTGGCAGCATCCTTGTAGCTCTTGTTCTGGCCAGCAATGCCCTGAAGCGCTTCTTCAATCGCTTCGTCGGAAACAGGAACCATCAGCTTTTCAAGCTTGAGACCGTCAGTGCTCGGCGCTTCGATTTCAGGGAGCACTTCCAGCTCGACCTGAAGAACAGCGTCTTTGCCTTCTTCGTAGTCAGGGTTCAGAGCAACCGCTGGTTGCATAGCCGGACGAAGTTCCTCGTCCTTCATCACCTGATCAACCGAATCGCGGATCGCTTCGTTCACGGTCTGCTCGTGAATCTGATCGCCGTGCATCTTCTTCACGAGATTCGCAGGAACTTTGCCCGGGCGGAAACCCGGCATTTTCACCTGCGGTGCAATCTTCTTGATTTCGCCTTCGATCTTGGCCGCGATTTCATCCGCGGTGATCGTGATTTCGTAGGCGCGCTTGAGGCCTTCGCTGGCGGTCTGCTTGGTCTGCATGGGTGCTTTCTGGAGCCTTTTATTCAATCGTTTAGTCCGGACACTGGGGCGGAGCATTGGTGCGGGCGAAGGGACTCGAACCCCCACATCTTACGATACTGGTACCTAAAACCAGCGCGTCTACCAATTCCGCCACGCCCGCATGCCCGAACGAAGCCGCGCGGGAAACCGCTAGGCTCCCGCGCGCATCTGGGCAGGCCTCTAATGCGGCTTTTGCGAAAGGGCAAGCTTAGGCTTTGCATGAACGGCGATATCCGCTTGTTTCGCAGAGCCAGCGGATTTAAGGGCGCTGCCCATGAGCGAAGAAAACACCACACCGTCCGCAAACGACGTCCCGCCCGATCACCTCGCCGTGAACCCGCGCAGCCCGCATTTTGATGGAGAAGCGCTGCAACGCGGTGTCGGCATCCGTTTTAGAGGGCGTGAGCGCACCGATATCGAGGAATATTCGATCTCTGAAGGCTGGGTTAAGGTTCAGGCTGGCAAGACCGTTGACCGCAAGGGGCAGCCGCTGCTGCTTAAGCTGAGCGGCGAAGTCGAAGCCTGGTACGAAGATCTGGGCGAAGAGCCGCCGGTCGCGAAAAAGGGCTGAAACGCCGGAATTGGGGGGAATATGCAGGCTTGGGTAAGATTGACCGCTTTGGCTCTTGTCGCGGCGATTGGTGCCCCCCTCGCAGCGCAAGAAACCGACGCCCAGGCTGAATACGCCAAAGCGATTGCTGCATACAATTCCAAAGACTTCCAGACTGCGGCCCCGATCCTGATTGATCTTTGTGAAAAGGGTTATGTCCAAACCTGCGCGGTGGCCGGTAAATTGGTCGCGAGCGGCATGGGTCTTGAGCAAGACGTGTCCAAAGCGCTGAGGCTCTTCACAATCGGCTGCTCGGGAAAGATCGTCGACAATTGCCGCGACGCGGCCATGGTTCATGAACAGGCCGCTCCGCCGATCCGCAACCAGGAAAAGGCTGCCGGTTTTGAACTGAAGGCCTGCGATCTGGGCGATATGCGCTCCTGCCAGAAACTCGGCCATCGCTACACCACCGGTGTCGGAGCCGAAAAGGACCGTGAAACCGCCTTTTACCTCGCGAACAAAGCCTGCGAAGGCGATGACGGTGAAGGCTGCGCGGATATGGGGCGGCTGTACCTTCCCTTCCCCCGCAATCAGGAAAAAGGGCCGCAATACGACCCTGCCAAAGCGGCAGAGTACTATCGCAAGGCCTGTGACTTGAAGAGCGGGCGCGGGTGCTCGCTCCTTGCAGACAAACACGAAACCGGTGTCGGGGTCACAAAGGACCTCGAAAAGGCTCTTGAGCTCTACAAACTCGCGCTGACTTACAATCCCGAGCAATGGGTTCAAAACAGCACCAAAGGCGCGATCCGGCGGCTTGAGGAAGCCGAGGCCAACTAGCCCGCGCAATAGGGCGCTTGCCAAAGCCACGCACAACCGCCACTTGCGGGGGCAATCATGGAACTGCCCGAAAAACCTCAAGTGATCATCATTGGCCGACCCAATGTCGGCAAGTCGACGCTGTTCAACCGGCTCGTCGGCAAGAAGCTCGCGCTGGTCGATGATCAGCCGGGCGTGACGCGTGACCGCCGTATGGGCGACGCAGAGATCGCTGGCCTGCGCTTCACTATTGTCGACACTGCGGGTTGGGAGGACGAGCACGAGCTCACGTTGCCAGGCCGGATGCGCAAGCAGACCGAAGCCAGTCTTGAAGGAGCAGACGCTGCTTTGTTCGTGGTCGATGCGCGTGCGGGCCTCACACCGCTCGATGAAGAGATCGCCCGCTATCTTCGCGAGCATGATGTGCCGATCGTGCTTGTCGCCAACAAAGCAGAGGGCAAAGCTGGAGAATCGGGTGTTCTCGAATCTTACGCGCTCGGATTTGGCGAGCCCGCCGCGATTTCCGCCGAACATGGCGAAGGGGTCGCGGACCTGTTTCAGGGGCTGTGGCCGATTATCGGCGACAAGGTTGAGGCTTACGAAGCCGCGCAGCAGGCTGCGGCCGAATTGGAAGAGGATGAAGACGCGCCGCTCGGCCCGCTCAAACTCGCCATTGTCGGCCGTCCCAATGCGGGCAAATCAACTCTGATAAACCGTCTGCTGGGCGAGGATCGTCTGCTGACCGGTCCCGAGGCTGGGATCACGCGCGATCTCGATCGCGATTGACTGGAATTGGGAAGACCCGAAGACGGGCGAGAGCCGCGAGATCCGGCTGATCGACACGGCTGGTATGCGCAAAAAGCGCAATGTGACCGAAAAGCTCGAGAAGCTCTCTGTAGCCGACGCGCGCCGCGCGGTGGATTTTGCCGAGGTCGTGGTGCTGCTTCTCGATGCAACGCTGGGCCTAGAGCATCAAGACCTGAAGATCGCCAGCCTCGCGCTCGAAGAAGGGCGCGCGCTGATGATTGCGATCAACAAGTGGGATGTGGCCGAAAATCCCTCGGGCCTGTTCAACGGTATCCGCGCCGCGCTTGATGATGGCTTGGCGCAGGTGCGCGGCGTGCCGTTGTTCGCGGTTTCGGCCAAGACAGGCAAAGGCCTCGACACGATGCTGGGCGCTGCGTTTGACCTGCGCGAAAGCTGGTCCAAGCGCGTGCCCACCGCCGCGCTCAACCGTTGGTTCGACGATGCGATGGAGGCCAACCCTCCCCCTGCCCCCGGTGGCCGCCGGATCAAGCTGCGCTACATCACGCAGGCAGGCACACGTCCGCCGCGCTTTGTCATTTTCGGCACGCGGCTCGATGATCTGCCCAAGAGTTACGAACGCTATCTGGTCAATGGCATCCGCGCCAAGCTCGGCTTTGAGGCTGTGCCGGTGCGCGTAACGCTGAAATCGCCAAAGAACCCGTACAACGCCAACAGAGGCGGCGGCGGCAATTACAGCGGCGGAAGCGGCGACAAGGCATGATGCTGGACATCCTGGCGAGCGGCATTGCGACAGAATTGCTCGAACGCACCGCCGATACCCCGCGCGTGCTCCGCGCCGTTCAACTTAGCCTCGCACCAGCATTTTTGTTGGTGGGCATCGGCTCAATCATGAATGTCATGATGCAGCGCCTGATATGGATTGCGGGGCAGAATCGAACGGCTGTGCGTCAATTCGGAATCGAAAGACCCCGTCTTCATCAGCCGTCTTCCGTTTGAGGTGGAAGTGGATTGGCTTACCCGGAGACGGCGGCTGATGCGCATCGCCATCAAGTTTGAAACCGCCGCCGCTGTTGTCATCAGCCTTGTGATCGCTCTGCTCTTTATTTCGGCCTATGTCGAAACACGCATGGGTTCTGTCGTAGCGGCGCTATGGGTGCTGACGGTCGGTCTACTCATCACGGGGTTGATCGTTTTCTTCCGTGAGACCTTGCTCGCAGCTGACAGCCCCGACCAGAAAGACGCGACATAGAAGCAGGGCGGCTAACCTCTCGGCGCCGCCCTTTCTCCAATTTTCCAGGTCGCTAAGGCTTAGCCTTCGCCGACAGCTTTGCTGTTTAGCTGGACGTAGTTCTCGAGCCCCATGCGTTCGATCATGTCGAATTGGGTTTCAAGGAAGTCGACATGCTCTTCCTCGTTGTCGAGGATCATGGCGAACAGATCGCGGCTCACATAGTCGCGCACGCTTTCACAATATTCGACCGCATCGCGCAGCAGCGGGATGGCATCTTCTTCAAGCGCCATATCGGCCTTGAGGATCTCCAAGACCGTCTCGCCCACGCGCAAATTGTGGATCGCCTGAAAGTTGGGCAGGCCGTTTAGGAACAGGACGCGCGCCGCAAGTTTGTCGGCGTGCTCCATTTCCTCGATCGATTCCTTGCGCTCATATTCGGCAAGCTTGGTCACGCCCCAATCGTCGAGCACGCGATAGTGCAACCAATACTGGTTGATCGCGGTCAGCTCGTTGGTGAGCGCCTTGTTCAGAAATTCTATGACTTTCGGATCGCCCTTCATGGCGGTGGTTCCCTTGCTGTAAAATGCGTTTGCGCCAGATCAAAGCAATGGCGCCTTCAGCACCCTAAATAGAGGCTGGACACTTGCCTGCGCAAGGGGGTGGGGAAAATATTTTCGTTTAAAATCAGAGTTTTGAGAAGCGTTCGCAGTTGCGACTATGCAGCTTATAATGCGACTTTCTCGCAAGAAAACGCCGCACCAGACAAAGCCCGTTCCTGATCGAGAATTTCGCCAGCCTTTGTAAGACATTGCCCGCAATTGGGCCGTTTGCCGAGCGTTGCGTAGGTTGCCTCTGCATCGCCGCCAGACGTCAATGCCGCCTTACGAAGGTCCGTTTCCCGGATCGCGTTGCAGATACAAATGTACATGGCGCTTTCGAATCACTCCTGCGAAGCGTTTGCAAAAGCAATATATGCGAGTAATTCTCAATAACAAGTCAAAACGCATAACTTTGATGCCGCGCGGGACGGCTACCTGCGGTTCGCGAACAGCTTGCCATAGGTCAGGCAGCGCCACAGCCATTCAAGCGGGCCGTATTTGAACCGGTCGAGCCATGGTTTCGACCATGCCAGCATCACCACCCAGGCCAGCACCACCACGAGATAAAGCTGCGGACGGTTCAATTCGCCAAACAGCCCCAGCGCCCAACCGTGGAACACGAACAGCATCACAATCGATGTACCAAGATAGTTGGTGAAGGCAGCGCGCCCGGCTGCCCTTACGCGCTCTGCCAACCACCCTTTCCATTGGGGTGAGTAGGCCACCATCAACGCCGCTATACCAAGAGCCATGGGTAACCGCGGCAATGCACTCCAACCCATCAAGGCTGCTGTCGCGGTGTAGAATGCGAAACCGCCAGACTTCACAAACAGCCCAATGCCAAGACTAGCGAGTCCTCCTCCTATCAGGCCAATCCACCCCCACATTATCATCTTCGATCGTGAGAAGGCCCCGCTGAAGAAACCGAAGCGGTAGAGCGCGATTCCCAGCAGCATAAGCGGCAGCGTTTCCATCGAGAAGAACGTCGCGTTCGCGACCGGCATATACCACTCTTTGGTCAGACGTTTCTCAACGAGGCCGACATAGTCACCGGACTGCTTCAGCGCGGTGGTCTCTGCGTCATCAGCCAGCGTTTCTTCTATCCCTGCGCTCAATTCGGCGCGCGTCTCGGCGAAATCGGGCATATCGCCTACAGAGGTCTCAGCCACCATGTAAGGGAAGGACATCATCGCAGCGAAAAGCAGTGCGCCCACAATGTAGCCAATCAATCCGACATAGAACTGCGTCTTCGCGCTCCATCGCAGACACCACAACGCAACAAAGCCAAGCAAAGCGTAGAAGAACAGAATATCGCCGATCCAGATAAAGAAGAAATGGATCAGGCCGAACATTCCAAGCAACGCCAATCTTCGCGCTTGAAGCCAGCGAGTGCTGCCCCGCGCCCATGCACGCTCCATAAACAGATACATGCCTGCACCGAACAATATGGTGAAAAGCGCGCGCATCTTGCCGTCGATCAGTACGAACTGTGAGATCCACAGCCATCCGCCCGGATCTGCAACCGGAACGAGAAATGCGTCGGGAAAGATATAGGCGTTAAACGGCTGCCCGAATGCGACAATGTTTGCCGCAAGAATGCCCATCACCGCTATGCCGCGGATGAAGTCGAGGCTTTCGATCCGCTCTGCCGAGCTGGTTGGTGCAGAAACAGCAGACGCTGTAGCTGGCGCGTCGAGATTCTGAGTGCTCATGGCCTGATCCCCCGGTCCTAGATGTGGGGAAGCTAACAGCCGCGTTCAAAATGGGAAGTGGCAGGCGGCTAACGGGACTTGAGCGTCTACGAACGGCGATTGGCGAACATTTTGCCATAGGTCAGGCACCGCCACAGCCATTCAAGCGGGCCATAACGGAAACGATCAAGCCAAGGCTTCGACCAAACGAGCATCAAAGCGCAGCCCACAAGCATTACACCGTAAAGTTGGGGCCGGTTGAGCGCGCCGAACAGCCCCAGCGCCCAGCCATGAAACACAAACAGCATCACGAACGACGTGCCGATGTAATTGCTAAACGCGGCCCTTCCCGCCGCACGCACACGGATGGCGAGCCAGCCTGCCCAGCTTCCGGAATAAGCGACCATCAAAGCAGCCAGCCCAAACACGGTGAATAGACGCGGGATATCCGCCGCACCGAATTCGACAACATAGGCTGGATAAAGCGCGAAATCGGTCGACCGAACCCACAGCGACAAGGGCAATTGAAGAGCTATGCCCGCAATTAAGCTGGCCCAGCCGATCCGCTTGAGGCGCCCTGCGAACAGCCCCCCGTGGAAGAATCCCATCCGGTAGAGGCCCATCCCGATCAGCATCAAGCCACCGGTCTCGAGAAAGCTGGAACTGACCAGTTTGAACGGGCCGGAATAGTCGCTCTGGATCAGCGTGATTACAAACTCGCCATAGCTGCTTTCCAGCATCATTCGCGTCTGCTCAGCATCCGCCTCGGACAGCCATTGCGCATTGGAAATCGCAATCGAGGGATCACCAGCGGTCAGATAATGATTCGCGGCGAATTCGATCGACCAGTAGAGGCTCGCAACGGTGATGCTGAGTAGCCCCAGAATGATCTGGTTCGGTGGCGGCAATTCGCGGAAGAAAAGCGCCAAGAAGCCGCACACGGCATACATGAACAGTATGTCGCCGTCCCACAGCAAGAAATAATGCAACAGACCGAACAGGCCGAGCCATGCGAGCCGCCGGTAGAGCACGCCCATCCCGCAGTCGGGCATCTCGGCGATGCGTTCGGCAAAGATCGCCAATCCTGCCCCAAACAGCAGCGTAAAGAGCCCGCGCATCTTGCCGTCGATCAGCAATTGCTGGGTCAACCAAAGCCAGTCGTCAGGGTCGCCGGGCGGCACCAGAAACGAGCTCGGGAACAAAACCGCATTGTGCGGCTGCCCGAATGCGATGATGTTTGCGGCCAGAATGCCCATCACCGCGATCCCGCGAATGAAATCGAGACTTTCTACACGTTCACTGGCAGCGACAGGCGCAAGGCTCTCGCCCTGCCATGCCAATAAATCTTCAGTTTCGGTTGACTGTTCGGTCCCCACCTGACGCTTTTAGCAGCATTGGCAGGGAGCAAAAGCGCTTAAGGCGCTTTCACAAGACAGGCCTGTCCCTGTGCCTTCAGCGATTTGCAGGCGGCATCGGCTTCGGCACGGCTGGTGAAGCCTATTGCCATCAGACGGGTAACCTTGCCTGCTGGAACTAGCTCTTTGCTGGTTCCCGAAAGCGCGCTGTAGCGGGAAAGCTTCGCCCAAAGACGGTTCGCATTCGAGCGAACGCCGAAGGCGCCGAGTTGAACCTTCCACTTGCCGCTGCGCGCAGCGGGACTTTGAACTTCATTGCGAACCGGCGGTTTCGGTGAAGCGCTCTGACGCACAATAGGGCGCGATTGCTGTTGGAACGGCGCCTGTGCGATGGCCGCAGGGGCTGGCTCATTCACTTTCAGAGCGGGAGCCGGTGTCTGTGCGACTATGACCGGCGTGGGCGCTGGCAGACGTGCCGGAGCTGCAGCCCCAGCCGGTCCGCGCTGGACCAGATCAACCGCAGCCAACTCAGCAGCGCGTCGCTTGCCCGCCTCTGCTTCCAGCTGACGGGCAAGCAATTGTGCCTGCTGACGCTGTTCCATCGGAATAAACTGATCCATCTGCGACAGTGCCGGTTTGGCTTGTGGCAGGCCGGCTGATTGCGCGAGAGTTAGAAACGCATAGGCTCGCGCCCAGTCTTTTTGGGCGTAGTCACCGTTGAAGTGCGACAGGCCCATGACGTATTGCGCGCGCGGATCGCCGCGCTCGGCAGCGTCTTTGATAAGCGGCATAGCCTCTGACTGTTGCCCCTGCTGAAACAGCAGAAGGCCATAATTGTCCGCGGCCTTCACATGGCCTTTCTGCGCGGCCTCTGCATAAAGCTCGCGAGCGCGAGTGATGTCTGCAGGTACACCGCGTCCCAGACGATAAGCCTGAGCGAGGTTAAACAGCGCATCAGCATCGCCAGCTTGGGCAGGCGCCTGCCATTCGCTGACGGCGCGGGTAAAGTCACCTTTGCTCCACGCATCAACGCCGGTCTTTACATCGGCAGCGAGTGGAGCGCTTGAGAGCGCCAACAGCGCTGCGCCTGATGCAGACGCCAAACGGATCGCGGATTTCACGCGGGCGAATTGGGTGCGGGCCATCAACATAGAAGCAGCTCCATCGTTTGGACCAGCCGGTGCTTTGGCCGGTCTATGACTGTTCTGATGACGGTTATAGTGAACAAAAAGTTAGCAAATGGTTTCCAAACGGTTTGGCCAATCGTGGAACGCACGCTGGCCCCTTACGAATTTTCAACCTGCATCTGGCATCACTATCAAAACGAAACTTGGCCTATTTATAAGAGCATCGGCAAAGAGTGCTGAAACTTCGCACGCCCAAGTTTCCTGACATCCTCGTTAACCTAAAATTAGGGGTATCCTGCGATCCCATTGGCATCCCGTCGCAATCGTGCGGCGAACATGGTTCAAATCCAGGGGGACCCAAGTTTTGCGTGTACTCGCTTTGGCATCGCAGAAAGGCGGATCAGGGAAAACAACCCTGTCCGGGCATCTCGCCGTCCAGGCTCAGCGCGCTGGCGCTGGTCCGGTCGTGCTGATTGATATCGACCCGCAAGGTTCATTGGCGGATTGGTGGAACGAGCGTGAAGCGGAATATCCCGCATTCGCACAAACTACCGTGTCGCGTCTGGCGAACGATCTCCAGATGCTCCGTCAGCAAGGCTTCAAACTGGCCGTGATTGACACGCCGCCTGCCATTACAATGGCGATCCAGTCTGTGATTGGTGTGGCGGAATTGATCGTGGTTCCAACCCGCCCCAGCCCACACGATCTGCGCGCTGTCGGCGCTACCGTTGATCTGTGTGAACGCGCTGGCAAGCCGCTGGTGTTCGTAGTCAACGCCGCAACTCCAAAAGCGAAGATCACTTCGGAAGCCGCCGTTGCGCTTTCGCAGCATGGCACTGTTGCCCCGATCACGCTTCACCACCGCACCGATTTTGCTGCTTCGATGATTGATGGCCGCACGGTTATGGAAGTCGATCCGGACGGGCGTAGCTCTGCCGAGATCACGGCGCTTTGGAAGTATATTTCCGATCGCCTTGAGAAGAACTTCCGCCGCACCGTGTTTGCTGCACCTGCTGGTCAGGCTGCACCGAATGTTGGCGTTCATCGTCCCGCCGGTGGCTTTGGCCGCCGGGTGGCTCAGTAAGAGGCACCAGGCGTCATGTCAGAAGCCGGTTTTGCATCTCTTGGCCCGACGCTGCTCGCTCGCAAGGGCGGCGCGAAGCCTGCCATGCGCCCACAGCTTACCCCGCTGCCAAAGGATGTCGACGATGACGCGCTCGAAGATCTCGGGTGGAATGACATGGGCGGCGACACCGCCAGCAATGGCGCCAATGACGACGCCGCCAATGTCGTCGCGTTGAATTCCGGACCGGTTGGCGAACAAAAATCCAGCCCGGTTGTGAAACGTCAGCAGAAATCGCTTTCTGATCGTGTCCTCGCCGACGCAGCCATGGAAGGGCCAGAGCCCGAACCAGCTGAGGAAGAAGAACCCAAAGCTGCGCCGAAGGCGAAGAAGAAAGCCAAGAAGCTGAACATTTCTGGCCGTCGCGCGGCGTTCACGCTGCGCCTCGACACGGACCGGCATCTCAAGCTGCGCCTCGCCGCCACTATGAAGGGCATCAGCGCCCAGGCACTGGTGACCGAGGCACTCGACCAAATGCTCGAAAATATCAGCGATCTCAATGCGCTCGCCGAGCGTATGAAGCGCAACTGAACTCGATTTAACGACCAAGACCCATAGAAAAGGACAGGGAAATGGAACGCAACACAAAGAGCCGGAAGATGGGTGCCAAAGCTGGCCTGATCCTTTCGACAGCACTCGTAAGCGTCGCGTTCGCTGGCGTGAGCGCAAGCCACGCGGCCCCACGCGCCGAACAAGCATTTTCGAAAGCGCAACGCGCTCTTGAAAAGGGCAAAACCAGCAAAGCTATTAGCTACGCTGAGCAAGCGGTTCAGGCGGAGCCACGTAATGCTAGCTTCCGCGCGTTGCTAGGCGCTACCTATCTGGAGGCAGGCCGCTTTGAAGCTGCTGCAACGAGCTTCAAAGACGCACTGGACCTGGGCAACACCGATCCGCGCACCACGCTGAGCTTTGCTTTGGCATCAATCGCCAATGGCGACACCAACACCGCGATTGCAACTTTGCGCGCCAATCAGGCTTCGATCGATCCGGCCGACTTCGGTCTGGCCCTCGCATTGGCTGGAAAGCCGGAGCAAGGTGTCCACGTACTCGTGAACGCCGTTCGCTCGGGTCAGAACAGCGCCAAAATGCGCCAGAACCTTGCATATAGCTATGCACTCGCTGGCAATTGGCGCGCTGCGCGCATCATGGCAGCCGAAGATGTGCCTGCTGACCAGCTCGATGCGCGGCTGACCGATTGGGCCTCCAATGCCAAGCCGGAAGACGTGACCAAGCGGGTCGCAAATCTCCTTGGCGTTACACCGTCTGTGGGTGGCCAACCTACGCACCTCGCGCTCGCGAACTTCCCGGACCCGACCACGGTTGTTGCTGCAACTGTGCCGGTCATCGAAGCTCCGGCAAATCCGGTGAAAACCGCCGCACCAGCCAAGCCTGCACCCGTTAAGGCCGCGCCGGTACAACCCGTCACTCGCGTGGCGGCTGCACCGGTCCAGAATGTCGAAGAAGCCGGCAATGTCGACCAAACGGTTGCGAATGTCTTGCGCGCGACAGGTGCCAAAGCCGCGACAGCTGCCTCTGCGGCGACTACTGCTCTGGCCAAACCAACACCACGCTACATTTCGCGCCCGGTGGTTCAAAAACTGCCGTCACGTGCAAACTCGGCCCCACGCGTAGCGCGCGCCGTTCCGGTTGCTCCGAAACCGGCTGTCAGCGCGCCTGCTGCGCCGTCGGTTAGCAAGCCGGTGACTCCGACCCGTGTTGCTGCCACGCCAGCCACCGCTGCTCCACGCTATATCTCCAAGCCGATTGTTCAGAGCATTCCGACCAAGGCAGAAGAAAAGAAGGCACCGCGCCGCGTCGCTTCGGCCAGCTCTCAGCGTCGTATGGCCGCGCCCACTCCGGTCCGCGCATCGACACCAAAGAGCAATGGTACCCACCTTGTGCAGCTAGGCAGCTATTCCAGCCGTTCGGATGCCAAAGCCGGTTGGTCAGCGCTTCAGCGCAAGTTCCCGCAGCTTCGCGGTCACGACGTTGTGATTACCAAAGCGAAGGTGAAGGGTAAGATCTATTACCGCGTTGCCGCCGCCGGTTTCGGCGCGCGCGATGCCCGCAGCATGTGCGGCGCCGTGAAATCGAAAGGCCGTGGCTGCTTTGCCTATGCCGCGACGAACCCGCCCAAAGGCGCGATCGACAACGGCGTACGGATCGCAGCACGCTGATCCGAACCAACGCTTTATCGCAATCAGCGAGAAAACCCGGTGGCCCGATAGGCCGCCGGGTTTTTACTTTTCGATCACCACGCCGCCTTTGATCAGTCCGCGCACACGTCCCTGCGCGCCCTGGCGGTCAAACGGTGTGTTGTCGGCAGTGGCTGCCATTTTGGTGCGGTCAACAAACCACGGCGACTCTGGATCGACAATGGCGATATCGGCTTCCTTGGCCCCGGCGATTGCACCCGCCTCAACACCGAGCAAACGCGCGGGATTGGTTGCGAGCAGCTCGAACGCGCGGCCCATCTCGATCACACCGTCTCGCACCAGGCTGAGCGTCATCGCGAGCAGTGTTTCGGCCCCCGCCATGCCCGGCTCGGCATCAGCGAAGGGTAAGCGTTTGCCCTCTGGCCCACGCGGATCGTGCCCGCTTGAAATGACATCGACCACGCCCTCCCCAATCGCAGCGCGCGCTGCCTGACGGTCGGCTTCGCCGCGCAGAGGCGGCGAGAGTTTCATAAACGTACGGAAATCGGCGGTATCAAGGTCAGACAGCATGAAATGCGCAGGCGTGATGCCGCAAGTTACGTTGACCCCGCGTGCTTTGGCCTCGCGCACCAGATTAAACCCGCGCGCCGTGGTGACTTGGCGGATATGCAGTCGCGCACCGCTCAGTTCGGCAAGACCGATATCGCGCGCAATCGCCAGCGCTTCCGCTTCGGCAGGCGCGCTAGGCAATCCTAACCGTGTGGCCACTTCACCAGCCGTGGCTGCGGCTTCGCCCACAATTCCACTGTCTTCTGCATGACTGACCACCACCAGATCAAGCATCGAAGCATATTGCAGCAGTCGCAGCATCACGCCGCTATCAGCGATCCATTGTCGACCCGTAGCAACGCCGCGCGCACCGGCGTCCCGCATCAAGGCGATCTCGGCGAGCTCCTTGCCCTCAAGACCTCGCGTGGCTGCGGCAAGCGGGTGCACCCACAAATCGGGCTTTCCGCTCTTAGCGATGTAATTCACTCGGCTTGGGTAATCGAGCGGTGGCGACTGGTCGGGCATCAGCGCAGCGCGAGTGATGCCGCCAAAATGGAACGCGGGTTTGTCGATCGAGAACACTCCCAGATCGACCAGCCCCGGCGCGACCAGCTTGCCGCGCGCTTCAATCACAATGTCGCCATCTTGCGCGGTGACATCGCCACCAATGCTGGCGATCAGGCCATTTTCGACCCGTAGAGCTCCTTCGATGATCCCGTCGGGGGTTACCAGCTTGCCGCCGGTGATGGTTAGTGGCTGCGTCTGTTTCATTCCGCCCACCCCTCAACGCCGCGCGCGCTTCGCGTCAGGATATCCAGCGCCGCCATTCGGATCGCCACGCCCATTTCCACTTGCTGCGTGATAATCGAGCGGTCGAGCATATCGGCAACCTCGCTGTCGATCTCGACTCCGCGGTTCATTGGTCCTGGATGCATCACCAGCGCATCAGGTACTGCACGCTCCAGCCGCGCTTTGGTCAGCCCGTAAAGGTGATGGTATTCGCGCGCAGAAGGGATGAATTGACCCGCCATACGCTCCGATTGCAGGCGCAGCATCATTGCGACATCGGTGCCTTGCAGCGCAGCGTCAAAGTCGTGGAACGGCTCGACACCCATCGCCTCAATCCCGCTCGGCATCAGCGCGGGTGGCGCGCACGCGCGCACTTTGGCGCCCATCGCCTGCAAACACAGAATATTCGAACGCGCGACGCGGCTGTGCAGGATATCGCCGCAGATCGTCACCGTCAGGCCCGTAAAGTCCTCTGCCGTATGCCCGCGCGTCTTGAGCGCCTCGCGCAGCGCCAGTGCATCGAGCAGCCCCTGCGTTGGATGTTCGTGCTGGCCATCGCCTGCATTGAGCACCGGGCAATCGACCTTGTCGGCGATCAACCTCGTCGCCCCGCTGGAACCGTGCCGGATTACAATCGCATCGGCGCGCATGGCGTTGAGCGTAATCGCTGTGTCGATCAGCGTTTCGCCCTTCTTCACACTGCTTTGCGCGGCGTGCATATTTACCACATCCGCGCCCAGACGCTTGCCCGCGATCTCAAAGCTCAGCAGCGTGCGCGTTGAGTTTTCGAAGAAGGCGTTGATAATTGTCAGCCCCTCGAGCAGCCCCACATGCTTGGCACTCTGGCGGTTCAGATCGACCCATTGCTCTGCCTGCGCAAGCAGATACAGGATTTCATGACGCTCCAACTGGCCAATGCCCAAGAGGTCACGATGCGGAAAGGCCAGACGGCCCGCGGGAAAGCGGTCGTCAGACGAAGAGGAATCCAGCGCTGTCATTAAAGCCAAGCCCTTAGTCGAGCGATGTCGCGCGCTCAACCCATTCTATACACGCCTTCCCATGGAACTTTTCATCCCAAGTGACTAGGTGGGTGCAAAGGCCAAGGTTGTTGGCGCGATTTTGAAGGATCAAAAGCATATGGGTTTTGCTGGCAAAGCTTGGAAACTGCTAGTCGGGATCAAGGACGGTCTGGTCCTGATCTTTATGCTTTTGTTCTTTATCGCGCTGTTCGCGGTGCTTTCTGCGCGGCCCAGCCCCGGTCAGGTGCGCGATGGCGCCTTGCTGATCGAGCTGGATGGCGTGGTGGTTGAGGAGAAGTCTGCGATTGACCCGCTTCAGGCGCTTGTCAGCCAGCAAACTCCCATCGGCGAATACCGCGCCCGCGATCTCGTCCGCGCGCTGGATGCAGCAGTGGATGATGACCGCGTGAAGGCGGTTGTTCTCGACATTTCAGCATTCCTCGGCGGTGGTCAGGTCCATTTGCAAGCCATCGGCGAAGCGATGGACCGCGTGCGCAAAGCGGATAAGCCGGTCCTGACCTATTCGCTAGGTTACGGCGATGATCATATGCACTTGGCAGCTCACGCCAGCGAGGTTTGGGTCGATCCGCTGGGCGGCGCAGTCATTGCGGGACCGGGCGGCGCGAACCTCTACTACGGCGATCTGCTCGACCGACTGAAGGTCAATGCGCGCGTCTACAAGGTCGGTGAATACAAGTCTGCCGTTGAGCCTTACTCGCGCAATTCCATGTCCGAAGAAGCCCGCGAAAATGCGCGCGCTTTGTATGGCGCATTGTGGGAAGAGTGGCAGGCCAACGTAAAGAAAGCGCGCCCCAAGCTTGAACTTGAACGGGTAACGCAAAACTCGGCCGAATGGGTTGAGGGCGCAGATGGCGATCTGGCCGAGGCGGCGCTCGATGCTGGTCTGGTCGACAAGCTGGGCAGCTCGGTCGATTTCGGCAAACGCGTGGCTGAGTTGGTGGGCGATGATGAGTGGGACAACACCCCCGGCGCCTATGCCAGCAGCGATCTCAATGCGTTTCTTTCCGCACACCCCGCACCAACGGGCGGCTCGAAAATCGGTGTTGTCACTGTCGCTGGCGTGATCGTCGATGGCGATGCTGGCCCCGGCACAGCTGGCGGCACGCGCATCGCGGACCTTCTGGATGAAGCACTCGACGATGATCTCGCGGCCCTGGTTGTTCGCGTCGATTCCCCGGGTGGCTCGGTCACAGCGTCGGAAGAAATCCGCCGTGCGATCAACCGCTACCGCGCCAAGGATATTCCTGTGGCAGTGTCCTTCGCCAATGTCGCGGCAAGCGGCGGGTATTGGGTCGCAACCGCGGGTGACCGTATCTTTGCCCAGCCCGAAACAATCACCGGGTCCATAGGCGTGTTCGCGGTGATCCCGACGTTTGAAGACGCCGCTGCCGAATGGGGCGTCAATGCGGACGGGTATCGTACCACGCCGCTTTCGGGCCAACCCGACTTGGTCGATGGCTTCACGCCGGAGGTGGATTCGATCCTGCAAGCATCGGTCGAAAACACCTATAGTGACTTCCTCAGCCGCGTGAGCAAAGCGCGCAAGATGTCGACCGGCGACGTCAACACCATCGCGCAAGGCCGCGTTTGGGACGGTGGGACCGCGCGTCAGCAGAAGTTGGTCGACCAGTTTGGTGGTATCGACGAAGCGCTTGAATGGGCGGCGAAGCAAGCTGAGCTCGAAGAGGGCGCTTGGCACGCTGTCTACCTTGGCGGCGATGCACCGCAATATGACAGCCTGCTGGCGAGCCTACTGGGCGGTGCCGAGAAGGCGAGCGCTCCGAAAACAGGCGATATGTTCGCTATGGCGGCACAGCAGCGTTCGCAGTTTCTCGCGCTGATCGCGGGCGATATCGAGATGCTCAGCGGAGCACGTGGTGTGCAAGCCTACTGCCTTGAATGCCCTCGCCAACCGAGTGCGTTTATGAGCCGCGACACCGCGAGCATCCTGAAGCAGTTTGGCGGCTTAATCGCACGCTAGATTTTGCGTTCCGGAACGCTTGCAAACGAAAGGCGCGCCCTTTAATGGCGCGCCTCTGTCCTGCGAGGTATCGCGACGGACGGGCGCGTAGCTCAGTGGTAGAGCACACCCTTCACACGGGTGGGGTCGCAAGTTCAATCCTTGCCGCGCCCACCATTCTCCACAAAAATGGACTCGCCTCAGGCAGCCTGTGCGACTTCGTCTACCGGCTCGTTGCGGATGAGGTAGTCAAACGCACCGAGGCCCGCTTTCGCGCCCTCGCCCATCGCCACCACAATTTGCTTGTGCGGCACGGTGGTCGCATCGCCAGCGGCATAGATGCCCGGCAAATTGGTCGCGCCGTGATCGTCGATGACGATTTCGCCGAACTTGGACAGCTCGATGCCGGTTTCGGCAAGCCATTCAGTATTCGGCACCAGACCAATCTGGACGAATACGCCTTCCAGCTCGATTTTGCGTTCTACGCCGCTTTCGCGATCTTTCAGGATCAAACCATCTGTACGGTTGCCATCACCCGTGATCTCGGTTGTCTGGCCGTTGGTGATGATCTCGACATTGCTCATTGAACGAAGCTTGCGTTGCAGCACTTCGTCAGCGCGCAACTTGCTGTCGAATTCGATCAGCGTGACGTGGCCGACGATCTTGGCAAGGTCGATGGCGGCCTCGACGCCCGAGTTACCGCCGCCGATAACTGCGATGCGCTTGCCCTTGAACAAAGGCCCGTCGCAATGCGGACAGTAAGCCACGCCCTTGTTGCGGTATTCGGCTTCTCCCGGAACGCCCAGATTACGCCAGCGTGCACCGGTAGATAGGATCAGCGAGCGTGCTTTCAGCACCGCGCCATTGGCCATGGTAATCTCGTGCATGCCGCCCGCTTTAGCCGCGGGCTTAAGCTGTGTCGCGTGAGCAAGGTCCATCATGGTGATGCCGTTCTCGACGACCTGCTTTTTTAGGTCGTCCGAGAGTTTCGGGCCTTCGGTGTAGGCGGTGCCGGGCAGGTTCTCGATACCCAGCGTATCCTGCAGCTGGCCACCAAAACGCTCGGCTGCGATACCGGTGCGGAAGCCCTTGCGCGCAGTATAGACACCCGATGCGACACCAGCGGGACCACCACCGATGATCAGCACTTCAAACGGGTCTTCGGCATTGAGCTTTTCGGCCGCCTTCACGTCCGCGCCGCTATCCAGCTTGGAGAGAATTTCGGCGAGCTCCATCTTGCCGTTGAAAAAGCTCTCGCCGTTGAGGAAGGTTGCCGGAACCGCGAGCACGCCGCGTTCTTCGACTTCGTCCTGAAACGTACCGCCTTCAATTAGCGTGGCCGTGATGTGCGGGTTCTCCAGCGCCATCAGCGTCAGCGCCTGCACCACGTCTGGGCAGTTGTGGCAACTCAATGAGAAGAACATCTCGAACTCATAATCGCCTTCGAGCGCGCGGACCTGTTCGATCAGGTCTGCGTCAACCTTGGGCGGGTGGCCACCGGCCCATAGCAGCGCGAGCACGAGTGAGGTGAATTCGTGGCCCACCGGCAGGCCGGCGAAACGCACCCATTTGGTTGCGTCCGAAGCCCGGCGGATGATGAAGCTCGGCTTGCGATCATGGTCGCCTTCAAAACTGGCGCTGACCATATCGTGCAACGCCGCAATCTCGTTCAGGAGTTCGCGCGTCTGGGCGCTTTTCTCACTATCATCCAGCGATGCGACAAGCTCAATCGGCTCGCGCAGATTGGCGAGATATTGTTTGAGTTGGGTCTGCATCGTCTGATCGAGCATGGATATCCTCCAAGGAGATTGACTGAAATTCGTGGCCCTTGCGGGCGGTGACAAAAAGGACCGGAAGCGCCTGCCGGAAGGGAGAGGATGGCGGGGGCTTCCGGTCCAATTGCGACCCGAGCGCGGGCTCGGGCGGGTCGGACTGAACGGCTTAGGGGGAGAGGGGAGAAAGCCGTGCTGTCCTTAGGGGTTTAGATCTTGCCTACGAGGTCGAGCGAAGGGGCCAGCGTATCGGCGCCTTCTTCCCAAGCTGCCGGGCAAACCTGACCGGGGTTGGCGCGCACATACTGAGCAGCCTTGATCTTGCGGGTCAGTTCGTTGGCGTTGCGGCCAACACCTTCGCAGGTGATTTCCATGATCTGGATGACACCGTCCGGGTCGACCACGAAAGTCGCACGGTCGGCAAGGCCAACGCCTTCACGCAGCACGCCGAAGTTGTTGGTCAGAACGTGGTTCTGGTCGCCAAGGAACGGGAATTTCAGCTTGCCGATCTTGTCCGAAGTGTCGTGCCAAGCCTTGTGGCTGAAGTGCGTGTCGGTCGACACGGCAAAAACTTCTACGCCCATCGACTGGAGCATGTCGTACTTCTCGCCGAGGTCTTCGAGCTCGGTCGGGCAAACGAAGGTGAAGTCCGCCGGATAGAAGAAGAATACGGCCCACTTGCCGTCGATGTCCTTCTCGCTGACGTCATAAAAATCTGCGCCTGCTTTGAACGCGGTGGCGGTGAAAGGCTGAATGGTCGAGCCAATGATACCCATTGTGATAATTCCCTGACTGGTTGGTTTGAAACTGATGACTGCCAAATAGGCATTGTTGCAGCGCACAAAAATGAAATTGTGCGATTGCGAAGATCGATTTTTTCAATCGAATGAACGGGAACGTATTGGAATGGTTCCCAGAGGCGTCAGGGCTGACTCCACATCCGCAGCAGATTGGAGATGGACTTGTCGAGTGTAAGCAATTCAGGCGCATTGCTCTCCATGCTTCGGCGCAGCGAAGCGCGTAGATTCTCAAGATCAAAAAGCAGTTCGCGCTGGGTCGGGTCCGCGATCAGGCTCTCGATCCAACCCACGCAGACGACCCGCTCGCCGGATGTAACTGGTTTGACCTCATGAATGCTCGACGAAGGGTAGAGCACCAACTGACCAGCCTGCCCTTTGATGCTTTGCACCATGCTGCTCGAGTGGATCGACAACTCACCGCCTTCATAAGTGGCGGGGTCGGAAAGGAAGAGCGTGAAGGAAATATCCGTGCGGATCCGCGAGGTGCCGCTGCCCATGATCGCATTGTCGACATGCGCACCATAATGTCCGCCATCCCGCGTCTTGCTGATCATCAATGGGGTGAATCGGTTTGGCCGGGCGGCTGCGTTTACAATGGGGTTCTTGCTGATCAGCGGCATCAACGCTTCTTGCATCGCCTTTCCTGAGGCATTGCTCATCACCGCTTGTTCATTGCGCTTAACCTCTCGCGCGACCTTGCCCGCGGTCGCACGCCCATCGCGCCATTCCAACGTGCCAAGCTGCTTCTGCAGCGAAGCCAGCAGGTCAGCGTCTTCGATGGCATTGATGGAAAGGATCATGTCGCAGAATTCCGATAGTGAGTTGCACCCTTGCCCGTGCAGGTTATGACATCAGGCCAACACGCAATATCGCCGAGGGGTTTGGAATGAAAGTCGAGCTGAAAACTTGGGGCACTTTGGGACTAGCGACCGCTCTTATGGGAGCTGGCCTTGCCGGATGCGCCGGTGAAGGTGGCGAAGGCGGTGAAGCCGCACAAACCTCTCAGGAAGGTGAGGCCGGAGAGGGCGAAGGCGGCGAAGGTGAAGGCGGTGAGGCGTCGGGTGGAGAAGCGGGAGAAAGCGGCGAAGGCGTCGGCTCACTTCCGATTGAACAGCGCCTGGTGTTCATGGCCGGACACGTTGAGGCAGGCCTTGCGCTCTATCGTGCGGGCGAAGCCAAAGCTGCGGCTCCGCATCTGATGCACCCGGTTTCCGAAACCCACGCTTCCGAGCGCGCCGGGTTGGACAAACTTGGCTTTGATCCGGCTCCGTTCGAAGCAGTCTCAAAGGCGCTCGAGGCGGGCAAGCCAGCGTCCGAAATTGATGATGATCTGAAGGCCGCAGAGGCGAACATCGCCGCGATGCGTGATGCCGCTGGCGGCTCTGCCGAGGCACTGATCCGTTATCTGATGGGAGTTGCGGTGGAGGAATACACCATAGCAGTTTCAGACGGCGCAGTGTCTGACGCCGCCGAGTACCAGGACGCATGGGGATTTGTCATGGTGGCCAAGGATCTAGCCTCTTCGCTGGATGGCGAAACAGCAAGGGAAGTCGGCAAGCCGCTGGATGAAATGCTGGCTTTGTGGCCTGAAAAGGCGCCTGTTCCGCCCGCTGATCCCGCACCCGTAGGGCAGGTCTCTGCCCAAGCATCCAAAGTCCTGTTGGCCCTGCCACAACCAGAATAACTATATGCCGGAAGGCGTCATCTCGATGCTTCCCAAGCTTGAAGGCAGGCTCTAAGGCGACGGCCATGCATGACATCCGGATGATCCGAGACAATCCCGAAGCCTTCGACGCCAACCTTGCGCGTCGCGGGCACGAGCCTGTGGCTGCGAGCATTCTTGCCCTGGACGAAGAACGCCGCGCGCTCACGACCAAGCTGCAAGAAATGCAGTCGCGCCGCAACGAAGCCTCCAAGGCAATCGGTCAGGCTATGGGCCAAGGCGATACGGAGAAAGCCGAGGCGCTGAAGGCTGAAGTTGCACAGATCAAGCAGGACATGCCCGCAACCGAAGATCGCGAGCGGGAACTGGGTAAGCAATTGCAGGATACCTTGTTGGCTCTGCCAAACCTGCTCGACCCTTCCGTCCCCGATGGTGAAGACGAAGAAGACAATGTCTATCTGCGCGAGTGGGGGGACAAGCCAAACTTCGACTTCGATCCGCAAGAGCACGCCGACATTGCACCAGCACTCGGCATGGACTTTGAGACAGGCGCCAAGATATCGGGCGCGCGTTTCACTTTCCTGCGCGGCGACATCGCCCGCCTGCACCGCGCGCTGGGCCAGTTTATGCTCGACAACAACACGCGCGAGCATGGCTTCACCGAATGCAATCCGCCGCTGCTGATCAATGAAGAAGCGGGATACGGCACCGGACAGCTCCCCAAATTTGCCGAAGATCTGTTCCGAACCACCGATGATCGCCTGCTAATTTCGACGTCCGAGATGGTCCTGGGCAACTCGTTCAGAGAACAGCTCTTTGCCGCAGACGACTTCCCGATGCGCCTGACTGCTCTAACCCCGTGTTTCCGCTCGGAAGCGGGGGCAGCGGGTCGCGACACGCGCGGCTTCATCCGCCAGCACCAGTTCGAGAAAGTCGAACTGATCGTCGCCGCGCTGCCTGAACAGGCCGCTGAAGAGCACGAGCGGATTACAGCAATCGCTGAGGGACTGCTTCAGGCACTCGGCCTGCATTACCGCGTCATGGCGCTTTGCGCAGGCGACATGGGCAACATGATGAAGACCTACGACCTTGAGGTCTGGCTTCCGGGCCAAGGCGCGTATCGCGAGATCAGTTCTTGTTCGGACGGCGGCACTTATCAGCCGCGCCGGATGAATGCTCGCTACCGGCCCGAAGGCTCGAAAAAGAGCGAGTACTTCCACCTGCTCAACGGGTCCGGCCTCGCCGTCGGCCGCACGCTGGTCGCCATTATCGAAAATTACCAACAGGCCGATGGCAGCGTGGTGGTGCCCGAGGTTTTGCACCCCTATATGGGCGGAGTGACCAAGCTGGAGCCTGCCGCCTAAATGAAGATCCTGCTGACCAATGACGATGGCTATCACGCGCCGGGTTTTGAGGTGCTGGAAGAGATCGCACGGCAGCTTTCCGATGATATCTGGGTTTGCGCACCGTCGGAGGAGCAATCGGGCGCGGGACACTCTCTGACGCTCAACCACCCGGTGCGCTTGCAGCAATTTGCCGAGCGCCGCTTTGCCGTCACCGGCACGCCGACGGACAGCGTGATGATGGCACTGCGCGAAGTGATGGACGGACCGCCTGACCTGATCCTCTCCGGCGTCAATCGGGGGGCAAACCTTGGCGATGACATCACCTATTCCGGCACCGTCTCCGCCGCCATCGAAGGCGCGCTGGCGGGCATCCGCTCGATCGCATTGAGCCAAGTCTATTCGCGCGCCGAGAACGCGCCCGACGATCTGTTCTCCGCTGCCCGAGCATGGGGCACCAAAGTCATCAAACCTCTGCTCGACGCGCCATTCGCCGAGCGAACACTGGTCAATGTCAACTTCCCGCCGCGCCACGCCGATGACATCAAAGGCATTCGTGTCGTGCGACAAGGCTTCCACGATTATTCGCGCGGTAGCATCGTCGAGGGGAAAGACCCACGCGGCCACCGCTATTTCTGGTTCGGCCTGCACGCGATCGAGCACACGCTCGACCACGGCACCGACCTGGAAGCGATCGATGATGGCCACATTGCGGTGACTCCGCTTCAGCTCGACCTTACGCACTATTCAAGCATTGATACGCTCGCCGAGCGGTTCGGATAGATGGCTAACGGCACGAGAAGCATGGTGGAGAGCTCAAAGGCAAAGCGGAAACGCATTCGCCGGTTCAAACCGCTGCGCCGCGCGGTGCCTCTGCCGGTCTGGGCCGATCTAGGCATCCGCTTGGGCGCGGCTCTCTTCCTGATCATGGTCGTGGTGATGATCCACTGGTTCGACCGCGAAGGCCTGGTCGACAATGTCGACAATCATATCAGCTTCCTCGACGTGGTTTACTTCACCATGATCTCGATCACGACGACGGGATTTGGCGACATTCATCCGGTTAGCGAAAGTGCCCGGTTCAAAGAGGCCGTGATCGTCACCCCCATCCGTTTCGCCGTGTTTTTCATCTTTGTCGGCACCGCCTACACATTCATTATCAAGCGCAGCTGGGAGAAGTTCCGCATGGCCCGTATTCAGGAACAATTGACCGACCACATCGTCGTGCTCGGCTATGGCGTGTCGGGCTCCGAAAGCGTCAACGAGCTGATCGAGCGCGGCTCTGACCCCAGCAACATCGTGGTGGTCGACCCGAGCGAGGACCGCCTGACCGAGGCTGAGAAACTCGGCGTCAATGTGCTCCCCGCTGATGCGACGCGCGACGATACGCTCAAGGCCGTCCGCATCCACAAAGCACAGAGCATTCTGGTTTCTGCGGGCCGCGATGACACCTCGATCCTGATCGTCCTGACCGTCCGCCACCTTGCACCCGATGTTCCGATTAGCGTGGTTGTGCGCGCGGCGGATAACGAATTGCTCGCCCGGCAGGCCGGCGCGGACAATGTCATCAACCCGGTGCGCTTCACCGGCTTACTGCTGGCAGGCAGCGCAAAGGGAGCGCACATCGCAGACTACCTTGCCGACCTCGCTTCAGTGACTGGCCGCGTCCAGTTGGTCGAGCGCGTGGTGACCGAGGACGAATGCGGTAAGGCGATCACTGACCTAAAGACTGGTGGCCGGGGCCTTCGCATCTACCGCAATGGCCGCGCCATCGGATATTGGGAAGACGAGTGCCAGAATCTCGAGCCCGGCGATATTGTGGTTGAAATCGTCCCTACCGAAAACGGCTCCGGGAAAGGCGACGATCCCAAGACGTAGTATTGGCCCGACTACAAGAACAACAGAAAAACGCCTCCCATCGCGGCCATGCCTAAGATGAAGTGTGCGCTGTCTATCGCGAACAGCGCCAGTGATTTGCGCTGATAGAGATAGTTGATCCCGATCGCCGGGACCATGATCCCGACCGCGAAGCCAACTGCCATCATCATCACCACATGCGGCTGCGCTCCGGTGCGCGCGATAAGGTGCCACAACACCATCGCGATCAAGAATTCGAACACAAATGTCAGCCCGAATATGAGCGCCATATTGCCGCCCTGCACGTCTTCGTCAGACATTCCGGCGGCTTTCTGCCACGCTTTTCCAAACAGCACGCCGTACCATATCGCCCCGACCATAAAGAACGCGGCAGCTCCGGCCAGCACCGGCCACAATGCAAAATCACCCATGAGTATCCCTCCCTTTATGTGACTTAGCTAGCGCAGATCGAGCATCCGGTGTAGAGGCCCGCGCGAAATGACTACCTCTACAACCTCGATTCCAGACCAGAAGAAGGTCGGCATGGTCAGCCTCGGCTGCCCAAAGGCGCTGGTCGATTCCGAGCGTATTCTCACCCGTCTGCGCGCCGATGGCTATGCCATGAGCCCCGATTACGAGGGCGCCGACGTGGTGCTGGTGAACACCTGCGGCTTCCTCGATTCCGCCAAGGAGGAGAGCCTTGCCGCGATTGGCGAGGCGATTTCGGAAAACGGGCGCGTGATCGTAACCGGCTGCATGGGTGATGAGGCCGACGCCATCCGCGCAGCGCATCCGCAAGTGCTCGCGGTGACCGGCGCGCATCAGTATGAAGACGTGGTGGAAGCAGTTCACGAACACGCCCCGCCGACTCAAGGTCCGTTTATCGACCTGATCCCGCAACCGGACGTGAAACTCACACCGCGTCACTACAGCTATCTGAAGATCAGCGAGGGGTGCAATCACTCCTGCTCGTTTTGCATCATCCCAGACCTGCGCGGAAAGCTGGCGAGCCGCCGGATCGACGCGGTGCTGCGCGAAGCGGAGAAGCTGGTTGCGGCGGGCACCAAGGAACTGCTGGTCATCTCTCAGGACACCAGCGCTTACGGCGTCGACACTCGCCACGAAGCCAAGCCTTGGAAAGGTCGCGAAGTGCGCGCCCACATGACCGATATGGCGCGCGAGCTTGGCCAGCTTCAGACCGCCGACGGCACCCCGCCTTGGGTGCGGCTGCACTATGTCTACCCCTACCCGCATGTCGACAAGGTCATCCCGCTGATGGCCGAGGGGCTTCTGACCCCGTACCTCGACATTCCGTTCCAGCATGCCGCACCAAGCGTGCTCAAGAGCATGCGCCGCCCGGCCAACGAGGCGAAAGTGCTCGAGCGACTGAAGTCGTGGCGCGAGATCTGCCCCGAGATCGCCATCCGCTCCAGCTTCGTCGTTGGTTTCCCCGGTGAGACCGAGGATGATTTCAAATATCTGCTCGACTGGCTTGAAGAGGCGCAACTCGACCGGGTTGGCGCGTTCCGCTTCGAGCCGGTTGAAGGTGCAGCGGCCAATGCCCTGCCCGATCCGGTGCCCGAAGAGGTGAAGGAAGAGCGATACGCCCGCGTCATGGAGGTGACCGAGCGGATCAGCGCCGCGAAGCTCGCCGCCAAGGTCGGCAAGACGCTGCCCGTCATCATCGACGAGGTTGGCGAACCGGACGAGGATGGCGATATCGGCGCGACAGGCCGCAGCCAGGCAGACGCGCCAGAGATCGACGGCGCGGTGTATCTTCGCAACGTGCCCGAGAGCCTTACTGCGGGCGATATCGTCACCGTCGAGGTCGAAGAGGCCGATGCACACGACCTGTTCGGCGTGATTGCTGACGGGTGACCAAGGTCCAGATCGCCACCCGCTTTGTCTTTGAAATGGACCAGCCAGCCGATGCGCTGTTGCAGTTCGAGGCGGCGGATGTGGCGAGGCAATCGATCACCGAAAGCGCAACCACTATCCCGCGCGTGGGCGAGATGACCCGCACATCCGCGCATGACGATGTCGGCGAGCGCCTCTGGATCACAGGCCAAGGTCGGGTCGAGGTTGATTATCGCGCGAAAATCAACGTCACGCGCCCACCGCAAAGCGATCTTTCCAAGGCCCTCGCCGTCGCCTCTCAAGACCTGCCTGCCGAAGCGATGCAGTATCTGTTCGACTCACGCTATTGCCCGGCGGACTCGTTCCAGAATTACGTGTCAGAACAGTTCGGCGAAACCGAAGGCGGCGCGCGAATAGAGGCGATCCGTTCATGGATCGGCGACCATTTTACGTATGCGCCCGGCGCCAGCGATGCTTCGACCGATGCCGCTGCCAGCTTCGTCGCGCGGCAGGGTGTCTGCCGCGACTATGCGCATGTTCTGGTCACACTCGCTCGGGCATCAATGATCCCTGCCCGCTATGTCGCGTGCTATGGGCCAGATGTGACACCGCAGGATTTCCACGCTGTGGCGCAGGTATTTCTGGCTGCCCCCGCCGATCCGGCGAAGGGATCATGGCACATGGTCGATACGACAGGCATGGCGGAGTCCGCGAGCACTGCGATTATCGGCGTGGGACGCGATGCCGCTGACGTCAGCTTTCTGACGACATTTGCCCCGCATCGGCTGCTGTCTTGCAGCGTGCAGGTCGACGCGATCTAGGCCCAGCGCGCCACGGTATCGAACACCAACCGCGCGACCTGGTGCATGGCAAGGCTACCGACATTGTCGAGCGGACCGACTGCATCGAAGCCGTATGTCACGCAGAACTCCACCACTTTTTCGGGCGGCGCAAGACCGTCCTCGCGTCCGCAAATCATGCGGACTGGCACATCGATATCGCTGCAAAACCGCGACCAGTCGCTCGCGCTCATCAAGGTTTGCTGCAGCGTGGATTGATAACCGTCCTCGAATGTGCGGCGCAGCGATCGGCGTACATTCTCGACCACTTCGGGTTCTTCCAACGTGGCAAGATCGGCCGGGCTTTTGCCGTAAAGGCTGCGGAAGAACTTACCGCCCTCGCCTTTACGAACCATCGCGGCGGTGGCGGCAAAATAGAGCTTTACGAACGAGGGCGCGGTGCGGGCCAAACGCATGGGCGCACGGTAGCCGATGGCAAGGTGCGAGAAATCACTGGCATCGCGCGCAGGCGTAACCGCGCCTGCCGTGACCAATGCCTTGAAGCGGTTCGGGTCGCGCTGAACTGCTCTGAAGCCATAGGGCGCGGCAACCCGCACGGTGACAATCGGGCAGGCCTCTACGCCAAGATGATCGAGCAGCGCCTCAATGCGATCAATGTAGATGTCGACCGCGCCAAGGCCGGTCTCTTCGAGCTGGCTGCCGGCATAAAACGGCAACCAGGGCGCGATCACGCGAAGCCCATTGGCCCGCGCCGCGGCCTCCTGCCCCTTGGTCAGATAAGCGCCATCAGCGGTTGCGTGAAGAAACAGGATCGGGCGACCATTCGGGTCACCGTGTAGTTCATAGGGTATTATGTTCCCGTCAGGCAGTTCGAAGACGAAACCTTCGTCGCTGTCCGTTTTCTGACCGTCGCCGCGCGCGATGGCGGCCATGCTGGCGTCGAAACCTGCATAAAGCGAAACAAGCTCGATCTGCGACCCAAGGCCAAGCTTGCGCAGCATGGCTTTCACCTGATTGCGGGCGGTGCCCAGTGATCGCCCGCGCGCCTCGGCAAATTGGCGGATGGAAAGCCCGTCCACGATGTACCGCGCCAATTGGCTTTCGGTATCGGTCAGTCGTAAGACTTGCGAGAAGACCACGCCGCGATCTTCATTCCAGCGCAGCCGGATCACTCTCAGCCCAACTGCACCTTCGGGCTGCGAGGCCGGCTCAACCGCAAACAAGCGCCCGGCCAGATCATCGGGGTCGATGCACAGCCGGATCAGCATCGCTTCGGAGAACGAGCCAGCGCGCAAGGCAGCTTTCAAATCGCGATACCCGTTCGGGTCCGCTTCGGTCATCCATGCGGGCAAATATTCACCACTTTCGACATCAGCCTTCTCGAAAACCGCGCTGTCAAAATCAATGACCCGTGCTTCAGAAGACAGCGTCAGATGCGCATTGGCCGATTGAACCTCAACAACATCACCCGAAGCACCATCGTCGGGCTCTCCGGGGTGAAAGCTGTCAAAATCGTCCCCGATATTGGGGTCGATCTCGTCAATCATCTGCGTGATACGGGCGAAGTGAGGTGCCAACGGAACGACGCTGTCGTCGCTCGCCTGTGACTGATCTTGCAGGGTTTCCAGCAATTCGATCAGGCGCTGCGGCCGCGAAACGACCCCATATGCCGCCTGAATCAAATCATCATTTGGGCTGTCGCTTGGCATTTCACTTGCGCCCATACCGCGCAATCCGCTTATTTCACACAATATTTGCCCGAAGCCTTCATGCCGCTGGGGCACGAACCGCTGCGCACGATGGCTTCATCGCCTTTGTCGCCGACGCAGTAATTGCCGGACGCCTTAAATCCGGTCGGGCACGATCCGATCTTGGTGATCGCGACCTGGCTTGATGATTTGCAGCTGCTGCCGCTCTGCTTGAAGCCTTTGGGGCACGAGCCGTCTTTTGCCACGACCGAAGAGGCCGACTGCGCGGCGGCGGGAGTGACGATAACCGGCGCAGTGCCGAGAGCCAGAACGGCAGAGATAAATGCAACTTTGATACGCATGGGTGTTTCCTTTTTTGATTGGGAAAGAGCGGCGGCGACTGGTGAGCTGTTTACGGGTCGCCTCTGCCAGCCGCCGCCTGCCGTAGTCACAGACAGGGCATTAGCTGCCCGGACCGCGGCGGAACGTGAAGGCAAGAGCGACCTTGCCAGTGTTCTTATTGTAGTGCTGGCAGAAGAAATCCGTCCCGCGATCGGTGTGCAGCGCTGGCATGTTGAACGTCAGCATCGAACGACCACGGCCATCCAGATATTTGTCGTATGCGTCCGAACGGCTCGAATTGCTGCCCGAGGCCGTCGGCGTGTAGCCAAGCGAGTGGCCGGTGTGGAGCATCACATCCTTGCCCTTGTAGTTGTCCGCCGGGGGACGCGTTCCGCGATTGAGCTGCTCGCTGCCGTCATAAGAAACGCACTGCAGATCATAGGCGTATTTGTTGCCCGCGTACTTCGCCTTGTCGAACTCAACATACAGAACGTCGTTCGTTCCCATCGAAGGGAACAGACAACCATTGGTGGCCGTGACAGGCTTGCGATCAATCAGGCCGCCACGCTTTTCGGTGTTGAGCCCCTGGCTGAAGGTGTAATCGCCAGCTTGGGCGATAAACGCGTTACCAAGGCCAAGATTGGCGCAGTTCAATTGCTGAACGTACTTCGCCGGAGCAGGCGCCGCCTTCCCTTTGTGACCAGCGTAACGAGAACCGGTGCGAGGCGAGTTTGAGTTGCTGCCACGGTTGATAACTGAGCCCGCCGTGCGGGCGGCATCCTCGGCCTGCTTCTTTTTCTTCTTAAGCTTGTCGAACGGACCAGACGAAGCTTCGACAGGCTCAGGAGCAATAGCGACAAAGCCGGTGGCCAGCATGCCGCCAGCCAGTGCAAGTGCAATATTCTTCATGGGTAGAACCCTCCATTGGATACCGACGCGACCCTTGCGCCGATTTGAAAGAGGGCTCCCAACTAGATGCGGGATTCGCTGCGCTTAATATCCCAGATGGGATAAAAACGGCTTTTTCTTTGGATTTGTTCGCTTTTTCTCGACCTGCTCAGGCGCTGAAGCGTTCCAGCAGTCGAACCGGCACGCGCTGGACATTAGGGCTTTCGTTCTTGCCGGTTACCGCGTCGACAAGCAGGCGGCCTGCCTGATCGAGATCGGGCTCTATTGTAGTCAGCGGAGGGTTGGCGATTTCGCCTGCAGGAATACCGTCAAACCCGACCAGCTTGACCTGATCCGGTACCGCGACGCCCGCTTCGTGCAAGGCGTCGAGCACCCCGAAGGCCACCGCATCGCAAACTGCGAAAATGCCATCAAATGGCTTGCCGCTATCTAAAATGGCTTTGGCCGCCATGCGCCCCTGCTCGCTTCGCGGTTTGCCCGGTTCGAACTGTACCAGCTCGGCCGATACGCCCAGCTCCTTTGCGCTGGCCAGGAATGCATCGGCGCGCTCGGTAAACTGGCGTTGCGGGCTGCCGCGTGATCCAACGCAAACGAGGTTCTTGCACTCCTTTGCCACCAAATGTTCCGCCGCGAGCCGTGCGCCACCTTCGTTGTCGGACGACACCCAATCGAGATCACCCGTCGGCGAGCCCCAATAGGCGATTGGCGAAGTCTGCTCGCCAATCTTACGGAAGTAATCCCATGCTTTGCGGTTGGCCGTGGTGCCGATGACGATCAGCCCCTCGGCCTGGCCACGCTCGACGAAGTTGCCAAACAGCTTGTCTTCTTCGGATTGCAGCGAGACCAGAACTTCCAGGCCCTGTTCCGATGCCGCCGCGCAAATGCCGCCCAGCAGCGCATAGGAAAACGGGTTTACATCGCGCGCCCGCGCACCTTCCTGACAGATGACGACTGTCGCGAGCGTGCCGGTGTGCCCCCGCCGCAACCGCGCGGCGCGCTCATCGACGAAGTATCCCAGCTCTTTGGCTGCAGCGAGCACCTTTTCGCGCGTTGCCTCGCTGATCATGGAGGAGCCCGACAGCGCGCGCGAAACGGTCGGCTGGCTCACGCCAGCGCGTTCGGCAACTTCAAAGCTGGTGACACGGCCGGGTTTGCGGGTGGCGTCCAAGAAAGGAACCCTCTTCCAAAGATCACATTTGAATAGCTATGCGACCTATGGCCGAGAAAACCTGCGCGCGCTAGGTAAGAGGGGTATAGTTTGTGAAGCTATGCCCATGGGAGATGCGTTGAATGGATATGCCTGTGATTTCTGCTGATCGGCTGCTCCTTTTCGGGGCCACCGGCGATCTGTCACGGCGCATGCTTTTGCCCTCGCTTTGCGCACTGGATGCGGACGGCCTGCTGCCCGAAGAACTGCGCATCATCGGCACCGCGCGAAGCGAAATGAGCGATGCCGAGTTTCGCAACATGGCGCGTGAGGCATTGGAGACTTTTCTGCCCGCCGAGCGGCGCGGCGGGATGGCGCATTTCCTCAACAAACTGAGCTATCAGGCGCTCGACGCATCGACACTTGAGGGCTTTGACGCGCTGGCCAAGAAAGTCGGCCCGTCTTCCAGCGAGGATGGTGAAGGCGGTCTTGCGATTTTCCTCTCCACTGCGCCCAGCCTGTTCGGCCCAACCATTGCCGGTCTGGAGCATGCAGGCCTCACTGGCGATCATGTGCGCATAGGGCTCGAAAAGCCGCTCGGCACCGACCTCGAAAGCAGCTGTGCGATCAATGACGCTGTGGCCGAGGCTTTCAGCGAAGACCGCATTTTCCGCATCGACCATTATCTGGGAAAAGAGACAGTGCAGAACCTGCTTGCGCTGCGCTTTGCCAATATCCTGTTCGAGCCGTTGTGGAACTCCAACTACATCGACCACGTCCAGATCACCGTTGCGGAAACGGTCGGTCTGGAATCGCGCGTGGCCTATTATAACGATAGCGGCGCGATGCGCGACATGGTGCAGAACCATATGCTGCAATTGCTGGCTCTGGTGGCGATGGAGCCGCCGACCAGCTTTGATGCGACCGCAGTGCGTGACGAGAAGGTGAAGGCGCTGCGCGCGCTGCGGCCTGTTTCCAAAACCGAAGTCGTCACCGGCCAATATCGCAAAGGCGCAGTCGATGGTGCGGCGGTGCCGGGCTATGACGAGGAGCTGGGCAAAGACAGCGACACTGAAACCTTCGTCGCGATCAAGGCGCATGTCGACAATTGGCGCTGGAAGGGCGTGCCTTTCTATCTGCGAACCGGCAAACGCTTGCCGGAGCGCGTGACCGAGATCGTCGTGCAATTCCGCTGTGTCCCGCACTCGATTTTCGAAAGTCTGGGCGCAGGAATGCAGCCGAACAAATTGCTGATCGGCATTCAACCCGAAGAGAACATCACGCTTTCGCTGATGGCGAAGGTCCCGGGCCTGGGCACGGATGGCGTCAAACTGCGCGAAATTCCGCTCGAAATCACCATGCCCGATGCCTTTGTCGGGCAGCACCGCCGGATTGCATACGAGCGCTTGCTGCTCGATCTGATCGGCGGGGATCAGACGCTGTTTGTGCGCCGCGACGAGGTCGAGGCGCAGTGGCAATGGGTCGATGCGATCCGCGAGGTTTGGGAAGAGGTAGAGATCAAACCGAAGACGTACAACGCGGGGACTTGGGGGCCGAGCGCCGCCATCGCGCTGGCCGAACGCGACGGGGTTACTTGGCATGACTGAGTTGAACGACACTATCCACCGCGTAACCCAGCGGGTGATCGAGAACTCGCGCGCGAGCCGTGCGGCCTATCTTGAGTTGATGAAGCGTGAAGGCGACCGCAAACCTGAACACAAGGATATCGCCTGCTCCAACCTCGCCCACGCATTTGCGGGCGCACTCGAAGATCAGGACGCGATGAAGATGCGGCGCGGTCCGAATATCGGGATCGTCTCCGCATACAACGACATGCTTTCCGCGCATCAGCCCTATGGTCGCTATCCCGACCGCATGAAGATCTATGCCCGCGAAATCGGCGCCACCGCACAGGTCGCGGGCGGCACCCCTGCCATGTGTGATGGTGTGACCCAGGGCGAGGACGGGATGGAACTGTCGCTCATCAGTCGCGATGTAATCGCACTGTCGACCGGCGTTGCGCTGTCCCACCAGATGTATGACGGGATCGCGTGTCTGGGCATTTGCGACAAGATCGTACCGGGTCTGCTGATGGGCGCATTGCGCTTTGGCCACCTGCCCGCCGTGTTTGTCCCCTCCGGCCCGATGCCGAGCGGTATCTCTAACAAGCAGAAACAGGAAACCCGCCAGAAATACGCTGCGGGCGAGATCGGCCGAGACGAATTACTCGAAAGCGAGCTGGGTTCGTATCACTCGCCGGGCACCTGCACATTCTATGGAACCGCAAACTCCAACCAGATGATGATGGAGATGATGGGGCTGCATGTCCCCGCCAGTGCGTTCGTCACACCGGGCACCAAATTGCGCCAAGCGCTCGACCGCGCGGCGGTGCATCGCTTGGCGGAGCTGGCCGGCACAACCGAGCGGACACTGGCGCAGGTGGTCGACGAAAAGGCCATTGTGAATGCGGTGATCGGCCTGCTTGCGACCGGCGGATCGACCAACCACGCAATCCACATTCCGGCCATGGCGCGCGCCGCTGGCGTTGTGTTCGATTGGACCGACCTTGCCGAACTTTCCAGCGTCGTGCCGCTGCTCGCACGCGTCTATCCCAACGGATCGGGCGACGTGAACCACTTCCATCAGGCGGGCGGCATGTCTTATGTGGTCCGCACCTTGCTCGACTCAGGGCTTGCGCATGGCGACATCCTGACCGTGTGGGATGGCGGGATGGAGGCCTACACCTCAGAGCCGGTGATGGATGGCGATGACCTTGGCTGGTCGCCCGTCACCGAAAGCCGTGACGACACGATGCTGCGCCCGGTTGCCGAAGCCTTCCAGCCTGATGGCGGGATGAAGCTATTGACCGGTAATCTTGGCCGCGCATGTTTCAAATCCTCCGCCGTCGCGCTCGAGCGCTTCACCGTCGAAGCACCGTGCCGCATATTCGAGAACCAGAAAGACGTGGTCACCGCCTTCAAGGCAGGCGAACTCGACAAGGATGTCGTGGTCGTTGTCCGTTTCCAAGGGCCATGCGCCAATGGCATGCCGGAACTGCACTCGCTCACCCCGTCGCTCGCCGTCCTTCAGGATCGCGGGCACAAGGTCGCGCTGGTGACCGATGGCCGCATGTCGGGCGCGTCGGGCAAAGTGCCGGCGGCGATCCACTGCGTGCCGGAAGCCAAGGGAGGCGGGCCGCTGTCGCGCTTGCAAGATGGCGACATGGTGAAGGTCTGCGCCACCACTGGCGAGGTTTCGACCACAGCCGATCTCGCCGGCCGCACCCCAGCACCCGACCCTGCGCCGCAATGGGGCGTCGGGCGGGAGATGTACCGGATCATGCAGCTGCAAGCTGACAGCGCAGAGAAGGGCGCATCAGCCATTCTCGCGAGCGCAGGGCTCTAAGAGATGGCGGCAACAAGGGATATCGTCGCGGTCGATATTGGGGGCACCCACGCGCGCTTCACCATCGCGTCCATCGCCGAGGACGGAGCGATTACTCTCGCTGACCCGGTCACGCTGCACACTGAAGATCATGCCAGCTTCCAAACGGCGTGGGAGGATTACCGTGACCGTATGGGCGGCACCTTGCCCAATGGTGTCGCAATGGCGATTGCGGGGCCGATCAAGCCCGACATCATCCGCTTCACCAACAACCCTTGGATGATCCGTCCGCCGCTGATCGCGGAAAAACTCGGCTGCGAGAATTATACTCTGGTGAATGATTTCGCGGCTGTTGCCCATGCCGCTGCGCGCGCACCGGAAGATCAGTTCATCCATTTGGCTGGCCCCGATCAACCGCTGCCCGCCACCGGCACGATCAGCGTACTTGGCCCGGGGACCGGCCTTGGCGTCGCGCACTTCTGGCGTGGGCCGCATGGCGAGGTGAATGTCCAATCGACAGAAGGCGGGCATGGCGATTTCGCTCCCGTGGACTCGATCGAGGACGCCATCCTCGCCCGTCTACGCAAAAGGCACACCCGCGTTTCCGACGAGCGTGTGGTTTCCGGCCCGGCCATCGTCGACATTTACGAAACACTCGCCGCGATGGAGGGCCGTGCCGTGGTCGAAATGGACGACATCGAGGTCTGGACCGCAGGCATTTCCGGTGATGACAGCCTTGCCGCCGCCGCCGTTGACCGGTTCTGCCTCGCGCTCGGTTCGGTCGCAGGTGACATCGCCCTGATCCAGGGCGCAAGCGGAGTCGTGATCGCGGGCGGTCTGGGATACCGCATCCGTAAAACGCTGCTTGCATCCGGCTTTGCCTCGCGCTTCGCGGCAAAAGGCCGCTTTGCAGGAATGATGGCAGATATGCCGGTTAAACTGATAACGCACCCCCAGCCGGGCCTGTTCGGCGCCGCGGCCGCTTTTGCCAAGGAACACTGTGAATGACCGATGCGCTGACGCTCTCGACTGTCCCTGATCTGCTGGATCGGTTGAAGGACCTGCATCAGCGCACCCGCGAAACACCTCTGTTCAACCCTGTCTTCCAGCTGGGTCTCGACCTCTCCCGTGCTCTGGAAGGAGACGGCATTGACCTCGACCAGATCGAGGCACTGGTGGAGGAACTGGAATGCGCCAGCCTTCAGGCCCGCGCGACGAAGCTGAAGCGGAACCTTGCTCCGATTGCTGTGGATGCGAATGCAGAGGCGCTCTCGGCGGTTCTGCATGAGACCGACGACTTCGATGCATTTCGCGCGCGCTGGGAAAAACCCAGCTTGCACACCGTTTTCACCGCGCACCCGACCTTTTTGTTGACCCCGGAGCAGTCCGCCGCGGTCGCCGATGCTGCCGCGAGCGATGGCGACGTGACCAACGCGGTGTGCGTCGCAGGGACCGAGCGTCCGGCGATCACGCTCGATTTCGAGCATGGTGAAGTCGTTTCAGCACTCGCCAACGCACAAGATGCGCGGACAGAGATTGTGCGATCCGTGCTGCAGCATGCTGCGCAGCAATGGCCTGATAAATGGCAGGAATTGTCTCCCCTGCCGTTCCGCTTTGCGAGCTGGGTCGGATACGACATGGACGGGCGCACCGATATCAAATGGTACACCTCCATCCGTTTCCGACTGTCGGAAAAAGCGGCACGGTTGGGCCGTTACGCCCACGACCTTTCGGCCATTGATGACAGCCACCCGCTGATCGCAACATTGCGGGCCGGATCCGAACATGCCGTATCCAGCGCGAAAGACTTCGCCGAAGACTTGACCGCACCCAATGACCTGTCCGCAGCCGCCAACCGCCTGACAGCAGACAATCCGGCCAAGCTGACCAGTCTCACCGCCATCATTGAGGCACTGGAAACCGAGGCACGCGAAGCAGAAACCGATCGCGCCATCGCGCTCAAGACGCTCGTCGCTGCGATGCGTGCCGACGGGCTGGGCATGGGCCACATTCACTTCCGTGTGAACGCGAAGCAGCTGCATAACGCCATCCGCGCGCAAATGCACGAGACGCCCGAGCTTGATCTCGCCAGCAAGGGTGCAATGGCGACCTTGCGCGGGATGCTGGAAGAAGTGCAGCCCAAACGCACCAATTTCGCCAGCCTCGCCATCGAAAGCTCGACCGCGACCCGGCAATTCCTCGCTATGGCGCAAATCCTTGGCCATATCGATGCCGACACGCCGATCCGCATGCTTATTGCGGAGTGCGAACAGCCCTCCACGATCCTTGCCGCGCTTTACTTCTCAAAGCTGTTCGGGATCGAGGACAAGGTCGATGTTTCGCCCTTGTTCGAGACCGAGAGCGCGCTGGAGCATGGCGGCCGTTTCCTCGATGCTCTGTGCGAGGAAGAGCAGTACCAGCAATATGCGCGCCTGCGCGGGCGCGCCTGCATTCAAACGGGTTTTTCCGATGCTGGCCGCTTTGTCGGGCAAATCCCCGCCAGCCTTGCCATCGAGCGCCTTCAAGGCCGCTTTGCGCAGGCTATGGCCAAGAACGGCCTCACCGATGTCGCGGCGCTGATCTTCAACACGCATGGTGAGAGCATGGGCCGCGGCGCGCACCCTGGCGGTTTTGCCGACCGTTTGACTTGGCCGATGAGCGAATGGGCGCGCAGCCGCTTCATTCGCAACAAGATTGCGTTGGAGCCGGAGGTCAGCTTCCAAGGCGGCGACGGGTATCTCCACTTTGCCCGCCCAGAGCTAGCGCGTGCCACGCTGACCCGCATCATCACCGAAGAGCCTGAACGCTCCGAAGTTTGCGCTGACCCGCTTTACGAGCGCACCGATATCAGCCTCGATTTCTACCGCGCGATCCGCACGCATCAGCGGCGGCATCTGCGCAGCAAGACTTACTCGCGTGCGGTGACCGCGTTTGGTCTAGGCCTGCTCAATTCCACAGGCAGCCGTGTGTCTCGGCGCCAGTCGGACCTCTCCGCTGATCGCGACATGAACCTGCGGCAAATTCGTGCAATCCCGCATAACTCGATCCTGCAACAGCTCGGCTATCCGGTGAATGTCATATCTGGCGTCGGCAGTGCGGCAGATGGCAATTACGAAGAAGTCGCCGCGCTTCTTGAAGCGAGCGACCGCGGCCAGCAATTGCTGCGTCTTGCGCAGGCTTCCAACGCGCTGGCGAGCATTAAGACGGTTGCGGCGCATGGCGAGCTGTTCAACTCGGCTTATTGGGCAAGCCGCCCCTATCGCGGGACTGAGCCGCATCTGTCGGATGCTTGCGAAACGTTGGCCGAGTATCTGACCGAGGATGACCGTGCGGGCACTTATCGCCGCCTCGCATCACAATTGCGAGTCGATGCGCTGAAGTTTCACCGCCTGCTCGATCTGCTTCCGGCGGAGGAGCGCAACGAGGAACGCGAGACCACACGCCGTCTGATCGGCGCCGCGCAATCGCTGCGCCTTGCCCTCTTCCAGCACATCTTCATCAAAGCGGTGTCGGTGCCGGTGTTTAGCCGTGCCAACGATATCAGCCGCGAAGATGTGCTCGAAATGGTGTTCAGCTTGCGGATCGACGATGCGCTTGCGCAAATGCGCCGCGCCTTCCCGACCAGCTTCCCCGCGCCTGATGACTTTGCCGTCACTGCCCCTGCGGATTACCCCGATGCGGCGACCGAAGGCTATGCCCAGATTGGCCGCGAATTAATCGATCCGATTGAGCGGGCTTATGCTCTGATGCTGCGGATTTCGACGACCATAGCCAACCATTTCGGCGCGCATGGGTAAGATTCGCCGTTAACGAATGGCGGCTCGGGTCGTCCCTCACAGGGACGCGGGCGCGTTAGTCACTGGTAGTTAAGCCAGAATCGAGTCATAATGATTGCGTTATGACGAAGATCACTCCCTTTCGCGCGGCCGCCGCGCTGACGCTTGCCATCGGTCTTGGTGGTGCAGGCATTGCTATCGCCCAATCGGCCAGCGAAGTCGCTGACACTGCCGAGCAGATTGCTCAGGAAGCTGAAGAAGCTATCCGCGCAATTGATCCGGATACCGGAGAAGACTCCAAAGTGGTCGATCCGTCTTCGACGCAGCCCTATGCAGAACCCGAAACCGCTGGTGCTTCGCCTGAGCCATTTGAGCCCGGTCTGCCGCCGCTGGCAGAGGACGAACTGGGTTCGGTCGATCAGGCTGTGCCAGCGCCGCCCGCTGCACCTGCTGAACGCACTCCGGCAATTCGCATGATCTCGAACCCGACCGTGCAGCAGTTGCCCGCGCCAAAGCCAAGCGCACCTGCATTGTCACGTCGCGTCGCCAAGAAAGACCCATTCGTCATCAAGAGCATTCTGGATGTCCCCGGCACGCTTCGATACGGCCAATGGTTCTGGGACGAATCCAATGCGCCGAAGAAGGGCAAGCTGGTCATCACGGTTGACCTCAACGCCCGCATCATCAGCGCATTCCGCGACGGTCACGAGATTGGCACCGCAGTGGCGCTGCTCGGCACGCGCAAGCACCCTACTCCGCTCGGTAACTTCAAGATCCTGACCAAGGAAAAGGACAACGTCTCGGAGAAGTACGACAACGCTCCGATGCCGTGGACCTTGCGCCTGACGTGGAGCGGTATTGCCATACATGGTTCTGAAGTCATCAACGGCTATGCCAGCCATGGCTGTGTCGGTGTTCCAAACCCGTTTGCCGAAAAGCTGTTCGCAGCGGCCAAGCGCGGCGACATCGTGGTGATCACACGCGGTGGCCTGATCGGCGTGGGCGACAAGATCGGCTAAGCAACCGTCGTCAATGCGATGTTCTGGGCGGTTCCGGTGAGAACCGCCAGACGCGCATCGTCACACCAACTTTCGCGACCTCTTCCGCGCCGGGGGTGATCAACACGCCGCTGATCGACGCATTATCTCCGCGCCAGAGCCGGTCATAGGCTCTGCCCGCTTCACTGCGAGTGGCAATGCCGCCCAGCTGGTCAATGATGTGCAGGATCGTCTCGATAGCGACCACGCGCGGAACATTGACGTAGTATCGGAACGCCAGATCATCCTCGCGGTGCACCATCTCTTCGCGGTCGAGCTGCGCATACCATTCCAGCGCGCGCCAAGCCTCGGATAGATGTTGCGCGCTGTTGGCGAGGCCTTCCACGGAAAGGATATCTCTTTGATCGGCCAGATGCTCGCGCACCCGGACGCGGTCGAAATTTCGGTCCAAATTGGAGGGATCTCGCACCGGATCGATGCCAGCTTGAGCCACTAGAGCTTCCAATTCTGACTGACGCCAATCGAGCAGCGGACGCAGCAGTGGTGTTTCGCCATCTGGTAGAAGTGTCGCCGCGCGCACGCCCGCGAGCCCGGACAAACCGCTCCCCCGCGCCAAACGCATCAGCAGCGTTTCCGCCTGATCGTCAGCGTGATGCGCGGTTGCAAGCGCGCCAAGTCCACGGGCCTGCACCCATTCGCCCAGCGCCGCATAGCGTGCCTCGCGGGCCTTCGCCTGAAGATTTCCGGCGGAGACCGAAACTTTGATCGGGGTAAAGGAAATGTCGCGAGCGGCGCAGACTTGTCCGACCAGCGCAACCTCACTCGCCGCTTCGGGACGCAGTCCATGATCAACGCTCGCCACGGCAATCTCACCTGGCAAAGCCTCGTGCGCGAGCAAAAGCAGTGCGAGACTGTCTGGTCCACCGGATACGGCGAGGCCCAGCGGACCGGTGCGCTCGTCTTCGGGCCAAAGAAAGGCCAGCCGCTGGGCTAAGCGTGCGATCAGGTCAGGATCGAAATCCGAAGATGAAGCCGAGCTATCAATCAGCGCCCCCGCCCATCAACCCGCGTCAGCTCGCTGCTTCGGCTTGGCAGTCTACCTTGCCGAGGTTGGCCTGATACTGGGAAGCGAGACGACCACCAGCCACAGCGGGATAGGTGCTCGCAAACTCGCCCAGCGCGATGCAAGCGCGGCGCGTATCATTCAAAGCGATCATCGCTTCTGAGAGATACAGCAAGCTGTCCGGTGCCCGGCGGGCCTGCTTGTCGCTCTGATAGTTCTTGATGAACCAGCTCGCCGCTTCATCGGCCTTGCCATCATCGAGGTAAGCACGGCCAAGCAGGTTTCGTGCGTAGGTTTGACGCGAGTGGCTTGGATACTTCTCGATAAAGTCTGAAAGCGCCTGACGCGCCTCGGGATAGAAGCCCGCATTCCAGAGGCGGAAGCCGTAGGAATAGTCATCATCGCCCGCATCGTCGGTCTGCGGCTTTGTAATTGCCTGCACTGCAGCAAGCCGCGATGCGCTCGGGCCTGTCGAAGCGGCGGTCGCCGGTGCAACTGAGGTGGACTCGGTATCAACTGGCCCCTGAACCTCGCGGCTAGCGGCGTCGCCCGTCATTGCGGCTATGTTCGTTTCTGCTGCCGATCCTTCCGCCTCTGTGCTGGTATTCGCAGCCACTTCGGCTTCGCGCGCACTTTCCAGTGCGGCGATGCGCGTTTCCATACCGGACAGCTTGTTGCCGTTTTCTTCGGTCTGGGCAGTCAGGCGCTGAAGCTGTTGCTCGATGGCATCCAACCGCGCAAGAATATCGGTCACCGCCGTCGTGCTGGCCGGATTGGTCGTTGTCGCGCGATTGCTTTCACCCGGCGCGATTTCCGGCTGGAAAAACTGGCTCTCATTGTTCTGGAACACGTTGCGCTGCAGCGCGCGGATTTCCGCTTCGATCTTGCGAATGCGAGCTTCGGAGACATCATCCTGAGCCATCGCAGGGATTGGGGTGGTCGCAACTGTTGCTGCAGCAAGGACGCCGGCGAGCATGCGGGTTGTCTTATGGGCGGCGCGAATTTTCATCTCGTCTCGAGCTCCTTTTCCATGCCGTCAGTGCATTGATTGAAAGCCGAAATGCACGCCGCTGCATGAACCTGAGCCGAATCTTTGCCTTTTCGAAGTCCTTAAGTCGAGTGTGGAAGGCTTCGAAATGGGGGAAAGGATCGGTTGATCGCGGGTTAGGTTCCGTCCGCCGCATCAGCGCGAGCCAGCAGTGCCTGGGCTGAAATTGGTGCGTCAGCGAGAACCACTTGCTCTTCGGACAGTTTGGGCACGCTTTGACCATCAATCGTGATCGCCAACAGGTGCGGGAGGCCGGTGTTTACGCGCGGATCGGTGGCTGTCGTAGGCACTTCAAAGGTCTCATCCTTCTCCATGATCTTTTCGAGCAAGCGCTCGCCGCCCTCTTCGTAAAAGCGGACCCAGATGCCGTCTTCCAACGCGGTAATCACCACTTGGCCGCTTGCACTTGGCGCTGCGGAGGAAGCCTGCCCCCCGTCATTTCCTTCGCTTGCTGCCTCTTCGGCATCTTCCGTGCCAGCCAAGAGCGATGCGGGATCTGCACCCGATCCGAAGTAGCTGGTGAAGAAGGCGATTGCGCCAATCGCCAGGATCAGAGCCGCAATTCCGGCAAACCAGACAAGGCCTGTTGATGGCAGCTTGGCAGGATCGCCGGGTTCCATGCCACTTCCGATGCCGCTGCGATGATAGTCGGCATCAGCCAACTCGTCGCGAACTCGATCAGCGATATCTGCGCCGTCCAGACCTACCATTCCTGCATAGGTGCGTGAAAAGCCAATTGCATATGTGCGCGACGGCAAGGCATCAAAGCGTCCGGCTTCGATAGACTCCAGATGACGGACCGGAATGCGGGTTTCAGCAGCGACCTGCTCTAGCTTGAGCTTCTTGCCCTCACGTGCGGCGCGTAAGTCTTCCCCGGGGCCCGAAGGGATCAGCTCCTCGGTCTCGCTTTCGTGTTCGCTATCCATGACCCGGCCTTATTATTTTTACGTGGCGCTTTTGTGTTGAACGCACAAAGTATGTCTGAGTGCCCCGTGTCAAGGATCTCGCTGACTCGTCGTGCTTTCGGGCACCTTCAGCGCCAGTTTTCGATCAATCGACGTCGATGCCGCGTTCGGCAGCCCAAGCCGCTAATTCTTCGCGCAAATTGACCGAAGGGTCTCCGAGCCAACCGGACATCGCCTCGGTAATCTCGGCCAGATCAACTCGGCGCACCAGCTCCTTGATCGGGCCAACGGCTGCGGGCGTGATCGACAAACGACGATATCCGATTCCCAACAGCGCAAGCGCTTCAAGACGACGCCCGCCCATTTCTCCGCAGACGCCCACATCTACTCCGCTGCCTGTGGTCGATTGCGACACGCGGCGGAGGAAGCGCATGATGGGGATGCTCAGCCAGTCATAGCGCGTCGCCAAACTGGGGTTCGCGCGGTCGGCAGCAAACAGGAACTGTGTCAGATCGTTGGTGCCAATCGAGAGAAAACTCAGTTTCGGCAGAAGCAGATCAAGCACCTCGGCGAGCGCTGGCACTTCCAACATTGCGCCGTAATGGATCGCATCGGGTAGCTGCTTCTTGTGCTTGCGCATGAAAGCGAGCTGTTCGTCAAAGACGGTCTTCGCGGCGTCAAATTCCCATGGCTCGGATACCATCGGAAACATCACATAAAGCGACCGCCCGCTGCTGGCCTCTAACAGGGCGCGCGCCTGCGCTTTCATCAAACCTTCGCGTTCCAACGCCAGCCGAAGCGCGCGCCAGCCCATCGCCGGGTTTTCATCCTCTGCCGACATATCGGATGCGAGATACGGCACCGACTTGTCGCCGCCGATGTCGACGGTGCGGAAAATGACCGGCTTGTCGCCCGCCGCATCCAGCACATCGCGATAGAGCTTGGTCTGCCGCTCCCGCTGCGGCAGCGTTGCCGAAACAAGGAATTGAAATTCGGTGCGGAAGAGGCCCACCCCGTCTGCACCAGTCAGCGGCAGGCTGGACATATCATCACGCAGGCCCGCATTCATCATCACCTGAATGCGGGTGCCGCAACGAGTAAACGGTTCTACATCACGCAATTCGGCATAAGCCGCCTGCTTTTCGCGCGATTTCGCGAAGCGTGCCTCAAACGCATCGGCGACCTGCGCGGATGGTCGCACGGTGGCGCTGGCAGCGGTTGCATCAAGTAGGATTTCATCGCCATCACGGATGATCCCGCGAATGCCCGAAGCGCGGCCAAGGACCGGCACGCCCATCGCCCGCGCAACAATCACCACATGGGCGGTCAAGGACCCTTCCTCTAGGATCACACCTTTCAAGCGGCGCTTGTCATATTCGAGCAGCTCTGCCGGCCCGAGATTGCGCGCTATTAGGATCGTGTCGCGCCGCAGGCCTTGAGAAGCAGCGGTGCCCAATTGGCCAGACACAATGCGCAGCAGCCTGTTCGCCAGATCCTCCAGATCGTGCATCCGGTCGGCTAGGAGCGCATCGTCAATCTCGCGCATGCGCATGCGGGTGTGTTGCTGCACACGCTCGATCGCTGCCTCGGCAGTCAGACCGCTATCGATCGCTTCGTTGATGCGCCGTGACCATCCTTCGTCATAGGCAAACATCTTATAGGTCTCGAGCACCTCTTCCTGTTCGCCGCCCACACCGAATTCGGCTTGCTGCGCCAGCCCATCAATCTGCTCGCGCATCCTGTCGAAGGCGCGGTACACACGCTGGCGTTCGGCCTCGATATCTTCGGCCATCACCTGCGTGATCTGGACGCGCGGCTGGTGGTAGACCGCTTGGCCTTTGGCGAGCCCCTTAACCAAGGTCAGTCCGTTGATCGTTTGGGGCCCCGTCTGCGCTTCCGTCAGGCCCAGAGCCTGTTCCTCGTCGATCAGTTCGGCATTGGCGATCATTTCAGACAGCACCATTGCGGTTGTCTGCAGCGCCTCGATCTCGACCTCTTCGTAACGCCGCGGCTCTACATGCTGCACGCACAGCACGCCCACTGCGCGCTCGCGATAAACAATCGGCACACCGGCAAAGGAGTGGAACTTATCTTCTCCCGTTTCCGGCCGATATTGGAAGTCAGGATGAGCCTTGGCCTCGGCGAGGTTTAGCGTTTCAACATTGTCGGCAATCGTCCCGGTCAAACCTTCGCCGATCGCCATGCGAGTGACGTGGACCGCGCTTTTGTTAAGGCCGCGCGTCGCGAACAGCTCAAGCATTCCTTCGCGCAGGAGATAGATCGAGCACACCTCGCTCGTCAGGCTTTCACCGATGATATCTGCGACCTGATCCAGCTTCCCCTGCGCGTGCAGGCGCGAAGCCATCACTTCGTGCAGGCGAGTGAGGATTTGTCGGGCAGAGGCGGCGGCTGTCATTTCAGAAAGGGCTTACGCATTCACTGTTACAAAATCAAAGGCGAACGAGGGGATTTGGAGCCAATATGCAATGTGCGCGCCCCGTTGCCGGAACGCGCACAATCGGAATTGAATTGGCGCCGCTGCGCTACGTTCGCGAAATCTCTTCCTTCAATCGAAGTTTTTGCTTCTTGAGAAATTGAAGGGTCGCAGCATCAGGTGATGGACGGGCCATCTCTTCACGCAGTCGAGCATCAAGCCCGGCATGTTTGGATTGGAGAGCATTCACGTGAGATGAAGCTGCGGACGATGCCATATGCGTTCTCCTATATATGCGTCGGGGGACTGCCCCCTTTGGGAACGACTCGGCGTCATGACGGCCGAGCCGCTGGGTCTGATAAAACCATAAGCACGCTAACTTGCAAAGCACTACCAATGCATGAATCGAGAGCTCCCGAGGAAGGCTTGCGGTGAATTGAGTTTCCAGGTGCCTTGAACAGGCGCGCAAATCGGGGGAAACACCCGTCCGCGACCTGCATTGGCAACTTAGGTGATTCGGAAACAGCCATGAATGAGCAAGAGCTGGAGAAGCGGCTGGCCCTGCTGAAATCCGAACACCGCGATCTCGACGCCGCGATCAGCGCGTTGACCGAAGCGGGATCAACCGATCAGCTGCAGATCGCACGCTTGAAGAAACGCAAATTGCGCTTGAAGGACCAGATCGCGATTATCGAAGATACCTTGTTGCCCGATATTATCGCGTAGATTTCCGGTCTTTTGACCCGCCAATTTGTACCACTGCGGGACACTTTGAACATTTAAAGCGGAAAGTAACCTTACCCTTCTGGCGGGGGCGGAATTGCGGGCGTAGCGGGGAAGAACTGCTATGTCCGACGCAACCAATCTCACTCGTCCGATTATCGAAGCGCTCTACAGCGAGGCACTGCTGCTCGCCGATGAAGTGCGTGCTGTATTTGCGCTGGGCACGAAAGAGCCAGCCGATGGTGACAGCACAATGGTACGACTGGCGCTCTCAACCGAAGGGCTGAAGACGACCACGCGCATGATGCATGTGCTGGCTTGGCTGTTGAACCAACGTGCTTATTTCTCGGGCGAGCTGTCAGAAAAGCAGGTGCGGCGCAGCAACACGCTTCCGGCTGATCGTCCGTCTGATCCGGAGCAGCTCGCACTGCTTGAGCCGCCGACATGCGACCTCATCTTCGAAACCGAGCGGATCCACAAACGGATCGCCCGTCTGGACGAAGCATGGCGTCAGCGTATTGAAGCAGAATCGCCCGTGCGCGCCTTCCAGGACCGTATCGGGCGCGAGCTAGGCGGCCGATAGAGCCTTGCGCCAGCGGGCCAAGCGGTCTTCGCGAACGGCATCATCCATTGAAGGCTCGAACCGAGCCAATTTGCCGCGCATGGCCTCGGCTGCTGCTTCAAGACTGTCGTAAAGCCCCGCGCCAGCAGCGGCCAGCATAGCCGTTCCGAGCGCGGTAGTTTCGATAAAGTCCGGGCGCTCCACAGCTACGCCAAGCACATCAGCCATGTCCTGCGCCATCCAATCATTCGCCGCCATACCGCCGTCAATGCGCAAGGTCTCCCAAGCCGTGCCATCTTTTGCGAAGGCTTCTGCAAGATCGTGAGTTTGGTGCGCCATGGCTTCCAGAGCGGCGCGGGCCAGCTGAGCTTTTCCGCTCGCGAAACTTAGGCCGGTGATCACACCGCGCGCATCGGCTCTCCAATGCGGCGCTCCCAAACCTGCGAGAGCCGGAACGATCGTCACACCGCCGCTATCGGGGATCGAGCGGGCCAGTTCCTCCGTCTGGCTTGCAACATCGACAATACCCAGAGAGTCGCGAAGCCATTGCACAAGGCTGCCCGCAACAAAAACCGAGCCCTCAATCGCATAGGTGCGCTTACCTCCAAGCTGCGTCAGCACGGTGCCGAGCAGACGGTTCTCCGATCGCGGAACTGTCGCGCCCTGATTGGTCAAAACAAATGCGCCGGTGCCGTATGTCGCTTTGGTCTCTCCCGGCGAAAGGCACGCCTGCCCGATGGTCGCTGACTGCTGATCACCCGCCAGACCGGTGATCGGGATGCGCCGACCGAACAAACCCTCGGCAGTTTGGCCGAGCTGACCCGACATATCGACGACTTCGGGCAAGGCAGCGTGCGGCACGCCGAACAAGTCGCACAGTCCCTCGTCAAACTGTGCGCCCGCCAATTCGAGCAACAATGTGCGGCTGGCATTGCTGGCGTCGGTCAGATGATCGCCGCCGGTCAGCTTGAACATCAGCCAGCTTTCAACCGTCCCAAAGGCCAGCGTACCGGCGTCCGCCGCGGCGCGGACTTCGGGCACATTGTCGAGCATCCAGCGCATTTTGGTGCCGGAAAAATAGGGGTCGAGCAACAGGCCGGTGCGGCTCTGTACCTCAGCCTCGTGTTCCGCAGCGCGCAGATCAGCGCAGAACGGCTCGGTCCGTCGATCCTGCCACACAATCGCTCGGGTCAGGGGTTCACCGGTTGTCTTGTCCCACGCCACCACTGTTTCACGCTGGTTGGTGATGCCGATTGCGGCAACCATAGCCGCGCCGCCTGCCTTCGGGATCACTTCGAGCGCGCATTCAAGCGTCTTGGCCCAGATTTCTGTCGCATCATGCTCAACCCAGCCGCTTTGCGGATAGTGTTGCGTCAGCTCTGCCTGCGCACTCGCCACCAGCACACCGTCGCTCGCAAACAACATAGCGCGGGTGGATGTAGTGCCTTCATCAAGAACAAGAATGTAGTCGCTCATGCAATCCCCCAATTCTCTTTGGCGTGACTTCTGCCGATCTCTCCACCATATGCAAGAGCATGGCAGGCATACCTCCCAAACCTTGGCCCACGGGCGAGGCCGAACAGCTTGAACCGCTGGTAAAGCGCGTACTCGCGCCCAATCCGTCGCCCTATACCTACACCGGTACGCAGACTTATGTGGTCGGACAGAGCGAAGGCCCCGACTGCGCAGTGATTGATCCCGGCCCTGATGATCCGGTACATATTGCGGCGATTATGGCGGCTGTCGGCGCTGCAAAAGTGATAGCGATCATGTGCACGCATACGCACCGCGATCACTCGCCCGCTGCCGCGCCGCTGGCACAACAAACGGGCGCCCCCATCGTCGGCTGCGCACCGCTCGTTCTGCAAGTGGATGGACCGCGTTCGGACGAGGCGTTTGATACGACATACGAACCCGACCGCGTGCTGGAAGATGGCGAGCAGATGCGCGGCACTGGCTGGACGCTGACCGCCGTGGCCACGCCAGGTCACACTTCAAACCACCTGTGTTTTGCGCTTGAGGAAAGCGGCGCGCTGTTCACGGGCGATCATGTCATGGGCTGGTCCACCAGCGTCGTCATCCCGCCCGATGGCGATATGGGAAACTACATGGCGAGCCTCGAGAAGCTGCAGGCGCGCGATGATGTGGTCTATCACTCGGCGCACGGAGCGGCGATCACCAAGCCAAAACAATTGGTGCGCGGGATGATCGGCCACCGTCGCCAGCGCGAGAACCAGATTGTCCGGTTGATGAACGAACGGGCGCGACCCGTGAGCGATTTCATACCGGATATGTACAAAGGCCTCGACGAGCGGCTGATAGGCGCAGCTGAAATGAGCGTGACCGCGCATTTGATCGATCTCGAGAAACGCGGAATGGCGATAGTGGAGGACGGTGTATGGCGAGTGATCTGAAACCGTCCGAGCGTCCTTTGCAGGTGGATGTGGCGCCCAAGGAAGCAGCACATGGTGACATCGCCGCCTCGGGCGAACGCGCCTTGCATGATGGTGGCATTCTCGGCTCTCGCGGGGAAAAGCTCCTGTTTGCGCTGCTCGTGGCGCTGCTTGCACTAGCTGCCTTCCTCGGCTGGCGCGCCTACGTCTATCAGGAAGAAGGCGATCCGGTTGCCAGCGCAATGCTGGCTTTTGAGAAGCAAAACTCGCTGATCGTGTTTTCCAGCCATTTCGAAGTCGTGGCCGAAAGCGAATACGAGCAATCGCTCGGCCCAGTCACACTCCGCAAGGTGAGGCAGGCCGCAATCATTCCTGCCGATGTAGACTACCGCCTCGATCTGTCGGCGATGGATGCCGAAGCCTTCGACTGGAACGATCAAACGCAGGTTCTCAGCGTTACTCTGCCCCAGCTGCAGACTTCGCGCCCCAACCTTGATGAAAGCAAGGCGCGGCTTTTCACCGAGGGGCTACTTAACACGGGCGGTTCGCAGCAGCTGCTGTCCGAACAAAACTCCGAAATCGCCGAGCGCAAGGCGCAGGAGTTTGCTAAAAACTCCGAAATCCTGAACCTCGCCCGCACTGCAGCAAAGGAAGCCGTGCGGCAAAATCTCGCAATCCCACTTCAGGTTGCTGGTTATGAGAATGCCAAGGTTTCGGTGACGTTTGAAAACGGCGAATAGCTAGCTGACCTATCCGCCCAAACCAGCGCGCAATTCCTCGACGCGTGCAGCGTTTACACCAGCGTCGGAATAGCCTGCGCGTGAAGCAGAACGGACGTGGACGCCGTCCTCTGCTTTCCGGAATTCGACATCATCGACGAAGCCAAAGATCGCCGACTGGAATTCTGAAGCGATGTATGTGTCATCTTGCTTGGTGACAGTGCCGCCCATTTTCTCGATTTGGGCAGCAAGTTTGTCCCAAGTTTCGGCAGACAGCATGGCAACCGTCTTTTCCGCATCGGTTCCATCTTCGCTGCTGACGCAATTGGGGGAACTGGGGCATGGAGCAAGCTGACCCTCTGCCAGCCCCAATGCCTCACCGCTCTGGGATGTCTTTCCGAGAATGAAGAAGAGCACAAAGCCTACCAACGCAAGAGCGACAACGCCCCGGAAAACCCATTTCACAATATTCATCAATTCGCCCTCTTAGGTGCCATTTGCAGTGTTAAAGCTCGCCCTTGGCAAAGCTCTCTGCCAGCTGGAACTTCTGGATTTTGCCCGATCCGGTAAGCGGGAACTCTTTCATCCAAACCCAATGCGCGGGCGTTTTCTGTGGTGACAGCCGCTCGCGCACAAATGCCTTGAGATCATCATCGGACGGGCGCGCAGCCCCTTCAGCCAGCCGCATGAAGCACGCGACGATCTCGCCCCATTTCTCATCAGGCACGCCGGCGACGGCGACCTCTGCAATGGATGGGTGTTCAAGCATCGCGGCCTCGATTTCTGCAGGGAAAAGGTTCTCTCCCCCTCGAATAATCATCTCTTTGACGCGACCCGTGATCTTCAGATAGCCGTTTGCCGCCATCGTGCCAAGATCACCTGTGTGCAGCCATCCTTCGGCATCGATGGTCTCGGCGGTGGCTTCGGGATTGTCGTTGTATCCCGCCATCTGGTTGTAGCCGCGCATGCAAATTTCGCCCTGCTCGCCCATTGCGCAAACCGAATTGTCACTTGGTGAGAGGATCGCGACCTCGATATGGGCGATGGGCTGGCCGATGGTTTCGATCAGCTCTTCGCCAGTATCATTCGGCCAGACGGCGGTGATACCCGGATAGGTCTCGGTCTGACCGTAAACGATCAGGATCGGCACGCCGAAGGCCGCCTGCGCGGCTTCATTGAGCGCAGGTGGCACCATTGCCCCACCTGCGACAACGTTCTCGACGCCAGAGACATCGGTGCCTGTGGCGTTCGCCGCCTCGATAATGGCGAAGATCATGGTCGGCACGCCGCCTAGGATTTCGGGCTTCTCGCGCTCGATCGCCTTGGCCACCGCGACTGGATCGAAAACTGAAACCAGCATCAAACACGCCCCGTGCGCCATCACGCCCAGAACGCAGACTGCGCTGCCCGCCGTGTGGAACAGCGGGAACGGGCACATCACTGTCTTGCCCGGCGCAAGGTTCCAGCGCACGAATACATCGCGGTTGCTCTGCACCAGGCCATGCTGATGGAGCAGCACGCCTTTGGGAAAGCCGGTCGTGCCAGAGGTGTACTGGATCATCACGATATCATCGGGCTTGGTCGGACGTAGCTCGCCATCGTGCTCACCCGCAAACAACTCGGCGTGGTCGGTGATGTCGATCACGTGGTCATGCGCAGGCAGGCCTGCCGCCGCTTCATCGACAATCGGGCGCAGCGCCGTACCACGCACATTGGGTTGGTAGTAGACTGCTCCCGAGCCCGATTGCTCGAGCACATAGCGCACCTCGCGCGCGATGAAGCTGGGATTGACCGTCACCAGCGTCAGGCCAGCCAGAGCCGCGCCATATTGGACCAGCACCCATTCCGGGCAATTGCCGCCCATGATCGCGATCCGCGTGCCCGCCGGATGCCGTGCCGCCAGCGCGCGCCCTGCGCGCTCTGCATCAGATAGTAGCTGAGCGTATGTCCATTCGCGGCCTATCGAACCATCGGCGAGCAGCTCTCGCAAAGCCATCGCATCGGGGCGCTCGGCGGCTTGCGCACGCAGTTCCGCTTCGATGGTGCGGTCCTTGTATTCGGTGTCGGTTTGGGCCGGAAAATGCGCTTGAGTCAGCTCTACCTGATACATCTGTCTCTCCCTCACCGCCTTGCTAGCACAATTGGCGCGAAAATCGCTCGAATTTTGGCGCATCAATCCCTATGTCATGCGCAACATAGTTAGCGTGATAAGGGGATCGCATATGAGCATCGAAACCAAAATCCCGACCGGCGACGACCTACTCGCGGAAATCAACCGCCTGCGCAAAGAGCGCAACGCCGTGATCCTCGCGCACTATTACCAAACGCCCGATATTCAGGACATTGCCGACTTTGTGGGCGACAGTCTGGAATTGTCACGCAAGGCGGCCGAGACCGACGCCGACGTGATCCTGTTCTGCGGCGTGAAATTTATGGCTGATACGGCGAAGATCCTCTCACCGGAAAAGACCGTAATTCTGCCCGATATGGATGCGGGTTGCAGCCTCGAAGACAGCTGCCCGCCGGAGAAGTTCAAGGCTTTCCGCGAAGCACACCCCGACCACATCGCGCTGACATACATCAACTGCTCGACCGAGGTGAAGGCGCTATCCGATGTGATCGTGACCTCATCGTCTGCCGAGACGATCCTCGCGCAGATCCCGCCCGAACAGAAGATCATCTTTGGCCCAGACCGTCACCTTGGCGGCTGGCTGTCGCGCAATTTTGACCGCGAGATGCTGCTGTGGCCCGGCGTGTGCATTGTGCACGAAGCGTTCAGTGAAACCGAATTGCTCAAGCTGAAAGAGCAGCACCCCGACGCGCCGGTGGCGGCGCACCCTGAATGCCCGCCCGCGATTATCGACCACGCCGATTATGTCGGCTCGACCAGCGGCATCCTGAAATTCGCCAAAGGCTTTGAAGGCGACACCCTGATCGTCGCAACCGAGCCGCACATCATGCACCAAATGGAAAAGGCGCTTCCCGAGAAGACCTTCATCGGCGCGCCGGGTGCAGACGGCAACTGCAACTGCAACATCTGCCCGTACATGGCGCTCAACACTATGGAAAAAATGTACACCGCCCTGCGCGACCTTGAACCACGCATCGAGATGGACGAAGAGCTACGCCTGAAAGCGAAAAAGAGCCTCGACCGTATGCTGGAAATGGCGAGCGGAACGGTTGGTATGGGTGATCTAGGACAGGTGCCGTTTTCGGCGGATTGAGAGCATACGAGTGGGCAGCTTTTGGACTGAAGGCTACACAGCCTCCGAGCTGGACGACGCCCAATCGAAGTATGACCTGACCTTCCCCCTTGATCTTATTGAACTGCTTCTCGACAGACGCCCGGCAGCAGCCCCGGACTGGCGATCGGATGACGCACAGATTGCCAAAGCCCTATCTTGGCCTCTTGAAGGCATCTTGTTTGATATAGAGCACAATTCGTTTTGGCTGCCCGAATGGGACGACAAGCCCGGAAGCGAGCTCGAACGAAAGGAAGTTGCCGAGCAAGCGATCACGTCGGCACCAGACCTGATCCCAGTCTTTTCGCACCGCTACCTACCCGCTGAACCGCAATTACCGGGCAACCCGATTTTCTCCGTCCACCAGACCGATATCATCTATTATGGCTGTAATCTTAGCGACTACTTCGCAAACGAAATAAGTGGCTGGACGTCACGACCTAGCGAAGAATACCGCAAGATCAAATTCTGGTCCGATCTTGCAGGCTAAACTTGCTTTTGCACCATTCCAGGCCCGGACTTGCGGGTTGTAACCCGCGCCACCACAAGCGCACTCCCCAACAATAGCATCCCCACCACGTCGAGCCCCGTCAGCACCTCGCCGAACACGCTGTAGCCGATCACCGCTGCCACTGCAGGTTGGGTTAACAGCGCGAGGCCGATGATCAGCGGCGGGAAGTGACCGAGCGAAAACACCAGCAATCCCTGCCCGATCAGTTGGCTGGTGACGAACAGGATCAGGATCGGCGTCCAGTCGGTCGGCCAGACCGGCTCGCCCAGCGCCAAGGCAAGCACCAGCAGAACGGGGCAAGCAAATACGCTCACCCACACCAGCAGGCTCCAAGAACCGAACTTGCCGCGCTCGCCTTGCAGAGTGAGCAGATACACGGCGTAAAGAAGCCCTGCTGTGATACAAAACAGGTCCCCCACAAAGGTCTCGGTCGAAATCTCAAGGCTGCGCCCGAGCAAAATCGCCGCCCCGCTCAGCGCGCAGACAATCGCCAGCCACTCAAGCCCGCGCGGCAGCATGCGCGCGATGATGAAGCCCCAGAACAGCAAGACAATCGATCCGGCATTGCCAAACAGGGTGGCGTTGCCCAGCCGCGTTTTCTCAATGCCGATATGCCAACTGGCAAGATCTCCGGCGAAGGCCAACGCACCGATCGCGACCAGAACCAGAGTCTTGCGCGGCATCCCGCCAATCCGTTGACCGGCAATGCGCGCAAAAAACATCAGGAACGGAAGCGCCAAAAACAGACGCCAGAACGCCGCGCTCACGGGGCCAGTATCGGCCTCGCGCACGAACCACGGGCCCAAAGCCAGTGCGAAATTTCCCGCAAGCAAAGCGGCGAGCAGCAGCCAGCCGCGCGGCGCAGCGATGCTCTTGGCAAGATTTCCTTCGTCGCCTTCCACCTTTTCCATGCTTGCGCACTAGCGCCGACATCTCCAAGTGGATAGCCAATTGAAACGTATTCCAGAGATCACAGAGAGGATTTCACACATGCACGACGTTTTGTTCCAGCCGCTGACTATGGGCGCGCTTGAGGCGAAGAACCGGATTTTCATGGCCCCGCTAACCCGTGGTCGCGCGGCAGAACCGATGTTCACGCCCAACGCGATGATGGGCACGTATTACCAGCAGCGCGCAGGAGCGGGCATGATCCTGACCGAAGCGACCGGTATCAGCGTCGAAGGGCTTGGTTGGCCGAGCGCACCCGGCATCTGGTCGGACGAACAAACCGAAGCATGGAAGCCGATTGTCAAAGGCGTGCATGATGCCGGCGGCATGATCGTGATGCAGCTTTGGCATATGGGGCGGATCGTTCACCCCTACTTCCTCGATGGTCAGCCGCCATTCTCGGCCAGCGCAACCAAAGCACCGGGCGCTGCACACACACCAGTCGGCAAGCAAGACTACGTCACCGCGCGCGAAATGACCAAAGAAGACATCGACCGCACCATCGGCGATTATCGCCGTGCTGCCGAGAATGCGAAGAAGGCTGGCTTTGACGGTGTGCAGCTCCATGGCGCGAATGGCTATCTGGTTGATCAATTCCTGCGCGACAAAACCAATCTGCGCACTGATGAATATGGCGGCTCGCCGGAAAACCGCACCCGCTTTATGCGCGAAGTGCTCGAGGCCATCATCGATGTGTGGGGCGCGGACCGCGTCGGCATCCGCCTTTCACCAAACGGCGACTCGCAGGGCACCGATGACAGCAATCCCGAAGCGACCTTCGGCGCGGCAGCCAAGGTCTGCGAAGAGCTTGGCCTCGCATTTGTCGAGCTACGCCAACCAGGTCCCGACGGCACATTCGGCCAGACCGACGTGCCCAAGCAAGATGCGATGATCCGCAGCCACTACACCGGCCCGCTGATCCTCAACTCGGACTATTCTGCACAGGAAGCGGACGACGATGTGTCGAGCGGTCGCTGCGAAGCTGTCAGCTTTGGCCGCCCCTATATCTCCAACCCCGATCTGGAAAAACGGATCGCGGCAGGCGCGCCGTTCAACCCGAACAAGGATGTGCCCAAGAGCTGGTACTTCCCGATTCCAGAGGGCTACATCGACTATCCAACTTTGGAAGAAGAACAGGCCGCCAGCGCAGCCTGATCAACAGAGAGCGGGCGGCGCTAGTCGTCGTCCGCTTCTGCAGCAGCGCGGGCGGCGGCTGCCTCTGCACCGCGGGCAGGCGGAGACTGCGACGTCAGTTCTTCGAGCGGCAGCATATCGTCGCTGATCGCGCCGCCCAGCACTTCGCCTTCGGCTTTGCCGCCTTGTTCCGCCTCTTCAGTTGAAGCGGTGTCTTCGCACGCGCTCACGAGCAGCGTGAAGGGAATAGCGGAAAGAGCGATACGGTTCATGCGCACGTCTTACGCCCCGATTTATCAAGCGCGTCAAGAAAATCATCGGCGCGCGCGATCAAAGCCTCATCCCATTGCGCTTGAGACACATCTTTGCCCAGCCGCGCTAAGCTAGTGACGCCAAATTCGTCTATCCCGCATGGCACAATCCCGGCAAAATGTGACAGGTCGGGATCAATATTGACCGAAAAGCCGTGCATCGTAACCCAGCGACGCACGCGTACGCCGATTGCACCGATCTTGGCCTCTCGCCCGTCAATATCCTTGGTCCAGATGCCCACGCGCCCTTCCGCGCGCCAGCTCTCAACACCGAAATCGGTCAGCGTGTCGATCACCCAGCCTTCAATCGCATGGACGAAGCAGCGCACATCCTTGCCACGCTTGTTGAGGTCCAGCATCAGATAGCCGACGCGCTGGCCGGGTCCGTGATAAGTGTATCGACCACCGCGCCCCGCCTCGACCACTTCGAAACGCGGATCGGTTAGTTCGGCGGGATCGGCGCTGGTTCCGGCAGTGTAAACCGGCGGATGTTCGAGCAGCCATATCTGTTCGCGCGCTTCGCCCGCCGCAATCGCGGCGTTGCGCACTTCCATCGCCTCCAGCGCCTGAGTGTAAGGCACGGGGCCGTCCGAGCGCAGCCATTCGGGCGCTTCGGGCAGGTGTAGATCAGGCGCAGTGCTTGCCATGACTTTCCCGTGGGGGCATTGAGCGCGCAGATCAAGGGGTGACGGTATCAATCCGCACCCGAGAAAGGGATCAAATGGCCGCCAGACTCGACACCGGAAAAGCATGGGCAGAAGCAACCCGGATGATGGGCGCTAACCGCGAACTGGTTTTGGCCGTCGCGGGCGTGTTCTTTTTCGTGCCTTTAATGATCATGCTGATGATGCTGTTTGGTGCCGATTTTGACTTCGGCCCAGCCGGATCGGAGCCCAATCCAGAGCAGATTTCCAAACAGGTCAACGCCCTGATCACGGACTACTGGTGGGCGATGCTGCTGGTCGCGCTTGGACAGATCGCAGGCGCGATTGCGATCCTTGCATTGCTAGGTGATCCGAAGAAGCCGACCGTTGGCGAGGTTATGAGCGTGGTTCCCAAGCTGATGCTGACCGCCATAGCCGCGCAGATCATCGCAACGCTGGCATCGCAGGCATTGCCTTCCTTGACCACGCTGCTCCCACCTTCAATTGGAGCGGCACTGAACTTGGTCGCGTTGGTAGTCTCGATCTATATTGCGGTTAAGTTCTCGCTGACTTCGGCGGTGATTGCGATCGAGAAACAGGCAAACCCGATCAAAGCGCTTTCCCGCTCATGGATGCTCACGCGCGGAAACAGCTTCCGAATTTTTGTCTTTTATTTCTTGCTGATAGTAACCGCGATTGTCGTGGGATTGGTCGTGGCGCTGCTCCTTGGCCTTGCCTTTTCGCTAATGGGTGAGCGGGTGCAAATGATTGGAACCGCAGTGATCCTTTCCGCGCTGATCGCCGGATTCTATGCGTTGGCCTATGCCGTTTCGGCAGCGATTTATCGCCAGCTTTCCGGGCCGACATCAGGCGAAGTCAGCGAGACGTTTGACTGACGCCTATTTGGCTTTCCAAGCCCAATAGAGTTTGCAGGGCAGGATATTCAGCCACTCGAACCCGGCATCAATCCGCTCGAAAAACGGCTTGGACACATCGCGCACCGCTGCGGTGAATTGATAAGCCAAGAAGCAGCCGCCCGGTTTCAGAACATTGTGTGTGCTTTCGGCGATGCTCTCCGCCACGCCCTCTGGCAGCGTTGAAAAAGGCAGGCCGGACAGCACGTAATCCGCGCCGCCTTCGATGCCGAGATCGGCAAGGATCTGCTCGACATTCTCGGCCGATCCCAAAACGGCAGTAAAGCGCTTATCGCGGATGGTTCGGTTGAGATGCTCGACATAAAGCGGGTTGGTGTCGATCGCGACAAACACCGCATCGCCGCGCATTTTGGAAAGGACCGGGCGGCAGAATGTCCCGATGCCTGGGCCATACTCCACGAACACTTCACACTTGCCCCAATTCACCGGTGCCAGCATCTGACGGATGGTGAAGCGTGAGGACGGGATGATCGAGCCAACCATGCGTGGGTGTTCGAGAAATCCACGGAAGAACACCGCCCAGTGAGCCGCGTAATCGCTCCAGCTTTCACGGGCGAAGGTGCGCTTTACGGCGGCGGAGATATTGCCTGTCATTGAATTGCTCCAGCATTGGGGACTGCATTAGAGAAGTAACACAGCTTAACGGGCAGGCGCTTGTGATTGCAAGAGCCCGCCGCCTGGCTTAGCGGGTTATCCCATGGCCACTTCCCCATCGCCTTCTTCCAGCAATGCAATCTCGCAAGGGCGCATGGCGTTGCTGTTCACCGTCATGCTAGTCACGGCGGCGGGCAACACGGCGATGCAATCGGTCATGCCTTCCATCGGCACTGCGCTGAAGGTCGATGATGTCTGGATCAGCCTTGCTTACAGTTGGTCGGCGCTGCTTTGGGTGATCTGCGCGCCAATCTGGGCGCGGCGATCAGACCGTCGCGGGCGCAAGGCGATGATGGCTTTGGGGCTGGTCGGCTTTGTAGTCTCGATGGCTTTATGCGGGCTGGTGCTGTGGGCGGGCCTTGCCGGATGGCTTGGCGCGGTGGCCACCCTGCTCACTTTCGCCGCCGCGCGCAGCCTCTATGGCTTATTCGGAAGCGCCGCGCCGCCCGCCGTGCAAGCCTATGTCGCCGCGCGAACGCCTCGGTCAGAGCGGACCAATGCGCTCTCTTTGATTGCCTCAAGCTTCGGACTTGGCACCGTCATCGGTCCGGTGCTCGCGCCGCTATTGGTCATTCCATATTTCGGGATTGGTTTGACGGGACCATTCCTTAGCTTCGCTTTGATCGGTCTGGTTGCTCTCGTCTTGCTGCGTCTGCGCCTGCCCGACGACGAGCCGCAATTTGCTGCACGCGGTCAGGCGGTGGCTTATTCTGGAGGTTCGGACGCGCCTGCAGACGATCCCGACGACGGCGACATTGCAGCCGAAGAACAGGCTCGTCTGCGCTGGTTCGAACCGCGCCTTCGCCCGTGGGTGATGGCGGGTCTGATCGGCGGTCACGCACAGGCGATGATTATGGGTATCACGGGCTTTCTGGTGCTCGACCGCTTGGGCCTGCGCAGCGATCCGGAACAAGGGGCTGTGTTGATCAGCCTAGTCCTCGTGTTCGGCGCGCTCGCTACGCTGCTGGCTCAGTGGGGATTGATCCCACGCTTTAATATCGGGCCACGCGCTGCGACCCTTTCCGGCGTGCTGGTCGCCGCTTTGGGCACATTGGTGCTCGGCGTCGCGGATGATATTTATCTGCTGTCGCTAGGCTTTGCGATTGCCTCGCTTGGCTTTGGCCTTTTTCGTCCGGGTACGACAGCTGGCACATCATTAGCCGTCTCGCGCGCGGAGCAAGGGCAGGCTTCAGGTATAGTCGCCTCGGTTGCTGGCGCGAGCTTCATTTACGCACCGGCGCTTGGCGTTTGGCTCTATAACCTTGATGACTGGCTCGGATTCGGCCTGATCATCGCGCTGTGCCTGACCGTGGCGCTGATCGGTTGGCGCGGACTGCAATCAGACCGTGCGCTCACCACCGACCGGTGATCCGTCAAAGGATATCGTGCACTTTGTCCTGCGGTCGGCACAGGGCGACGCCTTTGTCCGTTTCGACCAGCGGACGCTCGATAAGGATCGGTTCTGCCGCCATGGCGTCAAGCACCGCGTCTGCGCCTGCATCGGGTAAGCCGCGTTCCTTGGCATCGGTGCCGCGAATGCGCAGGCCGGCGTTCGGTGTGATGCACGCGTCGGCATAAAGCTGCGCTAACTTTTCACGCGACGGCGGTGATTTGAGGTATTCAACGACAGTCACCTCGACACCATCAGCCTCTTCAAGAATTGCCAACGTCTTGCGCGAGGTGCCGCATTTCGGGTTGTGCCAAATGGTCGCTTTCATCACCGAATCTCCGAATATCAATCGCACTATCCGCTAGCGAGTATGAGGCTCTTTAGCCACATTGAACGTTTATTGAGAATTTCTCGCAATTAAAGATTGCAGTTGCGAGTAAGTTGCAATAGCGACTCGTTCTAGCGACAGACTCGGACGATCCGATTGTCTTGAAAAGGAAACTCAATGAACATTCGCACCGCACGCACAGCGCTCCTCCTTGGCTGTGCTCTCATCACCACCCCTGCTCTGGCCGAAGAGGCAACGGAAGCCCCTCCGGGTGGTGGATTGGGAGGTGACGGTGAGATCGTGGTCACCGGCAAAGTGCTCTACAGCGATGAGTTGAACGCGGTGAAAACACCGACCCCTATTCTCGACGTTCCGCAGAGCCTGACAATTACGACGCAGGATGAGATCCTTCAGCGCGGGTTCGACAGCATCGCCCAAATCGTTGATTACACTCCGGGCGTGAACAACTCGCAAGGCGAAGGCCACCGAGATGCCGTAGTCTTCCGCGGCGTGCGCTCCACCGCCGATTTCTTCATTGATGGCGTGCGTGACGACGTTCAATATTATCGCGGGCTCTATAACCTTGAGCAGGTCGAAATCCTGCGCGGTCCCAACGCGCTCCTGTTCGGCCGTGGCGGCACGGGCGGTATCGTCAACCGCGTGACCAAAAAGGGTCAGGTTGGCGAGACATTCGGCGGCGGACAATTGGCGCTGGACACATTTGGCGCGTTCAGCATCCAAGGCGATCTAAACCTCGCCGCTGGCGACAATCTTGGCGTGCGTCTCAACGCCGCCTACGAAAGCCTCGACAATCATCGTGACTTTTATGACGGAGAGCGGATCGGCTTTAACCCGACCGTGCGGTTCGCGCTGAGCTCGGACACCATAGTCGATTTGTCTTATGAGTATGCCGATCACGAGCGGTTCATTGATCGCGGCATTCCAACCGGTGTCGATGGCCGACCCGTCGAAGCGTTTCAGGATATCACCTTCGGCGATGAACTGCTGAATTTCACTCAGCTCGAAGCGCACCTGCTGCGTGCAAACCTTCAGCAAAAGTTCTCGGACAACATCAAAGGCGTCTTCAGCGCGTTCTACGGCGACTATCACAAGGTCTATTCGAACTTCTACGCGTCAGGGTACAACCAGCTCGCGACGCCCGATGTTGTCACCACGGACGGTTACATCGACACCACGCAACGTCAGAACCTGATCCTCTCAGCCAGCCTGATCGGCGAGTTCCAGACCGGAAGCGTGGGGCACACGATCCTTGTCGGCGGCGAATACATCAACACAAACTCGGACCAGGATCGTTTCAATCCAGTCTGGGACCAGACCAATGACGACAACGAAATCTTTGCGATTGCGCGCCCGTTGAATTTCCGCGGCGGCGTGGGCATCAATGCGTCCGGTAACACCACCACCGTTGATCTGACGACTAACCTCAACGACTTCACGCAGGTCGGTATCGATGTGTTCTCGCTGTTTATTCAGGACGAGATTGAACTAACCGACTGGCTCAATGTCGTCATCGGCGCGCGCTATGACAGCTTCGATATCGAAGTGTTTAATGTGCCCGCAAGTGATTTGCGCACACGCCGCGATCAAGAATTCTCACCGCGCGGCGGCATCATCATCAAGCCGCAAGAGAATATCTCGATCTATGCGAGCTATTCGGAGAGCTTCCTGCCGCGTTCGGGAGAGCAGTTTGCCAATATCAACGGCAACAATGATGCGCTTGCGCCGAATACGTTCACAAATCTCGAAGCGGGCATTAAATGGGATTTCGATCAGGGCTTGAGCCTGACCGCAGCCGTGTTCGAAATCGAACAAAGCTCCCCCCAGCCCAACGACACCGATCCTGAAACCCTTGATGTGATCGACTCGCGCATTCGCGGGTTTGAGTTCCAGCTACAGGGCCAGATTGTCGAAAACTGGTTCATTTCGGCGGGCTACAGCTATCTTGATGGCGCGCAGGTGGATGCGCGTGGCAATGAAGGCTTGCGTCCACGCGAACTGCCGGAAAGCACATTCTCTGTCTGGAACAATGTCACGCTGACCGATCGCATCGGGCTTGGCCTTGGTCTGACCCATCAGGGCGAGACGTTCATCACCAACGGCCCGATCACCTATCAGGGCCTGAACGGTGATAGCGTGACGACCCGCGCCATCCTACCCGCTTACACCCGTGTCGATGCGGCGGCCTACTTTGACGTCAGCGACAATCTTCGCCTGCAGGTTAATATCGAGAACCTGACGGATACGCTGTATTTCCCCAATTCGCACAGCACACATCAGGCGACGGTTGGCGCGCCGATCAATGCACGTTTTGCGATTACGGGGCGGTTTTAGGGATTACTCGTCAGATGCCGGTTTGAGCGCGGGGACATTGTTCGCCGCGTCTTCCGGATCAATGCCGGGAGCGGGCGCGGCGCTTATGGCCTCGCGCCGCTGCGCCACGCGCCCTGCCCGCTCGATGGCACTGACTAGGCGCGGATAGACGCCGCAGCGGCACATATTTGTGACTGCCTCTTCGATGTCGGCGCGGCTCGGGGTCGGGTTGCGCTGGATCAGGGCCGAGGCGGCGATCACTATGCCGGGTGTGCAATATCCGCACTGGATCGCCTGCTCGGCCACCATCGCCTGCTGTACCGGGTGCGAGCGGTCTTTGCTGAGGCCCTCAATGGTGGTCACGATGCGTCCCTCGGCTTCGGCCAAGGTGATACGGCAGGACCGCAGAGCGGTGCCATCGACCAGCACCATGCAGGCGCCCACACAATCCCCGCCGCCGCAGCTTTTCGTGCCGGTCAGGTTTAACGCCTCACGCAGCGCATAGAGGAGCGGCATTTCAGGATCGAGGTCAAACTCGACGGGCCGATCATTGACTGTCATGCGCGGCATCAGCGCCCTTTCGTCTAAAACACGCAGTGGCACTACGCATGATGGCGCTCTGTCGCAAAAGCAATCCTGCGCGGGCGAAAAGATGTTTGACTTTGCCAAGCATTGCGGCGCGGGCTACTCGAAGCGCGAATGAGCGACACCCCTCCCCCACATCGGCGAAGCCTGCGGCTGCAAAGCTCGTCCAGGGCAGCATTGCCGGGCATCTGGTCGAGCAGACGCTGCCGATGATCATCGGTGTCGCAGCGATCATGTCTATCGGCCTTGTAGATGCCTACTTCATCGGCCAGTTGGGGCCAGAAGCGCTAGCAGCGATTTCATTTATCTTCCCGATCTCCGTCGCCCTGTCTTCGCTAGGCGTGGGAGTGATGGTCGGCATCAATTCAGTCGTCGCCCGCGCGTTGGGCGAAGGCGATGAGGAGAAAGCCGCACGCCGCTCAAATCTCGGCATTGTGTTTTCGGTTGTGTGCGGGATTGCGATGGGACTTGCGCTCTTCGCCCTGCTGGATCCCATCTTCGTGCTGATGAATGCGAGCGCGGAGACGCTGCCTTTGATCAAGCTCTATATGCAGCCCTTTGCGCTCGGATTTCCGCTCATCTTGACCATCATGGGACTAAACGGCGTGCTGCGCGGCCAAGGGGAAGCGCGGAAGACCAGCTATGTCTCGCTAACCTATGCGGCGGCCAACTGGGTGCTCGATCCGATCCTGATCACCGGCGCATTCGGGTTCGAAGGCTGGGGCATTACCGGCGCCGCTTACGCCACCATCATCGGCTGGATGTTCGGCGTGGTGGCGGCGGTGATCCTGGCCAAGAAATGCGCCATCCCACTCAACCTTTCGCTCATGTTCCGGGGCAAGATCATGGAGCCGATGATGGCAATCTTGCGGGTCGGATTGCCTGCCTCGGCCTCAAACGCAATTAATCCCATCGGGCTCTCCGTGCTGACTGCCGTTGTGGCTCTGGAAGGCGACGCAGCCGTTGCGGGGTTCGGCGCGGCCGGGCGGCTGCAGAGCTTTGCGGTTGTGCCTTTGCTCGCCCTGTCCGGGTCCATTGGGGCGATCGTTGGCCAGAATTGGGGAGCCAAAGAGTATAGCCGCGCCCGGCAGGCAGCCCTTTACGCTGGCGGCTTCTGCATAGTGTGGGGACTGGCTATCGCCGTCGCTATGATCGCAGGCGGGCAGCTGCTCGCTGGTTTCTTCACTGAAGACCCCGCCGTGATCGATGAGTTCAAACTCTATCTCAGTATTGCAGCTTGGGGATATGCCGGTTTCGGATTGCTGATCGTCGGCAACGGCATCATGAACGCGGTCGACCGGGCCAGCTTCGCCCTCGGCCAGTCGGTGCTTCGCGTCTTTGCTGTGATGCTGCCATTTGCGTGGTTGCTCCACGCCAGCTGGGGAAGTTCTGCCGTTTACGCCGCTGAGCTCGCTGCCAACCTTTTCGGCGCCATCACAGCAATTCTTCTGGTCCGCTACGTATTGTTCACGCGCGCACCGAAAGAAGGCCAGAGGTAAAAGTTCGTTAACCATCCTGCCGCATAGAAGCGCAAAGGTTTCTTTTGGGGTGACGCGATATGGATGACCTGCTGGCGGATTTCGTCGCAGAAACGCGGGAAATGCTGGAGGCAAGCGAGGGCGAGATTATCGCCTGGGAAGCCGATCCAAGCGACCGTACGCGCCTCGATTCCATCTTCCGCTTCGTGCACACGGTGAAGGGAAACTGCGGTTTCTTCGACTTCCCTCGCCTCGCAAACCTCAGCCACGTTGCCGAAGACGCGCTCGGTGATGTGCGCGCGGGACGCCGCAAAGCAGACCGCAATCTGGTCAACGCAGTTCTCGCTATTATCGACCGGATTGTGCAGATGGTCGATGCCATCGAAGCAGGCGAAGAATTCCCTGAGGGCGGTGACGAAGAACTGATCGCTGCGGTCAGCGCAGTTGCCGACGAAGCACTCCATGCCGAGCCAGCTCCAGCCATCGTACCAGCACACGAACCCGCCAGCGCACTGCTCGAAGGCGAACAAAACGAAACACAAACAACCAAGAAACCAGAGCCCAGCATGCAGGCCCAACGGAGCATTCGCCTGCCCGTTGACCTGCTTGACCGTGTGATGAGCGGCGTTTCAGACATGGTGCTGGCGCGGAATGATCTGGCTCACCGCCTGCGTGTCGCCGGCAACCAACCAACTATCGATGGTCCGTTTGAGCGTCTGACCTCCATTCTCACCGATGTCCGCGATGCAATTACGCGCATGCGGATGCAGCGGATCGAAACCGTGTTCAGCGTTCTTCCGCGCTTGACCCGAGACCTGTCTGCGGAGCTTGGCAAACAAGTGATGATCGATCTGGAAGGCGGCGACGTCGAGCTTGACCGCGAGATGATCGAAATGGTCCGCGATCCACTGACCCACATCATCCGCAACGCAATCGATCACGGGATGGAGACCCCATCGGAGCGACTTGCCGCGGGCAAGCGTGAAATTGGGTTGCTCTCGATCGCAGCACGCCAGTCAGGCAATACAATCTCGATAGTCGTCGGCGACGATGGTCGCGGGCTCGATGAAACCAAGATTGCCGAAAAGGCGATTGCCAGCGGTCTGATCACCTCGTCCGAACACGTTCAAGCGACCCGCGAACAATTGCTTGATCTGATTTTTGAGCCCGGCTTCTCAACCGCAGACGAAGTCAGCAGTGTTTCGGGACGCGGGGTGGGTCTTGATGTCGTTCGGGAAAACCTTGAGCGTGTCGGAGGGAAGATCAAGGTTTCCAGCGCTCCTGGCGCTGGCACGCTATTCACACTTCAGATCCCCCTCACGCTCAGCATCATTGCGGGCCTGACGGTTGAAGTGGGCAAGCAGCGTTTCGCAATCCCGCAAAGCTATGTCGAAGAGATCGTTCTCTCTTCGGCAAAATCGCTCGACTACGCGCAGGTTGGCGAAACCTCGCTGGTCACATTCCGTGGCAAGCGCACACCCTGTCTGATGCTCGGTCAAGTTCTTGCCCTTGATGATGCCACGTTAGCCACACGCGAACACACGCTGGTAATGCTACGTCTCGCAAGTGGCGACGTCTTTGCACTCGCGGTGGATAGCATCCACAATCACGGCGACATTGTCGTCAAACCCCTCGCGCCCGCGATCACAAGAAGCGGACACTATGCCGGTTCAACACTGCTGGACGACGGTCAGCCGATCCTATTGCTCGACGTCACAAATATCGCCGCCCAACATGATATCGTTTCCGAAACACGCAATCGACTGATTGGCGATGAAGAAGCTGGGTTGGACAAACAGCAGGGTGATGTCGCGCGCGTCATGCTGTTTACCGACTATGCTGACCGCAGATCTGCAGTGCGCATGGAATTGGTGCGCCGTATTGAGACCATTGCAGTCGATGCCATCGAAGAGACATCCGGCTCGGTGCGTGCTGTAATCGACGGGGCAATCCTGCCTCTTGTTGGTATGCCCGAGGGCGCTTGGCCAGCCGAGAAGCTACGCGTGCTGCGCCTAAGCGACAGCGAAAGCGAACTTCTCTTGGCCGTCCGCGAAATCGACGACGCCGCCGCATTGACCGACGCTCTCAAGCCGGTTTCCGAAGAACCCTTGCTAGAAGCCGTGACACTTATTGGCGGCCATCAGGTCGCGCTCATTGACGGACACGAGCTATTCGCCCGTCATGGTGAGGCGCCCCAACTGCTCGATCGTCCGCTTTGCCGCCTGCCGGACAGTGATTGGGCACGTACAATTCTTGGCCCGTTGGTGGAATCGGCGGGGTACAGCGTCGCTAGCGAAGAAAACGCAGGCGAAGATGCCATCTCGATTGTTTTCGAAGACATCTATGAGGTTGCAGAAGCTCTTGGCGAACCAATCCAAGGGCCAGTCATCCGCCTGCGCGACCACCCGGATGCGGGGGCGCAAGACAACACAATCTATCGTTATGATCGCGATGCGTTGGTGAACGCTCTGCGACAGGCCCGTTCGGGAGGATTCGGTCGATGAACGATCTCTTGGTCATGGCCCAGATCGCGGGTCGCCGTTGCGCGCTCAAGGCGCATGATGTTCAATCAGTGATTGAACTGGGCTCTATTACGCCGGTTCCACGCACACCGGATTTCATCGCCGGGATCACGGCTCTGCGCAGTCAGGCGCTCACCGTGATCGATTGTCGCTTGGCCTTGGGTTTTGATGCCGCGGGCTGGGAAACCGATCCACGGGCTGCCGCCATCTCTGTTGCCGGTCATTCTTACGCATTGATGGTTGATGCCATTGAAGACGTCACGACCAGTGCAGGCGAAGCAACTGATGTAACGGGCGGGTTTGGTGCGGAATGGTCGCGTGTTGCGACCGGAATGATAGAAACCGGTATTGGTCCGGCTCTTTTGCTCGATCTCGAAGCTTTAATCGCAGGACCGGAGGATGCTCGGGATGAGTTCAGAGCTGTCGCTTAATCCATTGGTTACCACCGTCGCCTATCACTCGACATCAAACGTACAGGGGTTTGCATGAAGACGTGTCTAATCGTCGATGATTCTCGCGTGATTCGCAGAGTGTCGCGGCACATTCTTGAAACGCTGGGTTTCGACGTCAGCGAAGCAGAGAACGGCCAAGAAGGGCTGGACGCGTGCGATGCCGCGATGCCTGACGTCGTGCTGCTCGATTGGAATATGCCTGTGATGACAGGCATCGAATTCATTGTGCAATTGCGCCAGCGTCCCGGTGGCGACAAACCAAAGGTTGTCTTCTGCACCACCGAAAACGACGTGGCTCACATTCGTGAAGCCATCCAAGCGGGTGCGGACGAATACGTTATGAAGCCGTTTGATCACGAAACTCTGCAGATCAAACTCCAACTCGTGGGCTTTGCGTGACAAAACCCCTTCGCCCTTCCGGTCAGCTTCTGCGGCGACGTCCAGTCACGGACGCGGCTGCTAAAATGGCAGCGGACGTAAAGAAGGTGCGCGTCATGATCGTCGATGATTCATTGACAGTCCGGACCATCTTCCGCCGCATGGTCGAAGGCGATCAGGTGATGGATGTAGCGGCCACCGCATCAAGTGCGGAACGCGCGATTGCGCAGCTCGCAACAATCGAAGTCGATGTGATTCTGCTGGACCTCGAAATGCCCGGAATGGGCGGACTAGAGGCTCTGCCAACGCTTCAAAAAGCAAGCGCCGGAGCGCAGATTCTTGTCGTCTCAACGTTGACCGACGACGGCGCAGAAGCGACCATGGCGGCCCTTTCGATGGGCGCCGCCGATACCATGCTGAAGCCTCGCCCAGGCGGCTTCAACGATGAGTATCGCAACCAGCTTCTCGACAAAATTCGCGCATTGGGCGGCTGCGACTTGGCGGAAGCCAAGGCGCGCGAAAGCGAAGCGAGCAAAGTACCGGTCGCTTCAGGTGAACCGGGACGCAAGCAACCGGAACTTGTCGCAATTGGGGCATCGACTGGCGGCATTCACTCCATCAATTTGATGCTGCGCAGTCTTCCGCCAGACTTTATGCAGCCGATCCTGATCACGCAGCACCTGCCGGCATCATTCGTCTCAGTATTTGCAAGACAGATTGAAATGGTCAGCGCCAAGCGGACTGTAATCGCGGAAGAAGGCACAGAGATCGAGCCTGGAACGATCGCCGTCGCTACCGGCCATGGCCATATGGTGATTACGCGGCAAGGTGGCAGGCTGATCGCTCGAAGTTCGGCAGAACCCGCACACAGCGGTTGTATGCCTTCGGTTGATCCAATGCTCAGCAGTGTCGCGGAGGCATGCAAAGGTCACGCGTTGGCCGTGATCCTTTCCGGTATGGGACGTGACGGCTTGCTCGGGGCACAAGACCTTGTCGCCGCAGGGGGAACCGTATTTGCGCAGGATGCTGAATCCAGTGCGGTGTGGGGAATGCCCGGTGCGGTCTCGAAGGCAGGATTGACCAGCATTGTCGCGCCACCCGAGGAACTAAGCACCGCAATCGCTGGCTTTGCAAAATTGCCGGCGAACGGCTGAACGGGTTGGTGAACACACGTGGAAACCAGCCAAGCCTCACACCAGATTATCGCTGACATTCTCACTGCTCATACCGGCCAACATCTGACCGAAAGCAGGCGCTGGCGAGTGGGTTCGGCGCTTTCTGGCGTGTTTCGGCGGCACGGTATCAGCAATGTTGATCAGCTTGTCTGCCTGCTCGCGCAGCCAGCGAATGAGCAAGGTAATGGCGATCTGACGCGCGAAGTTGTCGAAGCACTTCTCAACAACGAGACTTATTTCTATCGCGACAAGCCAACATTCGATCAACTGCCTGCAGATATTCTTCCCGAGCTGGCTAAGAGCCGTGCGAGTTCGCGGCGTCTGTCCATCTGGTGTGCGGGATGCTCAACAGGCCAGGAAGTCTACTCGTTGGCAATGATGTTCGCCGATCAGAAAGATCAGTGGAACGGCTGGACCATCGACATTCTGGGAACTGACGTTTCCGAAGGTGCGATCGAAACTGCGCAGCGGGGCCTTTACACTCAGTTCGAAGTGCAGCGTGGGCTTGGCGTTGCCCAGATGCTTCAGCACTTCGAAGAGACGCGACAAGGGTGGCAAATCGCCAGCTCCACGCGCGACCTTGTTCGTTTTCAGGTGCATAGCGTTCTATCTGAACCACCTGTACGGGGCGGGTTTGATCTCATTTTGTGCAGAAATGTACTGCTCTATTTTGAGCAGGCGACACGCCTTAACGTGTTCAGCCGCTTGCATTCAGCTTTGGCGCCGGACGGCTATTTGATGCTAGGCGCGGGAGAAACCGTTGTTGGTCAAACTGGCGCGTTCAAGCCATCGCTCGGCCGAACAAGCATATATCAGCCCGTCGCCCATGCATCTGTCCATCCGGTGAAAGTCTCGGCCTGACCGTTTGCGGGAGGTGCTACGTAGAATTCCTAGGTTTACCGTTAATTAGCCACTTATCTTTACGACCAGCCGACAGAAGACCGGCACAAAGTGCCGTCACGGAACAGGGGCGCATCGGTGAAGATTTTGGACGGTTCAATGCGCGTGACGCCAATTCGGCTGATCGTGCTCCCGCTTGCCCTTCTAACGCTTCTATCAGCTATCATTGTGGTGGTCGTCTATACCAGTGACCGTATCTCGCTGGTATCGCCCACGTCTCTCCTGATTGCCTGCCTCCTGATCTATGCCGGAACGCTGGTTCTGCTGGGCCGATATGGCTTTCTCAGCGTCCGCCAACTGGAATCGCTGGCCGCTACAGATACCCTGAGCACCCTTCCCAATCGCCGCGCCATGAACGTGGCCATCAACGATGCGGAAGAGCAGGGCCAAGAGGTAGCGATCGCCCTAATCGATCTCGACAGCTTCAAGCAGGTCAACGACCATTATGGCCATGCAACAGGCGATGATCTGATCCGCGAAAGCTCGAAAGTTCTCAGCGAGGTCTTCGAGCCGGAGGCATGCTGCTATCGTCTTGGCGGTGATGAGTTCGCCGCAGTCATGACTGGTCCCATTGCTGGCACCCTTCTCGAGGGGATGTGTCGATCCCTGCTCGAGCGCTTGAATGCACCGATTGAGGTCAACGGGCGGCATATCGGAGTGGGGGCGAGCATCGGTTTAGCCAGCTGCAAAGGTGGCGAGGCGCTTTCACCCTCTGAACTGCTGCGCCGCAGTGATGTTGCGATGTATATGTCCAAACGGGGCGGCAAAATGCGCTGCACTTGGTTTAACGAGACATTCGACCAACGCCGCGAAGCTGTCCGCGAGCTCGAAGATGAAATGCACCAGGCGCTCGAGCGAGAGGAATTCTCGGTCTCTTATCAACCGCTCGTCAGCACGGATTCTTCAGATATTGTCGCCGTTGAGGCGCTTGTTCGCTGGACTCGTAGCAATGGCGAGAGTGTTGGCCCGCACATCTTTATTCCAATTGCCGAGGAATCGGGGCTGATTAATCGGATCGGATTGTTCGTGCTTCGCCAAGCCGTGGAAGACGCCCTGCGTTGGCCGGGCATCACCCTATCCGTAAACATCTCCGCAGCTCAATTGCGCAATCCCGAATTTCCGATCCAATTGGGTGAAGTGCTAGAATCCAGCGGATTTCCGCCAGAGCGTCTTGAGCTCGAAATCACTGAAACCTGCCTTGTCCTTGATCCAGTCGTGGCTGAACGGACTCTAGACATTATCCGCGGATTTGGCGTCCGCGTGGCATTGGACGATTTCGGCACTGGCTACGCGTCAATCGGGTTCCTGCGTCAGTTCCGGTTTGAAAAGCTCAAACTGGATCGCTCACTGGTTGTCGACGCCGGTGAAGATGAAGGGAGCCGGGCGATGATGGCCTCCAGCATCACTGTCGCCCGTGCCCTAAAAATGGATGTGACAGCGGAGGGGGTCGAGACGGTTGAGCAAGCCGAACTCGTCCGAGCTGCGGGCTGCGACCAAATCCAGGGTTGGCTTTATTATCGCGCACTTCCCGCACCGGAAGTCGACGCACTCATCAAGGCTCAATTATCGGCTGCTGGGACCAACGGCACAGCTCCCAGTGAACAACGAAGTGGAACAGCGTCATGAGTGCGCTTCAGGATATCGCAATTGACCTCGCCGCCGAGCATGCCGCGCGCGACGGCGCAAACGAGCTTGTGGATGCGCAAGAGACCCCTTCACGGTTCGGCTGGTTCGAGCGGATGACAATCGGCGGAAAGATCCGCACTTTCTTCTTCGCGAACCTCGCATTTGCATTGGCCGCCGGAGTGTTCGTCATCTTTGGCTACCTCCAATTGGGTGACCGCGCAGACCGGATCGCCGTCAGCCACGATGTTTCAATTGCGGCAGAGCGACTTGTTACCGACTTGAGCGAAGCCCAACGTCACTCCGAAGCTTATTTCACGACCGAAGACGCAACCCGCTCCAGCGCGGCTTTGGCGCGTTTGCAAGCCGCATCAAACAAAGTCGATCCGCTTAAAGATGCCGTTGGGGGTACAAGCGAGGAGTTGGATGAAAGGCTTGTCGCTGTTGAGCAAGGTATCAACGCGATGCGTTTACGTATAACGGCATTCTCTTCCACCACTGATGCTGCCGATACACAGGTTGTGGTGGCTGAAGATGGTGCGGCTCTTTCAGCAAGTCTCGAAGTAGCCGGACTGTTGAGCCGTCAGGCCGATATTGACGCGAAATCGGGCTCGTCGCTGGTTTTCAGCTGGATGATCGCCTGGATCGCTTTGGCAACAATCCTGACCTCGATGACGTTGGTTTGGGAACGATACTTCGAACGCAATGTCAGCGGCACCCTTACTGACATGGCCCATCAAATGAGCAAGCTTGCCAGCGGGGACAAAGACGTCACCATTCCTGGCAAGACTCGCAGTGACGAGATTGGTAACATGGCTCGCGCGCTGGAAATCTTCTACCGCGCCGCACTGAGCCTAGAGCGGCTCAGCATCGAGCGCGCCGGTAGCGCGAAGGCAAGGCTCGAAGAGAACCAACGCAAGCAGAATGAGCAAGAGCTCGCCCGTGTGGAGCGCGAAGAGATGCTCAAGGGAGTCGCGGACGAATTTGAAAAGGCAGTTGGTGACATTGTCAGCGGCGTTGCAGCAGCGTCCAGCCAGCTTCAAAGCACCTCTGAGAAAATGGCTCAAACGGCGAAAGAGACCAGCAGCCGTACGGGAGACGTTGCCAATTCAATGACCACAGCTAACAGCGGTGCCGTTGCTGCCGCCGCGGCCAGCGATGAATTCGCCATGTCGATTGGCGAGATAAGCCGCCAGGCTTCTTCGTCTGCCGAGCTGGCCAGAACGGCCACGGAATCAGCTGAGGAAGCCGACACCACCATTTCGGCACTCGCTGCTTCCGCCGATGAGGTTGGCCAGATCGTTGAGCTTATTCAAACGATCGCACAGCGCACGAACCTGCTCGCTCTCAATGCCTCGATTGAGGCGGCCAGAGGCGGAGAAGCTGGACGAGGCTTCGCCGTCGTCGCAAGTGAGGTCAAAGAACTCGCTATGCAAACGAGCCGTGCGACAGAGCAGATCGCCGAACAGATCCGATCAATGCAGGACACCACCGGTGCAAGTGTGAGGGCGCTTCGGTCCATATCCGGACAGGTGCAGGCGCTCGAGACCACTGCAGTATCAATTGCCAGCGCGGTGGATCAACAATCCGTCGCAGGACAGGATCTGGCCCGTAGCATTGATCGAGCGGCGCGCGGCACCGAACAAGTGGCCGGCCATATTGATGATGTGCGAGAACTCTCGCTTTCGACGGGCGCAGCTGCTTCGCAGGTGTTGGCAAGTGCGACAGAGCTCGAATTGCAAGCATCATCTCTTCGCGGCCAAATGGACGGTCTTCTAGCCAAAGTTCGTGCCGGATAACCTGAATGTCGGCCACAAAGGCTGATCTGGAAAGGATTTGTAAAGGAAGTTCGTTCACGAATTCAGACCGTAGTCCCAGGGGGAGTCCGGTATGAACATGATGTCCGAACGCGAGCAGTTTGAGGAACGAGCCGTTCCTTCAGGCTCGGCTGTTCCTTTCAGCACCAATGCGGACCTTCCAGCGGGCGAAGATCATTTCGACGCGGCTCCGGCAAAAGCGCCTAAGAGCTCAGTTCTCGAACGGATTACCTGGTTCAGGAACAGCAAGCTTTCGGGCAAAATCCACGCGGTGTTCGGGACCTTTTTCGGCGCCGGGTTCGCGATGATGCTCGTCCTTGGGATAGGTTTCATCGAACTCTGGAGCCGATATCAAGATACTTCAGAGGTCAAAGGCGCAGTCTTGGTGTCCGCCGAGCTGAGCGGGACTGCGGGAGAGCTAAGGTACAACACGGCGCGCTTCTTGTTCGAACAAGAGCCTGCAGTGCTGGCAAATCAGAAGGCAAACTACGCCGCGGCGATCGCCCGGGTCGAAAAAATTGACGCGGTCATCACCCGACAGATGCCGGAGATGAAACCACAGATCGACGCCATGCGTGAAGATCTGACGCGCTACAATGCAACCTTCACAGAGACGATCGCAGTCATGCAGCGTGAAGGCAGATCGCCGAATTCAGAGAAACTGGCCTATGAGATCTCCGATCGTGGAGACAATCTGATCGAAAAATCGCGGGAATTTCTGGCCGAGTTCGACGCGGCCAGTCAGGCCAGAGACCAGACGGGCATCAGCTACTTTTTCAATATGGTGATGATCGTCATCGCGCTGGGAGTGTTCGCGGCAATCGTACTGATCACCGGGCTGACATACCTCTCACGTGATTTCTCCCGCCGCGTCAGCCAGGTGTCGCACAGCATGACCAGATTGGCTCACGGCGATGACAGGTTCGATCTCGATGGCAAAGATCGCCAAGACGAAGTGGGTGACATGGTACGCTCATTGGACATGTTCAAAGATGCGTATCGCCAGCTCGAAGTGTGGGCTCAGGAGCGGGGCGAAACCGCCGAGGCCGAGCTACGTATGCAGCAGGAGCGTGAGCAGGAGCGCAAGGAAGCTGGGCAGCGTCGCTCGAAGTTTGTTGCCAAACTGGCATCCGAGTTTGAAGGCACCGTCGCGCAAGTGGTTCAGACCGTTGCCGACGCATCGAGCGAGCTTCAAAGCACGGCGATGAAAATGTCGCAGGTGGCGGAGCAGACCAGCGAACGGACAGAGATGGTCTCAAAAGACATGAGCGAGGCCAATTCTGGTGCTGTTTCAGCGGCGGCCGCCAGTGATGAGTTTTCGCTCTCAATCAACGAAATCAGTCAGCAGGCCACGTCATCAAGCCAGCTTGCCCGCTTGGCCAATGATGCAACCACGGAAGCTGACACTACCATTTCAAAGCTGGCGCAATCCGCTGACCAAGTGGGTGAGATCGTGGAGCTGATTCAGACCATCGCGCAGCGTACCAACTTGCTTGCCCTCAACGCCTCAATCGAAGCGGCACGGGGCGGTGAAGCGGGGCGCGGATTCGCGGTTGTGGCAAGCGAGGTCAAAGAGCTCGCTATGCAAACCAGTCGTGCGACCGAACAGGTCGCCGAGCAGATCCGCGATATGCAAGACACCACTGGAGCAAGCGTCAGCGCCCTTCGTTCCATCGCCGGGCAGGTGAAAGAGCTAGAAGCGACGGCCGTTTCGATTGCAAGCGCAGTCGACCAACAGTCGGTTGCCGGACAGGACCTTGCACGCAGCATTGATCTGGCCGCGCGCGGAACGGAGAAAGTCGCCGGGCACATCAGCGAAGTTCGCGATCTGTCATTGTCGACTGGCGTCGCGGCCAGCCAAGTCTTGAGCAGCGCCGACGAGCTGGAGGTGCAAGCCAGCAACCTCAACGAGCAGGTTTCAGCGTTCCTGCGCCGGGTGCGGGAAGACTAGGGCGTGGCAATAGGCGGAGCGGATGGCTCCGTCGCATTGGTGTCCACCCGATACTTTTCAAACCACGCCAAAGTGTAGTCGGTCTTGGCATTCAACCGCGATGGGCGGCTGGCGATGCCATGATTGGCACCGGGAATACGAACCATCACACTCGGCACACGACGCAGTTGCAGCGCTTGGTAGAATTGCTCGGTCTCCGAGATCGGAGTGCGATAATCCACTTCACCCGTGATCAACATTGTTGGCGTGCTCACATTGCCGACAAGCGAGAGCGGTGAGCGCTTCCAGTAATGTTCGAAATGTTCCCAAGGCGGGCCTGGAAACTGGTTCGCGATCTGGCCGATATAGCTGTCTGCGGTCAGCACTTTTGAAACCCAATTTATCACAGGCTTGGCTGCAACCGCCGCGTTAAAGCGATCGGTGAGGCCGATTGCATAGGCCGTTGCGATCCCACCGGCAGATCCACCTGCGATGAAGAGGTTCTTTGGATCAGCAAAGCCGTTATCAATAGCCCAATCGACTGCGGACATGTGGTCGGCAAAATCATCCGGGCTGGAATATTTGTATTTGAGTAGGTTCGCGAACTCACTGCCATAGCCAATAGAGCCACGGTGATTGTCGTAAATCACGACATATCCCTCAGCCGCCATGCGTTGCAGCTCCGCGGAGAAATGCGGGCCATAGGCAAGATGGGGGCCACCATGGATTTCAATGATGAGCGGATAGCGTTTGCCCGGTTCATAGTCCGGCGGCGTAATCATCCACCCCTGCACTTCGAGCCCATCGAGCGAGGAATTGTAGGTGACGCTGCGAACCTCTCCCAGCCTGCGGTGAGCCAGCAGATCCTCGTTGAGCGCGGTCAGACGACGCTCTTTTCCCTTGGTCAAAGTGTAGATGTCCGCAGGCCGTTGCGCGGTGCCTTTGGTGTAAACAAGTGAGCCGCCCTGCCCGGCATCATAAGAACCGCTGACATAGGGGCGACCAATCGTGGTTCCGCCAATGCCTTCAACCAACGTGCGACGTTTCCCATTCAGATTGACCGCTCCGATATTGTTCTCGCCGCGATTCTGGAATGTGAAGGTTACCTCATTGTTGGAAAGCCAGTCGATCGAGCCCGCGCGCCGATCCAGTCCCTGGGTGAGATTGCGCGTATTGCTGCCGTCGCGGCCCATCACAAAGACATTTGTCGGAAGGAAAGGCTCACGCTCGTTACTGGTCGCCAGAAAGGCAATGTTCCTGCCATCAGGCGACACCGTTGGGCTGGTCTCCATACCCGGCGTCTCGGTTAGCTGGGTCAGCTCAGCGCTGCGCACGTTGACCGAGAATAGATCCGCCTCGCGCGATTGCAGTTCCCAGTCCTCTCCACGGTTGGCCGAAAAGAGGATTTCGGCACTGTCCGGTGTGAACGACAGAGAACCCCCGTGGTTGAAGTCACCGTTTGTCAGCTGCCGCGGTGTTCCACCTTCTGAGGGCACCACGAAGATATGATTATAGGCCAAATCGAGAAAGCCGCTGGCATTTGTGCGATAGCGCGCCCGGTCAATGACGACAGGAGCGTCAGCCCATTTGGCTCCTTTGGGCTTCTTCGCGGTCACCTTGACGCTTTCGCTCTTGGCTTTGACCGCCATAGAGAATGCCAGACGTTCGCTATCCGGCGACCAGGTCAAGTTGCTAGGAGACTCAGAAAATGAGCCAATACGGGCACTGCGGCCAGAAGAGAGGTAATGCACATTCAAAGTGGTCTGGCCCGCAGCGCTGCTAAGATAGGCGAGACGGGATCCATCAGGTGACCAACGCGGCGAGCGATAGGAACCTCCATCAGCCAGCAATGGCTCATGCGAAGAGCCGTCAAGATTGATCAGCCAGATCTGTGACAACGTGCGGTCGGTCATCACATCATTCGATCTGCGGATATAGAGCGCTTGCCTACCGTCCGGCGAGATTTGCGGCTGATCGGCCCATTCAAGCTCGAACACATCATCAGCCGAGAAAACTGGCTTCTCTTCCTCCGCCATAGCGGGCGTGGCGATTGCGAATATGGTCGTGGCAAACAGGCCGAATTTACGCATCAAGCACCTTTGGGTCTTCGGTTTAATGTCCGAGCCCGTTGTGCGAGATGACGTGCCGCTTGGCAATTGCTCGCAGCGATCTGGCAGTCCTTGAAACGCAAAAAGGCCCCACCGAAACCGGTGAGGCCTTCGTCGAACTGACTTACCTTGGACCCAATTCAGAAGCTCAAGGAAACCGAGGTCGTGATCCCTGTCGATCCAAATTCACTCTTGCCGATCCCATCATGGAAACCGCCGAGCGAAAATCTAAAGCCGCCAGTCGAGAAAGCGTCAAGGCCCACTTCAACACGCATCCTTAAGCCTTCGAGGTCGTTGGCCAATCCAGTTTGAGCAAAGGAGCCCGCCAAGATCAGCGGATCGACCCCAAACGCGAAGATGCCGCTCGCTTCGCCATACGGACGCAATGTCCACCCATTGCCCACATTCATCACATGGTTCACGCGAGGATTGAATGCGATATCACCCTGTGAAACGGTCTGCGATGGGACGGTCACTCCCAGACTGTCGACATAACTCTGCGTTTTCTCGTTGATGTGACGAACCGTCAATTCCGGCCGGATCGTGGTCCGCTGCGCGAGTGTGAACTGTCCGATAAGCGAGCCGGAGTAATAGCTTCGGTCTGTTTCAAAGCTGTCCGCAAAAGAGCCGAGAGGGGAGACCAAGTTGTTCGATGTTCCCCAAGCGGCCCTGGCCTCTGCATAGAATGATGGTGCTAGGCGTGCAGTGAAGTAAGGCCCAGCCATCCAGCCATCGCCCTCCGCTTCGCCAGCAGCAAGCACTCCGGCATCACGGAAATCATCGAACTGGACCAGCGCCCCCACAAGAATGTCGTCGCTCAAGCGGTGATCGGCCCCCAAATACACCACCGAGAAGCGGCCATCCTGCGAACCAAGTCTTACGTCGCTGAAGTAGGCTTGCGCCCAGATGTCGAGACCGCCGCTCCTCGTATCGCCGTTTGGTTTAAAGGTTGATTTCATCATCGTGAGGCTCGTCGAAAACTCGGACGAGCCTTTGTTGACGGACATGGCGACTGGCAATCTGGCCGTCCCCGGGATTGAAAGGCCGTGTATGCTCGCCTGCCCACTCGGTGGCACAACGGTCTCTGAAAGGCGGTCAAGGCGCCGCTGCAAATCGGGCTGGTGAGAAAGCAGCAAGGCGTTGCGTCCGGTCAGGAAGTTGTTGATCGCAATGGAGGCCGCATCACGGCTGTTCACGGCGCTGAATGTGCAAACCAAATCCTCATCAGGAGAGAGTTCAAGCGCAACAGAGCGATTGCTCAGATCAGTCACGCTGTCGCTGTCATTGCAGGTGATCGAGGTGAATGCATATCCACTGGCGCTCAAATCGGCTGCGTTGATAGTGTATGATCCTGCGGGCACATTTGCCGCACTGATCTGGCCTGATCCGCCACTGGTCGCAATGGACCCAGCGAGCGCTGGTAGGCTCGAATTGAAAACGACATTCGTGTCAGCACCAGTGATCTGCTGGATTATTGTTATCGACCCGATGGCTCGAACAGCAATACTGACACTGTCGCTCGAAGACACCTGACCGTCGCTCACCGTCAGAGAGAATTCGAGCGTGTCGTTCCCGGCGACTGGAGGCGCCGTAAAGGTTGGCTGTGCCGCGTTCGCATCGCTTAGCGTGACCGCCGGACCCGATGTCTGCGTCCAGGTATAGGTTAGCGGATCGCCATCGGGGTCGTTTGACCCCGTACCGTCAAGGGTAACCAGATCGCCGCTGTTGATCGGCCCTTGATTGGCGCCAGCATCCGCTTGTGGTGGCTGGTTCGCGGCAATTGTGATCTGAACGCTATCCGTCTGCGGCGTAAGGCCAGAAGCCTGTCCAGTTGCGTCGATTACACTTAGCTCGAACTCAATAACCTGGGTGCTCGCAATCGCTGACGGGGCGACAAAAGTTGGCTGTGCAGCGTTGGGATCGCTCAAGTTCACGACCGGACCAGAATTCTGGACCCAGCTGTATTGAATGGCGTCCCCTTCGGGATCTGTGGAACCAGTCGCATCCAGTGTGATTGTGGCGCCGCCAGTGACCGTCTGATCGGCACCCGCATCAGGCGTCGGCAGTGCATTCGCAGCAACGTTGACCGTTTGCTGCGCGGTGTTGCCAGCCTGTCCTTGCGCATCAATGGCCGTAACATCAAATGTCAGAGTCTGTTGCGCGCCAGTTGTACTGGGGGCCGTGAATGACGGGGTCGCGCTGCTTACATTGGTAAGCATCACACTTGGGCCGCTCGTTTGAACCCAATTGAATGTTAGCGGGTCACCATCTGGATCAGTCGATTGGGTCGCATCCAGGGTTACGCTTGTGCCACCACCAACACTCAATGTGCTGCCGGCAATCGTTTGCGGTGGATTGTTGGCTGCAATCGTCGCGATAACGTTGGCAGTGCCTGTTTCGTCGAACGTGTCAGTCGCGCGAAGCTGGAATTCGAGTTGCTGCTGGGCTGCAATCCCTGCCGGAACATCAACGGTGGTAGTCACCGCAGATGGATCGGCAATAGTGGCACTCGGACCAGAGATCTGCACCCACTGATAGACTATCGCATCGCCCTCTGGATCAGTGGTCGCGCTGCCATCCAATGTAAGCGTTGAAAGGCCAGAAGTGCTCGCGGGATTGATATTGGCCAAGGCAATAGGTGCTTCATTCCCGCGCACCGTGACGGTTATGTCATCCGTACTGCTCGCCCTCCCATCATTACCTTCGATCCGGAACTCAAGCAACTGATCACTGGCCGCACGGGCTGGGGCGGTAAACTGGGGCGAAAGGGACGTTGGGCCGATCAAGGAAACAGAGGGCCCGCTGGTCTGAGACCATTGGATGCTCACTGGGTCACCGTCATTGTCGCTCGCTTGGCCCGAGAAGCTAACCGTGTCTCCACCATCGACAGTTTGGTCAGCCCCTGCGTCAACCGTGGGCGGCGAATTGACGAGGTTCGCGCATGCTCCACCCGCAGCGATCAAGACAGAGCTGGGAATGAGAGCAGACGCAACCACATTGGTCGGGTTCCCGCTCGCATCTCGGTCACGGATCACGAGTTCAATCTGGTCACCCGTGTAGCCTGCGCTAAAGGGAACCTGGATAAAGTTCACCCCGTTGACCGTCCCAACGGCAACCGACTCATTTCGAAAATCGACTATGGCGCCGTTCACGCGGAGCTCTGAGCGGAACAAGTCAGCGGTGCCGGATTCTGCGTCAACGCCCTCCTCAGATGCGTTGTAGTTTATGCGGCATTGCTGGGCTGAAAACGGCACGTTGAAAGTCTGTGCAGTGATGTTCGTAGGAGTGACTGCATTAATCGCATGAGCCGGCGCAGTTGCGGCTAGAGCGCCAACACCTACACCACTTAGTGCGACCACGCGAGGCGAACCAAACCCTCGAAACTTACACAGCGACATCTCAAATTCTCCCGATCTAGTTTTGGGAGATTGTTAGATGCTCATGTCACATGGGGGCATGCCACGGGCGTGGTGCCATGATCATGGCACGCAAAGGCCAGACCGTTCAGACTTTGAGCTGTCCTGTCTTCATCGCTTCGTAAACCGCCTCTCCGCGGCTGTGCACGGCAAGTTTGCGGTAGATCGACTTAACATGATTGCCGACCGTCAGAGGAGAAATGTCGAGGGACCGAGCGGCATCTTTGTAGCTTTCGCCCTTGGCAAACAGTTCTAGCAGTTCGATTTCTCGCGGCGTTAGCCCTGAGTCTTCGCGCTCGACCTGCTCCACCGCTGGAGTGTCGTCTGCCCTCAATCGATCCAGAAGATAGACCGCCGCGCTTGAGCTGATCGGCGCACCTCCAGCCAATGTGGCCTCAATACCATCTATGATTTGCGAAGGGTTGGAATCCTTCAGCAGGTACCCGTCCGCCCCGGCGCGCAATGCAGTAACGACTGTCTTGCGATCCCCGAAACTCGTAACAATCAGGACCTTCGCATCGCATCGCTCTCGGATCACCGGCACGAATTCGAGTCCGCTGCCGTCAGGCAATCCGATATCGAGCAAGATCAGATCGGGATTTTGGTCAAGCAAATCAGCCGCGTGACCTAGATTTGGGGCGATCCCAGCAAGGTCCAACCCCTTTCTATTGCTGACGATCTCAATGAAGTGCTCGCGCACAACAGGATCATCCTCAACAATCAGGATACGGGCATGGGCGGATGATGATGTTGACGTCAAAGCGTGTCTCCGGATGGGACCATAATCTTCACTGTTCCCCCTCCGGCTGGGGTCGTGGGTCCATACTCCACTTGGCCACCAATCTGTTTGGCACGGGCGTTCATGTTCTCCAGCCCATGCCCACCCGCGCGTGGCGAAAACTGTCCCGAACCATCATCCTCGATGATCATGCACAGCCAATCTGGCAGCACCTCTTCATGCATCAGGCGGATAGTTATCGCCGTGCCTCCCGAGTGCTTCAGAGCATTTGCCACGGCTTCCTGCACAATCCGGAAAAGCTGAAGCGTCTTTCTTGGCGGGAAGGACGGCAGTTCATTGCCAAGCTGGTCGTCCCAGTGAAACGCAAAGCCCGCGTCCTCGATCCGCGGCTGCAATCGGTTGCGAAGCGCCGACAGGGCTACGCCCAGGCTGTCGCCAACGCTATCAAGCGAGTCGATCATCAAGCGCATCTCGTCGATCACTTGCTGCAAACCATCGGCGACCTTCGGGGGTTCGATCGCACCGCGCTTTGCGGCGAGCAACATGCCCATCAGTTGGCTTCCCAATCCATCGTGCATATCGCGCATAATGCGCTGCCTTTCCTCTTCAAAGGCCTGCTCGCGCACCCATTGCTTTTCACGCTGATGCACCTCGGCAAGCTCGGCTTCCCGCGCATCCAATTGCGTGCGCAGCGTTCGATTAATGTCATCGGCGGACCGGAAAAGCGTGAAATTCCGTGACACAAAGCCAAGGCCCAACGCGAGAAGGAATATTGGTTGGCTCGCCGGCAGGTGCGGCACGTTCTTGTCATAGACCAGCGTATTGAACAGGAAGAATGCCACTAGCGAGGCCAGCAAGATCAGAATTGCCGCTTCCCAATATCGGTTCTCCTCCGGCTGAGTGGCAAAGTGCCAAAGCAAACGGCCCAAGGTTGCCGCTGCGAGGATCAAACCTGCATACTCGATCAGCGCCTCAACCCGAGTGAACGCCAAATCGCTCCTATCCCATGCCAGCCAGTAGAGAATATAAAGTGCACCAGCGGCGAAAGCCGCCATCATCGCGGATCGGAAGTGCTTTATCGGTTTCTCGGTCCAGGCATCTACAAAGGCCGGCCAACACGCTGTCATAAACAGCATCGGGATCGCATAGAACAGCCCCCGCTCCTCTCCACTCATCGGCATTGTGGCCCAACGGTAAAATAACCCGTGCAAGGCCCAGCTGGCGGAGAGCAAGAACAGCCAGAATGGCACAGTCTTGTCGTTTGCTTTCCATGTTACCAAAGCGGAAAGAAGCGCCGTGATGACCGCGAAAACGACTGTGATTGTACGCCAGTCATTGAATAGAAAATCGGTCCAGCCAAAGGCGGCTTCGGTCGCCTCAAACTCCGCAAGCATGGGTGGGAAAAGTGGCGCCTCGCGCGACATATCTATGGTCGAAATGACCTCAATCGTATTGTCGCCCGAATTGAGTAACCCCTTTGAGATTGGGACAATCTTCTTGTGCAAGCCATGGTAGGTTGGATTGGGCAGGCTTGCCTCTCCAGTTCCTCGCAATAGATCGCCATTGACGTAGAAGCGGACATGATCGCCCGCTGCTGTGTCGAGAAGCGCAAGGCCCTCTTCGCCGATCTCATCTAGCGTGAAGCTCACCCGCACCGCATAGTAGCCCGATTTCCGCAAACTGGGCTTTGGGTCCAATGGCACGAATTCAGCTTGATCGAGCCCGGCCCGACCCGGAGTTGCGATAACCGCCTGCTCGACATTCGAGGGAGCGATGAAATCGGGGCGTTGTTCCGGCTTATACGTCACGAAATTCGGGACAAATGCCAGCCAGTAAGTCAGCTGCAACAGCAACGCAGCTCCGGCTAATTTCGCCAAGTTTCGGAGCGGCAACTTCGACATTAATTCCGACATACATCCCCCTTCCTTTGCGGCTTAAACCGAGCGCGCTTGAGAGGGCAAATGTATCCCTACTTTATGTTCTCGCAGGCAATACGAGTGGTGGTGTGGCCTTTGCGACGGGGACTTCCACCATTCTCTACCAGTATAGTGAAGCGATAGAGGTTGCACTTGTCCGAGCCAGGGTCTTTCGCGGCAATATACGCGTCGCGAGTCCGACCCACGAGGCGACCGTATTCGCGGTATGGCTCCCAAGGGCCAGCAATATTGACCTTCAAAATCTGGTAGGGGAAGCCAGCGGAGCCATAGGCGCTTCGGAACATCCGTTCGACCTTCGGATCGCGAATGGTTGGACCGGGGATATGGACCTTCCGCGCCGCTGCCAGCTCGGCTGCATCTTCAGCGGCAGCGGCACCGGCCCTGCTGCTATACTTCGCCGTCTCACGAGTGACTTTCGCCCGCGCAGCTGAATAGTTGACGTTGTTCGGAAACAACTTCTCCGCACCATATAGCTTCGCGTCGATGGTCAGCAGGTAGTTATAACCCGCCTCTGCTACGCCGTGACCCTTGACCATATTAGACGCGAATTGCACTTCGCGATCAATCCGTTTCGAAAGGCTGTCATAATTGCGTTTGAGCCGATTCAACGAGTTCGGACGCTCACCCATCAAACGATCGAAAGAGCCGTCCGATAGTCTGTCGGCACTAGCCTTATAGGCCTGCACATCACGATCCACCCTTTCACCATCGGCCTTCAACGTCCGGACCGTCGTGTTTGGATTGATGGTGGTCTCGAGCTTCCGAATAAGATTGTTGAACTCTCGTTTCGACGTTGGAGATTGTGAAGATGACGTCGGCCCGGCGCTATCTTCCGACTTGATCTTCGCGCCGGTCGGGAGCTCAATCTTTGGCTTCTTGGGAAGTTTGAATTGGGCCTGCGCGGCGGGCGCAATCGCAACGGATGCTGCCGCAATTGAAGTCCAAAGGCCTATCAAGGCCGTCCGTCCAAGCATAACTCACTCTCCGACTAGTTGATCTGTGAGAGAGATTTATTGGGAGAAGTGGTTGTTACTCGCCATGCCATGTATGTGGCAGGTGTGTCAGGCTCGGCGTGCATTGGTCACGCGAGAGCAGAAATTCCGCTTACACACCCAATCTCGGCCATTTAGCTCTGGCTTGAAGTGGGTCGAAAGCGGAATGTCTGCTTGTCACCGATGTTGTCAAAAAATCTGACATTCCGCTTACGACCCATTTGCGGACTCGAGAGCTTAGAAAGCAGCGTTTCCAAAGTATCCGGCAGTTGCTGTAGATCTCGTTGAAAAAAGCGAAACTAAATGCTTTCCGGTCATCTTCAATTGCACCGATCCAGCCAACCAGTTGAGCACCCATCAGAACTGGAACGATGCTCCGACCTGGATCTCGTCGAACTGTGCATGACCGCCAATGCTGCTGTTCCATTCTGCTTGCAGAGTGACATCGCCAAGTTCCAGCGAGAGACCTGCGCCCAGCTCTCCGCGCAATTGGTCGGTAAAGCGCCATTGTGCAAAGTCCCCGGCACCGGCAACATCGGCAAAGCGCAAGACAGCGGATTGATTATCTGTACTGTCAAATGTCACGCGCGTTTGCAGATGCGAGCGCAAAGTCGTCTTGCTGCCCAGTGAAACCGAGGAACCAAGTCGAGCGCTTGCCGCTGCACGCAAGAACGAGCGGCCTGCATCGCTTTGTGCCAGACGCAAGCCGCTGTCGCCGCTCTCTGCGCCGGTGCTCCCATCGATCGAAACATAGGCAACTTGCACCGCTGGTCGCAAATACACATCGCCATCTTCAATCAAAGTGCTCACACGGCCGCCCAGTTCGAATGAGCGAAGATCCTGCCGCCCGCTCGCCGTAGCGATCGAGCCAGGATAGGCAATAACACGCGAAATATCGTTTTGCGCTTCGCCATAAGCGGCGAAGACTTGCGTTATCACCCCGCCTGCTTGACCGCCAATATGCGCGCCGACGAATGTTCGCTCGCCATTGCTGGACGCAGTTGCTCCGGCAAGATTGGTCCAGTCTCGGGCGCCCGAAAAGCCAAGTTTCCACCCGTCGCCCACACCCAGTTCAAATCCACCGGCCACACGTTCGCTGCTTGCATCGGCGCGTAGGTTTTGCGTCGTGGCATCGAACTGTGTGTCACGGTTGGCAAATACGCCCCAAGCACAGCCATCGCCCTCTCTTGTATTGGAAAGATGGCGACAGTCGAACATGTCGTCTGAGAAGCTTTCTGCAGCGAGAGCCATGTCAGCGACATTATCTGCGTAGATAGTTCCGCCGATACTGTCGTAGCTTGCAGCGATCTGTGTGACTTCTGGGACGAACAGCAACGTGCTTGCCAAGTCCTGAACGTCGCTGCTTCCGCCTTCATTCACAGCACGGTTGAGGTAGTCACCGAAGCTCGTCTGATTGATGTTAAAGCCACCATCTAAACCAGCAAAATCAATCGTGTGGTCGAAAGTCATCTGGGTGGCGCTAAAACCCAGATTGAAACGTGCAACGGCATTCGATTGAACCCCGCGCAAGGTCACGCCATTGTCGGTTACGCCTCCTGCGGCATCGACCAGCACTGACGAGAACGAGCCGGTTCTCAGCTGGCTGATGTTGCTTAGCTGCAAGACCACCTCGCCAGACAGGTCCGCACTGCCGCTGACGATCAAGCTGTCACTTTGCTGGCCGGTCTGAGCGAAATCGAGATCAGCGAGGAAGATGCCTGTTTGCCCTTGCACCAGGGAGCCCGTGAGTGCGACATCGCGCCTCTCATTCAATTCACCGAATGCGAGCATGCCGAGGTTGTTCAAGACACCCGCTTCACCAAGATCGATGAAGTCGAACGCGACCAACACGCCGTCTTCCAAATTGTTGTAAATGTTGACTTCGCTGGTGTGAGTTGAGGCCGTGGTGCGCACCCCTGCCGTTCGGCGCAGCGTCGATGTGGTTTGAGTGTCTGCGCCGCCAAACAGATCGATATTGCCAAACACCATTGAGTGGCTGTTGATCGTATCATTGCCCGACGTTGCTTCGATCGCGAGGTCGCTTTCTGCAGCAACACTGCCGAACAGGGTCAGCAGATTATTCTCGCCGCCCTCGATCATGATGCCTTTGCCAAAGATAGAACCGCCGCGAATATCGCCATCAAGCTCTGCGATAATGTCGTCCTGGCCGTCTGTGCCCTGGCTCTGGAACAAGGCCGCGATGCCATTGATATCGGTCGCGACAAGATCGCCTGTGTGCGACCAGCTTACTTTGCCAGCTTCCCCTTTGAGACCAAGTGAGCCAGCTGTTCCAAGGATACCTTGACCATTCCAGAGGCCGCCGCCGCCACCAACTGACTGTGCGAAAATCGCAACCGCCCCGACGCCAGAGACATGGATATTGCCTGTCGAAGTGACTGTGACATCGCCGCCATCGCCACCTTGCGCGCCAATCGGCAGGGGAATAGCCGGGGTAGCAAAATCGCCAAGACCGAAGGACAGGTCACCGGCATAGCCGCCACCTCCGCCAACTGACTGAGCTAAGATGCCAATCGCCCCGAATCCTTCGGTGACGATATCGCCGGTGTGGATCACAGTGACGTCGCCTCCATCACCGCCGCGACCGCCTGACATCGGGATCGCAATTTCAGATGGGGTCAGCGAACCTGCGCCGCCCATGCCTCCGCCACCACCGACGGACTGCGCGAAGATGCCAAAGGCTAGCGTGCCTTTGGTGAAGATTGAGCCGTTGTTGGTAATGGTGATATTGCCGCCATTACCTGCTGCGCCGCCTTCACCGGCGACGGACACAGACTGAATTTGATAAGGCGCGCCGACCGTTGCCAACTGCCCTGCGACCGACGGTAAAGAATTGCCCGCGGCGAGCCCAGCTGCGACTTGCTCGCGCGTTCCACCGCTACCAAGCGCTGGTAGCTTATCAGACTCAATGCCTACCGAACCGCCAATGCCGCCGCCGCCGCCAACCGACTGCGCATATATACCGGTCGCCATTTTGCCCTCGGTGGCGATCTGACCGTTGTTGACGATATCAATGTCACCGCCATCACCCGCCGCGCCGCCTTGACCGCCTACGTTCAGACTGCCTCCGCCTGCATTGCCGCCGATGCCGCCACCGCCGCCAACCGATTGGACAAGCATACCCATAGACCCGTCGCCCGTGGTCCAAATATTGCCGTCGTTCACGGCGCTGATCGCGCCGCCATTGCCTGATGAGCCGCCTTGGCCGCCGATGCCGACGGACATGTTGGGGCCAGCCGGTGGCTCTTGTGCAGCTTGGACGAAGTCTCCGGGGAGCGTGACCAAGCCACCGGCGGATTCGATGATTTCCTCATCATCGGGATCGGTTTCTTCTGGTCCTCCGTTCGCGCCGCCAGTGCCGCCGCCGCCGCCGATTGATTGCAGGAATACTCCGTGGCTGACGAAGCCTTCCGTCACGATCGTACCTGTGTTTGTGAAGGTGATCGAACCGCCATCACCTGATGAGCCGCCATTGCCGGCCCAGCCGCCGCCGATGGAGACATCAGCATCGCCGCCTTCCCCGCCAGCGCCACCTCCGCCGCCAACGCTTTGTGCAAAGACGCCGTGTGAGAGGTCGCCGCGAGCAACAAGCACTCCGGTGTTCGACACCAGCACATCGCCGCCAGAGCCGCTGGCTCCGCCACCGCCGCCAACACCGACGGAGAATTCGCGCGCCGCGCCTTTGTTGCTGGCATCCAGCAGGTCAAGCGTGTCATCAACCGGGCCAGAGACAGAGCCGCCATTGCCGCCACCGCCGCCGATCGACTGAGCAAAAACGGCGTGGCTGCCGCTGCCGAGCGTTTCGATTGTGCCTGCATTCGTGACCGTTACAGTGTTGCCATCGCCCGCTGCGCCGCCTTCACCGCCAATGGCGACCGAGACGGTCGTGTTCTTCTTCTCAAGCCGCTTTTCTTGTTTTTTGGTAACCTTGCGGTTGTAGACCGTCGCAAGACCGCTGGCGTCACCGCCGGTGCCGCCACCGCCGCCGATAGACTGCGCTAGAATGCCGTGTGCGCTGTCAGCAAGAGTTAGCAGGATCGCTTCGTTGACAACGGTGACCGTACCCGCATCACCAGCAGCCGCGCCTTTGCCGCCAACCGCAATTGCGAGCTGTTTGGTCTTGTTGTTTGCTGCGCCTGCTCCGCCGGTTATGGCAAGGGACGCCGCAACAGACTGAGCAAGGCCAGCCTGTCCACCGCCGCCGCCAATGGATTGTGCGAAAATGGCGTTGGCTTGCAGGCCGCGGGTAACGATATCGCCCCGGTTGGTGACCGTAACTGAGCCGCCATCCAAGCCAACCCCGCCGTCAGCGCCAAGCGCGACGGAGATATTGGTTGCGTTGTTACCTGTCGACAGAGAGCCATTGGGAATGCCGCCTTCGACATAACCGTCGAACAATTCGAAATCGACGCCAGTCGCGCCGCCCGAACCGCCACCGCCACCAATACTCTCAGCAAAGATACCGTGGCTGAGCTCACCGAGTGTATCGATCGTGCCTTCGTTCAACACGGTGACTGTGCCGCCAATGTTGCCATCGCCGCTAGCACCGCCAAGCTCCATAGTGAGGTTGGTGGTTGTGCCAGTCGCATTCGGACGCGTGACAGACATGGCCAGCGAGCCGACCGAACCGCCAGCTCCGCCGCCGCCACCAATCGATTGCGCGAGGATACCAACCGCATTGTCGCCTTGCGTGACGATTGCATTGCGGGAGGCGACATCGACTGTTCCGCCGAAATTGCCCATTCCGCCGACACCGCCAAAGCTGAGCGCAAGATTGGTTGCTGTGCTGTCAGAGATCGACCCGGCAAAGGCCATGCCGCCAGCACCGCCGCTACCGCCAATGGACTGAGCGAGAATGCCGTGCGAGCCTTCGCCCATAGTGAGAATCTGCGCGAGGTTATCGATAGTCACACTGGCACCAACGCCGCCAATGCCAGCACCTCCGCCCAAGGCCATCGAGATGTTGATCGGTTTCTTGTTGGAGCCGGGCGTGGCTGCGCTGTTGAATGCAAGCGCGCCAGCCATGCCGCCATCGCCGCCTCCACCGCCAATCGATTGAGCAAGGATACCGTAGGAATTCTCGCCTTCAGTGCTGATCAGTCCATCGACATTGACAATTACATCATCAGCATCGCCAGCCGCTCCACCTTGACCGCCAAGCGCGAAGGCAATCGAGGTTGCCCCGGTTGAGCGAGACAGGTCAGCCGAGATCGACGCCCCGCCAGAGCCGCCACCGCCGCCAATCGATTGCGCCGTAATCGCGTGGGCAAATTCACCTTGTGTTTGGGCCGCGACCAGACTGGTTACGCTTACGCTGCTGGCATCGCCGCCTACACCGCCGCTGCCGCCGATGGACAGGGAGGCGGTCTTGCTGGCGCCCTGCGTGCCAGCACCAAGCTCCAGCCCACCAACAATAGAGGCCGAGAAGCCGCCGCTTCCACCGCCGCCGCCGATGGATTGCGCCAGAATTGCACCCGAGCGCGCTCCGGTCGCTGCAACGCCTTCCTCAATCCTCACGGTAACAGAGCCAGCGTCACCGCCGCCGCCACCTGCGCCGCCAAGGCCCAACGCGGCCCCGGTCAGCGGTGCATTCACTGCGGCCTGGCCTGCGATGGCAAAGCCGCCATTGCCTCCGCCACCACCGATGGACTGCGCGACAATTGCGTAGCTGTCTTCGCCGTTGGTCAGAACGGAATTGAGGCTGGTCAGATCAACGCGCGCTGCATCACCGGCAACCCCGCCAGTGCCACCAATCGCGACAGATGCGGCATAACCTTTGCCAGAACCGCCGGTGCCAATGTCCAAGCCAGCGGCAACCGATCCACCGCCATTGCCACCGCCGCCGCCAATCGATTGCGCCACGAGCGCAGCCGCGCGGTCTCCCTGCGTCCAGATTTGTCCGCCGCTGGTGAGCGAGACTGCGCTTGCATCACCGCCAGCTCCGCCGCCGCCGCCGATTGCGACATTGGCGCTCTTCAAATTCTGTCCGGCATTGACCGTTCCGGCGAGGGAGAAGCCGCCATTGCCGCCGCCTCCACCGATGGATTGTGCAAGGATGCCAGTTGCATCCAAGCCTTCGGTTGTAACATCGCCTGTTACATCAATTGTGACCGCGCTCGCACTGCCGCCCGCACCGGCAAAGCCGCCAACAGAAACCGCTGCCCCGGTTGCTTCTGAGCTGCTTGAGGCTGCTGCGGCGATGGCCGAAGACCAGCCGCCATTGCCGCCGCCGCCGCCGATGGACTGCGCAACGATGCCGCGCGCACGGTCGCCCAAGGTCGCAATATTGGCATTGCCGGTTATTGTCACTTCACGGCCATTGGATGCTGATCCTCCGGCGCCACCAATCGCAACACCAGCCGCTCGGCCAGCGCCACCGGTCGTAAAGGCCGCCGCACCTGTCAGCGAGAAGCCGCCATTACCGCCGCCGCCGCCAATCGATTGCGCCAGAATTCCGTCGGATTCGTCGCCTTGCGTGGTGATCGAGCCATCGGCCGAGACGGTTACGATATTGCCGTCCCCGCCGCCTGCACCTGTGCCGCCAATCCCGACTGCCGCGAGCATCGCAGTGTCTTGCGCCAACCCGCCAGCCAACGCCGCGCTGAAGCCGCCATTGCCGCCTCCGCCGCCAATCGACTGTGCGACTATCCCGCGGCTGCGTTCCTGAACTGAGAGAATGTTACCGGAATGGATGACCGAAACTTCGCCAGCAGGACCGCCGGAATCTCCTGAACCGCCAATGCCAACAGATGCAGACAGTGACGACATGCCGATACCAAGGCCCATGGAGAAGACAGAGCCGCCTGAGCCGCCTCCGCCGCCAATCGATTGAGCCAGCAGGACATCGGAGTCCACGCCGAGCGTGGTCAGGTCGCCGGTGCTATCAATCGCGACATTTCGGCTCGCGCCGCCACCCGCACCAGAGCCGCCAATGCCAACGCCAAGGCTCAAGACTTTGCCGGTCGCTGCCGCTGCTGCAAGCGTGCCAGAAAAGCCGCCATTGCCGCCTCCGCCGCCGAGCGATTGGGCGAGCACAGCGTGCGAACGATTGCCCGCAATAATCATGTCACCGACATTGCTGACCGACACATCGCGCGCGCTCGCAGCCGTCCCGCCAGAACCGCCAATCGCAACACCTACCGAAGCTGCATTCTGTCCTGAGAAACTGATCGAACCGGCAAGGCTAAACCCGCCAGCACCGCCACTGCCGCCGATGGATTGCGCGTGGATGCCGCTGCTGTCGTCGCCTGCGAGCTGAGTGAATCCCTCACGGCGCACCGAAACGTCACCCGCGAGGCCGCCGCCACCGCCGCTATTGCCAACCGCAACACCAATCGCCGCGCTGTTCTGACCGCCGATGGATAGCGCACCTGAGACGGCAAAGCCGCCTGTGCCGCCGCTGCCACCGATAGATTGAGCGATTACGCCATGGCTGCGTTGGCCCTGAGTGATAGTCTGACCAATGCTTGCGACCGAGACATCGCCCGCTCTCGCCCCGGCACCGCCCGTGCCGCCGACCGTGATCGCGCCAGACACTTGGGCTTGACCCGCAGCACCAATGGCAACGCCGACACTGCCACCACCGGCACCGCCGTCACCACCAACCGATTGCGCGATGATACCGTGGGAATCGTGACCGAACGTCGCGACATCGCCGGTTTGCGTAACCGCAACACCGCTCGAACGGCCACCATCGCCGCCCGCACCGCCAATGGAGACTGCAATGCTCGCTGCGTTTGATGTCGCGGCGTTGACCGCAACCCCAACGCTCGTTCCGCCAGAGCCGCCGCTGCCGCCGATGGATTGCGCGACAATGCCGCTTGAACGATCACCAGCAGTGATGATGTTGCCAAGATTGGCGATATCGACCACGACCCCGTCTGGATCGACAATGTGTCCGCGGGGATTGTTGAAATCGCGGAAGACATAGAGCGCCGATGTTCCACCCGCGCCGCCTGATCCGCCAACAGTCACGCTAGCGGCCGCTGCATTCTGACCAGCGGTCAAAGCGCCCGCTACCGAGAATCCGCCAGCACCGCCATTGCCACCAATCGATTGCCCGACAATGCCGCCTGCATCTGCGCCAATTGTCAGAATGTCCCCGACATGATCGATATCGACCAGCGTTGCCGAGCCACCCGCGCCGCCGGAGCCGCCAATGCTGACCGCAGCGCCTGCTCCAACATTGCCACTTGCTCCCGCACCTGCTGCAAAGGAGAAACCGCCTGCGCCGCCATTGCCGCCAATCGATTGCGCCAGAATGCCGCTTGATCCGGCACCTTCGGTTGCAATGTCACCAATGGCGCTGACCCGCGCAACGCCGCTATCCGCGCCATTGCCGCCCGCACCGCCGAGCGTGACCGCTGCGCCAACGCCAGCCTTGCCGCCAATGCCAACGCTTGCCCCCAGCGCGAAGCCGCCAGCGCCGCCGCCGCCGCCAATGGATTGCGCAAGCAAGCCTTGAGCATAAGCTCCCAAAGTCGTGACATCACCGGTGTTGGCAATCGTAACGTCCTTGGAGATGCCACCATCACCGCCCACGCCGCCAATGCCGACACTTACGCCAATTCCGGCCACGCCGCCGCCAGCGAGTGCAAAGGCACCCGACCAACCGCCAACACCGCCATCGCCGCCAATGGATTGGGCCGCCACGCCGCGCGCGCGGTCTCCAGCGGTCGCAATGTCTCCTTCGCTTGTGACGGTGACGAGGTCCGCTTCGCCGCCCAGACCTCCGCTACCTGCGATTGAGATCGAGGCCGCTATGCCAGCGGTCGCTCCAATTCCACCTGATCCTGTAAGCGCAAAGCCACCGGCTCCGCCGCTGCCACCGATAGACTGCGCCAAAATACCGTTGGCGTCGGTTCCGAGTGTCAGCAAGTCACCTTCATTGTTGACGCTGACAGCAGCAGACGTGCCGCCATCACCGCCATTGCCGCCAATGCCCACCGAAACGCCGCCCGCGGCTTTGCCGCCAGCCAAGGACATGGCAACGCTGAAGCCCCCTGCGCCGCCGCTGCCGCCAATTGACTGCGCCAAAATTGCATGGCTGCGTGCGCCAACGGTCTGCACGCCGTCGCGCGCAAGAACTGACGCTGCGTCCGATGTACCGCCGGCGCCGCCATTACCACCAAGCGCGACATTCACCGCCGCTGCGCCAGCGCCTACGGCTGCTCCAAGCGAAATGGAATTGCCGCCAGCACCGCCGCTGCCACCGATTGATTGCGCACCAACTCCGATGGCGTCAGAGCCTTGCGTACTCACCGCGCCAATCTGCTGAGCGACAGCAATGGCAGAATCTCCGCCAGAGCCACCCGCTCCTCCAAGCGTCACGCCGAGACCGACGCCTGCCGCGCCTGCACCAATTGAGAGCGAACCAGAAAAACCGCCGGCCCCGCCGCTTCCGCCAATTGATTGGGCGAGCACGCCGGACGAACGATCACCTGCTGTCGTCACGAGGCCCGTGTGGACGATTTCAGCATTGCCTGAGGTCGCGCCATTCCCGCCATCCGCGCCAATCGCCACTGCCGGGGCTATGCCTGCGCCCGTTCCGCCAGCCAATGATCCCGCGAAAGTAAAGCCGGCTGCGCCGCCCGCTCCACCAATCGACTGCGCCAAAATGCCCGCTGCGTCATCGCCGCCGGTGATGATGTCTCCATCAGACTCGACCCTGACACGCTGCGCTACGCCGCCATCCGCACCCGCTCCGCCAAGCGCAACTGTGGCTGCAACGCCTGCGCCTTGAAGGCCAACACCTACGCCAACCGCAACGCTTGAGCCGCCAGCACCGCCACTGCCACCAATTGACTGCGCCAAGATACCTTTGCTGCGGTCGCCACTGGTCGCAATGAAGCCTTCGTGATCGACCAGCACCCGGCCACCTGTGCCCCCGCTGCCGCCGAGCCCGCCAAGCGCGACATTGACGCTCACGCCAGCTCCAAGCGAGCCCGCTGCACCTATGGACACAGCCGTTCCACCAATGCCTCCGCCGCCTGCGATGGATTGCGCTGCTATACCGCTGCTGTCGTTCCCGGCGGTGCGGATTTCGCCGGTCTGTATCGTGGTGACATTGCCGCCGCGACCGCCAGCGCCTCCTGTGCCGCCAAGGTTTACTCCGGCAGCAACGGATGCACCGCCAGACAAGGTCGCCGTAACCGATGTGGAAGAGCCGCCATTGCCGCCGCCACCGCCAATCGATTGCGCGACGATTGCGCCCGAGCGGTCACCAACAGTTTGAAGCGTAGAATTGCTGTTCACAAAAACTGCACCGCCTATGCCGCCTAGGGCTGCATCACCGCCAATGCCCACGCCAGCGCCAACGCTGCCTCCGCCCCCCGCACTGCCGGTCAGGCTGAGAGTAGAGCCGCCATTACCGCCGCCTCCGCCAATGGATTGCGCGAGCAGCGCGGCTGAATCGTTGCCTGCGGTGAATAGCAAGCCGCTGCCACCGACATTGCTTTCAACGGTGACGTTTTCTCCGTCACCGCCGCCAGCTCCGCTGCCGCCGATATTGACCGTTGCAGCAACCGATCCGCCGCCAGCCAAAGCGAGGCTCAGACCGCCTGAAAAACCGCCGCTTCCGCCGCCACCGCCAATCGACTGCGCAGCAATCGCCGCTGACCGATTGCCCAGTGTTGCGGCATCGCCTGCGTAGCGGACGGTAACCGCTCCTGCATCGCCGCCAACGGCTCCATCACCGCCAATCCCTACGTTGGCAGATACCGTGCCGGCGCCTGCAAGTGATGCGTTCAATCCAAATGAGGCGCCGCCATTGCCGCCTCCGCCACCGATGGATTGCGCCAAGAGAGCTGCGGAATCCTCACCAAACGTAACCAGCTCAAGACCGCCGCGTGCATCGACATTGACTGTGTTTCCGACACCGCCACTACCACCCGAACCGCCAATTCCGACATTGACCGATCCGGCTGCAAGCGTGCTGCCAGCGAGGGCTGCTGTGACACTGAGGCCGCCATTGCCGCCGCCGCCGCCGATGGATTGGGCGGTGACACCGTTCGAACGATCGCCTTGCGTGCGGATCAAGCCGCTAATGGTGGAATTCACAACTCCGCCATTGCCGCCGCTCCCACCTTTGCCACCGATTGCAACTGCCACAGCCGGACCGGGAGCGGCCGATGCGACAGCTGCGATACCTACCGAAGCGCCCCCGTTTCCGCCGCCGCCACCAACCGATTGTGCCACGATGCCGCGAGAATCATTGCCATTCGTCAAGATCGTCAAGTTGTTGCCATTGGCGGTAACCACACCACCAGTTCCGCCATTGCCACCAGCGCCGCCCAGCGCAACAGAAATGCCTGCAAGCGAGCTGACAGATGTTGCGACGGCAAGTCCGCCATTGCCACCGCCACCGCCAATTGCTTGGACGACCAAGCCGTCTGAGGCCTCACCAGATGTCTCGATCAAGCCGCTATAGACAGCAGAAGCTTCCCCGGCATTGCCGCCGCTTCCACCTGCACCGCCAATATTCACATTGACACTGCCGCCCGTGCTAAGCGAGCCGCCGCCATTGCCGCCGCCGCCGCCAATGCTCTGGACGATGATACCAGAGGCAGAATTACCGCGGGTACGGACAATAGCTGTCCCATCTAGCGCGCCAAGGGCTGCTCGGGCTGAGCTGCCTCCAGAAGCACCGCGCCCACCGATGGCAATATTGCCCACAGACGTGCCGCCTTGGCCGCCGCCGCCGCCAATCGATTGCGCAAGGATCCCGACCGAACGGTCTCCGCTGGTGTCGATCGTGCCATTGTGCACGACTGTTACGGTTCCGCCATTGCCAGCAGCACCGCCATTGCCGCCGATCGCGACAGAGCCTGCCGTAACACCGGCTGCCCCGCCGCCGCCGCCAATGGATTGAGCGAGGATACCTCGGCTGTCATTACCGCCAGTGGTGATCGAGCCAGTCTGTCCTACCGTGACAAGAACAGGATGCGCTGCACCGGCTGTCCCGCCGCTGCCGCCAATCGCGACAATTCCGGCGCTTGAGCCGCCTACACCGCCGCCGCCGCCAATGCTCTGCGCAATAACGCCATCTGACGTGCTGCCACGTGTCTCAATCGAGCCATTGATATTGACTTCAACTTCGCCGCCAGTGTTGCCTTTGCCAGCATTGCCGCCGACGCCAACCAGACCCCAACCGCCAGCAGAGGCACCGCCGCCGCCGCCAATGGATTGCGCCACAATGCCGTGAGAGAAATAACCGTTAGTGAGAATGGAACTGCCCGGCTCAAGCGTGACAGTGACTTTGCCAGAAGTGCCGCCGGAATCGCCAGCACCACCGCGGCCATAAAACAGGCCCGAGCCGCCACTGCCATCGCCGCTGCTGCCGCCGATGCTTTGTGCGACGAGACCGCTGCTGAAATTGGGAAGGGTGGTAATTGTGCCGAACAGGCGAACGGTTACGTTCTTGCCGTCCCCGCCGCGATTTCCAGCCCCGCCTGATCCATCGATGATCCCCGCTGCCTCACCGCCCTCACCGCCTGTGCCACCAATGGATTGAACCAGCACACCTGGAGCTCTGACGGTTAGATTGGGATCAGTTGGCCGACGAACGAGAACTTCGCTGAAGACATTGAGGAAGACATTGTTGCCAAACCCGCCTTTGCCGCCTCTGCCGCCTTTGATGTCCGCAACCCCAAAATCGCCGTCGCCGCCATTTCCGCCATCGCCGCCGCGCGAAACGACAAAAATCCCAGCCAAAGGGCTAAAGGCATTGGCGGCATTGGTAATTCTGAAGTTATCGAAAATTGGCGGAATTGCACCCGGTGTATAGAGATCTGTGCCGCAGGCTTCATAAGCGATGACATTGCCATTGCCGCCATTGCCGCCGCGTCCAGCCGTGCCAGTGACGGCGATGTCCTCACCATCGCCGCCCCTGCCACCAATCGAGCGCACGACGGTGGGCTGGGTCGGGCCGCTATTGTAGAAATGCGTGCCACTGGCATTGACACTGCCAGCAGTGCTGCCGAACCCGCCGTTGCGGGTAGAACTGCGATTCTTGCCGTTTGCGCCGCTAGCGCCCTGGGAATTGATGACAATATTGCTGTTCGGATTGACTGTAATCGCAGGCAGGCTGCACGTCTGCGCCAAGGCTGGCTCCGCGGTTACCATCACGCCCAAAGCCGCGCCGCAAAGCAGGCCGCCTTTACGCAACTGCATCTGCTTGCGCGACAGATCTACGCTACGGCTTGGATTTGAACGCGGCATACTGATTTCCCCGGGGACTCGCACCTGATCCGCGTTCACTCAGGATGAATCAGAGAGGCATTCAAGTTTGCCCCCAAAAAAACCCGTTTTGCGCGGAGTGGCTAAAGTCCGCGCCGATAGTGCGTAGACAAACGGTCAATGTTTGACATCTACGGTCTATCAAGCACACAAGTCAGACTGATTTTGGCAAAGGTATCCATTCGTGATTTATCGCTTTGGGGTCTTCACATTTGATAGTGACCGCTACGAGCTGACCGATGCCACTGGCGAAGCCGTGCATCTTCAGCCCAGAACCAAAGAACTGCTCCACCTGTTTCTGCGTACAGGCACTGGCCGATTGCTGAGCAAGGCTGAAATCATCGACACATTGTGGGATGGTCGACACGTTTCCAATTCTGCCCTGCTCAGCCAGATCAAGTCTTTGCGCAACGCCTTGGGCGATTCAGACAAAGCGCGCGCGGTCATTGAAACTGTCCATGCCAAGGGCTGGCGGTTGATCCCAGAGATCGTCAGCTCAATGCGATTGCCAGCTGCTCAGGTTGCGATGGTTGATGCCGCCGAGCTCGCGACCGAACCGGGCAAGATAGGTGACCGTCCGGTGATCGCCGTGCTGCCCTTTCGGCTACAGGGATCAAGCCAATCGCCCAATGCTGGCATCACCCAGGCCCTGCCCGACGATATCATTACCGCCCTGTCGCGTTTGCATTTGCTTGGCGTGATAGCACGCGGGACGAGTTTTCAGTTCGGAGGAGAGCTGACGTCACCTTCGACCATTCGTGCGGCCTTGGGAGCAGACTACGTCTTGGCAGGCGTTGTTGGAGCCGTGGGCGAGAAAGTCACCCTTTCAGTCGACCTGTCCGACGCGCATAGCAACCGCATTGTTTGGTCAGAACAGTTTGAGATTGATCCGCGCGGCATTCACGAAATCCGCGCGCATATCACCGGGCGCATCGTGCATGAGATTGAGCGACAAATTCCGCGCAATGAGGCCGAGCGGCTGCGCCTTTCCGCTCCGCGCGATTTGACCGCATGGCAGGCGTTTCATCTGGGCAGCTCGCTGCTCTATCGTCGCGGCATTGCCAATATTGAGCGCGCGCAGGGCTATTTCCAAAGAGCGGTTGCGATTGATCCTGACTTTGCCCGCGCGCATGCAGGCCTTTCTCACACCTATTGGTGGTTGCTTCTGCAACGCACATTGCATGATCCCGGTGATGCACCGCAATTGATGCGGATGTCAGCCGAAGCCGCGATTGATGCAGATCCAGATGACCCGGCTGCAAACCTTGCGATGGGCAAAGCGCTTTCACTCAGTTCTCAGCGCGAACAAGCACCCGAATGGCTGGAGCGCTCAGTTGAACTGTCGCCAAGCTATGCCATGGGGCACACGCAAATGGCGGCCTTTCACGCTTTCGCCGGGCCTTATGAAGATGCGATGAAACACGGTGAAAAAGCGCTTTCGCTCAGCCCGCGTGATCCGATGCGCTATTCGACCTATGCGGCGCAGGCAATCGCGCAGTTTAATCTTGGCGATATACAAGCCTCCGCCCATTGGGGGCGCATGGCACAAAGTGTGCCCCATGAAGACCTGATGATCATGGTGACCGCTCTTTGCGCGATCTTTGTCTCGGGCGAGAAAGAGGAAGCGGCAGAAATTGCGGACCACATCCGACATGTGTTTCCGACAGTGACGATTGCGGGGATCGAACGCGCCAATCCCTATATGGGCGAACGCGTCCGTCCCGTGGTGCAGGCAATCCTGACCGCGAACGGATTTGCTTGATGGTCATTCTTTGGGCCAAACCTTGCTGTGCCCAGTTCATTCACAGCAAATGCAGACATTCCGCTTTCACCCCCAATTCCAGTTATCGGCGCCACCCAACACAAACCCAAAAGCAGACACCGTGACCGGTAACGATACCGCGTGCTTCCTATTTGCTTCCAGTTCAAAACAGAAAAGGCCTCACTGGAAACAGCGAGGCCTTTTCTTCAATATTTTCAATGCTTTGCTGGTTGCGGGAGTTGGATTTGAACCAACGACCTTCAGGTTATGAGCCTGACGAGCTACCGGACTGCTCCATCCCGCGTCACCTAGCTGTGGTGTCTTTGGACATAATCCAGAGACGCCAAAAGGGCCAACCTGGAAGGCTAGCCCTTTGACTTATGAATGGGTTTCTGCCCGCGCTTCCACAAGCTGCAATGCCTGGCGGCGACCTACTCTTCCATGCCTTAAGACATAGTACCATCGGCGCTATCTGGTTTCACGGCCGAGTTCGAGATGGGATCGGGTGGGTCACAGACGCTATGACCACCAAGCAATGAAGCTTGTGGATGCGGGCTTAAATCGACGCACACTTCAAGGAGAAGTGGTTTGCTTTGCAAAGGGCGTATCTGGCCGGAAAATTCTTCCTGCCGACTGGCCAATTCAGGCCTGTCATTGACAGTGCAGACTCTCAAGCGCGAACAGAACTATTAGGACTGGTTAGCTCCACGCATTACTGCGCTTCCACACCCAGCCTATCAACGTAGTGGTCTACTACGGTTCGATGATACCTTATCTTAAGGGAGGCTTCCCGCTTAGATGCTTTCAGCGGTTATCCCGTCCATACATAGCTACCCAGCGGCACGCCTGGCGGCATGACTGGTACACCAGAGGTATGTTCACCCCGGTCCTCTCGTACTAGGGGCAACTCCTTTCAAGTATCGACGCCCACGGCAGATAGGGACCAAACTGTCTCGCGACGTTCTGAACCCAGCTCACGTACCACTTTAATTGGCGAACAGCCAAACCCTTGGGACCTGCTCCAGCCCCAGGATGTGATGAGCCGACATCGAGGTGCCAAACGATTCCGTCGATATGAGCTCTTGGGAATCATCAGCCTGTTATCCCCGGCGTACCTTTTATCCGTTGAGCGATGGCCCTTCCACGAGGGACCACCGGATCACTATGACCGACTTTCGTCTCTGCTCGACTCGTCAGTCTCGCAGTCAGGCAGGCTTATGCCATTGCACTCTCGCAGCCGGTTTCCAACCGGCCTGAGCCTACCATCGCGCGCCTCCGTTACTCTTTAGGAGGCGACCGCCCCAGTCAAACTACCCGCCACAGAGGGTCCCACTACCGGATAACGGTAGTTGGTTAGACATCAGAAAACAGCAGGGTGGTATTTCACCTATGGCTCCACTTGGACTGGCGCCCAAGTTTCAAAGCCTCCCACCTATGCTACACAACTCTTTCCTAATGCCACTCTGAAGCTGCAGTAAAGGTGCACGGGGTCTTTCCGTCTAACCGCGGGTACTCCGCATCTTCACGGAGAATTCAATTTCGCTGAGCATATCCTGGAGACAGTGGGGAAGTCGTTACGCCATTCGTGCAGGTCGGAACTTACCCGACAAGGAATTTCGCTACCTTAGGACCGTTATAGTTACGGCCGCCGTTTACTTGGGCTTCAATTCGGAGCTTGCACTCCTCCTCTTAACCTTCAAGCACCGGGCAGGCGTCAGACCCTATACGTCGTCTTGAAGCCGACTTAGCAGAGTCCTGTGTTTTTGATAAACAGTCGCTACCCCCTGGCCTGTGCCCCCTGAAAAGAGTTGCCTCGATCCAGGGCCTCCTTCTTCCGAAGGTACGGAGGCAATTTGCCGAGTTCCTTCAGGATACTTCTCTCAAGCGCCTTGGTATACTCTACCTGACCACCTGTGTCGGTTTCGGGTACGGTTTATACGGAGAGGCTATTTCCAGGAACAACTTGGCAGCATGCCCAATCCAATAAGGACACACTACTTCCGCCATCCGTCACACATCTCCAAGCCCACGAATATTTACGTGGTTCCCATCGACTACCCCCTTCGGGCTCGTCTTAGGGGCCGGCTAACCCTGCTCCGATTAGCGTTGAGCAGGAACCCTTGGTCTTTCGGCGAGAGGGCATCTCACCCTCTTTATCGCTACTCATGTCAGCATTCGCACTTCCGATATGTCCACCGTCGGTTACCCTTCGGCTTCAACCACTTACGGAACGCTCCGCTACCGCTGCAGTAAACTGCAACCCTAAGCTTCGGTGCATATCTTTAGCCCCGTTACATCTTCGCCGCAGGAACCCTTATTTAGACCAGTGAGCTGTTACGCTTTCTTTAAAGGATGGCTGCTTCTAAGCCAACCTCCTGGTTGTTTTGGGATTCCCACATGCTTTCCCACTTAGATATGACTTGGGGACCTTAGCTGTAGGTTAGGGCTGTTTCCCTTTTGACGACGGACCTTAGCACCCGCCGTCTGTCTGCCAGACAAGACTCGATGGTATTCGGAGTTTGGTTAGGTTTGGTACCGCTCGCGCAGCCCTAGCCCATCCAGTGCTCTACCCCCATCGGCATACATCTGACGCTCTACCTCAATAGATTTCGCGGAGAACCAGCTATTTCCCGGCTTGATTGGCCTTTCACCCCTAAACACAAGTCATCCGAGCATTTTTCAACATGCAACGGTTCGGTCCTCCAGTGCGTGTTACCGCACCTTCAACCTGCTCATGCCTAGATCGCCGGGGTTCGGGTCTAATCCAACATACTCAGTCGCCCTATTCAGACTCGCTTTCGCTTCGCCTACACCTAACGGCTTAAGCTTGCATGCTAGATTAAGTCACTGACCCATTATGCAAGAGGTACGCTGTCACCCCCTATGGGGCTCCAACTGCTTGTAAGCATCCGGTTTCAGGTACTGTTTCACTCCCCTAATCGGGGTGCTTTTCACCTTTCCCTCACGGTACTGTGTTCGCTATCGGTCATGTACGAGTATTTAGGCTTGGAGGGTGGTCCCCCCATATTCAGACAGGATTTCACGTGTCCCGCCCTACTTAATATGTCAGTATTCGCTACCAGTACGGGGCTGTCACCCACTATGGCCAAGCTTTCCAGCTTGTTCCTGTTCACTAGCACTGTTCGCCTGGTCCCGTTTCGCTCGCCACTACTACGGGAATCTCGGTTGATTTCTTTTCCTCCGGGTACTGAGATGTTTCAGTTCCCCGGGTTCGCTTCACCAAAGCTATATATTCACTAAGGTGATACCTTATCCACCTCTCTCAGCCTCTCCGAAGAGAAGATGAAAGAAATGGTGAAGGTGGGTTTCCCCATTCGGACATCGTCGGATCAAAGTTTGCTCACAACTCCCCGACGCTTATCGCAGCGTGCCACGTCCTTCTTCGCCTGTACATGCCAAGGCATCCACCAAATGCTCTTACCTCACGCTTGAGAATCTACACCATCAACGACAGGCCTGCATAAGAACCCGTGCGTCTTCGCGATGATGCAGAAGAATTATCTCAGCCAGATAATCAATTTGATTGATTTGTGATGCATAGACTTAACGTTACGCGGGTCGGCTAGACCATCATAACAATCTATGCGCCACGGCATCGATTTAAAAACCCATTCACAATGTCAAATGTTCGGCGGTAAAACCGCCTGACCGGTTGAAACCGGATCTCTTTCTTTTCATCCTGGAAAATCATATTGTCTGGTGGAGCCTATCGGGATCGAACCGATGACCCCCTGCTTGCAAAGCAGGTGCTCTCCCAGCTGAGCTAAGGCCCCTAAAGACCAGACAAAAACTGGTAGGTCCGAGTGGATTTGAACCACCGACCTCACCCTTATCAGGGGTGCGCTCTAACCAACTGAGCTACGGACCTACACTACCTCGAGCGACCTTATGACCGCGAGGGGCGTGAGCCGGCTCAGGGATTTGCACACATACAGCTGTGACCAGCTGCCTGCGGGCAATTTCCAGTGATGAAAGGACATGAGGACGACGGCAATGTTCTTTGGAGATCACGAAGCTCTTCCAGCGGCTTGCGCCGGCGCTTTCGTGAAAGTCCTTAGAAAGGAGGTGATCCAGCCGCAGGTTCCCCT
>NZ_CP200285.1:0-1950000 GCF_057364955.1 Erythrobacter sp. S43 | reverse complement strand
CCCTTCATCGCATTCCCTTCAGAATGGCTCGCGAGGAAGATTCAGTTTCGCAAGCAAGGGCAAGCCAACATGGGCAGCGCACTCGTCGGCGCGTTCACCGCTCTTTTTCTGGCATGGCTAGGATGGGGAGTGTGGGCATTGGTCTATGCGGGCCTATCGATCTTTATCTCACGCGCGATCTTCCTGATGATTGCCGCGAAGCTTTGGATAAAGCCTATCTTCAATCCCAGCGGCGCTTGGGATCTCGTCACCTATGGCGGCACGCTTACTCTTTGCCAGCTCTTCTGGATCATTCAGAGCCAGAGCGATGTCGTGATCGCAGGCCGTTTGCTGCCGACTTATGATCTTGGCCTCTACACTCAGGCGCTGTTTCTCACTCTGATAGTAACGGGGCGCTTTATCCCGCCGATCAACGAGGTTGCGCTCGCGGCGTATTCAGAGCTGAACCGAGAGAAGAAGCCGCTTGGACCTTACTTCCTCAAAACCGCGCGGATGGTGATGATGGTCTCCGCACCGATTTATGTCGGCCTCGCTCTGACCAGCGAGCAAGCGATTCTGGTGCTGATGGGAGAGAAGTGGTCGGGCCTTATTCCGATTGTTGCTGGTCTTGCTCTGGTCATGCCAGCGTTTGCGTTGCACCTGATCTGCTCACCGGTGACCAACGCGATGGGTAAGCCCAATATCTATCTAACCACCTCGATTGCAGGCGCCATCATAATGCCCTTGGCATTCCTGTGGGGTGTCCAAGGCGGATTCTTTACCGGTGACTCGGGCGCGATGGGTCTGGTCCATGCCTGGTGGGTGGCCGCTCCAGCGCTGCTGCTCTTCACGCTGACAATGACCTTGCCGCGAATTGCCGTTTCGCCACTGGCGCTCGCGCGCGAGCTGTTGCCCATTGCCATCGCCTGCACTGCCATGGCCGGTGTTGTCTTGGCGGCCCAACACTTCACGCCGGTTAACTCACCTTTCTTCGAGCTGGTTTGGAACGGGATTTTGGGTGCCACTGTTTACGCCGCAACATTCTGGTTCGCATACCGCCCACTCGTTCTGGAAACCTGGGCGATGCTGAGGCAGCAACAGCAACCCGGCGCCGCGCCTGCATAACGCCCTCGCCCAATCCGATTTGGGCAATACCCCGATGTCTGATACTCTCCGAATGTCGGCGACAGCATCAACTGGCCCGGCGAGGAGAGGATCAGATTATGGCATATTCTTGGGCACTCGCGACACTGCCTCTGGCGCTGATGAATTCCAGCGTAGAGCCTCCAGCCGCGCCCAAGGCGCCTACCTCTCTGGATAGCGTTGCGCCCAACCTTGCCAATCCGGCCACTCAGGTGCTTGGTTTGGAAGTCGAGAAGAACAATCGCCTTACGATCCCTGTGATGATTGACGATACAGGCCCGTTTGATTTCATGATCGACACCGGCAGTCAGGCAACCGCCGTAACCCATGAGATTAACTCGAACCTCTCGCTCACGCCGGTTGGCACCGCGACTTTGATCGGCATGGCCAGCCGACGTCCTGTTGATGTGGTTGAACTCGATAAGCTCACCGTCGGGCAACACGAAGTAACAGGACTCGTCTCACCGCTTCTGCATAGGCGCAATGTTGGCGCAGACGGGATCATTGGCCTTGATAGCCTTCAGGACTTCCGCGTCCTGTTCGATTTCCGCAATGATACGATCGCCGTTCAAGACATCAAATCATCGAACAGCAAGCGCGGTTTTGAGATCATCGTGCGGGCCAAGACAAAGCTTGGCCAGTTGCTCATAACCGACGCAATAGTCGAAGGGGTGCGCGCAACTGTTATCATTGACACCGGGGCGCAAGCGAGCCTTGCCAACAACGCATTGCGTGAACGCATCCGCACCAAACGTGCATCCGAAGTGACAACGACCGATGTGAACGGCGTGTCGCTTACCGGCCACCTTTCCTATGTCCGGTCACTCAATATTGGCGGCATGAAGTTGACCAATGTCCCGCTGGCATTCGCCGATGCGCCCGCGTTCGAAGCGCTGGGCCTTAAAGACAAGCCGGTTCTGTCTTTGGGAATGCAGCACCTCAGGCTGTTTGACCGGGTGGCGATCGACTTTGCTCGCAAGCGCATCTTGTTCGATGTGCCGCGCGATGTGGCCAAGGCGATGCGCGAAGCGCGGCGACTGAATCGCTTCGGCATTCAGTAAGCACGACTCCCCAGCGCTTGCGCGATGGACGAAGCGGTCCCACATGACCGCGGGTAATGAGCGCCGATACAAACATCCAGAGCACCGACCAATCTCCTCCCGAAGCGGAAGGGTGGCACACGCTCAAGCGCTTTCTTCCCTACCTATGGCCCAAAGATAACCCCTCGCTGCGCTTTCGAATTGTCGCGGCGATGACGTTTGTATTGTTGGCCAAGGGTGTGATCCTTGCCCTGCCCTTTGCCTATAAGGGTGCGGCCGACGAAATGGCCGGGCCAGTGGGCGATGGCGCGTCAGTCGCTCTGGCTCTCGTGGCCGCGTACGGCCTTGGCCGCTTCACATCGGTGCTGTTCGACAATTTGCGCAACATGGCATTCGAGCGCGTGGGCCAAGTCGCCACGCTCAACCTTGCTCAGGATGTGTTTCACCGCTTGCACCGGCTTAGCTTGCGCTTCCATCTCTCGCGCCGCACCGGCGAAGTCACCAAGATCATCGAGCGCGGAACAAAAAGCATCGACATGATGCTATACTTCCTGCTCTTCAACATCGCCCCGACCGCCATCGAGCTGATCGCGGTGGGCGTTATCTTCTATCTAAATTTCGGGTGGGAATTGGTCGCTGCGACCGCATTCACAGTGGTCGCCTATATCCTCGTCACCCGCTGGATCACCGAATGGCGCACAAAGCTGCGCCGCGAGATGAACGATTTGGATGGCCAGGCGCTGCACCGCGCGGTGGACTCGCTGCTTAACTTCGAAACTGTGAAGTATTTTGGCGCCGAAAGCCGCGAGGAAGAACGCTATGCAGGCGCAGCGCGTGCCTATGCCGAAGCCGCGATTAAGTCAGAAAACTCGCTCGGCCTGCTCAACATCACTCAGGCGCTCATCACCAATGCGCTGATGGCAGGCGCGATGGCCTACACCGTCTGGGGCTGGAGCAAAGGTGAGTTGACCGTCGGCGATCTGGTGTTCGTGAACACCTATCTGTTGCAGCTGTTCCGTCCGCTTGATCTGCTTGGTTGGGTCTATCGCACAATCCGGCAGGGACTGGTTGATATGGGCGAGATGTTCCGGCTGATGGATACAGATGTCGAGGTGCGGGACACACCGGGCGCGCCGGAACTTCGCATCAACCAACCATCAGTACGGTTCGACAATGTCACATTCGGTTATGAAGACGGGCGCACAATCCTCAATGGACTTAGCTTCGATGTGAACGCGGGCGAGACTGTTGCCATTGTCGGCCCCTCGGGCGCAGGTAAGAGCACTATCGGACGACTGCTGTTCCGTTTCTACGATCCACAATCCGGCAGCGTTGCGATTGACGATCAGAACATCGCTGGCATGCAACAAGAAAGCGTGCGTGCAGCCATTGGCATTGTCCCGCAGGACAGCGTCCTGTTCAACGACACGCTGGCATACAACATCGCATACGGAGCGGAAGGCGCGGACGAGGAAACCGTGGGGCAAGCCGCCCGCGACGCCGCGCTGATGCCCTTGATCGAGCGGCTGCCTGACCGGTTCGAGACCATGGTTGGCGAACGCGGACTCAAGTTGTCGGGAGGCGAGAAACAGCGCGTGGCGATTGCCCGAACGCTCGTGAAAGACCCGCCGATTCTCTTGCTGGACGAAGCAACCAGCGCGCTCGACACCCGAACAGAGCAAGAGATCTTGGGCACGCTCAAACGTCTCTCAAGCGGGCGCACCACGATCGCGATTGCTCACAGGCTTTCGACAATCGCCGATGCGGATCGCATACTTGTTCTGGATGGCGGTGAATTGGCCGAGAGCGGCACGCATGCGGAGCTCTTGGCGAAGAACGGCCTTTATGCCGAGATGTGGGCGCAGCAAGCTGCCGAACGCACTGAGGAAGACGGGGAGGCGGCGAGCTAGCGTCCCGCCTCCCGCTTCACCTACTCCGCTTCGCCAGAGCTCGCTTCTGGCACTGGCTTTCGAAGGCTCGCGGTTGAGAGATCGAGTTCGTCAGCGGGGATCACCTCCACCTCGCCGCGCACTTTCTTCAAATCCTCAACAAATTGCTTGGCATCGCCGACGATCACCAATGTCGCCTTGTCGGGATCAACATAAGTTTGCGCTGCTTCGCCCGCCTCAATCGGACCAATCTCGGCCAGCCTCTCGGCGAAACGGGAGGCTTCCTGAGGTGACAGGCCTTGTTGAAGAAGCGACGAAATTGTCGCGTTGTAGCCAGCGCTGGTTTCCAGACGCCTCGCGAGAGACCCCGTCATGTAGAGCCGCCGCCGAGACAGAAGATCTTCACTCAGCTCTTCGCTGCCCAAACGCTCAAACTCGCTGAGGAAGATTCCGGCAACTTCATCGGCCGTTTCATTCTTGGTCTGTGCGCTTGCCTGCAGAATGGACTCGTCCTTTCGGTCGGCGAATCCGGAGTATGCGCCATAACTCAGCGAACGCTTGGTCCGGATCTCTTCGAACAAACGTCCGCTTGATCCGCCGCCCAGCACGCTGTTGGCGAGCTCGAGCGCAAAATAGTCTTCGCCAGTGCGCGATGGAGCGCGGACGGCCGCTATGACAGAAGCCTGCCCCGCATCCGGCATATCCACCACGATGGTTCGCACGGGTTGGGTATCTCCGGCAGCTTCGTCTGGCACAGCTCCGGCAGGGGTGGCAACAGCCCAATCGCCAAACATGCTTTCGGCAACAGTCTGCGCCTGCTGAGACGTAATCCCACCAGTGGCCACAATCTGCATTCGGCTGGGATGCAGATAGGATTGGCGATGCGCGATCAAGTCTTCGCGAGTGATTTGAGCAAGCGTTTCAGATGTACCTCCGGGCTGTGAGCCGTAGGGCGCGTCACCATACATTGCGACACGAGCGACGTATCGCGACAGTCCGCCGGGCTCTTTCATCTGCACACGCAGGCCCGCCACGGCGCGATCACGCTCACGATCAAACTCTTCTTGCGGATAGTTTGCACCACGGATGATCTCTGCAGCGAGCTTACCCGCTTCCTTAAGGTTCGCGACCGGAGCGCTCAGACTGAAGCTTGTCCCGTCATTGCTGGCACCACCGCCAAAAGATGCTCCCAAGCTTTCGAACTTGGCTGCAATCGCGGCGGCGTCCATGCCTTCAATGCCTTTGTCGGCCAGGCCCGCCGCCATTTGGGCGATGCCTGCCTTTGAACGCGGATCAGTCTTGCTGCCGCCAGGGACAAGCATGGAGATGGTTGCGATCGGAACGTCGCCCGTTTGAACCGAGACCAGACGGATACCATTGGAAAGAGTGCTCTCGACCACCTCTGGTGCAGCAACAACGGGCGAAGGTCCCGGCCCTGGCGGCACCATCCGCTCGCCTTCCGGTTTCACCTGACGGATCTTGCCCACTGCGGGCGGGAGAGTGCGAAACTCGGGCATCTGCACGGGGTTGGCGTAGGTCGATGAGTCGTCTTCACCAGCCGTATATGTGATGGTGACACGCTTCTGCGGATCGAGATACTTGGCCGCGACACGCTGAACATCCGCGGCAGTTACCTGGGTGATCTCACCCAGACGTTTGTCGGCAAAATCGGGATCGCCGCTGGAGACCAAAGCCTCACCCAGCTCAAACGCGCGCCCTCGCGATGTTTCGCGGCGGCGCAATGTGCTGGCGACAATTTCGCTTTTCGCTTCCGCCAGTTCCGCGCCGGTCACTGGCTCGGTCCTAATCCGCTCGATTTCCTCATCAAGGGTTTGGGCTGCCGTTTCCATGCCGTCTGGCCCGCTCAAGATCACATAGGCTGCAATCTGACCGGCTTCGCGGAAGGTGGAGACATTGGCAACGGCATCAACCGCCTGACCGGTTCGGACAAATGCCGCATCAAACCGGCTGCTATCCCCGCGAGAGAGGATGGCCTCCAGCACTTCAAGCGCTGCGGCATCGGGATCGGTGATGGTCGGCCCTTTCCAGACACCGCCAATCACGGGAAGCGGCACATTGGGTGCGGTCGCATTCACCGTGCGCGGGCCAGTGCGTTCCGGCTCACGCTCGCTGATCGTCAGGTCAACCGGATTGGCGCGCGACGGGATATCGTCAAAATACTGGCCAACCAGTTCCTTCAATCGCGGCATTTCGAAGTTGCCTGCCACGATCAGCGTTGCGGTATCAGGCCCGTAATAGGCTTCGTAAAACGCGCGCGCATCGTCGAGGGTGGCACTATCTAGGTCCTCGATGCTGCCGATGCCCGGCCGACGATGCGGCATGATATCGTAAGCAGCTTCGGGCAGAACAAATCGCTGCAATCGACCATAGGGAGGGGCAAGAACGCGCTGGCGGAGTTCCTCTTTGACCACGCCTCGTTCGGTTTCGAACACCTCATCATCGACCACCACCTTCGCCATGCGTTCGCGGTGTGTCCAGAGCATCGTTTCGAGATAGGCGGCGGGGACCTGCTCGTAATAATTCGTTCGATCGATCCAATTCGATGCGTTGCGTGTGCCCCCAATGTCGGCGGTTAGGCCGTAGATCATATTGTACGGCATATTCTCAGTTTTGCGGCTTAGAATATGCTCGAACAAGTGAGCGAAACCACTGCGCCCTTCAGGGTCTAGCTTGGAGCCGATATCGTACCACAACGATGTGGTGACGGTGCTCGTTGTGTCGTCAGGGATCGCAATAACTCGAAGACCATTCTCCAGAGTCCACATCGTGTATTCGATCTTGGGCGCCGTAAGTGCTGCGGCCGCAGGTTCGCTGTTCGCATGGTCGTCTGCCAGAGCCGGTCCAGTAAATGCCAAAGCGATTGCAGCCGACCCTGCAAGCATTGTGTTCTTGATCATGGATAGTCCCCGAGTTTGTTCGTGCTTGCCTTAAAGCCTGTGCGCTTCAGGCGCTCAAGGCTCTAAGCGGGCAGGGACTGCGAAATGCCGAGAATTATCGACGCGCGGCTTCGGAGAGCTTGACCAGGATAGCCATGGCCTCATCGCGGCGGTCCCACGGGACGAACAAGTGGTCATGGTGGAAGCCTGCGATCACATTGCAGGCAATGCATTGGTCAGCCAGCGCGGTAGCAACTGCGGCGGTTAGACCAACGCCTTCCAGATCGGAATGCACTTGCAACGTTATGCCCGCGAAATGCGACCCCGGCTGATCCTCCCGAGAGCGGATGACAAGAGTTGCCCCCTCGTCTTCGCGCACAAAGGCAAACATCCGGCCGAGCAAGTCGATAAAATCATCGTCCGGGCCGTGCGCGACAAACCTGTATGGCCGCTCGTGCAGCTGTGGCTGCATCTCCGCCAGCATATCTGAAAGCGCGCTGACGGGACCGCCTGCCATTACAGGATGTACTTCGAAAGATCGGTGTTGCCCGCCAGGTTGGACAAGCGCTCGCTCACATAGCCGGCGTCAATCGTGATCGTCTCGCATTCGTGCTCTTCGGCCTCGAAGCTGATTTCTTCGAGCAGCTTTTCCATGACGGTCTGCAAGCGCCTTGCACCGATGTTTTCGACATTCTCGTTCACCGTCGCCGCGATCTTGGCAACTTCGGCCACGGCATCTTCGGTGATGTCGAGCTCAACCTTTTCGGTCCCGATCAGCGCCTTGTACTGCTCGACAAGGTTCGCGCGCGTTTCCGAGAGGATGCGGATAAAGTCTTGCTCGGTGAGTGCACGCAGCTCGACGCGGATAGGCAAGCGGCCTTGCAATTCGGGTAGCATGTCGGATGGCTTAGCCACATGGAACGCGCCGCTGGCAATGAACAGCACGTGGTCTGTTTTCATCGGTCCATATTTCGTCGCGACGGTTGTACCCTCAATCAAAGGCAATAGGTCGCGCTGCACGCCTTCACGGCTGACCGATCCGCCGCGCACATCAGAGACGGCGATCTTGTCGATCTCGTCCAGAAACACGATGCCGTTGGTTTCCGCATTCTGGAGCGCGACGCGGTTCACATCTTCATCGTCGAGGCGTTTGTCTGCCTCCTCATCGACAAGCTTGTCCCACGCATCTGGCACACGCATCTTGCGGCGCTTGGTCGGCGTTTTGCCGAATGCCTTGCCCATCATGTCGGACAGATCGATCATGCCGACATTGCCGCCCATATTGCCCATATCAAAGGGCATATTGGGCGCTTCGGTGACGTCGATTTCAACCTCGACTTCGTTCATCGCGTTCTGGACAATACGCTGACGAAAGCTTTCGCGGGTGGCTTCGGAGGCGTTGTCGCCGACCAACGCATTGAGCAGGCGCTCCATTGCCGCTTCGCTCGCAGCTTCGCGCACAGACTCGCGGCGGCGCTCTTTCTCCAGCCGGATCGCCTCTTCGACCAGATCACGCGCAATCTGTTCAACATCGCGGCCGACATATCCAACCTCGGTGAACTTCGTCGCCTCAACCTTTACAAAGGGAGCTTCGGCCAACTTGGCAAGGCGACGGCTGATCTCGGTCTTACCGCAGCCCGTCGGACCGATCATTAGAATATTTTTCGGCGTAACCTCGTCGCGCAGTTCCGGACCAAGGCGTTGCCGGCGCCAACGATTGCGCAGCGCTACGGCCACCGCGCGCTTGGCATCTTTCTGCCCGATAATGTGATCATCCAGTGCGGCGACAATCGCCTTCGGAGTGAGGTTGTCCATCAGACCTACTTTTTAGTTTTCTAGTGTTGCGGACCATTTGGCGAGTGCTGGCGATGGTTCAAGCCCTGACTGAACCCAAACGAGTGTTCAGACGACACTCATCTGGCGCGACGCAGACAAGTCGTTGTTCGATAGTGAAAATCACGGTAACTCTGAAATCACAGTGATTCGAGGCGTTTGTGGGGGCAAGCCAGTGATGAGAAAGTTAGTCATCGCCAGTTGTGTGCTGCTTGGCGCCTGCAATCCGTCTTTTGAGGATACGCTGGTCGGCACATGGGAATGCGAGCCAGCGAAGAAAGACGCGGATGGTGCGATGCAGATGACGCACACGCTTACCTATTCCAAAGACGGCAAAATTGAAGGTGCCATCCGTGTTGTCGAAAAGACGGAAGACACCACCGCAGTTCTGCGTGGCAAGGTCGCCGGGTCGTGGAAGTATGACGGCGCAAGTGTGGTACACACCACCGCTGAAGAGTTTCAGGATCTCAAGGTCAATGACAAGCTGGTGCCTGTCGAAGAAGTAAGCCCGATGGTGCTGGCAGGATTTCGTCCTGAGAACACGTACAATGTCACGATTGATATCGTGGGTGATGACCTGACCTGGTTCGAAGATGCCGAACGGAAAGAAGCCGTCGCACAGTGCAAACGGAAAGCCTGACCGCGCTTACACCGTTTCGAGCGTTACATTCCCATTGGTGAAGACGCAGATATCGGCTGCGACTGCCATCGCCTTTCGCGCGATTGCTTCAGCATCTTCTTCATAATCGGCAAGAGCACGAGCAGCGGCGAGCGCATAATTCCCACCCGAACCAATGGCTGCGATGCCGCCTTCAGGTTCAAGCACGTCGCCATTACCTGTCAGAACGAGCAAAGATTCCTCGTCGGCGACAATCATCAAGGCCTCGAGGTTGCGAAGATATTTGTCAGTGCGCCAGTCTTTGGCCAGCTCAACGGCCGCTCGCATGAGCTGACCGGAATATTGCTCCAGCTTCTTTTCAAGCCGTTCGAACAAGGTAAAGGCGTCTGCTGTTGCGCCTGCAAAGCCTGCTACGACTTTGCCGCCCTCGCCAATGCGCCGGACTTTACGCGCGTTCGGTTTCATCACGGTATTGCCCATGGAAACCTGACCATCACCGGCAATCACAGTCCTATCGCCGCGTTTGACGCCAACAATGGTGGTTCCGTGCCACTGAATCAGTCCGTGGCTGTCGTTCTGTTCACTCATATGGGCAATATGGTCTTTGAACCGCGCCGATCAAGCGATTGGCTTACTGACCGCCCGGGCCAGCGCCTGCGCCCGGCGCGCCAACTTGGCCGATATTGCCAAACAGGTCTTCAAGGAAGCCGCGCTCACGGCCCAGCGTCGGCGTCTTGTCGCCATCCGGCTGGAGGTAAACGACCTGGTCAACACCGGTGCGCTCCACCGAAGCGACATTGCCCTGCTCATCAAATTTCACAGCAAGCACGCCGTGATTGCGGATACGCGGACGTACAAACGGACGTCGTCCCGTGATGCTGGAAACGTAATACCAGGTTTGCTCACCATACTGGCTGGTGAAGGTCGGGCGGCCCAAAGTGCCTTCGACCGACCGACGGTTGTCAATGCCGGGCTGGATCGCATCAAGCAGTACTTGATCCGAGATATAGCCGCGCGATTCGCGAATGGACGAGCAACCGGTCAGGCCGATGCCAATCGCCATAGTGAGAGCCAAAGTCGCGGCCTTGCGCTTGCTAAAGCCCGTATTTTGCTTCGATTGAACCAAAGTTCTCAATTCCCGTCTGTTGCGCAGCGCTCGGCGCGCTCTATATCGCGTGGGTGAGGCTTTAGGCCGGTGCGCCCTACCTTGCAACGCCACTTAGATGTGCAGCTGGGGTGAAACGCTTGAATTCGCGATGAACGGCTCCCAACACTGGCGCGAATACGGGCCAAGGCGGCCTGTTGGAACATCGCCGCCAGCCAACAGTTGGCCAGACAAAACGATTATTCGTCCATGATCGAAAGAAAGACCGCAATTTAATGTCATTCCTCTCCCGCCTTCTTGGAACCGCACCCGACCCAAGGGAAGCCATACGACCTCTATGGCACCGTGTGGTTGAGCTGGCGCGCGAACCATCATTTTATGCCGATTGCGGTGTAGCGGATACAGTTGGGGGGCGGTTCGATCTGATCACCGCGATTCTTTGCACGGTGATGGTGCGCGTTGAGGCATCTGATATGCGAGCAGAGAGCGCGCTACTTGCCGAGCTCTTCGTCGAAGACATGGACGGGCAGCTGCGCGAGTTTGGCGTGAATGACGTTGTGGTCGGCAAGCGTATCGGCAAACTTATGAGTGTGCTGGGCGGCAGACTGGGTGCCTATCGCAGCGCGCTGAATGACAAGGACCGGGCAAAGCTTGTCGATGCGGTCGCACGCAATGTGACCTTCTCCGAAAGCGTGGATGAGACCACAGGCGCCGAAGGGGTGGCAGACAAGCTGTTTGCTCTGTCCGAACGCCTAACTGGCTTCAGCGACGAGGAGATTCTGGAAGCGAGCGGCATCTGGTGAGCGGGACCGAGCTTGCGCGGCCGATAAAGGTCCGCCCCCTCCCGGGCGATCCCGTCCTGATCGAAGCGGATGCCCAAGAGCGTGCCGCTTTGGCCGCACGCTTTGTCTTGCCATCAGTGGACGCTTTGTCAGCCACTATCACGCTCGAAGAATCGGATCAGGCCATCATTGCATCCGGTTCTCTGACGGCAGAGATTGTTCAGTCATGCGCGGTTTCGGGCGAAGACTTCCCTGTCAGCATCGAAGAGGACTTCAACCTTCGATTTGTGCGAGAATCGGCCCTGCGGACCAGAGAAACCGAAGATGGCGAAATCGAAGTCGACCTTTCGACCGAGGACGATGACGAGATCGAGTACTCAGGCGATATGTTTGATTTAGGTGAAGCCATCGCGCAGACCCTCGGCCTTGCGATTGATCCCTATGCCGAAGGGCCCAACGCGGAAAATGCTCGCAAGACTGCCGGCATCAGCGGCGATGATACGCCGAGCGGCCCGCTGGCCGAAGCTTTGGCTACGCTGAAGAAGGACTAAATTCAGCCTGAATCTTCGCGCAACGGATTGAAGAACAGGGCCAGATCTACTGCGACGCCAAGAGGTTTCGAGCGCGGGCCAGTGGACTCGCGCTCGAAGCCCCAGTGGTTAGAATTCTCCCGCAATGCCTGCGCGCACCGAGGTTGAATCGCCGCCCGCATAGGTCACGCCTGCAGTGATCGCGACGTCTCCGTCCAAGCGGTGCATCAATCCGAGTGAGACACCAACTTCGCCGCGATATGTGGCCACGTTGCTGGCATAGCTTGTTTTGCCTGCTTCTGACGGGAAATGCGGATTGGCTTGCGCCGCGATCGCGGCGATCCCTTGCTGGGCGTCTTTATCGATTGTGTTGGCCAAATCGAACACGCCTGCCAGTTGTGTTTCGAGCGCCCCAACGCGGCCGGAAAGTGAGTTGAACTGTGCCTCAGACACCTGCGCCAGCGCATTCATCGACACCCGGACATTGGCCACCGAGGCGGCGGTTGCGACCGCGGTCGTGCCGAGCACTCCGTTGCCGTCGACGGTAACCGCTTCGACGGGACCAACTTGCGCCGCAGTCGACGCCGCGACATCGCCAATCCGTACCGAACTGCCTGAACCGCCAATAGTCACCTGATTGGCCGCCGTTGTTGTTGCGCCTGCGCCAATTGCGGTCGATCCCGTCTGCGCTGCGACAGCTTCAAATCCAACTGCTGTCGATTGCGATCCTGTCGCCTGCGCTGCGTTGCCGACAGAGGTCGCGAACGCCCCTGCTTCCGCCTGACTGCCAACTGCGGTGCCGCGGGTGCCATTGGTCAAAGCATTGGCACCAACTGAAGTGCCGGAGTTGGCCAAGACTCGGGCACTCGACCCGAAAGCCGAACCGTTTTGATTGATGACGCGCGCGTTGGTCCCAGCGGCCAAACCGTTGGCTCCTTGAACATTCGAGTTACGTCCAATCGCCATTCCGTTCGCGGCCGTAGCCGAAGAATCGACACCAAATGCTGTCGCATTTTCAAACTCCGCGCTGGAACCATTACCGATTGCGACAGCGCGAAGTCCCGAGGCATTGGTGTCTGCGCCAAGGGCAATGGCGCTTTCGGCGGTGGCCTGCGCGCCGTCGGAGTCGCCATCACCCCCATCACCTCCAATGGCGATCGCACCCGAGCCCGTGGCGTCGCTGCGATTGCCAAAAGAAATCGCATTGCTAGCTGTTGCTGCAGAAAATGCCCCGAAAGCTAACGCATTGCTTTGGCTTGCCGCGCTGGATCGTCCGATCGCAATCGCATCACCAGCGGAGGCGTTCGCTTGGCGACCGAGGGAAACCGCTCCAATTCCAAGAGCCTGCGCATCGGTGCCAACAGCAATCGCAGCTGTGGCGGTTGCGTCGCTGTTTTGACCAATGGCAAGCGCCTCGCTTGAACTTGCAATCGCAAGACGTCCGAATGAAGTTGCAAATGCGGCTGCCTGTGCACCAGCCCCGATAGCGGTCGCATCTTCGCCGCTCGCAAGCGAGTCTGCACCAACGGCAACCGAGTTGTTGCCTGATGCGATTGCCCCGTCACTTCCGCCGTCCCCGCTGTCTCCGCCAATTGCAACGGAGGCGAGACCGGAAGCAGTCACGTCCTGTCCGATACCGATACTGTCTGTGCCAGACGCTTCAGAAAGACCGCCAATAGCGATTGCATCTCCCGCGGAAGCGACCGCGGATACACCCAGCGCGATAGTGCGCGTACTCTGGGCTTGCGCATTCACGCCGAGCGCGACGCCAAAATTGCCGCTCGCATCGGCAGTTTGACCAAGAGCAACCGAGTTAATGCCGGTGGCGCTTGATGCCTGACCAATGGCGGTGTTGCCTGTACTGTTGGCGACCGCGCCATTACCCAGCGCAACCGTACGGGAACCGGACGCGACTGCATCGCTGCCGATTGCGACCGAGTCGTCGCCCGTCGCCTGGGCACCGAGCGCATCACCGTCGTCATTGTCACCCCCGATGGCAACACTTCCAGCCGTGCTGGATGTAGAGGCATTGCCAATAGCAACAGCGTTTGAGGCGCTTGCACTTGCCTCTGACCCTGCCGCGATTGAGCGCTCACCCGTCGATGACGCCCGGGCACCCAATGCTGTAGCGAACAAGGCATTGGCAAAAGTATCTGCGCCCACAGCCGTAGAGTCGTTGAAGACGGCGCGCGCGCCATCGACGCCAGCATCGGTGCCATCCCCACCAATAGCCACCGATCCGATACCTAGCGCGTCTGAGCTTCGACCAACGGCAAGCGAGCCAACCCCGTTTGCCAGTGAATCTTGGCCCAGCGCAGTCGACTGTGCCGCTGTAGCATCTGCGCCTTGGCCAAGCGCTGTTGATTGGAGTCCAGACGCAGTAGCAAAATGCCCTACACCGGTAGAATCATTTCCGCTCGCTTCTGAAATGCGGCCGATTGAAACGGATCGTTCTCCTGAGGCATCGGAAATGCTGCCAAAGGCACTGGCAAATTGACCTGTCGCCTCGGCACCTATGCCACAAGCGGTCGAAGTGTCATCATTGTCTGAATTCGCGCCGCCATCATTGTCAGTCGCGCCAGCATCAACATTGCCGTCATTGTCGCGATCAAGCAGACAATCATCGGCCCGTGCCCCTTCAAGCGGAGCTGCAAATGAACCGACCAAACCGAAAGTAAGCGCGGTCGAGAAAAGAAGTGCATTTTTCATTGGAATTCCCCTCCATTTTGCAACGAGGGGCGGCCAATCCAATTGACCATTTGGAATCTAAGTCTTCCAAACGGACACTCTCTCATCGCCACCCCCAATGCGAGCGATGTTAGTGCTTAGACCCTAGCAGAGGATCCGGCAGTCAAATTGTAGGAATTGGGCTATGTCGCCGTATGAGGCAGTTTGCCTTCCTACGAGCCTAGAACGGGATGTCGTCGTCGAGGTCGTCGTAGCCGCCGCCCTGACCGCCTCCAGCTCCGCCACCGGAGCCGCCTCCGCCTTGGTTCCAGCCACTGCTGGCACCGCCGCCGCCTTGGCCTCCACCGCCGCCATAGCCACCGCCTTGACGGCCACCGCCACCCATGCCGCCGCCTTCGCCGCGGCCATCGAGCATGGTCAGGGTGCCGTTATAACCGCGCAGGACAACTTCAGTGCTGTATCGGTCCTGACCGTTCTGGTCTTGCCATTTGCGCGTTTGCAGCTGGCCTTCGATAAAGACTTTGCTGCCCTTCTTGAGGTAGTTTTCGGCCACGTTGACAAGGCCTTCGGAGAAGATGGCTACTGTGTGCCATTCGGTGCGTTCCTGACGCTCCCCGGTGTTGCGATCTTTCCAGGTTTCACTGGTCGCAATGCGAAGGTTGCAAACTTTGCCTCCGTTTTGGAAGCTGCGCACTTCTGGATCAGCGCCCAGATTGCCGATCAACATGACCTTGTTAAGCGAACCCGCCATCGAAAATTCCTTCCCCTAAGTCTCAAGCGCAACATGGTGATTGCGATTCTTGAAGAGACAATAGGACACCATCGCCACCGACGCGAGACGCACCTTGGCTTATCCACCTCCGATATGGTGGTTTCTACCTAGAGGGGTAACGCAACCGTCCGAGAAATCGCGACAGGCTTGGCATTTCACGGTCGGAATTGACGAACTTGGCTTTGGCCTTTTCGAACTTCATCACACCGTCAATGCGGCGGTCGAGAAACTCGTAAGTCTTGGTTTTGCCTTCGCTGTCGTCATTGACGAACACTGCGAGTGTCGCGCTGTAAATCCCAGCAAGGATCGTACGTTTGGTGTAGTGATTGTAATCCGTCGCCGTATCACCAGCGAGGCGCCACATCAGGTCTGCGGAGCGCCAGCCGATTTGCAGGCTGCGTGGGGCGTTCTGTGGCATCGCCATAATCGCCATCGCGCGGCGCACAGCCTCATCAACATCGGTTACCGCTTCCAATCGGAATGCCACCAATGCACGGATACGCTCGCGGATCTTAAGCTCGGCGAGCTTTTCTTGCGGCCATTCCGCTTCCATCGCCTGATCGACGTGCTCGATCCACGCGTCGATCATATCCATCGCGCGGCCATTCAGCGGCTTGGCCGGAAATGCTAGCTTCGCCACCTCGGGATCAGCCCCAGCCATCTCTGCTGCCGCCACAAGAGCTGTTTCATTCCACCCGTCAAAGATCGCCGAAGCGGCGATATCAGGGGCGAGCGCAATGCGCAGCTCGTCCAGCGTCATGTCAGCGAAGTCGGTGGCAGCATCGGTCATGTTAGAAAGAAGGCCCGTATTGCTTTGGGGTTCCCGCTGATTTGCGATCTTCGTCCGCTTTTTCAAACTCCCGCAGCAATTGCGAGTTGCTCGTCATCAGCGTTACATAGTCGCGCGCGGAACGACCGGAATTGTCATTCTCGTCCGGGTCAGCCCCTTGTGCGAGCAGGCGGCGAATCATCGGAACACTGCGCTGATGGACGGCCGAAATTAGCGGCGTCTCACCAGTTTGATCGCTGACATTGACCTGAGCTCCGCGCTTCAGCAGCTCTTCGACCACATCAACAAGGTTCAATGTTGTCGCCAGCTGAAGCGGGGTTTGCCCCTTGCGGTTGGAAATGTTTGGATCAGCACCGCGCTGCAAAAGAAATTTGGTCCAAGTGAGGTCACGCCGGGCGACAACGATGTGGAGGCCCGTATCACCGGTGGTGATGTCCCGCGTGTTGACGACCTGTGTACCTGGCTCATTGAGCATCTCGGTCACTGCGTCGCCGTCACGATCATCCACCGCTTTCAGAAACTTGTATCCATCAGACTGGAATTGCGCAGCCGCTGGCGACGTTGCAACCACTCCGCCCAGAGTTGCCAAACTCGCACTGGCAAAAACCAGCGAGAGACCTAATTTGCGCAAAACGCCAGCAGTCACGCTATGATCCTTTTTCATTTCCTGTCACAAATCGAGCAGAGGAACTTATCACTCGAACTCGTCGGGGTGTCCGATGCATGTTCGTTAGTTAGCAGACCATGAACCACCCCGCCAAGCCTTCTCGACACTCAAAACTATTTGGCTTTGCCATCGCGCTTTGCGCGACCTCCCTCGCCCTTGCCGGTTGTTCGGAAACAGCACCTCCCGGGCCATCGCCTGACGGTGTTGATCTTCGTGGATCCCCTTATGGCGGCGAATTCACCCTGACCTCGAACAAAGGCCAGCCTGTCAGCTGGTCCGACTTCGATGGCAAGTATCGCATGGTCTATCTCGGCTTTGCCTACTGCCCCGACATCTGTCCGACGGATGTGCAGAGGTTCTCGCAGGGACTTAAAGAGTTTGAAGAAGCCAATCCCGAACATAAGGGCAAGATCCAGCCGATCTTTATCACGGTCGATCCCGAGCGTGACGACGTGGATGTGGTCGATCAGTTTGTGAGCGCGTTTCACCCACGCCTTGTTGGAATGACGGGCGACCCTGAAGAGATCATCGAAGTGCAAAAGCTGTTCGGTTCGGTCGCCACGAAAGGCGAGCCTGACGACAAAGGCAATTACGACATCTCGCACACGAATTTCACATACCTGTTTAGCCCCGAGGGCGACCCTCTGGGCATTATTCCGACTGATAAAGGCGCCGAAGGTGTAACCAGGGAACTGGATCAATGGGTTCGTTGAGAGAACGCTTTTGGGAACTTCCGCTAGGCACGCTTACCCGCGCCGAATGGGAGGCCCTGTGCGATGGATGCGGCCGTTGCTGTACGCATAAGATCGAGGACGCAGATTCTGGCGAAATCGAGAACACCAATGTCGCCTGCAAACTGCTGAATACCGAAACCGCTCAGTGTAGCGATTATCGCAATCGCAAAGCCTACGTCCCGGATTGCTTGCGCTTAACCTTGGCGATCATGGACGACGTGCCCTGGCTGCCTGAGACATGCGCCTATCGCCGCCGAGCACAGAATGAAGCTCTTCCAGACTGGCATTATTTGCTGAGCGGTGATCGTGAAGCCGTGAAACATGCAGGCGTTTCGGTCGCAGGGCGTGTTGTCAGCGAAGCCGATGCCGGTCCGTTGGAGCACCACATTATCGATTGGGACACAGCGTGATCGATTGGCTGAAGCGTGATGCAGTTGATCCGGAGATCGAGCTCAATGGTGAGTGCATTCAGATTGCCTTACGCCGACATCCCACAGCCAAGCGCCTCACCATGCGGTTGGCTCCCGACGGCAACGCAGTGAACATCACGTTGCCCAAATGGGCCAACGCCAACGAGGCCATCGCATTCGCGCATGCTCGCGCTGAATGGTTAAGCGAGCAACATGCCAAGATACCGCAGCAAAAGGCCCCCGAACCAGGAGGACACATCTCATTTCGGGGTGAGAAGCTCACTCTGATTTGGGATGAAACCGCGCGGCGGATGCCGGTTCTGGATGACGGCCAAATGGTGCTCGGTGGCCCAAAGGAAAGCATGGTTGCGCGCATCCAGCGCTGGCTTGAGCGACAGGCGCTGGCACTATTTGAAGCGGACATGCGCGAATATTGCGCCAACGCCAAGTTGGACCAGGTGCCGGTTGGTCTTTCCCGCGCTCAGAAGCGTTGGGGAAGTTGCTCTGACAAATCGCGCATCCGATTGAATTGGCGATTGGTTCAAGCCCCGGATTTCGTCCGCAGATCGGTGGTCGCGCATGAAGTCACCCACCTCGTCCATTTCGATCACAGCCCTGCATTCCACGCTCTGCTGGACGACATTTACGAAGACGATATCAAACGAGCAGACCAGTGGCTCAAACGGCATGGCCGTTCTCTCTACACCAGCTTTGGATAGTCGGGCCGCGCAAGCATAGGCTGGCGCATAGCCACCTGACACACTATATTAGCGTGCATGCTCAATCTTGAGAAATCCCGTTTTAACCCCAAGCCGGGGCTGATGGACTTCTGGACCGAGTTCAAGAAGCCCAACCCCTATCGCTGGCCGATCCTCGCGATCTCTACCATTCCTTTCGCGATTATCTTCTGGTGGCTGTCAGGCGAAACGGCATATGTGACGCCCGAAAAGCCAAGCATCACTTACATCACGACGCTAGACGAAAACCGGAGCGATGAAGAAATCATCGCTTCAAATGAAGCCAATCAGGAACTCAAAGAGCTCCGTGAAGCGGAAGAAGAACGCATGGCTCAGCGCAAGCGCGACATGTACAAAGCGCTGGGCGCCGCCGCAGGGATGGACGTTGACGCTATTGAAGAGCGCGCGGATGCAGAGCGCGCGCGGGCAAAGGCGGAGCGGGAGGAAGAGCTAGACGAGATTTTCGGCGACGAGGACTCCAGCTCTGCTTCCAATGAAGGCGGAACGCCCTAAGCGCATGCACCAGTTGGCAGATCGCGACTGGATGGCAGCGGCTGCGCGCTTGGCTGCGCGGGCACGTCCTATGTCGCGGCCCAATCCGGGTGTCGGCGCGATATTGATCAAAGACGACACTGTCGCTGCGCGCGGTTGGACGCAGCAAGGCGGGCGGCCACACGCGGAAGCGCATGCGCTGGAAGAAATTGAACCCGGCGGCGCAAAAGGCATGTCACTGGTGGTAACGTTGGAGCCGTGCGCGCACACGTCCGAACGCGGTCCTTCTTGCCTTGACCTGATCATCTCCGCGCGGCCTTCACGCGTGGTCATCGGACAGCAAGACCCCGATCCTCGCACTGGGGGCCGGAGCATCGAAAGGCTCGAACGCGAGGGCATCAATGTCAAGGTGCTGGACGATGAAGCGTCTCGGGCCAGCCTGAACGGCTATCTGACCCAAGCCGCGCGTAGCCGACCTTACACCACTTTGAAACTCGCCATGTCATTGGATGGGTGCATCGCTTTGGCGGATGGCTCCAGCCGCTGGATTACTGGCGAAGAGTCGCGCGCTCACGTTCATGCCCAGCGTGCAAAAAACGACGCCATCCTTGTTGGCGGCGGCACTTGGCGGACCGACAAACCGCGGCTTGATGTCCGACTGATCGGGATCGAAGACCGAAGCCCGCAGCGCATCGTGCTAACGCGCGGCGTGCAACCAGACGGTGCCACTGTGATCAACCGACCTGATCAAGTTCGCCAGCTCGATGGCACGCAATACCTTTACGTTGAAGGCGGGGCAGAAACCGCCGCGAGCTTCCTGCGCGAGGATCTGATCGATGAAATCCACCTCTACCGCGCGCCGATTGTGATCGGTGACGGCCTGCGCGGCCTGGGTGCGTTGGGCATCGACAGTCTTGAAGGCGTGCATGGTCGCTGGCGTATGGGCGAAACATGGCGGCTTGGCAGCGACAGTTTCACTGCCTATTTCAGAACACGATAGTCTCCCGAAAACGCAGGATCACGCATGTTCACCGGTATCGTCACCGCCATTGGCACCATCTCAAGCGTCGAACAGCGCGGCGATCTTCGCGCGCGAATAGCTGCGCCATTGGACCCGGAACGCATTGATATCGGCGCTTCAATCGCATGCTCAGGTGTGTGCCTTACGGTGGTTGATCGCGGCGGCACAGCTGGTGATGCATGGTTCGATGTCGATGTCTCCGCTGAGACGGTTTCCCGAACAGTGAAGGATCAATGGACCCAAGGCCGCAAACTGAACATTGAGCCTTCGCTTCGGGTCGGAGACGAGCTGGGCGGCCACATCGTGACCGGACACGTCGATTCCATCGGAGAAGTCGTAGTGTCAAAGCGCGAGGGCGATTCATGGCGCGTGGTCATCCGCGCGCGGGCCGAAATGGCACCTTTCATTGCGGAGAAAGGCTCGATCACGGTCGACGGCGTGTCATTGACTGTGAACGATGTGCGAGATCGCGCCGACGGCACCTGCGACTTTGCGCTCAACATTATCCCCCACACTGGTGAGGTCACAACTCTCGGCTCTTTGGCTGAAGGCGACCAGATCAATCTCGAGATTGACGTACTCGCGCGTTATCTGAAACGCATGCAAGGCCTCACTTCCGCTGCCTAAGTCGGGTGGTGCAGATGGTGCCGCTTACGTGACTCGAACACGTGACCCCATCATTACGAATGATGTGCTCTACCAACTGAGCTAAAGCGGCATTGTCTCACGCGGGTGAGATGTGGAGGCCCGAGCCGGAATCGAACCGGCGTACACGGATTTGCAATCCGCTGCGTCACCACTCCGCCATCGGGCCGAGCCGCCCGATTTCCGAGCGGAGCGCGTGCCACTAGCGATCTCGCGTGGGCAAAGGCAATCGGACATTGACGAATACGGGTCTGCCCAGTGCATTTCCTTGAGCCTATGGAACCAATCGCCTTACGCAACGTCAGTCTGGACCTATTGCGTTCGACGAGGCACGGGAACTCTCATGACCATTGCAAGCTTGCTTGAACCTATCACCGGGAAGCCCGGACCCGCCCGCCTAGATCATGCCGCCGACTGGATGCAGGGACGTACATTATATGGCGGGGCTTCGGCTCTTGTCGCCTACACCATGACGACACGTGCTTTCACCGATCTGCCCCCACTGCGTGCGGCGCAGGTCGGCTTTGTTGCGCCTGTTGGCGAAGAAATTGAACTCTCAGCGGAGATTATTCGCCAGGGGCGCAATGTGACGCAAATTCGCAGCGAAATTCTGTCTGAAGGAAAAGTAGCTTTGACTGCGTTCTGGCTGTTCGGGACGGGGCGCGAAGCCAATGCCTTGCGCGAAGCCGATGCACCTGAGGCATGGCCGGGTGAGCCCGATGAGAACGCCGTTGCCATGAAGGGCGTTGGCCCTTCTTTCATTCAGAACAATTTTGAAGTGCGCTATGGTCAGGACAAGGATGCTGATCGCGGTGCGATTATTCGCCGTTGGGCGCGCTTGACCGAAGACCACGAGTTGGACCCAGTTGGGAAATTGGTGCTGATGGGAGACGTCAATCCGCCCGGCGCAATGCGCATTATGCAGCGCATGGGACCGATCAGCTCGATCAACTGGTCATTCAATGTGCTCGATCCAGAGACCCAGTCAGGCGGTGGCTGGTATCTGGCCGAAAATGCCAGTCAGCACGCCGATGCCGGATACTCTTCTGAACGGCTGCGGATGTGGGACCGCGAAGGCAAACAAGTGATCGACGGGATCCAGAACGTCGCGATCTTCGGTTAAGCCTCAAACATCCTCGAAGTTCGGCGCGCGTTTCTGCATGCCGGCCATCACGGCTTCGACTTGGTTCTTGGTGCGCATGATAGCATGTTGTTCGATGCTTTCCTCAAGAAGGATTGCATCGGTATCGCGTTCGATCATACCCGCCGATAGACGCTTTGCCGCTCGGATCGCGTGCGGGTTGCGATTGGCGATTTCAGTTGCAATCGCCGTGGCACGGGCAAGCGGTTCCTCGTCCAGATATGTTGCAAGGCCCAGCGCCTGCGCCTCCGCACCGCTGAACTCACGGTTCGTGTAAACAAGCTCGCGCAGAATATCGTCGCGCACCAATCCGCGCCAAAGGGCATAGCCGCCCATGTCCGGGACTAGGCCCCACTTCATCTCCATGATCGCCATGCGGGTATCGGGATGTGCAATGCGAATATCCGCTCCGCTTGCAATCTGAAGTCCGCCACCGAAACAAACCCCGTGCAAAGCGGCGATCACAGGAACAGGCAGTTTGCGCCAGGTCATCGCGACCTGCTGAAACTTGTTCGAATTGCCATAAGTCCGTTCGGTCAGTTCTGGCTCATCCGAGCTTGGCGTGCGGGTGAAACTTGCTGTGTCCAGTCCCGCGCAAAACGCGCGCCCCTCACCTGAAAGCACGACTGCGCGAACCCCATCCATCTTATGGAGCGCGCTGCCCGCTTCGATGATGCGTTCAAACATCTCCGGGTCGAGCGCGTTCATCTTGTCGCCACGGGTCAACCGGACCTGTGCGACGCCGTCGTCACCTAGGCTGATGGATACGCGGTCGTTGGCGGTCAGAGTAGCGGACATGTTTCAGGCCTCTTTATTCGAATATCTTGATTGCGATTTGAAACCGGAAACTGGCGAATGGAACAAGCCAAGTCCAGTGCGAAGTGTGCACTCAACCCTCAGTCGGTTCGCTGATTTGAAATGTGGTGGGCCTAGGAGACGTATCGAGGAGGTAGCCCCCATCGGGGTGCGTGACGAGGATACCTGCGAGGCCGAACACAGCCAGTTTGGCCCGCACACGCGCTACATGTACGGCAACACTGTTCGTCTCTGGTTCGAACGTGATTCGCCACACATCGGCCAGCAGTTGCTTCCGCGTCAGCCTTTTCCCAGGCTCCTCCGCAAGGCGCCAAAGCAACTCGAATTCGCGCGGATGCAGCGCCAACCACTTGTCATCAACCCGCCCATCACGGTGAAAGAGATCTAGAGTGATGTCTCCTGCATCCCGAAACCGGGGGATCAGCGTGTCGCTGGAAGGAAAATCATCTTGTGCGGGCGATGAGCTCAAAGATCACCCCCTGCCCGCATCGAATAGAGGCTTTCCTGAGTGAAAATCAGATGATCGATCAGCTCGATGTCCAGCGCCTGGGCTATGGAGGCCAGTCGACGCGTTTCAGAGATATCGATATCGCTGGGCCGGCAAATGCCGGACGGATGATTATGCGCTACTATGATGGCCGATGCATTGATCGCCAAGGCAGACCGGAACAGCTCGCGTATCCTAACAGTAAGTGCGCCGATTGCTCCACGACCCATGGGAGAAGCGCCAATATATCGGCGCTGATCATCCAGAAAGACCACGTGAAACCGTTCCTTGGCAAAAGGTTGTGCGATTACAACTGACCGGAGATAGCCGACCATAGTCGCCAGCTGCGCCTCGCTTGTGTCCGATACAGGCACGGATGAGCGAACAGGAGCCAGTATCATAACTCTAACCGCGAAGCTCGAAGTTCAAAGGCGGTCACCTCGATCAATTGAAATCACTCAACTGCGCTGAGGGCATAACTTTGCCATGGGGGCGAGATATCCGCCATTGACGATAACTCCCGTACTCCTTGGTACGGAGATAATGGCGAGTGAAACCAATGATCATAAAAATCAGCTGCAACCAGCCGGGGGCAACGACAAGGAACACGAACCCGATTGGTGAAATAGAGTCGACCAGGCCACGAGCCACATGAGCACCGATTGCCAACAATTGAACGCCAGCGATCCACAACGTGTAGTTGCGATTCGCATAGAGGGCGAGCAAGATCCAAAGTACGCCAGCTGCCACGTCCTTTGACACCAGGAAGGGGTCTACCCCAGTCACAAGGACTTCGATCCCCAGTAGATCTCGATAAATCAGCCCCGGTATCTCAAAGCATATCCACCAAGTGGCAATTGCTGCACGCTCAGGCCAGGCCCCAAAAAGAAACGCCGCAAGCAGCAAGGATATCACAAGTATATCCTGAACCAGGCTGCGAATTTCCCAGGCGTGCAGCAAATCGGTCATCATTTAGACAGCCGCTTTTGCGCTCTCCGGCGAACCTTCCTTATGGTGCGGGTTGTGCAGAGCTTCAGGAGAGATGCTGGTAGGAATATCTTCATTACCCATCTTCTCGGTAGCAATCTTGCTAAGGTCGTCATGCACACGCAGCAGATTGGTCGACATCGCCATAGCCTGATTTTCCGCTTGGGAAAGGCGCATTAGAGCGCGCTGTCCGGCGGACACTTCAACACTAGGGTTTTGGCGGGCAGCCAACATCGCCTGTTTCAGGCGCGCAAACGCAATCATCGATTCATCTGCGAGCGCTTCGGCTTCGCGGATCAGCTTTTTCAAATTCTGAGCATCGTTCATCATGCGATCGGTCATCGAAGTTTCTCCGTGCCTCTCCGCTGCCCGTCAGGAGTAGCCTTCTTCATCCACGGGGACAGTTGCACGGCCATCCAATGCCTCGCTTATTGTGACTGCGGCCGTAAGCGTCAGAACCAGAGCTCCGAGAAAACCGAATCCGATCCCGACAATCGCAGCCAAGCGAAACAGAATGGCGTGCTCGCCGTCGAGCACCCCGGGGACAACATTCGGCTCGCCAGGATCTCCAGGTTTTAACCAGGGAGCCTGCTGGATCAGAACACCTGCATCGCTCATCACCAGTTCGCCTTCGTCGACCCAAAGACCGTTTTCCATGTCTGAACTGGCGCTTGGAACCTGACTTTTGTTGTATGCAGAATCTCTGAAGCCCTTACCTGAAGGGTCGGAGTTTTCTGCACTCGCTTCCGCTTTGGTCGCCCGATAGAGCTCGACCAACTCGTTCAAACTTGCCGCTTCAAAAATGTCTTTAAGTGCGCGAATATGCTGATTAATTCGCGTTTCAGAGACGCCAAGTTCCTGCGCAATGACTTTGATCGGAACGCGCCGATCTATGCGCTCAATCACAGCGCGCTGACGCTCAGTCAGCTTTCTGGGCGCTGCGGACGGCATGACTTTCTCCTTGCAAAAGGTATCATATAGTTAATTTTTCATCGCCCGTCATTTTCTTTGCCGGATCGTATACCGCATTCAACGAATTGAATTGGTCAGGCAGCGGTGCTGTTGATGCCCAAAGAAGACAGATACTTCTTCACATTTCGGGCCGCCTGACGGAGCCGTTGCTCGTTCTCAACCATAGCAATGCGAACGAACCCCTCGCCTTCCTCGCCATAGCCAACGCCCGGTGCGACGGCGACTTTGGCTTCTGTGAGCAGTTGCTTGGAGAACTCCAGGCTACCCATTTCCTTAAGAGCTGGTGGTAAAGGCGCCCATGCAAACATCGATGCTGCAGGGGGAGGGATATCCCAACCAGCGCGTGCAAAAGAGTCGACCATCACATCGCGGCGTTTGCGGTAAAGCTCACGATTCTGTCTCGACTATGTCCTGAGGCCCATTCAGCGCCGCACATGCGGCAGCCTGGATCGGAGTGAAGGCGCCATAATCGAGGTAAGACTTTACGCGCGTCAAAGCCGCGATCAGTTTTTCATTGCCTACAGCAAAGCCCATGCGCCAACCGGCCATCGAATAAGTCTTGCTCATGCTGGTGAATTCAACCGCGACATCCTTCGCGCCCTTCACCTGCATAATCGAAGGTGTGGGCACGCCGTCAAAATAAAGCTCGGAATAGGCAAGATCGGACAGCAGCCAAACCTTGTTCTCTTTAGCCCAAGCAACCAGCCGTTCGTAAAATGCCAGATCAACCGTCTCGGCAGTCGGGTTAGAGGGGTAACTGACCACCAACACGCTTGGCCGCGGCACGGTGAAGTCCATCGCACTTTCGAGCGACTTCCAATAGCTTTCATCTGGGGTCGTCGGGACCGATCGGATCGTCGCACCGGCGATGATGAAGCCGAACGTGTGGATCGGGTAGGAAGGATTGGGCGCGAGCACGCAATCGCCCGGTGCCGTAATCGCGGTCGCAAGGCTTGCCAGACCTTCCTTTGATCCCATCGTCACAACCACTTCGGTTTCGGGATTCAGCTCAACCCCAAATCGGCGTGCGTAGTAATTGGCCTGTGCCTTGCGCAGACCCGGAATGCCTTTTGATTGGGAGTAGCCATGTGCGTCGGGCTTCATAGCCACTTCACAAAGCTTGTCGATCACATGCTGGGGCGGAGGTTGATCCGGGTTGCCCATGCCTAGGTCGATAATGTCCTCACCCTGCTGGCGCGCAGCGTGACGCATCGCGTTGACCTCCGCAATCACATAGGGCGGCAGCCGCTTCATGCGATAGAATTGGTCATTCATTGCAATTTGTCCCCTGATTGCGCAATCAAGTCATACCTCGACATACGTATGATACTAAGCCTTTATCGGTCGATGTGGGAAGGCGTTTTCGCTAAAGCATACCCAGACTCGCACAACTCATTTGCACCACGCCGAGCAAAAGGACCAATGGGATATGGCCCAGCACGATGATAGCAGTGGGGACAGCAACCCGATGGATGCCTTAGGATCCATGCTCTCGATGCAGGGCAAGGCCTTGCAAGATATGTTTGCCAAGCTGACACAGAATGGCGACGGCGAAGGCGGCGCGCTCGAGCAACTGAAAGCAATACTACCTGATGGGATCGGAGCGGGCGAGCTGGGCGAATGGGCCAAGGCCAGCGCCCAGATGCAGAAGATGTGGCTGGAATTTGTCGCAAATCAAGCATCGCAAACTGCAAAAGGCAGTGTTTCGAGCGGCTCCATGCTCGACCCTGCTCAATGGCTCACCATTTCTCAGGGCATGCTGAAACAGGTGCCAAGCAGCATGGTGGCCACCCCATCGAAGCTAGCGCAAGACACGCTCCAGCTTTGGCAAGGCGTGTTCAATAGTTTTGCCGGACCTTGGGGTGGCCAGTCCGAAGACAAGGAAAGGGCCGATGCCCTTCCGCACAAGGATCGTCGTTTCGCCGATCCGGCGTGGCGGGGACATCCTGCTTTCACGCTTCTGCATCAGACCTATCTGATGCTGACGGAGTATTTTCAGCAATCCGTCAAGAGCATTGACGGGTTGGACAAGGAGAAGCGCAAACAACTTGAGTTCGCAGTCACCGCGCTTTCCGAGGCTTTGAGCCCGGCCAACTTCCTGCTGACAAATCCGGCGGTAATGAAGCGTACGATCGAGACCAAGGGGCAAAATCTAGTCCGCGGGATGGAGCACCTGATTACCGATATGAAGCGCGGTCAGCTAACCCACACCGATCCAGATGCTTTCACTTTAGGCGAGAACCTAGCCGCGTCGCCAGGTAAGGTGGTGCACGAAACGCCGCTATATCAGTTGGTGCAATATTCGCCTTCGACCAAGGACGTATACGAAGTGCCGCTGGTGATCTTCCCGCCGTGGATCAACCGCTTCTACATCCTCGATCTGACGCCGAAGAAGAGCTTCATTAAATGGGCCGTCGATCAGGGCTTGAGCGTGTTCGTGGTCAGTTGGAAGTCCGCCGACGACAGTTTGGGCGAAGTTGTCTGGGACGATTACATTGCGGCACAAATCGACGCGATCGATCAGGTGCGCGAGCGACTGAAAGTGCCCAGCGTTCACACAATCGGATATTGTGTGGCGGGCACAACCCTCGCTGCGACACTGGCCATTCTCGCGCGGCGCGAGGAAGCGGATAAGGTCAAATCAGCCACCTTCTTCACAGCGCAGGTCGACTTTGAGAAGTCAGGTGACCTCAAGCATTTCATTGATGATGGCCAGTTGGAGATGATCGAGAACCTCTCGCCGCAAGGTTATCTCGACGGTCGATACCTCGCCGCTACCTTCAACGCGTTGCGCGGCAAGGACCTGATCTGGAATTATGTCGTCAACAATTACCTGATGGGTGAGGACTATCCTGCGTTCGACCTGCTCCACTGGAACGGCGACGTCACCAACCTGCCGGCCAAGTGGCACAATGACTATCTGCGAGACCTGTATCGCGACAACCGCTTGGTCAAACCTGACTCGCTCTCTGCCAACGGCACGCCGATTGATCTGACCAAGGTCAAAACACCAAGCTTCGTGCAAGCGGGCCGCGAAGATCACATAGCCCCGCCCGAAAGCGTATGGCGCATCACCGAACACTTCAGCGGACCGCTCGAGTTTCTATTGGCTGGCTCGGGCCATATCGCTGGCGTGGTCAATCCGCCGACCGCGAACAAATACCAATACTGGGTTGGCGACAACAAAGCTGCATCTCTCAAAGACTATATCGACAGCGCCGAAGAGCATCCGGGCAGCTGGTGGCCGCATTGGATGGACTGGCTCGAAACGCAGGACGCCGCCAAAGTGCCCGCAACCGGCAAACGCAAGCCGGGCGGTCGCGGGGACAAGGTCATTGAGGACGCTCCTGGCCGTTATGTGAAGACACGATAAAGCGAGATTCCTCTTCACTTATCGGCCTCAAATCCGTGCTTAATCTCAATATTTCAACGCTATAAGCCATTTTTGTGCACTGCACAAAAAACCCTTGACTTCGCAGTTGCAATGTCTATTTTGTGCAGTGCAACATGAAACGAGGTAATCATGGCTGATACGAACTCACAGTCGAAGATCGATGCTGCTGCTGAGAAAGCTTACGAAGAAGCTGCCGCCAAAACGGCTGCTCCGAAAGTTGCTCCGGCAAAGAAAGCCGCTCCGGCTGCCAAGAAGGCTCCAGCGAAAAAGGCACCGGCCAAAAAGCCGGTAGTTGCCAAAACCGCTGCTAAGAAGCCTGCCGCGAAAAAAGCGCCGGCCAAGACCGTCGCCAAAAAAGCTACTGCGAAGAAGGCTCCAGCCAAGAAAGCAGCAGCTCCGAAGAAAGCACCTGCCAAGAAGCCAGTCGCCAAGAAGGCACCGGCCAAGGTGGCAGCAAAGACCGAAACCAACCCAGTTACGAAATTGAAGGACACCATCATGGCTACCGCAGAAAAGACCGATTTCACCGCACAAGCCAAAGAAATGGCCGCTGACGTTCAAGAGCGTGTAAAAACCGCTTACGCCAAGTCGAGCGAGTTCGCTGGCGAGTTTGGCGAGTTCAACAAAGCCAATGTCGATGCAGTCGTCGAAAGCGGCAAGATCTTCTTCACCGGCGCACAAGATCTGGTGAAAGACAATGTTGAGACCGGCAAGACTGTCGTCGAAACCGTCACCGAAGACGCCAAGAAAATGGCTGCTATCAAGTCACCGACCGAGCTGTTCCAGCTCCAGGGTGAACTGGCACGCCGCAACTTCGACGCTGTTGTGGGCTACGGCTCCAAGCGCACCGAAGCATGGGTCAAGCTCTACAACGACGCGTTCGCTCCGATTTCGAACCGCGTGAGCGTTGCTGCCGAGAAGATCTCGAAAGCTGCCTAACTAAGAACTTCCTGGACCGGGCCTCTCCTCTCTCTCCCAATCCCGGTTCAAGAAAGCGCGCTTTCTATAGCGCTGGGCCGGATAGACCGCACATGGTCTATCCGGCCCTTTCTTTTTGTTCCTTGTGAACCGACTGGAAGGGAACCCGTTGTAGATGTGTGGCGACTTTCGCCTCTTGCGGACCGGCAATCGTTTCCCATAATGAAGGGCCAATGGCACATCCCCGCATCAATTCAGCCCAACAGGGTTCAGCGCGACCACTCGCGTCGATTGTGGCCGCGGGTGACAAAGATGCCGATCAGGACACCGATGGCGAAGCAGGCGTCGCGACCAAAACACGCGCCAAGCCCAAGAAGCCGAGCCAGTACAAAGTCCTGATGCTCAATGATGACTACACGCCGATGGAATTCGTCGTGACGGTTTTGAAGCGTTTCTTCGGAATGGATCTGGAGCAGGCAACCCGTGTCATGCTCCATGTCCATCAGCGCGGCGTGGGTGTGTGCGGGATATTCCCTTACGAAGTGGCCGAAACCAAGGTCAATCAAGTGATGGACTTCGCGCGTCAGAACCAGCACCCGCTTCAATGCACGCTTGAAAAAGCGTAAGGCACGGCGGTGCTAGGACACCCCGAACCTGATCCCATCGGCCCCGGTCAAGAAAGCGTCTGGGATTATCCCCGCCCCGCCATTTGCGAACCGACACCTCGGCGCATTCAGGTGATCCATCGTGGAGTAACGCTGGCGGACACCGTGGCTGCCTATCGCACGCTCGAAACCAGCCATCCGCCGACCTACTACATCCCGCCAAAAGATGTCGCTTTCGAGTTTCTCGAGACAAATTCGCACCGATCGCTCTGCGAGTGGAAGGGGCAAGCCGCATACTTCGATGTAAATCTGAAAGGTGAGCGGATCGAGGCCGCAGTTTGGTGCTATCGCAATCCCACTTCGGCTTTTGCTGCAATCAAGGATTACCTCGCCTTTTATCCCGACCCGTTCGATCAGTGCATGGTCGATGGAGAGGTCATCACCCCTCAGCCCGGCGGCTTTTATGGCGGGTGGATCAGCCAATACGAAGCTGGCCCATTTAAGGGCATACCCGGAAGTCGTTTCTGGTGATGCAGCGTCCAATCCCAAGGCCGTTACACATCGCCCCATGACCCGGCCGATTTTTCCCGCTATGGCCGAAGACATAACGCAAACCTGAGTCCAACCGCGCCGACGTGTTCAACTTCATCCCTGCCATTGATCGCTACGTCTTCCGGCTGACGATTGTGCCGATGTTGGGCGTGTTTGCGCTTGCGGCGTCGTTGTTGCTGCTTGACCAGATGCTGCGTCTGTTCGATTTCGTCGCGGTCGAAGGCGGGCCTATTGGTGTGGTATTCAAGATGCTCGCCGCTCTGATGCCGGAATACGCCAGTCTGGCGATCCCGCTCGGTCTTTTGCTCGGTGTCTTGTTCGCATTCCGGAAACTGGCGACCACAAGCGAGCTCGACGTTATGCGAGCGCTAGGCCTGAGCTACGGCCGTTTGCTGCGCGTGCCATATGTTCTCACCGCCATCCTCATGGCAATCAATATCGGCCTCGTCTTTTACGTTCAGCCGGTCAGCCAGTATTATTACAAGCAGATGGAGTACGAGCTGCGCTCGGGCGCGTTGGGTGCCTCGATCAAGGTTGGCGAGTTCACTACGCTTGCAGACCGCATGGCTCTGCGCATCGAAGCCAGCGAAGACGAAGGACGAAAACTGCACGGGATCTTTGCCCGTGTCGCCAATGAGAAAGATCAGGTTCTCTCAATCAGCGCGCGCGAAGGCTCATTCCTGTCCACTAGCGACAACCCGGATACTATCATCCTGAGATTGACCGAAGGGACGATCGTTCAAGACACTGGCTCGGAAGATCCGCGCGTTCTCTCGTTCAGCAAACATGACCTGCCCATCGATCTGCCCGCGATTGAGGAGTTTCGTGATCGCGGCGAAGGTGCACGCGAGTTTATCCTGCCCGAATTGCTCAAGATCGGCTGGTCACCCGACCGCGAAGAGGCCGATTTAAGCGATGCCAGTCAGGCAACCTTCCACTTCCGGCTGGTTGAGTTGGTCATGATGCTGCTTATGCCGCTGCTAGCAGTGGCTTTGGCGATCCCGCCCAAACGGTCAAGCAGCGCCCTAGGCGTGTTCGTCTCGATCGTGATGGTGGTCTCCTATCACAAGGTCAATCAGTACAGCGAAGACCTCGTCTCTCTCGGCCGGTTCGATGCGCTCACAGCCTTCTGGATCCCGTTCTCGCTCTTCGCAGCTTTGATCATCTGGATGTATTATCGGGTTGCTTTTGTGCCTGGCGGTCAAGCGATCGGCGCGCTGGAATCGGTGTTCTCCAAGATGAGCAAGCGGGTGGGCAAACTCTTCGCCCGCAAACGCCCCAAGAACGCCGAAGAAACGCCGCAGGACAGTGCGCGCTCAGGCATGGCTCCGGCAGAATAGGCGTAGGTAGGATCCATGCAGCTTGATTTCTTTCCTTCGCGCACGCTGACGCTTTATCTGGCGAAGCTGTTTATCGTCCGCATCTTTGCCGTGCTGGTGATGCTGGTGCTGGTGTTGATGATGCTCGATCTGCTGTCACGCACCGGCGATATTCTGACACCAGAGGGCAACGGGCAGGCGGAGATATGGAAGTATGTCTCCTTACGTGTGCCTCAGCTGGTCTCGCGTTTCCTGCCTTATTCGGTCTTGTTGGCCACTCTCATTACGCTGGTAACGCTCAACGCCAACAGCGAAGTGGTCGCGATGAAGGCTGCCGGGCTTTCTGCGCATCAGGTGCTTGCGCCCTTGCTGCTGACGGCAGGTGTGATTGCCTTGCTGAGCTTTGCTTTCAACGAGCGTGTCGTGACGCGGGCCAATTCAACGCTCAAAGCGTGGGAGTCGGTCGAATACGGCAAGATACCCGAAGACACAGGCACACGCGCCAATGTCTACCTGACAGACGGGAAGAACATTCTGACCGCGGAAACGCTTTCGGGTAGCGGCGGCGGAATCAGAATGTCCAAGGTGACATGGTACGAACGTTCTCCGAGCGGCCTAATCAGACAACAAATAACAGCGGATTCCGCGACGTTCGCCAATCCCGGCTGGCGGTTGGAAAGCCCGAAGCGGTTTGATGTTGGCAGCGCAGAGGCGCAGGACATCGACGCACTGACCGTGGGCGAAACGCTGACACCTGAACGCATTGACCTGCAATCGGTGGACCCGGACGGGCAGTCCTTCTTTGAGCTGCGCGAGACGATTGACGCTTTCGAAGCGCTCGGTCGGCGGACATCCGAAATGCGCGCCAAATGGTGGCACCGCATTTCGGGACCGCTCTCTGCGTTCCTGATGCCGTTGCTTGGCTCCATTGCCGCCTTTGGCCTTGCGCGGTCAGGACAACTCTTCGTGCGCGCACTGATCGGCATGGCTTTGGGCTTCGCCTATTTCGTAGTCGATAACGCCGCGCTCGCTATGGGCAGTTTCGGCGGCTATCCGCCCTTCCTTGCCGCATGGGCGCCGTTCTTCCTGTTCCTGCTGGTGGGTGAGACTGTCCTTATCAGGACAGAGGAATGAGCGACGACTGGTCGCTGCGGCTCGCGCGCAAAGGCGATGCCGAACATATGCCTGCCATTGAAGCCGCCGCAGGCAAGCTGTTTGCAGGCATAGAAGGATTGGCAGGTATTGCGGGAACGCACACTCTGCCGGTCGACAAGCTCGAGAAGTACATCCGCAAAGGTCATTGCCTTGTCGCGCATGTAGGCGACGCCATGGCGGGCTTCCTCGTCAATGAGCCGTTCTCGCGCGAGTTGCATATCTGGGAAATGGATGTGCACCCTGATTATCAGCAACGCGGCATTGGCGCAGGGCTGTTGCGCGCTTGTCTGATCGACGCGCGCAATTCTGGGTTCAAGGCGGTGACGCTGACCACCTTTGTCGATGTTCCGTGGAATGCCCCCTTCTATGCAAAGCTGGGCTTTGAAGAAGTCACCGCACTAGACGCCCACCCGCGTTTGGCTGGAGAACTGGCGGTCGAGGCCGATCACGGCCTACCAGCCGAGCGCCGTTGTGCGATGATTGCGTTTCTGGACTAAGCCCTATCGCGGGAGCATCGTGCTTTTGGCGATCCGTCCAACAAGGTTCAGCATGCCCGGATGGTTCGCACCTTCATAGGTCGAGCCTTTGCCCAGCTCTCGTGCCAAGCGGCGATGCGCTTCGGGCAGGTCGTGATAAGGCATGGATGGCATCAGGTGATGCAGCGCGTGATAGCGCAGGCCCACGGGCGCCCAAATCTCGGCAGCCAAACCCGGAGGCGGCACGTTCACACTGTCGAGATATTGCGCAGTCACCGTCATCGGCTCTCCTTCGTTCTCCCAAAGGTGGGCAACAAGAGTTCGCAGCTGGTTCAATGTCGCAGTCAGCGAGAGGATCGCAAGCGCAACGAGCAATGGCTTCCAGCCAAGAAATTGCGTGCTTGCCAGAAGGGTCCATGACCACACAAACACACCCAGCTCTTGCCACGCCACGCGCTTCTTGAAGTCACCCGTCGGTGCCTTGCGGCGGAAATCCGGATTGATCGACAGCGATGAAGCACGCTCCCATGTCAGGCGCCGCACAACAGGGATCACCATGCCCAGCGGCACAAGCACCGCGGCGCGGACAATAAGCGCGATCGGGGCAAGGATCGCCACAAGGACGAACAAAGGCAGGCTCCACGGCTTCATCAGCGCCAGCGGAAGGTATTCCGGATCCTCAATCGTACCATATTGTGTGCGCTTGTGATGGATCACATGCACACCTTCATACATGAAACTCGGCGTAAGGAGCGGGATGCCAACCAGCAGGTTCCAACCAGTGCGGAAGCCGGGCAGCGCGTTCTTATGAATATGCGTCAGTTCGTGAATGAACATCAGCGCACGGTACATGGCGAGCGATGCAATCAACCCAGCGAGTACCGCAATTCCAATATTCTCGGTCAAAATGGCAGTCGCAATTCCGGCATAGCCGATGCCGACCGAGAAAAGCATATCGGGCCAATAGACGTTGCCCTTCGCCTCTCCCAAGTCCTTTGTGAGGTCACGTGCGGCACGCAGCATGTCCTTGTCATCCAGAGTCTGGAAATCGGCACGCTTCGCGCGCTGCGAAGCTTTACCAGAGGGCGTCGACTGCGCCGGATCAAGGCTAGGTTGAATGTTCATAGTTTCAAATTCCAGCGCCGCCTTACCGCAATTCGGCCCGCGCTTCCAAACAAGATGTGCCCATAAGAGTGATCGATTGGGTTGCGCCTATCCATTTCGCGCGACACACACGCATTGATCTGACGCAAACAACTACGGGAAACATCGCGTGACGGACGCAGAAATAAGGATCGAGGAGGTCAGCGACAAGCGTGGGCGTGCCCGCTTCGTCGATCTGGGACGGGAATTCGCCGCATCTTTGGAAAATTCGGTCCCGCAATTGCGCGGCGAACAGCTGGAGCTGGTCAATCCAGACAAGAACCCGTTTTTTCTGCACGGCAAGGTCGCCTTCTTCATCGCCACGCGCAGCGGACGCGATGTCGGGCGGATCACCGCGCATCTCGATCATATGGCCATCGCCCAACCGGCCGAGCAAGGGTTTGGCCCCGGTACTGGCCTATTCGGATACTTCGACGCGGAGGATCAGGCGGTAGCCCACGCTCTTCTTTCCCGTGCCGAGGAATGGCTGCGCGGTGAAGGCATGACCCGTGTGCTCGGCCCTATCTCGCTTTCGATTTGGGAAGAACCCGGTCTGCTTGTGAAGGGGCAGGACCACGCGCCCGTCATTATGATGGGCCATCATCCCGCAAGCTATGCCGGATGGATCGAGAGCTACGGCTTCACCCGAGCCAAGACGCTGTTCACCTACGACCTCGATATCAGCAACGAGTTTCCACCGCTGGTTCAGCGCATCGTCAAATCGGGTGCGCGCAACAGCCGCATCAATGTGCGCAAAGTCCGCAAGTCTGATTGGGATGCCGAAGCTGCAACAGTTCTATCGATCCTCAACGACGCGTGGTCAGACAATTGGGGCTTTGTTCCCTTCACACCAGAAGAAGTGGCTTATGCAGGCAAAAAGCTGAAAACGATCATCCATGAAGAACTGAACATGATCGCCGAGGTCGATGGACGACCGGTCGCCTTCATGCTCACCTTCCCCGATATGAATGACGTGCTGGCCAAGACTAACGGCAAGCTGTTCCCGACCGGCTGGTTTCACATCCTTCGCTGGCTGAGGAAACCCAAGGGATCGGACATGCGCGTGCCGTTGATGGGTGTGCTCAAAGAGTTTCAGAACTCGCGCATGGCCAGCCAGTTAGCCTTTATGATGATCGACGCAATCCGCAAGGAAGCCAATGGCACATTCGGTTCCATACGCGGCGAGATCGGCTGGATCCTTGAAGACAATCAAGGGATGGTCGCGATCGCTGATACGATCGAAAGCAAGATCAACCGCGAATACGCGATCTATGAGAAAGGTCTGGCGTAGGGCCAACCAACGAAAAAAGGCCTCCACTCGTATGAGTGGAGGCCTTTCGGGATCGTATCACCAGCCGCTTGGACGGGAGGGGGGTCTCGGCGGTGATACACTGATAATGCTCGCCGCAGAAAGCGGTTCCCGATGTGCGAAATTATTTTCCGTCCGGCGCAAAACTGATCAAGTACATACGGGGCGGGGGCTTTCCGAAACCGGCCATGTTGGAAAGCATCGGCTATTGCCCCGCACCGATAATTTCCTACATCGGCCCACAACCGCAATTGCAGAATCGGAAAAACAACCATGTCTCTTGGCCAAATCGTTGCGACCAACCTGCCGTTTCTGCGCCGCTATGCACGCGCTCTGACAGGATCGCAGTCTGCCGGAGACGCATTTGTGCGGGCCACACTTGAGGCTGCGCTCGCAGATGAAGAGCTTAAGGCGTCGTTTGAAGGCGGGCGTATCCCGCTCTACCGGGCCTTCAACAAGATCTGGTCGAGCGCTTATCTGCAAGTCGAAGACGCCGACAGTGAGACCGGCGAACATGAAGCTGGCGCCCAAGACAAGCTCGGCGCCATCACGCCGCTGAACCGTCAGGCCCTGCTGCTGACGACACTGGAAGACTTCTCACCTGCGCAGGCAGCTGAGATCATGGAACTCGACACCCAAAAGGTCGAAGCGCTCGTAGCCGAAGCGGTTGAAGAGATTGACCGCGAACAGGCGACATCCGTCCTGATTATCGAAGACGAGCCGCTGATCTCCATGCAGCTGGAAGACCTCGTCAAATCGCTCGGCCATGATGTCTATGGCACTGCCGCCACGCGCACACAGGCGCAGGAAATTGTGGCGAACGGCAATCCCGGTCTGGTTCTGGCGGATATCCAACTGGCCGATGGATCATCGGGCTTGGATGCGGTTGACGATATCCTCGCGATTGGCAGCGTGCCGGTGATCTTCATCACCGCCTTCCCCGAACGCTTGTTAACCGGCGACCGGCCAGAGCCGACCTATCTTGTCACCAAGCCATTCGATGAACGCACGGTTCGCGCCGCGATCAGCCAAGCACTGTTTTTCGGCTCAACCCGCCCGATGGACTAAAGGCCCACTCTGCCGGACCTTGAATTCGCCTGCCTCGCGGATCGGGACCCGCACGACGCAATTGACGCCTTGCTTGCGGAAACTCAGCTCCACCGGGTTGCGCAGTTCGTGAGCGACAATCTTCTCAATCAGCTCGATGCCAAATCCGCGCGATCTTTCGTCTGGCACCTCGGGTCCGCCGCTTTCGGTCCAGACAACTTCGGCGAGCCCCTTATCAATCTGGGTCCAGATCACTTTTACCGATCCGCCATTGACGCTTAGCGCTCCGAACTTAGCAGCATTCGTCGCCAGTTCATGCATAGCAAGGCCGAATGACAACGCATCATTGGGAGCCAGCTCAACCTCCGGACCTTCGATAAATACAGGATTGTCCTGTGAGCCCCGGAAATGCTGAAGCTCCGCCTCGATCACCGCGCGCATCGGGATCGTGCCCCAATCGGAATGGGTCAATAGGTCGTGCGTAGCGGACAAAGCGCGGATGCGGCCCTGCAGACTATCTGCGAACTCATCCAGATCATCGGTGCGCCTGCGCGTGAGAGACAGGATGGAAAGCACATTAGCGAGCGTGTTCTTGACGCGGTGGTTCAGCTCCCGCGTTAGCGAATTGCGGATCGAGTTCTGCTCTTGGTAGAACTCAAGCCGCGCCTGATCTTCAAACGCCTGCTGGGTCAGCAGACGCGCGAGCATCAACAGCAAGACCGCCACCGCCAGCCCGAACATCAGGGTCAGCATCGACAAGGGCGCCAATACGCCGCTCTTGGGCCCTTCAACAACCAAGGCCATCTGCCGGTTGCCTATCGTTACGGTCTGCTCGACGCGCTCTTGCATGGCGTCTTCGATATTGCGCTGGGCAAGCAAGTGCCCACTGGTTATCTCACCATCATAGAGCCGCACGCCTATTTCGCTTGGCCCGCCGCGCTCCAACGCCGCGTCGAGAAAGTCAGAGGCATTGAAGGGCGCGTAAATGAACCCGCCTAGCTCACGCTCCTCGCTCTGGGATTTGTAGATCGGCATCACGATGAGGAAACCGGGCGCTTTGCTTTCACCTTCCTGTGCGATCACAATCCGGCCTGAAGCCGTTGGCCTGACAGTGCGGCGCGCTTCGTCGAGCGCAGTTGCACGGATCGGATCGGACATCATATCAAATCCCAATGCCCGGCGGTTCCGCACATTCTCTGGCGCAAACAACGTAACGATGGCTTTGCTTTGGGACAGATCGCCGGTTCGCTGATCTTCGGGACTCTCGATCTTGATCCAACCGAATCCGTCGCCCCCCGTATTCTCCACATCGAGCCGCAATTCAGCGACAAACTGGCCGAACAGGCGCGGGCTCACATCGTCGTATCCCGCGAAGAGCGCGGCGCCGGCGCGAAGGTACGACGAAAAACCGGTTCCGCGCCGTTCAAGCGAGCTGGCAATCGTTTGCGCGTACTCGGTCAGCTGCGCTTTCTCTTTGTTGCGAGCGTTGCTCTCAATCGCAAAGACGCTCAGCGCCGTGCTGGCAATAATGGCAAAAAACAGCGCAAACGGAATGGCGCGTGGATAGGCGGCAAGCCACTGGCGTGCGCCTGACACATTGGGTGCATCATTCTCGAGTTGCGATTCCGCAGCCATCCAAACACCGGTCTCCCATCGATCAAGGAACAATGCATACGCTTGATCGTTCCATTCCGGTGAGGCAAAAGAGCATCGGGCGAAACGGTCAGAACGGCTGTTTGCACGGCTTTTTGCTTGTTTTGCCCATGGGATCGAAAACGAAAGTACGCTGCAAAGCAAATGGCACACGACGACCAGTCAAATGATACGCCGGAAGGCGATGGCGGCCCAGGCGCTGCCAAAAGTGGCCGGTCAAAGCCAGAGTGGGCGGGTGGCCTCAAGCAATTGTACGATTCAGTCGTTGAAGAACCGATCCCGGATTCCTTCATGGACTTGCTCGACAAACTTGATGGTGACGCTATCCCCTCCTCCGGTGACGACGATATGTCCGCCGGGGACGGGGAGGGTCAATGACAGCCAAAGAGACCCCAAAACGTACCGCCGCCGAAAGGGCTGATTTCAAACGTGAATTGACCGAAGTCGTGCCGCACCTTCGCGCCTTTGCGCGCGGGCTTTGCGGGCGTCCGGACATGGCCGATGATCTTGTTCAGGAAGCACTTCTCAAAGCATGGGCCGCGCAAGACCGTTTTGAGCCCGGCACCTCTATGCGCGCCTGGACCTTCGTTATCCTGCGCAACGCCTATCTCACGGACATGCGCCGCAACCGTTTCCGCGGGGAGTATGATGAAGGCGTCGCCGAACGCATTTTGACCGCGCCTGCGGGGCAGGAAGAGCCGATCCACCTGTCCGATATGCACCGGGCCTTGCTAACTCTTCCGCCCGAACGGCGCGAAGCCTTGCTTCTGGTGGGTGCTGGTGGATTTTCTTACGAAGAGGCGGCGCAAATCTGTGGCTGCGCAGTCGGAACAATCAAAAGCCGTGTGGGCCGTGCCCGTGCGACGCTCAATGCCATGTTGGCCGAAGGAAGCATCCCGCAACGCTCGGTCGAAGATGCAACCGCGCACAGAGCCATACTCGAAGAACTCGATATGGTGGCCGCCGGTCAGGGCGAAACCGCCAAACGTTAAGCGCCCTCTGGCTCTTCCGCGCCGCGATCCACCACCGACGTCACCGCCACGTTCATAGTGACATTTGCGAGCGTGCGCATGATGTCGGGCAGCATCTCCACCGCCACCAACAGCGCCAAGGGCTCAATCGGCACGCCCATTGCTAGCGCGATCGGGCCGATGGAAACAATGAAGCTGATCGAGCCGGGAAGGCTGACAGATCCAATGCTGATAATGACCGCGACACCTATTCCGACGATCAGGAGCGGTATTGCGACTTCGACACCCGCCAGCGCGGCGACATAAAGCACCACCGCAAGGTTCATCGCCACACTTGTCGCGCGGAAAATCGCGACGGCCAGGGGGAGCACAAATTCGGCAGTTTCTTGCCTCAACCCAAGCCGCCCTGAACTGTCGAGCATGGCGGGCAGACTGGCGAGCGAACTTTGCGTCGACACCGCAACCGCTTGCGCCGGAATCAGGGCTTTGGTGAAGCGCAGCGGGCTGATCCCGCCCAGTGCCCATGCCAGCACGTATGCCAGCACCAAAATGAACCCGCCCATCGCCGATACGATCAGGATGTAGTGCGCCAGAGCCGCAAACGCCCCGCCTCCACTGCGAAGGCCAACGCCGAACGCCAATGCCATCACGCCGATGGGCGCGAGCCACAGCACCCAGCCAATAATCATCAGCATGGCGTTGGCGAGCGCGTGGAAGAAGCCGAGCAAAGTCGCACCCTGCCCGTTCGGCAGCTTCGAAATCGCCACCGCAAACAGCGCGAAGAAGATCGTTAGTGGCAGCATCGCGGTGGTCGAGGCGGCGGCGATCATGTTGGGCGCGATCAGTGAGGCAAGGAAGTCGAGCACGCCGGGCACTTGTTGTTCGTCATTCGGCACTTCAGCCAGAAATCCGCTCGCTGCCTCCGGAATCGGAACCCAGTCCAGCGCCAGCGGCATGGCAAGCGCGGTAATCAAGCCGCCCGCAATCAAAACGCCAAACACCAGTGCGAGGAACTTCACCGCTGCTTTGCCCGCACGCGCGGCGTCGATCATCTGAGCAATGCCCAGCACCAGCAGGCTCGCCACCAGCGGAATGATCGTCATCTGAAGCGCACGCAGCCACAAAGTGCCGATCAGACCGACCGTATCCTTGATCCAGTCTGGCAAGCCACTGCCCGCAAAAACCATCCCCAGGACCAGCCCCAGGACAAGCGCCGCAAAGGTCGCCACCACGGGCAACCGGATCGCAATCAGTTCAAAACGGCTCTCACCCGCCGCCGGAATTGTATCATTTGGCAACTGAGGCCCCTTCGTGTTGCGCTTCGCCCTTTCTTTTGCGCGATAACCGCGCCAGAAGCGCCTGACAAACCGCTTGAAGCACCAAAACAGGGGGCGAGGCCAAATATGGCGCGCAAATTCTTCGGAACAGACGGAATTAGAGGCCGCACCAATGATGGTGTGATGACCGCCGCGACTGCGATGAAGGTCGGACAGGCCGCCGGTCGGCACTTTGTACGCGGCGGGCACCGTCACCGCGTAGTGATCGGCAAAGACACCCGTCTTTCCGGCTACATGATGGAAAGCGCTTTGGTGGCCGGCTTCACCAGCGTCGGAATTGACGTGATCATGACCGGCCCGCTCCCTACCCCAGCCATCGCCTTGCTCACCCGTGAAATGCGCGCCGATATGGGCGTAATGATTTCCGCCAGTCACAACCTCTACGCCGATAACGGGATCAAGCTGTTCGGCCCGGACGGGTTCAAACTGTCAGATGAAGCCGAGGCGGAGATTGAGCGGCTGCTCGAAACCGACATCCCTCTTGCCCCAGCAGAAAAGATCGGCCGCGCACGCCGTATCGAGGATGCACGCGGGCGCTATATCCACGCGGTCAAGCAATCCGTGGCGAGTGAAGTGCGGTTTGACGGGCTCAAAGTCGTAGTGGATTGCGCCAACGGTGCAGCCTACCAAGTTGCCCCTTCGGCCATCTGGGAACTGGGCGCGGACGTCATTACGCTCGGCGTTTCGCCCAATGGCACCAACATCAACGATGGCGTTGGCTCAACCTCGATCGAAGCGCTTCAGGCCAAAGTCGTCGAGGAAAGCGCAGATATCGGTATCGCGCTGGATGGCGATGCAGACCGACTGATCGTGGTCGATGAGAAAGGCAAAAAGGTCGATGGCGACCAGATCATGGCCCTCATCGCGTCACGCATGCACGAGAAGGGCGCCCTGACCGGTGGAGGCGTTGTCGCAACGGTCATGTCGAACCTTGGCCTCGAGCGTTATCTCGATAGCATCGGCCTGACGCTGGAGCGCACCAAGGTGGGTGACCGTTACGTGCTCGAACGCATGAAGGAAGGCGGGTTTAATGTGGGCGGCGAGCAATCGGGCCACATGATCCTGCTCGACCATGGCACCACCGGAGACGGCACAATCGCTGCGCTTCGTGTACTCAGCAGCCTTGTGCGATCCGACAAGCCCGCAAGCGAGATCATGCACCTGTTCGACCGCGTGCCGCAGCTGCTCAAGAATGTCCGGTATGAAGGCGGCGCACCGCTTGAGGATGAAGGCGTGAAAGCCGTAATTGCCGCGGCCGAAAGCGAGCTTGAAGGCAAAGGCCGTCTCGTCATTCGCCCGTCAGGCACCGAGCCGGTGATCCGCGTCATGGCCGAAGGTGACGACGCGTCCCAGGTGGAGAATGTGGTAGACCGCGTATGCGACGCGGTCCGTTCCGCGCGATAGGAAAGCCAAGCCATGCTGGAAATGCGCCCTGATTGCGAACGTTGCGGCAACGATCTTCCCGCCGAAGCGCCCGGCGCGTTCATCTGCAGCTTTGAATGCACTTTCTGCGCCGAATGCGCCGAAGACCTGGATGACATCTGCCCCAATTGCGGCGGTGAATTGATGGATCGCCCGACCCGTGCGGCGCGGCTCCATGCCAAATACCCACCCAGCACGGAGCGGAAATTCAAGGGATGAGCACGCCTTCAAAGCCGCCGCGTGTTCTTGCGATTGCCGGATCGGATTCCTCTGGTGGCGCGGGTATTCAAGCCGACATCAAGACAATCACGATGCTGAGCGGTTACGCCATGACCGCCCTCACCTCTGTCACCGCCCAAAACAGCGTCGGTGTGCAAGCGATCACGCCCCTGCAACCCCACTTCATCGCCACCCAAATCCAGTCATGCATGGATGATATCGGGGTAGAGGCGATCAAGATTGGCATGGTTCAATATGTGACCATGGTCGATGCAATTGCCGAAGCGCTTACGGGCGTTGATGTACCGATCGTTCTCGATCCGGTTTTCATGTCGACATCCGGCGCGCAGCTTATCGACGAAGAAGCTCTCACAGCTATCCGCGAAAAGCTGTTCCCGTTGGCAACGCTCATCACGCCCAACCTGCCCGAGCTTGAAAAGTTGACCGGAGCAAAGCCCGAGCGCGCGGATGAAATGGGCGATGTCGCCAAAGCCTTCGCCGGCGAAGTGGGCTGTGCCGTGCTGGCCAAAGGGGGCCACGGGGTCGACAAGAAGATCTACGACGTGCTTGCCAAACCCGGCCAAGAGCCGGTGTCTTTCGCGCATGAGCGGATCGATACGCCGCACACCCATGGCACAGGATGCACCCTGTCGTCGGCCATCGCGACATTACTTGCGCATGGCCAACCACTCGAAAACGCGGTTAGAATCGCGCAACGATTTGTGAGGCAGACCATCCTTCACGCACCAGGATATGGCGCAGGCAGCGGCCCGCTGGGGCACCAGGCCGTCCGCAATCTCGGGTAGAAATTACCGCTCCAGCTCGTAGAAATCGGCGATATGCTGCCACGCTTCGTCTGCGGTTTCGCACCACTGGATCAGCTCAAGGTCCTTCTTCGAGATCGTGCCTTCCTCGGCAATTGCCTCGAAATTGACCACGCGATTCCAAAAGTCTTTGCCAAACAGCAAGATCGGAATTGGTTTCATCTTGCCGGTCTGGACCAGCGTCAGCAGCTCGAAAAACTCGTCAAAGGTGCCAAAGCCGCCCGGGAACACCGCCACGGCCCGCGCGCGCAAAAGGAAGTGCATTTTGCGCAGCGCGAAATAGTGGAAGTTGAGCGACAGATAAGGCGTCACATATGAGTTAGGTGCCTGCTCATGCGGAAGGATGATGTTGAGGCCTATGCTCTCTGCCCCCGCATCGCTCGCCCCGCGATTGCCCGCTTCCATGATCGACGGGCCGCCGCCTGTGGTGACGACAAACTGGCGCTTGCCCTCTTCGACAATTGCCTTTTCGGAGACCATGCGAGAGAGCTTGTACGCTTCCTCATAATACTTGGCTTTGTCTGCCAGACGCTGCGCGACCTTCTGTTCGTACTCGTCACCATCCTTGGCCGCATCAATCTTCGCCTGCGCCTGCTCAGGCGAAGGAATACGGGCAGAACCGTACATCACCAAAGTGGAGCCAACCCGCGCTTCATCAAGCAGCATTTCCGGCTTGAGCAGCTCCAGTTGAAAGCGCACCGGGCGCAGCTCATCGCGCAGCAGGAAATCGGTATCTCGGAAAGCGAGACGGTAAGCGGGATGTTCGGTCTGCGGCGTCTTGTCAGGCGATTCCTCAACAAAACGGGTCTCTTGTTCCGCACGGTAAAACTTGCGGTCGGTCAAATCTTTTTCAGTCATATCAATAGCCCTAGTCGCGCCAATTGAGGCGGGCAAGCGGGTTCCTAAATGGAGGATTGTTGGATGCCCCGTGAGGATTCGAACCTCAATTGACGGAGTCAGAGTCCGTAGTCTTACCATTAGACGACGGGGCATTGGCTAAGCTGCGGAATCGGTGTCCGCGCTTCAGCGAGCCGCGCATCTAGGTTTGCGTAGCTGCAACGTCAAGCCTGCTTCGTGTGCCCTGCAATCCGCGCTTTCACCCCATTCGCTTGCCGAAACACCAAGCTTGGGTTACCTTTTGTCCAGGTCCTCGCGCCGTGGGAGCGCGAGAGGAAAGAAAGAATTGAATATGGCGGATGCGCTTCCGCCGGACGAAAACAGGAGTGCGGGCAAAAAAAGGGGCGGCAAGTCCGGCAAAGTAGCCGATTTTCGGTATAAACGCTCCTCCCGGCACGAAAATAGACAACGCCCGCGTAGTGGCGGCGCGAATGGCGCTGCGGCGCGGTCACCAGCCAACAGCAATGCCAAATCCGGCGCGCCCTTCACTGCGCGTCCCGGAGAAGCCTATGCCGCGCTTGATCTGGGGACCAACAATTGCCGCCTGCTGATCGCGCGGCCGTCTGGCAAGGATTTCACCGTGATCGACGCGTTCAGCCGCGTGGTGAAGCTGGGTGAGGATCTGGCCATGACCGGGCGTCTGTCTGACGAAGCGATGGACCGCGCGGTGGGCGCGCTGACGATTTGCGCCGACAAATTACGCCGACGCAAGGTGCGCTTGGCCCGTTCTGTCGCCACCGAAGCCTGTCGCCGCGCGGAAAATGGCGAAGAATTCATCGAACGCGTGAAGCGCGAGACGGGCATCGTGCTCGATATCATCACGGCGGAGGAAGAGGCACGACTGGCAGTGCTGGGTTGCCACATCCTTCTCGAACAGCGTGAAAGTCCAGCTGTGATTTTCGATATCGGTGGCGGATCGACCGAGCTCGTTCTGCTGGAGCCGGGCGGGAAAATCCCGCGCATCATCGATTGGCAGAGCGTCCCATGGGGGGTTGTCTCTCTAACCGATACCGTCGGGCGCGGAGAAAACACCGAAGAGGCGCGCCTGGCCCGCTATGCCGAGATGCGACGGCTGGTGTCTGAGAGCTTTGCGCCCTTTGCCAATCGGATTGCCGATGCGGCGGAGGAGGACGATATCCGCCTGCTGGGTACGAGCGGCACAGTAACCACTCTGGCCAGCCTGCACCTCGAACTTCCGCATTATGATCGTAAGGCGGTCGATGGATTGATCGTTCCCTCGCAGAGTATGCGCGAAATCAGCACGCGGCTTTCGGGCATGTCGGTCGAGGAGCGCAGCGAATTGCCGTGCATCGGGCATGACCGCGCCGATCTGGTGGTCGCAGGGTGTGCGATCCTTGAGAGTATCCTCGATCTCTGGCCCGCTGACAGGTTGGGCGTGGCCGATCGCGGCATTCGCGAAGGGATTTTACGCAGTCTGATGGCCGCCGAGCGTCAAAGCGAGCGCAGCCTGAAAGCACTGCATGAGCTTCGCGCTGGAAAGAATGAACAATGAGCCGGTCAGGACGCAATCCGGATAAGCGGGTCAAAACCGGCAGGGGGCGCACCGCGTCGCAGGTTCGCTGGCTCGAACGCCAGCTCAATGATCCTTACGTGAAGAAGGCCAAGGCAGACGGATATCGCAGCCGCGCCGCCTATAAGCTGATCGAGCTGGATGACCGCTTTGGCCTGATCCGCGGTGCGAAGCGCGTCGTCGATCTGGGCATTGCACCGGGTGGTTGGAGCCAGGTGGTGCGCGCCAAATCGCCTAAAGCCGAAGTGGTCGGGATCGACCTGCTCGAAGTCGAACCGATTGAAGGTGTTACCATCTTCCAAATGGACTTTATAGATGACGCTGCGCCCGCAAAGCTGGAAGATGCGCTCGGCGGGCCGCCCGATCTGGTGCTGTCAGATATGGCCGCGAACACTGTGGGCCATAAACAGACCGATCACTTGCGCACGATGGCACTGGTTGAAGCAGGCGCATGGTTTGCGACGGAAACGCTTGAGGAAGGCGGGGCATTTGTCGCGAAAGTGCTGGCAGGCGGAACCGACGCCGATCTGCTGTCGCTGCTCAAGAGCCATTTCAAGACAGTCAAACACGCCAAACCACCCGCGAGCCGCAAGGGCTCTTCGGAATGGTATGTCGTGGCTCAAGGGTTCAAGGGGCGCGACTGACGCGCCCAGTGAAGTGGAGGCTTACTCAGCCGCTTCAGCGGTCTCAGCCGAAGTCGCTTCCGCAACGTTCTGCTCGGCTTCGGCTTCTGCCGCCTCGTCTGCGACTGCTTCAGCTTCCTCCTCAGCGACGTCTTCGCCTTCAGGTGCAGCTTCTTCAACCGGACGCGCAGGCGCGCCGCCATTGGCTTCGAGATAGGCCATCAGGTTGGCGCGGTCTTCCGCCTTGGAAAGGCCGGCAAAGCTCATTGAGGTACCGTCTGCAAAGGCACGCGGATTGGCGAGCCATGCGTCCATATTTTCCCAGGACCAATCGCCGCCTTTACCCGACAGCGCTCCGGAATAGCCAAAGCCAGCCGCGTTGGCGGCGATGCCTTTGCCCATCACACCATGAAGGTTCGGACCGATACCGTTGGCACCGCCCTGTTCAATCGTGTGGCAAGCCTGACACTTGGCGAAAACCTTCGCACCCGCTTCCGGCGTTGCCGATGCGAGCAGAGTTGCAAGGCTGGGTCCGGCGTCGGCTCCCTCTTCCTCAGCACCCTCGATTACATAACCCATCTTGTCCGGATCAGGCCGTTCCGGGCTGTACCCGTGGAAATACTTGTCGGCCAAAATCGACAGGCCCAGGCCAACGACGCCCGCGAAGAGCACCCAGCCCGCAGCTGTGTTGAAAAGATCGCCCCCACCTGATTCGGTTCCCGGCGTCGAGTTTTGTGAGTTGTCCTGTGTCATCCCGAGGCTCCCTTAGTGCCGCGCTCGCGCCTGCGCAAGACTGATCGCATCATCAATTCGTGCAAGAATTGCAAGCAGACTTGCTGCCACGCTCTCGCCGCTTTAGCAGGCAGTGCCATATGCGAAGTTTTCCGGGTCCAGCACTGAACATCGTTGATGGTTTGCGCGAAGCCGCAGCCACCGACCCTGCACGCGCCATTGCGTTTCAGGGGTCGCCGGGTGCGAACTCTCATCGCGCGGCGACTGAGGCCCGGCCAGACGCCCTCCCTTTGCCTTGTTTCAGCTTCGAAGACGCGCTCGACGCGGTGAAAGACGGACGTGCGGGGCAGGCCATCATTCCGATTGAAAACTCACAGCATGGCCGCGTGGCGGATATCCACTTCCTGCTGCCGGAAAGCGGACTTTCGATTGTCGGCGAGTACTTTATGCCGATCCATCACGCGCTGATGGGCGTTGGCAAAGGACCGTTCGAAGCCGCCTACAGCCACCCGCAAGCGCTCGGCCAATCGCGCTTTTACCTTAGAAAGCGCAACATCGTCCCACTCAGCTATGCCGATACGGCGGGTGCAGCGGCGCATGTTGCAGAGCTGAACGATCCCAAGGTCGCCGCCATAGCCCCTGCGATTTCGGCGGAATTGTACGGCTTGGACATAGTCGACACCCATGTCGAAGACGCCGATGACAACATGACCCGCTTCGTAATTCTGGCGGATAAGCCGACATTCCTGACGCATGATGCGGACAAACCAGCGATGACCACATTCGTCTTCGAGGTGAAGAATATTCCCGCTGCACTTTACAAAGTGCTGGGCTGCTTTGCGACCAACGGCGTCAACATGACAAAGCTGGAGAGCTACCAACAGGGCACCAGCTTCGCCGCAACTCGGTTTTATGCTGACATTATCGGGGCGCCGGGCGATCCGGCTGTGGACCGAGCGCTGGAAGAATGCGCGTTTCATTCCAAGGAATTGCGCGTTCTAGGCACATATGAGCAGGCTCGTAGACGCGGTTAGGCCTTCTCAGTTTGTGCAGCCCATGTTTGAGTTATTGCGCGCCGCGATAGACCGTGCCACCACTCACACTACGTGACGATTCAAGCACAGACTCCTCCGGCTCCTGTTGATGCCTCCCCCGCTCCGCCCGCGCCGCAAGGTTGGCGCGAGCTGCGCCGCGATGAGAACATTCAATTTGAACCCGTCGAGATTCCTGAACCTGAGATACCCGAGCCGGGCTGGCTTGAAGAACTGTTTGAGCTTCTGGGCGAACTGTTCGGGCCGATCGGCAGCTTCATCGGCTCTTCGTGGTTCATTCTTCAATGGGTGTTGATCGTGGCGGTTGCGGCGTTCGCGATTTACACGATCTACCGCTTGATTGGGCCGACTGTCCTTGGCCCCAAAAGCGCACACGATATCGACGCGGAAGAACCGGAATGGGCACCGGACAAAGCCGAGAGCATCGCTTTGCTCGAAGATGCAGACAAGCTCGCCGCACAGGGTAAGTTTGACGAGGCGACACACCTGCTCTTGAAGCGCAGCGTTAGCCAGATTGCCCGTGCGCGGCCCGATTGGGTGGAACCGTCCAGCACAGCGCGCGAATTGGCCGCGCTTCCTGCGCTATCGGCAAAGGCGCGCAGCACTTTTGCCGTGATATCCGAACGCGTCGAACGCAGTCTCTTTGCCCTGCGATCGCTCAACCGTGATGATTGGGAAGCGGCCCGATCGGCCTACGCTGAATTTGCGTTGGCCAAGATTGATACGGGACAGGCATTGTGAGCGCGCGTCAGGCTTCTCCCTTTAGCCGCGGTGCCGTTCTGGGCATCGTCGTTGTCGGCTTCGTGGCCTTTGTCGCCATGCTTTACTTCATCAGTGTGGGCGATACCGGCGGTGATGAAAACAATGGCGGCGCACATGCCGCATCAAACGGGCTCACGGGCTATTCGGCTCTAACCCGGCTGCTTGAAGCCAATGACTATGACGTGGTGCTGTCGCGCGAAGAGAGCAATCTGGAAACTTATGGTCTCTTGGTGCTTACGCCCCCAGCCGGCGCGGATGAGGAAGAGATAAGCACCATCCTGCGCAATCGAGCCTATTCTGGCCCCACCCTTGTGATTGTGCCCAAGTGGTTTGCTAGTCGTTTTCCTCCAAACCTCGATCCTGAGATTGCGGAAGAACTGAAAGACGGCTGGGTTCAGATCAGCGGTTCGCATGTCCCCAATTGGCTAGAAAACCTCGATGAGCCGTTTGCTGTCGAAGCCGAGGTCAATAAAAAGGAAGACGGCAAACGGACTTGGGCAGGGTTTGGGGCCAGAGGCGAATTGCCACGAAGCGAGATCGCGGGCGCGCGCAACGTCACAGACAAACGTTCGCTCATCACCGACTCCTCAGGTCGCGCATTGGCGGTAAGCTTTGAGAATTCGGACGACGAAGGTTTTGACATGGAGACCGAGTTGGTCACGATTCTGATCGAGCCCGATTTCGCGAACAATTACGGCATGAATGACCCTGCGAACGCCGCACTTGCGTTGAGGCTGGTCGAACAGGCAGCTGATGGATCGGACTATCCAATCATCTTCGATCTTACCGCCAACGGACTTGGCTCTTCGGTCAATCTGTTGACGCTGGCGTTTCGTCCGCCATTCCTTGCCGCGACGCTTTGCCTGATCATCGCGATGCTGATCGTCGGATGGCGAGCCTTCAAACGGTTTGGCCCCGCAGTGGCAGAAGCGCCGGTCACAGCGTTCGGCAAATCACGGCTAGTCGCCAATGGTGCAGGCTTGATCGTCCGCGCCGGGCGGCTGCGGCTTCTGGCCGAACCCTACGCCGATCTTTCCGCGCGGCGGATTGCAGGCGCGCTGGGGCTCACAAAGCCCGATCCCGAGACCATCGACGCCGCGGTTCGGCGACGTCTGCCCGACGAAGAACCCTATTCCAACCGCGCCGCCCGTTTGCGCGCGGCGAACACACCAACCGATATCCTGCGCGCCGCACGGGCGCTGAAAGAGCTTGAAGGGAAGCTGAGCAAATGAGCAGTGAAGCGAAAACCGATGCCATGTCGCTAGAGGAATTGCGCGCGCTGGCCGACGCAATCCGCGCCGAAGTGGGCAAGGCCATTGTCGGTCAGGATGAGATGATTGACCAACTTCTGGTCGCGCTGGTCAGTCAGGGACACGTGCTGCTCGAAGGGCCTCCGGGCACCGCCAAGACCTTCCTCGCCAATGCCTTCTCGACCGCACTGGGCCTCGATTTCGGACGCATCCAATTTACGCCCGATCTTTTGCCGGGCGATATTCTCGGCTCCAACCTGTTCAACTTCCAGACGAGCACCTTCACGCTCACACGCGGGCCGATCTTCTGTGAGCTGCTGTTGGCGGACGAAATCAACCGCACCCCGCCCAAGACGCAGGCTGCTCTGCTCGAAGCTATGCAGGAACGCCGCGTGACGCTGGATGGCGAAACACACCAACTTCCCGCGCAGTTCATGGTGGTGGCGACGCAAAACCCGATCGAGAACCAAGGCGTCTATCCGCTTCCCGAAGCGCAGCTCGACCGCTTCCTGTTCAAGCTGCTCGTCCCCTATCCCGACGAGGCGGAGGAGGCCAAAATTGTCGCCAACTATGGCTCGCGCCAGGGGCCGACACGTCCTGCCGACTTGGGCGTCACGGCTGTTGCCGATGCGAGCAAACTGACCGCCGCTACCGCCGCACTCTCGCACGTAACGGTGGCTGAGGAGATCACCCAATATGTCGTGCGGCTGGTGCGCGCGACCCGTGACCATGCCGAGCTTTCGGTGGGCGCAAGCCCGCGCGCCGCAGTGATGCTCGCCAACGCTGCCCGCGCCCGCGCTGCTCTGGCGGGCCGCGACTATGCGATCCCGGACGATGTGAAGGCACTGGCCGTGCCTGTCTTGCGCCACCGCCTCTCGCTCAGCCCCGCTGCCGAGATCGAGGGCCGCGATGTCGAAGCGCTGGTCGCCGAGATGATCGAAAGCACCGAGGCGCCCCGTTAAAGCATGGACCTTACGCGCCTCACCTCCTTCCCCGTCGTACCGACACAGCGGGCGGCCTGGCTAATCGCCGGGTTTGCGCCTGTCGCAGTGTTGATCGCGGCAGTGGTGCCGGGTCTGTGGGTGGCCGCGCCCATTGCAGCCGCCGCTCTGGTCGCGTTGATCTTGCTCGATGCGGTCCTCGCGGGGCCATGCGAGGATTGGCGCGTCTTTGTTCCCGCCGACACCGAAGTGGGGCAAACGACCGAGCTGGAGATACAGGCCACCTTGCGCTCGGGCACGATTTCACGGGCCGAGGGTGCTCTCGAATTCGATCCGCGTTTGGGCGAAGGCGGCGGTGCGCAGTTTGATATCGAGCCGGTGCGCTTTGCCGCTTATCGACGCGGCATGCATCACGCCAAGCCAACGCGACGCGGCACCGCCTCTGTCACCCGTGCGTGGCTGCGCTGGACCGGGCCGATGGGCCTTGGCGCGCGACAGGCTTCGGGTGCTCTCGAAGATGAAGTACGCGTCTGGCCCGATCTCTCACCAGTGCGCAGCAAGGAGTTGCAGACCTTCCTTCGTGACGCGCAAACCGGCCTGATCGCGCGGCGCATTCGCGGCGAAGGGACACAGTTTGAGTCGCTCAGCGAGTATGAAAGCGGAATGGACCGTCGCCGGATCGATTGGAAAGCCAGCGCTCGGCATAACCACCTTTACGCACGCGAAAACGAAAGCGAGCGCAACAACCAGATCGTCTTTGCCTTCGATTGCGGACAGGCGATGTGTGAGCCGGTCGACGGTATGCCGCGTATCGACAGGGCCGTTTCCGCTGCGCTGACGTGTTCTTATGTGGCGCTCAAAGGCGGCGACAAAGTTTCGCTGTTCGGCTTTGCTCAACGACCGCAGGTCATGACGCCATTTGTGGGAGATGCGCGCGCATTTCATCGGTTGCAAAGCGCCGCCGCCGGGCTTGATTACACAGCGACGGAGCCGAACTTCACCCTCGCCCTAGCCACGCTTACCGCGAAACTAAAACGTCGTTCGATGATCGTGCTGTTTTCCGATTTCACCGATCCCACTGCGGCCGAGCTGATGGTCGAAAGCATCGGGCGGCTGGTGCACAAGCACCTCGTTCTGTTCGTCACCATCGCCGATAGCGAGCTGGAAACCTTTGTCAGCGAAGATCCCGGCGATGTTGCCACCCTCGCCCGTTCTGTCACCGCCGATTCCCTCGCGCATCAGCGCCAAATCGTGCTGCAACGGTTGCGCCGTATGGGCGTGGATGTGATTGAGGCGCCTTGGGACAAGATCGGTTATCAGCTGATCGACCGCTACTTCATCATCAAGAATTCGGAGGCCATCGGATGAAGGCGCCGGTTCTCTCCAGTTTCTTCAATCGCGGCGCGATCGAAGCGCCCGCCGATATTGAAAGCGCCGCGCTGCGATCGGACCGCTTCCGGTTGGAGCGTGAAGGCGATTGGCGGCGGCTGGAGGAGATCGTCAAGCGAATGGAGAAAGGCGGCCTGCGCCGGATCAGTGACGAGGATCTGCTCGCCCTGCCCACCCTCTATCGCACCGCTGCATCGAGCCTTTCGGTCGCGCGCGAAACCTCGCTCGACCGCGCAACGCTCAGCTATCTTGAAAGCCTTGTCCAGCGCGCATGGTTTCAGGTCTATGGCCCGCGCAAAGGGCTGTTCGGTTGGCTCAAGGAATTTCTGTTTGGCGGATGGAGTCGCGCCGTGCGCGAAATGTGGCTCGATGTGTGCGTCGCATTCTTCGTTATGGCCTCTGGGGCGATCGTCGGCTGGCTGCTCGTCGCGCAGGACAGCGCGTGGTATTACCGCCTCGTCCCCACCCAATTTAGCGACAGCCGCGTGCCCGGCGCTTCGCGCGAACAATTGCTCGAAACGCTCAAGACTGAGTCAGAATCGGGTGGGTTATCCGTCTTCGCGGCGCAGCTGTTCAGCAACAATGCTGGCGTGGCGATCCTCGCCTTTGCGCTGGGTTTTGCGTTCGGCATCCCTTCGCTGCTGCTGCTCATCTACAATCTCGCCGTACTGGGCGCGATGATGTGGTTGTTTGCTGGCCAAGGCTTGGCGGTGGAATTTGCCGCTTGGCTGAGCGTCCACGGCACGACCGAATTGTTCGCCATCCTTCTCGCAGGCGCGGCGGGCATGCATATTGGGCGATCAATGGCGTTTCCGGGTGACAAGACAGTTCTCGCCGCGGCTGCGACAAGCGGCCAACGGGGTGCGATTGTCATGGTCGGCGTCACGCTGATGATGGTGGTTGCCGCTTTGCTGGAAGCCTTCCCCCGTCAATTGGTCGGCGGTCCGGAGAACCGGTTCATCATCGGTGGCAGCTTCCTCGTCTTCTGGCTTGTCTATTTCTTCCTGTATCGGCCCCAGCAAGCGGGAGACGATTGATGGGTTTACCCGCTGCATCCGTTCCCGCCGATCCCGTTGTCGAAGAAGCGCAAGTCAAAAAACCGCGCACACGCAACCGCACTCTGATCACGCCAGAGGGGATTTCGATCCCTATCACTGTCGCCTCGCGCCTATCGCGGTTCGGGGCTTTGGTACTCGATTTCGTGATCCTCTATCTCGGTCTCACCGTGTTTGTTGCGCTGATGGTGTGGATTGCGGGCGGCCTTTTCGAGCGTTTGGAAGAGGATGCCGAAGCCACCATGTCGGGCGCAGGCGAATTCTTGATCATTGTCTATGTCGTGATCCTGTTCCTCGCCCGATACGGGTATTTCATGGCTTTCGAGCTGGGACCACGCGGCGCGACGTTGGGCAAGCGCGCTGTCGGCATCCGCGTCGCCGCGCGTGATGGCGGACGGCTCACACCCGAGGCGGTGATCGCACGCAACCTCATTCGTGATATCGAACTGTTTATGCCGCTCGTCTTCTTGGTGGTTGCACCGACTGGAGAGACGGGCAGCTTTGGAATTGCCGGCCTGATCTGGTTGCTCGCGATCGCCGCAATTCCCATGCTCAACAAGGATGGTTTGCGCGCTGGCGACATCATCGCGGGAACATGGATGGTGGAGGCGCCGCGCACTAAGCTGGCCGAAGCGCTGTCCACCCAAGGGGCGGCCGCCGCTTCAAGATCGAGCGAGTTGACCGGCACGCGCTACGAATTCGGCGAGGCAGAGCTCTCCATCTATGGAGAGCACGAATTGCAGACGCTTGAACGGGTCCTTCGCGACGGGCAGAGTGAGGCGATTGATGCGGTGCACGACGCCATCTGTCGCAAGATCGGGTGGGACCCGGGCGCAGGGGACGAACGCGCTTTCCTCGAAGCGTTCTACGGCCAGTTGAGGGCCAAGCTGGAAGGCGATATGCGCTTCGGCAAGCGCAAAGCGGACAAGCACTCGTGAGGGGGCACCTATGAGCGCACTGACCATTCGACGAGACGATCTGACCGATCAGCGGGTGCTAGACTTACTCGCCTTGCATTTGAATGAGATGCACCAATGGTCGCCCGCGTGCAAAGTCCACGCATTGCCACCAGAGCGACTGCGCGAACCAGACGTATCGTTCTTCTCCGTTTGGGAGGACGACAAACTGGCAGCCGTCGGCGCGCTCAAGGCCATTGACGACACACATGGCGAGCTCAAAAGCATGCGCGCGGCCCCCGCTTTTCGCGGCAAAGGCGTGGGCGAAGCCTTGCTCGTCCATCTGATCGAAGAGGCGGTCCGGCGTGGCTACACATGGCTGGGCCTTGAAACGGGCGGAACGAAAGAATTTGTACCAGCCGTCCGACTCTACGAGAAACATGGCTTTGCCAAGTGCCCCGCCTTTGGCGACTATATCTCGGACGAGTTTAGCGTGTGTATGGAAAAGCACCTGTGAGCATCGAGCGCCGCGCCTTTTTGACCGGGGCCTTCGCCTTTGGCTTGGGTAGCTGCTCTACGCTAGAACGGAACGTCTTGGAGCCGATCAAGAAGATCAAGATCGACCCCGTTGACCGTAGCCTGCTCGACCGGCCCGAAGCGCGTCTGCGCATGATCGAGGCAGCGGCGGACGGGATGTTGGGCGTCTCACTGTTCGATACCGCCACTGGTCGTACGCTTGATCTGAACGCGGACCGTCGCTTCGGCCATGCTTCCTCCTTCAAGACCACGCTGGCCGCCATGGTGTTGGCACGTGATGCGGCGGGCAGCTTGTTTGCGGACAAGCGCGTGACATGGGGCGAGCGCGATCTGCTCGGCTATGCGCCTTTTGCCAAAGAGCGCCTGAAGGATGGCGCAACGTTGCGCGAACTGGCCCAGCACACCCAGACCTTGTCCGATAACACCGCCGCCAATCTGTTGCTGGCGGAATTGGGCGGGCCGCAGGCTGTGACCGACTTCTGGCGTAGCATGGGAGACGAGACCAGCCGCCTCGATCGCACCGAGCCGACGCTCAACAACGTACCCGTTGCCGAAGTGCGCGATACGACGACACCCGCCGCAATGGCACGGACACTTGGGACGTTGCTCTATGGCGATGCACTGCCCGAAGCCGAGCGCGCAACTTTGCGCCAATGGATGATCGACACCACCACCGGCCTCAAGCGGGTTCGCGCCGGTATTCGCACTGACAAAGGTTGGGTCGTTGGCGACAAGACCGGCACGTCGTTCTGGCCAGGCATGGGCAGCCTCTATGTCGATATCGGGTTCGCGGAACCTCCGCCTGCCAAGGATAGCTCACGCGCACCCATTACCTTCGCCGCCTATTTCCGCGCGATTGCCACGCACACCAATGTCGATCCCAAGATCGAGGCGATGTTCGCCAAGCTGGGCGATGTGATCCGCGACTTTGCTATCGAGGATGACGGTCTTCCATTCTGAAGTTTTATCAGTGTTTAATTTTTATCATTGATTAAAAATCTGCCGCTGCTAGTTTCCGTTTCGATAGGGAGTCGGAATGGTGAACAAACGCGAGCAGGGAGTCGAACAACGCAAGGAACGCATCCTTGGCGCCGCGCGTGAGATAATTGCGCGTGATGGCTACGATGCGCTAACGACGCGTGGGTTGGCGCAGGCTGCCGGTGTCACAGTCCCCACGCTTTACAATCTTGTCGGCGACAAGGGCGCCATCATTGCTTCGATGACCGCTGAGACGATCGAACAATTGTGGGATCGTCTCAACTTTGATCGGCGGGCAACTCCTCTCGAAATGATTGATGCGATCATTGATGAAGCTTACGCCCAGCTTCATGAGAATGAGGCGTTTAGCCGTGCGGCCTTTGTCGGGCTGCAGCGGTTGGGTATCGCATTCTCATATGATCCGGCACGTGACGATGCCGGCGCTCACCATGCACGGCGATCTGTGGAGATGGCTGAGTTTGCTTGCCGCGCTGCCCAACAACAAGGGCTGCTGCGTGGCAATCTTCCCCCGCACGATCTCGCGGTGCAGATGTTCGCTGCCTATCGGGCTCCGCTTGATGATTGGCTACAAGACGCGATTGACGATGATGAGATGCTCCGTCGCCAACGCTGGGGTTTTTACACTCTCCTTGCCGCGGATGCGTCCGACGAATTCCGAGAAATACTAGTCGACCGGATCGGTTCGATTGCACCTGTTCAGCCTCACGAGGAAGCCGCCTGAAATGGAAAGAACACTCAAGTTCATCGCGGGTATTTTGCCGCTGGCCTTCGCCTTCGCCTTTCTGGTGCCAGTGATCGACCAGGGGATGCAGGCACTTGAATTGGCTGCACCCTTTGGCCTTTCGACACTCACCTTTGCGCTGATCGTCGGCGGCGGATGGGGCCTGCTCGCTCAGATCAAAGGGCGCTGGATATGAACACGCATTCCGCGATCCTGCCTGACGACTTGTCGACTCTTTCCGAGGCGGAACTGCGCAAGCTCGAGCTGAAGATCGCGCGCAAGCATTCGGGCATGTTCCCGTGGGAAGCGGTGGTCTGGGCGTTCGGCAATCTCGCCGTCTGGCTCAGCCTTTGGCCGCTGGTGTTCCTCGACATTCTACCGCTTTGGGCCGCGTTCCCGATTGCGACAGTGAACATGGCTTTGGTCTACCTGCCCACGCACGAAGCGCAGCACGATATCATTGCCCGCCCCGGACAGAAGCTACGCTGGCTCAACGAACTTGTCGGCCACGCGACAAGCTGGATGCTGATCTTCCCGTTCGAAGTGCTGCGGATCACCCACCTCGACCACCACCGCCATACCAACGATCCCGAGCTGGATGTTGACATCACCACCAAGGCGCCCGGTCCATGGTCCGCTATCTGGCGCGCTATTCAAGGGCGGCAACCGGGAGCCAAGCGCAACCATGACTACGCCGCCGCTTTGCTACGAGCGAACCGGCCTGGCCTGATTGTTCTGACGCTTGCTTACCGGCTTGGATTTATCGCAATTCTCGGCACTCTGGCTTGGAATGGTTTTGCGATGGAGGCGCTGCTGCTGTGGTGGCTGCCGTTCCAGATCGCGATCACCTATATCGTGTTTTTCCTGTCATGGGCGCCGCACCACCCCAGCAATGAGACGGGGCGGTATCGCAATTCGCGCGCTTGGAAATCGAAAGTCGGCAATTGGGGATCGATGTGGATGCAGTTCCACATCGTGCATCACTTGCATCCCTATATCCCGCTCACCCGAACCCCGGCCGCATTCTGGGAGATGAAACCCATCCTTGAAGCGCGGGGATGCGATATAGGCGAGCTTTAGTGATCCGGCGTGTTGGAAACTTTGTCCTCGCCGCCAAAGATCGCGACCTCGTTTAACCCATCACTGTTCGCGCGGCCGCGATACATGCCGCTGGTGTTGAAGCTGTAGAGCGCGTCACCTCTAGGCGTCACGAGGATGATCCCGCCATCGCCACCGAGTTCTTTGACCTCAGCCATCACTTCATCCGCAATGCTCTGGATCGCCAGTTCACGTGATTTAGGATGGTTGGGTCCAAGCTCTTCCTCGTCTCCCATGACGGCCCTCAACGCATCGTAATGGGGCAGAGACAAACGCAACTGCGTGCAAATCTCTTGCGCCACGCCGACACGGATGAAGTATTCGCCCCAGCCGGTCGCTGACACCGCGCAACTCCGATTGTCCGCATAGGTCCCCGCGCCAATCACGGGAGCGTCACCGATCCGTCCCCAGCGTTTGCCGGTCATTCCACCGGTCGAAGTGCCCGCCGCGAGGTTGCCCTCCTGATCCAGAGCCACCGCGCCGACCGTGCCGAATTTGTAATCGACATCAAGCGAAGACAGCGCATTGGCCTTCATCCGCTCAAGAGACTTCTTGCGCGGTTCGGTCGCGAACCAATCGGGCGGGGCGGTTTCGATGCCTTGGGTGGCGGCAAAGCCCTCCGCACCCTCGCCCATCATAAAGACATGCGGGCTGTCGGTGCGCACCTTGTCGGCGAGCAGGATCGGGTTCTTGATGCTCGTCACCCCCGTCACCGCGCCAGCGCTGCGATCGCGGCCGTCCATGATGGAGGCGTCGAGTTCATTCGTGCCGTCCCACGTGAAGACCGCACCTCGGCCCGCGTTGAACAACGGGTTATCCTCCATCGGCACAATCGCGGCCTGGATCGCATCCATGGCGCTGCCACCTTCGGCAAGGATCTTCGCGCCTGCATCCAAAGCCTCTTGCAAAGCGGCCTCGTATTGCGCGCGCCGTTCCGGCGTCATGGCGTCACGCCGCAGCGTCCCGGCTCCGCCGTGGATCGCGATCGACCATTTGGGCTTCGCCTCAACCGCCTCATCCTCAGCATTCACCGGAGCTGCAAAGGTCAGCCCGATGCACAACCCAAACGCGATGCAAGAACTTGTAACATCCGAGATCATATTGCGTGCCATTGGTGGTCTTCCTGATGAAATTGTGTAAAATACTGAAATATCGAATCTTTTTGTAACTGTGGATGTTACATTTCGCAAAAGTCGAAAATGTAGCATACTTTGTATCGCATCCAATCAAAGGGGGATCATAATGGGACTTCAATTCCGTCAATTCGACGCCCAGCTGGCGTGGCAAATCGGGGAGAAGGTGGTCTTTGCACTCGCCATTCTTGCCGCAACATGGCTTCTCGCAACCGCTGCCAAGTGGGCGTTTGCCAAACTGGTCGACCGCATCGGTTTTCTAAAGCGTGACACTAGCAGCGGCGAAAGCATCGGCATGTCGCTGGGCAAGATCGTCTCACTGCTGATCTGGCTGTTCGGTCTGCTTGGCATTCTGCAAGTGCTCGAACTGGGTGGTGTCGCTGGCCCGATCAACGAGCTGCTCGTCAACATCATGGACTTTGTGCCGAACCTGGTTGGTGCGGGCCTGCTGCTCTTCATCGGCCTGATGATTGCAGGCATCGTGCGCGACATTGCGACCACCGCAATGCAGACGCTCGATCTCGACAAATGGGCGAACAAAGCGGGCGCTGACGAAGTGACCGGCAACAACGCTATCTCCAAAACTTTGGGTACGATCATTTACGCACTGATCGCCATTCCGGTGGCTATCGGCGCGCTGGGCGTGCTCAACATCCAGTCAATCTCCGGTCCGGCAACCGACATGCTGCGCATGATCATGGGCGCGATCCCGAACATCATCGCTGGCGGCATTCTGCTGGGCATCGGTTACCTCATCAGCCGCTTCGTTTACGGCCTGCTGACCGACTTGCTGGCAGGGCTTGGCATTGACGGTCCGATCGCGATGACTGGTCTGCTTCCCAAGGAGACGAAGGCATCGGACGTGCTGGCACGGATTGCGCAGATCGGGATCATCCTGTTCTTCGCCATCGCAGCCACGCGCATGCTTGGGTTCCCTGAGCTCACTGCGATCCTTGACGAAGTGCTGGCTCTGGGCGGCAGCGTCCTGTTCGGCGGCGTTGTAATCGGCGCGGGTGTGATGATCGGCAACCTGCTGGGCAAGCTGCTCGGCGGTGCGGATGGCTCTGCTATGACGGGCAAAGTCGCTCGTTTCGGCACCATGCTGCTGTTCACCTTCATGGGCCTCAAGTTCATGAATGTCGGTGACGAGATCGTGGTTGTCGCATTCAGTGCAATCGTGATCGGCATCGCTCTGGCAGCGGCCATCGCCTTCGGCCTTGGTGGCAAGGACTGGGCGGCCAAGAAGCTGGAGGATATGGATAAAAAGTGATGCGCGACTGACGCAAACTTCATTATCCAGAGTGACGGGGCGCGGTGGCAATGCTACCGCGCCCCTTGTCATTTTGGAGGATATTGATGAGCACTTTTGGCGAACACTCGACTGCGGATGATGTGCTGGCGGGCACGGATCTATCTGGCAAGACGGTGTTTATCACCGGCGGCAATTCGGGTCTCGGGCTCGAAACCGGCCGCGCGATGGCAGCCAAGGGTGCACATGTGGTGCTCGCCGGGCGCGATCAGGCAAAGCTCGACGAAGCGGTAGCGACGATCAAGGGCGATAATCCTGTCGCCAATCTGGAAACCATCGTCTGCGACCTCGGCAATCTCGACAGTGTCCGCGCGTGCGGAGCCGAAGCAGGTGAACGGTTTAAGGCCATCGATCTGCTGATCAACAATGCGGGCGTGATGGCATGCCCGCTCGGGAAAACAGCCGACGGGTTCGAAACTCAATTCGGCACCAACCACCTTGGCCACTTTGCATTGACCAAGCATCTGATGCCTTTGGTCGAAGCAGGGTCGGACAAGCGCATCGTGAACCTCTCGAGCCGCGGCCACCACATTACGCCGGTCAATCTCGACGATCCCCATTTCGAAAACCGCGCCTATGACGAGTGGCTTAGCTACGGCCACTCAAAGACCGCCAACGTGCTCTTCACCGTTGGGCTGGAAGACCGTTTCGCCGACAAGGGCGTCCACGCCTATGCCGTGCATCCGGGTGGCATCCAGACCAATCTGGGCCGTCACATGACACAGGAACAGCAGGATGCTTTGGTTGAGCGTGTGACCACCGCCGATCCTGACTTCGAATGGAAGACCATTCCGCAAGGCGCAGCCACGCAGACCTGGGCGGCCACGGCGGAAGAGCTGGAAGGCAAAGGCGGCGTCTATTGCGAGGATTGCCACGTGGCCGAAGTGGACGACGCAGCAACGACCAGCGGCGTGCGCAGCTATGCCGTCGATAAAAGCAATGCTGACAGATTGTGGGCGATGAGCGAGGAAATGACGGGCGAAACGTTCGCCTAGCTCTCGATAAACTCTCTAAGCAGCCCCAGCGTATCCTTGCTCTCGCGCGTCGGGGTGATCGCCATAAAGACGTGCGGTGCGCCTTCATATTCGTAGAGCTTGGCATCAACGCCTGCCTCGCCAAGCTTACCGGTAAAGGTCCGCGAGTCGATGATGAACAGGTCGTGCCGTCCGGTCCAAATGCGTGTGGTCGGGAGCAACGCTAGATCTTCTTGAGAAGTGTAGAGCGGGCTGCATTCGGGGCTCGCGGGATCGCGGTCGCCAGCAAAGGCTTTCCCGCATCCCCGAAGCGCACCGATCTTGAGCATGAAGTCATGCGGCTCGACTGCGCCCATCGCAGCATCCGCCATCGTCACATCGAGCCAAGGGGCAAACAACGCGAGCTTACCCGGCTGCGCGCCGCCCGCCTTCGCCAGCCGCAGTGCCAGCGAAAGCGCCATATGCCCGCCCGCGCTGTCGCCATTGAGAATGATCTTGGCTGGATCGTGACTTTCCGCGATCTTGGCAAAGGCGGCGTCGGCCACTTCATCCTGCCGCTTGTAAGAGCTTTCGGGCACCACTTCGTAGAGCGGCAGTGTCACGCTCACCCCGCAGGTATCGACCATCGCGGCGGCGAGTGGCCAGTGCTCTTTAAACATCGGCAACACAAAGCCCCCGCCATGGAAGTAGAGCATATGCCATTCCGCCGGGCCTGACTTGGGGTGGATCGTAACGACCTTCTGGCCCGCCGCTTCCCATTCCTCGATCAGGTATTTCGAGCGCATCGCCTCCGGCATCGGCGCATCGATCGGCGGTTTGCGGTTGTGCAGGAAGCCGTGAACATCGCCCGCATCCTTGGGGAAAACCGGCTTACGTTTGCTGATCAGCCACGTGACCGCGCGCAGCAGCATGCTCGGCTTGGTGGTGCGCAATTCAATGGATGTTTGGGTCAGCATGATCTCTCCTCTTGGCTGGAGAGACTGACGCACGCAGGGTTCAAGTCAAGCTTTGACCGAAACAATAATGCCCTCTTGCAACCACCCGCCCAGCATTTCGCCTGCGCGCATTGCCGCAGACTGCAGGGCTTCTTCGTCCGGGTCCTCACCGGCCAGTAACACGATGGTTTCACCGTAAGACGCGCCGCCCTGCATCGCGGCGAAGGCGCTGGCATTGTCCGGTTCGACGTTGACGAAAGTCGGCTGTTCACCCTCTCGCCATACGATACAGCCGGTGTTCCCTTGAGTAACAACCGGGATATCCAATCCGTCCTCTGCGAGGGCATTCCAGACGGCGGCCAGATTGTGATCGAGCACGCGTGCGGCTGCCCTTGGCTGGAACTCAACCGACAGGTTCATCCAACCTGCATCATCGAAACCCGCCGTCGCACTGCCGAATTCTTCCGGGCTCATCGCTGATGCGTCTGGCGACGATGTGCATTGAAGCATCGCCCATTCAATCCACGCAATTTCGGCCACTTCGGGATTCTCGCCAAACAGCTCGGCACACGTCGCATCAAAGCCCTCGCCTGCCTCATCAATCGTCCAACCGGACGGCGGATGGCTCAGCAGATGATGGATCGCGCTGCGTTTGAACGGGCCTTTACCGACATAGCGAGCAGTGCGCTCGTAGGTGGATTCCAGCGCACTCATCAGGCTGCTGCGGTAATTGCCGCGATAGACCTCCATTCCGGTCGCATGGCGCGCGCGCCAACCATCGGGCACGGGCGCGTCTTCATCCAGAACAGCTTGCAGAAACGCAGATTGGCGGGCGGCCAAAGAAATCGAGGGTTCGCTCATGCCGGTTCCATCTCCAGCCCGCGCGCACGGTCCAATTCCGTGAGCAATTCGGGTAGCGGCGGAACGTGCTCGTCGCGTTCGATCATGGTCGCGACCGGCTGCTCGATCATACCGATCGCCTTCTCGTACAGCGCCCATACCCCGTCGCACACTTCTCGGTCATGTGTGTCGATGATGATGTCGCGCTCGGGCGTGGCGGGGTCGTGGCCAGCAAGGTGGATCTGGCGCACGCGGTCGAGAGGCAACCCTGCAAGATAGTCGTCCGCAGAGAAGCCGTGATTGGCGGCACTGACATAAATATTGTTCACATCGAGCAGCAGGTAGCAGCCTGTCCGCCGCGCCATCTCGGTGAGAAACTCCCATTCGCTCATCTCATCCTCGGGGAAGGTGAGATAGCTTGACGGGTTCTCGAACAGCATCGCGCGGCCCAGCACATCCTGCGCCTGATCAATGTTGCGGCACACCGCCTGCAAAGCCTCTTCCGTCAAAGGCAGAGGTAGCAGATCGTGGCTGTTATGCGCGCTCGTCCGCGTCCAACAGAGGTGATCGGACACCCAAAGTGGATCAACGCGCTGTTCGAGTCGCTTCAGTTTCTTCAGGTATTCCGGATCCAATCCGCATGCCGAACCAATCGACATCGAGACGCCGTGAATGATCACCGGATATCGCTCTCGGATGGCATCGAGAATGCGCAGCGCACGCCCGCCATCGACCATATAGTTTTCCGAGATCACCTCGACAAAATCGACCGGAACGTCATTTTCAAGAAAGTCCGCAAAGTGCTCGCGCCTCAGGCCGAGACCAAATCCGCCAAAGGGCTCAATCGGGTTGTTATCGCGTGCCATCAAAGGCTCCTTAACATCGCACGGGTTCTTATGACTATGTTCGCATGCGCAAAGAGGGGCGTTACAAACTGGCGCATGAAAAGATTCTTCAAAAAACTTTGTAACCGTTCCTACCGTCGCGGCGAATTGCTGGTCAGTTCCGACATTTTCGGGGCACCCCTATTTCGAGTTTTTGGAGAGACCCAATGAACACCAAGACTATCGCCAACTTCGCTGGCCTCGCCCTGACCGCTGGCATCGCCGCTGGCCTTGCAGCAACACCGGTTACCGCTCAGAAGGCTAAAGAGCGCTGCTACGGCGTTTCGAAAGCCGGCAAGAATGATTGCGCCGCAGGCCCAGGCACCAGCTGTGCCGGCACCAGCACCCGCGACTATCAGGGCAACGCATGGAAGTATGTCGACAAAGGCAGCTGCGTTAAGATCAAAACGCCGAAGGGCAAAGGCTCACTGAAGCCGATCAAGCGTTAATCAATCGCATTGGTAAGGAGCGGGCCAGGCACAATGCCTGCTCCTTCCAACAGCGTCGCAACAGGAGGACATTATGAACACACTGACATCACTCTATAATCGCATCGTCGGCATGCTTTCCGGTCCACTCGCAGAAGGCATTGCTCTTCTGGTTGTCCGGATCAGTTTGGCCGGTGTCTTCTGGCGGTCTTACACCACGAAGGTGGTCGAGGGCAGCTGGTTCACCATTGATGAGACGCAATATCTAATCTTCGAGAACGAGTTTTCCGGACTGCCTCTGGCATCCAGCATCGCGGTTCCACTGACGACCTATGCGGAATTTCTGTTCCCCATCCTGTTGCTCGTGGGTCTGTTCACTCGCTTCGCGTCCGTCGCGCTGTTTGTAATGGCTCTGGTCATTCAAGTGTTCGTTTTCCCGACAAGCGCGCACTTTTTCGGCTGGGCAATCGGTGTGATGGCCATGGCGCTGATCCTGATCAGCCGTGGCGGCGGAATGTTCTCGCTGGACCGCCTTTCCGGCCCGACGGCCGTAACGGGTGCAAACGAGGCACAAACCGCGTAAGCGGGTTGGCAACATGGTAGCTGACGAACCCACCTTCGCCCGCCTCATGACGGCAGCACAGGACGGCGACAAAGCCGCTGCGAATGTGCTGCTGTCGGAGGTGGGTGTGTGGCTGGAACGGTATTTCCGCCGTCGCCTGCCACCGCACCAGATCGACGATCTGGTTCAAGAAGTGCTGATCGCTTTTTACACCAAACGTGACACGTGGGATCCGGCGCGGCCATTCTTGCCCTGGCTCGCCGCTATCGCCCGGTACCGCTGGGTCGACCATCTTCGCAAAGTGTACAAGCACGATGGCAAAGAGTTGATGGAAGACGACGCCGTTGAAGACAGCGAGGAAGAAGTTGTCATGGCGCGCGTAAGTTTGGATCGCTTGTTCGGCCTGATCCCCGAAAAACAGGCCGAAGTGATCGAAATGGTCAAAATCAGCGGGCTATCTGTCCGCGAGGCGGCCGAAAAGACCGGCCAGAGCGAAAGCCTGGTCAAAGTGAATATCCATCGTGGCCTCAAGAAGCTGGCCACCTTGGTCGAGAAAGCAGACTGAAATGGAAAAGTACCAAAACCGCGAAGATCTGATTGCGGCCCTGACCGAGGATCTAACCCCCGTGAAACGGATCCGCCCGGTCGAAGGGTTGATTATGATCGGCTTCGCCACACTAATTGCGGCGGTCGCATCTATCGCCGTTCACGATTGGTGGGATGGATTGCTGACAGGCGAAGCATCAGGATATTTCCTGATTACGCACGGCCTGCTTCTGGTCCTTGGCATTGCCAGCACCGCAGGTGTCGTCACCAGCGCGATGCCACGCGTCGGCCAGCGGACAAACGGCCCGATCTGGGGCGCGATTATGCTTGGCATCCTACCCTTGGGTGCGGTGATCAGCTTGCTCTCTGGCGAGGGCAATCACCTGAATGAAGGGCTGAATGATCCTGTCGCCTTTATGTGCACCACCTCGGCACTCGCCGCCGGTTCTCTTGTGCTGCTGGCCTCGGCCTTGTGGCTGCGCAAAGGGGCTCCGGTGTCGATCGAGCGGTCCAGCTGGCTGGCTGGCCTCGCTGCCGGATCGCTTGGAACATTGGCCTACGGGATTACCTGCCCGCTCGACACCTTCTCGCATGTCGGCCTTTGGCATGTGACACCGGTCGCAATTGCGGCGGTCGCTGGGCGGCTCATCATTCCGCCGCTGATCCGCTGGTAAGATTGGGCAATCAGGAAACGGAACCGGCGTCCTCGCGGCGCCGGTTTTCGCTGTCGTAGAACCCGACAGTGAGCAAAAAAGCGAGGATGATCATCGCAAACTCGCCTGCGTCTTCGGTGAAGGTCAGCAAGGCGTGAAACGCTTTGCCTTGCTCGCCCCACACCACCAATAGATCGACGACTACACCGAATACTGCCGCTCCGAGCACGCAGGCCGCGAGTGCGAGACTGAACGTCAGTGTCCGCTCCGAGAGATTACGCACGGCCATCGCAAGCGCGATAAGCCAGAACCCGCCGATCAACACCATGATGAATGCCTCTGCCAGATGAGACGGCTCTATGGGAATGAAGTCCAGACCAGCAAAGGCTGGCCCCATCACTTTCCCGAACGTCTCGTGCACTTCAATCCAGTTATCGATGGTCAGCCAAGTGAACAGCAGCGCATTGGCAAGGTAGATCCACTCACCCGATCGCCGCCAAAGCAGGAATGTCATCACCGCGATTGCTGCAGTGAGACTGTATTCCAGAAACTCCCCGAATGACCGGTCCGAGGCGAGATAGAATTGCACGGGTAGCTCGGCCTCGGTGAGAGAACCGTAATGCGCCGCTACATCTAGTCCGATCAGCACGCCCGCATAGGGCAGCAGCACCATCGCTACGCGGACGACGGCATCTGAACGCATGATCGCGATTGTTTCCATTATGGCTTTTCGCATGCCTTCCATCGCACGACCATGGCGCGGGCAAGGCCCTGCGCCGAACCGCAAATCGCCGATGTCTCGCTTTGCGACAGGCACCGCCGCATTTGTTTCGATGCCGGCTATGTCGGCGCTGACTGCAAGATCGTCACTGTCATTGCCCCGTCACCCGCAGCAGACTATATGCGGCGCATGTCTGTAAGACCTTGGCGCGATATCGAGAGACGGCAATGCCGTCAGATTATGGTCGGCGATGTGCCGGTGGGCGGCGATGCGCCGATCACGGTTCAGACCATGACCAACACCCCGACCGAAGATGCTGCTGCAACGATTGACCAAATCCGTCGCTGCGAAGACGTCGGCTGTGACATCATCCGCGTCTCTTGCCCGACGGAAGATGCTACCGCCGCGATGCCGTTGATCACGCGCGCGGCGAACATCCCGATCGTTGCTGACATCCACTTCCATTACAAACGCGCGCTCGAAGCCGCTGACGCAGGCGCGGCGTGTCTGCGCATCAACCCGGGCAATATCGGTTCGTCTGACCGCGTCGCTGAAGTTGTGCGCGCGGCGAAGGCCAATGGCTGCGCAATCCGCATTGGTGTGAACGCCGGTAGCCTCGAGAAAGACCTGCTCGAAAAGTATGGCGAGCCTTGCCCCGAAGCGCTGATCGAAAGCGCGCTTGATCATATCAAATTGCTGCAGGATCACGACTTCCACGAGTTCAAAGTGGCTGTAAAAGCCAGCGACGTGTTCCTTGCGGTTGCCGCCTATCACGGGCTGGCCGAAGCGGTGGACTGCCCTCTGCACCTCGGCATCACCGAGGCCGGTGGTCTGATCGGCGGTACGGTCAAATCCAGCATCGGCATGGGCAGCCTGCTGTGGGCCGGCATTGGCGACACGATCCGCGTCTCGCTCTCCGCAGAGCCGGAGGAAGAGGTCAAAGTCGGCTACGAGATGCTTAAAGCACTGGGTCTGCGCACCCGCGGGGTTCGCGTGGTGTCGTGTCCCAGCTGTTCGCGCCAGGGCTTTGACGTGATCCGTACTGTCGAAACACTCGAGAAGCGGCTGGAGCATATCAAGACGCCGATGAGCCTTTCGGTGCTCGGCTGCGTCGTCAATGGCCCCGGCGAAGCGCGCGAAACCGATATCGGCCTGACCGGAGGCGGCAATGGCAAGCACATGGTCTACCTCTCCGGCCTGAAAGCCCACGCAATCGAGGACGAGGACATGCTCGACCACATCGTTAAACTGGTCGAGGAAAAGGCCGCGAAAATAGAAGCTGGCGAGGAAGTTGCCTTTGATCCACACGCCGCAGAGGCCGCTGAATGATCAAGGGGTTGATTGCCGGATTGCTGTCGGCGCTGCTGCTGGCAGGCTGTGCGACGGTGGCGAAAACAGTCGCTGGCACATCACACGACTATCCCGAAGCGACATCTTACGACGTGTCTGACGATGCGATGGGCGATGTCGATGCGGCTCTGGCCAAAGCTGGCGAGAGCGGAAAGCGCGTGTTGCTGGTGATGGGCGCAAACTGGTGCCACGACAGCCGCGCGTTGGCGGGTTGGTTGGAAAGCGATCGCATCGCGAAGCTGGTCGAAGAGAAGTACGAACTCGTATTCGTCAATATCGGGATGCCGCAACGCGGCGACGGCCATAATCTCGGCATCGCCAAACGTTTCGGCGTCGACGACCTACCTGGCACGCCCAACCTGCTGGTTCTGACCGCCGAGGGCGCGCTAGTGAATGGCGACACGGCAACGACTTGGCGCAACAGTGCCAGCCGTAGCGAAGCCGAGATTTACGATGAATTGGCGATGTTGGCGGAGAAAGCTGCTTGAGCAGACCAACCCGTTACGACGGCATGTCAGCAGACTACTGTGTTGGCTGGGGCTATTGCGGAAGCTCAGTCCATGTTGATGACCTACTCCCGGAATGCGGGGTCATTGATGCGCCGCGGTACGTAGAACTTCTCTTGCAAGCGGAACATGATGGCGAAGCAAGCGACCATTACCGCTACCACGAGCATTTCAAGCCACTTGTATCAATTTTCGAAAAGCACTTTGGCAAAGGAGGAGTTGATGTTTCGCTCCTGAAGTCGGGAAGCTGATGCTCCACGTCGTCCACCACGCTGACTACATGGCCCCGCGCCCCGAGCGGGGCACATTCAAGTTCGACAAATACTACCTCGTCATGGAGGAGCTGCGCGCGTCCGGTGCGGGGATGACGGAACACGCGCCTGACCCGATGCCGCGTGAATGGCTCGAAGCAGTGCATGAGCCTGCATATGTTGATGAGGTGTTCAGCGCGGCTGTCCCGCGCGAGAAGGAGCGCAGAATTGGCTTTCCCGTCACTGAGCGTATCCGGGACCGTGTTCGCCATACCAATGGCGGCACATGGCTCGCGGCGCAGCTGGCGAAGCGCCATGGTTACGCTGCAAACTCCGCCGCGGGCAGCCACCATGCCCTCGCAGACACAGGCGCGGGCTATTGCGTGTTCAACGATCTCGCTGTGGCATCCAATCGCTTGCTTGCCGAAGGTGATGCCAAGCGCATTCTGATCGTCGATCTCGACGTGCATCAGGGAGACGGCACCGCCAGCCTCACCGCTCTGCGCGATGACATCTTCACCCTCTCGCTCCACGCGGAGAAGAACTTCCCGGTGCGCAAGGCACGCTCCAGCCTTGATGTTGGCCTGCCCGATGGGTTGGATGATGACGGCTTTTTGGAAGCGCTCGACCGGCATTTGCCACTGGTGATGTCCGAATTCGCACCCGATTTCGTCTTCTATCAGGCTGGCGTCGATCCGCATGAGAACGACAAGCTGGGGCGGCTTTCTCTAACTGACGCGGGGCTTGAAGCGCGCGACCGCTATGTGATCCGCGCTGCGCGGGAAAAGGGCCTACCCATCGCATCAGCCCTTGGCGGCGGATATGGCGAAGACCAACGCGAAGTCGCCGGGCGGCATGCCCGTTCCATGTTGGCCATGGCCGACGAAAATGCTCTCTTTTCCAAACAGATAACGGCGATTTAGATCGCTTTAAGCTTCCGCGATTATGCTCATTCGCATGATTGGACGCACTCTTGGCTTTGTCGCATGCGTGTTCGCATTCGTTGCGGTGGTAGTGCCGCGCGAAGGCGAACAGCAGTCCACTACGACTGCTGAGCCGAATTCTGCCAAAGAGTCCAAAGGAGCCGCAAGCTCTGACTGGTATGCTGGCGATCACAGCCTCACCCGTCAAAGCAATGGCCATTTCTATGCCTCTGCCACTGTCGACGGTGCGCCGGTTCGCATGATGGTGGACACCGGCGCCAGCGTGATTGCGCTGACAGGATCAGACGCCAGAGCCATTGGCCTGCATTGGGACGACAGCGATGTACGCCCCATCGGGCGAGGAGCCAGCGGCGACGTCTACGGTGTGGCCACGCGCCTGAGTGAAGTTGAGATCGGCGGCATGACACGCAGCAATGTTGACGCCATCATCATTCCGCGTGGCCTCGACGTATCCCTGCTGGGCCAGTCCTATCTTTCACGTATCGGCAGCGTCGAAATCAACGGCGACACGATGGTGATGAGCAGCAACTGATCCTGCGGTACGCGTCACCGCACGCGCGGTGCGAAATAGATATCGATGTAGTCGGTTAGCCGATCGCACCATTCGAATTCACGAAGCCGGTAGTATGTGCGGTTCTGCGTTACTGCGAAGCGCCATGTTTTGGTCGCATCGCATGAACGCGCACGACCGCCCGCTTCGTTCATCTGAATGCGGCCCTTGAGCAGAAAGTAGTCCTCGCCGATTTCGGTGATGGTCCCTTTTACCTCAAGAGAACCACCATATTCGTCCGATTGAGAGCCATGGACCCGCCAAACGCCATCAGCGTTCGATGTGACTTCCACCGGACCGCGCTCTTCCCAGCCTATCCATTGCAGCGTGATGCCCCGGGCTGTTTTCAGCCGCGCGACATCCTTCTTGCTCGTGATGACCGTTGGCTGCGGCAATGGCTGCACGATCCCGCCCTTCTGAAAGACAATCTCCTGCGCCGACGATCCTGTCGCCGCCAAGGCAAATCCCGCGCACACGATGGCACCGATAGTCTTGGCACGATTTTTCATGATTTCCCCCTGTTTGCTTGGCATAGAGTGTCTTCAAGCGCATGACCTGCGCCTGAACCCCCTTTGCAGCAAAAAGGCAGTCCGATCTCATGGCAAACCTCGAAACCGATTATCTGATTGTGGGCGCTGGCGCTGTCGGCCTCGCCTTTGCCGATACGCTGATCGACGAGGATCCCGATTGCCATATCACCATCGTTGATAAGCACGCCAAGCCCGGTGGCCACTGGAACGATGCCTACCCCTTTGTCGCGCTGCACCAGCCAAGCGCCACCTATGGTGTCAATTCGATGGAGATGTGCCCGGACAAGGTCGATACCGAAGGGCACAATGCGGGCATGTATCCGCTCGCCAAACATGCCGAGATTCTCGCCTATTACGGCAAGCTGATGAACGAGCGACTGATCCCCAGCGGGCGAGTCACTTACATGCCGCTGACCGAGTACCTCTCTGGCGGTGAGGGCGCACACGAAGTCCGTGGTGTTCTTTCCGGCGACGAAACGACAGTCTCTGTCCGCCGCAAACTGGTCGATGCGACGTGGTTCCAGACGTCGGTGCCATCAACACACAAGCCCGGCTTTGAAATTGCCGAAGGGACGCGGTTTGCCATCCCCGGCGAGTTGCCTTCGCTTTGGAAAGACATCGGCGACCTACCCGATAACTACATCGTTCTGGGCGGCGGCAAGACCGCGATGGACAGCGTGGTATGGCTTCTTGAAGCTGGTGTGCCCGCCGACAAGATCGGCTGGGTCCGTCCGCGCGATTCATGGATGTTCAACCGCACTTACCTTCAACCCGCCCATGCCCGCATCGAGGGGCTGATGGAGTTCCAGATCGCGCTGTGTGAGACCGCGACCGCTTCGGAAACCGGTGACGAAATGATGGCCAAGCTCGGCGAACGCGGCGTGATGCTGCGGATCGACGAAGACGTGACGCCCAAGATGTTCCACTTCGCGGTGATCTCTCCGGGAGAAATCGACATGATGCGCGAGGTGACACAGGTCTATCGTCAGGGGCGCGTGACCAAGATCGAGCAAGGCAAGATGCACTTCGCCGATGAAGCGGTTGATGTGCCCGAAAACACACTGTTCGTGGATTGCACCGCCACTGCCGTGCCATTCGACGTGCGCGATGATGTGAAACCGTTTTTCAAAGACGATCTCATCACGCTCCAGCTCGCGCAGACACCGTTCGTGCCGTACAGCGCGGCGCTGGCGGCCTTTGTCGAGGCGAATTTCGAGACCGATGCGGAGAAAAACAACCTCCTTCCGCCCGCACCACTTACCGACACGACCGACACCTATCCTTACGCCGTCATGGCCAATTTGATGAGCACGGGTATCCTGTCCAACAACCCAAAAACCAACGAGTTCAATGCGCGCAGTCGCCTGCATCCGACCGGTCCCGCCATCGCCAAAATGATGCGCGAAGGTGATCCGCGATTGGCCGGATTGAGCAAGATTGGCGACGTGGTTCGGGACAATATGCCAGGGGTCATCGCGCTGGGCATGAAAGCCAAGGATATTCACGAAAAAGCGGCACAATCGGGGTAAGAACACGACGAGCCGCCCTGACGCTGCGTCAATATGGGATATCAGCAGGTTTTCGGTTCACCGGAACGATGTAAATAGTATGCCATTATATGACTATGAAACGTCGTGACCTCTTGAAAGGCGGGCTTGCCGCAGGTGCAGCCCTCGCCCTCCCCGCAAAGATTGCTGCGATGCCTGCAAAAGGCTCCGCCCGCGACCGTGCCTTGTTCGCGATTGCTAAGCGCGAATTGGACCGTGCCGGAGACTCAATCTGGCGCCGCGATATGATGGCGATTTCGGATTACGGCCTGCACTCAGCTCTGCCGCGTTTCCATATCCTCAATCTCGGACAGGAAACGGTCGAAAGCTATCATGTGAGCCACGGCGCGGGATCAGACCCTGACCACGATGGGTTCCTCAATCACTACTCCAATGTCGAAGGTTCAAACGCCTCGTCCAAGGGCGCGTATGTGACGTGGGAGTGGTATCAGGGCAAATACGGCACATCGGTGCGCCTTGGCGGGCTTGATCCGACCAACGAAGCAGCGCTGCGCCGCTATATCGTGATGCACCCGGCCGAATATGCCGAGCCCAAGCATATCGCCAGCTGGGGACGCCTTGGCCGCTCCAACGGGTGCTTCGCGCTTGGCAGCGAGCAGTTCAAGACCGCTCTAATGAAGCTTTCCGGCGGTCGCATGATCTATGCCGACAGCCTCGGCCTACAAGAAGATGGCACCATCGCCATCGGCCCGCAGCCCGAAATGGAACTGCTGCGCCCTGATGAGCCGAACACTGCGCAACGCTATATGCCGGGCGCATTTTAACGGGTGGCGTACCGCCCTGGTCACGCAGCAGTTGATCTCAATGCGGGCTCCGCGTTTTCAGCAATAATCCCGTCCGCCGCGCTGGCCGCTGCTATCGGTAGCTTCTTTGCGTGGGCATACATTGCCATGTTCCAGCTTGCGGGCGAGTTTCTCTTCAGCTTTGAAGGGTTGGTTGCCCTGGTGCTCAGCCTGCTGGTCTTCCTGACTATCGGCACCTTGATAGGAACCGCCGTATGCGCGTTCTACATCGGGCTGATCGGAGCGCCGATCGCTATCCTACTCGGCTCGCGTATCGACCGCGCCTATTCCGTAATCGTATCGATTATAGCCGCAATGGTAACCAGTTACTTCGCAGGCACGCTCCTTGCCGGAGACTTCCTTAGCTGGGAAGACACCGGCAAGTGGCAATTCATGGCCTTGTTGCTGGCCTATTCGGTTCCCGCTGGCTTGCTTTACCGCCAGTCTGTCATCGCTGCGCGCAATTTCAGTCGCTGGCCGATTTAGCCTCCGACGCGTGGATCGTCTTCGATCACGATGACTTCATCATCGATCACGTTTGAACGATTGCCTTCGCGTGGCTTGTCGAGGCTCGCGAGCACCGGCGCATCGCGGTTGTAGATGTCTTTGAAGGTCGACATCTTGCCGTTCACGTCGGTCGCCATAGTGAAATAGGTGATGTAGGCAGGCAGCTTCTTGTCCTCGCGCAGCATCACTTTCTTGTATTTGCCCGAAGTCGAGATCGCGACCGCCTCATCTTTGCTCGCGCCTTTGCCAAGGATCGTTACCAGCATGGCGACTTCCAGAGCATTCTCCGTGCGGATGCAGCCATGGCTGAGCGCGCGGTTGGCGTTGTTGAACAGATTGCGCGACGGCGTGTCGTGGAAGAAGATTGCATGCCGGTTCGGCATTTCCAGCTTCATCCGGCCAAGCGAATTGGTCGGTCCGGGCTGTTGCACCACCGAAATCCAGCCATTGGCACCCTTCGTCGCTTTATAGCCTTTGCTGCGCGCCCATGCCGGATTGTTCAGAACACGCTGCCCCAAACCTTCGCCCTTCACGATGGATTGCGGCACCGTCCATGTCGGGTTGAACACCACGCCTGACACCGTCTCCGCCAGCTGTGGCGTAGCGGTGCGGCCCGGTTTGCCGACGATGGTGCGGTAAGATTTGATGATCTCGTCACCCACCGTCAGGCGCAGCTGATACTCGGGCACATTGCTCATCAGATAGATCGTGCCGAGATCACGTTGCAGCCAGCGCCAGCGGTCCATGTTGGCACGGATAAGTTTGCGCGTCTTCGGCGATGTTGCGGGCGTCTTGGCGAGTTCCGCCTTCAGCGCGGCATAGTCCGGATGCTTTGGGTGCAGGCTCGCGAGGGTCCCGGCAATATCGCCGGTCTTCAGCGCTTTGGCGAGCATATCTTCGGTGCGATACTTGTCGCGGTCCGGATCGACCACAAACCACTGCTTGCGCGCCGACATCGGTGTGCGGCCATCGCGGATGTCTTCAACCAGCCAGATGAAGTTCTTGGTCGCAATCTCGTCGAGTTCTTTCGAAGCACCCGAGCGCGAGGAAACTTTGAGCGCCTGCAGATCATAGTCACGCTGATCGAGACCTTCGGCGTCGATCCCTTCGATCACCTCGATCAAGGCTGCCACATGATCGAGCGACCATGTGGCTTTTTCCGGATCGGGTGCCTCGTCACTGCTTTGAACAACGGGTTCAGAAACCATCGTCGGGAAAGCGGAGCTGAATTCTTCGCTGGCTGCTTCCGTCGCTTCTTGAGCCGGAGCTGCCTGCTCGTCTGCCGGCGCAGTTTGAACTGCCGTTTCATCCTGAGCGGCTACGCTTCCGCCTGCTGCCAAAGCGGCAATCGCCGCGCCTCCCGCCCATTTGCTGACCCAATTACGCATGTCGATCCTCTAATACCCCGTAAGCCACCCCCATGGCGACTACCGCGGGGTGCATCACGTTACTGCGTGCATATACCCCGCCTCGCATATTCTTATCAAGCAAGCTGGCTGTCTGTTTGATGAATTATTCAGACCGTCACGCAAACGGTGCGTGACCAATGCAAACTCTCGCGATAGGGCGTTGCGCCATGGATCAGGCGCCCTCCACACACCCGATACTCGGCCACCGCCTGATGCCTTACGCCGCAGCCTTGGCGGGAGTGGGATTTCTCTCGCTGATGGATGCGCTGATGAAGCAAGCAGCGCTGACGACGGGTACCTACACCGCGACCGTGCTTCGGTCCCTGATCGGCGCGGCGATAATCGCTCCATTCTGGCTAGCCCGAAAGCAGAGTTGGCCGACCCGCAATGTGCTGAAACTGCATATCGAGCGCGGGATCATTTCGGCGATGATGGCTTTGAGCTTTTTCTATGCAATCACCAAGCTTCCGTTGGCAGAAGCGATAGCAATCAGCTTCATCGCACCGCTTGTCGCCCTGTATTTCGCACGGGTTCTGCTTGGCGAGGTGATCCAGCCCAAAGCCATCTTTGCTAGTATTCTCGGGTTCGCAGGTACGCTTGTCATTGTCGGCGGCAAGATCGGGCAAGGCGAATTCGACGATGATGTTGCGCTGGGCCTTGGTGCGCTGATCTTTTCGGCGCTGCTTTACGCCTACAATTTCATCGTCATTCGCAAGCAATCGCAGGTGGCAGGGCCCATAGAAATCGCGACTTTCCATTCGGGCGTTGGCGGCATGTTCTTGCTCCTCGCCGCTCCATTCCTTGCAACCCCGATCGAAAGCGAAGCATGGCTGCCATTACTGGCGGCAGGCGTACTGACCATCGCCGGGGCGATGGCCTTTGCCTGGGGCTATGCACGTGCCGAGGCGCAGGCGTTGGTCCCGATGGAATACACCGGGTTTCTCTGGGCCAGCTTGTTCGGTTGGGCTTTCTTCCGCGAAAACGTAACGCTCACAACGCTCGCCGGCACAGCTCTGATCGTGAGCGGATGCTGGATGGCCGCGCGCAAATCCAAATAAAATGGGCCGGAACAGCGGGGCGTTTGCTGTTCCGGCCCAAACTCTTCGGACGGGCTGTCAGAGTCTTCGCCCTGATCCTCCCATGCGACCTGAAGAGCCACCAAGTGTTAGGCTAGCGAGCGGCTATGGCCTGTTCTTCGCCAGCTGCTTCAGCTGTGCTGCCGGAGAAGAAAAGAGCAGCAGCGAAGCAAGCAAATACTGTCAGACTTGAAACCACGACTCCCGCAAACAGGCCGGATAGCCTCCAACCGTATTTCTCGTTGGTATCCATACGAATCTGCGCCCCCGAATTACTTGTCTTCCGTCGGCGAGCCTACTCGCACAAAAGTTGCGCAATCCCGTAGTAAACAATCGTAAAAGCGATCGCGGCGCGATCTAGGCGCTTCGCCCACTTGACCTCGGGCGCGCGAACGCGCAGGTGCCTCGTCAAAGGCGCCCCGGTGGGATCCGGCGCGTGTAATCATGAAAGGATGGGACACCCCGATGACAGCTATCGGCAAGGACACGCTCGCAACCCGCTCGACCCTGAATGTCGGCGGCAAGGAATACGCTTACTATTCGCTCGCCAAAGCGGCGGAGCAACTGGGCGATGTCTCGAAACTCCCCAACTCGATGAAAGTGCTGCTGGAAAACCTACTGCGCTTTGAAGACGAAGGTTTCACCGTAGGCCGCGAGCACATTCAGGCGATTGTCGACTGGCAGAAAAACCCGGTCACGGGCAACGAGATCCAATATCGTCCGGCGCGCGTTCTGCTACAGGATTTCACGGGCGTCCCTTGCGTCGTTGACCTTGCCGCGATGCGCGATGCGATCAGCAAGCTTGGCGGCGACACGCAGAAGATCAACCCGCAGGTTCCCGTCAATCTCGTGATCGACCACTCGGTCATGGTCGACGAATTCGGCCACCCCAAAGCGATGGAAGCCAATATGGCGCTCGAGTATGAGCGCAATGCCGAGCGTTACGACTTCCTCAAATGGGGCTCGAAAAGCTTTGAGAACTTCTCTGCTGTTCCTCCGGGCACCGGCATCTGCCACCAGGTGAACCTTGAGCACATTGCACAGGGCATCTGGTCGAGCCAGGACGAAACCGGCGCAATGGTTGCCTATCCTGATACCTGCGTCGGGACCGACAGCCACACCACCATGATCAACGGTCTGGGCGTGCTGGGCTGGGGCGTTGGCGGGATCGAGGCTGAAGCAGCGATGCTCGGCCAGCCGATCTCGATGCTGATCCCCGAAGTTGTCGGCTTCAAGCTGACCGGCAAGATGGCTGAAGGCGTTACCGCAACCGACCTCGTGCTGACCTGCGTGCAGATGCTGCGCGAAGTCGGCGTGGTGGGTCGTTTCGTTGAATTTTACGGCGAAGGCGTTGCCAACCTCACCCTCGCTGACCGCGCCACCATCGCCAACATGGCCCCAGAATACGGTGCGACCTGTGGCTTCTTCGGCGTGGACGACAAAACGCTAGATTACCTGCGCCTCACCGGCCGCAGCGAAGAAAACATCGCACTGGTCGAAGCTTACGCCAGAGAACAGGGCATGTGGTTCGATCCGGCGCATGAGCCGGTGTTCTCGAACACGCTCGAACTCGACGTCGCATCGGTTGTCCCGAGCCTTGCCGGACCCAAGCGTCCGCAGGACCGCGTGATCCTTCCCGAAGTGGACGAGCTGTTCAACGGCGACCTTGCCAAGATCTACAAGAAGAACGCTCCGGTCCGCACCGCTGTTGAAGGCAAGGACCACGACATTGGCGATGGCGACGTTGTGATCGCGGCCATCACCAGCTGCACCAACACCTCCAACCCCGATGTTCTGATCGCCGCTGGCCTCGTCGCCAAGAAAGCGAACGAGCGCGGTATGCAACCCAAGCCGTGGGTGAAGACCTCGCTCGCGCCGGGATCGCAGGTTGTGACGGACTATCTCGTCAAATCCGGCCTGCAAGACGATCTAGATGCCATCGGCTTCGACCTCGTCGGCTATGGCTGCACCACCTGCATCGGCAACAGCGGCCCGCTCGCTCCGCCCATCAGCAAGGCGATCAACGGCAACGATATCGTCGCTGCGTCGGTCCTGTCGGGCAACCGCAACTTCGAAGGTCGCGTTTCGCAAGACGTGCGCGCCAATTTCCTCGCATCGCCGCCGCTCGTGGTCGCTTACGCGCTCAAAGGCACGGTGACCGAAGACATCACCGAGACCCCGCTGGGTCAAGACCAGGACGGCAACGACGTCATGCTCGCCGATCTGTGGCCGACCAACGCCGAAATCGCCGAGCACCGTGCGGCCAATATCGACCGCTCGATGTTCGAAACACGTTACGCCAACGTCTATGACGGCGACGAGCACTGGCAGGCCATCACAGTCGAGCCGTCGGACACCTATCAGTGGCGCGCCGGTTCAACCTACGTCGCCAACCCGCCTTACTTTGAAGGCATGGAAATGACTCCGGCTCCGGTCACCGACATCGTCGATGCCAAGCCGCTTGCGATCCTCGGCGACTCTGTCACGACCGACCACATTTCGCCCGCTGGCGCGATCAAGGAAGACTCGCCGGCTGGCAGCTACCTCAAGAGCAATCAGGTCGCGAAAAAGGACTTCAACTCCTACGGTTCGCGCCGTGGCAACCATGACGTGATGATGCGCGGCACTTTCGCCAATATCCGCATCAAGAACGAGATGGTTCCGGGCGTGGAAGGCGGAGAAACCACCTATAACGGTGAGCAAATGCCGATCTACGACGCGGCGATGAAGCACAAGGCCGATGGCACCCCGTTGATCGTGGTTGGCGGTAAAGAATACGGCACGGGCTCGTCGCGTGACTGGGCGGCGAAGGGCACCATCCTGCTGGGCGTGCGCGCTGTGATCGTTGAGAGCTTTGAGCGTATTCACCGCTCGAACCTCGTCGGCATGGGTGTCCTCCCACTGCAATTCAAAGGCGGCGACACGCGTGAAACGCTGAACCTGAAGTCTGACGACACCTTCTCGCTGAAGGGTCTTGCCGACCTCACGCCAGGTCAGGACATCGAAGTGGAAGTCACCCGCGCTGACGGCTCGACCTTCACCTTCACCGCTCTGTGCCGCATCGATACCGCGAACGAGATGGAATATTACCGCAATGGCGGGATCCTCCATTACGTTCTGCGTAAGCTGGCGGCGTAACGCATGAGGGGCGCGCTGATACTCTCGTCTCTGGCTCTTGGCCTAACGGCTTGTGCACCAGAGGGTAAGGACAGCGCGCCCAGCCCGCTCCCGGGCTATGAGCTGGCCTCGGCCAAGTCAGCGCAATCAGAGCTGACGATTATTGACCTGACGCCGAAACAGTTGGTCCAAGCGGTCAATGAAGAGAATGTGCGCCTGATCGACGTGCGCCGCGATGATGAAGTGGCGGAAGGCATCATTCCCGGAGCCGAGCACATCGCAATGGACGAGTTTGATCCGGCCACAGTGACCGCCGGAGATGATCGGCCGATCATCCTGTATTGCCGATCCGGTCGCCGTTCGCAGATTGTCGGCGAAAAACTGGCGGCCCACACGGGCGAGCCAACAGTCCATCTCGCAGGGGGCATTATAGCGTACATAGAGGCTGGTTTTCCGGTGGCCAAACCGCGCTGATACCGCCTGACCACCATATCTATGGTGGCATTTTTCCCAGTTCGTTCATAAAGCTGACAGCGCATGAGGCGCATCCTCCCGCACAATTAAGGTGCAAAGGAGGGGACCATGTCCAAACCGTTTCTCATTTCGCTCGCGGCTGCCATCGCAGCGACCGCAACACCACTTGCCGCTGAAGAAGCGCCAGCGACACCGACCACTGAAGCAACCGACATAGACTATGCCGGCTTTGAGACACTGACGACCAAGGTGTCAGGCATCCGCGCGAAACGACTGATCACGCTTGAGACCTTTGACGCGAAGGCGGCCGAGAATGGGACTCTGATCCTAGATACACGTTCGGCGGATGCATTTTCGCGTGGCCATATCGAAGGCGCTGTCAACCTTCCCTTCTCCGACTTCACAGATGCAAAACTAGCCAAAGTGATCGGCGAAAATCCGGACCGTCAGATCCTGATCTATTGCAACAACAATTTCAGCGACAACGTCCCGCCGATCCCGCTGAAGATGGCGCCTCTCGCGCTCAACATCCCGACCTTCATCAATCTGGTCGGTTATGGCTACACCAATGTCTGGGAACTCGGCGACACCGTCTCAATCGCCGATGTCGACTGGGTTGGCACGCAGGCTGAGATGCAGCTTGAGATGCTTGCCAAAAGAAAAGCGGCGCTCCCGAACTAACGAGGCGCCGCCTTCAAATCATAGTTTCTGGTCGAAGGAGCTTAAGCTTCTTCGCCTTCCTTCACGCCGAACTTACGGCGGCCAAGGATCGCTGCTGCGGCAAGACCGAACAGGATCATCATCGGCGGAGCAGGAACTTCGGTGCCACCGCTGCTCGTGGTGGTCGTGCCACCCGAAGACGATGAGCTGGAAGAGCTGCTTGAAGATGAGGAGCTGCTGCTCGAAGACGAGCTGCTGGACGAAGAACTGCTCGAAGAAGAGCTGCTGCCGGTCGAACCGCCAGTGGTTGTCATGCCGCCCGAAGATGAGCCGCTCGAAGAGCTCGACGAAGATGATGAGCTAGAGCTGGAAGACGAGCCGCCGCTAGTGTCACCACCAGTAGTCGAACCGCCTGAAGAGCTGCTCGAAGACGAAGAGCTAGAGCTCGACGAAGATGAGCTGGAACCAGACGAACCACCCGTGGTGCCGCCGCTGGTCGTGCCACCTGAGCTACCGCCCGAGGATGAGCTGCTCGAAGAGCTCGAAGAAGAGGACGACGAGGATGAGCTCGTGCTGCTCGTCATGTCACCCGACGTGCCACCGCTGGTGGTACCGCCGCTCGACGAAGATGACGAAGAACTAGAGCTGCTCGAAGACGAGCTGGATGATGACGAACCACCGCTGCTTCCGCCGGTAGAGGTCATACCGCCCGTGGTTGTGCCGGGATGACCGCTAGACGTCATGCCGCCAGTCGAGGTGTTGCCGCCCGAAGACGAGGAGCTGCTCGAAGAGGACGAGCTTGAGCTCGACGAAGATGACGAACTGCTCGAAGACGAGCTTGAAACGTTGCCCGACGAACTAGAAACATTGCCTGAGCTGCTGGAGACATTGCCCGAGCTGCTCGACACGTTACCCGATGAGCTTGAGACTTGGCCCGTGCTGCTCGAAACCGCGCCGGTCGTGCTGGAGATTGATCCAGTCGTGCTCGAGACTTGACCGGTGCTCGACGACACTTCACCCGTGGAAGACGAGATGCTGCCGGTCGACGAGGTTGATGTCACAGTGCCCGACGAGGTGGTCGAGGTGATCGTGCCCGAAGACGTCGAGTTGTCGATATCGATGTCGATGTTGATGCCGCCGGTCGACGATTCGCCGCCCGAAGTTGAGCTGACGTCACCTGATGAAGAAGAGCTGACATCGCCCGAGCTGCCGCCGCCTGAAGTGGTGGTCGAAACCGAAACATCGCCCGAAGACGAACCGCCGCCTCCGAAGAAGCCGCCGAAGAATCCGCCGCCGAAGCCGCCGCCAAATCCACCGAGGCCGCCGCCGATCACAACCGGAGCGCCACCGCCGCCACCGCGAACGGGCGGGAGCGGGGGCAGAGGAGCCGGAGCATAAGCGATCTGTTCGATCGGCGCGCAACGCTCATCATCAAACACAGCATCGACCACGCCGGCGGGCAGCATGTCCGTTGCAGCAACCGCGCCAGCCGGCATCGGCTGACACTCGATGGTGCGCTCTACAATACGTTGAGGGCGTGGCTGCGGAACCTCGCGATCGCGACCCTTAATGTACTTCACCTGCTGAGGTGCCTGCACCTTGCCCGATTTCACATCCGTTCCGTAAACCGGACTGTCAGTTACCATCGGCTCTGCCACGCGGACTGCGCCGCCCGTCATAAGGGCGACACCAGCGGCGGTGGCGGATAGCTTTGCAGCGGCCAGTTTGAGCGACATAGTTCAAAACCTTGTTGTCTGTGTTGGCTAACTGCGGCCCACCCGCACTTTCACCAACTCCGACATGTGTTTGATGCGCTCTCGCTCTCAACTGCAATGCGGTTAACCATGATTGGAGGCCGCTAAGCGTCAGAAATGGGACAAAATCGCCGTATTTCAGGGGCGCTGTCCCGTTTTGATACCGAAAAGTGAGGTAGCGTTAGTAAATCGGTTAGGCTTTTGCTTAGTCATCCGCTTCGAAAAGGTTCGACTGCCCGCCTTTACGCCGCGTCGGCGGAGCCATTTCCAGATGCTCCCATCCCGCATCATTGAGCACCCGCCCGCGTGCCGTGCGCGCGAGAAGACCCAGTTGAATAAGGTAGGGTTCGACCACTTCCTCAACCGTGTCTCGTGGCTCTGCGAGACCAGCCGCGAGCGTCTCAACGCCCACGGGACCGCCTTTGTAAGTGGTTGCAATCATGGACAGATACTTGCGATCCATATTGTCGAGGCCAAGCCGGTCGATCTCCAAGCGCGTCAACGCATTGTCCGCAATCGCGCGCGTCACGGTGTCCTCGCCTGCGACCTGAGCAAAGTCGCGCACCCGCCGCAGCAGCCTTCCCGCGACTCGCGGAGTTCCACGTGACCGGCGGGCGATCTCACGCGCGCCGTCTGCCTCGATCTGTAGACCCAACAGTCGCGCCCCGCGTGTCACAACAAGGTCCAGCTCGTCATGGCTGTAGAACTGCAAACGCACCGGAATGCCGAACCGGTCGCGCAAGGGCGTGGTAAGCAGCCCCTGACGTGTTGTCGCCCCGATCAGGGTAAACGGCGGCAGGTCAATCCGCACGCTGCGCGCCGAAGGCCCTTCGCCGATGATGATGTCGAGCGCGCGGTCCTCCATCGCAGGGTAGAGAACTTCCTCAACCACCGGATTGAGCCGGTGGATCTCATCAATGAACAGCACGTCATGCGGTTCGAGATTGGTAAGCAGCGCGGCAAGGTCACCCGCCTTGGCGATCACTGGGCCGGATGTGGCGCGAAAGCCTACACCCAGTTCATTGGCGACGATCTGCGCTAGTGTGGTCTTGCCCAGACCCGGAGGCCCGAAGAACAACGTATGGTCCATCGCCTCCCCGCGCGACTTGGCGCTGTCGATGAACACACGTAGATTATCGCGCGCACCCTCTTGCCCGATGAACTCGGCCAACGACTTAGGCCGCAGAGCCGCATCAGGATCGCCGGGCTGCGGCTCGGGCGTGTGGAGGGGGATAGGATCGGTCACCATCGAACCTTAGCATCTTCGCGCTTCATGCAACCAGGGTCTGCCAAAAACGCACCGGGGTGTGAAACGTAGATCTCGTCTCCTTCGCAACCATCTTCGCCCGGTCCGACGAGGAGTGTGCAAGCCCCCACCGCAAGTAAGAGAGCCCCCAACGCCAATGCACACCCTACACCGGAGAATCCAGAATCTTTTCCTCTAGGGTCAACCTCGAATCTCAAAACGGGTTCACCGTGTAGCCTTGCCGTTGCAGTACGGCGTGGGCAGTCATCGCTGACAAAGCCATTTCAACACCGGGTGCGAGGTCATCCATGGTTATGCCGTAAGCCGCCGCGCTCTGGCCGCACAGGATCACGCGCACGCCGTTGTCGAAGAGCGCGGGGAAGGTCTTTGCGGTGGCGTTCTCGCCATCCTTGCCCTTCGCCGCCCACGCCTCTTGGTTAAGCAGGTCAAACGCCGCCTTGCCATGCACCACCACCGCTGCGCGCACGCGGGCTGGCTCGACGCCAGCAGCGTTGTGCATGTTCACAAACCGCGCGGCGCTTTCGATAGTACGGTTGATCTTGCCCTCCGCTGCCGGCTTGGCGACGTCAAACGCAATGAACAGGTCCATGTCCTCGGGGATCGCAAAGTCGCTCTCAACCGACGCATGCGGCCCAAACTCGTCGAACACCGGCCCGGTCTTGAACGCCGAGAGGTCCTGCGCCGGAGCAGGGACTGCCAAAACCAAAGCGGCAAGACTCAACGCGGATTTCATCATACGCTCATCATCCAATCACTCGCACGTAACGTTGCTAATCCCGCCCACCGAACGGAAGCCACCGGCACCCAACACCCATGGCTGCGCGTTGCAGGTGCGGTTTGCTCCAAAGCCGGCTTCCCATTTGGCCCAAACCAGAGCGCTATCCGGTTTATAGTCAAGGCGCAGAGCCATCTGATCCTCACCGCCGAGGGGGAATTCGAGCACCTTGCCGCTCGATTTGTCGATCATGTAGTAGAATACACAGCTGGTCCCGCATCCAATGCCGGTGACATTCAGGCTTCCACCAAAACTGATAGGCGCACCATACGCGCTGCGCAAACGGGTGCGGAAGTTGCCTTGCTGCTCGGTCATCTGAAGCGGTTTCTGCGCACCGGTGTATCGGGTGGCGGGGTATTTGCCCCAACCCGTACCCGGAGTGATCGGCACCTCAGGTGGAGGCGGCGCTGGCTTAGGTTTGGTCTCAACAGATGGCGCAGAGGTTTCCACTTGGTCCAACTGCACCTGCTGCTGTGTAACTGGCTGCACAGTTTCGCTAGCTGCCACTTCTTCGCGCAAACGCATATAGTCACTCAGGAAGAATCCCAGCCCCACCAACGCGATGGCTCCAAAGCCCAACAACACATTCTTGCTCATAGCGTACCCCTTATCACCCTGCCGCCCGTTTCAGCGCCACGCGGATCAGGTCGCCCTCGCCAGCATCCTCGCCCAGTTCGGCCTGCGCACGCGCCACCGCCTGCGCGGCGACGGCTGGCTTGAAGCCGAGATTTTCCAGCGCACTAACCGCGTCAGCGCTGGCGCTTCCGGCGCTCGACACCGCTCCTGCCGGCACGCCGGCCATGCCGCCTCCCGGCAGCGCGCCCGCTTTGTCCTTCAGTTCGTTGACGATCCGGCCCGCGAGTTTGGGGCCCACGCCGTTGGCGCGCGCCACGGTCGCCGCGTCTTGTGCAGCGCAGGCTTCGCGCAGTTCTCCGGTCGAGAGCGCAGAGAGGATCGCAAGGCCGACCTTGCTCCCCACGCCCTGCACCTGCGTCAGCAGCCGGAACCAGTCGCGCTCGGCACTCTCGGCAAAGCCCAAGAGCCGCATGTCGTTCTCGCTCACTTGCAGATCGGTGTGGACGGTGCACGCCTCACCCACTTCGCCCAGCGCCGCGAGCGTCTTGGTCGAGCAGTGGACGAGATAGCCCACCCCCTGCACATCGACGATGGCCCAATCCTCGCCCGTTTCGTCGAGCCTGCCGGATAGCTTTGCAATCATGGGTTATGAGTGCCCCATTGCGGCGCCAAACGCCAGAGCCGCGGGATGCTTATCGCCAATCGAGCAGTGATAACCGTGAGACGGCCACGCGGGTTTTGAGAAGTGTGACCTTCTGCGCAGAGCGCTGTTATCGCGAGAGAAATCACAGAACTCCAAATCCGATATGTGACTTTCCATTCCTCCTCCACTTATGGCGGTTCGATTGGATACATTGGCTTTCGCGCAATAGGCCGCTGTATAGCGGTAGGAAAATCGCGGCGCGCCATCTCGACACGGCGCACCACTTCGCTATGGCTGCGCGCATGAGCTTCAACACTTTCGGCCGCGTATTGCGCTTTACCACCTGGGGCGAGAGCCATGGTCCGGGCCTTGGCGCGGTTGTCGACGGGTGCCCGCCGGGCCTGCCGCTGACCGAGGCCGCGATCCAACCGTTCATGGATGCGCGCAAACCGGGGCAGAGCAAGTTCACGACGCAGCGCAAGGAAGCAGATCTGGTGCGCATCATGTCGGGCGTATTCCAGAACGATGCGGGGGAACAGGTCACCACCGGTACGCCGATCCATCTGATGATCGAGAACACCGATCAGCGCTCCAAAGACTATTCTGAAATCGCCAAGTCCTATCGCCCCGGCCACGCCGATTACACCTATGACGCGAAATACGGCATCCGCGATTATCGCGGCGGTGGGCGCTCGAGCGCACGCGAAACCGCCGCGCGGGTGGCGGCGGGCGCGGTGGCGCGAGCGATCATCCCCGAAGTGACGATCCACGCCTATGTATGCGAGCTGGGCGGCGACGCGATCGACCGCGATCACATCGATTTGGACCAGATCGGCCAGAACCCGTTTTTCTGCCCGGACAGCTGGGCGGCGAAACGCTGGGAGGAAAAGGTCGACGCGGCGCGCAAGGATGGCTCGTCTCTCGGCGCGGTGGTCGAGTGCGTGGCGACCGGCGTCCCTGCCGGATGGGGCGCGCCCGTCTATGCCAAGCTCGACAGCGAGCTCGCCGCCGCGATGATGACAATCAACGCGACCAAGGGCGTGGAAATCGGCGCAGGCTTCGAAGCCGCGCGGCTGACTGGAGAGCAAAACGCCGATGCGATGTCACCGGGCGAAGATGGCAACCCCGTCTATGCCAGCAACCACGCAGGCGGCACCGCAGGCGGCATCTCGACGGGGCAACCGGTGGTGTGCCGCGTGGCGTTTAAGCCAACCTCCTCAATCCTGACGCCGGTGGACTCGATCACCTCCGATGGCGAAGCTACGCAGGTTCGAACCAAGGGGCGCCACGATCCGTGTGTGGGTATTCGCGGGGTGCCGGTGGTGGCGGCGATGATGGCGCTGGTGCTGGCGGATCAAAAGATGCTGCACCGGGCGCAAGTTGGGTAGCGATCAACGCGGTTTGCATAAGTTGCAGATTTCCGATGTCTTTGCGATTAGAGACAAATGGAACCGCAAACGCATGAAGAGCTGTCCAAGCTAAGCAATTATGCGCGTCAGAATTTCTCTCGCGCGTATATGTCGGACACGAAGTGGCGAAAGTTCTTCGCGGTCATTCGTGAAAGCGGTGTCCAACTATCTCGTGCTAGAGCCAAATTCATCGACGTCGACGAGCCGAAGCAAATCCTGTTCAATGACCATTGGCCAGATGTTCGGACAGACGCGTGTCTCGACACTTTCGACTTTGGGGTGATGACCTTCAGAGAAATCGAGTGGCTTGAATTTCCCGAAGTGGCTCTGATCCAGCGCCGAGAATTCGGCTCTCCGGAAAAGGTTCATCAGGATCTAAAACCAATCCAGGACGCTCTGGAGGCGGCAGGCCAGTTTCCCTTAGAGCTAACGGGGGACGCGCTCCGATTAGTGGCCTATCGTCGCTAAGGTGGGTTGTGAGTTTCGTCATCCCAGCGAAAGCTGGGTTGACGCGAGGGGCTGGCGCGCAACATCCATCCCCTCCCACGTACGATCTTGTCTTTTGTGCGGCGCAGCGAAACCAAATCGTGCTCTGATGGTTGATCACACTGGGATCTGATCATTAGCGGGAGCTAAATTTAGTCTATGAAGGTCCATCCACGCCTTGAAGCGTCGGCAGCGATGTATCGCGATCTCAAAAGCGTCGCGAAGGAGCTGCCCAAAAAGCCGCTCGATACCGGCGAGCAAAAGACGCAGATCGTTGTCGTGGGCGGCGGGGCTGGCGGGCTGGAGCTTGTCCGGCGCTTGGGCGCGAAGTTCGGGCGCAAAGATCACGACATCATTCTGGTCGATCAGAACCTCTCCCATATATGGAAGCCGCTGCTGCACGAAGTCGCTGCCGGTTCGCTTGATGCGAACCTCGATGAGGTCGGGTACCGCGCGCATTGTTTCCGCTGGGGCTATCGCTTTTTTCAGGGATCGCTGTCGGACATTGACCGCGAGGCCAAGACAATCACTCTCGCTCCGGTTCAGGACAAGGATGGCAACGAGCTGATCGCTGACCACGTCATCCGATATGACTACCTCGTGCTGGCGGTCGGATCGGTGTCGAACGATTTCGGCGTGCCGGGGGTGAGCGAGCACTGCATCTATCTCGACGCGCGCGATCAGGCTGACCGGTTCCGCACCAAATTGCTCAACCATTGTTTGCGTGTCAGCCGCGCGCAGATGGCAGACCCCAAGGCGGACGAGACTGTGCGCGTCGCCATTGTCGGCGGAGGGGCAACCGGCGTGGAGTTGGCCGCCGAGCTGTACAACGCGGCGGGAGCCCTGCGGCACTATGGCCTTGAGGTGTTTGACGAGAGCCGCCTTGAGGTAACCTTGCTCGAAGCTGGTGAGCGAATTCTTCCCGCCCTGCCCGAGCGCCTGTCCGAATCCGCCACGCACGAACTTCAGACGCTGGGCGTTGAGGTCGATGTTGAGACTCAGGTGATCCGCGCCGAAAAGGGCAAGCTGTTCACGCGGTGCGAGAATGTGATCGAGGCGGACCTGATGGTCTGGGCTGCGGGCGTCAAAGGCGCGGAGTTCCTCGCCGATCTCGGTCTTAAAACCAATCCGCGCAACCAGATCGTTGTGACCGAGACCATGCAGAGCGTCAGCGATCCGCACATCTTCGCACTCGGCGATTGCTGTTCCTATGTGCCCGAGGGTGAGCAAATGCCGATCCCGCCGCGCGCGCAGGCCGCGCACCAGATGGCGGACACGGTCTATGACAATCTGATCCGCATCCAGAAGGGCAAGCCGCTCAAGAGCTTCGTCTATAAAGACAACGGCTCGCTGATCTCACTCAGCCGCTTTTCGACGGTGGGCAGCCTGATGGGCAATCTGGTCGGCGGGGCCATGGCGATTGAGGGGCGCGCGGCGCGCTTTATCTACACCTCGCTTTATCGCATGCACCTAATCGGTATTCACGGCTGGCTGAAAGGTCTGGGCCTGATGGTGATTGGGCGGGTGAACCGGATCGTGCGGCCACGCCTGAAGCTGCATTGATCGGAAAAACCGATCGGAGTGTGATCGGCCCAATCAATCAATCTCCGCGCATTAATCGATTGGACTGATCTCAGCGCTTGCATCATCTTCTCATCCATCAACTCGAATATCTCGAGTCTCATGAGAGAGAGGAGACTTTTAATGGATGCGAAGACCGGTGAAATGAGTGGCGGCTGCCCGTTTAGTGGCGGTGGCGAACTGCGCTCGTTGTTCGGTCGCGAAAACCGCGACTGGTGGCCAGAAGCAATGCAGCTGGACATTCTGACCGAAGGTGGCCGCAGCGCCAATCCGATGGGCGAAGACTTCGACTATGCCGAAGCGTTCAACGCCATCGATTATGACGCGCTGAAGGCTGATCTGACCGCGCTGATGACTGATGATCAGGACTGGTGGCCGGCTGACTATGGTCACTACGGTCCATTCTTCATCCGCATGGCATGGCACGCAGCCGGCACCTATCGCACAGGCGATGGCCGCGGCGGTGCTGGCACCGGTCAGCAACGCTTCGCCCCGCTCAACAGCTGGCCGGACAACGGCAACCTCGACAAGGCACGCCGCCTCCTGTGGCCGATCAAGCAGAAATACGGCAAGCATATCAGCTGGGCCGACCTGTTCATCCTCGCCGGCAACGTCGCCATCGAAAGCATGGGTGGTCCGGTGTTCGGGTTCGGCGGTGGCCGTGCCGATGTGTTCGAGCCTGAGAGCGTTTACTGGGGCACCGAAGACCAGTGGGTGAATGAAGGCGTCGCCACGCGCATCCAGCCCAAAGATGATCGCGCTCTCGAAAACCCGCTCGCCGCGATCCAGATGGGTCTGATCTATGTGAATCCGGAAGGTCCGCAGGGCGACTCGCACGACGCAGAGGGCATGGCCCGTGACATGCGCGAAACCTTCGCTCGCATGGCGATGAATGACGAGGAAACCGTGGCGTTGACCGCTGGCGGCCACGCCTTTGGCAAAGCGCACGGCGCGCAGCCATCCGATACGTTCAGCGGTGCTCCCGAAAGCGAAACTCTCGAACGCGCTGGCTTTGGCTGGCTGACCGACGAAGACGAAATCGCCAAGGGTCACATCACCACCTCAGGCATCGAAGGCGCTTGGACGCCGAACCCGACGCAGTGGGGCAACGACTATTTCCGTCTGCTGTTCAAGTATGACTATGAATTGGTCCAGTCGCCTGCCGGTGCAAACCAGTGGCAGCCGATCAATCAGGAAGAAGCCGACATGGCTCCTGATGCGCGCGATCCCTCGAAGAAGGTTCCGACGATGATGACCACGGCGGACATGGCGCTGAAGCGTGACCCGGAATATCGCAAGATCTCCGAACGCTTCCTCAACGATCAGGCGGCTCTGGATGACGCATTCGCCCGCGCATGGTTCAAACTGTGCCACCGCGATATGGGTCCGAAGGTTCGCTACATGGGCCCTGAAGTCCCTGCGGAAGACCTGATCTGGCAGGATCCGACACCCGCTGGCACGGCGCCTTCGGATGCCGATGTCGCGGCGTTCAAGACCGCGATCGTCGGCAGCGGTCTGAGCGTTTCCGAACTGGTGAAAGCGGCCTGGGCTTCGGCTTCAACCTATCGCAATTCGGACCATCGTGGTGGTGCCAATGGTGCCCGCGTGCGCCTCGCCCCGCAAAACGGCTGGGCAGCGAACGATCCGGACGAGCTGTCAAAGGTTCTCGCCAAGGTCGACGAGCTGCGCGGCAATCTGAGCATGGCAGACGCCATTGTTCTCGCCGGCACGGCAGCTGTCGAGAAAGCGGCGGCTGATGCAGGGCAAGCGGTCGATGTGCCGTTTCTTGGTGGACGCGGCGATGCGGGTGATGAGCATACCGATGCGGACAGCTTTGAACCGCTCGAGCCGTTTGCTGATGGCTTCCGCAACTACCTCAAGACCAAAGCCAATGTCCGCACCGAGGACATGCTGATCGACCGGGCGCACCTGTTGGGCCTCTCGATCTCAGAACTAACGGTGCTGGTTGGCGGAATGCGCGCTTTGGGCGCTGTCAGTGGCAACACCGGTCACGGCGTGCTCACCGATCGTGCGGGTCAGCTGACCACTGACTTCTTCGTCAACGTCCTCGATATGGGCACCAAATGGGCTCCGGTCGATGGCAGCGGAGACGAAGAATATGTCGGCACGGATCGCAAGACCGGTGCGGAGAAATACCGCGCGACCCGGGCCGATCTGGTCTTCGCTTCAAACTCTCAGCTGCGGGCTCAAGCAGAGCACTACGCCGAGAGCGGCAACGAAGCGAAGTTCGTCAGCGATTTTGTCGCCGCATGGACCAAAGTGATGAACGCGGACCGCTTCGATGTAACCCATGCGAAGTATCACGCGTAATACCATGCAACCCCTGATGCCCTGATCACCCCCATTAAAGATCAGGGTCGCAAGAGACCCCTCGCAGCAATGCGGGGGGTCTTTTCGTTGTGAGAACTAAATCCAGCCCGCGTCTTTAAGCTCGCTCACCTGCGCGCGGCTGACAGGGGCCTCGATATCGCGGGCGAGCTTCAGGCGGACATTTCGCCCTTCGCGAAGCACATCCTCAACCGCACCGCGTGCGACCCACCAGCTGCGGTGGACCTGGCGCCCCTCGATACCGTCCAGTTCCGCCATCGCATCGCGCAGGCGCATCAACACCAGCTCACTGCCAAGCGCGGTGTGGACGCGGACATAGTGATCCTCCATCTCCAACGCGATCACGTCACTGCCCAACGAGGCTGGGAGACGCTCGATCAGGCGCGGCTGTGATGGGGCTGAGGACTGCGGAGCGGGCGAAGTGGCTGGCGCCGCAGACTGTGCGACTGCCTGCTTCGGTTGCCCAAAATTGACCAGATTGAACAGCAAGGTGATCGCCCCGCCAATGGCGAGCACATAACCATACTGCGTGAGTGCAATCTCAGGCGATGGCAGAAGATACTCAGGCCTATTCATCTGATTGAGCGACCAGACGACCGCAGTCATTGGCACGGTCGCGATGAGCACAGCGGCTACCCACAAGGCAGGCCGGGGCAGATCATAGGCGTTGTGCAGCTTGTCTACGAACCAACCGGTTGGCGAGTATATGAAGTACCCCGCATAGGCGAGGCCAAGCCAAACCATCAGCCGGAATGCGAACGGGTCATTGATACTGCCCAACGGCCCGATTACCGCCAGAAAAACGCCGATTGCTGTCATCACTGAAAGATCAATGATGAGTTTGCGCGCCAATGGTTGCTTCTCAGGTGCGTCCATTCGCTCGAACCTAACGCCCATTCGCGCTTCGTAAAGTGGCAAACCGGTGGATTTCCGCGCGTTTCACGAAGGCTATGGCCCGTTCCTTCATGCCCGATTGAGCGCGAACGGGCACACGGCATTGTCTGTCTCAACACCCCAATCGAGGAGTATTGAGATGACAACCGCGACCCAGAATTTCGCCCAGAACCTCACAACACCAGCGTGGCTCCCCGCCTTTGCGAACCCCTTTCACAGGCCAGCTGGTCCGATGGATCTTGCACCGATCACTCGCGCTCTCGTGATCGTGTCGGGCACCTTGATGTCAGCACTGTGCGCGATTGCGATTGGCCGCGCGCTGTTCGGCTTTGCGCCGGACTTGCCGCATCTCCAGAATTACGTCGTCGCCTTCCATGTCACGACGGTGGTGCCTTGCGTGCCGCTTGGTCTGTATCTGTTGCTCGCGCCAAAAGGCGGCGTACGGCACAAGCAGCTGGGTAAGCTTTGGGTTGCGCTGATGGTGATCACGGCGCTCAGCACCCTTTTCATTCGCGACGGCATGCAGCTCAGCTGGATCCATATCTTCGTGCCGATCACGCTGCGCGCGTGTTATCTGATCGTTGCCAAAGCTCGTCGCGGCGACATCAAAGGCCACCGCAACGAAATCGTCAGCCTTTATCTCGGCGCGCTAATGATCCCCGCAGTCTGGGCTTTTCTGATCGACAACCGCCTGATGGCGACGATGCTTTACGGCTAAGGCCTAGCGGTTACGTCTCAAAACCAGATAAAGTGCACCCTCGCCCCCATGGCGTCGGTGCGCTTTTCTTACGGCGACCACGGAATCGGCATGATGACTGGCCGCAACCCAATCGAGCAGCTTGGCGCGGATGGCTCCTCGTTTCTGCCCACGATCCGCGGGATCGACCGGGCGTGAGCGACCTGCAATCACCAGCACCACGCGCGCATTCATAGCCCGCGCCTGATCGAGCCCGCCGATAATGCGGGTGTAAGCTCCGTCAAGGTTATGGCCGTGCAGATCGAGCGTGTAATCAGGCACGATCTGCCCCGCCTTGAGCTTACGATCCCAATGTCCGTCGAGCTCGGAGGAAAAGTGCGTGCGCGGCGCAGGCTGCGGCGATGGCGCACGCAGGCTGGCCGGTGGGCGAAGGCCCGGTGCAGGGCGCGGGGCTGGTTTGATCGGATCGGGTTGAACATGGACCGGCGGAGAATTGGCAGCGGGCGCGGGTGGGACCTTGCGCCCTTCCATCGGCGTCACGCTCGCCGCCAGACGCGACCATGCGGCCTGCTCTTCGGCAGAGAGGCCGCGCGGGTAGCTCATTGTCCGTTGGTAAGACGCTCAACCACGCCTTTGGGAAGCAGGATGTAAGAATCGCCGCGCCCTGACATTCCGCCGGCGATCCGCCGTGCGTCGGCACCCGCGCCCCAGAACGTGTCGAACCGGTTGGCACCGCGAATGGCCCCGCCTGTATCCTGTGCAATCCAAAGGCCGTCAGCGACGTTGCGATCAAGATCGAGCCAGACCGGCGCACCATAGGGCACGAAGCGCGGATCAACCGCGACCGAGACCTCTCCGCGAACAGGAATACCGATGGAGCCAAGCGGGCCGTCACCTTCCAGAACGCGGAAGAACACCCAGCTTTTGTTCTCTCGCATCAGCGCTTTGCCATCGACGGGGTTCTCGCGAAGATAGGCCATGATGCCCTGCATTGATCCGGCATATTGCCCCGGACCATCGCCCAGCAGCCCACGCTCGCGCATCAGCCCGCCAATACCGGTGTATCCGCGCCCGTTCTGGTCGGCATAGCCGATGCGGATGATCTCACCTTCGGGCGTGCGAATGCGGCCGGACCCCTGAATTTGCAGGAAGAAGAACTCGACCGGATCGGCAGCCCATGCGAGTACGGGAGCCTTGCCATCAAGGGCACCTTCCTCGATCTCGGCACGCTCGTAATAGGGCACGAAATCGCCGGAGAGGTTGGTCCGGCCACGCTGTTGCCGCCCGGTGCGTTCGGATGGCGCTGTGCCAGTGTACCAGCCGCGTTTGAGGTCGGTCGGAACGCCGTAAACGGGAACATGGCCCGGGCGCTGATAGCGGCTGCCCATGATTTCGGGTTCGAAATATCCGGTGGCGAAGCCCTGACCATTGCCGATACGTGCGGTGTCGAAGAACTGTTCAAAGAACATACCCGCTCGCGCCTGGGGCCAATCTTTCGCCGCTGCGCAGGATGCCGCCCAATCGGAAGTCTGTGTAAGTCCGCTGCGATCGGAACGGCGAAGCAAGACGGGGCAGGATTCGACAAAGCCTGCAAGCGCGGTTGCTGCGTCATTGCCGCCCATACCCAGCGATCGGATGTCAGGGCCGCGCGATACACCCGCTTGCAGCGCGCTGGTCGCCGCGGGATTGGTTGGCAGGGTCACAACTGGCGGTGCGGGAGTAGGCGTCGGGGCCGGTGTTGGCACAGGCGCAGGCATTGGCGCTGGAGTGCTGGTGGTCGGCGGCATGCTGACTTCGGGCACAACACGCCCACAAGCCGCAAGCGCCAAGCCTGCACCCAAAACCAGTGCAAATTTCATCGATGTGCCGAAGGTGCGGGGCGCCTCCGGTCCTTGGTGCCGGAGGTGTGCCAAATTAGCCCTCGTCAGTTTCGTCGAGAACCCAGTTGGGATCGCGCGACGCGGTGTTGCGCATGAATGTCCAGACATCGCGGCTTTCGATCGCATCGTCGAGCGAACCGGCGATGACATTGCCATCCTTGTCGCGCGTGACAGCGGCGATGTCCGCCACAAACAGAACCGCGATGCGGGCCAGCTTGCCATCGAGCGAAGCCGACTGAAGGCGGGTCTCTTCAATGCGGATCAGTTTGTTGTCGAGCGTTTCGCCAGCCTTTTCGCGTGCATCAAGGGCTGATTCAAAACCGGCATAAACATCATCGTCACACAGATCGCGCAGCGTGTCGCGGTCACCTTCCCAGAAGGCTTCAAGAACGACTTCATACGCGCCCTTCGCGCCTTCCATGAAAGCGACGAGGTCAAACTGTTTGTCAGCTGATGCGATGTCACGCACGCCGCGCTCAACCGCTGGCATCAGACCGTCAAACTGCGTCGGGCGCGGCGCCACCGCAGGAACCGCCTGAGCAGATTGGGAATTCTGCGCATTCTTATCCGCCATTTCGGGGCGCTGCGGCACCGATTCTTCCTCATGCTCGGCGCGGCGGCCCAGCACGGAATAGAGGCGCAGCCCCAGAAAAGCTGCGATCATGGCGAGAATAACAATTTCCAACATGGAATTCGTGGTCCGTTTATCAATTATGCCAGCGTACGAGCTCGTAACGGCTGAACGTTAGTCCTTTGCCTTTCATACATAGGCGTTAATTACAATTCAGCAACGAGGATTTCGTTGCCGTTTGTGGCAATTAAAGCATCGTTCGTCTGGTTGCTTGCAAGCGCGGCTCCTGCTAGGCGCGCCGCGCACAGTTTAATGCGCACCAGCGCTGATCCATCATATCACAAAATTGAAAGACGACGAACATGGCCGACGAAGGCGACATCCTCCAAAACCTCGACGCCCAGTCCAACGGCGCGGACACCCAGCCATCCGCCGGTCTGCTGACGCAGTATATCAAGGATTTGTCGGTCGAGAACCCCAACGCTCCGGCTGCGTACCAGTGGGCCGAGCAGCCGCAGGTTGATGTCCAGTTCAACATCGGTGCCGAGCCGGTGAATGAAGAAATCACCGAAGTCACTTTGAAAGTGAACATCAAGGCAACCAGCGAGCAGGGCGCGCTTTACATCGTCGAACTCGATTATTGCGGCCTCGTTGGCATTCGCAACATCCCCGAAGAGCAGGCGCATGCCTTCTTGTTCGCGGAAACGCCGCGCATCCTCTTCCCGTTCGCACGCCGTGTGGTGGCCGATGCGGTTCGTGATGCAGGCTTCCCGCCTCTGATGGTCGATCCTATCGACTTCAACGGGCTTTATGTTCAGCAGCTGCAGGCAAAGCGCGCTCAGGAAGAAGCCGAAGGCGCAGCGCCGCCGGCTGAAGGCAACGCCTGAACTGATGCATATGCGGGCCTGAACCCATGAGCCTGCTCAAGAACGTCGGAACGATCGGCGGGCTGACGATGGTCAGCCGCGTCGCTGGCATGGCGCGCGAGATGATCTTCTCGCGCGTCCTCGGCGCCAATGCGGTTACCGATGCGTGGTTTCAGGCGTTTATCATTCCGAATGTCTTCCGGCGGTTGTTTGCCGAAGGCGCGTTTTCGGCTGCCTTCGTGCCGATGTTTTCCAAACGCCTGCATGGGCGCGACAATCCCGATGACGGGTTTGACGACGCGCGCAGCTTTTCAAACGCTGTCCTGAGCGTCTTCCTCCCCGTTCTGATCGCGCTGGTTGCCTTGTTCGAGATCGCCATGCCCGGCGTGATCTGGCTTTTGTCTAGCAAGCCGGTTGATCCCGAAACCTACCCGCTCGCGGTCGATTTCGCGCGGATCATGTTCCCCTACATCATCCTGATAAGCCTTGTGACCTTGTTCACCGGCATGTTGAACAGCGTCTCGCGCTTTGCACCGGGAGCAAGCTTTCCGGTCATACTCAATCTAGTTTTGATCGTGGCGCTGCTCGCGGGTGAATGGTTCATTGAGACCACCGGCGCCAGCATTCAGCAAGCTGCTTATGGCATCGCTTGGGCAGTAACGGGCGCAGGTGTGATCCAGCTCGCGTGGCTGTATTATTGGACCCGCGTCGAAGGATTCCGACCCAAGGTGATGTGGCCCAAGATCACGCCAGAGGTGAAACGGCTGTGCATCATCGCTCTGCCGGCAGCCATCGGTGGAGGCGCATATCAGATCAACACATTGGTTCAGCTCTACTTCCTCAACCAGCTTGAGGATGGCTCGGTCAGTTACATGAATTACGCTGACCGGCTGAACCAATTGCCGCTGGGCATTATCGGTATTGCGCTAGCAACGGCGATCTTGCCAACTCTAAGCAAGGCCGTGGGCGGCGAAGACAAATCGGGCGCGGACCGTATTCAGTCTGACGCGATTGAGCTCTCCATGCTGCTGACGATCCCGGCGGCGGTTGCGCTGGCGATATGTGCCGAGCCTTTCATCACCATGATCTTCCAAGGTGGCCGGTTCGATCTGGCTGACGCTGCGATTACTGGAGAGGTATTGGCGGCGCTGGTTCTGGGCTTGCCTGCCTATGTGCTGGTCAAAGTGCTCGTGCCCAACTTCTACGCGCGTTCTGACACTAAAACACCTGTGATCGCGGCGTTCATCTCGCTCGCAGTCTTCATCACCGCCAGCATCACTGTTCTCGATACGCTGGGCGTCAAAGGGGTCGCCTATGCCAGTGTCGTGGGCGCGTGGATCAATGTGACCTTCTTGCTCATCGTGCTGGCAAAGCGCGGGCATTACGTCATTCCCGGCGTGCTGCTTTTGCGCATTGCCCGCCAATGCCTAGCCGCAGCTGCGATGGGCGCAGCGCTGTATTACACCAGCCACCTTTTGACCGATTGGTACTCCGCAGGACTTTTCGAGCGGCTCGGAGCGTTGCTGGTTTTGGTCGCCGCAGCCGCCGTGGTCTATTTCGGCCTTGCATTTGCGACCGGCGCGATAGACAGGCAGCGCATCAAAACCCTTACAAAGAAAGCAGCTTAGAACATGCGTGTCGTCTCCGGCATCCAGCCTACGGGCAACCTTCATCTTGGCAATTATCTGGGTGCTATCCGCAACTGGGTGCGCATGCAGGAAGAAATGGAGGATGGCAGCGAATGCCTGTTCTTTCTCGCTGACCTGCACGCCATCAGCCAGCCTCATCTTCCTACCGAGCTTTCTTCAAACTCGCTGGAGATGACCGCGGCGTTGGTGGCTTGCGGCATCGATCCGAACCGCTCGATCCTTTTCAATCAAGCCCAAGTTCCAGCACACGCCGAACTGCAATGGTTGCTTAGCGGAACCGCGCGGATGGGCTGGCTCAACCGCATGACCCAGTGGAAGGACAAGGCGGGCAAGAACCGCGAAGGCCAGTCGATCGCGTTATTCACCTATCCGGTGCTGCAAGCGGCTGACGTGCTTCTGTATCAGGCAACGCATGTGCCGGTGGGCGAGGACCAGAAACAGCATCTCGAGCTCGCCCGCGACATCGCGCAGAAATTTAACAACGACTTTGCGTCCGAAGAAGCGCCGGTCTTTACGCTGCCCGATCCGATCATCCCACCAGAGGCCGCGCGGATCATGTCCCTGCGTGACGGCAAAGCGAAGATGAGCAAGTCCGACCCGTCGGAAATGAGCCGCATCAACCTGACCGACGACGCCGATACGGTGATGAAGAAGGTCAAGAAGGCCAAGACCGACCCCGAACCGCTGCCGAGCGAGGAAGCGGGCCTGGAAGGGCGCGACGAAGCGGTGAACCTTATCGGGATCTATGGCGCGTTGACCGGCAAAACGACCGATCAAGTGCTTTCGGAATTCGGCGGGCAAGGCTTTGGCGTGTTCAAGCCCGCTCTAGGCGAATTGCTGGTTGAAACCCTCGCGCCCATCAGCGCGCGCTTTGTCGAGTTGAAAGATGACCGCGAAGCGCTCGACGCAATTCTGGCACGCGGTGCGGCCAAAGCACGCGAGCGCGCTGGCCCAACGCTCGATGCGGCGTACAAGGCTCTTGGTCTCGTCCGGGGTTAAGAAACGGCGGAATTCTGCCGTTTTTACAATCCGAAAAAGTAGCCGTTCAATCGCCGTTCAGGGAGAATCGGTACGCTTTTGCACCACCAGAACAGGGTGCCATGTGAGGTCAGGGCGCACATAAAGCAGCGCTCCACACAGTTGGACCGCAATGGGGGCATGTGAAGGGTACGCACACTGTTACTGGCGGACTTGAAAAGGGTATGCCATGACACGTTCCATTATGACCTCGAAAACACTTAAGCGCCTTGCGCTGCCACTCGCTCTCGTCGCTGGCCTTGGTGCCTGCGCTCCGGCGGGTTTCAAAGCTGATGTTTCCCGTTTTGAAAGCCAATTGCCTGCACCGTCTGGCCAAAGCTTTGCGGTTGTCGCCGATGATCCTGCACTCGCGGGCGGTCTCGAATTCGCGCTCTACGCCGACATGGTGGGCAAGAAGCTCGCCAATCTGGGCTACGCCGAGGCGGCAAGCCCAGAAGCGGCAACCATGCTCGTTCGCTTTGATTATGACGTCGACAATGGCCGCGAGCGAGTGCGCTCAAGCCTCACAGCGGGCGATCCGTTCTTCGGTCCATGGGGCCGGTTCCGCGGCTACGGTTTCCGTCGCGGTTTTGCTTATGGCTTCCACGATCCCTTCCTCGCTGGCCCGGAAGTGCGCAGCTACACTGTCTTCACCAGCGGGATCGAGATGAAAATCGACTCGGCGGGCTCGGGAGAGCGATTGTTCGAAGGGAAGGCGCAAGCCGTCTCTCGCACCAACCGGTTGCAGACTTTGGTCCCCAACTTGGTTGAGGCCTTGTTCACTGATTTCCCTGGCAATTCCGGCGAAACGCTCCGCATCACCGTGCGTGATGACGGAAATAAGGTGCGAACCCTGCGTTAATCGGGTAAGGACAGCCCATGGCTCGGGGATACAGGGCCAATCAAACACTACCCTTGGATGGGACGGAAGGGCGGCGCAAGGGATCAGCGCCGCCTTTTTGATTCCGGGCTTGATGGCGGGCCTCGAATTCGCGAAATGTTGGCTATGTCTCTGACTACAAAGCTTATCACCTTGCTGGCGACCTCCGCATTGTCTGCCACAGCATCGATTGCCACTGCACAATCGGGAAAAGAAACGCAGCCCTATTACGCGTCCGGCCCGTGGACTGTGAGAGATTACCCTAGGTACTTCTGCACGCTGACACGTGCGGAGGATGACGTCGGCAGTCTGCGCCTTTCCAAATCCAGCACTGAAGCAACCTACTTCACATTCACGCTCAAAAGCCCGAGGCCGTATGGCTCGCAGTTTTTTGGCATCGAGTGGCTGTTCGACAATACAGCCGTCTCAGGTCAACTGTTGTCTGGTCGACATTACCAAGTGCGTGAGACCACCAAGCAGATCGAGGGGATGTTCCGAAAGGCTGAAAGAATCAAAATTCTCCACCAATCAAGAGCGGTCGCCACAATTGACCTGAAAGGTAGCGCCGCCGCGTTCCGGAAGCTGGAGGAATGCGCCAACCAGTATCCGGACGGCACCGTGCCGGTGGTGCCTCCACCTGCACCGCCGCCATCTCCGCGCATAAAAAGCCCGTAGCCCGCTCCGGCAACCGTTCCGCCGTGTAACGACAAGCGTTCGCGCTGAGCACTCTTTGTGCCTGATTTGAGCCACGCGCTGACGCAAAAGGGATTCTCGTTCCGGCAAGATTCAGCCCAGCGGTGCGAACACGACCACCAGAACGGTTGAAAGACAGTTCGACTGACTAAAAATCTGCCGCACGGGACGTTACAAGCTGATTTGCATGAGACTGCTTAGTTCGAAATTCTTGACCACAGCATTGGCCGCGCTGGGCGCTGCGAGCATGTCTGCGCCTGCAGCGGCTCAATCGGGCACGCGTTCAGGCGAGATTGTGTTTGTCGATCTTGGGCGCTGGACCATCTATGAGGCGACCAGTGGGGGCTATTGCGAAATGCGATTGCGCTCAGGTCTTAATGGCAGTCTTTCGCTGCGCAAGCGCGCTGGTGCACCCGGAAACCTGCGCGTGTCGCTCGCCAATGCGAACCGCTTTTTTGGTCCCGAGATTACCTTTGCCTTTGACGACGCTCAGTTTGGCGGCGTGCTGCGCGATGGCCGCGTCTATGCTCCATCCAGCGATAGCAGCGCGATCGAAAGCGAATTTCGCAAGGCCGAAACGCTCAGCATTCTTCAAGGCGGCGCAACTGTCGCCAGCATTTCGCTCAAATCGAGCTCGGCGGGCTTCCGCCTGCTCAACCAGTGCGCGCAGCAATGGCGCACCAGCTTCATCCCGCCGCGCAACACGCGCGTCGCCAGCGCCAATCCGCGCGGGAGCACACAGCTGAACGCTCCGTCACGCCCGCGCACGACTGCGGCGCCTCCGTCACCGCCGGCTGCGCAAGCTCAACCAACAGTCCGACGCGGACCCTTCCCACCCAATCGCAATGTTACCCCGGTCAGCCCGAGCAGTTGGATCAGGGAGAGGACTTCCGCCGTCTGCCTTCGCTGCGCGGAGATGGTAAGCTGACCTATTCTTTGTTGGTCAATGAAGAAGGGCGGGTTGAGGAATGCAGCGTCCTGAAGTCGACAGGATCGCGCCGGCTCGACGGACGCGTATGCCGTTCACTTCAACAGCGCGCGCGATTTGAACCCGCGACTGACAAGAACGGCAATGCGGTTGAATCAACCTTCAGCTCGAGTGTCGAGTTCGCACAGCCCGAATAGGGCCCCGGCCTAAAGCTTCTTGTGTCCGCCGGTTGAGCCGAAGCCGCCTGCGCCGCGCTCGGTCGAGTCCAGCTCATCAACTTCCTGCCAGCTTGCCTGAACCACCGGAGCGAGAACCAGCTGCGCCACGCGGTCTCCGCGCGCGATGGGGAAAGCTTCGGTGCCGTGATTGATCAAAAGGACTTTTAGTTCGCCGCGATAGTCGCTGTCGATCGTGCCCGGCGTGTTGGGCACGGTGATGCCGTGCTTGAAAGCAAGGCCGGAGCGTGGGCGGACCTGAATTTCGTATCCATGCGGGATCGCCATCGAAAGGCCGGTCGCTACCGGATGCCGTGCGCCGGGTTCCAGCGTCACATCCTCGGCTGACACCACATCCATCCCTGCTGCCCCAGCGGTTGCATAGGCGGGCAAAGGCAACCCCTCACCATGCGGCAAGCGTTTCAGCTCGACCGCAACGGAAGCCTGCGTCTGCGCGCCTTCCGACGCGCTCACTCTTTCATTCATTCTGCTGCCTCAGCGCTCAACGTGTTCGCGATACGCTCTGCAAGAGCCATCGCCACGGCAGCTTTTGGCATGTCATCGAGGCTTTCGACACCGTCTGAGGTGACGATATGCACACGGTTGTTGTCCCCGCCCATCACATCACCAGACACATCATTTGCGACGATCCAGTCGGCTGTCTTACGCTTGCGCTTGGCCTTGGCGTTGTCGAGAAGATCATCGGTTTCCGCAGCGAAGCCGATCACCAGTTCAGGCCGGTTCGATCCGGCGGCTACGTTGGTGAGGATGTCGGGGTTTTCGGTCAGCATCAAAGCAGGCGGGGCAGAACCGCGCTTCTTGATCTTCGCGCCTTCATAAGTCTTGGGACGCCAATCGGCGACCGCCGCGACCATCACGGCCACATCCGCGGGAAGAGCGGCTTTCACTGCATCCGACATTTCCTGCGCGCTCTCGACATCGACGCGATCAACGCCCAGCGGTGTCTTCAATGAGACCGGCCCTGCGACGAGCGTCACCTGTCCGCCCAGCGCAGCCGCAGCCGCCGCTATGGCAAAGCCTTGCTTCCCGCTCGAACGGTTGGCGATGTAACGCACCGGATCAATCGCTTCCCATGTCGGGCCAGCTGTGATGAGCACATGCCTGCCTTTGAGCGGTTGGTAATCAGGGGCAACGTCGAAGCCCTCCCCGCTCAGCGCATCTTCCTCGATCTCTTCGATCACGCCGCCTTTGTGGGGCACAGACGCAGCGGTTTCGGGCGCGGACTTGCGGTCATCCACCTCGTGGTTGATCGCTTCAGGGTCCATTGGGGGCGCAGCGCTGGCTTTACCCTTTGTCGCCAAGGGAGAACCAGAGAAGTCAGGATCGAATTCGATCTCTTCCTCTTCTACATCTTCGACCGGCTCGTCGGCATCTGCCTCTTCAGGTTGCTCGACATCACCTTCTTCGAGATACTCCGCTTCGATATCTTCATGGCTGCGCTTGGCTGTGGAGCGCGGGATGATCCGCGACAGCAAGCCGCCCAGACCGCCGCCGCTCTCTTCCTCAACCTCTGGCTCCAACGCCTCGCTGGCAAGATCAGCGGCATCGTTGGCCGCAGGCATCGGTGCGACAGCCGACGCTTCGGGCACTTCAATGCCGAAATGCGCGGCAATGTCACGCCAGATCACTTCCGGTTCGGGCAGACGACCATAACCGAACTCACCGCATGCCATCGGACCTTCATCGGGGTGCAGCACGATCACGCCTGCATCCTTGAGCGTGGCGATATTACGCTGCGTCGCTTCATGCTCCCACATGCGCACATTCATCGCCGGGACGACCATTACGGGCTTGTCGGTGGCGAGCATCAAAGTGGTTGCCAGATCATCGGCAATACCCTGCGCCATCTTGGCCATCAGATCAGCGGTGGCGGGGCATACGACCACAAGGTCAGCCTCACGCGACAACTGAATATGGCCCATTTCGGCTTCGTTCTTGAGGTCGAACAGGCTGGTGTAAACTTGGTTTTCACTGAGTGCGGCAAGTGACATAGGCGTCACGAATTGCTGGCCGCCCTTGGTCACGACACAGGTAACATCGCCGCCGCCTTTGCGGATCAAGCGCACGAGTTCGCACGATTTATACGCCGCAATGCCGCCGCCCACGACAAGCAGGATTTTCGGACCCGATGCGCTCATCGGCCATGCTCCATTGGCGTGCTGTCAGAATGGACAGTCAGGCGGGTCATAACTGGCGTCACTCCTGTGGTATCGTGGTTCGTGGTGGTCGGGTTTAGGCCCATGTTAACCATAATGCCAATCGCTGGGCAGTTTCCCAACAAGCCATGAGGGGGAATGGTTAAATTTTCTTGATTGTCGGTGGAAGAGAGGGGCATAGTTCTAGTCCACAAGAGGGGTCGCTTGGAGGGGGAACAATCATGGCAATGGCACTGCGCGTTGGGCTTATTCTTGGAGGATTGCTCCTCTTGTTTATGGCGTTTGGATTTTTGACCAACCCGGTCTCGTCAGGCGCGGACTTCGGTTTGAATGTCGAAGGCGCCCACGGGCTCACATCGATCCGCGCCGATATGACAGCGTTCTTCGGCGTCGGCGGCGCATGCTTCATCTGGGGCGCGCTGAAGTCCCGGCCCGACCCGCTTTTGATTGGCGCAGCGCTGATGCTGGTCACACTGGTCGCGCGACTAATCTCACTTGCAGAATTTGGCAGCTTTGACGGCTACATTGTTCCGATGGTGGTCGAGCTGGTGCTGGGTGCGCTGGGCATTGTGGGAGCAAAGGTGCTCCCGCCCAAGACGGCCTAGATCAAGCCGAAATAGAACATCGCCCAGGTCAAGCCAGCGCCCGAAAGGCCGGCAGCGAAGTAACCGAGCCAGCCGCCGCTGCCGCCTTCTTTGCGGTCGGTCAGCAGCTTGATCTCTGGCAGAGGCTGATCTTCAGGCGCACCACCTTTGGCGGGGAAACGCTCTTCGACGCGGCGGATTAGGTCGGGAAGACGCATGAATGTCTGCGCGTCTTCCTTGATCCGCTCGGCCACTGCTGCTTCCGGTCCCAATTCATCGCGGATCCAGCTGCGGACGTAAGGCGCGGCGGTGTCCCACATATTGATTTCCGGGTTCAGCTGCGTCGCGATCCCTTCAACCATCACCATGGTCTTTTGCAGCAATAGCAGGTGCGGCTGAGTCTTCATGTCAAAATCGCGGGTGATGGCGAACAGCCCGTCGAGCATTTGGCCAACGCTCAATTCTTTGACCGGCTTGCCGCGCATCGGCTCACCCACAGCGCGCAAGGCCGTGGCGAATTCACCGACCGAGTGATAGCTGGGCACATATTGCGCCTCAAAGTGGATCTCGGCGACGCGCTGATAATTGCCGGTGGTCAAGCCGTAGAGGATCTCAGCGAGCCATTGCCGCGCGCGCCGGTCAATTCGGCCCATGATCCCGAAATCAATCGCAGCGATGGTCCCGTCATCCTCAATGAACAGGTTCCCCTGATGCATATCAGCGTGGAAGAAGCCGCCGCTGATGGCCTGCGTCAGGAAGCTGATGACCAGTCGCTCGGCAATCTCATCGAGGTTGTGTCCCTTGGCGATCAACTCTTCGCGGTTGCTGATCTTGGTGCCGTTGATCCAGTCAATGGTCATCACGCGACCATTGGTGCGATCCCAGTCGATAGCTGGGATGCGATAACCGACCACGCCCGACATTTCCTCGGCCAACTCGGAAGCCGACGCCGCTTCGCGGCGCAGATCGAGTTCGGAATTGGTCCAGCGCTTGAAGTTCGCAATTGTCGCACGCGGGCGCAGACGGGTGGCTTCACCTCCCATTCCCTCGACATGCGCGGCAGCCCACTCATAGGTCTGTATGTCATTCGCGAACTTCTCGCGAATTCCCGGTCGCAGGACCTTGATAGCGACATCGCGGCCATCGGTTGTGACGGCTTTGTGCACCTGCGCGATGGATGCAGCGCCAACGGGCTCAGGATCAATGTAGCTGAACAGCGTATCAAGCGGCTGCGCAAAGCTCGACGCCATCGAAGCTTCGATATCCTTGAACGGCACCGGCGGCAGACTGTCTTGCAGACTTAAGAGGTTATGCGCCGCTTCTTCACCCACAAGATCGGGCCGCGTCGCCAGCGATTGCCCCAGCTTGATCGCTGCGGGTCCGATCGCACGGAAGGCGCCTGCGTAATCGCGCTCGCCCTTCTTTCGCGTGAAAGTGACCCAGCGCGCCAGCTTCACCAGCCTTTTTACCGGTGTAGGCGCATTGGGATCATCTTCGATTCCCACCAGCGCGCGCCGGTTCGCAAGCGTCGTGCCCCACCGGGCGAGGCGTGTAAGGTGAACAATCGGAGAGGTCACTTACTTAAACTTTCCACCCCGAGTGTATGGCAACCGCTCCGCCAAGGATCGATTCGTACTTGGTGTTCACAAAGCCCGCGCCTGCGATCATGCGCTCGAATTCGGGCATGGTCGGGAACTTGCGGATCGATTCGACCAAGTAGCGATACGAATCCGCATCGCCGGCGATCATTTGACCCATACGTGGCAGCAGCTTGTCAGAATAAAGGTCGTACACTTCCTTGAAACCTGACCATTCGGTGGTCGAGAACTCCATGCAATAGAAGCGTCCACCGGGCCGCAGGACGCGGTGCGCCTCGGCCAGGGCTTTCTCTTTGTACGTCACGTTCCGGATGCCGAACACGATCGTGTAGGCGTCAAACGTGTTGCTGGAAAAAGTGACCTTTTCAGCGTTTTGACAAGTGAAGACGAGGCTGCCCGTCTCTTCGCTTTCGTTGCGCTCCATCGCGCGCTCGGCACCGACATCGAGCATGTCCTGATTGATATCGGCCACTGTGATGTCCGCGCCGCGATCGGCCATGCGGAAGGCAATGTCTCCCGTTCCGCCCGCCATGTCGAGGATCGTCTCACCCGACTGCGGCTTCACCCGTTTGACGAAGCGATCTTTCCACCCGCGATGCATGCCCATCGACATCGCATCATTCATGATGTCGTATTTGCGCGCCACACTGGTGAAGACCTCGCCCACGCGGCGGGTCTTTTCCTCTGGGCTGACATTTTCGTAGCCGAAGGAGACGGTATCGTCTGAGGATTGAGTCATGCGCGAGGCCTTAGATGGAATTGCACCGCGCGCCTAGAGTGTTAGAGCGCGGTGAATGCCTGAATTACCAGAAGTCGAAACAACGGTCCGCGGCCTTGCCCGGTTCCTTGATGGTGCGCGGATCACACGTGTCACGCTTAACCGCCCCGATTTGCGCCGCCCCTTCCCGCCCGAACTGGTGCAAGTGATGACGGGTGCGACTGTCACCGGTCTTTCGCGCCGCGCCAAATATGGCCTGATTCATCTGGACCGGGGTTCTTCCATGATCTTCCATCTCGGCATGAGCGGTCGATGGCGGATCGACCCGGAAGAGGCCGACACGCACGACCACCTCATCATGGAAACCGCAGACCACCACTTCGCGCTCTGCGACCCGCGCCGTTTTGGCTCGGTCGATCTGGTCAACACCGATGCTCTGGATCAATGGTCGCAATTCGCCGCGCTTGGGCCAGAGCCTTTGGGTGACGGCCTGTCAGCGGCCCACCTCAAGACTGCTCTGAAAGGCAAATCCCAGAGCATGAAACTTTGCCTGCTCGATCAACGCGTCGTGGCAGGTCTTGGCAATATATATGTGTGCGAGGCTTTGTGGCGGGCCGGCATCCATCCGCGCAAGGCGGGAGGCAAAGTGACAAAGCCTCAACTTGAACGCTTGGTGCCGGAGATCAGAGACGTGCTTGAAACCTCGATCCGAGATGGCGGCTCTACCTTGCGCGACTACGCGGCGCCCGATGGAGAGCTCGGTTATTTCGCGACGCGCTTTAATGTCTATGGCCGCGATGGCGAGCCATGCCACCACGATGATGGAGGCACGATCCGCCGCATCGTTCAAGGCGGGCGCAGCACTTGGTATTGCGCGAAGTGTCAGAAGTGAGGGAATTCTTGACGATTCGGCACCGCCCGACTATGTGGCGCGCTTTCCGGCGGTGAATCGCCGACTTTCGAATACTATCGAGACAGATTTTCGGTCGCTGAAACGGCCCCACAGAAACGCGAGACAGACAAAGATATGGCAAACACGCCGCAAGCCCGTAAGCGCATCCGTCGCAACCAGCGCCGCGAAGACATCAACACCGCACGCGTGAGCCGCATCCGTGGCTTCATCAAAAAGGTCGAAGTGGCTTGTGAAGCCGGCGACAAGGACGCTGCTGCAACCGCACTGAAAGCCGCTCAGCCTGAAATGGCACGCGGTGTCGCTCGCGGTGTGATGCACAAGAACACTGTCGCACGCAAAATGTCGCGTCTCTCAAAGCGAGTCGCCGCTCTTTAAGCGCTCCGATTCGCCAGCCGCGCGATCAAATTTTGCGCGGATTGAGCATGATGCAATGCAGCAAAAGGCCGCGCCAATGGCGCGGCCTTTTCTGTTTGTCATATTCGTGAATTGTAACACGAGACAAAACCCTAGGAATTCCCGCGATCTCGCACCTGTAGCCCGGGCTGAATCGCCAGCTTTCCTTTTGGATTCATGCACTTGAACGCAAGTCTGCGGGTCTCAGGCGAGTCAACAGGAATATTTCACTTTTTTTAAACTAAGTCGCTTGCGCTTCGGCGCGAACAGCTCTTTATTGTGGCCATCCGGAGCGGGACATTCCGGGTTCTTACAGTTTGATAGGCAGGGGGCCCTCCGCGGTAATACCGCTTTCGGAGGAGGGGAAGTTTTGTCCATCGTGGATTGATCAATATGTCTTCGGGATTGGGATCCGGGGATGGGAGAGTATTGGGAAAAGCATGGCGCATAGAATTGATAAGACGCGGTCAACGCGTCGGCAGGCGGACGATGATTTGATGGAAGATGCAGAAGCAGTAAATCTCGCCGCCGATTGGGCTGATATCAGTCAGGGGTTGAGGAAAGATCTGGGCCACCAACTGCACAGTCAGTGGATCAAACCGATCCAGGTGGGCACGGTCAACAAGGAAACGAGCACGCTGGACTTGTTCCTGCCAACCGAGTTCTCGGCCAACTGGGTGAAGGACCGTTTTCACGACCGTCTTCAGCTTGCATGGTCAATCGCGCGCAGTGAAGTGCGCAACATCAACATTCAGGTGCATCCTGGCCGCCGCCAGCTGCCTGATCTGCGCCTCGACGATGGCCGTCGTCCGGCCAATGATGGCGCCAGCGCGATTGCCGTTGCTGCGGGCACGATTGGCGATGCGGGCTTCACCAGCTCGGTCGGCCTCGACCCGTCGCTTACCTTCGCAGCCTTTGTGACAGGCGAGGCAAACATTCTCGCCAAGAACGCCGCAGAGCGCATGGCCGCGACCGAACAGCCGCAATTCTCGCCGCTTTATCTCAAGGCCGCCACCGGTCAGGGCAAGACACACTTGCTGCACGCCATCGGCCACGGCTTCCTGCAAGCCCACCCGCGCGCGCGCATCTTCTATTGCAGCGCCGAGCGCTTCATGGTCGAGTTCGTGCAGGCACTTAAAGGCGACCAGATGATCGAATTCAAAGCGCGCCTGCGCTCGTTCGATCTGTTGTTGGTGGACGACATTCAGTTCATCATCGGCAAGGCCAAAGCTCAGGAAGAGCTGCTTTATACGATCGACGCACTGCTGGCCGAAGGCAAACGCCTTGTCTTCGCTGCTGATCGCGCGCCGCAGGCGCTCGACGGGGTTGAGCCACGCTTGCTCTCGCGCCTTTCAATGGGTCTCGTTGCCGACATTCAGGCGGCCGATATCGAACTGCGCAAGTCGATCCTCGAATCGAAGCTGTCGCGCTTTGCGCCGCTTTCGGTGCCAGAGGATGTGATCGACTTCCTTGCCCGCACTATCACACGCAATGTTCGTGAGTTGGTGGGCGGCCTGAACAAGCTGATCGCTTACGCACAGCTGACCGGTCAGGAAGTGTCGTTGCAGCTGGCTGAAGAGCAGCTAACTGATATCCTTTCGGCCAACCGCCGCCGGATCACGATTGACGAGATTCAGCGCACGGTTTGCCAGTTCTACCGGATCGACCGCAGCGAGATGTCATCCAAGCGCCGTGCACGTGCCGTGGTTCGTCCGCGTCAGGTTGCGATGTACCTGTCGAAAGTACTAACCCCGCGCAGCTATCCCGAAATCGGGCGCAAGTTTGGCGGTCGCGACCACTCGACAGTTATCCACGCAGTGCGGTTGATCGAGGACCTGCGCCAGCGCGATGCCGATATGGACGGCGATGTGCGCAGTTTGCTTCGCCAGCTGGAAAGTTAATTCGCACATAATTTCAACATGATGTGCAGTGGTTGACCCACAGGCTTCATCTACCGCGCTTCCACCGTCAGCCCACAGCCTGTCGACAGGTCTACCCACAGACCTGTCGACAGGCTGTGCACATGGTGCCAACAGGCTTTCCATGGCTTCTTCACAGCTCTCCCCTGCCCGTCTCGACCGGTTCGCACGCCACATTGTACTGCCTGAAATCGGTGGTGCAGGTCAGGTTGCGTTGGCGGGCAAACATATCGCTTTGATCGGCCTTGGCGGGATCGGCTCACCGGCTTTGCAATATCTCGCAGGCGCAGGGATTGGGCGCTTCACTTTGGTCGACGACGATGTGGTTGATGAGAGCAATCTCCAACGCCAGACGATCTTCACCGCCCGCGATGTTGGCCATGGCAAAGCCACCAGCGCGCGCCGCTGGCTCGCCAATTTCGACGATGCGCTGGATGTCACCATCAGCGACGCACGGATCGACACGGGCAATGTCGGCGATTTGATCGCGGGCGTCGATCTGGTGCTCGACGGGACCGACAATTTTGCCACCCGCCTCGCCGTCTCCGATGCCTGCGTGGCCGAGCGCACCCCGCTGCTTTCCGCCGCGGTCGGTCGGTTTCAAGGGCAGGTCGGCGCGTTCGCCGGTCACTTGGCAGGCGAAGCGTGTTATCGCTGCTTTGTCGGCGATGCCTTCGATGCCGAAGATTGCGACACCTGCGCCGAAGACGGGATGTTGGGAGCCATGGCCGGATGGACCGGCAGCTTCGCCGCAATGCAGGCGTGCCGCGTACTGCTCACCGGAGTCAGCGCCTTTGGCCAGCCAATGTATGGCCGCCTACACATCCTTGACGGCATGACGCCGGGCATGCGCACGCTAAAGATCGCCAAGGACCCGCAATGCAAGGGCTGTCGTTGATGAAGCACCGAACGCGCTTGGGAAATTTCGATCACTGTAAGCGTTGCAAAGACATGGCCGTTAGCCGCCAATCCTTTTAGATTATCGGCACAGCACCCTTATCCGGAATTCTCAGGACGCTCCCATGCTCACTCTTCTTTCTCCAGCCAAGAAACTTAACTTCGACGACACTCAGACCCAGCTTGAGGTCACGGCGCCGCGCCTTGCCGACGATACGCGCGAAATCGCGAAGGTGGCCAAGAAGCAATCCGCGAAAGACCTCGCGAAGTTGATGCATATTTCGGACAAGCTGGCCGAACTCAATGAAGAGCGGTTCAAGGCCTTCGATCTGGATGGGCGCAGCAATTCAGCCAAACCGGCCGGTCTGACGTTCGATGGCGATGTCTATTGGGGGCTTGAAGCCAAATCGCTGGGTGATGAGACGCTCGCCTATGCGCAGGACCACTTGCGCATTCTTTCGGGCCTCTATGGCCTGCTGCGTCCGATGGATGCGATCCAGCCCTATCGCCTTGAAATGGGCACCAAGATGTCGAACCCGCGCGGCAAGTCCCTCTATGATTTCTGGGGCAGCCGCATCGGCGAAAAGCTGACCGAAGACTTGAGCGGCCACGGCGATCAGACCATCGTGAACCTTGCGTCCAATGAGTATTTCAAAGCGGTCGACACCAGTGTTCTGCCAGGCAAAGTGATCGAGGCAACCTTCCTCAATGTGAAGGACGGCGAGGCCCGTCGGTTGATGTATCACGTCAAATTTGGTCGCGGCTTGATGGCGCGCTGGATCATGGAAAACCGCATCGAAAAGGCAGACGATCTGCGTGCCTTCAATGCCGAGGGTTACAGCTTCGATGCCAAGGCTTCGAGCGAGACCGAACTGGTCTTCACCCGCCCCCAGCCGCCGCTGAAGAAGAAGTAAGCACCTCCTCCACCCATTGCGGCACCAACGTCCCTGCCGGGCCGTGGCGCGATTCGGTGAAGAAGTGGCTGCCTTCGCTCGGCTCCAGGTTCAGCTCCAGCGTCTGCGCCCCGCCCATGCGAGCCTCCTGCACAAATCCCGCCGCCGGATAGACTGCGCCGCTGGTGCCGATGCTGACGAACAGATCACAACCCGTCAGCGCGGCGTAGATACGCTCCATCTGATACGGCATCTCTCCGAACCACACGACGTCGGGGCGCAATGTGGGCGCAGCGCAGCTTGGGCACGCGGGACGGTTTGACATCGGTGCATCCCAAGGCGCGCGTGTTTCGCAGGAAAGGCATAGAGCGCTCTTCAACTCGCCATGCATATGCAGCACATCGCGCGACCCGCCGCGTTCGTGAAGATCGTCGACATTCTGGGTGACGAGCAGCAGTCGTCCCTCAAACTCGCGTTCCAACCGCGCGAGCGCCTCATGCGCGGGATTGGGTTTGACGCTGGCCAAAGCCTCACGCCGCGCATCGTAAAAGCCCAGCACCAGAGCCGGGTCCTTCGCGAAGCCCTCTGGCGTCGCCACATCCTCGATCCGGTGCTGCTCCCACAGCCCCCCTTCCGCGCGAAACGTATCGATCCCGCTTTCCGCTGAGATTCCTGCGCCTGTAAGGATGACGATGCTTTCAATTCCTGCCATGATAGCCTTTGACCATAGCCATCGGAGGTAAGGCAATGAGCAAGTCGCAAATCCGCTTTGCAATTGTCGGGCACAAGGGCCGGATGGGCCACGCAATTGCGAGCGCGATCGAAGAGGCCGGACACGAATTCTGCGTCGGTGTCGATATCGGCGGCGACCCCAAGCCACTGGTGGGCCAATGCGATGTGGTGGTCGACTTCTCGTCTCCCGATGCGCTGGAGAACAATCTCGCGGCGGCCAAAGCCGCGGGCGTTCCGATCCTGGTCGGGACGACGGGACTGGAGGAGCCGCACTTTGTGGCGCTGGCCGAAGCGGCTGACGAGATACCGGTACTCCAAACCGGCAACACCTCGCTAGGCGTCACACTGATGGCGCATCTGGTGCGCGAAGCGGCGGCGAAGCTCGGGCCGGAATGGGATATCGAAGTGCTGGAGATGCACCACCGGATGAAGGTCGATGCTCCCTCGGGCACCGCCAAGCTGCTGGGTCAGGCTGCGGCGGATGCGCGCGGGGTGAACCTATCCGATGCCATGGACAGCGGTCGCCACGGCCAGACCGGCGCACGCACAGAAGGCGATATCGGCTTCGCAACTTTGCGCGGCGGCACTGTCGCTGGCGAGCACAGCGTCATCTTCGCTGGAAGCGAGGAGCGCCTGACCATCTCCCACTCTGCCGAAAACCGCATGATCTTCGCGCGCGGCGCGGTGCGCGGGGCGGAATGGCTGATCGGCAAAGCGGCAGGGCGGTACCGCATGGAAGACGTGCTGGGGCTGTAAGCGTTGGAGTGGCTTTCCCTAATTGGCCTGGTGGTCATTGTGGTTGTGGTCTGGCTTGCGGGCAACGCAATCGGTAGGGCGATAGGCAAAGGCGCACGCGCCCCAGAAACTCCGCAACCGCCCGTCCCTCAACAACCATTGGACGATGCAGACACGCTTCCGCCGCTGCCAGAGGGGAAGGTGGAGGCTTTCCTCGAGTGGTATCGCGCACAGCGGAAACCTGCGGTCCGCTTTACGCCTGATGCCGATGCACCAATCGAGCCCCTCGGATCGCGACTGTTTGGCCCGGCATTTCTGCTTGAGAACGAAGAATGGCCGCGTGACACAGCTGGCGAACCACTGGTTTTTCTCGCGCAGGTCAACCTCCATGATTGCGCACCGCTTGATGGCTATCCGCGTGAGGGGCTACTTCAATTCTTCATCGGAACGGATGATCTTTACGGCGCAGACTTCGACAATCTGCTCGGCGGAAGTTGGCTGGTGCGGGTGATCGCTACAGACGCAATAGGAGCGCTCAATAATCGCCCCACTTCGCCGAACGATGGAGATTATCTCTTCACACCATGCCAAAGCGAAGCCGTGAGAGAGCGTGGGGTCATGCTGATCGCGGAGCGATTTGAAGATCAAATGGACCTGTCGAACAAAGAGGCCGACGAACGCTTTTTTGCGATGTCGAAGGAGCATGATCTCGACCCGCTCTACGAGCAGGTTGATGCTCATGATCAATCGCGCGCTATGTGCCATCATACCGGCGGTTTTCCCGCATTCACACAGACTGACATCCGTTTCGAGTCACAATATGCTGATTACGATCACGTTCTGCTGCGGCTCACATCGGACGATATCCTGATGTGGGGTGATGCGGGCGAATGCGTGTTTATGATGCGCAGCGCTGATCTTGCACGCGGGGACTTCAGCCAAGTGGCCTATTCGTGGGATTGCGGGTAGTCGGCTTACGATGACCAAAGACCAGATCTTCGAATTCTTCCGCCGTCTGGCCGAGGATAATCCAGAGCCGGAAACCGAGCTGGAATATGGCAACGCCTATCAACTGGTGGTGGCGGTGGCCCTGTCCGCGCAGGCAACCGATGTGGGGGTGAACAAGGCCACCCGCGCGCTGTTCCAGAAGGTGAAAACGCCGCAACAGATGCTCGATCTGGGGCTTGATGGGCTGATCGGGCACATCAAGACCATCGGCCTGTTCAACTCCAAGGCGAAGAACGTGATCGCGCTCTCCCAGCTGCTGATTGACGAATATGGCGGCGAAGTGCCGGACACGCGCGATGATCTGGTGCGGCTGCCCGGTGTGGGTCGCAAGACGGCCAATGTCGTGCTCAATTGCTGGTTTAAGCAGGAGACGTTTGCAGTCGACACGCACATTCTGCGCGTGGGAAACCGGACCGGTTTAGCCAAAGGCAAGACTCCTGAAAGCGTTGAGGCGAAGCTGGAAAAGCGCGTCCCGCAACCCTTCCGCCTACACGCTCACCACTGGCTGATCCTGCACGGCCGTTACACCTGCAAAGCGCGCACGCCGGAATGCTGGCGATGTGAATTGGTGGATTTGTGCAGCTTCAGAAAGAAGGTGCTAGATAACCCTAAAGCAAAGAAGGAGGCCTGATCGATGGGAACGGCGTTGGAGAATGTGCATAGCATCTACCTCGAAGGCATCGCACAAGGGCATGCGCGCGAAGCAGTCACCAAGTATACGGGTCATCGCTACACGCAACATTCGACCGGCGTACCCGATGGCGTCGAGGGTTTTCTCGAGTTCTTCGAACCGTTCCTAGAGCGCAATCCCATCCGCGACATTCGCATCGTACGAAGCTTCCAAGACGGGCCTTGGGTTTGGTGCAGCGCCTATCAATCGCTCAACAATGGTGAAGCCCAATGGGTGACCATGGATATGTTCTTCACCGACGCCGACGGATTGATCCTCGAGCACTGGGACACAATCGCGGCATATGAAACGACTGCATCTGGCGAAGACATGGTCGGAGGCGCGACAAAGATCGATGCTGGTGCCGATACCGAAGCGAACAAAGGTATCGTCCGTGAATTCGTTAAGCAGGTGCTCACGGAACGTAATCTCGACAAGCTTGACGAGTTCGTCGCCGATGACATCACGCAGCATGCTGCGGGCATAGGAGCGGGCCGAAACGGCTTAGCCAACTGGCTCGCGAGCAAGGCAGCGGGGAGCTACGATATGCTGTTCCATCTGATGGGAGCAGGCGACCATGTGGTCACCTATGGGAAACGCCACGCCGGTGGTTCAGATATAGCTGTATTCGATCTCTATCGCCTCGCCGACGGCAAGATCGTGGAACAATGGAGCAACCCGGAGCCGATCGGTCCCCGCGAGACATGGGGCAACTCTGGGAAATTCTGACAGTCGCTCAGGATTGGAATGGGTCCAGTTCATGGGTTCGATTTCACCCCAACAACTATGCACGTAAGCGTGGACTAAGGCTGTGCAAATTTTGATGGTGGGTGCCGAAGAAGCCTGAGGGGGCGCTGACAGCAGCTCTTAGCGCGGCCAATCACTTCTCGGCTTTTGGCTAGCAAGACTAATCGATTTCTTCTCGCCCGGCTGAACCGCAATCACATGTTCCGCAGCAAACGGAACCTCAACGCCGCTCCAAAAGCGGTCGTTTTCTTCGATGCAATAGGGGTCGTTGTCGAGAATGCCGAAGTATCCATTAGCCGTCTGCTCTCTAACCAGCACCCACATGCGCTCCACTTGAAGAGGTCTATCTTGCGATGCGACGCTGATCTCGAAGATCAGCTTGGCGTAGTCACCGACTTTGAGATTCATCCTAGCGTCAAGCGCGGGGATCGGGAATGTCTCAGGAGCGGCTTCGTGACGAGCCTCCCCGCTCAGCAGACGCCAACCATCACGCTCGATGCTTGGCTTCTGCACGGCCACTAAACATCGTCCGCCGAGATCATCTCGGCTCGGTCGATCTCACCCGTCAAGCTAGCCACGGTCGTCGCCACGGCTGCGTCGCCGCTGACATTGGTGGTGGTGCGCATCATGTCCATAATCCGGTCGATGCCGGCCACGAGAGCAATGGTTTCAAGCGGCACGCCGACCGCACCAAACACCAACACCATCATGATCAGACCCGCGCCCGGAATGCCCGCCGCGCCAATCGCACCGAGCGTGCCGAGGATCGAGATCAGAACATAATCGCCCCACGTCAGATCAACGCCGAATGCCTGAGCGCCGAACAGGGTCGCGAGACCGAGATACATCGCGGTGCCGTTCATATTGATCGTCGCGCCAAGGCTGACCACGAAGCTCGCCACCGAGTTCGAAACACCGAGGTTACGGCGGGCACAGCGCAAGGTCACCGGCAGCGTTGCGTTGGAGCTGGCGGTGGAATAACTGACCGCAATCGCGTCCACGATGCCGCGGAAGAAATCGATCACCGGCAGCTTCGCGATGAACTTGATCATCCCGGCATAGATCAACCCAATGATCAGGAAACAACCGAGGTAGTTGAGGAACACCAGGATACCGAGGGCCTGCAACGCCTCAACGCCCAAGGTGCCCGCCACCCACGCCATCAGCGCGAAGACGCCAAACGGGGTAAGCTCCATGACGATCATTGTGACTTTCTGCATCACCACGCTGCCGCTCTCGAAGATCTTGAGCACCGGCTCGCCTTCTTCTTTCGCCATCAGGATGCCGATCCCGATCAGCAGCGAGAAGATGATCAGCGGCAGGACGTTGACATCGGCCATCACCTGCACCGGGCTGGATGGGACCATCTCAAGGATCATTTGCTGGATGGTTACGCCTTGCTCGGAACGCTCCGTCGCACGATCAAGAGCGCCCTGATCGAGCTCCATTGACCGGCCATCGACGCTCGCGCCTGGCTGAGCGAGCGTGCCGATGGCGAGGCCAAGCCACACCGCAATCTGGCCCGTCACCACGAACAACAAAAGCGCGCGCCAACCGACGCTGCCCAGTTTTCGCAAGTCTCCAATGGAGGCAACGCCCGCGACAAGGCTGAAGAATATCAGAGGTACAACCAGCATCTTGATAAAGGCGATGAAGATATCGCCCACAATCTTGATGCTCTCCGCACCCGGGCCCCACAGATAGCCGACAACGATGCCGAGGATCAGTGCGCCGATCACCCGCTGCCACAGCGGAATTGCAAACCAAGCTTTCATGTGCGGCTACGCCCCTTCGTGTTCTGTTTCCAGCGCCAGCGCCCCCAGCGCCGCGCGTGTATAAATCCGTGTGAGCACATCGAGGTCGGGTATCGCAACCGCCTCGTCGCGCTTGTGCATGGTTGCGTTGCACAGTCCGAACTCGATCACAGGGCAAACTGCACGCAGGAACCGCGCATCCGATGTGCCGCCGCTGGTCGATTGCTCGGGCTTCATGCCTGTCTCAGCCTCAATGGCCTGCGCTAACATGTTCGAGAACGCACCCGGTTCGGTGAGGAACGGCTCACCCGAAATGATCGGCAGTGCGCGGCCGCCATGCTTCTCGGCAATCGCGACCACGCGTTCGGACAGGCTGTTGCCGGTGTGCAGATCATTGAAGCGGATCGAGATACGCGCCTTGGCCTGCGCAGGAATGACGTTGTGCGCTTTGTTGCCGACTTCCATCTCGGTGATCTCGAGATTGCTGGGCTGGAACCAGTCCGTGCCGGTGTCGAGAGTGATCGCATCCAGCTCGGCCAACATAGCGACCAGTTTGGGGATCGGGTTATCGGCGAGATGCGGATAGGCGACATGGCCTTGCGTGCCGTCCACGGTCAGCCAGATATTGACCGAACCGCGCCGTCCGATCTTCATCATGTCGCCCAGCTGGTTGACGCTTGTGGGCTCACCCACAAGGCAAAGGTCCGGTTCAACATCTTCGGCGCGCATATAGTCGATCAGAGCGCGCGTGCCGTGCAGCGCAGGGCCTTCTTCATCGCCGGTGATGATAAAGCTGATCGTGCCCGCATCCTGCGGAACTTCGGCGACCGCCGCGACCATACAGGCAATCGCGCTCTTCATATCCACCGCACCGCGACCATAGAGCAGCTCGCCGCGCTCGACCGGCACAAACGGATCGGCCGCCCATCCCTCGCCGGGCGGCACCACGTCCAAATGGCCTGCCAACGACACATGGCGAGTGCCCTTCGGACCACGCCGGATCGCGAACAGGTTCTCAACCGGAGCCTCGTCGCTGCCTTCCTCGCCATCGCCGCGCTGGAAACGGTGAATGTCAAAGCCCAGCGGCTTCAGCATGGCTTCCATTTCATCAAACACCGCGCCGGTGGCAGGCGTTACGCTGGGCGCGGCAATCAGACGCTTGGCTAAATCAAGGGCGACACTCATAGTGACGGACCTAGCAGGAGTTTTCGCCAATGCCCAAGCTTGATCTGGAGCAGAATCGAACAAACCAACGCCACCGGCTATCCCGCGCCATTCGATACCGATGTCGAAGGGCGCTGGTATCGCAGATTGGGCGTGGTGGCGGGCCTTTCGAAAATGGGCGCAAGCCACGTCGTGCTCAAGCCCGGTGCCTATTCCTCGCAGCGGCATTGGCACACGGTGCAGGACGAGCTGGTGGTTATGCTGTCGGGAGAGGCGGTGTTGATCGAGGATGATGGCGAAACTCTGGTGAAGGCTGGCGATGTTCTGGCCTGGGCAGCGGGGGTCGAGAATGGGCATCGGCTGCACAACCGATCTGACGAAGATGTGGTCTTTATCGCCATCAGCGCGGGGCCGCGCGACAAAGATGGCGGCGAGTATCCCGACATCGACATGGTATTCAGACCAGACGGATACTTCCGCAAGGATGGCACCCGTTACGACACCGAACGCCTGCCCTAAAGCCGCTCCGGCTCGGGCAGCGGTCCGGGCGCAAAGGCACTTTCCAGACGTTCGGCAATCCTGAGGCCCGACTGGATCACGCGGCGGCGGGCGATCGGGGTTGCCTTTTCGATATCCTCGCGCGTCACAACAGTCTGATCCGGCAATTCCTGCCCGCACACATCGTCTGTGTCGAAGGCCGTGGGGTAGACGAAGCTGCGCGCAATCTCCCAGCTTTCACGCCCCCAATCGGCCGCACTGCCACCACCCAGCTCCGCGCGTTCGGCGGCACTGTAAACCCGCGCCACCGGATCAGCGGGATCGCTAATCGCCTGCTCCGCAAGTGGACCATCCCAAATCGAGTGCAGATTATAACCCGGCACAATCGAGTAATCTGCCTTGCGGTCGTTCCCGCCACGATCACCTTTATCGCCCGAATGCAGCGGCATATGCACATCGCCTGCGAAGTGGACGAGGAACGCGAGCGCTTCCAAGCGGATGTGATCAGGCAGGCTTTCGTCAGCGAGCAGGCGGTGGCTGCGCTCGACCTGAGCGGTCACACATGATCCGCCCGGGCAATTCCGGCGCGCGTCGTATGCCTCGCAAATCGGCGCGGTGCGATAGTGCCACGATGCCGTGTAGCCCCAGCGCCAGCGGGTACGGCGCACACAATCGGGCCACACGCTCGCATCCTGAATGGTCTCAAGCTTGCATTCCGGCGTGCCCAGCATTTTGGCGCTGAGCAGCAGTCTGCGGATCTTGGCGCGGGTTTCCGGCGAGACATTCGCCTCTGCGATCGAGGCGGTTTGCTGATGCGCGTAAAAGCCCCAGGCCATCGCCTGCTGCGGCATCAGCCAAAGCGCTAGGGCAGCGACAAACGCGCCTATGCGACGGCTTCGAATTGCTCGATCACCCACTCTTCGTTCTCCGCTGCGTTGATCCATTCCTGCGTCCAAGCGTGCTCGGCAATCGCCTGCATATAGGCAACCGCGAAACCGGGCACTCCGATCCCGTATGTCATGAAGCGCGATACCACCGGGGCGAAGAAGATGTCCGCGGCGCCATAGGTGCCGAACAGGAACGGCCCTGCTTTGCCATGCCGCGCGCGCGCCTCTGCCCATAGGCCAAGTATCCGCACAATGTCCTGACGGCATTCATCCGAGACGTTTTCGATCTCCACCCGGCGGCGCACATTCATTGGCAATTCGCGGCGTAGGGCAGCGAAGGAGGAGTGCATTTCGGCGACCATTGCGCGGGCCATTCCGCGCGCAGCCTCATCCTTTGGCCAGAAGCGATCACGACCGACCTTGTCCGCGAGGTACTCAAGGATCGCATGGCTATCCCAGATCACCGCATCGCCATCCCACAGGATCGGCACCTTGCCGTGGCTGGGCTGAACCTCGCCCATTTCCTCTTTCTGCTGCTCCCACTGCTCGCCCATGATCGGCACCATGATCTCTTCAAAGTGCAGGCCGGACTGCTTCGCCGCGAGCCAGCCGCGCATGCTCCAGCTTGAGTAGTTCTTGTTGCCGATGATCAGTTTCATGCCGTTCCCGCTCCACCTTGGGGTCGTTTGATGCGGCTTTAGGCGTTCATCTGTGCGGCGTCCATGCTGAACGTTGGCACAATTGAAACACTGTCCTGAACCAGAATTCCCGGGCGAACGCAGCCGGTCTAGCTCGCGTTGGAATTCCGCGCGGATCATGGGAGTGGATTGGCTAGGCTGGGACTTGCGAGGCATGGAAGTGCAGGCGTTGCACACCGCGAGCGAGTAGGAAAATGTGGCGTTCCCCCGCGCGCTGGGGCATTGATACGCACATGAACATCCCGCCCTTCCACCTCGCCTTCCCCGTCGATGATTTGGCCAAGGCCCGCGTGTTTTACGGCGAGCTACTCGGCTGCCGCGAAGGGCGATCTTCCGACGAATGGATCGACTTCGATTTTCATGGTCACCAGATCGTCGCACACTTGGCTCCCGGAACCGCAGGCGACACGGCAAGCAACCATGTCGACGGCCACGGAGTCCCCGTCCCGCATTTCGGTCTGGTGCTGAGCATGGAGGACTGGGAGGCGCTCGCCGAGAAACTGCGCGCAGCAGGCACCGAGTTCGTAATCGAACCCACCATCCGGTTCCGCGACCGCCCGGGTGAGCAAGCCACCATGTTCCTGCGCGACCCCTCAGGCAACGCGCTGGAGTTCAAGGCGTTTAAGGATGTAGGGCAGTTGTTTGCGGGGTGAGGGCTTCAGACCTCCGCGACCATGCTCGACCAATTCTCTTTCTCGAGCTCCTGAACCAGATGATCAAAGGCCAGACGGATGCGTCTGTTGGTCCGAATTTCACGGTGCGTGACCAGCCATGTCGGCACAGGTAAAACTGGGGCCTCAGGAAGAACACGTCGCAGCCCCAATTGTCCTTCGGCAATCACCGTCGGCAATAGGGCCACCCCTGCTCCTTTGCGCGCCAGCTCGTACATCACGGTGCCGGATGTCGTGGTGATCGCGAAATTGTCTTTGGTGACAGGAATTCCGAGCGCATTGAACTGCGGGATGAGCCGTTCGGGCTGTTCATATCCAATGAAGCGGGCGGCGGACAGATCCTCCATCTTCTTCATCGCAGGCAGGCCCGCAAGATAAGCCTCGGACGCGAACAACGATACGCTGATATCAGGCAGCCGCTTTGCGACCAGATCGGGTTGTTCAGGGCGGGAATGCCTAATCGCGATATCCGCTTCGCGCAAAGTCAGGTTGGTCGCCTCGTTTGATGGGACGATCTCTATACTGACCTTCGGATACAACCTCTGAAACGCGATCGATATTGCCGGCAGGGTGTATGTTGCCATCGCATCGCTCGAACTAATCCGGACGACGCCTTCAATCTGTTGGCTGCTGCCAGTCGATATGCGCGAAATCTGCAATGCGGCTTCAGACATTTCGCGCACTTGGGAAAGCAGCTGAGTGCCCGAGTCAGTGAGCTCCATGATCCGCGTGCCACGCTCAAATAGCGTCACACCAAGAGCTTCTTCCAAGCCTGAAATCTGTCGACTTAGCGTTGGCTGGGTTTGCCCAAGCGCCCTCGCCGCAGCCGAAAACGACCCGGTTTCGACCGTTGCCAGGAATGCCCGGATATGGTTCCAGTCAAACGAGATCGCATCCCAGTTCATCTATTTTCGTATAGTAGAAGAACGAATTTGGTCAATTCCATTCACAAACAGAATAGACGAAATGGCAGCCAAAGGAGGCTGCTATGTTCAAAACATTCGCACATGAGAATTTTGGTTTCGTACTTTCATCGCTTTGGCTGTTTGTGATTTTGAACAGCCTGTTTCGTGACATGCACGAAATGGCAATGGCTAGCACCATCACGGAAATACTTGCGGGCACAATGAATGGCGCTCCCGTCACCGAGGGTGCATTGCTGGCCGGCGCGGTGGTGGTTCAACTGCTGTTGCTCGCCATGCTGTTGTCCAGCTTGCTCAAGCCATCGGCTTCGCGGCGCCTGAACCTCGTCCTGCCGCCATTGATGACGCTGGCCATGTTCTTGGCACCGCCGAATGATCTCGATGACTATTTTTTCTTCGTGGTCATGGGCGGCACTTTGCTGACAATCACATTTCTCGCCTGGAATTGGCGGGTGCCGACAGCCGCAATCGAGCCCCAACGGGCGTGATCGTGTCACCTGTAATCCTGCGATAGCGCGCGAAAGATCGCGCTGTCGCAGCGGGCGCAGCGATCTGCGCCAAACCTTCACACTCTACTCAATCATTTGCGTCGACCCTCGTCGACGAAAGGACTTACTATGCACTTTCCCAAAGCCGAACATCCCATATTCATCGCAATCGACTGGATCGAACAGGCCCTGCAGTCCCTCGAGAGACTGCGAGACAAGATAAGGACGCAGTTTAGGATCAGAAGCAGCCCGACTTTCAGGCTGACAGCCGTCCTGCTGGTGATCTCCATTTCAGTATTTGGAGCGCAAACTGCCTCGGCGCGGCATCTTGACGGGTTCCCCCATGGAGTCGGGTCAGAAACGCGCGCCACGATTGGCATCACTCTCACACTTGGCGGGAACGAGAGAAGGACACAGGCGCCGCCGCGCATTGAGCTCGCCCTTCACTCGCGACAATACGCCGATGACTTGGATGCGCCGTTTCGCAGTAACGCGGACAGCGTTGACCAGCCGTTGGAAGTAACAACCAAATTTGGTCTCACGCTTGGTGACCGCCCGGAGCTTTTGATCAACGATCTAAGCATCGCGACATTCGGCCCTCAGCTACATGCTGATGAACAAAAGGATGATGGCGAAGGCGGGCTGAGCACCGTTGCCGTGGTTGGCATTGGTGTGGCCGTGCTGACGGTTGGCACCGTCTTGGCTGGCCTGGCGACCAAAGACAGCCTGCGCGACACCCTCAATCCGAGGTGAAGCCAATCCAACGTCAAGCGGGGCAATCGGGCTGAAGAGTCCGATTGCCCTCTTGCTTGGAGACCGCTTTACTCGCTGTCCATGATCGGGGGCGCAGACGGTTTTTTGCCTTCCGACCCCCCGGTGAGTCCCAGCGCTTCGAGCATGTACTTCACATCGGGCTCACGGCCCGCAAAGTTCTTGTACATATCGAAATAGTCCATCGTGCCGCCGCGGCTGAGCACGGTTTTGCGATAATGGTCGCCCGCTTTGCGGCTGAGGCCACCGTTCTCGGCGAACCAGTTGCGGCTGTCGTGGTCGAGCATTTGCGTCCAGAGATAGCTGTAATAGCCCGCCGAATAGCCTGCCGGACCGCTGAAGATGTGGTTGAAATAGGTGCTGCGATAGCGCGGCGGGACGAGGTCGATTTCAAGGCCGAGCTCTTGCAGAGACTTGCGCTCGAACGCGTCCACGGCGGCCTTGTCGCCGATCAGCGCCTTGGCTTCAGCGGGTGACAGCGCGCTCCATTTCATATCGAGCAGCGCGGCGGTGACCGTCTCGCCAAAGTCGTATCCCTGGTTGAACTTCGCCGCGGCTTCAATCTTCTCGATCATTTCCTGCGGGATCGTTTCACCGGTCTTGTAGTGCTTGGCGTAGTTCTGGAGCACTTCTGGCCAGACCATCCACATCTCGTGAACCTGGCTGGGATACTCGACAAAGTCGCGCGCGGTGGCGGTGCCGGAGAGGCTTTCATACTTCTGATCGGCGAAGAAGCCGTGCAGCGCGTGGCCGAATTCGTGGAAGGTGGTGTTGACCCAGTCAAAGCTGACCAGTTGCACCTCGCCTTCGGATGCTTTGGGGATGTTGAGCACGTTGTAAATGACCGGCTTGTTGCCCGTCATATAGCTTTGGTCGACAAAGTTGCTCATCCACGCGCCGCCGCCTTTGGAAGGACGCTGGAACGGGTCGAAGTAGAACAGGCCGAGTTCAGAACCGTCGGCTTCGAACACGGTGTAGACCCACACATCGGGGTGGTAGACCGGGATGTCGGTGCGGCGCTTGAAGGTCAGGCCGTAGAGCTTCTCGGCCATGAAGAACACGCCATCTTCGAGCACTTTATCGAGCTGGAAGTATTCGGTGACGGCGTCTTCATCGAGGTCAAATCGCTCGGCCTTCACCTTGTTGGCGTAGCGGTACCAGTCCCATGGCTTCACTTCGAAATCGCCGCCTTCGGCTTTGATCATATCGTTCAGCACACCGGCCTCGCGGCGCTGTGTGGCGGCGAGTGCGGGGACCATCTGGCCCATGAAATCGAGCGCGGTCTTGGGCGTTTTCGCCATGCGGTCATACATGGTGTAGCTCGCCCAATCGGGCTGTCCGAACAGCGAGGCCTTTTCGGCGCGAAGAGCCGCCACTCGGGCGATCGTGACGCGCGTGTCGATGTCGGTCGTCCCGTCGGCGCGGTTGTAGCTGAGCTTGAACAGCTTTTCGCGCGTCGCGCGGTTTTCAAGGCTCGGCAGAAGCGGCTGCTGCGTCGTGTTTTGCAGGGCGATGGCGTATTTGCCCTCCTGCCCCTTCTCCTTGGCAAAATCGGCAGCGGCCTGGATTTGCGCATCGCTCAGGCCAGCAAGCTCTTCCTTGGTGTCAACGATCAGCGGTTGCTCGCTCATCGCGTTGCGCGCGGCGAGCGAGAAGTCGGTCGTGATGGTCGAAAGCTCGGTGTTGATCTCTTTGACACGCTCGCGCTCGGCCTCGGTCAGAAGCGCGCCAGCGTGGACCATGCTTTCATAAGTGTTCTCGAGCAGCTTCGCGTCTTCGCGCGTCATAGTCATCGCCGCGCGCTTGTCATAGACGGCTTTCACCCGAGCAAAGAGCTCCGGATTGAGCGTGATGCTGTCGCCATGCGCGGAAAGCTGAGGGCTGATTTCGGTGTTGATCGCGTCCAGCCGGTCGGTGGTGTTCGATCCGGTCAGCGCGAAGAAAACCCGCGCCACGCGGCCCAGCAATTTGCCCGACTTCTCCAACGCGACGATCGTGTTGTCGAAAGTCGGCGCGGCAGGGTTGTCGATGATGGCCTGCACTTCGGCCTTTTGGATTTCCATGCCCTGTTTGAACGCGGGCATGTAATCGTCTTCGCTGATCTTGGTGAAGTCCGGCGCGTGGAACGGCAGGTCGCTGTCCTTGGCGAAATAGCCGGTGGCTTCGGGAATGGCGGGAGCGCTTGCCTGATCGTTCCCGTCAGAGGCTGCACCCAAATCAGTGCTCTCGCCAGTGGCGGCGCAACCGGCAAGAAGCGCGGCAGCGGATGCGGTGCAAAGGATCTGGGGCAGGATGCGACGGGTCATAGTGTCTCTCTCGGGTGCTGGATTGCAGGCGCAACATAGGTGCTGCGCCTCACATGTTTGTTGCTGAGAGCGTTTGAACAGGGGATGAGCCGGATTGGCAAGTGGATTTCACCTGCTTTCGACGAAGACCCAACGGTAGGGCTTTAGCGCAGCGCCTCTTCACCCAGCGCATCAGCCACGACTGCCGCGCGCAATGCCTCGATACCCATGCCCTTTTCACTGCTGGTGAGGTGCAATTCGGGAAACGCTGCAACGTGTTTGCGCGCTTCATCAGCCACCTGATTGGCCACCCGCTCCAGTGCGCTGGCTTTGATCTTGTCCGTCTTGGTCAGAACGATGCGATAGCCGACAGCGGCTTCGTCGAGCATCGTCATCATCTCTCGGTCGACATCTTTAAGACCATGGCGGCTGTCGACCAGCACGAGATTGCGCGCCAGAACCGCCCGCCCGCGCAGATAGCTTTTGACGAGCTTCTTCCAGCGTTCGACTACGGCCACCGGAGCCTTGGCAAAACCGTATCCCGGCATATCGACCAGCCGGAACAGCGTCGGATCGCCCACTTCAAAAAAGTTCAGCTCCTGCGTGCGGCCCGGCGTCACCGAGGCGCGCGCAATCGCTTTGCGCCCTGTCAGCGCGTTGAGCAGAGAGGACTTGCCGACATTGGATCGCCCGCAAAAGGCGATTTCCGGCACAGTCGGATCGGGCAGAAATTTCAGTTGCGGCGCGGAAAGCAGGAAGTCGACCCGCCCGGAGAAAAGACGCGAGGCGGCGCGTTCACGGCGTTCCTGCTCACGCTCTTCTTCAGGCGTCACGTTCAGTCCTTCGCTTTGGCTTTCTCAGCCTTTTCGCGCGCGACCTTCTGCGCCATTTCGGATTTGTCCTTCTCGGCCTGTGCGCGCAGCTGAGGGTGCTGCGAATACAGATACTTCTGCTGCGCCAGCGTCAGGATGTTTGAAGTCACCCAGTACAGCAGCAGGCCCGACATAAACGGCGCCATCACAAACATCAGCACCCACGGCATGAAGTTGAAAATCTGCTGTTGCACAGGGTCCATCGCGCTCGGGTTGAGCTTGAAGGTCAGCCACATAGTGACACCCAGCAGCACAGCGAGAACGCCAATACCGAAGATCGTGCCGACGACATTGAAATCGAGCAGGCCGAACAGGTTCAGGAAAGTCCACGGATCAGGCGCGGAAAGGTCATTGATCCAGCCCGGAATGAACGGCTCGTGCCGCATTTCGATCGACAGGATCAGAACCTTATACAGCGCGAAGAAGATCGGGATCTGGATCAGCAGCGGAAGACAGCCGGCCAGCGGATTGACCTTCTCTTCCTTGTACAGCTTCATGATCTCTTGCTGCTGCTTCTGTTTGTCGTCTTTGTAGCGCTCCTGGATCGCCTTCATTTTCGGCTGCACGGCCTTCATTGATGCCATGCTGGCGAATTGCTTTTGCGCAATCGGGAACAGCAAGCCGCGAATGACAAATGTCAGCGCGATAATCGCAAGGCCAAAGTTGCCGATCCAGCTGTTGAATGTGCGAAGGAGCCACAAAAGCGGCTTCTCGATGATTTCGAACCAGCCCCATGAAATCGCCTTGCCGAACTGGGCAATGCCATTGTCTTCATAAGTGTCGAGGATCGCGCTTTCTTTGGCGCCTGCAAAAAGACGGGTCGAGCGGGTCAGGCTTTCACCTGCGGGCAGAGTAACTGCCGAATAACGGACGTCAGCGCGGAACAGATCGTTGCCAAGCGCGCGGAAGCTGCCTTCGGCGTTCGCCCCTTCGGCTTGGTTGTCCGGCACCAGCGCGCCGAGCCAGTAATCATCGGTGAAGCCCAGCCAATCAGGCTGACCCCCGGCGACCATTTCTCAAGCTCGGCGAGTTCCTCGTAGGAGTGCGGGTCGTTCAGAACTTCGTCGAACACGCCGAGAGGTCCGGCATGGACGATAAACTGATCAGGCGTCGCGTTGCGGCTGCTGCGGTTGAGGAAGGCGTATGGTTCGACAATAGCCGCGCCCTCGCCGCCGTTCGCAACGGACTGCTCGGCGGTGATCATATACTCGCCATCAACCGAGAGCTTGATCGAATAGGTCACGCCATCTTCGCCCGTGCGGGTGAGAGTGACTGGAGTGTCCTGCGTCAGCTTGTCACCATCGGCGCTCCACGCACCGTCGGGCAGGCGCTTGCCGCCATTAAGGAAGCCAAACTCTGCAAAATACTGGCCAGTGGTGCGTTCCGGCGAAAACAGGCGGATCGGGTCGGAACCCTTGTCGACTTCCTTGCGATACTGTTTGAGCACAATGTCATCGACACGGCCCGTAGCGAGATCGATCGAACCGCCTATGCGCGGCGTATCAATCGCGACTGTCGTGCGGCCTTCAAGCGCATCGTTGAGCTCGACCGGGCCTGCAGGCGGAGCATCAGCAGCGTCAATTTCGCCAGAGGCAGCGGTTGCGGGAGCTGCGTTGGAGCCTTGAGTAGCGGCTGCGGTTTGCGCGGCTTGGGGTGGTTCGTCCGGCTGCGGATAGAACGCCCGCATGGCGAAATCCCAACCGAGAATCAGCAAGCCGGAAAGTGCAACGGCGAGCAACAGATTGCGCGAATTGTCCAAGTCTATAACCCTAAGTGATCTCTAGTGTGCTGTGTTAGATAGGTATAACACCTACGAATCCCAACCCCCTTAGGGAACCGGATCATAGCCATCCCCGCCCCACGGGTGGCAGCGCCCTAGCCGCTTTATCGCCAGCCATCCACCCTTGAGCGCACCATATTTGGTCAGCGCCTGAATCGCGTAGTCGCTGCAAGTGGGGGCATAACGGCATGTGGGGGGCAAAATGCGCGAAGGGCCAAGCTGCCAGCCGCGCGCAATCCAGATAAGGACATGCTTCAAGACCGGCCTCCATTCGCCTGTGTGTGGGCTTTGTTTCCGCGTCGTGGGCGACGGCCGCGTCCGGAATCGCTCTTCCCTTCGCGTGCGCGCTGAAGCGCTTCGGACAGCTCATCGGCAAGGCTCGTGAAATCACGCTCGACCCCACCAGCGCGGCCAATCAGCACGTGATCGTGGTCAGGCAAGCCATGCTCAGGCAATGCAGCGCGCAGCAACTCACGAAAACGCCGCTTCATGCGATTGCGCACCACGGCGTTGCCGATCTTCTTGGTAACCGTGATCCCTACACGCATGCCCTGTCCGTCATTTGGCCGGGTCAGCAGCACAAACCCCCGCTTCGCATTGCGAAGCCCCTTGTTCGCCGCGAGAAAATCGGCGCGTTTGGTGAGGGGGTAGGGTCATTACGAGGCTACTAATGCAAACGGGCCCCCAAAGGGAGCCCGCAAGCGCCAATGCGCATCGCAGCTTGTGCTGCGAAAGCCAAGCAGCGCGGACGCGCTGCGACCGGCGCCCGAGGGCGCCAGAGAATTAGGCAGTGAGCTTCTTACGACCGCGACGACGGCGCGCGCGCAAAAGTTTACGACCACCGACAGTGGCTTTACGTGCAAAGAAACCGTGGCGACGCTTGCGCACGAGATTGCTGGGCTGGAAGGTCCGCTTCATGTGTTCCTCGAATATCTAAATGGCGTTGCGACTGAGCAAAGCTGTTTGCCGTTGCCGCGACCAATCATTGTTGGCCGCTTTAAAAACGCCCGATCAGGCGCGCGCAGTTATGGGAATGCGAACCGTGAGTCAAGCAGAGTCGCACATCGGATTGCCTCACATCGTCCCCTCACATGGCCAAGGCGAGCGTCTGGGTTGTCAGGTCGGCGTAAGCGATGGAAGGGACAGGAGTGGGCTCCGAAGAGACGGTGAGCATCGCCAGCGCATCAAGATCGAGCGTAACCATGGCAAGCGCACCTTCATCCGCCACCGAAACAGGCAGCGGCTCTGACGCCTGAGCCAACATCCGGCGCGCCGGAAGCGGGTCAGCCGCTGTGTTCACCCATTGGCTCATATCTTCGTCAGTCAGCCACAGCGCGCTCGAATGCGGGACCGAATTCGTCATCGCATAGAACTTGCGTGCCTTGGCCTCGTTCATGCCCATCTCGACATAGTAATCGAGATAGAGGCGGTTGGCTTCGTGATCGGCGGGAAAATCCTGCGGCTGACGGCCATAAGCATCAAGCCACGCATGCACCGCAAACTGCGCGCCCGCGTCCATCGTTTGCGTGGCACCGGCCAGAAACAGCTCAACCGCACCCGAACGCACCGAACCGCCCATGGGCACGTGGGTGCGAATGCCGGCGGCGCGAATTTTGCGGCCTACTTTCAAATTGGCGATGTCATGCTTGGTGCCCGGCGCCTCGATCATTTCCAGCACCTCGATCCCGGGGAAGTCGCGCAGCATCGCATCAAAGTAGGTGGGGCTCATCTGGTCGGTTGAACCCACAATCGCCGCGCGTTTGCCATCAAGCACGCGAAACGGGCCATATTGCGCGACGCTCTGGCCAGCCTGTGGTCGCTTGGCGGGCACCACGTAAGCGGCGCTGGTTTGCGAAGGCGAGGTGGTCTGCGTGTGTTCAGTAACGACACCGTTCACGACGGTGGTGCTGGTGACGCTGGTGACTTGGCCGCGAGCGATGGCCTCTGCCGGACTGTCCGATACACGCACCCAGCGTTGAGAGGCCGGATCCCATTCTTCCACCCAGCGCTCGGTCGCGATCGTGCGCGAGCCGGTCTGGGCCTGCGCGGCAGCATTGCCCGGCAGGGCAAGCGCACCAAGCGCGAGAGCAAAAATGGCGATCAGGCGTTCCATGAGCCTTTAAATGGCCCGCAGCCCGCTACCAATTCGCCAACCATTATACTTTCAAAATACTTTCATTTGATTGCCTTGGCGCTCGACAATCGGGTGTTTCTTCTCCACAAATGAACGCCTTAGGGGCTTTCGGGGGCAGAGTTAGCTGTATGGTCGCGCTGGTTAGGACGGTTGCCTATCTCGGTCTCGAAGCGCGTCAGGTCGAAGTTCAGTGCCAAGTTGCCTCGGGCCTTCCCCGTTTCACCGTTGTGGGCCTGCCGGACAAAGCGGTGAGCGAAAGCCGCGAACGGGTGCAGGCTGCTTTATCGGCGATGGGCCTTGCGCTGCCGCCTAAACGGATCACCATCAACCTATCCCCGGCCGACCTTCCCAAAGACGGATCGCATTATGATCTGCCCATCGCGCTGGCCCTGCTCGCGGCGATGGGCGTGACTGATGCCGAGCAACTGACCGATTGGATAGCGGTCGGCGAACTGGCGCTGGATGGGCGCGTGGTCGCCTCACCGGGCGTGTTGATCGCGGCTCTCCATGCAAGCGAAGCGGAGGCAGGGCTGATCTGTCCATACGAACAGGGATCAGAAGCCAAATGGGCCAGCGGCGTTCCAGTCCTTGCACCCAAGGACCTTTCAAGTCTGCTGGGACATCTCAAAGGATCGCAGGTGCTGCCCGATCCGGTGCGGGGCGATGTGGCGGACGCGGCGAGTGTCGCTGATCTAAAACAAGTGAAAGGGCAGGAAACCGCGAAGCGCGCGCTCGAAATTGCGGCGGCGGGTGGACACAACCTGCTGATGGTCGGCCCTCCGGGTTCTGGCAAAAGCCTGCTGGCGAGTTGTCTGCCCTCGATCCTGCCAGAGCTCACGCCGACCGAAGCCCTCGAAGTGTCGATGGTGCAATCGGTCGCAGGGACGTTAGAGTCCGGTCAGATCAGCCGCGCCCGCCCATTCCGCGCGCCGCACCATTCAGCCAGCATGGCGGCGCTGACGGGCGGCGGGTTAAAGGTCCGCCCCGGCGAAGTCAGCCTTGCGCATCTGGGCGTCCTGTTCCTCGATGAATTGCCCGAATTCCAGCGCCCGGTGCTCGACTCGCTGCGCCAACCGCTCGAAACAGGCCAAGTCGATGTCGCGCGCGCCAATGCGCATGTCACCTTCCCTGCGCAGGTCCAATTGGTGGCCGCGATGAATCCGTGTCGCTGCGGTTATGCCGGTGACCCTGACCAAGGCTGCAACCGCTATCCGCGCTGTGTCGGCGAATATCAGGGTAAGCTATCCGGTCCGCTGCTCGACCGAATTGATCTGCATGTCGAAGTCGGCGCGGTAAGCGCAATGGACCTGACCTTGCCGCCACCAACCGAAGGCAGCGAAGAAGTCGCCGCCCGCGTCGCCGCCGCCCGAACGCGCTCGACCAATAGGGGGTGCGCTCCAATGCCGAGCTGGAAGGCGAAACACTCGAAGCCCACGCCACACCCGACGAAGCGGGCAAACAACTGCTGATGCAAGCCGCCGAGAAACTGCGCCTTTCCGCGCGCGGTTACACAAGAATGCTGCGCGTGGCTCGCACCGTGGCCGACCTGACAGGTGCAGAGCAGACCGGCCGCGCGCATGTTGCGGAGGCTCTCAGCTATCGGCAATTTGTTGGTGTGCGCTGAGCGGCTACTGCGCCGCATGCTCGCGCACCACTTCGACGAAAGCCCCGCCCCAGTTATCGAGCTTCTTCGCGCCGACACCTGATATCTGTCCCATCTCGCCCAGTGTCTCGGGCTTCTCGGTCGCCATCGCGCGCAGCACGCTGTCGTGGAAGATGACATAGGCGGGCACGCCGTGCTCCTGTGCGAGTGATTTGCGGCGTTCACGCAGCGCATCGAACAGCGGATCGCCAACCGGATTGGCCTCACTGCCACCGCCTCGATGACGGCGTTGCTTCTTGGGCGGTTCGGCGATGGTGATATCGCGCTCGCCTTTCAGAACGGCGCGCGCTTCGGCACCCAAACGCAGGCCGCCATGCTCGGTGTTTTCGAGCATCTCATAGGCCATCGCCATGCGCATCACCGGGCGCAATAGCGGTGCCTCCTCCTCGCTGAGGATGCCGAACACGGACAGCGCGTGATGCCCACGATCTATTACGCGATCATCGTCGCGGCCCAGCAGAACCTTCTCGACATGGCCGATGCCGTAGCTTTGACCGGTGCGGTACACCGCAGAAAGCAGCTTCTGTGCGACCTGCGTCACGTCGATCACCTGAGGCGGGTTTTCGCAATTGTCGCACGAAGCGCAGCTTTCGGGCGGGCTTTCGCCAAAATGGGATAGCAGGATGCGGCGGCGGCATTTGGGCGTTTCCACCAGAGCGGCAAGCGCATTCAAACGCGCCCGCTCGCTGGCCATGCGATGCTCTTCGATTTCGCCGAGCCATTGGCGGGCTTTGGCAAAATCGCTCGCGCCCCAGAAAAGCCGCGCCTGCGCCGGATCGCCATCGCGGCCCGCTCGGCCCGTTTCTTGATAGTACGCCTCGACCGATTTGGGCAGGCCGGCATGGATCACAAAGCGAACGTCAGGCTTGTCGATGCCCATGCCAAACGCGATGGTGGCGACCATCACCATATCTTCCGAGGCGACAAATTCGGCCTGCACCCTCGCGCGCTCTTCGGGTGGTAGCCCTGCATGATAAGCGCCCACCGGACGTCCAGTGGCTTTCAGCTTTTCGGCCAGCTGCTCGGTGCCCTTGCGGCTTGTCGCATAGACGATCCCTGCCCCCGGTGTGCGGGTGACGAAATCGGCAATCTGTTTGGCGGCGTTGTTGCGTGGGCTGATCGCGTAACGGATGTTCGGACGGTCAAACCCGGCGATAATCATCCCCTCTTCGGGAATGCCGAGTTGCTTCAGGATATCGTGGCGGGTGACTTCGTCCGCCGTCGCCGTCAGCGCCAAGCGCGGGATATGGCCAAAATGATCGAGCAGCGGCCGCAATCCGCGATAGTCCGGGCGGAAATCGTGCCCCCATTCCGAGACGCAATGCGCCTCATCAATTGCGAACAGCGATATGTCGGCTGCCTCAAGCAAAGAACGGAAATGCGGCGAAGTCGCGCGTTCAGGTGCGACATAGAGAAGGTCCAGATCACCATTGCGTAAGCGTTCCACCGTTTCGGCGCGGTCTGCATCAGCGGAGGTCAGGGAAGCCCCCGAATTCCCACGGCGTTGGCAGCACGGATCTGGTCATGCATCAGAGCGATGAGCGGGGAAATGACAATCGCTGTGCCTGCGCGGGCGAGCGCTGGGATCTGGTAACACAACGATTTGCCAGCACCGGTCGGCATCAGCGCGAGCGTGTTCTGCCCGTCCATGACGCGGCCGATCACAGCCTCTTGTTGCCCGCGGAAGGACGGGAAACCGAAGGTCTGCTTCAGAATGTCGTGAATGGAGAGCTCTGCGACGCCTGACATTGAGGCGGCTTAGCCGATCAGACAGGTAGGCGCAGCGGGCGGAGCCGCGCCATCAACACCTTATCGGGCGCTCTATCGAGCGCTAGCCTTCTTTTTGGTCAGGTCGATCACATCGCCTTGTCCCATTGACGTGCCGGACGGCGTGGCGATCGAGCCATCGACGCGCTTGCCGACATCGTCGCGCTTGACCATCCAAAGGTCTTCATGGGTGAGAATACGGCCATCATGGGCTAGGATCGAAACCGGACCTATTGGCAGGCGATCAGCCTGATCCACCAGCACCGGATCTTCGGCAACCAATTCAGCACCGTATTTCTGGCCCCATTGGCGCAGCGCAATCATCGCGGGCAGCAGATCAAACCCCTTTTCGGTCAAACGATACTCGATCTTACGACGATCATCGGCGCAAGGCTCGCGTTTGAGGATGCCGTGTTCGACCAGTTTGGCGAGACGGTTGGAGAGAATATTGCGCGCAATTCCCAGCTCGCTGAGGAATTCCTCGAAGTGCTTGAGCCCGTTAAAGCTCGCGCGCAGGATCATGAAAGACCAGCGTTCGCCCATAACTTCAAGCGCTTGCGGTAGCCCGCATTCGATAAGCTCGCGAAGTGGTTCTCTGATATCGCCCATTTAAGTTCTCCTCCCGCTACCTATCTCTAACGTGTTTTTTCGCGGGCACAAATTAATTTCAGTTTTTAGTTGCAACCTGAAACCTAATCACATAGGTAGTGATTCGCAACTGGTTTTGATTCGAAACTTTGCATTGCACAATTTTGAGTTTTGATTGACCCCCAACTGAAGGAATAATGCGATGACCCTCTCCCTCAACCGCACAAGCCGTTTCTCTGTTTTTGCCGCAGCCGTTCTTTACACCGGCCTCACCTTTGGCGCCGCCACCGCACCGGTCGCCGCCGAAGCCAAGAGCAAAGCGCCTTATTACAGCGTTGAGCTGGCTGCTCCGACCGACGAAAACCGCGCTGTCGCAGGCGGCGTTGCCTGGGCTTGTAAGGATGAAAAGTGCGTCGCCAACAAAGGCACGTCGCGTCCGATGACTGTATGCCGTGGCCTCGCCCGTGAATTCGGTGAGATCAAGAGCTTCACCGCCAAGGGCAAGAAGCTGGAAGCTGCCAAACTGGCGAAGTGCAACGGCAAGTAAGCCTTAGCGCTCACAAATTCCCCGGCCGTCCACAACTCTCCACTTGTACGGCCCCTCAGAACCCCGGCGCAGTGTCCCCCAACCTGCAGCCGGGGTTTTTATTTATGGGATGGCTCAGCCGAGAAAACCGGACGCAACAAGCTGCTCTTTCAGCGACTTTACATCGGTAAAAAGGTGAGCATCCCATCCGCGCGCTTTGGCAGCGTCAATGTTCGCGGGATTGTCATCGGTAAAGAACAGAGACTTGCCGCTGCGCCCGCTGCGTTCCTCGACAATCTGGTAGATGCGCGGTTCGGGCTTCGCGACTTTTTCCGTGCCCGAGACGATGATGTCTTCGAAGAGATCGAAGATCGCATGTTCAGGCCGGAAAATCTCCCAAAACTCGTGTCCGAAATTGGTCAGGCAGAACAGCGGCACGCCACTGGCATATAGGCGGCGGACAATATCATGCGTGCCCTCAACAGGTCCGGGCACCGTCTCGTTAAAACGCGTGGCATAGGCGTGGATGTGCGTTTCATAGTCCGGAAACTGCACAATCCGCTCCGGCACCATATCCGCCAGCGCGCGGCCGCGATCATGTTCGAAGTGCCATTCTTCCGTCACGACGTTGGCAAGGAACCAGTCAAGCTCTTGCGGGTCGTCGATCAGCTTTTCGAAGAGTGCGCGCAGCTGCCATTGATACAGCACCCGACCGACATCGAAGACCACCGCTTTTTCCAAGTCACGCCCTTTCACAAACAACTGCGGCCCGCGCTCCGGTTTGGAGGCGGGCCGCTGTAAGCGCTCGGTCACCCGAGCGCGATCAACACGCTAATTAGCCCTGACGAGCTTTGAAGCGACGGTTGGTCTTGTTGATCACATAGGTGCGACCACGACGGCGGATTACGCGGCAATCGCGGTGGCGGTTTTTCAGCGACTTAAGGCTGTTGCGGATCTTCATCGTCTGTCTCTCGAATATAAAAGCGCGCCGGAATCAGTCCGACGCGCGGAATTTCAGTGGCGCACATATGGGCGCGCCGCAGATTCGTCAACCATTTCCCCGAATGTCTGACAGTTTGCGTTCCCATGCCAGCGCATGCTGGATGATCGCATCCAGATCGGCGTGCTGCGGTTTCCACGGCAAGGTGGCGCGGATGCGCGAAGGATCGGAAATCAGCGACGCGGGATCGCCTGCGCGCCGCCCTTCCATCGTGCGGTTGATCTTCATGTTCGTAACCCGATCAACCGCATCGAGCACTTCGAGCACCGAGAAACCACGGCCATAGCCGCAGTTCATCGTAAGCGAACGTTCGGGCTGCTCCATCAGCGCCTCCAAGGCCAGAACATGCGCCGCCGCAAGATCGCTGACATGGATATAGTCGCGCACACCCGTACCGTCAGGCGTGTCGAAATCACTGCCGAACACAGCCACGCCATCACGTTTGCCCAGCGCGGCCTCAACAGCCACTTTGATCAAATGGGTTGCACCAGCCGTTGACTGGCCGGAACGAGCCTGCGGGTCCGCGCCCGCGACGTTGAAATAACGCAGGGCGCAGAAATTGATCGGGTGCGCCGCCGAAACATCGCCCAGCATCTGCTCGGTCATCAGCTTCGACCAGCCATAGGGGTTGATCGGCTTTTGCGGCGTGGTTTCCGAAACCGGCGAGGTTTCCGGCACACCGTAAGTCGCCGCTGTCGAGCTGAAGATGAAATGCGGCACGCCCGCTTTCACCGCTGCCTCGATCAGCGCACGGCTCTTCACCGTGTTGTTGTGATAATATTTGAGCGGATTCTCGACGCTTTCGGGCACGATGATTGAGCCGGCAAAGTGCATGATCGCCTTCGTGCCTTGCTCGGCGAATATCCGTGCAAGGAGGTCGCCATCCTCAATGTCGCCCTCATAAAAAGGCACGTCTTCAGGCACCGCGAATTTGAAACCGGTTGTCAGGTTATCGATTACCGCAACAGGGTAACCCGCATCGCGCAGAGCCAGAACAGCGTGGCTGCCGATATAACCGGCGCCGCCTGTGACCAGCACCGAAGGTTTTTGCGTATCTGTCATGTCGCAGGCCTACCAAATTCAGGTTTCAAAGAGGTGTATCCTGTTGTTCCATAAATACGGATTGGTTTTGCAGGAAGACAAGGCTGGCCTATAGCTTTGTCAGAAGGGAAGTCACCATGCCTCGTTTGTCGCACTTTATTCTCGCCCCGGTTCTCGCGCTCGGTCTGTCTGCCTGCGTTGGCAGCTACACCGGTCCGGTTGAGGTCACGCGTTTTATCTCGGAGAACCCTGATGGATTGGGGCAAGGCTCCGTAGTGGTCTATTTCCCCGAACAGATAGACAATGAGCAGGTGAAAACTGCCTTCGCGGCCGCAGTCGAGAATGAGCTGCGTGCGCTTGGCTACACCGTGGTGGATCAGGAAGGTGCCGGCATCCAAGTAGCTGCTGTCCGCACCAGTCGCAATCCGATCGAAGGGGCAAGCACACGCGGCCGCAGCCCTGTCAGTGTCGGTGTTGGCGGCGGAACTGGTGGCATCGGCATTGGCGGCGGCATCGGCATCAATCTTGGCGGAGGGCAAAGCGGCCCTGCGGTGATCACCGATCTTTCAGTGCGCCTGACCAATGACAAGACCGAAACCCTGTGGGAAGGCCGCGCGCAAATCCCCACCAGCGTCAATTCGCCCTATTCGGATGTGGATGCTTCGGCGCAGGCTCTCGCTAAGGCCTTGTTTAGGGACTTCCCCGGCGGCAATGGCGAAACTGTCAGTATCGACGTCGACGATCTGTAAAGATTATTGCCGCTAAGGGGCCATCCATGACCAATATCGCCATCGACGCTGCGTTTGACAGCGGCAACATTGAAGTGCTCGCAATCGAGGGAAACAGCGCACGTCTCGCGATCCCCAAAGACCATATGAGCGAGTTCAAGCAGTGGTATCACTTTCGCGTGTGCGGAGCCGCTGGCGAAGAGGTCGAGCTCAAGATTACAGGTCTGAATGACAGCGCCTATCCAGGCGGTTGGCCCGATTATGATTCCTGCGTTTCGGAAGACCGCGAGTATTGGACCCGCGCTGCGTCGAGCTTTGACAAGGATGAAGACGGCGGCACGCTGACGATCCGCTACACGCCCGCCTCGAACATCGCCTACTTCGCCTATTTCGCGCCCTATTCGATGGAGCGGCATCACGATCTCGTATCGGAAGCCGCCGCCAGCGAAGGGGTAGAATTGGTCCGCCTTGGCGAGACTCTGGATGGCCAGCCGCTCGACATGCTGGAGATGGGCGAAGGTGATATTCCGGTGTGGCTCTATGCCCGCCAGCACCCCGGCGAAACACAGGCCGAATGGTGGATGGAAGGTGCGCTGGAATGCCTGACCGATCCCACTGATCCGGTTGCGCGCGCGCTGCGCAAGCATTGTCGCCTTTATGTCGTGCCCAATTGCAATCCCGATGGATCACGCCGCGGGCATCTTCGCACCAACGCGGTGGGCACCAACCTGAACCGCGAATGGAGCGAGCCGAGCGCAGACAAGTCACCCGAAGTGCTCGCTATCCGCAATCGCATGGATGAAACCGGCGTACGCTTCGCCATGGACGTGCACGGGGACGAGGCGATCCCCGCCGTGTTCCTAGCGGGCTTTGAAGGCATCCCGAGCTGGACGGATGAGCTTGGCGATCAATACTATCGCTACCAGCGCATCCTTGATCGCCGCACGCCCGATTTCCAGACCAAGCTCGGTTATCCCGTAACGCCTGCAGGCAAAGCCAATCTCGGCATCAGCACAAATCTCGTCGCCGAACGTTTTGGCGCCTGCGCGATGACGCTGGAGATGCCGTACAAGGACCTCGCCGACTTCCCTGAGCCGGAGCAAGGATGGTCGCCCGAACGCTGCAAATTGCTGGCGCGTGACTGCCTCGCTGCTTTGGTCGAATGGTTTGAAACCGGGGCTGCGTAAGCCCCTCTTACGCTTACAAGAATTTACAAATGCAGGCGTTTGGTTCAGCCTGCGGCGCGGTGATGTGGCCTAGAGGTAGGACCGCATCAAACAGGAGGACGCGCCATGAAACCCGAACCCACATTGCTCCACCGTCGCCATTTGCTCGCCGGCCTTGGCCTTGCGGGCGGCGGTTTGCTTGTGCCCAGCGCGGCTCAGGCGCAGCTGTTTGGTAAACGCAAATCGGGCGGGCTCGGCCTCTCCTCCATCCTTGGTAAGGCGACCGATGGCGCGCTCGATAAGCTCGCCAAGCCGGGTGCCTATTGGAACGATGAGGATATTCGCATCGGCCTGCCAGGCCTAGGCGGTGGCAAGAAGAAGAGCGGCGGCCTGCTGGGTGATGTGCTCGGCGCGGTTGGCAGCGTTGCCGGACTGCCCGGCCTCGATGGCATTCTGCGCGGCATCAACGATGCAGCGGGCGTTGCCGCGGGCGAAGCGAAGCCGATCTTCCGCACCGCAATCGATGATCTGTCCTTCACCGATGCGCCAGGCATCATCAAGCAGGCAGATGGTGGCACGCAATATCTTCGCGAAAGCTCGAATGACGTGTTGCACAGCAAGCTAGAGCCGCTGATCGACAGCGCGCTGGAAGCCGCCGGCATTCACGGTCAGATCGAGAAACTGGCATCAGGCAACAGCATCGTACGCGAGCTTGGCTTCGACCGTGCAGGGATCAACAAAACCGTCACCGATCAGGGCCTCGACGGCATTTTTAAGTATGTCGGCAACGAAGAGCGCGGCTTCCGCAAGAACCCGCTGAGAGGCTTGGGCGGGTTGCTCAAGTAAGCCAGTTGCTAGTTTGGCGATTTCAGTTGATTTAGGGCAACTTAACGGAACCGCAGTATAGGATTTCAAAGTCTATGGAAGCTCAGTCCGGCGCTTTGTTGCGCACCTTGCTCTTGATACCCGCTGCTGTTTTTTTGATGGCGGCGAAAACGTCGGTCACAACGATCCCGCAAATGGTCGCCGCAACGAAGGCAGACATTGCCATGCACAACCCTGTCACCGTGACGGGGGGTGACGTGATTGTTCGTGGTAAGATCTTCGACTCCGAAGTGATGACCTTGCTCGAACCGGTTTCGGTTGAGATTGGAGAGTTCTCCCATAAGATTCCGGCTGGCACCAAACTTGATCCAGTCGTAGCTCCGGCAAAAACACGACGTCTCAGCGGTGCGTCCGGCCGCCTCTATTGCGGAGTGAACCAGCGCAGCCGTTCAGAGTTTGCCGAAGCATTAATCGGCAGCTTTTTGTCAAAATACGAGACGATTGTTCGTTTCTGCTTTGCGGACTCAAATGACGATAAGAAACTTGATCATGTCTTCCTCGCTGGTGCAAAGGACAAAGCTGAGCAGACCGCGCGCCCGATAAGCCCGGCTGCTTTCGAAGCGAAGTTCTTTCAACCCGATGCTCAAAACGCGGTTATGGAACTGAAGGTAAATCGCTTCATGGGGAAGAACCGGGTCGAATTGGTCATGGCCATTCGTGACGATGTCGCTGGCCGAGGATTCAGCTATATTGCGACGATTGAGGGCAATGAGCTCAAAAAGAATCCGCGGGCAATCAAAACCAATCCCCGCAAATCTCCTTATCCAGTAACGCTTGAAAACATTTTGGGCGCGAATATCGAGATCATCTCGGTGGATGCCAAGAAAAAGCAGGCTACGGTCAAGGTCAACAAGAGCTTCAAAACCCAGATGTTCAATCCAGTCTTCATTCAATCGAGGACCATCTACGTTTATATCTGAGAAGGCTTTGGGAGAATCTCAGCCCCAAGCCTACAGGCTATCACGCCAGATGATCCGGTCCGAAGGCGGCGGGGAGCAGTGCTGAAAGCGATACGCCGCGCACCTCTTGGTTTCCGACACATAGGATCAGCGGGTCCGTTCCGCCCAGTGCGGCCATTTCATTGAGCACCTGACGGCAACGGCCACATGGGGTGATCGGCAGGCCATCGCCCTTATCCGTCGGCCCGACCACCGCAACCGCTTGCAAGCCGCCGCGTCGCCCTTCGCCAAAGGCGCGCGCGACTGCGACCGTCTCTGCACACAGCGCCAGGCCATAACTGGCATTCTCGACATTGGTGCCGGTGATGATCGAGCCGTCGTTAAACAATAGAGCCGAGCCGACCTGATAGTCGGAGTAGGGCGCATAGGCCTCTTCGGCCGCAGCCCGCGCGGCGGCGATCAGCTTGGTTTCAGTCGCTTGATCAAGGTTCATCGTTGCACCACCACCCATTCAATCGGTTCCTCGGAAGCCTCGCTTACCAGCTGGCTGTTCGCACTCCATAGCAGCCATGGGCGCGGCGCGTAATCCGGGCGCACGCGGTCGCGGATCAGCCACAAATCGCGCGCGAGGCTTTGCGCCGTGCTGTGCCGCGCTTCGAAATCTGGGCCCAGCTTCAGGATCGCTTGCTTGCCCGCGTGCATCTCGATCTGGTTGACCAGCGTCATCAGCTCGCTTTCGACCGCGGCATCGCTAACAGGTTCCTCGCAGTCCACTGCCGTATGTGTCAGCCCAATGGCGGGAGGCAACAAGTCTCCATCGCGCGGCACCATCAATGAAAAGCGCGAGCTTTGCGGATCGGCCTTGGCGCATGGATCGAAGGGATAGATCACACCAACCTGGACCCCTGCTTTGCGAGCATTGGCGAGCCGCTGCGCGAAGCGGGGATCGGGCTTTGTCGTGTGGCTTCCCAATTGCAAATAGGCGAAGTCGCCGCCCAAGGCCTTGATCGTTTCAAACTTGGTGACCGGCGCACGTGTGGCGATCACGGCGCCTTGTTCGGGATAGTTCTCTTCCGAAGGGCGCCATTCGCGCATGTCCCACCAGAACCACGCGGCAAAGGCGATGGCCAGCAGCACAGCGAATGCGATGATCCGCAGGATCCAGCGGCGCACCGCGCTCCCCCTTTTGCGTCGAGATCGTGCCACGGTTCTGGGTCAGCCCTTGATGTGCAGAACGCAGATGAGGGTGAATAGACGGCGTGCGGTGGCGAAATCGGTTTCGACCTTTCCTTCAAGCCGCTCCATCAGCAATTCGGCCGCTTCGTTATGGATGCCGCGCCGCGCCATATCGATGGTCTCGATTTCGGCAGGCGTCGCCTTGCGGATCGCCTGATAATAGCTGTCACAGATGGCAAAGTATTCGCGGATCGGACGGCGAAACCGCGCGAGACCGATAAGCAGCGTTTCCAGCGGCGTGTCGCCTTGATCAGCAATATCCATCGCCAGCCGCCCATCGCGCACCGCGAGTTGCAGACGGTATGGCCCCTTCGCCCCCCGATCAACGCTCCGCAACGGCTTGAAGGTGTTCTCTTCAATCAGATCATAGATCGCTACGCGCCGCTCCTGCTCGACATCGGCATTGCGCCACAGGATCGTCTCTTCATCCAGAGCGATGTGGGCAATGCGATGGGGCCCTTGATATGGGGCATCGGAATCGGGCGGCAGGTTGGCCATGACGCAGCAGCCTTCGCAGATCGTCCCGCAACAGTTCAAGCACTTCTGAAAACTCTCCACGCAATCCACAGCGCATGCGAAAAATATTCAGCCGGAAAGCGGTTGCCTGAATCAGGTAATCGGGCGCATTGAGGGGCGCATGGGTGAACCGGAAAAACTATCACTCGTCGGCGGCGATTCCTCCAATGACGATGCGGCAACAGCGCGCAAACTCCCCTCAAACCTTGAGGCGGAGGCGGCGTTTCTGGGCGCGGTGCTGATTGATAACCGCGTGATAGAAGAGCTTTCGGTCCCGATCCGGCCTGACCATTTCTTTGAGCCGCTGCATGAGCGGATTTACGAGCGCATCCTCAAAATGATCGAGCGCAATGCCACCGCATCGCCGGTGACTTTGCGTCCGCATTTTGAAGATGACGAAGCTCTCAAAGAACTCGAAGGCCCGAAATATCTCGCCAAGCTTACTGCGAATGGCGCCGGTCTTCTCGCCCCGCGAGAGCTTGCCCAGCAGATTTATGACCTCGCCTTGCTCCGTGAGCTAGTGAGTGTCGGCCGCGGGCTTGTCGAAGGCGCGCTGGACACATCGGAAGAGACCGATCCGATGGACCGGATTTCGCAAGCCGAGGCAGACCTGTTCAAAGTCGCCGAGGGCGCCGCGACGGGCAATGAAGCCTCCAGCTTCCGCGATGCCGCTCTTGAAGCGATCAAGATGGCCGAAGCCGCGATGAACTCAGGCGGCGGCTTGTCCGGCAAAACCTCCGGTCTAGACTCGCTCGACCGGAAGACATCCGGACTGCACAATTCCGACCTCATCATCCTCGCCGGTCGTCCAGGCATGGGCAAAACCTCGCTCGCGACCAACATTGCCTTCAACTGTGCTGAAGCGCATTTGAAATGGCAGAACGATGGCGGCGAGCACAATTACGGGGCGCCTGCCGCTTTCTTCAGCCTGGAAATGAGCGCTGACCAGCTTGCAACGCGTATTCTCGCCGAACAAGCGGAGATCAGTTCGGAAGCCTTGCGCAGCGGTAAGATGAGCCGCGATGACTTTCAGCGACTCAGCTTTGCCAGCCAGAAGCTGGCCGAACTTCCGCTGTTCATCGACGACACACCAGCGCTCACCATTGGCGGATTGCGCACCCGCGCACGGCGACTGAAGCGACGTCACGATATTGGTTTGATCGTGGTCGACTATCTACAGCTGCTGCAGGGCTCCGGCCGCGCAAACGACAACCGCGTCAACGAAATCTCCGAGATCAGCCGTGGTCTGAAGACGCTGGCGAAAGAACTCAGCGTACCCGTGATCGCGCTATCCCAGCTCAGCCGTGCGGTGGAACAACGCGAGGACAAGCGCCCGATGCTGTCCGATCTGCGCGAATCCGGCTCGATCGAGCAGGACGCGGATATGGTCTGGTTCGTTTATCGCGATGACTATTACATGGAAGCCACCCGGCCGGACTTCCCGACTGAAACCAGCCCTCCTGACGCGGTCGAAAAATATCGCGCTTGGGAAGAAGCCTATGAGCAGGTGAAGAACAAGGCATCGGTCAACGTCGCCAAGCAGCGTCACGGCTCAACCGGTCAGGTGCCGCTGCTGTTCCAAAGCGAGTACACCAAATTCACCTCGCCCAATCTCAAGGATTATTCTGATTGGGGCTACGAATAGCGCCTATTGGTTGAGCTTGAGCGCGGTGCGGTAATCGGCGAGCGAGATCCAGTATAGAAGCCGCCAACGTAGGCGATTGAAGAAGGTTGCGCGCTTAGCATACCATTCCTCGTCGACATGCTGGCTTGCCCCTTCCAAGTGGGCAATCATGTCGCGCAGTCGATCGGCCAATGCGGCGTCTTCCACTCGCACCATCAGCTCCACATTGATCCGGACCGAGCGCTTATCGAGATTGGCACTGCCAAAATAGCAAATGTCATCGACGACCAGCAGCTTCATATGCAGTTTGCAGGCTTCAAATTCTTGGATGGTTGCACCGGCACGAAGAAGCCGTTTGTAGTGCAACCGGGCGACATCAATCGTTGCGCCCATGTCCGACTTTCCCGCCGTGATAATCCGCACCGCACCCCTGCGCGCGAGTTGGGCGAACTGCCGTTGGATGCTTCGCGTTGGAGTGAAATAGGCGCTGACAGTGTTCAGCCGCTTTGCACCTGCAAGATCATGCTTGAAACGCCACGCCCAATTGCCGCGCCGGACCAATGGCCCGCCGACCAGCAGTTGCACACCGCCATCGCCCGGGTTCCAGTTCTGGACCATCCTGCGCAACAGTCGAAACTCGGACTCGTTGCCCTCCACCCAAGTTTTGACGAGAACGAACCAGCGCACAAACCGCTTTGCAATGTCGCCCTCGATCAAAACGCCGAGATCGCACCATCCATTCTTGCTGGGCGGATCGAAATAGGTCTGCGAAATGTTAAAGCCGCCGGTCAAAACGCGTTCGCTATCGACGATCAGGAACTTCTGGTGGTTGCGGATGAGGTAGCGCACGCTCCAGCGTGCAGAGAACAGCGCAAAGTGTCCCCCGGCTTCGCGCAGAGGATCAAAGAACGAATCAGGCGCGTCGCTTCCAAAGGCATCGATGATGAGGCGGACATCAACCCCGCGCCGCGCCGCATCAACCAACGCGTCGCGCACCTTGGTGCCCACTTCGTCATCCTGAAACATGTAATAGAATGCATAGATTGAGCATGTCGCGCTTTCGATCTGCTCCAGCACCGCAGCAAGCCGGTCCGCGCCGGAGGGCATGAACCGAAAGCTATGCCCCTGCGCTTCGATCTCAAAGCTTTCAGGATCACGATACTCTTCGTCAGACATATCGTTTGAATTGTCAGGCGGCTGCGTACCCATGGCCTCTCAATGCGCGGCTCCGCCACAGGTTGCAAATTCTTGACTCAATGCGCCCTCGCACCTAGATGCTGCGACATTCCAGACAACCCGTTTTGAAAAGGCCCACAGATGGCACGCGTTACCGTTGAAGATTGCGTCGACAAGGTTCCTAACCGCTTTGATCTCGTTCTGCTCGCTGCACAGCGCGCACGTGAGATTTCGGGCGGCAGCGAGCTGACCCTTGAACGTGACCGCGATAAGAACCCGGTTGTGGCCCTGCGCGAGATCGCTGAACAGACGATCAAGCCGAAAGAGCTGAACGAAGCTCTGGTCACCGGCCTCCAGAAGATTCTTCCGGATGATGAAGACGAAGCAGATGACATCGGTTCGCTGAGCCAGTCGGCAGAAGCGCTGCGCATCACGGCATCGACTCCGACCCGTTCAACATCAATCGGTGCTGATTACGAAGGCTAAGTCCAACGCTTAGAGACTTCGGACAATCTGTCCCGATATGAAAAGGGCCGCCACTTTGGCGGCCTTTTTTGTTGCCGTGGGTGCAAGGGAGGTCGAAAGAGCTTGGCAGGGCTAACCAACGGCTAACAATATGGCATCGATTGCGATCTACAGCGTGAAAGGCGGCGTCGGGAAGACAACCTTCTCGGTCAACCTCGCCTGGTGCGCGGCGCAGATCTCACGGCGCAGGACGCTGCTTTGGGATCTGGATGCGGCCAACGGCTCCGGTTTCTTGCTGGGGGTCGACCCCAAGAAAAAGCGCGCCGCGCAATCGGTGTTTTCCGCTGATCGCAGCCCGAAGAAACTGATCCGGTCGACCGAATACTCAGGTCTCGATCTGCTGCCGGCGGATGAGAGCATTCGCACGCTCGACCGCCAGTTTGCCTCCATCGGGAAGAAGAAACGGCTGGCCAAGCTGACCGACAGCTTGTCCAAGGATTATGAGCGGATAATCTTTGATTGTCCGCCAGTGCTTAACGAAGTCAGCACGCAGGTCATGCGCACAGCAGATCTGATCATTGTGCCCTTGCCACCCTCCCCGCTGTCGGCGCGGGCGCTGGACCTTGTCGTGGCCGAGGTGCGCGGCAGCGGGAAGAAACATCCGCCGATCCTGCCCGTGCTCTCCATGATCGATATGCGCCGCAACCTTCACCGTGAAGCGCGCGAAGCCAAGCCCAAATGGCCGATCATTCCGCAAGCGAGCGCGATTGAACAATGCGCGGTCAAACGCCAACCCGTGGGTGCATTCGCCCCGAACTCACCCGCCGCACGGGGATTTGCCGCGCTTTGGACTTCTATCGAGCGCAAACTGGCCAAACGATAGCATCCGCCTCTGGCATCTGCGGTGCACCTCCGTATACTGCAACGCAACATACCAGGGGATTGGGCCAATGAGCGATGTGGTAGACGGAATTGGCGGCGCAATCGAAGGCGCACTGGCTGGCCGTGCGGTCGAGCCACGCCACGGCGAAACATCGCAGGGCGGTGAGAGCGGCACTTGCTCCAATTGCGGCGCGACTGTCACATCGACCTATTGCCCCGAATGCGGTCAGAAACGCTACGTCCACCGCACCATAACCGCGCTTTTGCACGACCTGATCCACGGTGTTCTGCATCTTGATGGCAAATTCTGGGCCACGCTGCCGCTGCTCACATTCAAACCAGGCAAATTGACCCGCCGATATGTTGAGGGCGAGCGCGCGAAGTTCATCAGCCCGATGGCGATGCTGTTGTTCAGCGTGTTTGCGATGTTCGCTGTGTTTCAGATGGTCGGTATTGGCGTGCCGGGTGACCTGTCATTCGGCGAAGAGGGCAAGGCAACGCTGGAGCAAGCCGAGGAGACCTGGGAATCGGAATTGCAGAAGCGCACCGAAGCCATCCAGCAAATGCCCGAGGGTTCTGCCGAACGCGAAGCCGCTCAAGCCGCATTGGATGAAGCCGAAGGCAACGTCGCTGAACTTCGGGGCTTGAGAGGGCTCCTGGGTGACGGTGAGAGCGAGGAAAGCGTGGGCGGTCTGGAGGTCAACACCAATCCCGGAAGCGAGCTGCGCAACATCCCTTTCATCGCTAAACTCGCTGATAAGTGGACCGAAAACCCTAGCCTGATGCTCTACAAACTTCAGGCCAACGCTTACAAATTCAGCTGGCTGCTGATCCCGCTCTCGATCCCGTTTGTATGGCTGTTGTTCGCGTGGAAGAGGCGCTTCAAGGCCTATGATCACGCCGTGTTCGTGACCTATTCGCTCAGCTTCATGTCGCTGCTGTTTATCGTCGTGTCACTGATTGCAGTGAGTCCGATCGACGGCTTTGGCGGATGGGCATTCACGATCCTTGCGACGGTCGCGCCGCTGCATCTCTACAAGCATTTGAAGCACACATACGAACTCGGGCGCTTCTCCACCTTGTGGCGGCTGTTCGCGCTGCTGATCTTCATCGTGATCGTGATTGTGCTGTTCCTGCAAGCGCTGTTGTTGCTCGGCGCTTTCTGAGCCGGCTTACCCGCAGGGATAGGTCATTTTCATCAGATCGGCGAAGGCCTGCACCATCGTCACCGTGGCTTTGTCGCTATCGGAATAGCTTTGCAGATGCGGGATCAACACATCGGTGTTCACTTCCGCTTCGCCATCCGGAAGGCAACTCTCCGGTGTGCGACCCGCCTTTCGGTCCGCTTCAAACTGCTCACGATAGTCTTTCGCGATGGCGCCCACTTCCTCTGACGCACGCTTGGCGTTGGGATAGTTGTCGATGTTGAGCTCTTTGCCCGCCTCAATTTCTGCGCGGATCGCCACCGCATCGATCTTGGCCCAGATTTCCAGATATTCGCCAACCGTAATCTCCTCGTCGGATGCCTGAGCAGGCGAGAAAGCTACGAGCGATATTGCAGCGGCAAGGAATGCGGAACGCAGCATGAAAAAGGCCTCCTGAATGACGGGCGGACCGTACACTCAGAAGGCCTGAATAGTAAGTGAACTCTTGGAGGCGTCAGGCGCCCTGCGGTGCCTCCCCACCAGAGCCAAAGCGCTTGCCCGCTTTCGGGATCGCCGAGCCTTGAACCGGCTTGGTGATCGTCGGGCCTTTCGGTTCATCAGGACGATCCAGCTTGCCGTCTTCGAGCAGCTGAGTGATTTCTTCACCGGTCAGCGTCTCGTATTCAAGCAGGGCCTGAGCGAGCAGGTGAAGCTTGTCCTCCTGGCTCTTGAGCACGTCTTCCGCGCGCGCCAGTCCGCCTTCAACCAACCGCTTGATTTCGGCGTCGATCAGCTTGTTGGTCTCGGCACCCGCCATGGTGCGGGAGGTTGAGCCCATGCCCAGATAGCCTTCCTGGCTCTGCTCATACATCAGCGGGCCAAGCTTATCACTCATGCCCCATTTGGTGACCATATTGCGCGCCAGATCGGTGGCGTACTGAATGTCACCCGAAGCACCAGACGAAACCTTGTCGTGTCCAAAGATGATATCTTCGGCGACACGGCCGCCCATGGCGACAGCAAGGTTCGCGTGCATTTTGTCGCGGTGATACGAGTAGTTGTCGCGTTCCGGCAGACGCATCACCATACCCAGCGCACGACCGCGCGGGATGATGGTTGCCTTGTGGATCGGGTCCGATGCCGGTTCATTGATGCTCACGAGCGCGTGACCGGCTTCGTGATAGGCGGTCATCTTTTTCTCGTCCTCGGTCATAACCATGGAGCGGCGTTCCGCGCCCATCATGACCTTGTCCTTGGCATCCTCGAATTCCTGCATCGCGACGAGGCGCTTGTTGCGGCGCGCGGCCAACAATGCAGCCTCGTTCACGAGGTTGGCGAGGTCAGCACCCGAGAAACCGGGCGTGCCGCGCGCAATCGTGCGCGGATTCACGTCAGGGGCCAGTGGCACCTTCTTCATGTGAACGCCGAGGATCTTCTCGCGGCCATCGATATCGGGAACCGGCACCACAACCTGACGGTCAAAGCGGCCCGGGCGCAGCAGCGCAGGGTCAAGCACGTCAGGACGGTTGGTCGCCGCGACGATAATGATGCCTTCGTTGGCTTCAAAACCGTCCATTTCGACCAGAAGTTGGTTCAGCGTCTGTTCGCGCTCATCGTTCGAGTTACCAAGGCCATGGCCACGCGAGCGGCCGACAGCGTCGATCTCGTCGATAAAGACGATGCACGGCGCATTCTTCTTGGCCTGCTCAAACATGTCACGCACACGGCTCGCACCAACACCGACGAACATCTCGACGAAATCGGAACCGGAAATGGTGAAGAACGGAACGCCCGCTTCACCCGCGATCGCGCGGGCAAGCAGCGTCTTGCCGGTACCCGGCGATCCGACCAGCAGTGCGCCCTTCGGAATCTGACCACCCAGTTTTGAGAAACGCTGCGGGTCCTTAAGGAATTCGACAACCTCTTCGAGCTCCTCGCGCGCTTCATCAATGCCGGCCACATCTTCAAACGTGACGCGGCCTTGGCGTTCGGTCAGCATCTTGGCTTTGGACTTGCCAAAGCCCATTGCGCCGCCGCCGCCGCCTTTCTGCACCTGACGCAACGCGAAGAACGCGATTCCGAGGATCAGGATAAACGGAAGCGATTGGAGCAGGATGTAGAGGAAGACATTCGGCTGTTCGGGCTGCGTGCCTTCGAACTCAACGTCAGCGGTCTCGAGAAGAACCGTCAGGTCATTGTCATTGGGCACCGGCACAGTCGAGAACGCCGTGTCATTCTTATAAGTGCCTGTGATCAGATCTTCGCCGAGCTTAACCTCTTTGATTTGCCCAGCCTCAACAGCTTCACGGAAATCGGAATATTTGATCGCAGTGCCAGCCGGCTGTCCGGAACCACCGAACATTGAAACGACGAGCAAGAGTGCGAGAAAAATCCCGCCCCAAATCATAAGCTGCTTCACCCAAGGGTTTTGGCCCTCTGGCGGCTGCTGGTCCGGATTGTTGTCGTCGCTCATGCGATTGATTCCTTTCTAGAGCCCTCAATGTAGGGTTGGCCGGGTGAATGGCAAGATAATGCGCGCCCTGCGCGAGGATGCTAATTTTCGAACATTGTGATGCGCGAAATCGATTTAGGCGGATCGACCTGTTTCAAGCCCGTCTATTTTGCCAGATTTGCACCATAGGCTTTGAGGAAAACTTCTACCGCGCCAGCGACGCGGTTTTCGTTTGCCTCTTGGCTGGGCACGGAGCCGAAGCGGCGTTCCAAGTCGCCCATACCTTTGCACATCGACACGAACTGCTCAGCGGCGAGTCGGGGATCATCGATCTCAAGCTCGCCAGTTGAAACGGCATGGGCCAGAAATGCACTGAAGCCTTCTTTCATACGCCACGGCCCGGCCTCTAGAAACGCGAGGCCAATGGTCGGTTCATGCTCGGTTTCGGCGGCGATTCGGCGTTCGAACTGAATCATTTCCGGCCGAGACAGGAAATCGAACATCGCTTTGCCGATGACAGTCATGCGTTCGCGGATGGTGCCAGCTGGCGCATCGTCGAGCGAAAAATAGCCGCGCATTTTTTCACATTCATGCTCGACAGCGGCAGCAAAAAGCGCACGCTTGTCACCGAAGTGATTGTAGATCGTCACCTTGGAAACACCAGCATTTGCAGCGACTTGCTCGATTGACGTCGCCGAAAATCCCACATCGAAAAAGCTATGCGCAGCCGCATCCACAATCGCCTTTCGCTTAGCGATGTCAGACGGGCGTCCGAGCTTTTTCGTAGTCATTGTGGAACTCAATGCAAAAGAGTGCGTTGACAAAATGAACGATAGCGTTCAATTAAACGGTGTCGTTCAATAAATAGTCATCCCTCTCTCCAAAGCAACCCCCTCTCCCCTCAAAGGTTCCCCCCAAAGTGCTCTGGATCGCGATTCGAATGCTCACTGGTGACAAGCAGAAGTTCTACGGGCTTCTGTTTGGCATCGCCTTTTCGACCTTGCTCATCACACAGCAGTTGACGATTTTCATCAACCTGATCGAACGCGGGGCAAGCGGTGTGTACAACGCGCCGGAAGCGGAAGTCTGGGTCATGGACCCAGTCAGCCGCACCACCGACGTCAATTATGCCATGCCCTCCACCGCCCTTGACGAGGTGCGATCTGTGCCCGGTGTCGAATGGGCCGTCCCACATTTGCGCGCCAACGCCAATGTCCGCACCCGCACCGGCGATCTGGAAGGCGTGGCGATCATCGGAGTGGACGATGCGACCCTGATCGGAATGCCCAAAACGCTGATCGAAGGCTCAAAAGAAATCCTCTCTCAGCCGGACACAGTGATCATCGATGACAGCGGCGTGTTCAACCTGTTCGAAGACGGGGAAAGCCCCATCGGTCAACGGCTTGAGCTGAATGATCAGCGCGCGGTTGTGCGCGGAATTGCAGACTCCATTCCAAGCTTCACCAGCCAAGTCGTGCTCTACACCAAGTACAGCCAGGCGCTGAATTACGTGCCCGGAACACGCAACCGGCTGAGCTTTGTGCTGGCAGGGGTCAGCGACGGTGTGACAGCCGAAGAAGCCGCCGCGCGGATCGAAGAGCAAACCGGTCTGAAGGCAGAAACCCGCTCTGAATTTGCGCGCGCTGGCATTGACTTCATCATCGAGAACACGGGCATCCCGCTCAATTTCGGCATCACCGTGGCGTTGGGCTTTATTGTCGGGGTGGCCATTGTCGGCCTGACATTCAGCCTGTTCATCCGAGACAACATCAAACAGTTCGGCGCGCTCAAAGCCATTGGCGTCACGAACCGCAAGATTGCGAATATGGTGATGGTTCAGGCGGGTCTCGTCGGGTCTGTAGGATACGCTCTCGGCGTAATCGGCACTGTCCTGTTCGTCATGGCTTTCTCCGAAAATCCGACCTTCAAAGGCTTCTACATCCCCTGGCAGATCCCGTTCATCAGCCTCGTGGCGGTGATCGTTATCCTCGCTCTCACCGGTTGGATTTCGCTGCGCCGAGTGATGAAAACCGAACCCGCGGCGGTGTTCAGATGAGCGACGGAACCCAAACCATGGACGCCACAACAGACGCAAAGACGGCTATCTCGGCGCGCGGTATCATCCGCGACTTTGAGGCCGGTCAATCCACTATCCGCGTGTTGCACGGCATCGATGCAGACATCCGCTCGGGCGAGCTGACCTATGTCGTCGGCGAAAGCGGCTCGGGGAAAACCACACTGATCTCGATCATGTGCGGCATTCTCTGGCCGACCGAGGGCGAGGTAAAAGTCTTCGGCACCGACATCTATGCCTTGTCGGATGACGAGCTGGTCAACTTCCGCCTCCAGAACATCGGCTTCATCTTCCAGCAGTACAATCTGATCCCCTCGATCGATGCCGCCGCCAATGCCGCTGTCCCGTTGATCGCACAAGGGATGGACGTTGAAGAAGCGCGCGAGAAGGCCAAAGTCATGCTCGAAGCGCTCAATATCGGCGATCAGGCAGAGAAGTTCTCAAACCAGCTTTCCGGCGGTCAGCAGCAACGTGTCGCGATTGCCCGCGCTCTGGTGCACGAACCGCGCCTTGTTGTCTGCGACGAACCCACTGCGGCGCTCGATGCAGGCTCCGGACGGCGGGTGATGGACCTGCTGCGCGAAGTCGCCGTCGCGGAAGATCGCGCCTGCATCATCGTGACTCACGACAACCGAATTTTCGACCTCGCTGACCGTATCCTCGTGCTTGAGGATGGCCGCGTCACCCATGACGGCAAAGAAATGCCCGAGGGTCACTGATGCTAATTCTTCCCGCCACCCTCTCCAACCCCCACCGATAAGAGACCCTTATGGCCCTCCTTCCAAAGAACCTGAGCTTCTCGCGCCAGATCCTGCCGATCATCGCAGTCATCGGGCTGATCCTGGCGGCATTCTACATTTTCGCCATCAGCCCCGATCGCGATCTGGCTGAGCCGGACAAACAGCCGCCCAAAGCAACCGGTGCGCTCGCCAATGCGGACCGTGTCGCGGGCGTTGGTCTGGTGGAACCAGCGAGCGAGATTATCGATATCGGTTCTGCGCTGTCAGGCCTTGTGACTGACCTGCGTGTCCAGCCGGGCGACATGGTTGAGAAGGGTCAAGTTCTTTTCACCGTCGATGCTCGGGCTCTGCGTGCACGCGCGGGTGAAACACGCGCGTCGATCACCGAAGCTCGTGCTGCGATTGCTGAAGCCCGCGCGTCTATTCAAGAGGCTCGTGCAGCCGAAAACGCGGCGTCACGCCAGCTCGCACTTTATCGCGAGATTGCAGACCCAGCTGCAGTGAGCCGCTCGGAAGTCATTAGGGCCGAAGGCGAGGCGTCAACGGCGCGTGAGCGTCGAAAATTGGCGCAAGCGCGCCTGTCGGCCTCCCAAGCAAGATTGAAGGCAGCGCAGGCTCAGGCATCCAGCGCAAGCACCGAGATTTCGCGCGCCGTCGTCCGCGCCCCCATGGCGGGTGAGATCCTTGCCGTGAACATTCGCCCCGGTGAATTTCTCGCGACCCAAGGCGGTGGCGGCGGGTCGCCGTTTATCCAGATGGGCCAAACCGATCCGCTCCATGTGCGGGTCGACATCGACGAAAACGAAGCGTCGCGTGTCAATCTTGGCGCAGATGCGGTTGTCTCTCCGCGCGGCGCGGCGGACATTCAGGTCAAAGCCAATTTTGTACGCGTTGAACCGCAGGTCGTTCCCAAGCGTCAGCTGACCAACGCAGCCTCCGAGCGTGTCGATGTGCGGGTTCTGCAGGTCATCTATCGTCTGCCGAACGATGAGCGTTTCCGCGTAGGCCAACAAATCGATGCCTTCATCCCGGCCCGTGACACCTCGGGCAAAAAACAGACGAAAAAGGCGAAGGAGTAATATCCATGCTCCGTACTCCCCGCACACTCACCGCGATGGCCCTCGCCTTGACGCTTGGCGCCTGCGTTGCTGGCCCGCCGCCCGAGATCGCGACGCCGACGCCTGAGCTGCCGCAGGAGTTCCTGTTCACGCCGGATGGCGAAACCCGCGCCTCGCTTGAATCGCTCATGCCGTATCAGGATCAGGCTTTCGTAACTCTGGCAGAGACGGCGCAGGCCAACGCTCCGAGCCTCGCCGAAGCCGCCGCAAGGATCGAAGCTGCGCGAGCGGGCGCGAAAGGTGCTGGCGCGAACCGCTTACCGAACATCAGCGCGGACGCCAGCGTGACAGAAACGCGCATCAATCCGACCCAGTTCGGGCAGGCTGGCGCAGGCGGGCTCATCCCGCGCAACCAGACATCATATGGCGCCAATCTCGTCGCCAGCTGGGACCCGGATATCTTCGGGCGTCTCAAAGCGCGCGAACGGGCAGCGGCGGCACGCCTTGATACGGCGACTGCTTCAGCAAACGCCGTTCGCATTGCGCTGGCTTCGGAGATCGCCGGTGCGGTGATAGACTGGCGGACCATCAACGCCCGCACCACCGAGTTGGAGAAAGATGTCCTTGCCGCCGGCCAGCTCGCCAGCCTGGCCAAGGTTCGCGAAGATGCAGGGATAGCCCCCGGCTTTGACCGCATTCGCGCCGAAGCCGCGGCCAGCGCCTCACAATCACGCCTCGCCGCGCTGGAAAGCGAGAAAGCGCGTATTATCGGGCGGCTCATCACTTTGACGGGCGCCACCGGGCAGACCGTCAATGAGGCCTTGTCCATCGGTGGTCCGTTCATGCGCCCGCGAGCTGTGCCATCGACGTTGCCGTCGCAGCTCCTCACCAATCGCCCCGATATCATCGCCGCCGCGTCAGAGCTCGCCGCAACTGATGCCGAACTTGCTTCGACTGCGCGCGCCCGCTTCCCTTCGATCAACCTCTCTGGCGTGATCGGTCTCTTGGCTTTCAACCCCGCCAACCTGTTTGACGAGGACTCGCTGGTCGGATCCCTCGCCGCCGGCATTGCTGCGCCTTTGCTCGATTTCGGGCGGATTGAGGCCGAGATTGATGGGGCCGCCGCCAACAAGAAGCTCGCCTTTGCCTCCTATCGAGGAGCTGTGTTTCAGGCACTGGGCGACACTGAAGCCGCATATGGCCTTATAAAGGCCGCCGATGCCGAAGCCGCACTAGCGGAGAAAGAGCGCGACGAGTTGCAGCGGGCCGCCGCGCTTGCCAACACGCGCTACCGAGCGGGACTTGCCGATTTCCTGACGGTGCTCGAAGCACGCCGCGCGGCTGATGCTAGCGGAGATCGTGCAGCTGCTGCTTTGGGCCGCGCCCACCGAGCGCGCATTCTGCTGTGGCAGGCGGTCGGTGGCGATACAGTGGTGAAAGGCAGTTAGAGAATAACCCTCTCAAACAGCCAGTAGCTGCCAATGATACCTATGAAATAGGTGGCCAACCGTATCGCTGGCGCTTCGGCCTTTGGGGTGGCCCGAGCTATCGCTGCGAGGATTGCCAAGATGGCAGCGATCACCAGCAATTGTCCCGCTTCGACACCGACATTGAAGGCTAGCAACGCTGCGGCGACTTCGCCTTGGGGCAGGCCGACATCGGAAAGCGCACCAGCAAATCCGAAGCCATGGAATAGCCCGAAGCCGAACGCGACCAACCATGGGAAGCGCCGCGTCCACGTCTGACGTTCGGGTTCACGCAGCACCAACGCGACTTCAACAGCCAGGAACACGATCGAAAGCGCAATCAACGCTTCTACCGGTTGGCTGGGAAGGCCGGTGTATCCCAACGTCGTTGCGACCAGCGTGATCGAATGCGCCACAGTGAACGCTGTCGCTGCTTTTATCACTGGCCATGGCGCGCGCACCAGAAACACCAGCGCGACCACGAACAGCAAGTGGTCCCACCCGAACAGAATATGCTCAGCGCCGATGATGAAATAGTCCCACGTTACCTGCCAGCGATCCGGCGCCGCGGCGATGACGGCGGTTGGCATGTCGGCCGTCAGACGAAAGGTTTGCGTTCCGCCTTCTAGCGGGATCATGCGGGCAATCGCATCAGCGCTGCCGAGCAATTCGCTCAGGCCAAAACTCTTGCCCGCGAGCGCCCCATCGCACGTCAATCGCGCACTTCCCAGCAAGGCCGTCGGCGCAGCGCGTTGCACCGGATCACCCTGCATGGTGCAGTTCTTGGGAATGACAGGACTGGCCAATCGTGGCGCATCGCCTGCACGGTTGGCGGCAACGGGCAGCTTCCAGTCAAGCACCCATTCGCCGTTATCGCGCTCCGCCAATTCGATCACGGCAGGGCGCAGCTCATCAGCGGCAAGCGGAGCAGCGAGCAGCGCGGCCAGAAAGACCACCAGCCAGCGGATCATTTGGCGATCTCTACCCGATAGGCATCGCGAAGAACCTGAAAGCTGGCTTCCTTACGCTTGGCAATCTCGGCGCTGCGCCAATCGTCGGCGACACGCTCGCGAATGTCCTCCAGCGGCGGCGCATCGCCTGCTCCGCGTGCCCGTAACCGCACCAGATGCCAGCCAAAGCCAGAACGGATCGGCCCTTGCCATGGCTCGCCCACTTTCAACTTGGTCAGAGCGGCGGTGAAGGCTTCGCCCAGCCGCGTTTGTACTTCCTGCGGACTGACATTTTCGAGCGCAGCTGGCAGGCTGATCGCTTCACCCGCACTTTCTGGGTCGGCAACGCGCGTGGCAGCCTGAGCGGCCGCTTCGCTGCCGAAATAGAGCTGATCGAAACTAACCGAGCCAGTGTCAGCGTAGCGATTGCGGTTGGTGTCGTAGAATTCACGCAGTGCCTCATCCGTAGGTTCAGCGGCCTCGGCGGCGGCGCTGGCGGACAGGTCCATTTTGCTCACCAGTCGCCGGCGGACGACGGCATCACCCTGATCCAGCCCGAGCCTGATCGCCTCGCGATACAGCACTTCATCGCGCACATACCGCTCAATCGCGCCATCCAACTCGGCATCGGTTGGCGCGCGGCCCATTGTGCGTTCGAATTGCAGCGACAATTGCGCCTGCGTTTCACGGTCAATGTCAATCACACGGCTCGCAGGATCAACGCTTCCGCTGCTGCTCCACGTCAGCGCGACAAAAAGAACAAATCCGGCGACCAAAAAATGGACCAGCGGCTCGCGGGTCCAGGCAGGAAGCGTCACGAATCCTCCATCACCGCCGGTGCAACAGCCGGCTTGGAAGGCTTCAGCCAAATCGGCGAAGTATAGGCGCGTTCTTGCGCGACAGCGTCTTCCAGCGCCTCTTCACCCAGCTTGAACCCGAAACGCACCGCATCAAACAGCGACCAGCGCGGTGTCGGGATTTCGAGCACGCGGATGTAGTAGAACGCGCTTTGACCCGCCCGATATTCGGGATCGGTCCACACGGCGCGCAGTTCAGCCGTACCAATATCATTGGTGTAAGTCGCGTCCTCTCGGTTTACCGTATCGCCCACCGCCGGAACCTTGCCGCCGGAGCGAGCCCGCGTTTCCATATCGCTCCACACGACATCGAAGACTTTTTCCTGTGTCTCGCCATTGGCGTCGACCCAGCCTTTGACGACCTGAACGCGGTCGAGGTTGGCGCCATCGGGGTCTTTCAACGCACTGATCATAAAGCGTGGTGCGGTGCCGTTATCGGCCAGTTCGCCGCCCATCGGCACGCCGCTGGTATAGCCCTTACGCACCCAGTCATTGTCCCAGTCCGCCTCTTCAAAATCGAAACCGCCGAACACGCGCACGCTCATGCGTGGACCGGTGGTGGCGTAAACTTCGCGACGGGCAAAGGCATCAAATATCTCTGCGCGCGTGTTGCCGCGAGCCCAGGCAGCCGCGTATCCGCCAGCGAGATAATGCCAGCCGAACCGCCCAACCCGCGTGCCGAGATTTTGCGGCGTGGTCGCGCGATCTTTGTATGACGGCTCATTGCCGGTGTGCTTACCGTAAAAGTTGTCTTCGTCACCGGTGGCGAAGGACGTGTGGCTGTCAGTCGAACCGATCATGCCGAAAGCATAGGGGTTCACGCCCAATTGTTGCTCGAGCGATAGACCACGCTTCAACGCCTCGCGCAGGTATGAACCCGCGAGCATGCTGTCTTCGGTCTTGGCGGTGAGTGGCAAATTTCCCAGCTCCCAGCCTTTGACGCCAAAGCCGGCCATCTCGTCATTCGGAGAAAGGAACGGATGCGTCTCGCTGTCGCCCTTGATCTGGGTTGCTTCGACCACCGGCTCGTAGGCCGCACGCTTGGCTGCGTATTCGGCCGTCATTGGCGAGCCATCAGGCATAGTCATTTCGAACATCAGCCCGTTGGAGAGGTTCGAATTGTGCGGGATCGCCAGCGCTTTTCCGCCGGTGTCTTTTTCGTATGCCGCCAAATAATCCCACAGCTGCTCGGCAGTGGTTTGAAGGCCGGGGAACGGAAGAACGGTGCCGGTACGGTCCTTGCCGTCACGGAACATCACAACGCGGTGAAGGTTGTTTCCGTCCGGCATCAAAGTCCATTCGAAGCCTGCTAGGGCAGTGAATTTGCCCGGGATGTTGTACCGGTCGAGCGTTGAGAGATGGGTGTTCCAGAGCTCCTGCGTTGCCTCTTGGCCAGCCTCAGGATCGGCAAAGGCTTCGGGCACCTCGCCGTTGGCCGCGGCGGTGATCAACTCGGCCACAGCGCGCGTCGATTGCTCTGGGCTTTCGTGCATCATGTCGTACCACCGCAGCACGGTTTCGTCGCCGATCACCCAGTTCACATACCAGCGCGGCGCGTCATAAAGACGGCGCGTGGCACCCAGCGCGTCGGAGTGGTCGGAAATGACGAGGAAATCGAGTGGACGGGCAAGCTTTGCCTTGCCGCCGGTCGTCGCCTCAACCTCTTCGCCTGAGGCAAATTGCAGCGCCTCTTCCGGGCCAAGGCGAACGCCGAAGCCAAAGGCATCGACCGAATTGTCCGTGTGAAGGTGGGTGTCGCCCCAATAGGGCCGGTCGGGGAATTCGGCGAGCTCGATTGCGCCTTCGCCGGTGCCTTGCTGCACTTCGGGCGCTTCCGGATCACCTCCGCAAGCGGCCAGTGCCGTAGCCAGAATTCCCGTCAGCGCGAGCCGATTGATGGCGCGTTTCATGCGCTCTCCCCCTCCATTAAGTCTCCCATTGCAACTTGTGCGCCGGAGTATGGAGTTCGTCAAGCGGATCGCTTCAGCAGTGCCGATCTCTCGCAGCGGCAAACCACCTCATCACGCTGATTGAGCAGCTCATGAGTGAAGGTCACGATGCCAGCTTCGGGCCTTGATTTGCTTTCCCGCAGTTCCTTCACCTCGCTCCGCGCGCGCAACGTATCACCAATGAACACCGGCTTGGGCGTCACGACCTTGTCGAACCCAAGATTGGCAACCAGCGTGCCGAGCGTAGTGTCACCGACTGACAGCCCAACCAAGAGCGAAAAGGTGAAGGTCGAATTGACCAGAATCTGGCCAAACCCGCTGGCTTTCGCCGCCTCCACATCTAGGTGTAGCGGCTGCGGATTGTGCGTCATGGTCGAGAACAGCAGGTTGTCAGTCTCCGTCACGGTGCGACGGATATCGTGCTCGATGCTGTCACCGACCTGCCACTCGTCAAAGAACTTGCCTGCCATGGATCAGCCTCCCGTCCAGCTTGCGATCACGTCCGCACCATTGTCGGTGCTCGAGCGCACGGCGCCCGGCGTGCGGCTGAAGCGCGGCGCGGGGGCAGTGTGCCATTCACCGTCATGCTCCACGTAAGCGCCCCGTGCTTTCATATGTGGGTGCTCGCGCGCCTCATCGACATCAAGCACGGGGGCAAAGCATGCGTCAGTGCCTTCGAGCAGCTCGCACCATTCATCGCACGTCTTGGTCTTGAACAGGTCCGCCATCTTTGACGTGTAATCGTCCCAATTGGCGGGATTCATCTGCCCCTCAGCCAACTCCGCAGGGGCACCCGATTTCGCCAGCAATTCGGCGTAGAACTGCGGCTCGATTGCGCCGACCGAAATGTCGCGCCCATCAGAGCAGGTGAAGCAGCGATAAAAGTGCGCCGCGCCGCCCAACATGCCCTTCCCGCGTTCGGTCGTGATGAAGGGACGGTTCCGCACGCCGAAGAAGAAGCTCATCAGGCTGGTAGCGCCATCCACAATCGCGGCATCAACCACCTGCCCTTTGCCTGAACGTTCACGCTCATAAAGCGCGGCAAGGATACCGAACGCGCAATACATTGACCCGCCACCGAAGTCTCCGACTAGGTTTTGCGGGGGAATCGGTGCCTCGCTTGCATTTCCTATGGCAGCCAGCGCGCCGGTGATCGCGATGTAGTTGATGTCGTGCCCGGCAGCCTGGGCAAGAGGCCCTTCCTGACCCCAGCCAGTCATGCGGGCATAAACGAGGCGCGGATTGGCATTCATCAGACTGTCGGGACCAAGCCCCAGACGCTCCATCACACCGGGACGTAAACCTTCGATCAGCACATCTGCCTTTATCGCGGCATCCGCACAGAAACGCACGCCTTCCTCGGTTTTGAGATCAACCGTGACACGGTGCCTTGCGCGTTCGACCACCGGGTTGGACACAGCCGCGCCGGGCCGGTCAATCCGCACCACTTCCGCGCCTAGATCAGCGAGCAGCATCGCAACATGCGGTCCCGGCCCGATGCCGGCAAATTCGATAACCTTGAGGCCAGTGAGCGGCCCGTTTGATGATGACATGAAAAGTCTCTCCTCTTGCGCTTTCTCTGGCGTGTGGTGGGTCTGGAAGCAAGAGTGCAAAGCGTTGCACCGGGCCCGCCGCGCAGCTACTCAGACCGCTGTGAACACACCGTCGCTAAAAGTGCTGGCTGTTGCCTCAGGCGGTGGTCATTGGGAGCAGCTGATGCTGCTGCGCGATGCGCTGGAGGCCAATGATGCGCGCTTCGCCACCACCGATCCTGCGGTTGCCCTCCTCCACGGTGTTGATGACGCCTCGATCTTGCCGGATTGCAACAAAGACCGTCCGTTTCGCACGCTTTGGTGCGCTGTGGTCGCCTTCAGCCTTGTCATACGAACATGGCCGAGTGTCGTCATTTCTACCGGCGCTGCGCCAGGTTTTCTGTGTTTGCTTTTCGCCCGGCTGATCGGAGCCAAAACTCTCTGGATCGACAGCGTCGCCAATGGTGAGCGATTGTCGCTAAGCGGCCGGATGGCAGCCAAGATTGCGCATGAGTGTCTGACCCAATGGGAGCATTTGGCCGATGAGCCAACCGTCAAATATCGCGGAGCGGTGCTGTGATCCTTGTGACAGTTGGCATGCAGTTGGGTTTCGACCGGCTTATCGAAGCAATGGATGCGATAGCCCCGGAGCTTGACCAGACAGTCATCGCGCAAACGGGAAACGGCACATTCGTTTCGCAGAACATTAAGGCGCATAAGCAGATCGCGCCGCAAGAGTTTGAGGCTCTTGTCGCACGTTGCAATCTAATCGTCAGTCATGCGGGTATCGGCACTGTTCTGACCGCTGCACGATATTCCAAACCGGTGGTTCTGATGCCGCGTCGCGCAGAACTGGGCGAGCATCGCAATGACCACCAATTGGCAACTGCCGCACATCTTGGAGAACGGCGCGGAATTCTGGTCGCCGCAACCGAAGATGTACTGCGTCAAAGAGTGTTGGAGGGGCTCGCTCTAGGCCCGGTGTCTCACAGCAAATCCTTGGAGGCGAATGCGCTGAAGAGCGCCGTCACCCAGTTCATCGCGACAGGTACACTTTAGACCCGTTTTGGGTGCGAGCGAAAATTCGCATCATCCCTAACGTGATATTTACCCCTTTGCCCCCATGGTCCGCCGCAATTTCGCGGAGACTTTAACGCAATGAATGCACCTATCGACCCGGCGACCGCATTTGGTCCCGATGCTGAAACCCAGCCGGCGCCCGACCATCAGGTCGCGGTTATCGGTCTTGGCTATATCGGATTGCCCACTGCGGCTGTTCTCGCAAGCTATGGCTGGAACGTTTGCGGCATCGATGTTTCTGAAAAGGTTGTCGAAACTGTCAATGCGGGCGGCGTTCATATCGAAGAACGCGATCTCGACCGTTTGGTCAGCGAAGCGATCGAAACGGGCAAGCTCACCGCTTCGACCGAGGTTCCGACTGCGCATTTCTACATGATTGCAGTCCCCACCCCGCTGACCGACGATAAAACGCCTGACATCAGCTATGTCGAAGCAGCAGCGCGCGCGATTGCTCCAAAAATGCTCCCCGGCTCTTGCGTGATCGTCGAAAGCACTTCGCCTGTCGGTACGACCGAGCGTGTGGCGCACATCATTGCCGAGATGCGCCCTGACCTGAAAATGCCGGTCTTCGGCTCTCAGGAAACGGGCGACATCGCGCTCGCCTATTGCCCGGAGCGCGTCCTCCCAGGCAAAATCGTCCGCGAATTGGTCCAGAATGACCGCGTGATCGGCGGGATCACGCCAAGCTGCGCCGAACGGGCCAAAGCGCTCTATTCAAGTTTCGTCGAAGGCGATTGCTTGGTAACGAACGCCCGCGTTGCCGAAACCGTGAAGCTGACCGAAAACAGCTTCCGCGACGTCAACATCGCCTTCGCCAACGAATTGAGCGTGATTGCCGATGATCTGGGTGTCGATGTGTGGGATGTGATCGCGCTCGCTAACCGCCATCCGCGCGTCAACATCCTGCAGCCCGGCCCCGGTGTCGGAGGACATTGCATCGCGGTCGATCCGTGGTTCCTGGTTTCAAGCGCGCCGAAGGTTGCAAACCTGATCCGCACCGCGCGTGAAGTGAACGACTTCAAAGCGACCTACACCGAGCGCCGTATCCGCGGGCTGGTCGACGCCATGCCCGGCAAAGTCGCCCTGCTCGGCCTCGCCTTCAAACCCGATATCGATGATTTCCGTGAAAGCCCTGCGCTTGAAATCGCCCTTGATCTTGCCAAGACGCGCGGCCAGCGGATCATGGTGGTTGAGCCCTTCGCCGAAGAACTGCCGAACGGATTCGCTGGCACCGGCGCAGAGCTGGTATCTCTTGACCACGCGCTGGCAACCGCCGAAGTTGTGGTTGTGCTGGTCGATCACACTGCCTTCAAACACCTCACGCAAGCCGACTTTGCCGGCAAGCTGGTGTATGACACGCGCGGTATGATCAAACGGTGACGAGCGCGTGAGCCGACCCAAAATCATGGTGACCTTCGGGACGCGTCCCGAGGCAATCAAGATGTTCCCTGTCGTGAATGCGCTGCGCGCGCATGGCGGCTTTGATGTGTGCGTGGCCGTCACGGCGCAGCACCGCGAGATGCTTGATCAGGTCATGCAGATGGCCGGAATTGAACCCGATATAGATCTCGACCTGATGCAGCCGGGGCAAAGCCTTGATGCATTATCAGCCCGCATCATCACCCGATTTGGCGAAGCGCTGGATGCTGAAAGGCCGGACCGCGTACTGGTCCATGGCGATACGTTGACAACGATGATGGCGACGCTCGCATGCTATTTCCGCCGCATTCCTGTTGGCCATGTAGAAGCGGGTTTGCGCTCCGGCGATATCTACTCGCCGTGGCCCGAAGAGGTGAACCGCAAGGTCACCGGCGTGGTTTCGGACTTGCACTTTGCACCCACTGAGCAAGCAGCCAATTCGCTGCGAGCCGAGAACGTTGCCGAGGGCAGCATCCATATCACCGGCAACACCGTGATCGATGCGCTTCTGGCGGCGCGTGCCAAGATCGATGCTGATCCCTCGCTCGCTCCGGACATCGCACCGCTCAAACAGCGCTTTGCCGGCAAGCGGATCATCGCCGTCACCGCGCATCGTCGCGAGAATTTTGGCGAAGGGATGCGGCAGATTGCCTCCGCGCTTAAGCAGCTCGCAGCGCGTGATGATACGGCCCTCATCTACCCGATGCATCCCAACCCCAATGTGGCCGAAGTGATGCGCCCTGCGCTCTCGGACAATGATAGCATCGCGCTGATTGAACCGCTCGATTACCTCAATTTCGTCGCCATGATGGAAGTGTCGGACATCGTTCTGACCGATAGCGGCGGCATCCAGGAAGAGGCACCAAGCCTCGGCAAACCGGTTCTGGTGATGCGAGACACAACTGAACGACCAGAAGGTATTGAAGCGGGCACTGCCTTGCTTGTGGGTGCCGATACCTCAGCGATCACCCGCGAAGTCTCAAGACTGCTGGACAACCCAGCCGACTACGACACCATGTCGAGGGCCCACAATCCCTATGGTGATGGCACTGCCAGCGAGCAGATCGCGCAGATCATCGCGAGTGCCCGCGGCTGCTAAGCGTAGTTTGCACGGAGTAAGCGTAGTAAAGGGCCGCGCCCAGCACGAGCAGAGCCGAGCCGATATCGCCAATCCAGTTCAGCTTCAGCGGGCCGTATAGCAGCTTGTCAAAAGCGCTGAACGAGATGTTGCGCAATGCGATAAGCCCAATCATCGCCATGACTCCAATCACCGCGACGAGCAGCGATTTGGCGCGTCGGCCCGAAGCTCTTCGCCATTGCCGCACTAGCCAAACAAGAAGTCCCGCAGCCCCGATCGCAATGCCAATGGTCAAGGGCATCTGGAACGCAGCCCGGCTCTTGTAACTGTCATTGTCTCGCAGCCAATCGCGCAAAGCATCGCGCATGGTCTCTTCGAAATCGACAGTGCGCGAGATCGCAAGCAGCAAAAAGAAAACGGCAATCGCAGCCCAAGCCCAGATCTGGTGTCTCCTAGTCTCGGAACGGTTAGCCTGCAGCGACGCCGCCAGACAAGCGAAGAACACACCGACATACCCCGCCGCCGCAATCAGGCTCAGTGTGGAGGGGCCAGCGTCGCTCATGCGCCGATCTGTAGCATCTCAAGTCTTATCAGGCTCGACAATTTCGCAATGTCCCCTCCTCACCTTTTCACGCGGGCGTTCTACCCGTAAAATTGTGTTGCCGACCTGTTATGGCAGCAAAATCACCTGTATAAGGGTGTGCCCATACAAAATAAGGGAACAATTTCGTGCGTCGCCAAGCCATCAATCCGTTGATGCTTACAGCTGTTTCGGCAGCTCTCCTTGGTGGTTGCACGTCTTCTCCTGAAACGGTGATTGGTCCGGCAGCAAGTCAGCCGGTCACGTCATTGGGTCAGGCGGATTATACGGACCAACGATCCAAGACTTACCTTCTGCGACCGTCTGATCGCATTTCGGTAAATGTGTTTCGCGAGCCTGATTTCTCCTTGGAAAGCGTACGTATCGGCGTTGAAGGGAATATTTCAATTCCGCTCTTGGGCTCCATCCCGGCGGCTGGAATGACAGCAAAATCGCTCGAGGAAGATCTGACCACTCGATTGGCGAGGGTGGGTCTGAGATCGCCTTCGGTCAGCATTAATATTGCCGAATACGCTTCTCACCTTGTCACGGTTGAAGGCGCCGTCACCAGACCGGGTGTCTACACATTTCAGCCCGGTGCGCGATTATCTTCGGCTGTCGCGCTCGCTGAAGGGCCGCAAAGAACCGCGAAATCATCGCAATTGGCGGTGTTCCGCGAAACGGAAAATGGCATCGCAGTCGCCAAGTTCGATTACGCCATGATCAGCCAAGGCACCATGCTGGACCCGGTCCTTGAGCCAGGTGACAGGGTCGTAATGGGCACAGATGGCTTGTCAGTCTTCTGGCAAGACTTCCTTCGTGCCGTTCCCGCTTTTGGCATCTTCGCTACCGCTGGCAGCCAGTTTTAAGGGGGCAATGGAATGAACGACCGCTCGATCATCCAGCCGCCATCATCGGAGCCAAGTGGTCGGGCGCTTTGGCTCGATAGCTATATGCAAGATGGCTCTCCAATGCAGGCTCCGGCCGGACAAAAGTTGATTGATGTCGCAGCCATCCGCGGCATCTTCTATCGCCAACGTTGGCTGATGGTCCTGGTCGTGCTGGCCGCACTGATCGGCGGCATCGTGTGGACGATGATGGCCACACCGATGTACGAAGCGCAAACCACCGTTCGCGTTGATCCGACCGGTAAAAACGTGGTCGAAGGGCAGGACGTCATTCCCGAGATTTATGGGAATCGCATCAACACCTACATGGCGACCCAGGTCGAGATTATCCAAAGCCGCAATCTGGCTAGCGTAGTCGCTGCCGAACGCAATTTGGGTGATCGTTATGATTTCCTTGGCGCGAACGTCGATGATGGCCGCCCACCCAATCGTTCCGACGAGCAATGGGCTCAGGACAAGCTGCAATTGGCCGCGCAGGCGCTGGCGTCGCAAGTCGAAGCGGAACTGCCGCTTGAAAGCCAGATCATAACGATCAAATTTCGTTCTGAAGATCCCGTACTCGCGGCTGAAATGGCCAATGCCTATGCCGATGCGTTTACGACATCGGATACTCGCAACCGGATAGACAGCAATCAATACGCTCAGGAATATCTGCAAGAGCAGATCGCACTGGTCCGCGAGCGGCTGAGGGCCGCAGAGGGCGCGGCAAACACCTACGCACGAAACAGTAGCATTATCGTGCAGCAACCCGGCGCGACTGAAAATGGCCAAGCAGCGACCACAATCACGAACGCACGGCTGACCAGCATAAATGAACGCGCATCGTCTGCGCGGGCTGACCGGATAGCAGCCGAGCAACGTTGGCGTGCCATTCAAAACCTACCGGCGGCACAATTGCCCGAAGTACAGAACAATATCGTGCTGCAAGGCTTGATCACAGACCGTACAGCGAAAATGGCAGAGCTGAGCCGCCTTCAGCAGCGCTATACTGATGCCTTTCCCAAAGTGGTCGATGTGAAATCTGAGATCGCGATACTGGACAGTCAGATCAACAAAGCAAGCGCCGATATTAAGGCGACCGTGCGCAACGATTATCTTGTCGCCCGCGGCCAAGAACGTGCATTGCAGTCGGAACTGGCCGCCGCCAAATCAGCATCGTTGGTTGAGCAAGACAGCCAGGTGCAGTTTAGCGTGCTGGAGCGCGAAGCCGAGGCCTTGCGTGATCAACTCCGTGCGCTGCTGGATCGCTACAATTCGATCAGCACCGCCGCGAATGTCCAGACGGGCAATGTTACGAAGCTGGATCCGGCATTGGTCCCAGGTGCGCCTTATGAGCCAAACCTGATGCGAAATTTGGCCTTAGCCTTGGCGCTGGGCATTGCATTCGCTGGCGGCTTGGCCTTGCTGCGCGAAACACTCGATGACAAGGTCCGTTCGCTTGACGACGTCGAAGAAAAGATCGGACTCACGCTTCTCGGGCATACGCCTTATGTCGATCCGAAAGACCTTGAGGTTGGTGAAGACCGCTTCGGACAGCTAATGGAATCCTATGCGTCGATCCGCTCGGCGATCGATTTTACATTGCCGCGTGAGCAGAATGTCATCCAGCTTACCAGCAGTCAGGCGTCCGAAGGTAAATCGACCACAGCCGTCATTCTGGCCGAACTCTTCGCCAATCTGGGACGCAAGACAATCCTGATCGATGCTGACTTAAGGCGGCCATCGATTGCGGAGCTGGTCAATATTGAAAAGCCTGAAAAAGGCTTTGTCGAAGTGGTACTGGGCCATTCGGCAATGGAAGATGCCGTCGTCAAAGGGACTCACGAGAACCTCGACATTCTACCCGTTGCATCGGTCAGCCCGAACCCTTCCGAATTATTCGCCTCACCGCAGATGCGTGAGTTCATCGAGAAATGCCGTGCGGAATACTCTCTTGTCATCGTCGACACGTGCCCGGTCTTGGGCATCGCCGATGCGCCTTTGCTTGCCAACATGGTTGATGGGACTGTTTTCGTGCTGGAGGCGAACAAGGTGCCGTTTGGTCAAGCGCGGGCCGCAATCCGCCGGATCCGAATGGGCAATGGCAATGTCATTGGCACCGTCTTGACCAAGTACCGCGCACTGGAAGCGGGTCAGTCTTACGACTACCAATACGGCTATTATCAGTACGGCAAATAGAGCGCGCAGTACTGCCCGTGAGCTCGTTCGAGCTCATGAAAAGAACGAGTATAGACTGGGTGCCAAACCTTCCTTTCACCGTCATCATACCCGCTCACAACGAAGAAGCTGTGATCGCACGATGTCTGGACGCTGTTCGCACTGGCGCACCAGACGGTCGTGCGATGCAAATCATTGTTGCGGCCAATGGGTGCCATGATCGAACGGTAGAAATCGCGCGCGCTACCGCACCGGAAGCCGACATAGTTGAGATCGCCAAGGATTCGAAGACTGCAGCCATCAATGCGGCCAGCGAATTGGCCCAATATGCCCCGCGCCTATACCTAGATGCAGATGTTGAATGCGATTTCGCCACCCTCTCCGCGCTCGCAGAGGCTTTGAGTGAGAGCGAGGCCATGATTGCTGCACCGACCGTACGGTTTGACCTTTCGCGAGCCAGCCCCGGCGTGCGTGCTTACTATCGCGTTTGGCTTCGTCAGCCTTTTGCGAAAGAAGGAAGAGGCGGCGCAGGCTGCTATGGATTGTCGAGCGCCGCGCTTGATTTGATCGGACCGTTTCCAGAGATCATTGCCGACGATACATGGATCCACACCCGATTTTCTGACGATCAACGAAGCGTCTTGCGACAGGGTCCTGACGGTAGTTCCTTTTCAACAAAGGTGCATCCGCCCCGAACCCTCGCAGGACTGGTCAAAGTCGAAGCGCGCAAGCAACTCGGCAATCGCGAGCTGCATAGAGAACACCCACCTCAGTTTCCGATCCACTCCAGTTCCAAAGGCGGGGTGATGGTCGCACTCCGAAGCGGTGCGAATTTGCCCGATCTGGCGGTCTTTGGGGGGGTCAAAATTGCAGCCAAGTTGCTGGCGTATTGGCGAACATTTCGAGGCCAGACCCGCAATTGGGCCCACGATGCGAGCTCGCGCGAGCTATGACAACCGCCGCGCCTCTCGTCAGCATTCTGATCGTCGGTTTCAATTCGGTTGATTTCATTGGCGACTGCTTGCGCTCCATTCCAAAGGCAGTCGAAGACGTCCGATATGAAATCATGCTGATCGACAATGGAGACGGTGCAACAGAAGAGCTTGTCTCCAAGGACTTCCCCGAAGTGCGCATCGTGCCAAGTGAAGGCAATGTCGGGTTTGCCAAAGGAAACAACCTGCTCGCCAAGCACGCAGCAGGGAAAAAGTTGTTGCTGCTCAACCCTGACATGATCTTGTGCCAAGGCGCGATCAGCGCACTCGTCAGCGGCAGCGAGCACCACGGAGATGCTGCCGCATGGGGAGCGGTGACTTTACAGCCGTCCGGCGTCCCAGACTCCGGCAATTCAATTGCAATGCCATCTTTGCTCGAATTTTTGAGCCTGATCTTTGGCCGCTCGATTGAGGGCAATTCAGCAATCAAAGGCATTGAGAAAGACGAGCCCGTCGCCGTGCTTTCGGGAAGCTGCGTCTTGATTGACCGGGAAGCTTGGCTGGCGGCTGCTGGTCTCGACGAAAGTTACTTCCTTTATTGCGAGGAAGTCGATCTGTTCTATCGACTTGGCAAAATGGGGCATTCATTCTGGCGGATATCCAAGGCACGCGGTATGCACCATTCGGGTCACGACCAGTCCGCATCACCCACACGTATGCTCTACAAAGCGGCAGGCACCGTCCAGTTTTTGCGGCTGCACTGGTCCACGCCGGCGCGAATGCTAGGCACTTTTTTGCTCTGGATTGCCGCGATTGAGCGGTGTCTTGCAGGAAAGCTGCTGGGGCGCTGGAAACCGGGCATCCGATGGCTAGGCGAGGCATATAGCCTGATTGCACGGCGCCCCGATCTCTGGATGGGCGGATACCATGAGAAACGCGGGCTTCTGGCACGCTTGGCTAAGATCAAGGATGTCCAATAATGGCGAATGGGGGCGGCCAAGAAAAGGCACTCGTCATCAAGGCCAAGGGCGGGCTGGGCAATCGCATGTTGTCGGGCGTAACCGGACTGGTGCTGGCCCGCCTGCTCGGGCGAACACCCTATATCGACTGGCGCGATGGCATGTATCTCGACAAGGGTGAAAATCTCTATCCGCTGTTGTTCAATGCCAGTTGGATGGGCGACGTCAGTGCCTTTGATGACGCCGATGAAGTCGCGCCTGCGATCTGGTCCGGCCGAATGCGCAAGCACCCGACCGATCTGATCCACTCCGAATTCCCGGATGCGCATCAGGACCCGCTGATCTACCGCAAACTATCGGTCGATCTGGCTGCAAATGATCCGCGCGAGCCGGTGGCAGTTTTCTGGTCTTACATAGCCAAATTGAAGCGCCTGCGCCGGAGGATGGTCGCCTCGGCTGAGTTCGGCGGGGAGTCTGAAGAAGCCGTCACTCGTGCGCTCCTGAGCGAGTACTTCGCGCCAGTGCCCGAGGTTATGCAAACCGTTGATGACGCTTTGCCCGATACCGGTAAGCCAACGATTGGCGTCCATATTCGCTTTACCGATCGCAAGGTCCCGCTGACCAAGATTCTCAAGGGGCTGGAGCGTCTCGATGTTCAAACCCAAGGGGCCAGGATCTTTCTCGCGACCGACAGTGCGGAGGCGCGGCAAGTGGTTCGTTCGCGTTACCCCAATGCCGTCGAGATCGAGAAAACCCTGCCCGATGATGGCGCCGCTTTGCACGTTGCCTCTGGCCAATATTCTGACCCGCTCACCGAAGCGCGCAGCGCATTGGCCGATATGATTGCGCTTTCACGATGCGATTATCTGGTCCATTCCAGCCATTCCACATTCTCGGTCACGGCTGCGCTGATCGGCGATATTGCGCAGCGCAACCAGATCGATGTCGACCGCACCAACCTGAAAATCGTCCTGAAGAAGTTCATTCAGGCGCGCATTTAGGCGGACCGGCACCCGAGGGCACACAAGGCGTTCAAAGCGAGGGTCAAGGCGTACAAACGCCTTCTAAACCGGCCTCAACGCCTCACAATTCCCGCGTCCTTGAATTTCCATTTTCCTACACGAAACCATTTGGTTAGCCCGGCATCGATTCTAACCGAACGAGGATTTCGTAATGGACCCATTTGAAGATTTTGCCGACAGTCTGATCACCCCGGCCAAACACGCTTTTGCTGTAACTCCGGACGACAATTCCGATCTGCCGATGGCGACCAAGGCGCTGTATGTCGGCAATGGCGGCGATGTTGTGTTGCGCCCGATCGATTCCGATCAAGACGTCACGCTAAGCAATGTGCCATCTGGCTTCATCCTGCCGATCCGCGCGCGGGCCGTTCGCGTCAGCAGCACCGCCACCGATATTGTCGGCCTCGCCTGATGCTTCAACTCGGCGTTGCGACGCAGGCCCTTGGGTCACATCCATCCCGGCGCGGACTTCCCAGCCTGGACGGCCTGCATCGCAGCGTCGGCCAATCTCCGATTTATGGCGCGGGCACCGATGGCGACTGGTTCGTGGATGGCGCCAACGGCGATGACGGCAATGCGGGCACCAATCCGGAGAATGCCTTCGCCACGATCGCCGCCGCTCTTACCGCCGCACACGCCGCTGGCGGCTCACGGACCATCCGAATTATGGGGGATCGCGAGGTCTACCGCGAGACAAACACGTTCTCTTGGAGCAACAGCGGACTGACCGGCCTGACTATTGCTGGTTACGGTACAGACAGGCCCGTCATTTCCGGAGCGCGCCGCTTGTCCGGGTTCGAGCCATGCTCTGCGGCCGACGCGGATATTGTCGGCGACAATTTCGCCGCGATCTTCAAACGCACCGTCAGCACCGCCGACTATCCGTTGGCTGAGAACTGGCGCACCATCGTCACGGAAGACGGGCGCGCGCTGAACCTTTGCGGCGTTCGTGAAACAGAACGCGCTGCTCCCGACTTCTTCATCGACAATATTGACCAGCTGTTCGATGCAAATGAACACGCTGACCTCTCAATCACTCTGCGGGGCGGGCAGCACTATGACACTTTGACCCACCCGTCCGCGCTTGGCGGGTTCACCGACAGCCAACTGGAGCAAAGTGTTGCCGCGGTTTGGCGTATCGGAAACGGCACTGACTTTTTAAAGGTCGCATCGGTCTCTGGCGGCACGCTGACCTTTGAGGCGAAGGACGTTACGCCGCAAAGTGGAACAGACGGCGCCTATGCTTTGCTCAATGTCCTGCCCGCGATCGAAACGGGCCAATGGGGCTGGCGCGACCATGGCGACGGAACGATCACCTACTATGTATGGCCACGCCACACTGCCTTCACCGAAGCTGAGATTGCCATCGAGACTCACGGTCTACGGATCACCCGGAATGTCTCCGAGAGTTCTGTCACCATTGAGAACCTGGATTTCGCGATGTTCGCCAACAATGGCACTGGCGGCGTTGCACTCGATCTGACGAATGGCGTCGGTCTTACGAGCTGCCCCGCGACTGTCCGCGAATGCTCGTTCCGATACTGCGCCGGCTTAAGCTGCATGCAGGTCAAGTTCTTCGAACAAAGCGCAACGATTGAGCGCTGTTCATTCCGCGACAGCATCTGCTTCGGCCTGATGACGCTGCCTTCCACGGGCAACCCATCGGTGGGCAACCGCATCAGCAACTGCCTTGCACAAGATCTATCGCAAACGGGATTTCGCATGTTCGGGTGCCACGACATGGTGATGCAAGACATCCAGTCCGTGCGCACAAGCGGGGGCGGGCACGCCAATGCGATCAACTTCTATGGCGATTGCGACCGAGTGGCGGTGATCAACTATCGCGGCGGAATAGGGCTGCAGAACCGCCTGTATGAGGGGTACGCCACCAACCAGACGGCCTCGCGGCTCTACATGCTCCACTGCACCTTCTCCCCTGCCAGTGACGGACGCGGCTATGTTGATCAAACCGCTACCGGAGAGGTTCTTCCCGCTCCTGGCTCCGACAGCCATCTTATCAATTGCTGGGTGCCGCATATGCCGGACCGGATCAGTGCCATGAATGCGGGCGGGATCACAGTTGGCCGCGATGTGCATGACTGGAATGTGATGAACTGTGTCACGCCCGCCATCGTGAACACGGGCGGCGCGCTGACGCGGTCAAACAACCTGCTGACCAATTCGAACACCACCGACGGAACAGCCGAGGCGCTGGCGGGTGAGATCGACGCAGTTTTTGCAGACACAGACAATTTCCGTTTCGAAGCGGTGCCCGGATCGCCGCTCAACACTATGGCGGGAGCGAGCGTGGAGACGACCATTCAGACGCTGGAAGGCTGGTTTCCCGACATAGACTTCCGCCGCGACGCCGCAGGCCGCTCATGGGATCCGGCCAATCCTGGCGTTGGGCCTTACGCCAACGAATGGCCGGTGCGTCCGGCCAAGCCGCCACCCCCAATCGTGCTGAACGAAGAGCTGATCACCAATGGTGGCTTTGAGACCGATCTTGCGGGCTGGTCGATCGGCAACGGGTTCTCAGCAGTTTGGAGCAATGGTGCTGCGGAAATCACGCGGGGCACCGGGCTGATCGCGGAAGGCTTCAAACAGATCGTACCCAACCTGGAAATTGGCGGCTCTTATGAGCTGTCATTCACGATCAGCGGGACAGGGACTGCGATCTATGCGCGTGGGGCGTATGCGTGGGGACCGGCTGGCGTTTCAGGCACACAGACCCGGCAATTCGTTGCAACCGCGCAAGTGCTGACCATGTCGTTCTGGGGGTCAAGCGGCACAGTAGCGATACTCGATAGTGTGTCGCTGAAACGGTTGGCCTAACGCTCAGCTGCGCAGGCGACGCAGTTTGCGAATAAGCGCTTCAGGGTCACGCAGCACGCGGCGCGCTTTGGCCAGCGTATCCTTCGTCTTGCCCAGCGAATTGATCGGGAAGGCGCCCAGTTCGGGCCAACCCTTTTCGATCATCGCTTGGGCAAGTCGTGCCCCTTCTTGTCCGCATCTGACAGGCCCAGCATGGCGCGGATCGTTGGCACGCTGCGCATGGGTTGGTGCCGAATGAGTGTGGGATCACAAGGAAACTGAGCCGAAGCCCAGCACGCCTCGCGCAGTTCCATGTAAGCCATTTCGTACACTTGCTGCGGCGTCTGCGCATCGTTGCCATCAAGCCATGCCTGCATGCGATCTATCACGCGTTGATGCGGCTTAAAGCTGAAACGGCGTAGGAGCGATTCCGCGGTTGGCCAATCATCCCCGTCACGGTCATTCCACATATATCCGCGCGCATGCTCCCCGCCGAGGCCACCGACGAAGACATGGCTCTCTCGCAGAGGTGCCATGCTGATAAACAGGCGCGAGTTGGCTCCCGAAATACAGTGTCCCCCACGCGCAATATAGGCCTCGCGTTCCGCGTCATCCGCATACTGGGCAGGGAGTTCGAGATGCTTGAGAGCAAGCTCTTTGGCGATCCGGCGCGCCATTTGGGTGTCCATGTTGAGCGCACTGGGATCGGAAAGAGTCACAAAGGTCACATCATCGCGAAGATGGGCTGCGGCAGCTGCAATCATCCGGCAGTCGCGGCCCGCGGTTAACGACAGTGCGACCTCCCTATCGCTGTGGTGTAGGGCCTCGATTTGTGCCCCGACCAATCCGCTGACTGTATCGCAAGCATCATCCAAAGTGGTCGGCGAGAAGAGATCAGCGCTGCCGCGAAACCGGACGCTCTCCCAATTATCAAGGTCAAGGTAGTGGTTGGGCAACAACCGGTGTGCGCCATGATGCGCGGTCAGGCCCGCAGGCAACCAGCCTTCGGCATCGACCCGCATATGGTCATACAATTCGCGGTCAAAACGTTGCTGCGTTTGCTCGTGCGACCACATGGCCGGCACACTCAGCGCCGCGCATTTCTGCACCGGATCATAGACGCACGGAACCTGTGCCGTGACATCAGGATAGATACGGCGAGCGGAGCCAAACTCCATGACCCACAAGAACTGGCCAGCGATGCGTTCAAAGATCAGGTGTGCCAGCGTGTCTGGCGTAAGACCTTCCGAAGTCTCAATCTGAATAGGGTTATCAATCACTCGACGCGCTTCCAGATCAATCGGGAAACCGATCAACAAGCCCAGCCGCTCGCCTTGCACAGAGATGACCTCATGGCATCCAATATCAGGACCATGCTCGATCATCAGGCCATCTGGCGATGGCGTGATCCGATACTGCCAATCACTCAACGGAGGCACGGTTGCCCCCTCTTGCATGGCCGGGGAACATCCGGTTCGGCGCGAGCAATGTGGCTTTGGGCGCATAGGCAAGCGACACCGCAATGCCCGCCAGCACAAAGAACCAGACCTGCGCCGCGTGCCAGACCGATACTGAGACCAGCGCTAGCGCGAAAACCGCAAGCGCAATCGCAACACCGCGTTCAAGCCGACTGCTCGGCTTGCGCAATCCACCTGACCGGCGCGACAGCACAAAAACCGTAATGACAGTCATAAGCAGAATCAGAGCCGAGACCGGAATGCCAAAACGAATGGCCACCAAAAGCCAATAATTGTCGATCGAAAAGCCCAACCACAAGGGGCGGTCCCATTCGCGATACCCAATTCCGAACCACGGGCTGTCTGCGACGTTCTCAGACCCGTATCGCCAGATCAGGATCCGAGTATAGCTGCTGATTGCGTTGAGTGATGCAAAGCGGACCAGGAAACTAAATGCGCCGCCATTTGTGCCAAATTCGAGCGCGAACAATCCGAGCCCAGAAAAGACGAAAAACAAACGCCACGTCAGGTTGACGAACCGCTCCGCAAGCCAGTTATAGCCGAGAAGCACTCCCCCGGCCGCCAGACCAAGAAACGCCGCTGAACTGACGGTCGCTATGCTGCATAGAGCGGCGACAGATCCGGCCAAGCGCGCCCACCATTTGAACCCAGCGAGCCAATAAAGCGGGAGGAAGCTCGCGAGGAAGATCCCAGCAAGGATCGGGTGCACAAACGGCCCCTGCGCCCGCATAAGGCCAAATCGCGGGCTGGATCCGTAGTTGATCTCTCCGCCGGTCAAGCGGCTCGCCACACCCTGAATGATGTGCCGTGCGGAAACCGCCTCAACCAGCATGACTACTCCAACAAAAAGCAATCCCGGCAAAAGCAGGATCAAGAGCATCCGCAAGTCCCGCAAATCGCGGATGGCTGCACGGGCGAAGAAGTAGGCGAGCCCTACATCCGCGATATGGGCCACGCTTGCGGTCAGCGCCTCTTCCGGCTCTGACGTGATGGACATTGCGAGACATATCCAGCCAACAGTGGTGAGGAGTATCAAATCAGGCCAAGTGAGTCTGATCCGCCCTCGCAGGGCACTGACAAAAACGAAGACAGACGAGAACAGCAGGAAGAAACGGTAGGGCGGAATGACCGAGCCCGCGATGTGCGCGTCAAATTGTGGCGGGACAAGAAGCAAGTACCCCAACAAGGCAGCGCAATAGACCGCCAAATCACTGCCCGCCCGCTGCACAAATACGCGCAGCGGGGGAATCTCGGACGTCGAAGGCTGGGCGGTTGCCATTGGCGGACGATAACCCATCGCGCCACTTTACGGAAAGTCTGCTCCGTTCTTCTGTCGGCAGATTTTCCGCATCAGCTCCAAATTCGCTTTAGGCCTGTACCGACAAACGGCAGCTGGACGAGCTGCTCCCTGAGCGTCTTGGGAGTTTGGAACGCGATCGCCGCCACCGCACCAACGCCAAGGCCAATCGACAAAGCCAACAATCCGAGCGGTGATTTTATGGTTAGACCAGCCACCATAGCAGCGAGGATAAGCAACGCCGGAACCGCCAATTGCAACCACACGCCTGACTGCGCGACCCCCGCCCTGATCATCAGGACCACACAATCGCCAGCACAGCGTATCGCAAAGGCCGCAGCAAACCCGGCCAAACCGTACTGGCTCCCTAGAAGCCACAGGAGGCCTACAAACACGGGAAGTTCAGCAACATGAAGCAGGGCGGTGAATCGCGGATATCCGCGCGCTTGCAAGTAAGAGAACGGTACCAGCGCAATCGCATTCGTCCAGCACCCCACAAGTACTAGCTGCGCAACCAAGACAGATCGCGGATCAAACGCCGCGCCGAGCCACAATTTCAGCAACGGTTCGGCGAGGCACACCAACCCAATAATGACGGGCGCAAAGATCAGCCCGATCATCACCACAAACTGAGCGCATCTTTCGCGCGCCGCATCTCCCGCTTCGGCAGCGAAGCGAGGGAAAAGCGCCGACGTGACCGAATTGGGCAGCAGCATGGTGCGCACCGCGATCTGGTACGGAATGGCATAGGCAGCCACCGCCACGGCATCGTAAAGCGCACCGATCAAAAACCGGTCTGCAAGCAGCATCAGCGGTCCGACCAGAGCAGAGAGCATCACCCAGACACCGAATTTGGCCAGCTTGTTAAACTCTTCGCGCTGGAAAGTGATCGACTGGCCTCGCAATATGGTTCGCCACACCGATGCGCCGATGATGATTCCACCCAATATCCGCGCAGCCAGCGAGGCGGTAATCAACCAGTAGAGATCGACACTGAAGACATAGGCAACCGCCAGCGGGAATATCAGCATCCCCGAATTTGCAATGGTGTTGCCGACCGCGACCAGCCGGAATTGTTCACGCCCCATCAGCGCGCCTGCCAGCACGCCGTTGATCGCCACCACCGGATTGCACAGCGCCAGCAACCATATCGCAGCGATCATTTCCGCGCGCGGTCCGGCGCCAACCTCAAACACATCGCGGAAATACCATTGGGCAAAGATATAGAGGAGGATGGCCGTGACCAGCGCCAGTCCCGTAATACTCAAGAGGGCAGACCACACCGCGCCCGCGCGGCTGTCAGCGCCTTCGTCCTGCATCGCCGCGATACGCTGTGTGATCGCGCGCCCGATCCCGAAATCCGCAGCACCGAAGTACCCAAGGAACAACCACGCAATGGCTAGTGCACCATAGCGCTCCGCCCCGATCTGCGTGACGAAGAAGGGGACCGTGATGATCGAAATTACCAGCGGAATGACCGAAGCGGTCAGCGTGTAAAAGCTGTTGCGCGCCAGTCTCATTTGGCCAACCTCAAGACGCGCCCCTCATTCGTAGCCGGCCTGTTTGGCCACTTCGACCGCATCGGCCAATAAGGTGCCATCCCGCTTAGGAGCGCCGCGCATCGACCAGCGCGCCTTTAGAATGCGGAATGGATTGCGGGTCAGCGGCGTGACCGTCGTGGGGATCGGCAGTCGGCGGCGCCATTTGCGCCGCATGTAATGATGCGCCCGCGTGTACCCCCCGCCAGCGAGGCAACGATCTGGCTGTTATGAACAACGGGCATGTCGAGCGCCCATGCGCTGTGCCCTTCGCTTAGCGCTGTCTGCACAGTGTCGGTGCCGTAAAGGTGGAAATGCGGCAGGCCGAGATCGAACCTGTACCCAGTATCGCGGCGCACGATCAGCAATAGCTCGTCGAGTGAAACGACCGGCGTCGGAGCAAACCCGCACTCGCCCAATTCGGTGTCCATGCCGACATCCCACACGCATCCGACATGCGTACCGTCCTCGCGCACGCCATACGGCCCAGCAACCATCCAATCGGGCTGATCTGCGTCAAGGCTGGCGAGCGCTGCGATGGCTTTGTCCAGCCAACCGGCTGGCAAATACACATCCTGATGCGCGAAAATCGCGTAACGCCCGGACGACTGATCAAGTCCCTGATTATACGCCTGCGCCATGGAGCTGGCGTTGCGGATTGTGGTGAGGTGCAAGCGGCCTTCAGCGATATCGGGTGATCGGGCAAGGCAGGCCTGCAAGATCGCATCATCGTTGACGGCGGCAATTAGGGAGAAGTCTTCGGGTTTCATGTTGGCATGATCCCCAGCGCCTCACCCGGCTTTTCGTGCAACGATGAAGTATTGCAGTGCGAACAGCGAACGCATGGTGCCAAAGGTCAAAGCGTTAGCGAGCTTGTGTTTGCGCGATCCGAGTGGTGAAGGCTGGACCGACTCGATCGTCAGGCCATCTCGATCCATCAACTCAATTGCAGTTTTGCGCACGAAGAACCGCAAATGCGTCCGGTCAAGCAGACCTGCATCAGCATAGTCCCAGCTGTTGCCGAACAGCAGTTTCGCCGAAACCGAAATGTGACGGATGTTGGGTATGCTGGCGATCATTATCCCGCCTGGCTTCACAGCTTTCGCAAGCGTATCGACTGCTGTCCAAGGTTCCACCAGATGCTCCAGTACATCGAGCGCGAGGATGACATCAAACGGGCCAGCCTTATCGAGAAACGCGCTCATCTCCGCCGGATCATCAAGATTGGCTTCCGACCAATGCGCTAATCCATCGGCATGATCGCCCACGACGGCGTCCATCACACTGACATTGGCAGCGCGTCCGATCTGCTTGAGATGTTTGGCTGTTGCACCCGTCCCGCCGCCGACATCCAGCAAGCTTTCGCATTGCGGCACCAGTGGGACGATATCGTGGCGGATGGATGAGTGGTAATCCATGCGCGTCTTTTGCGGAATCAGCCGCCGGAAAGCAAAGGTCGCCACCAATCTTCGTGGGACAAATACCAGCGCAGGGTTTGGCGCAGTCCTTCTTCGAACCCGCGCTGAGGTGTGTAGTCCAGCTCGGCGCGCGCTTTAGTCTCGTCGATCGCATAGCGGCGATCATGGCCCGCGCGGTCGGTGACGAAGGTCTTGAGTGTGTCCGACTTCTCGCCCTTGGCAGCGGGCGCGTCAGGGTAGCGGTCCGCCAGCCCCTCGACCTCTTCAAATGCGCGGTCCACCTCGGCACAGATCGTATCGATCACGGTCATATTGGGCAGCTCGGCCCCGCCGCCAATGTTGTATGTCTCGCCCGGGTCACCGCGCTCCAGACAGGCCTCAATCCCGCGACAATGGTCTTCCACATGCAGCCAGTCACGCACATTCATGCCGTCGCCGTAAATCGGCAGCGGTTTGGCCGAGAGCGCGTTCAGCAGGAACAACGGGATCAGCTTTTCAGGGTACTGATACGGTCCATAATTGTTCGAGCAATTGCTGGTCGTCACTTCGAGCCCGTACGTGTGGTCATAGGCGCGCACCAAATGGTCCGAAGCCGCCTTGGACGCCGAATAGGGCGAATTGGGCGCATAGGCCGTGGTCTCACTGAACGCGGGATCTTCCGGACCGAGTGAACCGAACACTTCATCGGTCGAGATATGATGGAACCGGTGCGGCACACCGTCGCCGTCGAGCCACACCGATCGCGCGGCTTTCAGCAGCGAATTGGTGCCGAGGATATTCGTGTCGATAAAGGCGTCAGGACCAGTGATCGAACGGTCCACATGGCTTTCCGCTGCGAAGTGGACAATCGTAGCAATATGCCGCTCGCGCAGGAGCTTTTCGACCAGTTCCTGATCGCGGATATCGCCTTCGATCAGTTCGGCGCGTGGCGCTCCCACAATAGTCGAGCGGTTGCCCGCATAGGTGAGCGAGATCCAGCACCACCACATCATCATCGGGGTGTTTCTCGTTCCAGTAGTGGACGAAATTGCCTCCAATAAAGCCGGCGCCGCCGGTCACAAGGATGCTAGCCAAGAGCTTTCTCCATTTTCAGCATTGCGCGCAGATTTTCCCGCCAAGGCACAGTCCCGTCGCCCAGCAAGGCTCGGGTCGCGCTGCAATCCAGCACAGAATAAGCCGGGCGGCTGGCGGGGGTGGGATAGTCTGCGGTGGTGATGGGATTGATTGTGGGAATTGCGCCGATCAAGCCCAGATCATGCGCCTCTTCGGCAATCGCAACGGCAAAGTCATACCAGCTGATCTCGCCATTGTCGCTGTGATGAAATGTACCCGACGCATCCTTTTCAATGAGGGCCCAGATGGTCTGTGCAAGACCGGTCGCCCAAGTTGGCGACCCCTTCTGGTCGGCCACCACGCCAAGTTCGTCGCGCTCATTCATAAGCCGGATCATCGTGCGCACGAAATTCGCGCCGCCTGCCTCGTAAACCCATGCCGTGCGCACCAGCAGATCAGCATCGCGCAGGTGATCCTCACCCGCCGCTTTGGTCCGGCCATAGGCGCTGATCGGATTGCGCGGGTCGTTCGGGGCGTATGGACGCTCTGATGTCCCGTCGAACACGAAATCGGTCGAGATATGGACCAGCTTGCCACCTTGCGATTGCACTTGCTCGACCATAACCGCCACCGCGTCGGCATTGATCTCACGCGCAGTCTCTTCGTCAGCTTCCGCTTTGTCGACCGCCGTGTAAGCCGCAGCGTTGATTAGCACATCGGGCGCCTCAACGACCAACCGCGCGCGGAGCATCGCATCATCAGAGAAATCAACGTCGTCGACATCAATCGCGTTCAGATCAGCATGCGCGGGCGCTGTGCGCTGCAAAGCACCGCCGAGCTGTCCGTTCGCTCCGGTAATCAGGACTTTCATGCGTCTCTCTGTTGGCAAAAAATTGCAGTGAGGCCGCCGCATTGCAGCATCACCTTGGCCGGTCAATGCCAATGTGGAGCCCCACCTGCCTCGCACTGGCCAATTCGCCACGAATGCCGCATCATGTTGCGTGATGAAAGACGGCGCCGCCTCGGAAAAGACAGCTCACGCCTCGCTTGATGAGTACCTCGGCCGGTGTATGAAGGCATGTCTCGACGCGGCCCCATGCCCGCAATGGCCGCACGATCTCGAGTTGTCCGGCGCGCAGACAGATGATCGCATCGGGTTCCATGGGATGGCCTTGGCACTTTCGAACCATCTTGGGGCAATGGACACATGGCCGGAAGCCGCCGTCGAGGAGGTACGCGACGAAGCGAGACGGCAGAGCTTCTGGGAAACCAGTCATAGGTCTCACATCGCCGCTCTTCTTGAGGCTTTTCACGCTGCCGGCATCAAGGCGGTTGTCACAAAAGGAACTGCGCTGGCCTACTCGGTGTATGATCTACCAGCCGAAAGAAGGCGCGGTGACACTGATATCGTGATCCTAAGCGGCACACGGCGTGCTGCTCGCAGCGTCCTTGAGACCTGCGACTATTACCCGTGCAATGATGCACGCGCTCTGCAAGAGACATGGCAAGCAGATGCGCCGCCCAACTTCACCCACCAGATCGATCTGCATTGGCGTATCAACGCCAGCGCAGCGATTGCAGAGCGGCTGGAGCGAATAGACCCGTTTCACCGCATTGTGCGATTGCCCGACTTATCACCGAATGCGACCGGGTTGGCACCTGCAGACAATCTCTTTCTGATCTGCATCAACCGCGCTTCGCACAGCCTGCTTGGCTACGGCTACGGAGCAGAGCGGAAGTTTGATGGCGACCGCTTGATCTGGGCGATGGACCTGCACTTGATCACGCAATCGCTCTCTCCGGAAAACTGGAACGAAATCGTGGATCGCGCCGAAGTCTCCGGCCTGTCAATCATCCTATTGTCAGGTTTGGATTTCGCCCGCGCCACTTGTGGCACACCGGTTCCGGAAGCCGTGCTGGAACAGCTGATAAGCAATGCGGATTTTGATGAGGTCTCGGCGATCTTGAACCCATCAGCATCGGGGCAAAGGCTCAAGTTGGATTTGGCTGCCAGTTCTAGCTTTGCCGACAAAGCGCGGGTGCTGGGTTATGCAATGTTCCCGTCGCGCCAGTTTCTTCGGTCACGATATCCGGATGCCAAGGAATGGCCCACCGCCGCTCTTGCCGTGCGCCGCATGGCCTCAGGTGTTGGAAAGTGGCTGCGTTGGAAGGTGTAAGATGGACAAGCGCGCCATAGTGGGCAAGGTCGTGCACCCATGAACTTCGACTTCCTCTGGCAGCGCGCAAAGCCGTTTGTGCCCGAACTGATCGTGATCAGCGTGGTGACGTTGTTCAGCTCGGCTGCCTTGCTCGCAGTGCCGTGGCTTGCCGGAAAACTGCTTGGTGGTCTCGCCGGAGACACGAGCGTCAACCTTACGCAAACGCTGATGCTGCTTGTGGTCGCTTTGGTTACGATGACGGCGCTTAACATCGCGGTTTCGATCCTGTCAGAGATCGCTTCAGGCCGAATTCTCGCTGGCCTTCGCCGCGAGGCCTATGCGCATATGCAAGCGCTGCCGGTGTCGTTCCATGATCAGAACAATGAGGGCGACTCTCTGGCGCTGATGACTTTTGAGGTCGACCGGCTAACCAGCTTCCTAACCAGCTCAATCGCGATGCTGCCTTCGATGCTGATCACCGCTGCTGGCGCGGTGGTGCTGCTGTTTATCCTTGACCCCACAATGGCACTTGTCGTCCCGATCCTCGTGCCAGTGTTCTTCATCATGATGAAGCTTCTGACGCGCCGGCTGCGCGGATTGGCGACACGGGTGCGGAAGGCCGATGTGAAGCTGATTTCGATGGGCAGCAGCGATCTCTACATGCTGCCCGCAATCAAGGCATTTGCCGTCGAAGATCACCACCGCGCGGAGTATGGCGAGGCGATCGAGAACGCGCGGATACTGCATCTGGCCCAAACGCGGATCACGGCTTTTATCGGTCCCACTATCGCTCTCATTGCCGCGCTCGCCGCGATTGCCATTCTGGTGATCGGCGGCACGCAGATCGAAAACGGAGACCGCAGTCCGGGCGAGTTGTTTGCCTTCTTGCTCTATGCCGCCCTTCTCACCCGCCCTGTCGGGTCGCTCGCCAATATGTACGGCGCGTTTCAGGTCGCACGCGGTGCACTGACGCGGCTGGTGGACGTTTTCTCTCAACCCGTTGAAGCCGGATACAGCGCGACGGGCACAATTGAACGGGCCAAGGGCGCAATACGGTTCGACAAGGTCAGCTTCGCCTATCCGGGGCGCGACATCGTCTTGGACGGGCTCAACCTCGAAATTGCCAAGGGTGAGATCGTCGCGCTCACCGGCGAGAACGGGATTGGCAAGTCCACGATCATCCGCCTTTTGCTTCGCTACTACGAGCCCGATGCAGGGCGCATTGCGCTCGACGGCCAGGACATCGGCGGGCTACAAATCCAGCAGCTGCGCAGCCAGTTCGGCTATGTTCCGCAGCGGCCCTTGTTGTTCAACGGGACCGTCCGCGAGAATATCTGTTTCGGGAATCCGGATGCAGACCCGGAGAAGATCGAGCGCGCCGCGCGGATGAGTGAGGCATGGGAATTCGTCTCTGCATTGCCACAAGGGCTGGACACCGAGATCGGTGAAGACGGCATCCGCCTGTCGGGTGGGCAACAGCAGCGCATCGCTCTAGCCCGCGCGCTTTATCACGATCCGCCAATCTTCATTTTCGATGAGGCCACCAGCATGTACGACCTCGAGAGCGAGGCTGCATTTGTCGAAACCTGCATCGACTCGCTCAAGGGTCGCACGGTGATCATCATAACCCACCGCCCGGCGAGCCTTGCTCTGGCAGATCGTGTGTTGGAAATGGGGCCTGACGGATATCGCGAGGCCAACGCTGCGCCATGAGCGGCATTTGCGGCGTGCTTGCCCTTGATGGAAGGGCAGTTGAAACCCGCGAAATCGCTGCGCTTGTCAAACCCTTGCAGCAGCGCGGCCCCAATGGATCCGCTGTCGAGGTGGATGGCAGCGTAGGCCTCGGTCACACCGCATTGGTCACAACACCAGAGGCTGCCGCCGAGACGCTCCCGCTGCGCCACTCAGAAACGGGCTGCATCATCACCGCCGATGCCCGGCTCGATTATCGTGACGAGTTGATTGAGCGGCTGGGTATTGATCAGCGGGCAATCGGCGATGGCGAATTGATCCTGCGCTCATATTTGCAATGGGGGCGGATCTGTCTTGATCACATCCAAGGCGACTTTGCCTTCGCGATCTGGGACCCTCGGGAGAAGACGGTGCTCTGTGCCCGTGATCGCGTCGGGATGCGGTCCCTAGTTTGGCACCATAAGCCAGGCAGGCTTTTCGCCTTTGCGACCGAGGCGCAAGCTTTGACCCGGCATCCCCATGTGTCTGTCAAAATAGACGAAGGCCGGGTTGGCGATTTTTTTGAAGATCTGGAGGCGCGCGACCTCACATCTACTTTCATTGCCGACGTTCAGAAGCTTCCGCCCGCTTATGCGATGATGGTGAGCGCGAACGGCATAGCGCAATGGCAGTATTGGCAGGCCGAGCCGCAAGAACCGCTGCGGCTGGCCAATGACAGCGAATATGCCTGGGCATTTCTCGAAGTGTTTTCGGGAGCGGTCGCCGAACGGCTGCGATCCGCCGGGCCCGTTGGATCTATGTTGTCGGGCGGGATGGATTCTGGCTCGGTCACCGCAGTTGCTGCGACGCTGCTATCCAAAGCGGGCGAGCCGCCGCTGAAGACCTTCTCGGCAATCAGCAATGACCCGGACTGCGCGGAGTCCAATGCAATCCGGGCAGCGCTACAGATCACTCACATTGATCCCAACTTCGCCAAGCTAGAAGACATGGATGAATTCCGGGCCGATATCGACAGGCTCACCCGCCATGCCGGTGAACCCTTTGACATCCATATGACTTTGCCGCGTTCGGTGTATTTCGCGGGACGCCGGGCCGGGGTTAAGGTCATGCTGGATGGTGTGGGCGGCGACACGACGCTCGGCTCCGAACCGATGGTCGCATGGTATCTCAGGAAGGGCCAGCTCTTGTCCGCTTGGAGAGAAGCAAAGGGAGAGAAGCGCTTCTGGGGAGATGATTCCGACCCTTGGTCAGAGCAGGCGCGCGAAGTAGCGCGTGCCATCGTTCCCAAGCCATGGCTCGCGAGAAGACAAGCACGGTATGCCAAGCAAAAAATGGAACAAGCCGAGAAGGACTCGCCGCTCAATGCCGCATTTGCTGCGCGCATCGACATGGCACAGAGGCGGCGCGACAACGCATCGCATCTCGCAATTCCCAAGGACTACCAATTGAGGCGGCTACAACGGGTGTTCCATCCATATGTCACCGTCGCCCGAGAACGCTATGACCGGACCGCGGCCGCTCTTGCGATCGAGCCACGCGATCCGTTTCTGGATCAGAGGGTGATCAAGTTCTGCCTATCGCTTCCGGAAGAGCAATTGCAGAAAAACGGCTGGCCCAAAGTTATACTTAGACGAGCAACGCACAGTGTCTTGCCAGCAGAGGTCCGATGGCGGGCTGGCAAGCCACACCTCGGTTCCCGGTTCACCAAAGCGGCACTCGGACAAGCTACAACGGGATTCGAGATTAAAGGGGATGATCATCTTGCCCGAGTGCTAAATGAAAAGCGGCTCCTCGAGCTCGATGCGAAACGCCTGTCGGGTGAAGATTGGGAACAACGCGTCGAGGCGGCGTATTTTTCGCACTGGCTCTCACAAGCGTCCGAGGGTTAAGAGCAACGAATGTCGAAAGACTTTCCTTCCAACGCCTTTCGGGACGGTGTGATTGGTTCCCACCCTTTCGCGCCAGACAGCCTCAAGACTTGGCGCCTGTCGCGCCGTCGTAGCGATCCGTCAGAGCTGGCATTCTTACCTGATGGTGAGGCCGACAAGGATACTCCGACGGCAGCCGTCTTGCACCATGGCAAATACTATGTGTCGTTTGAGCAGCAGGCTCAGTTTGAGATATGCTTTGAGACTGAAAGCATCGCTGCTCTGAATGTCGCACCCGACACAGATCAAGCGACGCTAACGCACTTTCTGTTCGACCACATTGCCCCGCGAATTCTGGCTCATCAGGGGAACCTTGTCCTCCATGGCAGCGCGGTTGCGATGGACGGTCGCGTGGCCATTTTCTTGGGTGACACAGGCGCGGGCAAGTCAACTCTGGCCGCAAGTCTGCACGCAGCCGGGCATCAACTGCTGGGCGATGATGCCGTGGTTGTTTCAAGCGGTGAGCAGGGCTTTTTCGCGCAGGCTGTTTATCCAAGCCTGCGGCTGTTCCCCGACACGGTTCACGCGCTTTTTGGGGAAAGCGCTGATGTCCACCCAATGGCGGGCTATTCGAACAAGCAGCGAGTGACCTTGCAGGCTCCTGATCACACCAATCCTCCGCCAGTGGGCGGAGTATTCATACTGTCCGATGAGACGGATGTGACCATTCCTCAACTCCATCGCCCCGGTCCGGCTCAGGCCTGTATTTGGGCGCTTGAACAGAGTTTTTCACTCGATCCAAATGACGCGGCCCGCGCTGCGCGCCGCATGTCACAAGTATCGGCATTGATTGAGGGGGTGGACACATTCCTTCTCGACTACCCCCATGAATATGATCGTCTAGCTGACGTGCATAGGTTGATTGCCCGATGCATGGCAGGCGCCCCTGAAAACGAAGAGGCAGCGGGCTGATGGCCAGAATCTCCGGATATGACATTGCCAGCTATGGCGACATGATCGAGTGCGAGCCGCGCATGTCAGTCTATGCCGAGGCGCTGCGCCGCGCGGTCACGCCCGGTTGCACCGTTTTTGACATTGGCGCCGGGTTCGGGGTGTTCGCGTTTCTAGCCTGCAAATACGGTGCAGGCCGGGTGGTAGCGATTGAACCCGATCCCAGTGTTGAGCTGATTATGCCGATCGCGCAGGCCAATGGCTTCAGCGACAAGATCACTGTGATCCGCGACCTATCGACCGTTTTCACGCCCGACACCAAAGCAGATGTGATCATTTCGGACATTCGCGGCACCATGCCGCTGTTCGAAAACCATATCGAGACGATTGTCGATGCTCGAACACGCCTGCTTAAACCGAACGGCGCGCAACTGCCGCTGCGCGATACGATCCGGCTGACACTGGTGCGCTCGCCCAAAGACTACCGCCTTTGCATGCGTCCATGGGGAAAGAACAACTATGGTCTCGACCTGTCCATGGGGCGCGAATACGCGGTCAATTCACTAAAGCGCACCCATTTGACCGAGCGTGCAATGATGTCCGAAGCGACGGATTTGGCGGTGCTTGACTATCGCACCATCACCAGCCCGCACCTCGACAGCAAAGTCGAATTGATCGCAACCAGAACAGGCATCGCGCATGGAATGCTGAAATGGTTCGATGCTGAGATTGCAGACGGGCTGGGGTATTCGAACGGTCCGGGCAATCACGAGCTGGTCTATGGCCAGAATTTCCTGCCATTTCCCATTCCGGTGCGCGTAAAGGAGGGCGATGTTATCCGCGCTCGGATCAGAGGCCTTCACAAGGACGGCGACTACATCTGGTCATGGAAAACTGAAGTGATCGATGGCGCCAGTGGCGAAACGCGTCACTCCTTCAGCCAGTCGACATTCAAAGGCCATGTCTACGCTTCAAAGGACTTGGAGCCATTCTCGCGAGATCATGTGCCTTTCGCCGACCCGATGATTGCGGTCGATCGCGATTGTCTGAATCTTGCCGGTGAAGGGCAAAGCGTGGCCCAGATTGTTGATGCTCTTATGAACGCTCACTCGGCTCAGTTCACCAATGAACGCGAAGCGCTCGACCGCGTAACACGATTGCTGCGGCGCTATAGGAATGAGAGCGGGTAGCCGACTTGCAATTCGCGCCCGGCTCCAACACACTTAGTCCATGACCGATACGCTCTCTTCTTCCTGGCGCATTTCAGAGGATGCGGTCGCCAATGCCGTTGGCGGCGAAACCGTTATCCTTCACCTCGGCAATGGAGACTATTTCGGTCTCGACACGATCGGCACGCTGCTTTGGGAAGGGTTGAAGGCCGGGAAACTGCCTGCGCAAGTTTGCGATCAAATCGTCGAGGAATATGACGTTGAGCGTGAGGTGGTGGAGCGTGATATTGCGTCGTTCTTGAAAGACTTGGAAGCGAACGATCTCGTTGAAGCTGCGTAGAACGGTTCTAACCCACTCCAAGCGTGTCTTCGTCACCAAACAGATCGCATAGTGGCGCCAACTCGGGCCAGGCGAAATGATCTGCCCATTTGTGCGGACTCACCAGCCCCTCACACCCGGCTGGATAGTAGTGAAAGAACAACAGACTGCTGAACCCGCCCGGCGTGATCGGATCGCGGTAATGCCACTGTGAGCTCCCGCTAAAGAATACGGCTTGATTGGGCTTTAGAATCTTGGGTTCGAAAGCCATGGCGCTGTCAGCCTTCAGCGCCTCTGCATCCCATCCTCTTGCATCCTCAATTCCCGGCCAATCAACCGGCTTGCTGAAATGGATTGGCCAGTCGTCACTCTGTTCGATGCAATAATCGAGCGTATACATCGAATATGGCTCATCCATATGCGGCTCACATCGACCAGATCCGCCATAAAGGCTCAGGAAGTTGTATCCTGTAGTCAGTGTGCGACCAGCGATTTGCGACATGCGATCAAGCAAATCGGCCTGAAGCTCGAGCAGATAGGATTCGTCCCAGATAACCACCCTCCCGAAAGACTTCGCTTCAAACTTGTCTTCTGCGGATTCTCCGGGCTTGGCTGCACGGGCAATCGCAAGGATGCGCTCTCTTGTCTCTACATCGAAGAGATTCGCCACCTCTTGCACTTGAAAATCTAATGGCGGGCGGACGGGTTCGAACCCCTCAACAAAGCTCTGCAATGCATGCGGTCGGACTTCAGCGAGATAAAGCTTGGCGGCCTCAAAGCGGCGCAGGAAATTGGAATCATACCACTTGAATTGGCCAGCTTTGCGGATTGCAATGACGGCCTGCGTGTGCAGCGCGAAATAGGCCGGATCGCGCATCTTGGTCTTTGTCGCCTCATCCAGCATGCTCGTCACTCTGCCACAGCACGTCACCTTGCTCCACCTCACAGTTCACGGCGCATGAAGGTTTCGTTATGCAAACTCGGATATGCCCCAGATTGTAGATTTGGCCACGATCGGTTATGTTGCGCACTCAAACGTTCGCTTGAGGACTGTAAAGATGAGAAAAACCATATCGCATCTTGCCATTATGGCTGGCGCAATGGGTCTGGCGATCAGCCCAATTGCCGCTCAGGCGAACACTCGCGCAGGCGACAGCCCGGTGATCTACACCGCGCCGACCAGCAACACCTCCGATCCGTGGATCATCCTTGACGATGAGCCTGGCGGCGCGTGGCTGGATGGCCGCATTTTCGGCATTGTGTTGGGTGTGCTTGCGCTGGGGGGCCTTGTTGCCGTCACCGGCGACAATGATGACCAAGGGCCTGGCGGTCGACCACCAGGCAATCAGTCGCCTGGCGCCAACTAGACCATCATTACTCAGCTCAAAACAAGAGCGCGCGGTTGACAAGGCCGTGCGCTTTTTCGTTTGGGTAGGTCATGAAGCCTCAGGCACATTCTGCTGATTACACTGCGAAACCGCAGGACCGGACTGGGCTGCGACTGGTCGGATTGCTTGCGCTCTTGATCGTTGTCGCATTCGTAATGGGCGGCGGCGGCGTTCGATACGGACTCTCAAACCTTGCGGTGCAACTCGTCGCGCTTGCGATCCTCGGGTTCCATCGAAGTGCATTTCTGGAGTATTGGCGGTCTGCCCCGTTCGCGCTTAAGTTCTTGGTGGGAGCGTCCATTCTTCTCCCGATCCTTCAACTCATACCCACCCCCTCATCGATCTGGTCCGCCTTGCCGGGCCGCGAGATGGTCTCACAGTCGCGCGAATTGATTGGTGCGACGGGCTGGGCACCGCTCAGCGTCGATCCTGCTCGCACATTGGTGGCCCTCGGCGGATTGATCGTGCCTCTGACCATCATCTCGCTTGGCTGGTCCGCGCCAAAGCGGCACCTGCTCAGCATCGGATGGTTGCTGGTGCTGCTGGGGCTGGTCACATTTGTAATCGGCATTCCCCAAGTCCTGAGCGGCGGAGAGGCGCTGCGTTTCTACGAAGAACGATCGCCTGCGTCGCTGCTGACCGGCCTATTTGCCAACCGCAACTCGACCGGGCTGTTCCTCGTCAGCGCACTGGCGATGGCAGCACTGTTGCCCCTGCCCTTGGCTCGCCCCCATCCTGCTGCTCTGCCGGTAAGGCTGGGCATATGCGTTCTGCTGGTGATTGGGGTTGTGCTAACACAGTCGCGCACCGCGCTAGTCCTTTGCGCAATCCCTGTTTCGCTAGGCGTATTGCGAGCGCTCAGCTTCTGGCGCCACACAAGCGCGAGGAATTCTCACACCAAACCCGATAGGTTCGCGCTGACTGTCATCGGCATTCTGGCGCTTGGTGTGATTGGCTTGGGCGGGTTCCTGAGCGCTTCTCCCGGCAGGCTGGGCGATACGCTGGAACGCTTCGATAGTATCGGAGAGGCCCGCAGCTACATCTGGGATGATGCAACCTATTCGGCCGAGCGTTACTGGCCAGTCGGCTCCGGCATGGGCACGTTTGACGAGGTGTTCCAAGCCGATGAGTCGCTCGAGAACCTGACCGAGCGGCGCGCGGGCCGTGCGCATAATGACTATATAGAGCTGGCCATAGAGTCCGGTTTTACAGGTCTTGGCTTGGCCGCGATGTGGCTCATTCTGATGGGTTGGCTCAGCTGGAGAGCGCGCGCATCACAGTTCCGCTGGGCAGCTTGGGCATCGAGCGCGATCCTCATCGCCATCGCGCTGCAATCCGTCACGGACTATCCGTTGCGGAATCAGACGATGCTCGCTGTCGGCGCCTTTGCTGTCCTGTTGCTGACCAAGATCGCACATTCGGATCAAGCGGAGCGCAAAGCATGATCGGCCGGGTTATCTGGATCGCCCTCATTCTGGGCGCGGCGGCGGTGACCAGCTACGCGCAGCTGGACCGGCAGGCGCGCTATTCGCCCGCACTTGCTGCGAATGTGCCCGATGCGTTTCGCGCTTTTGCGCAAACCCATATGACCGTGTCTGCTCTGAAAGGCGAAAGTCACAAATCTGCGCTGATCGAAGCCAAGCGGCTGGTGGAGCGAAGGCCCGTGCCGGCCGAGCATTTGCGACTCTTGGCCTTGGCTCACTACGAAGCGGGCACGCCCAATCAGGCCGCGGTCGCGATCCAGCTTGCAGCAAAACGCGGATGGCGTGACTTGCACGCGCAGGAAGCGATGCTGCGGCTCGCATTGGAGGCCGGCGATGGTGCCGAGGCGGCAAGGCGCTACGCTGCGATTCTCCAGAACGCAGCTAGCTCGAACGAAGGTCTTATCGATCTGGGTACGCAGATCTTTTCGGGTGAGGAAGAGAGCGCAGAGGCGGCGCGCCTCACTATGGCAACGCTCGTTGCCAGCGGCGCGCGCTGGCAAAGCCGCTTTATTGATCGCGGAGCCCAAACCATTCCAAGCGATGCCTTTGTCGAGATCGTCGGCGAGGCGACGAAGCGGGGCGCGTCGATGGACTGTGCCCGCATTGGCATCGCTGCCGATGCCATAGAGAAACGCGACGATGAAGCTTCCGCAGCACTGCGCAAGCTTGCAACCGAAAGCTGCTAGCTCACGCGACCGCCATTAGGCTCGCATTGCCGCCCGCCGCCGTCGTGTCGATAGAAACCGACACTTCTTCGAGCATCCAGTCTGTCCGGTAGGGCTCTTCAGAGCTCCCCAACTGCACGATCGGAATCGGTCCATCCACTGCAGCGATGGTTTGCAGAATCGATGTCACCGAATGGCCACCACGCTCGGTCAGAACATGCGCGAAATCTGGTTGTGCCTTCCAATCGGCGACCCACTCGACTGGTGGCATCGGGTCACAGACCACGCCTTCCATTAGACCACGCGCATCTTCGGGGATCACCGCCTGATTGCCCGTCGCCGCCACCGCCTCAAGCTGCGCATGCAAACCTTCGGACGTACTCGCCAGCAAGAGGATACGCCCGCGTGGCTCTACGCTGTAGAGATTGCGCTCTCCCACCGGGCCGGGCAGCGGTGCAGTGTCGTCAATGCCAACAGATGTGTTCGCATGATACTGCTTCACCAGCCGTCCAAGATAGCGTGGACCGCCCGCCTTTGGCCCAGTGCCTGACAGTCCACGCCCGCCGAACGGCTGCACACCGACAATCGCGCCGATAACATTGCGGTTCACGTAAACATTGCCGACCTTCGCGGCCTCGGTGACCTCGGCAATTGTCTCGTCGATCCGGCTGTGCACCCCGAAGGTCAGCCCGTATCCGGTGGCGTTAATCTGCTCGATCACCCTGAATAGATCGCGCCTCTTGTAACGCAGCACATGCAGCACCGGCCCGAACACTTCACGGCCCAGATCACCGATGTCCGAGATCTCGATCATGGTTGGCGCTACGAAGGTGCCATGCTCCACTTCATCACCAAGCGCGAGCTGCTCGATGCGATGGCCTGCCTCACGCATCGTCTCGATATGCGCATCGATGGTCGATTGCGCCGCGGCCGAGATCACGGGACCGACGTCAACGCGAAGCTGATCGGTCGAACCCACGCGCAATTCCGCCAAGGCCCCGCGCAGCATTCCAAGCAAGTCGTCGGCGATATCCTCTTGCACACATAGGATGCGCAACGCCGAACAACGCTGACCTGCGCTGTCGAATGCGCTGGCAATCACATCACGCACCACCTGTTCAGGTAGCGCAGAAGAATCGACGATCATCGCGTTCTGACCACCTGTCTCTGCGATCAACGGGATGGGAGAACCATCGGGCAATGTCCGCTTGGCCAATTGCAGCTGGATCAGTTTCGCAACCTCGGTCGATCCGGTGAACAAGACCCCGCAGGTCTCGGGCGCCGCGACCAGCGCAGCCCCGATAACGCCAGCGCCTGGCACCAATTGCAGAACCTCTTTCGGAACGCCCGCCTCGTGCAAAATCGCAACCGCTTGCGCGGCGATAAGCGGGGTTTCTTCGGCGGGCTTGGCCAAAACGGTGTTGCCCGCGACCAACGCCGCCGCGACCTGTCCAGTGAAAATTGCCAGCGGGAAATTCCAAGGGCTGATGCAGATCATCGGCCCGATTGGTTTTGTTTCCTGCAGGCCATCGCGCGCCTGCTGCGCATAGTACCGCAAGAAATCGACCGCCTCTCGCACTTCAGCGATAGCATTGGCCCCCGATTTGCCAGCCTCGCGCATAATCAGGCCGAGCAGTTCCTCGGTCCGAGCTTCAAGAGCGTCAGCCGCGCGATCCAGACACTCGGCGCGCCGCTCGACCGAGGTCGCGGCCCAACCCACATAGGCAACAGCCGCACGCGCGGCGGCTTTCTTAGCTCCATCCGTCGATGCCCAAGTGGCAGCCCCGACTGCGTCCCGATGCTCAGCCGGATTCAGAATTAGCTGGCCGTCACCGTCTCCTTCGTCGGGGAATGTCGGCCCCGAGCGCCAATCAACTTGCGTGCTTGCCTCCAACTTCATCGAAAGGGTGGCCAGTGCCGTTTCGTCGCTCAGGTCAACACCACGCGAATTGACCCGGTCAGGATACAAGTTGCGCGGGAGATGGATCAACTCATGTGTAGACCCCGTAAGCTCGATCTGCCGCGCATCTTCAACGGGATCACGCGCAAGATCAGTAATCGAGACATTCTCGTCCCAGATCTGGTTCACGAATGAAGAGTTCGCGCCATTCTCCAGCAGGCGTCGCACCAGATAGGCTAGCAAGGTCTCATGCGTGCCCACGGGCGCATAGATCCGGCAGGGACGGTCAAGCTTTTCCGCGCCAACAACCTGCTCGTATAGCGCCTCTCCCATACCATGCAGACACTGGAACTCGTAATCACCAACTTCGAATTCGGGACCTGCGCAGTGATAAATTGTCGCCAGCGTTTGCGCATTGTGCGTGGCGAATTGCGGGAAGACATTCTCCCGTGCTGCAAGCAACTTCCGGGCGCATGCGATGTAGCTCACGTCCGTGTGGACCTTGCGCGTGAAGACCGGAAAATCGGCAAGTCCATCAACCTGTGCGCGCTTGATCTCGCTGTCCCAATACGCACCCTTGACCAGCCGCACCATGATCCGGTGTCCGGACCGCTTGGCCAGATCAATGATCCAATCGATCACCATCGGGCAACGTTTGCCGTATGCCTGCACAACGAACCCAAGCCCGTCCCAACCTGAAAGCTTCGGGTCGAGGGCCAGCGCTTCGAGAATATCGAGCGACAGCTCCAACCGGTCGGCTTCTTCGGCGTCGATGTTGAAGCCAATATCATAGCCTTTTGCCATCAGCGCCAGTTCGCGAACGCGGGGGAGCAGCTCACCCATAATCCGCTCGACCTGCGCACGTTCATAGCGCGGGTGCAGCGCCGAGAGTTTTATGGAGATACCTGGCCCGGCATAGACACCGCGGCCCGAAGCCGCCTTGCCAATTGCGTGAATGGCCCGCTCGTAGTCATCGTAATACCGGTCCGCATCACGCATCGTCATCGCGGCTTCACCCAGCATGTCATAGCTGTAAGTGAAGCCCTTCTCCTCGCGCTTGTGCGCGCGCGTCAGAGCCTCTTTGATGGTTTCGCCAGTGACGAATTGCTCACCCATCATCTCCATCGCCATGTTCACGCCGCTGCGGATGACCGGCTCGCCAGCACGTTTGATCAGGCCGGTGAGCGAGGAGGCAAGGCCATCCTCCTGAACCGGTGAAACAAGCTTACCGGAGACCACCAGTCCCCACGTTGCCGCGTTGACGAAGATCGAGCGGCCATCACCCAGATGCGAACGCCAGTCTCCGCTTCCGATCTTGTCTCGGATCAAAGCATCGCGCGTGGCATTGTCAGGCACTCTCAACAACGCCTCGGCCAAGCACATAAGCGCGACGCCTTCTTGTGTAGAGAGGGAATACTCTTTGACCAGCCCTTCGACACCGCCGCTCTGCCCCGCGTCACGCACGCATTTGACCAGCATCCGCGCAATCTGAGCAATCTGAGCACGGTCAGCATCAGGCAAGGTCGCCGCGTCGAGCAGCGGCTTCACAGCATCGGGTTCTGGCAGGCGATAAGCGGCCGTAATTTTGCGCCTTAGAGCCGTCGGCGCGCGCACCGGCGGGGCAAATTTAGCAAAGGCGTTACGATCGGTCATAAGCGTGCCTCCCCAAGGACAACAATCGCTCATTACCTTCGATTTTGAAGACAATCCGACCAAGTTCGCTGACCAATTGTAGCTTTTCGGCTATTCTTGATCTATATTCCTCAAACTATGACCTTCAGAGACGAGCAAATCAGGGAATTCGACCGCTTCGACCGGCGAGTTATCGAAGAACTTCGTGTCGATGGCCGCATGACCATCACAGAGCTGGCCAGTCGCGTCGGACTTTCCAAGACGCCGTGTCAGCTGCGTCTCAAGAAGCTGATTGATAAGGGAGTCATCAGAGGCTTTCGCGCCGTGGTAGACGACAAACTGCTGGGGGAAGGTCACGTTGCATTCGCCGAGGTTAAACTGAGCGACACACGCGAAGCCGCTCTCGACCAATTTCGCAAAGGCGTGAGCCGTATCCGCGAAGTCGAAGAGTGCCACATGATAGCCGGGCAATTCGACTACCTACTCAAAGTCAGAACATCAGACATCGTCGCCTACCGCGAAGTTCTAGGCGAGAAGATCTCCAGCCTCCCGCATGTGGCCAGCACCTCAACCTATGTGGCCATGGAAACAATCGTAGACAGCGCAGCATCGTACTAGCCGCTCAACGCAGTTGCGATTTGTATGTGAGCTGTCTGAGAATGGTGCCAGAAGAGGACTCGAATTAAAAATCTAATCTTCTGAAAAATATGTGTTTTCCTATGCGTAGATATCAAAAGGACCACAAAACGGCCCGCTCACTTGCTAACTGGTACCTCTGCATTTTTGATTTTGGTGGACGGAACGTATTGATATCGCGGGTTGGTGACTACAGTGTCGGGTCGAGTTCGAGAATGCCGCAACCGACATAAACATGAGATCCAATACCCAGAACAACTTGCCTATTCAGACTTTGCGCCTTGTCGGGAAAGCGCTTGTCACCTATGCCTCGGCGATGCGTGTTTTCGGGAACATCATTGCAGTTCTAATGTGCCTTGGCCTGATTTTTCAGGTTTCGGCTGAGGCTGCATCGCTGCCCCAAGCTGAGACTATGACCTTGGCGGACTGCGCCAAGATGAAGCATCACGCTTCACACGCATCGGATCATTCCGGCCGCGCAGGTCACGATCAAGATGACCCTTGTGATGACATGTCGTTGAAGTGCATGCTTTCCATGAACGCCGTTGCTCCGGTTCTGATGGGGAACACCCTTCCCAACCTTTCCAACAACTTTCCTTCTAGTTCCATACAGTTTTTTGCGGCGGTGACTGATCAATTGGCTGGTCGCGCGCTTCCGCCTGACTACCCGCCTCCGCGCTTCTAACTCCAATGTAACAGCGGGGCTGTCAGCCCCTTGTTGAGATGCTGTCTGTGCGCGTCACTGCTCATCAACGAGCAGTGATGGACTGCCGGGCGTGCGCATCGCTTACATCGAGTGAGATTTTTCCATGAAACGGTCCATAGGCGGTATCCTTGCCGCCGCCCTAATGCCGGCGCAGGTCGTGCTCGCGCAGCCGGTTGGCTATGAAGAAGCTTTGCGGGCAGCTCGCGAAGATCAGCCGCTGCTCCAGGCCGCGCAATTGCGTATCGACGGCACACGAGATGCCTCGGATGCCGCAGATGAGTTGCCCGATCCTGTTTTGCGTGGCGGGATTGCAAACCTGCCAATCACCGGGCCTGTGGCGTTCGAGTTTGATCGCCAGCTTCCAACGCAGATAGCTATTGGTGTTGAGCAACCAATCCCAAACCTTGCACGGCGAAGAGCCCGTCGAGGCGTCGCGGACTCAGACGTCGCGGTCGCAGAAATGCGGCTTGGAGTTGCGCAGCAGCGGATCGACATCGCCACATCAACCGCCTGGATCGACTTGTACTATGCCGAGGAGAAGCTCGCCTTCGCCCATACGGCGCTGAGCGATCTGCGCAGGCTTCAGCCAGTGGCAAACAGCGCTGTCGCGTCGGGGTCAGCGCGTCCAGCTGAAAGCCTTGCCATTCGCCGCGAGCTCCTTGTGATTGAAGATGCAATCACAAGAATTGAAGCCGAAAGAGATGCCGCGCGCGCCATGCTCTCGAGCTACATTCAGACAGACGACCCTACTGTCGCGGGTGATGCGCCAGCGGCCGATGTCGACAGCGGCAGCCTCGAACAAGCTTTGGACCTTAACCCCGTCATCCGTCTTGCCGATGCTGCCACCGGACGCGCAGAAGCGAACGCCGACCTCGCGCGCGCCGACTTGCGCCCCGACTTCGGCGTGAGCGTGAACTATGGCCGACGCGACCCTGCCTTCGGAGACGCATTCTCTGTCATGGGATCGGTTACCCTGCCCATTTTCACCGATCGACGTCAAAAGCCGCGCATTCGTGCCGCCGAGGCAGAAGCCGCCGCTACGCAGGCAGAGCGCGACGATCGTTTGCGGGCATTGCGTGTGCAATTCGAATCTGATCTCGCCTCATGGCGCAGCGCGAAGCGTCAATGGGAACGCGCGCGCGATGAATTACTGCCGCTGGCCCGGCAACGGGTTGAACTGGAGACGGCGAGCTTTGCTGCCGGAAACGCAGACCTGATCGATGTGATTGCAGCAAAGGCAGATTTGGCCTTGCTCGATCTTGAAATCTTTGAACGCGAAGCTGCGACCGTGGAATGGGCCGAGATGCTTCGCTTGACCTACGGGGAGCAGCAGCCATGAGCAATACAGTCGACAGCTCCGGCCCTTCAAAGCGAACCTATGCATTCATGGCAGCCGTCGCGCTTGTCAGCCTCGGCGCGGGATATGCGCTCTCGCTTATAGGCGATGAGAGCGAGGGTGGGATGTCGGGCTCCGCTGAGGCGGAGTGCGAAGAGGTCCTTTACTGGTACGATCCGATGGTTCCCGGACAGCGCTTTGACGAGCCTGGCAAGTCGCCCTTCATGGACATGATGCTGGTTCCCAAGTGCGCGGGAGAAGCTGCGAAAGCGGGCGTCCGGATTGATCCAGGCCTGGTCCAGAATTTCGGCATTCGCACGGCAGCGGCGGAGTTCGGAGTTCTCGAGCCGGAAATCACCGTGACGGGCATCCTAGCCTACAATAGCCGAGATGTTGCTATCGTCCAGCCAAGAGCGGGCGGATATGTCCAACGCACCTATGGCCTTGCGCAGGACGATGTCGTGGGTCGCAGCACTCCGATAGTCGATATTCTCGTTCCTGACTGGGGCGGTGCGCAGCGTGAGTACATTGCCGTGCTCGATACCGGCGATCAGGCACTTGCAGACGCGATGCGGCAGCGCATGCGCTTGCTCGGCATGACCGACGCAATGATCGCGTCGGTTGAACGCACACGCAGAGCGCAAAACACGATCACTGTCACTGCTCCGGTAGGCGGCGCTGTCACCATGCTCGGTGTGCGGCCAGGCATGACGGTGATGGAAGGTCAGACACTGGCCGAGATTACAGGCTTCTCGCCGATATGGCTGGAAGCCTCAGTTCCCGAGGCACAGGCCGCAAACGTACGGCAGGGTCAGACTGTCAGCGCCGCTCTGGCAGCGTTTCCCGATGAACGATTTGTAGGACGTATCACGGCCATTTTGCCCAACGCCGATACAGCAAGCCGGACGATCACCGTCCGGGCTGAGCTGCCGAACCCACGCGGCAGGTTGAAGCCAGGGATGTTCGCGCAGGTGTCACTCTCACCCGACACACGGCGAGCCTTGCTGGTACCGTCGGAGGCGGTCATTCGAACCGGCCGCCGCAATCTTGTGATGCTCAAGCAGGATGAAGGCGCCTTTCTTCCAGCCGAGGTCGAAATCGGACGCGAGGCGAATGGCAGGACCGAGATCCTGGCAGGCCTTGCCGAAGGCGAAGAGGTCGTCACTTCCGGGCAGTTCCTGATCGACTCCGAAGCGAGTTTGGCCGGGATCGATGTCAGGTCGATCGACGGAAGCATGAATATGGCATCCGACGGCCCCGCAAAGATGAAAACCTACACTGCCACGGGAAGAGTGACGAAAATCGCCGGTGCTTCGATCACTCTCAATCACGCGCCGGTTGCCGCTCTCGAATGGCCAAGCATGGTCATGCCCTTCGCTCTCGCCAACGCCGCCCTAGTTGAGGGTCTGGAACCGGGCGATACTGTCGAGTTTACCTTCTCGCAGCAAGACACCGGTCCGCGCATCGAGTCTATCAGGAAGACCGAGCGATGATCGCGCGCATAATCGATGCCTCGATCGCCAATCGGTTTTTCATCGTTCTGGCGGCCATCGCGGTCACCCTCGCCGGCTTCTGGGCGGTACGCGCAACGCCGGTCGATGCGATCCCCGATCTGTCTGATGTACAAGTTGTGGTTCGCTCGAATTATCCTGGGCAAGCTCCACGCATCGTCGAAGATCAGGTCACCTATCCGCTTGCGACGACGATGCTCTCGGTGCCGGGAGCGGAAACTGTGCGCGGCTATTCGATGTTCGGCGACAGCTTCGTTTATGTGATCTTCGAGGACGGGACCGACCTCTATTGGGCGCGCTCGCGCGTGCTGGAATATCTCAACCAAGTGCAAAACGAATTGCCCGAAGGAGTGACCAGTTCGCTCGGGCCGGACGCGACGGGGGTGGGCTGGATTTACGAATATGCGCTGATTGACCGAACGGGGAACAGCGATCTTGCTGGCCTCAGAAGTCTTCAGGACTGGTTCCTGCGTTATGAGCTCCAGACTATTCCGGGCATTGCAGAGGTCGCCAGCGTCGGCGGCATGGTCAAGCAGTACCAGATCGTGCTGGAACCCTACCGGATGGCTTCGCTTGGCGTCACTTACAGCGATGTCGTGCGCGCTATACAAGCTTCCAATCAGGAGGCCGGCGGATCGGTGGTCGAAATGGGCGAGGCGGAGTTTATGGTCCGCGCATCAGGCTATCTCACGTCTCTCGAAGACTTCAGAGAGATTCCGCTGAAATCGGTCGGTAACGGCATCCCCGTCACCTTGTCCGATGTCGCCACGATTCAGCTTGGCCCCGAAATGCGGCGAGGGATCGCCGAACTCAATGGCGAAGGCGAGGTCGCAGGCGGTATTGTTGTGCTCAGACAGGGTGAGGATGCGCGGGCGACCATCGCGGCTGTCGAAGAGAAGCTCGAAATACTCCAAGCCAGTCTTCCCGAAGGGGTCGAGATTGTCACGACCTATGATCGCTCGAAGCTGATCGATGCCTCGATCGAAAACCTGACCGGAAAACTCATCGCCGAGTTTATCATTGTCGCGATCGTTTGCGCGCTATTCTTATGGCATGTGCGATCAGCATTGGTGGCGATCGTCACGCTGCCATTGGGGGTGCTGGCGGCCTTTATCGTGATGCGGTTCCAGGGGGTCGAGGCGAACATCATGTCCTTGGGCGGCATCGCCATCGCAATCGGCGCGATGGTCGACGCTGCCATCGTCATGATCGAGAACGCGCACAAGCATATCGAGCATTGGGAGGAGGACCATCCGGGCAAGCAGATGTCCAACGATGAGCGTTGGAAGCTGGTTGCGGAAGCCTCGAAAGAGGTGGGGCCAGCGCTGTTTTTCAGCCTCCTGATCATAACCCTATCGTTCCTGCCGGTGTTTACTTTGCAGGCGCAGGAAGGCCGCCTGTTTTCGCCGCTGGCCTTCACAAAGACCTATGCCATGGCGGCGGCCGCCATTCTGTCGGTGACGCTGGTTCCCGTTCTGATGGGGTGGCTGATCCGCGGGAAGATACCCAAGGAGGACACCAACGTCCTCAATCGGTTGCTGACCAACGCCTACCGGCCGGGCCTTGATTGGGTAATGCGCCGACCGAAAACCACTTTGGTTGTGGCCGGACTGGTATTCCTTACAGCGCTGGTCCCATTCACCCGCCTTGGAGGAGAATTTCTTCCCCCGCTCGACGAAGGCGATCTCCTCTACATGCCGAGCGCTCTGCCTGGCCTGTCTCCTGGTGAAGCATCCGCATTGCTTCAGCGGACGGACCGACTGATCAAATCTGTCCCCGAAGTCGATACCGTGTTCGGGAAAGCGGGGCGGGCCGATACAGCGACCGACCCTGCGCCGCTCACGATGTTTGAGACAACGATCCGCTTCAAACCGCGCGAAGAGTGGCGGCCGGGAATGACCCCAGAGAAGCTAGTCGAGGAGCTTGATCGTGCTGTGCAGGTGCCGGGACTCGCCAATGTCTGGGTGCCACCGATCCGCAACCGCATCGACATGCTCGCGACCGGTATCAAGAGCCCAATCGGTGTGAAAGTGTCCGGCGAAGACCTTGCCGAGATAGAGCGCGTAGCTTTGCAGGTCGAGAACGTTGCCAAGCAGGTTCCCGGAGTAAGTTCCGCCTTGGCAGAGCGTCTTTCGGGAGGCCGCTATGTCGACGTGGACATCGACCGGGTCGCTGCGGCGCGTTTCGGGCTGAACATCGCGGATGTTCAGCAGATCGTGTCCGGCGCGATCGGCGGCGCGAATATCGGCAGAACGGTCGAAGGGTTGGCGCGATATCCTATCAACGTCCGCTATCCGCGCGAGATCCGCGACAGTCTCGGAGAACTGCGCGCCCTGCCTTTGCTAACTCCCTCTGGCCAGCAAATTACGCTCGGCACCGTAGCGCAGGTGAGCGTCAGCGATGGCCCCCCGATGCTCAAGAATGAACAAGGCCGTCTCATCAGCGTGGTCTATGTCGACACGCGTGGACGCGATTTGACTTCGGTCGTAAGCGATCTTCAGGCGGCAGTTTCAGAGGGCATCGATCTGCCTGCCGGTGTAAGCATTTCCTACGCGGGCCAATTTGAATATCTTACCCGCGCCAACGAGCGGTTGCGGGTCGTCATTCCCGCAACGCTCGGCATCATCTTCATCCTGCTCTATCTGATCTTCCGCCGGTTCGACGAAGCGCTTCTGGTTATGGGCACGCTGCCCTTTGCCCTGACCGGCGGCTTCTGGCTGCTCTATCTGATGGGCTACAACCAGTCTGTTGCGACATCGGTGGGTTTCATTGCCCTTGCCGGGGTATCGGCGGAGTTCGGCGTCATCATGCTGATCTATCTCAAGTCTGCACTAGCCCGGCGCAGCGGTGCCCTCGATGCGGACGGCGTGGGCGAAGCCATCAGGGAGGGCGCTCTTTTGCGCGTGCGTCCCAAGGCAATGACCGTGGCCGTCATTCTTGCCGGTCTCTTCCCGATCCTCATTGGAACCGGCGCAGGATCAGAGGTCATGAGCCGCATCGCCGCACCGATGGTGGGCGGCATGATCACCGCGCCGCTGCTTTCCATGTTCGTTATCCCCGCCGCATATCTCTTGATGCGGCGCCCCAGGCCCGAGCGGCCAACACAATCCGAAGGAGAAGAAGAATGCGTACCTCAAACCTAGTTATGTTGCTGGCCGCGCCCTTGGCCCTCGCTGCTTGCGACAGCGGGCAGGAGATGGAGACCATGGACGAAATGGGCGGGAACGAGATGTCGATGGAAGGACACGACATGTCAGCGATGGATGAGAGCGAGGGAACAAAAACCGCCAGTGCCATCGGTACCGTAACCGCCATTGATGCCGAGGCAGGCACTCTCACTGTCGATCACGAACCCGTTGCAGAGCTTGGCAGGCCTCAGATGGTGATGGCTTTCGATGCCAGCGAAGACGTGCGCGGCGATGTGGCTGTGGGTGATGCAATCGAGTTTACAGTCGAGGCAACCGAAGACGGCAACACGATTACCGCGCTGACCAAGCAGTAGGTCGTATTCCAAGGCGGAAAACAGACGAGGTGAAGGCACTTATGACAATTATCGCCAGAATGATGATTTTGTGCATTGCGATGTTTTCGGCTTTCACAAGTGTGCCTGTTTGGGCGCATGGCGATGAGCAACATGGCACCGCTGCGGCGGCGCAAAAGCCTGTTGCGCAAGCGGTAGGAGATGAGCCAGCTGCCAAGAAAGCGGACGCAGCAGGGGGCGAGATCGAACTTGCTGATGAGGTCGGTTCGTCTCTCGAAACGCTGCGTATGCTGCACCCGGCCACAGTTCACTTCCCGATTGCGCTGCTTTTGTTGGCTGCTGCGGTTGAGGCCTTGCTGATCCTTCGCCCCAACTCCGGTTTGGAACAGACCGTCCGCATCATCCTCTATTTCGCTGCCGCTGGAACAGTCACTGCAGCTCTCTTTGGCTGGATACACACTGGCATGTGGATGGGAGGAGAAGCCCTGATGCAACAGCACAGGTGGGTCGGAACGGGACTGGCCGTATTGTCTATTGGTCTTGCGCTACTCGCAGCGAGACCGCCTGACCATGCGCGAAGAACCCTACGTACAGGTCTGTCAATCGCTGCCATCGCCGTGGTCCTGCAAGGGTATTGGGGAGCGGAACTGTCCCACGGGCCAGGGCATCTATCCCAGCAACACTAATACTTTGTCGAGGCAATCAGAGATGACTCAAATGAAAACAGCAAAACTCTATCGCATGGTGATGCCCGATCATCTTTGTCCGTCAGGACTGAAGGCCAAGTGGTTGCTTGAGCGCAAAGGCTACAGGGTCGAAGATCATCATCTTACGACGCGTGAAGAAACCGATGCTTTCAAGGACGAGCACAGTGTCAAAACTACACCGCAAGCCTGGATCGGCGACAAGCGCATAGGCGGATACACTGATCTCGCGGCCCATTTCGGGAATGCGGTCGAGAAGGACGGGGTTACCTATCGACCTGTCGTTGTGCTGTTTGGTATGATGGCTCTTATGGCCTTTGCAGCGGCCTGGGTTGCCAATGGGCAGCCTATCTCAATCCTTTCTGCCGAGTGGTTCGTAAGCTTCTCGATGTGCGGCCTCGCTTATCTCAAACTGCGCGACGTAGAGAGCTTCTCGACCATGTTCCTGAATTATGACCTGCTCGCAAGACGGTGGGTGCCCTACGGGTACATCTACCCCTTCGCCGAGGGGCTTGCCGGGGTGCTGATGACTGCGCACGTGCTAAACATCATTTCGATTCCGGTAGCGCTTTTCATCGGCACAATCGGAGCGGCGAGCGTGTTCAAGGCGGTCTACATCGACAAGCGTGAACTTAAATGCGCGTGCGTCGGTGGGGACAGCAACGTGCCGCTAGGCTTTGTTTCGCTGACCGAAAACCTGTTCATGATCGGTATGGCGATTTGGATGCTGGCAAAGCTGCAGTTTGCATAAGAGTTTGAGGTGAGAGCCAGCATAAAGCCCACGGGTAATTAGCTCTAGTTCTAACTGTGGGTCGTGCCTTCTTCATCGTGCTGGTCCTTGTGCGCATCGCGCAGGATATCGATCCCGCCATAGATCGCGATCCCGGCAACAGCGACGCCGACCAGTAGATCTGGCCAATTCGCACCAGTAAGCATGACGACCAGTCCTGCGACAATAATCCCGCCATTAGCGACAAAATCGTTGAAGCTAAAAGTCGTTGCGGCTCGCAGATTGACGTCCTTCTGCTGGAGGTTTTGCAGCAGGCGAAGGCAAATGAGGTTCACTACGGCTGCGATCGCAGCCATGGCCATCATTTCGATGCCGCCAGGGTCGGAGCCTTCCAGAAAACGACGTATTGCATCGGCAATAACGCCAGCGGCAAACAACAGGAGCAAGCCACCTGAAAGGCGAGCCGCGTTGCGCTTCCACACTCGAGAACGGCTAAGTGCGAAAAGGCTCAGGATATAGACAAGAGCATCAGATGCATTGTCGAGACCATTGGCGAGAAGCGCGTTAGAATCGGCAAAATATCCGACGAACAAGAAACCGACAGCCAACGCGACGTTGAGCCACAGGACAATCCACAGAGTTCGCCGCTTTTCAGCACTATCAAGCTCGAATTTATGATCGCCGCTCATGGCATTTCTCCGTGACCCTTGGCCTGCCCGGATTTCTCCGCGAAAATCAGGCTCACAATGGCAGGCAGCACGAACAGTGTGAGCGCTGTTGCCGTTATCAGTCCGCCGATCACAACCGTGGCGAGCGGGCGCTGCACCTCGGCCCCGGTTCCTGTCGCCAGCGCCATCGGAACGAAGCCGAGCGAGGCGACGAGCGCCGTCATCAGAACCGGGCGGAGGCGGGCAATGGCGCCTTCGACTATCGCTTCACCGAGCTCCAAACCTTTTTCGAGCCGCTGCTTGATCGCGGTTATCATGACGAGACCATTCAATGTGGCCACGCCAGATAGAGCAATGAAGCCCACGGCTGCCGAGATCGAGAATGGCATGCCTCTGAGGGCCAGAAAGAAGACTCCGCCAGCCAGTGCCATCGGAATCGCGCTGAACACCGCTAGCGCCGAGACCCATCCGCCGACTGCCATGTAGAGCAGTAGCAGGATGACCGCAAAGGCGAGCGGAACCACGATCAGTAGACGTTGCTGCGCTTGCTGCAGGTTCTGATACTGCCCGCCCCATTCGATAAACGACGCGGATGGCAGTTCGACGTTTGTGGCCACTTCGGACTGGGCCTGCTCGACAAATGAGCCAAGATCACGCTCCCGCACATTGGCGGATACGATGACCAGTCTTCGTCCCTGTTCGCGGCGGACCTCGGCCAGCCCATCGATGACCTGAAACTCGGCCACCGCGCGCAGCGGAATACTCCCGCCATTCGGGAGGACAATCGGCAAAGTGCCGAGCTGGTCGAAATCATTGCGATTGGCATCTGACAATCTGACGACGACATCGAACCGGCGGTCGCCTTCGAACACCAGGCCGGCGTTGCGACCGCCAAGCGCGATGGCAACGGACTGGGTCACGTCCTCGACGCTTAGCCCGTAGCGCGCGATCGTTGGCCGATCGAAGGCGATATCGAGTGTTGGGAAACCAGAGACCTGCTGAACCTTCACGTCGGCTGCCCCTTCGACGCCGCGCAGCACGGCGGCGACTTCGTTCGCAGCGGAAGTCATGGCGGTCAGATCATCTCCGTACAGCTTGACCGCCACATCGCCGCGAACGCCTGCAATGAGCTCGTTGAAGCGCAATTCGATGGGCTGGCTGAACTCATAGAGATTGCCGACGAGGCCGCCGAGCGCTTCTTCCATCTCGCTTACCAGCTCTTCCTTGGACAGCGAGGGATCGGGCCATTCCTCGCGTGGCTTGAGGATCACATAGGCATCCGAGATGTTCGGCGGCATGGGATCGGTTGCGACCTCGGCCGTGCCGGTGCGAGAAAACACCAGCTCTACCTGTGGGAATTGTGTGAGGCGCGCCTCGACCTGGCGCTGCATAGCGAGCGACTGCTCCAATGGGGTGGATGGGATGCGCAGCGACTGCACCGCCAGATCTCGCTCGTCGAGTTGCGGCGTGAATTCGCTGCCGATGAAACTGAACACCAGCGCTGCAAGTGCAAATACGCCGACACCGGTGCCGATGACCGGCCATGGACGGGCGAGGGCCCTGCGCAGCAGTGGATCATAGCGATCTTTTGCCACGCGAATTGGCTTCACTTCTTTCTCGTTGATTTTCTTGTTCAGCAAGAGAGCGATCATCGCCGGGACAAATGTCAGTGACAGGATGAAAGCCGAAGCCAGGGCAAGCATGACGGTGATGGCCATGGGCGTGAAGGTTTTGCCTTCCACACCGGTGAAGGTGAGAAGAGGCGCAAAGACCAGAAAGATGATCGCCTGACCGTAAACGGTCGGCTTGATCATCTCATGCGCTGCTGCGCGGGTCTCCGCGAGGCGTTCACGCAGCGTCAGCAAGCGTCCTTCAAGCTCCTGCCTATGGGCGAGGCGGGCGATACTGTTCTCGACAATGATGACGGCGCCATCGACGATCAGGCCGAAATCGAGCGCGCCAAGGCTCATCAGGTTGCCCGATACGCCAAGCCGGTTCATCCCGATGGCTGCCATCAGCATCGAAAGAGGAATGACCAGTGCGGCAATGATGGCAGCGCGGATGTTTCCGAGCAGCAGGAACAGGACGACGATGACAAGCAAGGCGCCCTCGACCAGATTGTTGCGAACCGTAGCGATGGTCGCATCGACCAAAGTGGACCGATTGTAGACAATCTCAGCCACCACTCCGGCAGGCAGCGATGCACGAACTTCCTCAAGCCTGTCAGCTGCGCCAGCGGCAACGGTTCGGCTGTTCTCGCCCGCTCGCATCAGGACAGTTCCGACGACCGCTTCATCGCCGTTGAGCGAGGCGGCCCCTGTGCGAAGGTCACCGCCAACCTCGACTGTGGCAACATCGCCTACGCGGATCGGCACGCCTTCGCGGGTCGTCACCACCGCCTGCTCGATGTCTTCTACCGAATTCAGCCGGGAATCGACACGGGCCAGGAGCGCTTCGCCGGCACGTTCGACGAAGTTCGCGCCTTCCGCCTGGTTCGCCGCTTCGAGCGCTGTAATCAACTGGTCGAGTGAAACACCGTAGCCGCCCAGGCGATCCGGGTCGGGCTGCACCAGATATTGCTTTTCAAAGCCGCCGATCGAATCCACGCCCGCGACGCCGTCGGCCGAGCGCATCAGCGGCGCGACCACCCAGTCCTGCACCGTGCGCAGGTAGGCGGCTCTCGCCACCTCCGTGTCCAATCGCTCGCCCCGGTCGGTGACAAAGCTGCCGTCATTCTGCCAGCCAATGGCGCCGCCGTTCGGAGCATCCGTTCCACCCGGATGCTCGAATTCGATGGTATACATCAACACCTCGCCGAGACCGGTCGCAATCGGACCCATCGACGGCTCCGCGCCTGCAGGAAGCGAAGAGGCGAGCGTGGCAAGCCGTTCCTCCACCTGCGAGCGCGCAAAATAGATATCCGTGCCTTCCTCGAAGATCGCGGTGACCTGGCTAAAGCCATTGCGCGAGATCGAGCGGGTCATTTCCAGTCCCTCGATCCCGGCGAGGCCCGTCTCGACAGGGAAGGTTACCTGCGTTTCGATCTGTGAGGGCGAGAGCGCCGGTGCTTCGGTGTTGATCTGTACTTGAACATTGGTGATATCCGGCACCGCATCAATCGGCAGTTTCGCAAGATTGAACGCACCCCAGATCGCCACGCCGAGTGCCAGAAGCACGACCGCCCAGCGGTTGCGCACCGACCAATCAAGGACGCCGCCAATCAGGCCGCCATTGCTGCCGGCCTCTTTTTCGAAGCCGCTCTCAGAACGATCAATGTCCATGTTCGGCTTCCTCTTTTCCGAGTTCGGCTTTGAGCAGGAAGGCGTTTTCGGTCGCGATCCGCTGGCCATTCTGCAATCCGGACTCGATCACGATGCGCCCTCCAGAACGCGATCCCGTCACGACAGGCGTTGCTTGAAAGCCGGTACGCGTGCGAACGAACACGACTTCACGGCCTTCGACCATCTGAACTGCGGGTTCAGGCACCGAGATCGAGGTCGCATCGGTTTCACCTGAGGGCCGGATGCGCGCCTGCAAGAAGGCACCTGGCTGCAATCCGGGAACCGCTCCAGCGAGCGAGATAACTGCGGTAGCGCTGCGGCTTTCCGGGTCGAGTGCCGGAGTTATCGAGCGCACACGTCCGCCGATCTCTCGCTCCTCTCCGAATTCCAGCGTTGCCTCGTCGCCGGGCCTAATTCTCGCGGCATCGCTGGCTGGCAGAGCAACCTGCACTTGCAAACCGCTCGCGTTCACGATCTGGAACATCTCTTCACCGGCTGAGACGTAGGAACCGAGCACGATCGGCGCGCTGGTGATCTGCCCTGAAATCGGGCTCGTCACAGCAAGCGACCGTCCATCCCCGCTGACACCGGCAGCTGCGGATGCGGCTTGCGCACGGGAAAGTTCGGACCTTGCCACCTGCAGATTGGCCTGCGCAGCTTCGAGATCCTGCCGAGCCGTCACATTGGCCTCGAACAGCCGCCTTTCCCGGTCATAGAGTGCAGAAAGTTCGTTGACGCGGGCACGCGCCGCAGCGACCTGCGCAGCCAGTCCGGCAGCTTCACCGCTTTCGATCCGGGCAATCGGCTCACCTCGCCTGACATAGTCGCCAAGCGTCTTGTTCACGCTTCTAACGACTCCGGAAGCGCGTGCATCGATCCGCGCACTGGCACTCGGCGCCGCGGCGACCGTTGCGGGGAATACGATCTCTGTAACAGCACCAAACTGAACAGCTTCGATTTCGATGGAGGAAGCCGCGATTTGCTCTTCGCTAATTTGCAAAGCGCCTTCGGAACCTTCGGTTTCTGCTCCGCCTTCCTCTTCGCTCTGTCCTTCTTCGGAGTGGTCGGCAGACCCTGACGGCCAGAAGGCCCAAGCAGATACGGCCGCCAGAACAAGGATGCCGACTATTGCGATAAGATAGTTACGTTTCATGGGAAGGGATCTCACTGTGCGGTGAGCCAGATGAGCCGCGCCGCGAGCAGGCCGCGGGACTCTTCTGCCTGGATCAGATTTTCACGAATGGCGTCGCGCGCTTCGGCAGCTGCCAGGACTTCGATCAGCGGAAACCGGCCATTGCGGTATCCTATCTCGACAAGTCGGAGTGCTTCCTCGGCCTGCGGCAGAGATGCGCTGGAAAGGGTTTCCACCCGCGTTTCGGCGGCCAGATACAGCGTTCGCGTCCGCTCGAACTCCACGCGGTAGTCCGCCTCGGCTATCGCTTCGCTCGCGCTTGCCGCGCGATATTGCGCTTCAGCGGCTGCGATGTTGCCCTGGTTACGGTTGCGGAAGGGCAGAGGAATGGAAATCCCGACAATGAAGGCTTGATCGTTGCTTTCTTGAAATCGGCGCACGCCTGCCGACAGCGTGGGGTCGGGAACGCCGAGCGAGCGTTCACGCGCAATTTCGGCCTCAGCAAAGGTGGTTCGCGCATCCGCAATGCGCAGCTGCAAGGGATCTTCGGAACCCAGCGGAGCGAGCGGCGGCGCTAAATCAGGAAAGACGTTCGATACCACCGGGTTGGGCCGGCCGGACACCCAAAGAGCCGCGAGCGCCTGACGTGCCGCTAGATCGGCAGCTTGTGCAGCCTGCAGCTCAGCTTCCGCTTCTGCAAGCGCTGCACGGGCGCGCATGGCACGCAGCGGTGGCTCCCGCCCGACCTCGACAAGCACATTGGCGATCCGGGCCAGCTCACGGTTCCGCTCGACGATTTCGAGCGCCAGGACGAGGCGCTGGCCTGCGGCGACAGCTTCGACATATCGCTCACGAACGCCTAGCGCGAGTAGCGACAACGCCAAATCGCTCTGCAAGCCGGTGAAGTCGGCTGATGCCTGTGCGCTCGCGATGCGCGCCCTTCGTTTGCCGCCGAGTTCAAGCTGCTGGCCGATCGCCAGAGTATATTCGGAGGAGCGCAGGCCGGAAAATGCACCGGAACCTGCAATGTCTTCCACCTCGAACGACAACGAAGGGTTAGGCCGAAGCCGCGCCTGGTCGATAGCCGCACGCGCGGCTTCTGCTTCCGCTTGCGGGCCGTAGACGCGCGGATTGCTGTTCGAACTTGTACCCTCTTGACCGTCAACGCCCGCTCTGGCGAGCGCTTCTTCGAGGGTAATTGTCTCCTGTGCCGATATCGGCAAACCCGTACACACGGCAAACAAGGCCGCGGCCAGTGCAATGCACCGCATTTCTTATCTCCTGACTGAAACCAATCGAGCGCGCTCGAAAGCGAGCTCGCAAATGATTGTCGGTCAGGCTTTGGGAGGCTGTATCAGGACTGGGGGAGCACGGGAGGCGAGCGATGACGTGGCAAGCGGGCCCCTCAGGTTATCCGAACTCCAGAAAGGTGATCGCAGGAGCATGCTGGTGTCAGCGAGACTAAAACTGCAATTGTGGTGGTGCGTTGCCGAATGGTCCTGGCCATCATGGTCTGGCGTTGCATCGTTCGTATCAAAATGGTCCGCGCCATGCGCGTAGATATGATCGGCTGCATGAGCGAAGCTTTCGCCTTCCCCGGCATGCACGTCCGGGAGAGACAGTACGCTGCTGAATAGGATCGCCAATACCGCGAGAAAAGGCAAAATCTTGCGTGTCACTTCAGCGAACATCTTAGAAACACGTGAAGATTTATACAAGTTTATATCAATCATGGAACTTGGATGGCTGAAAATGCTCATAGTTGATCGTTCTCCAATCCACGCGCAGCCCATAGCCCCATGCCGCCAAGCAATATCTCGATGAGAGCTTCACGCAGCGGTTGGACGGCAAGCACCTCGGCGCCCTCCATGAAAACAGCCGCAACTCTGCTTAATCCCACGCAGATAAAAACTGCGGCAGCAATCAGACTAAGCTGACGCGAAGAGAGGTTGATGCGCCCCCCAAGGATCAGCACAACGCCGATACCTATCTCGCCGCCTCCGATCATGGCGCGCATAGCCACCCGGGCAGATGGGTGGTCGAGCCCAATCGCATAGTAGCTCATGATTTCCGGCTGAATGAGAGTTGCTATTCCGAGCGCGAGAAAAATGCATCCTGCAAAAGAAGGGTAAACGCTGCCCAAGATCCGACGAAGATTGCTGATCACAGGAACCGCCTTGTCTGGCGTTTATAGTCCAAATAGTCCTGACCGTATTGCTGCTCCAGCCATGGCTCTTCGAAGTTAGGAGCGAGCAAATACATGGCCGCCCAGAGCGTCAATAATATCCAGACAAGCAAGGTGTTGGCGAGCAGGCCCCAACCAATCATGCCGACCCATGTCGCAACGTAGACAGGGTTCCTGCTTATGCTGAACCAACCAGTGGTTTTCAGACCGTGCTTTTCGCCAAATGCATTGCGCCAGCCCATCTGGAACGTAATCCAGAATGCCAGAGCAAAGCCTACAACCAACAGTGCGAGGCCCACAGTATATTGGAGCAAGGCATCAGCGGGAGCCACAGACTCAAAGTCGAGAAGGGAAAGGGCCAGCAATGGGTAAAGGAACAGGCGAAACAGCGCCATGAAGGTGCGGTGCTGCCAACTGTCCCCTGAAGGGGGAGGGAAGAACTGAAACTTTCCGCTCAAGACCGCAAAAATGGAGAGCCCGATTATCGCGCAAATCGAGCTGGCCGCTAATCCGAACAAACCCCAAGCGACCCATGAAGGCAGGTCAATCATGTGCAGCACTCCTACAACCAGCGCCGCGTCTGGTTGCGGTAGGCTGTAAATGCGCTTCCGAAATTCTGCTCCAGAACTCGCTCTTCAGGGATTATCTGGATGAGCGTGATAGAGAGGGCGTAGAGAATTGGCCCGCTGAATGCTGCGAGGTTTTGGAGGGCCAAGGCTCCACCCACAAGCACGAGCAGCATACCCAGATACATCGGGTTTCGGGTAAAGCGATAGAGGCCTGTTGTAACGAGTTGCTCGGCTTGCTCAGGCGTAATCGGATTTACCGTTGTGTTCGCCCTCCCAAACGATCGAACCGCAAAGAAAAGCACCAGCGCTCCAGCCGCAATGACGGGAACCGATAGCCAAAAAAGAGGCACTGATCCGTAAGCAAGCGCGGGCAGGTTTGTCGTCAGAATATAGCCAGCAAGGCCATAGAACGCGAACTGCATCAGGGGCGGGAAATACAGCTTTTTCTGTTTCTTGGATCGCTCTGAAATCTGGGTTTGAGGCATTTTCCGACTCGCTTGATTATGATTCGAGTCAAGTGATACAGTCTACAGCGACTGTAGAGGCAAGCGTGAAAAGCACATTCCTATGAAACCAATGACAATTGGCCGTCTTTCAAGTGCGGCAAAGGTCAAAGTGACCACCATTCGATATTACGAAAGTATCGGCTTGATGGGCACGCCAGACCGTAGCGCAAGTGGGCAAAGGCTCTATGGCGGCGTCGATGTGGAACGCCTCTCATTTGTGAGGCATGCCCGCGAACTCGGCTTTTCGATGGACGCAATCAAAGACTTGATTGGATTGCAGACTGAACCAGACCAAGACTGCTCGGCAGTTGACACAATCGCTCAGAAGCAACTTGCCGAAGTTCAAAAGCGGCTGGCACAGCTAGAGGCTCTGGAACGCGAGCTGAAACGCATGATCGAAAATTGCAGGGGCGGTAAAGTCGGCGGATGCCAGGTCATGGCGGCGATCAATGACCACTCTGAATGCGAGACTGACAAGCACGAGCGCTTGAAGCCGCTTTGAAGTAAAGCCGTTCTCACATTTGTTAAAAGGCATTCCCAGCGGTGACCTTGGGCTCTAAGCTAACGTCCGCAATTGGGTCAGGACTGGAATGATCGCGAGCTCGAGGCAAAGGCTAGTTGAGCTTACCTGCGATCCACTTGTCGAGGTCGTCCTCAGACCAAGCCACTGCATGCCCACCCAGTTGCACAGGCTTGGGGAACCTACCCTCACTCATCCAGCGATAGATCGTTGAACGGCCAAGCCCGACCCGGCTCATCACTTCTGGAAGACGAATGAGGCGTGTCACGCGGCGCGGCTCGGCCAGTCTTTTTCCTAAATGCTCACCCATGATGACTTCCTTCGGCCACTGAAAAGACATCTCCGAGCAACACATCCTTTCGCTCAAGCTCATCAATATGATCAGACAGCATCCGCGCAACACGGTGCGCAGTGCCTCTGGCCCAGCGGGGCCTTACATCTTGTAGCCGGCCCCCAAGCTCGCAGGCCAAGGCTATCGGCAGAGCGGTCAGGAAGTCTTCCAGAAACCGACCAATCTCGGTTCCCTGCCATTCTGCCGACTGATCGGCATCGGTGAGCAAGAACATCGACAGAGCTTGCTGCGGGCTAACGCCGCTGGCCTGGAGGATTCGCGATGTTTCTCCCAAACTCGCCGAACGTTTGCCGGTCAAAACCCTTCGCAAGGCGTCCTTATGGATCTGCGCATCACGCGCAATGTCGCGACGCGTGCGGCCGCTACTTTCGACCGCGCTTGTCAGTAGCCGTGCCAGATCAGCGCGGGTCTGTTCTTCGGAGAATTGCACCATGTCGGTCATTGCCGATTCCTTCCTTGAGCTGTGGCTTCAGGATCGAGCTATCGCCGTAGGAAGGGTGTAGGAAATATCAAAGAACATAAATAGAACATCAAGGAACCACCGAATCAGTCGAATCTCGTGATTCGCTCTAATTTCGGCAGGTTACGCGCACAATGCGGCACTCCGAGCGCACCAGATGGCACAGATTGCTCTGTCGGACGCTAGGTCGACGCAAATTCCAGCTTCGCGGCCTTTGAATGTCGTTTTTTGCTTGGTGCGGACCACAAATTCTCAGCTTCACTTTTCCTACACCCCGCCATTCAATCGAGGAAGAACATACAGCGAACGCATCGCTGCTTCTTGTTCCCAATGGAGTTCCTCGATGACCAAGACCCTCACTCTTCCCGCAAAGACCAAAAGCGGCATTCGGGCGCGCGATTATATCGTGCCAGCAACCGTTGCCCTGGCGTGCGCCGGCGCAGCCTATGCCGGCGCTGATACGACCTTCGATCCGGCGCTGCAGAAGTTCACCGACTTCCTTGAAGGCTCAGGCGGCAAGATCATCACTGTCCTCAGCCTTGCCGGGGGACTGATCGCGCTGGCCTCAGGCCGCTTCGCGCTTGGCCAAGTGGCCGTGCCGGTTGGCGTTGGCATCGGTGTTGGCACCGGCGTGCCGATCGTCACCTCTGTCGTCACCGCGACGATCTGATCGCATAGACGACAGGAGGGCGGCATGGCCGACACATACCTAGTGCCTCAGCGGCTCGATGATCCGGAGCTGATTGGTTTTTGGACAATCGATGAGTTTGCGGGACTGCTGATCCCGTTCGCTTGGGGCATTCTTGCGCAGCACATCATCATTGGGACTGGCCTCGCGGCCATGACCTGGTTCGCTCTTCGGAAAGCGAAAAGATCTGGTGCAAGCTCAAAATTGGTGCACGCTGCCTATTGGTATTTGCCGGGGAGTTTCCTCGGATTGAAAGCCACGCCGCCCTCCCATTGCCGCCTGCTTGCCGGCTGAGGGAGGAAACACATGAAATCCGAATTCGCTTATGAAGAAGCACAGCGCCATTTGAAGCAGCGCAACCGCTTTGCGGCGCTGGCAGGCGTGCTGGGCCTTTCCACGGTTCTCGCTGTCGGTGCCGCAGCAACTCGCGATGAAGCGCTCATCCTGATGCCGATCACCTCGGAACGGGTCGAACTCTCGAGTAGCGGGATCGACGCGACATATCTCGAGCTTGTTACCCGTGACACCGCTCTGATGTTGCTCAATCGCGCGCCCGAAAGCCTCGATTATTGGATGGAGAGCATCCTCAAGCTTGCTGATCCAGCAGCGCGCGGAAGTCTCAAGGCTGAACTGATCAAGATCGTTGATGAGCAGCGCGGCTCGGACATCAGCCAAGCCTTCGTGATTGCGCAAATCCATGTCGATCCGGACGCACTCACTTCAACTGTAAGCGGAACACTCAAGACCTTTGTCGGCGCGCAAGTGATCGCCAGCCAGAGCCGCAGCTTTGAGTTCATCTGGCAGCGCCGCGGGCTCAGCCTTGGCCTGACCGGTTTCCGCCAACTTCCTGCCCAAAAGGAGGAAAGCCAATGAGCTTCTCCACCCGATCCCTGCCGACAGCCCTTACAAGTGTGCTGCTCGCTTCAGCCTCGCTCATCCAGGCTTCGCCTGCGCATGCCGATCAGTTTGTCGAAGCCGCTGATGGGGCAACGATTGATTGCGTCCTCGCGCGCGGTGCGCTCACCCGGATTGCGCTGATCAAAGACGGCTTTGCCAATGTCTCAAAGATGGCAAGCGGTTATCCCTATAATGATTTTGAAGTGACGCATGAGCCAGTGCGCGGCGACATCTATGTCTCCGTCCCGCAGCAATATGCGAGCGCACGGGTCAGCTTCTTTGCCACCAGCAGTAAGGGCCATGTCTACAAATTCGCCTGCAAGGTCGAAGGCGACGAAGCGAGCCAGCTCTTCGTCACCAATCCAGCGCTAGCCAAACCTGATGATGGCGACGGCTTGAACTCCGCACCATCCGAAGACGAAGCCGCGATCCATCTGATCGAAGCGATGGCGAGCGATGCCGTCTTGCCAGGTTTCCGAGCGCGGGCTGCGCTGTCACGCCCGCGCCGCACTGGCAGCCTCGAAGTCCAACAGGTCGCAGAATACGAGGGCGGGGAACTCACCGGCCAAGCCTTCACCCTGCGCAATCTCGGATCTGAGACAATCGATCTTGCAAATGAGCGCGATGGGCCCGCAGGCGCGCTGGCCTTTGCCTATGCCAGCGAAACGCTCGCACCCGGCGAGACGACGCGGGCCTTCCTTGTCTTTGCCAAGGGAGGGCTGAAGTGATGGCCGAGAGCAATGCCAAAGCGCCCGAGAGCAAAAGGGCGGGTCTCAACAGCGCAATCGCCAAACGGCAAAAGCTGCTCCTCGCCGGGATTGGCGCGGTAGCCCTCATCGGCGGATCGATGTTCATTTTCAGCGGCGATGAAGCGGAAAATGGCGCGGATGGCGGTGCGACCACGATCGATACGGGTGGCCTGGTTAATCGCAATCTCTCGCAACGCGAGTTTGTGGCGACCTATGGCAATCGGCTCGATGCGCAGGGCCGCGCGATCAAGGACCTGCAAGAAAGCCAGCTTCCCAAAAGCTCGATCGAACAGGAACTCGATACACTGCGCAGCGAAAACGCTCGCATGCTGAGCGATGGCCAGGCCGCAATCGATGCGATCTCAGCTGAAAATGCGGCCCTTCGTTCGGAGCTCGAAAGTGCAAGAGCCAATCCTCCTGTGGCGCCTGTCGCGCCGATTGCTCCGCCTCAGCCTGGCTCCAAGCCAACTGCATTGGAGCCAGCGCCGCTCCCCGAACCAAAAGCAAGCCTGCTTAGTTTTGAAAACGCGAATTCCAAGGCTGCGCCCACCGGTGTAAACGATGGATCACCACCGCTGCTTTTGGAAGCGAGCAGAGACTACCTTCCGCCCAACAGCTATGCGCCTGCGACGGTCATCGTCGGGGTTGACGCGTCTACGGGCGTGACTAGTCAAAGCGATCCGCTCCCTGTGGTACTGCGCATCACTGGCCCGGCGCGCTCTGTCCTCAAAGGTAAACGCCTCCTCACCACGGATTTGACCGGCTGCCTCGTCAATGGCGCGGCGCGCGGCGATCTCTCGGCTGAGAAAGTCTACGTCAAATTGGTGCGTATGACCTGCGCGCAGCCAGGCGGTCGTTATGCGGTCAGCGAGGTCAAGGGTTTCATCGCCTTTGCTGGCAAGTCTGGCGTTCGCGGCCGCGTCGTAAGCCGCGAAGGCAGTCTTGTAAGCCAAGCGCTGCTCGCTGGGATTGTCGGCGGATTTGGCCGGGGCTTTTCTGCCACCGCCAATGGCATTTTTGCCGGCCGTGTCGGCGAAGATGGCGAGCGCGCCTCGCTTTCACCCACCGACATTCTTGCAGGCGGTTTTGGCCAAGGCGCTGGCGAAGCCGCCGACACCGTCAGCCAATACCTCATCGAACGCGCCGAACAATACCAACCCGTCGTCGAGATGCCGACCGGCATCGAAGTCGAGATCGTCTTTCTCGACGGCGTCCATGTCAGGAGCCCCTCTCAATGAACTTTCACGATTTTCGTCCCGGTCTGATGACACGGGCTATTCATTTCTCGATTGCAGCGGCGAGCGCCGCTGCCGTGCTCACCAGCGGTGTCGCCATGGTGACTGCGATCCCGGCTCACGCCGCGATTGCGCGCGATGTCAGCCAGGCGCTCAAGCTCCGGCTGCCAAAAACGCCGATTGATGCGCTAGATTGCAAGAGCTTTGCGCCCTGGTGCGAAGTGGTCTCAGGCGACACGCTTTTCTATATCGACCAGGCGGCGCGCTATCTCTTCGTCGGACGGCTCTATGATCTTGAAAAACGCCGTGATGTGACAGCCACTCGGCTGATCGAGCTCAACCCCGATCTTCTGGCCGCAGGAGCCGCGCGCGCCGGTGGAGGCGCTGATAGAGCGGATCAAAACCACTCAGCGAAAGCCGCCAAGTCCAAAGTCGATACAGCTGGCCTTCCGAAAGACGGCGCAGTGCATTGGGGCAATCCCAGGGGTGAGAAGCTGATCGTCTTTTCAGACTTTCAATGCGGCTATTGCCGCCAGCTCACCGGCGCCCTCAAAGACACAGGCCTTTTCATCGAAGAACGCCCGATCTCGATCTTTGGCGCATCAAGCCGCCGGATGGCTGAAGGCGTGCTCTGCGCGCGTGATCCCGCCAAAGCGATGCATCAGGCTTATGCCGGGCAGACACACCCCATACCCTCGAACTGCAATGTCAGCGCAGCGCTCGATGCCAATGAGGCCTTTGCCAAAACCAATGGCTTTTCTGGGACGCCGGTGATCGTGCGCGCGAATGATGGCGCGGTACTCCACGGCTACCGCGATGCGGAGACGCTAATCCGGTTTGCCAAAGGCGGAGCAGACCAATGAACCCGCGCACCTACAAGCTTGCGATCCTTGCTGGGCTCGCTGTCACAATCAGTGGCTGCGCAACTTTGGGCAGCAATGTGAGCGGTGATTTCGCTTGCCGCGCGCCGGGTGGCAGCTGCGCGCCCACATCGGCGATTGATGATGCCGCGACCAAGGCGAGCCTGCCTCAAGAACCTGTCACTCAGGTGGCACCGCCAAGCAGTGACCGCAGGCTGCGTATTGTGGTCGCTGCGCGGCGCGATGCCAGCGGACGCGAGCACGAAGCGCGCATTGTCCATGTGCCTTTGCCTCAGCAGCCGCATTCGGAGTGGCGAGCACCTCTTTCAACGGGCCAGGTTCTTCGCGCGCTCGGCCGTGCCAGCCAAGGCACACAGCAAAAGCAACCCATTGCTCCACCTTCCAGCTTTACCCCGCAGCAGCTCCCGGACGTTCTGGTTATCCCCTCCCAGACTTCTCCGGAGCTGCCCGGCGCGATAGCGCCGGCCGCAGGGGCACCCGGCCTTTCCCCCTCCCCGGGCCGGGTGCCCCAATCGGCAACCAATGATGGAGAGACGCTATGACCCTCTCACTAAGCTCTGCGCGCGATGCGCTTCTTTCAGGCCTGTTCGGCGATGCCAAAAAGGCCGACCAAACGGCGGCGCATTTTTCGCTTGAGATGCTATCGGACTGGCTACCCTACCGCGTCTTCGATCAAGGCGCCGGGCTTTATCGCAACGCCCATTCGAAAGGCTTTGCGCTTGAAGTAACCCCGCTCATCGGTGCCGACGAACGCACGGGCGAAATCCTGGGCCAGTTCTTTTCTGAAAGTCTGCCGCGGGGCGCATGCCTGCAAGTGCTCAATTTCGCGAGCCCGCGCATCGGCTCGATTGTCGCGCCCTGGTTTGCTCCGCGTTACGAGCAAGGCGGCATCTATGAAGCGATAGCCAAAGCGCGCACCGACCGGCTTTACGATCTTGTCTGGCAATCTGGCTCCGAGCACGCGCCTTTCCATGCCCGCCATACACGATTGATCATTTCGCTTGGCGTGCCAGTTCCAAGCAATGTGAGCGACGCAGAGCTTAGCGAATGCCGCAAGGGCCTGATGGGCATGCTCAATTCGCTGGGCCTTTCGTCAACCCCGCTTGAGCCCGCTGGGCTCTTGGCGCTGATCGATGAACTCACATCGCCCACCACGGCGCGCGAGCCTGAGACTACACATTGGAACCGAGAAGACACGCTCGATGCCCAAGCGATCCGACGCGATATCGAACTGGAAGTCGAAGATGATCGGTTGATCCTTCGCACCGAGCGCTTTCGCGAAACCGGGCGAAGCCGCGATGGCGTGCCGCAAATGGGCGAATGCTATCCCGACCGCTTTGACGTTCGCCATTATGGCGTGCGTTCGACACCTGAACGCTGGGCGCCGTGGGAGTGTGCGCGCCTCATCGGTGATATGTTCACCGACAAACTGCGCTTCCCTTGCCCTGCAGCCACCATGCTGTGCCTGCACTATCCCGATCAGGAAGCAGCTAGCGCTCGCGCAGGCTATAAATTCATGCGTACGACCAGCCTTTCTGAAACGAAAAGCGCGCGCTTTCTCCCCAATCTCTCGCAGCAATCGGCCGAATGGAAACACGTTCAGGCCGAGCTTCAAGCGGGCAAGAAACTGGTCAAACTCTTCTACGGTGTCACCACCATCTCCCCGCTTGGCGAAGGCGATGCGCATGAGCGCACAATCAAGGCAATCTACAAAGCGGCCGGATGGGATTTGGCCGACGAACGCTTCCTGCAATTGCAAGGTCTGGTCGCTGCGTTCCCGCTGAGCCTTGCAGACGGCCTTGTTCAAGACATGGCGCGTCTCAAGCGCTTTCGGACGATGCTCTCAACGACTGCCGCGAACATCGCGCCGATGCAAGGCGAGTATCTTGGCGGAGAAATCCCGCATCTCTTGCTGCTTGGAAGGCGCGGCCAACCCTTTTTCTGGTCGCCCTTCGAGAACAACGCGGGCAATCACAATATCGCGATCTGCGGTAAATCCGGTTCGGGCAAGTCGGTGCTGCTGCAAGAACTTTGCACCGCTTTGCGCGGTGCCGGCGCGAAGGTTGTGGTGATTGATGACGGTCGCAGCTTTGAGCATTCAGTAAAGCTGCAAGGCGGTCGCTTTGTCGAGTTTACGCTCGCCTCTGGATTTTCGCTCAACCCCTTCTCGATGGTCGATGATGCGCGCGCCGAGGTCGACGAAGATTACCGGCTCGATTGCTTTGCCATGATCAAAGCGATCATCGGCCAGATGGCGCGGCCAAGCACGGCGCCATCGGACACCGAGCGTGGGCTGATTGATCAGGCTGTGACCCATGTATGGGATGCACTTGGGAGCGGCGGGGCCGTGGATGATGTCGCCCACGCGCTTCATTCAAGCGAGAACCAAGCGGGCAAAGAGCTTGCGACAGCGATTGCGCCCTTTTGCCAAGGTGGGAGCTATGCCGGGTTTTTCTCAGGCAAAGCCAGCTTTGCGCTCGAAGATGATTTCACCGTCTTTGAAATGAGCGATCTGGCGAGCCGCGAGGAACTGAGGAGCGTCGTTCTCTCCGCCATCATGTTCATGACCGGTCAGGCGATGACACGCAGCTCTAGGGCAACCAAGAAGCTGCTCCTTATCGACGAGGCCTGGGCCATGCTCAAAGGCGGGTCGATGGGCGAGTTTGTCGAGACTTACGCTCGAACAGCGCGCAAATATGGCGGCGCTCTCGCGACCGCCACCCAATCTCTCAATGACTATTACAAATCGGATGGCGCGCGCGCCGCGCTTGAAAACAGCGACTGGATGCTGGTGCTCCAGCAAAAGCCCGAGACCATCGCCGATTTCCGCAAGGAAGCGCGGCTCGATATGGACGACCGGACCGAGACGCTGATCCGCAGCCTCAAGCGCTCGGGCACCGAATATAGCGAGATCTATGTGAAGGGCCCAGAGACAGAAGCGGTCGGAAGGTTAGTCCTCGACCCACTGTCCGCAACGATCTTCTCCTCTGATCCCGACACCTATGCTGCCATCCAGAGCCATGTCGAAAGCGGCATGCCACTGGAACGCGCAGTTGCGCTGGTCGCAGGCTTGGGAGGAGACAGCCAATGACGCTCGAGACCAGCACGCTTGTCGATCGCACACCGTCGCCTCTGACGAAATGGGCACAGCGTACGCGGCGTTCCTTCAATTGGCTCGCGCTCTTCCAAGGCAGCTGCTTTGTGCTGATCGAATGCGTCATCTTCGCAGCCAGCACTCTGTTACTGGTGCTTGGCCTGCCGCTGTTCGTTTTTCTGCTGCTCGCAGGCTGGGATCTCGCCACGCTGTTCGCGCAGCTTGGCAATCTTGCTGACCATTACCGAACCGCTGAACCCATAGCGCAGCGGCTCTTTGCATCGGATTTGCAGATCGCCTTCCTTCTAATCGCGGGGACGCTTGCCCTCTTTAGAATGCCAGGTTTTCTGCGTCGGCTTGAGCGCCGCCTCCATGAAGACGAGGTGTCCCATGCCTGATGCAAACCTAACCCGCGCGCTCCTTCTCAAAGCGCTTGTCATGTCAGCCTGCATCGCCGCTTTTCTTTGGGGCGCATGGATCACGCGAGAGATCACAAACGAACCACCCATCCAACGCATCGTCACAGTCCGGCTTGCCGAGACGATCGGGACATTTGTCGAAGAAGCCGCGCGCGCTGATGCGGATCCTGCAGCGGTCCAGGCGGCAAGCCTTGCCTACCTTAAAGCAGCGGAAAGCGCGGTTGACGATATGGGACGCGACGGGCGCGTCATTCTGGTTGCCGAAGCTGTGCTCGCAGGCGCGGCCGAGGACGCAACACCCGAGCTCGAAGCGCGCATCGCTGAAAAGCTCAAAGCGGGAGAACGGCCATGAATCTGCCTCTTCGCTTCAAGCGCCCGCTGCTCCTCCTAGGGGTCGTCCTCTTGCCGCTTGCCTGGGCACCACTCGATGCCTTTAGCAAAAATCACGCCTTCCTCATCAATGCGAGCCCAAGCCTACCCAATTGGGCGTTCTGGCTCGATAAAGACGCGCAGATAACGCGTGACAGCCTGATATTCTTTGAGCCTCCCAAGAGCCGCCTCGTTACAAGTCATTTTGGCAAAGAGCCACAAATGTTCGGCAAGCGCGTGCTGGGCATGCCCGGCGATATGGTCAGCCATGAAGGCGACCAAGTCTTCGTCAATGACAAACCCATTGCTACGCGTCTCGACAGAACCAGCCTCGGCATAGCGCTCACGCAAGGGCCACAAGGTGAGATCCCGGAAGGGTGTTTCTACGCCGGAACCAATCATCCGCGCGGGCTTGATAGCCGCTATGCGGAAATAGGTTTTGTCTGTGCCAGGCAGATCATGGGCAGCGGGAGGGCCATCCTGTGATGCGCGGCACTCTGTCTTTCATCGCGCTTTCCCTCGCAATCCTGCCGATACAGGTGCAAGCGCGCGACTACGGTCAGCGCGGCGCGCTCTTTCCGATTGTCGAGCGCGACCTGCTCGAACAGATCCACTCGCGGCTCCTCCAGATGGAGAAGTCAGGCGAGACCGCGCGGCTTAATCAGGAATTGAAGCGGCGAACGATTGCGTGGGTCAATCGGCCCAATCCTGTTCCCGGCCTCACCAACGCGCAGGAAAGCCGCAATTGGATCTTCGATCCGACCATCACGCTCGCTAGTGATATTCGCGGAGCCCAGGGCGAGCTGATCCATGCCGCCGGTACGCGGGTCAATCCGCTTGATAGTGTGAAGCTGCGCGCTGACCTTCTGTTCCTCGATGGCGATGATCCAGCGCAGATCCGATGGGCGCTTGAGCAAGACTCAAAGGCCAAGCTGATCTTGGTCAAAGGCGCGCCTCTCGAACTCATGAAAACTCGTCAACGCCGCTTCTATTTCGATCAAGCCGGCAAACTCACGGCCAAGTTCAAGATCAAAGCTGTGCCAGCACGAGTGCGTCAGCAAGGACGCATACTTGAGGTAAGCGAGATCGCTTTGCCAGTGCGGAAGGTGCGGCCATGAGCACTATCCGCGCTGTCCTGGTTCTCGTGCTCGCCTCGTTGTCACTGGCCTTCGCTTCGCCTGCTTCCGCTGATGCCGGGCCTGGCAAATGCACCGGGCAGTTCGTCAATCCAATAACAGATATCTGCTGGTCATGCCTCTTCCCGATCTCGGTCGGCGGGCTTGAAATCTGGCCTTCAAGCCGCCCCGATCCTGATAACCCTGATTTTCCGCTTTGCCTGTGCGGTATCAGGCCCGGCATTGCGATGGGGTTCTGGGAGCCGGTGCGGCTTGCCGATGTCAGCATGAAGCCATGGTGCTTCGTTAATCTGGGCGGGATGAAGCTCGATCCCGGCTTCGATATCGGCTTTCGCTCGATTTCAGGGCCGTCTGCAATCGGCGGGGCAAGCCAATACTATTCAAGCTGGCACGTCCACTGGTACGCCTATCCTCTTATCTATTGGATGGAGATCGTTGCTGATTTCCTGTGCCTCGAACCCGGCTCAATCGACATTCTCTACATCTCCGAGATTGATCCGCTGTGGCAGGACAGCGAGCTTACCGCGATCATCAACCCTGAAGCGGTGCTCTTCGCCAATCCGCTCGCACTATCCGCGTGCGCTGCCGACTGCGCGGCTTCGACCGCCAATCTTCCGCTTGATGAAATGTTCTGGTGCGCGGGCTGCCAGGGCTCAATGTATCCGATGAATGGCAATGTCTCTGCCTCGATCGGCCATGTGCAAGCCTCGCGGCTCGTGCTCTCACGCTTTGCTTACAAGCTGCACCGCCAGCTCGTTTCATGGGGCACGATGGGCTCGAAAGGACTGTGCGGTAAATACCTCATGCCGGTGATGAGAAAACAGCAATATCGCTTTCAAGCCACCAACCCTAATCCGGCGACCAAAGGCCGCTACGCCTGCCCGCCCATCGGGGCATCGACCACCTTTCAATCCCCCGGACAGATGATCCCCGCCATTGGCGAAGACATGGGATATCTCGTCTGGCGCAAAAGGAATTGCTGCGCGCTATGAGACACGCCTTTTCGCTCTTCGCCATCACCAGCATTGCGATCGCTGCAACTGTGGCTGTGGCTTCGGCACAGGATGCTTCACCGGAGCTCGATCTTGCCGAAATCCGGGCTCGTGCGAGCGAACACACGAAAGACGCCGAAGCGCTCGCCGACGCAGTGCGCACCAAAGCCGATGCTTTGGCGCAAGAAGCCAAACAAACCCAGCAAGAGGCAAATGACAATCGCGCTGGCTACGCCGCGACAGCCCAGACGACAGTGGATCAAGGCCCGCTTGATCTGGATGGCATGATCCGCGCGCAAGCCGATGCAGAAGCGGCGAGCCTCACTGAGACACCCAAATTCATCGCCTTTGCTTCGCTCGGCATGCCTGAAGCTTCGCTGAAAGCGCTGGTGCGTGACGTGACCCAAGCGGGCGGTATCACTGTCCTTCGAGGTTTCCCTCAAGGCGACAGCAAAGCCTTTAAGCAGCGTCTCGCAGCAATCTGGAGTGATGGTGATGAAGCCGGCGCGCTCGGCATTGATCCGCGTCTCTTTCGCGCTTTCCGGATCGAAGCGGCACCGAGCTTCGTCATGATCGCCAGCGATTTTTCTCCATGCGATGGATCTCGACTGCACCGATGCCGTGCCACCCCACGACCGCATGGCTGGCAATATCAGCGTGGAAGAAGTGCTCGAGACTTTTGCGGGCGGCGGTGGCCCCGGTGCTCGCCTTGCCCGCCTTCATCTTCGCCGCATGCAAGGAGAGCACATGTGATCCGCCAATCATCCATCAAAACTCTACTTTTCGCTCTGTCTTTGCTCGCCGCGCCTGCCTCGGCTCAGCAGCAGGAAGCCAGAAGCGATGGCAAAGCCTTCGGCGAGAGCCTGCGCAGTGAAGCGCAAGCGGCAAGCAAAGCGCAGCCCAGCGCGTCCGAACTCCCCAACTATGACCGCGAGGCCGTACAAAATCTCGAGCGGCTCGCCGATAATCCCGACCAGATCAAGGGAGCGGCCACAGCTACGTCGCGCAATCATCAAGGCCATCGCTTGGTGCGCGACAGCATGGCCAATCGCGCGCGCTTCGAAAGCGATGATATTGAAGCGGTGATCGCCCGCAGTCTGGCAATCAATAAGGCACCGCTTGATTACACCAGCGGTATGTCGATCTCAGGCAGTCAAGGCGAATGCGTACCCTTGCCGCCCGGTGCTGGGTCCGCTGGCACTTACACAGCCACATGCAACACAGGCACACGGGTCGAGCAAGCCCAGGGGCAATGCTCTGTCCCGCTAGTCGCCAGCGTGACCCAGCGCCAGCAATGGCACTATCTCTGCAACGATACTGGCATCCAACAAGGTCTCCCATGGTGCTCTACATTTAACAGCGGCTTGTGCCGCATCACCGGATATCGGCCCGGCCCATGTCTGCAGTGGTGGGATAACGGCTTTAACCGTTACTGCTCTGAACCGGGCGATCCTATCGCTGAGATTTCCTGCGACGCGCCTGACTCGCGCTACACGCCCTATGCGATCACCACGCAAAGCACGGTCGACGCCGCTCCAGATGAAACCCAGTGCCAGCCTTTTGCGGAGGATGGAGATTGCACACTCGATGCGGAAATCTGCACCGATGAGAGCCCGCGAACCCGAATTGTTGATGGAGTGGCTGTCACCCAGAGCTGCTGGGAATGGGAGCGAAGCTACACTTGCACATCACGCGAAGCGGCAAGCGATTGCTCGGATATCGAAGCGCTCGGCACCTGCCGCTTTGTGCGCGAAGAATGCATCACAGAGGAGCTTCCCTGTGAGACCTGGGAGCGCATCTACGAATGCCCGATTCCAGAAACCGAGAACTCACCCCAGTTCGTCTGCGATGGCGATGTCTATTGCATCGATGGAAGCTGCGAGACCATTGAGCGCACGCCCAATGATGAGTTCAAAGATGCGGTCACCGCGCTCAATGCAATGGATGAGGCGCGTGGGCAGTTCGATCCCAATACGCTGACGCTATTCCGTGGGACCCGAAACACCTGCTCTTCCAAAGTCTTTGGCGTGCTCAATTGCTGCAAGGGCAAAGGCTTTCCGCTGATCCCCGGCATCAGCTTGCTGGTCGCGCTTGGCTGCGACCGCGAGGAAGTGCTGCTCCATGAACGCGATGCGCAGGGGCTTTGTGCCTATGTCGGGACCTATTGTTCGAAGAAATTCCTCGGTGTCTGCCTGACCAAGAAGAAAGCCTATTGCTGCTTTGAAAGTAAGCTCTCGCGCATCTTGCAGGAACAGGGTCGCAAACAGCTCCCCAAACCATGGGACAAGCCCAAGCACGAGCAGTGCGAAGGATTTACCCTCGACGAGTTTGCGCAGCTTGATTTGAGCCTCATGGATTTCAGCGAAGTCTATGCCGAATTCACCGAAGCGGCGCGCCTCCCCGATGAGCTCGAAACGAGCATCCTCATCCAGCAAAAGATCGACGACTATTACGCAAGGGGCGGTCAATGATGAGCATAGCATCACGGCTTGCGCTAATCCTCATCTCGGCAGTCGTGAGCGCAGCGCCAGCAAGCGCACAGCGAGTTGAGAGCACCGAGAGAAGCACTGCAGCAGACACGCTCTACTGCCAGGAGCGCAAGCTCGGCTATTGGTTCTATTGCGCCAAGCCGATCCCCAAAAACGAGCCACAGCAAGAGGTAGAACCGGAGCAGGAGGCGATACCAGCCACCCAAGAATTGGAAGCAATCACCAGCGAGCTGCGCGAATTGAAAGCGCGCGCAATTCTCTATCCCACCAGAGACAATGTTGCGTCGTACATCCGCTTCCAGCGCGCGCAGCTCGATCGCGCTTCGCTCTTCTCCGACGTGTGGCAGCGGGCCATCTGGCAGGATCCCGAACTCGATTACACGCTGCAGCGTCCGGTTGGTGCGGTCGCCAAGCAACAGTGGCAGGATGTGCGGGCAGCAGAACGCGACACCGTGATGGGCAGGCTCTCGGAGCGTTATGGCCTATTCTATTTCTTCAGCGCCACTTGTGGCCCCTGCGAAGTGATGAGCCCGATCGTTAAAGGCTTCGCCAGCCGCTGGGGGATCACCGTACGCGCGATCTCAACCGATGGCGGACCGTCAAGGCATTTCCCCGACTACAGGGTCGAGACCAATCAAAGAGAGCGGATGGGCCTTGAGACCAAAGCAACGCCCGCTTTGGTCCTTTGGGACAGCGAGGCCAAACGGCCGATCCCGATCGGATACGGTGTGCTGTCCGCTGATGAGCTGCAAGACCGCATCTATCTCCTCACTTCAAAGGAAGCCGGACATGATTACTAGCATCCGCAATGCAGCGCTCACCATTGCCGCGGCCAGCATGGTCGCAGCGCCTGTTGCCGCAAATGTCGGCGACAGCATGGACCGTTTCATGGATGATATGGGCGCGGCGGCGAACGTCACTGGTCCGACCGCCTTCGAAGGCCAGTCCGCAGGCTACTATAGTCTGGGCAATGTTTGGACGCGATTTCCGCAAAAGACGACCAGTATCGCCAATCTGCAATTGCCAAGAGCGCGTGCGGGGTGCGGCGGGATCGATATCTTTGCGGGCTCCTTTTCCTTTATCAATGCAAGCGAGATGGTCGCGCTGATGAAGGCAGTGGCCAACAATGCAGTCGGCTTCGCCTTCAGCTTGGCGATCGATACCGTCTGCCCTGAATGTAATAAGATCATGCAGGAGTTTAGCCAAAAGGCTCAGCTCATGAACAATCTCTCGATCAACTCCTGTGAGATGGCGCAGGGGCTGGTGGGAGGGCTCTGGCCCAAAGGCGATTTGGCCGACAAAGCGATCTGCGAAGCGATCGGGAATTCTGAAGGCATCTTCACCGACTATGCCGCTGCCAAGCATGGCTGCGGCACGCGAGGCCAGCGCGCTTCAACCAATGAAAGCGCCGGTAGTGACTATGCAGACGTCAATCCCGGCGTAGCGCGCAACTACACTTGGCACGTCCTTAAAGAGAGCGCCTTCTTCAACCCCAGCGGCACTTTCGACCGCGAACTCGCCGAATACGCCATGACGCTGATCGGCACGGTGATCTACGTCCCGCCCAAGGATGACGAGCCGGGCAAGTTTGTGCCCTTCGCTGGCGATGCGTCTTCGACGCTGGTGAGCGCGCTGCTTGATGGAACCCAAGGCCAAAGCGTGCGCGTGTTCCGCTGCGATGAAACCGATCTCTGCCTCAATCCCACCTTCCAGCAGATGAGCCTGTCAAACGCCAAGGCGATCCGACCACGCGTGGCGCAGCTCATCGGCAATATGGTCGATGCGATCCGGACGGACACGGCCATCGGGAATGCCGAGAAGGAGCTGCTTCAGGTCGCTTCGATCCCGCTCTACAAGATACTAACTGTCCAAGCCGCCTATGGGCGCGGCATGCCGACCGACGACCGTGACACGCTGGCTGAAATTGCAAGCGTCGATCTACTCTACGCAATCCTTGACCGCATCGTGTCGGAAGCTGGCCGTTCGATGGCGAGCTTTATTGCCGCTGACGAAGCCAAGTTGGCGATATGGCGCGGACAAGTGACCGAAGTGCGTAGCAGTCTCATCCAGCGGCAAGCGACAGGCCAAGCCAAAGTCTCTGCAATCATGCAGATCATCGAGAAGACAGCGATGATCGAAAACGCGCTCGCCGCGTCGATGTCACCGTCCATGTCGGCTGCGCTCGACTGGTCGCGCGGCCTGCAATCGCGCTCGATCGTGCCCTGAGGCAAAGATAATGGTCGAGATCTTCACCACGGGCGGCGGCGAATACATCGTCAATGTCCTGAACGCCGTAGCCGCTTGGACGGGTGCCGGAGGCTATAAGAGCCTGATTCAGGTGGCGCTCGTTATGGCTATGACGCTGGCGGTTATAGTCGTTGCATTCAATCAGAACTGGCGCGCTTGGCTCAACTGGTTCTTGGGAGCGACACTCATCTATATGTGCCTGATGGTGCCGCGGATGGATGTGCAAGTGACAGACCGCGTCAATCCCAGCCTGGCTCCTGCAACGGTCGCTAATGTTCCGCTTGGCCTTGCATTTATGGCGAGCTTCACCAGCCAGATTGGTGATTACCTGACACAGTCGGCTGAGACGGTGTTCGGGTTGCCCGATGATCTCAATTATTCGAAGAACGGTATGATTTACGGCGCGCGCCTCCTCGAAGCCACGCGGAGCCTGCGCATCGCTGATCCTGAATTTGCCGCGAACTTCGATGAGCATGTGCGCCAGTGCGTGTTCTATGATCTGCTGCTTGGCCGCTATTCGATGAAAGAGCTCTCAGAAAGCGATGACATCTGGGCCACGATAGCGCCGGGAAGCCCGGCGCGTGCGCAGAAGTTCCTGACCCGCCAAGGTGATGACAGCGTGACAGCGAATATCGTCACCTGCCGTGAGGCCTACACAAGCCTCTCTGGTCAATGGGCGAGCATGATCGATGAGATGACGCTTGTTGCCGGCCGCCAGCTCTATCCGAGGCAAACCGAAGCGCTCGCTAAAGCCAAGCTCATCGCGGACTTGCCCGTCGCTTACCAATATCTGACAGGCATTTCGAAGGATGCGAGCAGCATCTTTCGCCAAGTGCTGACGATCAACGCGATGAATCAGGCCATGCATGGCTTTGCCGGATCAAGCGGCGCTTCAAGTGTTGATGTGTTTGCCCAGACCCGAGCCGATATCCAGACCGAACGAACCTATTCCTCAATCGCCCATAATGCGATGAAATGGGTGCCGATCCTCAACGTTGTGCTGACGGTGGTCTTCTACGCGCTGTTTCCAGTTCTCTTCCCGCTTTTCCTAATGCCAAGGACCGGGCCGATCGCTCTGAGAGGCTATGTCACCGGCTTTTTCTACCTTGCTGCCTGGGGACCGCTCTTCGTCATCCTCCACATGATCTTGATGCTGAAAGGCGCAGGCGATGTTGCGGCAGCAAGCGGCTCTAGCGGCCTTAGCCTTGCAACCTTTTCCGGCATGACCGACGTCAACAACGATATTGGTATTCTCGCTGGATATCTTGTCGCCTCGATTCCCTTCCTCGCAGGCGGGGTTGCGCGCGGCGCGATGGCCATTTCGGGCCAAGCCACAAGCTATCTCAATCCCAGCCAGAACGCGGCCGAAGAGGCAGCGCGCGAAGCGAGCACGGGCAACGTCTCACTTGGTAACACCAATCTCGACAATTCGAGCGTCTTCTCCCGCCAATTTGCGCAAGGCAGCCTCGCGCCAAACATCGCTTATGGCGCCGCCCAAACGCGGGGCATCGGCGAGAACGGCACCCAGACAACCAGCTTCCCGCAAGCGGAGTTCGCCAACGTGCCCACTTCGAGCTATCCCTATACCCCGACACTTGGACAGGATTTTTCCAGCCGACTTTCGACCATGGCGAGCGAGAGCCGTAGCCAGAGCGAGACCTTCTCCAATCTCGCTCAGCAATCGACGAGCTCGGCGGTTACGCGATTCAGCGAGCTGCGCGATGCGTACACCCGGTCGCGCTCGAATGAGACGGTCAGCGGAACATCAACCAATGACAGCATTGGCAAAACCTTCAGTGAACTCGATAATGCATCGAACACACTCCAGCAGCAATTTGGTCTATCACGCCGGGCATCGGACGACATAACGGTCTCATGGTTCCTGAATGGCGATGGCGGTTTAGGCGTCAAAGGCGAGCGCGGTTCGGTCGCAGGTAGCTTGGGCCTCAAAGGCGGACGTAATCAAACTTGGGCTGACAGCGATATCGGCATCGCCTCTGAAGATCGTTCGCGCATCGAAAGCGCACTGAGCCAAATTTCAGAAAGCCAGAATTGGTCAAGCTCAAGAGAAGGCTTCTTGCGCGAGACGAGCTCAAGCTCAGAAGCGCTTGTCTCGAGCAGTGCAGCGGGCGTTTCAACTTCGCTGACAGAGGCGCAAAGCTATACGGTCGAAGCGCGGCGCGCTGAGGAGATAGCCAATCGGCTTGAGAACCAGGCGAGCTGGTACGAAAGCGCCAATGCAGCCGGGACCTTGAATCTAAGCCAGGCCTACCGCGAATGGGGCATGGCTGAGATCGATGCCAATCGGGATTATTACGGCCAAGCGCGCTTTGATGACATCGATTTCCAGATGAGCGCGCAGGGGCAACAACTGCAATCCCGCTTTGTGGAAAGCTACGCTGACGGTCTCAATGATGAGATCACGGGCGAACTTGTTCTACCTGATGGAGCGCCGGTGACTCGGCCCAATGTCGGAAGCGCAAGCGGGGTGCGCGGCTCGGTTCGGCTTGGCGGCGTGCCAAGCTCGTTGAAAGAACCTTCAAATGCCAGAGATGAGATCGCAGGGGACGTTAGTCAGAGGCAAAGCGAAGGCTCTCGAAGCATCGAACAAAGAAGAGGGAAGCTTGATCGAACCACACGAGACGCACGTGGTGCGTCTGCCGAAGCGGCCGACGATGTGAAGGAATGGTAGGTCAGATCAAACCATCGTAGATGATGACAAAAATGACGAAGGCAGCGAACAAGAGGCCGAAAAGGACCAATCCTGCCTTTCCCCATGGATCAGCCCAAGTCTTCTTCCATGTGTAGGATGTCAGGCGATCCTCAGCGATAGCGCGGTCGATTTCGCAAAAGCCCTCCCAATCGCCTTTACTTTCCGGCGGAGTTTTGTCGGAATTGCTCATCAGTCAGTGTCCTTTCGCCAGAAACCAAAGCCCCCTCTGCTTTCGAGACGAGAGTGTAAGCCAAGTTGTGCGAAGCTCAAAATCTGGTCGATAATCAACTGGACTTAGGGTCTGTTGGTCAAACCATTCCGGCCTTTGGCGCAATGTTGCGGAGAGATCGAAGGACGCCTGCTCTCAGGCGTATTCAGATAGGCATTGAGTCGCTCAATGGTTCTTCGGCGTGGTCTGCGCCCCATCCTCAAATCGAGTACAAATCGGGGATCGCCCACGGCGCGCCTTCCAAAACGCGTCGCAGAAATGTGGTTTTCTTTCAGATGCCTTTCGATCCGTTCCAGCAGCGTCATACCTTTCTCACTCCGACTCGCAAATCCCTTGTGTTCTTGTTATGTTCTTACTAGGATGATTTCCGCGAGTCTAGGAAGAAATCCTACGATCAATCCTGAAGGACCACACAAATGGAACATGTTAGAGAGGAACTTGAGCGGCTGATCACCCAAGGCGGATACGGCTACGCGTCGGTTTCAAGGCTGCTTGGACGCAATCCAAGCTATATTCAGCAATTCATCAAACGCGGGTCTCCCCGGATGCTCGATCCCCAGGATCGCAAGACGCTTGCCAGCTTCTTTGGAGTCGATGAAGAAAGACTCGGCGGCCCCGCCCAAACACCGATGGACGGAATGATCGAAGTTCCTGTTCTCGACGTAGATGCCTCGGCGGGTTTTGGCGCTGTCGCGTCCAATGAGACCAGCTACACGCGCTTTGGATTTGACGAAAAATGGCTCCGCCGATTGACTGGGGCCAAGAGCGCAAGCCTCTCAATCGTGAGTGTATTGGGAGACTCCATGGAGCCGACCCTGAGCGATGGCGACGAAGTTCTCGTTGATGCGTCCGACCATGGATCAAGGCTGCGCGATGGAATTTACGTGCTGCGCTCGGACGATGCGCTCGTTGTGAAGCGGATCGCGCTCAAGCCCGGCGCCAAGCAGATCACGATTTCCAGTGACAACCCTGCTTACCCAACGTGGAATGATGTGGACCGCGAAGGCGTTGAGGTGATCGGACGAGTTATCTGGTTTGGGCGGGCTCTATAATCTTGCTCGGCGTCAATACGACGGGCCCAATCGACCCTCGTGGCGCATTAGCAAAGTTATGAACTTTGGCAGAACTTCCGCCAATGCAACGTCAAATCCAAGCGAACATATGGTTCGATCGTTTGTGCGGACACTCAGGAAAGCAGGTATGGGAGGGCTGCACCGCAGGCCTGACGAGCCGAAGGGTAACCTGTTCATGACGGTTGGCAGATAGGGCAAAGTGTTGCAGGAGTATGTAATCACGGTGGCGCTTAATAGAGAACGATGTGGCTGTAGACCTGACTGAGCTCAACGACATTGTCGAAACGGGGATCAAGGATATTTCGAAGTATAGATTCGAATGTATTTTGAATGCCGAGAGTCTTTTAGCGGAAGAGTATGACTTGGAAGGTCTAGAGTGGGAGAGCATACCTTACGGAGAGGACCAGATCGATCTGGTGCCGGACGACCGCCGTGGTATTTATGCTTTCACTCTCAGGGCGCCGCATCCCGTTTTGCCACCGCACGGATACGTTATGTATATCGGCATCGCTGGACGACGCTCGGCTCGCAGTCTGCGGAGCCGGTACCGAGACTATCTCAATACACGCAAGGTAGCTAAGCGCCTTACGATCGCCCGCCTAATCGGCACTTGGCATGAAATGCTTCAGTTCCAATTTGCAGCGGTCGACGAGGATATGTCTTCGGAAGAACTTGAGCGCCTCGAAGAACAGCTAAATTCCTGCATGATGCCCTCCTTTTCAGATGGAGATCTTGAAGCGGAGACAAAGGCAAAGCGAAAGGCATTCGGGTGATGAGCAAAACCAATGTGGAGGGATTCGTCCTACCTGCACTGCGCGGGATCATGGGCAAATGGGTCTACTATTCCTGCCTTATGCCGCTCGACGAAATAGCAGCTCGTGTTCGATATGCTGATGAGATACACGAGCACAAAGCTCTTTCAGATATGATCCAGAGAAAGCTCAAGGCGGGAAGGAGCAAGGAGATAGCTGCGTACCTGGAAAATCAGCCGGAGCGCTTCTTCAACTCACTCGTTGTTGCGACCTACAAAGGTGAACCTAATTGGATTGGCCTTTCTGACTTAAGAGCCAAAAAGAGCCAAGTTGCTCTCGCTGACCTCGCTGAGGAGACCGTTGCCTCTGTTGGATTTCTGACACTCCGAGGAGATGAGGAACTCTTTGCCCTCGACGGCCAGCATCGTTTGGCAGGTATCAAGCGTGCATTCGATGAAGGGGTCCAAGAAGAGAGCGGTTATGACGAAATTTCGGTCATCTTTGTCTCTCATAAAGACACAAAAGTTGGTCTAGAGCGCACTCGCCGCCTGTTCACCACGCTAAACAAGACCGCGCGGCCAGTCAGCAAGGGAGACATTATTGCCTTAGACGAAGACGACGTAATGGCACTTTCCGTGCGGTGGCTCATTGAGCACACCAGACTATTTTCTGGAAATCGGATTGCCTTCGTTGCGACCAATAATCTGCCCACAACGAACAAGTCGAGCCTCACGACAATCGGCAACCTTTACGACCTTTTGCTGCACCTCTTTACTAAAGCGGACACAGAGTTGCAGGACACTCGCGTGAACCTGACGCGAGTGCGACCAGTCGACGATGAACTGAAAGCTTACTTTGATCTCTCAAAGAACTATTTCACTCTTATGAAGAAGCATTTTCCGGAGCTGAAATCCTTCTTCGAAGCGAGGGACCCCACGGTGCCGGTGAGTAAGTTTCGCGGCAATCATGGCGGCAGTGCTTTGTATCGACCAATTGGGCTAGATATCTTTACCCAAGTGATCGCCCGCCTCACCAAGGAAATGCCACTTAGCAAAGCAGTAAGGCTCGCTTCAAAGCTACCGACCGATCTCAGCAAAGCTCCATACAAAGGGCTGCTTTGGGACACAGACACCCAACGTATCGTTGGAGGAAACCGAGTAACACTTCGGGAAACACTCCTTCACATGCTTGGGAAGTCTAAGTTCAGCGAAGAGAAGTTGCTGGCGCGCTATCGTAGTGAAACTGGCGACGATCAGGCCAAACTTCCAAGACCTGTCGGCTAGGACAAACTAAGATCCCTCAAACAAAGATGTCGCGATTGCGCGTGGCGCCCCTGGACCACCTGTCGCTAATAGCGAACGGTGGCAAGTAGGTGTTATCAAACGCAGCAGTCTACAACGCTACGTGTTCAAGCTTATATCGGCGTAGCCAGGGCATTAGCGGTTCGATTGAGCTTGAGGGATAAAGTGAGTTTCTGGCAAAATCCGCCACCCTTCCAAGCTCATTCCGAAGGAAGTCTCCAGCATCCTCGCTCGATGAAATCGAACTCTCCGGAAGAACAACGACGAAGTCGTATATCTTCGCAAATTCCTTTCCCTCTGCACGACGGAGAATACGACCGCGCCGCTGCACAAACTGCCTTGGATTTCTAGAGCTCGCAATCAGATATGCCGTGCGGCAAGCTGGCACGTCGATGCCCTCGTCAAGGCAACGAATAGCGACCAATGCTTCGGTTTCACCTTCTTTGAAGCGTTTTAGGATTTCCCGCCGCTGCCACCGGTTTTCATCTGAGGTAAAAGGAGACACCTTCACTCGCCTTCGGGCGAGTAACTGTGAGACCGCGTGCCGCTGTTTGATGGACAGGTCGTCGTTGACATCAGTGCGATCATCCAAGTCGTCGAGTTCGATCTGTGTACGCCCATCGCCACAATAAAATAACGAGTAAGGTTCGATATCCCCATTCGCGTCGATCAAGCTTTCCAAGGCAGGCAATTTGTTTGCCGCTGCACCAACTAGCCGCGACCTTCGCATCAAAAGAGCTTTGAGCCGTTCAGATGAGGCGCCCGCGCTTTTTTCGCTCTGAGAGGCCATAAAGGTCCGCGCAATCTGATCGCTGAGATCGACATATTCTAAGGCTTCATTCGACGTCAGCTCCACTGGAATAGGGTGGTATTCGTAGGGCGTTAGAACCTTGTCGTTAACCGCATCTGCCAGCGAATATTCGTAGACTGAGCGGTCGTACACCGACTTCAGGCGATCATTGCGGTCTTCATCTAGGTAGTGAAAGGGGGTTGCTGAAAGACCGATCCGAAACCTGGCTTCTGGGAACAACTTACCGACATATCCCTCTGAGCTATGATGATGGCATTCATCACCGATGAACATCAAACGGTCTTGTTCGAGCTGGCTTGCCAAGTCTTGGAAATGCTCAGTCTTGAGCGTTTTGTTGACCACTACAATAGCGATGAACTCTTTCTGTCGGTTGCGATTTCTGGAAAGATACGATTTGAGCGCTGGCTCCCACTCAGCTCGTGCACCATAGCACCTGAGCGGCTTGATGTTGAACAATCCGAGCTCGTTGCACCACTGGTCTGCGAGATCCTGATAAGGGACGGCCACAATAAGGGCCATTCCTTCGTTCATCTCCAAAAGGCGGGTAGCAGCAAAAAGTGCTGTGATAGTTTTCCCTGCACCGGTTGCCAGCTCTAGTATGCCATTATGGTGATTATCAGCCCACTTACGCAGCGCCGTCAGCTGATGATTTCGCATCTCAAATGGATGGCCATTCAATTCCGAAGGTATTTTGGGCCGAGAATTGTTCTCGCCTGATCGCTGCAAAATCAACTCTCGGACCCGCGCCGTTTCCTCATCGGTATCTGGAGGGTCAGGGAAAGCAGCAGAGATGAAGTTCAAGCCAGCTTCGATAGCCTCTGGAATCGGCGTGATGACAGTTGAGCTTCCCGTTTCGCCAGACCAAAGCTTGGCAAAGCTCTCTTCATGATTGCGCACATATTCCAGTTGACCCTCGTTCCATGAGCGAAAAACCGTGATCTCTTCGGAATTGAATCTCGGATCAAGCGCACTTGTAGTCTCATTCATCGAACCACTAAAAGATAATGTGTCGCCAATTTTATCACGCATTATGCCGATTTTCTGATGGAACATACCCTTCGGCCTGATTGCGACTTTTATCTCAAGTTGCTTGGCCTGAAAGAGCCAAGCCAACAGGCGAACTCTATACTGTAGAAGATCGCTCGAATCCTCCCCGAGAAGGTCATCGAACGACGGAAACTTCTCTTCGTCCCACGGGTTCAAAGTTCCTTCCTTGATCGCGTCGAAGTCATGAGGCGACACAAGCTTGCCGAATATCAACTCAATTTTGCCGCCGCTCTTTACGAGCTGCGACATAGCAGCTGGAGTATTCAACAGGACAGCGAACGAGAAAAAACCAACGGCGCGTTGGTATCGCACTGTTTCTGTCATCGCCGGTAGAAAGAAATCCGAGTAGAGATCGTCCTGCTCGGAAGTGTAATTCGTTTGGAACGGAATCTTGCGGAACATTAGAATTCGGGGACCACAACTCCCGTTGCTTCCCCTTCCGCTTCTGGTGGCTTGACCCCGATGGAAGCCAGGCCTTTCCATACCGCATCCTCGACGTCGATGTTGGCGTAGCGATCGATCCAGCTTTGGATCAATTCCAGGCCACCATTGGCGTATTCCTCATAGATTCTCACGCAGTCACCTTCGCGATCGGGTCGCAAAATGTCGGAGTCTTTGGCGTCGGCTAACGCGAGTGCAAACATGGCATCAACAGCATCGTTTGTTTGATACTGAGCGCCAGCGATGTCCTCTGAACCCAAGCTTGTGCTTAGTGGCTTTTTACGCCGCTCCTTATAGCCGAGCATCGCGCAAAACGTGAGCGCTTCACGCAGCGTCGGAAACATCGTCGCCTCCTTGCCACCCAATTTCTGAAGGGTGTCTTCAAATTCGTGACTGCGCTTGACGGGTGTTTGGATGAGACGCACGTTACATCACCTCCGTTATCTTAGAACCATCGATATCGCTATTGTAGCGTGTCAGGTCATATCGTTTGCCCTTGATATCGATGTACTCTTCTTCCTTGCCTTCTCCGTCGCTTTGATTGTGCCGCGTGAGAACGTATTCGTGCTCTATGCGGGGCCCAAGCATTTCCATGACTTCAGCTGAAGCCTGGGATGTTGAGACGAACAGGATGACTTGAGATGCGAGCTTGGGCAAAAACTCAGCAACCCCTCGGCGATAAACAGTATCAAGGTGGCCGAACGGGGAGTCCACAACAAGGGGTGCGACCGTACCAGGAAGCAAGATATCGTCCACTAGGCTCGCGCGTTCTTTAGCGTACTTCGCGATAGCTCCAGTAAACGCGAGGCCGAGCAGCTGATTCTCACCTGTACTCTTAGCCGCTTCTAGGCCTCGTTCGTCAGTGAGGCGCAACTGGTAGTTCTTATCCAATTTGACGGTAACGGATTTGCGCATCACGCTTTGTACAATGGTATCGATCTCTTGTTCGATGCTGGAGCGAGCCGCCTCTTCCTCTTCTTTGAGACGGGTTTCTAGCCGGTCGGTGAGGGCAGAGGCTAGCTTGGCTCGCTTCACAAACCGTTTCGCCGCTTCCGATTTTTGAACGAGCTGATCTCTTTCCGCTTCGGCTTCACTCTTCTGTCTTTGGAAAGCGATTATCGAGCCGGCGCAATCGTTTCGCTGGCTTTCAGCATGACGCTTTTGCCCCTTGGCACGCTCTCTCGCAGCTTCTTTCTCCGCGATATCTTCGATTGGATTGTTGGCAAGTTGCTTGGAAATTTCTTGGAGATCAGCATCAAGCTTTTGGATCTCTCCCTCAAGCCGCCGAAGATCCTCTTGGTTTCGTTCGTACTCGCCCCAAGCGTTCTTCGCTTTCTGAGTCAGAGCACCTAGCGCTTCACTTGTAGACATGACACGTGACATCACGACCTGATCACCTGCAGTCTCTAGCAACGACTTGATCTTCTCATATTCGTCGCTGCCAGATTTGATAGGACGTCCGCAGACACAGACCTCGTCTTCGAGCAATTCGTCTACGAATTTTTGATCGTAAGGAGCTGGGAGACGCCCACGCGTATCTTCATTGCGGATGACATTTCCCGCCTCAGAGACAAGTTCCTCGGCAAGTACCGATGTCGCGTAAGCTCTCATCCAGTTCTGTGATCGCTGAATTGCACGCGCTTTTTCTGCCTCCTTCTTTTCCAAATCGGTTTCGATGCCAGCACGCTTCGCTTGGGCTTGTTTCGCTGGCTTAGCTCCAGCAAGCTCCTGATTGAGCCGATCAATCCGGTCGTCTGCCAATTCAATTTCTTGTTCAAATTTCCGGATCTGTTCCTGATAGCCCGCTATTCGTTCATCGGCCTTTTCAATGACCGCTTCCGCTTTTCGAGCATCTTCACTTGTGTTGTCCGACGCCTGTTTCTTGTAGTCGGCCGTTGCTTTAGAAAGATCTGACAGAGCCATTCGAGCCACGGTGGAACCCAGAATACCCTTAACTGCTTCCCCGAATTTTCTTGCGCCCGATGCGCCGGTGTACCGACTTGTCGCCTCCCCGTAGAAGAAGAAGTGTGGAGCCATCTCTTGTGGGATTACCGAGTTGATGAATCTGTCCGGGCGTTCTTTTGAACTCGGGACGTCGGCCCCATTGTCGATCTCGCTTAGTCTCAGCGGCTGGGTTTCTCGCCTCGCTTGATCGTATGTGCGTGAAGCTCTGTAGGTTTGTCCGTCGTGAAGAAAGTCGATTTCAACCGTAGTTGTGGTTGCGCCATCCTTCTGAAAGGCAAACTTGTTGACTAGCCTTTCCGGATCTTCGAATTCGCTGACGTTCGGGAGGATATCAAAGAAGCACCAATTGATCGCCGCTAGAAGGCTCGTTTTCCCAACACCATTTTCGGCGCGGATAAGGGTGACATTGCGATCGGGATCGGTCGACACGAAAAAATCGTTGTCACCGTAAAAGCTACGCCAGTTCTCGATCCGGATATATTGAATGTGCATCGTTACATCCGATCTATGTTGTGGTCGATTATCTTCTTAACTTCCCCAGGTATACCCCTAGCAGTCTCTCCATTCAGAAAGTATTGACCCCGGACCTTATCAACGATTTGTCGAATTATTTTGTCCATTTCTTTAGGATCAAACCCGGTAGTTTCTTCGAAATCTGTGCTAGATATCTCGTCACTCACTTCACCCTCCAATGAAGATTGCCTTCAATGACGGCATTTGGCCTGAGATAAGGAGAGGAATCAAGAATTTTCAAATAGGTGACCCAATACGGTTGAGACACAATTTGAAAATACAATTGAGATGATTAACGACAGGGCGGGAGCCACGCCTGCACCCGAATGCGATCATTTATGGCAGGCGACACACACCTTTGCCTGGCCATAGAGGTCGTCAACATCCAAGGGTTCGTCATCCGGTCGCAACGGATTGGCCACAAATTTTGCCCGTTGACGCTCAATCCGCTTTTGGTGATCGGCTTTAATCTGAGCAATTCGCTCCGGTCTCTCAAGTTGCTCTAATGACTCGCCATGGCTCCATGTAAAAGGCGAGCCGTGTTCGACGGCGTTCTTCTCATAGCGTTTGGCTTCTTCAAATGACTCAGGGTGTCTTTCTCGCAAGCGAACCCACTCGATCTTTTGTTGGAAGAAGCAGAATGTGCAGCCGCTTCGCGTCCGCCATTCATAGTAGCGTGGCAGACCTAGCCCTGATGAGTCGAGGATCTCCATCACCCCAGCTTTGTCAATGCCAGCCTCTTTTAGAGGAAGCCTAACCACAAGGTTTTCATGCTTAGACGTATAGCCTTCGCGATACTCTTCATCTGCACGAATAGCGACGTAGGACGTGACGTGCTGCCCTTCGTCGAGCATGGGCTTAACCCATTGCTCGAACGGACGCAGCTTCAGTTGGCGAGTGCACCAGCGGGTCTGCGCAGAGGGCAGAAAAGTGTTGTATTGCTTTAGCCAGAAATCGAAATCGCGGTCTGGGTTGAGACGTAAGACAGGCTTACCCAGGACGCCTTCCAAGCGACCGAGAAATTCATAGACTTCAGGGAGCTCTTTGCCTGTGTCGGTGAAAAAATACTCGACATCAATCTCAGGATGATGATGTCTCATATAGACCGCTAGTGCGGCGCTATCGCGCCCACCCGACAGTCCTAGAACGTGTCTCTGCTTATCGCTCAAAGCGCCGCCTCCTTGCTGGAAGTTGCCTTTCGCTTCTTAGTTTCAGGAGCGCTCATATACTGGAAGGAAAGCTCCGCTAGGGCGGCGAGCTTAATTTTGTCTTCAAGCGCGCCTTCTTCGTTCAATCGCTCTTCAAGCGCCTTCGCGATTTCGCGCGCTTTCGCTCGGTCCGCGTCGCTGATGTCAAATTCGCTCATGTGGGGCGCTGGCCTTCCGTCCATCCCAAGCACAACTGCCATCGCGTGGCGCTTGTCTGGGCGTCCTTTCACCCGCGCAATCGTCTCACTCTTGTTGAATTGCTGTGCAAGTTCAGTCAGCGCGATAGCCGCATTATCGAGGTCGGCATCGATCCAATCACGAGACGGCTTTCCAGTCGCAAGGCTGGCGAGGCCTTCGATATCTTCGCCAGAACCACTGTAGCGCGACAATCTGCCGACAAAGGCATTCAGCCTAAAATCTCCTCCGAGATCTTGGATGTTCTCGGCGCGCGCCCGCAATTCGCAGAGTGCTTGGGCAGAAGAGTTGGGCACCTGCAATTCGGCCAGCATATTGTCAGCAAGTCGAGTGAGCATTTGTGGATAGGCATTCGCCAGCTCGCTCAGAGCATTGCGCACACTCTTAATGACAGATTCAAACTCGCCCGCGCTTCTAAGGTCGTTCCCACCACCCGCAAGCTGGGGAAGGTCATTGAAGATAAGCTGATTGGGGTCATTCGCTTTCTTCAAAAGTCCGCGAATGTGAATTGTGCCTTCGGACAAACGCATCGTGCGCTTCGTCCATTGAGGCAGTGAAACGTAGATGGAAATCAGGCCTCGTCCGACATCGATTGGCTCAAGATTGCTCAGCTCGTTCGCACTATCAATGTCGCGGACAACTTCGGCGAGGCCTGAGAGCAAGCGACGGCCGATATCGCTGAGGTTCATCCAGCGAAGCTGAATGTCAGTCGGGTCTTTTGCGAGATAGTCGATGTCGAGGTCAGTGAAGCGCGCTTGGAAGATTCGCTGCCGATAGAAGGCAACCTCGGTGCGCTTGGACTGAATGTAGGCAACTGCAAGAATCGGACGAAGACCAGGCTTCAATCCGAAAGGCTCGGCGTTCCAAAGGTCGTAAATCTCGGAGAGTAGGACAGAACGGTCACTGTGCTTGGACAGATATTCGTCTGCTGCCTTCCAAAGCGGCGCGAGCCTCGCTGGGTCGGAATTGGTAGGAGGGCGGAAGCGAAGCTCTTTCTTGTATTTTCGATATAGACCTGTTGCTTCGAGAATTGACGCGAGCAAGCCGCCCTCTGCTGGAAATCCTTCGATACCCAAACGCTCCGCACCTTCTTCAACGACCATCCGCCTAAGAAGTGAGTTCTGAGCTGCAACGGCATTTGCCGAAGGCTTTTCTCGATTGAGCAATTCGTTCTTGATGATGGGTGACTGTTCGAAACGCTTGTCGGCCAAGTCGGAGGCTAGACCGCTAAGCTCGCTCTGGGCAAACGATTGAGGTTTCTCATCGCGCAAATGCCAGATGGCGGAGTTAAATGTCCTTTGGATCTCACCCTCTAGGCGGGTTTGTAAATCAGCAAGCCTAGCTGCGACCTCTCGCCGTGCGACAGGGTCGCCTTGGAGTTCCGTTCGGTCTAGGCTTACCGATTCAACGGCTAGTAGTTCTCTTGCGAGCGATGCGATTGACCAAGAGCGCGGTGAAATGCCGACTACCGCATCAAATCCGTCGGCCACACTAACCGCTGAGCGCGCTGTCTTGTCTGCTTCGTCCTCTGCTTCCTGTTCAGTGGGAACGCAAAGCAGAAACAGGCCAATGGAGTCCGCGCGAGGCTCGAAAGTCTCAACTCTCTCCTTCGCACCATTCAGAGGCCCGATCTCAATATCGAACCAGCGCAATGCGCCTGTTTCATGGTAATGCCGCTTGGCGAGAATGGGCTGCAACCCTGCAAGCTCATTCAGCCGTTTGAAGTCCACATCGCCAAGTTCAGACAAGGCTTCGTCAACCGCCCCCTCGATGTCGAAGTCACTTCCAGCAAATACCGCGTAAGCACCAATATGACGACGGAAGACCGCAAGCGACCATTGCGAGAGCTGATCCAATGCGCCCTCAAGGTTCTTTGTGGTCAATTTCCCAGGGAGTGCATGTTGTAGCAGAGCAGGAGAGGCGAGCACATTAGAGCGGTCTTTGAAGAGATCGATAACCGCAATGGTCTTTAGTAGCTGAAGGTGCTCTTCATCGCCTCCAAGCGAGTCACAACGTGCAATCGCTTCTGCGGCCACCGCCCAACGATGTCCGTCTGGGGAAGCCATGATTGATGGCTCCAAATTCACTTGGAGATAGTCCCATAGCTGGCAGGGGAAATAGAGGTCGTCGCTTGAAGCTCTTTGGAGAAAATCCTGGAAGCCGCTCGGCTCAACTGAGTTTAGAAATCCAAAGAGGCTTCGCTGATTCTGACCAAATCGGCGTCGCGAAATCGGCCCAAGAAGCATCGCCACTACGGGGTGCAAAGGCCAGCATTCGCTCAGCAATGAGTTGAGCGAGTTGCGTGTCGAGGCGGAAGGGAGTGCCAACTCCTTGGTGACAGCCTCAACCTTAGAATCAAACTCTTCGGGAATCTTCTTGGATTCAATTGCTCTCGAAAGAAGGTCAATTTGCTCTTCGCCTGCCGTGTTCACAATCAAGTCAACAAAGCGACCCTGAATCTTCGACCATTCATCGCGAGTCTCTCGCGCCATGCGGTTCGCATACTCGTCAAAGGCCTGGTGCAAGACTCCAACAAAAACCAATCGCCCTTCACTTCGGGATGCCAGCTCGGCGATCTGCTGCAACAGGTGAAGGTCGCCACCCTCTTGCGCTGCCGACTCCAAGACTTTTCCAAGCTCGTCTACAAACAGGATAATTCTGTGCTGTTTGGGACTCTCAAGAAGCTTCTGAAGAGCCTTGAGAAACAATTCATCCGTCCAACGAGAAGGCTTGCGGACATTGAGCTTTGCCTCAAGGATTGCATCGCCCAAAATCGTGGGAAGCGCCGACCTCCGACCAACCGCAGCAACAGTTACCCAACCGCCATCATCGATGGGAAATCCTCGCTGAAACGCCTTGGCGGTCTGCTTGCCCACCAGACCCTCCGCCTTCGAGCGAAGCTTCTTGTCGTTACTCAGCAATGCGCTGAGAATAAGAATTAGGCTCGACTTTCCGCTTCCATAAGGCCCCGTCCAGGTGAAAGCCCCATGCCTGTTCTCGGCGACATGTGACGCCATTGAAGTGAGAACGTCGGCTGAAGATTGCGGGCAAATGTAGCCTTTAAGCGCCTCCGCCTTATCCAAGTCGGAATCGATGCGGATGGCTTTTTGGAAACGGCGACCGATAGTGACCTGCTCGGCGAAGTTCGTCATGCCGCCCTCCGCAGATTATCACGTTTGAAGTCATTGGCAATGAATGAGCGAGCCTCGCCGTCGTCAAGTTCACGTCTGCGGCTTAGCTGCTTCAAGCCAGCCGTCTCCGACCACATAATCGCGCCGTTCGTGTAATCCTCGATATCAGCCACGCGCCGCGCCAATTCCTGCTCGTCCAAGCAAAAGACCCGACCGGGCGAGCCAGGTTCATGCGCCATCGCCTCGAATGAGAGGGATTTTGAAGAGGGAGAGAAATCCTCCCAGAACTTTGCCGTCGCGTAGGCAAAAACTCCGTCACCGAGCGTCGACTGCTCTCCTCTGACAAAGCGGAAGCCGTCTTTCTTAGCGGTAGCCTTCAAAAGACCAAGCTCTGCTAACGGAGATTCAAGGGCTTCCTCGTGCAGTCTACGGTCAGACGGCATTCGCGCGGCGTAGGTGCGCACAAAGCATTCAACGTCTCGCTTAACCGTGGTGGCCGAAACACGAGGCCATTCCCGACTTCCCGCCAAACGCATCAAGTCTTTGACGAGCAGCTCGCGCTCGAAGGACTGAGCCAGAAAATGGTTGAAAGCCCAGTACCATGTCGTTCGCTCGGGGGTGCCGCACAGATGCCAATGAATTAGCCAAAGGGTCGCGGCATTCTCCATGAACGGGTCGAACCCATCAGCACCAAGAATCTCGTCGCCGAGTTGAGTAGGAACGAGGCCATTAGGGCCATTCTCTTCAATAATATTGCAGGCTTGCGCCCAAAACCTAATTGAAGAGACCATATTCTTACCAACACCAAGCGTGGCTATCGCGCCCTCGTCAGTAAAAATCGATTTGTTCTTTGGGTCATCTCTAGTTTCAGAGACAAGGTCATAGGCCTTTTTCAGCCAACCGTAGCGGAGCGGGAACGTCTCGTGACCCGAGAATTGTGGACGATATTCAATTGTGTATAGGTGGCCGCGTGACATTCTTTTACCCTGGACGTTGTCTCCAGCTCGACAGTAGCAGTCCGAAAATGTTAGGGTCAAATGAAAACTGGAGCGAAGCCCCAGATTCTATTTGAGCTGTGAGAATTGTAGCCTAGGGCGGCTCAAATAGATTTAAAGAACTGATTTAAATGAACAAATCACGCAGAATCTTCCTTGACCATCAGGCCACATGCCCAGTTGATGAGCGCGTATTCAAGGTCATGTCAGAGTGTTTGCGTGGTGAGGCAGCGAACCCGCATTCTTCTGAGCATAGTTTCGGATGGGAAGCGTCCAGGCTCGTTTTAGAGGCTCAAGAGCGAGTCGCGGCACTCATTGGAGCGGATGCAGACGAGATCATTTTTACTTCGGGAGCAACTGAGGCCAACAACCTAGCGCTATTTGGACGGCGATACAAAAATCAGCGAAGGGTTATTGTTAGCGAAATCGAACACAAATGCGTATTGGAAGCAGCAAAGCGCCTGCAAGCCGAAAGGGGCGTGGAGTTGTTGACAGTGAAAGTCGATGACAAAGGCTTGGTTTGTCTGAATCACCTTGAAGAACTCCTAAATGGTGGAGCCTCTGTAGTTTCGATAATTGGTGTCCACAATGAGATTGGGACAATCCAGTCTCTCACGGACATATCTGAACTCGTAAGGTCAAAAGACAGTAGCCTACATTTAGACCTGGCTCAGGGCCCCAACGCTATCGACTTAGCGGGCCTTTCTGAACTCGCTGAAACCATAAGCCTTTCCGCCCATAAGATGTACGGCCCAGTCGGAATTGGATGCCTTTTTGTCTCAAGAGAAATCCAATCGAAAATGCGACCACAAATTGTCGGCGGCGGACAACAAAACGGACTTCGATCTGGAACTGTTCCGCTAGCTCTCGCGTGCGGTATGGCAGAGGCTTCAACGATTGTCAGGCGCTCACCTCATGAACGGCAACATTTGCGCACTCTGATCAAGCAACTCTGGACCGGCCTTAATGATCTGCCAACGACTGTCGAGTTGAATGGCCCTGAGATAGCGGACCGACATCCGGGAAATCTTAATGTAAGTTTTGTTGGATTTGACGGAAGAGACCTGATCGCAGCGTTGCAACCCCATATTGCCATTTCCTCCGGCTCTGCGTGCACGTCTGGTGTTGAGGAGCCATCATACACCATCCGGGCAATTGGCCACTCACACGAAAGAGCAAGCTCTGCTTTGCGTTTCGGTGTCGGGCGTGGAACGACTGAGGCTGAGATTTCTGTAACGCTAGACTCGATGGCGAAGGCAATCGAGAGGTTACGGATTGCCGCTTGATCTGCGGGCGGAGGACTAGCGCTAGATATGACCAGCAGATACGGCCTCTCCAAATCCAAGATCAGCGCATTCGAGCAATGCCCTAAGCGCCTTTGGTTGCAGACCTATAAGGCGGAAGTGGCCACGGTGGATGAGAGCGCCAATGCTCGGTTTACAACAGGCAATGCGGTGGGCGATCTTGCCTGTAAGCTGTGTCCCAAGGGCTTCATGATCGAAGCAGAACCTAACCTCGGGGCTGCCTTGGAACGGACACAGGAACTTCTCGCATCCGGCCAGCACGATGCGATTTTCGAGGCGACCTTTCAGCATGACGGCGTTTTGATCCGGGCAGACATCATGGAGCATGATGGAACTGATGGTTGGCACGTCGTAGAAGTCAAAAGCAGCACTGGGGTCAAGGACTACCACTTGGGCGATATGGCAACCCAGCTCTGGGTGATGCGCAGCGCAGGGGTGAACGTCTCTTCAGCGGCAATTAGACATATCGACCGAAGTTTCGTCCTCGAAGAGTTTGGGAATTATCAAGGCCTCCTTTCAGACTCGCTCATCGAAGCAGATGTGAGCGAACTTGAAACCAATCGGGAAGCAATTGTTATAAAAGCCAGAGAGACTCTGAACGGCTCTGAGCCCGAGATAGAAATGGGTGCTCAATGCACTCAGCCGTTCGACTGCGAGTACCAGAGCTACTGCCGTGCCCAAAGCGGCGCAGAATACCTCGAATGGCCGATCTCGCTATTGCCAAGAACCGGGAAACGGATCGCGGAGGCCTACGCTGCTGAAGGCATCTTCGAATTGACCGAGGTTCCGGAGGGACAACTCACACATAAGAACCATGAGAAGATCCGGCACGCAACGGTTTCCAATGAGCCGTTCCATGATGTGGAGAGCATCGTTGCAGAGACTGATGGGTGGCAGCTCCCACTGATCCACCTAGACTTTGAAACATGCAACATGGCCATACCGCGCTGGGTCGGGACGAGACCATATCAGCAAGTACCATTTCAGTTCTCCGCGCATATTCAATCTGAAGATGGGCAGGTCACCCACCACGAATTTCTAGACCTAAGCGGGAACGATCCTCGGCGAGCTTGTGCGACCGCTCTGGCGAAACTGCCAGCGCATGGCGCGGTGGTCGCATGGAATGCGTCATTCGAACGACGATGTCTGAAGGAACTGGCAGAAGCCGTTCCTGAACATGCAGAACGCTTGTCCAGTTTGGCTGATCGCCTAGTTGACCTGAAGGTCGTAGCGGAGAAGCACTATTATCATCGCGATCAACGGGGCAGTTGGTCGATCAAGAACGTATTGCCCACCTTGGCAAACGAACTCGACTATGGCGCTCTCGAGGTAAAGAGCGGGGGAGAAGCGGTCTCGGCATACGATGAGGCCATTTCGAGCGAGACTTCCGACGGAAGACGTGAAGCGATAGCTGACGCCCTCAAGTCCTACTGCGCGCGAGACACTTGGGCCATGGTGGTTCTGCTGAGAAAACTAAGAGGTTCTTCAATCGTCGCTATACCGCCCGTTTAACTTGGAATTCGGAACCTCTCATCTGTACCGAAACCAAGCAGGGTTTGTTAGAATTGCAGCCAATTGGGCATCATCAAATCCCCCGATCAAGCGACTTACTCTTAATCCGCTCCAATTCCTGACCCGCGTTTTTCTCGCTTGTTTCACTCCGTTCTATCTCGCCACCTTTCGCTGCAGCAGCTTGCAAGCGGGATGTGACCTCAAGGGCAGAAGCCTTCTCTCCCTTGTTTTGAGCAACAGCGGCAGTCAGCTTTTGAGTGTTGTCCAAGACCAAAGTCAGATGATCGCGCAGCCGGGTCACCGTGACCAAAAACGTCTTCTGGTTCGAGAGATTGCGCTCTCTACTGTCCATAACAGCAATCCCGCGATCCGAGGTGAGGCCCTGCGCCATGTGAGCGTTTAGCGCGTAGGCGAGATCGATGCGTTTCAGCATAGGATCGTCTTTATCAAGCGTTACTTGCTCACCCTTGGAGGTCTCGACTGTGACCTCACGCTTATCGATGGCAATGACCTTTGCCTGGTCAGCGTTGAACAGCCCACGCTTGTGATCGTTTCGCGTCCAGCGAATTTTGTCGCCGCTATGGATTTCGAGCCGTCGGTCGTTGAATAGAGCCAGAGTGTCATTGGCCTTGTCTGCCCTTATCCGCGAAGGATCGAAGCTGAACTTTTTTCCGCGGGAATTCTCCAAAGCGACCCTTTTGCGTTTCGGGTCGCTGCCTACGATGCGGTATTGTTCAGGCATCAGGCCAAGCGCCTTTTGTCTCTTCGAAACCTCAAGAATGCGGTCGGTCTGATAGGCTGCAACATGGCGCAGCTCTTCATAAGTGGTGTTCACGGGCTCAAGCACATCCAACTGAGCTTTCTCCGGCCCAATCTGCCCGCTTGCAAGAAGACCTGTTTGCACCGCCTCATTGACAGCTGAGCGGATCCTGCGCCCCGAGGCATAGATTGATGTGCGCTCTCGGTCCTCTGGCTTCAGCGAAAGCCACTGCTCGGCAGCAACAATCGCGCCATCGCCTTTGGCTTCGATCGTATGGGGCTCAAGTTTGGCAAGCGCAGTTCGAACATCACCTTTCTGCACAGCGGCTTGGGCTTCGCGAACAACAGGATTACGCGCGCGCAGGTTGGTGTTCATGTGGGCCTGCGCAATCCCGGCCTTTTGCAGAAGCGCAAAGGGCTTGCCGGCATCGACAGCGCCGAGCTGCTTGCGGTCGCCCATAAGCACCAAGCGATGGACGCCGGCTAGATTTGCTAGCGCAACGAGCTTTTCCTTGTCGCTGTTGGCGACCATCGAAGCCTCGTCCAAAATGAGAACGCTGCCACCGAGCGCCTGCTTTGCTTCGGTTTTGAGTGTGCGATTGGATGGATCATCAAGCAGCGACTTCCATCCCCCCAGAAAGCGGGCGAGTGTCTGTGATTTAATCCCCGTATCGCGCTCCAGCATTTGGACGAGCGTATTCTGGATTGCGAGGCCGATGACAGGCCGTCCCTCTTCGCCCAGCACTTTGGCGACCGGTCCAAGCACGCTGCTTTTGCCAGCACCTGCTACGCCCTGCACCGCAACGGTTCGATCCGATGAAGTCAAGATAAGGCGCGCAGCCGAGAGTTGTCCGTCATTCAGTCTAAAGCCGTGCCCGATCTCGGCTGAGGCCTGAACACGAGTCTCAGTCTCTCGAGCGTCGAGATCGGACGGGGCTTGCCCTTTCCCCGCATCAACTTCGGCGATGATGCGCTGCTCGGTTTCAATCGCTTCGCGCGACCCGAGCCAGCCCTTATGCTCGCCGCGTCCCGCTACAAGATAACCAGAATTGACCAAGGCGCGGGTTCTCGTTTCGATCTCACCGATGGTCGTGGGTAACCCAAAATCCAAAGCCGCCTTGTAGAGCGCTTCGCGTTCAAAAGCGGCCTCGCGCTGCGACAAATGCCGCACGGCCGAGGCAACCGCCTGCGCGGCCGCGATCGTTTGCTTGTCCTGTTTAAGCACCGAGGCCGGCACCAACGGATCTTCTGATGCCCCTCGAACATGGCTCGCAAACTTGGCAAGCAGAGCTCGGCCCCGTTCCACCAGTGTCGCGAAACCCGAATGAGGCTTTTCAGGCATGGCTGAGCGCACACGCGCACGCTCGACCATGGGATTTAGATCGAGACCAATGGACTGCGCGGTTTCCTGCCACATGCCTCCAAGCGTGTCGCGATCCTCGATCGGCGCTTTGGCAGAGCGGGTATCAAGTGCAGCGATCCGCCCAGCTTCAAGGCCTGGACCTTGCCTCGCTGCAAGCACTTCTTGGCGCCGCGAGGAGAAGGCCATGACATCCTCGCGCGAAATCCCGCGCGCCTCGAAATTGCCATGCTTGAGAGTTGGTCCGGTTTCATAGCCAAGTTTCTCGACTTCTACTCGGAAGCGCGCCATCGCGATGGAGTTGAGCGTGGTGTTGAGCTGCCACAGACGATCATTCTTGAGCGTCCGCCACTTACCATCCTTGCCTTGTGTGACATTGGCGATCACGGCGTGGAAATGGAGATTGGGTTCCTGATTGCGATTGGTGTCGTGCTTGAAAAGCCCAATCGCCAGATTGCCTGTCTTTTGGGTCTGAACCTTGCCCTGCGCCATGATGCGGGTTTCGGAAGCGTTCTTTTCCGCCCATTGAAGCGCTTCGACAACCGCCTCACGATAAGCGCTGATGATACGCTCATCTTTGCCCACAAGGGCAAGAAGCGACCAGCTCTTGGGAACAGAGAATGTAAGGTCGGTGCCCGGCCTATGGGCCTGCCCAAGGTTGCCAACTTGCGTTCCATCGGGGAGCTCACCGCGCAACAAAGCGTCGAAGGCTTTGGCGTCTACCTTCCCCTCTAGACCAAGCCGCTTTGCGCCTTCACCGAGCCATTCGCCTGAGCGATCAGCATCAGCTTTAGCGTAATAATTGTCGGATGCGAAGTAGTTGGCCGCTGCGGAGGACGAGCGGACATTGGCAACGGAGAGCATGGGCAGGCCTCACACAACTCAAGCCCCTCAGTCCTCCCCGATGATGGTAATCACATCTCAGCGTCGAAGTCGCCGAGATCGTGGTCATAGTCTTCGCGTGCCGCGCCGCCCAGGAGCGAGCGCTGCTGCTCTTCTTGAAGCGTCTTATCCGTCTTGGCGCGTTGCTCACCTTCACGCTGCGCGGCGTCAGGATCGGGCCGATCAGTGCGAGGCGAAGCCTTCTTCAGAGCGTCTGATACACGCTCATCGACTTGGTGCTCCCTAAGCGGGAGCTCGCCTTGTACTTTGCCCAAAGAGGCCGCTCTTTCGCTTTTGAACGGGGCTTCAACAGCTTGTTTGAGGGTTGTCTTAGAGCGAGAATTCGAACGTTCTTGCTTGTCAGTCTTTACCTTCTTGTCACGCGCGCGAGACTGCGCTTTGGGACGCTTCGCTGGCTCACGCTTGCGATCCGTGGCTTCCTTCATCTTGCGCGGATCGCCGCCGTCTTCTCCTTCCTCTCCGCTCTTATTCGCCGTAGCCTCGGAAGTCTCCTCGCCTTCCTTGAGAGTTTCAGCCTTTGCCTTTGACGTCGGTCCTTTGGCATCCTCGTGTGGGATAAAGCCTTCGACCCGGCGCGGCCAATCTCGGGGTTGCAAAGAGACAGGCGCCGCCGGAAATCCATCAGGGAATTTGATGAAGCCCTCAAGGCTCGGAAGGCCCATAAACTCATCCGGCAAAAGCAGCGGAACCACCTGCCGACGCGGCGTCAGACTAACCGCATCGCGCGCATTGTTGTAGCCATAGCTGTACCCTTCTTCCATCTCGCGAACCTCGCGGTGGCCGATAATGTCGGAGCACCATGTGGCGGTCTCACGATCGGCAGTGGCGAGGATGAGTTTGGTCCTGGCAAGTGAGGACAAGGTCATTGCCATGTTCTCGCCGTAGACCTCCTTGAGCTTGGCGAAGGTATGGACGCCTGTGACGATAGCACCGCCAAAGTTGCGCGCAGTCTGCAGACCTTTTTCGAGCGACGGCAGGCGGTGAAGCGCGCCGAGCTCATCAATCAGAAACCACAGTTGCAGGTCACGCGTCCGGCGACCCGTCATCAACGTGTTGATCGCTGTATCAAGCCACAGCGTCAGCAATTGTGAGAGCACGCTCATGTCTACATAGCGCGCGGATAGGAACAGAAAGGAGCCCGGTTTTCCTTCGCCAGTCACCCACTGCCGCACCGAAAAAGCGTCCCCTGATTGAGGCAGCATTTGCATCGCTTTTGCGTTCACATTGAAGACGGCGCGGACCGATTCCGCCATGCGAGCAGCGGCCGGCGTGCTGATCGGTCCAGCCATTGTGTCCTCTACCAGGCGGTGCAGATCCGAGAGATCTGCATTCATCAATTCATCGGCAAGCGCGGCATTGGTTCCGCGCCCTGCTTCTTTCAGCTTGATACATGTTTCAACAAATAGGGTTCGCGCAGCGAGCACCCAAAACTGTTCCGAGCCGCCTCCATCATGGGGCACAAGCGACTCCGCTGCTGCATGAAACTCCGCGCGCGATGTGCAATCATCGAAGACGCTCCAGCTTGGGCAGCGTGTATCCAATGGGTTCAAAATGATATCGCGTTCGGGATCGAAGAAGGTTTCGATAAAGGCGCCGGTCAGGTCGAAAATGACCGCACGTTCGCCTCTTTGTCTGATTTCGGAAAGGAGCTCGAAAAGGGCGACCGTTTTGCCCGTGCCTGTCGTGCCGACCAGCATGGTGTGGCTTTGCTCTTTACGCCAAGGCCAGCTCACGCCTGCAAGGTGCGCGGGACTATAGAGACCGGCTGAAGCGAGCGCGCTGCTGCCTGCAAGCCGCCACCTCCATCCCAAATTGCTGCCATATTCGCGGGCGCGCTCATGGCGATTGTGATCGTCGATTTCGCCTTCCAGTTCAGCAAGGCTTGCGAGCGATGCGCCGCGCACATGCTTCCTTTGCTTGGAGCGCCAACCGAAGTGTTCAGCAACCCACCAAAAGGCAATGAAGGCAGGAACAAGACCCCACGCCGAGGTGACAAGCGCAGCCTCAACCGCCCCCTCAAATGCGGTCATTGCCTCTTTCATGGGCGGGTATTCTGTGACTACACTGATCGGGAACGCGACGATGCTTCCATCAGCCAAGGTGAGGTTCACAAGCTTGTCAGGATCGAACTCCATAAACGCATAAAAGGATGAGTAGATGTGCATCCAGACGAGGTAGGTTTGGTGGTCATTGAGGCTGCTTGTTACCTCCCAATAGATCAGTCCTAGAATCACCAGCAGTGTGATGATGAGCGGACCCTTGAGCCCGGCTGCAAACATGAAACCAAAGTGCCCAAGGAGCTGGCTTCCGCGAGTGAAGTTGACGAGTTTATGCTTCATCGTGGCCCCCTTGCGGGCGCGGCGCAACGAGCCCCAAACGCTCTAGCCGGCGCTGATAGGCCGCCACCGTCTGCTCGCGCAGATTGGGCACAGAATGGTGCGTGAGCAGCGCATCCAAAGCTACGGTGATGAAGATGTTCTGGCGAACCGGATCGGTCCCTGGCGTCCTCAAATCGGCTTGGGTGTCACGCTGCCAGGCATCAAAAATGCAATCGCCAATCACGATGCTTGAACTTACCCGCCGCTCATCGGCCTGAGCTTTAATCCACTCGGCAATGAGAGGCGTGACATAGGTCACAAAACGATGATGTCTTTGCATGAATCCAAGTTCCTTTTGCTAAAAAGAACCTGGTTCACTCTTCGGAAAAGCGAGTGCCACTCTGGCACGAGCAATAGGGTGTAGGAAACCGAAAAATTAGGAAAGAAATTCAATGTGCTAAGTGAATTCAGCACACTCTGGCACAGTCGATAAAGCCATTGGCACACGACTGGCACAGAAGTGGACAAGACCAAATTCATGATAAACTTCATGATCTTACTTGCCAGCCCCGCTGCGTACGGTGTGCTACCGTTTTCCCACTGTGAGGTCTAAGTCCAGAAACGACAGGGAATGGGTTTTGAACGGGCATTGGCGTCCGTGCCAATCGAGCGAAAGCAACAGCCCGGAACGCTGAAGCGAACCGCAAGCGCCAGTTCGGAAGCAAGCATCCCAACCAAGACGCACCCCTGATAAGCTGACGGCAAAAGAAGCGCGTGCGAGATAAGGGAGCGGGGTTTGTCGCTCCCGTCAGCCTCGCGCCGCTTCCACCCGTTGGCGCTCAGGAGTGCTTGCGGGGCCCGGACCAAATACGCTGCGCCCGCAGGAGCGCCGCCGCAGGTGGTGCGGGACCGAGCGCGTCACCAGCCCCGCTCCTCATCACTCTCTCTTCTTCCAGCAGCGAACACAAAAAAGGGGCAGGAACCGTCACCGGCTCCCGCCCCATCGGTCGTTCAGAACTCGTCGAGCATTGCGCCGTGCACCGTGTGCACAACCCGGCTGGCCAGATGCGCCGGCAAGGCGTTGTAGTCACCCTCGTCCAGGGCGAAGTATCCTAGGTCATTATCTTCCACGACGTGCTGGTCGAAGAAGCTGTGCAAGGCTCGCCGTTCGGCAGTGGCCAGTGCTTCGAAGTAGCTGTTCGAGTTTGATTGAAACGATGCAAGTGCAGTCATAAAAGCCTCCTGATATCTGTCGGTAAGACGACAGCAGGCAGGCGGATGGGTGTTCGGTCGGCGGGTCAGGGATCGCCCGTCCGGGCGACCGCCAAGCGGCGGTGGGGGCAACGATTTTGTCGGACTGCAGCGAAGCGAAGGGACGGCAAAATGGTGGGGCCCCGCCGTCCTTGACGCGCCAGCTGCACGCCCATCATCCTTGAAAGTCCGTGAGCCAGACTCCCCTCCCGTTCGATCTCAGGTGTTCGCGAAGACCAAGGGGGAAATCGCTTTCCTACAGGACGGGTGATAGTCCACGTCAGCCGAGGAGAGGGTCATCGGAGGGGAAGAAAGAAGTATCCTCAATGCCATCGAAACGAAGCGCTGTAGCCGCACTCCAGAAACTGGAGGCCGACAGGCTGGCACTCGACCAACGTCAGAAAGAACTCGAGAAACAGGCTGCCATTGAACTGGGCCAGGTTATTCTTGGAACGGGGTTAGAAACCTTCTCAAAGAGGGGCCTATCCGAAGTTGCAAATGAGCTCGGAAAACTCGGCGAAGAGGAAGCCATAAAGCGGCTTGTTCAAAAGCAATCCTCCGCATCACGCACAGCTCAAAGCCACTGATAGTGAATACGAGAAAGGGCCCTATCCGGTTTGGACAGAGCCCTTTCTTGGGAGGCTGGATGGCTGAGATCAGTCGATTTCGGGAGCATCCTTGTTCTCGTCGTTCTCGCCGGAGCCATTGCCCCTTGAGAGGAAGTCGACCTTGTCTGCGAGGATCTCTGTGCCGTAGCGTGTAACCCCGTCCTTGTCTTCCCATTGGGTGTAGTGGATGCGGCCTTGGACGGAAACCAGCTGGCCCTTGGAGCAGAACTGTCCGACTGTCTTGGCGAGGCCATTGAAGCAGGTCACACGGTGGAACTCGCTTTCCTTGGCGGTGTAGCCGTTTTCGTCCTTGTAGGTCTTGCCGTCCTTGTCGCGTGCGGGGCGATCGGTCACGACGGTGATCCCGGTAACGTTGGTGCCGCCCTTGGTTTCGCGGGTGTCCGGATCGCGTGCGATGCGGCCAGTGAGGATTGCAATATTGGTCATGATGTAAGTTCCTTCAGTTCCTCAAACCGGAGACCATCTCCGGCTTGCGAACATCTGAAAGAAGCAGGGCATGGGAGGACTGCACCACAGGCCAACAGACATCGTCTGGGGGTCAAGGGAAACCTGTTCATGACGGGTGGTGCGGGCAGGCAGCGCAGCTGCCAACACGGCCGGAAAGGAACGGGTTGTCGTCCTCGGCTGACCTGGTTCAGGACTGTTCGCGAAGAAAGCCGGATGGGTATCGGGTGCGGGTCTGAAGGTGCCAAGACCCTGCTGCAATCAGCCTGCTCCATCGCCCTCCGATGCCGCCAGGAGATCCATGAAGTTGCGAGCTGCTTCCCGGTCTTCCTCGCTCTCAAACGCCACGTCGAGGTCGGGGGCGGAGCCGCACATGTGCAGGAACGACCACAGTGCAAAGCGCTTGCCCCTGTCTTGCTCGAGACCGAGGTCGACCCGGCAATGCTCGATCCCGGCCGCCAAAGTGTCGGGTGCTATCTCAGCCAGATTTGTCGAGGCAAAGTAGCGAAGGAGGAGATCATCGAGTTGCATGATCGCTCTTGTACAATGGAAAACCTGATGCGGGAACGATAAGTGCCGCACCCCAGAAACCAGCAAAAGTGTCCCTCCCCAACGACAAGGTTGCACAGGCGCTCAGGTCACTTGGGATGAGCAATAGCCTTGTTCCAAAGCGTATCTATTCGGGCCTGTCGTAACCCTACAATCGACTTGGTTGCGTTCGGTGCTATTTAGCCATTGCGACCCAAAGGGCTTGGAGCAGTAATGCAATGAGTTCTCTCCTTATGGGCGGCTCCAAATGGGGCCGCCCTTTTGTCTGGGGACCGGGAGCGCAATCGCGAAAACGCCCAGCGAACGTTGCGCGTTCACCCGGGACAGCAGCCCAGTGGCCCGCGACGATCAACAACCGTGATGCGCTGCTTCTTGGCCTCGATCACCAGGCGCTCTGTCACGCCATTGCCTAGAAATGCCACCACGTAGCGAGGGTTAAGACCGAGCATTTGCTCGTTGCGCTTGAACCCTGCTCGAGCCCCGAGGCGGCGCTCAAGGCCGAACGTCAGTTGCTGGACTTCGTGACGCTCAGCCCAGGATGCAGCCAGTCTATCGGCTCCTTTGCCGTCGCCGCCGTGTACGAGAAACATGTCAGGAACGACCTCGCGCACCCTGTCGAGTGTAGCCCAGATGTTCGCCGCGTAAGTCTTGGCGTCGGCCTCGCATTCGAAACGGTTGCGACCACCGGCAAAGACCACCGGAGTACCCTCGGGAGAATGTGCAGCCTGACGACGCTCCTTGCGTACGCGCAAAAAGTCGCGGGCATCAATCACGGCCGATGTCATGTTCTTCGAGTGGCGCGCACGCGATCCCGATACGGGCTTCCACGAGGAACCGGTTTCGTCGCGATAGAGACCTGCTGCAACCTCACGCAACTGCTCGAACACCTGCATGCTGGCTTCAGCAGACTGGGCACGCAGGGTCTGTTCCTCGAGGTTCGATGAATGCACTTCGGACCCGTCGGCGGATGCCAATAGGGCGCGGATTTCATCCGAAGCCCGATCCACCTGGGTCGATTTGCGGCTAGCTGCACGGTGAAAGAGATTGACGAAGCCCCAGGCGAGATCCTCGGCATCGGCCTCGAGCGCGGTGTCGGCAAACAGCGCGAAGAGATCCGACCAAACTGCTCCGAGCGTGTGAGACATGGCATCCTCGCAAGGGAAGTCGCATTCGTTGAAAGGGGCAGGCGTGATCGAGAAGCCGGATAGATCGAGGCCGGCAAGCTGGGTGGCGAAACTGTCATACATATCTGTAGTCCTCCTGAGACCGGCGAATGCCGGCAGAGGGATTTCCGCTCGGGCCTGTTCGCCGTGCCCGAGAAGGACCGGGATAAGAGACCACCGCACCGCGTCAGCGGGAAACCCCGCAAGGCAAGGCTGGCGCGGGCCACTCGGGCCGCAGCCTTGCGCGGGTTGCTGTGGGACCTGACCGGTCCAGGGCACGAGGACCAGCGAACAGGCTGTGCGGGATCGTGTCAGATTGGCGCAGGAGTTGTCTGGGAGTGATCCAGGATCGGTTCGGGAGCGCTCCGCCAGACCGAACTGACTCGGTGTGAAGGCAAGTGCCAGTACGTGCGGGCTGGCTGACAGAGTTGCTCAAGTTAAGTCTCTTATTCAGGCCGCGTCAGAAAGTTCGACATCACCCTCAGTGGCACTCGATTGGTGACCGCCCATTTCGAGCAGCAAGGTGGCTGCCTCCTCGGCCTTTGCGGCCGCGGTCAGGATCGCGCGATCGTCCTGTTTAAGGATCTTGAGCCAGGACGCGATGTAGCTAGCATGATGATCGAGATGCGAGACGGGCAATCCCAACTCGGCACCAAGAATGGCGGAGGACAGCTCGGCGATAAGTTCTTCGACGGCATAGGCATCACTGCCGAAGCGGTTCTTGAGGCCTCGATCGAGTCGCGAAGAATGTCCAGTCCAGTGCGACAGCTCATGCGCAAGTGTTGCATAGTAATGGTCATAGGCTTCGAAGAGTTCGGCTGGCGGCATGGTGACGCGATCACGCAGTGGCTCGTAGTAGGCTTGCGCGCCGTGATGGCGTAGCTCTGCGTCGATCTCAGCGAAGAATGCATCTAGCCGCTCCTCGCGGCCTTCGGGCTCAAGCGCGGCAACCAGTGGCTTGGGATGGTAGAATTCGGGGAGGCCATCGCACTGGTCGGCATTGAAGACTGAATAGGCCTTCAGCACGCGCCGGCTCTCCGTATCCTGCCTACCTTCAGCGTTTTCGACTTCATTGGTGTAGCTTTTGTAGAAAATCGCGATGGTCGATTTTTCGCCTTTGCGGACTTGGCCGCCGAGTTTCTGGCACTGGCGATATGTCATCCAGTATGGTGAGGCGTAGCCGCAGGCATCAGCAACCATCCAGAGCCAGAAGGTATTCATGCCGCGATACGGCGTCCCGCATGATCGCAGCGGGCGAGAAAGCGGCAAGCCACGCCACGGCTTGACCCAAGGCTTGGTGCCTTGCTCTAGCTTTTCGATAATGGCGGCGGTGATACGCGCAGCTGGAGAAACTGAAGCAGTGCGGCGGGACTTTGTCATCGATGGTCTCCTGATCGCCGGAACGGACGTGTCCGGGTTCAGGATGAACAAAGCGTCCTCCCCTCTAAGACTCACCATCGTAGGCGACCTTCGGACGGAAACGCGAATAAGGCGGCCCATCCCGAGAGGGACGGACCGCCCGCCGAGTCACCTGGACCTGTCAGGAGGGGTCAGGCAGCCTGCTCGGCAATTTCGTTCGCGGTCTCGTCCTCAACCGGGGCCGCAGTTTCATCCTCGACCGGTTCCTCAGGAGAACCGAAGCACATGATCTCGGGCACCCACGCTCCCGCGCGCGCCTTCACATCCGCTTCGCCAATGAAATTGCCGGAGATGATACGCCTCGGCTGCGCTCGCTAGTTCTGCCTTCTTCGAACCTGCATAGCGGCTGACGAGTTCGGGACCGCCTGCAGCGTCGAGCGCTTCAAGCGTGCGCGCCTTGGCCACACGATCGAAGAAGTTCGCCGCCGTCGGCCGCCACCAATGCGCGGTTTCGATCTCGAGCAGCGACCCGAGTATCTCGTGCAGCGGCGCCGAGCGATCGCCTTCGCAGGCAAGGCTCGCGACCAGTGTGCGGGATACGACATGGCCGAGCCAGGCCGAACGTGCTTCATCGCTCAATGCGCGGAAGCGTTCGAACCGTTCGACGTCAGTCTCGCCGGCGCGCCAGCTCTCGTCGAGCGAAGCGGCGAACTCGGCGAGCGCAGCACTTGCGGGGGCATCCTTCGCCTCGAATCCGGCCACCGGCCCCGATGCGACCGAGCCGACGAGCGTCGACGCCTTTTTCGCGCGCCAGTCATGCCCATCAGCATCTGCGAGCGTGAAGACCATGAAATCAAGCGCGAGCGCAGGATCGTTGGCCAGGTGGATCGCCAGGATATCGCGACGCTGCATCGCGAGCTCGTCGAGCAGACGCTGCGAAAGCGCCCCGCTCTTGCGCTTGGTATCAGCACCTGCATCCACCGGTTCGACAGCTCCGTCATCAGTGTCGATGACTTCAGCATCAGTGTAAAACTGCGGCACCATTGCAGGTTCGCCATTCCGTGAGAGCACAAGGAACGCTCCAGCCTCTGACTTTAGCTCGTCGGCAAGCACTGGCGGACGATCGTGCAGATCGCGCATCGCGCGGTCGATCGAGACCAGCTCTTCTTCCGCCTTGGCGATCTCGCTTTCGTCGCTGTCCTCATCCTCGAGGATGGCCGCTGTCCGGTCGTAGTCGGCTTCAAGGTCGCTGAGCTCGCGGGCTTCCTGCTCACTGAGCGGAGCCGGTTCGCATGGAAGCCGATTGAGGCCCTCGACGAGATCGTGGCTTACATAGTTGCCAAGCGTGGGTCGCACCCAGGCAAGTCCGTGTTCTTCAGCGACCCTCTTCGCAGCGTCATCCATCGCTTTCTGGGCAAGGTCTTCGAGCAGCGCGACATCGATCCAGCTTTCGCTGGCTTCGTCGTCGAAGAGTTCGCGTTCGATCCGACCACCTGCTGCGAGGTAGGCCTCGCGCCCGACCAGAACCGCGCGCGGATCGGAGCCACGAACAGTGGCATCGAGCACCATGCGACGGATCGTGTCAGGCGTGACCTGGTACCAGGCGTCCTGCAGTTCGGCATAGACGTGTGCTTGGCGGTCAATGTCTGAGATCGCTCCATAGGCCTTGGCCATATCGAGCGTGATCGCGCCTTCGGCGAGCGCTTCGAAGACACAAGGTGCGAGGCCCGCCAAGCGCAGACGGCCCTCGACAAAGCGGACTGTGAGACCGAACCGGCGAGCCACGTCTTGGGTGCTAGCTCCCGCCTCGACAATCGCAGCGAAAGCCTGCGCCTCGTCGGCCGGGTTCATTGCGAGGCGCTGGAAGTTCTCGGCAAGGCTCGCTTCGCGCACTTCGCTTTCCTCACCTTCGATGACAAGGCAAGTGACTTCATGGTTCTTGGGAAGCGTGCCTTCCTCGACCAACGCTTGCAATGCAGCGAGGCGGCGCCCGCCAGCTTCGACTTCAAATTTCCCTCGGGTGGCTTTGCGAACTACCAGATTTTGGAGAAGCCCGCGTGCCGCGATATCAGCCCGCAATTGCAAATCGGCAAGAACGTCGGTTGTTTTGCGTACGTTGCGAGGGCTTGAGATTAGTTTCTTGAGAGGAATGGATTGGATCATGAGTAGTCTCCTGTCTTTGTTGCGCCTCACGACAACCGTGCGGCCAAAGACCCAGGAGCTCTCTCTCCTCTAAGTTTTGCTCTTTCGGAGCAGCCACGTCTGCAGTTCATCGTTCCAGTCTTCGCCTCGCGATCTGACCTTGCGGATCAGGATTTTGCGATTGGGTGAAACGTAGGCTTCCAGTCCGCGAGTTGCCGCGAGTTCTCCACCTGCGTCGTGATCGACGAAGAGATGTAGCTCGCTCACGCTCTCGGGGATGGCAACCAGGCCGAAGCGTTCATTGCCAAGCGTTGCCCATGTTGGGATCCCGGTAAGCGCATAGGCCGACATCGCGCTTTCAATGCCTTCGGCGAGACCAAGCCTTCCCTCGGCGGGTGCGAACAGACGGACTGCCGCCTTGCCGAGAGACCCCAGAGCACGTTTCGGCTTGGCAAACGATGCCTGCGTATTGCCGGAATGCGACAGGAAAGTCCGGTGAACGGCAATCGGCCCCTCGTCGAGGCTGACCGAAGCGATCATCGCCGGCAAAAAGCGCGCGCGACCTTTCGGTCCAAGCGGTGTGCGCGGATGAAACCTCAGCGCATGGGAGGTTGCGAGGATGCCGCGCTCGTCGAGATATGCCTTGGCAGGACTTCGCTGCAGCGGTCGGGCATCGCGCCAGATGCGGAGTGCTGCAGCTGATGGCTTGCTGGAATAGCTCGGCTGGAACGGAAATTCGTCAGAAGAACCTGAGAATAGAGCTGAGGTCTCGATCCCTTCACGGGCGAGGGCAGCGAGCACGCTCGCCTGATCACACCCTGCGAAACAATGTAGGAGGATCGCCTTTCGGCCAAGCGTGACACCGAGCGAAGGCGTGCGGTCATCGTGCGCTGGACAACGGGCCATGCCCTTGGTGCCAGACCACTTCCCGCCGCGGCTCTCGCAGAGCTTGCGAGCGGTTTCCTCAAACGACGCGCGAGACTGATGGGAATTCGAAAAGGACATGCGAGCTCCTTAGTTGCTCAATTGCCCCTTCTGTCGCTTCCCTCTCCTCTTGTTGGTGCAACCAATCATATGGTTTCCTACACCCATACGTTCATAATATGTTCTCACGCCAGAATTATCAAGATTGAGAGATTGCGCAGTGAAAAGCTCGAAAATAGCGATCGGGATAGGTACGCTAGGACTGGCAGTCCCAAGCTGCGCCATCGCGCAAGAATTCCAGATTTTCGATCACGTTATGGGGTCGGTTGAAAGCGCGTCAGACCGACGAGCGGACGTTCAATACGATCCTAGAAGTCAGAAATCGCAGATTGAACGAAGCTTCAAAGAGGCGCTCTACGAGCCTCTGATCCGTCAAGCAGAAGCTCGTCACCGCTTGCCGCCAAGGCTCCTCCAAGCGTTAGTCTGGCAAGAATCACGGTTCAATCCGATGGCAATCAGCCCAGCAGGGGCGGCTGGATTAGCCCAGCTCATGCCAGCAACAGCACGGGAGCTCGGGGTTACCAATCGGCATGACCCCGCTCAAAACATCGATGGCGGCGCAAGATATTTGCGGCAGATGCTCGATCAGTTCGGTGCGATCCATCTCGCATTGGCAGCCTACAATGCTGGCCCAGGTGCCGTATCGCGAGCAGGAGGCATTCCGAAAAATCGAGAAACCCCAGGATATGTGAGAAACGTTATCCGGCGATGGATGGCATACGCCAAACAATGAGCGCGATCTTGAAGAAGCTCAAGAGTTAGCTCGCTTTCAGAAATACCAAGTCACCGCCCAACTTGAGGCTATCAAGATAGTCACTCCACCACTGCGACATCTTTACGCGCTCAGACCAGTGCTTACCTCGATGATAAACACCGCGGATCGCATTACTGTCTCCGTGCGCAAGCGCGCGCTCAATCGCGTCTGAGCTCCATTTTCCGCTTTCATTGAGCAGGGTGGATGCGGTCGCCCTCAACCCATGCGCGGTGACCTCCTCCTTGCTAAACCCCATCCTTCTAAAGGCTGCGTTCAAAGCGTTTTCACTCATGGGACGTAGACCGGACCGGGCTGATGGAAACACATAACCTGATTTACCCATCATGGTGCCGAGCTCTTCGAAAAGGCTGATGACCTGCTTTGAGAGCGGAACCGCGTGCGCGCGCCGCGCTTTCATCTTGCCTGCTGGGATCCGCCAGACGCCTTCATCAAGGTCAAACTCCGCCCAATCAGCATGCCTCAGTTCACCAGGACGCACAAAAACATGCGGGGCAATCTTCAACGCAAACTTTGTGAGAGCGTAACCTTCAAAGTCGTCGATAGCTCTCAACAGCCCGCCTAGCTTCTCTGGATCAAGAATGGCGGCGTAGTGCGTCGGCTTTGGCGTGATGAGCGCTCCCTTCAACAGCGAAGTTGGATCAGATTTGCACCGAGTTGTCGCCACCCCATACCGAAATACCCGTCCTGCAAATGATCGACATTTTTTTGCCGTCTCGTGCTTCCCAGTAGCTTCAAGACGCTTCAAAGGCGCGAGCACTTCGAAAGGTTCGATCTCGTGGATCGGCCGATTTCCGATCGCTGGTGTCAGCTTATCAAGAAAGTAGTTCGCCTTGACGATAGTCGCTTCAGCGCGGCCATTCTGAACCATGATCTGCTCTATGTACTCGCGGGCGACCGCCTCGAAAGTACTCGCCGAAAGAAACTCATCCCTAATCTTCTGTTTGCGCTTCTCCACCGCTGGGTCGCCGCCAGAAGCTATGGTCTGCCTCGCTTCCATTGCTGCTTCTCGCGCATCCTTGAGGCTAACCACAGGGTAGCCGCCGAGCGACACCTTCTTTTGCGCTTTTCCAATTCGATATCGAAACCGCCAATGTTTGCCACCAGCGGGTGTGACCTCGATATATAGGCCACGCTCGTCAGCGACCTTGTAAGGCTTTGCCTTCGGTTTGAGGGCTCGGAGTCTGGTATCCGTCAGAGGCATGTGTGGGCCTTTTCATTTGGGCCTTTTGCAAAAGGCCCACAAAAGGCCCGCAAAAATGTCTGGATCGGCCGAGAACAGGTGGGACGATCCGGAACGATCCAAGGGCCAAACCCCTTGGATTTCTGCGGTTTTTATAGATTATCTGAGAGAACAAGGGAAGAACAAATGGTGCCCAGAAGAGGACTCGAACCTCCACGGGGTTGCCCCCACCGCCACCTGAAGACGGCGCGTCTACCAATTCCGCCATCTGGGCACATCGTTCGCGGCTGACTTACTGTGGTCACCGCTGGGTAGGCGCGGGCAGATAGCGAGCGTGGGGGGCTGCGTCAACGATTCGAGTGCACGTCTTGCAAACTTCCTTGCCACATTTGATCGGAACGCTTGCTCAATGGCGCGCATTCTTTCATTGCGCACCCAAACCAATGCTTGCCAACCATGCTTCCCAAGGGATCAATCGGAACATGACCAAGACCTCTCCGCTCGCTGACAAGCTCGTCACTGTCTTTGGTGGCGGCGGCTATATTGGCAATTATGTCGCGCAAGATCTGCTCAAGCGGGGCGCGCGCTTGCGCATCGCGAGCCGCAATCCAGAGAAGGGCCATGTGCTCAAGCCGCTCGCCAATCTGGGGCAGCTGCAGTTTGCCCGCTGTGACATCACCAGGGAAGAGAGCCTGCGCGCGGCGATGCACGGCGCCGATTATGTGGTGAACCTGGTCGGGGCCTTCTCGGGCGACCTTGAGGAACTGATGGGTGAAGCGCCCGGCCACATGGCTGCGATTGCGCGCAACAATGGTGTGAAAGCGTTTGTGCATGTCAGCGCAATTGGTGCCGATGCAGAATCCAGCACGGGTTATGCGAAAGGCAAAGCGTTGGGTGAGCAGCGGGTCATGGAAGCGTTTTCAAGCGCAACGATACTGCGCCCTTCGATCGTTTTCGGGAAGGACGACAACTTCCTCAACATGTTCGGCCAAATGATCGAGATGTTGCCGGTACTCCCGGTGTTCGGTCCTGAGGCCAAGCTGCAGCTCGTCTATGTCGATGATGTGGCCGAGGCGATTGCAGTCGCGCTTGAAAACCCAGTCGAGCATGGCGGGTACATCTACGAACTCGGTGGCCCTGAGCAGCTGAGCATGATGGACATCAACCAACGGATTGCCAAGGCGCAGGGCCGCAAGCGGCGCTTCCTCGCGATGCCGGATGGCGTGTCGGCCACCTTTGCTGCCATGCCGCTGACCCCGATGAGCCGCGATCAGTGGAAGCTCTTAAAGCCCGGAAGCCTTGTCTCAGGCGAGCACCGCACCTTTGCGGACTTGGGCATTGATCCCAAACCGCTCGGCCTGTTCCTCGACAAATGGATGGAGCGTTTCCGCAAGTTTGGACGCTTTGGCGCGAGCAATGAGCGCGCCAAGGATCATGGCCTCGGCTGAGCCAGCCTTAACTCAAAGCGCGTTTTTGTAGAGGCTGAGCAGGTCTGCGAAAGCGAGATCGCCTGCCTCTTTGTCGAAAGCAGGGCTGTCGGGAACGGTCCAGCCGTGATTGCCTTCATAAACCTTGATCATCGCATCGCGACCGGCGGCTTCCGCTGCCTCGCCGAACTTGACCTTCACCTCCGGCGCACGCTCGTCATCGTTCTTGGCAACGGCGATAAGGAAGGTGCCTGAAGCATTCACCAGTAGATTGTGGGGGCTTTTCGGATTGTCCTGCACCAGCCGTCCGCCATGGAAGCTCGCCGCCCCTTTGATCCGGCCCGGCACGGCGGTGGCGGCCCAGACGGCGAAGGATCCGGTCATGCAGTATCCTTGCGCGCCGATGCCTTTGGACGTGTCTACAGCGTCCTGCTGATCAAGCCATGCGACTGCCGTCTTCGCATCGATCGCCACGCTATCTGCATCGAATTTGCTACGCCATGGGCGTACTTTCTGAAAACCATCGGCATCGATGAATGCCTTGAAGTCAGCAAACTGCTCGCCCGCGACATCGCGGTAGTAGGGGTTGAGGACCAAGACCGCGTAGCCCTCTCCTGCAAGCCGCCGAGCCATAGCGCGTTTGCTTTCGCGGATGCCCGCAATGTCGGGCCAGAAGATAACCGCCGGATGCTTGCCGTTCGCGGGATGGATGAAAAGGCCATCCATGGTCCCGTCGGCAGAATCGAACGTGACTTTTGTCTCCATCAATCCGGATGTCGAATCTGCCCCATCATCGGCAAGGGTGCCGGAAGGCGCGCAGGCTGCAATCGCGCCCGCTCCAGCAACAACGCCGAATTGGCGACGGTTTAACGCATCGCGTGCCCAGGATTTGAGCTGCTTTTCGTCACACATGGCGGTTCACTCCCTTAGGCATGCGTCATCGCACGGATAATTATGAAACCCGAGCCTTCGGATGACGTTCCCAGAGATGTTGCGCCGTTAAAGGCAGCAATCAAGCGCGCGCAGTTTCCAGACGCATTTGCGCCCATTCGGGGGTGCCGACGCGCTTTTCATCAACGCTAGTCTGCGCTTCCATCCACGCAACTGCACCAACTGCATCGCTTTCAATGGGGGCGGGATCAGCGCTGTCGCGATCCAGTACCAGAACCGAATAGCCTTGCTTTGCGAGGCGGCGCGCCTCATTGCGGCTTGTCATATTCAAACCGCTCTCTCCGCGCCATGCGACGACGCCCGGATGCGTGCCTTTCGCCGGGTGAACAAAGAAACCACCCACAGAGCCCTTCGGCGTTGCGAGCGATATCGCGCGTTCCGTCACCTCAGCGCTGGATTTACCAGCGGCCATCGCCACGCCGGGTGTTCCAGCAGCAACGGCAGCAACACCTGCAACGGTGCCGAACTGACGCCGTGACAGTGACTTTTCCGTCTTCGATTCTTCGCGCATTCGATGTCCCCTAGTATCTGCCTGCGAAAGGCAACTTTGCTCCTGCTGCACAATAGGCACACTTTTAGGGATTGGACAAGCGCGCATCACAACGGCAAGAATGCCGCCAAGGGAGAGACATTGATGAGAAAGTTGCGTTGGGCCCTGCCCGCATACGCCTTTGTTGTGCTTGGTTTGACATCGTGCAGCGACATGCTTGGATCAGACAGCGGCGATGGAATTGATGGTGCTGCTTTGGTCGCCGCTGGCGAGGATGACGCGAACTGGATCACCCACGGCCGCACCTATTCCGAGCAACGTTACTCACCGCTGGCGAAGATCAATGCCGAGAATGTCGGCGATATGGGGCTGGCGTGGTTTGCCGATATGGACACCGCGCGCGGGCAAGAAGCGACCCCGCTGGTGATGGACGGGAAGATGTACCTCACCACCGCGTGGAGCAAGGTCTACGCCTTTGATGCCGCGACAGGTGAGCCGCTGTGGGAATACGATCCTGAAGTTCCTGGAGAGACCGGCGTCAAAGCCTGCTGTGACGTGGTCAATCGCGGGCTGGCCGCGTGGGGAAGCTCGCTGTTCCTCGGCACACTCGACGGGCGGCTTGTTTCGCTTGATCGCGAAAGCGGTGAGGTGAATTGGGAAAAGGTCACTGTCGACCAAGAGCAAAGCTACACCGTCACCGGCGCACCGCGCGTCATCGACGGCAAGGTCATCATCGGCAATGGCGGCGCGGAGTTTGGCGTACGGGGCTACGTTGCGGCCTACGATGCCGATAACGGTGAAGAGGTATGGAAGTTCTACACCGTGCCCGACGGCAAGGAAGGCGACGATGCGCCTGGCCACCTCAAGAAAGCCGCCGAGACCTGGAACACAGAGGTGCTTGCCTCCTCTGACGCCATTGGTGGCGGCGGGACCGTGTGGGACTCGATGGCCTACGATCCCGATCTCAACCTGCTTTACTTCGGTGTCGGCAACGGTTCGCCATGGAACCGTGCTTACCGCTCTCCGGGAGAAGACGGCAAAGGGGAAGGTGACAACCTCTACCTATCCAGCATCGTCGCGATCCGCCCTGATACCGGCGAGTACGTTTGGCACTATCAAACAACGCCGGGCGAGACATGGGATTACACGGCCACCCAGCACATCATCCTCGCCGATATGGAGATCGACGGGAAGGACCGTCAGGTGCTGATGCAGGCACCCAAGAATGGTTTCTTCTATGTGCTAGACCGTGAGACCGGCGAGTTCATCAGCGCCAAAGAATACATCCCGCAGAATTGGGCCTCCGGGTTCGAGGAAGATGGACGTCCGATCTTTAACCCGGAAACGCGGATCGATGAGACAGGGCAACCAGCACTGGTGATGCCGGGACCTTTGGGCGGGCATAACTGGCACCCGATGGCGTTCCATCCAGGCGAAGGGCTGGTCTACATTCCCGCCTTCGAAGCGGCGACCGTTTACACACCTGAGGCTGATTGGAAGCCCGATCCCAAGCGGGGGTTCAATGTAGGATTCGATCTTGGTGCAGGCGATTTGCCGCCCGATCTCGGCTTCCGCAAACAGGTCTATGGCACCGTCAAAGGTAAGCTGATGGCGTGGGATCCGGTGAAGCAGGAAGCGCGCTGGACCGTCGAATTCCCGGGACCGTGGAATGGCGGATTGCTCGCGACCGGAGGCAATCTGGTATTTCAGGGCAATTCGGGAAGCGAGTTTGCCGCTTACAACGCGGCGAATGGAGAGAAGCTCTGGAGCTTTGGCGCACAGACCGGAATTGTCGCACCGCCGATCACTTATACGGTCGATGGTGAGCAATATGTCGCGGTTCTGGCCGGATGGGGCGGCGCCTATGCGTTGACTGCAGACGGGCACCTCGTGAATTCGCAGGGGCCGGTGCGCAATGTCTCGCGTCTGCTGGTGTTCAAGCTCGGCGCCGATGGCCAATTGCCTGCAGAGAAAGTGCTTGCCAGCCTTCCGCTCGATCCACCGCCAAGCCGCGCTTCGACAGAAACCATTGCGCTGGGTAAGGGCAAGTATGCGCGCTACTGCGCCGTCTGCCACGCGCCAGGGGCAGTGGGATCAACCGTCCTGCCTGACTTGCGTCGCTCTGGAACGCTAAGCAATGCGGCAAGCTGGATGGCGGTCGTCCATGATGGCATCCTCAAAGACAACGGCATGGTCGGCTTCGAAGGCTCTCTGAGCAAAGACGAGATCGAGGCGATCCGTGCTTATGTCATCCAGCGGGCAAACGAGGATAAAGTGCTTGAAAATGGTGGCAAAGTCGCGCGAAGGTAATTTCCTAGAAAAAGGAAATCGGATCCATGAGATCGCTGACATTTGCCGCCGCGGCATTGACCGGTGCTGCGTTGAGTGCCTGTGCTCCGGTGGCGGACACCACATCCACCGCGGCCACGACGGTGCCACAGTCTCCGCCAACGCTGGGTGAGTGGCAGACATTCGAGACTGCGGCCTATCGCGGCAAACGCGATTCAGTCAGCTTCGTTGACGAGACCCATGGCTGGTACGGCACCGGAGCTGGCGATCTGTTCCGCACATCCGACGCAGGCGTAACTTGGGAAAAGGTTGCCAGCCGCCCGGGTACATTTGTGCGCGCCGTCGCATTTCTGGACCGGAAGAATGGCTTCATCGGAAATGTCGGTACTGATTATTACCCCGGTGTGACTGACGAAACGCCGCTCTACCGGACCAGCGATGGAGGCGTTTCGTGGGAGGCGATCGATACCGGAGACGCGACAATCAAAGGTGTTTGCGCAATCGATGTGCTCGAGACACAGCGCATCTATCAAGGAGAGCTTGTTCCGCGCACCGTAATCCATGCTGCGGGACGCGTGGGCGGGCCAACCGGTATCCTTCGTTCTGTGGATGGCGGAGAAAACTGGTCCATGATCGACATGGCCCCGAACGCCGCGATGATCCTCGACATCAAGTTCTTTGACGAGAATGTTGGTTTGGTCTTTGCTTCGACCGACCGCAATTCTGCCAAAGCCGAAGGACTGGTGTTGCGCACTGAAGACGGTGGTGAGACTTGGACAGAGGTTTACCGCTCGGGCCGCAAGTTCGAGCTGATCTGGAAAGCAAGCTTTCCCGAAGGCAGCGACACCGGCTACGCAACGGTCCAATCCTATGATCCCGAACGCGCGACGCAGCTGGTGATACGCAGCGACGATCGTGGCAAGACATGGCGAGAGATCGAAATCGCGCAAAACGCCGGAGCACGGCAATTCGGGGTTGGTTTCATCACCCCGGAGATCGGCTTTGTCGGCACCATGGCAGGCGGCTACGCGACATTGGATGGAGGCAAGACCTGGACCCGCGCACCTATTGCGCGCGCGGCGAACAAGTTTGACGTCGTCCGCAGCGACAATGGCGGCAAGATCTTCGCAATCGGCACACAGGTGCAGGCACTTTCCTTCTCGCAGTGACGCGTGAAATCAGCCCCGGAAAACCACCGTCCGGCTGCCGTTCATGAATACCCGCTCGTCCGCAAACATCCGCACGGCCTCGGCCAGAACTCGGCGTTCGATATCGCGTCCTTTGCGGACCAGATCGCTCGGGCTGTCCGCGTGGGTTATGCGCTCCACATCCTGAAAGATGATCGGCCCTTCATCCAGGTCGGCGGTCACGAAATGGGCCGTCGCGCCGATGATCTTCACGCCGCGCGCATGCGCTTGGTGATAGGGTTTGGCACCCTTAAAGCCGGGCAGGAATGAGTGGTGGATGTTGATGCAACGCCCCGCGAAATGGGCGCTCTGGTCGTCAGAGAAAATCTGCATGTAGCGCGCCAAGACCACCAGTTCGGCCTCGGTCGCTTCCGCAATCTCTCGCACGCGTGCCTCGGCCTCGGGCTTGGTCTCCGGCGTAACCGGCACATGGTGGAACGGGATGTCTCCAATATCGGTCCGGATCGCCACATCGCGTGGATGGTTTGAAACAATCGCGACCGGATCAATGTTGAGCTCGCCCGTGCGCCAGCGATAGAGCAGATCGACGAGACAATGGTCGGTCTTCGACACCATGATGATCACGCGGCGCGGGCGATCTTGTGAGACGATCTTCCAATCCATCGCATATTCGCCCGCAAGCTTCGCGAAGCTGGCCCGCAATTCGTCCGCCTGTGTGCCCAGTGGATCAAAGGAGATGCGCATAAAGAAGCGGTCCGATGTTGGATCGCGGAATTGCTGCGCATCGAGAATGTTGCACCCACGCTCGAACAGAAAGCCGGTTGCGCGCGCGGTGATGCCGGGTCGGTCAGGGCAATCAAGCACCAGAACAAAGGGGTTGCTCATCGCTCCTTAGCGTCCTTGTATTGGATCGTGACGTGGTCAGCCGCCTGCTTGGCGAGGGCTCGCGCTTCATCGGTGTTGGCGGCTGTTGCCAAGGCCACACCCATCCGGCGATAGGGCCGCGTCGTTGGCTTGCCAAAGACCCGAACATCAACCGCTTCGCTGACGGTGAGAGCATCGCCCAGCCCTGCAAACACGAAGTCCTCGCTGTCGCGGTCTGCAAGGACCACGGCAGAGGCAGAGGGTGTTGCTTCTATGGTGTCAGGAACGGCAAGGCCCATAATCGCTCGGGCATGCAGATCGAATTCGTTGAGCTGTTGTCCCGCCAGCGTCACCATACCGGTGTCATGTGGCCTCGGGCTTAGTTCTGAAAAGATCACCTCATCGCCGCGCACGAAGAACTCGACGCCGAAGAGGCCCCAGCCTTTCCCGTCGCCTTTCAAGGCATCAACGACTTTCGCCGCCATATCTTTGGCCGCTTGCAGTGCGCTGCCGCTCATGGCCGCGGGTTGCCAGCTTTCCTGATAATCGCCGCGCTCCTGACGGTGCCCGATGGGCGGGCAGAAGGTAATCCCGCCCGCGTGGCGCACAGTCAGCAGCGTGATCTCGTAGTCGAAGTCGATGAACTGCTCGACAATTACTCGCGCCCGGTCGCCGCGCATATTGGCGACAGCATAGTCCCATGCCTCTTGCAGTCCCTCTGCATTGTCGACTTTGCTTTGGCCCTTGCCCGATGAGGACATGACCGGCTTGATCACGCAAGGGAAACCGGAATGCTGCGCGGCAGCCTGCACCTGCTCGAAATTCTCGGCATAGCGGTAGCGCGAAGTAACCAGTCCCAATTCACCCGCCGCCAGATCGCGGATGGCATCGCGGTTCATGGTCAGCTGTGTCGCGCGGGCCGATGGCACCACATTGAACCCGTCCGATTCCAGTTCCGCGAGAACTTCGGTCCGGATCGCTTCGATTTCGGGCACGATGTAGTCGGGCTTGTGCGTTTCAACGACGCGCTGCAGCGCCTCGCCATCCAGCATCGAGAACACCTCAAACCCATCGGCCAATTGCATCGCGGGCGCGTTTGGATAGGCGTCGCAAGCGATCACGCGCGCGCCAAGCCGCTTTGCCGAGATAACGAATTCGCGTCCCAACTCACCCGAGCCGAGCAGCAGAATAGTTGCAATATGAGCCATACGCAGCGCTCTAGCGCCGCAGTGGTTGAACTCCAAGCCACTCGTTAGTGAGCACGTCTTGCCCGGCAAACGGAGGCGGGCTTGAAGTGAGCGGCCCCTCGCCCAACTTCGCCCGATTCCCTCCCCAGCGCGCGCCATGATCAGTGCCAGCTCAGCTTGCTTCATGGTCCACTCCACTGACGAGGCAATCTCGGCAAGACCGGCGCTCGCCGACAGCACGGGGGCTTTGCCTGGCGATGAAAGCGATAGAGACGCGAAAGTGCTGACAAGGTCGTTGGCCCATGCGGTGGCAGCCTTTGCCTTGATGCCGGGCAAGATGACGGCAAATCGCTCGAAATCCATCTGAGACACCTCGGTGCCTGGCAGCGCCATAGATTGCAGGTACTTCGCAAAGCCCCAATTGATCTCATCGGCCGAATGCTGCCCGTATTGCATAAACAGCGCACGCATACGGTCGATCGCAAATACGGCCAGGTGCCCGCCTTCTCCATCGGCCAGCACTTCCCCGACCTGGCGCAGGAAGACCTTGCGTTTAACGAGACCGGTCATCGGGTCTGTCAGGGCGTTCGCAAACAGCTGGTCTTCCAGCTTTCTGACCCGATCCACCGATCGCAACAGTCCTATCCATCCATCTGGCTCACCATCCGCGTCGTGCTGCCTGCGAATGCTGAGAGCAAACCACTGGCGGTTCGGCATTTGGTCTTGCTCTGCGTCCTGCTCAATAGAGCTGGCGGGAAATTCCACCCAGCTCTGTGGTTCATCTGTTCTCAGCGCGGCATCAAGATATCGTTTGAGCTGTCCCGCAAAATCGCTTGCCGCCAGATCCGCAACGTGGGGTTCAAAAAGTGATTGGGTGAGATTGAATCCAAGGCTTGAAAGGTCCTCGGATGCATGGACAATAAACCCCTGAGGGTTGAGCCGAACGATGATATCGCCTGTCACGTGCTCCAAGAGATCGTGCAGCATCGCACGATTCATATCATTAAAACCTACTGTCATGCCGATTGGCCCCCGGCTTAATTGCTCCCCTTGTGACCGATCAGATCGATATATTAGTTTCAGACTAACAATATCTGCCAAATTACAAATGATACTGTAATTCTTTTAGCTCAGACTAATTGTTTTAGTTAAAGCGCCTAATTTTCGAATCGCTCACATTTTTATTTACCATAATCGGCGATTTTTTATAGTTATTGTCACGCAATATTTTCGCTTTCGCGATCAAAGCTCCACCATAATGCGTATGCTGGACGGGCTTGTTCCGTATACCGATGCAATACGGAGGCGGCATTCCTCCGTAACTGCGGTCACTTCATTGGCAGGCGCCGCCTCGCCGAGCTCCTGAACAGAAACGCCGAGAGCTTCCGCGATCTCGGGTATTCTACTTGGCACCGGACGGGCCTTGCCCTTCTCCCACGCCCAAACGGTCGGCTTGCTGACACTCAGAGCGCCGGCAATGTCCGCGAGCGTCATGCTGCGTTCCCGGCGCAGGCGGTTCAACCTTGCCCCGAATGGTTCACCGCTGCTCGGGGGCGCGCGGAGCGGCGCGGCAGGCGCTACTGGTGCGATGAGTTGCGTGGCGGCAAACGATCCCTTGCCCAGCGCTTCTTCAAATGCGCATCCATAAAGCTGGCCGCTCACCCACACGACCACGGCGTTAACCGGGCCATCAGGCGGCAAGTCAATCGCCAAGCCATCCCCTTCGCCAAGTGGCAGCTCCGTCTCGATCAGCAGTCCTGCGACCGAGATATTGTGAATGGTGACATTCGCTTCCAGCCCACCGGGCAGCGCACCGCTCGTTTCCAGTCTGAGTGCGCGGCGAGACGTGCGGCGCTGTCCCTCGTCAACCGAGCTCTGGGGTTCAAGGTGCGCTTTAAAGGCCATGGTGTGTCTCCTGATTGGAGCACCACACCTTTCCGTTTAGGTTTAAGGCCGGGTTTTAGGACATGACTAACGGCGGTGAACCACCACGTTTCCGCGTCAAACCGGTTCGTCCACCGCGTCCAGACCATAGGCGGTGTGCAAAACGCGCACGGCAAGCTCGGTTTCGTCTTCGTCGATCATCACGCTGACCTTGATCTCGGATGTCGAGATCGCCTGAATGTTGATCCCGCGATCGGACAGCGCGCGGAACATCGTGCTGGCGACACCCGCATGGCTCTTCATACCGACGCCGACGACACTGATCTTCGCAATCTTGCTGTCGGTGATGATGCGGTTGAACCCGATATCGCCGCGCTTGTCTTCCAGCAGCGCCTGCGCCCGCGCGAGGTCTGACTGAGGCACGGTGAAAGTCACGTCGGTCTCACCTTTGTCGCGGCCGACGTTCTGGATGATCATGTCGACATTGATGCTGGCATCCGCGAGCGGTTCAAAGATGTGCGCCACCGCGCCCGGCTCATCGGGCACGCGGGTCAGGATGATCTTCGCTTCGTTCTTGTCGTGTGCGATACCGGTTACAAGCTGGCGTTCCATCTCGCCCTTCTCCACCAATTCGTTCATTTCTTCTTCGGAGACGATCAGCGTCCCCGGTAGGTCATCTGCAGGCGGCGCATCTTCTCCTATGAAGCTGGAGAGCACCTGAAGGCGCACACCCGCTTTCATCGCGAGGCCAACCGAACGGGTCTGCAAAACTTTTGCACCAACCGACGCAAGTTCGAGCATTTCCTCGTAAGTCACCGCTTTAAGCTTGCGCGCTTTGGCAACGATGCGCGGGTCCGTGGTGTAAACCCCATCGACGTCCGTGTAGATGTCGCAGCGATCCGCACCCAGCGCCGCTGCAACCGCGACAGCCGAGGTATCCGACCCGCCGCGCCCCATCGTAGTAATGCGGCCTTCTTCGCTGACGCCTTGGAAGCCAGGAACAACCGCGATTTCGCCTTCACTCATGCGGCTCAACACAGAGTCGGACTCAATTGTCTCGACCCGAGCTTTCGAGTGCGCTTCGATCGTCTTGACCGGCAATTGCCAACCCAGCCAGCTGCGCGCCTTGCAGCCGAGCGATTGGAGCGTCAGCGCCAGCAACCCGCTGGTCACCTGCTCGCCGCTCGAAACAACCACGTCATATTCGGCCGGATCGTAAAGCGCGTTCGCTTCGCGGCAGAAGTTGACCAACCGGTCCGTCTCGCCCGCCATCGCACTGACGACGACCGCAACTTGGTCTCCGCCTGCAGCTTGTTTGCGCACGATATTGGCGACGCGGCGAATGCGCTCGGTCCCCGCCATCGAGGTTCCGCCAAATTTCATCACTACTCTTTGGTTTGGCCGCGCCAAGGCTCGGTAACTCCCGCTGGTGAGTATTCGTTCGCGCTGCTAACGATGCCGCATGGGAAACGCAAACGTATCAAATGTAACCATCCGTCCCGAAGAGGCTGAGCACTTCGCCTCGCTGGCGCGCGACTGGTGGAACCCGAAGGGCAAGATGGCTTCGCTGCACCAGGTCAATCCGGTGCGGCTGGAGTTTATTCGTTCGGCGATTGATGCGCATTTTGGCGGTGACTGGCAAAGCGTGAAGCCGCTCGTTGGTAAGAGCGTGCTCGACGTTGGCTGCGGCGCAGGGCTGCTGTGCGAACCGCTCTCCCGCCTTGGCGGCGAGGTCACCGGCGTTGATGCAGCCGCCGAAAACGTCTCTGTCGCCAGCACTCATGCCGAAGCCAGCGGTCTCGATATCCGGTACATGGCGGGCGAAGTCGGCTCGCTCGACATTGGCACGTTCGATCTCGTGACAAGCGTTGAGGTCATTGAACATGTCGCTGACAAACGCGCTTTCCTTGCCGATGTGGTCGCCAAGCTTGCGCCGGACGGCCTACTTATCCTCTCCACCCCCAATCGCACCGCCGCATCGAGGCTGCTGTTGGTCGGGGCTGCCGAAGCGATTGGCTATGTGCCCAAGGGCACGCACCACTGGAACGATTTTATCACGCCCGAAGAACTGGAAGAGCTCCTCTCAGAGTTCGGACTGACTGTCACCGAACGGCGCGGAATCGCCTATCGTCCGGGCAAAGGACTTCACCTGTCCGACGACGAATCGCTCAACTACATCCTCAGCGCCAAACGTGCCTAACAGCGGGCAACCTGTACCGGCGGCAGTTCCTTGCCGTAGTTGGACCGCAGCTCGATGCGGACTTTGCCGCCCATATCGAAGATGGCCCGAGCGGAGCCGGTTTCGCACAGTCTTTCTCGAAGCAGTTTTCGAAGCGCATTGGGATCATAGGTGCGCGTGCCGCTCGGGAAGTTGGTCAGCCTGATTGTCAAAAGATCGCCTGATACGTCCGCTTTGATCTTGGTGTTCTTAAGCTGCGACGTTTGCAGGTTGTTGGAGCTTGAATTGTAGAATTCGGCGGCATTGCCCAGAGCTTCTTCAAGCGTCTCAGGGCCTCCACAACCCGCCAAAGCAAGGCTGCAAACAGCGATGGTCAGTGTTCTCACGAGTGCGCTCCCTATCGATCAGGCAACGCTTATCACTGAAATCCCTTAAGATTTCGCTGAGCGCGCCTCAACGATCGGAGACCTGAAGCAGTTCGACCAGCTCCTTCACATTGTCGGTAAAGAACCCGTCCGCACCGCTATCAATCGCTGCTTGCCACAGCTTGCGATACTGACCGTCAGCCGAAGGGCCGCCCGCGCTCTGATATGAGGAAGGCAGAAAGCCGTTCTCCTTACGCAGGGTCCACGGATGCACTTTCAAACCGACAGCTTTGGCATCCTTGATCAGTGACGTTGCCGATCCATCGGGGTTCACGACATGCCCCAGCCACGGACCGAGACCATCAGCGTAGGCTGCAATCTCCGCCAGACCGGTTGGTGAGATCATCTCGACATAGCGCATGCTCGGCTCGTCTGCGGGACTGCCCACGTCCTTGATCAACTGCACCAGTTTGTAATCGCTGCGCTGGTTCAAGCGCTGCAGCACGCCAACCTCAAAGCTCTGGATATAGAGCGGGTCATCCGCGCCAATGCCCAGTTCGCGCAGCTCTTTCAAGACCAGATCGACCATGTCGATGCCGGAGTCTTCGAGCAGGAATGTCGGATGCTTGAGTTCGGGATAAAGGCCGATGCGCTTGCCCGTCTCGGCTTCTTTCGCGCGCACCAATTGTACGATCTCTTTCAGCGTCGGCACCTGATAAAGGCCGTTATATCGCGTGTTCGCTGGCCGCGCGCTCGGCACGCGCTCTTTGGCACGCAGAGTACGCAGCTCCGCCAAGGTAAAGTCTTCGGCGAACCAACCCGCCACGCGCTGACCATCGATGGTCTTTTCGCGCCGCAGATGCTCGAACTCTTCGCGGTTCGCGACATCGGTTGTTCCGGAAAGCTCGTTCTCGTGACGCGAGACCAGCACGAGGTCCTTCGTCGCCACCAGATCAGGTTCGATGTAGTTCGCGCCTTGCTCAATCGCGAGCTCATAGGCAACCAGCGTGTGCTCGGGCCGTTCGCCGCTCGATCCGCGATGCGCGATCACGAGGGGGCTATCGGCAGCTTGCGCTTGCGCGGCGATGGGCGTTGCCATGGCGATCGCTCCCAGAACCAATTTCAGAGCAGTGTTGCGGACCATTCGTCTTCCTTGAAACCAACCAGCGTTCCCGCTGCATGCGCGGCCACTGGACGTTTGATCATTGAAGGGTGCTGAACGAGAAGGGCTACAGCTTCATTACTGTTTGCAGCGACTTCCTTTTCGGCATCGGTGAGCTTGCGGAACGTCGTCCCGCGCTTGTTGAGCACCACATCGACGCCATGTGCGGCAATCCACTCTTCCAGCTTCGCCGGATCAGCGCCTTCCTTCTTGTAGTCATGGAAGGTGTACTCAATGCCGTTCGCATCAAGCCATTTGCGCGCCTTCTTCACCGTGTCGCAATTAGGAATGCCATAGAGTTCGATCGTCACATCAATAGTCCTGATTTTGCCTCAGCTCGCCGCCCGTAAAGCACGCCTGAAACAGCTGAGACAGTGTTCAAAGGGAAAAAGTCGTGTGGTGCATTTAGCTCTGGGTCCATAGGCGAACACGATTGACAGCAGCAAGGATCATGCTCGGGATCTACCATCCTCTAGCAGTATAGGACAGGCTGCCCGCCAGCGTTGCGTGACCTTGATCACAACTGTTGCAGCGCTATTGCTGAAGACCCAATAGCAACCCTCAAAAGGGGATAGACTTCAGATGGTCCAACTCACCCCCGAATACGCCATTGCAGTGGCCGAGCAGCTTTCATTTGTCAGCGCATTTCTGGGCGGCGTTTCGGCGACGATCCTTGTGACCATCGTGGTGTTTGCGAACCCCAAGAAGTCGGTCAGCTGGATTGTCGGCACATCGGCCCTCGCGGCTTGCAGCTTGCTGATTGCGGTGGTGGCCTCTTGGCGCATTATCATCCTTTTCAGCCCGGAAACGCCGGTCACAGCGCCGGACTCGCTGATTGCCATACTTTGGGGCGCGATGCTGCTGGGCTACAGCGTAGGGTTTCTCAGCCTGATCGCCTGCATTGGTCTGGCCGGATGGATCCGCTCAAAGAAGACGGGACTGATCACCACCGCAATGGCCGTTGTGGCGGCGCTGTTCTTTATGCTGGCGACGCCGTTTGGGGTTTAGATCAAGCGGACGTTTCAAGAGCCATCACCGAGCCAGATGCGCATCGGCAATCGCCACCGCCAGCGCGTCGGCAGCGTCTGCGCCCTCGATTGCCGCGCCGGGCAGCAGCACTTTGAGCATGGCCTGCACCTGAGCCTTGTCTGCGCCGCCGGTGCCGACCACCGATTTCTTGACCAGCCGCGCGGCGTGTTCGCGCACTTGCAATCCGCTCGCCCCGCACGCGGCAAGAACACAGCCGCGCGCTTGCGCCAGTTTCAGCGTTGATTGCGGGTTCTTGTTGACGAAGACTTCCTCACAAGCCGCGCGGTCGGGCGCATATGCGCCAATCACCGCTGCGATGCCATCGTGGAGGTTGTGAAGACGCTCGGCCATGGGCGCCTTGGCCTGGGTTTTGATCTGACCGTTGGCGATATGGCTGATGCGCGAGCCTTCCACGCGCACCACGCCCCAGCCGGTGCAGGAGAGTGAGGGGTCAAGGCCGAGGATAATCATGGCAATATGATCACTTCAGCCTAGCCCGATCCGCCAGCCCAATCGCCACGCTGCGGCAATCAGGAAGGCTGCGCCGAGGATCGAGGCGAAGAGCCATTCGCGCCAACTCAGTCGAGCTTCTCCATGATCTCATCGGAGATCTCGTAATTGCCCCAGACGGTCTGGACGTCGTCATCATCTTCCAGAGCATCGATCAGCTTGATCAGCGTGCCCGCACCTTTTTCGTCCATTTCGACGGTAAGGTTGGGCTTCCACGCCAGTTTGACTTCCTTGGCTTCGCCGAGCGCCTTTTCAAGCTCGGAAGAAACGCCATGAAGGTCTTCAGCAGCGGTCCAGATCGTGTGACCGTCATCGCCGCTCTCAATGTCCTCGGCACCCGCTTCCATGGCGGCTTCGAACACCGCGTCTTCATCACCGGCATCTGCGCCGTACTCGATGAAGCCAACGCGTTCGAAGCCATGCGCAACCGAGCCTTCGGTGCCGAGATTGCCGCCGTTCTTGCTGAACGCGGTGCGCACGGCTGTGGCGGTGCGGTTGCGATTGTCGGTCAACGCTTCGACGATGATCGCGCTACCACCCGGGCCATAACCTTCGTAGCGGACCTCTTCGTAGTTCTCGCCATCCGCTGCGCTCGCCTTATCGATCGCGCGCTGGATGTTGTCCTTTGGCATGGACTGCCCTTTGGCGGTGTTGACCGCCAGCCGCAGACGCGGGTTCATATCCGGATCAGGCGCGCCCATCTTCGCCGCCACGGTGATTTCGCGGCTCAGCTTCGAAAACAGGTTCGAGCGCTTTTTATCCTGCGCACCCTTGCGGTGCATGATGTTTTTGAATTTGGAATGGCCTGCCATGGGTACTCTTCTACGTAAGGCTTTAGATGGCGCAGCCTTAGGTCAGCCGCGCTCTCTTCTCAAGGTCGCGAAACGGCCGGGCATTAGCCCATGCCGAGCGCGGCTTTGTACGTCTCGAGGATCGTTTCCTGTTCGCTGCGGTCATCCGGCTTCATTTTGCGCAGGCGGACGATCTGGCGCATGATCTTGGTATCATAACCGACTGCTTTGGCCTCGGCATAAACATCGCGGATATCGTCAGCGATGCCCTTCTTTTCTTCTTCGAGGCGTTCGATGCGCTCGATCAGCAGGCGCAGGCGGTCGTCGGTGGCTTCAGCCATCTCTTAAATCTCCGATTGGGTGAGAATCACGTTGCGCCTGCGATACGCGGCAGGCGCCCCGTGCGAAAGACCGAAATCCACAAAGACTAGCGCAAATCGGCCTTGTTCTTGGTCAGGCTCTTTTGCATTGCGGCGATCTGTTCTTCGGTCGCGGGGGTTTGCTTGGTCGCCTTCCACTCTTCTTGCGGCATGCCGTGGATCAGCTCGCGCGCGGCGGCCTTGTCACCTTCATATCCGGCGTCACGGATCCAGTCGGCAAGGCAATTGCGGCAAAAGCCCGCAAGGCCCATCAGTTCGATGTTCTGCGCGTCGTGGCGGTGGCGCAAATGGCGCACCAGCCGGCGGAATGCCGCCGCGGCTTGCTCATCAGAAAGCGCATCGAGTGCATCTGTTTTCGTATTCATCGATAGAAGTCCTTGAGTTGACTCATTCGCCTGTCATAGCAGCATTCAGGACAAGTAGAGGGGTCCCTATCCGGCTATGACCAACCGTGATTTCACCAAGATCGACCCGCGCGGTCGCAAGGTCAAGATTCTGGCGACGATTGGCCCGGCGAGCCGTTCGCCCGAAATGCTGCGCAAGCTGTTCAAGGCGGGCGCTGACGCCTTCCGCGTCAATATGAGCCACGGCAGTCACGAAGATCACGAGAAAGCAATCACCGCGATCCGCGCGCTGGAGAAAGAAGTCTTCCGCCCGATCGCAATCCTTGCCGACCTCCAAGGGCCCAAGCTGCGCGTCGGCACATTCAAGGATGGCAAGGCGGTGATCCGTCATGGCAGCCACTTCACGCTCGACCGCGATGAAACGCCGGGCGATGAAAACCGCGTGTGCCTGCCTCACCCCGAATTGTTCGGTATCATGGAGCGCGGGCAACGCCTGCTGATCAATGACGGCAAGATCCGGCTGGTCGTGAAAGAGGCGGACGAAAACCACATCCGCTGTTCAGCCGAAGTCGGCGGCGTAATTTCGGACCGTAAGGGTGTGAACGTGCCCGATGCCGAAGTGCCAATCCCTGCCTTGACTGAAAAGGACCGCAAGGACCTTGCCTTTGCTGTGCAGCATGGCGCGGACTGGATCGCGCTGAGCTTTGTGCAGCGCGGCGACGATATGGCCGAAGCGCGCAAACTGGTGAACAGCCACGCATCGCCGGGCGGACAGATGCCTGCTCTATGCGCCAAGATCGAAAAACCGATGGCGGTTAAACGCCTGCCCGAGATTATCGAGATGTCCGACGGCATTATGGTTGCGCGCGGGGATCTGGGCGTCGAACTTGACCCCCACGAGGTCCCGCCATTGCAAAAGCGTATTGTCAACGCTGCTCGAACTGCGGGCAAACCCGTTATCGTGGCGACACAAATGCTGGAAAGCATGATCGAAAGCCCCACACCAACCCGCGCCGAAGTCTCCGACGTCGCCAACGCAGTCTATGACGGCGCCGATGCCGTGATGCTGAGCGCGGAAAGCGCCGCAGGAGACTGGCCCGAAGAATCGGTCGCGATGATGAATTCCATTGCCGCGCATGTCGAAAAGGACGAGAGCTATCTTGAGCGAGTCCGCTTCCTAGATACGCCGCCCGATGCCACCACTTCCGATGCGTTGGCCCATGCCTGCATGACCATTGGTGACACGATCCCGATCAGCGCGATCACTGTCTTCACTTCATCGGGTTCAACCGCGCGCCGTGTTGCGCGCGAACGGCCTGCCATTCCGATGCTGGTCCTTACCCCATCCATGAAAACCGCACGGCGCGTGGCTCTCCTGTGGGGTGCGCACGCAGTGGCGACCAAGGATATCGGCAGCTTCGAAGAGATGATCGCCAAGGGTAAGCGCATGGCCCTGCGCCACGGGTTTGGCACAGCGGGTTCCAAGCAGGTTGTGCTCGCGGGCGTGCCGTTTGGAACTCCGGGCAGCACCAACCTGCTGCATATGGTCACGCTGACGGGCAACGAGCTCAACAATCACGACGACAAATAGCCTTTCGCAGGGTTCTAGCCTACGCTCTGACCGGGAATTTGGGTCCGGGGGAGTGGATCAATGACTTATGTGAAATGGGGCCTTCGCATTGCGCTTGTGCTTCTAAGCCTAGCGGCGGGGGTCGCCAAGCTGATGCAGACACCGGCGGAAACGGAGTTCTTCGCATCAGCGGGGCTCAGCTCAGTCTGGCTTTACCCGCTCGGTGCGATGCAAGTGATAGGCGCTGTGCTCGCAGTATTACGCGGGCCGGGTCAGGCCGGATTGGCTTTGATCGGCGCGGGCTTTGCGATTTCCAGCGCAGTGATTTTTATGACAGGCAACACGACGTTCGGACTGATCTCGCTTATTCCCGTAGCGCTGACGATCCTTGCGATGCGACTCGGCTACCCGGGGCCAATTCGCGCCTAGGTAAAAGTTAGCCCGCCGCGCGTTCCAGCCTTCCGCGCGCTTTTTCTTCTCCGATGAGCGGGAGAAGCTCGCCCATGTCGGGGCCGTGATTCATGCCGGTGAGTGCCTGACGCAAAGGCAGGAACAGCTGTTTGCCTTTGCGACCGGTGCTGTCCTTCAACGCTGAGGTCAGCGCACCCCACGGATCATTACCCCAGCTGAGCGTCTGCGCGGCTTCAACCAGATAGGCCTTGTCCTCGTCAGAGAACTCAACCTGCTCGATCGGGCCGGTGACCAGCCGCCACCATTCCTGTACCTCGCCCACGGTTGCGACGTTGGGCTGCACGGCGTGCCAACCGGCTTCGTCCATGCCTTCAGGCAGGCGTGCCTGCACAGCATCGAACGGCATGGCGTGGACGATGGCGGTGTTGACCCGTTCCAGCTCAGCATCGTCAAACTTCGCAGGCGCGCGGCCAAAGGTGGATAGGTCGAACGTATCGAGCAGCTTCTGACGGTCGGCAACCGGCTCGACAGGTTGCGACGTGCCAAGGCGCGACAGCAGCGCAATGATCGCTTCGGGTTCGATCCCGCGCTCGCGGAACGCATCGCAGCCGAGCGAGCCAAGGCGTTTGGAGAGCTTGCCTTCTTTGCCCACCAGCAAGGCTTCGTGGGCAAAGGCAGGGGGTGTTGCATCCATCGCAGTGAACATCTGAATCTGCACCGCCGTGTTTGAGACGTGATCCTCACCACGCAGCACTTGTGTGACGCCCATATCGACATCATCGACTGTGCTCGGCAGCATATAGAGCCACGATCCATCGGCGCGGCGGATGACGGGATCGGATAGCTGCGCTGCGTCGAATTTCACCGAGCCGCGCACGCCGTCTTCCCACTGGATCGCTTCATCATGGTCGAGCTTGAAGCGCCAGTGCGGCTGGATGCCCTCGGCTTCTTTCGCCGCGCGCTCTTCATCGGTGAGCTGTAGCGCGCCGCGATCATAAATCGGCGGCAGCCCGCGCCCGAGGAGAACCTTGCGCTTAAGCTCAAGCTCCTGCTGCGTTTCATAAGCCGGGTAGATACGGCCAGCGTCGCGCAGTTTCTCAAACGCCGCCTCATAACGATCGAGCCGCTGCGATTGGCGCTCTTCGCGGTCCGCTTCAATGCCAAGCCACGCAAGGTCCGTACGGATCGCCTCGACATATTCTTCCTTCGAACGCGCCGCGTCGGTGTCGTCGATGCGCAGGATAAATTTTCCGCCAGCCTTTTGGGCGAGCATCCAGTTGTGGAGCGCGGTGCGGATGTTGCCGACGTGAAGGCGGCCCGTGGGGGACGGAGCGAAACGGGTTGTTGTCATGCCGAGCGCGGTAGCCAGCCAGCGTCCCCTCGGCAAGATGATTAGGCCGCTTGCATCTCTGCAATCACGAGATCGGTGGCGGCGTTCCAGAGCGTCTCAATACGGGTTGGCCGGATGAGACCGTCGACCACGTCATTGAACGCATCGCGGTCGCGCTGCGTTGCGGCATTGATCATCGCCGCGATTGTTGCTTCGTCATGGGTCATCGCCTGGCAACAAAAGCGCGAGACATGAATGTTCTCCGGCCAGACTTGCGTGATCGCGAGGCTGAGCGCGAGGGCCTTTGCCGCAACTTCGACGCTGCACAAGCGGGTGGCGAGTTCAGGCACGGGGTCCCGCCTTGCGCGCTGATGCAGAGCAATAAGGCGCAATGAGTAAGCGAAGCGCGCCGCGATTGGCCCGACCGACTCGATCCGCGTCGGAGCGGCCAGTTCCGCCAGTAATTGACGTGATCGATCAGCGGAAATGCGACGGTGAGGCATGATTCTCCCTTGGGCCAAGGTGGTGAACTCATACCCTTCTATCTTTAATGCAAATGCGTCGCAATAACTATAATTGACTTTTCATCCTATTTCGGCCTGATCACGAAACTGTGCTCGATATAGAGAAACACCTCGGTCTGGCTCGCCTGCTTGAAGTACAGCTCTGAATCGAGACCGCGGATCTCGATGCCGTAGTCGCTGCCAAACATCGACGCATAGCTGCGAGATTCGGTCGCGATCGCCCGAACCACTGCGCCGCGATATTGGTCCGGATTGTCGATGGCGAGCTCGGTGTCACCCGTCGTGACGTAGCCGCGCCCTGTGACCGGCACCGCTTTGGTGAAGGCATCAACCCGCTTGTCGACTTCATCACTGCCTTTGAAGTTTCCGCCAACTGGCAAGCGCGCATAAAGCTGCACCCGCGTCGTATCCGGGCGGCCGCCCCTCTTATAACTCAGCAGGTCTTCCATATTCGCCAATGTAAGCGGCGAGAGTGTGTACTCACCTGCCACAAGTGCAATGCCTTGAGAGCTTGCGCGCTCAATCATCGCCTTAAGCACCGCATCGACTTCTTGCCGACGCAATTCGGCTTCGCGCGAGTCCGAATTCACATAGATCGGCTTCACAAAGTAATCGGCAGTGCGCGTCAATCCGATGGCCGACTGCTCATCATCATAGAATTGATCGTAGTCGGACCGTTCAATGCGTGACCCGGTGACAACGACCAGATTTTCGTCCTGCGCCGCAGCAGCGAACGGAACCAGCAGGCTGGCAGTGGCAAGACCTATGGCAAACTTCTTCATTATGCGTCCCTCCCTTTTTCAGGGGACAGGCTAACGCACGAAAGCGGAAAAGAAAAACCCCGCCGAAGCCAATGCTCCAGCGGGGTACTTTCTCAGCCTTGAAGGCTTGGGGTTGGGTTACTCCGCAGCGGGAGCATCGCCTCCGCCCATGGCAGCTTTCATCGCTTCTTCGCTCGAAACCGGATCAGCATCCGGCTCCGGCTCTGATGCGTTTTCGGCGGCCAGCTTTTCCTGCTGCTTCTTCCATGCGGCTTTCAGCGCTGCGTCGCGGCTCGATGCCGTCACACGCATGCGGTTCATGCCAGCGCCCGTACCAGCCGGGATCAGACGACCCACGATCACGTTCTCCTTGAGACCGATCAGCGTGTCCTTCTTACCCTCAACCGAAGCCTGCGTCAGAACGCGGGTGGTTTCCTGGAACGAAGCGGCGGAGATGAAGCTGCGGGTCTGCAGCGACGCCTTAGTGATCCCGAGAAGGATCGGCGTGCCTTCGGCTGGCTGCTTGTTCTTGCCAAGCTTGCCGTTGACTTCGAGCATCTCAGCCAGATCAACCTGCTCACCCGGAAGCAACGTGGTGTCGCCGCCATTGGTGATTTCGACCTTCTGCAGCATCTGGCGAACGATCACCTCGATGTGCTTGTCGTTGATCTTAACGCCCTGCAGTCGATACACTTCCTGGATCTCGTTGACGAGATACTCAGCCAGTGCCTCGACACCCAGAACCTCGAGGATGTCGTGCGGGTTTGGCGAGCCGGAAATCAGGGTGTCCCCCTTCTTCACGAAGTCGCCTTCCTGCACGTCGATCACCTTGGTTTTCGGGATCAGGTATTCGACTGCATCACCCTCTTCCGGAACGATTGCGATCTTCCGCTTCGCTTTGTATTCGCGAACGAATTCGATCTTGCCCGAAATTTTGGCAATAACCGACATGTCCTTGGGCAGACGCGCCTCGAACAATTCGGCCACACGTGGCAGACCACCGGTGATGTCGCGGGTCTTGGCGGCTTCGCGCGAAGCACGTGCAAGGATGTCACCCGCATCAACCGTTTGACCGTCTTCAACCGAAAGCGTGGTTCCCGGTGCCAGCATGTAACGCTGTGCATCGGTTTCGTCTTCGATGGTCTGGCCTTCACCTTGAAGAATCATGCGCGGACGCAGCTCTTCTTTCTTCTTGCGGCCCGTTGCGCGGTTCTCGGTCACGATGCGCTGGGCGATACCCGTTGCATCATCGGTCTGCTCTTCCAGTGTGGTGCCTTCAACAAGGTCCTGGAAACGCACAACACCCGATTGCTCGGTGATGATCGGCAGTGTGAACGGATCCCATTCAGCCAGACGATCGCCTTCTTTCACCTTAGCGCCGTCCTTGAACATGAGCACGGTACCGTAAGGCACTTTGTGCATCTCACGCTCACGACCTTCAGCGTCGATCACAGCGAGTTCACCGTTACGCGCCATCGAAAGGATACGGCCCTTCTTGTCGGTGATGGTCGGCATGTCACGATACTCGATCTTACCATCCGAGATGGACTCAAGATGCGAGGTTTCGTTGAGCTGCGCCGCACCACCGATGTGGAAGGTACGCATCGTCAGCTGGGTGCCCGGCTCACCGATTGACTGCGCAGCGATAACGCCGACAGCTTCACCGATGTTCACTGGAGTACCGCGAGCAAGGTCACGACCGTAACACTTGCCGCACACGCCCTGCTCGGCTTCACAAACCAGCGGCGAACGGATCTTGGCGGACTGAACTTCAGCCGCTTCGATTTCCTTCACCATCGGCTCGTCAACCAGAGTGCCCGCTTTCACGATCACCTCATCGGTCGCCGCGTTCATGATGTCCTCGGCCACGGTGCGGCCCAGAATACGTTCACCCAGCGATGCGATGACCGAACCACCCTGAACGATAGCGCGCATTTCCAGCGCGTTTTCGGTCTTGCAGTCCTCTTCAACGATCACGCAGTCCTGCGACACGTCAACCAGACGGCGGGTCAGGTAACCCGAGTTTGCCGTCTTCAGAGCGGTGTCAGCCAGACCCTTACGCGCGCCGTGGGTCGAGTTGAAGTATTCGAGAACCGATAGACCTTCTTTGAAGTTCGAGATGATCGGTGTCTCGATGATTTCACCCGAAGGCTTGGCCATCAGGCCACGCATACCGGCAAGCTGCTTCATCTGCGCTGGCGAACCACGCGCACCCGAGTGGCTCATCATGTAGATCGAGTTGATCTCTGCTTCGCGGCCTTCCTTGTCGATGGGCTGAGACTTAATCTCTTCCATCATCGCGTCGGCCACCTGGTCACCACAACGGCTCCAGGCATCGATCACCTTGTTGTACTTCTCTTGCTGGGTGATGAGACCGTCCTGATACTGCTGTTCATAGTCAGCAACCAGCTTCTTGGTCTCTTCAACCATGCCTTCTTTCGCGTCAGGAATGATCATGTCATCCTTACCGAAGGAGATGCCCGCCTTAAATGCGTGGCGGAAGCCCAGTACCATGATGGCGTCAGCAAACAGCACCGTGTCTTTCTGACCGGTGTGACGGTACACTTCGTCGATCACGTCACCGATGTCCTTCTTCGTCAGAAGGCGGTTGATGATGTCGTAGGGCACCTTGTGGTTCTTCGGCAGACACTCACCGATGAGCATGCGGCCCGGCGTGGTTTCGAAACGCTTGTGTACGATGTTGCCATCCTCATCGGCCTGCGGAACGCGGGCGATGATTTTGGTGTGCAGCGTAACAGCCTTGGTTTCGAGCGCCTGATGCACTTCGGCCATATCGGCAAAGCGCGGCAGCTTCTCGGTCTTGGAGCCATCTTCGTTTTCGAGGAATTCAGGCGCCTTCTCCTGCCGTTCCATGGAGAGGTAGTAGAGACCCAGAACCATATCCTGCGAAGGCACAATGATCGGCTTACCATTTGCGGGCGAGAGGATGTTGTTGGTCGACATCATCAGCACGCGCGCTTCCAACTGCGCTTCGAGCGACAGCGGAACGTGGACAGCCATTTGGTCACCGTCAAAGTCGGCGTTGAAGGCCGAGCAGACCAGCGGGTGAAGCTGGATCGCCTTACCTTCGATCAGAACCGGCTCGAACGCCTGGATGCCAAGACGGTGAAGCGTCGGAGCGCGGTTCAGCAGAACCGGGTGCTCGCGGATCACTTCGTCTAGGATGTCCCAGACTTCCTTGCGCTCTTTCTCGACCCATTTCTTCGCCTGCTTCAGGGTCATCGAAAGACCCTTTGCATCGAGGCGGGCGTAGATGAACGGCTTGAACAGCTCGAGTGCCATCTTCTTCGGAAGACCGCACTGGTGCAGTTTCAATTCAGGGCCGGTCACGATGACCGAACGGCCCGAATAGTCGACGCGCTTACCCAGAAGGTTCTGGCGGAAGCGGCCCTGCTTACCCTTGAGCATGTCGGACAGCGACTTGAGCGGACGCTTGTTCGCACCGGTGATGACACGGCCACGGCGACCATTGTCGAACAGCGCGTCAACGGCTTCCTGAAGCATACGCTTTTCGTTGCGGACGATGATGTCCGGCGCGCGCAGCTCAATCAGACGCTTGAGGCGGTTGTTACGGTTGATCACACGGCGATAGAGATCGTTGAGATCCGACGTCGCGAAACGGCCACCGTCCAGCGGGACGAGCGGGCGCAGCTCAGGTGGGATCACAGGGATCACTTCGAGGATCATCCACTCGGGGCGGTTGCCCGATTCAATGAAGCTCTCGACAACTTTGAGGCGCTTGATGATCTTCTTCGGCTTCAGCGTCGACTTGGTCGTCGCCAGTTCTTCCAGAAGGTCTTCACGCTCTTGCTCGAGATCGAGGTCCATCAGCATGACCTTGACCGCTTCGGCACCGATATCGGCGCTGAATGCGTCTTCGCCATATTCGTCCTGCGCTTCGAGCAGCTCGTCTTCGGTCAGCAGCTGGAACTTCTCAAGCGGGGTCAGGCCCGGCTCGATCACCACATAGCTTTCGAAGTAGAGGATGCGCTCAAGCTGCTTCAATTGGATGTCGAGCAGCAGGCCGATGCGCGAAGGCAGCGACTTAAGGTACCAGATATGCGCAACCGGCGCGGCCAATTCGATGTGGCCCATACGCTCGCGGCGCACTTTGGTGACGGTGACTTCAACGCCGCACTTCTCGCAGACGACGCCTTTGTACTTCATGCGCTTGTACTTGCCGCACAGGCATTCGTAGTCCTTCACCGGACCGAAGATGCGGGCACAGAACAGGCCGTCACGCTCTGGCTTGAACGTACGATAGTTGATCGTTTCCGGCTTCTTGATCTCACCGAAAGACCAAGAACGGATGCGCTCTGGCGAGGCGATGCCGATCTGGATCTGGTCAAAGGTTTCCGGCTTGGCCAGCTGATTGGTGAATTTGGTCAGTTCATTCATGATTGAGTGATCCTTCTCAGTTGCCCGAACGCTGGCACGTATCGGCCTTGAGGGTGGTATCTTTGACGTGAGCCAGGACGAAAGCGGGGTCCGTCTCGGCTGTTACCTTGCTGGTGATGCGGGTTTCGAGCAGACCAAACAAATCGGTCTTTACCTCGGCGCGGTCCTTGCCCAGCGCCTCGGCGTGAACCAGAGCTTCCGACAGCTTCGCTGTGCCCGAAGCGCGGTATTGCGCTTCCAGCTGCGTGCTGCGCGGTTGGGTCTGGCCTCGCTCGGACTTGTAAAAGCCCGCAATTTCCAGGTGGTATGCGGCGCAGGACAGATCGCGATTATACGCGGTCTTACTGTCTTGCGCGGCATACGCAGTGGTTGAGGTGGCAGCCACCGCGGCCAAGGCCGCAGCTGCTTTTAGCGAAGCGAGCCTCATTCGGCCGCCTCCGCAAAACCGTCACCATCCTCGTCTTCGTCACCGATCGAGGTCAGTTCGACATTCATGCCGAGGCTGCGCATTTCCTTGACGAGAACGTTGAAGCTCTCCGGAATGCCGGCTTCGAATGTGTCGTCGCCCTTGACGATGGCTTCGTAGACCTTGGTACGGCCAACCACGTCATCCGATTTGACGGTGAGCATTTCCTGCAAGGTGTAGGCGGCACCGTACGCCTGCAGAGCCCAGACTTCCATCTCACCGAAGCGCTGACCACCGAACTGCGCCTTACCACCCAGCGGCTGCTGCGTGACGAGCGAGTACGGACCGATCGAGCGGGCGTGGATCTTGTCATCGACAAGGTGGTGTAGCTTGAGCATGTAGATGATGCCCACGGTGACCTTACGGTCAAACGCTTCACCGGTGCGGCCATCGAACAGGGTCGATTGACCCGACGAATGGACGCCAGCCTTGACGAGATAGTCGGTCACATCGCCTTCGCGCGCACCATCAAACACCGGCGTACCCATCGGGACACCTGCGCTGAGGTTGGTTGCGAGTTCAACAATCTGGTCGGTTGAACGGCTGTTCAGATCATCGTGATACTGATCGCCGTAAACGTCCTTAAGACGTTCAACCACTGCTTCGGGCGGCTTGGCGTTCTTGTAATCTTCGGCAGCATTCGGGTTCGCTGCTTTCCACTCTTCGAGCTTATCAGCGATATCCATGCCGAGGCCGCGGGCTGCGAAGCCAAGGTGCGTTTCGAAGATCTGACCCACGTTCATACGCGAAGGCACACCCAGCGGGTTCAGCACCAGATCAACCGGCGTACCGTCTTCGAGGAACGGCATGTCCTCAACCGGAAGGATGCGCGAAATCACACCCTTGTTGCCGTGACGGCCAGCCATCTTGTCGCCCGGCTGAAGCTTACGCTTCACGGCAACAAAGACTTTGACCATTTTCAGAACGCCCGGTGCCAGCTCGTCACCACGCTCGAGCTTTTCCTTACGGTCTTCAAACTTGGCGTCGATGCCGGCAACGGCTTCGTCATACTGCGACTTGATCGCCTCAAGCTGCGCCTGACGTTTGTCGTCAGCAACTGCGAACTTGAACCATTCGTGACGCTCGACATCAGCCAGCACCTGCTCGCCGATTTCGATGCCCTTCTTCACGCCTTTCGGAGCAGCCGAAGCCGTCTGGCCCATCAGCATGTCTTTCAGACGGTTGTAAGTCGCACGGTTGAGGATGTTGCGCTCGTCCGCAGCGTCTTTGCGCAGACGTTCGATTTCCTCGTTCTGGATCGCACGCGTACGGTCATCGATCTCAATGCCGTGGCGGTTGAACACGCGAACTTCAACGATGGTACCGGCAACGCCCGGCGGCAGACGCAGCGAGGTGTCGCGAACGTCAGAAGCCTTCTCACCGAAGATGGCGCGAAGCAGCTTCTCTTCCGGCGTCATCGGGCTTTCGCCCTTAGGTGTGATCTTGCCGACCAGGATGTCGCCCGGATGCACTTCTGCTCCGATATAGACGATGCCCGCTTCGTCGAGGTTGCGCAGAGCTTCCTCGCCGACATTCGGAATGTCGCGGGTGATGTCTTCCGGCCCAAGCTTGGTGTCACGCGCCATGACTTCGAATTCCTCGATGTGGATCGAGGTGAAGACGTCGTCTTTCACGATACGCTCGGAAATGAGGATCGAATCCTCATAGTTGTAGCCATTCCACGGCATGAACGCGACGAGGCTGTTCTTACCCAGAGCCAACTCGCCCAGATCGGTCGAAGGACCGTCTGCGATGATGTCACCGGCTTCGATCGTCTCACCGACTTTCACCAGCGGACGCTGGTTGATGCAGGTGTTCTGGTTCGAGCGCTGGAATTTCTGCAGCGTGTAGATGTCGACGCCCGATTGGCCGGGTTCAACATCGCCAACTGCGCGGATCACGATGCGGGTCGCGTCAACCTGGTCGACGATACCGCCGCGCTTGGCCGCGATCGCAGCGCCGGAATCGCGCGCAACGGTTTCTTCCATGCCGGTTCCGACCCACGGAGCCTCGGCTTTCACCAGCGGCACCGCCTGACGTTGCATGTTCGAGCCCATCAGAGCGCGGTTGGCGTCATCGTTTTCAAGGAACGGGATCAGAGATGCTGCAACCGAAACGAGCTGTTTCGGCGACACGTCCATCAGCGTGATCTGATCATTCGGAGCCATCAGGTTGTCGCCAGCCTGACGTGCCGAAATGAGGTCTTCGACGAACGAACCATCATCGTTGAGCTCGGCCGAGGCCTGCGCAACGGTGTGCTTCTGCTCTTCCATGGCGGAGAGGTACTGAACCTCGCCCGTCACTTTGTTGTCGACCACCTGACGATACGGCGTTTCGATAAAGCCGTACTTGTTCACACGGCTGAACGAAGCCAGCGAGTTGATCAGACCGATGTTCGGGCCTTCCGGCGTTTCAATCGGGCAGATGCGGCCATAATGCGTCGGGTGAACGTCGCGGACTTCAAAGCCTGCGCGTTCACGCGTCAGACCACCCGGGCCAAGCGCCGAAACGCGGCGTTTGTGGGTGACTTCCGACAGCGGGTTGGTTTGGTCCATGAACTGCGACAGCTGCGAAGAGCCGAAGAATTCACGGACAGCGGCCACAGCCGGCTTCGCGTTGATGAGGTCGTTCGGCATGACAGTCGAAACGTCGACCGACGACATACGCTCTTTAACCGCACGCTCCATGCGCAGTAGGCCAACGCGGTACTGGTTTTCCAGCAGCTCACCAACCGAACGGACGCGGCGGTTGCCGAGGTTGTCGATGTCGTCAACTTCGCCCTTGCCGTCTTTCAGATCGACGAGTTCCTTGACCACGGCAAGGATGTCTTCCTTGCGCAGAGTGGTCACGGTGTCTTCGGCGTCGAGCTCGAGACGCATGTTGAGCTTCACGCGGCCAACGGCAGACAGGTCATAACGCTCACCGTCGAAGAACAGGCCTTCGAACAGCGCGTCTGCGGTTTCCTTGGTGGGCGGTTCACCCGGACGCATCACTTTATAGATGGCTTCCAGACCCTCATCACGGTTCTCGGCCTTGTCGACCTTCAGCGTGTTGCGGATCCACGGACCGGTGTTGACCTCATCAATGTCGAGCAGTTCGAGCTTATCGATGCCTGCGGCGTCGAGTTTCTCGAGGTTTTCGGCGTCAACTTCGTCACCGGCTTCGATGTAGATGCGGCCAGTGCTTTCATCGATCATGTCGACGGCGGCGTAGCGGCCGAAGATTTCCTCGGTCGGCAGCAGAAGATCTTTAAGGCCATCCTTGGCTGCTTTGTTGGCAGCGCGCGGGCTGATCTTCTGACCCGACGGGAACACTTCTTCGCCAGTCTTGGCATCAACCAGTGCGAAGGTCGGCTTCTGGCCACGCCAGTTCTCGGCCACAAACGGGATTTTCCAACCATCCTTGGCGCGGTCCCAAGTAACGGCGTTGTAGAAGTGATCGAGAATGCCTTCGCTATCCAGACCCAGCGCATAAAGCAGCGCGGTCACCGGCAGCTTACGCTTGCGGTCGATACGGACATTGACGATGTCTTTGGCGTCGAATTCGAAATCGAGCCACGAGCCACGGTAAGGGATCACGCGGGCAGCGAACAGCAGCTTGCCCGAAGAGTGAGTCTTGCCACGGTCATGGTCGAACAGGACGCCCGGCGAACGGTGCATCTGCGATACGATCACGCGCTCGGTGCCGTTGATGATGAAAGTGCCGTTCTCAGTCATGAGCGGCATGTCGCCCATGTAAACGTCCTGTTCTTTGATATCGAGGACGGAACGGGTTTCGGTTTCCTGATCGACTTCAAATACGATCAGGCGAAGCGTCACCTTCATCGGAGCGGCATAGGTGATGCCACGCTGACGGCACTCGGTGGTGTCGTATTTGGGCGGCTCAAGTTCGTAGTGAACGAAGTCAAGCTCTGCCGTGCCGGCAAAATCGCGGATCGGGAAGACGCTGCGCAGCGTCTTTTCCAGGCCGGAGACGTAATCGATTTCCTTGTTCGAACGCAGGAACTGTTCGTAGCTCTCGCGCTGAACCTCGATCAGGTTCGGCATGTCGACGACTTCGTGAATGTCGCCGAAAATCTTACGGATGCGTCGTTTCGCTGTGCCCTTAGCCGTGCGGCTGCGGGTCGCTTTCGCCTTGGTTGCCATGGAGGGTATGTGCCTCTTTTGCTGTTCGCTACGGAGGAGATACCCCCGCGCTTTGTTGGTTACCGTTCATCACGCGAGAGAACGGCCACATCGGACGCAAAAGAGCCGCATACCAAGCGCAAACCCTCTCAGGCCGCATGGAATGCAGCTTCAACTTAACGTCGCGAATATGGCGAGCGCCGCTTCCATTCTTGGCCCGATCCCCGCGCATGAATCGGTCCGGCTCGAAGCTGGCGTGTGAGGGCCATGTAGGAACACGCGCGCCCGAGGTCAACTGCCATGCATGCGATTCGAATCACGGCGGAAAATGCCACCTGAGAAAGCGCAAACTGCACCGGCCGGACCATATTGAAAAACGATATGCTTTAAAATATCGCTTTTCAATCAGCATATTATTGTTTTTCGATATTTATTGATTGACGATAAACCCCTCCGCTCCTAGATAGAGATTATTGAAAAACAATAAGTCACATCAAGGAGAACGATATGTCTCGTACCTTCACCAACTCCCTTGCCGCCTTCGCAGCGGTCATTCTCGCCTTCACGTCGATTGGCACCATCGTTGCCACCCCGTCTGCGCAGGCTCAGGCACAGTCCCCTTATGGAGTGACGCAGCCGTTCGAGCTCGCTTGAGCGAAAGACCAAGGAGTATCCCCATGTCACCCAAGCCAAATGATCCGCTGCTCGCAGCCGGAAAAATCCTCACCGTCATGCTTATGATCGTCATTGGACTGGTCACGGTGTTTTTGCTCGTACTGGTTCCGGTTGTCCTGTTCAGCAACGCTGAGTTTGCTGTTGAGCTGACCGAAGCCGCCGGAGCCGACGCCACGAAGGTAAAGTTTGCGGCCGCAATAATGCTCGCGCTCGCAGCCACGGTGGCGGCGTTCTCGTTCCACTTCTTCCAGCTGCTCGGACGCATCATCAAATCCGTCGCGAATAGTGATCCATTCACCTTCGAAAATTCGAAGCGCATGACGCGCATGGGCTGGATCGCACTCGGCTTTCAGATCGCCTCATTCCCTATCGGCGCGCTGGCCGCGTATCTGAGCCAATACGTGCCTCAAGATAACTTGACCGTCGATTTCGAGTTCACGCTCACCGGAGTGCTGCTTGCCGTCGTGCTCTTTATCCTCGCCCGTGTGTTCAACCATGGCGCAGAAATGCGCGAAGACCTCGAAGGGACCGTGTGATGCCTGCTGATGATGAAGGAGCAACGATCATGGTCAAACTCGATGACTTGCTACACGAACGCCGCATGACGCTGACCGAGCTGGCCGAGCGGGTTGGCCTGACCCTCGCCAACCTCTCGATCCTCAAAACCGGCAAAGCCAAGGCAATCCGCTTCAGCACTCTCGCAGCGATCTGCCGCGAACTGGACTGCCAGCCGGGCGATCTGCTGAGTTACGCCAACGAAGACGGCAGCAATGCCTGATATCGCCCAAGCAACACCGCGTTCGCTTGATCGAGCCGGAGGGATGGCCGCCATTTTCATGGCGGCCTCCTACATCTTCGGCTTTGCTCTGTTCATAGGCGTCATCGATCGAACGGGTTACGAAGGGCCCGCCGGGAATGTCGCTTTCGTGTCAGACAATCTACCGATCCTGACGCTGGCGATGATCGTGCTCTATCCGCTGGCGGCTTGCGCCCTGACCGTTTTGGTCGTCGCAGTGCACCGCAAAGCCAGCGAAGCCATTCAAGGCGCAATGCTGATAACAACAGCCTTTGGGCTGATCTGGGCCGGTCTGGTTTTCGCAAGCGGCATGATCAGCGTAGTCGGAATGAACGTGATTGCCGATACCGCAGTCAATTACCCGAACTACGCAGCCAGCGCATGGATCGCTGTTGGCGTCGTTCAAGATGCAATCGGCGGCGGGAACGAATTTCTTGGCGGCGTGTGGATGGGCATGACAAGTTGGCTCTTCCTGAGCCACGGATTGATGCCGAAGGCGCTGGCCTGGATCGGCGTCGTCCTTGGCCTTGTGGGTGTAGCAAGCCTTGTGCCCGCCCTGGGTGAACTGGTGGATCTGTTCGGTTTGGGTCAAATTGTATGGTTCGGTTGGCTGGGGTTACATCTGCTTCGCGCTCACCGCCCATAGACACAGAATCGCTTGACTTTCGGGGCGTGCAAAGTAATTGCGCGCTCCGATTGCTTTTGCAGTCATCCGTCCGAGACAGTTGCTGAGCGGAATTTGCCGTTCTTAATTTGCAGCCTAGGCGGGGAAACGAGTTTTCAGCGGACACTCCGTGCGAGTGCCGCAGCCGAGCCGTGATGGCTCACCCTCCTTCCCCATCGTTGGACTTTGTTTTGTCGGTTAGCGGCAGAGCAAAATGTGAGCCGGTCGTTCGGGCGTTTGTCCGTGCGGCCATAGTGAAGGAGTAAGGCATGGATCGTTCGCAAAAGACCGAAGCGGTTGCCCAGCTCAACGCTGCGTTTAACGAAGTTGGTGTGGTCGTTGTGACCCGCAACCTCGGCATGACGGTGGAGCAGTCCACCGAACTGCGCAACAAAATGCGTGAAGCCGGTGCATCCTATAAGGTTGCGAAGAACCGTCTCGCCAAGCTCGCCCTGAAAGACACCGATTACACGGGCCTTGAGGAATTCCTCTCCGGTCCGACCGCACTGGCCTGGTCAGAAGACCCGGTCGCAGCCGCTAAGGCTGCTGTCGATTTCGCAAAGTCGAACGACAAGCTGGAAATCGTTGGTGGCTCGATGGGCACGCAGGTGCTCGATGAAGCTGGTGTGAAGGCTCTTGCCTCCATGCCGAGCCTCGACGAGCTGCGCGGCAAGATTGTTGGCCTCGTCAACGCCCCAGCAACCAAGGTTGCTCAGGTCGTCAACGCACCCGCCAACAAGCTCGCTCGCGTATTTGGTGCCTTTGGCGCCAGCGAAGCTGCTTAAGAGACGCGTACTCGCAAGAGACGAAACATATCTGGGGTGTGACCTTGTGAGGCCGCCCCGTACAATTGGAGTGATACATCATGGCTGATATTGCCAAGCTTGTTGAAGAACTTTCGAAGCTGACCGTCCTTGAGGCAGCTGAACTTGCAACCGCACTTGAAGAAGCATGGGGCGTGAGCGCCGCTGCTGCTGTTGCTGTTGCTGCACCGGGTGCTGGTGGCGGCGACGCTGGCGGCGCTGCTGAAGAGAAAGACGAATTCGACGTCATCCTCACCGGCGACGGCGGCAAGAAGATCCAGGTCATCAAAGAAGTCCGTGCCATCACCGGCCTGGGCCTCACCGAAGCCAAGGGTCTCGTCGAAGGCGCACCGAAGCCGCTCAAAGAAGGCGTTGCCAAGGCAGAAGCCGAAGAGATCAAAGGCAAGATCGAAGCAGCAGGCGGTACCGTCGAGCTCAAGTAAGCTTCTTTCGAGCTTTGCTCAAAAGACAAGGGCGGTGCCAGCGATGGCACCGCCCTTTTTCTTTGTCTTGTTCAGAGGAAGGCTATTCGAGCTCGATCCCGTCAATCTCATCAGCGATCTGCGCGTGCTTGCCTTCGCAAAATTCGATGCCTTTGGTCAGGAATTCTTCACCTGCGGATTCTTCTTGATCGCTAAATTCCTCGAGCGCCTCGATCAATTTGTCGAGCATCGGCTCAAGCTCTGCTTCGGCCTTGCTGCCATCTTCGGTTCCGTCACGGTCCATCGCGACGACGAGCCAACGCGTTGCCATATCTTCAAATTCAGCCACTTCGCTGCCTTCAGATGCTCCGGAAAGCAGCGAGAAAAGCGCACTGCACTTCATGGCGTCATCATAGCTGACGGGGCTTTCTTCGTCGCTGGCTGCCAAAGGGGAAACGCTCAGCCCCAATGAAGCGGCCACCAAAAGTGCGATCTTCTTCATTCGAATTCTCCTCATTTGACCGCCGATTGTCACACAGGCAGCGTGAAGGCAAGTTGTGGTGCGGGGGCCTCAACTAAGCAGAATCCATGGCCGAGAAACAAACGGCACTAGGTCAATTCGCCGCATGAATGTATTCGGGCCGGCTTTATGCGTGATGACGCCGCCTCAAATGCGCCCGTTGTGGGGACACTCACATGGAGCGAAGAAACCCGGGCAACCCTGTTGCTCGCCGGGCCGTTGGCGGGTGCCAATCTTCTGCAGATGCTCACCTACGCAATCGACGTGATCTTTATCGCGCGATTGGGCGACGAGCCGTTGGCGGCATCGGCCTTGGCCGTCGCATTGTTTGGCTTGGTGCTTTGGGCCATGACGTCTCTGGTCGGCGCGGTCGCGCCGCTGATCGCAGAGGCCATAGGTTCGCGCTCACCATCCTTCCGGCCTGTTCGCCGTTCCACGCGCATGGCGCTTTGGCTGGCCGTGATTTCAGGCGTCATCGGCATGGGGCTTTGCCTTTTGCTCGGGCCGATCATGGTCGCGACAGGACAGCAACCGCGGATCATCGCTCTCGCGAATGAGTACAACGTAGTGATCATCTGGTCGCTGATCCCGATGCTCCTCGCGGCGGTGCTGCGCTATTATGTTTCGGCATTGGGCCGTCCGATATTTGCCACCGCAATCACCGCGCTTGGCGTCGTCGTCAACGCAGCGGCCAACTACGCCTTCATCTTCGGCAATTTCGGGGCGCCCGCCTTGGGCCTGACCGGCGCGGCGGTGGCAACGATCATCACCTCGCTATTTGTGCTGAGCATCTATGTCACCGCGATCTTGCTCGACAAACCTCTGGCGCGATACCGCATCTTCTACCGCTTCTGGCGCCCTGATTGGCCGCGCTTTTGGCAGATCATCCGCATCGGCACGCCCATCGCTCTTACAGTCACGGCAGAGGCGGGCATCTTCGGCGCTGCGGCATTCCTCATGGGCAATATTGGCGCGGCGCAACTCGCCGGACACACCGTCGCCCTGCAACTCGCCGCTTTGGCATTTCAGGTGCCTTTCGGTGTCAGTCAGGCCGCGACCATCCGCGTGGGATACTTCTATGGCGCGGGCGATCCTGTCGGGATCAAGCGCGCGGGCTGGGTCGGCATTGCGATTGCGGTGATCTTCATGACCTTCACCGCCAGCGCGATGGTGCTGGCGCCTTACACGCTTCTGTCGATCTATGTGGATCCATACGCCGCTCGTAACGCCGCGCTTGTGGGCTTCGCGTTGCAGTATCTCGCGCTAGCGGCGGCGTTCCAGTTGGTTGACGGCGTTCAAGCTGTCGCAGCTGGGGCCTTGCGCGGATTGCAGGACACACGCATGCCAATGTGGATCGCGATTTTCAGCTATTGGGTCCCGGGGATTGGCCTCTCAATCGGGCTTGGTTTCTACACTTCGCTCGCAGGAGTTGGAGTCTGGATCGGCCTAGCCACCGGGCTTACCTTTGCCGCGTTGCTGCTAACGTGGCGCTGGATGCTACGCGAGCGGCTGGGCCTCACGCAGCGCATATCCAAAACCCCCTGAAATTTTTCGGCGCTGGGCGCTTGACTCTGCTGCGACACGCAACCACATGCGCCCCGCTGGCACTCTCGGGAGGAGAGTGCCAAGAGACACATCAACCCTATTAGAAAGGTCATACCAAAATGGCATTTCGTCCTCTGCACGACCGCGTTCTGGTCCGTCGCATCGAAGCCGACACGAAAACCGCTGGCGGCATCATCATCCCCGATTCCGCACAGGAAAAGCCGAGCGAAGGCGAAGTCGTCTCCGTCGGCGAAGGCACTCGTGACGACGCAGGCAACCGCGTTGCTCTCGACGTCAAAGCAGGCGACCGCGTCCTGTTTGGAAAATGGGGCGGCACCGAAGTCAAGATCGAAGGTGAAGACCTGCTGATCATGAAGGAAAGCGACATCATGGGCGTTATCGGCTGAGCCGACTGACCCACACGCTTTTTTCAAAACACCCAATTTTCAGGAGAAACTCCAATGGCTGCTAAGGACGTACAGTTCGGCCGTGATGCCCGCGAAGGCATCCTCAAGGGCGTCGATACGCTCGCAAACGCTGTTAAAGTGACGCTCGGCCCGAAAGGCCGCAACGTCGTGATCGACAAAGCTTTTGGCGCACCACGCATCACCAAGGACGGCGTAACCGTCGCCAAGGAAATCGAACTCACTGACAAGTTCGAAAACATGGGCGCGCAGATGCTCAAAGAAGTTGCGTCGAAGACGAACGACCTCGCTGGTGACGGCACCACCACCGCAACCGTGCTCGGCCAAGCGATCATCCGCGAAGGCATGACCGCCGTCGCCGCTGGCATGAACCCGATGGATCTGAAACGCGGCATCGACGCAGCGACTGCCAAGGTTGTCGACAGCCTTGCCAGCCGTTCAAAAGAAGTCGCTGGTTCGGCCGAAGTCGCGCAGGTCGGTGTTATCTCCGCCAATGGCGACCGCGAAGTTGGCGAAAAGATCGCCGAAGCGATGGACAAGGTCGGCAAAGAAGGCGTCATCACCGTCGAGGAAGCCAAGGGCCTCGAATTTGAACTCGACGTTGTCGAAGGCATGCAATTCGACCGTGGTTACCTGTCGCCTTACTTCATCACCAACCCGGACAAGATGACGGTTGAACTCGAAAACCCGTACATCCTGATCCACGAAGCCAAGCTTTCTAACCTGCAATCGCTTTTGCCGGTTCTTGAAGCGGCTGTTCAGAGCGGTCGTCCGCTGCTGATCATCGCAGAAGACATCGAGGGCGAAGCGCTCGCGACGCTCGTGGTCAACAAGCTGCGCGGTGGCCTGAAAGTGGCTGCGGTCAAGGCACCAGGCTTTGGCGATCGTCGCAAGGCGATGCTTCAGGACATCTCGATCCTTACCAAGGGCGAAATGGTCAGTGAAGATCTCGGCATCAAGCTCGAGAACGTCACGCTAGGCATGCTCGGCGAAGCCAAGCGCGTCACCATCGACAAAGACAACACCACCATCGTTGATGGCGCCGGTGCCGAAGACGACATCAAAGCCCGCGTCGGTGAGATCAAGGCTCAGATGGAAGCCACCACCAGCGATTACGACCGTGAAAAGCTGCAAGAACGTCTGGCGAAACTCGCCGGCGGTGTTGCCGTGATCAAGGTTGGCGGCGCTTCGGAAGTCGAAGTGAAGGAACGCAAGGATCGCGTTGATGACGCACTCCACGCAACCCGCGCTGCTGTTGAAGAAGGCATCGTCCCTGGCGGCGGCACAGCTCTGCTGTACGCAACCAAGGTGCTCGAAGGCTTCAAAGGCGAAAACGACGACCAAACCCGCGGCATCGACATCGTTCGTCGCGCGATCATGGCGCCGGTTCGCCAGATTGCATCGAACGCTGGCCATGATGGCGCAGTGGTTTCGGGCAATCTGCTTCGTGAAGATGACGAAACGCAGGGCTTCAACGCTTCGACAGACACTTATGAGAATCTCGTTGAAGCTGGCGTGATTGACCCGACCAAGGTTGTTCGCACCGCTCTCCAGGATGCGGCATCGGTTGCCGGCCTGCTTATCACCACCGAAGCGGCGATCACCGACGCTCCGGAAGACAAAGCCGCTGGCGGCGCCCCGGGTGGCATGCCCGATATGGGCGGCATGGGCGGCATGGGCGGCATGGGCGGCTTCTAAGCCACTCAAGCGCTACAACGCACACAAAAGGCCCCGCCGGAGCGATCCGGTGGGGCTTTTTCTTTGTCGGCAGCACATACGCATTCATCGATTCAATGCTTCCAAACCCTCACGCGAGCGCGCATGGGAAAACCAGAACGAAATTACGGGGAATTTCTAACATGAAAACCAAACTTGCCGCCGCACTGCTCGCGTCTGTCGCGCTTGCCGGATGCGATGCACTGACCGCACCAACCGCCGCGACAATCGAATGCGCCGGTGATCAAACAGAATGTCTCAACACTTGGTTTGAGGAAAAGTTCGAAGAAGAGCTGGCCTTCAGCCCGATCCGCCAAACCGCGTTGGGTCGCAAGACCGATTACGACAAGATTGATGAGCTCAGCATGGAAGCGGTCGAAAAGCAGATCGCATGGTGGGAGCAAGCGCTCGTCGATATGGAAGCGAACTTCGATTACGATGCGCTCTCTGACGATGCGAAGCTGTCTTTCGACATGTTCAAATGGCGCGCCGAGCAGGCGACTGCATCGCGCGAATTTATGGAACAGCAGTACATCCTGACGCAGATGAACGGCTTCCATACCTTCCTGCCAAGCTTCCTGCTGGGTCAGCATGCAGTGGAAAGCGAAAGCGATATGGAAGCTTTCATCGCCCGGATCAGCGGCATCGGGACCGCTATGGATCAGGCGCTCACACTGGCGCAGAACAACGCCGAGGCAGGCACACGTCCGCCCCGCTTCGCCTATGATGCGGTGATCGATGAATCCAAGAAGATCATCAGCGGCGCTCCGTTTGAAGAAGGCGAACCGTCCGCACTTTGGGCCGGTGTCGAAGGACATCTCACAAAGCTGGTTTCCGACGGCACAATCACTCAGGAACGTGCCGACGAGCTCAAGGCCGAGGCCGAAACCGCTCTGACCGACAATATGGCTCCGGCCTACCAGCGAGATCGTCGACTGGTTCACCGAAGACCGCCCCAACACCAGCGAGAAGGCGCTTGGCGTCACGACGCTACCCAATGGCGAGGCGTTTTATGAATACAGCCTTGGCCAGATGACCACGACGGACATGACCGCCGATGAGATCCACGAGCTGGGCCTTGCCGATGTCGCGCGTATTCGCGACGAGATGAAGGCGATCATGGAGAAGGTCGGTTTCGAAGGCACACTGGAGGATTTCTTCGTCTTCACCCGCGAGGACCCGCAGTTCTTCTTCTCGAATGATGAGAAAGGCGCGCAGGATTATATCGACCGTGCGAAGGGCCATATCGACACGCTGACCGAGCGGCTTCCTGAGTATTTCGGTCGCCTGCCCAAGGCGCCGCTCGAAGTGCGCCGGGTGGAGCCGTTCCGCGAACAGGATGGCGCCGCACAGCATTACCGCCCCGGCACGCCCGACGGCTCACGTCCGGGCATCTATTATGCCCACCTGTCTGACATGACCGCGATGCCGATTCCGCCGCTGGAAGCCATCGCTTATCACGAGGGCAATCCGGGCCACCACATGCAGCTTTCCATCGCGCAAGAGGCGGAAGGCGTTCCCAAATTCCGTTCTCAGGGTAACTTCATCTCCGCTTATGGTGAAGGCTGGGCGCTCTATTCGGAAGACCTAGCAAAAGAGATGGGGGGTTATCAGGACCCTTATTCCGACTTCGGCCGTCTGATGAGCGAGATGTGGCGCGCGATCCGTCTGGTGGTCGATACCGGCATCCACGCCAAGGGCTGGAGCGAAGATGAGGCGGTAGCCTATTGCCTCGAAAACTCACCCAATCCCGAGACCGTCGCCCGCAGCGAGGTGCAGCGTTACTTCGTGCTGCCGGGTCAGGCGACCAGCTACAAGATCGGGATGATCAAGATTCAGGAACTGCGGGACAAAGCGAAGGAAGAGCTTGGCGACAAGTTCGACATTCGCGGCTTCCACGATACGGTTTTGGGCGGTGGATCTGTCCCGCTCAGCCTGCTTGAGAAGCAGGTCGATAACTGGGTGGCGAAGGTCAAAGAGAGCTGATCTCGCACCCTTGAATAGCAAAAGGGCGGGCCAGCATCACGCTGACCCGCCCTTTTTTGTTGTCTGTTGAAGGCTTAGCTTAGCCGCCCTTGCGGCTGGCCTCTGCCTCTTCAATCACGCTTTCATCCCATGTGACTTGCGTCTGGGTTTGCGGGTTGAAGCGGGTGTTGGCGTAGCTTGCCGCCTCTGCCGCCGCGATCTCTTCTTTGGTCAGATGCTCGCTTGGCTCGAGAGCAAACACATCGATGCCGCGTGTGATTTCGGTGCCGTAGATGCGACCATTGTACCAGTAAGACGACCAGTATCCGCCAACCACAAGTTGCTCATCATTGATCGCGCCGCGGTCAAAGTAAGCGATCTCTTTCGGGTCGGCGCTGTCGGTGAAGTCCATCAGGCTGATGCCACCCTGATACCAAGACTGCACGAACAGGTCGCGGCCCGGCACCGGAATGATCGAACCGTTATGCGCGACGCAGTTTTCCTTGTCGCCTTGCGGTCCGGGCATCTTGTAGTGGCTGCGGAATTCCAGCTTACCATCGACGATGTCGTAAATCGCGTTCGCGCCCCATGTCATCGGGTCCGACGCACGGCAACGCGGGCGACCACCGCCACCCCATTCATCGGTGAAGATGACTTTGGTGCCGTCATTATTGAACGTTGCCGAGTGCCAATATGCGAAGCCCTTATCGAACACCGCATCGGTGCGCTTGGGGTTCATCGGGTCGGAGATGTCCATCAGGATACCGTTGCCCGAACATGCGCCTGCTGCGATCTTGAGCGACGGGAAGACAGTGATGTCGTGACACTGGTTGGTCTGACGTGTGTCTTGTGCACCTTCTTCGCTCTCGCCGCCTTTCCAAAGGCCCGCGATTTCGCCTGTGGCGTCGTCCGCGAACACGCGCGGGCTGCTGACGATGCGCGACTTGGAAGGATCGGCAAGCGGAATCTCGATCACGTCGATGCTGAACAAAGCAGTCCGCGAGTCCGACGGGTTGTCGATGCAGCGGTTCAGCTCTTCCTGTTTGCGCACACGCGATGTGCCGGAGTTGTAGACGATCAGCTTTTCATCATCGGCGCTCACGATTGAGTGCGTGTGGCTGCCACGACAAGTTTGCACCTGACCGACCTGACGCACAGCGGTGAGATCTGAAATGTCAAAGATGCGGAGACCGCGGAAGCGTTCATCACTGACGTCGCCTTCAACACCCTGCAGACCGCAATCGACACGGCCACGGGTCTGCTCGACGCTCATGATCAGAATGTCGCCAGCGACCGAAACGTCGCCCTGACCACCCGGACATACAACCGAGCTCATGAGCGCGGGCGCACCATCGTCACCCAGCTTGTAGATGTTGAAGCCGTGATAATTGCCCGCGACCATGATGTCGTCGAAGAACGCCATATCGGTGTTGGCAAAATCGAGCAGAGGCGAACGCTCGGCAAACTGGGTAAGCGATTCTTCGTCACCACGTGGTCGCGCATCGTCACCGGCCTGAGGCTCCGGCTTTTCTTCGGTGGTTGCTTCCCCTTCGGCTGCTTCACCGTCCTCATCCTCGCGCGGCGGGATCGCGGGGCGCAGATCAGACGGGTTTTCCGGATCAAAGAAGCCAGCTGGCTTGGTCAGGCTGACGACTTTTCTCAGGTTCATGATCGCTTCGCCTGCATCGGCAAAACCTGATTTGAGACCTGCGCGCGGATCAGATGAGAGGCCAGCGAGTAGCAGGTCCATCTTATCGATCTCTGCCTCCTGATCGTTCTCGACATCACCAACGAAGCGGAAAAGGATCGGATCGGCGGCGCTGCCGGGTTGGCCCAGCAGTTTGTCGACCATGTCAATCGCGCCTTCGTGGTGCGCGATCATCAGAGTCAGGAACTGGCGGTCGAACTCGGTGCCCTGTGCAGCGGCAAGTGCGTCCATCTGCGCTTGAGTTGCCATGCCAGCCATAGTCGAGTGATCGACCATCGCGTGCTTCGAATGGTCCATTTTTGAATGGTCCATGGCGCTGTGGTCCATGCCGACCATCACGGTTTTTTCACCGCGGGCGGACAGCCACTCATTCATGAACTTGATCTCGTCATCCTGCGCGGCCTGAATCCGACCCGCGATGGCAAGCACTTCTTCGTTGTTCGTGCGATCTGTCGCCAGTTTCGCCATGTCGACGGCTTGTTGGTGGTGCACGATCATGCCCTGCATGAACACAACATCAGCATCGGTGTACTTCGCTTTGGCAAGCTGGGTTGCTTCCTCAGCTGTCAGTGTCTTCGTCGCTTGCCCTGGTGCGCCTGGCTGCACAATCTGTTGTGCAAAGGCCATCGAGGACGTGCCAAGCAGCATGGCAGTGAGGATCGCGCGCGAACTACTGGCGGCAGAGATTCTTGAGGTTTTCATGAGAGTCCTGTGTTGCATTGCTTGCCATCAAATCAGCGCCCCCGATCATGACAGTCAAGAGCGTTTCTGCATGACCAACGCAATGATGTGACGTTGTATCCAGATTGTTTCGATGGAACGCATTTTGTTTTCGATGATTGCGCTTGAGTGAGCAGAAAATGCGCGGCCCTGCCATCCCGACCGTGAGCCACGCACATTTCACCGCACGAGATGGCCCGTGCGCTTGCCGCGACGAATCGCGCAGCGTTAAGTCAGGGGTAACCACCACAGGAGCACTATCGCCTGATGTTCTTCAAACGCACTTCGACCATTCTGGCCGCAACAGCCGCTCTTGCGCTAACGACCTCCCCCGCCTCGGCACAGTCCGAAGACTTGAAGGCAGACTTTGATAGTCTTCTGGGTACCGAAGTCCGGTCACCCCAAACGCAAGAAGCGGTTTACGCCAGTGGCTTTCAGCAGCGCATCTCCCTCTTGGCTGATGACAGCCGTGGACGGATCGGTGTCGCGGCAGTTGATCTGAATTCAGGCGAGCAGATCATGGTGCTTGGGGACCAATTGTTCCCGATGGCATCGACCAGCAAGGTTGCGGTTGCGGGCACATTTTTGGAGATGGTCGAGCAAGGCCGTTATTCGCTGACCAGTGAGTTTCCGCTGCTTTTGCCAGTGCGTTCGCGTAAATTTTCCTCCGTTGCTGCCCCCAAACGTCGCGGTAAGAACATGGCTGCAATCGATCTGATTGAGATCATGATCACGCGGTCGAGCAACCCTGCGACGGATACGTTGCTTAATGCGGTGGGCGGTCCAAGTGCCGTGACTGCGTGGATGAAGCGTCAGGGCATCAGTGACTTTTCAATCGACCGGGACATCGCAACACTTGTTCGCGATGATGGCGAATATGATCCGGCGACTTGGATTGATCCACGCGATTCCGCCAGTCCGCGCGCGATGGTGCGATTGCTTCAGGGTCTTTATCGCGGCGACTTCCTATCCGATCAAAGCCGGCGTGTGTTGCTCGGCGCGATGAGCCGGACGGTGACGGGAAGCCGAAGGATCAAGGGAAAGATGCCTGCAAGCGCCCGTGTCAGCAACAAGACGGGATCGCTCAACAACACATCCAGCGACATTGCCATCGTCGAATATCCTGATGGCCGCGCGATTGCTGTGGCGATTTATGTCACGGGACAAGGGGCAAAGCTGGCGCGTGAACGCAAGATCGCGGCGATCGCCCGCGAATTGTATGATGGTTTCGGCACCACAGCCCAGCCGCGTCAAAACTGGACCAACGCGCCATATAATGGTGGGCAGTAACGGTCTTTCGATCACCTAGCGGATCACGGACAAAGAAAAAGGCGGCACCAAACGGTACCGCCCCTTCCTGAATGCTAAACACTCCCCAAAACGGGAAGTGGCTGCAGCGAATTACTCGCCAGTGACAGCTTCTTTAGCGTCGGCAGCAGCGCCTTCGACAGCTTCTTTGGCATCGCCAGCAGCTTCGGTAGCAGCGTCAGCAGCGCCTTCAGCAGCTTCGGTCACGCCTTCAGCGGCACCTTCAGCAGCTTCGGTTGCGCCTTCTACGGCACCTTCAGCGGCTTCTGCGGTCGAGTTTGCAGCTTCATCAGCCATTTCGCCAGCAGCTTCAGCAGCGTTGCCAGCTTCTTCAGCAGCCTGCTCACAAGCAGCGAGGCCCAGAGCCGAAGTAGCGATTGCGGCAGCAAGAACGATCTTACGCATAATATTAATTCCTTAATCAGCGAGTGGAACGCGCGACCCTTAAGTGAAATCACGCCAAGCCGAGTTGTTTGACCCCCGACTCTGCGTTTCCAAATAAGGGCTAAAATGAGGCAATGCAAGCCAATTATGGCCATTTTGCCCTATTTGTGCCTTTTTTTCGCCATATTTCGGGAGGCCATTCGAGTTGTCCACGCCGTCAAAGACTGGTGGCCAATCGGCTCTTACGCGGCCGCAGTGCCGGTGCTAGCACACCTTCATGTCTGACCAGCAACAGCACCTCTATCTCGTAGACGGCTCATCTTACATTTTTAGGGCATATCACCGCCTGCCACCTCTCACTAACCCGGAAGGGACGCCGGTCGGCGCGGTTTATGGCTATACCACCATGCTTTGGAAGCTGGCTGACGATCTGGACGGGGCCGACGGTCCAACCCACCTTGCCGTGATACTCGACAAGGATTCGAAGAGTTTCCGGAATGATATCTATCCGGAATACAAAGCCAATCGGCCGCCACCGCCTGAGGATCTACGGCCGCAATTTCCGCTAATCCGTGATGCGACGCGCGCGTTCAGCCTTCCATGTATCGAGGAGCAAGGTCTGGAGGCGGATGATCTGATCGCGTCCTACGCCCGCGAAGCGCAGCGACAGGGCTGGAACGTCACGATTGTCTCATCCGACAAAGACTTGATGCAGCTCGTTGGCGAAGAGAACGGCGCGCGGATCGACATGCTCGACACGATGAAGAGTGCTCGCATTTACATCCCCGAAGTCGAAGAGAAGTTCGGCGTCACCCCCGATCTGGTCGGTGATGTTCTCGCTCTTATGGGAGACAGCGTAGACAACATCCCCGGCATCTATGGCGTCGGCCCGAAGACCGCCAGCAAGCTGATTGCCGAGCATGGTTCGCTCACTGCCGCGCTCGACTTTGCGCCGGAAATGAAGAAATCGAAGCTGAAAGAGCGCTTGCTCGAAGGCCGCGAAGATGCGGAGATGAGCCGCGTTCTTGTGACGCTTAAAGAAGATTGTGACCTTCCCGAGCCGCTGGACGATTTCAAGTTGGACGGCATCCCACCCGAACCTCTCTCTGATTTCCTCCAGACCCACGGCTTCACTTCGCTGCTCAAGCGGCTGGGCGCTGGCACAGGCAGCCCGGAGCGCGCGAACAATCTCCATCCGGCGACAGCCGACAAAGCGGGCGATGCCGGAACAGCAGAAGGCAACCGCCAACCTCCGCCCGAACTGCCCAAACTGGATCGCACCGCCTATGAAACGGTGCAGACAATGGAGCGCCTGCAAGCATGGGTCGACCGCGCCAAGGCGGCTCGCGAAGTAGCAGTGGACACCGAGACCTCATCGCTCGATGCGATGCAAGCCGATCTGGTCGGTGTGAGCCTGGCACTCGGCCCGAATGATGCGTGCTACATCCCGCTGGCGCATGGCGGGACGGACATGTTTGACGAGAAGCCCGAACAGGTCCCGCTCGGCGATGCGCTCGCCGCGCTCAAACCGATGCTGGAAGACGACAGCGTCACCAAGATTTTCCAGAACGGCAAATACGATCTGAACGTGCTGGCGCGTTACGATGTGCACGTTTCGCCGATCGAAGACACAATGGTCATCAGCTTCGATCTGGACGCAGGGCGCGGTGAAGGTATGGGCGGCGGTCATGGCATGGACGAACTGTCCGAGCGCCACCTGGGTCACACGCCGTTGGCGTTCAAGGATGTGTGCGGCACAGGCAAAAAGGCGATCCCCTTCGGCGAAGTCCCGCTGGACCGCGCGACCGAATATGCCGCCGAAGACGCCGATGTGACATGGCGGCTCTATCAGCTTCTGAAACCGCGCTTGTCCGAAGAAGGTGGCACAAAGGTCTACGAACGCGTTGACCGTCCGCTGATCCCGGTAGTCGCGGGCATGGAGCGCGAGGGCATTAAGGTTGACCGAGCGCGGCTTTCCAAATTGTCCGAAGAGTTCGCCACCAAAACCGGCGAGCTTGAGAAAGAAATCCACGAGATTGCCGGGCAGGAATTCGCAGTCGGCTCGCCCAAGCAGCTGGGTGAGATACTGTTCGACAAGATGGGCTTCAAAGGAGGCCGAAAGGGCAAGAGCGGGGCGTATTCGACCGATCAGTCAACCTTGGAGAACCTCTCCAAGGACGAAGCGGCCAAGCCGATTGCAGACAAGGTGCTCGAATGGCGCCATCTGTCAAAGCTCAAATCAACCTACACCGATGCACTCCAGGCCCAGATCAACCCGAACACGGGGCGCGTGCACACGAGCTATTCGCTGGTTGGCGCACAGACCGGACGGCTTTCATCCACCGATCCCAACCTGCAAAACATCCCGATCCGTACCGAAATCGGCCGCACCATTCGCGAAGCGTTTGTGCCGGAATCCGGCAATGTTCTGCTCGCCGCCGACTATTCGCAGATCGAGCTGCGGCTGGCTGCGCATATGGCCGATGTCGACACGCTGAAAGACGCTTTTGCCAAAGGTGAGGATATCCACGCGCGCACCGCGACCGAGATGTTTGGCGAGGTCACCCGAGACACGCGCGCGCAGGCCAAGACGATCAACTTCGCGATCCTTTATGGCATTTCACGCTGGGGCCTCGCAGGTCGGCTCGAAGTCGAGCCGGACGAAGCGCAGGATATGATCGACACCTATTTCAAGCGCTTCCCCGGTATCCAGCGCTACATCCACGAGACGCTCGATACTGTGCGAGAGCGCGGATATTCGGAGACCTTGTTCGGTCGCAAAACGTGGTTCCCGCGCATTGCATCAAAGAACCAGGCGGAGCGGCAAGGGTCTGAGCGCGCGGCGATCAACGCGCCGATCCAGGGGACCAGCGCCGACATCATCAAGCGCGCGATGGCCAGAATGCTTCCCGCTCTTCGCGATGCGGGCCTGCCCGATGTACGCATGCTGCTTCAGGTCCACGACGAACTGGTGTTCGAATTGCCCGAAGGCGACGTTTCCGCCGCTTCACAAGTGATCGAGCGTGTCATGTCAGAAGCCGCGTTGCCGGCTGTGACCATTGATGTGCCATTGGCGGTCGATATTGGAACCGGCGCCAGCTGGGACGCAGCGCATTAATCCGTTTCGGGATCGCCGTGCTTATTGGCGCGGGTTGGCTCAAGCGTGTCAGGCTGGAAGAAGCCAATCGGATTGACCTCCGCCGCGCGCTTTTTCAGCTCACCGCGCATCTTGCGATATTCGGCTTCCATCTTGGCAGTCACGGTTGCGCGACTGTCCTCGAGTGCATCCTCGAAGTCTTGCATCTCGACTGCAGAGACATCGCCGCCCATCCGACGCAGCGCGCCTAGCCCTGCGCGGCGAACCACATCCTCAAGATCAGCGCCTGTAAACCGGTCAGTCTTCGCGGCGATTTCGGCCAGATCGACATTGGTTGAAAGCGGCATTTCTTTGGTGTGGATGCCAAGGATGTGTTCGCGGCCTTCCTTGTCAGGCGTGCCGACATAGACCAGCTCGTCAAACCGGCCCGGGCGCAGCAGCGCGGGGTCAACCAAAGTCGGACGGTTGGTCGCCCCGATCACGATCACCGATTGCAGCTCTTCAAGTCCATCCATTTCGGCAAGGATAGTATTGACGACGCGGCCCGTGACCTGCGGCTCGCCCTGCCCTGATCCGCGCGCGGGCACGAGGCTGTCGATCTCATCAATGAAGACCACGCACGGCGCAACCGCGCGGGCGCGCTGGAACATGCGCGCAATCTGTTGCTCGCTTTCGCCATACCATTTGGACAGCAGATCGCTGCTTTTCATGGAGATGAAATTCGCCTCAGCTTCTTTGGCGACAGCTTTGGCGAGCAAGGTTTTGCCCGTACCGGGAGGGCCATAGAGCAGGAAGCCTTTGGCCGGACGAATGCCAAGGCGCCGAAATGCGTCGGCATTCTTGAGCGGCAGCTCGATGCCTTCTTTCAGCTTGTCGATTGCATCGCCCACACCGCCAATATCGTCCCAGCCGACATTGGGCATCTGCACCATAACTTCGCGCATGGCGGAAGGCTGGATACGTTTGAGAGCCGACAGGAAGTCGTCGCGCGTGACGCACAGATCTTCAAGAACGTCTGGCGGGATTTCGCCTGCATCCAGATCGAGCCGCGGCATAATCCGGCGCACGGCATCGATGGCGGCTTCGCGTGCCAGCGCAGCGATATCTGCTCCGACAAAGCCGTGCGTGACGCGCGCCAACTCTTCCAGGTTGACCTCTTCTTCCAGTGGCATGCCTCGTGTGTGGATCGCCAGAATTTCACGGCGACCCGATTGGTCGGGCACCCCGATCACAATCTCCCGGTCGAAGCGGCCCGGTCGGCGCAAGGCTTCATCAATTGCGTCGGGGCGGTTGGTGGCGGCGATCACAACAAGGTTCGCGCGCGCTTCCAACCCGTCCATCAGTGTTAGGAGCTGGGCGACCAAGCGCTTCTCTGCCTCGCCCGGCACCTGAGTGCGTTTGGGCGCGATGGAGTCGATCTCGTCGATGAACACGATGGCGGGCGCGGATCGGGTCGCCTCTTCGAACACCTCGCGCAGACGCTTTTCACTCTCGCCATAACCGGAGCCCATGATTTCGGGTCCGTTGATGGTGAAGAATTCGGCATCGCTTTCATTCGCGACAGCTTGGGCAAGGCGCGTTTTTCCGGTCCCTGGCGGGCCATGCAGCAGCACGCCTTTGGGCGGATCCACACCAAGGCGGGTGAACAGCTCTGGATAACGCAGCGGCAGTTCGACCATCTCGCGCAGCGCCTGAATGGTTTCTTCCATACCGCCGACATCATCGTAGTTCACGGTGCCCCGCGCATCGCGCGGTTCCTCGAACTCGGCGAGCAATTCGACTTCGGTGTTCTCGTCGATATGGACGATGCCCTTAGGGCTGGTCGAGTGAACCGAGAGGCGGATTTGTGTGAGCGCATAGGCCGGTGCGCGCAGCAACTGGCGCACATCGTTCGGCATGTTCTGGACCGGCTGCTGGCCAGTGGTGGCGACCAGATCGCCCGCGACCAAGGGCTTGCGGAAAAAGTTGCGCTTCAACGCCTGCGTTGGACCTTGCAAGCGCATCTCGCGCTGGGCGGGCGCGAACACCACCCGCTTGGCTGGGCGCGATTCAGCGACGGAGACTTCGACATGTTCACCCGAACCTGCCTCAGCATTGCCACGCTGAAGGCCATCGAGCCGCACAACCTCAAGCGTCTCGTCTTCGGGAAAGGCCGCAGTGGCAATCGCAGCGGTTTCTCGTTTGCCTTTGATGGCGACGACATCACCTTCCGTGATGCCCAATGTCTGAAATGCGCTGCGCGGCATGCGCGCGATACCTTGGCCCGACTCTTCCTGCCGCGCGGGCGCCACCTGAAGCCTCGCAGTGCGTTCGGCAGTTTTGGTGTCGGCATCAGCCATGAAATTTCCTCTCAGCGTCCAAGACCCCAGAATCGCGGCGATTATGGAGCGCAAAGTTAGCTAGGCAGACCAAGTGCGGATTGCAAACGGGCAGAAAAAAGCCCGGCACTAAGGCCGGGCCAAAAAGTTTGGGAGAGGATGCCTGAAAGGCGTCACAACATATGCGCGACCCAATTTCATTGTGCAAGTGCGAAAAAGCCCTTTTTGATGCAAAGATTGCAACATTATGGTCAGATAGATGCTTAAGGTGCAGTTTATCGCATATTACTGCCTCATATTTAGGCAAGCTGTATCATGATGATTAAAAATAGGGCGGATTTCGACTCGCCTCCGCATCCGCCACCTTCAATCCGCAGCCTCCCCAAGCGCGGTGGTGACAGGGACTGGCCGAGCCACTAATCAGGCCGCATCGGCAATATCAAACTTCCACTGACAGGATTCCGCCATGAAAAAGCTCTTTCCATCAGCTGCCGCAGCGCTCGACGGGTTGCTTGAAGATGACCTTCTTATTGCAGCAGGCGGATTTGGTCTGTGCGGCATCCCTGAACGGTTGCTTGATGCAATCCGCGATAGCGGCGTGACCGGCCTGACTTTTGCCAGCAACAATGCCGGGATCGACAATGAAGGTATCGGCAAACTGCTGCGCACCAAGCAGGTGAAAAAGATGATCAGCTCCTATGTCGGCGAGAACAAGGAGTTTGAGCGGCAGTTTCTTTCAGGAGAGCTGGAGGTGGAGTTCTGCCCTCAAGGCACCTTGGCTGAACGGATGCGCGCAGGCGGCGCGGGCATCCCGGGCTTCTACACCAAGACCGGCGTGGGAACGCAGGTTGCGGAAGGGAAAGAGCACAAGGAATTCAATGGCGAGACCTATATTCTGGAGCACGGCATCTTTGCCGACCTGTCGATCGTCAAAGCTTGGAAGGCTGATGAAACCGGCAACCTCATGTTCCGCAAGACCGCGCGCAACTTCAACCAGCCGGCCGCAACATGCGGCAAGGTTTGCATCGCCGAGGTCGAGGAAATTGTGCCCGCCGGTGCGCTTGATCCCGACGCGATCCATCTGCCCGGCGTATTTGTGAACCGCATGGTTTTGGGCGCACCTTACGACAAGAAGATCGAATTCCGCACCACGCGGGAGCGCGAAGACGCGTGATCGCGCGCCGCGCCTCCAGCGCAGCGACAATTCTGGCCATGGCTGTATGCCTGAATGGCTGTGTCGCGGCGGCAATCCCGGTCATTGCCGGGGCAGGAATGGTGCGCGCGGGAACCGATGGCGAAGGCCCCTTGGTGGAGGCTCCCAAAACCGCGGAAGCCAGCCCGGTACCAGTCCAATCCAACCCCGCGCCGCAAGAACCTGCCCCTGCTCAATCGGGAACACGTGATGCACAGACGTCAGCAGAGCATGCGTTTGAACTGGCGCTCAATCCGGATGCAACCCAGCCCACACCAGTGGCTATGCCACTGCCAGCCACCACCCCGTATGATGGTCTTTTCGACTACGTAACGAAAGTCGCGATCGGTGGGGCGTCGGACAAACCCGTTCCCTCGGCAATGCTCATCAATCCCGCGTCGCTGGACGCAAAACGGAAGCTATGCGCCGCCAAGGAACCGTTGGTGCTGATCGACCTTGACCCGCACGGCGGCTCCCTTGCGGCGGAGGATGCAGTCAAAGTCGCCCCGTCTGTGACGGCAGGCCTCCAGAAGATCCGCGAGGCAGGGGTCACCATCGCTTGGGTTTCTCAAGGCACAGCCGGTGACGCAGGCGCGATCCGCGTGGGCCTGACGCAAACCGGTCTGGACCCGCAAGGCGAGGACCGGCTGGTGCTGATGCGCTATCCCGGTGATCGCAAGCAAACCCGCCGCGTCGAAATCGCGAACGAGAATTGCATCCTCGCCATCGCCGGGGATCATCGCGAGGATTTTGACGAGCTATACGAACACCTCCTCAAACCCGAAGCCGCCCAGCCGCTCGAGGCACTTATTGGCGAAGGCTGGTTTCTAGTGCCGCCTCCACTTGGAAAGGCCGACTGATGAAGCACGCGATCAAATCAATTCTGACCATGCTTGCTCTTGGATCAGCCACCGTGTCGCCCGCTGACATCAGCCCCGCTGCTGCAGACGATCAAATTGGCGAGGTGCGCCATTCAGCGTGGCTCGCCTTGCGCATTGAGCAAGATGGGAAGTTTGCCCCCCTTCGCTACACTGGCGATAAGCGCACCGGGGCGACGCTGAAGAAGCGGTCGTTCACGATCGTTTTTCCGGCGCGCAGCGATGAAGATACCTATCATCTCACCGCTTGGGATGACGCTTCGATCTTTGGAAAGGCCGATGAAGCGAAGCGCAAGAATTGGGCCGACCGCTCCTCTCAGGTCTTGCCGGCCTACTTTGGGCCAGCAACCGGCATGGCCGACACCGCCGCAAGTCAGGGTGACCTGTTTCTGAACGACGAAGCCCACCATCATTTGACAGGTCTGAGGTTAGGCCCTGACAAAAGCCGCCCTATTTTCCACGTCTCTTCTGTCAGCAAGTGGACTGAGGATCGCACTCGCATCCAGACTGCCATCAAAGACATCAAGCACCCGCTCTATCTCGTCGCCTGGTATGACGAGAATGGCGACGACAAGATGGGCCACGGCGAATATGAATTTCTGGTGCTTCGCTTTAAGTAACGCCAGCACGATAACGAGGAACGAAACGATGACCGACGCACCCGCCGAAAAACCAGCCGGTTGGACCCGCGACCAGATGGCGGCTCGCGCTGCGCAGGAGCTGGAAGATGGCTATTACGTCAATCTTGGCATCGGGATCCCGACGCTGGTCGCGAACCACATTCCGGAAGGCATGCAGGTGACGCTGCAGAGCGAGAACGGAATGCTTGGTATTGGTCCGTTCCCTTACGACGAAGAGGTTGATCCTGATCTCATCAATGCGGGTAAGCAGACTATCAGCGAGCTGCCACACAGTGCCTATTTCGACAGCGCCACCAGCTTCTCGATGATCCGCGGTGGCCATATCGACCTGACCGTGCTGGGCGCGATGGAAGTGGCCGAGAACGGTGACATCGCCAACTGGATGATCCCGGGCAAAATGATCAAGGGCATGGGCGGCGCGATGGACCTGGTCGCGGGCGTCAAGAAGATCATTGTTGTGATGGACCACAACAGCAAGGCTGGCGATCCCAAGTTCATTCCGGCATGCACCCTTCCGCTTACCGGCACCAATGTCGTCGACATGATCATCACCAATCTCGGCGTGTTCCATCGCGCCGACAAAAACAGCGCGTTCCGCCTGATCGAACTGGCTCCCGGCGTGACCGAGGAAGAGGTCGCCGCGAAGACCAGCGCACAATACGAAGTGGCGTTGGAAACGGTCTGACATCATGTGGCTTGAACGGCCCCGAAACCCGAATGCTCCACTGGCGGGGCTGAAAGTCGTCGAGCTTGCGCGCGTTCTCGCCGGGCCTTTCGCGGGTCAGATTCTCGCCGATCTTGGTGCAGATGTAATCAAGGTCGAAAGCCCCGAGGGAGACGGCACGCGATTGTGGGGGCCGCCATGGGTCGAACGCAAAGCGGCTGACGGATCCGTCCACCGGGAAGCGGCCTATTACCATGCCTGCAATCGCGGGAAGCGGTCAATCATTGCCGATTATTCTGACGCCGATAACTTGGCGCGGGTCAAAACTCTCTGCCTCGAAGCCGATGTCGTGATCGAGAATTTCAAGACCGGCGGTTTGGCGAAGTATGGCCTTGATTACGCCTCGCTCGCGCCAGACGCACCTCGCCTTGTCTATTGCTCGATCACAGGATTCGGGCAGACTGGCCCGCGCGCAAAAGAAGCCGGATACGACTTTGTCATTCAGGGCATGAGCGGGTTCATGTCGCTCACCGGCGAACCGGATGGCGCGCCGATGAAGATGGGTATTTCGATCAGCGATCTCTCAACCGGCGTTTGGGCCGCCAACGGCATTCAGGCTGCGCTGCTCCAGCGTGAGCGAACGGGCAAAGGTCAACAAGTCGATATGGCATTGCTCGATTGTTCGGTCGCGCTGCTCGCCAATCAGGCATCGTATCATTTCACAACTGGCGACAATCCACCACGCATGGGGAACGCGCATGCGCAGGTTGCGCCCTATGGCGTGTTTCCCACCAGCGACGGTCACGTGATCCTGGCACCGGCCAATGATGGCTTGTTCCAGAAACTGGTGGCGATGCTTGATCGCGCTGACCTTGCGTCAGACCCACGCTTTGCCACCAATGGTGGCCGTGTTGAGCATGCCAGTGCACTGGACGCGGAGATTGCCGCTACCACCGTGAAATGGACCAAAGCAGACCTGCTCGCGGCGTGTCAGCAGCATGGCGTGCCCGTCGGCCCGATCAACAATCTCGACGAGGTTTTCGCCGACCCCCAAGTGCTCGCAAGAGGGATGCGGGTCGAACTGGGCGGAATGCCGGGCGTGCGCAGCCCGTTCCTGTTTTCAGAGGCAGAACTGGCGCTGGATAATCCTTCGCCGATGCTCGGCGAGCACGGCTGATTCCCCCAGATCGGCGACGGTCCGACAATAGGCCCTTGCACTAATCCGTTATTTCTGTAAAAACAGAAATTAAAGAAACGGAGTGAGTCGTGAGCAAACTGCTTGGAATTCCAGAGGCGCGGTCCTTCATCCTTCATTGGGGTGAAATGGGCACCGAATGGGGTGTCAATCGCTCCGTCGCGCAAGTCCACGCACTACTGTACCTCAGCGACCGCCCACTTCATGCCGAGGAAATCTGTGAAACACTCGGGCTTGCCCGGTCGAACGTCTCCAATGGCCTTAAAGAACTTCAATCCTACACGATCGTACGTCGTGTCCACGTTGAAGGTGATCGCCGTGATCATTTCGTCGCAGAGACCGACCTGTGGGACATGCTGATGAAGATCGCAGCCGAGCGAAAACGGCGAGAGATGGATCCGACAATTGAGTTGCTTGCTCAGCTATCGGTCAGCCTTAACGAGCGAGACGATGTTCCAGAGCATGTCCGCCACCGAATTGGCCGTATGCACGAATTCATCGATACACTCACGGGATGGTACGCCGATGTGCGCCACCTGCCCAAGCCCACATTGGTCCGCCTGATGAAGCTAGGCCGCGGCGTCGCGCGCTTCCTGCCCGGCGGGTCCTCCAAGGCTTAATCTGAAACTTCGACAGGAGCATTCCATGCATCAAACCCACAACTAGTTATTTCACTAATTACAGAAATTACAGGAGGAATTGATGTTCGAACTTATTGCGTACCTCGTTTATCTCACAGTCAGCATTGGTCTCACCGTCTGGGTTGCCCATACGCTTTCGAAAAATGGCCTCGTGTTCCTGACCGAGTGCTTTGGCCATGATGAGACACTGGCGAAATCGACCAACCACTTGCTGGTCGTCGGCTTCTATCTCGTGAACCTCGGCTGGATTCTGTTGACCCTGCGTTTTGGCACGCCGCCGGAGACTGCGGTGGAGACCGTCCGGTTCCTCGCAACCAAAGTGGGCATCGTCGTCGTTGCGTTGGGGTTGATGCACTTCTTCAACATGAATGCGATTGCCAAGTTCGGCCGGAAAGTGGGCGGCTGGTTCCGTGAGGAGCAATGGGTGGCGCAGGCCGCAACTGATCACAGTTAAGGCAATAGTCGGGTCGGGAGTCCCATGTGGGGCTCCCGCTCGAACACGTTAGGACAAATGTTTGGGCAGGCTGCGCCATATCCGCTCGAATGGTCCCTTGCCGAAACGTGCAGTCCAGACGGGGGACCAGATCAGCATCGCGATGATCGGCACAAAGCTGAGCGCGAGCGCCTCTGCCCGATTCACCGTACCGAACAGGCCGAAGCCCCAGCTTGCAAACATTGCGGCCAAGATCACACTCGTCAGCAGGTAATTGGTCAGCGATAATCGGCCCACGCTTGCGAGCAGGCGGGAAGCCCTTCCACCGGCAGTAAAGAATGCCATCGCAATAGCTGCATAGGCGACACCAAGCGCGGTATCGAACGGCGCCGAAAGGACCAGCGAGGCCGGGCCGACATAGACGCCCGGAAAGCCCTGCTCCGAAACCCAGCCCGCCATCAGGAAAAGCGGCGGTATCGAAAACAGCGTACAAACAGCCGCGAGGCGTTGCAGCCGGAAGGTGCGCCATTCAGCGGCAAACATGCGGCTTTTCCAAAGCGCCATACCCAGTGCCATCGCTGCGAGGTTGATCGGCACCGAACCAAGGATTGTGGTCAGCTGCGTGCTGAACCCCGCGAGCCGCCGCTCAATTCGTTCGCCAAAACTCTCGCGCCCCTGCTCTAGCGAGAACTCGATCGCCCAGGCTTCAGCCCCGAAATTGCGCTGGGCGAACATGACAACATCGCTGCCCTGATAGCCCCGCCCCCAATCAAGCATAGCCTTACCGAACGTGATGATCCCCCCGCCGATATGCAGGACTATCAAGCCAACCGCGATGGCGACTAGCGCGCGCACCGACAGCCTGGCGAGCAACGGAATAGCGCATCCCGCCAAAGCGTAGGCGCGTAGAATGTCATTGTTGGCGAGCAGGATGGCGTGCGCAAAGCCGATGGCAAACAACACTGCCATACGCGCAAAATGCGCCCGCCACACGCGCTCGGCGCCCTTGGCCTCGGCCTTCTCGATCAGGATAAGGCAGCCCGCACCGAACAGCATCGCGAACAGCGTGCGAAACTTGTCTTCGATGAAGACGAAACTTGCGGTCCAAACCAGACGGTCAAACGGACCGGCCTCTCCGACTGCGCTGCCTGACCATGCGGTGGGGTTGTAGTATCCTTGCGAAGGTAGCGCGAAAACGTAGACGTTCATCCAGACAATGCCGATCACCGCCAGCCCGCGCAGCGCGTCGAGCTGGGTGATCCGGCTGTGGCTGGATGATGCGGGCGCTACCATGCGCAGCGCCCTACCAAATTACGCGAGCGCTGCCTTCAGGCTATCGACCAAATCCGTCTTTTCCCAGGGGAACAGGTCGCCTTCTGCGGTGCGGCCAAAGTGGCCATAGGCAGCGCTGGTGCGATAAATCGGCTTGTTCAGACCCAGATGCGTGCGGATTCCGCGCGGTGTCAGACGCACGAGCTCGGGCAGAACCTTTTCGAGCTGGTCTTCGGTTGCGCCGCTGCCGGTGCCGTGCAGATCGACATAGAGTGACAACGGTTCAGAGACGCCGATGGCGTAGGCAATCTGGATCGTGCAGCGACGCGCAAGGCCAGCGGCGACGACGTTCTTCGCGAGATAACGCGTGATATAGGCCGCGCTGCGATCAACCTTGGTCGGGTCCTTACCGCTGAACGCGCCGCCGCCATGCGGTGATGCACCGCCATAGGTGTCGACAATGATCTTGCGACCGGTCAGGCCTGCGTCACCATCCGGCCCGCCGATCTCGAAGCAGCCCGTTGGGTTGATGTGATAGACGGTGTTTTCGGTGAGCAATTCTGCCGGAAGCACATCGGCAATCACGCCCTTCACGTAAGACTCAAGCTCGGCATACTTCGCCGCATCGCCTTCACCATTGTGGAAGTAGTAATCCGGTGCGTGCTGGGTCGAAACGACGATAGCGGTCGCTTCAACCGGCTTTTCGTTCTGGTAGCGCAAAGTGACCTGGCTCTTGGCGTCCGGCTCAAGATAGGGGGCCGTCCCATTCTTGCGATCCACGGCCATGCGCTGCAGAATTTTGTGGCTGTAATCGAGCGTCGCCGGCATCAGGTCGGGCGTTTCATCGCTGGCATAGCCAAACATAATGCCCTGGTCGCCGGCGCCCTCGTCCTTGTTCGAGCCTTCTTCGCCCGCGTCCACACCCTGCGCGATGTGCGCGCTCTGGCCATGGAGGTGGTTTTCAAAGGTTAGCGTTTCCCAGTGGAAGCCGTCTTGCTCGTATCCGATTTCCCGAACCGTGTTGCGAACGGTTGCCTCGATTTCGTCGAGCGCACCATCAACCCACTCGCCGTTTTCGTACACGCCTTTGCAGCGAATTTCGCCCGCAAGAACCACGCGCTGCGTGGTCGTCAAGGTTTCGCAAGCGACACGCGCTTCAGGGTCTTTGGACAAAAAGAGGTCGACAATCGCATCGGAGACCTGATCAGAAACTTTGTCCGGATGGCCTTCAGAGACGCTTTCGGACGTGAACAGAAATTCGCTGCGCATGGGGACCTCTTGGGATGCCTGTGAAGTGGGTCGCTTTCCGCACATATAAGGAAAGCTTTATGTCTTTATAACTCGGCCCTAGCCCCGCATTTGCCGTAGCGCAAGCAATCTCGGCAGGCCCAAAGTGATAAGGACCAAAAGCAGCGCCAAAGTGAGTGGGATCGCATTACCGTATTGCGCGAAGAACGTTGGTGGCTTGGCCTTGGGGATGAACCCGTCGATGCGCCCCGCCTCGCCCGATGGGACGAATTCTCGAACGATACCATCGGCATCAATCACGGCGCTGATCCCGGTCGTTGTGGCACGCAATACTGGTAAGCCCTCCTCCAGCGCACGCATTCGCGCCTGCGCCAAATGCTGCGGCGGGCCCCATGCGCCAAACCAACCATCGTTGGATGGGTTGAAGATGTAATCGGGGCGGTTGGTACGATCGACGGTCTGACCGGAGAAGACGATCTCATAGCAAATCTGGATACCCGCGCGGCCATGCTCGCCCAAGTCCAGTGTGCGCGGGCCAGGGCCGGGCACATAGTCGATATCACCCGCAACCAGACGCTGCAGACCCAGCGGCGTCAGCAAGTCGCGCATCGGCAGATACTCGCCAAACGGCACCAGATGCGCCTTGGCATAATGCGCGGTGATCGAACCCTGACCGTTCAGCCCAAGCACCGAGTTACGCGCCGTAACCGCACCGATGCTGCCATCCTCCCGCTCGCCGATATCAAGGTTAGTGACACCGGTAAGCAGGGTTGATTGCTCGCCAATAACACTGCCAATCCGCGCCCGGGCGAGCAGCGGATCATTGCCGCCAGTCACGCCGTAATATCGCTGAGGATAACCATCTTCCAGATAATCAGGGATCGCGCTTTCAGGCCACAGGACCAGGCGCCTCTCGTCCCGCCCCGGCATGGTCTGCTCTGCAATCCGGAAGAATTGTTCGTCGAACTTGGACGGATCGTTGATCTCGTCTTGGGTGAGAAGAGGTTGGATTAAGGCGTAGCGAGTTTCGGTTTCGACAGGCTCGCCTAGCCGAGGCAGAATCATAACAATCGCAAGGGGAAGAAGGCCAAAGAGCGGCGTCCAGGCATCTCGCCTTAGGACCGAAAGTGCACAGCCGGTTGCCAAAACCAAGGTGAAACCAGACAAGGCATAGGTGCCGATTGAAGGTAGCAACCGGCCCAATCCTTGCGCATCCCAGCCGCCCAGGAGCATCAATCCAAGCGGCGGCCAAGGATAGCCGGTAAACACCCAAGCGCGCAGCCATTCAGCCACAATCCAAGTCGCTGCGAGCAACAAACCGGATGTCAGCAACCCGCTGTCGGGCTTCGCCAACTTGTCATTGATCACCCGCGCCGTAAGCACCGCCAGCGCCGGATAGATCGCAAGGTAGATGCACAGCAGCGGCACCGCGATCCAGCCGAGAAACTCGGGCATTTTCGCCTGATGGGTGAAAGCGGTTGCGATCCAATTGTTTGCCAGCGTCAAATGCGCCCAGCCAAACAACCAGCCCTGCCACGCCGCAGCCTTCCAGCTGTTCGCTCGGTGCACCAGCGCGATAAACGCCGCGAGTGCGGGAAGTGCAATCCACCAAGCATGAAGCGGTGGATAGCCACAGGCGGCAACCAACCCGAGCACGATCGAAGAAAGCGCCGGACGCGCGCTTACCTTCGCCCAGCCCGCTTCCAATTTTTCCTGAATGCCGCTCATGGTCGGATCACCTGATCAACTTCAAGCGGAGCCGGGCGTACGCGTTAGCCTACAGCCTCACGCGTGTCGTCTCCGCCCGAGCTATCATCACCCCCGATCGCTGGGGGCAAGATCGAAGAGTCGATCCCCTCGCCAGCATCGTCAGACTTCGGCTTGCGCGGTTTGCGAGCGCGTGGTTTGCGCTCTTCACCGTCATCGCTTTTGTCGGCGCGTGGTTTACGAGCGCGGCGCTTGGGCTGATCATCATCTTCCTGATCGCCGGCTTCGCCTTCACTGCCCATATCGCCTTCTGCAGCAGGTGCATCGCTATCATCACGGCGACCGCGCGAGCGGCGGTTGTTCCGGCGGCGGTTATCGCCATCCTCGGAATCATCATCGTCGTCACCCGATTGGCCTCGCTCTTCGGCGCGCTTGGCGCGTGCCTCTTCCTGACGCGCTTTGTTGTCAGCGATGACGCGGAAATAGTGGTCGGCGAACTGCAGATAATATTCCATCTGCACACGGTCACCATTGTGTTGCGCGTCTTGCGCAAGCTTCTTGTATTTATCCAGAAGCTGCGGCGCATTGCCGCGTGCCCGGCTGTCAATCCGGTTCTGGCTGTTTGCGCCGCCCTGATTGCCCCGATTACCGCGACCGCGGCGACGATTGTTACGATTGTTATTCAAGGAAATTCTTCCCTTAAGCGACCTTGCGCATTCTCACACGAAAGCGCCATCGGCCAACACGATGCATGCCTTTGCGCCGCATGCTAAGCGCGCGCTCCGCACTGCCTGGCCGGGGGCGTGCCCTTACGGCCGTCTGACATCGAATGTGGAGCTTGGCCTAATGATTTGCGCCCCTTGCGCGGATCAATGGCCTGATTCGGAGGTAGCGAGCGTCAGTCGCTTTGCCAAGCCCCGTATGCGAATTGTTCAACGAAGAACCACACAGCGTGGCCGATTTGCAAGATCATTGCGGATTTCGACCGCAAATCCGGCCTTTTCTGCCAGCTGGGTGACGGCTTCGGCCTGCGTGTGCCCTATTTCGAGGATGGCGATGCCACCTTCACTTAACAGCTTGCCAAGCTGCGGGATGATAACGCGATAGTCGTCAAGGCCGTCTTTGCCTGCGAATAGCGCCTCGGCAGGCTCGTATTCGCGCACATCGGGATCAAGCTCGGCATCATCTTCGACATAGGGCGGGTTGCACAGGACGAGGTCGAAATTGCGGAGACCGTCGATCCAGCCAGGGGTGCGCCAATCGCGCCGGTTGAATTCCCAATCCCCCGCAACGTCGATAGCCATCGCATTATCGCCTGCGACCTCGACTGCCTTGCCCGAGGCATCGATCCCCACTCCATATGTCTGTGGCTTTTCAGCAAGTAGCGTCACCAGCAAAGCCCCGGATCCTGTTCCCATATCGAGCACCCGTCGCGGTTTAGGACAAAGTTCCAGCGCAGTATCGATCAGGATCTCGCTATCGGGCCGCGGGATAAGAACGCCGGGCTCGACATCGAACCGGCGACCGTAGAACTCGGTCCAGCCGGTGATGTAAGCGACCGGTTCATTGTTGTGGCGACGCTGCACCGACGCGTCGAATCCAGCCGGAACCTCGTCACCCATATGCCGCACCAGCATATCTGAACGACTGACATCGAGCGCGTGCGCCATCAGCAATTCGGCATCGAGCCGTGCTGTGTCGCTTGTCTCGCTCAGGCGATTTGCAGCCGCACGAATTGCGTCCGCGACCGTCACTCCGCTCCCATTACTCACTCAGAGCCGCCAGCCGCTTGCCTTCATCTTCAGCGATCAGCGCGTCGACCAATTCACCCAGCCCCGGCCCAGCGATTATCTGCGGCAGCTTTTGCAGCGTCAGCCCGATGCGATGATCGGTCACGCGGCCTTGCGGGTAATTATACGTGCGGATGCGTTCGGAGCGGTCGCCGCTGCCGACCATAGCTTTGCGCGCCTCGGCCTCGGCGCCCTGTGATGCCTCGCGCTGCGCTTCGTAGAGGCGTGCGCGCAGGACCTGCATCGCCTTTTCCTTGTTCTTGTGCTGGCTGCGCCCGTCCTGACAGGTGACGACTGTGTCGGTTGGCAAGTGTGTGATGCGGATTGCGCTATCAGTCGTGTTGACGTGCTGACCACCCGCGCCGCTCGCGCGGTAGGTGTCAATCTTGAGGTCGCCCGGATCGATCTGCACATCGACCTCGTCCGGCTCGGGCAGCACAGCCACGGTCGCCGCAGAAGTGTGGATGCGCCCGCCGCTTTCGGTTTCCGGCACGCGCTGAACGCGGTGGACCCCGCTTTCGAACTTCAGCTTGGCGAACACGCCTTGGCCGGTAACGTTGGCGACGATTTCCTTGAACCCGCCCACTTCGGACGCACTCATGTTGACCGGCTCGACTTTCCAGCCCTGTTCGGCGGCGAAGCGTTCGTACATGCGATAGAGGTCACCCGCGAACAAAGCCGCTTCATCGCCGCCCGTGCCCGCTCGGATTTCCAGCATGGCAGGTTTGCTGTCAGCCCGGTCACGGGGAAGGAGCGTCACCGCCAACGCGCGCTCCTTTTCGGGAAGCGCCTCGCGGATCGCGGCCAGCTCTTCCTCAGCCATCGCCTTCATTTCAGGATCAGCGAGCATCTCTTCGAGCCCGCCGATTTCCTCGCGCATCGCGGTAACCTCAGCGGCGACCTTCGCCACCGGCTCCAGCTCCGCATAGTCGCGGCTCGCCTGCACGAATTCATCACCCTCAAGCGTGCCCGACGCCATGCGAGCCTCAAGCTCGGCAAAGCGATTGGCGATCTGGTCAAGGCGTTCAGCGGGGATATGCATCAGTCTAGATCAAGCTCACGCATAATGGCGGCAAGCTCATCCCGGCTTTCAGCGTTCTCATCGTAGCGCAGGCGACGTTCGCCGTCGCTCATTGCAAGGATCACGCGACTGCCAACTTTTACCGCTTTGTCGAAGCGCTTCTTCTTGCCTCCGCTGGCGATGAATTCAGCAGAAAGACCGGCGTTGCGTATTGCGGTCACAGCCGTCTGGCCTGCGGCAATCATCGCATCATCTTCGACGACCACGACGACATCGGCGCGATCAGCATTCCTGTCTCCCACCAACATGGCCAAGCGCTCAATGCCAGCAGCCCAGCCGACCGCAGGCGTTGCGGGACCGCCCAGCGATTCCATCAGGCCGTCATAGCGCCCGCCGCCCAGAACGGTGCTCTGCGAACCCAGCGCATCAGCCGCCGCCGAGCCTTCATCAGGAATGAACTCAAACGCGGTGTGCCGGTAGTAGTCGAGCCCGCGCACGAGGCTTTCGGCACGTTTCCATTTCACGCCTGCCGCATCCAGCCCGCTCGTCACCGCCTCGAAAAACGCGGTTGCTTCGTCGGTCAGAAAATCGTCAATCTTGGGCGCATCAGCTACAAAGGCTCGATCGCGGCGATCCTTAGAGTCCAGAATCCGCAGCGGGTTTTTCTCAAGCCGTTCCTGTGAATCCTCGGACAATTCGCCGCGCACTTTGTCGAAATACTCGATCAGCGCCGCGCGCCATTGCTCGCGGCTGTCGGCATCGCCCAGCGTGTTGAGGTGCAGTGTCACTCCCTCAATGCCCAGCTCCTTCAGCAGCTGATCGGCCATCGCCAGCAGCTCGACGTCCGCTTGCGGTTCAGCCGCGCCGATAATCTCCGCGTCGATCTGGTGGAATTGGCGATAGCGGCCCTTTTGTGGGCGCTCATACCGGAACAGCGGCCCGTGGGTCGCAAGCTTCAATGGCGCGTGCTGTTGCCAGCCATTGGTGAGGTAGGCGCGCGCGATCCCTGCCGTGAATTCCGGGCGCAGCGTCAGCGAATCGCCGCCGCGATCCTCGAACGAGTACATTTCTTTCGAGACCACATCGGTCGTCTCACCAATCGCGCGGCTGAACACTTCGGTCTTTTCAAACACCGGCATCTCGGCGCGCCGAAAGCGGTAGAGCTTGCGCACACGCTCGAAGGTTTCGACCACAAAGGCGAAAGCCTCGGCATCAGGGCCGAAGATGTCTTGCGTGCCGCGAATGGCTTTTGGTGTGTTCTTTGACATATTGTTGGTGCGATTAGGCGAAGGTCGAACTTGCCGCAATATGGATAGGAGGCTATCGGCGCGCCAAGCCTTTGGGAGAGGGGCGGAACCAAAATTCCAGCCTGCGGGTTACGCAGACCATATTACAAGACAGGAATCCCAATGCGCATCGACAAGATCCCCACCGGCTCAAATCCTCCCGAAGACCTGAACGTCATCATTGAAGTGCCCACTGGCGGCGAACCGGTGAAGTACGAATTCGACAAGGAATCAGGTGCGCTGTTCGTGGACCGCATCCTGCACACGCCGATGCGCTATCCGGCCAATTACGGCTTTGTCCCGCACACGCTTTCCCCGGATGGCGACCCACTGGACGCGCTGGTGATCGCGCGTTCGCCCTTCATCGCGGGCTGTGTTGTGCGCTCTCGTCCAATCGGTGTTTTGAACCTCGAAGACGAACATGGCGGCGATGAAAAGCTGATCTGCGTGCCGGTCGACACGACCTTCCCATATTATTCGGATGTGGCCGAGCGGCAGGATCTGCCGTCAATCGTGCTGCAACAGATCGAGCACTTCTTCACCCACTACAAAGACCTTGAAGCGGAAAAGTGGGTGCGTGTCGGCAAATGGGGTGACGCCGCCGAAGCGCGTCAGGTTGTGATCGAAGCAATCGACAGAGCGAAAGCTTAACCGAGGGCTGCGAACGCTGCTTTGAAAATGCCTGTCAGAACAATTGGCAGGCCGATCGCGAGCATCCAGAGAAAAATAGTGTCACGGCGGAAGCCTTCTGGTGCGGTGTCTTGCGATGCCGCATCATCATCTAGCGTGGCCCAGCTCTTCTCGAACTTGCGGCATGCCGGGATGATTCCGGCGACAAGAACCACGAGTCCGACATAGGGAAGCAGCGTCGAAGAACCGCCCTCAAGCGCTTTGATCGTCACAAAAATAGTGAGGCCAGTGTAGGCCAGAAGCGCGTAGGCGACATGGTCGCTCATCGACTTGCGCCAGTCACGCGTCGTCTCGGCCGCAGCCGCATGCTGTTTAGACAGATCAACCATAGCACCGCTCCCCAACGGATTTCTCTCTGACCAGACTATCTCAGAGAGTCGCAAGGGGCGCAAGCGCGGTAACCAAAATGCAAGAATCTTACGCGGAAGGGGTTCGATGTTCCATTCGCTGCGAACCGCGCCTGTCGCACAGCAAAAATCCTGCCAAAACGCGATTTCACCGGTCAAACAGCCTTTTCTGTTAAGGATAGAGTGCCTAAAGCAGGGAAGATGAGTGACACCGATACTCTTGATACCATGCGCGCCGATCCGAACGCTGCGGTGACGAAACTTGGCCCCGAAGGCGGGCTGGAAGTCGTCTCGATTGCCAAAAGCTATGACAAGCGCGCCGTTCTTACTGACATTTCACTGACGGTCGCCAAAGGCGAAGTGCTTGGCCTGCTTGGCCCGAACGGGGCCGGTAAAACGACCTGCTTCTATTCGATCATGGGGCTGGTGAAGCCGGATTCAGGTCGAATTCTGATGGATGGCGAGGATGTGACCAAGCTGCCTATGTATCGCCGCGCGATTCTGGGCCTAGGCTATCTGCCGCAAGAGACCAGCATCTTTCGCGGGATGACGGTCGAGCAGAATATCAACTGCGTGCTCGAATTGGTCGAGCCTGATAGCACGACACGTACCGCCGAATTGGAGCGGCTGCTGAGCGAATTTGGCCTGACGCGATTGCGCGATGCACCAGCTATGGCGCTATCAGGTGGTGAACGTCGCCGCTGCGAAATCGCGCGCGCGCTTGCGGCCAAGCCTTCGATCATGCTGCTGGACGAACCGTTCGCCGGGATCGACCCGCTCTCGATCAGCGATATCCGTGATCTGGTCAAAGACCTCAAAGAACGCGGGATCGGGGTGCTGATCACCGACCATAACGTGCGCGAGACGCTCGATATCGTCGACCGCGCCTGCATTATCTATGGCGGACAGGTTCTGTTCGCGGGGACCCCGCAAGACCTCGTCGCAGATGAAAACGTCAAGCGTCTGTATCTGGGAGAGAGCTTCACGCTCTAGGATAGCTCGCTATGGCGCTCGGACCCAGACTGGACCTTCGCCAATCGCAAAGCTTGGTGATGACGCCGCAGCTTCAGCAGGCGATCAAGCTGCTGGCGGCGTCAAATCTGGAAATCGAGACATTCATCGGCGAAGCGCTCGAGGCCAATCCGCTGCTTGAGGCGGGAGCGGTGTCGAGCGAGGATACAGGCGCGCCAAGCGAGCCGGACGATATTCCGCGCGAGGAGTTCACTTCTGACCAGTTGATGGCGCAAGGGGCTGGTGAGGCCGAAGCGCCAATCGATCTCGACACGTCCGCACTCGATCGCGACCGCGATACGGGAGACGGGGCGCCGGGTGGTAGCGACTGGGGTGCAGCTGGCGGGACGGCTCTGGGCGGCGATGAGCTCCCCGATATCGAAGCCACACGCGCGGTTGAGCTGACACTGTTCGAGCATCTGGAAGGTCAGATCGGGGCAGTGGCCACCAATGAGAAAGAAGCCTTCGTCGCCCGGCATATCGTCGGGCTGCTCGATGATGCCGGTTATCTGCCCTTCGGATTGCGCGACATCGCGAATGATCTCGGCATTAATATGGAGCTGGCAGAAGACGCGCTGACTGTCGTGCACATGCTTGAGCCGGTTGGCGTGGGCGCGCGCGATCTTGCCGAATGCCTCGCGCTGCAAGCCAAAGAAGCGGACCGATATGATCCGTGCATGGCGAAGCTGATCGACAATCTGGAGCTGATCGCCAAGGGTGACATTGCGCGGCTCAAACGCCTGTGCTCGGTAGACGATGATGATTTCGCCGACATGCTGCGCGAACTGCGCGAGCTTGATCCCAAACCTGGCCTAGCTTTCGCGCCCAGCAGTGACAGTGCGGTCATCCCCGATGTCTTGTTGGCGGACAATGGCGAAGGCGGTTGGGACATCACGCTTAACGAAGACACCCTGCCCCGCCTGATCGTGAACCGCGGTTACTATGTCGAACTGTCCGATGGTACTCCCGACAAGGAGACGCAGGGTTGGCTGAAAGAGAAGCTGGCTGACGCGCATTGGCTGATCCGCGCTCTGGACCAGCGGCAGAAGACAATCCTCAAGACCGCTGCCGAGATCGTTAAGAAGCAGGATGGTTTCTTCCGCAAAGGCGTGTCTGAACTACGGCCGCTGACTTTGCGCGAAGTCGCCGAAGAGATCGAAATGCATGAAAGCACAGTCAGCCGCGTGACCAGCAACAAGTATCTGAATTGCGATCGCGGCACGTTTGAGCTGAAGTACTTCTTCTCCAGCGGTGTCGCGAGTGCGGACGGCGAAGGCGCCAGCGCCGAGGCGATCAAAGCACGGATTAAAGCGCTAACCGATGCTGAAGATCCCAAGAAGGTTCTGAGCGATCAAAAGCTCGCCGATATGCTCAACGAAGAAGGTTTCGAGCTGGCAAGACGCACCGTCGCCAAATATCGCGAGGCGGTGGGGATCGGCTCAAGCGCGCAACGACGCCGCGCCAAAAAGCTTGACGCTCTTTGATTTGCGCAGCGCATCCGCGCTGCGACATCCTCGCTCATGCGACCTAGAGGTCGCGTCGCTGCGGGCGCGCGGTCGCGCTTGCGGTTGCCGCGCAACCGTGTTCCTCGATACATAAATGAGGTCGCGCCGGTTCGACGCTAAAAGCGTCGCAAGGGCGACTGCCCGTCGCCGCATATGCGGCGAAGCCAAGCGAGCCGGATGGCTCGCGCCCGGCGTCTGAGGGCTCCAGAAAAGCGGTGTGACTCAAAAGACTCACAAAAAATTAAGGGACCCCTTTACCGCGCGTTAACCTTTTCCGTTCAGAAGTTGCGTGGTTAATACATGACAACACCTCTTACCGAGGCGTTACCATGCACACCATGTCCGCCAACAGGGGCAACAAGGGGACCGACGATGCGAGTGCTTTTGATTGAGGATGAGCCGACAACGGCAAAAGCCATCGAGCTGATGCTCACCACCGAAGGCTTTAACGTCTATTCTACTGATCTGGGCGAAGAAGGCCTCGATCTGGGTAAGCTGTATGATTACGATATCATCCTGCTCGACCTGAACTTGCCGGATATGCACGGCTATGATGTGCTTAAGAAGCTGCGCGTCGCCAAAGTGCAGACGCCGGTTCTGATCCTTTCGGGTATTGCCGAAATGGACAGCAAGATCCGCTCGTTCGGCTTTGGTGCCGACGATTACGTGACCAAGCCATTCCACCGCGAAGAGCTGGTCGCACGCATTCACGCTGTTGTGCGTCGTTCGAAGGGCCACAGCCAATCGATCATCCGCACCGGCAAACTGGTTGTGAACCTTGATGCCAAGACTGTTGAAGTCGACGGCGCCCGCGTTCACCTCACCGGTAAAGAATATGCCATGCTCGAGCTTCTCTCGCTCCGCAAAGGCACCACGCTCACCAAGGAAATGTTCCTTAACCATCTGTATGGCGGGATGGATGAGCCGGAACTCAAGATCATCGACGTTTTCATCTGCAAGCTGCGCAAAAAGCTCAGCCACGCATGCAGCGGCGAAAACTACATCGAAACCGTCTGGGGCCGTGGTTACGTGCTGCGCGACCCGCATGAAGAGGTCGAGGCCGCTTAATTCAGTTGGTCCACGGACAATAAGACGCCCGGAGCTCCAAGCGAGCGCCGGGCGTTTTGCTTTCTAGCTGTCTTGTGGGGTGCCCAAAGCTGCACCAAGATCGATGCCGCTTGGCTCCTGAAACAGCTTCAGATCAAATTCGGGTAGGATCGCAATCAGGTGATCGAAAAGGTCTGCCTGGATCCCCTCATATTCGGCCCAAGCTGTTGTGTCTGTGAAGCAATAGACTTCCAGCGGCAGCCCCTGCGGCCCCGAAGGCAACTGACGCACCAGCAGGGTAAAATTGTCAGTGCTCAGACGCGGATGCCACTTAAGATAAGCGATCACATAGGCTCGCAACACGCCGATATTGGTCAGGCGCCGCGCATTAACGGGCGAGTCCTCACCCGACAGCTCTTTCTCGTTCCACTCGGCAATCTCGTCTCGCTTCGCCGTGAGATAGTCTTTGAGCATCTTGAACTTCTTTAGCTCAACGACTTCGTCATCAGTCAGAAAGCGGATGGAATTCTGATCAATGGAAAGCGAACGCTTGACCCTACGCCCGCCTGCTTCGGCCATCCCTCGCCAATTGCGGTAGGAATCCGACACCAGCCGGTGGGTCGGGACATAGGCAATCGTCTTGTCAAAGTTCTGCACTTTGACGGTATGCAAAGAGATATCGATCACATCCCCATCAGCATTCATGCTGGGCATTTCGATCCAGTCCCCCACGCGCAGCATGTCTCCCGTCGAAAGCTGCACACTGGCGACGAGCGAAAGGATCGTGTCCTTGAACACCAGCAAGAGCACGGCGGTGATCGCGCCCAAACCCGAAAGCAAAAGCAGCGGTGATTGCTGAATCAATACCGAGATGATGATGATCGCCGCGCCGCACAAAACGAGGATTTTGACGACCTGAACGAAGCCTTTGATCGGCCGGTTCTTGGACCTTGGAAGCCGCTCATAGACTTCGTTGGCGTAGGTCAGCCCTTTAACGATCGCCATCGCGACGGTGAAAACGATCGCCGCCTGCGCAAAGTGAGCGACAACGTTATGAACATCGTCATTCAGGTGAGGGATCAGCTCGACCCCGCGCGAAATGATCAGCAGCGGGACAACCGTAGCCAACCAAGCCGCTGCTTTGTCGGTCGTTTTGGTCTTTGCATCCAAATAGGGAGCAGCAGCGCGCAAGATGATGCGTTTGAGCACATAGTTCACGATCAGCGCCGCCACAGCCAGCGACGCAATACCTATGGCCGATTGCAGCCAATCGGGCTGCTGATCGAAAAACATCTGCAATTGTTCCATCGCCGCATCGCCTAGCCGCAAAGCAGAGCGGACCTCAAGGCACATCCTGCTGGACAAACGCCCCGCCCTGCCCTTAGCGCGCACAATATGAGCGCATTCAAGGAAGGTGATCCGACAACTCTCAGCCGGCTGTATGGCCGCAGCGTGGGTAAGCCCCTGCGTGCGCGCCAGCAATCGTTGGTCGATAACCTGCTGCCACAAATCGCGGTGCCCGAGGAGGGGCCGGTGACGGCAGAGCGGCTGTTCGGCGAAGATTGCCCACTTCATTTCGAAATCGGGTTCGGCAGCGGCGAACATCTTGCCTATCGCGCTGACTTATTGCCCAATCACGGCTTGATCGGGGCCGAACCGTTTCTAAACGGCGTTGCCGCTGCACTCGCGCATGTCGACGAGCAGAGGCTCTCCAACATTCGGCTCCACCACGGCGACGCGATCGAAGTGCTCCAGCGTATCCCCGATGGCGCCTTGACCATGTGCTATCTCTTGCACCCAGACCCATGGCCCAAGAACAAGCACGCCAAACGTCGCATGATGAATGATGGACCCGTGTCGCTGATCGCGCAGAAAATGAAGCCCGGCGGTGAATTCCGCTTTGGCACCGATCACGACATTTATCTGCGCCACGCCTTGATGGTGATGCAGCGGCACACCGATAAATTTGAGTGGGTCGTCGAAGGACCCGCCAATTGGCAGAACCGCCCAAGCGGCTGGTGTGAGACGCGCTATGAAACCAAAGCCCGCGAAGTGTTTGGGCACGAAGTGTGGTACTTCCGCTTCCGGCGGCTTTGACACTGGACACTTTGAGGGGATGACATGACATCACGGCGGCAATTTCTGGGCGGTCTCGTAGTCGCGACCGGCGCTCTGGCAGCTTGCAAGGATATGAGTGCGAACGACGGTAGTGATAGGACAATCAGCGCCGATGCCGAGACGCTCGATGCAAACGCGCTTGAAGATGCTCTTGTGGGCTCTTCCTATCTCGGCACGGGTGGCGGCGGCAGTCTCGAAGAAGCGCGCAAGCTGATCCAGAAGGATCTGGCGGCGGGCCTTACCTTTGCCGCATTGCCTGTATCAGCATTGGCGGACTCCGACCGGGTTGCCTGCCCCTATGGCCTCGCCAGCCTTGCCGACACGAGCGAGGAAATGCAGGAGCGGCTCGACGCCATCGAGAATAGGGTGGAAGTCCCCGTGCAGGCCGCGTTCGAAGCGCTGGAGAAGCACCTCGATCAGAAATTCTCCGGTGTAATCTTGGGCGAGATCGGCCCTCTCAGCCTCGCTGAAGGATTATCAACGGCCGCGCGTCTTGGCGTGCCATCTCTTGACGCGGACACTGTGGGCCGCGCGGTGCCCGAAATCAATCAGCACTCGGTCAAAGTCGCCGGCGTGCCACTGACCCCCATTGGCGCGGCCACTCCGTTCGGGGACGAGATGATCGTCGGCACTTTGGGCGATCCGACACGCGCCGAGGACATTTTGCGCAGTGTCGCCGTCGTCAGCCGCGAATGCGGAGTGGCCGACAGCCCGATCACGGGTGCACAGGCCAAGAAAGAGGGCACGCTGGTGACCGGCAGCCTCACCCTTGCGCGCGACATCGGCAAAGCTGTTCGCGATGCGAAGGCAGCGGGTGAAGACCCCATCGAAGCGGCGCGCAAAGCGGGTGATGGCTACATGCTCTTCACCGGAACTGTTGCTGGCACCGAATGGCGGGACGCGGACGGATTTCTGCAAGGGAAGGTGACGATCACAGGCGCCGGCGATTACGCTGGCCAGACCTTCGAAACCGATGTGAAGAACGAGCATCTGGTCGCCCGCCGTGATGGCAAGGTCGTCGCCACATGCCCCGATCTCATCAGCGTGATCGACATCGAAAGCGCCGACGGGATCGTCAATCCGGGTTACGAAAACGGACAAGCCGTCGCCGTGCTCGGTTTCAAATGCGATCCTCTATGGCGCACCGAAGCGGGGCTGAAAGTCTTCAGCCCACGCTATTTCGGATACGATCTCGATTACATGCCGATCGAAGAACTGATCGCCTAAGCCGACCTATTCCGCTGCGCTAGTTTGCGGCTCAGGCAAAATCCGCAGCTCGATCGGCTCTGCTGTCAGATACTTCGTCGCTGCTGCCAAGACTTCTTCTGGCGTGATTGAGGCGAGCACTTCGGCGCGCACGCGCCGGTGCTCAACACGTTCGGGGTCGCTTTGCGCATCGGTTACGACACCGACCCAGCCATCATTGAGGGCATCGTCACGCTCATAACCTTCGAGAATGGGCTGACGCGCACGCTGCATCACGTCCTCGGTCGGCGCATTGGCCGCAAAACTGGCAATAAGGTCGCGCACGGATTTGGAAGTCGTATCCATGCTGTCCGGTGTGGCGGGCAAGAACAGGGTTATATGGCCGAAGTCTTCGTAGACCTGTGACGCATATGAGAAGCTGCCTGGCGTGTATGTAGCGCCCAGCTCCTCTCTCAGTACCCGCAAGGATTCAAGATTCAGCGCTTCGGACAGCATCCGCAGTGTCAAAGCGGTTCGCTGATCAAAACCATCATCAGTGGGCCATGTATAGGAGAGGAATCCTTGATCCGCCTCACCTTTGTGAAAGAGCGTCTGGACCTCACGATCCTTACGGAAGGTCGCGGGCTGGATTTCGGGCGCCGGCACGGCAGGCCGTTCAAGCGCGCCGAGCGTCCGTGCCACTGCGGCCACGGCTTCCTCTTCTTCGATATAGCCAACCACTCCGATTTTGATCTCTCCAGTGGCCAGCTGGCTGCCAACCAATGCCTTCAGATTATCGATGGAAAGTTCAGCCAGAGCGGAGACATCGGCGAACCCGAAACGTTCATCGCCATCGGTGATCGCCCCCCAAAGGCCAGGCCCGAACACCGCTTGAGGCGATGAAGACAGGTTGGTTTGCAGGATTGGGACAACACCCGCCCATTGCCGCTGAACCTGCGCGCTAAATGCTGTGTCGGTTACTTGTCCTGTGATCAGCTGCATCTGAAAGAGAAAGTCTGTCGGCGATGTCCTGCGTTCCATAATGACCGCATCGTTGTTGAGCGTATAGCCATAGCCGATCTGTTTGCCCGCAGTAATGCGCGCGATTTCAACCGCGCTGTGCTCGCCCAGATCGTCCGCTTGAGAAATGACTTCCGCCATCAGGTTGATGCCGCCCTGATCTGTGACAGCTGAGATGCCATCGCCAATCTCAACCTTGATCGATACTGCATCCTCTTCAAATTCAGTTTGCATGACATTGAGCTGCACGCCGTTTTCGAACGTAATGGTGCGAATGCCAAGATCTTCGATGCGAGAGTCCGTCGCGATTTTCCCCGGCGCGCCGAAATCTGTGTAGGCGAACGCTTTCTCGGCCACGTTTTCAGGCGCTGTTACTGCGACTTTCGCGCTTGTTTCCATGACAGAGGCAATTGCCTCCTTGCCGCCCTCAACATCTGACTTTGCAGTCAAGAAAACGTGCGTTGGTTCTTTGCCCCATTTCTGCAGGAAGTGTGTCTGAACTGCTTCGGGGGTGATCGTGTCTGCAATTTCGTCGAACAGCTCCAATCGTTGGTCAGCCGATTGTCTGATTGATCCAGTAAGTGCGCTCAGCGCAAGCTCGACTGCCATCGCGGCGCTTGTGAAATCAGCGCCGTCATAAATGATCGTCCGAAGGTTGGCTTTGCTCTGTTTCACCTCAGAATCGGTAACGCCAAACTGCGCCATCCGGCGCCACTCTTGCTCTGCTACAGCTAAAGATGCGGCCCAGTCGTCGTCTTTCACAACCATTGAGATACTGGTGAACTGAAGAGAGCGAAAAATCGGTTGAGTGCCAGCAAAACCGCCAAGCGAAATGGGCTGTTCTGCCCGCGCATACTCGCCAAGTCGATTGGTAATGGCCGCAGAAATTATCTGGTCCATCGCCCAATTGCGGTACTCATCCACGCTGTTGTTTGGCGACTCAAACGCTGAGATGTTCTGCAGCTCAACAATGTTGGTCGTACCCGGATCAATGAACGTAATGATCTTTTGACCGTCCGCTTCCACAAGCTCCGGTTTGAAGAATTCGCGCGCTTCGCCTTTTGGCTGCCAGTCTGCGAACTGCTTGGCGAAACGCAGTTCCATTTCTTCGGGATCGAAATCCCCAACCATCACAAAAACAGCGTTCTCTGGGCGGTAATATCCTTCGTAAAACCCGCGCAGAACATCTGCTGTCAGCGCCTTTGTGGCGTCGGGTTCCGCCACCAGCCGGTCTGGCAGACGCTCACCGTCAACAACCTCGCGTATGACTTCGACGAGCAAGCGCTGCTGAACCGAATTGCGCACCTGATGTTCGGAAACGATGATTCCCTTTTCGCGCTCAACAGCATCGGGTGCGATGGTCAGTTCACTGGCAATCTCGCGCAGCATGTCGAATGAGCTATCAACCGTCTCATCATCCAAATTGGGCAAATCGAGTTTGTAGACTGTGTAATCGGGCCAAGTTTCCGCGTTGGTATCCGCACCGAACGCAAGGCCCAACCGCTCCAGCCGCGGCAGTAGCTCTCCTTCGGGAATATTTGTCGATCCGTTGAACGCCATATGCTCAATGAAGTGGGCAGCACCTTCCTCGCCATCTTCTTCGTCACGGCTTCCAACATTGAACAACATCCGGATTGAAGCTTCACCGCCCGGCTGATTGTTGGAGCGGAAGGCATAACGAAGACCGTTGGGAAGCGTCCCGTAGAGCACATAGGGATCGTCCTTGATTTCCGCGCCGGTGATCCCCCATGACACTGAGCTAATGTCGTCCTGAAGCTCAAATCCGAGGTCCTCTTCGGCGGCGGCTTCGCTTCGTGTTTCAGCAGGTTTCGAAGCGTCCACATCTTGTGCGAATACGGGCGCACTCAATCCAGCTGATGCGAGCAGAATTGTGAGCGCAAGGAGTGATGACCCGCCTGAGCGGGCAAAGAAATTCGTTTTCAACGGCTGCAACCCCAGTGTTTTCAAAAGCAAATACAACGCTAACGAAGCGCTGGGAGTGCGGCAAGTGACTCCGGAGGACTTACCCAACCACCCCTGCACTCGCCAGCACCGCCAGCGTCAATACATCCGGCGCAATCGCTGTCATCGGCACAATCTGCACCGGCTTCTCCATCCCGATCAGCATCGGACCGATCGTGGCGTTGTCACCCAGCTCGCGCAGGATCTTGGCCGAAAGGTTGGCCGACTGAAGGCCCGGCATGATGAGGACATTGGCGGGCGCTGACAGACGGCAAAATGGGTACAGCTCCATCACCTTTGGGTTCAGCGCTGCATCAGGCGCCATCTCGCCTTCATACTCGAAGTTCACGCTGTCATCGGCATCGAGCAGCGCCACCGCATCGCGGATATTGGCGAGCCATTGGCCCGACGGATTGCCGAATGTGGAATAGGACAGGAATGCGACGCGCGGTTCGTGCCCCATGCGCCGCGCAACCGCCGCGGTTTCCTTGGCGATGTGGGCGAGTTCTTCCGCGCTTGGACGCTCGTTGATCGTGGTGTCGGCAAGGAAAGTGGTGTGGTTCTTGCCAATCATCGCGTGGATGCCGAAGGGCAGCGCGCCCGGCTTGGGATCGAGGACGCGGTTAATCTCTTTTGCCGTCTGCGCGAAAGTCCGTGTCAGGCCGGAGATTACGCCATCACCATGGCCCAGCGCAACTAGCAGCGCGGCGAAGACATTACGCTCCTGATTGACCATGCGGCGCACGTCACGCTCGGTGTAACCACGGCGCTGCAGGCGCTTGTAAAGGTAGTCGACCATGGCGGGCACATGCTCGCTATCCGCCGAGTTCTGGATTTCGAAACTGCCCGGATCGCTGACCGAAAGCTGATGCAGTTTGTCGAGCACGGCCTTGGTGCGGCCAACGAGGATCGGGGTGCCATAGCCAAAATCGCGGAACTGGATTGCGGCGCGAAGCACCACTTCTTCCTCGGCTTCCGCAAACACCATCCGTTTGGGGTTAGCCCTTGCGTCCTCGTACACACCGGTCAGCACCGAAGTTGTCGGGTTGAGGCGCGATTTCAGCTCGTGGGCATATTGTTCGAAATCATCAATCTTGGACTGGGCGACGCCAGAATCCATAGCGGCTTTAGCAACAGCAGAAGATACAACTTCGATCAGGCGAGGATCGAATGGGGCAGGAATGATATAGTCCGTACCGAACTTCTGGTTCTTGCCGTAAGCGCTCGCCACCTCTTCTGGCACGCTTTTGCGCGCGAGCTCCGCGATCGCTTGCGCAGCGGCGATTTTCATCTCTTCGTTGATAGTAGTCGCCTGGACATCCAGCGCGCCGCGGAAAATGAAGGGGAAGCCCAACACATTGTTCACCTGGTTCGGGAAGTCGCTGCGGCCGGTGGCGATGATCGCGTCCGGGCGGACAGCTTTGGCTTCGTCGGGCATGATTTCCGGTACGGGGTTGGCCATGGCGAAGATAATCGGCTTGTCCGCCATCTTCTTTACCCATTCGGGCTTCAGAGCCCCGGCAGCCGAAAGGCCAAGGAAGATGTCAGCGCCCGCCAGCGCCTCTTCCAGATCCTTCGCATCGGTCGCCACGGCATGCGCGCTTTTCCACTGATCGACATTGTCGCGGCCTGGTGTGATCGGGCCGGAGCGGTCGCAGACGATCACATTCTCATGCGGAATGCCCATCGCTTTGATGAGGGCAGTACAGGCCAGCGCCGATGCGCCCGCGCCGTTCACGACCATCTTGCAGTCTTTGAGCTCGCGCCCCGTCAGGTGGCAGGCGTTGATTAGGCCAGCGGCAGCAATGATCGCAGTGCCGTGCTGGTCATCGTGCATCACCGGAATGTTCATCCGCTCACGCAGGGCCTGCTCGATGATGAAGCACTCGGGGGCCTTGATGTCCTCAAGGTTGATACCGCCGAAGCTCGGCTCCATGAGAGCCACAGCTTCGATAAAGGCATCGGGGTCCTCGGTCGCCAGTTCAAGGTCGATCGAGTCCACGTCAGCAAAGCGTTTGAACAGAACCGCCTTACCTTCCATCACCGGCTTCGAGGCCAACGCGCCGAGATTGCCGAGGCCAAGGATCGCGGTGCCGTTTGAAATCACCGCCACCATGTTTGAGCGCGCAGTGTAACGGGCAGCCAGCGCAGCATCGGCGGCAATCGCTTCGACCGGAGCGGCAACACCGGGCGAATAGGCAAGGCTGAGATCGCGCTGCGACGTCATCGGCTTGGTCGCGACCACCTCCAGCTTACCGGGCCGGATCGTCTCGTGATAAAACAGTGCTTCGCGGGTGGTGAAAGACGGGGTCTTGTCGTCAGCCATCGGATGGCGCCTCTTCAGAAAATCGGTGTTGCTGCGCCGCTTAGCTTGTGCGGCGCGCCAGCGATAGAGTCAAAACGGGTGGAAACCGTAAGGTCGCCCGTTCCGAATCACTGGAACGCTGGGTAGGCCGGTCGAATGGGCGAAAAAGTCACCCCAATGATGGCGCAATATCTGGCGCTCAAGCAGGAAGCGCCCGACTCGCTGCTGTTTTATCGCATGGGTGATTTCTTCGAGCTTTTTTTCGACGATGCTCGCCGTGCGGCGGCGATCCTCGACATAGCTTTGACCGCGCGTGGGGAGCATGGCGGCGAGCCAGTTCCCATGTGCGGCGTGCCAGTGCATTCGGCGGAAGGGTATCTCGCGCGGCTGATCAAATCGGGCGAGCGTGTGGCGATTGCCGAACAGGTCGAAACGCCGGATGAGGCCAAGGCCCGCGCGAAAGCGGAAGGCAAGCCCTCGTCCAAGGCACTTGTGAAGCGCGATATCGTCCGCTTCGTCACCGCAGGCACGCTGACCGAAGAAGCGCTGCTTGAGCCAAAACGCGCCAATCTGCTCGCTGCCTTGGCGGAAGTGCGCGGAACCATCGGGATTGCTGCCTGCGACATCTCGACTGGCGCGATGGTTCTGGAGGAATGCGCGCCCAACATGCTGGGCGCAGCTTTGGCTCGGCTCAATGCGACCGAGGTCGTGGTGCCAGAAGGTTGGGCGCACGGACCAGAGGATGCCACCTTCCACGCGGCGAGCGTCTTTGGCAGCGATGAGGGCGAGGCGAGGCTGAAGAAGCTGCACGAGGTCGCCACCCTCAACGGTTTCGGCGCATTCTCTCGTGCCATGCTTTCCGCAGCGGGCGGATTGATCGCCTATCTCGACCATGTCGGACGCGGCCAGTTGCCGTTCCTGCTCCCACCCGTGGCGCGCGCAAGCGCATCCGGCATGGAGATGGATGAGGCGACGCGCGGCAGCCTTGAAATTCTCGAAAGCTCGCAAGGCGGTCGCTCCGGCAGCTTGATCGCGACGCTGGATCGTTGCTCGACGGGGGCAGGTTCACGGCTGTTGGCCGAGGACCTTTCCGCGCCGCTTCTCGATCAAAAGACAATCGAAGACCGGCTTGCCACGGTGCAATTCTGGCATGACCGCCCGGTTGAACGCGCTGACCTGCGCGAAGTACTTCGCACGCTGCCTGACATCGGCCGTGCATTAGGACGCATTGTGGCGGGGCGCGGTTCTCCGCGCGATCTGGGGCAGGTGCGCGACGGATTGGGCGAGGCTCAGCGTCTGCATGACTGGCTGGCCACTGTGAGTGATCGGCCAGCATTGCTCGATAGGCTGCAACCGCAATTCACCGGCCATGGCGCGCTGACCGATCTGCTGGCGCGTGCTCTCGTCGCCTCACCGCCGACCGAGCGCGGCAATGGCGGGTTTATAGCCGACGGATACGACGCAAGCCTTGATGAGCTGCGCGAGGTCTCGGGCAACGCACGCAGAGCCATCGCGGCAATGGAAGCACGCTACCGAGAAGAAACCGGCGTCTCCTCGCTGAAGATCAAGCATAACGGTGTGCTCGGATATTTCATCGAAGTGCCCAGCCGCCATGCAGACCCGTTCATGGACGCAGACAGCGGCTTTACCCATCGCCAAACCATGAAGGGCGCGGTGCGGTTCAATTCGCTGAGCCTCCACGAAGAAGCCAGCCGGATTTCCGAAGCTGGCGGGCGGGCATTGGCCGCCGAGGAATCGCATTTTGAAGAGCTGGTTGGCGAGGTCATCGCCGCACGCGAAGCCATCGCCGCCACCGCTTCCGCATTGGCAAGATTGGATGTGGCAGCGGGCAACGCCGAACGCGCAAGCGAAGGCGAATGGTGCAGACCGGATGTGACCAAAGCGGGCCATATCGCGATCGTCGGTGGCCGTCATCCGGTCGTCGAGGCTGCATTGGCCAAGACCGGTGACCGCTTTGTTGCCAATGATTGCAGCCTCGCGCAGGACAACCGCCTTTGGCTGATCGGCGGCCCGAATATGGGCGGTAAGTCGACCTTCCTTCGCCAAAATGCGCTGATTGTCTTGATGGCGCAGGCCGGATGCTTCGTACCGGCGCAATCGGCGCAGATCGGATTGGTCGATCGCTTGTTCAGCCGCGTTGGTGCTTCGGACAATCTCGCGCGCGGACGCTCAACCTTCATGGTCGAAATGGTCGAAACCGCGGCTATCCTTAGCCAAGCGACCGAACGCAGTTTCGTTATCCTCGATGAAGTCGGTCGGGGCACGTCCACCTATGACGGGCTGGCGCTTGCATGGGCTATTGTCGAGGCTGTCCATTCGCATATCACCTGCCGGTGCTTGTTTGCGACCCATTACCATGAGCTGGCGCGGCTCGCGGAGACCTGCGAAGCGCTCTCGCTGCACCATGTCCGTGCGCGCGAATGGAAAGGCGATCTGGTGTTGCTGCATGAGCTCGCCGAAGGGTCTGCGGACCAAAGCTACGGCCTTGCTGTCGCAAAGCTGGCGGGTGTGCCACCTGACGTGGTCAAGCGCGCCAAACAGGTGTTGACCAAGCTGGAGGCTGCGCGCGCAGAGACCGGTGGCATCGCAGCGGGACTTGGTGAATTGCCGCTATTTGCTGCCGCCGCTCAAGAGGAGCCAGAAGAAACCGCAGAAGACCTCCTCGCTGCGCGCCTGCGCGATGCCGATCTCGACGCCCTGTCTCCGCGTGAGGCGCTCGACCTGCTGTATGAGCTTAAGCGCGACCTCACTTCCACCAATAATTAACCGCATCGCGCTAAAGAAGCGCGCATGACTAAGATCCTGTTCGAAAACAAAAAGGTCGCGCTCGGCTTTGCGGGCGCGGTTGTTGTTGGAACCGCTGGCTTTGCGGCGGTGTCCGGTATGTCCGGTCCTGCGCCTCAGTCCGACAATCCTCCATTCCAGGAGATTGTCGAAGAAGGGCCAGAGAACAAGGAAGGTCCAGACGAAAAAGAAGTCGTCGAGGAGCAGATCGAGTTTGCTGCTGACGAAGCATTGATCGACGACACTGGCGGCTTTGACCCCTCGCCTTCAATCGGCGAAAAGACCGAGAAAAAGGAAGTCAGCGAAGAGAAAGCCAGAGAGCGGGATCGCAATCAAAGGCATACTGGCGCGAAGGACGATGAGGGCCCAGGCTATGAACGAGAAGGCCGCGGAAACGACAGCCGCGGCTTCGACGACGATTACGCTGAAGACGATTTCGACTACGACTATGACGATGAAGACTACGACTACTAGAACGATACGAACAGCCTAACGCGAGGCGCTCTTCTATCTGGTCGGAACCGGAGCTTCTCCGGAGTAGTCGTAAAACCCGCGCCCCGTTTTGCGCCCAAGCCAACCCGCTTCGACATACTTCACCAGCAGCGGCGCGGGGCGATACTTGGTGTCTTTGGTCGTCTGATAGAGGACATTGATGATGTCGAGGCAGGTATCCAGCCCCACGAAGTCGGCCAGTTGAAGCGGGCCCATTGGGTGATTGAGACCGAGACGACACCCTTTGTCGATATCCTCGATGCCTGCCGTTGACTGGCCCAGCACAAACACCGCCTCGTTGATCATCGGCAGCAGGATACGGTTGACGACAAAACCCGGTTCGTCCTGAGACAGAACGACTTCCTTGCCCAACCCCTTGGCAAATTCGGTGACGGCTTGCGTCGTGCTCTCACCCGTAGCGAGGCCGGGGATCACTTCAATGAGACCCATCACAGGAACCGGATTGAAGAAGTGCAGTCCGATAAAGCGCGCGGGATCGGGCGAGTGGTTCGCCATGCGGGTGATCGGGATCGAGCTAGTGTTTGACGCCATGACAGCATCGTCGCGCAACACTTTGCCTGCGGCTTCGAAAATCGCGTTCTTGATCTCTTCGCGCTCGGTCGCGGCTTCGATGATCAGGTCAGCCTCTGCCATCGGCGCGTAGTCGGCAACTGGCGTGATGCGGGCGAGCAGCTTTTCGGCATCGTCTGCTTCGATCTTGCCGCGGCCCATCAGTTTGACGAGCGCCTTTTCAACCGCCGCCTTGCCGGCTTCGGCACGGGCAAGGTCCACATCGGACAGCATGACATTCATGCCGTGCTGCGCCACCGTTTGGGCAATGCCGGTACCCATCTGACCGGCTCCGATGACAGCAATGTTCCGCATAGTGGCGATTCCCTTCGCAAGTGCAGCAATTTTGCGCTGCCCTAGCGGGGAAGTTCGGGTCTGACTAGCGATTAGCGCCCGGAACCCACTTTACGTCCGCCGCGCCATCATCGTTAAGCACGCGGCACAAGACGAACAGCAGATCCGACAGGCGATTGATATAGGCGAGCGCCGCCGGATTGATCGAAGTTTCATCCGCCAGCGTTGTCATTGCCCGCTCGGCCGCACGAGTGGTCGCACGGGCCACGTGAGCGCGCGCCGCCGCCTCGCTGCCACCCGGAAGGACGAAACTGGTCAGAGGCTCCAGCCTCTCGCTAAGTGCGTCGATCTGACCTTCGATCCACGCGGCCTGCGCTGGCACAATCCGCAGTACCATTTCCGATGGCTCGAAATCGCCATCCTCGGATGGCGTGGCAAGGTCTGCGCCCAGGTCAAACATATCGTTCTGCACACGGGTCAGCAGCGCCCGAGCACCAGCATCTTCGATCGCGCAGATGGCGAGGCCGATGGCGCTGTTTGCCTCATCCACCGCGCCGATCGCGGCGATGCGCGCCGAATGCTTGGGGCAGCGCGAGCCGTCGACCAGACCCGTCGTGCCATCATCACCCGTGCGGGTATAAATCTTGTTCAGTTTGACCATGAATGTGCGTTAGTTCGAGCCGCTGCCGCCAGCAAGCACAGCGATGATCGCAACCACTGCAATCGCCGCGGCCTGATACTTGATACGCGCGAACATCGCCTTGTTCTGCATGTTCTGCATCTCGGTGACGGTTTCGCCCTCACCGGTTTCCAAGTCGATCTTGGTCGTTTTCAGAAACGCGACGACGCCGCGCACCAGCGAGACGACGACAAGGATGCACAGCACCACGAGCACAGGGATGAGAATGTAGTTCATACTGGTCCAAATGGATGGTCTCGGCTCAAGTTCCAAGCGAGAATTTTCGCAACCGCAGTTGCTCGGCAAGCATCAGACCGTCCTCGCCCGCCGCGCGCCGATCCGCCAAGGCCGCAGAACCACGCCGTTTCGCCAGCTTTTCACCGTTATCATCCAGAACCAGCTCGTGATGATGATAGTTTGGCAGGGGCAAGTCGAAAAGCGCCTGTAGCAGGCGATGGATATGTGTTGCCGCGAATAGATCGCGCCCTCTCGTCACCAAAGTCACACCATCAGCCGCGTCATCAAGAGTGGCTGCCAAGTGATAACTTGCCGGTTCATCACGCCGCCACAGCACGACATCGCCAAGCTGATAGGGATCGCAAAACTCAACACCATCAAACGTGTCATGCCATTTGAGCTGACCAACCGACTTGTCGGCACTGGTTACATCCAGACGCCATTGGACCGGGGCGTCATCAGGCAAATCGCGCCCTTTGCACGTTCCCGGATAGATCACACCCATCGGTCCCTGCTCAGCCCCAGCCGCTTCGATGTCCTTGCGGGTGCAGCAGCACGGGTAAACCAATCCAGCCTCTCGCAATGTCGCGAAGGCCGTTTCATAGGATGCGATGCGTGTGGATTGAGGCGCCACCTCTTCCCACTCCAGCCCAAGCCATTCGAGATCGCGCCGGAATTCATCGGCCAGTTCGGGCCGTGATCTGGCACCGTCAATATCCTCGATCCGGAAAAGAAAACGACCTCCTGCCTCACGTGCCAGATCATGCGCCACGATGGCCGAATAGGCATGACCCAGATGCAGCGAACCATTGGGGCTGGGGGCAAAGCGGGTGACCGTTTCCATCGCATAAACCTTTGCCACAGCCGCGCAGGCCGCACCATCCACGTTGAACCCACAGACTTATCCCTGTGGATATGCACAGTGTCACGGGTTTGACTCAAGAACCTGTCACGTCATGTTCCAAGTCAATCAGGAGGGCCGCAAAGCGTGTTCAAGACTGAGTTGATAGAAACGGCGGCCAAGTTCCGCTCTGTCGAAGAAGACCCGACGCGCAATCTTTCGGGCTGCCCAGCCCTTGTGCTGAATGCGGATTATACGCCGCTTTCCTATTACCCGCTTTCGCTTTGGCCGTGGCAAACCGCAATCAAGGCGGTGTTCCTTGACCGCGTCGATATCGTCGCGAGCTATGACCGGCACGTTCACTCGCCCAGCCTCGACATGAAAATCCCAAGCGTCATCGCGCTGCGGCAATATGTGAAGCAAAGCGAGTTCCCGGCCTTCACCCGCTTCAACGTGTTCCTGCGTGACAAGTTCGAATGCCAGTATTGCGGTAATCGCGAAAACCTGACTTTCGACCACGTTATTCCGCGCCGGCTTGGCGGGAAGACGACGTGGGAGAACATCATCACCGCCTGCGCGCCTTGCAATATGAAAAAAGGCGGCCGCACGCCCAAGCAAGCCGCGATGCCGGTGCAGATGAAACCGATCCGCCCGACCAGCTGGCAATTGCAACAGTTCGGAAAGCAATTCCCGCCGAATTACCTGCACGAAACTTGGCGCGATTGGCTTTACTGGGACATCGAGCTGGAAGCTTGATCGGTCAGCTTTTCTCAGTCAACCAGGCAACAATATCAAATCAGCTAGGCTCACCGCTCCATAAACTCCCACTGCAACAGCCAGCAGAATAATCGCAGTTTCGAAGCGCGATCTCTTCCCTTTGGCCTTCACGCCAGGGACCAGACCTCCATCGTTTTTCGCCAGCACTTTCTGGCGATGCATCTCGGCAAGCGCGATCCCGGGATCGGGGCCATAATGTCCCTGTGATCCCCAGAGTTGAGGAACGTCATAGAGCAAGTCTTGCTCCAGTCCGCTGGCGGATTTGCCCCGCGCCTTGATCGACGCCTGAAATTCGTAAGTTCCGCGCTGGCGATCGTATTGGATCATGCTCGGCCCTTGCCTGATCGCGGGATCAGTAGGTCGCGTCCCGCATTCTGGGCACGGTTCGAACACGTCGAGGACCGTCGAGTGACAGTTTAGACAGGTGCGATGCATCGATTGCTCCACGTTCGCCAAAGGCGATAGCGCAATCCGGTTAAGACTCTGTAGCGAAACGCCTTTAGGTCACCGCCGCCCGCTGGCTGAATTCTGCCCGCTGCCATTCGCCGCTTTGCATGACTTCAGCCAGATGCCGCGCGGCTTCGGTCATGTCCTCGAACCGCAGATAGGCAGGGGCAAAGCCCAGCCGCAAAACATCGGGATCGCGGAAGTCACCGATGACGCCGCGCGCGATCAGGGCTTGCGAGATTTCATAGGCGTTTGCGTGGCGGAAGGAGAGCTGGCTGCCGCGTTTGTCGCTGTTACGCGGGCTGACGAGGTCTAGTTCGAGACCTTGTTCTTCGACGCATTCGAGGAAGAACTCGGACAATCCCTTGGACTTCTCCCAGAGCCGGTCGACGCCGATTTCGGCGATTAAATCCACGCCCACTTCCAGCGCGGCGAGGCCCAGGATCGGCGAGGTGCCGCACTGCAATTGCTCGATGCCGGGAGCAGCCTCGTAATCGTCCGAGAAGGCAAACGGGCGCGCATGGCCGAACCAGCCGGTGAGCGGTTGTTTTAGGTCCGCGTGATGTCGCTCGGCGACAAAGGCGAAGGCTGGCGCGCCGGGGCCGCCGTTCAGGTATTTATACCCACAACCGGTGGCGAAATCGGCGTTCACACCGTTGAGGTCGACCGGCAACGCACCGGTGCTGTGCGAAAGGTCCCAGAGGACTAGCGCGCCCGCATCATGCGCCGCTTTGGTTAGCGCGGCCATGTCGAACACTTCGCCGGTTTTGTAATGCGCATGGGTAAGCATCAGCAGCGCGACATCTTCGTCCAGCGCGTCGACCATTGTCTCGCGCGGGGCGAGGCGGCGCTTGGCGAGGCCCTGTCGGTCGAGCCCCTCGATCATGTAGATATCGGTCGGGAAGTTGCCGGGTTCGGAAAGAACAACCTTGCGTCCCGGACGCATCGCGAGGGCTGCAGAAATCAGTTTGAACAGATTGGTGCTGACCGTGTCGGTCGCGATCACCTCATGCGGCTGAGCACCCACCAGCGGCGCGATCTTCCCGCCAACGCGCGCGCCCATTTCGAACCAGTCTGCGTCATTCCAAGAGCGGATCAGCCCTTCGCCCCATTCCTGTTCGACCACCCGAGCCATCGCAGCAGGCGTCGCCTTCGGCAGGCATCCTAGCGAGTTGCCATCGAGGTAAATCACACCCTCGGGCACGTGGAACCGATCGCGATAGATGCCCAGTGGATCGGCGGCGTCGAGTTCTTTCGCACGATCAAGCATTGGCCAACTCCCGCAAAATGGCTCGCACAGGTGAGGCATCCCCGCCCTCAATCGGCAGCGGCAAGGCGATCAATTCATATCGCCCCGCTGGTACATCATCGAGCACCAGCCCTTCCAACACGCGCATATCATAGCGCAAAACTGCTTTGTGCGCGTCCATGGTCTTGGAGCTTTGCGGATCAATCGACGGGCCATCCAGCCCGACCAATTTGACCCCTCGTTCTGCCAGCCAGTCTATGGTCGCCGGAGCAATGGCCTTGGTATTCTCGACCCACGCATCGTGCGGGAAGGCATCGAAGGTCCGGAACAACACGCGCTCGGCGAGGGCGATTTCGGCTAAATCATCCACTTCGATCAGAGCCCCGCTTTGCCGCGCATCCACCACCACGCACTCGCCTAGATATGGGTCCAGCCCGACGCCAGCGATATCGGGCGCGGTCTCGCTGTAATGCAGCGGCGCATCGGCATGCGCGCCGGTATGCGTGGAGAGGGTTAGCGCGGAGACATTGACCGGCGAACCTTCGTCCATCTGCCACGTCCGCGCGTGCTGGAACGCCGTATCACCCGGCCACACAGGCAGGCCCGAACGCAACTTTTGCGAGATATCCCAGATGCGCCGTTTCATATCGCGGTCCGCACGCTGAGCAGCTCGGGAAAGAACGCCTGCTTCAAAACACCGGCCAGATACGGCACGCCCGGGGTCCCGCCTGTCCCGCGTTTGAAGCCAATAATCCGCTCCACGGTCTTGAGGTGTCCGAAACGCCAGCGCTGGAAGTGGTATTCGAGGTCAACGAGCTTTTCGGCGAGCTCATACAAGTCCCAATGGGTGTGCGGATCCTGATAAATCTCGGCCCATGCTGCCTCGACGCTGGGATTGTGTTCGTAAGACGCCTTGGGGTCGCGATCGGACGCCTTGTCATCGATCTTCAACCCCCTGCGCGCCAGTAGAGAAATCGCCGCATCATAAAGGCTCGCTCGCTGCGTTTCCGCTTCCAACCGCTGCGACCAATCCGCGTTCTCGGCGTGCAGGCGAATGTGCTTGGCGTCGCGGCCGCCCAGCATGAATTCCATCATACGATATTGCGCCGACTGAAACCCACTCGACGCACCCAGAAACGGGCGGATTTTGGAATAGTCATGCGGGGTCATAGTGCTGAGCACATCCCAGCTCTGGATCAGCTGCTGCTGCGCCCGCGCGACCCGTGCCAACATCTTGAATGCAGGGCGCAAATCATCACGCTCGATACATTCGCGCGCAGCGGTCAATTCGTGCAAACACAATTTGAGCCACAGCTCACTGGCTTGATGCACAACGATAAACAGCATCTCGTCATGCGCGTCCGAAGACGGGTGCTGCGCTTCGAGAATGCGGCTCAAATCGAGATAGCTGGAATACGTAACGTCTTGTGCCATGCGGAGCCTCTAGCGCGCATGAGACGTAAGGGAAACTACCCCTCGATTACACGCGTCTCGGGATGATGTTTGTCGAGATGCTTTTTGATGATCTTGAGGTTGCGCGTGTTGGAGCGGAACACAAAGTCAGCCGCATCGCCTACGATTGGAACCAGGCCCAGAACGGTATCGAATGCGACATTGCCGCCCATGCGCCACAGCTTCCATTTGGGCATGTTCAGATTACGCGCTTCCCATACCATGTAAGCACCAAGGGCCGTTGTAACGAGATCGCCTATGATCGGGACAAGGCCGATGATCGCGTCGAGACCCACCGGAACATTCACGCCCGGAATACGGAAACTCCGCTCAAGAAGCATTTCCAATGTCTCGACCCGCGCGCGGATGCTGGCCGGATCGGTGCCGGTCGAAAGCGTAATCTGAGGCAATTCCGCCGGTTTGCGGCTATCCACGTTCGTCTCCTTACCGTTCCTATGTGGGGGGCTGAGACATTGGGAACAAGGGGTGAAGGCCCCACGGGTTAGGCGCATAGCCCGACACGGCACCACGCACGAGCGACCACCGAATAGGCGCGCCAAGAGGGATAAATACCTCTTCTTCCGTCATCGCAGCCTGTGCATCAGCCAGCAATTGCTCCTTCTCGGCGAGGTCCAAAACGCCGAGAGATTCTTCAATAATCTCATCAGCTTCTCTTGAGCAGAGACCCCGTCGAAGCGAGCAATGGAACTGGTTCAAAAACCAGCGTGGAGAGGAATATCGGGCAAGGCGGTCTACCAATTCCAGATCGGCGGCCTCGCCTGGCTCGGCGCGATAGGCGCTTACGCCAATGGCACGCCAATCGCTTTGCAATTGCTCGAAGAGAATATCGCTTCCAGGCCCGGACGGCATCGAAACACTGATCCGCGCAGGCCCCTCGATCGTTGCATCCAGACCCGGATCGGAGCGCCATTGCGCAATCCGTCGGCGTGCAATGCCGACCCGCTCATCAAAGCTCAGCCCGCTCCATCGATCTTGCTCAATCTCAATCTGGACAAAAAACTGTGAGGGGGCGATCCAGGTGTTGGGTTGCCACCCGTCCAGCGCAAAACGCTGCAACAATTCGCCGCGATTGATTGCCATAGAAAGTGCTTCACGGCGCGATGATTCAGCCAGCAATCCTTTGGAATTCTTGAATGCTAAGCCGAACAAGCCCTGCGCTGGATCAAGCTGAATTGTGCCTCGCGATAGCGGGCCGAGCTCAACCTGCGGGAAGCTGGCCAGCCGGCCATTCAACACAAGATCGACGCCACCACTTGTAAAGGCATCGATGGCTCGCCCTGCTGGCATGGCTTCGATCGATATTCGCTCTGCCGCCTCGTCTTCCTCTCTCAGCGGCGGCAGGCCGCGCGCCTCAGGCGGTAATGCAGTCAAGAGCGCTGTCGTTGAGGTATCTTCCCGAGACAGGACCATCGGACCTGCTGCCTCGTCTTCCTTAGAAAGTCCTAGCTCTGGCTGGGCGAGAAGCTGTAAAAACTGCGGCATTGGACTGGTCAACCGGATTTCGACCACACGACCTGTCATCGCACGGACTTCGGACACTTTGCCCAAATCAAGACCAAGAGATGTTCCCGAAGTGGCCGCAATCGCATCGCGCAGCAGCGTGCGCACCTGTTCCGCTGTTATCTCTTCGCCATCCGGCCAATCCGACATTCGCAGCCGGAAAATGTAGCTCAATCCGTCATCGGTAACGATCCACCGCTCGGCAAGAGCCGGGATAACCTGACCGGACGGGTCAAGCGCGACCAGCCCCTCGGTCGTTGCCGCGCGCAAATGCTGCGCAGCTGGCGATAAACGGATACCCTCATCAAACAGCGAAGCGGGAGTGCCGATGACTGCGACAGCTACGGGGCCATCGTCGCCCGCGGAACCGCAAGCGGCCAACGCGCAACATAGAAAAGGCAGGAAAAATCGCTTCACGCCAGCTTGTCTAGCAGCTTGGCGCGCAATGGTAAGCGGGCAACCGCTCTCTTTTATACTTTGCGAAGGTTCTTTGGAGCTGACTGGGTCGGAGCGCGATGCGCATAGGAAAGCCGAGCGCTGTCAGCGCTGTCACCGTCTTCCTGTTGCGAAGGGCGACGCGCCACCTGAGAATCGATCTCTTCATCAAAGGCGATACCAAATCGGTCGTCTTGAACCCACGCCACACTCCCGGCCACCGGTGCAATATTGCGAAGCTCTATATGAAAACGATTGCCACGCTGCACGCGCAGGGTGCCTTCGGCCATCATACCACCGTCAGACAGATTGCGTACGCGAACCCGATGCGTCTCTTCGCCCTGCTCTACGCGAATGTTCGCAAGCAGAAACAAGCTATCGCGAGATACGCTCCGTGTCTCAACACCCGACATTTTGGCACTTACTCCTTTGTAATACCGCTGAATTCAGCAGCGGTGAACCCACCTTTGGCGCCCGTGGATTCAGGAGCTACGAAAACTCGGCTAACGAGCCGTTAATAAAGTGGCCGGTCGGCCGCCTTCGCAGACATGCGTCCCATAGTGGAACAAAATGTAAAATGGACTGAAAGGTCAGTCGTCGCGCGAGATTTTTTCCCGGCGTTCATGCGCCTCTTGCGCTTCAACGGTCATGGTTGCCACGGGACGTGCGATCAATCGACGCAGGCCAATCGGGTCACCTGTGACCTCGCAATAGCCATATTCACCCTGATCGATACGACGCAGCGCCGAATCAATTTTGGAGATGAGTTTGCGCTGACGATCACGGGTGCGCAGTTCGATACCCCAGTCGGTTTCGCTCGAAGCGCGGTCGTTAAGGTCGGCCTCGCGAATAGGACCGTCTTGAAGTGACTGCAGAGTTTGGTCCGCAGCCGTATGAATCGAACGCTTCCATTCGATCAGCAGGACACGAAAGTACTGCTGATGACGCTCATTCATATACTCTTCGTCATCGCTCGGCACATAATCCGGCGGCAATATGCTCTTGGCTTTTGCGAGAATGTCAGTTTCGTCAGACGCAGCTGTCGCCATGTGGTCCTCATAATCCCATACACCTCGCGCGGGACCGTCCATTCCAGCGTGCGGTGGCTTTCAAAAGCCTACTTGCCCCTCGCAAGTCGAAGTGATGCGCGGCCTATAGGCGCGCGATTTCTTAGGCACAAGTCGCTTTGCACAGGATGAACAAACCCGCCTTAAAATGACGCATATTCCTCAATCGGATCGGCAAACCCTTAAGAAAATCGTGTCGGCGTTAACCTTTTATTGACCACGATTGTTGAGGTGTGTCGGTGCGCGGTCGCCAAGGGGGGCAGACAACGCACCGAAAGGGGAATTGAGAAATGGAACTCAAAGCGATTGACGGCACTGCCAATGAGATTGTGGATCCGGCTGAATACGATCTGGTCGTGGCAAAATGGCTGGCTGCCGCTGCACAAGGCGATGTTGCGGCCACTTTTGATCTTGGCGTGACGTTTTCGACCGGTAGCAATGGCGCACCGTGCGATCTGATCGAAGCGCACAAATGGTTCAACATCGCTGCATCGCGCGGCCATGAAGAAGCCGGCTTTTGCCGCGCTGATATCTCTGACGAGATGACTGCCCGTGAAATCGCCGAAGCCCAGCGCCGTGCGCGCCAGTGGCTGGCCGAGGAACGCCGCAATGCAGCCTGACCGGGTATCGAACTTCTGGTCGGGGCTATCCGCCCTTCTTGAACGGAGTCTTTTCGTCGAGATAGAGCTGATCGGTGGCGACGCCTTCGCGTTCCCGCTCAAGGAAGTCCGCGACAGCGGCGCGGAAACCGGGATCAGCGATCCAGTGTGCTGAGACGGTTTCGACCGGCTCATATCCCCGCGCCAGTTTGTGCCCGCCCTGCGCACCAGCTTCGACCCGCGACAAGCCTAGCTCAATCGCAATGTCGATTGCTTGGTAATAACACAGTTCGAAATGCAGGAATTTCACCTCCTGCGTGCATCCCCAATACCGGCCATAGAGCGCCTCTTCGCCGATGAAATTGAGCGCACCGGCGATGGGAGTGTCATCAGCGAAGGCAAGGATCAGCACCATGCTATCCGCCATCCGCTCCCCCAAAAGAGTAAATGCTTCGCGGGTCAGGTAAGGCGTCCCCCACTTTCGCGCGCCGGTGTCCTGATAGAAGATCCAGAACGCATCCCAATGCTCTGGTTTGATATCATCCCCAGAAAGGCGCACGATCCGCACCGAGGCTTGCGCCGCCTCGCGCTCTTTCCGCAAATTCTTGCGTTTGCGCGAGGCAAGGTCATCGAGGAAATCATCAAAAGTGCTATAGCTGCGATTGCGCCAGTGGAACTGGATATCACTGCGAAGGAGCCAACCGTTCTCCTCAAACAGAGGGCGCTGTTGCGGCTCGATAAAGGTGGCATGTGCGCTTGATAGGCCGTTCTGCTCGCAGACGACTTCGGCGCCCTTTAGCAGCGATGGAGCAAGCGCCTCATCTGAAAGAAGCAGGCGCGGACCATTGGCGGGCGTGAAGGGCGCTGCGATCTGGAGCTTGGGAAAATAACTGCGACCCGCGCGATGCAGCGCATCGGCCCAGCTGTGATCGAACACATATTCGCCTTGGCTGTGACCCTTGGCGTAACTCGGCATCGCGGCGAGCAGACGATCTTGGGCGTCTGTAACGACGATAGGCGCTGGCTCCCAGCCGGTCCCTTCACCGACACTGCCGGAATCCTCGAGTGCGGTTAGGAATTCATGGGAGACGAACGGGTTTCGATTGCCACCCAGCGCATTCCATTGGTCGGCATCAAACTCGCCGACGCCGGGCGCAAGCCGAACGGTGAGCTCGCTTTCGCTCACGCCAGCCCCTCGCCTTCGCTGATCAAGGCATCGGTGCATTCCAGAGCGCGCCGCCGAGTTTCAGGAGAATTCACCGTCCATGTCAGAATTGGCATGCCCTTGGCGCGCAATTTGGCCACCCATGAGCTCGGCAATGCGGCGATGTGGTAGGCAAGAAAGTCAGGCTTTGCGATCCAGAACGCGAGCCGCCGCTGCCATGCCTTTTGCGTGAAACCGTGATCATCCTCACGCATCACAAGCCCCGCGCATATATGCGGTTGATTGCGCCGGAACCAGCGGGCGACACGCGGATCAAAGCTCATCACCGCATAGTCGCCCGAATACTCAGCGACTTCGGCAGCGACCGCTTGGCAGGTCAGCTCGACATCGTATCCGGGCTTGGACTTGATCTCGACCAGCAGAGGCACGCGCTTGTCGATCAGGTCGAGCAGCTGCTTCAGCGTTGCGGGTCTCTGATCGCTATCCACATATCGCAACTTCTCAAGGTCGGCAGCATCGCGGTCGGAGGTCACGCCTTGCTCTCCGGTCAGGCGCGCGAGGTCCCAGTCGTGGAAGATCATCGGCGCGCCATCGCGGCTGCGCTGGATATCGCATTCAATACCCAGGCCCGCCGCAATCGCACCCTCAGCCCCGGCGAGCGAATTTTCTGGAACGCCATCCCTATGCAGGCCGCGATGGGCATATTCCCAGCGCGTCAGCCAGTCAGGGACGATGCGTCTGCCCATCTACGACAGCGCGATGATCGCGTCGACTTCAACCGCAGCGCCCAGTGGAAGCACCGGCACACCGACAGCTGCACGCGAATGACGGCCTTTCTCGCCGAACACTTCGAACATCAGGTCTGACGCTCCATTGGCAACCTTGGGCTGATCGGTGAAATCGGTGGTCGAGCTGACAAATGCGCCCAGCTTCACAACCCGCTCGACCCGCTCGAGCAGGCCCGCAGCTTTCAGCTGTGCGAGAATCATCATGCCGCAAGCGCGCGCGGCGGCCATGCCGTCATCCAGCGACACATCCTCGCCCAGCCGTCCGGTGATGACCGCGCCGTCTTTGAACGGCAGTTGGCCAGAAACAAACGCCATGCCCCCCTGTTCGACAAGCGGGACATAGCTCGCAACCGGTGCAGCGGCTTCGGGCAGTGTGATGCCCAATTCTTCAAGACGTGTTTCGATACTCATCAGAATTACCCCTCCAAACGATCCAACAACCACGGCAGCGCATCAGACCAAAGGTCGATCCGGGCATCGGCATGACCAGCCTTGTGTGCGCAATCAATATCGCCCGCGATCATCGGCTCTCCGCACATATGCAATCGCACAACGTCGGGCGTGGTTTCAAAAACAGACATGTGGTGCTGTGCCAGATCGTCGATAAACAGCGCGCGGCTGGGCGCGTGCTCCTCGATAATGCGCTGCAGCGCGGGGCCTTTGGGGCCCTGATTGGTGTAGACCTCGGCATGGATTCCATGCGCTGCGAGTTGCTCAGCGCGGTGGTCGCGGCGTTTGTCGACTAGGTTGGTGAGGATCACGACATCGGCTTGTTCAGCGAGCGTGTTAATCGACTCCACCGCGTTTGCGATCGGATTTTGCCGCTCCATCTCGGTATCGAAGAACCGGCCAAGCATTTTCCAGACCTCCATCGGCTCAAGGAAATCGCCGCTTTCCTGCCAGCTCAGGGCCTGCGCGAAATTACCGCCTTCCATGCGGAAATTGACGCCCTGACTTTCCTCCAGCCACTCCTTGAACGGAACGACCATGTGCAGGATCACCTCGTCGCAATCGCTGATAACAAGTGGGCGGCTCATGCGGATAACTCCTGCCTTGCGGCGATCAATTCTTCAGGGGTGACAGCCATCGCTTCGGCTGCACGGATCAGATCGGGTTCATGATTGGCCAGAAAATCCAGCGCCGAACACAGCACGGCGGGATTATCGAGCCCTTGCCTCAATGAATCGGGATCAAGGCCCGTCAATTCAAGGTATCGCTCCGCCCTTTCGCCATCCTCCAGCACCCAGCCGAGCGCGGCAAGCGCCAGTGTCGAGGCACCATCACCGGTGCCTTCATCATCATGGTTGTGCGAATGCGGGATTGTGAGAGCTTTCTTACAGGGTTAGTCAGGGCTAAATGTTTAGGGGCGCGATGTGACAAAACGGATCATGGTTGTCGAGGATAACGACCTCAACCGGAAATTGTTCTGCGATGTTTTAAAAGCCAACGGGTTTGATGTTGAGCCGGTCGCCGATGGCGAGACGGTGCTTGAGACAGCGCGCAACAAACTGCCCGATCTCATTATTATGGACATCCAGCTGCCCGGCGTATCGGGCGTTGACCTGATCCAGGCAGCGAAGAAGGACGTGTTCCTTCGCAGCATTCCTGTGCTCGCCGTGACAGCTTTTGCAGCAAAAGGTGACGAAGAACGCATCCGCGCGGCGGGTGCTTCCGGATATCTAGCAAAGCCGGTTTCAATCAGCCCTTTCATGAGCGCGGTAAAAGAGCTTGTGGAAGCCTGAGACGAAGCTTTGCTTGCAGAACCGAGCGCAGAGGGCCATTTAGGCGGCTAATTCGCAGCTCGCACAGACATGAGAAAGAGAGCGCAAAACCTATGGACAGCGCAGAAGTCGACAAACGTATTCGCGACCTCATCGAACCCTTCAACAAGAAGGGCGTGACGATTGAGGACGGCACCACGTTTGCCAACGATCTTGAATTCGACAGCCTCACCGTGATGGATTTCGTCGCGGAGATCGAAGACGAATTCGATGTCATCATCAGCATGAACCAGCAGGCCGAAATCGAAAATTATGGCCAGCTGGTCGCTGCGGTGCATAAGCTTCAGGATAGCTGATAAAGGCCTTTTCATGACCGATACCGCTACCGCGCCCGCCAAGGGCGATCTCTTTTCCAAATTCGATCCGATCATCGAAACCCGCGAGACATTGCTCGCGAGCGGAGTCGAAGATCCGTACAACCTCGTGATGGAAAAGGTGCTCTCGCCTACCCGCGCGATTTGCAACGGGCGCGACACGATCCTGCTCGGCACATACAATTATATGGGCATGACGTTCGATCCGGACGTGCTCGAAGCAGGTAAAGATGCGCTGGAGAATTACGGCTCCGGCACCACTGGCAGCCGCGTTCTCAATGGCACGTATCAGGGCCACAAAGAGTGCGAGGACGCTCTGAAGGAATTTTATGGAATGGACCACGCAATGGTCTTTTCCACCGGCTATCAGGCGAACCTCGGCATCATCTCGACCATCGCAGGTAAGGGCGATTACGTCGTGTTGGACATCGATAGCCATGCCTCGATTTACGATGGCTGCGCGATGGGCAATGCCGAGATCGTGCCGTTCCGCCACAACGATATCGAAGCCATGGAAAAGCGCCTGCGGCGTATTCCGGAAGATGCGGGCAAGCTTGTTGTGCTTGAAGGCGTCTATTCGATGATGGGCGATGTCGCGCCGCTCAAGGAAATGGTCGCTATCGCCAAGAAATACGGCGCGATGGTGCTGGTCGATGAAGCACACTCGATGGGCTTTATCGGAGAGAACGGACGCGGTGTTTGCGAAGAGCAGGGCATCATTGATGACTGCGACTTCATCATCGGAACCTTCTCTAAAAGCGTCGGCACCGTCGGCGGCTTCTGCGTTTCCAACCATCCCAAGTTTGACATCATGCGGCTTGTCTGTCGCCCCTATGTCTTCACCGCATCGCTGCCGCCCAGCGTGGTGGCGACCGCAGCGACCTCGATCCGCAAGCTGATGCACGGCGCGAACAAGCGCGCGCATCTCTGGGAAAACTCGAAGATACTGCACAAAGGCTTACGCGATCTCGGCTTTGAGATCGGCACACCTGAGGCACAGAGCGCCATCGTCGCGGTGATCATGCCCGATCTGCAACGCGGGGCGATGATGTGGGAAGCGCTCCTTAAGGAAGGCCTCTACGTCAACCTCGCGCGACCTCCCGCAACACCAGCTGGCATGACGCTGCTGCGCTGCTCGCTGTGCGCCGAGCATTCGGCCGAGGAAGTGCAGACCATCCTCAAGATGTTCGAGAACGCTGGCAAGGCTGTGGGAATTATTTCCTAAAGCGCTATTTTTGCTGGAACTTTCCAGTTTTCTCCGGATAGTCCTCTCAACGTCTAAGTTGAGAGGTCTATCCCCTATGCCGATAAAGCTTGCTCCCTCGCGCCTCGCCATGAGCGCGGTCCTTTCCGCCACTTTGTTGATTGTGTCTGGCTGCGGGGGCGGCGACGGGAGCCCCACGCCGTCACCTACACCCGCTCCCCCTGCCAACAACGCGCCGCAGATTACATCGACGGCAAGTGCTTCGGTGGCCGAGAACTCCTCTGGTAGCGTGCTCACCATCACCGCGAGCGATGCGGACGGTGATGCGGTGACTTTCACTATTTCCGGCGGGGCGGATTCGGCGTTGTTCGCGCTCTCGGGTGGCACTCTGTCTTTTGTTGAAAGCCCAAACTTCGACGCTTTCGCCGACGCCAATCGCGACAACGCTTACGAGCTTACGGTGCAGGCTGATGACGGACGCGGTGGAAGAGTATCGCAGGATGTCACGATCACAGTCACAAACGAGCGTGAGGGTATAGCGGTAACGCGCATCCTCACGGGCCTAAGCGACCCAGTCGGTATGGCTGCGACTGGTCAGACTGCCCAAGAGATCATTGTTGGCATGCGCAATGGGACTTTCGTCCAGTTCGAGGGCACCCGTTCTGCGACCGATACTCCGCCCAACGCGGCAGATTTCTTTCCTTTCGGTCCGCTCGATCCCTCGGTTCGAATGCTTGACATCTCTTGGGGCCCCAGAAGCTCTGGCTACCCTGGATTGATCGGTATGTTCGCCAATGGCGTAAGCGTAGGATTGTCGAGGCCCGTCACAAATGGGGTCAACGAAAACGCAAACCTTGCCGTTGGCGATGGTCGAGATGTCAGTGGACAGATATTCTTTGACGGCAATCGTGAAGGCTACGCCGCGCTGGGCGATCCGGGGGGAACTGTCGCGCAACTTAGCGTTCCCCCTGCGGAGAACGGATTTGGCAAGCTGTTTAGGATGATCCCCGGCAGTGGCGCATCGACCCGCAATTTCGATGGCGAGGAGATTGGAAAAGGCATTCAATCGCCGGGCGGAATGGCGTTGATTGATGGCAATTTTGCACTTGCCGACCGAGGTTCAAGCGTCGCGCACGAACTAAACCTTTTCCCGATTAATGCCCGTCCTCTCAATTTCGGGTGGCCTTTTCTTGAAGGTGACCAAACACTCCAATCCGGTGCGCCCACCCCTCTTATCGGACCGTCGCTCGTTTATCCGGTTGGGACGGGTCAGTTCGAAGGGGCAGGCATTGTCATGGGCGCGACGTATTCCGGGGCAATCGCCGGGATTGATGGGCAGCTCGTCTTTGGTGACACCGATGGATCAATTTGGTCCATTCCCATCAGTGTCCTGACCGACGGGTTCTTACACTTTGCGGCTGATATCGAGCTTCGCACCGAGGACTTTCTTCCCGATGAAGGCTCCTTGGACGGCATCGTAGAGATCGTCGCCGACAGCAACGGCACGATATACATTCTCGATTCAGACGGCGAGGTCTTCCGGGTCGATCAGGCTTGATCGGACGCGAGGTCGGGATCGCGAGAGTTGGCGGCCGGGGCCTCTCCTTACCCCGACCGCCTATCGATCAGGCAGCGTCAATTGCGGCCTGATCGGTATCCTTGTCAGCCTTGTTTTCAGGAAAGACCGGCCACATCAATTGCTGGCCAAGTGTAGCGGGCGCGAGGTTCTCGACGCCGTAGCTTTCGGGATAGGCCCGGGTGATCTTCGCCGTGCCGAAAAGCACGTCCCAAAAGAACAGCAGGTTTCCGTAATTGCCCTTGTAGTTGGTCGCCGGATCATCCGCGTGGCGGCCATGATGCGCGTGGTGCGTGGAAGGCGTCGAGATAGTGCGTTCCACCACCCACATGATTGGTGAGAGCCACTTGATCTGATAAAGCGGCTTGTCCCACGCAACGTCGCTATGCGCGCCGATAATTACCGTCATCTTGACCACGATATATCCCGCATAGACCCACCCAAGGCCAAGATAGATCAGCGCGCCCGAGAACCACAGGCCCGGCATCATCGCATAATAAAACAGGTTGTTCCGGTAGACGAGCCGCATCGACATATAGCGGGCATTGTGGTGCGCGCGGTGCAGATTATAAAGCCAGGCAAAGCTGTGGCTCGCACGGTGCCACCAATATTGCGTCATGTCGTCAAGAACGAGGAACAACGCAATCGCGGCAAGGACATGGATTTCAGAAAGGGCTTCCGACCATTGCGGCGCGACTGCGCTCATGACTGAGAACGAGAGAAACAGGATCATCGGCTGCGTCACGACCAGAAGCGTGGCCATGCTGACCGCCTCGACGATACCGTCATCGCGGGTCTGCTCACCCTTTGAAAACAGATTGGACCGCCACAGCTCAAGCAGCCCGAAGCCGAGATATATGGCAAGGATCACGATCGAGTAGGTGGGCATAGTCGTCTCCTTTGACGTGCGATGGCCTACCCAGTATTCCCTCCATAGAATGCCAAATATCTTACATTCTTCCGCTCGATCCCTTTCGGCGCCGATGATGTTTGCGACCCTGCCCGAGACTTTGCAGGAGCAGCTTAGCGCATCTGCCCCGGAGCGCAGCTTTGACGCAGGCCAGATCATTCAGCAGCGCGGTGAGAAGGCGACGGGCTTCTGGTTGATTGCGGCGGGTTCAGTGGCTGTCGGCCAATATCTGCGTGATGGCGAATTTCGCGCTGTGGCTGTGCTCGGGCCGGGCGATTCCTGGGGTGAGCTGGCGATGTTTGCTGACCGTCCTCGAGTGGTCGACGCAGTCGCGCGCAGTGCGTGTCGTCTACGCTTTGTTCGCGATGCGGCGTTCGAAGCCGCGCTTGAAGAGAACCCAAAGGCCATGCGTTCGCTCCTTGGCGCATTGTCGGTGCAACTTCAGGAAGTGCTCGACATCACCACAGGCATCCGTAGCGGATCGGCGGCACCGCGTGTGGCTGGTCTGCTTGTCTCGCTCGCAAGAAGCAACGAAGAGTCAGCCACGATCCGCGTATCACAAAGCGAACTTGCCGAACTGCTCGGCCTGAGCCGAATGACCGTAAACTCGGCGCTTCGTGAGTATGAAGCGCAGGAGTTTATCCGCCGAAGATATGGCGGGATCGACGTGCTTGATCTGAAAGGCCTTGAGCTTGCTGCCAGCGCCTAGGCGCCGCGCACCTCGGTCGCTGAATCGCAGGCGTTGGATTCTCCTGCTTCGCCATCACCGCCTGCGAGCTGCGTAAACGCGATGAATCCGCCAACGACCAGAACCACGAACGCCGTAGTGACCCAGCCGAGATACTTGTCGATAATCGCTTTGATCGGCGCGCCAAAGACCTGGAACAGTACGCCGACAACCATGAATATCAACGCCCGGCCAGCGAGCGCAGCGAGCGTGAAGGTCAGTAGGTTCATCTCGATAAACCCGGCGGTGATCGTCATCAGCTTGAAAGGCACTGGTGTGCCCGCCGCAAAAAACACCGCCATCGCGCCCTGTTCGCGGATGTAGCATGCAGCGACCGGGAAGCTCTCGGTCAGGCCGAGGATGCCAATCACCCACGCACCGATTGCTTCGTATAGGAAGAAGCCGATTGCATAACCGAACAGACCACCCGCGACTGAAAAGAGTGTCGCAACGGTAGCAAAGCGCAGCGCTTTCTTCGGCTCAGCCAGACACATCAGGCCCAACAGAGGGTGCGGCGGGATGGGGAAGAAGCTTGATTCGATGAAGCAGAAGAACGCGAGCCACCACACCGCATGCGGGTGTGCAGCCTTGTCCATCGTCCAGTTGTACAGAGCTCTAAGCCACTTCATGGAATGCGTTTCTCCGAGAATTGATCGAAGCGCGCCTAAGCCACCCCCTGCCGAGGTGCAAGCATGATTATCTAACCCATATGGTACTTTTCTGTTGACATTGTCACGCTAAATGGTACTACTTGGGCATCGTCGCAAAATAGCGATTCGCCCAAACGACCATTGGCAGGCAGCCTCCACCACGGAGCGCTGCCTTTTTTCTTGCCGTTTCAGGAGATGCGCATGGCCAAAGCCGGCAAGAAGCAGATCAAGGTACCGCAGCATATGCGAGCTGATCTGCCAGGGCCGCTGCGCCCGCATTGGCAGAAGACCTTTCTGGATCATTTGGCCGAGAATTCAAACGTCAAAGAATCCGCAAACGTCGCTGAAGTCACATCCAGTGTCGCCTATCTTCATCGCAGGCAGGACCCCGAGTTTGCGCGGGCTTGGATGTTTGCGCTGTACGAAGGATACCTTCACCTTGAGATGGAGGTGCTGCGTCGCCTGCGCGAAGGGGACCTGCAAACCGAAGGCAAGGAAAAATACGACTTCGCCAATGCCATCCGCCTGCTAAACGCGCACCGCGACAACGCAGCTCGCGCGCAGGCAGAACAACGCAATGTCAGCGCGGCAGAGGTGCGCGCCTCGATCGACCAAAAAGTCGAAGCGATCCGGCAACAGATTCAGCGCGAGAAGCAACGTCGGGCGAAGAGTGAATGACGCAGCCACTCGAATGGCTCGCAAAGGAACCTCCTCAAACCCGGGACATCTTGTCGGATGCATTCGACAAAGCTGAGCGCGCTGAGTTCGCCTATCACTGGCACATGTTCGCGCGAGACGAGCAATTGCCTCCGCCGGGCGATTGGCGGATCTGGTTGATCCTTGCCGGTCGCGGCTTTGGAAAGACGCGCGCCGGGGCAGAGTGGGTGCGCAGCATTGCCGAGGCTGACGGCGAGGCACGTATTGCTTTGGTCTCGTCCTCGCTAACCGAAGCGCGCGCCGTGATGGTGGAGGGCGAAAGCGGTATCATCGCGTGTTGCCCGCCGGAGCGCAGGCCAGTTTTTGAGGCCTCTTTGAAACGTGTACGCTGGTCCAACGGGGCGCAGGCACAGCTTTACTCGGCGGCTGAGCCCGAGAGCCTACGTGGCCCGCAGCACAGCCATGCGTGGTGCGACGAAGTCGGCAAATGGCCGCTCTCGAATGAGAGGGCGACGCGGGCGTGGGATAACTTGCAGCTTGGCCTAAGACTGGGCGCAGACCCGCGCATCGCGGTAACAACAACGCCGCGCGCCGTGCCCCTAGTGCAGCGAATGGTGGGCCAGGAGAATAGCGATGGCATCGCGATCACACGCGGCTCGACCTATGACAATGCCGGCAATCTGCCGGTCCGTTTTCTCGAAGCGGTGGAACAGGAATTCGCAGGAAGCCAGCTCGCAAGGCAGGAGATTGGCGGAGAGTTGCTCGCTGATATCGAGGGAGCCCTTTGGTCGCGAACACTGCTGGAAAACGCCCGGGAGGCTGGCTCTGCATGCGAACATCGCAGGGTCGTGGTGGCCGTCGATCCTCCAGCTTCAGCGAGCGGTGACGAATGCGGTATCGTGGTCTCGGCGCTGGGCGAGGACGGCATAGCCCGCGTGCTGGCCGATTGTTCGATCGGCAACGCCAAGCCAGACGCATGGGCCAGCGCGACGGCTAATGCTGCGCACGAATGGAATGCCGACCGCGTCATCGCCGAGGCCAACCAAGGCGGTGCCATGGTCGAGAGCGTTCTGCGCGCGGCGGAGAGCAATCTGCCGGTAAAACTGGTCCATGCCAGCCGCGGCAAAGTCGCCCGCGCAGAACCGGTTGCCGCGCTCTATGCCGCTGGCCGCGTTAGACATTGCGGGACCTTCCCGCAGCTAGAAGACCAGATGTGCGGGTTGTTGACCGGCGGCAATTACGCCGGTGCCGGCCGCAGCCCTGACCGCGCCGATGCGCTGGTTTGGGCGCTAACGGAATTGATGCTGGGCCGCTCCGCCCGTCCGCGAGTGCTCGCGGTCTAACCAAGGAACTTTCATGGCATTTCTTGAAAACCTGTTCTCCGCCTTCAAGGGCGGGACGCCTTCGCGCGTCCCTATGGCGCCCGGCTTTTTGCAAGGGTGGTCGCCTGCATTCGATGCAGGGATCCCGGCCCGCCACTTCGACTACACATCGGCTGTACGCGACGGGTTTCTCACCAACCCCATTGCTCAACGCGCGGTTCGGATCGTCGCCGAAGGTGTGGGCCAAGCCCCCCTCACCAGCAATGATGATCAGATCGCCAAACTGGTCGCCGCGACAAGTGCGGGGCAATCGCTGATCGAGACACTCGCCGCGCATCTGCTGCTGCATGGCAATGGCTATGTGCAGATTATGAAGGATGCGAGCGGGAAGCCGGTGGAACTCTTCGCGCTTCGCCCAGACCGCGTCACCGTGAAGTCCGGTGCGGACGGCTGGCCCTGCGCGTTCCAGTATGATGTCGCCGGACACACCATCACGAAACCGCTTGAGGACGAGGATGGCTGGCCCAACATCATCCATATCAAGGCGATGCACCCGTTGGAGGACCACTACGGCGCCGGCGCTTTGGCGGCGGCGGCGCAGGCGGTGGCAATCCACAATGCGGCTGCCGAATGGAACCGTGCGCTGCTGGAGAATGCCGCGCGGCCATCGGGAGCTCTAGTCTACGAAACCGGTGACGGGGCAGGGCTGACGACCGATCAGTTCGAGCGGCTGAAATCGGAATTGTCCGAAGCGTTCTCCGGCTCGGGCAATGCCGGTCGTCCGATGCTGCTCGATGGCGGTTTGAAGTGGCAAAGCATGGCACTGTCGCCGGCAGACATGGACTTCGCCACTCTCAAGAGCGCCGCAGCACGGGAGATCGCGCTAGCCTTCGGGGTGCCGCCGATGCTGCTCGGCCTTCCGGGTGACAACACCTATTCCAATTACCGCGAGGCCAACCGCGCGCTTTGGCGGCTGACGTTGATGCCGCTGGCGGACAAGCTCCTCTCTGCGCTGCGTGAAGGCCTCCAGCCTTGGTTTCCGGACGCGCGGCTTGCGGTCGATCTCGATCAGGTCACCGCGCTTTCGGAAGACCGCGAACGCCTCTGGAAACAGGTCTCTGACGCCGACTTTATGACCCGCGCCGAGAAGCGACGAATGCTTGGTCTGCCCGATGAAGAAGAGTCCCAACCATGACCCGTCGTTCGATTCAGGAAGATATGCTCGCAGGCCTGATGGCGCAGGCGATCAAGGATGGCGCGGATCTCACGACTTTGCGCGCCATCGTCGAGGAAACCAGCGAGATTGCCGCTGCGCGCGTGCTCGAACGGCTGGGCCTCGCCGATAAAGACGCCGAAGACGACCTGGGTGAGCTACGCGAGCTGCTGCAGGCCTGGCGCGATGCCAAAACCAGCGCCTGGAGAGCGGTAATCGACTGGGCCGTGCGCGCCGCGCTCGCGCTGCTGCTGATCGGCATCGCTTTCCGGCTCGGCGTGCAGGAGCTGCTGTGATGGTGCGTTTCGCTGGCTACGCCGCTTTGTTCGACATCCCAGACGCTGACCGTGACGTGATCCGCAAGGGCGCGTTCGCCGATACGCTTGCAAACCGCTCCGACGCGCTCCCGCTCCTGTGGCAGCACCGTCCCGATCAACGCATCGGCAGTGTTGAGCTGGTCGAGGAAGATGGACGCGGCCTGCGTGTCATCGCCCGCATCGAAAAGCCCGAAAGTCGTGGGGCAAGGCTGCTTGAATGCGGAGAAGTCAGCGGCCTTAGCTTTGGCTACCGCGCCCGCACGGCACGCGACAGTGACAATGGCCGCGAATTGCTCGCCATTGACCTGTTTGAAGTCAGCCTTGTCACCCACCCGCTTCAGCACGGAGCCAGAATTCACATCGTCGCCTAGCCCGACCCAATGCTCGATTCCCACCGGCCGCCATCGGGGCGGCCTTTTTCATGCCCGAAAGAAAGGCCCAACGCCCTATGGATATTACTGTAACTTCGACCACAACCGCACCTGCCGAGGCGCTCGAAGAAAGCTTCGACATCGTCGCGCGTCAGGACCAGACCGAGGCCGATGTCAAAGCACTGCGCACAGATGTCGACGAGGTCAAAGCCCGCCTCGAAAAGGTTTCGCGCGCCGCATCGCGCCCGGCCATCGGCGGCACCGTACCGGCGAGCGCCGAAGTTAAAGGATTCATCGATGGCTATCTGCGCCGTGGCCGCGAAACAGAAATCAAGTCGATCAACGCGGTCAGCCCGAGCGATGGCGGTTATGCCGTTCCGCAGCAGATTGACGCGATCATCGCGCGCGAACTGAAAGAGATCAGCCCGCTCCGTTCACTTGCCCAAGTCGTGCAAACCGGCAGCTCTGGCTACCGCAAACTCGTTTCAACCGGCGGCACGGCATCGGGCTGGGCAAGCGAGGTAGCAGGACGGCCGGAAACCGACGCGCCCAACTTTGCCGAAATCGCGCCGCCCACCGGTGACCTCTACGCCAACCCGGCGGCCAGTCAGGCGATGCTGGACGATGCCGGCTTCGATCTGGAAAGCTGGCTCGCGAATGAAATCGCAGTGGAATTCGCCCGTGCCGAAGGCTCTGCTTTCGTCAGCGGATCGGGCAGCGACCAGCCCGAAGGTTTTCTCACCGCCCCGAACAGCACCGCAGAAGACGGCGTGCGCTCGTTCGGCACGGTGCAATACATCGGCTCAGGCGATGCCAGCGGCTTTGACGCTGCGCCGGATGCCAAGCTGATCGACCTCATCCACTCGATGAAGGCCGGCCACCGTCAAGGCGCGAGCTTTGTGATGAATTCCTCGACGCTGGCCACCGTGCGCAAGCTCAAGACCGCTGACGGCGCATTTCTGTGGCAGCCGGGTCTGGTCGAAGGTCAGCCTGATCGTCTGCTCGGCTATCCGGTGGTTGAAGCCGAGGACATGCCTGACGTGGCAGGCGGAGCCTTTCCAATTGCGTTCGGCAACTTCCGCCACGGCTATCTGATCGCGGAACACAGCGCGACCCGCGTGCTGCGCGATCCGTTCTCGAACAAGCCCTTCGTTCACTTCTACGCGACCAAGCGCGTGGGCGGCCAAGTGCTGGATAGCAACGCGATCAAACTGCTCAAGATCGAGGCATAGACGCCTCTTTTCCCTCCCCGGCCTGGTCGAGTGTCCCCCTTCTCCTCCCTTGCCGGGATCCTGCACCCGCGCCGCACGCGATAAGCGTTCTGTGCTCCAGCATGGCGGCGCGGGTGCACCCTTTCGACTTCAATCTGGGAGACCGCGATGCTGCGGACAATTGTGCAGCCAGCCGACCTGAGCGGCGACGCTCTGGCTGAGTTCAAGGAGTGGCTCGGCATCAGCCGACCGGGCGAAGACGCGATGTTGGTTGATCTGCTGGCTGCAAGCCTTGCCATGTGTGAGGCGTTTACGGGCCAGGCACCGATCGAGCAGCGCGTTGAAGAGCGCTTTCCGGCTAAACACGGGCGGTATTTTCTCGCATCGCGTCCAGTCCGTTCTTTGTTGTCGGTCGAAACGGTGAGTGAGGATGGATCGGGGAGCTCGATTGCTGGCGAAGAATTCCAGTTTGGCACCGAAGCGTCAGGTGTCGGAACGGTCGAACTCCAGATCACCGCTGACGCAGAATTCGTCGCGGTACATATCTTGGCTGGCATTGCACCGTCGTGGTCAGAGATGCCCAAACCCCTGCGCCAAGGGATCATCCGACTTGCTGCGCATTACTACCGCGATAGGGACAATGACAGCGCCGCCCAGCCTCCGGCCAGCGTGACCGCCATGTGGCGGCCGTGGCGGGTGATGAGGCTGACATGATCCAGGCCGAAGTCTCCTCCTCCGCGATGCGCGAACTGGCTCAAAGGCTTGAACTGCGCGCGGCGCAGGCAGGGGAGGCACACGCCATCCAGATCGAGAAAACCGCTCGACAAACAGGGCATCGCTGGCGCTCAGCACGGGCGCTTTGGCCCGACCTTTCCAGGGAGAAAAGGTGATGGAAAACCACTTGCGCGCAGCGCTGATCAGCTGGCTACGAGATGATCCTGCGCTCGCCGCAATCAACGCAATCGAAGAAGAAAGCCCGCTCAACGCGAGCGCACCATGGCTCGGCGTTGCTGCCAGCGCTTCCACCGATTGGGGAACGAAGGACCGCAAGGGCCGTGAGGTGCGCATCGCGCTAGAGCTCGAAAGCCGCGCCGATTCCGCCGATTCAGACGCCGCTATGATCCGCGCGATCGAGACACGAGTTCTCGACCTCCCCCCGTTTCACCCGGGGTTCGAGCTCGCTTCGATCCGCTTTCTGCGCGCCCGCAGCGAACGCCGACAGCACAATTTGCGCGGCGCGCTGCTCGAATTTCGCTTCCGAATTTTTGAACCCCAATAGGAGACCCTGCCATGCCCGCCCAAAACGGCTCCGCCTTCCTGCTCAAGATCGGCGACGGCGCTTCGCCGCCCGCTTATGAAACCGTCGCCGGACTTCGCACGACGCAGCTTTCCATCAATGGCGACACTGTGGTGGTGACGCACAAGGAATCCGGGGGCTGGAGAGACCTTCTTTCCGGCGCCGGCACCCGCTCGGTCTCAGTCAGCGCAGCCGGAATCTTTCTCGGCGGCGGTGCCGAGAGCGCGGTGCGCGCTCATGCGCTCGCAGGCACCATCGACGATTACGAGCTGTCGTTCGAAGACGGCGAGAAACTTCGGGGGCGCTTTCTCGTCCAGCGGCTTGATTACTCCGGCGACTTCAACGGTGAGCGCAACTACACACTTCAGCTGGAAAGCTCCGGTCCGGTTCTCCCCGTATGACGGCCTCTGCAAATCCCGTGCGCGGTGAAACCGAGTTTGCCGTTGGCGAAACGGTCTTTGTGCTGCGCCCGAGCTTTCAGGCTCTTGTCGCTGCCGAGCAGGATATCGGTTCGCTGTTTGCTCTGGTCGAACGCGCATCAGAGGGCGTTCTGACAGTTGCCGAAATTAGCGCATTGATCTGGCACTGCATGCCCAAACTCGACCGGCCTTCGCGTGAGGCGGTTGGTGAAACTGTCGTCGCAATTGGAGTTGTCGCAGCGACCAAACCGGTGCGCGCAATCCTGGGTGAGGTCTTGCAAGGCCGCGCGTGACCGAGACCTTCGCCGATGCCGGATCGCAATGGGCCAGCGTGTCAGCTCAGCTTCTCGGATGGCGGCCATCCGAGTTCTGGCAATCAACCCCCGTCGAGCTGTCAACAGCTTTGCGCGACCCAGCTGATCTCGCGGCGGCCAACGGCCCCAGCCGCGAACACATCGCCCAAATGATGGAGCGCGATAATCATGGATGACAATTTTGAAGAGCTCGTGATCGACGTGCGCGCCACAACCGATGGCTTTGCCGCTGATTTGGATAGCATGAAAAACTCGCTCGACACGTCGCTGGTCGATGGTTTCACGAGAGCGGGCAACATTCTGGAGCGCGGACTGATCTCTGCTCTTCGCAAGGGAAATCTTGGCTTCGATGACCTCAGGAAAACCGCTCTAAGCGCCCTGGATTCTATCGCAGCGCACGCCCTGAAATCTGGCCTGAACTCGTTGTTCGGAGGCGGTGACAGCGGCGATGGAGGCGGCTTTGGCGGATTGCTCGGTCAGGCATTTGGCGCCCTGTTCGGACTGCCAGGCCGCGCAACCGGTGGGCCCGTATCGCCCGGGCGTGGCTATCTTGTCGGCGAGCGAGGGCCCGAGCTCTTCGTGCCGACTTCAGCCGGACGCGTGGAACAGCACGGAGCAGTAGTTGGCGGCGGGCGCGACGTCCGTGTCGCCATCCAGCTCTCTACTCCGCGCGGCACTTCTGCGCCGACCGCCATGCAACGCTCATCCCGCCAGGTCGCCAGCGCAGTGCGCCGCGCAATCGCAAACTCGTAAGGACCCATCATGGCATTCTGGCTTGCACAGCGCCGCCACGCCCAAGAATCGAGCTATATCCAGCGGTTCGACCCACGCTTTTGGACTGTGAATTTTCCACGTCCAGCGATGGCCTCTGTGACCACTACAGGGCCAGACTCACTGCGAGTTGACGTGGAGCTCCATAACGAGGGCGAGCTTGTTGGCCTCATCTGGGATAGCGTCGATACACTCGACCACCCGCTTCTCGCCTACGAAACCAACCGTGATTATTCGCATACCAGCCTCAGTTTCCGCTGGAAATCTCAAGGCATCATCCCGCTGGATCAGCCCAATGGGCCAACGCTCACGATCGAGGGATATGACGAAGCCGACAATCCCAAGACCTGGTATGTTCGGCTGTGGAATTATGCTGATGGCACGCCGGAAAACGCTGTCATCACACTGCCATTTTCGAACCTCGAAAGCGGTTACGGGTTGCCAGGCGAACCCGTCGATCCATCACGGATCGACCGCATGTTCATCTCGCTGGTTTCGCCCGATTATGTGGCCAACAGCACGGTGCCTTTGGCAAGCCGCTTCAATGGCAGCGTGAAGGTAACCGACATCAAGGCCGACGGCGCCAATGCCATGCTTGAAATTGGCGACGTGATTGTTCCGCCGCATGGCGAACGCATGGCGACTGCCTATGATGATGCGTTCAATCAGACCCCTGCTCGGTTGATCCGAAGCATCATCGGCCTCGGATACCGCGATGATATCGTGCACTATGTCGGGATGAGCCACTTTATGCGGCTCGAACGGCAAGGTGATGGAGCGCTCTTGGCGACGACCACCGGAGAATTGCGGTTGCCAGCCAGCCGTTGGCATCTGAGTCTGTTTGATCAGGCGAAACAGAACGAACTCGAGGTCATCGCTTCGATCTCTTACGAGCTCTTTGACGCCTATTGCCCAGAGGGCTGGAAGCAAAGAACCGCTTCTGGCGACCCGGCTCAAACAGGTTGGACGCCGCCATCAACATTACTCTCGCCGGCGAATGCGGACGCCATGACGTGGCTGAAAGAGAGCACCCGCAACTTCATTGCGTTGCAAGAAGCAGTGGGCCTTCCGGTCCGTGTGCAAATAGGGGAGCCTTGGTGGTGGGTCACGCCAAGCAATGAGATATGCCTTTACGATACAGCAGCACAGCAGGTTTGGGGTGGTTCACCTCCGGTCATTAACGATGTGTCCGCGACGCTCGATGCAAATCAGACCGCCCTTCTTGACGCGGCGGGACAACTTCTGGCCCAGTCAACATCGGAGTTGACGACCGCCATTCGCACGCATGCATCAAGCTCGACGGAAGTCCTCCTGCTCGCTTTCACTCCAACTATCCTAAATCCTGAAACACCTGAGCTTTTTAGGGCCAATTTGCCGGTAGGCTGGGCTTATCCCGCGTTCGACCGGCTCCAGCTTGAAGATTATGACTGGTTGACCGAAGGGGCTGATGCTTTGCGACGCAGCGCCTATGCTTTCGTTGACGCGCGTCTGAACTATCCGATTGCAAATCAGGACTATCTGTCAGGTTTCGTCCTCAGTCCCGAGGATGCCGAGCAGTTCTGGCAGCGAATCGATAACGGGCTCGATGAAGCCACTGATCGCGATGTGACGCGCCGATACGTTTGGGCACTGCCTCAGGTTTCTCGCGATGGATACACCCGCTTACCCCCTGCTCTGGAGGACCAGATGGAACCGTTTGATGATGTGCTTTACCCTTTTGCATTGGGTCGAAACACCGCCGTTTCACCCGAGTTCTCAACCTCAGTCACTGTAACGGCCTCAGGCCATGAACGGCGCAATTCGCTTTGGACCGATGCCCGAATTCACTTTGATGTGGGCCCCGGGATCCGCTCTGAGACAGAACTGGCAGAGCTGATCGCGTTCTTTCGTGCTCGGAGAGGAGCAGCGCGCGGCTTCCGGATCAGCGACCCATTCGACCACAGTTCGAACGAGATGATCGGCGCCCCAAGGAGTACTGACCAGCTGATAGGAGTCGGCGATGGTCTGACAGCTGACTTCAAGCTCTCGAAGCAATACGGGCCGAGCAGCGAACCGCAGACCCGCAGAATTACCCGCCCCCGCGCTGAGACTTTGGTGATTTCTGTCGATGATCAGGAGACAACTGCCTGGACATTAATAGATTACGGAGTCGTCCGGTTTGAAACCGCCCCAGCGCCCGGAGCGGAGATTAGAGCCGGATTCCTATTCGACGTGCCAGTGCGCTTTGCCGAAGACCGCATCGATGTGTCCGGCGTGAACTTTGCCGCTGGAGAAGCTCCAAGTATCCCTCTCATCGAATTGCGGGAAGCGACATGAGGCAAGTCTTTTTCGACAGGCCATTGGATACGGTGGCAACCTTCTGGCGGGTCTACCGGCGCGATGGAATTATGCTTGGCTTTACCAGCCACAACCGCGACCTCGCGTTTGGTGGAATCGTTCATCGCGCCGCGCCCGGCATGGTGCCTAGCTCGATCAGGCTAACGGCTGACCTGACACCCGACAGCGCCGAAGTTGAGGGGGCGCTGAGCCATTCAACGATAACGGAGCGAGACCTCGCCGCTGGACTGTTCGACAACGCGGCCATAGAGATTGGCGCAGTCGACTGGTTCACGCGCGAGTATCAGGTGCTCTATTCGGGCCAGTTGGGTGCGATCGAAAATGATCAACGAAGCTTCAGCGCCGAACTACGCTCCGCCAAACGAATTCTTGAAAAGGACTTGGTGCCGCGGACCAGCCCGACATGCCGCGCATCATTTTGTGGCCCTGGCTGCAACCTCTCGCCATTGCCGTATCAAGCTATGCAAACAGTCACTGCAATCGATCTTGATGCCAATCGGGTGACGTTCGACATGATCAGCACCGATAACTTCCTCGATGGCCAAGTCAGGTTCTTGGGCGGGCCACAAGCCGGAGTGACCTTTGGAATCGTAGGGACAAATTCACAGTGGATGACTTTGGACCGCCAATTGTCCGAAAGCTTGACCCCGGGGACCACCGCCCAGCTTCGCGAAGGCTGCGATCACACTCTCAGCACATGTGCAACACGCTTCGGCAACGCGCTGAATTTCCGTGGCGAGCCTTTTCTGCCGGGCAATGATCTGCTGACTCGGTACGGCCAATCCACGGGATGACAGAAGGTGAGCGGCTGGCCATGGCCGCTGCGCAGCATGTTGGCGTTCCATTCAAACTTCACGGCCGAGACCCCTCTCTTGGTCTCGACTGCGTTGGCCTTGTGGCTGCCAGCCTTGAAGCAATCGGTCGCAAGCCAGCTGTTCCGCAAAGCTATCGGCTTCGTAATACGTCGATCAATCAATGGTTTCTTGATGCCGAGAATTCGGGTTTCTTCGAGACGTCTGGCACGATCCGCGCAGGCGACGTTCTTTTGGTCCGGCCCGGACCAGCACAGCACCACTTGATCATCGCCGCATCAGGGACCGAGGCGATTCACGCCCACGCAGGCTTGCGACGGGTCGTAAGCGAACCTTTGGCCAACGAGCTGCTGATCGCAAAACATTGGCGACTTATCGTCCCGGACAAGGAAACATAGATGGCAACCCTCGTACTTTCCGGACTGGGAGCCGCGTTTGGCGGACCACTTGGCCAAGCGTTTGGCGCCATTGTCGGCAACCAGATCGATCACGCAGTATTTGGCGGCGGAGAGAACCGCGAAGGGCCGCGATTGAAGGAGCTTGCGCTCACGACATCAAGTTACGGGCAACCATTGCCACGCCAATTCGGCCAGATGCGCGTTGGTGGCAGTGTGATCTGGGCAACCGATATCCAAGAGGCTTCGTCCAGCGAAGGAGGCGGCAAAGGTCAGCCCTCCACAACGACCTACAGTTACTCGGCCAGCTTTGCGGTCGCTCTCTCAAGTACGCCGATCACCGAAGTTGGCCGGATTTGGGCGGATGGTAACCTTCTGCGCGGTGCAGACGGCGACCTCAAGGCGGAAGGGGTCATGCGCATCCATCTTGGAGATGGCGATGGAGCGGCCGATCCCATAATCGCCGCCGATCGAGGGATGCAAGCACCAGCCTTTCGCGATTGCGCTTACGTCGTGTTCGAAAACCTAGCCCTAGCTGACTTTGGCAATCGCATCCCGTCCCTGACATTCGAAATTATTGGCGGTGAGAACGAGGTCTCGTTGTCACAAATCGTACCGGAGGCGGTTACGACAGTGACCGAGAACGCCCTACCTTACACGCTCGGTTACGCGGACGAAGGTGGCGACACCTCTCGTGCGCTAGCTGCAATCAATCGCGTACTGCCTCTGGCCTGCGTCACTGGAGCAGAAGGAATGACTATTGCCCCGATTGCTTCCGGGGCGGTGGCCGACTTCACGTTGTCCGAAGAATTGATCGGAGACGATAATCCCGACGGCCCAGAGCGCGGCAACCGGCGCGCCGAGGGACAAAGCGCCGCGCCCCTTGCTATTCGATACTACGATCAGGATCGCGACTATCAGCCGGGTGTTCAACGAGCCGTTGGCATGCGGCCCAATGGCATCGAAAGCATGGTTGACTTGCCCGCAACGATGACATCGGCAGGGGCCAGAAGGCTCATCAGCGAACATGCACAACGCAGCAGGTGGCGCAGGGAAAGAGTCACTCGGCGAGTAGGGTCTCTCGACACTCGCATAGTACCGGGAACCCTGACCCGGATCTCAGATTCGCCTGGAGTATGGCGCGTCCTCAGCTGGGAATGGTATGACCGAGGCGTTGAGCTTGAACTCGAGCGCGTGCCGCCGGTCAATCAAACTCAGTTTAGCTCTGATCCGGGCGATTACCCTCAACCAGTTGATGTGCTCGATCCGGAGACAATTCTCGACTTTTTCGAGGCCCCAAGCGACGGGTCAACCGAGCTCAACAGGCCAATTGTGCTTGCTGCAGCAACGTCACAAACCGCCGCATGGCGCGGGGCTCAGCTCTATGCCGAGCAAGGCACTTCTCTCACCTCAATAGCTCGAGCTGCGCCGAGGCGTGCGGTGGTCGGACAGCTAGCTGCTCCATTGGGAGGATCAGATTCGTTATTGCTTGAACCCAATGCAAAATTTTCCGTCGAACTGGCAGGCGAGGGGTTGAGCTTCGAGCCGACCGATATTGCTGGTCTAGCGAACGGGCTGAACCGATTGATGATAGCTGATGAGGTATTGCAGTTCCTCGATGCGCAACAAGTGGGCGAACGGACATGGGAACTTTCCGGGCTCTTGAGAGGAAGGGGTGGGACAGAAGACGCGGCGCTCCTTGGCCACCCCAATAACGCGGAAGTCGTGCTGCTCGACAATAGTCTCACATCACTAAGTGCTTCGGATCAGCAGGCCATTTCCGACAGTCGTATTGCCGCGATTGGCAGAGGCGACTCCGAAGCCGTGTTTGCCAATTTGCGAAATGCGGGTCTGTCACAGAGACCTCTTTCTCCAGTCCACCCTCGAAAGGTTGAGCTTGCAAATGGTGATCGGGAATTCTGCTGGACTCGTCGCGCACGGGGAGCCTGGTTGTGGCTGGACCAAGTGGAAACTCCGCTCAACGAAGAGAACGAACAATATCTCGTTGGGCTGGGAGATACACTTGATCCGTTCGAGACATGGACTGTTTCAGAACCTGAGATTGTGTTTGCCCAAGCCGAGCGAGCGGCGCTTCAGAGCGACTACGGCGCTGCTCCACTTTGGGTGCGGCAAATCGGCACCTTCTCTGCTTCGCCCGCTCTCTTTCTCGCTGATCTCGGCTAACTCAGAGGACTCAAGATGCCTGCTCCAAACGCCTTCAATCACACAACACAGCACCAGAATTTGCCCTTGCTGTTCTCAGGGCAGTCTCAAAAGGAATTTTTTGTTAATCAGGCGCTTACTATTGTCGACGCACTCCTACCAAAAAATGTTGTGTCGTCTGTCAGCGCTCCTCCACCCAACCCTGCAGAAGGCAGTGTCTTTCGGGTCACGGCCTCAGCCAGCGATGCTTGGTCCGGCGAAGAAGATTCGCTGGCGGTTCGCGTCGGCGGTGCTTGGCACTTTGTCAGACCACAAGCTGGTATGCAGGTATTTGACCAATCAGCACAGCAAGCACTCGTTTTCGTGGCACAGTGGGAGAGCGCCAATACTGTAGCGGAACCAAGCGGCGGCACTGTTGAGGACCTGGAAGCAAGAGCCGCGATAAGCGAGCTAATTCAGCAATTAGAGCGGATCGGTCTGCTCACGTGAACATGCTTTGCGATATGATTCTCTTGTGGGATCCACTCCCCGAAGTATCTCGCGAGTGCGCTGAAGTGACAATTTCTGAACAAAATCGGGTGAATCGCGGCATTCTTGCAACAGTGATCGCCTATTGATTGCTTGCCTCGTAAGGGGTGAGAAGTTAGAGACTATCCAGAGCCTCACTTCGCTAAAAAGGGGAAAATAAGAATGCGCAAGTTCGTCATTGGAATGGCGATGGCTTCGACAGCACTCACTGTGCCAGCAACTGCCCGTGAAGGTCAGTGGTACATTGAGGGTAGTGGCGGTGCCATGATCGTCGAAGACGTTGAATTGGACGTGGATGGTAACCTGAACGACGCCGAGCTCGGCTTCGAGCGTGGTTACGATTTTGGTGCAGCTGTTGGCCACGACTTCGGAGCTTTCCGCCTCGAAGCTGAAGCCAGCTACCGCGCCGCGGACCTCGACACAGCACAAGCCGGCGCTGCTGGGCTTGTCGCCACCAACATTCGCACTCAGACACAGTCGACTTGGGCGGCTGCTGGTGAGATCAACACGCTGAGCTTCATGCTCAACGGTCTTTTTGACTTCGGTCCAGACGATGGCCTCCAGGGCTTCTTCGGCGGTGGTATCGGTGTTGCTCGCGTTGACGTGGACGGCACCATCAACACCACTGGTCCGGGCTTCGTTGATGACAGCGACACTGGCCTCGCATGGCAACTGCTCGCAGGCGTTCGCGCCCCGATCAGCGACAGCTGGGATGTCGGCCTTCGTTATCGCTATTTCAAAGCTGAAAACGTAAGCCTCGTCGACACCCGCGGTCTTGGCCTTGAAGGTGACGTTGCATCGCACTCGCTGCTCGGCACGATCACTTACAACTTCGGTGGTGAGCCGGAAGCTCCGCCTCCGCCGCCGCCGCCACCGCCACCACCACCTCCTCCGCCACCACCTCCACCGCCACCGCCACCGCCGCCACCGCCGCCACCGCCGCCGTGCAACACTGGCCCGTACATCGTATTCTTCGACTTTGATGAGTCGGCGATTACTGATGAAGCGGCTCAGACGTTGAACCAGGCTGTTACGGCATACGCCAACTGCGGTACTGCGAGCGTGATGCTGGCAGGCCACACTGACCGTGCAGGTAGCGTGAGCTACAACATCGGCCTGGCTGAGCGTCGCAACGAAGCTGTTGCTGGCTATCTGGCTGGTAAGGGCGTCCCGGGTTCGCGCATTTCGAGCGCTGCTCTGGGTGAATCGCAGCCACGTGTTGCAACGCCAGACGGTGTCCGCGAGCAGGAAAACCGTCGCGTCGAAGTCAACTACGGACCTGGCTCGGGCATGTAAGCCTAGCCTACCGTAGGATAAGATTAGGGGCCGGAGTGATCCGGCCCCTTTTCTTTTGCCTGCTTTCAAAGCTGCAGTTGGCACCCGGACTGATCTGAAATCAGAGTGTCGGTAAGGCCTGACTGCGACTGAAGGCCCGACCTTCTTTGATTGCCCCAACAAACGATCGCCTCGCCTTCGTTGGTGTTGAAACGAATGAAAACTGCCGACCTATCCAAAGGGCGACTGATTGCAGTAAAGTGCGCGAGTGAACCCACAAACGCCATCTAGCCAATGCCCACGGCTCTTTTGTTCTGACCACCGGTGTCAGCCACTAGTTGAGGAAAGCACACCGATGTAACGGTCGGCGTGCGACCGATCAGCTTCGCGCTTCGCTGAACCCTGCTTCACCAGCCGCGTTCGCCCGCTCGATCATCGTTGCTGCCGCTTTTGGCACCAGACGGATTGCTGCGATCAGCAAGGCAAGACCAATCGGGGCGATCCAAAGCGTGGCCAGAACTCCCTTAGACAAATCACCATCATTGGTCGCTGAAACGTATCCAGCGAGATATGGGCCGAGCGCCAAGCCCACCAAAGTCGTTGCCAAGAAGAATGTTGCCGTCGCAGTGCCCCGCATTCTCGGCAACACCAGTGACTGGCTCGTCGCGGCCGCCGCGCCCAATGCCGACGCAGCAAGAGCGCCCACGATGATATTCAGCAGGATAAACAGTGTCCAACTTTCGGTTGTGTATTGCACATAGGCGAACGGAAGTGGACTAAGCAGACCGAAGAGGATGACCCAAACACGTCCTGACGGTGTTCTTGTCAGCAAGAAGTCGGCCATGCGGCCGCCCAGGATGACGCCCAAAAATCCGCCCGCTGCTCCGCCACCGCCCAGCAGGAACCCGAGTTCTGATTTGCTAACGCCCGGGAATACTCGCTCCGCGTAAGGTGCGCCCCAGTACGACGCCGAATACGCCATAAATGCTACAGTCCCGTATCCAAGGATCGTACATAGGAAAGCAGGGGAGCCCCAGGTCAGTGCAAATGTTGGATAATCGCGCTGACGAAGTGCACAGGCCCACGAAAAGACCGAGTAATATCCAATGGCAAGCAGAAACCATTGATCCGTGATCTGAGGCAAAATCAGCCCAGGGCCAGAACCAAGCACGATCGTGAGGCCGTAGCCTGCGGCCAACAATGCTATTAGTGCGGTCACATTGATAGCGAGTGCGCTCGCTCCACGCGACGCCGCACCCAAAAATGTAAAGGGCGGGATGATGGTATAAAGCTCGCCCATAAACCCGCGAAACGGAGCAGGGTCTTCAGGGGTGGTAATGCCATCAATAGCCCCGCGAACGGGTTCTTTCAGGGTCGCAACCCATATCGCAAGCAACAGGCCCGGAAGACCGACGGCAATAAAGGCTGCTTGCCACCCTTTCAGACCCAGCATCGGGTCACCGGCCGGGAATGCATCGTTCCATCCGTCGACAATAATCCCGCCGATTGCCAGCGAGACACCGCCGCCAATGTAAAGGCCAGAGCTGTAAATCGCGAGCGCCGTCGCACGGATGCGTGCAGGGAACCAATCGGAAATAAGCGAATAGGCAGAGGGGCTTGCGGTTGCCTCGCCGACCCCCACACCGATCCGAGCGACCGTCAGTGTCGCCGCATCACGCGCAAAACCAGAGAAGGCGGTCATGGCCGACCAAAGGGTAAGGCCCAGCGTCATTAGCCTCACGCGTTTCCAACTGTCCGCCAGCCTTCCTAGTGGAATGCCAAACAGCGCATAAAAGATCGCAAATGCCGTGCCATATAAGAAGCCGAGATAAGCGTCGTCGACACCCAGATCGGCTTTGATGTCATTGGCCAAGATCGACAGGATCTGCCGATCCACAAAATTCAGCACATAGACGAGCACCAAAACGCTAAGCGCGTACCAGCTATAGGCCGGGACCTTTTGATCATCTTGGTCCGGCTGCTCCGCAATTTGGTCACTCAACGAAAGGTCTCCCAACTTTCTTTATGCAGTGGTGGCAGATCAAACGTCTTCCAATCACGCTGCATAAAGTGTGCTATCGGTTAATCCCGCTTCCGCAAAACCCTTTTTGCGAAGACGGCATGAATCGCACAGGCCACAGGCTATCCCGTCGTCCGTTGGATCGTAGCAAGACCAACTCCAAGACGGGTCGAGACCAAGCCGAATACACTCCTTCGCAATGTCCGCCTTGGTCATATCTTGGAGGGGAGTGTGAATTGTGAACGGTGCACCCTCAACGCCGGCCTTGGTGCCCAACCGTGCAGTTTCGGTAAAGCTCGCAATAAATTCAGGCCGACAATCCGGGTAACCCGAGTAATCTAACGCATTCACCCCAATGAACACGTCCCTCGATCCGGCCGACTCAGCACAAGCAGTCGTTAGTGCGAGGAACACCAAGTTGCGCGCAGGCACATAAGTGACAGGGATGTCATCCCCTACGCCGGTCTTCGGCACATCGATTTGATCAGTGAGCGCTGAGCCACCGAATGCTGTGAGATCAAGCGCAATCTTGATCTGGGAGACCAGACCGAGTTCTTCCGCGATCCGTTTTGCTGATTGCAATTCCAGCCGATGCCGCTGCCCATAATCTACTGTCAAAGCGCGGACAGCAAAGCCCTGCTCTTTCGCAAGCGCCGCAGTGACCATCGAGTCCAGTCCCCCGGACAACAATACGACCGCGGTCTGCTGGGATTCTTCCTGTGTCATGGGAGCTTGATTAACGTCGCTCACGCCTGACGCAATGCAAACGACAGATAATCGCTATCGGCAAACACCCGTCCGGCGGGCTTCGGCATTGAGAAAGAAGTCTCTGCCATCTTTGCTGCCCTGACTGGTGATCTGGATTAGCGTGCTGGTTTCGCGGCGGAGATCGGTCCGCGCATAATCATTGCCACGGCATTTGTATTGCACAGCCGACTTGGTCGCCTCGTTCTGAACGACGATCTGGTTGCACGTAATCCCCTCGTGACGGATCTGGATCAGCTCACGGCCACTTCGCACACAGACTTTTTTCGACGGAGAGCCATCGCGGAACGTGATGGTCCATTCGCCCTTTGCCAGCGTATCCAGCATGGCAAGCGAACCAGTCTGTGCGAGAGCCGGAATGGCAAATACAGCAAGTACGGCGCCTGCAAGGGCGACCCATCTCTTTCGTAATTGCTTCAATCGGTTAAACATCTCTGATCCTTGGCAGTTTGCCACTTTAATCTAACATTGCTTATGCCAGCAGGGCGATGAAGTGTTGCTGAACAGCGACGAAGCGTTAGATCTCGAGCACAAATTCTTTCGAGCAAAACGCGCAGTCGACCACGATGTTTCCTGCATCGTCGCGCATAGCGTCCTGTTCGCCCTTCGGAAACCGAGCGAGCACCTTGTGATAATGCTCGGCGCTGCACCGGCATCCGCGCTTCAATGAAGCCCCAGGCTGCACCCGCACTTCGCCTTCTTCGTGGAACAGTCGCCACACCAGCGCCTCCATCGAAAGTGCTGGGTCAAGCAGTTCTTCGTGACTCATCGTGCTCGCCAACGCCAAGACATGCTCCCAATCGGGATGATCGTCGCGCACGTGCAGTCGCTCGCGCCCCTCCTCACCATCGGCCAGGTGCTGAACCAGCATGCCTGCTGCGACCCCGCCCGCTGGTGTTGACCGGCTGGCGAACTGGATGAGCGTAGGCACCTGTTCGGATTGGACGAAGTAGCTCTCACAAGCTTGCGCCAGAGTGTCTCCTTCAAGCGGGACAATACCCTGATAACGTTTGCCAGCGCCGGTTTCGAACGTGATGGCCAGATACCCTTCACCGAACAGCGCGCTGAGCACGGGGTTGGCGCCGAGGGCTTCAATCTGATCCGCGTCGAATTCTGCATAACCACGCATTTCGCCGCCGCGATAATCGCACACGAGCAGTTGCACGGGGCCTTGCTTGGTCTGGGCCTGCATGGTCAGTTGGCCGCTCTCGCCCTTTAGCAATCCACCCATGAGTGCACCAAGCACCAGCGCTTCGCCGACCAGATGCTTGATCGGCGCTGGGTAATCGTGGGCTGAAAGGACTGCGTCCATAACCGCATCAAGCCGCACGACTCGGCCGCGAACGTTTCGCGCTGGCAGTGTGAATCCCAAGAGCTGATCGGCGAAGGTTTCCGCTACATTTGATGGCATTTGCTTTTCCATGTGGCGCTATATGGTGCGCTCACCGGCGATCTTTAAGGCCTTGTGCGCCAGGAGCTTTCGCCCAAGAAGCTCAAAGCTGGCCAAAGCTCCACAAGAGCACCGACTTCTGAGCGTGAATGCGGTTTTCTGCCTCATCGAAGACCACTGACTGTGGGCTCTCGAACACGTCCTCGCTCACTTCTTCGCCGACATGCGCGGGAAGGCAATGCAGGAACAATGCATCCGGCTTTGCCTGCTTCATTAGGGCGCGGTTGACCTGAAAAGGTTCCATTGCAGCGCGCTTCTCATCGGCGTCCGCCTGACCCATCGAAATCCAAGTGTCGGTGACCAACACGTCGGCCCCGGTGGCAGCTACTTCGGCATCGCTTGTCAAGGTGACTTGCGCCCCCGCTGCCCGTGCCCGCTCTACTACGCATGCGTGTGGCTCAAAGCCCTTTGGGGTCGCAACGCGCACATTGAATTTCATCAGTCCTGCAGCGTCGAGAATGGACGTCAGCACATTGTTGCCGTCCCCAAACCACGCGAGTTCGAGACCCGGCAGGCTTTTTCCATGCTCGATTACCGTCAAAAGGTCGGCAACGATCTGGCACGGGTGAGATTGGTCTGTGAGACCATTGATCACCGGCACCGTCGCATGCCGGGCCATTTCTTCGATCTTGGCGTGATCATCTGTCCTCAGCATGATCGCATCGACCATTCGGCTAAGCACACGTGCCGTATCGACGATGCTTTCCCCGCGACCCAGCTGGCTTGAGCCCGTTTCAAGGGTGAGGACACTGCCCCCCAACTGCCGCATGGCGATATCAAAGCTCACCCGCGTGCGGGTCGAATTTTTCTCGAACACCAGCGCTAAAACACGGTCTTTCAACGGGGCATCGGCATCGGGTTTTCCCTTGGCCCAATCTCCTCGCGCGCCTTTCCGATCAATGGCGTCATTGATCATCGCCGCAATGCCATCGCCTCCCGCATCTGCGAGATCAAGGAAGTGACGTTGCGCCATTACGCTGGTTCTGGCACCTTGAAACTGGCTGCACCTGCCGAGAGCTTTTCGAAGAATTCGTCGATTTCTTCATCATCGATAACCAGCGGCGGCAACAGACGCAGAGTCTGATCGCCAGCAGCCACAGTAAGCAGCTGATGATTGTCGCGAAGGTGGACGAAGAAAGGCCGGCTTTCGACTTTCATCCGGATACCAAGCATCAAGCCCTTGCCGCGAACGAATTCGAACAAGTCGGGATAGTTGCCGATAAACTGTTCAAGCCGTGCGCGGACGCGCTCGCCTTTTTCGGTCACGCCGGCGAGAAACTCTTCGTTAGCCACCGCGTCCATAACCGCGCTGCCAGCTGCCATCGCAAGCGGATTGCCACCGTAGGTGGAACCGTGCGTGCCGAAGGTCATACCGCGCGCTGCTTTCTCGGTTGCCAGCAGAGCACCCAGCGGGAAACCACCACCAATGCCTTTTGCAGAAGCAAGGATGTCCGGCTCAATCCCGTAATGCTCGTAAGCATACATTGCGCCTGTGCGCGCGACGCCGCATTGCACTTCATCAAGAACCAGCATCAAATCATGCTCGTCCGCGAGCTTGCGCAACCCCTGCATAAACTCAACCGACGCCGGGCGAATACCGCCCTCTCCCTGAATGGGCTCGACCAGGAAGCCTGCGGTGTTCGGGCCGATAAGTGCCTTCGCAGCCTCGAGATCATCAAATTCACAATACTTGAAACCATCAAGCAGCGGCGAAAAGCCGTGGTGCATCTTGGTCTGGTTTGACGCGCTGATCGTCGCCATTGTGCGACCGTGAAAGGCATTGGTGAAGGTGATCAGCTCATAACGGTTGGCATCGCCCTCATCGCCAGCATTCTGGTGATAGGCGCGCGCGCATTTGATTGCCGCTTCTACTGCCTCAGCTCCCGAATTGGTGAAGAACACCGAATCAGCGAAGGTGTTGTCGACCAGTTGCTTCGCCAACTTCTCGCCTTGCGGGCTGCCGTACAGGTTCGACACGTGCATCAGCGTTTCCGCTTGGTTCTGGATCGCCTCGATCAGACCTTTGTGTGAATGGCCAAGAAGGTTGACAGCAATCCCGCTGGCGAAATCGAGATAACGCGTACCGTCCTCATCAATCAGGTGGCAATGCTCGCCGCGGACGGGCCGCACACCGCAACGCGGGTAAACCGGCATGAGCGCAGATGTCGACATAGATGATCCCTGCAAGTTTAGGGGCTGTTGCCCTCTATCTGAAAAACAAATGGCGGCCCGATCAAGAGCCGCCACTGCTATTTTGATAAGGCCGCTCGATCATAAGGTCAAACGGCCGAAATGGTGTTGAACAAAGCTTAGCCCTGCACCGGCACCAGATTGACCGCCGAGTGTTTGCCGCGTCGGTTAACTTCGAGATCAAACTCGAAACGCTCACCTTCGTTAAGCTCGGAAAGTCCAGAGCGCTCGACCGCGCTAATATGCACGAACGCGTCCGGCTGACCATCGTCACGAACGAGGAAGCCAAAGCCCTTCATCGAGTTGAAGAACTTCACCGTTCCGGTTGCCTTCTCGCCAGTCAGTTCGCGTTTCGGCGGGCCTTCTGCCGCAGGAGCCGCGATCACATCGCCGACAATCTGGAGGTCCTGCGCCGAAACTTTCCCGCCGCGATCGACGAGATTGAACTCGAGCTCTTGGCCCTCTGCGAGACCTTCAAGGCCAGCGCGTTCAACCGCACTAATATGAACAAAAACATCTTCGCCTCCGCCTTCTTGCGCGATGAAGCCGAAGCCTTTTTGACCATTGAAGAACTTTACGGTGCCTTTACCGGTGCCAACAACCTGAGCGGGCATGCGGTTGAAACCGCCGCCACCGCCACCGCCGCCGCGACCACCGCCGCCGCCGCGTGGTCCACCGCCGCCGAAGCCGCCGCGATCACCACCACGATCTCCGCCGCCGAAACGGTCTCCACCGCCTCCGCCGCCAAAGCCACCGCGATTGTTTCCATAATCAGAAGGGGGCGAGAAATTGTCACCGCCACCACCAAACGGATCAAAACCGTCTTCACCGAATCCGTCGCGCTTGTCCCGTCCGCGTCGACGACCTCTATCGTAACCCATAACTTCGTACGTACCTTGTCACACTGCCCACCCTCCTAAAAAACGTCGGCGCCTGGGACAGCAAGCGACACCGATCGTGTGTGAGAAAACGATTCCTTTGTCTCACAGTTGTTTGCAGCATAACCCACAAAGCCTCCTTATGCGAATGTTTTAAGAGGCAGGCCTGTATTCGCAGAGATATGTGACATTTTCGATTTTTCAGAGCGTTGCACGCGCCCGGACGATTGGGCATGGAAAGAACTGGACTGATCCAGCAAGAGGTGTCGCATGACTGATTTCCGTGAACTCTCCGAAACCGTTCTCGCTAGCCCACAAATTGAACTGGAGGACATAGCGGCTGCGAAAGAGGCCGGAGTCACTTTGATCGTAAACAATCGCCCCGATGGCGAAGAGCTATCCGCACCTCAAAGCGATGAAATTCAGGCGGAAGCTGCCGCGCAGGGACTAAACTATGTCTCGATCCCGATTGGCCATTCGGGCTTCAGCGAGGTCCAGATCGACGAAATGATCGCCGCTATGGACCAGGCTGAAGGCAAAGTGCTGGGCTATTGCCGCTCGGGCACTCGCTCAACATTCCTATGGTCGCTCGCGCAGGCGAAGTTGGGTATGATCCCGGATGAGATCGCCACAGCCGCTATGGCAGTGGGGTATGATGTCAGCCCAATACGCCCGATGATCGATATGCTGGCTGCGCGCTAAACCCACAGAGCATGCGAATGGGGAACATATGAAAGCCGTAACTCTTGCCCTTCTGGTATCCGCACTTGCCACCGGCACCGCCGCTTTTTCGAAGGAGCCGATGCCGCCATACAAATATGCGCTCACCCAAGAATCCGCTCACGCATGCGGCACCATCCAGCTGATTCTTTCTGATGCGAAAGAGGAGTCCGATCCACTTTGGTCGAGGCAGCACAGAGCAATGTCCTTGACCTGGTTCACCGTAACCGGGCTTCTGGGTGACGAGCTAGCGGAAGCGGAACAGACCCGCCTGACCGAAATGGTTATGGCGAAGTTTCCCGAGGGAAACTTCTCATTGGAGACCGCCGCTGAGCTGGCCAAGCCATGCGAGGTCATGGCCTCTCTGCACCGCGAGACCTACAATATGGCCGCCGATCTTGCGAAAGGCGAAGAGCCTGAGCTTTACGCGGATGGCGCAGCGTTCAAACGTCAGACCGGAGGCGAATATCCCGATGCACCGACGAAGGAACTGGTCTTTGACGATTGGTTCTTCTTCGCCAGAGGCAATCTATGTTTCGCCGCCTCGACTAAGACCGAAAAGGGCCAGTTGACTCTCGGCTTCATCAACTTCTTCGATGGATCCTTGCGGCTGGAAGGCGACAATCTGCCCGAGCTTACCGAAGACAATTACGAGACTGAAATGCCTAAGCATCAAGCAGGCATCGGCTGGAGCAAAGAGGAAGATGTGCCCCTTCCAGCCTTAGATGAAGGCGTGACTTACGAGACGTTCAAGGGCTCAGCAATCTTCGTCGACAAACAACCAATTGCGATGCTGAACGGCGATTATCTAAGTATGGGCAAGAAATACATTTTCGGCGCCCATATCCAGCGGCCTTACTTCAATCTCATGCCAGTGGGTCAGGAAATGACCGTGAAGATCCTTGGTGAGGAAACGCATCGCTTCCCTACCAACACAGCGCTCTGGAACGAGATTGGCGAATGCATGGCGCAGTACCCGTTCGGATAATCAACCACACTACTTGCGATAATCAAGCGGCGGATCGCGATCGCCGAGAAGCGATTTGTACTGGTAATCCGGCCCGCGCGCCTTATCGAATTCGGCGCGCGCGGCGGCACGCAATTCCGGGTTTTCGTATAGCTCAACCGCCATCAGCGCCATCGCCTTTGCAGCGACCTGTGTGCCCTTGGTGCCAATCGAATGACCGCTTGCCGCAACCGCCTGCCAGCTATGCGCGCTAGTCCCGGGCACCCATGTTGCGGTGCGCACACCAACTGTCGGTGTCGCCCAGGAGACGTCCCCTACGTCTGTTGAACCATAGCCGAGGCTTTTGGAATACTCACCGATCTCCTCAGCGCTTTCGAGCGGTTTGGCTGCATCACCCAGCGATTTCTGAATCTCAACCGCCCATGCCCGCTCTTCTTCGGTGTATTCCACACCGCCGATCAACCGCAGTTTTGCGTCCATAACTCTGGCGAGCGTTTCATTGACCAGCAGCGGGTTGTTGCCGTGGATCACTTCCCACTCAACCTTGGTTCCGGTGCCCAATGCCGCGCCACGCGCCGCATCTTCCAGCCGTTTCCAAATCTCTTCGACGCCGGCGGGGTCGGGGTGGCGCACGTAATAGAAGTTTTCGGCGAAATCGGGGACCACATTCGGCGCATTGCCGCCACTGGTTATGACATAATGCATGCGCGCATCCTGCGGCATGTGTTCGTGAATCATGTTTGCCATCATGTTCATGGCTTCCACCCCGTCTAGCGCCGAGCGCCCTCGCTCGGGTGCACCAGCCGCGTGAGCCGAAACGCCGGTGAATCGAAACTTCGCAGAGCGGTTTGCCAAGCTCGTTTGCGCGGCCGCACTGTTCTCGTCATCGGCGTGCCAGTGGATCGCGATGTCGACATCATCAAAGAGACCCGCGCGCGTCATGTAGACCTTGCCCGACCCGCCCTCTTCGGCTGGCGTGCCATAGAACCGAATACGACCCGGCGTTCCCGTCGCCTCAAGCCAGCGTTTGACGGCGATCGCCGCTGTCATGGAGCCTGCGCCAAACAGGTTGTGACCGCAGGCATGCCCCGCATGTTTTCCTTCGACCGGATCGCGCGTCGCCGAAGCGGACTGGTTGATGCCCGGAAGCGCGTCCATCTCGGCAAGGATTGCGATCACCGGACCGCCTTCGCCCCACTCGGCAGTGAAGGCCGTAGGAATGTCGGCAACCGAATTGGCAATCTTAAAGCCTTCCCCCGCCAACTCGCGCTGAAGCAGGCCGGAGGATTGCGTTTCGAGATAACCAAGCTCGGCAAGGTCCCAGAGCTGTTTCGCCACCCGTGCCGTGCGATCTTCTTGCGCATCAACAATTGCAACCGGATCATGATTGTCAGCAGCGAGCGGTGCCGCTCCTAACATCAGAGCAAGAGCAGTGGCGCGGGTGAACAGCTTCATGGCAATCTCCTTCACATCACTGCTTGCCGCAATTGAGCGTACATGCCAATCCGCTGCGCGGTGAAAAATGACAGAGATTGATCCTCAAATCCTCATCTTTGGCGGCTCGCTGATCGCGATTGTCGCTTTGGCAGGGCTTGCCCGATGGATGGGATTGGGCGGCAACCCCGTATTGCGCGATGAGGACGCCGTCAGACTCGCTGCGGGCGAAGTCGAAGATGGCTTTGTGGCTGAACGTATCTCGATTTCCCGCGACAAGAAGGCCGCGTTGGCGTCGGACGCGGACGGTCGCATCATTGTGATCAAACGCCATGGCAACCAGTTCGCCGGACGCATCCTCAGCAACCATTCCAGCGCGCGGGAGGTGGTCGACGCATTGATCGTAGACTGCGGCGAGGCACGCTTCGGTCCCGTTAGGCTGACCCTCGTCGATTCTTCGACTTGGGCCGACCGCATCAATCGCTTATAGTCCGACCTGCAATGCCTGACTTTTCACCCACCGAAATTGCCGTCCCCTTCTTCGTGCTGGCAGTCCTGATCGAAATGGTCTGGTCGCGGTTCAAGCGCCGTGAAGCCTATGAGCCGATGGACACTTTGGTGAGCCTTGCATTCGGCCTAGGTTCGACGGTCGCGGGCGCATTGTTTGGCGGCTTTGCAGCCTATGTCTTTATCTCAGCCTATGAATATCGGTTGTTCGACTTCGGTGCCGAATGGTGGGCAGTGTGGTGGGCGTGGCCGCTCGCTTTCGTGCTCGATGATCTAAAGTATTACTGGGTCCACCGCGCCGGACATCGCGTCCGTTGGATGTGGGCCGCGCATGTGAACCACCATTCCAGCCAGCATTACAACCTCTCAACCGCGCTCCGACAGACATGGACCGGCAGCTTCACATTTGGGTTGCTGTTCGCCATTCCGCTGGTGCTGCTAGGCTTCCACCCGGCGATGATCGGCATCGTTGGCGGAATCAATCTGGTCTATCAGTTCTGGATCCACACCGAAGCCATCAATAAAATGCCCCGCTGGTTCGAGGCAGTGATGAACACGCCCAGCCACCACCGCGTCCACCATGCGACCAACCCGCGCTATCTCGACCGGAATTATGCGGGGGTCTTCATCATCTGGGACAAGGTGTTCGGCACATTCGAGCCGGAAACCGATGAAGAAGAAATCCGTTACGGCATCATCAAGCAACTGGGCAGCTTCAATCTGCTTTGGTCCGTCTTCCACGAATGGATCGGCATGATCACCGACATCTGGCGCGCGCCATGGCAGCACAAATTGTCCTATCTGCTGCGCGAGCCCGGCTGGACCCATGATGGCAGCCGCGACACTTCCGACACCATCCGTGAACGCTGGCGCGCGCGTCAGACAAATGGCGCGGAATCAGTAGCAAGTCGAAACGCGATTGAATCCGCTTCCGAAGCTGCTTAAGCCTACCCTCTAAGAGGAGAGAGTATGGAAAGCTTTGACTACATCGTGGTTGGCGGTGGCAGCGGCGGCAGCGCGGTCGCTGGCCGGCTGGCAGTGGATGGCACAAGGCGCGTTTGCCTTGTCGAAGCGGGCGGCCGCAACGACAATATCATTATCAAGACGCCTGGCTTCATGCCCTTCATCCGTAACTCTTCTAACTACAAGTTCGATACCGTTCCGCAAAAGGGCCTGAATGGTCGCATTGGATATCAACCGCGTGGCAAAGGGCTGGGTGGATCGTCCGCAATTAACGCAATGGTCTACATCCGCGGCAATAAGTGGGATTACGACAATTGGGCCGCGATGGGCTGCGAGGGTTGGGCCTATGACGATGTGCTGCCCTATTTCCGCAAGTCCGAATCAAACGAACGCGGCGCGGACGATTTTCACGGAGAAGGCGGGCCGCTGTTCGTCTCGAATCAGCGCTCTCCCAATCCGGTCAGCGAAGCCTTTGTCGAGGCTGCGGCCGAATTGCAGCTTCGCCGCAATGAAGATTTCAATGGCGCGGATCAGGAGGGCTTTGGCCTCTACCAGACGACGCAGCGCAATGGTGAGCGCTGGTCCGCCGCACGTGCTTTCGTCGAGCCCATACGCGAGCAGGGCAATTTCGCTGTCCGCACCAAGACGCTGGTTGAGAAGCTAGTGGTCGAGCAGGGCCGAGCGACCGGCATCAAAGTGCGGCGGGGTAAGCGCACCGAAATGCTCTACGCAAAACGCGGCGTTATCCTGTGTGCAGGCGCATTCAATTCACCGCAAATGCTCATGCTCTCAGGTATTGGTCCCGCCGAGCATCTCAAAGCGCACGGTATTGATGTGGTTCTGGATAAGCCCGCTGTGGGCTCGAACCTTCAGGACCATATCGATTACGTATCCGGCTGGCAGACCGAATCCGATGTGCCGATTGGCGGGACGCTGAAAGGCACGTTGAAGATGGCCGCCGCCATCGTCGAGCACCGCCGCAAACGCACAGGCGCGATGACCACCTGCTACGCGGAAGCTGGCGGATTCTGGACCGTGATGCCCGATGCACCGGCGCCCGATGTGCAATGGCACTTTGTCCCCGCCGTCCTCGAAGATCACGGCCGCGAGAATGTGAAAGGCTATGGCTTTTCGCTGCACGCCTGTGTCCTGCGGCCGGAAAGCACAGGCACTGTGCGGTTGGGATCGCGCGATGCGGCCGCCGCTCCTGTGATTGACCCGAACTTCCTCGATGATGATCGCGATATTGCCGTGCTTCGTGAAGGCGTACGCCTGTCACACCGCATTGCCGATGCGCCGGCCTTGCAAGCCTTTGGCCCGACTGACCGCCATCCGGTTGATCTGAGTGATGATGCGGCGCTCGACCAAATGATCCGCGATCGCGCAGACACGGTCTATCACCCCGTCGGCACATGCCGCATGGGCGCGGATGAGGACAGTGTGGTCGATCCGCAGCTGAAAGTTCGCGGTGTCGATGGTCTGTGGATCGCAGATGCGAGCATCATGCCCAAGCTGGTCAGCGGCAACACCAACGCACCCAGCATTATGATCGGCGAACGTTGCGCGGACTTCGTTAAAGCGGAAGAAAAGGCCTTCGCCTAATCGCCCGCGGGCGGAGGCAGCAGCTTAAGCATCGCACGCCGGTAAACTTCCGGCAGGCTGGCGGCGTGGGTGCCCCCTTTGATGTCGAGAAATTCGGCTCTCCAAGGCAAGTCGTCGCGGCGCGCAAAGTTGCGTGACCAATCGAGCGCAGCCGCACGAAGAAGCTCTCGATCGCGTGAGCCTGAGGCCAGGATCAATGTGCTACGGGTCTGAACCGGTTCCATATCGCGCCCCACACCGAAGAGCTTGAGATCAGGGTAGTCGGGCGACGGGTTGCTAGCGATCAGCCCATGAAAGAGGTCTGGGCGTCTCACTGCCGCGTAAAGGACGAATGAACCGCCACGACTTTGACCGACAAGCAAACGTCGGCCTTCATCTGTTCGATAGTGGCTTGCGATATGAGGAATGAGCTCATGCTCAAGCATGGCCAAGAAGCGAGACGCGCCACCTTCCTCGCCGTTCTCCAAGAAGGGACGAAAGTCAAAACCTCGCCGGTTCACTTCGCCAAAGCCGCCATAGGCAATGCCGACGATGATCGCTTCAGGCAATTTCTCGTCATAGTGCAGAAACAAGTGCTGCGGCGCGAGCATCGGGTAGGTTGAATCACCATCAAGGAGATAGACCACCGGGAACGTTGCGTTAGACTGCGCGGCGTAACCCTCCGGCAAGCGGACAAAGATGTGATAGCGGCTCCGCGTATTCTCTGAATCGAGCGCGAAATAATCGCCTGCAATCGCCGGTAGATAGGCAAGCGGCCCCAGCTCCTGATATGGCTCCTCAGCCGATAGCGGTGCAGCGCTGGATGCTGCCCAAATCATCAGTAAAGCCAAGAGCCTACACATTCTTCCCTCCCTCAATGCTGCCAAGCTACCCCAAACCGCGAACAATAAAAGGGCCGGAGCGGTCAAACCGCCCCGGCCCTTTCTGTCATGCTGCTCTAAATCAGAACGTCTTGCGTGCGGTGACACCGATCGTGCGCGGTTGCCCAACGCGGAAGCCGAGACGTGCACGCCCGCCGCGTTCGCGGTCGAACGACAGCAGCGCATTCTCATCGAGAACGTTGTTGGCATAAATCACCAAGCTCAGACCGCTGTCGAAATCGACACCAGCGCTCAGATTGACGAGCTGATAGTCGTCCAGCAGCAAATCTACCGTGGTCGAAGCCGTCGCAGGAGCACCGCCAAATGGCAGGCCATGTACGAAGGTGCGTGGGTTGTTTTCCTGGTCAGCCGGCTGCGTGAAGCGCGAGCCGACATGCTGAACCGACGCCGCGATATAGGCGTCGGCGTTGCCCGAGACCGGGAATTCATAGCTGCCGCTTGCGGTGAACTGAAACTCCGGAACCGATGGAAGGCGGTTGCCCTCACGGATACCCGTTGCCCCGGCCAATGCGCCCGGCAGAGTTGTGTCGAACTCAGCCTCGATCCAGCTGCCTGACAGGTTGAAGTTCAGGCCCTGCGTGGGGCTGAAACCAACCTCTGCTTCTACACCGGTTGAGTGCGCATCGGGGACGTTAAACACGATACGCGAAGAGCAGCTACCGGCATCGAGCGTCACCTGCAGGTTGCTGATGTCGTTGTAGAAGCCTGCCGCGTTGAACGTGAAGCCATTGCCTTGCGCTTTCACGCCCAGCTCATAGTTCCACAGCGTTTCGTCCTCATAGTCTTGGAAGCCGCCAAACAGCGCCAGATCCTGCGCGTTACACAGCGGCACATTGAGCGGGTCGTTGACCCCGCCAAGGCGGAAGCCCTGCGAAGCCTGCGCATTGATCGTAACATCGGGTGTGACGTCATAGCTGAGCAGGAAGCGCGGCGTGAAACCGTCAGATGAAGTCTGATCGACAACGCCGCTATCACCATTCGCGAACAGGCCGCCTGTGGTGATCGTACGGGTCTCCTCAAAGTCATAATAACGGCCGCCCGCAGTCAATGTGAGCTTATCAGTGACATCGAAAGTCGCCTCGCCAAAAATCGCGAACTGCTCGATGTTGTAAGGCAGGTCGGAGTTGAACGGCGAATCCAGATTGGTGAAGCCGTTGGCAACCGCAGCCGAAGTGCCCGCGCCCAAGGTCGCATCCGTCGCGGCTGCATAGCCAGGTGTCGGAAGGCGTTGGCGATAGAAGCGGTCGGTGTTCGAGTAGAAACCACCGAGCACCCATTGCAGTGGCCCGTCATAGTTAGACGAGAAGCGCACTTCTTGCGTCAGGGTCTCAAGATCCGTCGTGTCCCGCAGGTTCGATGGCAGAAGCACTGCCGCATCCGGATAGCCAAGATCGACTGACACCGATCCCGTAAGCGCACTGGCATCGCGGCTGACAAGGATCTCACGATCTGTGTACGAGCTGACCGATGTCAAAGTCACCGGACCAAGATCGGCTTCCACCACCAGGTCGGCGATGAAGGTGTCGTCTACAAACTCTTCCTGAAGCTGCAGGAATTGCTCGCGCTCACCCAGCTGCACCGCCGGACGGGTGGTGGTGAACGGGTTGGCAAAGAGGTTGAAGAGCTCCTGTCGGTTGAAGCCGTCGGCTGACACGCGCTGATAGATAACGCGCGGCGTGATGCTGAAGCCTTCGCCCGTATCGACGGTCATGGCGAGGCGACCACCATAACGCTCGCCGCTGTTGATGTTGTCGCCCCCGCCGGGGCCCTGTGCGTCAATGAAGCCGCCATACTGGGTGTAGTAACCCACCGCGCGCAGAGCAGCGTTGTCACCCATGGCAACGTTGATCGCACCCTTCAGGTGCCAACCAAGGTCATCTCCGTCGACAAGGTTCAAATTGCCTTCAACGGTGCCTTCGGTCACGCCAATTTCCGGCTGGTTCGTGATGTAGCGGATGGTGCCGCCGACCGAACCCGAACCAAACAGTGTCCCTTGCGGGCCACGCAGTGTCTCAACGCGGTTGAGATCAAACAGGTCAAGGTCGGGAGTGAACAGCGAAAGTGAGATTACTGATTCATCAAGATAGACGCCGACCTGTTCTTTCACGCCCGGCTGGTCACGAACGACCTGACCGGCCGATACACCGCGAACCGAAACCTGGCTTTGACCCGGGCCGAGGTTCTGAACCGTCAGGCCGGCAACATTACGCGAAAGGTCCTCAAGCGTGACAGCGCCTGAACGCTGAATGTCTTCAGACGTCTGGGCATTGATAGAGAATGGCACGTCTTGGATCGTGGAATCCCGCTTCGTCGCGGTCACAACGATCACATTGCCAGAAACGGCTTCTTCTTCAGCCTCGGCGTCTTGCGCAATGGCCGGAGTAGAAGCCAACGAGAATGCGCAGCCGCAAAGCAATGCGGCCCGCAATGGTGAACTCAATCGATCCTTCAGATGCTGCATAGTCTCTCTCTCCAATAGACGTTGCCGATCCCTAAGCAGGACAAAGACTCCTCACAGGTTACATTTGCAATCCTATCACCAGCGGTTGTGACACTTTTCTTTCAACTGTATCGCGCCAGCCACACAGAAAATTACGCAAAAAAGGGGCCGGAGCACATGGCTCCGACCCATCGTAAGTCTGTTGTTCGCAGGAGGAACAAGTTGAGGCAGGGGAAGTAAGGGAGAGGTTGAAAAAACTTCCCCCGCCGATCTGGTTGATTAGTTGTAGGCGCGTTCCCCGTGTTCGGAGATGTCGAGCCCTTCGACTTCGGTCTCTTCGTCGACACGCAGACCAACGATGGATTTGACAACGAAGCCAGCGATCAACGTGCCGAGGCCAGCCCAGCCGATGGTGATGAGAACACCCTTGATCTGGATCCAGAGCTGCGCACCAAGGGCAACGGAACCGTCACCAGGGCCGCCAATGAAGGGCTGATAGACGACCGCCGTGCCAACCGCGCCAACGATACCGCCAACGCCGTGGATGCCGAATGCGTCAAGCGAGTCGTCGTAGCCAAACTTCATTTTCACCTTGGCAACGAAGTAGTAGCAGACAGCAGAGGACACGATGCCCAGAAGGATTGCGCCGAACGGTCCGCTGTTACCAGCCGCTGGCGTAACCGCGACCAAACCAGCAATTACACCCGAGCAGAAGCCGAGAGCTGAGCCCTTGTGACCGGCAAGGCGTTCAATAACCATCCAGGTCAGCGCACCTGCCGCTGTTGCGACAAATGTGTTGATCATCGCGAGACCTGCCGAGCCGTCGGCTTCGAGTGCCGAACCGGCGTTGAAGCCAAACCAACCACACCACAGCAACCCGGTGCCGACCATGGTAAGCGTCAGACTGTGTGGCATCATCGGTTCTTGCGGCCACCCTCGGCGCTTACCGAGGAGATAGGCGAGCACGAGACCAGAGATACCAGCGTTGATGTGAACCACGGTACCACCGGCAAAGTCGAGAGCGCCGTCCTTGAACAGCAACCCGTCGGCGGCCCAGACCATGTGGGCAATCGGGAAGTAAACGATCGTCAGCCAGATCGGCACGAACAGCATTACAGCGCCGAACTTCATGCGCTCAGCAGTGGCACCAAGGATAAGTGCCGCTGTGATCGCAGCAAAGGTCATCTGGAAGCTGATGAAGACATATTTGCTGATCACTTCATCGGTAAATGTCGCCGCCGTGCTGCTCGCATCGGTGCCAGCAAGGAAGTAGCTTCCACCGCTGATGAAAAGGCCCAGCGTTCCTTCATAAGAAGTATCGCCGAATGCGAGGCTGTACCCCCACATCACCCAAATGAGCATCGCGAGACAGGCTGTCGCGCCAATCTGGGTCATGGTCGAGAGCATGTTCTTTGAACGAGTTAGACCGCCATAGAACAAGGCGAGTCCGGGTAGGATCATCAACATGACCAAAACGGTTGCTGTCATCATCCACGCGTTGTTGCCAGGATTTGGGACCGGAGCTGATGCAGCCGCCATGGCTGGCTGCGCTGCGAGCGTGATGCCTGCAATCAGGGCAGCGCTCTTGAGGAGAGGATTTTTCACTGTTTAATACCCCTGATTAAAGTGCGGTTTCGCCCGCTTCGCCGGTGCGAATGCGGGTTGCAGATGCGAGGTCGAGGACGAAAATCTTTCCGTCGCCAATCGCGTCGGTGCTGGCGGTCTGCTGAATGGTCTCGACGACTTGCGCAGCGATCTCCTCGCTTGCAGCAATCTCGAGCTTCACTTTCGGCAGCATATTGGTGGAGTATTCTGCACCGCGATAGATTTCGGTCTGGCCTTTTTGGCGTCCGAAACCTTTGACTTCAGAAACAGTCATCCCGGCGACCCCGATTGAGCCCAGCGCTTCGCGGACCTCATCGAGTTTAAATGGTTTTATGATGGCGATGATGAACTTCATCTGTGCCCCCTTTGGCTCACCGGGCACATCCCGGCGGTCCACAGTCAGCAAGAGGCGTGCCATTTTCCGAGTATGGGGGTGACGCGGCGGAATCCGAGAGATTCTTCGCATGTGCACAAAAATGAGTGCCTAAATGTTAATCACCTGTTTAGATTTTGGGCAGCGGTGTGTCATTAGATGCGTCAATAATGCCTGTCACGACATGATATATGCGCCTGAGTCATTCGCCCGCAATAAACCTGTCGGTTGGCCGGGTCGGCAGGCCATCAATGCTTGAAGTGCGCCCGGCCATCTTTGCCTCCCATTCGGCAGGATCAGATTGTCGGTGCGCCTTTTTGAGCGTGTCGCGCTCACCCTCAAGGCTCATAAACGGAACACCCCATCCGCAGCTTGTCTGCACACTTTCGACGGCGATATCGAATATCTGCCGCGTGCCAGGCATCATTGTGAAATGGTCAGCGAGTTCGCTCCAACCATCATCTTGAGGCAAGACAGGCTTGGCGCGGCCATAGATACGCAGGATTAGCGCGGGGCGGTCAAAATTGCAGAACATCACCGTGATCCGACCATCAGCAGCTAGATGTGCGTGGGTCTCATTGCCCGATCCACCAAGGTCGAGATATGCAACCCGCGTTGGAGAGAGCACGCGGAAAGCGTCATAGCCTTTGGGGCTGAGGTTGATGCGCCCTTCACTCGTAGCAGTGGCGACAAAGAACACCGGCTGTTTCTCGATCATCGCAACATGCTTGGGTTCAAGCGCATCGAAGAAATCAGCCATGTCGTGTGTCCTTTATTGTCAGAGGAAGTCCTGGAGCACTTTGATAAAGCGGTCGAACTGGTCGTGATGCAGCCAGTGGCCTGCGTTCTCGAATTCGATCACCTCCGCAGTGCCGAAATGCTCGAGGCGCCCGTCACGCTCTGGATTGGATGCCCAGCTATCTGCGCCATAGAGCAGCAGCGTGGGGCACGAAATTGCTGCCCAAGTGGCTTCGATAAACTCGTCGGCGACATCCTCGACACCCCACACATTCAGGTGCGGGTCGAACTTCCAGCTGTATGAGCCGTCCTCATTGCGATTGACCCCGTGGATGGTCAGATGGCGCGCCTGCTCTTCGGTCAGATAACTGTTCTCTTCGATCATACGAGCGAACGCTGCCTCGATCGTCTCGTATTTGCGAGGTGTGCGTCCGGCGGCTTTGCGCTTTTTCTCGATCCATTCGCGCATCCGCTCAGGATAGGGAGTGGCACGCTGCTTCTCTTTCCACTCGGGCGAAGGGCCGAGGCCCTCAATTGCCACCAGCTTCGTCACCATATCGGGGAACATCCCCGCGTAACGCAGCGCGACATTGCCGCCCATCGAATGTGAAACGATCGTCACCGGGCCGCGCCCAAGCTGATGCACCAACTGCGCGAGATCATAGACCATGTCGTTCGAGTTATAGTTGCCGTCCGACACCCAATCGCTGTCGCCATGGCCCCGGTGATCCATCGCCACCACGTGCCAATCCTGCGCGAGCTTCTCGGCCGTCCAGTCCCAACTACGCGCATGATCGCGCCCGCCGTGGACAAGCACCAGTGGCGGTTTCTCGTGATTGCCCCAATCGAAGTAGTTGAGGCGCAGGCGTTGCGAAATGAAGGTTTGCGAGTTTGGGCCAGGGAAGTTCATGCGCGCAGCCATGCCGCGAACCGCGCGCGCTCGCAAGCCTACCGTTCTTTGGTGGCCGAGAATGTGAGGTCGGGGTTCTTCTCGACCTGATAGTTCACGTCCCATGGGCTCTTGGCCATGAAAACAAGGTCTCCGTCGCGATCCTTGGCCAGATTGGCGCGGTTGAAGCTTTCGAATTCGGCCATCGCCTTGGCATCACCCTTGATCCAACGCGCAGTGGCAAAGGGGGCCGCCTCCAGTGCGGTCTCAACCTTGTATTCCGCCGACAGCCGCGACACGAGCACGTCAAGCTGAAGCTGACCGACCACGCCGACAATGTGCTGTGCGCCAAGCTCGGGGTAAAACACCTGGATGACCCCTTCTTCGGACAGGTCATCGAGCGCTTTGCGAAGCTGCTTGGTCTTGGTCGGATCTTTCAGCTGCACACGGCGCAGGATTTCAGGCGCAAAGTTCGGAAGCCCGGTGAAGCGCACCTGATCTTTCTCGGACAATGTATCGCCTACGCGCAACGTGCCGTGGTTTGGGATGCCAATGATATCGCCCGCCTCGGCAGTATCGGCAATCTCGCGGTCCTGCGCGAAAAACAGGATCGGCGAGTGGATCGCGATCGGCTTGCCAAGGCCCGAAGGAGTCAGCTTCATCCCGCGTTTGAAGGTGCCCGACACCTGCCGCATGAAGGCAATGCGGTCGCGGTGGTTGGGGTCCATGTTCGCCTGAACCTTGAAGATAAAGCCGGTGACCTCGCTGTGGTCTGGCGCAATTTGGTCCTCGCCAGCGGGCTGAGGACGCGGTGGCGGCGCATACTTGGCGATTGCGTCGATCAGCTCGGTCACGCCGAAGTTCTTCAGCGCCGACCCAAAATAGACAGGGGTAAGGTCGCCGTTGCGATAGGCTTCGAGGTCGAATTCGGGATAGCCAACTTTGGCCAGCTCGACTTCCTCGGCCCAATCCTCCGGGATCTCGGCATCCTTGTCGCGCTTTCCCAGAAACTCTTTGGAAGGGCCTTCGGGGCGGCTGGTTTCATTGGTCTCAAAGTCGAGAATGCCAGTGAATTGTCCGCCCATGCCGATGGGCCAGCTTTGCGGGCTGACATCGAGTGCGAGCATATCGGCAACTTCGTCGAGCGTTTCAAACGGATCGCGGCCCTCGCGGTCGACCTTGTTCACGAAGGTGATGATCGGCACGCTGCGCAGGCGGCATACCTCGAACAGTTTGCGCGTCTGCGGCTCGATACCCTTGGCCGCGTCGATCACCATAACGGCGGAGTCCACCGCGGTTAGTGTGCGATATGTGTCCTCCGAGAAATCCTCGTGCCCCGGCGTGTCGAGCAGGTTGAAGGTGATGGTTTCGCCATCATACTCTTTCTCGAAGGTCATCACCGACGAGGTGACCGAGATCCCGCGCTGCTGCTCGATCTTCATCCAGTCCGAGCGCGCACGCCGCTGTTGCCCACGTGCTTTGACCTCACCCGCCAAGTGAATAGCGCCGCCTTGCAGCAGCAACTTTTCGGTCAGCGTGGTCTTACCCGCGTCAGGGTGCGAAATGATCGCGAAGGTACGGCGATTGGACATCGGTGTTCGGCACGCGGAATTAGCCGCGCAGCTCCGCTCCCTGCTTGGTCGCGGCAGCCACGACGCTGTCCGAAATCGCTTTCAGATCAGCGTCTTTGTAGCTCTTGTCCTGCGGTTGCAGTGTGACTTCGACCGCCACCGATTTCTTGCCCTCGGGCAAGCTTCCGCCGGTGAAGACGTCGAACACGCGCGCTGCGACAATGTTGACCTTATCACTTCCGCGCACCGCTTTGAGTAGGTCTTCCGCAGCCAACTCGGCAGGCAACACGAATGCGAAGTCGCGTGTCACCGATTGCAGCGCAGGCGGCGTGAAGCTGGGCCGCGCGAAGCTGACTGGACCTTTGCCAGCCTTCTTCGCAGGGATCTCATCGAGAAACAGCTCGACCGAAGCAACCGGACCGTCAAGATCAAACACTTTGAGGGTGGTCGGGTGGATCAAGCCGAAGCGCGCTAACACCTTTTTGGGACCGAGCCGCAGAGTGCCTGATTGGCCCGGGTGGAACTGCTCGCCAGCCTCGCCCATCACCATCAGCTTCTCTGCCGGAGCACCCGCTGCTGCGAGAAGGTTCATCGCATAAGCTTTGGCATCATAGGCGTCGAACATTGCCGCCTTGACGGTCGCCCAGCCACGCGCGACCTTCTCGCCAGTAAGCACTACGCCGAGCGTTGGACGCTCGTCGCTCATACCGTCTTTCCCGCGGAAATAGCGGCGACCCAATTCGAACAGACGTGTCGAAGCCGCGCCGCGATCGGCATTGCGTTTGGCAGCAATCAACAAACCCGGAATGAGCGACGGCCGCATGACCTTCATGTCCTCGCTAATCGGGTTGGCCAGCTTCCAAAGATCGTCAGTCGCTGTGAAGTGCTCAGCGGCGTCTTCGGGCAGGAATGACCACGTCACCGCCTCGTGCAAACCACTGCCAGCCGCCGCGCGGCGCACTCTGCGCTCGACAATCTGCTGCGGCGTGGCGGTCGGACGGGCGACGCCGTCCAAACGCGGCAATGCGACGCTTTCAACCTTATCGAGGCCGTGGATACGCACGACTTCTTCGACCAGATCGGCGGTGCCTTCGATATCGTGACGGCGGAGCGGACACGTCACCTGCCAATCATCGGTCACATCAAAATCGAGGCTTTCCAGAATACGCCGCTGCTCGTCTTCTGGCACTTCCACCCCACCCAGACGCCTGGTCTGACCGGTGTCGAAGCTCAGCTCCTTGGGCTCGCTCGGCGGCGAACCTGCCTGCACGGCCTCGCTTGGCGTTCCGCCAGCGAGTTCGACGATCAACCCGGTCAGCAGGTCCAAGCCATCCTGCAGGAAGGCTGGATCAACGCCGCGCTCAAACCGCGTACGCGCATCCGAAGCGAGGCCAAGTTTGCGCCCTGTCACACCGATACGCGGCGGATCGAAATAGGCGATCTCGAGCAGCAAGTCGGTGGTGTCATCCGACACGCCCGAATTCTCGCCACCCATGATTCCGGCGACGTCGTGGACTTCCTCGTCGTCCGCGATCACCACCATGCTCTCATCAAGCGTGTACGTTTTCTCGTTGAGCGCCAACACTTGCTCGCCATTTTTGGCGCGCCGCGCAACAACCGCGCCCGAGAGCTTCGCCAGATCATAGGCGTGCGCCGGACGGCCATAGGCCAGCATCAGATAGTTGGTGAGATCAACCAGCAGCGAAATCGGTCGCTGTCCCGCCGACGTCAAACGCTGTTGCAGCCAGTCGGGCGAAGGGCCATTTTTGACGCCCTTGATGATGCGGCCATAGAATGCCGGACAGCCCTCTGGATCGTCGGTACGGATCTCGGTCGTGCATGCGCCGCTGGCCTCAAACGAGGGGATTGCAATCGGCTTGAGCGTGCCCAGGCCGGCTGCTGCGAGATCGCGCGCAATGCCGTAAACGCCCATGCAATCGGGCCGGTTGGGCGTGATCGCAACATCGATGACCGGTGAGGAGCCGTGATAATCAGCAAAGCTGTGCCCCACAGGCGCGTCGTCGGGCAGTTCGATGATGCCATCGTGCTCGTCGCCGAGCTCAAGCTCGCGCACCGAGCACATCATACCGTTGCTCTCGACCCCGCGGATCGCGCTCTTGCGCAGCTCCATACCGTTGGACGGGACCACCGCACCGGGTTGCCCGAGAACGCCTTTCATCCCAGCGCGAGCGTTGGGAGCTCCGCACACAACCTGCAACGGATCGCCTTCACCGGTGTCGACAGTGAGCACTTGCAGCTTATCAGCATCGGGATGCTTTTTAGCAGTTAGAACATGCGCGACGGTGAAGCCCGCCAGCGATTCTGCCGGATCCTCGACACCCTCAACCTCAAGCCCGATGGCATTGAGCGTATCGGTGATCTCTTGCAGCGACGCCTCGGTTTCGAGGTGGTCCTTCAACCATGTGACGGAGAACTTCATGAGCGCGCTCCCACACCTGCGGAAAGCGTCGGCTGATCGAACGGTGAGAAGCCATAGTGTGAGAGCCAGCGCGGATCGCCGTCAAAGAAGGCGCGCAGATCGTTCATGCCATATTTGAGCATAGCGAAACGGTCGATGCCGAGGCCAAAGGCGAAGCCTTGATATTCGGTCGGGTCGATCCCTGCCATTTCCAGCACGCGCGGATTGACCATCCCGCTGCCGCCCAGCTCCATCCAATCATGCCCGTCATCATCGCCGTGGCCACCAACGACGCGGCGATCACCCTCGTTCGAATAGCCGACATCGACTTCGACCGAAGGCTCGGTGAAGGGGAAGTAGGACGGACGCAGGCGCAGAACGATGTCGTCACGCTCGAAATATGCTTTGAAGAATGTCTCCAGCGTCCATTTTAGGTGACCGAGATGGATGCCCTTATCGACCACCAGACCTTCAACCTGATGGAACATCGGCGTGTGCGTCGCGTCACTGTCCGAACGATAAACGCGGCCCGGCGCGATGATGCGGATTGGCGCACCTTGCTCTTTCAGACTGCGGATCTGCACCGGCGAGGTGTGTGTGCGCAGCAGCATCTGGCCACCATCGGGCGCCGCATCAGGGAAGTAAAACGTATCGTGCATCGCGCGTGCCGGATGCGACTCATCCATGTTCAGCGCGGTGAAGTTGTGCCAGTCGTCCTCGATCTCGGGACCGGTGGCGACGGCAAAGCCGAGGTCGGCGAAAATCTCGGCAAGCTCGTCCATCACCTGACTGACGGGGTGGACCGAGCCTTGCGGCATGTCGGGCGCAGGCAGGGTGAGATCGATCGTCTCGCTGGCCAATTGCGCTTCAAGCTCTGCGGCTTCGAGTTCTGCTTTCTTGGCCTCGATCGCGTCGGCGATTTCAGCGCGCACCTGTTGGATGGCAGGCGCGGCTTCTTGGCGCTCTTCAGGCGACATCTGGCCCAGCGTTTTCAGGACGAGGCTCACCCAGCCCTTTTTGCCCAAAGCGGCGACGCGCTCTGCCTCAAGCGCTTCGAGCGTTTCGGCGGCATCAATCGCGGCAAGGCCAGCGTCTTTTTGCGTTGTCAGTTCAGTCATATCCGGCTCGTTGGATTAAGCGGGTCCGCTAGCGTCAAATGGCGGGTAAGGCAAAGCAGCATTTCGGCCTCGCGCCATTTTGCGGGCCATCGTTGCCTTCAGGCGGGCGTGTCGGGGGCGTGCAACCCCTGGACCGCTTGGCCCGCAATCGCCATCCGCGCCTGCGCCGCCGCGATCAGCATCGGCTTGTCCAGCTTGGCATAAGTACGAGGGCTCATGCCCATGAAGCGCTTGAAATCCCGAACAAAGTGGGCCTGATCGTGGTATTGCCCATCAAGCGTATTCAGCCACTTCATTGAAGGATCGAGCATGAATTGGGCAAGGCTGCGCAAAAACCGCTGACGTCGCAACAAGAGCTTTGGCGTGAAACCGAAAGCACGGCGAGTAAGGCGCTCGAGTGAACGGACGGTCATGCCAACCCGCTCGGCAAGATCTGCAACTGTGGCGATCTCTGGGTCTACCAGCGCGCCATTGACCGCGATGATGGCTTCGGAATGGCGCGACGTTGTGAACTCAAGTTGAGAGATATGGTCTTCGATTATGGCCAGTTCTTCCTCGAAGTCTCGCGTCTTCTGGCCCAAAGCATTTGCAAGCGGGCGTAGCACTTTGAAAGCAATGTCGATAAGCCCGTCTGCGAACCGGTCTGCATAATCTCCGGCCTCTGCCTCGAACAGCGATGCCCAACCCAGCGGCATCAGTCCAATCCCCCAAGCGCGACCGGTGCGCATGGTGAACTGCGTGGCGCGGCTAGTGGGGCCGTTGACGGTGAAGGTCGGGCAGGTTTCCAGCGGCGCCATTCCGATTCCAGCTTGCGCCAATCCTTCAGGAGCAAAACGCAGGTTGGGCCATTCGGGGTGTAGCCAATCTTGCGCTTTCGCGGTTGGTCCGGCGGTCACTACATCGGTGCGATAATACGTCGTGATGAACGGCCGCAGTTCTTCTGCAGGCAAGGCAAAGCGAATCTGGATCGCAGGATGCGAGGCTTCGGGCTTCATGATGACCAGACTAGCTTGAAGGTTTGTCGAGCGTCTGTGCCGCGCTGCCCCACACTCGGGCGCGTGCTTCCATGAAGGAAGAGAGGATTGGATGCTCGATCGCGGCGTATTCGCTGGGATTCATGGTCATGAATTCATGGAACTCGCGGGTGAATTGCGCCTGATCGTGATAATGCCCATCCATCGCCTCGGTCCACCGCGCATCCCTGTGGAGCATCCAACTTGTAAGGCTGCGCATGAACCGCTGGCGACGCATCAGTAACTTGGGGGTGAAGCCGAAATAGCGCCCACAAATCCGCTCAAGTGTTCGAATGCTTATAGCGCAGGCATCTGCCAGATCACCAACGGCGGTAAAATTGCCATCGACCAACGCTTGATGCACTTTCACGATCTTTGGTTCGTCCCGATTGGGCCTCATCAACCGGCCGAGCGCTTCGAATATCGCATTGTATTGCTGGTCTTTCGTTATGCCGGGTTCGCACAGGGTGTCCGAAAGCACGTCAAACTTCGCGAAGGCCGGGTGCTGCGATCCGTCGCACACAATGTTTGCCACTTCGCGCGCGTCGATATCCATAAACCGCGCCCAGCCCATCGGCAGGAAGCCGATGCCCCACATCGTAGAGGTGCCCACTTCAAACTCGCAAGGGAGCGAGCTGGGACCAGTCGCGCTGAAACGGGGGCCGCTGATCTGAGAACTGCCGATTTTTGCGTTGGGTCTTGCTCCGGCGAAGAACCGGATGTTGCCCCATTCAGGCTGCAAGTAATCGTGGATCACCCCACCATCAGCCACCTCGAGCGACAGGTGGTAGAACGTCGTGAAACAGCCTTCAAACTCGCTTGGCGGCGAGTGGAATTCGCTAAGGACCAGATTTTCAGCACGCTCTTGCGGCGCACCGTTTGATGCAACCCCCATACGCGCAGCTTGGGCGAGTTGGCGCGTGTTTACAAGTCAAATGGCGCAAACCTACAAGCAAGGGGCGCCGCGCTTATCGCCCGACGCCCCTCAGAATTTCTACGAATTTCTCGCCAAATCAGGCGGGAAGCGCGTCTTTCGCCTGCGTGATGATCGCTTTGAACGCTGCTTCTTCGTTCATCGCCAGATCGGCCATAACCTTGCGGTCAAGCTCGATACCAGCCAGCTTCACCCCGTGCATGAACTGCGAATAGGTCAGACCTTCAGCGCGGACAGCCGCGTTGATGCGCTGGATCCACAGAGCACGGAAGCTGCGCTTCTTGGCTTTGCGATCGCGATAGGCGTACTGGCCGGCCTTCTCGACCGCCTGACGCGCAATGCGAATGGTGTTCTTGCGACGACCGCGATAGCCCTTGGCTTGATCGAGGATCCGCTTGTGCTTGGCGCGGGTGGTAACACCGCGTTTGATGCGTGGCATATCTCTTACTCCTGACTAGCGATCAATCGAGCCCGTATGGGGCCCATTTCTTGACCGTCTTGGCATCGGCATCAGAGATGACCGAGGTGCCGCGGTTCTGGCGGATATACTTTGCATTGTGGCTCATCAGACGGTGGCGCTTACCAGCCACACCGTGCTTGACCTTGCCGGTTGCGGTGATCTTGAAGCGTTTCTTCACACCGCTTTTGGTCTTCAGTTTGGGCATTTTCATCTCCTTAGTCAGAGACACGTTTAGCCAGCCCTGGCAGCCCTTTCAGCCAGGCGGACCCTTTGATTCGTGTCGTTGAAGACGCGCCACATAAGGGTGAGCGGCGGTAGAAGCAAGCATTTTGGGCGCTTCGAGAGCGTGCAATTTGCATCAACTCATCGCTGGCCGAGAACGCTTGAAACAACTGATACAGTGTCCGGGGCCAAAAAAGCTCCCGCGCGCACAGAGCAATGCGGTCAAGTCGAATAGCCAGGCAAAAGACAAAGATCGGTGATGCATGCCCGCACTTGTGCAGGTATCAAGGCGGGTAGGAAAACCGAAAGAACCACAGCAAGAAACAAAAACGGCAGGCGAGCATCATCGCAGTGAGGTTACGTCATCGCCTCAAGCACATCGTCCAGCCGCGCCGGATCGCCCAGTGCCAGCACGTCCGCGCCGCCTTTTGACGCGCTTTCTGCGTCGAGCGGGTTGCCCATCCAATCGCTCATTGTGCCACCAGCGCCTTCGACAACGGGAACCAGCGCAGCGTAATCGTACACCGCCAACCCAGCCTCGCAGATAATGTCGAGATGACCCGATGCGAGCAGGCCGTAATTGTAGCAATCGCCGCCATAGACGATGGTACCCTGCCGCTCGTTCTTCCCGACCGCTTCGGCGAGTTGCATGTAAGGCACGGCCTGATCGGCGGTGAAGTAATGCGGGCTACTGGTGGCGAGGACCGCGCCTTCTAACGAGGGGCAGGTGCGCACGTTGACCGGCTTGCCATTGAAGGTGGTGCCTTCTCCGATACGCCCGACCCAGCGTTCACCCGCAATCGGCTGATCAATTACACCCAACACCGGCCAGCCATCCTGCATCAACGCGATGAGCGTTCCGAAGATCGGACGACCTGCCATAAAGCTGATTGTTCCGTCGATGGGATCGAGAACCCATTGTCGGCCTGAGCCTTCATTTCGGGTGCCGTATTCTTCGCCGATAATGCCGTCATCGGGGCAGACCTCTTCGATAATCGCCCGCATTGCTGCTTCTGCGGCACGGTCCGCCTCGGTTACGGGCGAGGCATCGCCTTTGCGCTCCTGAGCCCATTCCCCGCGAAACATGGGGCGGATGGCAGCGCCCGCCGCATCGGCGAGACGGTTGGCGAGCTTGAGGTCGTCTTGTGTCATCGATCCTTCCAATAGCGGAACGCATCGTCCTGCCTAGCCTTCACATAGGCTTTGGCCTCTGTACCCTCCCACTCAAGCGGGAAGGGTTGTGGCATTTGGTCTGTCAGATGAGCGCGAGAGACGAACCAGCCCTGACCCGGCAGTCCGTCCGATTGCCTCACGACCAGCACAGCAAGATCGGGCTCGCGTGCGACCCGCCCGTCCTGATCAATACTGTCCAGCACCTTGCATAGCTGCCGCATCTTGGGCCGCGTGAAGCGATAGCCCAATATGGCAAGCATCTGGGAATAGGTCAGCGCATTGCCCGCGCGGGCTGCCCCGATTAGGATTTCCCGGACTTCACCCGGGTCAAACATCAATCAAACAGCGAACTAACGCTGCTCTCGTCAGCGATCCGGCGGATTGCCTCACCCACCAGCGGGGCGATGGTGAGGATCCGGATACGCTCTGAGGCTTCGGCGGATTCGGTCGGGCGGATCGAGTCCGAGATCACCAGCTCTTTGAGCTTCGACCCGTCAATCCGCGCCACGGCACCGCCTGACAGCACGCCATGGGTGATGTAAGCCGCTACCGATTTCGCGCCGTTCTCGAGCAATGCCTCGGCAGCGTTGCAAAGCGTTCCGCCTGAATCGACGATATCGTCAATAAGGATGCAATGGCGACCCGAGACGTCGCCAATAATGTTCATGACTTCGCTCTCACCCGGACGGTCACGTCGCTTGTCGACGATGGCCAGCGGAGCGTTGTCAAGACGCTTGGCAAGCGCGCGGGCGCGAACCACACCGCCCACATCAGGGGAAACGACCATCAGGTCCTGATCGCCGTAACGCGCCTGAATATCGGCGGCCATGACAGGCGCCGCATACAGGTTGTCGGTCGGGATATCGAAGAAGCCCTGAATCTGGCCTGCGTGAAGATCAACCGCCAGAACACGGTCTGCCCCGGCTTCGGTGATGAGGTTCGCCACCAGCTTGGCCGAAATCGGTGTGCGCGGGCCAGGCTTCCGATCCTGTCGCGCATAGCCATAATAGGGCACCACCGCTGTGATCCGCTTGGCCGATGCACGCTTAAGTGCGTCGATGCAGATCAGCAGTTCCATCAGATTGTCGTTGGCGGGATATCCGGTCGGCTGGACCAGAAACACGTCTTCGCCGCGCACATTCTCGTGAATCTCGCAGAAGATTTCCTCATCCGCGAAACGGCGAACGCTCGCATCGGTCAGAGGGATTTCGAGATAGGCTGCGATAGCCCGGGCGAGCGGCAGGTTTGAGTTGCCGGACATGATTTTCATGGTGCGCGAATCCCCGATACGACAGACACCACTCGCCTAGCCCAGCGCCATCGAATTGCAACAGAGCGCCACAGGGTTGTCGACGATTTGAAGAGCGAGGGTGGGCGCCGCTAAAGTTCTTTGCCCATTGAAAGGGTTGCCACGTCCCATTCAAACACGCGGCCCGAATTTGCCTCCACGGCGTACCAGCCGAGCAAGATGCTACCGCAGACCTCTTGCTGGCAAACACCGTTCAGGCGCGTGATGTAAAAGCCGGGATTGTCCGTATCCTCACCTTCGACGGGAAAACAGTCGTCGATTTGCGCAGTGGAATAATCGCCCGAGGCCACCACTGCAGATTTGATCTTGTCGCAAACGCCAGCCGGGGTAACGGAGAGGGCCACGGCAACTGGTTCTTTGACTGTAGGCGCTGGTGCATCGGGCGCGGTGGACACCGCAGGCGCTGGCGCTTGATCGGGCTGAGACGCGGGCTGGCTCGCCTGTTCGAGGGGCTCAGGTGCGGCTGACTCTGCTTCGGATGCCTCGTTGCACCCGCCAACGGCAATGGCCAAGACCAAAGAGGCCGAAGCCGCGCGCAACCTCATGTGATGTGATCGGAAAACCATCGAATACTCCCCTTTCGATCAATAACAGGGCTAAACCGTTTCCCGTTCATTACAATGGGGCGGTCTAGCCTTCGAACACAATGGTGACCTGATCGGCATCTTCAACGCGCACCCACACTTGATAATAACCGGGTTCTCCGCCTTCATATCGGGGCGTGCCCAGGGCTGAATCGATCCATTGCAACCGCACTTCGCCGTCGACCACCAGCCGCTTTGCATTGAGCCGCTGCATCATTGTGAACATATTGAGATCGAACTGTATGTCCTTGCGACATCCCTCAACCTTGATCTGGCCGTCGATCAATCCGCCGCCGCATGCGTCGGGGCGCCGAAGCAGATCGAGCAGTGCCGGAGTCTCAAACGCGATGGTAAGCGTTCCAAAGCGGGCATAGCCTTGCCGAGAGTTGACGAAGAAAAGCTCCTCCAGCTCGCCATCCATGCTCTGCCCGCCGCCGCGCACATCCAGCAGGAATCGTCCCGGTGTGCTTTCACCCTCTCCCGCAGCAAAGGCCATGGCCACGGCCTCACCCGGCGTAATGCAGCCTTCCTCGCAATCCGCCAGATCTTCGCGCACAGCGATCAGCGGCGCGTCCTTACGGGCAAGCTCCTTTTGAAGATCCGCATTGATCGCCAGTGGAGCAGCCTCTGCCTGCGCAGCAAGCGTGCCGATCGGAGCAAGTAGAGATAGGGCAAAACCGGCGATCAGCATTCAGTCCGATGAACACTTCCGCCCTGAACAGATGATGACCGAAGCCCGTGCCCCAAAGGGTAGTGCAAAGACCGAGAATTCACGTCACCGCAAACCTGCTTTCTCGGCGAAGTAACGGAAAACTAACCATCTTCCGCTAGGGCGTCCGAGACTTTGGGAAACGTAGGTTGATTTTGACATGCTGAAACTTCTGAAGAAGCTGCGCGACGAAACGATCGGCGCAACCGCCGTGGAATACGGCCTCATCCTTGCGATGATCTTCCTCGCGATGATTGCCGCGTTGCAGGGCGTAGGCAACTCCAGCACTGAAGTCTGGAGTGACGTGCAAACAGCATCATCAGAAGCCATCGGCGACTGATCCAATAGCCAGCCTCTCCGCGATGCGAGAACGGCTCAGCTCTTATGCGGCTCGATCCGGTGTTCGCCTCTGATCCAGCGGACCGTGCCGGATGACGCGCGCATCACCACACTTTCCGTGGTCATGATCGTCGCGCCGGTCGATTTGCGGCGTTTCTTCACGCCTTCAAGCAAAGAGCCAGATGTTACGCCGGTGGCGGCGAAGATGCAGTCGCCTTTGGCCAGGTCATCGAGCGTGTAAATCTTGTTTAGATCGGTGATGCCCCATTTCTTGGCTCGCGCTTTTTCATCGTCATTGCGGAAGACAAGTCGTCCGTTGAACTGCCCGCCAACACAGCGCAAGGCAGCTGCAGCGAGAACACCTTCGGGCGCACCGCCTTGGCCCATGTACATGTCGATCGTTGTGTCCTGATCGGTTACCGCGATCACGCCCGCCACATCGCCATCACCGATAAGATGCACACCGCAGCCAATCGCGCGCAATTCTGCAATCAGATCGGCATGGCGTGGGCGATCAAGCACGCAGACATTGATGTCTGAGGGCTCGCGACCCTTTGCCGCTGCTACTGCCTCGACATTTTCGGTGGGCGATTTGGCCAAATCGATGATGCCTTCCGGAAGGCCGGGGCCGACCGCCAGCTTGTCCATATATACGTCAGGCGCATTGAGTAGATCACCCTCTTCCGCGGCGGCGAGCACCGCCAGCGCATTTGGACCCGCTTTGGCAGTGATGGTTGTGCCCTCAAGCGGATCGAGCGCGATGTCGATCTTCGGCCCCTTACCCATGCCGACCTTCTCACCAATATAGAGCATCGGCGCTTCGTCACGCTCACCTTCGCCAATGACGACGGTGCCATCCATGTAGAGATCGTCAAATGCGCGGCGCATCGCGGCGACAGCAGCGGCGTCCGCCGCTTTCTCATCGCCGCGACCGATCATCTGCGCTGCGGCAACGGCAGCGGCTTCGGTGACGCGGACCATCTCCAGAACCAAGACGCGCTGGATCGCATTTTCGCTATTGGGTTCCTTTGCGGCGAGAACGTCGGTATCGGTGACTTCGTGAGCGGGGGTATTCATGGGGAATTCAGCCTCCAAAAGCTTTGCAGTCTATGCAATAACGCTGACGCGCTTAAGCCGAAGGAGTAAGGCTTGTCGAGCAATGCCGTACCTTCCTTGTGCAAGAGCGCGCTTGCGCTTTTGATATTCAATGCCGCGCCATTGGCGGCTCAGGATGACGCTGGCGTGACGAGTGAACCGGTAGCAGAAGAGGCTGCGCCCGAAGAACCAGAACGCACCATTCTGGACCTAACGGTCACCGTTCCCAAGGATGAACCCGATATCGTTGCGCAGCAGGTCTGCGATGAACGTAACGAAGCGGGCCGGATTACCAACGAAATCCTGGTCTGCCGCGATCTGGGCGAAGCGAGCGACGGCGTCTTCAACAAGGAAGAATGGGAAAAGCGCTACGCCGAAAAGACCAAAGGCAGGGGCACTCCCAACACATTTGGTATTCCCAATCACGGCAATCCAATCGGCTTCGGCAGCGTTCCGCCGCCCGCTTACATCGTAAATTTCGAAGAACTGCCCGATGCACCGCCGGGGTCCGATGCAGACCGCATTGCGCGCGGGCTTCCACCGCTGGGCAAGGACGAAAATCTTACCGAAGAGCAGGAAAAAGCGCGCCGCGAGGCGCTGGGCTTAAAGCCACCGCCAGACCCACTGACCGCCCCGGAATAAAATCAGTTTGCGAGGATCGGCAGCACCAATGGTGCCGCAGTCAGGCTGTCCGAGCCTTCAAGCAGTTCGAGCGCCTTGCTGATGTTCGCTTCTGGCCCTTCATGCGTAACCATCGCCACCAGCACTTCGCCGCCTTCATTCGCGCGGCCTTGCTGGATCAAGCTTTCAATCGACACATCGGCATCGCGCATCGCGGCGGTGATCTCTGCCAGAACGCCGGGACGATCATTCACCGTGAAGCGCAGATAGGTGCGTTCGGTGCGGTGGCCCGGTTCGGCAGGGTCCATCGCCGCCAGCTGTGCGACTGGCATTGAGAATGGCGCACCAACTTCGCCGCGCGCAATGTCAATAAGGTCGGCGACCACGGCGCTGGCTGTTGGGCCGTCGCCAGCACCAGCGCCCTGAAACAGCAGGCGACCGGAGAAATTGCCTTCAGCGACAACAGCATTGGTCGGGCCATCTACCGGCGCGAGCGGGTGGTCTTTTGCGACAAGGCATGGGCGGACGCGCTGGAGTAGATGATCTTTGCCGTTGCCGCCCTTCTCCACATCAACCTGTGCGATCAGGCGGATTACGAAGCCCAGCGCATCGGCCTGAGCAATGTCGGCAGCACGCACTTGCACGATGCCAGTGGTGTGCACCGCTTCAAAATCGACGCGTGCGCCAAAACCGATGGCGGCAAGGATCGCGAGCTTGTGCGCGGCATCAATGCCTTCGATATCGAAAGTGGGATCAGCCTCGGCGTATCCCAGCCGCTGCGCTTCCGCGAGCGTCTCGGCAAAGTCCGCACCGGTCGCTTCCATTTCCGAAAGGATGTAATTGCAGGTGCCGTTGAGGATGCCATAAATCCGGGCGAGCGCATTGGCACTGGTTCCTTCGCGCAGACCCTTCACAACCGGAATACCACCAGCGACGGCGGCCTCGAATTTGAGCGGCGCTTTGCCCGCTTCAGCTTGCTCTGCCAGCTCCAGACCATGATGCGCGATCATCGCCTTGTTCGCGGTCACCAACCCTTTGCCCGCTGACAATGCGGCGCGCGAGCAAGCCAGCGCAGGGCCGTCAGAACCGCCAACCAGCTCGACAACCACGTCAACGTCATCGCGCGCCGAGAGCGCTGTCATGTCGTCTTCCCACGCATAACCGGCAAGATCGATGCCCCGGTCCTTTGTCCGGTCGCGCGCGCTCACGACCACGACTTCGATTGGCCGCCCAGCTCGCGCTGCGATCAAGTCGTGGTTGGTGGCGAGCAGGCGAATGACGCCCGCGCCCACGGTGCCAAGGCCCGCAATGGCAATACGCAGGGGAGCGTTGGACGGCGCAGTTTTGGCAGATTCGGTCACGCAAGTACTCCCGGGCGATGCAATTCAGTCGCGCCGCTTACAAGCGTGGGATGACGGGTCAAGCTTTCCCGGTGATCTTGCGGTCGCACGGGCCCAGCGAATCGATCACCAGACGATAATCCTGCGCCGCCAAACGCCGTGCATCGGGATCGCGCGCAAGGTTCGCGCTGCTCGGCAAATCACGCGGCAACGCGCAGGCCAACCTATACCAGCGTAGGCTAGCCCGCTGGGGCGCGGTGGCCGAAGCGTCGATGATCTCACCCCAAGAAACGCCCCATCGTGCTGGCTGGTTCGGACGGCGAACGATGGTGAATGAGACCGGCGAGCCGGTTTCGGTCGACAAGAAGACTTGCGTCTCCGATCTCGCCGACCAGGTTGCCTCTTACTGCCAGAGCGTCGTTGATCCCTGTGACCACCGGCGGTGCATCATTTGCGACCAAACTGGTCAGGATCGGGCGCAGCCGTTCCTGCAAGGTGGGCGAATACGCGAAATGCGCGGCATCTCCGGCAAGCTGGATCATATCCGACCTGCCCCGCACGCGGTTGCCGAAGATCAGCACTTCGGTTTTCTTGAGTTTGGGGACTTTGCCTTTTTCGTTGAGCGGAACGTCCACCACATAAGCAAGCGATTCGCCAATGGCCCGGGAGCCCGCGATAAGAGCAATCGTGCGCGCCTCTATATAAAGGCGAACGAATCCCGGCTTCACCCCTTGGGCACGCTCTGGCTCCACCTTGATCTGGCGGCGAATCTCTGCCCGCACAACCATCTCGCTGTTGTCCGCAAGGGTCACCAAATCGGCATAAGAAGCCATTTCATGGGGGATCGCCGCAGGAAGGGTTGGCGATCCGGCAACCGGCTGGGCCGATGCCCCGGTCGACCCCGTCATTACCGCCGCAGCGCATGCCATTGAGGTCGCTATCAACCTGATTTCAAATCCTAATTTTGTCTTAACGTGCGCCATAATGCCCATCATGCAAGTCCAAGTGTGCGCGAGTATATCGCAGCTTTTCCAGAAGTTTGCACCACAGCTTGTACCCTGTGAATTGCCGCTGAACCGATAAAGCGTTTGATTGCCCAAAGCATGATCGCTAAAGCCCGAGATCTGCTGTGTGCGTTTTGGAAACAGAGCAAGCATGGGATGAGGGGCCGCGCCGAACGCGAGCTGGAAAACCTGGCAAGGGGATCCGCGCGGCTTGGGAGGACCTATCATTGGGGATTCGTGAAACGGTCAGTTTCGACCGCTAACGATATTTGTGCCGGGTCGCTCCGGCTGAAGTAACGGAGAGATATTCACTGGATGTCGTACGCTGAGCAACAAGGGAAGCTGACAACCGGTAAACTCATCGGACTGATCGGGTCGTTGTTGGTAGTTGGGGGATTGGGGATCGCAATGGTCCTGGGTCTGACTATCAACGCGATTAAAGAACAGATCGATCGGGTTACCACGGTTGACATCGAAGAACCGGAAGAACCGGAAGAAGAGCCCGAGGAGCCACCTCCCGAGCAAGAAACCGTTCCTCCTCCACCCGTGGCCCCGCCGCCACCGGTGAGCCTGAACAACACGCCGGATAGCTTCGAGACGGACGATACTCCGCCTCCGCCAACTCCGCCCGCGCCGACGGCTGCGCCTCCGGGACCACCTCCGGGCCCGCCGTCACCACCGCCACCGCCTCCACCGCCGCCGCCACCTGACCTTTCTCAGGGCGCGACGCCGCTGAACCAGGGCCGTTGGGCAAGCCAGATCTCCAACAACTATCCTTCTGCTGCGCTCCGCCGTGAAGAAGAGGGCACTGTTGGTGTGGCTGTTACGATCGGTGCCAACGGACGCGTGGCAGCATGTTCAGTCACACGTTCGAGTGGATCGAGCCGTCTGGACCGTGCCGCGTGTCAGGGCATGCGTCGTTACGCACGTTTCAACGCGGCAAAAGACCGCAACGGAGCGCCGACAACCGGTCAATATTCGACCAGCATCACTTATCGTTTGAATTAATCGAGATCATACGGCGCACCATCCCGAGAATGGCGCGCCGTGGGGACAATTTTTAAAGAGGACTATTCGCAATGAACCTTCTGTATATCGCAGCTGCCGAAGCCGCAGACGCAGCACCAGAGAACAAGTTCGGCTTTTACGAAGCCATGAAAGAGGGTGGCCCGGTTGCCTGGTCGATCCTCGCCGTCATGGTCATCATGAGCATCGGCTCGTTCTACATCCTGTTCACCAAGCTCATCGAGCAGAACAAGATCATGAAGCAGTACAACGCTGTGAAGACTTCGTTCTGGCGTGCGCCGACCCTTAAAGAAGGTGCGGCCAAGCTCGAGAAAAACAGCGCGTGGAAGCAGATCGCTGACGACGCTGTGAAAGCTCAGGAAGAGCACGGCAAGATGACCGACAGCCTCGAAGCGCACGACTACATGCACGGTTCGCTTCAGCGTTCGGAAGACTCGATCAACTATGCGCTGTCGGGCGGCCTGCCGTTCCTCGCATCGGTTGGTGCAACCGCACCGTTCATCGGCCTTCTCGGTACGGTTATCGGTATCTACCGCGCACTGATCAACATCGGTATCGAAGGTTCGGCTTCGATCGATAAGGTTGCTGGTCCGGTTGGTGAGGCCCTGATCATGACCGCTATCGGTCTGCTCGTGGCTGTGCCTGCTGTGCTTGCGTTTAACTGGCTGCAGTCGCGCAACCGTCGCATCGGTGAACTGATGCACAGCTTCTCGACCGACATTCTTGCTTACATCAGCTCGGAAGGCGCAGTGAAGCCAGCCGTGACCGCTGCTCCGGCTGCCAAGGCCAAGCCGGCCGCTGCTAAGCCTGCAACTCCTGCGAAGAAGTAAGAACCGTTTGAATGCGGGGGTGCGCCAGTCGCATCCCCCGCATCCAACCCGGTCTGGAGAGGACCGGATTTACGGTTCACACAGCGCCAGCGAGATGATCGCAACCACGCTGTGAGGATGACGAAACGCTCTTTGTCGAGCAGATAGGGAATTTGTAATGGCGATTTCGACGGGCGGGGGCGAAACCCCAATGTCCGACATCAACACCACCCCGCTGGTGGATGTGATGCTCGTGCTCCTGATCATCTTCTTGATCGCGGTTCCGGTTGCGATCCAGACGATCGAGAAGCTCAACATCCCGGTGTTTGAATCGATTGAATCGGACAACAAGGTTGAAAACCTGCAATTGACCGTCAGCACCACTGACGCAAGCGGTCGCAGCGCGGGTGAGCCTGGCTTTGAAGGTGCGGCGCGTTCAGGCGAATGCCGTGTCTACTTCAACAACATTGCGCCGGTGACGTCGCAAGAACTGTATGACCAAGCCTTTGGCCGTCTCGAAGCGATTATCGAGCGTGCTGGTGGTGTGGAAGTGCTGCTGGCACCAGGCAATGAAGATCTGATCCCGCAGGTTCACATCCGTGCAGACACCAACGCCCCGTGGCGCTGTGTCGCTGGTACGATCTACAATGTGCAGGCTGCCGGTTATCCGACAGTTGGCTTCATCTCGAACCCGGTCGAACCCGGTATCTAATCCGGTCGGAACCGAGAAAGTAAGGAGACTTATCCATGGGTATGTCAGGAGGCCAACTAGACGGCGAACCGATGCTCGACATGAATATGACGCCGCTGATCGACGTTCTGCTCGTTCTGCTCATCATGTTCATTATCACGATCCCCGTCGCGACCCACTCGGTCGATATTGATCTTCCGTCAGGCGAATCGCCGGACAATCCACCAGACATTGATCCGGTGAAGAACAAGATCATCATCACCGAGACCGACGTCGTTCAGTGGAATGGTGAACCGATCAGCTCCGGTGAACTGGTCACCACGCTGGAGCGTACGAAGAACATGAGCCCCGAGCCAGAGCTTCAGTACGAACCGTTCTCGCAGGCAAGCTATGACACTTCGGCAAAAGTGCTGCAGATCATTAAGGCATCGGGCGTGACCAAGTTTGGCTTCGTCGGCAACGACAAGTACCGGACCTTCGGCAAGGCTGAAGGCGCGAACTAAGCGACCGTTACAACCAAACAATCAAAAGGGCGGGCTTCGGTCCGCCCTTTTTTGTGCTTGCTTCGAACCTGCGACGAAGCGCCTCACGATCAGTGGCAATCGGCACACGGGTACGCGTTAGGCAACTTATTGCTTTTCATATATAATCCACCAAGCGACGGGGGAGACCCCTGCTCCTCCGCGCAAAGCTGGGAGAGAGCTATGCCTCACAAAGTTCAACGCAAGAACCACTACACCCCGCGCGCGAACGCAGCGAAGCGCGACATGAATATGACGCCGTTCATCGATGTTCTGTTGGTGCTGCTCATCATGCTGATCCTCGCAATGCCGGTGAAGATCAATGTGACCGAGGTCGACCTCCCCAACGGCCCGCCGCCGCTTGAAGTTAAAGACACCAATGTTGTCAGCATCGACGCCGCTGATCAGCTGTTCTGGAACGGAAACGCCGTCTCACCGTCTGAATTGCGCACCCAGGTTGCCGCTGCCAATGCTCGCGCCGACAAACCAACGCTGCGCTTCGCCCCGGACGCGCAGGCGAGCTATGACAGCTCGGCCAAAACCATCGCGCTGATGAAGATGGAAGGGACAACCAGCTTGGCCTTCGTCGGGAACGAGCAATATCGCGAATTTGGCTCTTGATGCAGCGGAAGGGCTCAAAGAAGTGGGGGCGGCGCGATGTCCGCCCTCATTTCGACCACGGTGAGCCAATCGCCAAAATCGACACGCGGCCGATGGTGTTCGTGATTTTCTTTATCACGATCTTGGCCTTGCTGGGCGCGAGCCAGACCCGCACCCATGCGGTGGTGATCGATCTACCATCCGGAGAAGATTTCCCCTTTGAAGAGGCGCCGCCCTACATAACGATTAGCGTAACTGAGGGCGGTGGCATCTTTTTTGAGAACGAACGGCTCGAACTCCAAACAGTGGGCGATCGGCTGCGAGCGACCGAACTTGATACTGTACTGCTTAAAGCTGAACCCAACGCGCAGTACGATCTTATCGCAAAACTCCTCGCAGTCATCTCAGGCGCTGGTATTGCCAGCAGCAATATCTGCTTTGACCCAAGCGAACTTTCTGGCCACCGCCAGATCGAAAAAGCGCGCTTTCACAAAGCTCACACCATCATCATAGAACCATCCGAGAGATCAGTGATCATTCCAAAGATGTCTGGCTGTGATCAGTTTGGCTTCGAGTGGGAGCCTCCTGTTTAAGATCATCGATCCTGAACAGGAAGATCCACCCGCATCGCCTCGCTGACAAGCGTTTCCGCCTCGATCAACAGCTCGTCATCCACCGCGCCCTGCGGCACGGACTCGCGCCCGATCATTGTCATCACCGGCACCGCAAGCGGAGATACTCTGTCCAATTCAACATGCACCAACTCGCGCTGTGATCGTTCGAGCAGGTCCGCGAGCCGGCCGACATCGGTCATCCGCGCGCAGGCATCAGCCCATGCGGCTTCGAGCAGAACGTGGTCAGGCTCATACTTCTTCAGCACATCGTAGATCAGGTCGGTCGAGAAGGTGACCTGCTTACCCGTTTTCCGCTTGCCGGGGTGCTGCCGCTCAACCAATCCACTGATAACCGCAACCTCGCGGAATGCGCGGCGCAGCAAGTGACTCTCGGTCACCCATTCTACGAACTCACCGGTCAGAATGTCAGGCGAAAGCAGTGGCTTGGGATCGCTCACCGGCTTCAGGCCCCACACCGCCAGCGTGTAATCATTCGCGACAAAGCCGCCCGGCATCAGCCCGCGATCCTCCATCCGGCGCGTGATCAGCATGCCGAGCGACTGGTTCGCGTTCCACCCTTCGAACGTGTAATAGGCGGTGTAGTGCTTGCCCGCGCGCGGGAAGCTCTCGACCAGCAATTCGCCCGGCTTCGGCAGTCGGCTGCGGTAATCCTGCATCTCCAGCCATTCGCGCACATCATCGGGAAAGCGCCCCCAACCTGCGCGATCATCGAGCATTTCCTGCACGCGCGAGGACAGATGCGTGGTGAGCGGCAGGCGGAGGCCGCCATAGGACGGGATTGTCGCGGATTTCTTCGCCGCGCGCACGATCACATCCATGTCCTTGAGGCTCTCCACCTCAAGGCTCATACCGGCAAAGAAGAACGTATCGCCCGGTGAAAGCTGCGCGGCGAAACGTTCCTCAACCTTCCCAAGTTGTCGGCCATTCTTAAACCGCACGGTCAGCATCTCACTGTCGACGATGATGCCCGCATTCATCCGGTGGCGCTGCGCCTGATTGGGATGAGCGAGCCGCCAGACACCCGTCTTGTCGCGGACGATCCGCTTGAATTTGTCGTAAGCGCGCAAGGCGTATCCGCCGTTCTCGACAAAGCCGAGCACGCGCTGGAATTGCTCTTTGTCGAGCCATGCATAGGCCACGCTCGCACGGATCTCGTCGAGCAATTCGTCCTCTTGAAACGGCCCCGCACAAGCACACGCCATCACATGCTGGGCGAGCACATCGAGGCCCCCGGCGCGGAAGTCCTCGCCATCGCGCTGACCCTCATCCACGGCATCTTTCGCCGCCATGGCTTCAAGAAATTCAAAGCGATTGCCCGGCACCAACACTGCCCGACTTGCCGTATCCAGCCGGTGCCCTGCACGCCCGATGCGCTGCAGCAAACGCGAGGAACCCTTGGGCGCGCCCATCTGCACGACCAGATCGATATCGCCCCAATCAACACCCAGATCGAGGCTCGCGGTGCACACCAGCGCACGCAGCTCTCCCGCCGCCATCGCATCTTCGACCTTGCGCCGCGCCTCTTTCGAAAGGCTCCCGTGGTGGACGCCGATGGGCAGATTGTCCTCATTCACATCCCACAGGCACAGGAAAATAAACTCGGCGAGGAAACGCGTGTTGGTGAAGACGAGCGTGGTGCGATTGTCCTTGATCGCCTCGTAAAGCTGATCGACCGCCCAGCGACCGGCGTGCCCGCCCCACGGCACGCGCTCTTCGACGGGAAGCAGGATGTCGACTTCCGGCTCAGCCCCTTTTTCGCCGAGCACCAAATCGGCGGCGCGGATTTCGCCGATGTCGTCGACGGGTTGGGAGGAGAGCCATTCCTGAAAGCTGAGCGGATTGGCCAGCGTCGCCGACAGAGCCACACGCTGCATATCGGGCGCGAGCGTTTGGAGGCGTGAGAGCGCGAGCGCCAGCAGATCGCCGCGCTTACCAGTTGCGAAGGCATGGACTTCGTCGATCACCACCCGCTTGAGCGTGCGGAACAGGTCGAGGCTTTCGGGATAGGACAGCAGCAGCGAGAGGCTTTCCGGCGTAGTCAGCATCACATGTGGCGGCTTGGTCCGTTGGCGCTTTTTGCGGTCCGAAGAGGTATCGCCGCTGCGCGTCTCAACCTCGATCGGCAGGCCGATTTCTTCGATCGGCGTCAGCAGGTTTCGCTTCACATCATGCGCGAGCGCCTTCAATGGCGAGACGTAGAGAGTGTGCAGTCCCTCAGGCGGCGGCGCATCGCCCAACACCGAGGGCGAAAAATCGCACAGGGTCGGCAGGAAGCCCGCCAGCGTCTTACCCGCGCCTGTATCCGCGACCAGCAGCGCATCGCGCCCTGCGCGCGCCATTGCCAGCATATCGCTTTGATGCCGCCGCACACGCCATCCGCGCCCGTCAAACCAACCCGCGATCTCCGGCGGGATGTGTTTGGGATCTTCGGTTGTGGGTGAAGCTGGCATTGCACGAACTCCAATGGAGCCCATCCACGCCAGCTTCAAGCCGGATTACTCAGCGGCTTCTTCCGCGCCCCAGACGTCACCGTTCTCCAGTTCTTCGATGGTGCGCCCGCTAAGTTCAGACACGCGCGCCTTTTGTGCGTCTGTCAAATCGGCAAATGTGCGAACTGCGGGAAGGTCAGCCGTGGCATCTTCCATCACCTTTTGCATGTCACCAACTTTGCCCATGATCTGGGGGGCCGCCTCAAAAGCCGCGGAAAGAATGCGTGGATCTGCCGCCATCTTATAGGATCTCGCGAGCAAACTTGCTGCCAACGGCCGTGGTGAAGAAGGCGTCAAGCTCGCCCAGTTCATTAGCCTCAAAATTGATTGCAAAAAGCTCTGCCATGGCCTTGCGCATCGTTGGCTCCATAATGGTCGCCACTTCTGCCATCACTTCCGGAAGCGCATTCATTTGACGCTCACTGCGCTCTTTGAAAACCGGGTCCATGATTGCGGCCAATTCGGCAACCTGCTCTTCACTTAGGTCAATCAGATCAAACTGACTAACGCCCAAGGTCTTGGTCAAAGTGGAGTTCGCTGGCGATGGCGCCATCTCCATGATTGGGTTCATAAAACCGCCCATCATGTCCTTCATAATGTCTGCCATCGCGCCATCGGGCAGGATTTTGAGAGCAACGCTTTCAGCGGCTGGAAGGCGTGCCGTCTCCGCTTCGGTCAGCGGCTCCACCTTGAAAAGCTCCCCGAAAAGCGCGCCCATGCCCGCCATCATGCCCGCACCACCCGGGTCGCCGAACACATCAGTCGCTCCGGCGTCATCTTCGCCCTCTTCGATCATGATAGCTTCGTCAGCGGCATCGTCTTGTGCCGCCAGCGGGGCAGCGATCACGGCCAGCGACATCGGCGCGGCAAGCAAGAAGCGTTTCATCATAGTCTTTCTCCGCGAGGCAAAGCGCCTCTCAATCTAGTTTCGGCTCTATCGTATCAGACGGCTTGCTCCGTCATGAATCGGCAGAGTTAATGTGCCACACTTTCACCACGTTCTAGTCCTGACAGGGCCAGCTGCTCGTCAATCGAAGCGAGCAGACGTTCCAAGCCTTCCTCGGTCTCGCTTTCGGCACGGGCGACAAGGACGTCTTGCGTATTCGATGCGCGCAGCAGCCACCAGCCGTCTTTGGTATTTACCCGCACGCCATCAGTGTCGTTGACCTGCTCAACGTCAGGGCCGGGGTTGGTGGTGAGGCGCTCGGTAACTTCATCGATCGCGGCAAACTTACGGCTTTCGTCCACCTGGAAACGCATTTCCGGCGTGTTGAGCATATCAGGCATCGCGCTGCGCAATTCGGTGACCGATTTGCCTAGACGCGCGGAGGCCGCGAGCAGGCGAATGCCAGCGTAAAGCGCATCGTCAAAGCCGTAATAGGTGTCTGCAAAAAACACGTGACCGCTCATCTCACCTGCGAGCGGCGAACCCGTTTCCTTCATTTTGGACTTAATGAGCGAGTGACCCGTCTTCCACATCAGCGGCGCGCCGCCATGCTCGGTTACGTGATCAAACAGAGCGCGGCTCGCCTTCACATCGGCGATAACCGTCGCGCCTTGATGTGTTTTCAGGACATCCTCGGCATAGATCATCAAAAGCTGATCGCCCCAGATCACCCGGCCTTCGCCATCAATCGCGCCGATCCGGTCGCCATCGCCATCAAAAGCCACTCCAAAATCGAGCGACTTCTCGGCGACGAGTTTTCTCAGATCAGTCAGGTTGGCTTCGACTGTTGGATCAGGATGGTGGTTTGGGAAATGCCCGTCGACTTCAGTGAAAAGCAGGTGATGTTCGCCCGGCAGCTTCGCGGCGAGCGCTTCGAGAGCGGGGCCGGCGGCACCATTGCCAGCATCCCAGCCGACCTTGAGACCGGCGAGGGCTCCTGCGTCGATCCCGGCCAGACCTTCGAGCATGCGCTCGACATACTCGCCCATGATGTCATACTCGGAGACGTCTCCGGTCCCGTCGAGCCAGTCCCCGGCGGCGCCGATTTCCCCGAGCTTCTGGATGTCGGCGCCGAAGAACGGACGCCCCTGAAATACCATTTTGAAGCCGTTGTAATTGGGGGGATTGTGGCTGCCAGTTATCTGAATGCCGCCATCCACCTCTTCGTTTGAGGCTTCGGCGTAATACAGCATCGGGGTCGCGCCGAGGCCAATGCGCACCACATCACACCCGCTTGAGGTAAGCCCTTCGACAAGCGCATGCTCCAGCATCGGCGAACTGACGCGGCCGTCATAACCAACCGCTACGGTTGCGCCTTCGCCATCCTTGGCGCGGCGCAGCAGCGTCCCGAACCCGCGGCCGATCGCACGCGCGTCATCCGGCCCCAAAGTCTCGCCGATGATCCCGCGAATATCGTACTCGCGCAAAACGGTCGGGTGGAATTGATGCGTCATCACTGTGTCCTGTTATCGATTTTCTTATGCAGCTTTGCCTGTCTAAAGCCGCACATGACCTAAGATTGTGTCAATCCTGCGATCCGTCATCACCATCACCATTCGGTTCGGGTAGCTCGGCGAGCAGCAGGTCTCGTGCGGCGTTGGCGTCATGCACCTTGGCGCTGCTGCCGCCGCGATCGGGGTGAACTTTCGCCATAAGCTTTTTATGCGCCGCTTTAATTTGCTCGGCAGTCGCGCGCTCATCAACGCCCAACAATTTGCGCGCATTATATAGCCCCTGTTGGCGGGTCGAGCGCGTGCTGAGCGCCTCCCACGGCCACTGGCCAAAGGCCCAGCGCCACAGCGCACACACAGAAATCAGGACCAGTAGAAGTTTGATCGCCATGGGTTAGGCCGCCTCTGAGTTGGGGGAGCGCTTTGAGAACCCTGGCAGATTCAGCGCCTGTAGCAAGGAACGCAATTCCTGCCTCGCAATGAGGTGGCTGGTGCCGAGCTCACCGAGATGCCCCTTATCCAGAAGCGTAAGGCCAGAAGGAAACAGCTCGCGATAGATCACACGTTCGGAAAGGCCGTGAGTGACACGAAAGCCGACGCGCTTGGCCATTTCCTTAAGCGCCTTCTCAATACGCGCCTGGTTGCGGGCTTCGACATGTCCCGTACGGTTGCGCACCACGATCCAGTCCATTTCAGGACGCTTGTTTTCAACGGTCGCACGGCTGCGCTTCATCCGCGCTTCCCAGATCAGCTCTGCAAAGAAGGACAGCTTCTTCACTTTGAACGTCTCGCCATCAACCTGGCCGATCAGATCGAAATCGACGAAACTGTCGTTCAGCGGTGTGACGAGTGTGTCGGCATTTTCAACCGCAGCACGAGCGAACGGATCATCGCGCCCCGGATTGTCGATGATGACAAAGTCGGCATCTTTCTCGAGCCGTTCGAGCGCGAGAAGGAAGGCGTGATCGCTGCGCCCTTTGAACACCTCACAAGCTGGCGTTGGCAGGCTCAATCCGCGTTTCTCCATCGTCGTCACGCGGTTCTCGATATAACGGAAACTGGTGCGTTGGCGCGGGTCGAGATCAAGCATCGTCACCCGCGCGCCAAGATAGGACAGCGCCACCGCAATATGCACCGCCGTGGTCGATTTGCCGGTGCCGCCCTTCTCGTTCGCAAGCACAATCCGGTGCGCCCCATGAGGCATGGCGGTTTGTGCATGATCGGAAGTGGTATCGGTCACAAAACAACCTTTTTGGCAGGATGAAAGCATGGCTTGGCCGCGCTGCATCGGCACGGTAAGCGAACTGGGCACTCAGATAAATAGGGGAACAGCCGCGTGCAAACGGCAAACACGCTCGAAATGTTGAGAAATGCGGTCGCTGCGCTGCGGGAGGACGGTGCCACTGTCGGATTGGTGCCAACCATGGGTGCCTTGCACGAGGGGCACCTGACTCTGGTGCGCCGTGCGAAAGAGCATTGCGATCACGTTGTCGCATCAATCTTCGTCAATCCGACCCAGTTCGGTCCCAACGAGGACCTCAATGCCTACCCTCGCCAACTGGCCGAGGATTCTGCGATGCTGGAAGCCGAAGGATGTGCGTTGCTTTGGGCGCCGACGGTCGATGCGATGTACCCGCAAGGCTTCGTCAGCAACATCTCCGTCAGCAAAGTGAGCGAGGGGTTTTGCGGCGCGGATCGGCCCGGCCATTTTGATGGTGTGGCGACGGTCGTGTGCAAGCTTTTCAATCAGGTGATGCCGGACAAAGCGTTCTTTGGCGAAAAGGACTTCCAACAGCTCGCCGTCATCCGCGCCATGGCCTGCGATCTGGACCTTACCCGACCTTATGTGGGCAATATCATCGGTGTGCCCACCGTGCGCGAAGCAGATGGTTTGGCGATGTCGAGCCGTAACCGTTACTTAAGCGATGAAGAACGCGCAGCCGCCGTCACTCTGCCCAATTCGCTAAAGACTGCAATCGAGGCGGTCGAAGGCGGTCAACCGATTGCGGAGGCACTCGAATCTGCAAGAGCGTCGCTTACTGCAGCAGGCTTCATTGTCGACTACGTAGACATCGTCGACGCCGCCTCGCTTGAGCCTATCAGTGCCCTGAACAACCACCCTGCCCGCATTCTGGCCGCGGCAAAGCTTGGCAAAACGCGCCTAATCGACAACATGGGCCTTTCGGCGCGATAGGCGCATAGGGATTTCTGACGATGTTGAAGCACTTTTGGGGCTCGCTCCTGTTTACGGCCGTCTGCCTTGCATTGGGCGGATGGTATGGCTGGGAGCTGCACGGCACGATTGACGGGATGCTCGGCATTCTGTGGATTTGCGTTGTGCTGGCGATCCTCGAAGTTTCACTTTCGTTCGACAATGCCGCGGTCAACGCCTCGATCCTCAAAGACATGACCCCAGAATGGCAACAACGCTTCCTGACTTGGGGCATCGCCATTGCCGTATTCGGGATGCGGATCGTCTTCCCGATTGTTATCGTCATGGTTGCCGCCTCGCTCGGACCGATTGATGCGGTTAGTCTCGCTCTGAGCGACCCCGCAGAATACCAACGCATTGTAAGCGACGCGCATATCGGCCTGATGGGTTTTGGCGGCGCGTTTCTCGGCATGGTCGGCCTCAAGTTCTTCTTCGATTCCGACAAGGACTTGAACTGGATCGACGCCATCGAGCGCCCGCTGGCGAAGGTTGCCAATATTGAAGCGATCTCCATCGGGCTGGTTCTGATCGCGACTTGGGCCACCTCAAGCATGCTCGCGGCGGATGATGCGCTTACCTTCATCACCGCGGCCATCGGCGGTGTGCTGACCTATCTCGCAGTCGAGATTGTCAATCACGTGCTTGAACCGCCCACGCCATCCAGCGGCGATGTCGCGAAGGCGGGATTTGGCGCGTTCCTCTATCTCGAAGTGCTCGATGCAAGCTTCTCTTTCGACGGAGTGATCGGTGCCTTCGCTCTCACCAACAACCTGATCATCATCGCCATCGGGCTCGGCATCGGCGCGATGTTTGTGCGCTCGATGACGATCTTCCTCGTGCGCAAGGGCACCATGTCCGAGTATCGCTATCTCGAGCACGGCGCATTCTACGCCATTCTGGCTCTGTCTGTGATCATGTACATCAACACCTTCGCTCACATTCCGGAGGTAATCACCGGACTGATCGGAGCGGTTTTGATCGGGCTTGCCTTCTGGGCCTCGGTCCGCGCGAACCGGCGTGAAAATGGTGAGACGGCGAGCGGCGTAGGTGACGAAACCATCGCTTGACGAATTGGCGGCATTGGTGGCAATGGCGCTGCTTCCAGAGCGGGCGGGTATAGCATAGTGGTAATGCTCCAGCCTTCCAAGCTGGCTAGGGGGTTCGATTCCCCCTACCCGCTCCAAGCACTTCCTCTCTTTGAATAGCTATGCTGCCAAATCACTTGGCCCCGCCCAAGGAAATCTAGGGTTGTTTTGTGCGGTGCAGCGTTTAGCAGCTTGCCCATGCGCACATTGACTCATCTCGAGCGGCTTGAGGCCGAGAGTATTCACATTTTCCGCGAGGTTGTGGCCGAGGCTGAGAACCCGGTCATGCTCTATTCCGTGGGCAAGGACAGCTCGGTCATGCTGCACCTTGCGCGCAAGGCATTTTACCCCGCGCCGCCGCCCTTTCCGATGCTGCACGTCGCGTCCGGCTGGGATTTTCAAGCGCTGCTCGATCACCGCGACAAGACGGTGAAGGAATACGGGTTGGAGCTGATCGTCGCGCAGAACCAAGATGCCGAGGAACAGGGTATTAATCCGTTCGACACCGGCAGCGCGCTTTACTCGCAGGCTCAGCTGACCGATCCCCTCAAGAAGGCGCTATCTGCACATGGTTTTGACGCCGCTTTTGGTGGCGGCCGACGTGACGAAGAAAAGGCCCGCGCAAAAGAGCGTGTGTTCAGCTTCCGCACCGCCTCGCATCGCTGGGACCCGAAGAACCAACGCCCGGAGCTTTGGAACCTCTACAACGCCAAGAAGAACAAGGATGAAAGCATCCGCGTCTTCCCGATCTCGAACTGGACCGAGCTCGACATCTGGCAGTACATCGCGCTCGAAAAGATCGACATCGTGCCGCTCTACATGTCGCAAAAGCGCCCGACGGTTGAGCGCGACGGGCTGATCCTCGTCGTCGATGATGATCGCTTCCGCTTCGAAGACGGCGAAGAAGTGGTCGAGCGTTCAGTGCGCTTCCGCACGCTAGGTTGTTACCCGCTCACCGGCGCGACCGAGAGCGATGCAACCGATATGAACAAGATCATTCAAGAGATGTTGCTCGCCACCGGCTCCGAACGGCAGGGCCGCGCGATTGATAAGGGGCAGTCCGCTTCGATGGAAGACAAGAAGCAGGAGGGGTATTTCTGATGACCACTCAAGACTCCAGCTTCCAGACCGATGCCCTCATCGCCGAGGATATCGACGCCTATCTCGATCAGCATCAGAACAAGCAGCTGCTGCGCTTCATCACATGCGGCAGCGTTGATGATGGCAAGTCAACCTTGATCGGGCGGCTGCTGTACGATTCCAAGATGATCTTTGAGGATCAGCTGTCCGCGCTTGAGAGCGACAGCAAGAAAGTCGGCACGCAGGGCGACGAAATTGACTTTGCGTTGCTCGTCGATGGCCTCGCCGCCGAGCGTGAGCAAGGAATAACCATCGACGTTGCCTATCGCTTTTTCACGACCGAGAAACGCAAGTTCATCGTCGCCGATACGCCGGGCCACGTGCAGTATACGCGCAACATGGTCACCGGCGCTTCGACCGCCGATTGTGCCGTGATCCTCGTCGATGCGCGCAAGGGCATTCTTGAGCAAACACAGCGCCACAGCTTCATCACCCATATGCTCGGCATCCGCCATCTGGTTCTGGCGGTGAACAAGATGGATCTGGTCGATTACGATCAGGCCACCTTTGACGACATCGTCAGCAATTACCGCGATTTCGCCGAGACGATTGGCATCGAACACTTCACCGCCATCCCAATTTCGGGATTCAAAGGCGACAACATCGTTCAGGCGCCATCGGCCAATACGCCGTGGTATGATGGACCGAGTCTGATCCATCACCTCGAAACGGTTGAACTGGCCGAAACCGCCGCGCAGGAACGCGAATTCCGCATGCCGGTGCAGTGGGTAAACCGTCCGAACCTCGATTTCCGTGGTTTCGCAGGGCAAATCAGCCAAGGCACGGTCAAACCAGGCGACAAGATCCGCGTGGTTCCGGCAGGCAAGAATTCTACCGTCAAGAGCATCGAGACCTTTGACGGCCCGCTCGACGAGGCTGTTGCTGGAGAGTCGGTTACCATCACGCTGACCGACGAGATCGATTGCAGCCGCGGCGATGTCATCGCGACTGCCGATGCTCCGCCCGAAGCGTCCGACCAGTTCGAGGTGAGCCTCGTTTGGATGGACGAGACCGCTCTCAAACCAGGACGCGGATATTGGCTCAAACTGGGCTCTCAAATGGTCACCGCGACGGTGGCCGAGCCCAAATATGAGATCGACATGGGCAGCTTCGAGCATCTTGCTGCGAAGACGCTGGAACTGAACGGAATTGGCGTAGCCGAGCTCCGCACCGATCGTCCGATTACATTCGAACCTTATTCGACGAGTCGCCAGCTCGGCGGCTTCATCCTGATCGACAAGTTCACCAACGCAACCGTTGGCGCTGGGATGATCCATTTCAGCCTGCGTCGCGCGCAGAACGTGCATTGGCAGCAGACGACGATCGGGCGTGACGCGCACGCGGACCTGAAAAACCAGACTCCACGCGTGCTGTGGTTCACCGGACTATCCGGCTCGGGCAAATCGACCATCGCCAATGAAGTCGAGCAGAAGCTGGCGCTGATGAACCGCCACACATTCCTGCTCGATGGCGACAATGTGCGTCATGGGCTCAACAAAGATCTAGGCTTTACCGAGGCGGACCGGATCGAGAATATCCGCCGTATCGGTGAGGTCGCCAAACTGATGACCGATGCGGGCCTGATCGTGCTCACCGCGTTCATCAGCCCGTTCCGCGCTGAGCGGCGGATGGTGCGCGATATGCTGCCCGAGGGCGAGTTCATCGAGATCTTCGTCGACACGCCTTTGGATGTGGCCGAGCAGCGCGATGTGAAGGGCCTCTACAAGAAGGCGCGCGCGGGCGAGATCAAGAACTTCACCGGTATCGACAGCCCCTATGAGCCGCCTGAGAATGCGGAAATTCGGGTCAACACCGTCGATATGACACCGAGCGAAGCGGCTGATTACATCATCCAGCAAATCCTTCCGCTGCGTTGAGGGCTCAATGACCATTCCCGCTGATATGACCGACGCTCAGCTTGCCGCGCATCTCGCCGAAGTGGCCGGACGCATCCTGATCGAAGTGCGCGAAAGCGGCATATTCGAGGGCAAGGCGCTGGGTAAGGCTGGCGATGCCACAGCCAACGAATTTCTGTGCCATGCAATCCGCGCGGCACGGCCCGAGGACGGCCTTCTGTCCGAAGAAGAGAAGGACGACACCGCACGCTGCAATATCGAGCGTGTGTGGATCGTCGATCCGGTCGATGGCACGCGCGAATATGGCGAGGCTCGCAGCGATTGGGCGGTGCATGTCGGTCTGGCGATCAATGGTGTTGCTACTGTCGGCGCGGTGGCTCTGCCCGGTCTCGATGGCGGCGTTGTTTTACGCACCGATGATCCTTCACCATTGCCCGAAGCTGCCAAAGCGCCTCGCTTTGTCGTCAGCCGCACTCGCCCTGCAAAAGAGGCTCAAGCCGTTTGCGAAGCCATGAGCGGCGAGCTGGTCGGCATGGGCAGCGCGGGCGCAAAGGCCATGGCGGTCGTGCGCGGCGAAGCCGAGATTTACCTGCATTCCGGCGGCCAATATGAGTGGGACAGCTGCGCGCCTGTCGCGGTCGCCAAGGCTCATGGTCTGCACTGCTCACGGATCGACGGAAGCCCCATGGTCTACAACCAGGTCGACACCTATTTGCCCGACCTGCTGATCTGCCGGCCCGAATATGCCGAGCGTGCTCTTGCGCTGGTTGCCGAACTCGACTGAGCCGTTTGCCGCTTAGGCAGATTGCGGTTTCGCAGCGCTTTCCGCCGATTTTTCCTCGGACGAACGCAATTGCGGCGGTGTGAAGGACAAGATCACATCACCCGCGCGCGGTTCAGGCCTTGCGGCGTGCGTGAAGAAGCGAAGCGTTCCATCCTGACGCACCAGCATGAGCATATTGGCGCTGTCAGGAAGCTTCTCCTGCGCGTCTTCGAACTTGAACGCATCGGATAGCTTGGTCTTGCGGAAAATCCAGCCTGCTCGCTGGCGATCGCTCACATCGGTTACGCCGAAGCCACTTTCAAACAGCGCCCGCCCGCGGATCGTATGAGGCAGAGCGTGCTTGTCATCCTCATCCACGTCTTCGCCCAATTGGTAGACATTGTCGCGCCCCATTTCGTGCGCAAATTCGTTGCAGACGAGTGCATTGTAAGCCTCGTTGTCAGTCGCCGCGACAAGCACTTGGTAGGGCGCAAGGTCGAGATTGTGCTCGGTCGCTTCGTTGAGGATTTCTCCGTGATAGAACGGCAGCCCTTCGCGCCGCGCCGCAGCCAGCCTTTGCCAGCTTGGATCAACAATCATCACGGGTGCGTTCAACGCCTTGAGCTCATTGGCAAGCGCAATCGTCCATTGCGTCGCCCCGACGATCAACACGCCAGGCCGCGTATCGACTTTTACCTTAAGCCACTGCGCGGCCCTATTGACGGTGAAGCCATGCGCTACGACCGTTACAACCACGACCGCGAAGCTAAGCGCGGTCAGCGCTGCCCCGTCGCTTTCCCCGATGTCCTGAAGCCTTAAGGCAAACAGGCCAGAAATGGCGACCAGCACAATACCGCGCGGGGCAATCCATGCGATAAAGACCCGCTCGTTCCACGGAACATCGCTTCCCAGCAGGCTGATGAGCACGGTCAGAGGACGCACCAGGAAGAGCAGCGCGACGAGGAAGAGCATAAAGCGAATGCCCTTCTCCTCGCGCGGATCGAGATAGGCGAGATCGTCAAACTGCAGGCTGGCTGACAACAGGATAAATATACCGGAGACCAGCAGAACCGCGATGTTCTCTTTGAACGGGTGTACCGACCGCAGCGAGTTGAAGCCGGTGTTGGCAAGCGTCACACCCATAACCGTTACCGCAACAAGACCAGCCTCGTGTTCAATCTTGTTGGTGAGCACAAAAACCCCGATCACTGCCGTGAACAAGACCGGCACTTTGAGATATTCCGGGATGGCTCCACGCGGGAAGAGGTAGGCGATCAACCGTGCAGCGGCGTAACCGATGAAGCCTGCCAGTATGGCTGCGATAATCAGCGGCGGCACCACCTGCATGATCGTGGCGTCAGGTGTCTCATTGAGGCGGCGGAAATACTCATAGGCAATCACGGCACACAAGGCGCCCGTGGGATCGTTGACGATGCCTTCCCATTTCAGGATCGAATTTGGCCGCGTCTGGACGTTGGCCTGCCGCAGGAGCGGGATGACCACGGTCGGCCCCGTCACAATCAAGATACCGCCGAAGAGGATTGCCACCGGCCATGAGAGGCCCGCAATCTGGCTAGCTGCGAGAGCGCCCAAAGCCCAACCGATTAAGACGCCGACTGTCGCCAAACGCCATACAGCCTTACCCGAATGGCGCAGCTCTCTAAGATCAAGGCTTAAACCGCCTTCAAACAGGATCAGCGCAACGCCAATCGCGATGGCAGGATCGAGGAGGTCACCAAAGGCCGCTTCAGGATCGAGCAGACGAAAGCCCAGCTCACCTGCAACCGGTCCGGCGAGGAACCCGGCCGCCAGCATCAGCACGATGGCTGGCAGGCCAGTGCGCCATGCGAGCCACTGCGCGCCGATTCCCAGCACACCGATCATTGCGATGACTAAAGCTTCTGATTCCATACGGAGAAATTGCCCTCACACGGTCAATGGCCAAGCCCCGCCAGTTGTTCCGAATAGCCCGTGTGACCCCCAATTGCGCAATGGCCAACAAAAAAACGCCCCGCCATCCCATAACGGATAGCGGGGCGCTCCTGAAATCGTTGGAAGGTTCGGCTTAGGCCTTTTTCTTCTTTGGCTTCTTGCCTGCCCAGATCTGCTTATAAGACAGGAAGGCCAGTGACGTTGCGAACAGCAGGAAGCCAATCACAAACCAGCCGGTCTGCTTGCGCTGGATCATCTTCGGCTCTGCAGTCCAGGTCAGGAAAGCAGCGATATCAGCGGCCATCTGTTCCTTGGTCGCAGGCGTTCCGTCAGCATAGGTGACAAGGTCATCATAAAGCTGCGGAGGCATCGCGATATTGGCGTTGTAGAAGTGCTCGTTGAAGTAGAGGCCCGACGGGGTCTCCCAGTCTTCACCACCGGCCAGATCTTTGGCCTTCTGCAGATCTTCAGGATCTGGCTCAACATAGCCGAGCATCAACGAGTAAAGGTACTTCGTGCCGTCTGGGCGCGCTTTGGTGATCAGCGAGAGATCAGGCGGATAGGCGTTATTGTTGGCTGTGCGTGCAGCGATTTCGTTCGGATACGGGCTCGGGAAAGAGTCCGTTGGAAGACCCGGCCGCGTCGTCGTTTCACCAGTTACCGGATCGAGGCCCGGAACCTGCTTCGAAGCTGCTTCTGCGCGGATCTCTGCATCGGTATAGCCGAGGTCCGCGAGGTTGCGGAAATCGACGTACTTCATGCTGTGGCAGGCAGAACAGACCTGGCTGTACACCTGATAGCCACGCTGAAGCTGCGCAGTGTCCCACTTGCCAAGCGGTCCATCGAACGACCAGCCACCGGCGGGCTCGATCTTCTCTTCGTGGAACGCGTAGTAGGGTGACTTCTGCGGCATCGCGAAGTTGACGGCACCGGGAAGCAGCGACCAAAGGACGAGAACGCCCGTGATCGCCAAACCGATGATGATGCCTCCAAGACGAATAGTCATGACCGAGTCTTTCTTTTTATCGGATCAGTGAAGCGCTGGCTTACTCAGCCGGTTGCAGCGAACCGTCAGGCAGTTCGCCATCGGGAGTGTCGGTGGATGCCTTGCCCGGCATTGAGCCAGTGTCATCGTCCTTGCCGAGCACCGCTTCGGTGATCGAGAACGGCAGCGGCTTGGGCACTTCAATCTGGCTCACGATCGGCAGGATCACGAGGAAGTGAAGGAAGTAGTAGGCCGTTGCGACTTGGCTCAGGACAACCCACGGCTCTTCAGCCGGAGCACCGCCACAGATGGTCAGGATGATCATGGTCGGGATCAGACCGAACCAGAAGAACTTCTTGAACATCGGACGATAGCTGCCCGAGCGTACCGGTGACTTGTCGAGCCATGGAAGGAAGAACCACACCAGGATCGAACCGAACATCGCGATCACACCCAGCAGCTTGGCTTCAAGAAGCACGATGCCGGTGAACGGAATGGTCAGGTCACCAGTGAAAGCGCGCAGGATCGCGTAGAACGGCAGGAAGTACCATTCGGGAACGATGTGAGCCGGCGTCGAGAGCGGTTGTGCTTCGATGTAGTTATCTGGGTGACCCAGCGCGTTTGGCAGGAAGAAGACGAACAGCGAGAAGATGATCAGCACGAGGCCAAGGAACCAGCCGTCCTTCGCCGTATAATACGGGTGGAACGGAACAGTGTCGCTTTCCTTCTTCACTTCCACGCCGGTCGGGTTCGAAGAACCCGGAATGTGCAGCGACCAGATGTGGAGGATAACCACACCGGCGATCACGAACGGCAGAAGGAAGTGGAGCGAGAAGAAGCGGCTGAGCGTTGCGTTGTTCGGCGCATAACCGCCGACCAGCCACACTTGCAACGTCTCACCAATGCCCGGGATCGCGCCAAACAGGCCAGTGATAACCTTGGCACCCCAGAAGCTCATCTGACCCCAAGGCAGAACGTAGCCCATGAATGCGGTTGCCATCATGAGCAGGAAGATGACCACACCAAGCAGCCAGATCATCTCGCGCGGAGCCTTATACGACGAGTAATAGAGCCCGCGGAAAATGTGCAGATAGATGACAATGAAGAAGAAGCTTGCGCCGTTCGCGTGCGCGTAACGCAGCAACCAACCGTAATTCACATTGCGCATGATGTGTTCGGTTGAGGCAAAAGCCACCGAGGTGTCGGCCGCGTAGTGCATAGCCAGAACAACACCGGTGATGATCTGAACAACCAGGAAGAAACCGGCGAGCACGCCGAAGTTCCACATATAGTTCAGGTTGCGCGGAACCGGATAGCCAGCGCCGATGGCGTTGTAGACCATCCGCGGAAACGGCAGACGGTCATCCAGCCACTTGGTAAAGCCGTTGCTTGGCTCATACTGTTTTGCCCAGGCGAAACTCATAGCGTTCTCTCAGGTTTCAGTGTCGAAACAAAGGGTTCAGATCAGATACGCGGACTTAGCCGACGCGGATGACTGACTCGGAAGCGAATTCAAATTCAGGTACGGTGAGGTTGGTCGGTGCCGGACCTTTGCGGATACGGCCAGCCACATCGTAGTGCGAACCGTGGCACGGGCAGAAATAACCGCCATACTCGCCTTTGTTCTCACCTTCAGCTGCACCCAGAGGCACACAACCGAGGTGGGTGCAAACACCGAGCGTGACCAGCACGTCTTCATTGCCTTCGGAGGTGCGCTCAGCCAGCGTTTGCGGATCGCGCATATCAGCGGCGTCATCTGCTTTGGCTTCTGCGATTTCTTCGGCCGTCAGGCGCTTCACAAACAGTGGCTGACCGCGGAAGGTCGCCTTGACTGTTTGACCTGCGGCGATGCCTGAAACGTCAACGTCGGTGGTGCTTGCTGCCAGAACGTCTGCCGATGGAGCCATCTGGCTAACCAGCGGGAAAACGACGCCGACAGCGCCGACACCGGCGGTGCTTACAGCAGCAATGTTGATCCAGTCGCGGCGGCGTACGCCTTCACCCTCGACTTCGTTGGTGGTCGTTGCATCAGCTCCAGTGGAAGCCATGGTACTTTACCCTGCTCGTATAGCCGCGCCGGTTACGCACCGCAGCGGCATTGTGTTGATTTCATCCCTTACTGACTGACAGGCTGACAAACCCTAATGTCGAGACAGCTTGCGGGCGCCCTTAGCTTTAATAAATCTCGAATCCAACCGTGTTTTGCTCATTGACCGTTCGCTTTGGTGCAAATCCCGTCGGACGATCAGGGTTTGGCAATCAAACTGATCAGCCGACCGTAGTTGGGTTCACCCCGTTGCGAGGCCATTCTGTAGGAGTAGTAACGCTCCGGGTGTGAGAAAGTATCCCGACCAAGCGATTCCGTTCGCGCAAGCCCGCAAAAATTCAACTTTTCAGAAATGTAGCCGGGCAGGTCAAACAGCCAACGCGCCGCTCCATCACGTTCGGGAGCGACGGCAAAGTGCTTCTCATCTGCTGCAGTGAAGTTGGCGCGGAATGGTTCGTCGACCTCATAACTGGCCTGCGCAATGGCGGGGCCGATGGCCGCACAGATTTTTTCACGCGATGCACCCAGCTCTTCCATCGCGGCCAGAGTGTTTTCAAGAACGCCGCCATACGCACCGCGCCACCCAGCATGCGCCGCGCCGATCACTCCCGCATCGCGGTCGGCGAACAACACCGGCGCGCAATCGGCGGTGACTATGCCAATGGCGATACCGGAAAGATTGGTCACCAAGGCATCGCAGGGCGGACGGCCCGTCGGTTCATCAGGCCATGGCCCGGTCACTTTAATCACGTCGCTCGAATGGGTTTGATGCGGCATGACGATGGCCGCGCCCTTGACAAGAGCGCCGGCAGCCGCTGCACGCACATCCCGAACCGCCGCCTCATCCCCCGGTCCGCCGTAGCCAAACTGATGCGTGCGGGGATGCTCTGGCCCTCCATGGCCGAAAAAACCGTGTGGCACGTCGAGAACGCTTGATCGCTCGATAGCAAAGGGCGCGATATCAGCCATCCAGACTGCGCGTCACCTGCTCGAAAGTATCGCGCGACAGGTTGCCAGCGGCTTTGATCCGCTCAAGCTCGCCTTTCATCAACCCGGCGCGAACGGGCTCAATCCGACGCCAGCGGCCTAGTGCCGGCACAAACCGCGCGGCAGTCTGCGGATTGATCGGATCAAGCGCGAGGATCACATCTGCAATCATCTTGTAGCCCGTACCGTCCGCTGCGTGGAACCCTTGCGGATTGCCCGCAAACGCCATGTAGAGAGACCGCACGCGGTTGGGGTTCTTCATGGTGAAATCGGAGTGCTCCGCCAGCACCTCGACCTGTGCAATGACATCGGGGTGGAGCGAGAGCGCTTGCAGCGTGAACCACTTGTCGATCACCAGATCGTTGCCTTGATACCGGTCATAGAACGCCTTGAGCCGCTCTTCGCGCTCCGGCGCTTCTAGGCTGCACAGCACCATCAACGCACCTTGGCGGTCTGTCATATTGCCGGCGGCGTCAAACTGCTCAGCGGCGAGTCTTGCTGCTTTCTCAGGATTTGCGGCGGCGGTGTAGACCAGCGCCTGCGTCTTGACCTTACGCGCACCGACCCCTGCCGGATCGTTAAGCGCGACCTGAGCGGCGCGCGCATGCAGTGCATCGAATTCGCTGGCGAGTGCGTTGCCGATGGCGGACTTCAGTCCTTCACGCGCTGCGTGGATCGCGCCAGGATCGGCTTTGCTGTCACCCGATGCCATCACCTCGAACAGGTAACCCTCGCTCGGCAGCATCAACAGCTCACCGCGCATAGAATCTTCAAGCGCTTCATCGGTCAGGATCGCGCGGAAGGCCTCGACAATCGCCGCCTCATCCTCAGCGCTCGCTTGCCCGCGCGCTGCCGCGACGAGATGGCCAACCGCCAATTCCTGCATCGCCTCATACCGCGCAAATGGATCATCATCGCGCGCAGCGAGGAAGACCAATTCCGCCGCATCCATTTCGCGCTCGATAGTCACCGGCGCGGTGTAGCCGCGGTTGATAGAGACCACCGGATCAGCGCCTGCGAGAGGCAGGTCGATTGTCTGCTCTGCTTCGTTCAATACGATAAGTTGCTCAGCGCCCAGCGCATCATCCGCCATCGAATGCACCGCAACGCGAAGCGGTATGGGCATCGGCTGCTTTTCTGGCTGGCCCGGCGTTACCGGCACGCTTTGGGTTACGTGCAGTTTGAGCACGTCACCCGCCACTTCGTGCTTTGCAGTAATGGTTGGCGTGCCCGCCTGACGATACCAAAGACGGAACTGTTCTAGGTCCAGCCCCGCGCCATCTTCAATCGCTGTGATGAAGTCCTCGCAGGTCGCTGCTTCGCCATCGTGGCGGTCGAAATAGAGGTCGGTGCCTTTGCGGAAGGCTTCGACGCCCGCCATCGAGCGCATCATTCGGATGACTTCGGCGCCCTTGTTGTAGACGGTCGCGGTGTAGAAGTTGCTGATCTCGCGGAAGCTGTCCGGCCGGATCGGGTGGGCAAGCGGTCCAGCATCTTCCGGGAACTGTGCGGCACGAAGGATACGCACATCTTCGATCCGCTTGACCGCTTCGCCGCGCATATCCTGACTAAACATCTGGTCGCGCAGAACGGTGAAGCCTTCTTTCAGGCTCAACTGGAACCAGTCGCGGCAGGTGACGCGGTTGCCAGACCAATTGTGGAAGTATTCGTGCGCAATCACACCCTCGACCGCATCGAAATCGGCATCGGTCGCGGTGTCGGGATCGGCCAGAACGTATTTCGTGTTGAAGACGTTGAGACCCTTGTTCTCCATCGCGCCCATATTGAAATCGCTGACAGCAACGATGTTGTAGAGGTCGAGATCGTACTCGCGCCCGAACACATCTTCATCCCATTTCATGGAACGATGGAGCGATTCCACGGCGTGGTCGGTGCGTTCTAGGTCTTCTGCGCGGACCCACACATTGCACTCAACCTCTCGGCCTGAGCGTGTGGTGAAGGGTTTCGAGTTGGCGACCAAGTCACCGGCGACCAGTGCAAACAGATAGGATGGCTTGGGCCATGGATCATGCCACTCGGCATAGTGTGCTCCATTGCTGCGTTCGCCTTCGTCGACCTTGTTCCCGTTGCACAGCAGGATCGGAAAGAGCGCTTTGTCGCCTTCTATCAGGACCCGATAGGTCGAAAGAACGTCCGGACGATCCGGGAAGAATGTGATGCGGCGAAACCCTTCCGCCTCGCACTGCGTGCACAACATGCCGTTTGACGCGTAAAGGCCCATCAGCTGGGTGTTGGCACTTGGATCGATCTCCGTAACGATCTCGACCTTATGCTTATCGCCTGGCAACGGCAGAACCATGTCGGGCCCATCCATCGTCCAGTTGTCGACTGGCTCTCCGTCGACCTTTACGCTTTCGGCAGAGATCCCATCGCCGTTCAGACGAATGGTAGAGTCTGGCTCGGCAGCGGCATTTCTCTCGACAGACAAGACTGCTGTGATGCGCGTCTTATCCAGACCCAAGGCAAAATCGAGCTGCGTCGTCGGCACGAGCCAAGGAAAGGGCTTATAATCCTCGCGCCGGATAACCGGCGGTTCGGCCGGTGTTGCGGGAGCGTCTTCTGGTGCGATGGGGTTGTGTGCGATATCCATGGGCCACCGATTTAGATGGATTCGCCTCCGCGTCCAGAGAATTGCCGCTCCCAATCACTGATCGGCGCAGATCGTGCTTTCAAAGATCGGCAGGTTCAGCGCGATTGACTTCGCGTGCTCGCAATTCCACCAACAGTCGCTCCATGGGAGGGCAACGGGATTATGGTGTTTGAACTTCTAGCCAGCGCGGCATCCGGCTTTGAGGTCGAAGCTGCGACAAGAGCGTATCTTGATACGCTGCAAGGGCCTGCGCGCGAGAAATCGGACGCTTATTTTGAGGGCGGCTATTGGCTAATCCTGACCGGGACGATTGTCGCGGTGCTGGTCGATTGGCTGTTTCTGCGCTTCCGCATGTCTGCCGCGTTTCGCGATTTGGCAGAGCGCTGGTTCAAGCGCCCTTTCGCCATCGTTTGGTTGACCGCCTTGCTTTATTCGGTCGTCGGCTGGGTCATTTCGCTGCCGTGGTCGGTCTACACCGGTTTCTTCCGCGAAAAGCAGTATGACTTGCTCGATTCCAGTTTTGGCGCCTGGTTCAGCGAAAGTCTCATCGGTCTTGCAATCAGTCTAGTCGTCGCGCCGCCCCTCATTGCCCTCATCTATCTGGTCATCCGTAAGTCGCCCAAAGGCTGGTGGCTGTGGGGAACAGGAGTCGTCGGTATCTTCCTCTTCATCGGGCTTTTGATTGCTCCTGTCTTCATCACGCCGCTTTTCAACACATACACCGAAATGGAAGACGGCCCCTTGCGCGACCGGATCGTCGCCATGGCGCAGGCAAACGACGTCCCGGCAGAGAACATCTACGTCTTCGACCAATCGAAACAGCACAAGCGCGTTTCGGCAAATGTTTCGGGTATTGGCCCGACGATCCGCATATCGCTCAATGACAACCTGCTTGAGCGTACAAGCGAGGAAGAGATCGTCGCTGTGATGGGGCATGAGCTGGGCCATTATGTCCTCGGCCATGGATACAAGCGTGCCTTGATGATGCTGGCTATCATCGGTCTTGGGCTGTTTGTTGCGAGCCGCGTGGCCCCTTGGCTGATCGCGAAATATGGAGAGCGCTGGGGCGTGCGCGATCTTGCCGACCCGGCGTCGCTGCCTGTGCTCGGCATCGTGCTATCCGTGTTCTTCATGCTGGCCACACCTGCCTTCAACAACATCACTCGACTTCAAGAGAACGAAGCCGACGCGTTCGGACTGGATGTGGCGCAGGAGCCGGACGGTTTTGCCCGCGCTGCGATGCGCCTATCCGAATATCGCAAGCTCGAAGCGGGCTGGCTCGAAGAGTTCATCTTCTACACCCATCCATCAGGCGAGAACCGGGTCCGACGCTCGATGCAATGGAAGGCCGACAATGTCGAAAATCCGAAGATTGAAACGCCACCCGAAGGCTATCTCGACAAATGAGCGGCCATCTCCTGATCTTCGGCCTCGGCTACACCGCCAAACGCATCGCTGAGGCGATGGAAGAGCGCGGGTGGTCGGTTGAGGCAACCGGAAGCGCAGGGAATGTCGATTTCAACGACCGTGAGGCTGTTCTGGCGGCGCTGAAGCGGGCCAGCCACGTGCTGTCCTCGGTCCCGCCCGATCGCAAGGCTGAGCTTGATCCGGTGCTCGACACCTATGGGCGCGATTTCAGTCCGGCATGGTACGGGTACCTCTCATCAACCGGCGTATATGGCGACCAGCAAGGCGCCTGGGTGGATGAGAGCACGCCTACCATCGCCGAGACCGGAGCAGGCCGCCGCAATGCGCGGGCCGAGGCCGATGCGCTTTGGGTCAAGCTGGGCGCTCGGGTGTTTCGATTGCCCGGAATATACGGGCCAGGTCGCAGCGCATTGGACCGCGTGCGCGAAGGCAAAGCCCGTCGGATTGATCTGCCAAGGCAAGTCTTCAGTCGCGTCCATGTTGATGATATTGCCAGCGGCGTGGTCGCCGCGCTGACTAGCGATGCGCCTGAAGGGGCATACAATCTCGGCGACGACCTACCTGCGAGCGGCAATGCCGTGACCGAACACGCCTCACAGCTGCTCGGAATGGAATCTCCGCCGATGGAAACGCTCGAAGAAGCCAACCTCTCGGACATGGCGCGCGGGTTTTACATGGAGAACCGCCGCGTCGCGAACGGCAAGGCAAAGAGGGTGCTGGGCTGGGAGCCGCAATACCCGACCTATGTAGAGGGCCTAGCGGCGCTGCTTTGATCGCAGCGCTAGCACCATCCCAATCACCGCCAGCACCATCCCGCTCGCGGTGAGGGTGGTCCAACGATAATCCTCGAACAGGGTAGAGACCAGCATCGCCACGCTGATCGTCAGGATAGAATTGTACGCCGTGCGGCCAGCGCCGATCTCGCGCACCAGATTGTAATGCAAAGGGAAGGTGATGACCGATCCGATCAGCGCGAGGTAGACGATCCCGCCCCAGTAATTCGCGCTGGTTGGTAGCGGCGGGGGACCTGCGGTGAAAAAGGCAAAGCCAAGGTCAAATATGGTGCCATACAGCATCGCCCACGCCAGCAGGCTCACCATCGGCACACCGCGCCCGGTCGGGTTTGCCTGAATGACATTCGCAACCGATGCGGCGAGAATGCCGAACATCGCGAGGATGATCCCCAGCCCGACATTGCCACCGACCACCCCTGCATTGGGGTTTGCACGCCATTCGTGCAGCAGCAGCAGCGACACGCCGACAATGGCAACGGCGCTGCCAATCCAGAACCCGCCCTGCGTCTTCTCGCCGATAAAGAACCGCGCAAGTAGGGCATTGGGCACCATCAGCAATCCGAACATCATCGCGACGATACCGGACGTGACGTAGAGCTCGGCGTGATAGACGAATAGGAAATTGCCGCTGAACTGGAACAGGCCGACAAGTATCGCCAGCCGGTGTTCTGGCGCGGTGAGCTTCAGCCGCCGCTTCATCAGAAACGCCACCAAGAACAGCGCAGGTGTTGCCAAGGCGAAGCGGTAAAACACTGACCACGCCGCCGGTACACCGTCGATCTGTCCGGTGATGACAAACCACGTCGAGCCCCAGATCGTGCCGGTCAGCACAAAGGGGAGGATCACTCGCCAATGGAGCATCGAGGGAGCTTCGCTGGTCATCGCAGCCTAAAGCGCGGCAATCGCCTTGCCGAGCGCGGTGGCATCCTCGGCACGCGTATCCCACGCTGTGACGAAGCGCGCTGCATCTTCGCCCCAGTCATAGAATGCGAAGTCTTGCGCACGCAGAGCCTCGCGTTCGCCTTCGGTCAGGCGGACAAACAGCTCGTTCGCCTCAACCGGATGCATCAGCCGATCACCACAACCCGCCGCAATCTCCTGCGCTGCAGCGTTGGCGTGGCGGGCGTTCGATAGCCACACATCGCCATCAAGCATCGCGAGAATCTGCGCCGCAAGATAACGACCCTTGCATTGCAAGTGCCCCGCACGCTTACGGCGATACTTGACCATATCGGCCTGCGCGGGATCGAAAAGCACCACGGCCTCTGCACTCATCCCGCCATTCTTGATAAATCCGAACGCAAGGCTGTCGACGCCGCCTGAGGCGGCCGCTGCATCACCGCCCAGAAACGCGGCCGCATTGGCAAACCGCGCGCCGTCCATGTGCAGCCCCAATCCGCGTCCATTCGCAAAGGCGCTTAGCGCCGACAATTCATGGGGTGTGTAGGTCCGGCCATATTCGCTCGCCTGCGTGATCGCGATGGCGTGCGGCTGAACCTGATGCACATCATCGCGGATCGGATCGATCAACGCGGCGATGCCCTGAGGCGTGAGTTTGGCCCCCTCACCCTGACACAGCATGAGCTTGGCTCCATGCAGATAAAAGCCTGGCGCTCCCCCTCGTCCACCTCGATATGCGCTTCCTCGTGGCACACCACGCCGCCATGCGGCTGGCACATCGTGGCGAGCGCGAGGCAGTTTGCCGATGTTCCGGTCGCCACCCACATCGCCGCACAATCGCGCCCAAACAGGTCAGAGAAGCGTTCGTCCAACTCCGCCGACAACGCATCACCATCATACGGATTGTCGGCGCTATCAGCCTTGCGCATCGCGTCCCAAACGGCGGGATGCACCGGCGCGGCGTTATCGGAAAGAAACGGTTTCGGCATAGTCATCACCCAACGCCTCTAACCGCATCGCGTTTCATGGCAAGCGCGCCGAACGCGCTCACGCCTTTTCAAGCTGCGAGAAATCGGTCGCGGCGATGGTCTTCATCACCTCCTGTCGCACCGCTCTGGCACGGTCGACGGGCACGCCCGGAATGGAAAAGACACCCCCTGCCAGCCCGAGGTGGAGAGTGGCATACCCGCGAAACCGCGCAATTGGTCCGCGTGCGATTTCTATGGAGTGCAGCTTCAAACGAGTGGCAATCTGCGTTTGCGGCGTGAGAAGACCAGCGCGCGACATGACCTGTTTCGGATCAATCGCATGTTGCTTGAATTCCCAGGAGTACAAGGCAATTCCGGCAGAAACGACCGCTAGGCCAAGCAAGATAAGCACAACCGGCAGTGCCCAATCGGGCGCATTGTAAGCGACAATCGGTCCAGCGATCATAGCGGGCACCAGAAACACCAGCGCGTCAATGATCATACTGTCAGTTCGATAATTCGTGCTCGCCCGGTGCCAATCGGCGCCCTCGGCCGGCAAAGAGAATCCTGCTTCATCCACGATAGGCGCAATCTCGTCCATTTTGGCGAACGGCGCGACGTCATGATTGGTCGATCCCGCATCCTGCGCAAGGCTGACAAAGCGCAGTCCGTGCCAGCCAAAGCGATACCGCAATAGCCCAGTGCGCAGCTTGATGCCCTGAACGCGGTGGATCGGCATCACCACGTCAGTCTTGGTGAGCAATCCGCGACGACGGCGGAAACCCCGCGCTGTCCTTTCAAGCTTAAAGCCCCATTCTCTCAGGAACGTGCGCACCAATCCGGTCGCGGACCCGACAATGAAAACCGCGATCAATCCGGCGATAACGCCAAGAGCCTGTGCGATCACACCCATTGCGGCAATGGTTGCGCCGCTGCCGCCCAGCCAACCTTCCCATAGATCCGGATCCCAGATTTCTATGCCAGAGAACGTGTCGACATACTGGAACAAACCGGCGAGCACGGCGAAGACCGCAAGCGAGAATTCAAACGTGCCGAAGATGAACAATCGGCGCGGGTCCATCGCGAACAAGACGTACCCGTCCTGCTCGGTATCAGCGGATTGCGCCGCGCTTTCGTCAGTGCTGGCAACCGCCTCTCCCTCGCGCCGCTCGCGCACAACCTGACGCAGCCGCTCGCCTTCTTGCTCAGAGAGATAGGTGAGGCTCAGATCCTCTGCGCCGCCTGCCCCGGTCTCGAACTTCACGGCGACGAGCCCGAACAGGCGCGGGATCAGCTTTTGCTCGAGGCTGACGTCTTGGATCCGCTCGAAGGGCACAGAGCGCGCAGCACGGCTAATCACGCCGCTGTCTACGCGAATATCCTGCTGGCCCACGGTGTAGGTCAGGCGGGCCCACTGCAGATAGGTGATGCCGAAATTGATCGAGAGCAGGACAAGAATGGCTGGCGCGATAAACAGCGCGGCACTGCCAAACTCTCCTTCGCGGAGGATCGAAAAGCCGGCGATCGCGATGGGGATCGCCAGTTGGCCGAGCATAGCGATACCGCGGACCAGAAAGCTCTTCGGGTCGGTACGCAGCCCTTCGACGGTGCCCTCCGCCGTTTCAGTGACCTGGTTCACAGGCTTTCCCGCTTGATATGCGCGCGGATTTCTTCGCGCAGCTCTTTGGCCAGCTCCTGTTCAAGGCCGGGCAGATTCACCGAGGCATTGTGATTGCCTGCTGTGTGCAATGTCAGAGTGGAAATGCCAAAGGCGCGCTCGACAGGTCCTTGATCCACATCGATATGCTGGACCCGGCCAAACGGAACCACCGTGTCCGAATGCCACCAAATGCCGCGTACCACGCGCAGTCGATCAGCGCTCATATCATAACCCCGCGCGCCATAGCGCCGGCTGGGGAAGCGGATGATCATGGCCAAGGCAAAAGTTAGCGCGACCGCCGCGACAATACCGCTCGGCATGGCTTCATTCTCGGCGATGACGAATTCGGCAATTATTGCGCCGATAAGAACAGGCACCATGGCGAGAACCATGCCCAGCCGCAGTACCGTCTTGTAATTGGGATGAACGCGGGTCAGTTCGCCATCTTCGTCGGCGAACGTTTCGAGCGAATTCTGATTAGTTGCTTCCATCACCTACAGATGCGGGCAAACCGGCGCAGTTTCCAGCCCTAAGTGTTGCGCATGTCAGATAGGCATCGCTTGACAGCGCTGCCCCGTTTCACCGATGGGCATGGCAACTATGGGGACCGAGAAACCAGCCGAGTTCTACGATCGCAAGGTCATCACTGTTGCTCATCGCGGCGTGCATTACTGCGAGTCCCCTTATTTCCCGCTGTGGCTTCTTGTTGCAGACCGGCTGCGACAACTCGCACCTCGCCGGATTATCGATCTAGGATGCGGATCGGGGCAGTTCCCAAAACTCCTCAGCGATCAGGGAATATCATCCTATCTCGGCCTCGATTTCAGCCGCAATTGCGTCGCTATGGCGCGCAAGGCCGCGCCCGATCTCCAGTTCGCGCAGGTCGATCTCAACAAAGACACGACTCTGCAAGACGAAGACTATGATTGCGTCGTCGCTCTCGAATTTCTCGAGCATGTAGATGGTGATCTGGCCATTCTCGAGCAGGTGCGCAGCGGCACAACAATAATCGCAAGCGTGCCGAACTACCTGACACCTGCGCATGTCCGGCACTTCGAAACCGCAGACGAAGTGCGGGAACGGTATGCATCTTTGATTGACGATCTCGATGTGATCGGATTTCAGACATCGGCCAAAGGCAACGCGCTGTTCGTGATGCAGGGCGTGCGTCGATAGGCCGGTTGCTCAGCCGCGCTGGTTGAACCGTCTCCCCACCATCGCCGCGGCAATATTGGTCTTCTGAACATCAATCGCGCCGCCGGCGATGCCCCATGCATAGGCATCGCGCAGGCGCTGCTCCATGCCGTATTCCTTGTGATAGCCGTATCCGCCCATCACTTGCATGCCGAGCGCGGTGACTTCACGTACGATCTCGTTGGCGTAGCATTTGGCGAGACTGCTCTCGTACACAGTCGGCAATCCCCCGGGTTGTGTAGCAGCATTCGCGGCAGCACGGTGGATCAACAGGCGCGCCGCATCCACTTTCATCGCCATTTCAGCCAGCTTCATCTGGACGGCTTGAAAATCAACGATCGGTTTGCCGAACGCCTCGCGCTCCTGCGTGTACGCTAGCGCCTGTTCGAGCGCCGCTGCCGCAACCCCTAATCCTTGCGTCGCATTGCCGCACCGTTCGAGGCCGAAAGCGCTCATCAGTTTTCCGAACCCGCCCGCGCCGATGATGACGTTTTCACCCGGCACCTGCACGTCTTCGATAGAGATGTCGGCCGTCGGGATTCCGCGAAAGCCCATCAGCTCCTCGCGCTTGCCGAAACTCAAGCCTTCCATGTCTTTCTCAAGCAGGATTGCGCCGATGCCTTTGGCGCCAGGATCGTCCGAGAAGCGGCAATAGGTGACGTAGTAATCCGAATGCCCGCCGCCGCTGGTCCAGCGTTTGTATCCGTTGACGGTGTAGCCATTGCCGCTTTGGACAGCCTTAGTCGTGAGATCGGTCAGTGCGGTCCCGGCGTCCGGCTCTGACATCGACACGGCAACAATCTTCTCGCCCTTGATAACTTCGGGGAGCACTTTCGCCTTCATTTCGTCCGAGCCAAATCGGTCGATCGTCCGCACCGGACCGGTCAAAGCTTCGAACACTGGAAAGGCGACCGCGTTCGATACCTGCGCAAACTCTTCGAGGACGATCAGCGCCTCGACATGGCCCAGCCCCAATCCGCCATATTCTTCCGGCAGGTTGATCCCCAGAAAGCCCATCTCGCCATAGGTGCGCAGCATATCTGACGGCACCGGGTAGTCCTTCTCCTCCATATCCCGCGCCAGATCGGGCAGCTCCGCGCGGGCGAATTTGCGCGCGGTTTCTTGCAGCTCGCGCTGCTCCTCAGTGAGGGTGAAGTCCATTCGGGAAACTCTCTTATCGTAATTCTCGGCGGCTTCATGGCCTTGTTTGGCTGAGGTTGGCAAGCGCCACCGCGATCCGGTCAGCAAATAGGGATTATCTCTGATCTCAGTTCATAGATTGGGAAGGAACTCGAACTAAAGCCGCAAGAGAGATCGGCACAAGCAGACGGCAAAGCGGGGTCGCACACGCAATGTATTCGCTTACGAAACTACCAAAGCAAAACCGGTTAGAGCTAAGCTTTAGCGGACATATGGAGCAAGAGCCGGCGGCCTTCTTTGCCGAACTGACTAACGCAGCAAAAGCGGTTCGGACTAACGATGGGACGTGGTCATTGCTGGTCGACTTCTCCGACACACCTGTCATGCCGCAAGATCGGGCGCAAAACACTGCCAAAATCTATGACTGGTGTATCGCAAATGGGGTCAAGCGCATTGCTTTCGTGATGCAGTCGGTCACGCAAAAGATGCAGATCAAACGGGTGTCAGGTCGCTCCGAGATTGTCCAAACGTTCGATACCAAGGTCCAAGCCGAGGCTTGGCTGAGAATGGGAGCGGTGGCCAGCTGAGTTCGAACAACCCGATATTCGGGCTATCGATTACGCGAGAATCGCGGCTATGACTTCGCCGCATGACTATATCTTCAGACTTTCAAGTTGATCTAAGCGGGCGGACTGCACTCATCACCGGTGCATCTTCGGGATTTGGCGCGCGGTTTGGCCAATTGCTCGCGGCGCAGGGCGCACATGTGGCTTTGGGTGCTCGCCGCATAGATCGTCTCCAGGTTCTCGCCAGTGATATCGGTTCACACGCAGTGGCTGTTCCGATGGATGTGGGCCGCGAAACCGACATCATCGCCGGATTTGACGCTGCCGAGAAGGCGTTCGGCACCGTCGACACGGTGATCGCCAATGCGGGCATCGACGGTGCAGGCATGCTCGCGGACATGGCCGAGGAAGAGATCGAGCGCACGCTGATGATCAATCTGAAAGGTGCAATTCTGACAGTCCGTGAAGGCGCAAAACGGATGATGGCGGCAGGTGCCACCAATGGCCGCATTGTTATGATCGCATCCATCACGGCGTTCGAGCCGTCACCGGGGCTGGTCGCCTACTCCGCGAGCAAGGCCGGCGTTGTGCAAGCCGCGCGCAGCATGGCCCGCGAATGGGCGCGGGCGGGAATTTGTGTGAACACGATCTCGCCCGGCTACATCCGCACCGAAATCAACGATGCGTGGTTCGCCACCGCAGCGGGCCAAAAGCAGGTCCAGCGTTTCCCGCGCAAAAGGCTGATGGAGCAGAAGGGGCTGGATGGTCCGCTGCTGTTCCTGTGCTCGGATGCAGCAGAGTTCGTGACGGGTGCGGATTTTGTGCTCGACGATGGCCAAACGTTGTAGCGGAACCAACCCTTCGCTCACGCTCGGGAGTGTTGGCCCAAATTCATCCCCCGGATGAATTTGGGTAGCCAATACTGGTGCGGGTGGTGGGACTCGAACCCACACGATCTATAGGATCAGGGGATTTTAAGTCCCCGGCGTCTACCATTCCGCCACACCCGCCCATGCAAAGGCAGCGGGTGCGATAGCCAGCACTCTGTCACCAAGCAAGCACCACTCTTGCACTCGTGGCCATGGCCCTCCATTTCTGGGCTCTCAGCATCGCAGGGGCACGACATGGCAAACGAAGTGGTGGAAACGATTCAGCCAGCGGTGACGCTGCTTGGTCTGGGCATCGGCGCTGCCATTGTCAGCCGTGCAGTGAAGCTCAATCCGATTGTCGGTTATCTTGGTTTGGGCCTGGGCCTCGCATCGCTCGGCTATGCCGACAATTTCAGTGGGCCTGTGGTTGCCACGCTTGCGGAAGCGGGCGTGATGTTTCTTCTGTTCAACCTCGGCCTGCACTTCTCGCTGGGGCGGATACGCGACGAAGCCGCGAACATCTTCGGCTTTGGCAGCCTTCAGATGCTGATCGCGGGCGGCGGCTTTTCGGCGTTGTTCTTCCTGATCGGGTTGCCGACCGAGTTTGCGATTATTGGCGGCTTCGCGATGGGCCTTTCCTCAACTGCGGTGGTTATCGGACTGGTTCGAGAGCGTGATCAGGAAGACTGTCCTGTGGGACGCGCAGCGCAATCGATCCTGATCTTCCAGGATATTGCCGCGATCCTCTTGCTGGTCGCCGCAGGGGCGCTTGGCAGCGGTGGAGCTATCGCGCCCGCGCTGGGCCTCGCTGGGCTCAAGGCCTTGGCCGCCTTCGCAATCGCCGTCCTGTTCGCGCGTTATCTGACTGAGCCGCTGTTCCGCCTCATTGCGCGGGTGGGTTCGAGCGAGGTATACACGGCCACCGCGCTGTTTATCGCACTGGCCGCTGGCTGGGCGACTGGTGTTGCCGGGCTATCGCTGACCCTTGGCGCTTTCCTTGGCGGTATGGCGGTGGCGGATTCGCGCTATCGCATCATGGTCCAGACAGAGATTGATGCGTTTCGCGGGCTGTTCCTGAGCTTCTTCTTCATCTCGGTCGGCCTGTCGATCAACCCGCAATTGCTGGTCGAAAACTGGTATCTCGTTATCGCGGCAGCGGTGGGGCTAATAGTCATCAAATGCGGCCTGAACGTTATAGCCGGGCTAGCGAACCGATGGTCGGTCCCCGGATCTATCCAGCTCGGTTTTCTGCTCGGCCAAGGCAGCGAATTTGCGCTGGTGCTCTTCGCCATACCTGCGGTGGCCGGACTGGTGGAGCCACGCCTGCTCTCCATCATCGTGACCGCTATCGCGATTAGCCTTGCGGTCACACCGCTGGTCTCAAACATCGGACGCAAGCTGGCCGGCAAGCTGCGGCGCGGTCCTGCCGATCAGAAGCTGGACGGTGACGATGGTCCGGTGGTCATCATCGGCCTTGGCCCGGTTGGCCGTGCTGTGGCCGATGCCTTGTCCTACAACGAGATCGGATTTCTGGCCGTTGAGCCTCGTGCCGAGCACTTCGAGAGGGCAGTCGCCGATGGCTACTCCGTGCACAAAGCCGATCCCTCCGACCCGCGTAGTTGGGGCGCGATGGGGATGGGCAAGCGCGAGGTTATTGTTGTGGCCACCGGAAACACCGAGATTTCACGAAATCTGACGCCGCTGATCGGGGAACTGATGCCAAGCATGAATCGCATCATCGCATTGCCGAGCCCCGACGCGCTCGATGAGTTCATCGAGCTAGGCATGATCCCCGTCGATATCTCCGCGCCGCGTGGCAGTGAGCAGGTGGTTGATATGGTGTTCACCGCGCTGGAGCACGAACGCAAACTCCCCGTCGAAAAACGTTCCGACGAGGAGCAAGCTCTGGAATTCGCGTGATGTAAAGGGGCTTAGCCTTCGTTCAATCGCTGACGAATCTCTTTACCCGCTTTGAAATAGGGTACGCGCTTCGCGGGAACCGAAACCGCTTCGCCGGTTCGCGGGTTGCGACCAGTCCGTGCTTCGCGCTCGCGGGTAGAGAAAGCGCCAAAACCGCGCAGTTCGACGCGTCCGCCTTCGGCCAGACGCTCCGCGATTTCGTCAAAAAAGATGTCAACGACCTGCTCCACCTCTTCGGCGCGCAGCTCCGGATTATCCTTGTGCAATTCCTGCAGCAACTCGGATCTGATCATTTTTGTTTCCCTCCGGATCATTCGGCGCGTGCAACGCCGGATGATTGTGTTCGCGGGGATTGCCCGCTGTTGTCTTGAACCGCTCCGACCCGGAGAGCAGTGCTACGCGGTCCTAGTGCCAGAGAGATGCATTTCTCGCAAGAGACGCTGGTCGATTCTGCAAGGCGATTTGTTCAGTTTTCGGGGGAATTTGGCGCAAACGGGCGCCTGTGATGGTCAATTCCGCTCTAACAGGCGGGCAACATCAAGACCGAGACGCTCCATGCGGGCGCGGATTTCGGGCCATTCGGTCTTCAAAAAGTCGCTGCGCTCGCGCTCGCGGAGCTTCTCCGCGGCACCAGACACGACATACATGCCCACACCGCGCTGCACTTCGACCAGGCCATCATTCTGGAATTGCTGGTAAGCCTTTGCCACCGTTAGCGGATTGGCACCTTGCTCTGCCGCAAGCGCTCGCACCGATGGCAGCATTTTGCCTTCGGGATAGACGCCTTCAATGATGGCTGCGGCGATCTGGTCGCGCAGTTTCAGATAAACAGGCCGATTTTGACTCATAGCATCCTCACTAAGTGCACTACTGACATAATACAGCGAAGCGCGTCAAGTTCCCGACCGTGAGCGAGGCGACCGCAACAAATGCTTCACAGACGGTAAACATTCGCTAGGGTGCGCGGATTGAGCGCGGCCAAAGTCGCGAGGGGATAATTATAAGAAATCGAAGGGGGTCGCGAGGCCGTGCACGAGTTCATTTTTACTTTTGATTCCGCATTCGAAATGTGGACTTTCTGGATCGCAACAGTGGCGCTCGCCGCATTCCTGCTTGGCGGCCTCTTTCTGATCACCCGCCCACAAGAGGAAGTGATTGGACATCCCAAGGGACTTTTCCTGCTGTTTATGGCGGAAATGTGGGAACGCTTCTCCTATTACGGGATGCGCGCGCTGCTGATCTTCTATCTGATTCAGCATTGGGCATTTGCCGAAGAAAAGGCCTATGTCATCTACGGTGCCTACACGGCGCTCGTATATATTGCGCCTGTCGTGGGCGGCTATCTGGCTGACCAATTTATCGGTCAACGCAAGGCCGTTCTCTTCGGGGCTATCCTCCTGACCTTCGGGCACTTCTTCATGGCCTTCGAAGGCGGCGGCGGTCAGGCCGATCCGATGATCAACGTGTTCTGGCTCGCCTTGGCACTTATCATCGTGGGCTCCGGCTTCCTAAAAGCCAACATCTCGGTGATTGTCGGCCAGCTCTATGATCGGACCGATATCCGCCGCGACCCCGCCTACACGATCTTCTACATGGGGATTAACGTAGGTGCTGCGACAGCTTCGATCATCTGTGGCTTCCTTGGCCAGACCTATGGTTGGGAGTATGGCTTCGGACTTGCAGGCGTCGGCATGCTCATCGGGCTCATCTTCTTTGTTGTCGGCAAGCCCCTTCTCAAGGGTAAAGGCGAGCCGAAGGACCCGTCGAAGATCGCTGGCGGCAAAGAATGGCTCATCTACGGCGCTGGTATGGCCATGGTTCTTCTTTGCTGGGCCGCAATCCAATATCAGGATCTAGTGGGTTATGTGCTGGGCACATTTGGTGGCGGCCTAGTGCTTTTCGTTCTCTACACGGCAGTGGCGAAACTGCCTGCGGAAGAGCGCGATCGCATTTTTGCCGCGATGTTCCTGATACTCGTCTCGATCGTCTTCTGGGCGCTCTTTGAACAGGCTGGTTCGTCGCTGAACGTCTTCACCGAACGCCATGTTGACACGCAGGGCGTGAATGCTTCGATGTTCCAATCGATCAACGCGATTTACATCGTTTTGCTCGCTCCCATCTTCGCCATGGTCTGGCAAGGATTGGCCAGCAAGGGAATGGAACCGTCTACGCCAATGAAGTTTGGCCTGGCGGTAATCCAAGTCGGACTTGGATTCCTCGTTCTTGTCTGGGGCGCCGAATCTGTCGGTGTGAAAGTTGCAACACCGGTGGCGTTCATCTTCCTGATCTACCTGTTGCACACGACCGGTGAGCTTTGCCTCAGCCCAGTGGGATTGAGCGCAATGAACCGCCTCAGCCCGGCGCACATGGCTTCGTTGATTATGGGAACTTGGTTCTTTGCCTCGGCAACCGGCAACTTTGCAGCTGGCCTGATTGCATCGGCGACCGGTGGCGAAAATGTGGGTGAAGAAGCAGGAAAGCAGCTTGTTCTTGATGTCTACGAGACAGTCGGACTTTATGCTGTCGGCATTGGCATCGCAGTTATGGTGATTAGCCCTCTCATCAAGAAGCTTATGCACCTCGATACGCTGACTGACGACGATGGCCTCGCCGGAGCAGCAGAAGCTGGTCTTGAAGCGCAGGAAGGTGGCGTGCACCCGGCTTCGCGCTGACCTAACCATCGCAAAACAATCAGAAGCCCCGCCATCCAAGCCGGATGGTGGGGCTTCTTTGTCACGGCATTGTGTGATTGACATCGCCCGTGTCCCGTCTGCTGGACAAGGTGGTCTGATCGGTCCACAAACTCGCCCGACTCTTTGAAAACGGGGGCGATTGATGATTGAGTTTCGATCGACGCGCGGACGCATGACTGCGCTTTCTACTTTGGCAGGTGCGATGTTGCTGGGCGCCTGTACCACAACCGGATCGGCGGTTGCTCAGGACAACAGCGCGGACGTTGATGACGGTCCGCGCTTCGCCGCCAAGACCGAAAGTGAAGGCCCCTACCCTTCAACATACAAAGCCTATCCCGGCACGCCCACCGCGCTGGTCGGCGCGACTGTGTTCGACGGCAAGGGTGGCAAGATCGAAAACGGCACGGTGCTGTTCCGCAATGGCAAGGTAGTCGCCGCGGGTGGCAGCGATCTTTCAACCGACGGCTACACTGTGATCGACGGCACAGGAAAGTTCGTCACGCCCGGCATTATCGATATTCACTCGCACCTTGGCGATTATCCTTCACCCGGGGTGCAAGCGCATAATGATGGCAACGAGGCCACCTCACCGACTACGCCCGATGTCTGGGCTGAGCATTCGGTTTGGCCGCAAGACCCCGGCTTCAGCCGCGCAATGGCCAATGGCGGCATCACAGCGCTGCAAATCCTGCCCGGCTCGGCCAACCTGATGGGCGGGCGCTCGGTAACCCTCAAGAACGTGCCAGCCCGCACTGTGCAGGGCATGAAGTTCCCCGGTGCGCCCTATGGCTTCAAGATGGCATGCGGCGAAAATCCCAAGCGGGTTTACGGCAATCGCGGACGTAAACCTTCGACCCGCATGGGCAACTTCGCGGTCAACCGCCAGACTTGGTATGACGCGATCGACTACGCCAACAAGAGCGAAGGCAGCCGCCGCCGTGATCTCGGCAAAGAAACGCTCGCCGGCGTTCTGGCGGGCGACATCCTCGTCCACAATCACTGCTACCGCGCCGACGAGATGGCCTTCGTCATGGATATGGCAAAAGAGGTCGGGTACAAAGTGACCGCGTTCCACCACGCGGTGGAAGCTTACAAGATCGGCGATCTGCTGCGCGAAAACGGCGTGTGCAGCGCGATCTGGGCCGACTGGTATGGCTTCAAGATGGAAGCCTATGACGGCATTCAGGAGAACGCTGCCTTCTTGCAACGCGAAGGGGCCTGCGTCGTCATCCACTCTGATGACGCGAACGACATCCAGCGCCTGAATCAAGAGGCGTCCAAAGCGCGCAAGGCCGGCCTGCGTGCCGGTATCGACATCTCTGAGGGCACTGCCATCCAGTGGATCACCCTCAACGCGGCCAAGGCAATGGGCATCGACGACATGACCGGCAGCTTGGAAGCCGGAAAGATGGCCGATGTGGTGCTATGGAATGGCGACCCACTGAGCATCTATTCGCGGCCCGAGAAGGTCTGGATCGATGGCGCATTGATGTTTGATGCGATGGATCGCAAGCGCCGCCCGGTGAGCGATTTCGAGCTCGGCCAACCCGGTGAAGGAGACGTGAAATGAAAAATCTCGTCAAATACACCCTGACCGGTGCCGCATCCGCTCTCGCCATCGTCGCCAGCCCTCTCGCAGCGCAGGACATGGTGATCGTCAATGCCAAAGTCGTCAAAGGCGATGGCAGTGAACCGATCGATAACGGTGTCGTGATTGTCGAAGATGGCAAAGTCGTCTCCGCCGGGGCATCGCCGGGCGGCTCTTTCGCCACCGATACGGTGATCGATGCCAATGGCGCCTATGTCACACCCGGCCTGTTTGCTGCTGTGACCACTGTCGGCATTTGGGACGTTGCGGCTGTCAGCGAATCCAATGATAGCCGCGCTGGTGGTTCGCCGTTCAGCGCGTCTCTGGATACGGCACCGGCAGTTAACCCGAGCAATCAGCACATCAAAATCAACCGCGCTGCCGGGATCACCCGCGCCGCCACAACCACCGTGCCATCGGGCTCGATCTTTGGCGGGCAGGGCGCGATTATCGATCTAGGCGCAGATGGTGATCCGATCACCAAAGCGCGCGCTTTCCAGACGGTTGTGCTGGGCGAGTTTGGCGCCAACCGCGCTGGTGGCAGCCGCGCCTCGACCTACACGTTATTCCGCGCATCCTTGCGAGAAGCGCAGGCGCTCGCAGGGTCGCGCGGCACGCCGCAGACCACCGAAATCACCAAAGATGGCGATGTAATGCTGGGGCGCTTCGATGCCGAAGCGCTCATCCCTGTGGTGCGCGGTCAACAAAAGCTGTTTGTCGGGGTCGAGCGTGCGTCCGACATCCGCAACGCACTTGGACTAAAGCGCGAGTTTTCACGGCTCGATATGGTCCTTGTCGGCGCAAGCGAAGGCTGGATGGTGGCCAGTGAAATCGCAGCAGCTGGGGTTCCCGTCCTCGCCGATGGTCTGGATGATCTGCCCGACGCTTTCGAAGAGCTTGCGGCAACGCAGAGCAATGTTGGGCGGATGAAGAAGGCTGGCGTCACTGTAGCACTCAACGCAGCTTCGATGGAGAACACCCGTCGTCTTTCGCAATACGCAGGCAATCTTGTGGCACTCAGCAACGTGCCGGGTGCTGATGGCCTGTCATGGGGGCAGGCCTTCGCGACCATCAGTTCCGTCCCTGCCCGCATCACTGGCATGGGTGGCAAAGCCGGCGTGTTGGCACCGGGCGCCAATGCAGATGTGGTGATCTGGGACGGTGACCCGCTCGAAGTGGGCACGGTGCCAACAAAGGTCTTCATCGATGGCGTCGAGCAACCGCTGGACAATCATCAGAGCCGCCTGAAGGATCGCTACAAGGACTTGGATGAAAGCGACTTGCCGAAAGCCTACGATTGGTAAGTGATCTGCATATCATGTAGTCTTCAATGGAGCTGGGGGAGGGTGCCATGGGTGACGGTTTGATTGAGTTGATTGCGGCAAACGCTGCCTTTGTCGGCACGCATTTCATCATGTCGCATCCGTTGCGCGCGCCTTTGGTCAACGCCCTGAAGCCAGTCGGCTTTCAGATTGCCTACTCGCTTGTCAGTTTCGTCACATTGGCTTGGGTCTACTTAGCGTTCAAAGCAGCGCCGCCTGCCGATCTGCCGGGCAGCGGCGATATTGGCTGGATCGTCGCCACCGTGCTGACCCTTCCCGCCATGGTCCTGTTTGTTGGTTCGATGGGGGGCAATCCAGCGATACCCGCACCGCAAGCCGATGAGTGGGCGCGGGCCGAACCCAAAGGCGTATTCCGGGTAACTCGCCACCCGATGATGTGGGGCTTCGCGCTTTGGGCGCTGTCCCACATGGTGCTGTTCTGGAGCATGCGGACCATGATCACCGCCTTTGCTATGGGTTTGCTGGCGCTGGTCGGAGCGCACCTTCAGGACCGCAAGAAAGAAGTGCTGATGGGCGACGCGTGGGAGACCTGGGAGAGCAACACCAGTTTCTGGCCGCGCTGGGGCGCGCTCTTTTCGGCGGGTGCATTTCCTTGGGCCGTTGGATTGATCTTGTTCGTGTTTCTTTCGTGGTTGCACCTGCCTTTGGGCGACATTGCCGCAGGCATCTGGCGCTGGTTCTAAAGGCCCTGCTTGGCGAGCCATTCCGACTGGGCGATCTGCGCCTCGGTTCCGTAGGCCAGTTGGTGGCCTGATCCCTCGAACGACTGGAAGGTCGAAGTCTTCGCCGCCCGAGACAGGCGCTTTCCTTGTGAGTACGGAACTACATTGTCCGTCGTGTCATGCTGGATCAGCACCGGCATTTTCAGGTCAGGCGCCTTCGCAATATTCTCGTAGCGATCGGTGAGAAGCAGCCCCACCGGTGCAATCGGCATCGCCTCACTTGCGACCTCAACCACGGAGGCAAAGGGCGAAACGAGGATCAAAGCGCCCGCGTCAAACTCCGTCGCCATCTGGGTTGCCGCGCCGCTGCCGATCGAATTGCCAATGATGACCGAGCGCGCGGGTGTCACCCCTTTTGCGGCCAAGAACGCCATCGCTGCACGGCCATCCTTGTAAAAGCCTTGTTCCGAAGGCTCACCCGGATTGCCGCCATATCCGCGATAATTGACCAACAGCACGCCATATCCTTGTGTGGCGAGCAGCCGCGTTGCCTCGGTCGCACCGGCCAGCGAGCTTGCATTGCCGTGAAAGAACACGACCGAGGGCTGGTTCGCTTCGGGCGGCTGCCAGTGAGCGTTGAGCGTCAGGCCGTCGGTGGTGCTGAGCTGGGCCGCCTCAAATCCGGGGGCGGGCGGATGCACGTCTTGCGGCGCGGGATACAGAAACTGGTTCTGGAACAGGTACAGCAGCACCAGCAGCGCGAGATAGGCGACGACCAAGCCAATGATGACGCGAAGTACGACCGCGAGCATGCGTTATTCGCCTTTAAAATCGGGCGTGCGCTTCCCGATCAGCGCGGCGACACCTTCAGCATGGTCCTGCGTTGTGTGCATCATGGCCTGCGTGTTCGCCGCCATTTCCAGCGCGCTGTCATAGCTAATCTGCTGCCCCTGCCGCAGCAGGTTCTTCGCATGGCGTAGTGCGTGGGGCGGCTGCGCGGATATGCGCTCCGCCAGTGCCTTGGCTTCGGCAAGCAGATCGTCATGCGGGACCACCCGGCTGACCATGCCCCATTCGAGTGCCGTCGCTGCGTCGATCACATCGCCGGTGTAGAACAGCTCCGCCGCGCGAGCCTGTCCGAGTACGCGCGGCAGGATCCATGTGCCGCCATCACCTGGAATGATGCCGAGCTTGAGGAAGGTGACGCCAAACTTCGCCTTCTCGCTGGCGATGCGGATATCGCCCAGGCACGCCACATCGCATCCCAACCCGATCGCTGGACCATTGACCGCCGCGATCATCGGCACGCGCAGGCCATAAAGCGCGCGCAGCATCTGGTGGATGTTGTCACGATACCCGTCCGAAATGGCTGGCGTCGAGCCGCCGAACGTGCCGGTCTTGGCGCGCATCGCCTTGATATCGCCGCCAGCCGAGAACGCCCGCCCTGCGCCGGTCAGGATCACGCAGCGCACCGCCAGATCGCGGTTGATCGCATCGCACGCCGCGCGGAACTCGTCCCCGTCCCCGGGCGCGCCAAGCGGATTCATCGTCTCGGGGCGGTCGATGGTCAGTATGGTGACAGGACCGTCGCGGGTGATTTTTAGAAGAGCCATGCTACTTAGGCTAGCCGTAGGTGGGCGAGACGTCGAGAAGCCACTTTTCCCCCCATTCACGGATGGCCTGCACAAATGGAGCAAGGTCTCGGCCAGCCTCGGTCAAGCGATACTCGGCGCGCTTAGCGTTTGCGGGAACGCGTTCGAGAACACCGTGCGCAACTAGCGCATTCAGGCGTGAAGTTAACGCGGCGCGATTGATGCCTGTGTTTGGCACAAATTCTTCAAAGCGGGTCACCCCCAAGAAAGCTTCGCGTAGAATCAGGATAACCCAGCGATCGCCAAGAAGGCGAGACGCTCGTCCCACCGGACATGGCGAGCGCGACTTCTGAAATTTGCTCATGAGTCTGGTTTTTAGACTTGACTGCGCGACACGCAAGCCCGATCAATTAAGTCTTATTTCCAGACTTAGAAGGTATGTTATGGCACGCCCCGGCTTCGACAATGAACAGCAAGTGCTCGACTACATGAGACGCATCGCCGTCGGACACTCGGGTTTCAGCAGCTTCTTGCAATTGGAACCAGTTCGATGCTGGGAAGGATTGGCGGAGATTGAGATGGAAGTGCGGCCCGAAATGACGCAGCATCATGGGTTCGCGCATGGTGCCATCGTCGGTTTGATGGCTGACAACGCTTGCGCTTGGGCTGCGAGTTCGGCCGTCGGAGACGTCGTTACCGGAAGCTACACGATCAACTTTCTTGCTCCTGCTAAAGGCAATCGCCTCCGGTCAAAAGGCGAAGTCGTGAAGGCGGGCAAAAGGCAGGTTATCGTTCGCGCCGAAGTCTGGTCCCAATCCGAAGATGAAGAAGACATGCTCGTCGCGGTGGCTCAAGCGACGATTGTGCCAACTGGCATCGTCACCTCGAAAAACACGCAATAGGCCTTAGGCCCGCGCTTCCTCCGCATTTGCGCTGTTGTGCTTAAGCGCTTTCAGCACCGTCTCGACAATATGCGGGGCCGTAAGTCCGGCTTCGTCATATTGCTTGTCGGGCGAGTCCTGATCCTGGAACGTATCGGGCAAACGGAGCGTGCGCACCTTCAGACCTTCATCGGTCAGGCCTTCATCCGAAGCGAAAGTCAGAACATGCGCGCCGAGGCCGCCGATTGCGCCTTCTTCGATGGTGAGCACGACTTCGTGGCTCTTCATCAGGCGGGCGATCAGGTCTTCGTCGAGCGGCTTGGCGAAGCGCATATCGGCAACCGTAGTGGACAGCCCCTTGGCCTCCAGCTGGTCGGCCGCTTTCTTGGCCTCTTCCAGACGCGCACCGAGTGAGAGGATCGCGACCTTGGTGCCTTCGCGCACCACGCGGCCTTTGCCGATCTCAAGCTTCTCGGGAGTTTCGGGCAGCGGAACACCGACACCAGAGCCACGCGGATAACGGAAGGCAATCGGGCCGTCGTCATACTCAGCCGCGGTGTAGGTCATGTGGACCAGATCGGCCTCATCAGCCGCCGCCATCACAACCATATTGGGCAGAGTCGCGAGATAGGTGATGTCGAACGCGCCTGCGTGGGTGCAGCCGTCCGCGCCGACCAGACCAGCGCGGTCAATCGCGAAGCGCACCGGCAGATTTTGGATCGCGACGTCATGGACCACTTGGTCATAAGCGCGCTGAAGGAAGGTCGAATAGATCGCGGCGAAGGGGCGCATGCCCTGTGCGGCGAGGCCCGCTGCGAAAGTAACGCCGTGTTGTTCGGCGATTCCGACGTCAAAACTGCGATCAGGATGCGCTTTGGCAAAGCGGTCCACTCCGGTGCCCGATGGCATGGCGGCGGTGATGGCGCAGATGCGGCTGTCTGTCTCGGCAAGCTTGGCAAGCGTGTCGCCAAACACGTTCTGATACGCGGGCGGGCCAGCCGAGCCTTTCTGCTTCTCGCCAGTGACGACGTTGAATTTCGGCACGCCGTGATACTTGTCGGCGCTTTCCTCGGCAGGTGCATAGCCCTTACCCTTGGTGGTCACGACATGGATCAGCACGGGGCCTTCTGATGTGTCACGGACATTCTCTAGCACCGGGATCAGGTGGTCGAGATTGTGGCCGTCAATCGGGCCAACGTAATAGAAGCCCAGCTCTTCAAACAGCGTCCCGCCGGTGACCATTCCGCGCGAATACTCTTCCGCCTTGCCGAGCGCGCTGTGCATGCGGCGGCTCATCTTCTTGACCGCGCGGCTCGCGAGGCTCCGCAGGCCGAGATACTCGCTCGAGGAAACCATGCGCGCAAGATAGGCGGACAAGCCACCCACCGGCGGGGCGATGGACATATCGTTATCGTTGAGGATTACGACCAGCCGGTTGCCTGCCTGCGCCGCGTTGTTCATCGCCTCATAGGCCATGCCAGCGCTCATTGCGCCGTCACCGATCACAGCAATACCGCGACCCGGCTTGTCACTCAGCTTGTTCGCCATCGCAAAGCCGAGCGCGGCGGAAATCGAGGTCGACGAGTGCGCCGCGCCGAACGGATCGTATTCGCTTTCGGCGCGCTTGGTGAAACCGGAAAGCCCGCCGCCCTGACGCAGGGTGCGGATACGGTCGCGGCGGCCGGTGATGATCTTGTGCGGGTAACACTGGTGGCCCACGTCCCACACCAGCTTATCGTCCGGCGTGTTGAAGACATAATGGATGGCGACTGTCAGCTCGACCACGCCAAGACCCGAACCCAGATGCCCGCCAGAGACACTGACCGCGTCAATCATCTCGGCGCGCAACTCGTCGGAAAGTTGCCGGAGTTGTTCCGGCTTCAGCTGGCGGAGTTCATCAGGTGTCGGTACCTGATCGAGAAGCGGTGTTTCGAGCGAACGAGTCATGGTCAAATCCCTTACACGCCTATTTTCCACGTGTCGATAAACGGTTTATCGCTGCTGCCGCACAGCTCATCGGCATTGTGTGAGTCCAAACGAACACGTGAGTCGTCAGGCTAGCATGACATGGCGCGAACGCAATGTTGCCAGCGGGGCGTGCGTCAGGCGCACTGGCGGCACAGGCCGCGAATTTCGAGAACGGGACGCTCCGGCTTGAAGCCGCGTGCGCTGGCCAGACCGCGCACAGTGCGGCTGGTCTCTTCGTCATCAATATGCGTTGCATCGCCGCATTCGTCGCATACCAGAAAGATGCAATCATGCTGGCAGCCAGGGTGGCTGTTGGCGAGATAAGCGTTTGAGCTTTCGACCCGCATGGCAAGATTGTTAGCCACAAACAGGTCAAGAATCCGATAGATGCTGTTGGGCGCAACGCGTTTGCCGCGCGCGGCGGAGAGATTGTCAGCAATGTCATAAGCAGACACGGGCCGCTCATGCCCGGCGAGTTCGGTGAACACTGCTTCGCGCATCGCGGTCCATTGCTCGCCCGAGCCCATCAGGGATTTGCGCGCTGCTTCAATCAGGCCTTCGCCTGTGTGCTCTTCATGCGCGTGGTGGTTGTGTGCTGTGCTGGTAGCCATCGCGCCAATATAGGCGTTTCATCGGGCCAGCGCCAGCCGCGAACAAACCCTATCCGTCGCGCAGGAAGCGCGGACGGTAATCGGACGGAAACATCCGCCGCAGCGCTGAAACCTTCGGCTTGTCATGCGCGATGATGTACCGGCTGTTCGGGTTCTTCACCATGTAATCCTGATGATAGCCTTCGGCGCGGTAGAATTTCCGGTAGCCTTCGATCCGCGTTACGATCGGCCGACGCCACACGCCCGAGCTGCGCATCTGGCTGAGATAGGCCTTTGCTACCTGACGCTGTTCGTTGTTGAGCGGAACCAGTGCCGACCGGTAATGCGCACCGACATCGGGGCCTTGACGGTTTTTCTGAGTCGGATCGGTCACGACTGAGAAGAAGATGCGCAGTAACTCATCATAGCGGATAACGTACGGGTCGTAAGTGATCCGGACCGCCTCAGCATGGCTGGTACCGCCAGCGGTGATGCGCGTGTATTTTGCGGTCGCAGCCGTGCCGCCGTGATAGCCGACAACGGCTGACTTCACGCCTTTGACGTGGCTGAACACACCTTCGACACCCCAGAAACAGCCACCGGCAAAGATCGCGGTTTTGAGGCCGGCGCCTTCTTTGGCGATACGCTTGGGGGTGGGGGCGTTTACGGGTTTGGCGGCGATGGCGGGCGGTGTAATGCCAACTACGGCCATGGTCGAAGCGGCAAGAGCAATAGCGAAGCGCTTGATCATTCAGTCCTCGGCGATCGGGGTGATGATGAACTCATCCGAAAGCGCAATTTCATCGGCGACACTCTGTTCCACTTCAGACGCCTGTGCTTCCGAAGACAGGGCCGGGCCGTCAAAGCTGGTCGCTGCAATCACCAGACCCGCGCCAAGGAAACCTATGGCAAAGCTGCGATAGAGATCAGGAGCAAAAAGGGTCATGGTCGGGCTCGCTTTCTAAGATGAGCGGTTTGCTTGTGCTGCCTCATTTATGGAGCGATGACTTTCGCCCAAATGAATGAAGCAGCTGTGCGACAATTCGTTACGAACTGCGTTTCAGTTACGCGTTAACCATAAAAAAGATGTGAAGATCGGGAGGAATGAAAGAGATCTCTCCGCATTATTCCCACATGCCACCAAGTCTCGGCAGTCAGAGCGCGACCGCGCGGCCCGCAGGGGCACCGTAGCGGGGCGGAGGAGCTGTCCCGAGTACGAATGCGCGCATGCGCCTTCGCAACAACCTAATGCCTGAAATGCCGCATCCCGGTGAAGACCATGGCGAGGCCCGCCTCGTCCGCCGCTGCAATGACTTCCTCGTCACGGATCGAACCACCCGGCTGGATCACAGCCGTCGCGCCCGCTTCAGCGGCGGCAATCAAACCGTCGGCGAAGGGGAAGAAAGCGTCCGATGCCACCGCGCTGCCGACCGTTTTGGGGTCGGCCCACTCGTATGTCTCCGCTGCTTCTTTGGCCTTGATTGCGGCAATGCGCGCCGAATCGCGGCGGTTCATCTGGCCTGCGCCGATGCCTGCCGTCGCACCATCCTTGGCATAGACGATGGCGTTGGACTTCACATGCCGCGCGACCGTCCAAGCAAAGAAGCAATCCTTCAGCTCCTGCGGGGTAGGTTCGCGCTTGGTCACGACCTTCAAATCCGCCTCGGCCACCGCGCCATTGTCGCGGCCCTGGATCAGCATGCCGCCCGCAATCGACTTCATAAAGAAGCCACCACGGCGTGGATCGGGTAGCTGGCCGCATTCGAGAACGCGCAGGTTCTTCTTCTTGGCAAACACCTCGCGCGCTGCGTCGCTAACCTTGGGCGCGATGATGACTTCGGTGAAGATCGAAGAAATCGCTTCAGCGGTCGCGCCATCCAGCTCGGTGTTGACCGCAACGATCCCGCCAAATGCCGAAACGCTGTCGCATTGCAGCGCGTCATTCCACGCATCGAGTAGAGTCGCGCCCTGCGCCACGCCGCATGGGTTGGCGTGCTTGACGATCACCACTGCCGGATCGCCACCTGCAAATTCCGCTGCAAGTTCGAGCGCGGCGTCAGCGTCATTGAGGTTGTTGTAGCTCAGCGCCTTGCCCTGAAGCTGCTCGGCTTGAGGGACACCGCCAGCGGTCGCTTGCGGCACATAGATTGCCGCCGCCTGATGCGGATTCTCACCATAACGCAGCACGTCCGACCGCTTGAACGCCATAGGCATGGTTTCGACAAACGGTGTCGCCTTGAGTGCTTCTTGCCCAAGCGGGTGGGTGAAGGCATCGCCAAACGCAAACCAGCTCGCAATCGCGGCGTCATAGGCGGCGGTGCGCGCATAGGCTTTGCCCGCCATGCGGATGCGGAAGGCCTGCGACGTCGCGCCGTCATTGGCGTCGAGCTCTTCCAGCAATTCGGCGTAATCGGCGGCATCGGTCATGATCGTGACGAAGCCATGGTTCTTGGCAGCAGAGCGCACCATGCTCGGCCCACCGATATCGATATTCTCGATGATCTCCTGCCGCTCGGCGCCTTTCGCGACGGTCGCTTCAAACGGGTAGAGGTTGACCACGACCAGATCGATCGCGCCGATATCGTGCTCGGACATAGACGCGACGTGATCATCATTGTCGCGCAGCGCCAGAAGGCCGCCATGCACTTTGGGATGTAGCGTTTTGACGCGGCCATCCATCATCTCTGGAAAGCCAGTGAGGTCAGATACGTCGCGCACCTCAAGCCCCGCATCGCGCAGCGCCTTTGCCGTGCCGCCGGTGCTGACCAGCTCAACCCCGCGCGCGGCCAGCGCCTTACCCAGCTCTGCCAAACCGCTTTTGTCGGACACAGAAAGCAGCGCCCGCTTGATCGCCAAATCACTCACTTGAGATCATCCCATTTTCTTGAGCAGCCAGGAGAATTGCCCCCCGCCGCGTGATGTCATTCCTTCGATCACCAATTGCTCTGTCGGGTGCGGACGGCCATCGCCGTCGACCCACAGGCTGTCCTCGCTGGTCAGCGCGACGTCGGTCGCGCCCGCAGCATCGCCGCGCAGGCGGAACTGCCACAGCTTGCCATCTGGCATCAGCAGACTGGCCCCGCGCTTGTCTTCGGACATATGCACCTCGACCCCGCGCCCGAGATGGAAGCGGATCGCAAAGCCGATTTTGCCGCGTTTGCCCTTACGCGAGGACGGAACAAGGATGTCTTCGCCTGCCAGCTCTGCGCCGTCATCAGAAAGGCTCAGCACCCGCTTGTGCGTCAGGCCAAAGCGCGCAACGTAGCCGTCATGCGTCGCTTCGATCCGGGTCGCCGCGCGTCCCCGCTTCACCAATGTGCGCGTTTCTGTCTCAACAAATTCGGCGCCCTTGCCGAGCTTTCCGTGCAGCAGCACAGCGGTTGAGTTGGCGTTATCGAGAACCAGCGTCGAATGCGCCGCCGTGGCACGCAAACCCTGCCCGATGCGCGAGGGAACCTGCCCGCCAGCTGACGCCGCTCCGCCGCAATTGACGATCAGGCGTGACGGACCGTCAGAAAGCTCAAAGGCTAGCGTCGAGGCACAACCGCATCGTGCATGGCGTGCGCGGGGTGGCGGGGCCGTGTCGAATTGCAGGATAGTGGTGCCATTCTTGACCCGTTGAAAACCCCAGTGGCCGACGTCCTTAAGTGGGCGAGTGCGCACGCCGGTCGCTTCGATCAAAGCGGCCACTGCGTCGCCATTGATCGCGCCGCTGCCTTGCCAGTTGCCCAGCGCACCATCGCCGTGGCGCAGCGTCAGAAGCGGCGGAACCAGCAATTCGCGCATCACGATCAGCGCTTGTGGCACCTCGACTTCTGCGGCCTCGTAACAGGCAAGCAGATTGGTTAGCAGCGCAATCGCGTCCATCTGCGTCGCCGGACAGCGTGAAAGCACGCCGCCATCCTCGGCCACCAGATCGCCGAGTGCGCGGATCAAAGCAGCCTCTCCGAACAGACGGCGCGGACGGCCTTCGGGCAGTAAGAGACCCGCCGCCGTAACGGCTGCCAAACCGGCCACCTGACCAAATCCGGCGCCCGAACGCGAGGCTTTGCGGTCAAGCCACTCCGCCGTTTCCTCGATTGCCTTGAGCAAGCGCGGGCGCAGCTTGCCCTTCGGATCGGACAGAAGCATCGGTGCATGAACGAGCCATGCCAGAAGGCGCAGGCCCGAATGCTCAACGCTCCATGCAGCGCCTTTTGCGGGCTTGGGATGCGCATCGAGCCAAGCGAGGGTGACCCGCTCTGCCACAGACGTGCAATCGGCTCGCGGCGCGCTGGCCGACAGATCATAAAGCCACGCGAAGCTGTTGATGACCCGGTCAAGCCCCAGGCTCTGGCGGGTCAGGCCTTCAAAATCGGCCTGGCCAATAGGGGTTTTCACACCGTGAACTAGGAAATGGCCCGCACGTAGAGCCGTGCCGGATGCGCGGTCGCCGCGAACGGGCGTTTCAACGGTGGCAGTGATGCGCGTCGCCGGTTTCTTGCGGAAAGGCGCGGCAAGCGCGTGCCCGGGCACGCCCATGCGATAAGCCATCCGGATCAAAGCCTCGCCCGCGCTCGAACGCGGAGCAATGACGTCAGTTAGCGCCAGCGCGCGGTCTGTCTCCGGTGCCGATGTGGAATGCTCATCTTGTTCAACACGCGTCGGTTCGTTGCCATCGCCAAGCGGCAAGGCGCGGGCATCGTCCGTATCCTCCAACACTTCATCAAGCGTTGGCGCATCCTTGTTGTCAAACAAGGTCTCCATCACGCCAGACCTTTAAGCGCCGTGATATTGGCTGCGTATTGCGAAGGCCCGCCCTTGAATGTCGCGGAGCCCGCAACCAGCACGTCGGCACCCGCCGCAACACACTGCTTTGCTGTCTCGGGGTTCACGCCGCCATCCACTTCGAGGTGAATGTCGCGTCCGGTGGCGTCAATCATACTGCGGATGCGCGCGACCTTGTCGAGCTGCGAAGCGATAAAGCTTTGCCCGCCAAAACCGGGGTTCACACTCATCACAAGGATGAGGTCCGCCAGATCCATCAGATTGTCGAGCACCTCAACCGGCGTGCCGGGATTGAGCACCACACCCGCCTTCTTGCCCAGCGCATGAATCGCCTGAAGCGTGCGATGGACGTGCGGGCCAGCCTCCGGATGAACGGTAATGATGTCCGCGCCCGCTTCGGCAAAATCTTCAAGATACTGATCGACCGGAGAGATCATAAGGTGGACGTCAAACGTTTTGGCGGTGTGCGGGCGCAGTGCCTTCACTACCGACGGGCCGATGGTTATGTTGGGCACGAAATGGCCATCCATGACGTCAATATGGATCCAGTCGGCCCCCGCCGCGTCAATCGCGCGGACCTCTTCACCAAGCGCGGCAAAGTCCGCAGACAGGATGGAGGGAGAGATCAGAGGTGTTGGCATAAACCAATTTGCGCCTTCTTCGCGTTTCGGAAGCACTACGCCTCCCGCGAATCGCCGAACAGGGCGCGCGCCTCCCTTTTCCACGGCGGTAAACCGCCCGAAACAAGCCTGAACGCGGCTCGCGCGGCAAATTCAGGTGCAATTCAGCGCGCAAACACCATATTCTCACTCAAATTCGGGGGCATAGCTGCGCGAACCAGCGCATTAACCGCGATGCTCCACTTTGTTTGTCTAACCGGAGGCATGAAAATCATGAAAGCCATCGCTACAGGACTGGGCGCTTTTGCGCTGGCCGCTGGTGCGAGTGTGGCATTCGCACCGTCCATCGCCGCGCAAAGCGGTTATGCCAATGTAATTTCGAATAATTTGAGCAAATGCTCGGCGGGCAAAGGCCCTGCTGTGCGCATCCGCATTTCGGGCCTGAAAAGCTCGAGCGGAAATCTGTTTGTGCGCACGTACAAAGCGTCCAGCCGCGACTGGCTGAAGAGCAAACGCTATCTCACCCGTCTCGATGCGCGTCCGCGCGCAGGATCTATGACGGTTTGCGTGCCGGTGCCCGCCGCAGGACGCTATGCCATCGCGATCCAGCATGACGCCAATGGCAATCGCAAGATGGACGTCTCTAAAGACGGCGCAGGCATGTCGAACAATCCGAAAATCGGCTCGTTCCTTGGCATTCCGCGTCCGCCTTCCGTCGGCAAAGCAACCTTTGCGGCAGGCAAAGGCGTGACCAATCTTTCGATCCGGATGCGTTATCGCGACTAGTCGTGATTGAGCGAGGTCGTTAGTCTGCCGCTATGCTGACCGATGACCTGCTCGCCACGGCGACCTCACTCGCTCCCCAAATCACCGCGCTTCGCCGCGCCATTCACGCTGAGCCCGAGCTTGGCCTGCACACCCCGTTGACGATGGCGAAGGTGCGCGAGGCATTGGCCGACCTTCCGCTTGAATGGCGCGAGGGAACCTCGACTACGGGCCAAGTAGCAACCTTGCGCGGCGGCGCTGCGCCTGAGGGCGGCGGGCCGCGAGTGCTGCTGCGCGGCGACATGGACGCGCTGCCCATGGACGAAAAGACTGACCTGGAGTTCGCCTCCAAGATCCCCGGCCGTATGCACGCCTGCGGACACGACACGCACACCGCGATGCTCACCGGCGCGGCCAAGTTGCTGTGCGATCAAGCCGACACGCTCGGCGGAACGGTCGATTTCATGTTCCAGCCGGGCGAAGAGGGATATCACGGCGCGCGCTACATGCTCGATGACGGGCTGATCGAACCGCTCCCCGATGCGGCTTTCGCGCTGCACATCATGCCCAACGCCGCTTACGGCGTGCTGGCTGGAAAACCCGGGCCACTGCTCGCCGCCGCCGACCAGTTCACCATCACCGTCAAAGGCAGAGGTGGTCATGCCTCCATGCCGCACGATTGCGTTGATCCTGTGCCCGCAGCCGCCGCGATCGTCACCGGGTTGCAGGCCATGGTCACTCGTCGCTTCAACGCGGCGAGCGCGGTGGTGGTCACCGTCACGCAGATCCACACCGGCACAGCGCACAACGTCATTCCTGATGACGCCATGGTGGCCGGCACGATCCGCACGCTCTCACCAGAACACCGGGAGAAAGCCCATCGGCTGATCGCGCAATGCTGCGCCGACATAGCAAAGGGATACGGCGTCGAGGCAAGTTGCGAGATCGAACACGGTTTCCCGGTCACTCTATGCGATCCCCGCGCGGTCAAATTGGGAGCGAAAGTCTCCCGTTCGTTGCAGGGGGCAGAAGGGTGGAAAGACCTTTCTGATCCGATCATGGGCGCTGAAGACTTCTCTTACATTCTCGAAAAAATACCCGGCGCTATGTTCTTCTTGGGCGTCGCTCCGGACGGAGAAGATTGGTCGCAATGCTGCGCCATTCACTCTCCGCGAATGCACGTCGACGAGACGGCTCTGCCAATTGGCACCGCCATGCTCGCCGGGTGCGCATTGGAGTTTATCGCCAACGGATTTGATTGAGTTTTCCTACACATAGGCTGATGTGCAACTGGACCGCTTCCTTTCATTTCAGGGAGCGACCCCATGCAGGATTTCACTCCGTTCTACGCCGGAACCCCGGTGGAGACGACCAGATTGCCTGAAGGCATCACCTTTCCGGTGAGGTACGCCGTGATCCGGCGCAAAATCATGAACAACACTTTCGGTATGGTGCGCCGCAATCGCGATGGCAGCCGCCGTCCGCATCAAGGCTGGGACTTTTACGCGCCGCCCGGATATCGCTGCTACGCCATAGCTGATGGAGAAATCGCGGCAGTCCGCAATCGCGGCGCTTATGGGAAGCACGTCATCCTCAAGTTCGCGCATGACGCCGATGAAAACGGTCGGGCTGACACACTCTACGCCGCTTATTGCCACTTGAAAGAAACGCGAGTGATCTTGGGCGATACGGTGAAGTGCGGTGATGTAATTGGCCTTTGCGGAGACAGCGGCAACGCTCGCGGGATGACGGGCACCGATGCGCATCTCCACTTTGAAGTCCGCACGCATATGAATGTCGGGCGCGGCCTATCCAGGCGCATGTCTCCGTTGAGCGTGTTCGGACAGCTACCCCTCGATCACGTTATGGTGAGCCAAGGGGATGCGCTAATCACGGGCTAAAGCCGGGCCGGACCCCTTCCAAAATTTTGCCGACACTTAATGCAGGGTCGCTATTTGGCTGCACTCTTTGATGTTCGCATTGACGGTGTAGATATCGCCGGTCGGAGCGATGGAAACGGTAAGCTCTCTGTTCATGCAGATGCCCAAATTGGCTGCCTGTTCCGGCTCGATCCGGAGCTTGAACTTGCCCGGCATGATTTGCTCGAAGAAATAGTATCCGCCACGCTCGGTCCGCGTTGCTGCAGCGACTTCTCCATCTGAATCAACGAGCTGCAGGCGCAATCCGGACACACCGCGGCCACCCTTTTTGCCTTGGAACGTGACGGTCCCTTCAACTTCACTCAGCGCCACAATCGGGAAATCCATGACATGGGTGCGGCCAGGACGTGGCACGACTTCGACACCCCGCGACACAGGTGCCATCAAAATGTCAGGCAATGACGAGGGATCGACTTGAACCGCAATCGGGTTGCCGTTGCCGAGACGCGTCAGACGCGCGATCCCGTCGCTATCGGTCTTCGCCGTGCTGTTGAACACGGAAAAGTCGACGTCTTCCAGAGGCGTATCGCCGGTTGAGAAGCGACCATCGCCGTCCATATCCTGAAATGCGCGAAGGCTAACCGCTCCCGACGCAGCTTGTCCTGGTGGCCCAACGAATAGATTGCGCCGGAGCGGGTCGCGACCAAAACTGAACCCCAAACGCAAAGCAACTGAGAAGCTCTTCTGCTGAAACGCGTAATTCCCATCAAGCGCGAGTGTGAAACGATCAAATTCTCGGCTGGCCGATCCGCCGATGCCAAACTCGTTCGATTTTAGCGAGTAGAACGCTTGTCCGCTCACAACTGTGCGGTCATCAACCTGATAATCGACTTCCGCAGACACGTTGGTCAGTTCGGGGCCTTGGAGCAAGCTGTATCCAATCGAAGCCCTGGCCTGCATTCGCGAGCGGCGGAACGTGGCCAAATCAAAGTTGCCGATCAGCTGAGAAAAAGTTGGCCCGTTCGCGCTCGAGCTGCGCGAGTATTCGAGCGTGTTGGACAGCGCAAATCCCCCAAAACGCGCGGAATTCCGAAGAACCGCGTCCGTTGTCGTCCGGCCGTCCTGAAATTCGGTGTGGCGAACACGCGCTGCAATTGGGATGGCCTGACCAGACAACTTAAAGCTTCCATTGAAGTCGAATTCGGTCGCCCGAACCAATGGCTCGCGCACGTTGCTGCGCAGTTCGTCCTTGAATCCACCTTGATACTCAAAGTGCGACAATGAAAAGGCGCCGCCAAGCGCTCTTCCGCCGATGCCGATGCCGAGAGCGGTGCTGCCATCGCTGGCAATTGCGCCGTCTGCCCGGAAGGCGAGGCCTCCAATTCCCGTGCGCGCGCCAAGACTGGCGACCGAGGTACTTCCGTTATCTTCCTGAAAATATGAAAGACTTCCGACAGCGGTCACTTTGGTGCTGAGGCCGTACGCAAACTGCGCCCCTGCTTGCCAGTTGCCGAAGCCTTCGATCGGATTGAAGTCTGGTCCTCGCACGCCCAACAGGTTTTCACCGCGCTGTACCACGCCAAAGTCATACTCGAATTGGCCTTTTGCGAGCCGGCCGTCGCCAACGCTTATCCGCCGCACTTCCTCGCGGCGTTGTCCTTGCGGTCCATAAAAGACCAATCGGAAGACATTGAGGCCATAGTCGACCGGAACCTCAAGGAATTCGTACTGGTCATTGGTAGCGTTCGCGACCGAACCGACCAGAATATCGTTGCGATACAGTTCGACCTCGTATCCATCCGGCAAGATTCCACGCAGATCGATCTGTTCGAACACTGAAGCGTTTTGGAAAGCGCGGTTTGTGATGAAACCGCCGCGTCCCGCGCGACCACGCAGACCGATGGGCATCGATGAGGTGGCAACATCGCCAAACTGAAAATCGGTCGCGCCCAGAGGGCCTAGCAGATCACCGTCACCGTCGCGGCGTCCAAACTGGATCAGCGATGCAACAAGGCCATCAGTGGTGTCAGCGGAGAAGTACCCTTGTGCCGTCACATAGGCCAGATCGCCTCCGATCCGTAAATCACCTTCCAAACGCTCACCGCGCGCTGAGTCAGACACAGCGCGCAGTTCAACATCAGCAACAGGAACAGAGGCAGCAAGCCAAGGCGTTTCCTGCCTTGGCCATTCGGGCTTCTCGATAGTCGAGCCCCTATTGCCAAGCTTCGCCCGTTCGGCATCGCGCTTCATTCGTTCTTCGAAAGGAAACGGTTCAAGTGTGGTCAAAACCACTGCCTGGGCTCTGAGATTAGGTTTTAACTCAAGCGGAAAGAGCTCTTCGAAGAGTTCTGTCCGCAAATACAGCTCGCCTTCAAAGGCTTGTGCATCTTCGCGGCGCAGGGGGCGTTTGGCAGTGTTTGTTGTCAGCAATCCCTGCCGAAGATCGACGGTAACGGTCCGGTTTTCATCGAGGAACCAGCCACTGGCGTACTGACCTTCATCGCTAACTTTGATGGCAAGATCGAGGATGCGTGAAAGCTCGCCCACGGGGAGATAAAGATCGCTTCGGTTGCCATATGCGATGATCGTGTCAGTGGCGCTTACCCCTTTTACCTTTAGCTGAAGGATAAGTTCGTCGTCATACGTAAAGAGAGGATCACCCTCATTGAGAGGAAAGGTTTGCGTACCTGGCGGCAGATCCAGCGATCGTGACTGTTGTCCCCCGAACGCCACCTCTTTCTTTACCGGTGTTTCCGACGGTGTCTCAATGGCTTGGATGGGCTTGGCCGGTTGAGGCTTGGCGATGTTTGGTCGTGCGGGAATTGCCGCCTTTGCAATCTGGGGCGCTGCGAACGGCGTGTCCTGAGTTTTAGCGTCATTGGTCGCGATAGTCGGCGATGCGGCTGGAATAGTTGCGGGTGACACCGGTTCTGCCGCAGCCTCGGGCAATGCTGGCGCGTGAGTATTCTCCGCCATCTCCAATTTTGGTGCTGTTTCGGACAGAGATGGCGTTAGCTTCACCGTACTCGTGATCGGCATCGTGATGGCCCGCGGATTGTACGGGGCTGGATCAAACAGCTTTGCCTTCTTGCTGACCGGTTCTTGCGTCGTAGGCAGGACAAAGTCTGACCGGGTCACCCCGGACGGCATACCTAGCGGTTTCGGCGGTGTTGCCGGCAGAACGAAGCCCTGTACTTCGGAGTCGTGCTTGAGCACTGCCGGACCAGCAGCCTTTGCCTCCAATGCGAAACCTTCGGCCCAACCAACTTTTACCGCGACCGTCGGCGCATCTGGGACGTAAGTTACAGACGCAGCAACCTTTTGTGGTTGGGTTGCAACCACAGGTGTGCTCGCGGTGTAGGCTCCCCTTTGTGGGGATACTACAGCGTTATCGGCAAGAGCAGGTGTCGATCGGACGAGAATGATCCCACCTCCCGCTTCATCGCCCCAAGAGGGACCATGAAGGGGGATTGGGCCGCTTGCGAGCGCGGGCAATGCCGCGATCGAAGCGAGAAATCCGATCGTGCGAAACGGTTTCACGGGATGACAAAGTCTTGCCTGGCCAGCGTGTTGCCCGGATTGACGTCATCATCGGTGTAAGTCGCCGTCAGGGTCATGCCTGAACGCAACTTCGTGAGGTCAAATTCTGGGTTGAGCGCCAAGATCACCGTGCGATGATCAATCTCAGGATAGACCCCGATCCCGCGTGCAACGAGCACTGGAGTGCTTTCACCGGGTGCTCTTACCTCGATATCGCCGTAGGATGATCGCGTCCCGCTGCGGGTGATCGTCATCCTGAGCAGTGGTCCGGACTCTCCGCGGACAAAACCAATGTCCTTCAGGCCAACATCAAGTGTCGTATTACCAATACGGACGATCACCGGAATAGAAATTCCGAAGCGAGGTCTGATGGTTACGCCGACATTGTTCGACGCTTCGGCGCCATCGTTAACGGCATCGTCGATCGAAAAGCCTTCATCAACGTCGTTCGGCACCGATATGACTGAAAAGTGTGCACGATATTCGCCATCTGGCAAATCGGCAGGCGGGCGCGCCATAATGCGCACTGTCTGCGCTTCACTGCCGAGCAAAAGCACACGGCGCGGCGACCAACGCAGCATCTCGCTGGCAGTCTTCACACTGCTCGTATCCGCGCCTTCTGGCAGGTTGTTGAACGGGATGATCTGACCGTCGCTGGTCATAAGCATATTCGTGGCGGAAATCTCGTATTCACCTTCGAATGTGGTCTTGTTGTAGAGACCGATCGAAGCAACGCGCCGACGTGGATCAAGTATGACCCGGCGTGGGTAGAGATTGATGTCACCCATCCCTGAAACGGCGCCTTCAGGCGCTTCGCCCGCTTCAACCTGGGGAAAGGGAGGGGCTTCTGCCTCTGGGATGTCTTCTTCTGGCTGTGCCGTTTCGAGCGCAAGCTCCTGAGCGGCTGCTGTGCTGCTCGCTCCCATCACTAATGCGCCGAACAGCCCAACCTTGAACACCGAACTTATGCTTATCATAGGGTTACCGCCTAGAGTTTTTAAACCTAGGGGTCTTTTCGGAGATCATGGTTAATTTTTGGTAAGCGCTTCAGCGCGATCAGTTGTAAATGACCGTGACGTCGAAATCGCCGCTATACTGACCGGGTTGTTGGTTGGCGTTGACCCTCAAGGTGCCGCCCAGATCCAAACGATACACCCGAAAACGTCCAACTCCGGACAGGACAACAAGTCGACCCGTAATTGAATCAACCGTCATGTCAGCACTGCCGTTGGTGATCGTAATTGATCGCGGAATGAAGACTGTGCCTCCGCGATTACCTGCCTGCTCGACTACAAACTGTGCAGGTCCGCGCCCATCAGCGGGCTGAGCCATGCCGGTCGAAGACGCGACATCGCCAAATGCGTTAATTGATCCGTCCAAATTAACCCGAATGGTACTTGCATTCCCTGGGGAGGCAAATCGGCCAAATCGCATATCGGCGATGCGCCGAATTGTTGCAGGATCGGCCACTGTCGCAGACGCGGTGCCCGACTCTTCTGTCGTGCTGCCCGGATCGGCAAAAGCGGGGGTCGCAAGACAAGCAGCCGCAAGGGCTGCCGCACCCAGATATGATGTTGGACGGCGCAAAGGACAAATCCTGAACGAACAAGCGGGCACGCACTCGCGCATCAAAGCGCGAGGCACGCGCCCGCTTTATCGCATCAGTTGTACGATACGGTTACGCTGTAGCTACCGGTGTAGTTACCAGCCGACTCGCCGCCAGCAACCGTCAGAGTGCCGCTGACTACGAAAGAGGCTGCGCCGCTTGCGTCAAGCGTGCCGGTGCCCGGTGCGCTGGTTGTGAAGGCCATCGTGTCGGTGCCGTTAGAAACGTTGCCACCGGTGCTCGAGATCGTGAAGCTACGGCTTGCGTCGCCTGCAACGGTGAAAGCGTCTGCAGATTCGGTCGAATCGCTAAGCAAAGTTACGTCGCCCGACTCGGTACCAGCGCCAGTGTTGTCGACAACGACAGTACCGCCATTGTCACCAGTGGTGAATGTACCGAAGCTAAGAGCGGCACCCGTTACGTGAGTCAGTTCGATCGGAGCGACGACTTCAGCGGTCGCTGCGCCCGAAGCGGTCGAGGTGTCACCCGGTGCAGCTGCGGCCGGAGTTGCGATAACTGCCGCAGATGCAGCAAGAACAAAAAATTTCTTCAAGGTTGGTCCCCTTAGAACGTTGTGGTCTCAACCCGCAGTCAAATTAGCGGGTGAACAGGAAAAAATGGCGAATCAACCGTTCCCGTCCCGCTAGGCAATATCCCTAGGCCCTTTAAAAACTTACTTACGCGCCGTTGAGCCGAAATTAACCATAACTGACCCCAGCACGCATGCGGCGGCCGCGCTCATGACGAGCTTAGTCTTGGGCGGCGTTAGTTATAGGCGACAAGGATAGGCAGGTTCGTTCGGAAGTAATCTGGACGCGTGCTGACGGGTACTCGAAGCGTACCGCCAACGTAAAACTGATCTCTTCCTTGCTCGTTAAGAAGCCCGCCACTGCTCATACTTGGGCTGTTCCTGCTTTGCATGACAAGCTCATCCACTGTCAGCCGAGCGTCAGTTTGTTCACCGCGCACAGTCACACTGGCCGGCATGATGACGCGGTACATTCTGCCCGCCTCGCCGCGCACAGCGAACCTTGCGCGATGCGGCGTGCAAGATGCACTTCCATCGCAAGTCGATCTCACAGCGCTCGAATATTGCGCCTGCGATCCGTCAGGCGCTACGCGCACTGTCCCATCGCGAGCACCACCGACAGCTACCGATCCAAACGATAATTCGGCCATGGGAATGGCTTGGATTGGTTCGACAATTTCCGCCTGCGCATGCCCTGTACCTGCGGCCGATGCAGAGGGCATCTGCGCAGCCGCCAACACAGCCGCCAGACCCGCAAAACGCGTGCTCCAAACCACAATCATTGTCGATCTACCGAGACCACGCGCGCATCAATGGCCAGAGGAATATCAACCTTGGCCCCTCCATACAGGCGGTTGACGCGCAAACGTCCGCCAACATTGAAGCTGCGTGTACATACCCGCGCGCGGCAATTCCTCAACCGAACCTGCATCGTTTCGCCCGACGAAACCCGGCGATGGCCCGGTAAGTCGGTGAACAGACGCGCAATCCCCGCTTCAATTCCGCCAAACCGCTGCCGCCCTGGCGTCGTGATGACAACCTCAATCAAGATATCCAGCGGATTTCGAGAATTGTCGCCGCGATCATATTCAACGCTGAAGCGAGCAGGTTGCGGGGTAATTCCCTCGAGCGAAACAACCGAGTTGTCCGACACAATGCCCGATGATGAGACCCTGCGACTTCCGCTCCCGAAGACCATGAATGTCCCGAATGAAAGTTCGCCTTGCGTGCGGATGCGGACGTCGGAGTCCTGAGCAGACGCCGGAGAATGGAGTGTCAGGCTCGCAGCAACCAAAGCGCTAAGCAACGCCAAGCTCCGAAAAAACCCCGGAATCAGGCTTGCTCCAAAGAGACTACGCATCGTTACGGTAAAGGCAGATCGAACGCTTAGCATTTTCTTGTGCGAAGAGATACGTCACGAGCCTAGCGGCTGACAAGGTGCGCTGAAGATGTGTGCCAGCCTCACACGATGTGCATGACCCAAGTTATGCAAGTTGCGGTGACGCGATTCCGCAGGATGGTGCGCAAAGCAGAGTCTAACTAGAGCTAAGCAATGGCGCACCCGACAGGATTCGAACCTGTGACCTCTGCCTTCGGAGGGCAGCGCTCTATCCAGCTGAGCTACGGGTGCAGATCGCCTGCGCGAGCGCGGCGTTTAGCAAGGGGTTTGAGGCTTCGCCAGAAGTTTATCTGCGCATCAAGGGCAGGCGCATCAATATGACGAGAGGCGACTTAACCAATCTGCAAGGCCAGCGGCTTAATGACACCGTATGTCTGTCGTCCCACCCTATGAAAACAGCCCGATGCGGGCAGAGGATCAGCCCTCTGTCATCGCGCGCAAATGGGCTTCACTTCATGCTGATGCGGCGCAGTTGGCTCGGCTGGCCGATCTCGCTCCAGAGACGGAAAAGACCGAGGTCAGCACTTTTTCGATGCAGTTGGAAGACGCGCAGCCGTGGCAACGACGCCTGGCCATGGAAGCGATCAACGATATTGATGCGATGATGCAGCCAGGACTTTCGGCGTTGCGCACGATTTCCGCGCGCGGGCAGGATGCCACCGCACCGGCTTTGGCTCTGTGGCGTGAGTTTTATGTTGCGCGCCGAGCCGTCATCGAAATGGTTGCACAATCTCCGGTAACCGAAGCTGAGGACGCAGCCTGAGCCGACCGGTCAAATCGTTTCGATTGACTGTGTTCACATTATGTTCCAGCATGCTCGCATGACGGAAGCTGGAATCACTTTACACAATTCGGAAGAAACAGCTTGCGCGGCGGGTGACGTCGCGCGCGGGATCATGCGGCTGTTTGCCCGCAATGACATCTGGTGCCTGCCCGAAGTGCCGCTCAAGAATGGACGTCGCGCTGACTTGATGGGGGTCGATGCCAAAGGGCTGATCGTGATTGTCGAGATCAAGGTCGCGCGTGGTGATCTGCTGAGCGACACGAAATGGCCTGACTATCTCGATTATTGCGACCGGTTTTATTGGGGCGTTCCGCCAGCATTGGACAGGTCACCGCTCGAAACGGACGCCTATGCCCCCGATCAGTGCGGAGTGATTGTCGCCGATGGCTATGACGCGGAAATCCTGCGCCAGGCACCGCTTGCTTCGTTGGCAGCAGCACGGCGCAAGACCCAGATGCAGCGCCTTGCTCGCATGGCAATGCGGCGGCACACCGTGGCACTGGACCCTGATTGCGCGCATATCGGCGCGGCCGAGTAGACGCCAGCCGCGTTCTACCCTGTTCCTGCTGGACTTTTCCCGCCATAAGGCGTGGCAATGTTCAGCCCTGACCTGCCGCTTTGGCTCGCATTTCTGGTGACCGGTGCCGCGATGACCGTGATGGTGGCTGCGCGCTATCTCCTTTCAAGCGGGCTTTTCGCTTGGGCTACGCAGCGAATACGGCCGGGCCTTTATGACGGACAAGGCCAACAGATCCGGAAAGAAATCGGCTGGTCGCTTGTGTCCGCAGGGATTTACGGCGCGCCAGCGGGCCTGATATTTTGGGGGTGGCGTCACCACGATTGGACTCTGCTCTACAGCGACATTGGCGATTATCCGCTTTGGTATGTGCCGATCTCACTCTTCATCTATCTGTTTTTGCACGACACTTGGTTTTATTGGACGCACCGCGCGATGCACGAACCACGCCTGTTCCGCATCGCCCACGCGGTGCATCACAAAAGCAAGCCGCCGACTGCGTGGACAGCCATGAGCTTCCACCCGTTGGAAGCGGTTCTGGGCGCAATGTTTCTGCCGGTGATGGTGTTTGTCGTGCCCATCCATCTTGGCGCAGCAGGCGCGTTTCTCGCCATCGCCACGCTGATGGGCGTCACCAATCACATGGGCTGGGAAATATTCCCAAGGCGCTTTGTTCATTCCCCATTGGGTTTCTGGCTGATAACCGCCAGCCATCACGAACGGCATCACGAGGAGTATCGATGCAATTTCGGTCTGTATTTTCGCTTTTGGGATCACCTTTGCGGGACCGATCGTGGCTTCTCGCCCCGGCTCGCGCCAAGCGCAGCGCCATCACAGCAGCCGTAGTTGGTGTGGCGGCGGGCGCGGCAGCGCCTGCAGCAGCAAATGAGGTTTCGATTACCGTTACCGAGGTCCGCTCAAGCAAGGGCGTGGTCCGCGCCTGCCTTACGGCCGATGCGAAAACATTTCCCAAGTGCAACAAGGATCCGAACGCCAAACGGGTTGTTGTCCCCGCAGGCAAGAGCGTGACCATCCGTTTCAATGGCGTGAAGCCAGGGAAGTATGCGGTCGCCTTGCTCCATGACGAGAACAATAACGGTAAAGCCGACCGCACTTTGGGTATGATCCCCAAAGAGGGATATGGCTTTTCCCGTGACGCCAAGGTGCGCATGGGGCCGCCGAAATACAAAGATGCGGTGTTCACTCATGGCACCACCGCGCAGCGCCTAAGCATCCGGATGCGGTACTGGTAAGGCAGGGCAAAACCGCCCGCCACCCTCCGAAAAGCTGACGTCAATCCTGCGCCATGGCCCGGGACTGCTGGCCGGCTGGCATTGCCGCCCCGCAGCGCGGTGCCATCACGCCTGCTTTGAGGCAGCGCAAGTTTCTGACCAAGCTTAAAGATATGTTTACCACGCAGCGGCAAAACCCGTGGCAAGATTGGTCAAAAAAGGGGCTTAACCGGCCATGGACACGTTGCGGGGTAATTTCGGTTCCAGCGATCCTGTTGATGACAGCGACGACTGGAGCGCCCACGAAGAAGAGGTATCGCGCGATTTGCCGCCCGAGGCCATTGGCCAGGATGAGCGGCGCATGCAGGTGCGCGCCTATAACCATTGGGCCGGCCTGTTGGGTGAACGCACCTTTCCTTCGATTGAGGACCTCGAACCTGCCAACCTGCCCGATTTTGGCCCTAACAGCGTTCTGCTCGACTTCTCGGCAGGAATTGACGATCCAATAGTCGTCTATCTCGGCCAGTTGCTGGGAGAAGAGTGCGGCGCCGAAGGCCAGATCTCGCGCCTTTCAGACGTGCCGCCGCGCTCTCTTCTGAGCCGCATTACGGACCACTACCTGCAAATCCTCGCCAATCAGGCACCAATCGGCTTTGAAGCCGAGTTTGTGAACCAGCGCAGCGCAACGATTGCCTATCGCGGCATTCTGCTGCCCTATTCAAGCGACGATGAAACCATCGATTTCATCTTTGGCGTGATCAATTGGAAAGAAATGGCGGATCAGGCCACAGCTGATGAGCTGCTGCTCGAGATCGATCAGGCGCTCGAAGATCAAGATGATGATGAAGACATCGTTGAAGAAGCCGAAGCCCATAAGCACTCGATTGACCCGGTGACGGACTGGGCAGACTCACCGGTCGCCGATTTGGCCGGAGAGCAAGGCGAAGCCGAGGACAACGTTGAATCGCTCGATGCGTCTCTTGGTCTCGAACCGATGGACGATGGCATGCCGACGCCCGATTTTGGGCAATATGCGCTCGATGATCCTGACGAAGAGGAAGAGGAAGAGGAAGAGGAAGAGGAAGGCGACGATGCGAACTACAGCTTCGCTTCGCTGACTGATTACATCGAAGCGCCTACGAAAAAGGCCATTGACCTTGAAAACGGCGATTTCGACGCTGCGAGTTACGAGGTTGATTACCAAGACGAACCGGTTTCCGAACCGGCTATCCCGACCGAATATGCGGCAATAGAAGAGCCGGAAGTCGAATTCGAAGATGAGCCCGTCGAAGTCGCGGAAGAAGACGATGACGTGGATCTCGACGCCTTGGCTGAAATGCCAGACGATGCAGGCCTCTACGATTTCCTCGCTTCCGCGCGCGAGCTGGCAGAAAGCGCCCGCTCATCGGAAGACCGCAGCCGCCGCGCGCTTTATGCAGCCGTAGGCCGTGCCTACGATTTCTCGCTCGCAGCGCAGGATAATCTGGAAGAATACAACGCGTTGATCGAAGACAACGGCCTCTCGGTGCAGGAACGTGCGCCGATGACGCCGGTCGTGAAGCTCGTGTTTGGCGTCGACTATGACAAGACGCGCCTGACCGAATACGCCGCTGTGCTTTCGCACGCACACCGTGTCGGCATTGAACGCGGAGGCCTGACTGATTTCCTCAATGAGGCTGAAGGCGGTCTCAAAGGTGTGGTCACTGCCGAACGACGACTGCGGAAAGAAGAAAGCGGCAAGGCAGTCGAGCCTGAACAAGCTGTGCGCCGTGCTCTGGCCAATAAGCTGCGCGCACTCGAGGCGCTCACACTCGATGCACTGGAGCAAGACGGACCGGAATTTGCCCTTGTCATGATCCGCCGCAACGAGGATGGCGTGGTCGAGCTGATCGGTGAAATCGACGAAGAGGTGTCGATGATCGAACGCGCCGCGCGCAAGTTGGTCGGCTGATCCACACTATACGGCTGGCGGCTGTGCCGCTAACCCATATGAATTCCTGAAGGGCGCACCGGACCGGGGCGCCCTTCATTTTTGGCTTTGCTTTGGTCGCGATGAAAGGCGAAACGGGTTGCGAAAGATGCTTTGGGCGCTGGGCGGATTGGTTGTTGTTTTGGGCGTGGCCGGCCTCGCGCTGCAATTCGCCATTTCACGCAATGGGCCCGCAGTCCTGAGTGCGGTGGATCGCATCACTGGCGGATCGGGCGATGCGCAGGTGCTGGCGAACATCTCGACAGGTGAAGACTCCGCGCAGAAACTAATCGTGTGGGGCCCCGAAGGCGACAAAGCCACCAATGCGCCGTTGCTTGTTTTCGTCCATGGCGGCAGCTGGCGCAGCGGCGATCCAGACGATTATGGTTTTTTGGCGCGCGCATTTGTACCAAAAGGGTTTATCGTCGTCCTCGCGGGCTATCGGCTTGTGCCCGGCGGTGAGTATCCTGCCATGCTTGAGGACACAGCCCGCGCTATCGGCTGGGCGCGCAATGAGATCGGCCAGTATGGCGGGGATCCCGATCGCATCACCATAGCCGGTCATTCAGCAGGGGCATACAATGTCGTGATGGCCGCTCTGGAACCTCGTTGGCTGGAGGCAGAAGGTGTCTCGCCCGACGAAATTGCGGGCGTTATCGGGATATCCGGACCATACGACTTTCACCCCTTTACCAGCGATTCGACAAAGGCGGCGTTTGGGCAAGCGGCGGAACCTGAATCGACACAGCCCATTATCCATGTTCGCAAGGGCGCGCCGCCCATGTTGCTGATCCATGGTGAGAAAGATGATCTGGTCAAACCGCGCAACACGCGCGAATTGGCCAAGCGATCGAAACAGGCAAACGGGCGCGTCACCACGCAATTCTACCCTGAAATGACCCACAATGACCCGCTGATCTCGCTCGCCGCCCCGTGGCGCAACAGCCGCGATGTTGATGATCAAATTGCGACTTTCGCGCTCTCACAGAAAGCTAGTGCTGAGCCTTCAGTTCCGGTTCAGGGCGAAACGCGCTAAGCATCTGCCATGATGACCCCCCTGCATCGCCTTTCGGCCTACTTCGTCGCGCTGTGCGCCACCTTCGCCATCACGATGCAGCCGGTGCTGGCGCAAAGCATCCTGCGCGATGCCGAGACCGAGCAATTGTTGCTCGACATGACAGCGCCGCTGGTGGAAGCCTCGGAGCTTGAATCCGAAAATGTCGAGCTGGTCCTGATCAACGACGGCTCGATCAACGCATTCGTCGCGGGCGGACAGGTTGTTTATGTCCACGCCGGGCTGATCAACGCGGCTGAAACCGCAAACGAAGTTCAAGGCGTCATCGCGCACGAGCTGGGTCACATCACCGCCGGCCACGTGGTTCGATTCAACGAACGCACCCGCAGCGCGCAGGGCATTTCTATCCTATCGCTGCTGATCGGCATCGGTGCGGCGCTTGCTGGCGCTGGCGAAGCAGGCATGGGGGCAATTATGGCAGGCCAACAGGCCGCCGTGGGCAGTTTCCTCGCTTTCAACCGCAATCAGGAAGCCGCCACCGACCTCGCCGGCGCACGCTATCTTTCCGGCGCAGGCATTTCGGGCCGAGGCATGATCAAATTCTTCGAGCGCCTGCGCAATCTGGAAATCCGCCGCGGGTTTAGCCAGTCTGACGAGGCCGCTTACACACGCACCCACCCGCTTTCAGGCGACCGTATCCAGACTTTGCGCGGACTACTTCAAGAAGATCCGGCCTGGGCCAAGCCCGATGATCCAGAGCTGCAAGAGCGCTTCCTGCGCGTGCGGGCCAAGCTGTTCGGCTATCTCGCCGAACCGCAGCGCACGATGAACATGTATCCGGAAAGCGATCAGAGCGCTCCGGCTCGCTATGCCCGCGCGTGGGCGTATCACAAACAGGCAAAGGTCGACCAAGCGCTTGGCGAAGTGAATTCGCTTCTCGCCGAAGAGCCTAACAATCCTTACTTCCTCGAGGTGAAAGGGCAGGTCTTGCTTGAATCCGGACGCCCTGAGGAAGCAGCCATTCCGCTGCGGCGCGCGACCGAATTGACTCTGAACCAGCCGCTGATCGCCTCAATGTTTGGCCACGCGCTGATTGCGACCGAGGATAAGGCAAACCATGCAGAGGCTGAGCGGGTGCTGCGTGCCGCTGTGGCACGTGACCGGTACAACCACTTCGCATGGTACCAGCTGGGTGTGATTTATGCCGAGCGCGGCGATATTCCCCGCGCCCGCCTTGCCAGCGCCGAACAGCAGGTGATGGCGCGCCAGTATCCGCAGGCGCTGCAAAGCGCCATGGCAGCGGAGGCAGGCCTGCCCCGCGGCACACCCGACTGGATCCGCGCACAGGATATTGCCCTGCAGGCGCGCGCCGAACTGGAAGCTTTGCGCGACCGTCGCTAGAACCGCCACCACGCAACCGGATAATCTGACGAAATGGCTTCAACCCTTCGCAATACGCTCGCCACCGCCCTTACCGCTGTGGTGTTTGGCTTTCTCGGCGCAGCGATCTGGTCCTACAGCGGCCTCGGCAATGATCGGACACGCGAGTATCTGATCAGCAATCCTGACATATTGCCCGAAATGGCCGATGCCTATCAGGCACAGGAAGCGAGCAAGCGTCTCGCCGATATGGGCGACGCGCTCTACACGCCGTTTGAGGGTGCCGTGCTTGGCAATCCCGAAGGAAGCAAGGTTCTGGTCGAGTTCACCGACTACAACTGCCCCTATTGCAAGTCGAGCCTCGCGGATGTGATGCGCCTGGTTGACGAGGATCCTGAGGTGAAAGTCATCGTGCGCGAATGGCCGATCTTCGAAGGGAGCGAGGAACCCGCCCGCATGGCTTTGGCGGCCGCAAGGCAGGGAAAATACCGCGAATTCCATTACGCGCTGTTTGAAGTGGGTGCGCGCGATAGCGCAAGCGTGGAGGCCGCCGCGAAAGAAGCGGGCCTTGATCTCGAGAAAGCACGTGCAGATGCCGCGTCTCAGGAAGTCACCGTCGAAATCGCTCGCAACCAGTCCTTTGCCCAAGGCCTCGGCTTCGATGGTACCCCCGCCTGGGTGACCAAAGACGCTGCAATCAGCGGCGCTGTCGGGTATGAAGCGCTCAAAGAGGCCCTCGATCAAGCGGGCGCAAGCGAAGACAGCTGATGCGCCTGCGCGCTCTCTCAGTTGTGTGCGCAAGCTGGGTTTTCGCTACCACTGCGCAGGCCACACCTGATGAGCGGGAGGTCGATCTCGCGTCCGAACGCGCAGCGATTGAGCAGTATCAGGCGACCGATCAAAGACTCCAGAACACTGGCTGGAAGCTGGTCACAGGCAACGCACCCTTCTGCGCGCGGACTGTGCCATCCATCGGCCTGCAATTGCACGATGCGGCCAGTTATGGCTCCCCTGAAATCATGCGCGCCGCTCTCGGCCTGAAATCAAGTTTTGCCGTGCAAACCGTGGCCGAGGGCTCTCCAGCGGACGAAGCGAAAGCGTTCACACGCAATCGCGAGGTTATACAACTCAACACACTCGATCCGAACCGTTGGCCGACGGTGCCAAGGTTCGATTGGAAGCGCTTGATGCGCACTCATGACTGGATCGATGAGACCCTGAGCGCCAAAGGCGCGATAGCTTTCACTTTTGCCGACGGGACGACCAGCAGCCCGCAGCCGGTGAATGTCTGTCCGACCCGCTTCGAAATCGCGACCGGAGGCAAAATGGCTGTTGCGGATGGCCAAAGGGTGGTGTTCAGCACTGAATTTCCCGGCTTCGCCTATCACGAGCCTCTCTTTGCCGCCGCTGTGGCGCACGAGCTTGCTCACAATCTTCTCGGTCATCGCGCATGGCTGAAAGCAGCCAACCCCAAGTCCCGAAATATACGCGATGTACGGAGGGCAGAGCGGGAAGCTGATCGCTTGATGCCGTGGCTCCTTGCTAACTCCGGATATGACCCGGAAGCGGCGGTGGCGTTTATGGAAACATGGGGACCCAAACATGATGGCGGCCTGTTCCGCAGCCGCACGCATGATGGTTGGGATGAGAGGGTCGAGCATATCACCGCTGAACTGCCACGCATCCGGGCGCTCATGGCCTCGGAGGGCAAGGCCGACTGGGCCACCCATTTCGTGCGCGATGCAAAGCTGAGCGCAGCGCCCAAAGACTGATCGCTTGCGCCCAGCCGTGGCCCGTGCGCGCTGCGATTGCGCAAATTCCTCTGCCTCCGGCGTAAAATTGCGCTAAAGAGAGCGAATATGTCGATGCTCCCGATCCAGCCTGCGCCGTTCTTTGCGAGCAAGAACAGGGCGTTCTGGGTGCTCCAGCTGGGCGGCTGGGGCGGAACATTCCTGCTGCGCGCGGTTGTGGCGGTGGCCAATGGACGGCCCATCGACCTGTTGGCGGTAATTCTCGTCACTACGATCACGGGCTTTTCCATCAGCCTCATCCTCTCGGTGATTTATCGCAAGCTGATCAACCGTCAGGCAATTGTGACATGGGGCTCCACGGCACTGGTGCTTTTCTCTGCCGTTACCATCCAGTCTTCCATCGATGCGTGGATGCAGGGCATTTATCTGGGCCCGAGCCTCGATACGAGCTTCACCCAGCGATTTATCGGCCTGTCGTTTATTCCGATGACATTGCTCGGCGGATGGAGCGCTCTGTATTTTGCCATCAACTACTTCCTCACTGTCGAAGAGCAGGCTGACCGGCTTGAACGGCTGGAGACGCAGGCAACGGCGGCCCAGCTCGCGATGTTGCGTTACCAGCTGAACCCGCACTTCCTGTTCAACACGCTCAACTCAATTAGCACACTGGTGCTGCTCAAAGAGACCGAGCCCGCCAACGCGATGCTGACGCGGCTTTCCCACTTCCTGCGGCACACTCTGGTGCTCAAACCAGGCAGTCAGGTGACGCTGGAACAGGAGGTCGAGACGCTGCAACTCTATCTCGATATCGAACGCATGCGGTTTGAAGAGCGCCTGCGCACCCGTTTCGAGATCGAAGATCGCGCCATGAAGGCCAGCCTTCCATCGATGTTGCTGCAACCGCTGATCGAAAACTCGATCAAATACGGTGTCAGTAAGCAGGAGGAGGGCGCAGAGATTTCGCTCAAGGCCGAGGTGGTCGGCTCCCGCCTGCGCCTCAGAATCGAGGACACTGGTCCGGGACAACAAGCCGTTCAGCAAGTCGATCTGATCGATAGTGCATCCGAAGTGGGTGGCAGCCAAGTCTCTACCGGGGTCGGGCTGGCCAACATTCAGGAGCGTCTGATGCAGGCATATGGCGAAGACCACACATTCTCCACCAAGTCACCGCCAGGCGGCGGCTTTCAGGTGTTCATCGAAATCCCATTTCAACGGGTTCAGGAAGGCGCGACTGAATCCGATACGGCAACCGAGACGTCGGCTTCCCCCAGCCAACCCGTCTCGGACAACGCCGCTTCGCCCGCATATAGCGGCGAGACAGCGCCCCAATTGCCGCTCAACCCCGCGCAAACACTTGGAACTTCATCATGACTATTCGAACCATCATCGTTGATGACGAAAAGCTCGCGATCAAAGGGCTGCAATTGCGGCTTCAACCCTTCGAAGACATCGAAGTGATCGACACCTGCATGAACGGGCGCGAAGCGATCCGTAAGATCAAGACCGAGAAGCCCGACCTCGTCTTTCTCGACATCCAGATGCCCGGGTTTGACGGGTTTTCTGTGGTGAAAGGCGTGATGGAGATCGATCCGCCGCTGTTCGTGTTTGTCACTGCCTATGAGGAGCATGCCATCCGCGCGTTTGAAGCGGACGCGGTTAACTACCTGATGAAGCCGGTGGACGAAGACAAGCTGGCTGACACGATCGAGCGTGTGCGCCAGCGTATGGCCGAAAAGAAATCTGCCGACGATGCCGAGCAATTGCTCGATGTGCTGGCCGAAGTCGCACCGGACCGTGCTGCCGATTTCGGTGGCGAAGGTGGTGAAAGCGCCGACCGCTATGAAAAGCTGATCAATGTGAAAGACCGCGGCCAGATCTTCCGCGTAGAAGTCGATTCCATTGAGCATATCGAGGCGGCAGGCGACTACATGATCATCTCCACCGGCGACAATTCGTTGGTCCTTCGCGAGACAATGAAGGACCTCGAACGCCGGCTGGACCCGAAGAACTTTCAGCGCGTCCACCGCTCGACCATCGTCAACCTCGATCAGGTGCGTCAGGTCAAACCGCACACGAATGGCGAATGCTTCCTCGTGCTGGACAGCGGCGCGGAAGTGAAAGTCTCCCGTTCCTATCGAGACGTCGTCGCTCGGTTTATCTAACGCTCGCTCTCTTGCGATGAAGCCGTGAGAGGGTATTGAGAAACCATGACCTTTTCGCTCTCCGGCTTCGATCTCGATAAGTTTGTTCAGGAAACGCTGGACGAAGACCTTGGCGTTGGCCTTGATGGTGGCGGGCATGACGTCACCTCCGAGAGCGTAATCCCGGCCGATGCGCGCTTTTCAGGCGTGATGGACAGCCGCGATCCGATTGTAGTTGCCGGGCTTCCGCTGGCCGAGGCATTCTTCCGCCATCTCGATCCGCATTGCACGATCCGCACGCTCAAGCATGATGGCGACGCAGTCGATCCGGGCGCAGACCTCATGCACATCGAGGGCAATGCCCGCGCACTTCTCACCGCAGAGCGCAGCGCCTTGAATATCGTTCAGCACCTGTCCGGCATCGCCACGATGGTGCGCGAATATGTGACCGCAATGGACAACCCTGACTGCACCTTGCTCGACACCCGCAAGACCATTCCCGGCCTGCGCATGCTTGAGAAATACGCGGTGCGCATGGGCGGCGGGAACAACCACCGCATGGGCCTGTGGGATGCGGCAATGATCAAGGATAACCACGTCGCTGTCGCCGGAAGCGTGGGCGAAGCAGTGCGCCGCGCGCGCGATGCGGGGGTTTCCAACATTATTTGCGAAGTAGACCGGCTCGACCAGATTGAACCCGCCATTAAAGCGGGCGCGCATCACCTACTGCTCGACAACATGTCGCCCGAAGTGCTGAAAGAGGCCGTCGCATTGGTCGCAGGTCGGACCAAGACCGAGGCATCGGGCGGGATCAACCTCGACACGATCAAGGCCAAGGCTGCGAGCGGGGTCGACTATTGCTCGGTCGGTCGCCTGACACAGAGCGCGCCTGCGGCTGACGTGGGCCTCGACTTCACGCCGCTATGACATTGGCCAACGGGCCGCGCCCCCTCGCGATTCACGCCTTCGCCGGAATCCTGCTCGGGCTTGCCTTGATCAATCTGATCGTCGCGCTGTTCGATCTGCCCGCGCAGGAGGAATTTCTCGCCTCGCTCGGCCTTGGCTTCGAATGGAACCGCGACTGGACCATTGTCGCCAGCTCCGCCTGGTTCACCATCGAATTGATCCCTATCGCACTGGTCTGGATAGCCGGGAGCCGTTTTGCGCGCTGGTTTGTAACTATTATGGCGGTGGCCAAAGTTGTGCTTATTCTGACCAATCTGCCGATGCTCTACGCTGTGCCGGGCATCTTGATCGGTCAGGCGATATCATTGGGGGCTGTCGCGCTGTTATTCACTCGCGATGCCAATGACTGGTTCACCCACAAGGAGCCCGATCCTGCGACTTTTGACTAATCTTGCCGTTTTGCTCGCTCTGGCAACGCCCGCGATCGCATCTGCCCAAGCATATCAGTGCCGTGCACCGAATGTTTCCGCAGTTCCACGCGTTTCGCCTGACAGCCGCCCGCGGCAGCTACCGGTCACGGGCTACACCCTAGCATTGAGCTGGTCGCCCGCCTTTTGCCGCACGCGGCAGGACAGCCGCGCGCACCGGATGCAGTGCTCCGGCGATAACGGGCGCTTTGGCCTGATCGTCCACGGGCTCTGGCCCGAAAGCGCCACCCGCTCCCGCCGCACATGGCCACAGTGGTGCCCGACGCGCAATCGCCTCACCCCCGCCGAATTGCGCCGCAATCTGTGCATGATGCCCTCCGCTCGCCTCGCCGCGCGGCAATGGGCCAAGCACGGCAGCTGCATGGTCAAAAAGCCGGAGACCTACTTCACAGTTACGCGTATCCTGTGGAACTCGCTGCGCATCCCAGACTACACCCGCATCAGCCGCGAAGATGACCTCACCGCAGGCCGTATCCGCGAAGCTTTCGCCACCGCCAATGGCGGAGTCGAACCGGAGCATATCGGGGTAAAGCTCAACCGCAGCGGTTGGCTGCAAGAAATTCGCCTGTGCTACGGCAAGGACTTCATGCCCACCCGCTGCGACAAGAACCGATACGGCGCAGCCAACGCGGCGCGAGCGAAAATCTGGCGAGGACTATGAGCCAGATTTGATCTCGGTCAATGACTCCCGCGGCTCGCAGGCCTAGCCTTGGCGCATGATCAACATTGAACGCATTTCGCCCACGGCACACCGCATCACCTTCATCGAGCAATTCCGGCAGGAAGACGCGCAGGCCATTGTCGACTTCGCCAAAGAGCAAAACGAAGCTGGAGGCGGCGGAAACGTCTTGATTGATGCGACCGCGGTGCAGGGTTTCACCTTTGGTGCGGTGACAATAGAGCTTTCGCATATCCCGTCGCTCACCAAATGGATTTACGGCGCGAACCGCATCGCCATCGTTTCGGACGAGGCATGGATCCGCACCGGCTCGCGACTCGAAAGCGCACTGCTGCCCGGCCTTACCTACCAAGTCTATGACGAAGACGAGGCCGACACGGCGCTCGCCTGGATCATGGAAGAGAGTGATGGCCCGCACAAAGGCGCATTCCATGAGATTGATATTGGTCACCCCAACATTGCAGCCTTCGAACTCTCCGGCAGGCTCGACCGAGCCGAAAGCGAACGCGGCGTGGCAATGGTACGCGCGCGGCTCGAAGACCCCGACTGCGCGCGACTGATGATCGTCATCAAGCATTGGCACGGCTTTGACTTCGACACGGTGTTCTCCAGCGAAGTGCTGCGGGGCAAGCTCGACCTGATCGGCAAGCTAGACCGCTACGCCATTGTCGGCGGCCCTGGCTGGATCGGGGCGATGGCAGGCATCATGGGGTCGCTTATCAACCCCGACATCCGCTCGTTCGATCTGGACGATAAGGGAGACGCAGTCGAGTGGCTCGCAAAGCAGGGCGAGACTATCGCCGCTCCCTGAAGAACCCGCGCAGCAACTCTGCAGCCTCTTCCTCACCCATGCCCGAATACACTTCCGGCGCATGCAGGCATTGCTCTTGCTCGAACACCCTTGCGCCGTGTTCGACCGCGCCGCCTTTGGGGTCGCTGGCTCCGTAGTAGAGGCGTGCGATCCTTGCGTGGCTGATGGCGCCGGCGCACATCGCGCAGGGCTCCAGCGTCACGTAGAGGTCGCAATCGATCAGGCGGTCCTGCCGCAGAGCCTGGGCCGCCATACGCAGCGCACGTACCTCGGCATGGCCAGTCGGATCAGGCGGTGAGCGGGTGGCATTGGCGGCCACGGCCACCACTTCTCCGTCCTTGACCACCACCGCGCCAACAGGCACTTCGCCCGCCTCGGCAGCGGCGTGCGCGGCATTCAACGCAGTGCGCATGGGTTCAGGGATCGGCCATTGGGTCATCGCAGCCCCGCGCTAACCCCAATCAGGCACACGAATCAATTGACGATTCGCAAGGGGGCCGCTATGCGGCGCGCTTTCCGGGACGTCCGATCGCTTTTGCGAGTATTCGGCCCGCGGCAAACGCGGCGCTCCCACCACTGTAGATTGAAGAGATTTATCATGTCGCGCATTTGCGAACTGACCGGCAAGGGCCGTCTGGTAGGCAACAATGTCAGCCACGCCAACAACAAGACCAAGCGCGTCTTCCTGCCGAACCTGCAGAACGTCACGCTGATGAGCGAAAAGCTCGATCGCAGCTTCAAGTTCCGCGTTTCGACTCACGGTCTGCGTTCGGTCGAGCACAATGGCGGTCTGGATAACTGGCTGCTGAAGACCAGCGACGAGAAGCTTTCGACCCGCGCGCAGAAAGTGAAGCGCGAGTTGGTTAAGGCGAACAAAGCCGCTTAATTTCGATCGGGCCTTCAGGCTCGGATCTCAAGCAAGGGCGTGCGGTTACTTCCGCGCGCCTTTTGCTTTGTCTGGAGCAGGAGCGGGATCGAAGATCAGCTTCACCACGAGAGTGCGCTGCATAACCGATTTGTTGTCGTCAGATATGAGCCACACGGCAATGCGGCCATCCTTCGTGGGACGAACCGCGATCCCCTCGTAATTCTCGCGCGGGACAACGCCAGCGAGGTCTAGCGTAACCTTGGGCTTCCACACTTCGCTCGGGCCAACCGTGGGAGCAGGTCCAATGGCGATCTTGCTCTCGAACGGCGGAATGCCGCCCAGCGGATCGAGATTGCGCAGTAGCAAGAGCACGCGGCCATCGGGCAATTGCACCATATCGGTCGCACCGTGGCCGGGCACGGGCGGGAGATAGGCGAAGACGTCAAAGTCAGCGTCCCCGGTCGGATCCTCGGGAAAGATCAGTCCGGTGCGCTTGCCCTCTGGCAGCAGGGCAAAGCGCCCGTCGGAAAGCCGCGTAAACGCCTCTGCACCGCTGTTGTTTGACCAGCGAAGCGTGCGCGCAGCGGAATTCATGTCCCGTGCGCCCAAAGGCGTGTGATCGCGCGCAAACCGGTCAATCGAATGGTTGTTCTCGAAGCCGATCCAGTATTCGCCAGTCTTCGGGTCATGGGTTGCTGCCTCGATGTCGGGCATGGCTGGCGTGCGATCCTCCGCGAGGGTTTGGCGAGCGACCACGCGTTGCGCGCCTTCACCATCCGGCTCGTCAAACACAAACCGCGCGCCACGATCGGAAAACGCCATCAGGCGGTTGTCTGGCAAAGCCACAAGGGCGGAAAAACCACCGAACAGGAGCCCCTCGCCCTCAAGTGCCCAAATGCCCGCGACTTCCCAGCCATCCGCAATGGTATCGCTTTGGCCAGCGATCTGCTCGATAGCGACAGCCTTGGGTGGGTCCCAACTGACGTGTTCGTGGACGATATTGCCCGGCGCGCAGGCGAGCAAAAGGGCGGTCGCCGCAACTACACGGCGTTTGCTTCTCATCTTACCGCATCGGTCCGGTCATCAGCAGCGGATCAATACGGGAGTCGCCCCATTTGAGGCTCCAGTGCATGTGCGGGCCGGTCGAACGGCCTGTGGAACCGATATAGCCGATATGCTGACCCTGTTTCACCGCTTGCCCTTCTTTCACCACCAGTTTGGATAAGTGAATGAAGGCGCTGTTCAGGCCCGCTCCGTGGTCGACAATGATGATACCGCCCTCAAGGCTAAACCCTGTGCGCGCCAGAACGATCACACCGTCGGCAGGCGCAACCAGAGGCGTGCCGGTGCTCGCTGCCACGTCGATGCCGGTGTGATATGGCCCCGGCTCACCTGCGTAGATGCGTTGGCGTCCGAAAAAGCCTGAAATGCGGCCCTTTACCGGCCAGATGAAGTCTTGTTTCCAGCCCGTCGCGCCGGTTTCTTTCGCGCGCGCATCTTTGATCGCGTTGTACTCCGGCTCGCGCTTCTTCCACCACGCATCAAGGTTCTTGCCGCGACCGCGCGAGACGTTGACGCGCGAGATTTTCCATTGGCGCTTGGAAATGGCGAGGGACTTCTCGACAGTGCCGCCGTTCTCAAGCTGCGCGGTGAGCGTGGCAAGATCACCCGCGTCGCGATCAAACGCCGCGAAGAAGGTGCCATCGGCTGCCACAGGCGTTTCGACATCGCCCAAAGAGACCGATTTCGCTCCGCTCGGCGCTTTGCCGCGCACCCATCCGCCTTGAGTGAACTCGCCTTCGACGCCCTCGAAGTTCGTCCGCGTTGCGGCCACTGCCAGCCTAACAGGAGCAGCATCATCTGCGGCAGTATCAGACGCCGCATCTTTGCCAATCGCCTCGCTGCCCGAACAGCTCGCAAGCGTCAGCAACCCACCAAGGGTCAGGGTGAGCCAAGGATGATTGATCATTGCGAAGCCAGCCCTTGCGCTTCCAGCAGTCGCCGTGTCGCGATTTCGCAGGTTGCGTAGGCTTCCTGATGCTCTGCGCTCCAGTAACGCAGTTCTTCCAGCGGAATGACCTCTCCGCTCACCGCGCAATAGACATGCTGGCCTGCGCGCAGCACGCGGAAATTGGAGGGGCCGTAATGGAGTTTGGCGGCTTTATCGCCGGAAGACATCAACATGGGGGTTCCATTATCATTTTGCGCTTACCTGAACAAATCGTCCTGCTCGGGCGAAGTTCCTTTGGGCTTGGAGCGCTTGGGTTTGGCGGGGCGTGATGCGGGGGGTGCATCGGTTGTGTTCACATCAAGCACACCGTCCTTGAATTCAAGCTTAAGCGCCGCCTCTTTCTCCGCTTGCGCCTTGGCGGTCAGCGCGCGGCCATCAGCAGCGGTGACGATAGCATAGCCGCGCTCGAGCGGTTTGCGAGGGTGCAATTGTTCGGCAAGACGGGCAAGTGAGGCCAGTTGATCACGCTTGGTTGCGATCGGACGAGTCACCAGTGCGGGAGTCAGCCGCAAGCGCTCCAAGCGGTCTTTGCGCTGATCCGCAGCCTGGTGCAGCAAGCGTGGCTGTAGTCGCGCGGCCCATCCAGCAAGCATTTCGCGCCCTTGTCCGGCCCGATCACGCAATCCGCGTCGCAGCCGCTCGGACAGCTCATCGAGCCGCTGCGCTTGCGGCTGCAATAGCGTTTCGGGTGTCGGCATGCGTTGGACACGCGCTTCGAGCCGTTCGCGGCCCAGCTCCACAGGGCGATGCACCGCACGGCGTTGGCGGCTGGCGAAGTCGGCGAGGGTCGCATCAAGGTCCACCTTGACCGGAACCGCCATTTCGGCCGCCGCCGTGGGCGTGGGCGCGCGCCGGTCCGCGGCGTAATCGGCCAAAGTCGTATCGGTTTCATGCCCTACCGCCGAAATAACCGGAATGGTACATTCAGCTATGGCGCGAACCACGACTTCCTCGTTGAAGCTCCACAAATCCTCGATCGAACCACCACCCCGTGCGACGATCACCACATCTGGCCGCGCGACTGGTCCATCGGCCGGCATGGCTGAAAAGCCTCTAATCGCGGCAGAAACCTGCTCGGCAGCGCCCTGACCCTGAACCAGAACCGGCCAGACCAGCACATGGCTGGGAAAGCGGTCCCCCAAGCGGTGCAGAATATCGCGAATAACCGATCCGGTTGGTGAGGTAACCACGCCAATCGTGCGCGGGAGATAGGGAAGCGAACGTTTACGTTCCCTTGCGAACAGCCCTTCGGCCTCAAGCCGCGCGCGAGTCTTCTCCAGTAGCGCCAGCAGCGCTCCCTCGCCGGCAATCTCCAGAGAATCGATCACGATCTGGTATTTCGAGCGGCCCGGATAGGTCGTCAGCTTACCGCTCGCGATCACCTCCAGCCCGTCCTCGGGTACAAAAGCCAAACGCTGCGCATTGCCGCGCCACATCACACCGTCCAGCACCGATTTTTCGTCTTTGAGCGCGCAATACATGTGGCCCGATGCGGCGCGTTTCACACCGGATAGTTCGCCGCGCAGCCGCACATAGCCAAAGCGGTCTTCCACCGTGCGTTTGAGCGCATTCGAAATCTCGGTGATCGATAGCGGCTCGGCGTTGTCGCCCTGTCGTTCGCGCGCTACCAGCCCGTCAGAACCTTGTGATGATGGAGCGCGCGCCATGAATGTCCTTTTGCTCGGGTCGGGAGGCCGTGAACATGCGTTAGCGTGGAAGCTGGCGCAATCCCCGTCGCTCACCAAGCTGTTCGCAGCCCCCGGAAATCCCGGCATTGCCGAGGAGGCAGAGCTGGTGACGCTCGACGCGGGCGATCACGGCGCGGTCGTGCACTTTTGCGCCACCAACGATGTCGATCTTGTGATCATCGGTCCGGAAGCGCCACTGGTCGATGGTCTGGCCGACAGCCTACGCGCCAAGGGTTTTGCAGTGTTCGGGCCATCGCAAGTGGCGGCGCAGCTGGAAGGTTCGAAGGGCTTTACCAAGGATTTGTGCGAACGTGCCGGCATTCCTACAGGCGGCTACATCCGCACCAAATCGTTGGAGCAGGCAAAGGCTGCGCTCGCGGACTTCACCGCGCCTTATGTGCTCAAGGCCGACGGTCTGGCGGCAGGCAAAGGTGTGGTTATCGCCGAAACTCTGGAAGACGCCGAGGCCGCGCTGACCGACATGTTCGGCGGACAGTTTGGCGAAGCGGGCGCAGAGGTCGTGATCGAGGAGTTCCTCGAGGGCGAAGAGGCAAGCTTCTTCGCGATCACCGATGGCACTGCGATTGTCCCGTTTGGCACCGCGCAGGATCACAAGCGCGTCGGCGAAGGCGATACAGGCCTCAACACTGGCGGTATGGGCGCGTACTCCCCAGCCCCCGTTCTGACGCCAGAGCTTCAACGCCGCGCTATGAATGAGATCATCCGGCCGACCGTCGAAGCGATGCGCGAAGAAGGCATGCCCTATTCCGGCGTTCTCTATCTGGGTCTGATGCTGACCGAGGATGGGCCCAAGCTGATCGAATACAATTGCCGCTTTGGCGATCCCGAATGCCAGGTGCTGATGACCCGCTTTGAAGGTGATCTGGTCAAACTGATGCTCGCCTGTGCGAAGGGCGAGCTGATGGGCGTGGAAGCGGACTTCTCCGACGAAAGTGCGATGACGGTGGTGATGGCCGCCAATGGCTATCCCGGTAGCGCAGATAAGGGTGGCGCGATTGATTTGGGCAAGGCTGAAGCGGACGGCGCAAAGGTATTTCACGCAGGCACAGCCAAGAAGGACGGACAACTGGTCGCCAATGGCGGCCGCGTCCTTAACGTAACCGCCACTGGCGCCAACGTAACAGAGGCGCAGAGGGCGGCCTACAAGGCAGTGGATGCGATCAGTTTCGAAAGCGGCTTTTGCCGGAGAGACATCGGCTGGCGCGAGGTTGAGCGGGAATCCTCGCAAATTTGATTCAGATCAATGTTGTCTAGCTGTTTCAGGTGCAGTGAGGCATTATGAAACAGCACCTCACCACCCTCACCCTCGCCGGTTCAGCCGCGCTGCTTGTCGCCTGCCAGACCACCGGACCTGCACCACTGCCTATCAGCGACGCGCCTGCGCCCGCTTTTGTCGAGGCGGCGTGTGGGGGGTGTCATGCGGTTGAGCCGCCCTTCGTCTCGCCCAACCCCGCTGTGCCCAGCTTCGAAGCCATCGCCAATCGCGAAGGGCTGACCGAAGAGACGCTGGGCGACTGGCTCGCCAATGCGCACAATTACCCAGAAGACATGGAGTTCGAGCTCACCGAAGAGCAGGTCGACCATATCGCAGCCTATATGGTGACGCTGCGGCGGGATGATTACGAACCAGCAGAGTAAGAAAGTCTAGAGCTTCTCCGCCATCAGCTTCTGCATATCGGTCTCCGGACGCGGGCCGTAATGCGAGATCACTTCAGCCGCTGCAATCGCACCGCGTTTGAGGCAGGTCTCCAGCGGTGCACCACGTGCAAAACCGGAAAGGAAGCCCGCCGCAAATTGGTCACCCGCACCGGTCGTGTCGACCACCTTGGCAACCGGCGATGCTGCGACAATCGCGCGCTCGCCATAGGCTTGCGCCACGGCGCCCTTCTCGCTGCGCGTGGCGACCAGCACCGGCACCTTCGGCGCGATCTGCGCAAAGCCAGTGTCGAAGTCGTCTTCGCCGGTCAGCGTCGCCAGTTCGCTCTCATTAACGAACAGGATATCGATCAAGCCGTTGTCGATCATGTCGCGGAAATCATCGCCATGGCGGTCAATGACGAAGCTTTCTGACGCCGTGAAAGCGATCTTGCGACCGGCATTACGCGCCACCTCGATGGCACGGCGCATCGCCGCACGCGGCTCTTCGGGGTCCCAGAGATATCCTTCGAGATAGAGGATCGCGCCGCTCTTGATCAGTTCATCGTCCAGCGCCGATGCGGGCAGATATTGGCCCGCACCAAGGAATGTGTTCATCGTTCGCTCGCCATCAGGCGTCACGAAGATGAGGCAGCGGCCCGTAGGCGGTTCGTCATCAGTACCGTCAGTCGGGCGCATGGGAGTGTCAAAATCGATGCCCGTGGCGCGGATATCATGCGCAAAAACTTTGCCGAACTGGTCATCCGCGACCTGACCGATGAAGGCACACTGGATGCCCAGCTGCGAAAGGCCTGCCAACGTGTTCGCCGCTGAACCACCTGAGGTCTCTGTCGCCGGCCCCATCGCGTCGTAAAGCTTGTCGGCACCCTCGGCATCGACAAGCGTCATCCCGCCCTTGTTAAGCTGCAGCTCGTCGATCGTCTCCTCGTCACACGATGCGATGATGTCGACGATCGCGTTACCGATGGCGATCACGTCATAGCGGGGGGCTGTCACTTTGGATTGTCCTACTCTTGGGTTTGTGTGTTAGCGAGCCGCCTAGACGCCTCTTCGCCCAAGGCCAAGGGGTTAGCCGGACAGTTATGAGGTTTAGCCGATGGGCGCAGTGATCGGATCAGTCCTGAAAGCGGCGCAACAGCTGTTTGATCCGGCGATTGTGCGCGTGCTGGTGAAGAGCCTTGCAATCACAGTGGCGATCTTTGCGATCCTCGGCGTGATCCTGTTTGTGGCGCTTTCTGCGGCGTTGTCCACTTTCGGATGGGAGGAGGGCGGTGTCGCCAGCGCCGCCTTCGCCCTGGTTCTCGCGGCGATAGGGTTCTGGTTTCTGTTCCGTGTCGTGGCGCTGGCAGTCATCCAGTTTTTTGCGGACGAGATCATCACGGCGGTCGAGGCGCGTCACTACCCTCAAGCTGCACACCTGACTCGCAATCTTGCGATGCAAGAAGAAGTCACCATTGCCATCCGTGCCACACTTAGGGCCGTGGGCTACAACCTTGTAGCCCTCCCCATTGCGGTTGTGCTGATCTTCACAGCCATCGGGCCTGCTGTGGTGTTCGTTCTGGTCAACGCCGTGCTGCTGGGGCGCGAGCTTACCGACATGACATGGGTCCGGTTCGGGCGGGATGGCAATGCAAAAACGCCGGTTAGCGGCACGGACCGGTTTATGCTTGGCGGGATCGTGGCTGGCATGATGCTCGTTCCGGGGCTAGGGCTGCTTGCGCCGGTGATCGGCACGGCGGCGGGGACGCATGTGACGCACCGCGCAATGGCTGCGAGCGAGCATGAAACAGGGGCAGGTGAGTAAGGTGGAAAAACGGAGTGCCATGATTGCGCTGGCCGCGCTTGCTGCTTCCGCTTGTACGACTACTCCAACGGTCTCGACAGCACCACGCCCCTCCATCGCCACCGTCCCAACACTCGAAGCCGAAAACCCGGCAGAGGTGACGGTAAACGCACCGCCAAGTTCCGACGTGGCCAGCGTGATTGGCAAAAAGGTTGGCGACCTTACCCAGCGGTTTGGCGATGCGCGGATCGACCTGACCGAAGGGCCAGCGCGCAAGCTGCAGTTCGCGGGCGATCAATGCGTACTCGACGTCTATCTCTACCCCGTTGCCTCAGGAACCGAGCCGGTAGCCACTCACGTTGAAGCGCGTCGCAAGACCGATGGCAACGATGTTCAGAAATCGTCGTGTATTGAAGAGGTTGCGCGCAACTAACCCGGCTGATGCCTGTATGGTAACCCGAATTTAAGCACGCTCTGGCATAGCCGAACCTGACTAAAAACGATTTGGCTTAAGGTTGGGCCTGCACATGACGACGCACTTTATCGAATTCGCCAAGCGCGCTGCTGCGGACGGAGAAATCTCGCCGCAAGAACTGCTGACGCTTCGTCAAGAGGGCTGGGGCGATGGCATCATCACCCGCGAAGAGGCCGAGGCGATCTTTGCGATCAACAATGTGCTGACCGAACGCGATGAATCTTGGTGCGACTTCTTTGTCGAAGCCGTCGGCGAATTCGTTCTCAACGGCACCAAACCACGCCTGCAATGCAGCCATGAAGAGGCGCGCTGGCTGATTGACCAGGTCGACCATGATGGCGTGATCGAGAGCTTTGCCGAGCTTGAGGCTCTGGTGCGCATCGTGGAGCGCGCTGAGAATGTGCCTGAGCTGCTCAAGAACTACCTGCTTGAGAATATCGAGCGTGAAGTCCTAACCGGCGTGGGTCCGACGCGCTGCGGCGGTGAGCTGAGCGACACGCACATCAGCGAAGCGGAAGTAAGAATGCTGCGCCGTGTGATCTTCTCGAGCGGTGGTTATGGCCCGGCTGCCGTAAGCCGTTTTGACGCCGAGCTCCTGTTCCGACTGAAAGACGCGACATTAGCCGATGCCAATGCGCCGGAATGGGGCGATCTGTTCGTTGACGGGATCTGCAACTACCTGCGCGGCTTTGCGCTCGACAACGCGCAGCTGAGCCATGAACGCAAGCTGGAGCTGGTGAATTTCATTGAGGCCGAAAGCAAAGGGCATGCCGCCTTCGTTCGCGAATTCATCAATGAGATAGTCCGTCCCAAAACCGGCCTTGGGCAGCGGATCGGTTGGGCAGTTGAGCATCTGCGCGGGACCGATGGTCCGCAAAACGACTATTTCCGCGATGCTGAAGCCGGGGATGCTGTCACCGACAGCGAACAAGACTGGCTGACTGCAAGTATGGAACAGGATGGTCAGCTCGACGATCTGGAGCGCCGTCTGTTCAAACGCCTCGCCGAAGAAGACTAAGGTAAGGCCTCAAAGGCCTGTGAAATCAAACCATAAAGCTTTCACCGCACCCACAGGCGCCTTTGGCGTTCGGATTCTCGAATACGAAGCCAGCAGTGAAGTCATCTTCCTGCCAGTCCATGGTCGAGCCGACGAGGTAGAGTACGCTCGCGCCATCGATGTAGAAGGTGCCGCCGGGCGTTTCGATTTTCTCGTCGAACTTCGCCTCTTCGGTGACGTAATCGACTGAATAGGCAAGGCCTGAACAGCCTCGGCGCGGGGTCGAGAGTTTGACGCCGATTGCGTCCTCGGGGGCCTGGCTCATCAGATGCGCGATACGATCCTCTGCGCCTTTGGTGAGGATCACGGCGGCCGGGCGTTCCTTGAGTGCGCTCATCACAGCATCCCCAGTTCAAGCCGGGCTTCGTCGCTCATTTTGGCGGGCGACCACGGCGGGTCCCATACCAGATTGACTTCGGCATCGCGAATGCCCGGCACGGATGATGCGCGCAGCTCCACCTCGCCCGGCATAGTTTCGGCGACCGGACAATGAGGTGTGGTCAAGGTCATGGTGATCGTTGCATCGGCTTCGTCATCCACCTCAACGCCGTAGATCAGGCCGAGATCGTAGATGTTTACCGGAATTTCTGGATCGTAAATTTCCTTGAGCGCATCGACGACAGCGGTTTGGAGATCACTGCCCGCCCCACCCACGCCATCCTCGACGGGTTTGGCCGCAAGGAAGCCTTCGAGATAGTCGCGCTTGCGCTCTTCTGCTGGCTCATCCTCGTCAATCACATCGGACACGCGCGCACGGGGTGGCTTCACCACCTCGTCATTCGGCGCAGGGGCCGCGACAAATTCTTTCTCGTCCTGAGGCTTGTTCATATGCCTAGTCTTTCCCAAAAACTCGGCGCGTGCGGGCGATCCCTTCCAGCAGCGCGTCGACATCATCATGTGTTGAATAAAGCCCGAAGCTCGCGCGCGCAGTTGCCGGAACTTCGAGATAGTCCATCAGTGGTTGCGCACAATGGTGGCCCGCGCGAATCGCGACATTCGCCTCGTCGAGGATAGTGCCGAGATCATGCGGGTGAATGTCGTCAATCGCGAAGCTGACAATGCCAGCACTGTCGGCGGGGCCGAACACGGTCACATCGTTCATCGCGGTCAGTTCGCGGCGCAAGCGCTCGACCAACTCGGTTTCCGTGGCGTGGATGCGGTCCAGCCCAACTTCGTCGACGTAATCCGCCGCCGCCGCGAAGGCGATGGCTTCGGTAATGGCGGGTGTGCCCGCTTCGAAGCGCTGCGGCGCGGGCGCGTAGGTGGTCTTGTCAAAGGTCACACGGTCAATCATCGCGCCGCCGCCTTCCCAAGGGGCCATCGCATTGAGGATGTCGGACTTCGCCCACAGTGCGCCAATGCCGGTGGGGCCATAGAGCTTATGCGCGCTGAAAACGTAGAAATCGCAGCCGAGCGCGTTCACGTCGAACGCAATGCGCGGCGCGGCCTGACAGCCGTCGAGCAATAATTTCGCGCCGACTTTATGCGCCATTGCAGCGGCACGCGGTGCGTCGAGCACACTGCCAAGCACGTTGGAGACATGGCCGAAGGCAACGAGTTTGTGCCGTTCAGTCAGCATGGCTTCGGCAGCATCAAGGTCGATCTGATGATCGTCGGTCAGCGGACACACATCGATATGCGCGCCAACCGCTTCGGCCAGCATTTGCCACGGAACAATGTTCGAGTGGTGCTCAAGTTGAGAAAGCAGAATGCGGTCGCCCGCTTTGAGGTTCGCCCTGCCCCAGCTGTTGGCGACCAGATTGATCGCCTCGGTCGCGCCGCGCGTGAAAACCAGCTCTTCCTCAGCGCCGCCAATGAAGCCCGCGACTGTGCGCCGCGCTGCCTCGAACGCGCGCGTCATTTCTGCGGATCGCGCGTAGACGCCGCGATGAACAGTCGCGTAATCCTCACCCATCGCGCGCGCCATCGCATCGATCACCTGACGCGGCTTCTGCGCTGTCGCACCGGTGTCGAGATAATGCCAAGACGCACCATCCGGCGTCACCAGACCCGGAAAATCAGCGCGCAAATCGCGGGAAAGGGTCGTTGGCGCGTTCACGGACACAGACCCCGCTGCCAATTCCCAGCGTTCTCACCGCGATAGCATTTCACACGCATTCCAGCATCGGTGACGCGCCAACCACCTCCAACTCGTTCGAGCTGAATGCGCCATTCCTGAGCCTGAACCGAGTCATCGGCATAGCCATCGGCAGAAAAATACATAACCAACCAGCGGGGCCCGCCGCTCAGTTGTGACACGAGCCTAAAAGTGGCCGCACCTTCCCCTCCCGGATCCCACCGACTGAAGTGCTGAGCCACTGCGAGAGGACTCTCAAAAACCTCGTCTGGAACCTCAATGACCTCATACAGACTCGCGGCCGGAGCCAAGAGCATGGGCTCCGATGGCTCAGAAGAGCTCGCGCTTCCACTGAAGGCGAAAACCAAAGAGGCGAGGATGGTGAGACGTTTCACGCCCGCGCCTCCAATTGCTCCAAAGCTGCACTCAGCAGTTTTTCGCGCGTCGCTTCGTCTTTCAGCTCTACCAAGGCATCGCCGATAAAGGCCTGCACCAAGAGACGCTGGGCAGCCTCAGGCGAGATACCCCGCGCTTGCATGTAGTAACGCGCCGCTTCGTCCAGCTCGCCTACAGTTGCGCCGTGTGCGCATTTCACATCGTCAGCGAAGATCTCGAGCTGCGGCACAGCGTTGGCGCTAGCACCTGCCTCTAGCAGCAGGCCTTTGAAATCCTGTGCCGCGTCAGTCTTTTGCGCGTCGCGGACAACCTTGATCTCGCCAAGGAAGTTACCTGTACCCTGCCCCCAGTGAACGCTGCGGACGGTCTGGTTGCTGGTCGCCTCCGGCTCGGCATGGATCGTTGTGGTGACAAACTCTCGCACGGCCTCACCGCCGCCAATGGTGACGCCGCCAAACTCGAAATGTGCGCCTTTGCCGAGGGTTACTTCCACTTCGACACGGGTATAGTCATCACCAAGATTGGTAACGAACAGCTCCGCACGCGCTCCTGCGCCCAGTGTCAGGCGGACACGGTGCAATTCCGGATCAGCACTTCCAACCACGATGGCTTCCTGCCACGTCTCACCAGCAGCAACCGTCACCTCACGCCAGGCGTCAAGCGCAACCACGCCCAGCCGCTTAACAGCCGGAATATCGGCATAGCGCCACGCCTCATCGCGCCGGGTGGGAAGAGCTGCCGTCTCAAGCATCAGCCATCACCGCGTCATAGCCTTGGTCTTCCAGACGAAGGGCCAGCTCGGGCCCACCAGTCTGGACGATACGACCATCGGCGAGCACGCTGACCTTGTCGGGCTTCACCACGTCGAGCAGGCGCTGATAGTGGGTGATCAACAGCACGCCCTTGTCAGGCGCGCGCATGATCGCGTTGATGCCCTCGCCCACGATCCTCAGCGCGTCAATATCGAGGCCGGAATCCGTCTCGTCGAGTACGGCAAACGCAGGATCAAGAATGCCCATCTGCACCATCTCGGCGCGCTTCTTTTCGCCGCCGGAGAAGCCGACATTCACCTGCCGCTTGAGCATTTCCATGTCCATTTTCAGCAGACCTGCCTTTTCCTTGGCGAGCTTCAGAAACTCACCGCCAGACAGCGGCTCTTCTCCTCGATATTTCCGCTGCGCGTTCAACGCTTCGCGCAGAAACTGGACATTGGAGACGCCGGGAATTTCGACCGGATACTGGAAGCCGAGAAACAGGCCCACGCTGGCCCGCTCGTGCGGCTCAAGGTCAAACAAATCCTGCCCGCGGAACTCGACCGAGCCAGCAGTCACTTCGTAGCCAGGCTTTCCGCCCAGCACATTCGCTAGCGTCGATTTACCCGCGCCGTTGGGACCCATGATCGCATGCACTTCGCCCGCTGGCACCTCGAGGGACAGGCCCTTGAGGATTTCGTTTCCGCCAACTTCGGCGCGAAGGTTCTCAATTTTCAGCATCATTATCTCAAGTTCTTATGGCTTGTTTGTTTCGGTCTCTGCGCGAGATTTGACGACAGTCGGGTCAGGCAGGCTGATCACCAGCGGAGCCGGGCGCGGAGGTGGCCCTTCGGCTTCCGCACGCTCAGCCGCCTGCATTTTCATGAGGAACTGGTCATCGAGATCGCGGCCACGCTGGATATGAATGTAGCCAATTGAAGTGAACAGTTGCTCGATATCGGCATTTGAGAACTCGGTTTTCGAGTTCCCCATCGCGGCCTCGGCCTCGCTTGCTGCCTTTTCGCGAACTTCGGCGCATCGCGGAAGATCCTGCCGATGCTGAGCTTCAAAATCAGGCATTCCTGATACGTACCGGATCGTAAAGCTGAGGCACCCACGGTAATCGGCCACGAATGGCTGGATTATGCGCGGGTACTCAACCGTCCAGGTTTCAGGATCTTCATTAATGACCGCAACGGCGACTTCGCCGCTGGACTGAAGGCCCAAGAGTAAAGCTAGCACTGGTGAGATCATGAACGGTCCCCTGTTGATGATCGGTTGGGAGTTGAGTTGCGATAGTGTTCGGCGCGGGCCTGACGTTTGTCATCGATGCGGATGCGCATGCCGGCGGTGATCCGTTGCAGCACGGCGTCCATGTTTTCGAGGATGTCGGTGGCCTTGATCCGCATCACGCGGATGCCGACGCTTTCGAGGCTCTTGTCGCGGCGTTTGGCCAACGCTTCGTCCTGATCTTCCTCGTCGATCATGATCGCCATGCCGAGATTGTGGCAATTGAAGTCGACAATCGCGCTGCCGACCACGGCGAAGCGTTTGAAGGTGTAACGGCCAAGGTCCGCATCAGCGAAACGTTTGGCGAGGGCCTTGTTGGCAGGCGAAGCAAACCGCTTCATCTCGCGCGCGCGATCATGCAAAGCGTCGAGCCGCTTATCGGAGATCTTCCAGCCGCGACCTTTCTTGTCGAGAGCGGGAGCTTCTGCGCCGGTGGTGTCTTTAAGACCGAGGGTTTTGCGTTCAGTCATCAGCCCACACTCCCCTCAAGCGAAATAGCCAGCAGTTTCTGCGCTTCAACCGCAAACTCCATCGGAAGCTCCTTGAGAACATCCTTTGCAAAGCCATTGACGATGAGCGCGACTGCCTCTTCTTCGTCCAGCCCACGTTGCTGGGCGTAGAACATTTGCTCATCGCTGATTTTGCTGGTTGTCGCCTCGTGCTCGATCTGCGCGCCGGGATTTTTCACCTCGATATAGGGCACGGTGTGCGCGCCGCATTCGTCGCCAAGCAGCAGGCTATCGCACTGGGTGAAGTTGCGCACGCCATCAGCTTTCGGGCCCACACGAACGAGGCCGCGATAGGTGTTGTTCGATTTGCCCGCCGAAATGCCCTTGGAGATGATCGTTGAACGGCTGCCTTTGCCGTTGTGGATCATTTTTGTGCCGGTGTCAGCTTGCTGAAAATTGTTCGTCACCGCAACCGAGTAGAACTCGCCAACACTGTCTTCCCCGTTAAGCACGCAGCTGGGATATTTCCATGTGACGGCTGAGCCCGTTTCGACCTGCGTCCAGCTGATTTTCGAGCGGTCGCCCTGACACAATCCGCGCTTGGTCACGAAGTTGTAGATCCCGCCCACGCCTTCGCTGTTACCCGGATACCAGTTCTGGACAGTTGAATATTTGATCTCGGCATCTTCGAGCGCGACCAGCTCAACCACGGCGGCGTGGAGCTGGTTTTCATCGCGCATCGGCGCGGTGCAACCTTCGAGATAGGAGACATACGCCCCCTTCTCCGCCACGATAAGGGTGCGTTCGAATTGGCCGGTGTTTTCTGCGTTGATGCGGAAGTAGGTCGAAAGCTCCATCGGGCAGCGTACGCCCTCGGGCACGTAGACAAACGTGCCGTCGGAGAAGACCGCGCTGTTGAGGCAGGCGAAGTAGTTGTCGCGCGTGGGCACAACCTTGCCGAGCCACTTTTTGACCAGCTCGGGATATTCCTTGATCGCCTCGCTGATCGACAGGAAGATCACGCCCGCTTTCTTCAATTCCTCGCGGAATGTGGTCGCGACGCTGACGCTGTCGAATACGGCGTCCACTGCAACCTTGCGCGCGCCTTCCACCCCGGCGAGCACTTCCTGCTCTGCCACGGGGATGCCGAGCTTGTCGTAAACTGCCTTGATCTCCGGATCGAGCTCATCGAGCGATTTGAGCGTCGGCTTCTTCTTGGGCGCGGCGTAGTAATAGGCGTCCTGATAGTCGATCTTGGGATAGCCTACCTTGGCCCAATCAGGCTCTTCTAGTTCTTGCCAGATGCGAAAAGCTTTAAGACGCCAATCGAGCATCCATTCCGGCTCACCCTTCTTGCCCGAGATAAAGCGAACGGTGTCTTCGTTCAGACCCTTTTCGGCGAACTCAGTCTCGATCTCGGCGGACCAGCCATGCTCGTATTCCGCCGCTTTTGCCGCCGCGTCCTTCGCGTCCTGGTCCATTTCAGGAGTATCGAGGTCGATGTTCTCGCTCATGCCACTTCTTTTTCGATTGAGGGTATGGGGCCGGTGCCTGACGGCGCGCGCAGCTGGTCCAGCGTGATTGCAGCCAGTGCGCTGCGCATGGCGTTGTTAATGACGGGCCAGTGCGGCTTCATCGTGCATCCAGCCTCATAGTCGCATTCGCCATGATCAACACAGGCGGTCAGCGCGATGGGGCCTTCGACCGCCTCGACGATATCTGCAACCGTGATTGCCGCCGCCGGTCTACCTAACTGAAGTCCGCCGCCAGCCCCACGGACTGAGCGCAAGAGACTGGCAGCAGTCAGTTTTGATACAAGCCGCTGCACAGTGGGAACTGGCAGGCCTGTTTCGCTGGCCAATTCTGCCGCACTCACGCGCCCGTCACCGCAATGGCGGGAGGCTTGGACCATCGTAATGACGGCATAATCAGCAAGGTTGGACAGGCGCATGATTGGGCTTTGTAATCTGCTTATTGCGAGTGGTTCTTAAATCCGACTGAATCGGTCGGATTTCAAATACGCGCCAATTGGTCCGATTACAAGGCGGCTATTCAATCACTCTGAACTGTTGGAGCCGGTCCAAGTTCTTGAGCCGGATCATGACATGAAAGATTGGATCACCTGGCCCACCCAAGCGCGACGGCGTGTATCCGCAGAACCGGCGTATTTCACGGATCATGTGCGGCTGATCAACGAAAGCAGATGCAATCTCCGCTTCGGCCACATCGCTCAAATCCTCACTGGCCAACAGAGCCGACGCGCGCAGCGCCCTAAACTTACGCGCCAATGCTGCCGGCGGAAGACCGAAATAGCGTTCAACCAACCGTTCAGCCTGTCTGCGCGAGTAGGATAACTGCTCGAAAAGCGCCTCAAGATCTGGATTAAGCGACGATCCGAGCCAACCGATCGTCGATTGGATAAGTCTCTCGTGCGATGCGGTGACCGGTTTCAGCCTTTCTCCAATCCAATGGGATAGCTTCGCGCAGGCGTCCTCACTGGTCACTCCACCCGCCAGATAGCGCGCGCATAAGTCGGCGCAGAAGGCATCAACTTCCTCACCCAAGAATTCGGACGCTGGCGGAAAACGGTCAAAACACTCCTTGGCCGATTGCCCCGTCAACGCGGCCCAGCCTAGCGGCGACAAAGACGCACCAATCGTGATCCAAGGGCCTCGCATTCGGATCGGGACCGCCTTGCTGAAGCCACAAAAAAGATAAGGCCCGGGAGAAACGCGGTCGATCCGATCACCGAATTGTGCCTCGCCTTCGCCGCTAGCGAACAACGCCAGCTGACCCAATCCTCCGGGATGACGGTCTTCCATCGCCTCCTTTTCACTCGTGAAGCAAAAGGTGGTCAGAATAAACCGCGAAAGAGCGGGGGGTGGATCGAAATAGGAGAGCGAGAATGGGGACGACATAACAGCTATTTGCGACCCGCCGTTACATCGTCCCGAACCCAGCTGATCTGATCTCGCGAAAGCGAGTGAGATCGCGCTGTGTGTGGTCCGAGTCTATAACGAGGCAACCGGTTCGCATTGTATTCCAGCGACATTGTTGAACGCCAGCTTGATCAGCCCCCTTTCTCAGCCTGAATCCAAGTGTCGATATTCTCTTCCAAAATCGAAAGCGGAACAGGGCCGCTGGTCAATACGGTGTCGTGAAACCCGCGATAGTCAAACTTCTCTCCCAGCTCCGTCTGCGCTTTTGAACGCAATTCCATGATCTTTAGCTTTCCGATCATGTAGGCCGTCGCCTGACCGGGAGTGGTGATGTAGCGCTCGATCGCTTTGACGATGTCGCCTTCGGGATTGGGCGTGTTGTCTTTGAGGTACTGGATCGCCTTCTCGCGGCTCCACTGCATTTCGTGGATGCCGGTGTCGACTACGAGCCGACACGCGCGCCACAACTCCATGCCAAGGCGGCCGAAATCGGAATAAGGGTCTTCATAGAAGCCCATGTCCTTGCCCAGTTCCTCGGTGTAGAGGCCCCACCCCTCGGTGTAGGCGGTGAAGCCGCCAAAACGGCGGAAGGGAGGCAGATCACCCAGTTCAGTCTGAAGTGCGCGCTGCAAGTGGTGGCCCGGGAAGCCCTCGTGATAAGCCAGCGCCTCCAGCTCGTTCTTGGACATATCGCGCAGGTTGTAGAGGTTCACATAATAGGTGCCCGGGCGTGAACCATCGACCGATGGGCTTTGATAGAAGGCCTTGCCCGCACTCTTTTCACGGAACGCCTCGACAGGCTTGATGATCATCTTCGCCTTCGGCAGCCGGCCGAAATACTCGGGCAGCTTCACTTCCATCGCATCAAGCTTCGCCTGCGCATCGCGCAGATAATCCTCTCGCCTGGTGTAGAAGAATTGATCTCCGGTGCGGGTGAATTCGAAGAACTCATTGAGCGTGCCCTCGAACCCGACCTTTTTCATGATCGCGCGCATCTCTCCGTGGATGCGCTCAACCTCACGCAGACCGATATTGTGGATCTCATCCGCAGTCAGATCGGTGGTGGTGTAGCTCTTGAGGCGCGCGGCGTAGTATTTGTCGCCATCGGGCAGCCGCCAAACGCCATCTTTGTCGGGAGCGAACTCTTGCTGGCGTTTCATCTCCGCTAACAACTTTTCATAGGCGGGCTTGGCGTTGGAGTTCCAAGCCATCAGCGCCGCAGCGTTCAACCCGTTGGCGTCCAACGGATCGATATCAAGCCTACTGATCTTCGTGTTAAAGTCATCGAGAACGGCGTTGCTCTCGCCTGCCGCCAGCAATGCTTCGATATCGTTGATGATGTAGGGGTAGACCCAATCTGGCGGCATGATACCGCGCTCAGCACGGTCGGCGGACTGCGCGATCAACTGGTCCATTAAAGGGCCAAACCCGGCGATCCGCGCGATATAGGCCTCTGCATCCGATACATCGCTGATACGGTGGATGTTGATCAGAAATGCAGGCAGGCTGGTGTGCGGACCGCGGCGCTGGTCGAAGATGTAGCCGTAATCGCGGAACGGCCAGTTGATTTGCGAGCGCTCTGCTACAGCGTTGAACAGACGGTACGAAAGTGCATCCTCGCCCGACAGTTTGGAAAGATCGAACTCCTCCCGCATGCGGGCAGCCGTACCCTGCAATATCATGTAGTCCGCCAGTTCTGCGCCCGGAGACGGATCTCCCCAACGCGCATAATCTGCATCCTTTATCCCGCGATAGGCCTTGCCCAGCGGCGACATGGAAAGTTGCGCGGCATCATATTCGTCAAACAGGGTGTTGATGTCATCGGCGTCGGCTTGCTCTACTGGCTCGATTGGCGTTTCAGCCCACGCCATCGGAGCGGAGGCGAGCGGAAGAGTCAGCGCGGAAGCGGTCAGGAAAGCTCGACGAAGCATAGTGATCCTTTTGAAAATCGGTTATTGTCAAATCAACGAGGCGCGCAGCATTTGGTGCCGAATGAACGCCAATTTCAACCCAGTTCGCGGAAGTTCCTGGGGTCAATCATCTCGCTCAGAAATGGCGTTTCGTCATCGCTGAGACGCGCAGGAGTGCGTCCAGCGAAAAGATTGATTTCGCGGATCATGTGCGATTGATCGGTGAAGGCATCGCCCACCTCTGCCTCGTATTCGGGCGTCAAATGCGGAAACGACAACAGAGCCGCCGTACGCAAAGCACGATACTTTCGCGCTAGTGCTTGAGGAGGCAGGCCAAAATAGCGTTCAACCAGCCGCTGCACCTGTCGCTTTGAGTAAGCCGCAGATTGCATCAAATATTCCAGCTGCGGATTAAGCGATGATCCAAGCCATTGGTTCACCACGCGGATAAGCTCTTTGTGGCGCGCATTAACCGGCCTGGCGGCTTCTCCAATGAAGTCGGCCAATGCTAAGGCGCAATCATGGCCGGACATGGTCCCGGCCCGATACTCTCCGATCAAGCGTCGGCCGATTGGATCGACAGCTTCGCCAAGCACGGCATTGGCCGCTCGCATTCTATCCCGATGCTCACCCGCGTGGAGGCCGGTCAACGCCGCCCAGCCCAATGGCGTTAGCGCCGCCCCGATCACGTGGAACGGTCCGCTCACAACGATCGGGGTGGCCGTCGAAAGGGGGTCATCACCGCGACTTCAGGATTGGGGTCGCGATGCCCTTCGCGAAAGTGCATCTCCCCTTTGCCGTAGGGAAACAGCGCCAAATGACCGACCGATGCCGGTTGAATGTCGCGGATTACGGTCTCATCGCAACGGAAGTGATAGAGCGTCGTAACGTAGTCGCTGATTGCTGCGGGTGGCGCAATGTAATCGACGTGAATCAAGGATGAGGCCGTGAGCCTCGTATTCTCTGCACCGACATCCAGCGCGGGATCTTGCTCAATGCTGTTGGTGATTTGATCCATGTCGTGCGCCCGAATTGCAGACATATTGGCTTAAGATGCAACGCGACACAAAAAAAGGGCGGCCTGAAAAACAGGCCGCCCATATGAGTTGAGGAACTCTTCGCATAATTGCTCCGAGCCCTTCGGGTCGCACGGTTTGGTTAGCAAGCGAGATCACGTTATTAATTGTATGCAAACGACAAGTTGCATTTCTGGCCGCAGAATCGTCGCGCAAGACCCCCTCGACACAGCAAATCATTATGCCCTAGGCGCCTCGTCATGCTGTTTCGCTTGCTTAGGCCCGCAATTTTCGCGCTCGATTCGGAAAAAGCCCATCGTCTCGCCATCTCGGGCCTTAAGGCCATGCCGTCGCGCGGCGGACAATCCTCACTGGCGCAGCCTGGCTCTGCTGCGATCGAGATCGCCGGGCTGTCATTTCCGAATCCGGTTGGGGTCGCCGCTGGGTTTGACAAGGATGCCGAAGTCCCTGACGCGCTGCTCGGTCTTGGCTTTGGCTTCACCGAAGTTGGTTCGATTACGCCACGCCCCCAAGCGGGCAATCCCAAACCGCGCTTGTTCCGTCTTGTGGAAGACAAGGCAGTGATCAACCGGATGGGCTTCAACAACGGAGGTGTCGAGGCGGCATTGGAGCGATTGAAGGCCCGCATGGAAAAGCCCGGAATCGTGGGAATCAATATCGGTGCGAACAAAGACTCCGAAGACCGCATTGCCGACTATGCTACGATGGCACGATTGATGACGCCGTTTGCTAGCTATCTTGCCGTGAATGTCTCCAGCCCCAACACCCCGGGACTGCGCGCGCTTCAGGATGAAAGCGCACTGACCGCCTTGATTGACGCCGTGATTGAGGCGCGAGCCGAAGCTGCAACGGGCGCGCTGCCGCCGATCTTCCTCAAGGTGGCGCCTGACCTTGAATCCGCCGATATTGACGCCATCGCGCGCATTGCATTGGACAAGAAGCTCGGTGCGTTGATCGTATCAAACACAACCATTTCACGGCCCGATCTCAAATCGCACCATGCTGGAGAGGCTGGTGGCCTGTCAGGCGCACCATTGCGTGCCCTGGCACTGCAACGCATCCGCGATTTCCGAAGGGCAACCGGCGGCGAGATTCCTCTGATTGGTGTGGGCGGCATTGCCTCAGCCGAGCACGCGTGGGAACGCATCCGCGCGGGCGCATCTCTGGTTCAGCTTTATTCCGCGATGGTGTTCGAGGGACCGGGTCTCGGCGCGCGCATTGCTAGTGGGATTGAGCACCTGATGAAGCGCGATGGGTTTGAACAGCTTGCCGATGCCGTGGGAAGCGAATAGCGCGAGAGACAAGATGATGAAGAAGCCCACCCTTATCAGTGCCGCACTTGGCCTTACCCTTTCTGCTTGCGCGCCCACTGCTCCAGCCAACACGGTCACCAATAGTGTATCACCGGCAATGGGCGCAGTTAGCGCTGCGGATCCGCGTGCCGCGGCGGCGGGCGAAGCGATCCTCAAAAAAGGCGGATCAGCAACCGATGCCGCCATCGCAGTCATGCTCGCGCTGACCGTGGTTGAGCCGCAGAGCTCGGGCATCGGAGGCGGCGGCTTTGTGGTCCGTTCCGACGGGGCAAGTATCACCACCTTTGACGGGCGTGAAACCGCTCCAGCAACGGCGACCGGCAACCGGTTTCTCGATGCAGAGGGCAATCGGCTGCCTCGAGATCAGCGTGTTCTTTCCGGCCTGAGCGTTGGCGTACCCGGCAACATCGCGCTCGCCGCCGAGGCACACGCCAAGCACGGAAAGCTACCTTGGGCCGATTTGTTCGAGCCAGCAATTAAGCTGGCGCGCGACGGATTCACCATGAACATCCGCCTGAACGAGTCGCTTTCGACCCGCAAAGAGCGCGCCGGCAAGACTGCTGATGCACGCGCGGTGTTCTTTGGGACGGATGGCGAAGCGAAGCCTGTTGGATCTTTGATCACCGTCCCGGCTTTGGCTGACACGCTTGACCGGATCGCGGCCAATGGCGCTTCGGCGATGTATCAAGACAGCGCCGCCGCCCTCGCAACTTACGTCGCGGGAGAAACCCCGCAAGACGGGCGGATGACCGTCAAAGACGTCACCTCTTATCAAGCCAAAGAGCGTGATGCCGTCTGTGCCACTTATCGCGAGTATAAGGTTTGCGGGATGGGTCCGCCAACATCGGGCGGCGTCGCGGTTTTGCAGATGCTTGGGCAGCTTGAGCGATTTGACCTTGCTAGACTGGGCAAGAACAATCCGGAATTCTGGCACTTATTCCTTGAATCTCAGCGCGTCGCCTACGCAGATCGCGGGCTTTACCTAGGCGATAGCGACTTTGTCAGCGTGCCTGTTTCTGGCCTGATTGATCGCGATTACCTCTCCAGCCGCTCCGCGCTAATCGATCCTAAGAAAGCCCTGGCCGAAGTGAAACCAGGCAAACCCAAAGGCGCGCCATTGGCGATGGGCAAAGGGCAGGAGCCGGAAGAAAACGGGACAACGCACTTCTCGGTCGTCGATCTCGCAGGGCAATGCAATCAGCTACACCTCTACCATTGAGGGCGCATTTGGGTCTGGTTTGTTCTTCAACGGCTTCTACTTGAACAACGAACTGACCGACTTCAGCGCCACGCCAACCGATGACGGAAAGCCCGTGGCGAACCGCGTAGAAGGGGGCAAGCGTCCGCGATCTTCGATGGCGCCGACTATCGTCTTCAATAAAGACGGAGACATCGTGCTGGTGATCGGCGCAGCGGGTGGACCGACCATTCCTGTGCAAGTTGCCCGCTCGATCATAGGCGTGATCGACTTCGGCATGAGCGCCAATGAAGCGCTGGGCATGCCGTTCATAATGGCATTCGGCTCGACCGTGGTGTTTGAAGAAGGGTCAACCATTGCGCAGATGCAAGACGATTTCAAAGCGCTAGGCCACGCGAATATGCGCAGCTTCTCACCTTCGCTCAAAGCAAATGCGCTTCTACGCAAGGCAAACGGAAAGTGGGAATCCGCCCGTGATCCGCGCATTGAACCAAAGCTCGCTTACGAGCCAACCCCCTGAAATCATAAACTTGCGGCATCTCAACACACGGATCCATCGTCAGCAACGCTTGTCGCGGCGGATTTCAGGGCCTAATTTGATCGCTTAACGCTAGGGAACTGCGCCCAAGCTCGCCCGTATCGGGAAGAAAGCTTGGGGAAAGAGGAGCTATTGTCAGTGCATTCACCCGCTGTGCCGCAAACCGCTGCGCCAATCGCCAATCCATCCGATCCACAGGCTCTACAAGATATCGATTCTGCGCAGAACCTGATCGAACTGTTCCTCAAACGCGCAGATGAAAAGGGCGATACGCCTTTCCTCGGCAGCAGACAGGATGGCGAGTGGGGCACCCAAAGCTGGCGCGAAACGGCTGATCAGGTTTGCCTGTTGGCCGAAAGCCTTCGCCGCATTGGTTTGAATGAGGGCGACCGTGTTGCGCTTGTCTCAGAAAACCGTCCGGAATGGTGCGTCGCTGACCTCGCGATTATGGCTGCTGGCTGTGTATCCGTGCCCACCTACATCACCAACACCGAGCGGGACCATGCGCACATTCTCGACAATTCCGGCGCGCGTGCTGTCATTGTCTCCAACGAGAAACTGCTCGCTCCAGTAGTTGGCGCCATTGGCCGCACCGGGATCGCCGACCATGTCATCGGGATCGAGGACCTGCACCGCCAGCAATCGGGCAGCTTTGACTATCATTCGTGGGATGCGATGACATCCGGCGATGCAGCTGCAGCACGCAAGGCGGTTGAAGCGCGCAGCGCCAAGATCGCGCGCGATGATACGGCCTGTCTGATCTACACCAGCGGCACTGGCGGCGCGCCGCGCGGTGTGAAACAGCACCACGGCGCTATCCTGTGCAACATCGCGGGCGCTGCCGAGATTCTGATCAACGATTTTGGAATCGAGGACGAACGCTTCCTTTCTTTCCTTCCTGCAAGCCACGCCTACGAACACACCGCCGGGCAATATTTGCCCATCGGGGTCGGGGCTGAAATCTACTATTCGGAGGGGCTGGAGAAGCTTGCCTCGAATATCGAGGAAACCCAGCCAACGATCATGGTCGTTGTGCCGCGCCTTTTTGAAGTGCTCCGCACCCGGATTATCAAACAGATCGAGAAGCAGGGCACCGTTGCCAATTTCATGCTCGAAAAGGCGATCAAGATTACCGAGAAATCGCGTGAGGGCACGCCGCGCAAACGCGACAGACCGCTTGATTTCCTTGTCGAGAAGACGCTCCGCCCAAAGATTCGCCAGAAATTCGGTGGCCGGATCAAGGCGATGGTTTCCGGTGGCGCTCCACTGAACCCCGAAGTCGGCAATTTCTTCGAAGCGATGGGCCTGACCATGCTGCAAGGATATGGCCAGACCGAAGCCGGCCCGATTATGAGCTGCAACCGCCCGAGCGTGGGCCTTAAAATGGACACGGTTGGCCCGGCCATGCGCGGCGTAGAAATCAAGATTGCCGAGGATGGCGAGATCCTGTGCCGAGGTGAGCTTGTGATGCACGGATATTGGCGCAACGATGCCGAAACCGCGCGCACGCTTCAAGCGGATCCCAATGACCCCGATGGCGCGCCATGGTTGCACACTGGCGATATCGGGCACCTTGATCACAAGGGCCGTATCGTCATCACCGACCGCAAGAAGGACATGATCGTCAACGACAAGGGCGACAATGTTGCCCCGCAGAAGGTCGAGGGCATGCTCACGCTACAACCGGAAATCGCACAAGCGATGGTGAGCGGCGACAAGCGGCCTTATGTGGTCGGACTGGTTGTGCCAGATGCGGAATGGGCGCTCGAATGGGCGCGCGCCAATGGCGAAAAGTTTGACCTGAAATCGTTGATGGCTTTGCCTGCATTCAAGAAGGCAGTCCGTGCTGCGGTCGATCGCACCAACAAAGAACTGTCGGTGATCGAGAAGGTCCGTAAATTCGACTTCGCCGACGAAGCTTTTACCATCGAGAATGAGGAAATGACGCCGAGCATGAAGATCCGGCGGCACAAGATTCGCGACCGGTACAAAGAGCGGATCGACGCGCTGTATTGAGTGAGCCAAGGCGCACTGTGCTCAGAATATCTCTTTTGCTGAGCGCTAGAGCCCCGGTAACTCAGGCCGCTTCGGCTTCTTCGATGTATTCGGGATAGAAGTTCGGGCTACGGTCGGACCAGCCCGGTGCAGTCGCGGCGGCTTCGCTCAACGATTGAAGCAAAGTCTTGCGCTTTTGCGGACGAATAGCGGGCAACGCAGCTGCTGCGCAGAAGGCTGCCGGCAGATAGGGCCGCGCTTCAGGTCCAAGCAGGCGTTCGTAAAGAAAGCGGAAGGCAGAGAAGCTGGTGAGGCGCTCTTGCTGAAGGTCAAATGTGACCATGCGGACGAGCTTTGCGAGGAAACGCTCAACTTCGCCCATCGCGCCTTCTTGCGGTACCAGCGAGCGAAGCGTCTTCAGGTCCTGATAGGCGACATATTGCTGACGGATTGCGGCGTTCTCTTCCTCGGTCCGCCCCCAGAGCCGAAACGCATCGCAGCGAGCCATTCCGATATCGAGGCTGCGCTTGATGTAACGCTGCTCGCATGGCGCGAAGCCCGCAAACTCACGCATCTCCGCAATCGTCATCATTGGGCTTTCAACCGTTGCCATCATGGCCTCCTCAAATACGAGGACGGTTGTCTGCTAACTTGGTTAATAGACGGTAACCAAGACGAGAATTTTCGATTTCCGCTCAGATCAATCCCGCCAGAGGTGAGCTTGGATCTGCATATTTCCGGCGACCCATACGACCTGCCAGATACGCTTCCCGCCCCGCTTCAACCGAAAGCTTCATCGCGCGGGCCATGCCGATTGGATCTTTTGCCTCGGCGATGGCTGTGTTCATCAAGATCCCGTCGCAGCCAAGCTCCATCCCGACCGCAGCATCTGACGCTGTGCCCACACCGGCATCAACCAGCACAGGCACTTTGGCGCCTTCGACGATCAAGCGAATTGTGACCTGATTCTGGATGCCCAACCCAGATCCAATGGGCGCACCCAACGGCATTACGGCGACCGCGCCCGCATCCTCCAGCTGTTTCGCTGCGATGGGATCATCCACGCAATACACCATCGGCTTAAAGCCTTCTTTGGCCAAAACTTCGCAGGCGCGGATCGTCTCAACCATATTGGGATAGAGTGTCCGCGCTTCGCCCAGCACTTCCAGCTTCACGAGTTCCCATCCACCCGCTTCGCGCGCCAATCGCAGAGTGCGGATGGCGTCTTCAGCGGTGAAGCACCCAGCCGTGTTAGGCAGATAGGTGGTCCTTTTTGGGTCGATAAAGTCTGTGAGCATCGGCGCTTTCGGGTCGGTCACGTTCACCCGGCGTACCGCGACCGTTACGATCTCTGCTCCGCTCGCCTCGACAGCGGCGGCGTTTTCTTCGAAGTCTTTGTACTTGCCAGTCCCCACAATCAGGCGCGACTTGAATGTGTGGCCTGCAACGCTCCAGGTGTCAGACGCATCGTGATCACCTCCGCCAACGAAGTGGACGATTTCCAGCGTATCTCCGTCACCCAAGGCAACTGTTTCAAGGGTGGAGCGGGGTGCGATCTCTCCGTTGTGCTCTACAGCCACCTTCTCAGGCGCCAGCTCCAACTCGCGAACCAGATCAGCGATGGTGGAAGCGTCAGTTCGGCGCGCTTCACCGTTTAAAGTGATGGTCTTCATGGGAATGCAAATAGGGGTCTGGCGCGCCCGCGCAACCGCCAGGTTGCCGCTTAGCGGTTGTTAGCGCGAATATTGAGCAGGTGACCAGTCGCTACCAGCGCCACTCCTACGAGAGTGAAGGTGAATTCCTGAGAGCCATGAGGGACAACAAGCGCGGCCGACATAAAGGTGAGGCCTACGAATGCCGTAACAAATGGCGCGGCGCGGCGATGACGGATCGCGCCCCAGCCAATGCCAATCGCCGCCACGATAAGCGCCAGCAAAAGACCGATGCGATGGATTGCAGGATCTGCGAGGAAATGACTTCCCATCCCAAGTGTCGACACCAGAGCGATCGCCAGCAAACAATGCAAGGCGCACAGACCCGCAAGGCCGATACCAAGCTGGTCGAACCGCCGCCGCATGTTCGGACGAATCAAAGATGATGGATCATGCTCGCTCATAGGGTGGGCCGTATCTATGTAACATTATCACATTCCGCAAGGGGGTGTATCCCCGTTGCGATTGCGTCGAACGCATCGGCATTTGCTGCAAATGGGCTTGCAACTGAAGCGGCGGGATCACAATGACACACGCATTATGGCAACCTCCGCTCAGACGCCCCGCAGCACGGGGACATCAGCCGTTACACTGGCTAGGCCTTTGGCGCTCGCGCGTTGGCTTGAGTGTGTTGCACTGCTTGTTGTTGTGATTGTGGTGGTTGGCGGGATCACTCGGCTGACCGAAAGCGGGCTCTCCATCACCGAATGGAATGTCGTCAGCGGAATTCTTCCTCCTCTGACCGAAGCGGCGTGGCAGGCTGAATTCGCCAAATATCGGACCACGAGCGAGTTTATCAATGAAAGCGGCCCGGCGGGTATGGACCTTGCCGCGTTCAAGTTCATTTTCTTTTGGGAATGGTTCCATCGGATATTGGGCCGCGTGATTGGCCTCGCCTTCCTGATACCCTTCGTATTCTTTGCGCTCCGGCGTGCGATCCCGAGCGGATACACTTGGCGGCTGGGCGCCATGTTCGCGTTGATCCTTGGTCAGGGCGCGCTCGGTTGGTTTATGGTGTCATCCGGTGTTGGCGAGACGAGCCTCACGGATGTGAGCCATTTCCGGCTTTCGGCGCATTTGCTTACGGCGCTATTTCTTCTCGGGGGGCTGGTGTGGACTGCGCGCGACCTGCGCAGGCTTGCCAGCGACCCCCAGTCGCGGCCCGCGCCGCTTACGCTCTTTTCCGCGAGTGTCGCACTCATTCTCTTTTTGCAGCTATTGTTGGGTGCTTGGGTTGCCGGCCTGAACGCCGGGCATATGGCGTATGACTGGCCTTTGATGAACGGACAGCTGATACCCTCCATCGACTGGTCGAGCGGTTTCTTCTGGACACTCACACACGACCCGATCCTTCTGCACTTCCTGCATCGCTGGTGGGCCTGGGTCGCTGTCGCGGCGCTCATTTGGTTGGCACGACGTGTGCGTATTGCAGATCGCCTTGCATCGATCGCGGTTCACAGCGCCTTTGGCTTTATGGTTCTGCTGGGCATCACCACCGTTTTGACGGAGGTGTCACTTTGGATCGCGGTGGCGCATCAATTCACGGGCGCCCTTCTCGTCATCAGTGTTGCTTGGGCAATGCATGTGCAAGGTGTTGGAGCGCGCGCCACTAACGCTTGACGCGGCCCTCTGTTGACCGTTCTATAGTGCGGAAATGACATCAAAAGCTGCCTTAGTCTGGTGCCCGTTTCCCGATAAGGACACCGCGAAGCAAGTTGCTGCGCAGCTTCTTGAAATGAAGCTTATCGCGTGTGCAAATATTCTGGGACCAGCAGACGCGGTTTTCGAGTGGGGTGGTAAAGTGAACACGGCGACGGAATTTCCTGTGGTATTTAAGACTACCGCGTCTGTGCTTGATGCCTTGATCGAGCAATTGGGTAAGATCCACCCTTATGATGTGCCAGCGATTTTGGGATGGCACTGTGATGCTGGCCATCCTGCGACCTTGAATTGGCTGGAAGACTTAAAACTCGGAGCGGCAGGATGAGCGACTTTTCAAGACGCGCTCTGCTCGCTGGAGTTGCTGCGATCACCTGCATTCCAACCGTTTCTGCTGCAGCATCCCGCCGGCTTAGCATTCCGTCCGGACAAATGAACTTGCAACGGACAATCACGCGTGGCCTCGGCCACAACGCATACATCGCCGTTACCCGTAGCTGGGCGATACGTTTCGCCATGCAAGGAAGCGGAGTGGTTGTGTCGGGCAAGCAAGTAGATGTTGAGGTTGATGCACCTTCATCATTGGAGGCATTTGCCCGGATCGAAAAGTTGCGATCCACCAATGCGATGTTTCCAATGATGCTCTCTGACCTTGGCCTGTTGATGTCAGCCGAGCGCCACTCAGCTTCCGATGATGTCCAAAGAGCCCTCGAAGAAGCACGGCAAGTGATTGAGGCGCGCGATCTGTCCGGAGACGACAAAGCTGCGCAGATCGCAGGACTTGCTGAGCTTCAGCGCAATGCCGGTTCTATGCTCGAAGGGATCCCACCTGACCTTTTCTTTCCGATGAAGGCGTCATCGCAAACGGTTGAGTCTGTTCAATTGCCAGGTGGAATGACTGGAGAGTTTGAGCTGCATTACACTGCCGAATGCGCCTCAGACGCACCGTGGCTTAAGAGGTCGGAAAGACGGGTTATTACGCGGATTGGTGATAGCGAGCGCCGGTCCAGCGACATCTGGACTATGACCCAGCCCTAAGCCGTCAACGCAACCTCGAATGGCGAAGGTATTATTTTACCTCTCTTGAAAGGCGCGGATTTGCTTGACTTAAGGGCGGTGAATGGACAAATGCGCCGCACTTAGGTGATCGGGCTGACCGCCGGATCATGATTCGTCGTCAGGCGAATTTTCAAATCCTTTGAGACCCATCAATTTTCGTTAGGGAAACAGCCATGAAGGCGCTCAGCAAACAGACCCGGTCTATCAAACCGGCCGAGGTCGAAAAGAAATGGCATATTATCGATGCCGAAGGTCTGGTCGTAGGCCGCCTCGCCACGATTATCGCCAACCACCTGCGCGGCAAGCACAAGCCGAGCTACACTCCGCATGTTGATTGCGGCGACCACGTGATCGTCATCAACGCCGACAAGGTGAAGTTCACCGGCAACAAGGCCGACAAGAAGATTTATTACAAGCACACCGGTCACCCCGGCGGCATCAAGGAAACCACTCCTACGAAAGTTCTCGAAGGTCGTTTCCCAGAGCGCGTGCTTGAGAAGGCCGTCTTCCGCATGATCCCGCGTGGTCCGCTGGGTCGTGACCAAATGCGGGCCCTGCACCTCTACAATGGCACCGAGCATCCACATGACGGGCAAAACCCGCAGGTACTCGACGTTGCTTCCATGAACCGCAAAAACAAGGTCTCCGCATAATGGCTGACGAAAACAACACCGTCTCCGATCTGTCGGAACTCAAGGACATCGCTGGCGACGCACCTGCTGCGGACGCCGCCGAGATCGCTCAGAACCCAGCTGCTCCACTCCGAGAGCAGGAACTGGACGCACAGGGCCGCGCCTACGCCACTGGTCGTCGTAAAGACGCCACTGCGCGCGTTTGGCTGAAGCCCGGCACCGGCAAGGTCACCGTGAATGGCAAAGAACAGGAAGTGTATTTCGCACGTCCGACCCTGCGTTTGATCATCAACCAGCCGTTCGCCATCACCGAGCGTGAAGGCCAGTATGACGTTGTCGCCACGGTTCGTGGTGGCGGCCTTTCTGGTCAGGCCGGTGCGGTCAAGCACGGCATCAGCCAGGCACTGACCAAGTACGAGCCTGCGCTGCGCTCGACGGTCAAAGCCGCTGGCTTCCTCACCCGAGACAGCCGCGTTGTCGAGCGTAAGAAATATGGCCGCGCGAAAGCACGTCGTAGCTTCCAGTTCAGCAAGCGCTGATCTCGAATTTGATGGACTTCAGAGTCCGCGAAAAGAGAAGGGCGGCCCCCAGACGGGGCCGCCCTTTTGCTTTGGTCGGCGCATTCTTCTCAAACGCCTAGCGCTGAAGCAGGATAAGGCCCCAGGACAGCCCACTTCCCGCAAAGAACAGCGGCCAAGACCAATACATCTTGTAATCTGCAATAATCAGCGAATGCACGTTAAGCGCTCCTCCGGTGGAGCCTTGTGAGCCGAGCACGACTGCGATTGAGCCAGTGACGATGGCTGCCAAGACAAGCGCTTTGAACATTCTCGACCATTCCTCCCCCGCCGGCTTTCGCCCGGCGCAAAGAACCATCACGCATGAAACACCGGCGCGTTTCACGCCTTCGACGGAAGTATGGCCAAAAAAGTCTTAATCAGGTTCCGCTAAAAAGGGTTAAGGCACGTTCGGGTCTTTTTGGCTGCCTCAAAGACCATGGCGGCGAAGATCGACTTCAATCTGTCCCTTCGGCCCGCATGTCAGCACTTGATAGGACGCAGGCGCGCCATGGCGCAGACGGGTCGAAAGAGTGCCCGCACCCAACATCCGCAGGTTATGACCTCCACGTTCGCGAACTGCATCGATAGGTTGATGGATGTGTCCTGAGAGCACAGCATCCGCACCGGCGGCCGCTATGGCGGCGAATGCTCGATCGCCCCCTCGCGTCGGGTTGGCGCGGCGGGCTTCTGGTCCAAGCAATGGGTGGTGTGCGGTGACGATGATCGTGCGCGGATCGTCGCGCAACTCACCGAGTCGCGTCAGAGTCCTTGCCAATGCGCCGCGGGTCACCACGCCATCCGACCAAGGAAAGCGCCCTTGCGCCCGCACCGTTGTCTTTAGCGGGACCAACACGACATTTTCGGACTCGAAAGCAACGCCAACGGAGCTTTCGAGGTTGCGATAACGGCGATAAGGATCGGTGAACCGCTCGATCAGGTTATAATATGGCATGTCGTGATTGCCGGGATTGAGCGCCACGGGCACACCAAGTCCTGCAAACCACTCAGCTGCCGCCGCATATTCGCTGCGCTTCGCGCGCTGGGTCACATCGCCTGTACAAATCAGCGCATCCGGCTTCTCATGCGCAATCGCCGCTTCAACCTCGGCAAGAGCCAAGCGGTTCTCCACGCCGAAGTGAACGTCGCTAATGTGGAACAGTTTGGTGGTCATACCACTGAACTAAGCGCATTTGGTCGCGGGTCAATTGCACTTCGGCCATACGAAAAGCTGTGCGTGACAATATTGCGTAAACGCTCGTCGGCGCGAAACATCCATTTGTCGGCACGAATAATGCGCCGGTCATTGTGCCGTGAATTCGGTCGAGCAGAATGGGCGCAAGGTCGAGGTTGGGATGATCCGAGATGCCGCTGGGAGTATTCCTTCTCTCAACAGGCCGCTTCTCACCCCCCGGTTCGATACCCCCATCGAACAGAAGTGCCCTGTTGGAGGAGAATTGAAATGAAGATGTTTACCCTAGCCGCCGCAACAATCGGTCTTGCCGTCACTGCCACCCCTGCACTGGCCGGCGAACGCCTTGTCAACACGACGACCGTGACCACTGCTGGCCTCGACCTTTCAACCATCGAAGGTCAGGAAATGCTTGATCGGCGTGTGAAAGCAGCAGCCCGGAAAGTCTGCGGCGTCGAGAACATTTCGACCGCTGGTTCACGCATTAAATCGCTCTCGGCGCGCTCATGCTACCGCAAGGCGCTCGCTAGTGCGAAGCAACAGGTCGCCAGCGCGGTGGCAGAACAACAGCGCGGCGGCTGATCCGACCAGCCAAAGCGCTACCGCACCCCCTACCGACCCGAAACGGTGGTGCATTTCAGACGGCCCAAACCCTCCTAGTCCCGGGGTTTGGGCCGTTTACTTTTTCAATTGTGAGAGGGTGCTTTGCAAATGGTCGGACGATTAGCGCCCCGCCATTGCTTTCACTTTGCTCAGGTAGGTCCGGCCAATACGAAGCGCATCACCATTCTGAAGCTCGGCAGACCAAACGCCCAGACCATCATGCCGCAATCCGCGAATGTTGTCCTTGCGCAGGATCGTGGAACGGTGGATGCGGATGAACTCGTCAGGATCCAACCGTTGTTCCAGACCTGCGATTGTCTGCAGCAAAAGATATGAACGTCCTTGTTCGGCATCACCGACATGCAGACGCACATAATCGCGTTCTGCATCGATGCGATGCACCTCTTTTACAGCGATACGCAGCAGTTCTGAGCGATGCGGGACCCACAATTCGTCCAGCCATTCGCTGGCCGCTTCCTTGCTTTCACCGCTACGCGCAATGGCGCGTTCGATCGCACGTTCAAGCCTGTCTGCGGCGACGGGCTTCAAGACATAATCAATTGCTTCAAGGTCGAACGCTTCGACCGCGAAATGCTCATGTGCAGTGACAAAAATGACAGCTGGTGGTTTGTCTTGCTCTGCAAATTTGCGGGCAACGCCCAATCCGTCCAGCTCGGGCATTGTCATGTCAAGGAGAACGAGATCAGGGGTCAGCTTTTCGGCGAGCCTCAATGCGGCGGCGCCATCGCTGGCTGTCCCCACCACGTTGATGGCAGGCAGTTCCGCGCAAATCACTTGGATGCGCTCTACCGCGAGCGGCTCATCATCGACGATAAGCGTGCGGAGCTTTGTCTGTGTGGTTTCGGTGTCAGCCATGGCGGGTCAATGGAATACGCATTTCGGTGACGTATCCTCCGTGTACGGGATCTGATGCAAAGCCAATATCATGTCCAAAGCGGGCCTCGAGGCGGTCTTTTACATTAGCCAACCCTATGCCGAAGCCATGCGATGTACCTGGGGGAACACCAGGGCCATCATCGGAAACTGTGATGACCAATCGATCAAATTCCTCGCGCGCGGCTAGCTTGATGGTCACTTTGCGGTTCACCGCCGACACTGCATATTTCACCGAATTCTCAACCAGCGGCTGCAAGATCATTCCCGGCACGCGGGCGTCGGTCAAATCATCAGGGAGATCGAACACACAATTGAGGCGCTCGGGAAAACGCACCGCTTCAATATCGAGGTACTGGCGCTGCAAATCGAACTCATCGACCAGAGCCACATCACTTGTCGGCTCATCGGCAAGGCTGTGGCGATAGAAACGGCTGATCGATTGAATCATCTGCTCAGCGCGCTCCTTCTTCCCTGTCATCACCAGCGCAGAAAGCGAATTAAGTGTGTTGAACAGGAAATGCGGGTTCACCTGATAGCGCAGCGAACGGAGCTCGGCCGCTTTGGCAGCCGAACGGAACTCCTGCTCTCGCCGTTCAGCCGCCCGTGTCTGTGCAATGGCGAGCATCGCGATGTACAGCGCTGCCCAAGTTAAAAGGATATAATATCGGCTAAGGCCCGCATCGATAAGCGGCGCCCACTTGCCCGCCTTATCTTTGGCATCCTGCAGCGTGAAGGTGATCACAGGTGGATTGGCAGGATCCCATTTTTGGCTCTTATCTGGAACCCAACCGCGCGGTTGCTCAATCTCTGCAAGCAGATTGCCCGATTCATCGCGGCGAATCGTAAAGCCACGCTGCTCGGCAAACTCTTGCTCCATCTTCTGCACAATTGGCATGAAGAGCGTCTGATTGACCTGCGCAATCAACACTGCGCCTGGCAAGGCAGCCACTAAAGCCACGAGCATCATAATTAGGCGTTTTCGGCCTTCGAACAGCCGCATGATGAGCCACAGGACCAATGTGACCATCACACCAACCAAGCATACCACACTCCGGCGCCAGACAACTTCGAAGTCGAAGTCCATTCCCACGATCAGTCCGCGCGCTGTGATGAGCGCGAAATAGACCGCCCACAACGCAACCGCCGAAATCAGGACGACGCGAAACGGCACTGTGGGCCTTTGATCGGTGGGTTGTGCTTTATCCATGGACGAGCCGAGCCATAGACCCGCCAAGCCCGCTCCGCCAAGATAGTGCAGGGCGCATCATCGGGCAGAGTCAGGCGTTGGTCGAAAGTTACGAACTAAAGCAGCAATCAGTCGCAGCTCATTAGTCGCGTGGCTTGATCATCTCGCGCGGCTTAATCCATTCGGAAAACTGCTCTTCTGTCAGCAGGCCCAGCTCCAGCCCCGCTTCTTTCAAAGTCGTGCCATCAGCATGGGCCTTTTTCGCGATCTTAGCCGCATTATCATATCCGATATGCGGGTTGAGCGCGGTAACAAGCATCAGGCTTTCGTTCATCAGCTTGTCGATCCGTGCAGTATTGGCCTCAATACCCTCGACGCAATTAGTCGTGAAGCTGCGGGCGGAATCGGCCAGCAGGCGGATTGATTGCAACGTGGCGTTGATCATCACGGGCTTGAACACGTTGAGTTCAAGGTGTCCGTGCGATCCGGCGACGCTCACGGTCGTGTAATTGCCCATCACTTGCGCACAAACCATAGTCAGCGCTTCGCACTGGGTCGGGTTGACCTTGCCCGGCATGATTGAGGAACCCGGCTCATTGGCGGGAAGTGCAATCTCACCAAGACCTGACCGCGGGCCGGAGCCCAGGAGGCGGATGTCGTTGGCTACCTTCATTAAGCTGACGGCGGTAGAATTGAGCGCGCCTGAGAGTTCGACCAGCGCGTCATGCGCTGCCAGCGCCTCAAACTTGTTTGGCGCAGTAACAAAGTCATGGCCGGTGGCCGCAGCGACGTGCGCGGCAAACTTTTCAGCAAATCCCGCTTTCGAGTTGATGCCGGTGCCTACCGCCGTGCCGCCTTGCGCCAGTTCAAGCACGCGGGGAAGGGCATTCTCCAGTCGGACAATCGAATATTCCACCTGCTTGGCGTAACCCGAAAATTCCTGACCCAGAGTCAGCGGGGTGGCATCCTGCAAGTGAGTGCGGCCGATCTTGACGATGTCGGCAAACGCTGTGGCTTTGGCGTCCAGCGCCCCGTGCAACGTACCGAGCGCAGGGATCAGCTGCTCGATTGTCTCACACGCCGCAGCGATATGCATTGCCGTCGGGAACGTGTCATTCGAGCTCTGCCCCATATTGCAGTGATCGTTGGGGTGGACCGGTTCCTTGCCGCCATGCGTCCCGGTGAGGATTTGGTTCGCGCGACTGGCGATGACTTCGTTGGCGTTCATATTCGACTGGGTGCCAGAGCCGGTCTGCCATACGGCGAGCGGGAATTGATCAGCGAGAGTCGAGTCAATCACTTCCGCGGCCGCAGCGACAATAGCATCACCCAGCTTCGTATCGAGAACGCCCAGATCCATATTAGCCTTGGCCGCCGACTGCTTCTGGATTCCCAGCGCTTTCACCAGCGGCGCAGGCATCTTCTCAGTGCCGATATCAAAATTGGCTAGACTGCGCTGGGTCTGTGCCCCCCAATGCGCATCAACGGGCACAGCGACGTCGCCCAGCGAATCGCTTTCGATGCGAACCTTGCCTGTCGCACCGAAAATTTGCCCGTCATTGGTAATGTCACTCATCGAAGCGTTCCTTATCCCGGTCGAATGTGCGGCCCCATTTGCACCGCTTGGCCTAGAGGTCAAAGGACAACAGCACCAAATGGCTTGGAACTGCACACACGGATAGCTAGAGAAGGGTTGACGCACTGTATTGCGTGAGTAATACAGCTTCACGGAGATAGTATGACTACGACTGCAACCACTCTGGATACAGGCACGGCGCGCAAGGCCATGATCGACAGCCAATTGCGCACCAGCGGCGTGAACGAGGAATATGTCCTTGCCCGTATGATGGCGGTGCCACGCGAGGACTTCGTGCCTGAAGATAAAGCGGCACTGGCGTATATTGACCGCTCGGTTGCGGTTGATGGCGGTGCGCTCGCCTCACCCCTGTTCTACGGCAAACTACTGCTCGAAGCGGCGCCGAAGACTGATGACACAGTTTTGGTTGTTGATGGCGGAACCGGATATCTGACGGCGCTTATTGGGCCGTTGGTGACCAAAGTGGACACCATCTCTGCCGATGAAGCGGCGTCCAAACCCAAAGTGAAGGGCGAGTTCAGCCTGATCGTCGTCGACGGAGCGATCGAACAGCTCCCTGATGGCCTTGCCAAGAAGCTTGCTGAGGGAGGCCGAATTGTATCAGGCCAACTTCTGCGACAGGTCACTCGGCTTTCTTCCGGCCGCAAGGTTGCCGGACATGTTTCGCTTCAGCCAGTCGAGGATCTCGGCATCCCCGTTCTTAGCCAATTTGCCAAGGCAAAGGGCTGGTCCTTTTCGTGAGCGGAGCGGGTCGCCTTCGTATAGCTCTGATCGGGAGTAGTCTGACGGCTCTGGCGGCGGCATCGCCGGCGCATGCTGATACGCTGCGCGAAGCATTGGTTTCAGCCTACAAAACGAACCCGACTATCGAACAGGCGCGCGCGGATCAGAAGGCGACCGATGAAGGCGTGCCTATCGCTAGAGCGCAAGCGCTTCCCAGCGCGACCGTGACGGCAACACACATCGAGTTTGTCCGTCGATCAGCGAACTCATTCACCGCTCCGGCACGAAACCTTGGCGTGAATGCGCAGGTTCTGATGCCCATTTATTCGGGCGGTGCGGTGAAGAACAACATTCAGGCTGCAGAGCAACGCGTGCTGGCTGGACGCGCGCAATTGCGCAATGCCGAGAGTCTCCTCTTCACGAATGTCGTCGTTGCCTACATGGACGTGCTCCGCACCGAAGCCTTGGTCGCATTGGCCGCGAACCAAGTTGATGTTCTGGGTGTCAATGTCGAGGCGACCAGCGACCGATTTGAGATCGGTGATTTGACGCGCACCGATGTCGCGCAGTCTCAATCACGTTTCGCACAGGCAGAGGGTGATCTTCGCACTGCAGAAGCAAACCTGATCGGCGCGCGCGAGACGTACATCCAATTGGTTGGAAGGCCCGCCGGAGAGCTGCAAGCACCGCCACCACTTCAGGGCATGCCTAAATCAGCCAGTGAAGCGGTTACCGTAGCGCTTGATAACAACCCCGCTCTGATCGCGACCAAGGACGCAGCAAGAGCTGCCGGTTACGACACCAAAGCAGCGGGCGCCGGCCGGAAGCCAACCGTCAGCCTCTTCGCCAATGGCGATTACAGCGATTTCTATGGGACGCTGGGCGGCCCGACGTCTGCGAACTTCGCACAGAGCGAAACAACCGCCAATGTTGGCGTGCGCGTTACCTTCCCGCTGTTTCAAGGTGGACTGCCGGCAGCGCGCGAGCGACAGGCCAGCGCACGAGAAACCTCTGCGCTTGAACAGATCATCGAGACTGAACGCGAAACCATTCGCGCAACCCGCGCGACCTACGCCAATTGGCGTGGTGCAAATGCCGCGATTGTTAGTGCCGAGAAGGCGGTGGAAGCCGCAGAAGTCAGTCTTGAAGGGGTGCGCGCTGAGAACTCGATCGGCAACCGGACCGTGCTTGATGTCCTAAACGCGGAACAGGAATTGCTTGTCGCGCGGGCGCAATTGGTCACCGCGCGGCGCAATGCCTATGTCGCCGGGTTCAATCTTCTGGCGTTGATGGGCCGTGCGGAGGCACGCGATCTCAACCTCGATATCGGCGGCCCACTTTACGACCCCGTCGTCAATTATGATTCGGTGCGCAACAACATCTGGGACTGGGATCGGCCTGAGAAAGCCGAACCCAAATCAACGAGAACCGTTGACATTCCACCCGCAGACGCATCATTTGGCCCAACATTGGAGCCAGGCGATTAACCATCGTGTGGCGCTGATTCGGGGAAACAGGGCTGGATACGACGCATGGCGCAGCACAACGAAGCTTCGGTTGAGGAAATTCTTGAGTCGATCAAGAAGGTGATCGCGCGCGACAACCGTGACACGGCCGTTGATGTTCGTCGTCAACGTCAGGCGGATGCCGACGAAGCCGCTGATCGCGCCAAGGCGGCGCAGGAACCCGAAGAAGAGGCCGTGGTCGAAGAGATCCTTGATCTGGCCGACATGGAGCTGGCTGCGGACGACGAGGCTGTTGAAGACGGCTACGATTCGCTGATCCGCGAAGAAGCGCGCAGCGCAATGAAAGAAAACCTCTCTGCGCTCGCAACTCTGGCGGCGCCCGGGGCCAAGCCACAGATTGTGCGTTCTGGCGAGACCTCGCTCGAAGGGCTGACTCGCGAGCTACTGCGCCCGATGCTGGCTGAATGGCTCGATAAGAACATGCCCGGCATGGTCGAAGAGATGGTTCAGGCGGAAATCGCTCGCATCGTCGGCAAGCGCCCCTAACTTACACACCATGAATGATCAGAACCTGCTCGCCGCGCAAACCGCGCTGGCGAAAAAGTATGGCGGTGCCAAGCCCGGCGACGGGATCGAACGCCATATCTTCCTGTGCGCGCTTTCGGAAAAACAGAAATGCTGCGCTCGAGAAGACGGCGCAGCCGCGTGGCAATATCTCAAAGACCGGCTCAAAGAGCTAGGTTTGGGCGGACCCAAACGCACTTCCGATCACCCGCGAGGCCTCGGAGGTGGAATACAGCGAACCAAAGCCGATTGCTTGCAAATTTGCGGCGCTGGGCCGGTTGCAGTCGTGTGGCCCGAAGGGGTTTGGTACCACTCCTGCTCTCCACAAGTGCTGGAGCGGATTATCCAAGAGCATTTGATCGGCGGCGTGCCGGTGGAAGATTATCGACTCACACCGCCCGGCGCAGTCTGATCAGTCCTCGTCCTCACCCTTGGACCACAGCTCGTCGCGGCTTGGCAGACGATTGTCGACCGAATCATCATGACCGGTCCCGTTGGACAGGAAAACAAGCCCCATCAGCCCGCCACCCAATAGCATCGTGAAGCTGATCCCAAGCGCCACCGCGATATAGAAGTGGACCGAAATCATGCCATTATAGGCGTAGAGTAGACCAATCGCGATCAGCACGGTCACCATCGTGACGGCCATCAGCATTTTCATGATCTGGCGATAACGCGCCCACGCATAAGCCGCGTTTTCAGGATCATCGAGGGGGACTTCTGAACCATTGGCCCCACATGCGGTGCGATAGCCCGCATTGCAATGGTTTAGAGCCAGCCGCGCCCCTGAAGACGGCCAGACTCGCATTTTGCCGATAAAAATGGCACCTTCCTGATTCAAGAAAGGAGACGGCCCATGACTATAGCCCGCATTATCGAGGGGCGTTCGCCCGCCGACATTATCTCCTGCGATGTATCGACCCCAGTTTCCGAAGCGATCCAGATGCTCGCTGGTCAGCGGATCGGTGCACTTCCCGTCCTGCGCGCCGGGACGATCGCCGGAATCATTTCCGAGCGTGATGTGATCTATCAGCTTGCAAAGTCCGGAGAGCATTGCCTGCACCTGAAGGTGGAGGATATTATGACCTCGCCCCCGGTTACGGTGGAACCATCGACGACCATCGACGATGCGCTCGCACTGATGACTCGCCGGCGTTTCCGCCACTTCCCTGTGGTGGAGAATGGAGCACTTCTGGCGTTCATTTCAATTGGCGATCTAGTGAAGAACAAAATTGACGAGGTCGAGCATGAAGCCGAGGCTTTGCGCAGCTATATCCAGACCGCTTGAGGAACTGCACCACGCACCCTAAATGGTCTCGTGATGGCTGAAACACTGACCCTTACCGAGGCGGCTGCCAAACGCGTCGCGTTTATCGCTGAAAAGCAGACCAAGCCTGCAATTTTACGGCTCTCGGTCGAGGGGGCGGCTGTTCTGGTTTCCAATACAAGTTTGACCTCGCCGAAGCGGCCGAAGGCGATGACATGGTCAGCGAAACGAGCGGCGTGAAGCTCGTCGTTGATCCGGTCAGTCTCGATCTGGTTGGTGGTAGTGTCGTCGACTTCGTAGAATCACTGGGCGGCGCGGCGTTCCGCGTCGAAAACCCCAACGCCGCAGCCGGTTGTGGATGCGGCTCAAGTTTCGGGATTTAAGTTAGACCCGGCGGGCGAGTTCGGGCAGTAAGATTGCCATGAAAATCGCCACATTCAACATCAACGGTGTGAAAGCGCGCCTGCCGCGTCTCAAAGAATGGCTCTCGGAAACCAGGCCTTCGGTCGCCTGCCTGCAAGAAATCAAAAGTCAGGATGAAGGCTTCCCGCGCGAAGAGCTTGAGGGGCTCGGCTATCACGTGCTTACCCACGGCCAAAAATCCTTTAACGGCGTGGCTATCCTTACCGACAAAGAGGCAGGCTATGACGCGCCAGCAGAGGTGCAGCGCGGCTTAGGCATAAACGGTCCGAAAGAGGGTGAGGGCGAACAAGCGCGTTACCTTGAAGTTGATGTGAGCAAGGACGGTGGGCCAGCCACCCGCATCGTTTGCATCTACCTTCCGAACGGAAACCCGCATCCCGGACCCAAGTTCGACTACAAACTCGCCTGGATGGAAAAGTTGCGAGCGCGAATGGCTGCTATTTGGGCAGAAGAAGTGCCCGCCGCGGTCCTCGGCGATTACAATGTCATTCCTGAAGATGATGACACTTTTTCAGTCAAAGCCATGGCCAGCGACGCACTCATGCAGCCCGAAAGCCGCGCCGCCTATGCCCGGCTGCTTGCGGATGGGTGGACCGATACCATGCGCACACTCAATCCGCGCGGCGGGGTCTGGACCTATTGGGACTATCAAGCAGGCGCATGGCAACGCGATCACGGTTTCCGGATTGACCACATCCTGCTGACGCCAGAGTTGGCGGACCGACTGGCATCTGTCGGGGTCGATCGCGACCATCGCGGGCGCGAAAAAGCCAGCGACCATGCGCCGGTATGGGCAGTATTGCGGGACTAAGCTGGCAGTTCGGCGCGAAACGCGTCGGGATCATCCACGTCGATTTCAACGATCCAGATATCGGGATCCTGATTGCGGCGTCGCTCCAGATATTCGGAAAACTCGAAAGGCTTGTCTGCTTCCTGCGCTTTGGTGCGGGAGAAACTGCGGGTGCCATCAAGCTGGGGCATCCGTTCGAACAGTTCCGCGTCCTGCCCGCGCCGCATGGTGACCAACAGGATCGTACCCGCATCACGCTCGCCTTTGGACAGAACCATCCCCGAACCGCCCCGCGTTTCCGCGAGCCGGATCATCGCGCTTACTTCGAGGTGGGCTGGGAGCCGTGCAGTCATTCGGGGCCGGATGCACCCGGCGAATAGCCCGGTAAACTGGAAAGCGCGATGCGGGAACGCATGAAGGTGCCAGTTCCGCGCCCGATCTCATCGCCCTCTGCATCAACCAAACGTGACTCCGCGACAAACACGCGTCGCTTGCCGCTAACCCATTTGCCTTCAGCGGTCACAGGACCTTCGCGCACAGGCTTCGTGAAATGAAGGTTGAAGCTCGTGGTGAGCAGAAAGCGATCCGTCGCCAGCGTATTCGCCGCATAAAACGCCGCATCATCGAGCATCTTGAAATAGACCGTGCCATGCGCAGCACCGGCGGCGTGATAGTCGGTCTCGCTTACATTGAAGTGCAAGCGGGATAGCCCCTGAGCAACAATCTCGAGGCGAGAATCGAACTTTTGGTTGATCGGGGCCGAAGCATAGAGTCGTTCAAGGGCGCGGAAATGTTGGTCCGCCGCGCTTGCATCCGAAGCGCTTCCCGTCTCGCGAATGCTATCAGGCGGCATCACGCAAAAACTGGTTGGTCAGCACCGAAAAGAGCGCGTCGCTATCCGGCGCATCCAGCAGCGTTTGAAGCATAGCCTCATCGCGCGTCGGGCGGGAAATAGCTGCCAAAGCATGGAGATGTGTGGCACCTGCATTCTCCGGGGACACAAGTCCGAAGACCAGCGATACCGGCATGGCATCAGCAGCGGCAAAATCGACCGGATGCTCCAATTTCAGCAAAGCAACCGTTGGGCGTTTAACATCGGCGCTACGACAGTGTGGAATTGCGACCCCACGGCCAAAACCAGTGCTTCCAAGCGCTTCTCGCTGCTCGAGACCATCGCATACAGCGACCGAATCCAAGCCGTAGACGTCAGCAAAAAGCTGCGAGAGTTCGTTGAGAACGTCCCGTTTTGTCTCAAGATTTCGAAGGGCCACTGCGTCGGGGTGCAGCACAAAGTCAATTTGCATTGGTACTCTAATGATCCCGTATTTCTATCATATTTACCAGACACTTAGAAAAGCCACCGGCGGGGGTGTAGTGACGATCCCGGATTGTCTGGCAGGACTCCCATTCGCTCGCTGGTCTCGTTCGTTCGGACCCGGGTCGAAAGCATCCTTAGCAAGGCTCAACCCATCCGATCGAGCCGTCAGCGCGGCGATAAACCATATTATGCCTGTCAGTGCCAGCATTTTTGAAGAAAAGCGCTGGCGTGTCGCGCAGATCCAAAGTCATCACCGCGTCCGCAACACTGCAAGTCGGGATATCGGTGCTGGTTTCGGCGATGATCGGCGGTGAATCGGCAGTGATTTCCTCTTCACTCTCTTCTGAGGCGAAGATGGTGTAGGCCGCTTCTTCGGCCGCACGCGCGTGATCGGCCTGTTCGTGCCGATCTTTCAGGCGCCTCTTGTAGCGCCGCAGCTGTTTCTCGATCTTCGCCGCAGCATCATCGAAAGATACATGCGCGTCGTGCGCATTACCCTGCGCCTTTAAGATCAGACCCTGCATCACATGGGTCACGATATCACAGCGAAACGCGCCGGCGTCGCCTTTACCAAAAGTGACGTGAGAGGAAATCGCGCGGTCAAAATACTTGTCGACTATGTCTTCCAGACGGTCGCTGGCATGTTCTTGCAGCGCGGCACCGGTTTGAACCTGGTGACCTGAAATCCGGATTTCCATAATCGCTCTCCTATTGTGCCCAGATCGCCCCTTCGATCTTGGACATAAACTCTTTGTGGCGCTCCAGCTCGTCAGGCGAAGCGGCATGTGGGCGCGGCTTGCGGAACGGGCGTTTGGCCGACACTGTGCTCGGATAAGCTATCCGTTCGGCTGTGCTTCCCGTGGTGTCCTGCGCAGGCTCACCTGCAGCCAGTTCAAGGCCAATCTGTCGCCCGCCGGTCAGTTCGACATAAACCTGAGATAGCAGCTCCGCATCAAGCAGCGCGCCGTGCTTCACGCGGTGGCTGCGATCAATGCCATAGCGGGTGCAAAGCGCATCAAGCGAGAGCTTTGCGCCGGGGTGCTTTTTTCGAGCGATGGCAACGGTATCAACCATACGATCCATTGAAATCGGCTCACGACCGATCCGCTCTAACTCCGCATTCAAAAATCCGAAATCGAAGCCTGCGTTGTGCGCCACCAAAGGTGCGTTGCCGAGAAATTCGAGCAATTCATCAACTGTCTCGCTGAAAAGCGGTTTGCCTTCGAGAAAGCTGATGGAAAGGCCGTGAACCGCTTCGGCAGCGGCGGGCATATCGCGTTCCGGATTGTAGTAGGCGTGGTATGTTTTTCCGGTTGCCACCCGGCCAACCATCTCAACACATCCCATTTCGACCATCCGGTCCCCCGTTTTGGGGTCTAGGCCGGTGGTTTCGGTGTCGAAAACAATCTCACGCATTAGTCGGACTATCTGCCCATTTGGGGGTTTGTGCAAGAGGTGGAATTGATTGTCTATCCTGGTGTGACATTAGATAAAAGTCTGTAAATCAGTGCCTTAACTTGATTCTCGGTCTCCTCGAGGGATGTACCTGTATCGATTATATGGTCCGCCAATTCTCGTTTGCGCGAGATCCGGCACTTGCAGACCAAGAATGTGCTCGAACTTTTCCGGTGTCATGCCCGGACGCGCCAAAACCCGTTCTCGTTGAACATCCGCGGGAGCAGACACCACCACAACCGCATCCAACATCGCCGCACTGTTGCCCTCATAAAGTAGGGGTATATCAAACAGGACCATTGGTTGATCGGCGTTCTCCTCGAGAAACGCCGCTCGCTTTGCACCAACAGCCGGATGCACGATAGCTTCCAACCGCCCGAGTGCTTCCTTGTCTGCAAAAACGAGCTCGCCCAGCTTTTCGCGGTCTACACCGTTTGGACTCGTTGACCCCGGAAATGCCTCCTCAATGGCAGGCAATAATTCGCCATCAGGACCCTGCATTTGGCGTACACTTGCATCGGCATCGAAAACAGGGACGCCAGCACGCTCGAACATGGCGGCAACCGTCGATTTGCCCATACCAATTGAGCCTGTGAGGCCGATCAGTTTAGGCCGCTTCTCAGCAATCTCTGGGTTACCATTCATGCGGTCAGCCTATCGATCAATTCGTGATCCAGATCGCGCGGAGGTTCCTGACCGAAGAACTTCTCAAAAGCGGCAGCTGCCTGGCCCACCAGCATGGTGAGCCCACCAATAGTGGTGAACCCCGCTTCTTTTGCCGCTCGCAGCAGGTCAGTCTCCACAGGATCTGTCACTATGTCATAGACAATGCTCCCCGGCGGGGCGTGACTCATATCGAATTGCAGGTTTGGCTGACCTCGCATCCCAAGGGGAGAAGCATTCACGATCAAATCAAGGCACCCTTCGCGATCATCAAAGGCAAAGTCGGTGGGCTTCGCAAACATGGCCAAAGGCGCGGTGAAATTGTCTTCGGGCGTAGTTAGCTCGGCAAGAAGCTTGCGCGCCTTACCAACATTGCGGCCAGCAAGCACAAGAACGAAGCCCTCATTCTTCAACGCCGAGATAATAGCTCGTGCAGCGCCACCTGTGCCGAGAACTCGAGCCATTCTAAAGAGGTGCTGCCGCGCCAGATAGGGGCGGATTGGCTCAAGGAAGCCTTCAACATCAGTGTTTGCGCCCACTAACTGATCACCGTCGCGATAGATGGTGTTCACTGCGCCGATCTCCATTGCTTGTGGCTCGACGCGATCGAGGAACGGGATGATCGCCTGTTTGAGTGGCATCGTTACATTGCAACCACGCCAATTCTGATCGGCACGCCTTTGCGCTAAATACTCCGCGATCGTGTCTCGCGTCACGGCGCGCGCGCCATATTGCCCCTCAATTTCAAGCTTCTTGAGCCAGAAACCATGGATCAGAGGAGACTTGGACTGGCTGATCGGGTCACCGATCACCTCTGCGTAAGGCAGGTCTGTGTCTTCGCTCATGCGCGCAACGCACCCAAATCACGCAATGCTCCCAGCAAGGGAAGCAGTGGCATACCCAAAATGCTGAACTGATCGCCTTCAATGGTATCGAAAAGTTGTACGCCCATCGCCTCAATCCGGAAAACGCCGACTGTAAAACCGACCTCTGGCCATTCGATGCTCAGATAATGCTCGATGAATTCGTCGCTCAAATCACGAACTTGCAGATATGCGACATCGGCATGGCTCCATTCGCAGGTATCGCCGCGCACCAAGGCGGCCGCGCTGTGGAGTTCGAGTGTTCTGTTCGAGAAGAAACGCAAATGCTCTGCGGCATTCTCACGCGACGTGGGTTTATCAAACCTCTGACCCTCGACAACCACAAGAGAGTCGCTGCCTAAAACCAGTGTTTCGGGAAACTCATTGGTCAATGCCGCCGCTTTGGCGACACTTAGTGCTTCGGCGATTTCCGGCGCCGCTACATCATTCAAACTCGCTTCGACCGCACGTTCATCGATTTCGGCAGGAATTGCGTCATAGGTAACACCAGCCGCATCCAGCATCGCTTTGCGTGACGCAGACTTTGAGGCGAGAATTAGCGCGCAGCGCATGTCCGTATCGGTCATATCGGTTTGGACACTCCGTCCACCGGCTTCTCTCGACGCTCACGTTCTTGCGCAAGCCGAATAATGGCCGCAGCGCTTTCCTCGATTGAGCGCCGTGTGACGTCAATTACCGGCCAGCCATTGTCAGCAAACATCCGGCGCGCGAACTGAAGTTCGCTCTTTACCTTATCGTTATCGACATATGAGGTTTCCGTGCCCTCATTGAGCGAAAGAAGCCGGTTGCGGCGAATTTGTACCAATCGCTCGGGTGCCGTGGTCAAACCCACGACCAAAGGATTGCGCAAGCCGAACAGGGCGGGGGGCGGCGGACTTTCTACGACCAGAGGGATATTGGCGGTTTTGTACCCGCGATTGGCGAGATAAATGCTCGTCGGCGTCTTTGAACTGCGAGACACACCGGCAAGAACGATATCGGCCTGCTCCCAATCTTCATGCCCGACGCCATCATCATGAGCGATCGTGTACTGAATCGCCTCGACCCGCTTGAAATAGGCATCATCCATCGAGTGCTGACGGCCGGGGCGACCGTGCGCCTCTTGTCCCAATTGTGCTTCTAGGGATGCCGTCACCTGATCCAGCACAGGCACAGCAGGCAGACCAAGATGGCGACAGTGCTCTTCCAACCGCGCGCGGGTTTCAGGATTCACCAAAGTGAACAGAACCAACCCCGGATTATCCGCCAGATCGGGCACAATCCGGTCAAGATGCTGTTTGGAACGCACCATCGGCCAAAAGTGGCGCGCCACATCAGGATCGTCGAACTGCGCCAGCGCCGCTTTCGCAATCATCTCCAGCGTTTCCCCGGTCGAGATCCGAGACAAGATGCAGGTTAAGGCGATTCATGAGTCGGGCGATGCGTCCGGCGGCTTGTGGATAGACCATGGCATAAACCACGGGAGAGAATTGCGGACAAGCCGGGCACGAAAAAACACCCCCGATCCGGCAAAAATTCTCGGGGCACTTGCCGACATGGGGCAACGGTTTTGGACAGGCTTGGGATAGCGTGGATAGAATCCGTTTGACTCAAGGATCCTGCAGAGTCGCAATATGGCTAACGGGGTGTTCAGCACGGGAGAAATCAGGCAGGGATCGTTTGTACCCAGTTTCCACAGGGCCAACACACTCCATCAATCCTTTTAAAAATATATAATTTTAGATTAGAGGAACTCCATGCCTGGTCCGCTTCTCGATACCCTTAAGGGTGCCAAACCTGATGTCGCTCCTGTCTGGCTCATGCGTCAAGCTGGTCGCTATCTCCCTGAATACAGGGAACTTCGTGCAGAGAAGGGCGGCTTCCTTGAGCTAGTTTATGATAGCGAAGCCGCGGCAGAGATCACCGTGCAGCCGATCCGACGGTTTGGGTTTGATGGAGCGATCCTTTTCTCTGACATTCTGATTGTTCCGCACGCAATGGGACAGGGACTCGCATTTCTCGCGGGCGAGGGACCGCATCTCAGTCCGACGCTTCTTGAATCCGAGTTGAGTGATTTCACCGAGACTAAAGAGCGCTTCGATCCGATTTATGAGACAGTGCGGCTGACGCGCTCGATGATTTCCGACCAAGTGACGATGCTTGGCTTTGCAGGGTCTCCGTGGACCGTCGCTACCTATATGATCGCCGGGCAGGGTTCAAAGGATCAGGGTCCGGCGCGTTTGCTCGCCTATCAGGATCCGGCGCGGATGCAGGCGATCGTCGACGCGATCATCCAAGTCTCGGTCGAGTATTTGCGTGGGCAAATTGATGCGGGCGCTGAAGCGGTGCAGCTGTTTGACAGTTGGGCCGGAAGCTTGGCGCCAGACGAATTTGAGCGGTGGGTTGTTGCGCCAAATGCCGAGATAACTGCTCAGATCAAGCAATCGCATCCAGACACACCTGTAATTGGCTTTCCGAAAGGCGCTGGTTCAAAACTAGCGGCCTATGCACGAGAAACGGGTGTTGATGCGATAGGAATGGATGAAACGCTCGATCCCACTTGGGTTCACGCGGAATTGCCTGATGGCATGCCGGTGCAGGGCAATCTAGATCCGCTGCTGGTCGAAGCTGGTGGCCCGATGCTGCCTGAGAGGGTTCGCGCGATCCTTAATGCATTTGAAGACCGTCCGCAGGTGTTCAATTTGGGTCACGGCATCGGCCAGTTTACGCCAATTGAGCATGTGCACGAGCTGCTGAAGGCGGTCAGAGGGTAAGATGCAGGAGTTCGTTCTCTCGATCTATCCATGGGTCAAGATCGGCCATGTCATCTTTATGGTGTTCTGGCTTGCTGGATTGTTCATGCTGCCGCGCCAATGCATCTACATGCTCGATCACGCCTCGGGCAGCGAAGGCGAGGCGAAATGGGCCGAGCGGATGGGCAAGCTCCGCAAGATTATTCTGACGCCGAGCCTGATTATCGTCTGGTTGCTTGGGCTCTTGCTCGCATATGCCTTGGGCGCGTTCACTCAAGGTTGGTTCCACGCCAAGGTGACATTGGTCCTTGTGCTTACGGGCTATCACGGTTGGCTGGTTGCGCAGACCAAGAAGATGGCACGGGGTGAGCGGCCGTTGACAGAGAAGCAGTGCCGTATGTTTGGCGAGGTGCCAGGTTTGCTTCTTATACTGATCGTGGCCCTGGTTTATCTGAAACCCTTCTGATTCGCGATTGACCAACGCGGCTGCGGGTCATATTTTGCAGTTCTCAATTCCGGCTTCCGCATCGTCGCGACGACGTTGCCTGTCTGCTTTCTCCAAGCCCAGCTCCTATTGATCCCAAGATCACATTTTCAAGGAGCGCCTCGTCCAAAGAGGTATTGACTGGCCGGCCACTTCCACCAATTGGATTGATTTCACAATGCATCTCAAAGACTTGAAACTCAAAACTCCGGCCGAGCTTGTCGCTATGGCAGAAGAGCTGGGCGTTGAAAGCGCATCGACCATGCGCCGTCAGGACCTGCTCTTCAGCATCCTGCGCGAACTCGCGGAGGATGAAGAGTACGAAGAAAAGATCATGGGTATCGGCACGATCGAAGTGCTGCAGGACGGCTTTGGTTTCCTGCGTTCGCCCGAAGCAAACTATCTCGCAGGACCGGACGATATCTATGTATCTCCCAACCAGATCCGCAAATGGGGCCTGCGCACCGGTGATACGGTCGAAGGCGAAATTCGAGCGCCAAAAGAAGGCGAACGCTACTTCGCGCTGACCGGCCTCGCGACGGTAAACTACGAAGATCCGCAGCAAGTTCGCATGCGGACCAACTTTGACAACCTTACGCCGCTGTATCCGGAGCAGAAGCTCAATCTCGATACGCTCGACCCCACGGTGAAGGATAAGTCCGCGCGGGTGATCGATATTGTGTCGCCGCAGGGTAAGGGTCAGCGCGCACTGATTGTCGCGCCGCCGCGTACCGGTAAAACGGTTCTGCTGCAGAACATTGCCAAAGCGATCACCGACAATCATCCTGAGGTGTTCCTTCTGGTTCTGCTGGTCGATGAGCGTCCCGAGGAAGTCACCGACATGCAGCGCAGTGTGAACGGCGAAGTTATCTCTTCCACCTTCGATGAACCTGCCAATCGCCACGTTCAAGTAGCTGAAATGGTTATTGAAAAGGCAAAACGCTTGGTTGAGCATAAGAAGGATGTGGTTATCCTGCTCGATTCAATCACCCGCCTTGGCCGCGCGTACAACACTGTTGTTCCAAGCTCAGGCAAGGTTCTTACGGGTGGTGTTGATGCCAACGCGCTTCAGCGTCCGAAACGTTTCTTTGGTGCTGCGCGAAACATTGAAGAGGGTGGTTCGCTTTCGATCATTGCCACCGCGCTGATCGATACGGGCAGCCGCATGGACGAGGTGATCTTTGAAGAATTCAAGGGCACGGGTAACTCCGAAATCGTCCTTGATCGCAAGGTCTCTGATAAGCGCATCTTCCCGGCTCTGGATGTAGGCAAGTCCGGCACTCGGAAGGAAGAGCTGCTGGTCGAGAAAGACAAGCTGTCGAAAATGTGGGTCCTGCGCCGTATTCTCATGCAGATGGGCACGATCGATGCGATGGAATTCCTCCTCGACAAGATGAAGGACTCCAAGACCAACGAAGACTTCTTCGACACGATGAATCAGTAGGGGTTATCTCCGGGGTTGCGCACGCCAGAAAGCAATGTTGGCAAAGCGCGACCTCGGCCTTATGGCAATCAGCACATGCTTAGTCAGTATCTCTATATCAGCACTGCGCCGGATATGACTCGCGAGCAGGTTGACGAAATCCTTGCGAGCAGCACGCGCAACAACCCTGCTCGGGGTATCACTGGATTATTGCTCTACAACGGGCGTAACTTCCTGCAATTGCTGGAAGGTGACGAGTCTCAATTGGTCGCTCTGATGACGCGCATTGCCTACGATCCTCGCCATAGCGGTGTATCAATGTTGAGCCGGAAAGAGGTGGAAGATCGCGCCTGTCCTGATTGGGCGATGCGCCGGATCACGATTGCAGATTCCGTCGAAAAGCGGCGTAGCAACCTTGATGCGGACTTGCCGGAGGCACTCGATCCGGAAACTCGCCGTTTGATTATGAACTTTGCGGTGCTGAACTGACTTTTGATGGCTCGGCGCTTCTCGGTCTAAAAGCAAAAGAACCGCCAGGAGAGAACCATGAAAGTGAATATCGAGATTGATTGCACGCCCGAGGAAGCGCGCGCGTTTATGGGTCTTCCCGATGTGACTGAGGCTAACAACGCTTATGTCGAGAACATCACCAAGGCGATGCAGGGTGTGAGCAGCCCCGACCAACTTCAGCAATACGCACAAGCCTTGGCACCAATGGGGCAGATGGGACTGAAAATGTTCCAGAACTTCATGGAAAGCGGGATGCGCCCTGGCGGCGGCTCAAAAGGCAAAGATTAGAGCCTTCGCAGGCCGCAGCAGCCATGTCCGATACCATCTTTGCAGTCTCCAGTGGGTCTCCTCCCGCTGCCATAGGGGTGATCCGCGTGAGTGGTCCGATGGCGGGCGAGGCGCTGCATCGGATGACTGGGCGGACCATCGAAGAGCGCAGAGCGTCATTGGCGCGGCTGCGGGACAATGGTGGCCGTGTTCTCGATGAAGCGCTCGTTCTTTGGTTTCCCGGACCAAACACGGCGACAGGCGAGGACTTGGCAGAGCTGCATTGTCATGGGGGTAGGGCGGTTCTTGCAGCAGTTGAGGGTGCTCTGAGTGCTATGGATGGTCTTCGGGCAGCTGAGCCCGGAGAATTCACTCGCCGCGCCTTTGCCAATGGCCGGATTGATCTGGCTGAGGCCGAGGGGCTTGCGGACCTCCTTTCGGCGGAGACGGAGCTTCAGCGCGCCGCTGCTATGGCAAGCGCGACCGGCGTGGTGTCAGGTCAGGTTGAAGACTGGCGTAGTCGAGTCCTTCAGTTGTCAGCCCAAGTTGAAGCCGCATTAGATTTCTCCGACGAAGACGACGTGGATGAGCTTCCTCAGAGCTTCACGTCGAACATCGATGCCTTGCTTGAGGAAATGGGGAGTTGGCTCGCGCGCCCGCGCAGTGAGGCGTTGAGGAATGGCTACCGAGTGGTTTTGGCCGGACCACCGAATGCCGGGAAGTCGACGCTCTTCAACGCGCTGGTCGAAAGCGAGGCAGCAATTACATCTCCTATCGCCGGCACGACGCGCGACGTTATCGAGCGAAACGTAGCGATTGGTGGTGTTCCTTTCAGCTTTATCGACACGGCAGGTGTTCGGGATGATATCGCAACCGCCACTGATGCCATTGAAGCCGAGGGCATCGAGCGAGCGCGGCGCGCCTTTACAGGTGCCGATCTTGTTTTGTGGCTTGGTGATGAGGATGAGGGACCTGAAGCTGCTTGGGAAATTGCCGCACGCAAGGATGCCGATGATTTCGTGCCGAAGCTCTCGGCTGATTACACGGTCTCTGCTTTGTCTGGAGAGGGTGTTGCTGCTCTGAAGGAGGCGCTGGTGCACAAAGCACGTTCAGCCATGCCAAAGGCTGGAGAGGCCGCCTTGAGCGCACGACAACATACATTGATCGATAACGCGGCGGGGGCTTTGAGGTCTGGCCGAAGCTTGAAAGATCCCCTCCTGGTGGGCGAAGAGCTACGCCGTGCTCGCCTCGCCTTTGATGGTCTTATTGGACGCGCGGCGACCGAGGATATGCTCGACGCATTGTTTGGGCGGTTCTGCATCGGCAAATAGGCCAAGCTGCACGGCAATGTTTCACGTGAAACACCTTTGACGAGCGGGCGTCGAAACCCTATTTGCGCTGCTCATGCAAAACTTTGACGTTCTGGTTATCGGTGGTGGTCACGCCGGGGTCGAAGCCGCCTGTGCGGCGGCGCGCATGGGTGCGCGCACGGCGCTCGTCAGCTTTGATCTCGATGCTGTCGGCGCGATGAGCTGCAACCCTGCCATAGGTGGCTTGGGCAAGGGGCATCTGGTCCGTGAAGTTGATGCGTTGGACGGCGTGCTCGGTCGTGCGGCCGATGCGGGCGCGATCCATTACCGGATGCTTAACCGTTCAAAGGGCAGCGCGGTCTGGGGTCCTAGGGTTCAGGCCGACCGGGCTTTGTTTAAAGCGGCGGTCCAGAAGACTGTGAAGGCGCAAGCCAACCTTACCCTGATCGAAGGCGAGGCCGCTGCTCTAATTCTGAAAAGCGGTGCGGTTGCCGGACTAGAACTCGCTGATAGCACAGAGCTTCATGCGTCACGCGTGGTCCTTTGCACCGGCACTTTCCTAGGTGGCATACTGTTCCGCGGTGAAGAGCGATTTGAAGGCGGCCGTATCGGCGAAAACGCGGCTACCCGCTTGGCCAAGCAGCTACGTGGTGCCGATCTTCCTATGGCGCGCCTCAAGACGGGTACTCCACCACGTCTGGATGGACGCACGATCAATTGGGCTGTCCTTCAGGAGCAGCCTTCTGACGGGGAGGGGTGGACGATGTCCGCGCTGACCGAGCGGCGGACCAATCCCGAGGTCTTCTGCGCCATCACGCGGACCACACAGGCATCGCACGATGTCATCCGTGCTAATCTTGATCGTTCACCCTTGTTTTCGGGCGCCATTGATGCAGCTGGTCCGCGCTATTGCCCGTCTATCGAGGACAAGATTCATCGCTTTGGCGACCGCGATGGGCATCAGGTGTTCCTCGAGCCCGAGGGTCTCGACACACATCTGGTCTATCCCAACGGGATCAGCACATCCCTCCCGGTTAATGTGCAGGATGCGATGCTGCGCAGCATGCCAGGTCTTGAGCAGGTTGAGATGGTCGTACCAGGCTATGCTGTGGAGTATGACCACATCGATCCTCGCGCCCTAACGCCTGATCTCCAGTTGCGCGCCATACCAGGCCTTTACTGCGCGGGGCAGATCAATGGCACGACCGGATATGAGGAAGCCGCTGCTCAAGGGGTGATTGCTGGTTTTGAGGCAGCAGCTGCAATATTGGGCAAAGACGCGCCGAAGCTCGATCGCGCCAACTCCTATATGGCGGTGATGATTGATGACCTCACCCTGCAAGGGGTGAGTGAGCCGTACCGCATGCTGACCGCGCGTGCGGAATACCGTCTGCGTCTGCGCGCCAACAACGCATCCACCCGTCTAACACCCTTGGGAATTGCGAGTGGCTGTATCGGCGAAGAACGCCGCGATTGGTTTGAGCAGCGTGAAGCTGCCAGAGCTAAGATCGACGAGGTGTTCGAGACAGGACTCCACGCCCGCGATTTGGCCGATAGGGGCCTGCCAGTACGCCGTGACAGCGGTGAAAAGGCTATCCGTGATTGGCTGCGCTATGAAACCATCACGCTCGATGACTTGAGTGAGTGGGTTGGTCCGGTTGTTGGCCTGGACCCTGTCCTGTCCGAGGAAATGGCTGAGGATGCAGCCTATGAGCCCTATCTGGCGCGTCAGGATGCAGAATTACGTGATCTGAGGGCAAGTGAGGAACTCTCACTAGCTGCTGATTTTCCTTATGACGCAGTCCCCGGCCTTTCGAATGAGATGGTTGAGCGACTTGCCAGCGCCAAACCCACAACTCTGGCCGCAGCGGGCAGGGTACCTGGGATCACGCCAGCAGCGTTGTCTGCGCTCTTGGTCCATGCGCGCCGCCGCAATGCCGAGATCGCTGCTGAGCAACGCGTTGCATGATAATTTCTGACGAGAAGCAGGCGCGCGACTACACGGCGCGTTGGACCGATAAGGTTGGTATGGAGCGCATGGAGTGTTTCGTTACCTTGCTTCTGGCGGAAAACCAGAAGCAAAACCTGATCAGCAAACCTTCTGAATCTCAGGTTTGGCAACGCCACATCGCGGATAGCGCGCAATTGCTCGAGCATGTTTCACGTGAAACACTGACCTCTGAGGGCGTGGACCCGTGGCTGGACCTCGGCACAGGCGCTGGCTTCCCGGGAATTGTGATTGCTGCACTCCTGCCAGAAATCCCCGTTGTATTGGTCGAATCCCGCATCAGACGGGTCGAATTTCTTGAGAACAGCGCTAGGGAGCTGGGTCTAACGCGTTGCAAGGTGATTGGTGAGCGATTGGAGCGAGTTGACCCATTCCCAACTAGTGTCATTTCGGCACGCGCCTTTGCGCCTTTGCCCAAGCTTCTCCGCTTATCCTCACCCTTCTCCACAAAGGCGACGCGCTACATCTTGCCCAAGGGGCGCAAGGCGGCGCACGAATTGGAAGAGCTAAAACCGTCGATTCGGTCGATGTTTCACGTGAAACAATCCCTGACCGACAGCGAATCTGGCATAATCGTTAGTGCTTGAGGCTGAATTCTGCGGTACCAAAGGGGCAGAAGGGAAGAACCAGTATGCTGACCATCGCGATCGCGAACCAGAAGGGTGGGGTGGGCAAGACCACCAGCGCCATCAACATCGCCACTGCGATGGCGGCGACCGGATGGAAGACCATGCTGATCGATCTTGATCCGCAGGGCAACGCGTCAACTGGGTTGGGCGTTGCGGCGGGTGAGCGTGAACTTTCCAGTTATGATGTGCTCGTTAATGAGGTTTCGCTTACGGATGCGAGTGTTCCATCGACCATTCCAGGCCTCGACATTGTCCCTGCGACCGTCGATCTGAGCGGCGCTGAAGTTGAGCTTGTTTCGGTCGATGATCGCACGTCGCGGCTGCGCAATGCGCTTGCCAATCATCAGGGCCATGAAATCTGCTTTATCGATTGCCCACCTTCACTCGGCCTGCTGACGCTCAATGCTCTTTGTGCGGCCGACACATTGATGGTGCCGCTACAGTGCGAGTTCTTTGCCTTGGAGGGCCTTAGCCAGCTTTTGCAGACTGTTGAGCAGGTGCAGCAGCGCTTTAACCCCTCATTGTCGATAATTGGTGTGGTGCTGACCATGTTTGATCGCCGCAACCGTCTCACCGACCAAGTGTCTGAAGATGTTAGAGATTGTCTCGGAAACTTGGTCTTCGACACCGTAATCCCGCGTAATGTGCGTTTGTCCGAGGCACCAAGCCATGGATTGCCTGCTCTGGTCTACGATCACTCCTGTGTTGGTAGTCGGGCATACATCGCGCTCGCCCGCGAGCTAATTTCGCGCCTTCCTCCTGCTGAGAGGGCTGCGGCATGAGCAAGAGGAACGAGAGCACCGTGAAAACAACCGCACCTCAGCGCAACGTACCTGACCGTAAGAAGAAGCTCGGTAAGGGGTTGGGGGCACTCCTAGGAGAGACCAAGCGCGAAGAGCCGCTTGTACAGAGTGCGGGCGCGGCAGCGTCTTCTTCGCCTGCCGCAATTGGTGCGCCGATTGCGGCAAGCGCTGACTCACCCCTTAAGAGCCTGTCCGTTGCGGCAATCGATCCACTGCCAGGCAATCCGCGCAAGCATTTTGACGACGGCGCACTCGATGAGCTCGCCGCTTCGATCGAGGCCCGTGGGGTGATTCAGCCCATTATCGTTCGCCCACGAGCGAAGGGCCGTTTTGAGCTGGTCGCCGGTGAAAGACGCTGGCGGGCCGCGCAAAAAGCGCGCTTGCACGAAATTCCTGCGCTGGTTCGCGATCTGAGTGATCGTGAGGTGATGGCGCTCGCACTGATCGAGAACCTCCAGCGTGAGGACCTTAACCCGGTTGAAGAAGCGCGCGCTTATCAGAGGCTTAGCGATGATGAGGGTATGACGCAGGCGGAAATCGCCCGGATGGTCGAAAAGTCGCGAAGCCACGTCGCAAACATCCAGCGATTGCTTAACCTACCCGACAAAGTTCTTGATCTTGTTGAGGCGGGCGAGCTCTCCATGGGCCACGCTCGCGCCTTGATCGGACAAGATGACGCGGCTTCGCTCGCCCAGCGGGCCGTGAATGACAATTTGTCGGTGCGCGAAATCGAAAAGCTGGTCAAACAGCTCGCCGCCCAGATCAATGGTGGTCCGACAGACGGCAAATCGGGGGTAGCGCCGTCGGCAACGCCAGAAAATGCAGATATTGCCGCCGTAGAGCGGCATCTCGAGGATTTCCTCGGCCTGACCGTGCGGATTAAGGCGGATGCGGACCCGCGTTCCGGTAACATCTCCATCCGGTACAAGACCCTCGATCAATTGGATCTCATCTGCCAGCGCTTGACTGGCGGGGATATCTAGGCCGCACTTAGCCTACGAGAAAAAGAAACCCCGCGACCTCTGATGAGAGCGCGGGGTTTCTTTTTGAACGCCAAAAGTCGCGCAGTGCGACTTTAAGCGCCTTGTTTAACGCTTGATCATCTTTGGCGAGACCTTTTGAAGCTTTGTCGGCTTGTGGGGTTTCGGCGGGTGAATCTCACGCTCTCCCGGAACATAGATAATCTTGGTCGTTTCACGCGTGATCAAACGCTGGCGAACTGTCGTGCGGATCGGAACCATAACGACCTGCGGAGCCTGACAGCCGCAGCTGCCGTAATATCCGTAGTGACCCGTCGCCATGTAGCCATAACCTGCAGGCGGGTAAGGATAGGTGACAGAATGGCGGGCGCCCGGCTGACCATATTGTGAAATATAGCCATCAAGCGCAGCCTCACAGTCGTATTTGCCGCCCTTTTTCCCGCCGCCGATGATGCTGCCCAAAAGCAGGCCGGCAAGACCGCCCGTTCCAGCGCCAATCAGTGTCCCAGCAAGGCGCTCACCCGCGCCTGCAATCAGATTGCCGGCAACGCCACCGGCCGCTGCTCCCAGAAGGCTGCCGATAATGCCACCTTTTTGACGTTCACTGCGGCCACTGGTGCGACGTTCACATTCAGCGAGCCACTGATCGCGTTCAAAGATCACTGGCGCGTGCATCATCGGTTGGACCGGATAACCGGTGTGCGGACGAACTGGTGCGATGGGAGTGTGACCGCCGGTCCGGATGTAGCGAGTGCGAACAATCGTCTCGACACCATCGTCCCCTGTGAACCGATCTTCTGTGAATGAGGAATCGGCGGGAATCGTTGTGGTAGTGGTTGTCGTAGTCGTCGCTCCGATCGCGCCACCAAGCAAATTCGGTGTTACAGCCGGCGGGATCGAAGAGGCCTGCGATGCACCAACCTGTGCCGGACTGTTGAACTCATCAGCGAGTGCAGGTGAAGCCGCTGCCAGTGCGGGCAGGGCCAACGTAAGAGCCAAAGCAGTGCTGGTGGATTTGCGCGTGATCGACATGCTTGTTCCCCGATCTTCAGAATATCGAAGCCCGAAAACGCGAATCGCCCCCGTTACCCCGACCATATAGTTACCATCGGGTTACCACCGCTGCTCGGCCCGAACCAAGTCAGGAGGGAAGGGTGTCTCGTTTCGGGGCGCAAATCGCCGAAAATTCAGAGATTAGACGCGTTCAACCAGCAGTGCGGCGAGCGCTTCGACCCCCTCGGCATCATCGGTTGTGAAGCGCTCGGGATCCGGGCTGTCGAGATCGATTACAGCGATGACCTTTCCGTCGCGCTTTATCGGCACAACAACTTCCGAACGGCTCAATGCGTCGCAAGCGATGTGACCTGGGAATGCGTGGACGTCCGCGACCAGTTGCGTCTCGCCGGATTCTGCTGCCGCGCCACAAACCCCTTTGCCCATGGGAATACGGATACAGGCTGGTCTGCCGAAGAACGGGCCAAGGACCAGCTCATCTTCCCCGGACTTGGATGGCCCAACCCGGTAGAAGCCAGCCCAGTTCAGATCCGGGATAAACTCCCACATCAATGCGGCGACATTGGCCATATTGGCAACGCCGTCCGGTTCGTCTGCCGTCAAGGCGTCAGCCGCCTTCACCAACTGCCGATAGCGTTCGGCAGTGCTCGTTCCGGGTGTGGGCTTAAAGTCGAAGATAGTCTTGTCTCTCAAAATGATCGCAAGGCGCGTGTTCTTGAGTAAGCATGCTTGCCGATGCCTTCGCACGCGCCTATTTCCCGCCATATGGCTATTCTTCGCAAGCTCGCAATCACCCTACTTGTCATTGTCCTCATTGCAGGTGTCGGAATCTACTTCCTAACCCGCGGAAACACGGCTGAATTGTCCGTTGATGACGTTACTGGCGTGGAACCGACTTTGGCGGAACCCAACTCTGAAACGGTACCCACGGTCAACATAGCCACGCCTGTCGGCTGGGATGAAGGTGAGCTTCCGGAAGCCGCCGAGGGTTTGACTGTCAATCGCTTCGCCGAAGGGCTGGAGCACCCGCGCGTTCTTTACGGACTGCCCAATGGCGATGTTCTGGTCACCTTAACCCGCGCACCGGCGAAAGATGACAGTGACGGCGGCTTCTTTGATGCCATTTACAATTGGATCGCCGACTACCTTCAGTCTGAAGCAGGAGCGACCGGAGAATCCCCCAACCAGATTGTGCTTTTGCGTGATGCGGACGAGGATGGCGTAGCGGAGGTCAAGAAAGTGATCCTGACTGAGGGGCTCGACTCTCCATCGGGTATGAGCTGGCGCGATGGCACGCTTTATGTAGCCAATCACAATGCGGTTTTGGCTTATGATTATGAGCTAGGTTCGGACGAGGTCTTGGGAAAACCAACCAAGTTGATGGACCTGCCCCCGGGCGGCGGCCACTGGATGCGCAATATCGAGCTGCACCCGGAGAATGAGGAGCTCTTTATTGCAGTCGGATCAGTCAGCAATATCGGTGAACAGGGCATGGCCGTGGAGGAAGGCCGCGCGATGATCTGGAAGTATGATCTGGAGAAAAAGCGTCAGAGCCAATTCGCCGCAGGGATGCGCAACCCAAATGGGCTCGATTTCAGCCCGTGGAGCGGTGAGCTTTGGACCACAGTGAACGAACGCGACATGCTGGGGTCCGATCTCGTACCCGACTATCTGACCAATGTGCCGGTTGGGGCGCATTACGGCTGGCCGTGGATCTATTTCAAAGAGAACTTCGATCGCCGCGTAGACTCACGCATGCCACGATTCTTGGATAGTTATGTGCGTAATCCCGAATTCGCCCTTGGGCCGCACGTTGCCGGACTGGGCCTAGTGTTTAACGCCGAGGGCCATCGGATGGGCAATAGTTTTGCAAGCGGCGCCTTTATCGCGCGCCACGGCTCGTGGAACCGTAAGCCGCCATCAGGTTATGACGTCGTCTATGTGGCGTTTGATGAACGCGGCAATCCTACTGGTAAGCCAGTGCCTGTTCTGACCGGCTTTCTAAACGAAGATGGTACGACCAAGGGGCGCCCAACATGGGTTGAGTGGGCTGGCGATGGCTCGCTTTTGGTGTCGGATGATACGGCAGGGATTATCTGGCGCGCGGTTGCGCCAAAGGCTGATCCCGCGCCGGCGATCGCGCGTTTGAAGGGTAAGCCACTCCCGCCTCGCAAGAACTTGATCGATCCGCGTGCCGCATTTGAGGAAGACTATCTGCGCAAGCAGGCTGCAGAGGCGGAGTAAGCCCCGCCAACTCTTCCAAAGCCGCATTGGAAAGTTGCGCTAGACGACTTTCCCAGCGCGGCCCGCGAGTTCGACCGCGAATTGATAGGCTGTGCGTCCAGATCGGTTGCCCCGACCAATGGACCAAGCGAGCGCCTCTTCTTCATCCACCTCAAGATCTAAGGGATCGGTGTAGCTCCGCACTATCTCGAGGTAAGTGGCGCGGTCACAAGGGTGAAAACCAAGAGTAAGCCCGAACCGGTCAGCAAGTGCTAGGGCGCTGTCGCGCTCATCGCGCTCATGGAGGATATCTTCTCCTGCGCCTTCCTGTCCGATAATCGCGCGTCGATTGGCCGTCACCGCTAGACGAACGTTTGCCGGCCGAGGGGCCGCACCACCATCGAGCACACTGCGCAAAGCGAGGTTTCCGGCCACGTCCTCTGAGACAAAGCCAAGATCATCGACAAACAGCAGGAAGGCGCGGTCGATCCCCGCCAGCATCTCAAGCAATGCCGGAATGCCGGAGAGCGAACCGATACTGACCTGCACCAATGCAAGTGAGTCTGGCTGACGTGTTTGGATATCGGCTACGGCGGCCCGCACCAGTGCGGATTTTCCTGCACCGCGCGCCCCCCACAGCAGCATGTCATGCGCCGCCGCACCCCGAGCAAGCCGACCCATGTTTTCGCGAACAGCCTGTTTTTGATCCTCAATTCCGCGCAACTGTTCAAGCGGGAGCGCGTCCAACTCAGCGATTGGAAGTGCAGATCCCTTGTCCCAGACAAAGGCTGGTGCGGATAACCAGTCCACGGGGCCCGGAGGCTGCGGAGCCAAGCGCTCGAGCGCTGAAGCGATCCGTTCTAACAGCTCGCGTTCGGAACCCATGCGCTATCTATCCTGCCAGCTTCTCGGCTGGGAGGGTGTAAAGCAAGTCAGCGCCTGCAATCGCACCGGCCTTCATTCCCTGCGCTTCGGGTACGATCCGATCGAGGAAGAAGCGCACTGTTATCGGCTTCGTCTCTGCGAGCGACGGCGCGGCGCCATTGGCCACAGCCTGCGCTTGTTTCATCAGCTGCCAACCCGCAACTGCGACCGAAGCCATAGTACAAAACGGCACGCTGCCGGCAAGGCGGTCATCAAGGCTCGCTTCGTCGCGCATCCAGCGAGCAATATGAGCGCAATCCGTGGCGAGAGCGGCCAATGCTGGCTCGTCGGCGGCTTCGCGCGCAATCTCGTCAAACAAGGCGATCATGGCCTCGCCGCCATCAAGACCGAGCTTGCGCGTGACAAGGTCAGCGGCCTGAATGCCGTTTGTGCCCTCGTAAATCGGAGCAATCCGGCTGTCGCGCCAGTGCTGCGCCGCACCGGTTTCCTCGACAAAGCCCATTCCGCCATGGACCTGAATACCGATTCCGGAGACTTCGACGCCCGCATCGGTGCCCCAGGCTTTGACCAGCGGAACCAGGATGTCGGCGCGATGCTTCGCAGCTTCATCGCCGATGGACGCGCGGTCGACTTGCCCGGCACAGTAATACAGCAGGGCGCGGATACCCTCAGTCAACGCTTTCATACGCAAGATCATGCGGCGCACATCAGGGTGTTCGATAATCGCCACAGGGTTCTTGTCCGGAGCGCCTGCGCGCGCCGATTGCACTCGGTCCATCGCATAGGCAATCGCCTGCTGCGTAGCGCGTTCGGCGATTTGTGCACCTTGGTTTCCGACATTGATGCGCGCGTTGTTCATCATTGTGAACATCGCCATCAACCCGCGATTGGGTTCACCCACCAGCTCGCCCACACATTCGCCATTGTCACCATACGACATAACGCAAGTCGGTGACGCATTGATGCCGAGCTTATGCTCAAGGCTGATGCAGCGTAGATCATTGCGGTTGCCGAGCGATCCGTCCTCATTGACGTGATATTTCGGCACAAGGAACAGCGAGATACCACGCGAACCCTCGGGCGCACCAGGCAGGCGGGCGAGAACAAGATGGATGATGTTCTCGGCCAGCTCGTGCTCACCCCAGGTGATGTAGATCTTCTGACCCTGGATCAGATATTTGCCCGAATGTTCGCCTTCCTCAATCGGAGTAGCGGTGGAGCGCAGCGCGCCAACGTCGCTGCCCGCGGCTGGCTCGGTCAGGTTCATCGTGCCCGACCATTTGCCGCTGACAAGGTCCGGGAGGTACTTCGATTGCTGGTCCTTGCTCCCATGACTTTCCAGCGCTTCGATTGCACCGACCGAAAGCATTGGTAGCAGATTGAACGCCATGTTCGCCGCGCCAAGGTTTTCGAGCACGTTGCAGGCGAGGGTGAAGGGGAGGCCTTGGCCACCGAACTCCTCGGGTGATGCAATCGCGTTCCAACCCTGCTCGACATAACCGTCATATGCACCCTTGAAGCCATCGGGCAGGCGGACAACGCCGTTTTCAAGTTTGGCACCTTCAAGATCGCCTACGCGGTTGAGCGGAGCAAACTCGCCAGCGGCAAACTGGCCAACACCCTCGACAATCGCTTCGACAAGATCAGGCTCGGCATGGCCGAACTTTTCCGACTGGGCGATCTCTTCAATCCCTGCATTCACGCGAATGGCGAGCAGTTGATCCTGAGTGGGAGGCGTAAAGGGTGTCACGGGCGGTTGTTGTCCTAAATTTGGTTTCTTGGCTTGCGCGGAAAATGTGGTGTGCCTCTTGGCACTTTGTAAGCGGGAATATACCGCAGCGCGCATGAGCGGCAAGAACGTTACGGAAGTGGTGCTGGCAGATGCCGAGGGTATCGCCAAAGCGGCGCGAATCCTTGAGGGTGGCGGCCTTGTCGCCGTGCCGACCGAGACGGTCTATGGTTTAGCCGCGCGCGCCGACAGTGCGGAAGCGGTTGCCAAGATTTACGCCGCCAAAGGCCGCCCTGATTTCAACCCGCTGATCGTGCATGTGCGCGATCTTGAGCAAGCAGAGAGCATAGCGGTGTTCGATGACCGGGCACGGGACTTGGCCGAAAGGTTCTGGCCTGGTCCGCTCACGCTTGTTTTGCCGCTGCGCGATGGGGCTCCGGTGGCTGGTGCCGTGACGGCGGGTTTGCCAACGATTGCCATTCGCCAGCCCGCACATCGCGCGATACTGGCCGTGTTGGAGGCAACCGATTTTCCGCTCGCGGCGCCATCCGCCAATCGCAGCGAAGAGATCAGCCCCACACGGCCCGAGCATGTGGTCGCTTCTCTTGGTGATGAGAATCCGGTGGTCCTTGATGGCGGCGCGAGTCAGGAAGGCGTTGAATCTACCATTGTCGCTTTGCGCGAGGACACAGGGTGGTCGCTGCTTCGTCCGGGTCCTGTGAGCAAAGAAACGCTCGATCGAATTCTCGGTGCGGATAATGCTGTTGGCGAGGCGGGCATTGAAGCACCCGGGCAAATGGCACGGCACTATTCGCCCGGAAAGCCTTTGCGATTAAGCGCGAGTGCGCCAGAAGCAGACGAGTTCTTTATTGGCTTCGGTGGTTTGGCCGGGAATTGCACATTGTCCGAAGATGCCGATCTGAACGAGGCGGCTGCGCGGCTCTATGATTGTCTGCATCGGGCAGCGGCCTCGAACAAGCCGCGCATTGCCGTTGCGCCCATCCCTTATGGTGAGGTTGGGCGTGCGATTAATGATCGGCTGCGTCGGGCTGCGTCGGACTAATCGTCTTCTGGTTCAGCCGGAATTGTCGGGATAATAGCCTGCATCTCGTTATAGGCCTCAATTGCCTTGCTGCATGCCTTGCGGTTGCCATCGCGGCATTTTTCGGTTTGTTTCTTGTACTCACGCTCCAGCTCGCCGAGCCGTTCTTCGCGCTTGCGGATTTCGCGACCGCGCTTTTCGTCGGCTTCGGATTGGCTGGTTGTGGCGAGATCTACCGCCTTGCTGCCCACCTTTATCGGCGCCGTCACGACGTCGGCAATTGCTCCGGCAACACAACCGGAAAGCAACAAAGATGCGGTGAGCGCGAAAAGGGGGTGTTTCATGCGCATGGCCCTTTGTCGCGCGTGCGGGCCGTTAAAGCAAGGATCTCGACCTAGGGGTTGATGCGCAACTTAGTCTGCCGGCCCGCAATCAAGCGACGATGCCCCAGACGTGTCACCCGAGCACTTGGCCGAACCGATTACGGTTACCTTACTGGCACCTGAAAGGTCGGCCTTGACGATGCCGTTTGAGGAAAGAGTGACGCTTGATGCACCCGACAAGTCCGCTTTCACGTCATCAGCCAGCAATTCGCGCAAGCTTGCGGAGGTCGAGCCCGAGAGATCGATGATGAGGCGCTCGACAGAACCGGCGACGGTCACTTCGCTTGCTCCGGACATATCGAGATCGAGATTGTCAGATTCCAGCTTGGCCACCGTCACTGAGCTGGTGCCCGACGTGTCGATTTCCGCATCGCTCGCCATAACCTCGCTTTGGATGCTGCTTGTGCCCGATGTGCTCAAGGCCGAGGGCGGGGGCATGGTGATCCGAACGATAGCCTTGCCATTGCCGTTATAAACTCCCGATTCGCGTCCGATGCTCAGCTCGTCGCCAGAGCGATCGAAGCGCAACGCCTCTTGCGCATCCTCATCACCCTCGAGTGTCATGCTGAAGTTCTCACCATCGGTGATAATGACTTCGTCCACGCCGGACATGGAGATCGCATCGGGTGCATCGCCGCTTTGGTCGAATTCACTGAAGGCAACACCGTCAACATCGTTCCAGTTGACCGAGACGTTGCAGCCGGAGAGACCTACGCCCAGTGCCAGTGCGGCAAGGGGTGCGATACGTTTTGTGAAATGTGTGATCATGAGAGCTTCTCCACCGGGGAATGTGTGTTGCCATTGTAATACACCACCGGCGTGCGTCAAGTGTCTGGGCTCAAGCGTGCTGCCGTCCAGGCCAACGAAAAAGGGCCACCCATTCGGGCGGCCCTTAATGCGTTCAGACGCTGATCGACTTACTTGTCGTCTTCGTCGTTATCGTAATATTGCGGAGCGTGCTCGCGCAGGACCTCGAGGATCTTCTCCAGCGCAGTCGCCTCGTCGGTCTCCTCCATCGCAGCAAGTTCGCGTGCGAGGCGGCTCGATGCCGCTTCAAAGATCTGACGCTCGGAATAGCTCTGCTCGGGCTGATCATCCGGGCGGAACAGATCGCGGGTCACTTCGGCGATCAGAACGATCTCGCCTGAGTTGATCTTCGCTTCGTATTCCTGAGCGCGGCGCGACCACATGGTGCGCTTCACCTTGGGCTTGCCCTTGAGCGTTTCCATCGCCTCTTTCAGCGTTTTGTCGCTGGAGAGCTTGCGCATGCCGATCGACTCAACTTTGTTGATCGGAACGCGCAGCGTCATGCGCTCTTTCTCGAAACGCAGCACATACAGCTCAAGCTGCATGCCAGCGATCTCTTCGTTCTGGATTTCAGTAACACGACCCACGCCGTGTTTCGGGTAAACGACGTAATCGCCGACGGTAAAGGCGGGCGCATTGCTTGCCATGCGGGTTCCTTTCAAACGAGCTCAACGGGCCATAGGCAACAGACGTCTTTTCCTGCGGCCCTGCGTCACCACCATGCGAGCAAGAGCCGTGTCGTAACCGTCCAAATCGTTGCTGCTGGGTGTGAGCCTTTCTAGTCTTTCTTATCGCCAGCATCGGGGCTGACCGACGCGGTGCACGTATTATATAGCACACTCGCAACAAAATTGCGAGTCATGCGTGAAAGTGTGCGGGCGAGCGTTCGGTTGATGTGCCGAACGCGGAAAAAAGCTAATCGTTTTCGATTGAAACCGAAGGGGAGGATCAGTCGCCTTCGCCAGGCTCTGCGCTGAAATACTTCTCGAACTTGCCTTCTTCACCTTTGTGCTCATCGGCATCGGCGGGCGGTTCTTTCTGGCTGGTGATGTTGGGCCACTCGGCTGAAAACTTGGTGTTCAGCTCAAGCCATTTCTCAAGACCATCTTCGGTATCGGGCAGAATCGCTTCGGCAGGGCACTCTGGCTCGCACACGCCGCAATCGATGCACTCGCTGGGATTGATCACCAGCATGTTTTCGCCTTCGTAGAAACAGTCGACCGGGCACACCTCGACACAATCGGTGTATTTGCATTTGATGCAGTCATCGGTGACGACGTAGGTCATTGCGGATCTTTCATTCCAGTAAGGTCAATTTGCGGGCGTGCTATGGCGATTTCATCCGGTGGGTCAAGCTATTGGCGGTCCAACTCGCGATAATGATCCTTCGCCCTTGCAGGAGAGGCACGCCTTTCGGGCAAAGCCAGCACCTCGACAATGCGAATCTCATTGCCAACCGGCATGGTGAGGACATCGCCGATAAAGACGTTCTCACTGACGCGCATCACACGTTTTCTATTGCAGCGTAAAGCATGGCCCTCGATCATCGCCTTTGCAGCGGAGCGGGTGCGCGCAAAGCGTAGGTAAACGAGCAGGCGGTCAACTCTGATTGAAGGGACCGCTTCGTCGCTCATTTGCGCAGGAGATCCGCCAGGCCGTCAAATGCACCGCTTGCCTTAGCGGGCCCGGTATCTGGTTTAGGGCGGTTGTCATGCCTAGGGCCTTTACGTGGACCTTTGCGGTCTTGTGGCTTGCCCTTGCGTGGTTGACCCTTGTGATTGCCAGCCTGCTTCCGCCTTGCGGCATTGCCACCCCCTCGCTTGGGCATCCAGGTCCATGAATCGGGCGCGGCTGGTCCAAACGCGCCTACCGCCAGTTCGCGCGGCCGCTGCAATCGGAATCCAGCGCTGCCCAAAAGGCGCCGCGCGTTCTCCTCTTCCAAACCGATTGAAACGGGTAATGCCAGATCGAGGTGGAAACGCGGATTGCGCTCTTTGCCCGCTGCTTCGCTGGCCTTTGCCCGCGCTTCAAATGCGGCGCGTAGGACCTTCTCTGCCAGATCGACGCGGATGACCTGACTTCCTGCGAGCCTGTATCCGGCAGGAATTGTCTTTGTGTCAGCAAGGAACGGTAACATTGCCGGCTCCAGCGGGCGGCTATCCAGACTAAGCGCGTGGAGCAGCTGACGCGGCGCGGGTTTGAGCAAATCGCGCGCGAAGATGTCGAGGGTGCCGAATGTGATACCGAGCTTGCGCAGGAACGGACGCATTTCCTTGGGAAGGTGTTGAAGCCCTGCATTTTCACGCGACACAACACCGCGCGCGTCGATTAACGTGATCAGCAGCGCGCGTGCTTCGGAGCCGGCCTCCGGATCGCGTGCGGCTTCGGCCAATTTGCGCAGCGGATCAAGTGGTGCGAGCTTGGTCTGCAGCCATTCACCCAAGCCCCGTTCCAGATCGGCGCGCGGACTGTCGGCGAGCATCGAAATCTCGCGGGCAAGCTGCAAACGTGGCGCAGCGAAATCGCCCGGAAATTCGATCTCCGCCAGCGGGCGGCCTTGCCAAGTGATCTTGCCTTTCTCGATGGCCAGTTCTTCGATGCCATCGCCTAGAAGCCATTTGGCACGCTGCTCCAGAATGCCGGGCAGGGCCCTTTCGCCTGCGGCCAACAGCATCTTTCGGTCGGCCAGCGTTGCATTCGGATCGACGGCGAAGCGGAAGCCATCCAGACGACCGATCACTTCGTCTTCCACGGTGATACGGCCATCGTCTTCAAGCTTTACGGGCAATGCGCTGGCATCCTGTCCAAGCGATTTCATAAGTATCGTCGTCCTTCGATTCACAAACCGTTCGGTCAAGCGCGCGTGTAGAGCATCGGACAGCTTCGCCTCAACCGCTCTTGCGCGCGCTGCCATCTCATCGCGCGCCAAGACCCAGTCGGGCCGCTGGCAAATATAGGCCCATGACCGGATGGCCGCGATCCGCCCCTGCAGCGTGTCGATATCGCCCTGCATCCGGTCAAGCTCTGCAATGCGCGCGGCAACAAAGTCTGCGCCCAGATAGCCATCCTGCAAGTCCTGCCATAGCCGCGCGACAAAGCGCGAATGCGGATCCACGCCGATTTGGCGGAAATCGGGCAGTGAGCACGCCTCCCAGAATCTTCGCACAGAGCCCGCGCCTTTCACGGTTGCCCCGATTGGTTCGGAGGCGAGGCGTTTTAGGACGGCTAGGTCGATCGCTTCTGGTGCAGGACGGAGCACTTCGCTGTGCGGCTTTCTTTCCAGATCGCCGATCAGGACATTGAGTGTATCAAAGCGGGGTTCGGCCTCGCGCCAATAAAGCTTGGTCAGCGGCGCGAACTGATGCTCCTCAATCGCGTAAACTTCTTCATCGGTGAATTCGAGCGGCGCTCCGCTGCGATCTCCACCACCAGTCAGAGTGCCAAATGTGCCATCGCGTTGGTGCCGCCCCGCGCGCCCGGCGATCTGCGCCATTTCGGCGGGCATGAGCCGTCGTTTGCGTCTTCCGTCAAATTTGGACAGTGCCGCGAAGGCGACGTGGTCTAGGTCAAGATTGAGCCCCATACCGATCGCGTCGGTGGCTACGATATAATCGACCTCACCATTTTGGAACAACTCGACTTGCTTGTTACGCGTTTCCGGTGAAAGCGCCCCCATGACCACCGCCGCACCGCCGCGGAAGCGCCTGAGAGCCTCGGCCATGGCGTAAACCTGCTCCACCGAGAATGCGACCACGGCGCTGCGCGGCGGCAGGCGCGATAGCTTGCACGTGCCCGCATGGCTAAGCGTCGAGAAACGTGGCCGCTCGATCAATTCAGCGCCAGGGATCAGCTTCTTGACGATAGGCTCCAATGTGGCCGAGCCGAGGATCATCGTTTCTTCTCGCCCCCGTGCATTCAACAGCCGGTCTGTGAAGATATGCCCACGCTCCGGATCCGCGCCGATCTGCGCTTCGTCCAGCGCTACGAAAGCATGGCGGCCATTCGCTCCGGCACCCAGTCGATCCATCGCCTCGGCCGTGCAGCAGAAATAGCGTGCATTGGGTGGTTCGATGCGCTGCTCGCCGGTGATCAGCGCAACCGCATCATCGCCTTTTATCGCGCGTACCCGATCATAGACCTCGCGCGCGAGCAAGCGCAGAGGAAAGCCCATCATGCCGCTCGAATGTGCGCACATACGCTCGATGGCGAGGTGGGTCTTGCCGGTGTTGGTGGGGCCGAGCACCGCGCGCACTCGGGAGTCTGTCATTCGCTCGGTCACGACCATCCTTGTGTCAGCCCCGAAACGGGGGCGCAATGCCCCTCAAGAAACACTCCCAAGGGCCTTTCCGCAGCCTGTCCAATGCAGGGACAACCACTTATCGCATGCAAGAGACCTCTGGCCGAAGGTTAAGCGCACATTTACCTTGTTCGGGCATGACGGCTGCTAAGTAATGGTCCAAGGGTCTTCGCGCACCGCGCTGGGATCATAATTGCGGAATACGAGCGTTGAACGAACCGAAGCACATCAGCGAAGAAGAGTGCGCAGCGAGCGAGGAAATCGCCGCGAGAACCATTGCGCCTGTCTTGGCCAATGCGGCTCGCCGCGAACAGCTGACAAAGCATGAGGTTCGCAAGAAGCGCGCTATCGCCCGCGTCAATGGCATCGGTGCGCGTTATGACGAATGGAAGCTGAAAGTCAGCGGCTGGTTCGATCGTAATGACCTGACCCCCGACTTAGCCGAGAATATCGGCAGCGGACGTTGGTTCCGCGGCGTCGGGACAATGGTTGCTCTGGGTGCTGTTGCACTTGCTTTTTGGCCGGACATGACCCCGCTCGAAGCGCGCCCCTCCATGCCGACAGGCGAGGATATTCAGGATGAGTTCCGCAGTCAGATGATCACGCCGCTGGCCTTGGGCGCAGACAGTGGTCGCCGGATGGGGCCGACCGAGTTTGTCACGCCGCTGGAAAGCGCACCCGAACGTCCGCAGATCGAATTGGTCGCCACCCTGGCCAATGGTGACAGCTTCACCTCCATGCTCCGCCGCGCTGGCGTTTCGGGTACAGACATTGCGACTGTGACCAATCTGGTAGGTGGCACGATGTCGCTGAGCGAGATCGAGCCGGGCACCAAGATGGATATTGTGCTGGGCCGCCGTGCCGAACCAGGCGCGCCGCGTCCGTTGGATTCACTCTCCTTCCGCGCCCGGTTTGATCTGGCCTTGGACCTGGTTCGTGGCGGCGAAGACAATAGCGGTCCGTTGCGCCTGCAGAAAAAACCAATCCGCGTGGACACCACACCTTTGCGCGTTCGCGGCAAGGTCGGCAGCAGCCTTTACCGCTCGATGCGCGGTGCCGGTGTTCCGGCTTCCGCCGTGCAGGCCTATCTTCGCAAGCTCGACGAGCACATCGATATGGACCGCGAAGTTCGTTCTACCGATGAGTTCGACGTGATTATCGAGTATCAGCGTGCTGCCACTGGCGAGCGCAAGCCTGGCCGGCTTTTGTATGCTGGCGTTGACCGCGACGGTAAGGCCAAAACCCAGCTGATGAGCTGGGGCAGCGAAGGCCGCTTCTATGAAGCTTCGGGTGTGGGTGAGCGTCGCAGCGGACTGCTGGCACCGGTTCGTGGTCGACAGACTTCGCCATATGGCATGCGTAGGCACCCGATCCTCGGCTATCGCCGAATGCATAGCGGGATCGATTACGGTGCGCCGACAGGTACGCCGATCTATGCTGTGACTGACGGCACCGTCATTTCTGCTGGCCGCGCTGGCGGTTGCGGCATAACCGTCAAACTGGACCACGGCAGCATGCAAACCCGTTATTGCCACATGAGCCGAATGGCGGTGAGCCGCGGGCAGAGCGTCCGTCGCGGTCAAGTCATCGGCTATGTCGGTTCCACGGGTCGTTCCACGGGCCCGCACCTGCACTACGAAATCTACCGCAACGGCCGAACGGTGAATCCGGCGACGGTTTCGCATATCAGCCGTTCGGAGCTGTCGGGTAGCGAACTCGTCGATTTCCGCCTGCGACTGAACCGTCTGCGCCAGATCGAAGTCGGCGCTGCGCTGGCCGATCTGGTTCCGACCAAGACGGAGCTCGACGAGCCCAAGCGCGAGATCGAAAAAGTAGATAACGCGCAAACCGTGCGCTGATCTGCGCGCCGCCAATCACTGCCAATTGCGCTAAGTGTCAATTTGCGGCAACACCGCCGCATGACAGGCAGCTATCCCAACACCCGCCTCCGCCGCACTCGTGCGACCGGCTGGAGCCGTGCACTTCACCGCGAAACGCTGATCACACCGGCGGACCTGATCTGGCCGCTTTTTGTTACAGACGGGGAAGGCGTGGAAGAGCCCATTGGCACTTTGCCTGGTGTTTCGCGCTGGTCAGTCGACGGGATTGTGGAACGCGCCAAGGATGCGGTCGATCTGGGTATTCCGGTCATCGCCCTGTTCCCGAACACGCAGCCTGAGCGTCGCAGTGAGAACGGTGAGGAAGCGCACAACCCCGATAACCTGATGTGCCGCGCGATTCGTGCGATCAAGGATGCTTGCGGTGACGATATTGGCGTGCTGACCGATGTCGCGCTGGACCCCTACACCAGCCACGGTCAGGATGGTCTGATCGATGATGCCGGCTATGTGATCAACGATGAAACGGTCGCCATGCTGGTCGATCAAGCGCTCAATCAGGCCGAGGCTGGTGCGGACATCATCGCCCCGTCTGATATGATGGACGGCCGCATCCACGCGATCCGCATGGCTCTGGAAATGAGCGGGCATCGAAATGTCCAGATCATGAGCTACGCCGCCAAGTATGCCAGCGCCTTTTATGGTCCGTTCCGCGATGCAGTGGGTTCGGGCGGGCTGCTGAAGGGCGACAAGAAAACCTATCAGATGGACCCGGCCAATACGGACGAGGCGATCCGCGAGGTCGAGCTCGATCTGAAGGAGGGTGCCGACAGCGTCATGGTCAAGCCGGGCCTTGCCTATCTCGACATTGCTCGCCGGGTAAAAGACGCATTTGGGGTGCCGGTCTTCGCCTATCAGGTAAGTGGCGAATACGCGATGATCGAAGCGGCCGTGGCAGCAGGTGCAGGAGACCGGGACGCGCTGGTCCTGGAAACCCTGCTGGCGTTCAAGCGCGCCGGTTGCAGCGGAGTGCTGACGTATCACGCGGCACATGCAGCGCGCCTTTTGAATGGCTGACTTCAGGCTTGAAACCGAACGTCTGATTCTGCGCGATTGGCGTGAAGAAGACTGGGCACCTTTCTGGGAAGGGACGAATACACCCCCCGTTATGAAGTTTCTGGGCGGTGTCGCAGACGCAGAAACAAAAGCCGACGCGCAGGCTCGGCTTGAGCGCTACAACCGTGATTTCGGCCACACATTCTGGGTTGTCGAGCGTAAATCAGATCGCGCAATCCTCGGCTTTTGCGGCCTGAAATGCTGCACCGACGAAAATGGCCCGTTTGGCGAAGTCGAAGCCGGTTGGCGACTGCGCGAGGATGCATGGGGTCAGGGCTATGCCACCGAAGCGGCGCGCGCGAGCATCGACATTGGCTTCACCCGTTTCGGCGCACAACAGATCATCGCCCTGACCGTCCAAGGCAATGAGCCGAGCTGGCGATTGATGCTCAAGCTGGGCATGGAGCGCAAACAGGACATGGATTTCGAGGATACGATGTGGTCGCTCGGGCTGGGCCCCGTTATCGTCCACGCCATCACCCGCGAACAATGGGAACAGCAACGAACATGACCCTTCACCCCGGCGCCAACATCATTCCGATCCACGGCAAGACGCCCAAGATCCACGAGACCGCCTTTATTGCGCCCGGCGCTACAATTATTGGCGATGTCGAGATCGGGGCGGGTTCTTCAATCTGGTATAATTGCGTGGTGCGTGCTGACGTCTTCACGATCCGGATTGGAGAACGCACCAACGTGCAGGATGGCAGCGTGCTCCACTGCGACCCGCCACGTCCAGGCGATGACGAAGGCTGTCCACTGGTTATTGGGGATGATGTGCTGATCGGTCACATGGCGATGGTTCACGGTTGCACGATCCATGATCGCGGCTTTGTGGGGCTTGGTGCGATCGTGATGAACAAGGCGGTGATCGGTTCAGATGCGATGCTCGCAGCAGGCGCGATGCTGACGGAGCGCAAGGTCATGGGCGAGCGCGAGCTATGGGCAGGCCGTCCGGCGAAAATGCTCAAACAGCTAAACGATGCGGCGATCATGGGCATGAAAGTCGGCACCGCGCATTATGCCGAGAATGCCAAACACCATAAGGATGCGGTCGACAAAGCAATGGGCTGAGCCGCGCCTACACCGGCGGTTAATTTCCGAGTAGGAAAGCGCCCTAGCCCGGCCCCTTCGTCAGATACGGCATCATGTGCGGGATGAAGTCCGCCTTGCCGATTTTCACTCCGTTCATCCGCAGGATCGCATAGGCCGTGGTGAGGTGGAAATAGAAGTTGGGCAGCGAGAACTCGCGCACATATTGCTCCGCCGTCATAGCGAAGGAATAGGCGCCGTCACCGATCGAGAACTCCACCGGGCTGTCGGGGGTGGGCAGGTCCTCGGGTGCGATTGAGTCGAGTAGCTTGTGCGTCTGCGCGATCAGCGCGTCCGCCTCTGCGAAAGACGTGGGCTCGTCCATAGTCCAAGCGACATCCGCCACGCCGAGTCGCTTGGCCGTATCGCCCGGAATATTGGTCACAAACCGGATCTGCAGTGCCAGCGAATACATATCATCGGCCAGCTTCATACCCAGTAAGGCCTCACCCTTCTCGTGCGCTTCGGCTTTGGCCAAGAGGCCACTTAAAGTCTTCAGGCGCGAGCGATAGGTGGCGATGGAATCATCGTAGAGGGACATGGGCAAACTCCTTTGCCGTTTCATCTAACGGCTCGGTGCAGCGCGGCAACCTAATCCCGTACCAATGCCCGCAGGTTCTCGATCCGATCCGCCTCGTGCACCGGCTTGTCCCATCGGATGCGGTGGATGCGGGGGAAGCGCATGGCGAGACCGGATTTGTGGCGCTTGGAAGAATGCACGCTGTCGAACGCGACTTCAAACACCAGCGTCCGTTCCACTTCGCGTACTGGGCCGAAGCGGTTTAGCGTTGTCTGGCGAACAAGCTGGTCGAGTTTCTTCAATTCCGCATCGGTGAAGCCCGAGTAGGCTTTGCCAACAGGCAGCAGGTCCGCGCCATTGTCGGGGTCGCCGTCCCAGCACCCGAATGTATAGTCGGAATAGAAGCTCGAGCGTTTGCCGCTGCCACGCTGCGCGTACATCAGCACGCAATCCACCAGCAGCGGATCGCGTTTCCATTTGTACCAGTATCCGACCTTGCGTCCGGCGATGTAGGGGCTGTCCTTGCGTTTGAGCATCAGCCCTTCGATCGCATCATCGCGCGCGCCTTCGCGGATTTCGGCGAGGTGTTCAAAGTCGCGCGCCTCAACGATGGCGGAGATGTCGAAATGGCTCTCTGGCAATCGCGGCATAAGCGTTTCGAGCGCGTCGCGGCGGTTGGTCCAGCTCTGTTCGCGTAGGTCTGCGCCTTCAATCAGCAGTGCATCGTAGAGCCGCACAAAGGCAGGGGCTTCGGCGAGCATTTTCTTGGAAACAGTCTTGCGGCCAAGCCTTTGCTGGAGCGCGTTGAAACTCGCAGCGCCACCTTCTTCGCCACCCTGAGAAGTGCCGCGCACCAGCAACTCACCATCCAGCACGGCGTCCATCGGCAGCACGTCGAGCAGCTCGGGAAAGGTGGCAGAGATATCGTCGCCCGAACGGGAGTAGAGCCTCGTCTCGGCGGTCCTATCTTCATTGGTCACCCGGCACAGCTGTACACGGATGCCATCCCACTTCCATTCGGCGGCATAGTCGGCAAGGTCGACCTCGGCCCCCTCCAGCGGATGCGCGAGCATGAAGGGGCGGAAGCGTGGCCGGTTGGAAACGTCCGGCGGGTCGCCGCCCTCGGCCGCCCATGCGAACAGCTCGGGATAGGGCGCGTCCAGCGCATGCCAGTACTCCTCGACCTCCTCGACCGACACGTCAAAAGCTTGGGCGAACGCCGTCTTGGCCAACCGCGCTGAGACGCCAATCCTCATCCCGCCTGTCGCCAGCTTGATCAGAGCAAAGCGGCCGTTCGCATCCAGCCTGTTGAGCAGCTTGGGTAACTCGGTCTGCGCGGTGTTGCGGTTGAGTGCGCCGAGCATCCCCACCACCTGCGCTACTGATGGCGGATCGACATCAATCGCATCGCTCTTGGGCCACAATAGGCTCGCTGTTTCCGCCGTATCGCCCACGAAATCGCGGCTTAGCGTCCAAAGCACCGGATCAACCCGGTCTTTCATCAAATTGCGGATGGTCGAGCTTTTGACTGCGGGGAAATCGAGCTCCCCCGTCAGCGCCGCCATAGCCCATCCACGATCGGGATCCGGCGTTGCGCGCAGGTATTCGGCGAGCAGCGAAAGCTTGCGGTTGCGGCTGGTTGTGTAGACCAAAGCATCAAGCAGGGCGGCAAAGCACTTCATAGAATGCCCCTTGCGCCCGCTTCATTGTGCAGACATGTACGCGGCTTATGGGCTTCCGGCAGTTCGAAGCCATCCAAACCGAAGGAATTCCTGATATGAAAATCGCCTCCCTCGCCGCCGCCATCGCTCTCGGTTCGCTTGCCGTTCCGGCTATGGCTGACGATCATGCCGAAGCGAAAGCCGAAGCCAAGGCCCCCAAGTTCACCACCGCTACGCCGATTGAAAAGCTTGTGGCCGATGAGAAAGCCAAAGCGGTTTTGGTGAAGCACATGGGTGGGCAGGATGTGTCCGCGCATCCGATGTATCCGCAGTTTAAGGCCATGAGCTTGAAAGCGGTTGCGCCATTTTCGCAGGGCATGATCACCGACGAGATGCTGAAGAAGATCGACGCAGACCTCGCTGAGATTAAGTGACCTTATGGCCTGGGGAGAGGGTGCTTCAGTCATCCTCTTCCTCACGGCCGATTAGTGCCAGCGCCCTTGCGCGGCGCTGACCCAATTCGCACCATCGCAGCAGAGCTTCCTCGCGCCCGTGCGTGATCCACGTCTCTGACGGATTCACATCCTCGATGGTTTGGGTGAGTTCATTCCAGTCTGCGTGGTCCGAAATCACCAAAGGCAATTCTACGCCACGTTGACGCGCACGCCCCCGCACACGCATCCATCCGCTCGCCATTGCTGTGATCGGATTGGGCAAGCGGCGTGACCAACGATCATTGAGCGCGCTGGGCGGGGCGATGATGATGCTTCCGCGCATATCCTCTTTCGAGTGATCGGCGACGAGCCGCAATTCTCCCAGATTAACGCCGTGCTCTTCATACAGGCGGCACATCTTCTCCATCGCTCCGTGGAGATAGATTGGCGCGGTGTGGCCCGCAGCCCGCAACTCGGCAATCACCCGCTGCGCCTTGCCCAAAGCATAGGCGCCCACCAGCACGCATTGCTCCGGATGCTCGGTGAGCGCCTTCAGCAATTTCGCCATTTCATCTTCAATCGGCGGGTGGGTGAAGACGGGCAGCCCGAAAGTCGCCTCAGTGATGAAGATGTCACAAGGTGTCACGTCAAACGGCGCGCAAGTCGGATCAGGGCGGCGCTTGTAGTCTCCGGTGATCACGACGCGCTCGCCGGCATGTTCGAGCAGAATTTGGGCCGAACCAAGCACGTGTCCGGCGGGAATGTAGGTTGCCTCGACCCCGCCCGGCAGCTTGATGCTCTCACCATAATCCACGGGCACCGCGCCTTCGCGGGTGTTGTAGCGCAGCTCCATGATCGCCAGCGTTTCGGGCGTGGCCATCGTCTGCCCGTGGCCGCCGCGGGCATGGTCGGCGTGGCCGTGGGTGACGAGTGCGCGGTCGACCGCACGGCTGGGATCGATCCAGACATCGGCAGGCACAACATGCACGCCCCACGGTTCAGGACGGATCCAAGAAAAGGGGGTGGTCATGATACCAAAACGATCAGGTCATGCCCGGTGTTCCCGCCCACTAACCCGCTATTTTGCAATCGGTTTCAGCTGGCCCCAGCAATTGTCCTGCATCGTGATGGGATTGCCATTGTCGTCGACATGCAGATCACCGTTTTTCATCCGAATGAGCTTAGGTGCGCTGCATACGAGCGCGCCGCCTTTGCCCTGGAAAAACAGCAGTTCAAGGCCCGGGCCTGTATCCGAGGGGTATCGGGAAACATCAACGGGCTTGCCCATGCAATCGGGCCCTTCGGTCGAGCGGAGCATCTTCATTTTGAGCAGATTGCCCAGCGGCTCTGAATAGCCATAACTCCAGGACAAATCGACCTTTTGCTTGCCGCTGACCAGATGGCCGGATCCATCGGCGTTAAAGGTCCATGTTTCCCGGCAAACGCTCTGACCATCAGAGCCCTTTTCATCGGCCGAAAACTGCCATGCAGGCACGCTGGTCAGTTCTTCGACAACTTCTGCGATGTAAGCGTCATTGGCCTCGGGGTTGGGGGGCTGCGTCTGAGCCGCTACCGGGGTGCAAAGAACCATAGTTGCTGCGATTGCGGCAGTGTTGAACGCGACCCGCTTCATATCTTCCCGTTCCTATGGCTTAGCTTTCTTTGTCGCTGCCTGACGCTTCCGGCTTCGCATTGCCACCATCTTTCTTGGCGGGCGGAGCCTTCTTTGCGGCAGGTTTCTTGCGGACCGGAGGTTTGCGCTTGGGCTTCGCCTTTGGCGGGGCCGGGGTGAGTTCGAACACCGGCTTGCCATCCTTGATGCTGACATGCACTTCGCCGCCATCGGCGAGTTTGCCGAACAGCAGCTCTTCAGCGAGCGGCTGTTTGATCTTATCCTGAATAAGCCGGCCCATCGGACGCGCGCCGTAGAGTTTGTCGTAACCCTTGTCGGCGAGCCAGCCGCGAGCATCGCTGTCGAACTGGATGTGAACGTTCTGTTCGGCGAGCTGAAGTTCGAGCTCGAGGATGAACTTGTCGACCACGCGGGCAACGGTGCTCTTCCCGAGATAAGCAAACGGCACAATCGCATCGAGACGGTTGCGGAATTCCGGCGTGAACATCTTCTTCACTGCTTCGGAGCCTGCATCTTCTTTTGATACGTCGCCAAAGCCGATGCCCTGACGCGCCATGTCGGATGCACCGGCATTGGTGGTCATAATCAAAACAACGTTGCGGAAATCGACGGTCTTACCGTGGTGATCGGTCAGGCGACCATTATCCATCACCTGCAGCAGGATGTTGAACAGGTCTGGGTGTGCCTTTTCGATCTCGTCGAGCAGCAACACGCAATGCGGGTTCTGGTCGATCGCATCGGTAAGCAGACCGCCCTGATCGTAGCCGACATAGCCCGGAGGCGCGCCGATCAAACGCGAAACGCTGTGGCGTTCCATGTATTCGGACATGTCAAAGCGCTTGAGTTCGATACCCATGATCGAAGCGAGCTGGCGTGCGACTTCGGTCTTGCCGACACCGGTAGGTCCGCTGAACAGGAACGAACCGATGGGCTTGTCCGGATCGCGCAGACCCGCGCGGCTCAGCTTCATGGCGGTGGCAAGGCGGGTGATTGCCTCGTCCTGACCAAAGACAACGTGTTTGAGATCGCGGTCGAGGTTTTCGAGCGCTTTCTTGTCGTCCTTGCTGACCGATTTCGGCGGGATGCGTGCCATAGTCGCGATAACAGCTTCGATCTCGCGCGCCGTGATCTTTTTCTTGCGGCGGCTGGGCGGGACCAGCATCTGCATTGCGCCCACTTCGTCGATCACGTCGATGGCTTTGTCGGGCAGCTTGCGATCATTGATGTAGCGTGCCGACAGCTCGACTGCGGTCTTGAGCGCGTCGGGTGTGTACTTCACACCATGATGTTCTTCAAACGCTGTGCGCAGACCTTTGAGGATCTTGATCGTGTCCTCGATGGTCGGCTCGTTCACATCGATCTTCTGGAACCGGCGCAACAGCGCGCGATCTTTCTCGAAGTGATTGCGGAATTCCTTGTACGTCGTCGAACCCACGCAGCGGATTGCGCCGCTCGAAAGCGCGGGCTTGAGCAGGTTCGAGGCGTCCATCGCCCCGCCGCTCGTCGCGCCAGCGCCGATGACCGTGTGAATCTCGTCAATAAACAGGATGGCGTGCGGCATGCCTTCCAGTTCGGAGACAACTTGCTTCAAGCGCTCCTCGAAATCGCCGCGATAACGGGTGCCCGCCAGCAATGCGCCCATATCGAGCGAGTAGATGACGGCTTCTTCGAGAACTTCAGGCACGTCACCTTCCACGATCTTGCGCGCCAAGCCTTCGGCAATCGCCGTTTTACCCACGCCCGGGTCGCCGACATAAAGCGGATTGTTCTTCGAACGGCGGCACAGGATCTGGATCGTGCGATCCACTTCCGGACCGCGACCGATCAACGGGTCAATCCGGCCATCTTCAGCCTTCTTGTTGAGGTTGACGGTAAACTGGTCGAGCGCGGTTTCTTTCTTCGCTCCGCCCTCTTTGCCGGCTTCGGCTTCGGGCGGGGTGTTCTCGCCTTCTGCGCCCTGCGGCCCGTTTGATTCGAGCTGGCGGCCACCTTTGCCGATGCCGTGGCTGATATAACTCACCGCATCCAGGCGGCTCATATCCTGCTGCTGCAGGAAATAGACCGCATAGGAATCGCGCTCAGAGAACAGCGCCACTAGAACATTCGCGCCCGTCACCGTGTCCTTGCCCGAGGACTGTACGTGCAGGATCGCGCGCTGGATCACCCGCTGGAAACCGGCGGTCGGCTGCGGATCGGCGTCTTCCTCCGTCTTGAGACTCTGATATTCCTGATCGAGATATTGCTTCACCACCTCGCCCAGTTCGGCAAGGTCCACACCGCAGGCCGCCATCACTTGCGCAGCATCTTCGTCATCAATCAACGCGAGCAAAAGGTGCTCGAGTGTCGCATATTCATGACGGCGCTCGGACGCGTTGGTCAGCGCGTTGTGGAGGGTCTTTTCGAGGTTTTGGGCAAAACTGGGCATGTGTTTCTCTGGTTTTGGCTTCGGTCAAAGCCGGGCGGTAAGACGCTGGGGGTGAAGAGGTTGCAGACCGGCAAAACCCGGCCTGATTGCGTCTCGAATGAGTTATATGGGGCCGGGCCGCGCAATTGCGACTCTGAAATGCAAGGTGCGCCTGCTGCCATCAACCCGGCTTACCAAACAGCGCATCGGCTGCGTCGCGGTGAGAGGCGGCTTTAGCGTAATGCGCTTTCACTCGGCCAATCTCTGCTTCAAGCAGGGCCACGCGTTCATCGAGCTCGTCCTGCGAATATGGGGCCAGATCCTCGGCGGCGAGGCGGCTCGCGGCATCTCCCTTGATGCGGGGCAGATCGTCGTCTTCCATCAAGGTGTAACATCGCAAGCGAACCCGCTTGCTGTCAATGCGCGAAACCGTTATTCGCACCTGCAACAAACGGGGCGCAAACAACCGTTTCATTTCAGACTGGTGGTGGCATGCCTGACTTCGCCTTGCCCGAAACAATGAACGCAATCGGCTTTGATGCGCCGGGTGGTCCGGATGTGTTGGTGCCCCAGCAGGTTGCTGTGCCCGTTCCTGGCCCCGAAGATGTGCTCATCCGCGTGGCCTATGCGGGCGTGAATCGCCCCGATTGTATCCAGCGCGCGGGCCATTATCCGGCACCTCCAGGCGCATCGTCGATCCTTGGCCTTGAAGTCGCTGGCGAAGTCGTCGCCGTGGGCGCCAACGTCCCTTCTGAACTTCTCGGCAGCCGCGTTGCGGGGCTGACGCCTGGCGGGGGTTATGCCGAATACTGTGTAGCTCCCTGGCGGCATTGCCTGCCTTTGCCCGACGGCATGGATATCAAACACGCCGCCGCTTTGCCCGAGACGCTTTTCACTGTGTGGCATAATGTGTTCGAGCGCGGCATGATCCGCGATGGCGAGCGATTGCTCGTCCATGGCGGCACCAGCGGGATCGGGACGATGGCGATCATGCTGGCCAAGGCCTTCGACGTCGAAGTTATCGTGACCTGCGGTGATGAAGCCAAGTGTGAGGCGGCGCGCAAAGTCGGCGCGGACCTTGCAATCAATTACCGAGAGCAGGATTTTGTCGAAGCCGTAAAGGCGCACACCAATGGCGAGGGCGTCAATGTGGTGCTCGATATGGTGTCGGGCGACTATGTCCCGCGCAATCTGCAATGCCTCGCTGAAGATGGCCGCCATGTAACCATCGCGGTTCTGGGCGGGGCCAAGGCCGCGCTGTTCATCCCAATGGTCATGATGCGGCGGCTGACCCTGACCGGATCAACCCTGCGCCCGCGTTCCGATGCGTTCAAGGCAGCGTTGGCGGATGAGATTGCAGCTAATGCTTGGCCGTTGTTCACGACAGGCGAGCTCTCGCCGGTGATGGATCAGACCTTTCCGCTTGCCGATGCGGCTGCGGCGCATGCGAAGATGGAAGCGGGTGAGCATATCGGGAAGATTATGCTTGAGGTTGCGGGTGGCTGAAACGCTCACGCTTCACGAGGATCCGCGCAGCGGCAATTGCTATAAGATTAAGCTGACCGCCGCATTGCTCGGCTTGCCGCTCGTCACAAAGCAATATGACATCATGCAGGGCGAAACCCGCACGCCCGAATTCCTCGCCCAAGTGAATGCCAACGGACGCATTCCCGTGCTGCAGATCGGCGAGGGTGACACAGCGCGCTTTCTTCCAGAGAGCAATGCCGCGTGCTGGTACCTCGCCAGCGGGTCGCACCTCATCCCTGAGGATCGCTTTGCTCAAGCCGATATGCTGCGCTGGATGTTCTTTGAGCAGTACAACCATGAACCCAATGTCGCGACGATGCGCTTCTGGATGCTGTTCGTGGGTGAAGCGAATTTAAGCGCTGAACAAAAGTCGCAGGTCGAGGGAAAGCTTGCAGCAGGCAAGGCGGCCTTGGCCTTGATGGACGAGCACTTGGCAGATCGCCCGTTTCTCGGCGGAAAGGCCTTGTCGCTCGCCGATATTGCCTTGTTCCCTTACACCCATAAGGCAGGCGATGGCGGCTTCCCGATTGGCGACTATGCGAACATCACAGACTGGATTGCCCGCATTCAATCGCGAGACGGCTATATTCCCATGGACTGACGGGCGCTTGCTCCTAACGCTTTTCCTTGCCGAACGAGCCAGCTTCGCCTATCTCACCTCCGCAATGGCCGCTCCGAAAGGGGCGGCCCTTCTATTTTCTACGCTACTTTTTCTGGAGTTTTTCCCATGGCGACTAAGGACCAGCCCAAGCCGCTGATGCCGCATGCGACCGCCACCTGGCTGGTCGATCACACCGGCCTGTCGTTCGAACAGATTGCCGAGTTTTGCGGTCTTCACATCCTTGAAGTGCAGGCGATGGCCGATGATCTGGCGGGCAGCAAATACACTGGCCGCGATCCTGTTCATGCGGGCGAGCTGACGCTGGAAGAGATCAAGACCGGCGAAGAAGACGCCGAGTATTCACTCAAGATGCACAAGGCTCCGGTCGAGGTCACTCGCACCAAGGGTCCGCGCTACACGCCTGTGTCAAAGCGTCAGGACAAGCCCGATGGCATCGCGTGGATTCTGCGCAGCCACCCCGAGGTTTCCGATGCGCAGATTTCCAAGCTGATCGGCACCACGCGCAACACGATCAACGCGATCCGCGATCGTTCGCACTGGAACATCCAGAACATCCAGCCAAAGGACCCCGTGACCCTTGGCCTGTGTTCGCAGCGTGAGCTGGACGCGGCTGTTGCCAAAGCGGCGAAGCGTGCCGGCATCACCGAAGAGGCGACGGCTGAAGACGGTGACAAGCGCAGCGACAAAGACAAGCTGATCGAAGAGCTGCGCGCCGAGCGTGAGGCCAATGCAAAGGCAGCGGCTGAAGCAGCGCAAGAGGCCGAAGCCGAGGCATGGCTCGCTGCCAAGCGCGAAGCCGAGGAGAACGGCACTGCCGTGCCGGAGCCGACACCAGGCTTCGCCGAGCCTCCCGCAGCGGAGCCGGAAGCTGAAGAAACACCGGAAACTCCCGGCGAGTAGTCAGCGCACATAAAATGATGTTTCGAGCGGGGCCATTTGGCCCCGCTTTTGCTTGTGCTTTGCACAGCTTTGCGCCATGGCTACTGACATGAATGTCAGTAAGGTCAACTATCATCACCCGACCCCGTGGGACGCGACTTTCGAGCCGATGACCCTGCCTGATATGCTGGCGCGGACAGTGCGCCGCAATCCGGGCGCACCGTTCCTGCACTTTCTGGGCCGGACATATTCCTACCGTGACACTTACACAGAGGCGCGCCGCTTTGCCGCCGGGCTGATCGAAATGGGTATCAAGCCGGGCGACCGTGTTGGCCTGTTCCTGCCAAACGTGCCGATTTACGCATCTGCTTACTACGGCGCGATGATGGCTGGCGCGGTGGTGGTGAACTTTTCGCCGCTTTACTCGGTTGAAGAGCTCAGCTGGCAGGTTGGCGACAGCGGAACGCGGGTACTGGTCACTCTGGATGTGCCCGAACTCTACTCAACCGCCTCCAAAGTGGTCAAAGGCTCCGAGCTCGAAACGCTGGTGGTGGGATCGCTGTCCGAAATGTTGCCATGGGTGAAGGGCACCGCGCTCAAACTGTTCAAGCGCAGCCAGATTGCGGATGTCGACTATGATTCGACGGTGCGCAAATGGTCGAGTGTGTTGGGGGAAGCGTCGACTGACCTTCCCTCGATCACCTCCGATGATTTGGCGCTGCTCCAATACACCGGTGGCACCACGGGCCGCCCCAAGGGCGCGATGCTGGGTCATGACCAGCTGACTATGAACGCACAGCAGGTCGCAGCGATTAACCCGTTTGAGGACCCAAGTGCAGAAGTGTTCATGGGCGCGCTGCCATTCTTTCATGTCTTCGCCAACACCGCGCTACTCAACCATGCGGTTGCCTGCGGCGCCTCGATTGCAATGGTCCCGCGCTTTGAAGCGAAGCAGGTGTTGCAAACTATCGCAAAGTACAAAGCCACCGGCTTCCCCGGCGTCCCGACTATGTTTCAGGCGCTGCTCGAACATCCTGATCTGACCAAGACCGATCTGTCTTCGCTCAAGGTCTGCATTTCTGGCGGCGCACCGATGCCCGCGCCAGTCCATGTGAAGTTTGAAGAAGTCACCGGCGTGCGGCTGGTCGAAGGGTATGGCCTAACCGAGAGCGCTGGCGTGGTATCAGTCAACCCATATGAAGGCACGCGCAAACGCGGCACGATCGGACAACCCGTCGCTGGCACCGAGGTGATCTTTCTCGACAAAGAAGACCCCACCAAAGTGGCCCCAGAAGGTGAGCCCGGTGAACTCGCTATTCACGGTCCGCAATGTATGCGCGGGTATTGGAACAAGCCCGAAGCCGCTGCCGATGCCTTCGCCGAGCGTGACGGCAAACGATATCTGCGCACCGGCGATGTCGCGATTTTGGACAAGGACGGGTTTCTCTCCATCGTCGATCGGATCAAAGACATGATCGCGGTTGGCGGATTCAAGGTGTTCCCCAGCGTTGTCGAGGATGTAATTCTCGAACACAAAGCGGTTAAAGAGGCGCTCGTGATTGGCGTGCCGGACGACTACAAGGGCGAGGTCCCGCGCGCTTATGTCACCTTGAACGAGGGGTCAGACACAGATGGTTCGGCTTTGCGTGATTGGCTCAATGCCAAGATCGGAAAACATGAACGTGTCGATGAAGTTGTGATCCGCGATGAGTTGCCGAAGACGATCATCGGCAAGCTGGACCGCAAAGCACTTCGCGCAGAAGTGCTCTAACGGGCGTTAGCCTTCGATCAGCTGCGGCTCGCTGCTCGCAACCGCTTTGGGCGCTGTCTGACGCGAATTGGGTGCAAAGCGGCCATCAACCTGCGCACCCTGCTCGATCGTCAGGGCATCATAGTGCACGTCGCCTTCGATTTGAGCGGATTTCAGGATCACAAGCTCTTTGGCCGTGATTGATCCGGTCACCCGGCCAGCCAGCCGGGCTGTCTCGGCCACAATCGCGCCCGAAACTGCGCTGCCTTCACCCTGGACCAGTGACGCACATTTGATGTCGCCCTCGATCGTGCCGTCGACATGCAGATCAGCAGAAGCGCTGATGTCGCCTTTGATCACGACATCGGAACCGATCACGGAGAAAGTCGAGTTGTTCGCGCCCATGATCTTACTTTGCGACCTTGGCTTTGGAGGTGCGGATCGCGCTGGCGCCGCGGACTTCTTTGAGAACATCGGGAGCGGTCTCCAGGAACTTGCGGGGGTTTACGGCCTTGCCGCCAATGCGGACTTCAAAGTGAAGGTGTGGGCCAGTGGAGCGGCCGGTGCTGCCAATGCCGCCGATCTCTTCGCCCGCTTCGACGGTTTGGCCCAATTCAACGTCAAAGCGTGACATGTGGGCATAGCGGGTGATCATGCCATTGCCGTGCTCGATCTCGACCGTTTTGCCGTAACCGCCCTTCCAACCGACATGGACAACTTTGCCCGAGCCAGCTGCGAGGATCGGTGAGCCGACGGCGCCCTTGAAATCGATGCCATTGTGCATTGCGCCGCCGCCATTGAATGGATCGCGGCGATAACCGAACGTCGAAGATACTTCAGACGCAGCGGGCACAACCTGCGGAATGCCATCCAGTGCGCGCTCGAGAGCGGCCATGCGGGCGAGACTGAGGCCCATACGCTCAAAGCGCGGGTCGAGATCGCCATTGGTCGAAGTGGCGAGCACTTCCAGTGGGCCACCAACCGCATCTTCGGCGCCTTTGGTCATGGCGCGCGGATCGAGGTCCAACTTGCGGAGCGCTTCTTCGGCCTTCTTGGCGCGGAAATCGGCGTAACGCGTGATGCGCTCCACAAAAGCCAATTGGCGTGCTTCAATCTCGGCAAGGCCGCGAGCTTGCGGGATGAGCGCGCTCACCTTCTCGACTGTTTCGGCGGCTTCGTCAGTGGAGTCGGTGATATTCTCACCCGCTCCGCGAATTTCGTCGGGCAGGGAGGGAACCATCGCATCAAGGAAATCCTGACGCTTCTTCAGGTCGTCAGCCACCGCATCAAGGTCGTCACCATAGGCATCGAGACGCTCCTGAGTCGTGGCAACTCTGGCGCGTTCTTGCTCAAATGAAGCCAGTTCGGATTCTGCCTGATACTGGCTCCACGCCATCACTGCCATCGAGATGGCCCAGCCCAACAGCAACGCGAGTACCGTGCCAGCGGCGATCATCTGGACGCGCGACGAAACTTTGATGAACTTAACTTCACCACCAGAGCGCATGAAAAACTCGCGCTCCGGAAACCATGCGCGCACACGCTCGGTCCACGGCTTAGTGGTAGATGTATTGGTCAAGGCGGCCCCGTAAGCTCTAAATTTGTTTTGCGGCGGGCTAACAGTGGAATCGCAGGGGGTCGAATCGACTCCTCTCCTATACCGTCGAGATCGAAGGGGAATCGCGATGAACCGTTCATCTATCAGCAAGAGTCGCAAAGAATCGCTCGGAATCATGTGAACGCTCCCATTGAGTGTGTGGGGAGATTCGCGCCGATTCTCTCCAAAATTATCGAAAGAACTGACAGCGTCTGGCGGCGCTGCTAATGCCGCCAAACTATGGCGAGCGAAGCACAAACAGAGGCGGCAGATCCCACGCTTTTGGTGGCGGAAATTGCGCGCGCTGGACGCGCGGCGCAACGGGTTCTGGCGTCCATGTCGTCCGATGATCGTGCGCAAGCTCTGCGGCTCGCTGCGGGACAAATTCGTGCCCGGGCTGAGGTTATCCTAGCCGCCAATGCCAAGGATGTAGCGGCCGGCGAAGCGCGGAGCCTTTCCGCCGCAATGCTCGACCGCCTTAAGCTCGATGAAACGCGGCTGGAGGCGGTCGCCGCAGGTGTGGAAGCGGTTGCTGATTTGCCCGATCCTGTGGGCCAGATTATCGATGAAACACAGCCTCCCAATGGTCTGAAATTGCAGCGCATTCGTGTGCCGATCGGGCTAATTGGGATCATCTATGAAAGCCGCCCCAATGTGACGGCGGACACCGCCGCTTTATGCGTGCGAAGCGGCAACTCTGTCCTACTGCGCGGGGGCAGTGAAGCGGTGCATTCAAACCGCGCAATTCACGCTGCGATTGTCGCCGGATTGGTCGAGGGTGGTGTGCCAGCAGATGCGGTTCAACTGATGCCCACACAGGACCGCGCGGCTGTGGGCGCGATGCTCAAGGCCCATGGCCTGATCGACATGATTATCCCGCGCGGCGGGCGCAGTCTGGTGGAGCGTGTGCAGAACGATGCGCGCGTCCCTGTTCTCGCGCATCTCGACGGCATTTGTCACACCTATGTCCACGCCGCTGCCGATCCTGACATGGCCAGCGCCATCGTGGTCAACGCCAAGATGCGTCGCACTGGTATCTGCGGCGCACTCGAAACACTACTGATCGATGCGGCGTTCCAGAAAGCAGACGCGCTGGTCACCGCCCTGATCGAGAGCGGCTGCGAAGTGCGCGGAGATGCGCGCATCCAATCGCTCGACACCCGCGTCAAACCCGCCAGCGCAAATGACTGGGACACCGAATTTCTCGATGCTGTCGCCTCGGTCGCCATGGTTGATGATCTGGATGCGGCGCTCGCCCACATCGCCCGCCATTCCTCGGCACATACCGATGCGATTATCACGAGTGATAACAGCGCGGCGGAAGCCTTCTTTGCGGGCGTCGACAGCGCCATCGTGATGCACAACGCCTCTACCCAATTTGCCGATGGCGGCGAGTTTGGTCTGGGCGCGGAGATCGGCATCGCAACTGGCCGCCTTCATGCCCGTGGGCCCGTCGCACTCGAGGGACTCACAACATACAAGTGGCTGGTGCGCGGCAGCGGTCAGGCGCGTCCTTGAAGTATGCGAACCGGGCTTCTTGGCGGCAGTTTCAACCCTGCGCATGGCGGGCACCGACGCATCACGCGCTTCGCCATGGAGGCGCTGGGGTTGGACGAGACTTGGTGGCTTGTATCACCGGGCAACCCGTTGAAATCAAAGAAGGGCATGGCCCCGCTGACTGCGCGGATCAAGTCCGCCGAATTGCAGACCAGACGCGCGCCGATTGTCCCCACAACGATCGAACAACGCCTTGGCACACGGTACACAGTCGACACCTTACGCGCGCTCAAGCGCCGGTACCCTAAGCGCCAATTCGTGTGGTTGATGGGGTCTGACAATCTGGCGCAATTCCACCGTTGGAAGGACTGGCGGACCATTGCGCGTACCTTGCCGATTGCAGTCATCGCGCGGCCTGGCTATAACAGTGACGCTATGACGAGCCCCGCCATGGCCTGGCTCAGGCGCTATTCGGTGTCTGCCGCCAGTTTTCGGAAACGGGGGCAATGGAGCGCACCGGCCCTGATATTTATGGCGTTTGACCCGGATACGCGATCGGCCACGGCAATTCGCCGCGCTGATGCAGACTGGGCTTTGCAATATCATGATGTGCCTGTGCGTGACCGGCTGACATTCAGCCGCATCCAACAACGGGAAGACGCATGAGGCATTGCATCCGCAACGTCGCCATTCTTTCTGCCTGCCCCGCAATCTGGAGAACCGCACTTGCCTATGACACAGGCACACACCGCGTCGGCGAAAGCTGGCGCAACCAACCCCGCTGCGATGGGAGCTGCTGACATGGCCAAAGACGAGCTGCATCAGTTGATCCTTCAACAGCTGGACGATGATCAGGCGCAGGAAATTGTCTCGATCTCGCTCGAAGGGAAAAGCTCGATTGCCGATCACATGGTGATCGCGAGCGGCCGTTCGACGCGTCAAGTCGCTTCGATGGCGCAGAAGCTTGCCGAGAAGGTCAAGCAGGCCGGCTTTGGACCCGCAAAGGTCGAAGGTCTGGCTCAAGCTGACTGGGTGCTGATCGATGCGGGCGACGTTGTCGTCCATTTGTTCCGCCCCGAAGTGCGCAGCTTTTACAACCTTGAGCGCATGTGGAGCTTTGAGGGAACAGAGGCAGCTGCTTCTTAGGAGTCGCAGGCGCATCCGCGCCCGCGATGTCCTCGCTCACGCGGCCTGAAGGCCGCATCGCTGCGGGCGGCCAATCGGCCTTGCGGCTCGCAGGCAGACCGTTTGGTACTAGGCCGAGAGTATCTTCCCATCCTTCTCCACGTCATCGCCCGCGGAAAAATTGCTCGTTCGCCCGAAGGTGAGCTGGTGGATCGCTATGAAAAGCGCCTGACTTGGCCGGTCAAACTGACGGAATTGCCCGAGACGGGCGGCAAAATCCCGGAACCACAGACACCATACAAAACCGTGCTGCTCGACGAGCGGGGCAAGGCGATGGCGTCCGAAGATCTCGCCGCCTTGCTCGAACGCTGGCGCGACGACGGAATGCGCGAGACGCGATTTGTGCTCGGCGCGGCTGATGGACATTCCAAGCAGGAACGCGCCGATGCCGACTTGCTGCTGGCCTTTGGCCCGGCGACCTGGCCCCATTTGCTCGCCCGCGCGATGTTGATGGAACAGCTCTACCGCGCGACGAGCATTCTTGCAGGCCACCCCTATCATCGGGCAGGGTAGGTTTATGAGCCGCATCGCCTTTCTGCTTGCTGGAGCCGCCGCTGCCGGAGCGCTTGCGCTGGCCGTGCCGGACAGCGTGGCGCAGCGCGATGTAGCAACGATGGACCCGCGTGAAGCGCAGGCTGAATTGAAGCGCGCTCTGGAAGAAAGCAAACGCGCCGAAGCGCGTGCGGGGCGCTTTGTCAAAGACGCGGAGGACGCCACCGAAGCGGCAGAAAAAGCGGCCCGCGAAGCCGCTGCATTGGCGGCCGAAATCCAGCAATCCGAAGCGAACATCACCGCAGCCCGCGCCCGCTATTCGCTGGCACAGTCGGCCCGCGCCGCCATTTCAGCGCGTCTGGCCGAGCGGCAGCAGCCGCTGGTGCGCCTGACCAGCGCTTTGCAAACCACTGCCCGCCGCCCGCTGGCTCTCGCAGCGCTTCAGCCCGGCTCGCTGAAAGACGTGGTCTATGTCCGCGCCGTTCTAGACAGCGCAGTGCCCGAGATTCGCAAACGCACGGCAGGGTTGCGCAGTCAGTTAGAAGAGAAACGCAAGTTTGAAAGCCGCGCCCAGACCGCGATCACCGATTTGCGGCAAAGCGAAGAAAATCTGCAGGCGCGCCGTGATCAGCTTGCCAAACTGGAAACGCAGCAGCGGCTGGCTTCCCGTGATGCGCGCAGCAATGCGGTGCGCGAGAATGAGCGCGCTCTGGCGCTGGCTGAGGATGCGCGCGATCTCGATGGGTTGATCGACCAGATAGACGAAGTTGCTGGATTGCGCCGCGAACTGGCGGCTCTGCCGGGCCCGGTATTGCGCCCGCGCGGTCTGCCCAAGCCGAGCATCAGCGCCCGCGACACCGCCGGCGCCGCGATCACTGAGCCCAACGCTACCCCCAGCGCTGCGAGCGCTCGCCCACCGGTTGATTTCCAGCTTCCTGTTCAAGGGCGCACGGTCGCTGGTTTTGGCAGCGAACGCTCCAGCGGATTGCGCAGTAATGGATTGTCAGTTGCTCCTACTCCGGGCGCGCAGGTTGTGGCACCGGCGAGCGGGCGTGTCGCTTTCGCAGGCCCCTATCGTGGATATGGCCAGATCGTGATTATCGAGCATGAAGGCGGCTGGACCAGCCTTGTCACCGGCCTTGAACGCCCCGACGTTGATGTCGGAGACACGGTTATCGGCGGCAGTCCGCTGGGCCGTGCGGCGAAGGAGGAGCCCGTCGTAACGCTCGAAATCCGGCGCGGTGGCACGCCGGTTAATCCGCTGCAATTCATCGGATAAGCCCGGTCGTTTGACGGAAGCCGCGCGCTTGCTGCGTTAACCTATGCCATGCATCCTTGCCCCCTTGCGGGACGTAGGTTGAAGTAGGTGACCAATAGTCTGGCGTTCAGATGGCGAAACCTATACGTATTGAATCGAAAGGAGCACCTTTTCCCTATGAAAGTTGCCGGATTGCTGCGTAGCGCAGCGCTTGTCACCGCAGTTGCACTCATCCCCACCACCACCACGCTTATGGCGCAGGTTGATGCGCGTGCGGGGCCAGAGTTCTCGAAACTGTTCGCGATCTATCAGCGCGTGCAGGCCAACTATGTTGAGCCAGTGGATGACGAAAAGCTGATCCGCGGCGCGATTGACGGGATGCTCTCTTCGCTTGATCCGCATTCGGCCTATCTGGATGCGAGCGATTTCCAGCGTCTGGAAACGATGATTGACGGCAATTACTCGGGTCTTGGCCTTTCGGTTGTCGAAGAAGAGGGCGCGGTTAAGGTCATCTCCCCGTTCAAGGGAAGTCCGGCGGCTGAAGCTGGCATCAAGGCCGGTGACTTCATCACGCACCTTGATGGCGATCTGATTTACGGCGGCACGCTAGATGAAGCGGTTTCGCGGATGCGCGGCAAAGCCGGAACCTCTATCGCTCTGACGATTTTCCGCCCGGGTCGTGATGAGCCGCTTGAAGTGTCTGTCACGCGTGGTGTGATCGAGCTTGAGCCGGTTACCTATGAGCTTCAGGCTGGCAATATCGGTCTGATTTCGGTCAATGAATTCTCCGCCGATGTGGGCGCCGATGTGCTGGACGCCTGGCGCAATCTTCAGCGTGAGGCGACGGGCCGGATGAGCGGTCTGGTGCTTGATCTGCGCTCGAATCCGGGCGGCTCACTCGATGAAGCGGTCGCACTATCTGACCTGTTCCTCGATAAGGGCCGCATCGTGTCGCAGCGGGGCCGCGCACGCGGTGAAACGCTGCTTTATGATGCGGAAACCGTATTCCGCGGCGACATGGCAGACGGCGTGCCGATCATCGTTCTGATCGACGCGGGCTCGGCCTCGGCATCGGAAATTGTGGCCGGTGCACTACAAGACCACCGCCGTGCACTTATCATGGGCGACCGCAGCTTTGGTAAGGGCTCGGTCCAGTCGCTCCTGCCGCTCGGCCCCGATTCCGCACTGAAACTGACCACCGCGCGTTACTTCACACCGAAGGGCAAATCGGTGCAGGAAGGTGGAATCAAGCCGGATATCATGGTTCCACAGCTTTCCGATCCAGACTTCGCTCTGCGTCAGAAATATGTAACCCGTGAGAGTGATTTGCGCGGCCACCTGATCAACGAGCTTGGTATTAAGGACGAGGAGCTGGAAGGCGACAAGCTCGACGATCCGCGTTTCCAGAAGACCTCTGAAGAGCTCAAGGAAGAAGGTATTGAGGATTTCCAGCTGCACTATGCGCTCGAAACGCTTCGCCGGACGACCAAAGCATCGGTGGCGCTGAACAAGTAAGCGCTTTAGAGAGCAGGCCATGATTGGACTGACACAAGCCAAAGCGCTGGCGATTGCGCTGCCCGCAGCCTTGCTGGGCGGTGCCTATTTCTCCGAATATGTCGGGGGGCTTTATCCGTGCGAAATGTGCTGGTGGCAACGCTACCCGCATTTCGCGGCGCTTGGCATTGGAGTGCTGGCCCTATTCTTGAAACCGCAACAGGTGTGGGTGGCGCTCGCTGGCCTTGCGATCCTGACTTCTGGTGCGATTGGCGGGTATCACGCAGGTGTTGAGTACGATTGGTGGCCCGGGCTCACCGGCTGTTCGGCACCGATTGGCAGCGTAGACGTTATGAACCCGAACGCGGCATCCGCCGTCCCCTGTGGCGAAGCGGCCTGGACGCTGTTCGGGATCTCGCTTGCAGGCTATAACTTTCTCATCTCTACGCTCGGTGGCCTCGTAGTTATCTTCGGAGCCATGAAAGGGACAAAGTCATGAAGCGCGATGAACTTCACCGTATGATCCGGGTCGACCAAGCTGGCGAATTCGGCGCGACGCGCATTTATGAAGGACAGCTGGCGGTGATGGGCGATCGTGGCCCGCATTCGGCAGAGATCCGCCACATGGCAGAGCAGGAGGAGGGCCACCGTGCCCGCTTCGATGAAATGCTCGCCAAACGCGGTGTTCGACCCACAGCCCTACACCCTTTCTGGTCGGCCGCTGGCTATGCATTGGGTGCTGGCACAGCCCTGCTTGGGCCCGAGGCTGCGATGGCTTGCACTGCCGCGGTCGAAACCGAGATCGACAAGCACTATTCCGATCAACTCGACCGGCTCGAAGAGACAGGCGCAGACCCAGAGCTCGCCGCGATGATTGAAGAGTTCCGCGAAGACGAACGCGAACACCGCGATGCAGCGCTCGCCAATGGCGCGGAAAAAGCACCTGCCTACCCACTACTCTCAGGTGCCATCCGGCTTGGTTGCCGCATGGCGATCAAAATCTCTGAGAGGGTCTAAAGACTCCAGTAGGCGAGATGATCCGGCACGTCGGCCGGGTCGAGCGATGACTTCACGTCGATCACGACGCCACCTCGCTTAACACGGGCCAGCAAATCGCGGCCTTCACCCAGATATTCCTTGTGGTTCACCGCAAGGATCAGCGCATCGAGATCGCGCAGATTGTCCGACTCGGTCAATTCTACGCCATACTCGTGCTGCGCCTCATCCGCGTTGGCCAGCGGATCGCCGATCAGCGGCTCAATCCCGTAATCTTGCAGCTCGGCGATAATGTCAGGCACTTTGGAATTGCGGATATCGGGCACGTCCTCCTTGAAGGTCAGGCCCAGCACACCGACTTTCGCTTCACATAGTGAAATTTTGCGCGATGTCAGAAGCTTCACTGTCTTCTGCGCAATCGCTTCACCCATCGAGTCGTTGATCCGGCGTCCGGCGAGGATCACCTCAGGGCGATAACTCAAGCGCTCAGCCGCAGCGGTGAGGTAGTATGGGTCAACGCCGATGCAGTGCCCGCCGACAAGGCCTGGCGTGAAGGGCAGGAAGTTCCACTTCGTGCCAGCGGCTGCCAGCACATCCTTTGTGCGGATTCCCATCTTGTCGAAGATGAGTGCGATTTCATTCATCAGCGCGATGTTTAGGTCCCGCTGCGTGTTCTCGATCACCTTGGCCGCCTCGGCGACCTTGATGCTGGGCGCTTCGTGCAGGCCAACATCGATAATCGCGCCATAGATTGCGCGCATTCTGGCGAGCGCCGTGTCATTCTCTGCAGCCACGATCTTGGTGATGGTCTCTAGCCGGTGAACCGTATCACCCGGATTGATGCGTTCAGGGCTGTAGCCAAGCGCGAAGTCTTCGCTTTGTTTCAGGCCCGAGTGCTTCTCGAGCAGCGGCCCGCAGAAATCCTCGGTTGCTCCCGGGAATACGGTTGATTCGAACACCACCAGCGCGCCTTTCTCCAGGAACGGGCCAATGGTTTCGCACGCCGATTGCAGCGGAGAGAGGTCCGGGCGGCGCTCTTCGGTAATGGGTGTCGGCACCGTTACGATAAAGGTGCTGGCGCCCTGCAGAGCTGCGGGATCATCCGTGACAATGAGGCCCGAAGCCGCGAGGCGAGCGTCGTCGATCTCGCAGGTAAAATCAGATCCCGCCTGAAGCGTCGAAATGCGGCGTCTTGAAATGTCGAAACCGATCGCGCTGCCACCCAGCGGAGTAAGCCGCTCGGCCAAGGCAACGGCGACGGGCAGACCGACATAGCCGAGGCCAATGATGGCCACGCGTTCGGGGGTTAGATCTTGATCGATCGGGCCGTGCGTAATCGCTTCGGCAGAATCTGCTTTGAATGGTGCGTTCATGCGCGCGTGTATGCGAGCACAGGGGTCAAGATTTTCCTAACCTTGACGCGATTTAACCATGTTACGATGGCTTTCCACGCTTCACGCCCGGTTCACGCATCTGGGCCTAAGCGATGCGATATGTTAGCGCGGAGTTTTGGACACCCGCGATCACAAGAGGATCTTTAGCGATGAGAAACCTGACCCGGCTTGCTGTTCTAGCCCCGGTTTTTGCCCTTGGCTTCGGCGCGCCCGTCGCGGCGCAGGATAAGGCGGGTGACAAGGTCAACATGGTCATCGCTTACGACGAAAGCGAATGCCCCGAGGCGCAGGAAGGCGTGATCACGGTGTGCGAAATCGTGGTTGAGGCGGAGCGTTATCGTATCCCGTCGAACCTGCGCACGAGTTCTTCGCCCCAGAACAAATCCTGGAACGAGCGTGTCGAAAGCATCCGCTACATTGGCGAATTCGGGACTCTGTCGTGTGATCCGGCAGGCGCAGGCGGGGTCACCGGCTGCAACAAGAAACTGCTCGATCAGGCTTATGGCGAAAAGAGCGAAAGCGAGAACATCCGCTTTGCGCAGCTGATCGAGCAAGCGCGTCAGGAACGTCTGTCGACGATTGATGAAGATGCCGCAGACGAACAGAAACGTGTTGAACAGATTGAACGCGAATATCTTGAGCGGCTGGAGCGCGAGCGTTCGGCTCCGCTGCCGGGAGAAGAAGTGACGGTCGATGGTGAAGAGCGTCTCGGTCCGCCGAAATTCGATGACGAGGAATCGCAAGGTCCCGTGGATGAGCCACAGGGTCCGGAGCTTTAAGAGGCCGGGCGCTTACACCTCGTAGTAAGCGCGGTACCACTCGACAAATTGGCGAATTCCCTCGCGGACATCGGTCTGCGGGGCATATCCGGTCAGCTCTTTCAACAGCGTCGCATCGGCCCAAGTCGCGGGCACATCGCCCATCTGCATCGGCATAAAGTTCTTGATCGCTTCGCGCCCGCATTCTTCTTCGATCGCCTCGACGAAGTCCATCAGGCGCACTTTGTCCGAATTGCCAATATTGACCACGCGCCATGGGGCGACGGGGGAAAGGCTGTCGTAATCGGCGATGTCGTCCTTGCTTTCGGGACGTTCTGGCGCAGCATCAATGAGCAGCCGAATCCCGCGCACCAGATCGGTCACGTATGTGAAGTCGCGGAACATCTCGCCATTGTTGTAAATGTCGATGGGTTCGCCATTCAAAATGCCACGCGTGAACTTGAACAGCGCCATATCCGGACGACCCCACGGGCCATAGACCGTGAAGAAGCGGAACATGGTCGTCGGCAGATCCCACAGGTGAGCGTAGGAATGTGACATCGCTTCGTTTGCCTTCTTGGTGGCGGCGTAGAAAGTCAGCGGGGTGTCGCATTTCTCGCGCTCGTCAAACGGCATTTCCTCGTTCGAGCCATAGACCGAGCTGGTTGAGGCCATCAGCAGGTGATCGACGCCCAGTTCGCGCGCGATTTCCATGATGTTGAACGTGCCGGTGACATTGGCGTCGAGATAGGCGCGGGGGTTCTCAAGGCTGTATCGCACGCCCGCCTGCGCGGCGAGGTGGACGATCACATCCGGCTTTGTTTTCATCGCCAGCTCGTGCAGCCGGTCAAAATCTTCCAGCTGGCCGATATGGGCGGAGAAATGTTCATTCTGCAGCAGCATCTGATGCCGCCGCTCTTTGATCCGCACGTCGTAATAATCGGTCATCGCGTCAAAGCCGACGACGCGGAAACCTTCCGACAGCAGCAGCTGCGAAAGGTGAAAGCCGATAAATCCGGCTGATCCGGTGACAAGAACGGTGCGCATATGGCGAAGCCCAGCCTTTACTCAATTGGCACGAAAGCGGTGGCTATCTTGCGCCGAATCCTCCGGCAACAACGCGGAGCGTTTTCAGCGCAATCAGCAGATCGAGCCAGAGTGATAGGTTCTTAACGTAAAAAAGTCGTAGCGAAGCTTCGACTGGATCGCATCAAGGTCGGTCACGTGTCCTTGATTGACCTGTGCCCAGCCCGTGATGCCGGGGCGCACGATGTGACGATAGCTGTAGAAGGGGATTTCGCTTTCGTACCAATCGGCCAGTTCGCGCGCTTCAGGCCGCGGGCCGATCCAACTCATTTCACCCATTAGGATGTTCCACGCTTGCGGCAGCTCGTCGAGCCGCGTCTTGCGCAGGAAGCGACCTGGACGGGTGATGCGATCGTCATCGTCCTTCGTCATCGCATCGTCGCGCTTTGCTTCGCTCGTTTCGTCAACAACACGCTCACGCATCGTGCGGAATTTGACCATCTTGAAGGTGTCACCATGATAGCCGAGCCGTTCCTGAAAGAAGAGCACCGGCCCTTTGGAATCGAGCCGGATGATCAGGGCCACGAGAGCCATTACGGGCAACAGGACCGGACTGAGAACGATAACGCCCGCCATATCGATCAGGCGCTTTGCACCGCGATAGGGCAGGTTCGGAATCAGCGAACCAAGATCGTTCTCGCGCAGGTGCGTGATTCGCACTTCACCGGTCAACGCCTCTTCGATCAGCCGGTAGTGATAGACCGGAATGCCGCGCAGGGCGGCTTTGGCCAAAAGGCGTTCCCAATTGGCGGGCTGATCATGGTGAAGGTCGGCGACAATGGAGCCGCTAATTCCATCGCTTTCAATGAGCTGGGCGAGTTGTTCCGCCGAATCGAGCTCAACAAAGCCGCGACTTCCCAGGATGGTGCCGACATTCCCGCCTGGAATGATGAAGTGACGCAGATTGGGGTTGGAGTGGCGGATGCGGGTCGTCACAGCATAGGCGACCAGCAACGTGGTAAGCGCGATGGCCAAATAGAGCGTGAAGGACATATCAAGCCGCAGGATGCCGTTGAGCGTAAAGATCCCGCCAAAAGCAACGACCCAAACGGGCAAGACATAGGATAGCAGCCTTGCGCGAGCATAGGTTCGAAGGCGGTTCAGCGCATACCAGCAAGCAAATGTTCCGAAACCGGCTTGTAGCGTGACGTTGAGGCTTGGCCCGTGATAAAATGGCACATCCCTGACCAACGTCCAGATGGCAGCCGGAAAGAACACACCGCCGATCAGGAACATAGCGATCTGTTGAGGCACGCTCATTCGAGGCGCGCGCTTCCTTGTCGCAAGCGAGACGGGCGGGCGGTTCATTGAATTCCAAGCACGACAATATTTCCCCTGAGCATCGCGGTGCTTAGGAGGAGTTCTTTCTGTCGGCAAGGCTGCGCTGGCAGGACATAGCTCTGTTTATTGTCGCAAAAACCGCCAGAACAGGCGCAGCGCGGCAATGACCGCTAAAACCCAGCCTGCCGCGATGACATCTGCGATCCAATCGGCAAGGCTGGCCTGCCTGCCATGACCCATGAAGAGCTGTGTCCACTCGATCATCGCCCCGAACGAAGCCAGCCCGGCAAACAGCAACAGATAAGGCGTGCGCGGATAGGCTTGTGCAACAAGCGCCGCGAGCACAGCAAAAGCGAGCATATGCAAAGATTTGTCGTTAAATTCGCCCACGCCAGGTGGTTGCGGCAAATTCGCCATAACAAGCGCGAAGATCAAAGCTGACCAAAAGGCGAGCTGAAACAGGCGTTCTATCGCGAGTTTGCTGATCATGGTTCAGACCAACCCCCGATCAGCGCCTTCACAATGCGGCAATGTCGCCAAGGCTCTGACCCGTCTGATCCTTCGCTGACAGCACTGGTTCGATGCCGTCCAGCGGCCATTCGATGCCGACATCGGGATCGTCCCATGCCAGCGAGTGTTCGCTATCCGGACGATAAGGCGCATCGCATTTGTAGAGGAAATCGGTGTCGTCTTCGAGCGTCAGGAAGCCGTGCGCAAACCCTTGTGGCACCCAAAACATCCGCTTGTTCGCCTCGCTCAACTCAACGCCGACCCATTGTCCGAATGTCGCACTGGAACGGCGCAGGTCCACCGCAACATCATACACCGCGCCGGATACCACGCGCACCAACTTCCCCTGCGGCCCCGGGTTCTGGAAGTGCATGCCGCGCAGCACACCTTTCTGGCTGCGCGAATGGTTGTCCTGCAGGAAGCCAATATCGAGCCCTGCCTCGGCAAACTTGGCCGCGTTCCAGCTTTCCATAAAGAACCCGCGCTCATCGCCGAACACTTGCGGTTCGATGATTTTCAGGCCTTCGATCTTGGTGTCGATGATGTTCACTTGAGCAGTGCCGCCAGATAATCACCATAGCCCGATTTGCGCAGCGGTTCGGCAATGCGTTCAAGCTGCTCATCACTGATGAAGCCCTTACGCCACGCAATCTCTTCGGGGCAGCAGATTTTCAGACCCTGCCGTTCTTCGGTGATGCGCACATAGGTGCCCGCATCAAGCAGTGAGCCGTGCGTTCCGGTGTCGAGCCATGCATAACCGCGCCCCATGATCTCTACCGCCAGAGCGTTGTCATCGAGGTACAGCCGGTTGAGATCGGTGATCTCCAGTTCGCCTCGCGCCGAGGGTTTCAGGTCGCGTGCGCGATCGACCACGGTGCCGTCGTAGAAATACAGGCCCGTCACCGCGAAGTTCGATTTGGGCTGTTTGGGCTTCTCTTCCAGAGAAACGACGTTCCCCGCGTCGTCAAACTCGGCCACGCCATAGGCTTCAGGGTTGGCCACATAATATCCGAAAACGCTGGCCCCGCTCTCACGCTCATCGGCGCTGGTAAGAAGCTCGGGCAGACCGTGGCCGTAAAAGATGTTGTCGCCCAGGACGAGCGCGCTCGGATCGCTGCCGACAAAGTCCGCGCCGATGTGAAATGCCTGAGCGAGGCCATCGGGGCTTGGCTGCACTGCATACTCCAATCGGAGACCCCACTCCGATCCATCACCCAGAAGGCTCTGGAATGCCGCTTGATCCTGCGGTGTGGTGATGATCATAATCTCGCGAATGCCCGCCAGCATCAGTGTGCTCAGCGGGTAATAGATCATCGGTTTATCATAGACGGGCATCAGCTGTTTCGAGACGCCGCGTGTCAGCGGCCAGAGCCGGGTCCCGCTGCCGCCTGCCAGAATTATTCCTTTTCGCTGCGTCATGTGCTTGTTCTAACCGCCCTTTCGATATTGGCGCCCGTCTAGTCGCTTCGCACCTAACGGGGCAAGCGCGTTGTGCGGCGCGCTTGCAAGCTCAATGCAAAGCTGACAATTGCGCGGCTTATGCAGCCTTGGCCCGTCCATCATGTCGTGCCCTCCATAGCGGAGGAAGCCTCCGGCCCGTCCTATTCGGTGCCCGCGCTCGCTATGGCGACGGCGGAGCTGGATCGCGATGTGACGATCCACACCTCGCGCACCCGCTCGCTGCCCAATCCGGACGTTCGAGTGGAGATTTTCCCGCACTGGATGGTAGGTAAGCCGCTGCTGCAATCGGTCCATTACGCACCGGGCCTGCGCCGCAAAATGCGTGGCTTGCCAGAGGGCACGATCGTGCATGGTCATGGCTTGTGGCTGATCCCTAATGTCGTCAGCGCCGGTGCCGGCGCGCGTGAGGGGATCAAAGTCGTTCATGCGCCAAGAGGGATGCTGGGTTCGGGCGCGTTGTCGTTCTCTTCTGCACGCAAGAAGCTGTTCTGGCATGTCCTGCAAAAGCGCGCTGTTGCCCATGTCGATTGCTGGCACGCGACGTCTGAGAAAGAGATCGCCGATATTCGCGATTTCGGGCTTGCCCAGCCGATTGCCCTGGTGCCCAACGGCATCGACATCCCACCCCTCCCTCCTCCCACCCGCGCAAGAAGAAAGTGCTGTTTCTCGGACGCATCCATCCCAAGAAGGGGATCGATACGCTGCTGAAAGTCTGGGCGCAGATCGAGAATAGCTTTCCGGATTGGCAGCTCGATATTGCTGGCCCTGCCGACAATGAATTTGGCGCCGAGTATCGCAGTTTTATTGCCGAAAACGGCATTAAGCGCGCGCGGCTGACCGGCCCGCTTTATGGTGATGAGAAGGGTGAGGCCTACGCTGCCGCATCTTTGTTCGTGCTGCCCACGCTGGACGAGAATTTCGGGCTGACTGTGGCGGAAGCGCTGGTGCAGGAAACGCCCGCCATTGTTTCCCACGGAGCCCCTTGGGAAGGCTTGGCGAACGAGGATTGCGGCTGGTGGCATCCGATTGGTGAAGAGCCGCTGCGCGCTGCGCTGTCAGAGGCGATGGCGTCTTCACCCGAGCGTCTGAGCGCAATGGGTCATAAAGGCCGTGAATGGGTGTCGCGCGATTTTGGTTGGCCTTCGCTCGCGCAGCGCATGGAACGGGTTTATGATTGGCTGTCCGATCGCGGGGACAAGCCTGACTTTGTCGTGACCGACTAAAGTCCGAAGCGGTACAGGGCCGTCTTCATCTTCGACCGAGCTTTGCCCAGCAACGACCCGTATTGCCGCCCGTGCCCAGATGTTCCGCCCATCACCGGAAAGAACGAACCCCGTGACACCGCGAGCGCGCTATCGGCTGGATCGCGCAGAATAACAGAAAGCAATGCTTGCTCGATCCGTCCGCCCTTGCCTTCGATCAAGGCGAGGGCATCGGTGAGCAAGCGCCGCAAGGTCCCCGCACGCGCCACAAACACGCGCGTTTCGACATAGGGCAGCTCGTCGTAACCCGAGTCGCCTTTGCCCCAGACGTTGGGACTTACGAGGAAGAACTCGGTGTTTTCGGCCTGAAACGCTTTGAACGCGGCGATGTTTTCAAGCGTGCAGCGCGCGTGCATTTTGAAGATGAGCGTGTCGTCCGGCAGCGACTTAAGGCCAGCAAGCAGGTTGCGGCACTCGCCGGTTGAGGGATCGGCCGACTTTAGACTCGCATCATGAACCAGCTCGACGCCGTCAGACACTTTGGGTGGACGCACGCCATTGTCGCACACGATGATCCGGCACCCGTGTAGGTGCTCGCGAATATAGCTCAGATTGTGCAGCAGGTCGGCCTGCCGTTCGGGCGCTGCGTCTTCGGATGGGAAGGTGCACGCCGGCAACAGCACCACCGGTGCGTCGGAGGCGGCTCCGGTTGCCATGTTACTGCGCTGTTTCGAAAGAGCTGCGCGGCACGATGATTAGCGCAGGGCCAGTTGTTGTGATCCGGCCATCGCGGTAGTTCTTGTGCGCGAGCACGCCGGCGAGCGAGCCGTAATCATTGCTCATGCCGTCATGGCCTTCGATGAAGACGATAGGTGCATGACTCAGCCAATCGGCGGGTTCTTCGCCCTCGCCAAAAACAACCGACTCCGCTCCTTCGATGTCCATTTTGAGGATGAAGAGATCTTCCTCGCGGCCATCGAGAAGCGTTTTCATGGTGATCGCTTCGATGCCCTCACCCGCGGACGTATTTTCACCCACGCGCCGCGCCGAAGCATCGACGGAATCCTCGAGGAACACGGTGGTGTCTTCCTTCCAGACCGCTGCCTTGCGGAAAGTGACACCTGAAAGGCCTTTGGTGTTGTTCTTGGCGATGGCGAGGCTGTCATCGGCGGGTTCGATCGCGATAACATCGGCTTCGGGGAAGAAGTGTTTAAACTGACGCGTGGCAAGGCCGACATTCGCGCCCGCATCCACGATCAGAGGGGTGCGGCCTGCTGCGCGAATTGCGTCATATTTGGCCTGCGCCAATTCGCGGATGCCATGCGCGTCCAGATCGTAATCCTGATTGACGAAAATCTCGCGGAACGTGGCGAGGTCAGAGGTCCGGGGGCGCAGGTTGATTTCGCCATAGCCGGGAACGCTGGTTGTCTTTGCTTCGCCGGACATCATGCGAAACTTAACCTGATGCTCAACCGCCATCAGCAAGCCACGCGCGCCAAAGCGCTGCAGATATTCGCCAGCGCGGATCAAATTGGTTGCCAGAGCTTTCATCATACTCCCCGTTGGGATGTCATTGGTGTTCAGGTGATCGCCAAACGGCGCGAGATCATTCGGCGGGGTCAAACCCCATTTTGATGGCCGACGGGTCCCGTTCTTTAACCGGCTTGGCCGGATTGCCAACGTAAACCTTCCAGCCTTCCGTGTTCTTTGATGCCACTGCGCGTGCGCCAAGAACAGTGCCATCGGCCAGAGTCACGCCAGGACATACGAATGCGTGCGCCGCGACCCAGCAATATTCGCCGATGGTGATCGGCGCCTGCGTCAACGGGAAGCCCTTGACCGAGACATCGTGGCTCGCCGCGCACAGCTCCGCGTCTTGAGAGACAATGGTCCATGATCCCAGCGAAATCGGCGCGACATTATAGACGTTGACGCGGTCCGCGATCATCGAGTGATCGGCCAGAGTGAGATTGGGCGGATACCAGACTTTCGACGTTCCACGCACATCGCATGGACTGCCGACCTTGGCGCCGAACAGTCGCAGGACCGCGCTGCGATACCGCCACATGAAGGGTGGACTCCACCGGCACAGCACGAACCAGCTGATATTCCAGAACAGCCGGAACAGGCGGTGCCCCAGCGAAAATGTCGCGGCGCCTTCAAGGGGAGTGCGGGTTGCCATCAGCGTTGTGCGCTCCTCTCGTTGCGTGTCTTGAGTGAAATTGTGCGAGTGCGAACTGGCGGCGACTTAACCGCCTATGCGCCGCGTTACAACAGTCACGTAGCGGCGTGTTCGGCCTGTTTCGCAGCGGGAGACGGACTGTCAGTCTTGTCGCCAAACCCTTCACGATAACCGACAATCTTGCCGGGTGACCCGACCACAATCGCGCCATCGGGCACATCACGTGAAACTACCGCGCCCGCGCCGATCACGGCCCAATCGCCGATCCGCTTGCATTTGGGCAGAATAACCGCGCGCATCCCGACCCAGGCGTTGGCCCCGATCTCTTTGCCATAAACCTTTGGCTTCGATTTCGGATCGAGGCCGTGATCGTGCGTGTAGATGACCGATTCCTCTGAAATCAGAGTGTTCTCGCCAATGGTCAGCGGGCCAGTTACATCCAGCGCGACATTCACATTGATTTGCGCCTTGTCCTTGACCGTCAACACCGCGCAATCATCGTCTGCGGTAGTTCCGACCCCGCTCCAGATCAGGCAGTTCGCCCCGATATGAACCTGCTTGGGCTCCATAAACCGCACCGAATGCATCACTTTGGTGCCCGGACCCATGCTGCCCACGGTCAACCGGTGCGTCTGCGTCGCCAGCGTGTTGCGGATCCTGCGCCAGACAGCAGCCGCAATTCTCGGACCCATCAGCAACGGCCCGCCAAGTCGTCTGGTGTTCATGATTGCACCTTGTTCAAAACGGGTTGGTAGCGTTGCGTCGTTGTTCGCGCTCGCCGTTTCTTGCGCCCGCGCAGGAACGGCCTTCCGAGCAATTTGATGATAGCCATGATGATAATTGCCTTCACAATGGCTGTGACGAACGATCCTGAGAACGACGATTGCAGTGTGGCGATAATAAACGGCACTACAACGATCGGATACATCCATAGTCCGGCCCGTTTGCGTACGCCTTTGGCGGAGAGTGTGAGGATTTCCAGCCCGCGATACAAAGACCCGAGCAGGAATCCGACAATCAATCCCCACCAGCCAAAATTGATGAACGCTTCACCGGGCCCCGTGGGGTTAACTCCGCCGATAGATCCTTCGATGCCGAGGATCTCACGCTTCATGTAGGGCCCCATGCTCACCGCTGGCTTATCAGGCCAGAACGCGCGCGGGATCCATGCGTAAGTCCAGTAGGTGTAGCTTGCTCCCCAGAACCGATCCCGCTCGTCAGCAAGCGCGATGATCAGGATCGGAGAGTTCACATCGAGAAAATATGTCGAGCCAACGATTTGCTCGATGGCAGGCATCACTTCAAAGCGCGCTTCTTCGGTTGATCCGCGGCTCATCCGGAAGGTTGTCATGGCTACGAAAAGAGCAAGCGCAACCACGCTGGCAATTGCTGCGAGCCCCAGTTGGCGCGGAGTGAAACGACGACCGAGAAGTACGGTGGCCATCATGATAGTCATCAGCGTTGTAACGAGGGCAAAACGCTTACCCTGTGTCAGGATCAGATAGAATTCGAGGCCCAGCAGCGCAAAGAGGACGAGGCTCGTCTTGCGCGTCACTTGCTGCCGCACGAGAAACACGACCATCGCCAAAGTTGGGACAACCAGCAGGCTCTTGATCGCAGCGTCCGACGCTCCGAACTCGCTTTGCCCCTCAATGCGGGCGATCTTGTTTGAATTTAGACTGTCGAGCGTTTCCACGTTCAGAGCTGAGCCTAATCCACCAAGCCCGCGTGCAGCCAGAAGATAGGCGAGGACAAGGCCGGCCATGCCGAATGCTGCGATCGCCAATAGCCGCACATTGCGCAGCTGCAAAACGGCATCGCGGCGCTCGTCGATTGTCGAGAATTTGAACTTTCGCGGGCTGGCCACAGCGTATCCCACGCACAGCAGCACCACGAAGCCGAGCATGAAGAGGTAGCCGAGATAGACCTGGCGGTCATCGTTGAGGAAGTGCTCGTAAAACAGCACGCCGCCGAATGAGTAGAACCAGATCGTCTTCAGGAACACGCCGAAGAAGACGAGATAGGCGGTGATATGCAGCGGCGAGAAATAGCGGATCGCGCCAAGACGGTTTGCCGTCAGCAGCGGAATCAGGAATGCGAAGAACGCGATAAGGATCAGTGGAAAGCTCATGCCGCCCTGCTTTTTCGCCCTTCCTTACTCATATCCAGCCAAATCCATCTCTCGTTGCATATCAGTGGCCATGGCTTTGGCAACCGCAGGGTCCAACTCGTCGCGCCACGAACCAATGATGCCGCGCCGCTTTGTCGAAGTGTTGTTGGCGTCTCCGCTGCTCCTGCCGGTTTGCGAGGCGAAGGAGTTTCGCTCGATTGCGAACTCGATGACGCTGTCAGGTACAGTCTCCTCGCTCAATCGCGGCAATGCCTTGGCGAGCGTCTCTGCGGGGATGGTGTGCATGTCTTCATAACGGATCACCGTCACATGCGATGACGTGCTTTCCAGAAACGGGCGCACATGATCCTGCCAGCCGACCCGTGCTCCGACAGAACGCGTCTTCCACTCGTTGTAGAATGCAAGCCCGCGTTCGGAGAGTGCACTGGTCGTGTCGGTGATCCCTTCGAGCGAAGGGTGACGCGAAATGGTCTTGCGCTTCAAGCTCGGCGCACCGTCGGTCACGATCCGTGCAGTTTGGTGGAAGTGTGAGACGAAGATATCGCGTGGATCGCGCACGACATAAACGGTCGGGTGATCGGTCAGCCGGTGATCATGGTTATGGATGATCGATTTGAACGTCACCGGCAGGCGCGCAAAGCGCGGTGCGGGAAGCTGCAGTGCATCGGCAAGGATATCGCGAATCCAGTTGCCACCCGACCGGGGAAACTCTGTCAGGATCAGGAATTTCGGCTGGCCCGGCCGCAGGCGAGCCCATTCATAGTTGAGCCGCGCCGACGCGGTCACCATGAAACGTCCCATTCGGGTTGTGGGCCGCGGATTGGGAATTCCGATCACCTGTTTCTCCTTGTCGCCATGGATGTGACGGCGGCGATTACCGTGGTGTTGATCTGTAGCTCTTTCCAAATGCGCCAAGCAGTCACCGCATTGGTGACCAGTGCGGCCGACAGAACGGCAATGGCCAGACCGATCTGGCCGAGAGACGTCGCAAACACGAAAACGAGCGTGATTCCAAGTCCCAATCCCATCGAGCGCGCCATGAAGGCGACCTTCTCGCGGTTGGTTTGCGCGGCGAGGGCGAGGTTCAAGCCGAAGGCCAGATTGACCAGATTGCTGCCCGCCAGCAGCGCGAACACGAACCATGCTGTTTGCCGATCAGCCACCTCATAGAAATCGAACATGAACGGCATAGCGATCACCAGAGCCGCCAGCAGCCCAAGCCCTGGCAGGACGCCCCAGATAACGCCGGTGGTGCAGTCTTTGCGGATCTCGTCGATCTGGCCTTGCGCGTAATGCTTACCCAGCCGTACGATATAGGCCCAGTTGACGATGATCTGCGGCATACCGACGAGGTTCGCGAGCCGTTTCACGATTTGGTAGGTACCGAGGTCTTCTTCCTGCAGGAAGAAGCCACCGATAAAAAGGTCAAACTGTGCGGTGCCCATGCCGACAATGGCGCTGCCCCAGAACCCGCTTTGGCCTCTCAAGCGCTCTCCATCGCCTTCGCGCCACAGCTCTGCATTGCGGCGAACCGCCACGGCAATAGCGGTCAATGCGACGAGCAAGCCGACAATGGCAAAGACCAGCAGAACACCGGCTGGCGTTAGGCGGTCGAATATGAAGAAGTCTGCGGCGACCACCATCAGAATAATCGCTTGAGGCCCGGCATCGCGTATGATCATGGACGCGGTTTGCCAGTCATTGAGGCGCAGCGGTGTGGCGCTGTGCGACAACGCGATGAGTGCGCCTGCAGCTGCACAAACACACAGCATTTCGGTTACGCCGATATTGGCGAAGACTGCGGTGCCCGCAAAGCCGAAGGCAGCAAGGGCCAAAACCCCGGCGCAGGCCATCAGCATCAGCGACGGATAGCCAAAGGCAATGCGCACAGCCTCCGAGCGCGTGACGCCGCGCGCCGGATCGCCTTGCCGCGCAGATCCTTCGCGCATTAGATAATTGACGCTCCCGAGGCCCGCGAAAGCAGAGAGCAATTGCGCCGAAGCCCACAGGAAGACGAAGGAGCCAAACTCGGCTGGTTCCATCAATGCTGCGACGATCAGAAGCGACGCGAAGTTCAGCCCGACAATCCCGCCCCGGGTAACAAACAGACTGACCAGACGGGCGCGCATGTTATTGCGGCCAGTGATCGACGTTGACGCCCAGCGCGTTCAGATCGCTTGCGACGTGGCTGAGGCGACTGCGCAGTTCGGCTCTGGTGCCTTCGGAAAGGTTCACCTTCGGATTGTTGGCCGGTTTCGTCAGCGTCTTGCGCAGCGCCGATCGCACAAATTCGGGCACCAGCCCGCGGATCTTCTGGCGATAAACCGTCTTGGAAAGAGTGTCGCCGATCCAGCCCGCCCGCATGGTGCGCAGGTTTTCACGGGAATTGGAGACCTCGTCGCGCTCAGGCAGGCGGTTAGCGTCCAGACCGATAAACTCCGCGATTGCGCTCACCGTTTCGCGCCGCTTTCCAACGAAATCGTCAAAGCGCACAATCATCACCCGTTCGCGGCCAAAAGCTTCGATCCATGGTGCGATCTGGCGTCCATAATCGCTCCAGCTGACAAAGCGGCTTTCCGAAAGCGCGGCGCTTTCCGCTGTTTCTGGAGTGATCCGCCGCGCCGCGATGTCATGCGCCAGATGGCTTTCAATCCGAGCGATCGGCTCGCGCACGAGATAAATGATCCGGCCTTTCGCGCCCAAAGCGTCGCGCGCCAGATCGGCGACGGGATCAAACTCGGGGACCATTGTGTAAAACGTTGATGCTTCGCCGCGGATCTTCGCTGGATCATCACTGCCAAAATGGCCGCGCCACATGGATAGCGCTTCCTCGCTGTCGGCGCAGCGATGCAGAATGTCCGGCTCCTTGTCGCTCGGCATCACGACATCGGGGTGCACGGCCAGGTCGTCATAAAGGGTGGTTGTCCCCGCCTTCATCGCACCGATTATCAGGAAGTTTGGTCGCATCAGCCCAAAATCATTCTAATCCGGCCAGTTGCCGGACTTTCCCGAGCCGGGTGTCAGCACGCCGCTCTCGACCGCATTCTCTTAATAAGGCGATTGTCGCAAGTCTATTCTGGGAGTTGGCGCTGAGGGTCTTCTCATACGTATTAAGAGGCCTGCATTGGAGTGCTGGGGGTGGGCAAGTGCGCGCTGTGCCTCTAAGGGAGCGATCGAAATGATGCAGCGCAGCAAAATAGTGCCAAATGCCGTTGTCACTTCTGGGGCAAGCCAGCGGTCATGAGCGTCACCTTCGTCATCCTGACATACAATGAAGAGCTGCACATCGCGCGTGCGATTGCCTCTGCGCAGCCGGTGGCGGACAAAATTGTCGTCGTTGATAGCGGCTCAACCGACGCGACGGTGGAGATTGCGCAGTCGCTGGGCGCATCGGTGCTCTCGAACCCATTTGAATCCCAGGCACAGCAATTCAATTGGGCCCTTGGTCAACTGTCAGCCGATACGCAGTGGGTGTTCCGCCTTGACGCGGATGAGGTCCTCAGCACTGAGCTCGCTAACGAAATTCGTGAGAAGCTGCCGCATGTTGAAGAGGGCGTTGCGGGCATATGCCTATCTCGCCGGATGAAATTCATGGGCGGCGATATTCGATGGGGCGGGTTGTTCCCGATCCGGCTGGTCCGGCTGTTTCGCCATGGCCGTGGGGTCAGCGAAGACCGTTGGATGGACGAGCATATTGTGGTCGATGGCCCTATTGCCGATTTCAGTGGCGAGATCGTCGATGACAATCTCAACTCGCTGACGTGGTGGGTCGCGAAGCACAACGCCTATGCCTCGCGCGAGGCGATCGAGATGCTCAACCTCGAATTTGGCTTTATGGAGAACCGCGCCACTGCAGGCTTGCAGGCTTCGAAACAGGCGCAGGGGAAACGGTGGATCAAGGAGAAGGTCTACGCTCGCTTGCCCTCTGGGATCAGAGCCACCACATATTTCCTGTACCGCTATGTCTTGCGATTGGGCTTTCTTGATGGTCGCAAGGGCTCAGCGTTCCATATTCTTCAAGGCTTCTGGTACCGTTATCTGGTTGACCAGAAGCTCCTTGAAGCAAAGGATTACATGAAGAAGAACGGAGTGGACGCGTCTATCGCTGCCGCTCAAATTTTGGGATTTGATGTCACGAAAGTCCCGCCGCCAAAATCGCCTCGCAATAAGGAACAAAGTCTGGATACCACGACATCTGGAGACTAAGGCCACCTGCGAAGCGGCAAAACACCCGTTTGCAGAGTGCGAATATGCTGCGGGAACTGAATTGCGTGATGATACAAGACCGAGGAATAACTAGATGAAAATTGCAATGGTTGGCTCGGGCTATGTTGGCCTTGTGTCTGGAGCATGTTTTGCGGACTTTGGTCACGATGTTGTCTGCATCGACAAAGACCAGTCGAAGATTGACCGCCTGCACGAAAACATCATGCCCATATACGAGCCGGGCCTCGATGCTCTGGTCGAAAGCAATGTGAAAGCAGGGCGTCTGTCATTCACCACCGATCTGGCTGAGGGGATTAAGGGCGCAGACGCGATCTTTATCGCTGTCGGCACGCCTAGCCGCCGCGGCGATGGCCATGCGGATCTGTCTTTCGTTTATGCCGTCGCCAAAGAAGTGGGCGAAACGCTTTCCGGAGACGCGGTTGTCGTCACCAAATCCACCGTCCCAGTGGGCACAGGCGACGAAGTGGAACGGATTATCGCCGCCACAGGCACGCCGCATAATGTCTCGGTTGTTTCCAATCCCGAGTTCCTGCGCGAAGGCGCGGCCATTGGTGATTTCAAGCGCCCTGACCGCATTGTCATCGGTGCCGAGGATGAGTTTGGCGAGAAGGTGATGCGCGAGGTTTATCGCCCGCTCTATCTGAACGAGTCTCCGATCCTCTTCACCTCGCGCCGCACCAGCGAGCTGATCAAATATGCCGCCAACGCCTTCCTTGCGACCAAGATCACTTTCATCAATGAAATGGCTGATCTGTGCGAGAAAGTCGGCGCGAATGTTCAGGATGTCTCTCGCGGCATCGGCATGGACAACCGCATCGGCGCCAAGTTCCTGAATGCAGGTCCGGGTTATGGCGGATCGTGCTTCCCCAAAGACACGCTGGCGCTGCTCAAGACGTCAGAGGACTATGACAGTCCAACCCGCATTGTTGAGGCAGTGGTGAAGACGAATGACACGCGAAAGCGCGCGATGGGCCGCAAGGTCGTGGATGCGCTGGGTGGGCCGGATGCGGCCCGCGGAAAGAAAGCGGCTTTGCTGGGCCTGACATTCAAGCCCAACACCGATGATATGCGCGATTCCTCTGCGATTGCGATTGCCCAGACGTTGACAGACGCGGGTGTTGAGGTTGCAGCTTACGACCCAGAGGGCATGGAAATCGCCGCGCCGCTGATGCCAGAAGTGAAGATGTGCAACGATCCCTATGAGGCGATCGAAGGCGCCGACGCTACCGTGATTGTGACCGAATGGGATGCGTTCCGCGCGCTTGATCTGGACAAGGTCAAGGCGACCGCCAGCGCTCCAGTGCTGATCGATTTGCGCAACATCTACAATCCCGAAGATGTTCGCCGCCAAGGCTTCGAATATTCCAGCATTGGCCGGGTCTGACCCAGCCATCAGGAATCTGATCAAGCGGCCATGAAAATCTCCGTTGTCACCGCAGTCTTCAACCGTGCGGATACCGTCCGCGCGGCGATCGACAGCGTTCAGGCGCAGACATATTCCAATGTCGAACACGTAATTCAGGATGGTGGTTCGAATGATGGAACGCTCGACGTGGTTCGTGCGGCGGCAAATGACACGACCAAGCTGATCACCGAGCGCGATCACGGCATCTATGATGCGATCAATCGGGGCATAGGAAATGCCAGCGGCGATGTTATCGGCCTGATGCATTCGGACGATATGTTTGCCTCATCAGACGTGCTCGATCGGGTCGCGCAGGCCTTCGCAGACCCAGAGGTGCATGGCGTTTATGGCGATCTTCAATATGTCGCCGCCGACAATCCGGATCGTGTGATCCGCCATTGGGACTCGGGCGAATACAAGCGCGAGAAATTGAAGCGCGGATGGATGCCGCCGCACCCGACCCTTTATCTGCGCCGCGAGGTGTTCGATGCGCACGGGCTTTACGATACGTCGCTTCAGATCGCTGCCGATTATGATGCGATGCTGCGTTATCTGGTGCGGGGCAATATTACGCTCGCATACATTCCTCAGGTGCTGGTCAAGATGCGCGTAGGTGGCGAAAGCAACCGCTCGCTTGAACGCATCATGCAGAAAAGCCGCGAGGATTTAACCGCTATCCGCCGCAATAATGTTGGCGGGATGGGCGTTCTGATTTCGAAAAACCTGCGTAAAGTGGGACAATTCTTTGTGAAGGACCAAGGCTGAACCATGGGCAAGACCGCACTGATCACAGGCGTTACGGGGCAGGACGGCTCCTATCTCGCGGAGTTCCTGCTCGAGAAAGGGTATGAGGTCCATGGGATCAAACGCCGCGCGTCGAGCTTCAACACGCAGCGGATCGATCACATTTATCAGGATCCGCATACGCCCGACCCCAAGCTGAAGCTGCACTATGGCGATCTGACCGATACATCGAACCTGACGCGCATCATCAATGATGTGCAGCCGGATGAGGTGTATAATCTCGCGGCGCAAAGCCACGTTGCGGTGAGCTTTGAATCGCCTGAATACACCGCCGATGTCGACGCGCTTGGCACGCTGCGCCTACTGGAATCGATCCGCTTCTTGGGCCTCGAGAAGAAAACCCGCTTCTATCAGGCATCTACCTCCGAGCTATATGGTTTGGTGCAAGAGACTCCGCAGAAGGAGACCACGCCGTTCTATCCGCGCTCGCCCTATGCAGTGGCGAAGCTCTATTCATACTGGATCACGGTGAACTATCGCGAGGCGTACGGCATGTATGCCTGCAATGGCATCCTGTTTAATCACGAGAGCCCGCGGCGTGGTGAAACCTTTGTGACGCGCAAGATCACGCGCGGCCTCGCCAATATCGCACAGGGTCTCGAGAGCTGCCTTTACATGGGCAATATCGATGCGCTGCGCGATTGGGGCCATGCGCACGACTATGTCCGAATGCAGTGGATGATGCTGCAACAGGATGCGCCGGATGATTTCGTGATCGCCACCGGCGTCCAGTATTCGGTGCGCGAGTTTATCACCTGGTCGGCCAAGGAGCTGGGCATCACGCTCAAATTCAGCGGCGAGGGCATTGATGAAATCGGCACGATCGCTGCTATCGAGGGCGACAAAGCGCCCGCGCTGAAGGTTGGCGATGTGATCGTGCGCATCGATCCACGCTATTTCCGCCCCGCAGAGGTCGAAACGCTGCTAGGCGATCCCGCCAAGGCCAAGGAAAAGCTTGGTTGGGTTCCGGAAATCACCACCCAGGAAATGTGCGCGGAGATGGTCGCTGCCGACCTCAAGGAAGCGCAGCGCCATGCTTTGATGAAAGAGCACGGCTTCGAACTGCCGGTCAGCATCGAAAACTAAAGGACGCAGCGCGATGAGAATTTACGTCGCAGGGCATCGCGGCATGGTTGGCGGCGCGATTGTGCGCCAGCTGGAGCAGTCGGGTGAAGCCACTGAAATCGTTACCCGCACCCACGCCGAACTCGACCTGACAGATCAGGCCGCGGTGCGCGAATTCTTTGAGGCTGAAAAGCTCGATGCGGTGGTTCTGGCCGCTGCCAAGGTCGGCGGTATCCATGCCAACAACACCTATCCGGCGGACTTTATCTACGAGAACCTGATGATCCAGGCGAATGTGATCCATCAGGCTTTCGCCGTCGGAATTACCAAGCTGCTGTTCCTTGGATCCTCGTGCATTTACCCGAAGGCTGCACCGCAGCCGATGGCCGAAGACGCATTACTAACCGGCGTGCTGGAATCGACCAACGAACCTTATGCCATCGCGAAGATCGCCGGGATCAAGCTGTGCGAGAGCTACAACCGCCAGCACGGCACCGATTATCGCTCGGTCATGCCAACGAACCTTTATGGCCCTGGCGACAATTTCCACCCGGAAAACAGCCATGTTCTGCCGGCATTGATCCGGCGTTTCCATGAGGCCAAGGAAGACGGGCTCGATAGCGTGACCATTTGGGGCAGCGGCAATCCGCGCCGTGAATTTCTGCATGTCGACGACATGGCAGCTGCGTCCCTGTTTGTACTGAACATGTCGCACGACAATTACGATGCGAACACACAGGAGATGTTGAGCCATATCAATGTCGGCTGCGGCAGCGATGTGTCGATCCTTGAGCTTGCGCAAATGGTCGCGGCAGTCGCGGGCTTTGAGGGCGAAATCAAGACCGATCCGACCAAGCCGGATGGCACGATGCGCAAGCTGATGGATGTCTCGCGCCTCGCCAATATGGGGTGGACGGCGCAGATCGAGCTGCGTCGCGGGATCGAGGAAACCTATCAATGGTTTCTCGCCAACCACGCCGATATCCGGAGCAAGTAGAGGGCGCCGCGCATATGGCTAGTGGCCAGAGGGTTACACCTCGATACGCTGGCGCTCCGCATCGCGGCTTGATTGGCGGGGCATGCCTTGGCAAGAAGTGGGTAAGGGTCCGGTCACCGCATTCGGGCTTGGCTTACAAGTATGGTCTGCTAGGGCGCCTTGTTACGAGGACCTGATTTTTTATGAAAAAGCTTCTTCTCACAATGATGGTGCCGCTCGCGCTGGCAGGCTGCGCCACTGACATGAGCTTTGGTACAGCGCCCTCGGTTCAGGTTACCGACCTTGCCGCCCTGCCTGCGCCTATTGGCGAGCTTGCCTATGCAATCGGCCCGCAGGAAAAGCTCGACATCACGGTTTCCGGTGCAGAGGATCTCAGCGGTGACTTCTTCACCGATCAGAATGGCAACCTCGTATTCCCGTATCTCGGGAAAGTCGAAACTGGTGGCAAATCACCGCAAGCAGCCGCTGAGCTGATCAGCGACGGATTGCGCGGCAGCATTGTTTTGGACCCTCAGGTCCGCATCATTCCGGACAAGTTCGCTGAGCCATCAATCTCTGTTGGCGGTGAAGTGGAACGGCCGGGCTCCTATTCGGCGCTTGGCAAGCCGACTTTGCTCAAGATTATCAACTCAGCCTCCGGATTAACCGATACCGCCGCCAAAGACGATGTTCTGGTGATGCGCACGGTTGACGGTCAGCAGTATATTGCCGCTTACAACATCGGTTCGATTGCGCGCGGAAACTATGCCGACCCGCAGCTTTACCCCAACGATGTTGTGATGGTCGGAGATTCGGCAGCACGGCGCCGTCTCGACACAATCCTTGGCTTTGCGCCTCTGATTACGCCCATCGTCCTCCTCCTAGACAGGGTTTCCCGGTGAACACTCCTCAAGAGCCGGCAATGGGCCAGGTTACGACAATGCAGAACAGCCAAGATCTAAGGGGCATGACAGTTCCAATTCAGGACGAGTCCGAAGACACGCCGCTGTTCGATCTCGAGCGTTATTGGCTGGAAGCACGAGTTCTTAAGTTCTGGATCGGTGGGATCATCGCCGCCGCGCTGCTGCTCGCATTGATCGTCACGCTTTTGACGCAGCCTTTGTATGAGGCCCAGTCACGCCTTGAGGTCGGCCAGATCGGTACGGACCTGACGGATCTGAACCAGTCCAATCGTGCCAACGCCGCTTCGCAGCAGCAATATCTGAACACCCAGTCTGAATTGCTTCAGTCGCGGTTTATCGCTTCGCGCGTGGTTGATGCCGGTGATCTGACACGCGATGAAGCGTTTCTGGAAGCCTTCGAGCTAGGCCAGGAAGAAGGCGACACCGTTCAGGCGCGCACGATTGAGCGTATTCTTCTGAGCCGGATCGAGATCCTCGGCATCACGAATTCCAGCCTTATCGATATCAAATTCACCAGCCCATCGCGCGTCGTATCCGCATCGGTGGCCAATCTCTGGGCCGAAGAATTTATTGCCGCGAACTATGACAAGCGTTTTGGCGACAACATTGAAGCGCGTGAATTCCTGCAATCACAACTCGAAGAGCTTCGCGAAGAGCTGGCGCAATCGGAACAGGAACTGGTCGATTACGCCAACGAAAACGGCATCCTTATCCTCGAAGCCGATGACGGATCGGGAGCAGAGCGTACGGCTTCGCAAACGCTCGCTGCGACTGACCTGTCTGCGTTGAACACTGCGCTTGCACAGGCTGTGACGGACCGCATCACCGCAGAAGCTGCGCTGAAGACCGGCGACTTGCGCGGCAACCGCACCAACCCGCAATTGCGCGCTTCGCTCGCTCGGGCAGAGGCCCAATTGGCGACCTTGCGCGAAACGTTCGGCCCTGAATATGCGCCGGTCAAAGAGAAAGAGGCTGAGATCGCGGCGCTCAATTCCGCGATTGACGAGGAGCAGGGCGGTCTGACCGGTGAGGCACGCACCGCTTACAATTCCGCTTTAACGCGGGAACGTCAGCTTCGGTCACAGCTGAACCAAGCGAAATCGAACTTTCTTGGCCAGCAGGATCAGAGCATTCGTTACAGCATTCTCAAGCGGGGAGTGGAAACCAACCGCACGCTTTATGATGCGTTGCTGCAGCGCTTTAAGGAGCTCGAAGCTTCGGGTGCCGGGCAGAACAACATCAAGCTGATTGATGAGGCGCAGGCACCAGGCGGCCCATCGTCGCCCAACCTTGTGGCCAACCTGTTGCTGGGCCTGTGTTCGGGCCTGTTGCTTGCTGCTGCACTGGTCTATTTCCGCGTCCTGCTGAGCCAGAGTGTTCGCAGCCCGAGCGATGTTGCCAACAACTTCGATTTCCCGGTGCTGGGTGCGATCCCGTCGGTCGGCAATGCCGATATTATCGACGAGCTCAGCCAGCAATCGTCGGAAATCAGCGAGGCCTATCGCTCCTTCCGTTCAAACCTCGCGTTCCTCACGCCGGCTGGCGCACCGCAGGTTGTCATGCTCACCTCCACCATGCCAGCTGAGGGTAAGAGCATGAGCTCGTTGGCGCTCGCTTCCAGCTTCGCAACCTTGGGTAAGCGCACGCTTCTGATCGATGCTGACCTGCGCAATTCGCGCCTGCATGTCGAACTTGAGCTTGGAGACGTAAAGTCGATCGGGCTCAGCGGCCTGCTGACCAACCCGGAATCCTCGCTTCGCAATGAAGTGATCGCGATTGACGAATTCGGCTTCGATTACATCCCAGTCGGCAAGCGCCCGCCCAACCCGGTTGACCTGCTTGCATCTGGCCGTTTGGGGCAGATCGTGGCCGAGGCACGGGGCCAATACGACCAGATCATCATCGACAGCGCGCCGATGCTTTCGCTCGCTGATGCGGTTGAGACCGCACGGGCAGCTGACGGCATCGTTTACGTCATCGAATATGACCGTGCGAAGGTGAAAGCGATCCGCTCCGCGGTCGAGCGCCTGGGCGAATCCGGCGTGAAAGTCTTCGGCGCTGCGCTGACCAAGCTGGATGTGCGCGCCGCAGAGTATGGCTACGGCTATGGCTATGGTTACGGCTACGGATATGGCTACGGCACCGGCGACGGGGGCGAAGATGACGCGCCCGCTCTGCGCGGTGCGTAGGTCTGTTGCAGCTGAGCTGTCGTTCCGATGAAAACAGGCATCGCGCGTTTGGGAATGGCCATTGGCATCGGTTTGGTCGCGGCTGCTCTTCTGGCGTTGCAGGCCGCTTCGAGTGTTGCGGAACGCCGCTCACCCGCTCAGGCGGTGGCACTCAATCCTCTGAACGGAATGGCCGCAGAGCAAGCCGCTTTTGCGCGCTTTCAGGATGCAGCCGAAGACCCTGATCAGATATCCGAGGCCGCAGCCAATACCCGTGAATTGGCTCTTGCGGCATTCGGTGCGGAACCGCTGACCCCGAAATCACTAATGGTTTTGGCCAAGGCCGAAGCCGATGATGCCACACGCGGCAAGATCCTTGAGCTGGCGGCACGGCTCAACCGCCGCGACCTTGCTCTGCAAGGAGCAGTGCTGGAGCACAAAGTCGGACAGGCAGATGCGGTGGGCTCGATTGCCACGCTGGATCAATTGCTGCGTGTGCATCCGGAGTTGACCGCGCAGTTCTTCCCGCCGTTGCAAGATGCTTTGCTCAAGCCCGAGACCGAGCGGACATTTGCCGCTTTGCTTGACGGTTCTTCGCCTTGGCATGACCAGTTTGCGATGTTTGCGGTGCGTGACCCTGGCGCGCGCATTCGACTGGCGAATATCCGGTCAGAAATCACCGTGGATAATGAGAAGTTCGATCGTGATCTGATTGCCGGGCTGGCAACGCAAGGCGAGCTTGAACAAGCCCGCACACTCTATGCGCGCGCCGTCCAGACGAGTGGTAACACGCAAGAAAAGGACTCCGAACTTTCGTGGCGCGGTGATTACCCGCCGTTTGACTGGGCTTTCATGGATCGGCGCAACATCCGCGCAAAGCCAAGTGCGGATGGTCGCGATTTGGAGGTCTACATCCGCCCCGGAGAAGGTGGAGTTATCGCCCGTAGGCTGATCGCTCCCGAGGCGACAAAAGGTGGGCTAACGATCAAAATCAACACCACTCGTACGATAAGAGAGGGCCGCATGCGTGTTGCATTCTATTGCGACGCCGCTCGCGAACCCGCGCTTCAGGTAAACCTTCGCGGCGGTGAAAATTCGGTCGAGCTCGAAGGTATTGAAGAGGGCTGTCAGGCTCTTAGGCTTGAGCTGTATGCGCGCGCTTATCGCGGGGAGCCGGTGTTCCGGGCCCGCATAGACAAGATCACGTTGGGATAGAGTCGATGCTGCCGATGATGTCTCAACCGATCAGAATGCCTGGCAAGACGGCTGGTCTGCTGGTGCTCGCCGGATTTGCGCTCATAGTCGCGCTGCTGGGCGGAAGTTCGAACCCGCGCGTGCCGCAGTTGATTGGCCTGCGTCCGCTCGCCGCGTTGTTTCTCATTCCGGTGATCTACTATTGGCAGTCGGCCAAGACCGGTCAGGAGCGCACGCTCTTGCTGCTGCTCGGCGGTTTGGCGGTTTGGATGCTGGTGCAGCTGATACCGATGCCGCAGGGCCTGTGGAGCCTGTTGCCGGATCGCGAGATTGTTGCCGAGCTTGATGGTGCAGTCGGTCTTGGTTCGCAGTGGAGGCCCATATCCTGGGTTCCCTCGCGCGGGCTCAATGCGCTGGCGAGCCTGATCGTGCCCGCTGCGGCGTTGGTTTTGGCGGTTGCGCTTCGGGCCCGCAACGAAGTGCTCCTGCAAATCATGCTGGGTGTCATTCTGCTGAATGCGCTTTTTTCGATTGTGCAGGTTGTTTCGGGCAACCCGGAGAGCCTGTATTTGTACGATCCGTCGTCCAAGGGTTCCGATGGCCTGTTCGGTAACGAAAACCACTCCGGCGTGCTCTCTGCTATCGGTCTGCTGATTGCTGCGCGGCTTGCTGCGCAAAATGATACGCGGCGCCAGATGGGTCACCAAATCGCTTATGGGGCGATCGCGCTGACCATCTTCCTCGCCATCCTAATCGGTGGTTCGCGCGCTGGACTTGCGGCGGGTGTTGGCGCGAGTGCAGGCGCGATGTTGATGATGTTCCTATCCAGCCGCCGTGGACGAGCCGGTCGGACAGGCGCTTTGTCATCGCGTGCTTTTCTCTTGCTATCGACAGTGTTTCTTGCCGCAACCGCTGCGCTGTTCTTCTGGCTGGATCGCAGCGAGAGCTTTGATGGCATCCTGACACAATCCGCGCTCGAAGGTCTGCGTTGGGAACTGAACCCGATCATCTGGGACATGGCGGCCAAGAACTGGATGACCGGTATCGGTTTTGGCGCGTTTGAGGAATACTACCATATCTACGAACCCGACAGCTTGCTGCTGCCGAAGTTCATCAATTTGGCGCACAATGACTGGGCGCAGCTCATCCTCGAAGGCGGCGTTGTTGCAGTGGCGCTGCTGGCCATCTTGCTGATCTGGGCCGCGCGTCAGCTCAAGCATGTGCTGGCCCAAGGCAGCGAAGCGTTCTTCGCGATTGTCTTCTGGGCAGCGCTTTTCGCTGTGGTGGCCGCTGCTTCGCTGGTCGACTATCCGCTGCGCACCCCGATCTTCCAATTTGTGGCGGTGTGGCTGCTGGTTTGTCTCGCCCGCGATGGGACCGGCGTTGAACTTCCTAGGCGTCAGGATTCCGAGCGGGGCCGTGATCGTTGGCGCAATTCCCCGCGCTCCAGACGATAAGCGAGCCTTTGATGGGCGGCGATCTGACATCGCAAATGCGTTTGTTGGCCTTGCTGCTTGAGCCGCCAGCGCATCCTTCCGATCCCGCATCCATCCGCGATGCCGCGGCAGACATTGATGGCGATTGGGCTGCTTTCGAACGCCTCGCCCATCGCCATCGCGTCGCCCGCCGGGTTGCACAGGCTTTGGCGGCGGCCGGAATCGAGGTGTCCGAGAATCTCGCTAGTCATGCAAGAGCGGGCGCATTGGCGGCCATGGAGCAAATTGCCGAGGCGCACCGGATCCAAAGCGCGCTGGAATCGAGCGGCATTCGCTGTCTGATACTGAAGGGCGCTGTGCTCAGTCAGACACTTTACGGTGATCCGGCATTGCGCGAGAGCAAGGATGTCGACCTGCTGGTAAGCCGCGATGGCTTCGGCCCGGCGATCCATGCGCTTACCGATGAGCTGGATTATGCGTGCAACGCCACGCCGCCGGTAGATAGCAGCCGATATCAGGTGTGGTTGGACGGGAACAAAGACGTGGCCCTGTCAGCACCCAGCGGCGTGCGGATCGAGCTGCATCATCGCCTGACCGCCGCGACGCAATTGCTGCCGAACATCGGGTTGGAGCAGGCGACCAAGACAGTGCGCGTTGGTTCCAAGAGCTTTGCGCAATTCGATACTGCCAGCCTGTTCGTTTACCTCTCAGTCCACGGCGCATCGAGCCGATGGCACCGTCTGACATGGCTCGCCGATATCCGCGCCATCCTCGTCAGAGCTTCTGAAGAAGAGATGCTGGCGTGGCACGCCCATGCGGTGGAGCACGGAGTCGAGCGCTGCACCTTGTCAGCCATGATGCTGTGCCAGCGCATCTGGGGCCAAGCCTTGCCGCCCTCCATCACACAGGTTGCCGATGCTGATCCCAGTGTTACGGCGATCGTCGTCAACAGCATGGTGACGCTGACCGATGAGGTTTACTTGCCCGCAACTATTCGCGGCCGCGGCTATATCCGCAACGCGATGCTGCTGCGCGATGGCTGGGCCTATCGCTCTTCCGTGATGAAAGAAATCGCACTTGATCCCGATCTCGTCGGGACGGTGCCGATTACCTATCGCTTGCGCTATCTCTATGTGCCGCTGCGCTTTGTCCAATGGGTGAAGCGCAAGATCGGCAAACTGCTGGGTTAGACCAGTCCGATATCGGGCGCGTCGACCTGCTTCATGCCGACGAGGTGATAGCCCGCATCCACATGGTGCACTTCGCCGGTTACGCCCGCCGAAAGGTCCGAGAGGAAGTACAGGCCCGAGCCGCCCACATCATCAATCGTGATGTTGCGGCGCAGGGGTGAGTTCAGCTCGTTCCATTTGAGGATGTAGCGGAAATCGCCAATTCCGCTGGCGGCCAGTGTCTTCACCGGACCCGCGCTGATCGCGTTCACGCGGATGTTCTTGGGCCCCAGATCGTTGGCAAGATAGCGCACACTGGTTTCCAGAGCCGCCTTCGCCACGCCCATTACGTTATAGTGCGGCATGACCTTCTCAGCGCCGTAATAGGTCAGCGTCAGGATGCTGCCGCCGCCTTCGGGCATCATCGCCGAAGCGCGCTGAGCCACAGCCACCAGCGAGTAGGTGGAGATGTTCATCGTCATCAGGAAGTTATCAAGCGAAGTGTCGACATACTTCCCGCGCAATTCGTTCTTGTCGGAAAAGCCGATGGCATGAACCACGAAATCGAGCGTGTCCCAGCGTTCCTTGAGCGTATCGAAGGCGGCGTCGAGTGAATCCATGCTGGAAACATCGCACTCAAAGGTGAAATCGCTGCCGAGCTGCTCGGCCAGCGGCTTCACGCGCTTCGCCAAAGCATCACCCTGGTAGGAAAAGGCCAATTCTGCGCCTTGTTCGGCAAGCTGTTTTGCAATCCCCCATGCGAGCGATTTGTCATTCGCCAGACCCATGATGAGGCCGCGTTTGCCTTCCATCATTCCGCCCATTGCTTGCACCTTTCCAATTGTTGTTCAGCGAGCTTTGGCTCGCATTGCCTTGCGGGAACCTGACTTACAAGCCGAACTTTTCGCGCGGGGTTGCCGGGTCTTCCCAATCGCCCAACTGATCTTTCAGAGCCTTGAGATCTTCTGGCAGCTGGATTTCCAGCGTCACCAACTGATCCCCGCGCCCGGTTTTCCCTGCGCGCGTCCAGCCCTTTCCGCCCAGCCGCATCACCGTACCGCCATTGGTCCCCGGCTTGATCGTCAGCATCACTGGGCCGTCAACCGTGGGGCATTTCACCTTCGCGCCGTTGATCGCTTCGTTCAGCGTAATCGGCAGGTCCATGCGGATATTGTCGCCATCGCGGTGGAAGAAAGGGTGGCCACTTACTTCGATCAGGACGAGCCCGTCACCATGGCCGCCGGGGCCGCTATGCCCTTTGCCGCGAAGACGCATTTGCGTCCCGTCGGTCACACCGGCTGGCAGTTTCAGTTCAATCGTCTTGCCGTCGGACAAGGTGATGCGTTGATCATTGCCGGCCGCCGCGTCCACGAACGAAACCTGAAGCCGGTATTGGATGTCGGCGCCCTTTTTGGGCGGAGGAGGGGGCGGCGTGGGCCGTCCACCAAATCCGCCGCGTCGAGAACTGCCGCGCGAGCGGGTGTTGCCGCCACCAAACAGCCCTTCAAACAGGTCACCCAGATCCATATCGCCCGTGTCAAACCCGCCGAAATCCTGCGGACGGGCGCCGCCTGCTCCTCCACGCGCACCGCCGCCAAATCCGCCACCCATTCCGGCGAACGGATTGAGCGGATTGCCTTCTGCATCAATTTCTCCGCGATCGAATTGGGCGCGCTTGGCGCTATCTGACAGCAGATCATAGGCCTTGGTCGCGTCGGAGAACTTCTCCGCCGCCTTCGGATTGTCCTTGTTCCGATCCGGATGCAGCTCCTTGGCGAGCTTGCGATAGGCACTTTTGATCTCCTTTTCGGAGGCCGTGCGCGCCACGCCAAGAGTGCGATAAGGGTCTATCATAGTGTGTTAGCTAGGTGAGACGGTAGAGCTGCGCAAGATATGATGCATCGCCGCCAACCGCCCAGACGATCAATCCATTCCAATGATGCCATTGTCGCGCTGACCGCGCCCACGGAAAACGCCGATGGCATAGGGCACCAATTGCAGGCCGATCACGATCAAGAAACGCGCGGATACCACGCGGGGATTGTCGCTGAGATACTCGAAGCCGTGGCGGCTTACGTCCACTGCCAAAGACGCGCAGGTCACAAGCACGGAGAAGACCAGAATGCTGGGCAGTTTCTCACCGAACCAATGCGCCTCGCGCCCCTGCGTGTAGCAAACCCGCGCCAGCAGCAGGTAGGACACGAAAAGGAATGCGAGAAAGAGGTAGATCAACCAGTCAGCCATGGCGGAGACGCTAAGGCCTTGTCTGTATCGAGGCAAGGATGCTTTCCTACCCGAGGTGCGGGATCTAAATGGCTGGCATGATCGTAGCTAACTCTCCATATGCGGCGCTGGATTTCGGTACGCGCTGTGCCCGATGACTTTTTAACGTTTGGACACTGTGTCAGTTGTTTCAAGCGTGCTTCAAGTGAGACGAAATGAGCCAGAACGAAGCCCCCGCCAGCCTTGATGAAAGCCAGTTGGCAGACAGCCAGATTCCGACCGGTGCCGACCCGTTTTCGCTTTTCGATGATTGGTTCGCTGCTGCGCAGGAAAGCGAGCCGAACGATCCCAATGGCATGGCTCTGGCCACGGCAACGCCGGATGGCGCGCCATCGGTCCGTATGGTCCTGCTCAAAGGGCATGGCGTGGATGAGCTGCCGGGCGGCGGATTCACCTTCTTCACCAACGCGGGCAGCCGAAAGGGCGGAGAAATCCGTGCCAATATGCAGGCGGCGTTGCTGTTCCACTGGAAGAGCCAGCGCAAACAGATTCGCATCACTGGCCCGCTGATCGAGGTGACGCCAGAGCGCGCTGATCAGTACTTCCATTCTCGCCCATACAAATCGCAGGTGGGTTCAGCGGCGAGCGACCAGTCGAACCCGCTCGAATACCGGCAAATCTATATCGACCGGGTCAAGGCGCTTTGGGCGGAGCACAGCGAGGCTGGCGAAGTGCCTAGGCCTGCGCATTGGACCGGCTTCACAATGTCGCCGCGCGAAATCGAGTTCTGGTCGGACCGTGACAACCGCCTGCACGATCGCCGCTTGTTCACGCGTGAGACCGCGGACGGCCCGTGGTCAGATTCACTGCTCTATCCGTAAGGACGCAAACCTATGACGCAAACGATACCCTATTGGCATGTCGATGCCTTCGCTTCTTCGCCGTTCGGCGGCAATCAGGCGGCTGTCATGGTGCTCGACGAATGGCTCGATGACGCCACGCTTCAGCAGATCGGTGAAGAGAACAACTTCGCCGAAACCGCTTTCGTCGTGCGCGATTCAACCGGCGAGGCGGATTGGGAACTGCGCTGGTTTACGCCGACAGACGAAGTTGCGCTGTGCGGCCACGCGACGCTGGCCAGCGGGCATGTGCTGCTGCAGCGCGATGGCGGAGAGCGCGTGACGTTCCGCACCCGCAAGGCCGGTGTGCTCGAAGTGGTGCGCAAGGGCGATGCTTACGAGTTGGCGCTGCCGGTGACCTTGGTTGAACCCAAGTCGATGCCCGAATTGCTCGCCGCCATCGGCTTTCGCGGCGAGTGCTTCCTGTCGTATCAAGGCGCAGAGCATACCGCGATTATCCTGATGGAAAACGAAGCGGAGATCCGTGCGCTCCAACCGGACATGGAGACCCTGCGCGGCATTGATCTGATGGCGATCTGCACCGCGCCGGGCGAGAACCATGACGTGGTCAGTCGTGTCTTTGTGCCTGCCTGGGGCGTGGACGAGGATAGTGTTACCGGATCGGCCCATGCCGCCCTCGCGCCGTTCTGGGCCAAGCGGCTCGGTCGCGATACGATGACCGCGCATCAGGCAAGCACACGCGGCGGCGATCTGGAGCTAAGGCTTGAGGGAGACCGTGCATGGCTTGGTGGGCCGTGCGTTACCGTGGTGGAGGGTTCGTTCTATCTCTTTGGATAAAGCGCGATTACGTCAGCGGCTTCCTGCAACATTGGTGGGCGCTCCTCCGAGGTTGAATGGCCCAGCCGCACCAACGTTACGCGCTGTTCGGGCGAAACAAGCACGTACTGTCCCATATGCCCGATCAGCGAGAACAGGCTGGCCGGGGCGCGGTCGGGAAAGAGCGGATGGCCGAACTCATTGCCCTTCTGGCCCAGCGGCTGGTTGAGCCACGTTTGATAGCCATATTGCGATGCCGTTTCGCTCGGCTCCCGCATCGCCTCGATCCAGCCGCTTGGCACCAATTGCTCGCCTTCGGGAGAGCGGCCCTTGCGGCGCATGAACTCGCCGAACTTGGCCCAGTCGCGCGCGGTGGCGTGCATCAGGCTGCCGCCGATCAGAGTGCCCGAAGCATCATACTCGGCGACCATCGAGTACATGCCCAGTGGATCGAACAGCCGCTCTTTGAGGTACTCGTCCACTGCCTTGCGCCGCGTATTGGGGTTGGCGCTGTCGGTCAAAGCGCTTGCGGCTATGTCGGCGAGGATCACGGTGGTGTTCGAGGAGTATTCGAACTTATCGCCCGGTTCAGCCTCCAGCGGCTGTTCCTTCGCCCACTTCGCCATATCGTCACGCCCGTCGAGGAACAGCATGCGCACCTCGGCTGACTCATACGGCACTGGCCCCGCTTCGGTATGGCGAAGGCCGCTGTTCATTTGCAGGAGCTGCTTCAGAGTGATGTCTGCCCGCGGATCGCCCGGGCGCTGCCATAGGGGCACCGGGGCGGGCGCGTTGACGCTCAGCTTGCCATCCGCAACCAGCATCCCGATCAGCACAGCGGTGACCGTCTTCGCCATCGACCAGCTGATATGACGTGTCTCAGCATCATAACCTTCGCCGTAGCGCTCCGCCGCAACCTCCCCATCTGCCATCAGCACGACCGCGCGAGTCTCGCCCAGACCATCCTTGGCGAACAGATCGTCAATTTCGCGGGCAAGCTGGTCCTTGGCAGCGCCAGCATTCTTGGTGACGGCTGCCATCGCCGTGTCGCTCAAAGGCGGCGGCGCGGTTTCGGTTTCACCTCCGCACGCAGCAAGGCTTGGCAGAAGGGCAATCGCGGCGATAAAGGAAGTTGTGCGGTACATCATCGCGTGTCTCAATTCCCCAAGCACTCTGGATTGGCAATGGCAAAAACACGTCGCTTCCCTCTCTCCCGCATTGCGCTTTGGCTGTTCGTGCTGATTGTCGCGGCGGTTGCTGTCGGGCTTTATGTCTATCGGGAGCCGATCAAGGGCTATGCCGAAGTCGGCACTTCCTATGCTGCGCGCGTTGCGTGTTCGTGCCGCTTTGTCGCCGGGCGCAGCCTTGAGGATTGCGAGAAGGACAAGCTGGGTGGCATGGAGCTGGTGACACTGTCGGATGATCTGGACGCCAAAAGCGTCACCGCGCGCTTCCCGCTCGTCACGTCAAACACGGCGAGCTTCAAAAAGGGATATGGCTGCGTGCTTGAGGAGTGGGAGGACTAGGGCCTCAGCTGGCGACAGAGGTGGTCGAATCAATCCACCCGCCGCCAATCACGCGTTCACCGGCATAGATCACCGCCGCCTGACCCGGTGCCACGCCGAATTCGGGATCAGCGAAGCGGATCGTTGTGGTGGCGTTGTCGCCCAGCGGCCCTTCCAGTGTAACCGGCACAGGCTTCGCCAGACTGCGCACTTTCGCGGTCAGCGGTTCATCGGTAATATCGCCGATGCAGTTGGTTTCGATCACCACCGCGCTTTCAACCGCCAGCATCCGCTTGGGTCCGACTCGAACCTCGCCAGCTTCTGCATCAAGCTTGATCACATAAAGCGGTTCGGGCTGTCCGCCGATATCCAGCCCTTTGCGCTGGCCTACGGTGTAATGGATGATACCCTTGTGCTCACCGAGCTTCTCGCCGGTCGCGGCGTGAACGATAACGCCCGGTGTACCGCCTTCAGGGCGCAGCTTCGTGACGATCTTGGCGTAATTGCCATCGGGCACAAAGCAGATGTCCTGACTGTCCGGCTTGGCCGCGTTGCGAAGGCCAGCGGCTTCGGCGAGCTCGCGCACCTTAGCCTTGGGCAGGCCGCCAAGTGGAAAGCGGATATAGTCCAGCTGTTCGCGCGTGGTCGCATACAGGAAGTATGACTGGTCACGCGCAGGATCGACCGCGCGATAAAGATGCGGGCCGTTCTCTTCCACTTCAACACGGCGGACATAGTGTCCCGTCGCGAGGCAATCCGCGCCCAGCTCGCGCGCCATGCGGAACAGATCGGTAAACTTGGGCCCCATATTGCAGCGGATGCACGGCACTGGCGTGCGCCCGGCGAGATATTCGTCGGCAAACTGCTCAACCACATCTTCGCGAAACGCGCTTTCATGGTCGAAGACATAGTGCGCGATGCCGAGTCGGTCGCACACAGCGCGCGCGTCTTGAATGTCATCGCCCGCACAGCATGCGCCTTTGCGGCCAGTCGCCGCGCCATAGTCATACAGCTGGAGCGTGATGCCGATCACCTCCGCACCGCTCTCGGCTGCGAGAGCCGCGACCACCGACGAATCGACCCCGCCGCTCATCGCAACGACGATTCGGCACTCGCTTGCCGGACGCGGCAGATCGAACAGGGCGGCAGCATCAAGCCCGAAGGTCGGGCTGGCTGTGGAGGCGGTTTGGGTGGCCATGGAGGCAGCGCATATAAGTGCTTGTCGCCGAGGGCGCCACCCCTTGTGAGAGGGGCTTGAGGGGCATTCAGAACGGGGCATTGAATTGCTTAACAACCGCCAACCATTCCTAACCCGGAGTAAACTCGGGTTTTACCTCATCTTGAGAACCGGGCCCTATACAATGACACATGTTCGAAAAGGCTCTGCCGATTCCAAGGCCGCTTCAAAGCGATGCCACGCTCCATGACATGTCGCCAGACATGCTCGTGGGCAGCCGTGATCCCAAATCGGGTCGCGGTGGCAATGCCTTGCGCGCGATCCAATGGGGAGAGCTGACTGCGCGTCTCAACGCTGCGCGTGATTTGCGCCGTGTTCTACGCCGCGATGCAGTCGGTTCTATCCAGAGCGGAGCGTGCAGTTTTGGCGATGCAGCAGCGACGTATTTCGGTGCCAGCAAGAATGACGAACATGATGTTAACCCTGTTGCTTTAGAGCCCCCTAAAGCATCGCAGTCCATTGTCCGTTCATCACAAGGTGACGTGGCAACAGGCGATGCGAGAGAATGAGTAATGATTGAAAACCAAGACATCCGTCCTGCACAGGTAATCGGCCCGCTCGGCGAGCCATTGACGATTGATGACCTGCCTTCGCCCAAGACGAAGCGCTGGGTTGTGCGTCGCAAGGCCGAAGTTGTGGCTGCGGTCAACGGTGGTCTTTTGACCATTGACGAAGTGCTTGAGCGCTACGGCCTCACGCTTGAAGAGTTCGCCTCTTGGCAGCGCGCAGTTGATCGTTCGGGTATGCAAGGTCTGCGAGTCACGCGTATCCAGCACTATCGTGACCTTTACGAGCGTCAGCTGAAGTACTGATTTTCGGCGGTTTTGCGCCGCCAAGGATCCAACGATCCCCAAGAGCACCGTTTCCGGCTTTATCGGAACGGTGCTTTTCTTTATTCTTCTTCCCACCTGAGAAAACATAAGGGAGAGGAAAATGGGTTGGATCATTGCACTTATCGTAGGCGGCGTTGCCGGCTGGCTGGCGAGCCTTGTGATGAATCGTGATGCCTCGATGGGCATATTCTGGAACATCGTTGTTGGCTGTGTCGGCTCGGTCGTCGGCAACGCGATTGCCGGGCCGCTGCTGGGCCTGCGTGGAAGTGTGCAGGAATTTTCAATCCAGGGCCTGGTCGTCGCTGTGATTGGCGCCGTCGTGCTGCTTGGGGTTGTCAATCTTATACAGCGCGGACGCGTGCGCTAACGCAGAACACACTGGAATCGATCACTTAAGGGCGGCGCGGCATCGGTTCGCGCCGCCCTTTTGTTTTGCTTCTCGGCGCTCGGTCGGAACCTAGCCTAAAGCGGTTCGTCTAGGCTCCAAGTCATCAGTCGATGCGCGGATTGCGGGGCAAGCGGCATAATTCTAAGACACTTGCGCTTGGTGACTTATGTCGATAATACACCTGCCGTGTTAGAGGTACCTGCATGAACTATCAAACCACCATCACGTCTGAAGCAGCGGATAACGTCGTCGCTGACGCTGATGGTCGCGTCACCGATCCGAACGAAAAGCGCAGCGGCGTTTCGCGCAAACTGCTGTTTGGCGGTCTGGGCCTGCTTGGGCTGCTGCTCGCGATTGGCACCTATTTCGCGCTGACTGCCGGAGGGCCTGAAGCTGCGGGAGACGACGACTCGCAGGCGCCGGTTGTGACGGTCATCTCTCCGGGCAAAACCACGGTCGAAGGCACGATTGAAGCGCCCGGAACGCTGGCTGCACGCCGCGAAATGCCTGTTGGTGTCGCCGGTGAGGGCGGACAGGTTACCCGCGTGCTTGTGGATGCAGGCGCTTGGGTGAACGCTGGTCAAGTGCTCGCAGTGGTCGATCGTTCGGTGCAAGTGCAGCAAACCGGCGCGCTCGCGGCGCAAATCGAAGTCCGCAAATCGGACCTCAAGCTGGCGCAGGCCAATCTCGATCGCGCACTGCAATTGGTTGAGCGAGGATTCATCTCGAAAGCCGATGTCGACCGCCTCACTGCGACGCGTGATCAAGCTGCGGCGCAGGTCCGTGTTGCTGAGGCGCAGCTGAACGAACGCCGCGCTCGCAACCGCCAGATGAACGTGGTCGCTCCGGCCTCCGGATACGTACTCGAGCGCAATGTAGAGCCCGGGCAAACAATCAACGCAGGCTCGCCTGCGCTGTTTCGCATAGCGCGCGGGGGCGAAATGGAGATGCTCGCCGCCGTCAGCGAAGCACAGCTGGCCGGTCTGGGCCAGGGCGTAACCGCAACAGTTGTTCCGACGGGCTCCGAAAAGCAATTCACTGGTCAGGTTTGGCAGGTTTCGCCCGTCATCGATCCACAATCACGTCAAGGCACGGCCCGTATCGCATTGTCCTATGCGCGCGAATTGCGCCCGGGCGGTTTTGCGACCGCACGCATCAGCAGTGGTACGGTCACCGCGACTGTGCTCCCTGAAAGCGCAGTGCTTTCCGATGATGATGGCGCCTTTGTTTACATCGTAGGCGAAGACAACAAAGCGACACGCCAGTCGGTCAAAACCGGCATGGTCACGCCTGACGGGATCACAATCATGGAAGGGCTGAGCGGCAACGAGCAAGTCGTCTTGCGCGCTGGTGGCTTCCTCAACCCGGGCGAGACGATCAAGCCGCAGAAGCAGAAAAAGGACTAGCCTCAATCTTTGAGGGGGCGCGGTCCGTATTTTGAAGGACGCACAAAGCAGCGACGCGAGAAACAGGCAAAAACGTTATGAACTTTCGAAACATATCCGCCTGGTCGATCCGCAACCCGGTCATTCCGCTGGTGTTCTTCACCGCAATCCTGCTTGCCGGCATTCTCAGCTTTGCGCGCATGGACGTGGTCAACAATCCGGATATCGAGTTTCCGGGCGTCAACGTCACCATCTCACAGCCAGGCGCTGCGCCGACAGAAATCGAAAACCAGATCACGCAGCAGGTCGAATCTTCGATCCGCTCGCTGAATGGTGTGCGCAATATCTCCTCCTCTGCGCGCGAAGGCAGTTCGAACACTTTCGTTGAATTCGAGCTTGGCATTGATCCAAACGTAGCCGTTGCCGAGGTCAAAAACGCGGTCGACCGGACTCGTGGCAATTTGCCTGACGGCATTTTGGAGCCACAGGTCAACAAGGTGGAAGTGGCAGGCGGCTTCCTTGGTATTTATGCGGTTGAAGCGACCGATATGACCATCGAACAGCTCAGCTGGTTTATCGATGACACGGTGGCGAAACGCTTGCTTGCGATTGAAGGGATGGCAGAGGCCGGTCGTTGGGGCGGTGTGAACCGCGAGATTGAAGTTATTCTCGACCTACCACGGATGCAAAGCCTCGGAGTCACTGCGAGCCAGATCAACCAAGTTCTGCGCAGCGACAACGTTGATGCTGCGGGCGGTCAGGCTGAGGTTGGCGGAACACGTCAATCGGTTCGCGTCCTTGGCAACACCCAAAGCGCCTATGAGCTTTCGCAGCGCCAGATTCGCTTGAACAACGGCACCTCAATCAAGCTGAGCGACGTTGCCCGTGTGCGCGACGGCTTTTCCGAGCGCAACTCGATCAGCAAAGTGCGCGATAAGGAAGTCGTCAACTTCTACATGTCTCGTGCCAAAGGTGCGTCTGACCTTGCCGTCTATGAAGAGGCATTGAAGGTGATTGACGGCATCGGCGAAGAGAACGCGCAGGTCAAATTCATCCCACTGTTTAACACGGTCAAATACACAGAGGACCAGTATACCAGCTCGATCTCGGCCATGGTCGAAGGCGCTGTTTTGGCCGTCGTAGTGGTGTTCTTCTTCCTGCGCGATTGGCGTGCAACGGTCATTTCCGCTATTGCCATCCCGCTTTCAGCGATCCCGACCTTCTGGATCATGGATTTGCTGGGTTTCAATCTCAACCAGATGTCATTGCTCGCGCTCGGGCTTGTCGCGGGTGTGCTTGTCGATGACGCGATCGTCGAGATTGAGAACATAGTCAGGCATATGAGGATGGGCAAAACCGCTTATCAGGCCAGTATCGACGCCGCTGACGAGATTGGCCTACCCGTGGTTGCCACATCGTTCTGTATTGTCGCGGTGTTCTTTCCGGTTGCTTTGATGCCCGGCATAACAGGGCAGTTCTTTATAAACTTCGGCCTGACGGTTGTGATCGCGGTCCTGATGTCGCTCGCCGTCGCGCGTATGATCACGCCGATGCTTGCCGCGTATTTCTTGCGGGCTCACGGTCACGCCGAGCACGGCGAAGGCAAATGGATGGACCGCTACATGCGTGTTCTTCATTGGTCGCTTGATCGCAGCAAAATGCTGGCGATGCGGGCGGGTTTGCCCGACCTTAAACGGCGCTGGATCTACGTGATCTGCCTGCTTCTTGTGAGCCTCCTTTTGATGGGCGTCACGATTGCTGGAATGTTTGGTTCGTTCTGGTTGTTCGAACAGGCGGCACTGCCTCAACAACTGGCTGGACTTGTCAGCTCAGAGGAAGGCTCGTTGACCTGGTCACTTGTGGCAAGACCACTTCAAGTGCTGCAGATTGTAGCGGTATGTGCTGTTGGCCTCTTGGTTGTTATGCTTACTCTGCTTTCGCTGCGGGTTACCTTCCGAATGTTGGGCACTAAACTGTCCGGCTCTTGGCAGTATCTTGAGGCGCGTTTCCACGATCATCGAGTGTGGATGCTGGGCGTCGGCTTCATTGCATTCATGCTGACAATCCAGTTGGGTATGCAGACCCCGTTTCAGGTGTTCCCCGATGTTGATCAAGACAACGCGCGGGTCGAAATCGAGATGGTGCCGGGCACTACACTTGAAACAACCGAGCGGGTGACAAAGCAGGTCGCTGACATTTTGTACGAACAGCCAGATGTCGCGCTTGCTCTGGAACAGGTGCGCGAAGGCTCTGCCAGCATCTACATCACTCTGACCGAGGATCGCGAGCGTCCTTCCTTTGATTTCGTGCGCGACTTGACCCCGGTCCTATCGCGTATCCCCGATGCTCGGGTGCGGTTTCAGAATGACAATGGGCCAGGTGGCGGTGGTAGTGGCCGCGACTTCACTATTATGTTGGCAGGCTCAAATCCCGACCTACTAAAAAGCACCGCCAATCAGGTTGTCGAGGAGATGAAAGGGCTCAAGTCTCTCGTTGCGCCCCGGATCAACGCCGATGTCCCGCGTCCAGAAATCATTATCCGCCCCCGCACAGAGCTTTTGGCTGATCTGGGCGTTTCGACCATCGCTTTGAGCCAGACGATCCGCATCGCTACACTGGGCGAGATTGAACAGAATTCAGCAAAGTTCTCGCTTGCCGATAGGCAGGTGCCCATCCGGGTGCGACTCCCCGCTTCGGCTCGTGAAGATCTGTCTACGATCGAAAATTTGCCGGTCCCAACCCAAAGTGGAGGTTCCGTCCCGCTCGGTTCGATTGCGGACATCTCTTTCGGATCGGGTCCGACGACGATCCAGCGCTACAATCAGAACCGGCGTGTGTTTATCGGCGCTGACTTAGCCAAGGGCGTTTTGCGCGGTGATGCGACGGCTCAAATTGAACAACTCCCAATTCTGAGCAACTTGCCCTCCGGCGTTAGCCGCGATGCGGTAGGGCAGGCCGAATTTGAAGCCGAACTGGCGAGCAGTTTCACGACCGCAATCTTTGCTGGCATTATGCTTGTCTTTGCCGTGCTGGTCCTGCTGTACAAACGTTTGATGAGCCCGCTGGTCAATATGACCTCTCTGGCGCTCGCGCCACTCGGCGGCATCTTTCTCATATGGATGTTCGGACAACCGCTCTCGCTTCCGGTTCTAATTGGAACGCTGTTGCTCCTTGGCATTGTCTCGAAGAACTCGATCCTGCTTATCGACTTTGCGATCGAGGCAATGGATGCCGGAGTCGAAAAGTTCGAAGCGATTATGGATGCGGGACACAAGCGTGCCCAACCGATTGTGATGACCACTGTTGCGATGACGGCGGGCATGGTTCCAACAGCCCTCTCAATTTCGGGCGATGGCGCATGGCGAGCACCGATGGGCATTGTCGTGATCGGCGGTCTGATCATGTCGACACTGCTAACGCTGGTCATTGTCCCTGCGGGCTTCAGCCTTGCCGACGGGTTTGAGCGCCGCGCCGGCCCATGGCTGCGGGAGCGGATGCTGACCTACAAGCCGGGTGACGACAAGAAGCCGTATGGCCCAGCGACCGATGGAGCAGAGGACAATATCCCGCTGCCTGGCATGGACGATGGTGAGCCAGGTCCGGAGATTCCGCCAGGGGCACAGCCTGCCGAATGAGGCATGGGCCAGTGAACTTGTGCCCGTGACGCGGCCTAGGAAACTGGTTTAAGAGCGCGGCCATGGCGACCACTGTCCCTTCTGCACCCCCTCCGCTGAAATTCGGCGGCGAACCGCTCTCGGTGGACCGGGCAAAGCGGATGCGGTGGACGGCGACCGGGCTGCTTGCGGCCATGGCGGTGACGTTCTTTTCCACCCATGCTCTGGCTGAGACCGGTCACCCCGCGTGGGGGTACGTCAACGCCTTTGCCGAAGCGGCGATGGTTGGCGGACTGGCCGACTGGTTCGCAGTGACCGCTCTGTTCCGTCACCCGTTAAGCCTGCCGATCCCGCACACCGCGATCATTCCGGAAAACAAGGACCGCATCGCTGACACGATGGCGCAGTTCCTGCGCGATAACTTTTTGACGCCGGCCGTCGTGGCGCGGCGCATGTCAGGAATGAATGTCGCCAAAGGGGTGGGCGATTTCCTCGCTTCCGCTAACGATCCCAAGGAAAGCGAATCTCGCACCCGCATAACGGGCGGCGCGGCGGAATTGCTCGCCGAGGTGCTCGAGTCGCTCGATCCGGACCGGCTCGGCAATCAGGTGCGCTCTGGTCTTGCGACGACCTTGTCCAAGATCGACTTCTCGCCACTCGCGGGCCGTATGCTCGAAAGCGCGATGAAAGATCGCAAGCATCTGCCGCTGATCAACGGCTTCATCCGTTGGGCGGGCCTGACGCTGGAAGACAATGAAGAGACCGTTCGCGAGGTCATCCACACGCGCGTTTCGGGCGTCCTACGCTATGTTGGCATTGATAAGACCATCTCATCGAACGTGCTCGATGGCCTATACAAGCTGCTTGCCGAAGTGCTGGTCGACCCAGACCATCCGATTCGTGAAAAGGTCGAGGAAGGACTGCAAAAGCTGGCGCAGGACCTGCAGCACGATCCGGAGACCCGCGAACGTGTGGAATCGATGAAGCGCGACCTGCTCGAAAATCCGGCGGTGGCTGAGTGGTGGCTAGGCGTGTGGGAGCGCATTCGTCAGTCGCTCATCCGCCGCGCGCGCGATCCTGAAAGTGATCTGGGCGGCGAGATGCGCAAAGGCCTCGCCGATCTCGGCTCCGCCTTGCAGATTGATCACCGGCTTCAGGTGCAGATCAACCGCTTCGCCCGCCGCACCGCTGTCGGCATCGCAACCCGTTATGGCTCAGAAATTGTCACGCTTGTGTCCGACACCGTAAAACGCTGGGATGCAACCACAATCACCGGCCGGATCGAGAATGCCGTGGGCCGAGACCTGCAGTTCATCCGCATTAACGGCACACTCGTTGGCGGCCTGGTGGGCATGACGCTGCACTTTATTGTCGGGTTTTTGTAAGCTCTTGCCCGGGCGGTCGGGTCAACGGCCTATCCGATAGATAATCGAAGTTGCGTAAAAGCTCTCAAATGCTTTGCCGTTAGCATCGATTGCAGGACTAAATTCGGCCTTCGACATTTCGCGGCAAGCAGGCGATTCCAGCCTGTCTGCTGTCGTTGCCTCATTGATCACGCATTCGGTGACCTTCCCGGACTTGTCGACATTTACCCGCATCCGCATAATGCCTTGCTCCCCCCGTGAAAGCGCGGCGCCTGGGTATTTGCTCGCAATCCTTCTGGCGACCGAATCCTTGTTTTTCCAATGTGGTAACTTGATCGCAGTCAGGTGTTTGGCTGGGTCGAGGCCCCAGTCCTCAACCAGGCTTTGTGTGCACTGATTGAGCACTGCAAACGCCTCGTTCAACGGACCTGTTTGCAAACGGACGGACTCGCCACCCTGCTTAAGTGCAATGCGGCTGGCTTTTGCAGCAAATGCAGTGTCCAGCTGGGGAAACGCATTGCCTTCTTCGTCGCCGCCTTCTGTGCCGTGTTCGAGGTTGATCAACGAATAGATCACGGCAGAGCCGTACCCCTCAACATCCCCGACGAACGGTTCAGTTCGCATGGGTTCTTGTCCGTCAAAGAATGACAGCTTCGTGCGCTTAAGGCTACGGAACCGTGCGACCGCAGGTCCCGCAATGGTCATACCCGCACGTTCGTCCGGGGCATATTGCTCAAAGAACAACAGATGGCGGTTTTTGCCTTCGCCAAATGCGCGTGAAAGCCGACACTTGTTGGGTGCAAAATCGACATTCCAATTGCTGCTCGGTGTGAGAACCTTGCTGCCATCTTTAGCTGCGGCAGGCCAACCGACAGTCGCGCCGACGAGAGCTGTCGCTGCCAAGAGTGAAAGTTGTATGCGTCCCATGAAAAACCTCCGCCGCGCAGATTAGCGCAGCGGAGGTCTTTGACAACTTTATGTTTTCTGAAGAGGCTTACAGCGCTCCGGTCAATTCCGGCACAGCGTTGTAGAGGTCCGCGACGAGGCCGATATCGGCGACCTGGAAGATCGGGGCGTCTTCGTCTTTGTTGATCGCGATGATGACCTTGGAGTCCTTCATGCCAGCAAGGTGCTGGATCGCGCCGGAGATGCCGATGGCGATGTAGACTTCCGGAGCCACGATCTTACCGGTCTGGCCGACCTGATAGTCGTTAGGCACGTAGCCTGCGTCCACCGCGGCGCGCGATGCGCCGATGGCTGCGCCGAGCTTGTCGGCCAGCGGGGTGATGACGCTTTCGAAGGTCTCGCTGTCTTTCAGAGCGCGGCCACCTGATACGATGACTTTCGCACTGGTCAGCTCGGGGCGCTCGCTCTTGGCGATTTCCGCACCGACGAAGCTGGAGAGACCTGCGTCGCCCGGACCGGCTGCGTCTTCGACCGAAGCCGAACCGCCTTCGGTGGCGGCCTTTTCAAATGCGGTGCCGCGAACGGTGATGACGAGCTTTGGATCGCTCGATTCAACTGTTGCGATGGCGTTGCCGGCATAAATCGGACGGGTGAAGGTCTTGGGACCTTCGACCGAGAGAATGTCCGAAATCTGCATCACGTCGAGATGAGCAGCAACGCGCGGAGCGATGTTCTTGCCCGAAGTGGTCGCCGGCGCGAGGAATGCGTCATAGCCTTCCATCAAACCAGCGATCAGCGGTGCGACATTCTCAGCCAGCGCGTTGGCGTAAGCCGCGTCGTCGGCTTTCAGCACCTTGGAGACGCCAGCGATCTTGGCGGCAGCGTCAGCCACCGCGCCGCAATCATGGCCAGCGACCAGAGCGGTCACATCGCCGAGTTTGCCCGCAGCGGTGACCACAGCCAGCGTTGCATCGTTAAGGGTTGCGTTGTCGTGTTCGACCAGAACCAGAGTGTTCATTGTGTCTGTCCTTTCCTTAGCCGGGCCGCTTACGCGATCCCCAGCTCCTTGATCTTGGCGACGAGCGCGGCGACGTCTTCGACCTTTTCACCGGCCTGACGCACCGGCGGTTCGGCAACGTTGGTGGTGGTGAGGCGCGGTGCGATATCGACACCGAAATCGGCCGGAGCCTTGGTGTCGAGCGGCTTCTTCTTCGCTTTCATGATGTTCGGCAGCGAAGCGTAGCGCGGCTCGTTCAAGCGAAGATCGGTGGTGACGATGGCAGGCATGGTCAGTTTGACGGTCTCAAGACCGCCATCGACTTCGCGCTTCACGGTGACGCTGTCGCCGTCGACTTCAACGGTGTTGGCGAAGGTGCCTTGCGGGCGACCCATCAGAGCAGCGAGCATCTGACCGGTCTGGTTCGAGATCGTCGCTGATCGACTGTTTGCCGAGCATGATAAGGCCGGGGCCTTCCTCTTCAGCAATGGCCTTGAGGATCTTAGCAACCGCAAGCGGCTCTACGTCTTCGTCGGTCTCCACCAGGATCGCGCGATCTGCACCCATGGCAAGAGCGGTGCGGAGCGTTTCCTGTGCTTTGGCAGGGCCAACCGAAACAGCGATGATCTCTTCAGCTTTGCCCGCTTCTTTGATGCGGATCGCCTCTTCAACGGCGATCTCGTCAAACGGGTTCATGCTCATTTTGACGTTGGCGAGGTCAACGCCCGTGCCGTCAGCTTTGACGCGCGGTTTGACGTTGTAATCGATCACCCGTTTGACGGGGACGAGGATTTTCATGGCTGTTCCTTTCCCTATGGCGTGACCTTGCGTCGGCGCAAGGCACGGCGAAACTCTCTGACGCTCGCCTAGCTTGCGTTTACGTAAACGTCAAGCAAACGAGGCGCCGAAAATTTTTCTTCGTTCATCTGTCGAATGGGGGTCTCGCGCTACGTCTAGGCTGCGTCAACCTCCTAAATGAGGCATCTTGCATTCGAGTTGCATGCGGGGGAGGGTAAGCGAAGGGAGAGGGTGCAATGTTTGCAATAACACGCCGGATTGGAGCCGTTTTGGCAGGATGGGCGCTGGCTGGAACAGTCATGGCTCAGGATAGCAAGCCGGAAACGCGCTTGGGTGAAGAAGGATTCGAATCACCTCCGGCGACGCTGGCGCAGATGGATTGGCTGGTCGGCCAATGGGTGGGTGAGGGCATTCAGGGCGCTCCCGCCATGGAAAGCTGGCTGCCGCCGGTGGGTGGAACCATGGTGGGCACATTTGTGCAAGAGACGCCGGACGGCGCCATCATGTTCACCGAGCATCTGTATCTGATGCAGGAGAACGGATCGCTCGCGCTCAAGCTGAAGCATTTCAACGACGATCTCACCGGATGGGAGGCGAAGGATGAGATGCTCACATTCCGCCTTGTCGCGATGGAGCCATGCGCAGCCTATTTCAACGCGCTCACCTTGCGCTGCGCCGATCCGGAAAAGCCGGGCGAGGGTCTAATCGCGGCAGTGCGGATGAAGAGTGACAAGCCGGAACCCGAGGAGCTGCTGTTCACATTCAAACCGGCAGCGCGCCCCGTTGCGGGCTCCTATGACTGCGACGGAACAACTTACGCGATCAACCAGTGCCTCGCGGGTGTGCGAGACAGAGCAAAAGCGCGTGAAAAACAGTATTTTGAAGCCGCGTTGAGCGGAAGGCCCGCTGCGGTCAGACCCACAAATCCGCAGCAGGACTTTATGCGCTCAGCGCAATCCGCCGCCGAAGAAATGCGGTCAAAGGAGTGCGGTGCAGTCTATGAGCAATGGCGCGACGGATCGATCCGCAACGCCATGGCGCTACGCTGCGAAATTCGCCTGATCGATCAGCGCACCCACGACATTTGGCGCAACTGGCTGACATATCAGGACAGCAGTGATCCGGCATTGCCCGAGCCAGTGCCAAGCCAATAAGCAAAAGGCCATGCCAACACGAAGCCGGCACGGCCTTTGAATTCGCGGTCTGTCCGAGGCTTACGCCGCTTGCTTAACCTCGGCGACGATCTTCTTCGCCGCATCACCAAGATCATCGGCAGGAACGATCGGCAGGCCTGAATTGGCGAGGATTTCCTTACCCTTGGCGACGTTGGTGCCTTCGAGGCGAACGACCAACGGTACGCTCAGATCGACTTCTTTGGCCGCGATCACGATGCCTTCTGCAATCGTGTCACAGCGCATGATGCCGCCGAAGATGTTGACGAGGATGCCCTCGACCGCCGGATCCTTGAGAATGATCTTGAACGCTGCGGTCACTTTCTCGGTCGTTGCACCGCCGCCAACGTCGAGGAAGTTCGCGGGAAACGCGCCATTCAGCTTGATGATGTCCATCGTCGCCATGGCGAGGCCCGCGCCGTTGACCATGCAGCCGATGTTACCGTCGAGCTTGATGTAAGCGAGGTCATATTCGCTCGCTTCGACTTCAGCGGGATCTTCTTCGGTGACGTCGCGCAGCGCCTCGATCGCCGGATGACGGAACAGCGCGTTGCCGTCGAAGCTCATTTTGGCATCAAGCACCAGCAGCTTGTCATCCTCGGTCTGAACCAGCGGGTTGATCTCAAGCATCTCGGAATCGGTCGCCATGAAAGCTTCGTAGAGCTGCTTGGCGAGTTTCTGCGCCTGCTTGTTGAGGTCACCGGTCAGCTTCAGGCCAAACGCCACTGCGCGGCCATGATGCGGCATAAAGCCCTGTGCCGGATCGATGGTGATGGTAGTGATCAGCTCGGGCGTGTCATGCGCGACCGCCTCGATGTCCATGCCGCCTTCGGTTGAGACCACCATAGCAACGCGGCCGGTTGCACGGTCCACCAGCAGCGAGAAATAGTATTCCTTGGCGATATCGACGCCATCGGTGACGTAAAGGCGGTTGACCTGTTTGCCCTCGGCGCCAGTCTGGATCGTCACCAGCGTGTTGCCGAGCATTTCCTTGGCATTGGCTTCGACTTCCTCGATGCTTTTCGCCAGACGAACGCCGCCTTTGGCATCCTCGGGCAATTCCTTGAACTTGCCCTTGCCGCGTCCACCGGCGTGGATTTGTGCCTTAACGACATAGAGAGGCCCAGGCAGCTTCTTGGCCGCTTCCACCGCTTCTTCAACGCTCAGAGCAGCATGCCCATCCGGCACGGCAATCCCGTGTTCCTTGAGCAGTTCCTTGGCCTGATATTCGTGAACGTTCATGGTGGTGTGATCCCTTTTGCGATGCAATCTGCAGTGCGTTTGTGTTTATGGCGCATAAGCATGCTTCGCCGCGCTTGAAAAGTGCCGTTCTCAAGGCCACGACTAAAGACTGATATGATTGATCGGGATCGACTGCTGGATATCACCCGCGAGGCGGGGCGGATTGCGCATTCGCGCTGGCCGGGTGCGGGGCATGAAGTCTCGAGCTGGGAGAAAACGCCTGGCGACCCGGTAAGCGAGGCTGACCTTGAGGTTGACGCTTTCTTGAAGCGCGAATTGGGTGCGTTGCTCCCCTCCGCAGGCTGGCTCTCCGAGGAAACGGCCGATGATCCCAAGCGTTTGAAGAGCGACCTGCTTTGGTTGGTCGACCCCATCGACGGCACACGTGATTTTGTGCGTGGTCGCGATGGTTGGGCAGTGTCTGTCGCTCTTATAAGCAGGAAACGCCCCCTGATAGGTGTGCTCTATGCCCCTGCTCGGGAAGAAGAGTGGTGCGCGGTCGCCGGCCAAGGCGCTACATTGAATGACGGGGCCATCACCGCGAGTGCCCGTCCTGACATGAGCGGAGCGCGGATTCCGCTCGACCAATTGCCTCACGCCGATTCGGACTTGGTTCTTGTCGAAAAGCCCAATTCCATTGCCCTGCGCATCGCGATGGTGGCCGCTGATCAGGCGGATCTGGTCGCCACCCTGCGATGGGGATTCGAGTGGGATGTTGCCGCCGCAACTCTTATTGCCCGCGAGGCTGGAGCGCGGGTCAGTGATGCATTCGGACAAGCGCTCGGCTTCAACAAGCGTGATCCGCGTGACTTCGGTGTTTTGGTGAGCTCGCCTGCGATGCACGATGAAGCGGTCGGGCGGCTGGCTGACCGGGCTGCGGCGCTTAGCCAATAGAAACGGGCCACCCCAATGGGATGGCCCGCATCATTCTCACAGGATTAGATGTGCTTACTGCCCTTGTTGCTGGGCGGCCTGCACTTCGTCCTGACTGATTGGAACAATTTTGATCTCGACGCGGCGGTTTTGCGGTTCATTCACATTGTCGCCGGTTTTGATGCGCAGATATTCATACTGCTCGCCATAACCTTGCGTGGCGAGCCGACTGCGCGCGACACCGCGAGCGGCCAGGTAATCAGCCACCACACGAGCGCGGCGTTCTGACAGACCTTGGTTGTAGCTCGCCGAGCCGGTTGTGTCGGTGAAGCCATACACATCGACTAGACTATCAGGGTATTTGATAAGGCTCTCGGCAACCGCGTTCAGCGTGTCGAGGAAGCCCGGATTGATGTCTGCCGAGTTGGTCGCAAAGGTCACGCCATCGGGAAGACGGACGAGGATCGCATCCTGATCGCCCACTTCTTCCACATCGACGCCTGTGCCTTCAACCGCTTCATCCAGTTCCTTGATCTGGTCATCGAACTTTTTGCCGAACACCGCGCCGGCAGAACCGCCAATGCCAGCGCCGATGATGCGTCCGGTGTTCCCGCCGATCACACCGCCGAGCAGATAACCCAATGTGCCGCCTGCGCCAGCGCCCAAGACGGTGCGCGAGATTTTCTTCTCTCCGGTGTTCGGGTCGGTCACACAGGCACTGGTGCCAAGCAGCGCAATGGCTGCGGTACCCGAAAGCAGAATGCGAGATGTCTTCATTGTAGTCCTCCTCGAAAATCCAGCGATGCCAACGGAGTATCCCGATCTGGACGTCGGCAGCCAGAGACTTGCGATTGAACCTGCCTGAATTGCGGCAGGCTTAACAGCAACTCTCAATTTGTATCACAACCCAAGTTCACCCGAAAATCGAACGCAATGCTGGCTGGCAAGCGCGCGCAAATATGCTAGCAATACTGCCGTGTTACCGTTTCCTTGGGATGACCTCCTCATCATTTTTGGGCTGATCGTGCTCAATGGCGTCTTCGCCATGTCCGAGCTCGCGATCGTTTCTGCCAAAACCGCAAAATTGCAGGCGAAAGCCGAAGAAGGCTCCGCCAGCGCCAAAGTTGCGCTTGGGCTGGCTGCCGAGCCGGGCAAGTTCCTCTCGACCGTACAAATCGGGATTACGTTGATTGCAATCATCACCGGCGCGTTCTCGGGTGCGAGCCTTGAAGGGCCGGTGGGTGAGCGGCTGGCGTTGCTCGGTGTCCCTGAAGACATGTCGGGCGATGTTGCTTTTATCACTGTTATTGCGCTGACGACCTATCTCAGTGTGGTCGTAGGCGAGCTGGTGCCAAAGCAAGTCGCGCTGCGCAAAGCCATTCCCATTTCGCTGCTGATGGCCCGGCCCATGGCGTTCTTGGCCACAATCGCCGCGCCGCTTGTGTGGCTGCTTGATCGCTCATCGGCGGGTATCGTGGCGCTGTTCGGCATTCGCTCTAAGGGTCAAAGCTCTGTTACAGCCGAAGAGCTGCAGATGATCTTCGCCGATGCGACTCGCTCTGGCGTGATTGAGGAAGAGCAGCATCAAATTCTGACCGGCGTGGTGCGGCTGGCCGAACGGCCTGTGCGCGAGATGATGACCCCGCGCACGGAGCTCGATTGGATTGATGTCGACGCCGATGAAGCCGCGATCAAGGAAGCGATCGAGGCGAGTCCGCACTCCATGTTGCCCGTTGCGGAGGGCTCTCCGGATACGATCCTTGGCGTCGTGAAGGTGCGCGAAGTGCTTGGCGCGCTCGTCGCGGGTAAGAAGCCAGCGCTCAAGAAAATGATGCGCAAAGCCGAGGTTGTTCCTGACCAGCTCGACGCGATGGACGCGCTGCGGGTTCTGCAATCCGCCGATATCGCCATGGTGCTGGTGCACGATGAATACGGCCACTTTGAAGGCATCGTGACGCCGGTTGATCTGCTCACCGCGATGGCAGGCAACTTTGTCAGCGATCAGGATGAGGGCGACACGCCGCAAGTGATCGAGTGCAGCGATGGCTCACTGTTGATCGCCGGTGGGCTTTCTGCCGATGCGCTCGCTGATCGCTTGGGCTTAGACTACGACGACTCGCGCGAATTCGGCACGGCGGCTGGCTACGTTCTCTCGGTGCTGAAAAAGCTGCCAGTCGAAGGGGACCACTTCACCGATCAGGGATGGTGGTTTGAAGTGGTCGATATGGATCGTCGCCGGATCGACAAAATCCTAGTTCGGAAAGTCGAGAGCGAAGCGACCTCAGAAGGCTAGAGCCAAACGGTTGCGCAGCGACCGCAAGCCCGACCGGGCGCCCGCAGCGAGCGCAGCTATACTGCGCGCCGAGCGAGGATGAAGGCGCGGATGCGCCTTCTCAAAACAAAAGAAAGCGTTTCCGGGCTTCAGCCCGGAATAAGCGTCTGCGCGCTCTGACCATCGCCCTCAGGTGCGGCGATGATGTCGCGCGTTACGCTGCCTTTGGCGACCGTATTCGTCTCCGGATCACCAATGGTTGAGCGAATGCTGGGCGCAGCGCTGCCTGCGCGGTCCAGCGTGCTGGTTTCGATCTGGCTGCGCGGCGCAGGGCCACCAAACAGAGCTTCAAGCGCTTGTTCAGACGCCGTGCCTTCAGCCGGACGCGGAGCGCCAGGGGCCGGAGGAGTGAGGCTGAAATCAGGCGGAACCACCAGCGGGGCCTGACGCTGCACGGCCATTTCATCCGGGCGATCACGGTTGAAGACGCCGCTGCCGCCGCACGCAGCCAGCATCGCGCTTGCCGAAGTCAGCAGGATAGCAGTTTTGATCGCACGCATATTAATTCTCCGATGGCACGTTGCCTGATGCTGGGCCCGATCCAGTGGCCGCATCCGTTTCGTCCTTATCGTCGGCCTTGTCGCTCAAGAACAGGCTGCGGGCAAGGATAATGACCACGCCGATGGTGATAGCCGCATCGGCGATGTTGAAAACGAGGAAGGGACGGAAATCCCCGATGTGAAAGTCAGCAAAGTCGAGCACATATCCGATCGTCGCCCGATCATAGATGTTGCCGATGGCGCCGCCGAGGATGAGAGCGAGGCCGAGGATGTCTCCCATCAGCTTTTCACGCATCATCCATACCAGAACGACCAGCGCGATCCCCGCTGTCATCGCGACCAGCAGCCAACGCATCTCCATATTGGTTGCCTGAAGCATACCAAGCGAGATGCCGTAATTGTGCACCCGGGTAAGGTCGAAAAACGGCAACAGGTCCATTTTGTCGTATTGATTGGCAAGGCCAAGCGGCCCGGCGACAAGCCATTTGGTGAACTGATCCGCCGCTGCGATGAACAGCGCGAAGACCAGTCCGATCACACGATTGCGGGTGAAAAGGTTACTCACCAACGACCTCCGCACAACGCCCGCAAAGCGCGCCGTCCTCGGGGACGTCGGGCAGCAAGCGCCAGCAGCGCCCGCATTTGGCGTCGGATGATTTGGTGACTGTCACCTCATCGCCTTTAGAGCGCGTGACTGTCCCCGTGATGAACAATTCGGCGAGTTGTGCGTCGGTAACGCCTTCGGGCACCGCATCTTCTGGTACCGTGACGACCGCTTCGTTGCTCGAACGGATGGTCTTTTCGCGGCGAAGCGGCTCAATGGCTTCGGTGACACGTTCACGCAGCGCGCGCAGCTTGGCCCACTTGTCGGCATCAGCTGGCACTTGAGGCACGCTCGGCCATTCGAGCAAGTGGACACTTCCGCCTTGCTCGTCATCTTCGGGATAGCGCGACTTCCACACTTCCTCTGCTGTGAACACCAGCACCGGCGCGGCGTAACGCACCAGCGCGTGGAACAGCAGATCGAGCACGGTGCGGTATGCGTTGCGAGTCGTGCTGTCCGGCCCGTCGCAATAGAGCACATCCTTGCGGATATCGAAGAAGAACGCGCTGAGGTCCTCGTTGCAGAAATCGACCAGCAGGCGGGTGTAGGTGTTGAAGTCGTACTCGGTCGCGGCTTTCTTCAGCTTTCCGTCCAGTTCGCTCAGCAGCGAAAGGACATAAAGCTCCAGCTCCGGAATTTCACCCAGATCGCCCATATCGCCGACAAAACCGTCGAGCGCGCCGAGCAAATAGCGAAAGGTGTTGCGCAGACGGCGATATTGATCGCCCACGCCCTTGATGATCTCATCGCCGATGCGGTGGTCTTCGGTGAAGTCGACCGAGAGCGCCCACAGGCGGATGATGTCCGCGCCGGTCTGCTCCATCATCTTCACCGGATCGGTGGTGTTGCCGAGTGACTTCGACTGCTTGAACCCCTTGGCATCCATCGTGAAGCCGTGGGTTAGGATTTGATCGTAAGGCGCGCGGCCACGCGTCGCGCAGCTTTGCAACAGCGAGGACTGGAACCAGCCCCGGTGTTGGTCTGAGCCTTCGAGATAGAGGTTGGCGGGCCATTGCAGGTCCGGCCAGCGCCCGCTTTCCAGCACAAAAGCATGCGTGCAGCCCGAATCGAACCACACGTCGAGAATGTCGGTGACCATCTCGTAGTCGCCGGGGTTGTGATCGGGGCCGAGGAACTCGGCTTTGCGCGCCTCATCCCACGCATCGACACCGTTGACCTCGACCGCTTTGACCACGCGCGCATTGACGGCAGGATCTTGCAGGTATGTACCATCGGGGCGGACGAACAGCGTGATCGGCACGCCCCATGCGCGCTGGCGCGAAAGCACCCAGTCGGGGCGGCCTTCAACCATTGAACCGATGCGGTTCTGGCCCTTGGGCGGGAAGAATTCGACGCGCTCGATCTCGGACATGGCGCGGGTGCGCAGCGTGTCCGTGCCATCCTTGGGCAGGGTGCTGTCGACATTAGCCTCGATATCCTCAAGGCTCATGTCGTGCAGCGATGATGGCTTGGACGCACCTGCCAGCTCCTTGTCCATCGGCACGAACCATTGCGGCGTGCAGCGATAAATCACCTTGGCTTTGGAGCGCCATGAGTGCGGGTAAGAATGCTCGTAATCCGCACTCGCGCTGAGCAGCGCGCCTGCTTCGCGCAAGTCTGAACAGATCGGGCCTTCGGGCGAATTGAATGGCTTGTTGATGACGGAGCGGCGGCGCGGTTTGGCCTCGGCGTCTACATCATCTGCGCCCAGCCACAGCCAATCATCGCGATAACGCCCGTCATTCATCACCGCGAAGACCGGCTCGATCCCGTGCGCTTTGCACAGCGCAAAGTCATCCTCGCCATGATCGGGTGACATATGGACAAGGCCGGTGCCGCTGTCGGTGGTGACAAAGTCGCCTTCGAGCATTGGACGCGGCGTAGCGTAAAACCCGCCGAGATGATGCATCGGGTGGCGGGCTTTGGTGCCGGCGAGCTCGGAGCCTTTGAGAATTCTCTTCTCAACCAACGTTAGACCGGTCCGACCTCGAAAGTCTTCCAACAAAGCCTTTGCCACAATGTAGTAAGTCAGATTCGATACAGTTGGAATTTCGGAGGCTGAAGAGTCGACCCACTGTGCCTTGACTTCGGTCCCTCCCACCAAAACATACTCAACATCTGGCCCATAGGCTAAAGCCTGGTTCACCGGGATCGTCCACGGGGTCGTCGTCCAGATCACCGCATGCGCGCCGACCAGTTCTGCGATCGGGCTCTCAATGATCTCGAACGCCACGTCGATCTGCGGGCTGTCGGTCAGGTCTTCATATTCGACCTCAGCCTCGGCCAAGGCAGTTTCTTCGACCGGCGACCACATCACCGGCTTTGACCCACGATAGAGGTTGCCTGCTTCGGCAAACTTGCACAGCTCGGCGACAATCGTCGCTTCCGCCTGAAAGTCCATGGTGAGGTACGGATTGTCCCAATCGCCCATGATGCCAAGGCGCTTGAGCTGCTCGCGCTGGGTATCGACCCAGTGCTGCGCATAAGCGCGGCATTCGGCGCGGAATTCCTTCGGATCAACCGCGTTCTTGTCGAGCTTCTTTTTGCGGTACTTTTCCTCGACCTTCCATTCGATCGGCAGGCCATGGCAATCCCAGCCCGGCACGTAGGGCGCGTCTTTGCCCATCAGGTTCTGCGTGCGGCAGACCATGTCTTTAAGGATGTGGTTCAACGCGTGGCCGATATGCATATCGCCATTGGCGTAAGGCGGACCATCGTGGAGTATGAACTTCTCACGACCGGTGCGGGCTTCGCGCAGTTTCTCGTACAGACCAATCTCGCGCCAGCGCGCCTCAATGCCCGGTTCCTTCTGTGGAAGGCCGGCTTTCATCGGGAAGGCCGTTTTCGGCAGGAAAACGGTGTCCTTGTAGTCGCGTTTCGTCGAGTCAGTCATCAGGGAAGCGCGCTTAGAAGCCTTCGCGCTTCGTCGCAATCCTTCTCCATCTGCGCCATCAAATCATCAAGGCTGTCAAACTTCGCCTCACCGCGCAGGAAATGGTGAAACGACACCTCGATCTCCTGCCCATACAGGTCACCGGAGAAGTCGAAGAAATATGGCTCGAGCAGCTCTTTGGGCGGCTCGAATTGCGGGCGGATGCCGAGATTGGCGGCGCCTTTCAGTTCCTCACCGGTGGCCAGCACTTTGCCGGTAACGGCGTAGACGCCGTATTTCGGGCGAAGGTAGTTTTCGACATTGAGATTGGCAGTGGGGTAGCCGAGCTGACGTCCATTCTTGTCACCGTGCTCGACAATCCCACGGATCGCGAAGGGGCGGGTGAGCAGCTCGGCGGCCAATTGCGGATCACCTTCGCGCAAAGCCTCGCGGATGCGGCTGGAGGAGACGACATCACCGTGTCCCTCAACGGCTTCGACTACGCGCGATTGCAGGCCAAGCTCGCCGCCCAATGTGCGCAGCAGATCGACATTGCCCTTCGCGCCTTGTCCGAAGGTGAAATCTCCGCCCGTCACCACGCCATGCGCGCCGAACCGATTGATGAGGATTTCACGGATGAAGTCCTCCGCACTGGTGCTGGCAAGCTCCTTATCAAAGTGGAACACCAGCATCGCGGTAGCGCCAGCGGCGAGGTACAATTCCTGTCGCTGTTCTAATGTGGTTAGGCGGAACGGCGGAACGTCAGGGCGGAAAAAGCGCACGGGATGCGGATCGAAGGTGGCGATAATCGAAGGGCGGCCTTCCTCATGCGCCCATTTGATCGCCTCACCCGCAACCGCTTGGTGCCCGCGATGGAACCCGTCGAAATTGCCCAATGCAATCACGGCCCCGCGCAGCGCCTGCGTGATGTCCTCGCGATGATCGAGCCAGCGCATTATTCCGCGTCCTCTTCACTTTCGTCAGCCGCGAGGTGATAGGTGACGAAGGAATAGGATGGGTAGTCACCCTCCGCCTCAAAGTGTTCGCGCGCCGTCACTTCCCATTCGCGAGTCAGCGGCTTCATAAAGGTGTCGCCTTCATATTCGGCGTGAATCTCGGTCACTTCGATGCGGTCGGCGAGCGGACGGAACACATCGTAGATCGCCGCGCCGCCGACCACGGCGATTTCGCCGGTTTCGTTGTCCTGTTTGGCAAGTGCTAGCGCTTCGTCCACCGAGCGGGCCACTTCCGCACCTGTCGAATCCCAAGTCTCGCGGCGGGTGAGGACGATATGGCGGCGACCGGGCAGGAGGCCTGGCAGGCTCTCGAACGTCTTGCGCCCCATGATCATCGGCTTGTTCATGGTCAGCGCCTTGAACCGCTTGAGATCGGCGGGCAGCCGCCATGGCAGCGCCCCTTCATGGCCAATCGCGCCGTTCGATGCGCGCGCATAGATTAGGAAAATCTCGAACTCGGCCATCAGACTGAATGACTGACTCGCGTCACGTGGCCCATCTTGCGTCCGTCATGCGCCTCTTTCTTGCCGTAGAGGTGCAGATGCGGCTCGCCTTCTTCGGAAAGCAGGGCGTGCGCGCTCAGGGCGTCCTTGCCCACGATGTTGCGCATCTCGATCGAAGCAAAGCGTGTGTCGGCTGCGCCCAAGGGCAGTCTGGCAACGGCGCGAATGTGGTTTTCGAACTGACTGGTCGCCGCGCCTTCGATTGTCCAGTGGCCGGAATTGTGCACGCGCGGAGCCATTTCGTTGAACACGGGGCCTTTGGCGGTGGCGAAAAACTCGAGCGTCAGCACGCCGACATATTGCAGCGCGTTGGCCACCTTGGTCGCGATGTCGCGAGCCTCGTCCATATGCCGCTCGACGGCCGGTCCGGCCGGATAGACAGAGCGCGCCAGCATCCCGTCCTCATGCTCATTTTCAGTCGAGTCCCAGATGCGGATGTCGCCCTGCGTATTGCGCGCGAGGATCACGGAGAACTCGGCATCGAATTCAACCATTCCCTCGTAAACGCAGGTGCGACCGGGGAAGCGAATGCCAGCGGCTTCGCGGCGGCTGGCGATGCGCCATTGGCCCTTGCCGTCATAGCCATCGCGCGCAGTCTTGAGGATGCCCGGCGTGCCGATCCGGTCAATCGCGCGCATCAGGTCTTCATCGCTGTCAACGCGCACATAGGGTGCGCAGCTCGCACCAAACTGTTCGACAAAGGACTTCTCGTTCAGCCGATCCTGCGCCACTTCGAGCGCTTTCTTTGCCGGAGCAAGGCGGTCAACCGGCATCGCCTCGACGACGCTGAGCGGGACGTTCTCGAACTCCCATGTGATTACATCGCAGCGGGCGGCAAAGGCGGCGAGGGCGTCTTTTTCGCCCCAGCCATTTTCGAAGAAATCAACGCAGACATCAGCGGCGACGTTGTCACCCGGCGGCGCGTAGCCAATGCAGCGATAGCCCAACTGCACGGCCGCCACGGCCATCATCCGGCCCAGCTGTCCGCCGCCGAGGATCCCGATGGTTGAGCCCGGTTTCAGCATCAGTCGACCGGCACCTCACCCACATCGGACGTCCGCGCAGCGCGCCAGTCTTGCAAACGCTCTGACAGGTCTTCGTCCTGCAATGCAAGGATCGCTGCCGCCATCAATGCAGCGTTCTTCGCGCCCGCCTCTCCAATGGCAAGCGTGCCTACCGGAATGCCCGCAGGCATCTGGACGATCGAAAGCAGGCTGTCCCAGCCGCTCAGAGCCTTTGACTGCACTGGCACACCCAGAACCGGCAGATGCGTCATCGCCGCGATCATTCCGGGCAGATGCGCTGCGCCACCTGCGCCAGCAATGATGACATCGAAGCCTTCGCCCTCTGCGCCTTTGGCAAAGGCGCTCATCCGGTCGGGCGTGCGGTGTGCCGAGACGATCCGCGCCTCATGGTCGACTTCCAGCTCGCCGAGAACATCTGCGGCGCATTTCATGGTTGGCCAGTCGGACTGGCTGCCCATCACAATGGCGACTTTTCCGCTCAAATCCCCGGCCCCTCAGCTGTCTTTCAGATAGTACCGTTCCCCCGGCACCATGTTGTCATCAAAGTCATAGATGATCGGCTGCCCGGTGGGAATCTCCAGCCCGGTGATGTCCTCATCCGAGATTTGCGAGAGATGCTTTACCAGTGCGCGCAAGCTGTTGCCATGCGCAGAGATAATCACCGTTTCGCCGCTTGCGAGCACGGGCAGAATATCGCTTTCCCAATAGGGCAATACGCGCTCGATGGTGAGTTTCAGGCTCTCGGTGTTAGGCACGTCGATACCCTCATAGCGTGGATCGGCGCCCGGATCGTATTCGCTGCCCGGCTCCATCGGCGGAGGAGGGGTGTCGAAACTGCGGCGCCAAATATGCACCTGCTCATCACCGTGTTTCTCGCGGGTTTCCTGCTTGTTGAGCCCGGTGAGGCCGCCATAATGCCGCTCGTTCAGCCGCCAGTCTTTGGTTACCGGAAGCCACAGGCGCCCAGCCTCTTCGAGTGCAAGGTTGAGTGTCTTGATCGCGCGGGTCTGGAAAGAAGTGAAGCAGGCGGTTGGCAGAACGCCCTTTTCCTTCATTAGGGCGCCAGCGGCTTTCGCTTCGGCAACGCCCTTTTCGGTGAGATCGACATCCCACCATCCGGTAAAGCGGTTTTCGAGGTTCCACTGGCTCTGGCCGTGGCGAACAAGGATCAGTTTAGGCACGGGAGAGAATGCTCCTGCTTGTTTGGGAGCACCACGCGTTAGCTTTCGCGCCCCTGATTGGGAAGCTCTTTATCGCCTGATTCGGTCTTCATTTCCCGTGTCTGGGCTTTCCGGCGGCGCAGATTTTCGCGCAGCTTGGCGGCCAAGCGCTCTTCGCGCGACATTTTCTTGCCCGTGTCTTCACTCATATGAAATCCAATGGCGATATTGCGGCCCTCGTTCAAGATCGCGTTCAGCGTGTCTTGACAACAGCGCGCTTCGCATAGATAGGCGCGCGTCTTGAACAGGCGCCGCGGTAGCTCAGTGGTAGAGCGCACCCTTGGTAAGGGTGAGGCCGAGAGTTCAATTCTCTCTCGTGGCACCATTTCCCCTCATAATTGAACGGATGCGCCCATTAGGGACGCCTTAACCCGTGCGCAGTAGTTCGGTGACCTAGGGTTCAGGGACTATGGAGCATGCCGCGCTTCCGAGCCAGGTTTGGAAATGCGGTCAACACGGCGACTATGGAAAACGTTGCAGCAACATCGCGGACCAAAGGCGATGACAGCAATTCGATAATGGACATGCCCGCTGGCAGTGTCGAAGCGCGCGCTGCGCCGCGTATCACGTTGTTGATCCGTGCGGCGAAGCTCGTCGCTGCGCAAGGCGAGTTTGTATGCGTCATCCGCGATGTTTCCGAGACGGGAATCAGCGTACGGTTGTTCCATGATCTGCCGGCTGACGAGGTCTTCGACCTCCAAATGCCCACCAGCGAAACCTATTCCGTTCGCCGGGTATGGGTCCGCGGAAATGAGGCCGGATTTGAATTCGTTAAACCAATTGATGTCGCGGCGCTGATTAGCGAGGCAGGCCAGTATCCGAAGCGTGGATTAAGGCTGGGATTGTTCTTCCCCGTCCAGATCAGCTCGCTGAACAAGAACTGCACCGGCATTGTCGAGAATTTCTCCCAGCAAGGCGCGCGCATCCAGTGCGATGAGCTTTTTGCGATCGACCAGACGCTGCGAATCTCAGGCGGTGACGGTGCTGAAGAGATCGAAGAATTGCGGGCCAAAGTTCGCTGGCGGCGTGACCGATATTATGGCGTTGTGTTCGACGACACTCTTACGCTGGGCGAATTTGCCCGGTTCGCGGCAAAGCTGCAGACACCCGTTCTGCTGGGGCAATAAGCCAATAAAGGCGGGCACACCGCGCAAATTCTCTCGGGAAAGCCCCCGTCTCTTTACCTCTCGCTAACCATTTTCCTTCACTCCCGGTTGTGAGCCGAGAAACGGCGCACCACACGGGGGCTTACATGACACGGTCTGGTACAAACCAACCAGGAATCAAAGACGTCGACGTAGCGATTATTGGCGCGGGACCTGCGGGCCTCACCGCCGGCTACTTGCTGACCAAGCAGGGCAAGACTGTCGCGATCATCGAGAAAGACGAAACTTATGTGGGCGGCATCAGTCGCACCGTTGAGCATGAAGGATATCGCTTCGATATCGGCGGACACCGGTTCTTTTCGAAATCGCAGCAGGTCGTGGACCTGTGGAACGAGATTCTGCCAGACGATTTCATCCAGCGCCCGCGCATGAGCCGCATTTATTACGAAGGTAAGTTCTACTCGTATCCGCTGCGCGCGTTCGAGGCGCTGCGCAATCTGGGTCTGTGGCGCTCAACCGTGTGCATGGCGAGTTACCTTCAATACAAGCTGTTCCCGATTAACGACGTGAAGAGCTTTGAAGACTGGACCACCAACCAGTTCGGCAAGAAACTCTATTCGATCTTCTTCAAGACCTACACCGAGAAGGTGTGGGGCATGCCGTGCGATGAAATGAGCGCGGACTGGGCAGCGCAGCGGATCAAGGGGCTTTCGCTCTGGGGCGCGGTTACCGACGGTCTGAAACGTTCGCTTGGCCTCAACAAGAAACCCAATGACGGGCAGGCGGTCAAAACGCTGCTGGAAACCTTCCGCTATCCGCGGCTTGGCCCGGGCATGATGTGGGACGCTGCGCGCGATCATATCCTTGCGACCGGCAATGGTGAGGTGTTGATGGGCCATGCTTTGGAGCGTGTGTCTGATGACGGCGATGGCTGGACGATGACTGCCAAGTCTACCAAAGGAACCGCGACGATCCGCGCCAAGCATGTGATCAGCTCGGCACCGATGCGCGAGCTTTCCAAGCGCATTCACCCGCTGCCGCAAAGCTCGATCGATGCGAGCAAGCTGCGTTACCGCGACTTCCTCACGGTGGCTCTGATGGTGAAATCCGACGACCTGTTCCCCGACAACTGGATCTACATCCACGATGAGCGGGTGCAGGTGGGCCGTGTGCAAAATTTCCGCAGTTGGTCGCCCGAGATGGTCCCCGATGACGACATGGCGTGTGTCGGCCTCGAATATTTCTGTTTCGAGGGCGACGGGCTTTGGTCATCCTCTGATGAAGATCTTGTCGAGCAAGCCAAGCGCGAGATGGAAATCTTGGGGCTCTGCGATCCGAAAATGGTCGTAAGCGGCGCAGTGGTGCGTCAGGAAAAGGCCTATCCGGTTTATGACGATGATTACGAAGCGAACGTGCAGGCCATGCGCGTGGAGCTGGAAGATAAGCACCCGACGCTGCACCTTGTGGGGCGAAACGGGATGCACCGCTACAACAACCAAGATCACGCCATGATGACCGCGATGCTGACGGTTGAAAACATCATCGCCGGTGAGCGCGTCTACGACACTTGGTGCGTCAATGAGGACGCCGAGTATCACGAGGCGGGCGACGAGGGTGAAGAGACCAAGATCGCCACGCGTGAAGTTGAGACCAAACCTCTCAATGAAGATCAGGTCGCGGCACTCACGAGCCTGCGCGGTGTGCCGGAGCGCATCAAGGTTGACGACGACATCGATCAGGACATTAGAAAGTCGGCATAATGACCGCCCTGGTCCACAAACTGCGCGATATCCGCTTCATTCGCTATATTCTGGCGAGTGTTGGCGCGTTGGCGGTGGATGTGGGTGTGTTTCTGGCGCTGCTTTCCGTTGGTGTCATGGCAGCGGTGGCTTCGGCTATCGGCTATTCCTTCGGCATTCTGGCGCATTGGCTGATGTCGAGCCGCGCTGTGTTTCAGGACACTGTCGCTGAAGGCGGCATGGCTCGCACGCGGCAAAAGGCACTGTTTGTCATTTCCGCGCTGGTCGGGCTGGGCCTAACCACTTTGATTGTCGGTGCGGGCGATTATGCAGGCGGTGATCCGCGCTTGGCCAAGGTTCTGGCCATTGCAGTCAGTTTCTTCGCGACGTGGCTGATCCGCAGCCGGATCGTGTTCCGCGCAGACAGCGCTGGGTAAGGCCATGCTGGCCGCGCCCCAGAAATCCGCCCTCTCCAAGGATTTGCTCGTTCGTGTGAGTGCGATCTGGACGCTGGTTTCTGCAATGCTGATTGCGGTCAATTGGAGCGCCATAACCGGCATGCGCTTTCCCGATCCCGATGACGCGATGCGGTTGGTGCAGGTGCGCGATCTGCTTGCCGAACAAAGCTGGTTTGACGTCACTCAGTATCGCAGCGATGCGCCGGCAGGCGGTGTCGCTATGCATTGGTCGCGGTTGGTCGATGTTCCACTGCTGCTGGTGATCGCGGCGCTGACTCCGCTTTTCGGTGCAGCGGCTGCCGAAACGGTTGCCATCGTTCTTGTACCGTTGCTCACGCTGTTTCTGGTTATGTTTCTTGCCGCGCGGATTGCGTGGAGAATGCTGGGCGAAGAAGAGGCGACCTTCACCTGTTTGATCCTTGCGATTGCGATCCCGGTGCTTTTCCAGCTTGGCCCGATGCGGATTGACCATCACGGCTGGCAGATCGTGTGTGCCCTCGGCGCTGTGAACGCGCTTATGATACGCTCACCTGCCATTGGCGGCGCGTTGATTGGTCTGATCTGCGGGGTGTGGCTATCCATCTCGATCGAGGGGCTGCCTTTGGCCGCTGCGATATTTGGCGTGCTCGCGTGGCGCTGGGTCCAAAAGCGCGAGGCGCGTTGCTGGCTGGCCAGCGCGATTGTCGGCTTGACACTGTCGAGCGCGCTGTTGTTCCTGCTCACACGCGGCCCAAGCGCATTCGCCAATTATTGCGACGCAGTCAGCCCAGTGCATTTGGGCGCGTTCGCTTGGGGCGCATTGGTGCTGACGATGCTCGCCCGATTGGAACCCATCCCCCGTATTGCATTGGTGGTCGGCTTTGGCCTTGCAGCAAGCGGAGCGGTTGGCCTGATACTCTACGCCGCGCCACAATGCGCGAGTGGTGGTTTTGCTGATATCAATCCTGTGGCCGAGAAATACTGGCTTTCCCAGATCAGGGAAGGCTTGCCCTTTTGGCGGCAGGATTTCGCGACCGTTATGCAATATGCGGTGACGCCGGTGATCGGATTGATCGCAGCTGTGCAACTCGCCCGACAAGGACAGGGAGGCCAGCGCCAGTTTTGGGCTGACTACACTCTCATTCTGGCGGCTGCATTCTTAGTCTCTCTGCTTGTTGCCCGTGCCGGGGCCGTTGCTTGCGCGCTCGCGGCTGCTCCGTTGGCGTGGCAGGTGCGCCAATGGCTGCGCGCTATCCGGCGGATGGAGAAACCAACGCCGCGCGTGCTTTCAATGCTGGGCGTGGTTTGTGCGCTTTTGCCCGCCTTTCCCGCGATGATCCTCACCAATGCAATCCCCGCTAAGGCGTCAGAGCGCCCGGCATCCGTCGCCAAAGCATCCACCTGCGATGTAGCTTCCGCTTCCGTGTCGCTGGAGTCTTTGCCCACGGGTGAAGTGTTCGCGCCGATGGATATCGGGCCGTCACTGCTGCTCGAAACCGGCCATACCGTGATCGCCACTGCGCATCACCGAGGGGATGAAGGCATCAAGTCGCTGATCGAGATATCGCTGGCGGACCCAGCGCAAGCCCGCCCAATGCTGGCCAAGCGCGGTACACGCTACGTGGCACTGTGCCCCGGTCTAAACGAAGCGCAGATGTATGCTGGGATTTCGACTGAGGGATTTGCTGCCAAACTGGTCCAAGGCGACGCGCCCGAGTGGCTCGAGCCTGTCGCACTAGACGGCGATGGCCTGAAGCTCTGGCGCATCAAGCCCTGACAAAGTCCCAACGGGCTCACGCCCGCACAAAATCCATGGCAACGCCGTTGATGCAGTGGCGTTTGCCGGTCGGCTTGGGGCCATCACCAAAGATATGACCCAGATGTCCGCCGCAATTGGCGCAATGCACTTCGGTGCGGGCATAGCCGATCTTGTAGTCAACCGATGTGCCCACTGCACCACGACGGATCGGCTTGTAGAAAGCGGGCCAGCCGCTGCGGCTGTCATATTTGTGGGCCGAGGAATAGATCGCGTTGCCGCATCCGGCGCATTTGTATGTGCCTTTGCGTTTTTCCTTGTTGAGCGGTGACGTCCATGCCCGCTCGGTTCCTGCCTTCCGCAGTACATAATACTCCGAACGCGTCAGCTTGCGCCGCCATTGTGCGTCGGTGCGAGTGTAGCGAAAGTTCTTCTTCTTCGCTTCGGCAGAGGCAATTCCGCATCCAGCGAGCAAAGGCGTTGCCGCCGCAATGCTGGCGCCTGCGATAAAGGAGCGGCGCTGAGTTGCGTCGCGCATCAGGTTGAAAGCCATGGCATCTTCCCCGTCATAAAGAGCGTGTTCTACTCTCTATTACGGCGAAAACGGCCAAAAAGTTTCACTCCGGCTACAAGGATTAGAATTCGGTGATCTCGACTTCGAGCTTGCGGAAGCCATGGACGAAGTTCGCCCGCACGCGCTCCACATCACCTGCCACGTGCACGCGCATCCGGCGTTTGTGCATTTCTTCGAGCAAAACGCGCAATTGCAGCTCTGCCAAGCGCGCACCGACACAGCGGTGAATGCCATAGCCGAAGGCGATATGCCGCTTGGCATTCTCGCGCTGAAGATCAAGCTTGTGGGGTTCTTCAAAGACGCTCTCTTCGTGGTTTGCGGCGAGATACCACAAAACCACTTTTTCGCCCTTTTTGATCGTTTTGCCGAACACTTCGGTGTCTTCGGTGCAGGTGCGGCGCATGTGTGCCAGCGGCGTTTGCATCCGCAGCATTTCCTGAACAGCGTTGGGGATCACCTCGGGATTTTCCTCGAACAGTTTGCGCTGATCGGGGAATTTGTCGAGCGAATGGACGAAGCCGCTCATTGAGTTTCGCGTCGTGTCGTTGCCCCCGACAATGAGAAGGATGAGGTTGCCCATGAATTCTTCCGGACGCATTTGGTTCATCGCCTCGGAATGGAGCATCATGGAGATGAGGTCGTTGCCCGGCTCTTTGTCTTGCGTTCGCTCAATCCATAGCGATTGGAAGTAGGCTGCCATCTCGTGGAGGAAGCCCCACCGCATTTCATCGAGCTCGCGCACCGTGGCGAGCTCTGTGTCGCCTGACCAGTCCGACCAAAAAGTGAGCATGCGCCGGTCTTCCCATGGGAAACCAAACAGAATCGCGAGCATACCAGTCGTAAGCTCGATCGACACCTTGTCGACCCAGTCGAAGACTTCGCCACGTGGCAAAGAATCGAGCAATTCGCCCGTTCGCTGCCTGATCTCAGGCTCCATTTCAGTCATGCCGGAAGGCGTGAATTTGGGAGCAACAGTCCGGCGCTGCCCAGTGTGCTGCGGACGGTCCATGGCAATGAACATCGGCAATTCACGGCGATCAACGCCGGCTTCAGCAACTTCTTCTTCGGTTAGCCGCTCAAGAATGGTGATGCCGCCATACTCCCAGCTGGACGAGAAAATTTCTGGCTGAGCTTCAATATGCTGGATCGCCTTGTGGCCGACGACCGACCAATATGGGCCGTATGGGCTGTCCGGGATCCAGTGCAGTGGCCCAGCCTCTTGCATCTCGGCGACGATCGGTTGCCACTTGTCCTCGTAATAGATGTCGGAGCGGCTGAGGTCCCACTTGTGCGGATGTGAGGGTTGATCCTCAGGGTGCTTCTTGAAATGCTCGGTAAGCGCCTGATAGGCGGTGGGCGAGGTGCGAACCTCTGGGCGTTGCGGGGCTACGGTTGCCATGACTCTCTCTCCTCTTGGGAGACAGGCAGACTCGTAGAGGCAATACCCTCTCCCTTGATATGCATCCTGCCGCAACTGACACGCGTGTCAATAGTAAGTTGCACTTTGCGACTTAAATTGGGGTCAGGAGGCCGTAGCGTCCTTGGCCCGCCGACCGAACAGGCCGCGGCGTTTGGTGTCACGCCCGGCGCTGCCCGATTTCATCACGCGTTTGCGGAATAGCAGCGATCCGGCTTTCACGAAGATGATGACCGCGACGACTTGCCATGCGAGCGCTGCCGCATGGATCCACAGCGTTTCATCCATCGCCGCGCGCGCCAGCATCGCGAATGGGGATGAGAGCGGGAAGACAATCGCATAAGGCTCCATCCACTCGAATGCTGGTGTCAGCGTTGCCGCGGCAACGAAGAACACCATCAGTTGGAGCATGGTGACAGGCATCGATAAGGTCTGTACCTCGCGCACCGTGTTCGCCATCGCGCCGATCGTAAGGAACAGCGAGCCGAGCAGCAGATATGCCATCGAGAAATAGACCACACCCAATGCGATAAACAGCGGCCAGCCGACGGCAGGACCTGGCAATTGGCTGTAATCGGTGCCTGTCACGGTGATGATCGCATCCTCGGCGGCGAACCAGAAGCCCCAACCGACAAGGCCCCAGACGGTGATCCCCACAAAGGAAACGCCCAGCATCGCAAACAGTTTGCCCATAAACACCGCATCCATCGGGATGGCGGCGGCGAGGATCTCGATGATCTTGTTGCCCTTCTCTTCGGCGAGGTTGGAAAGCACCATGCCCGCCAGAAGCATGGTCAAAAGGAACAGCACCATCTGCGCTGCTTGCGCAGTACGGACGCGGGTGGAACGTTCCGAGGCCGCACTGCTAGCGACGGTCGAAGTGGCGATGGTCGGGAAGCGGCTCGGTGATTGTCCAAGCGCGGTAGCTGCTGCCAACCCCACGGGGCCTTCCAGCCGCGATACCGCCGAGGCGGTGCCGTACAGCTCGGGTTGATCGAGCGTGCCAGCGATGATCGCGGCATAGTCGCCACGCCGCTCTTCCAGGAAGGTGCTCGGGTCAAAGTCCGGATCACTTGCTTCGGGCATTGCCTTCATCGGAGGCAGGGCACCGCGGAGTTGATTGCTCAAGGTCTCGCTCGCCGCGATCATGGCGGCGCTATCCTTGGCATTCATGGCCAGCCCGATCTCGACGGTCACCGCCTCGCGAGAGACCTGACTGCCGATGCTGCCCGCAAGACCGCCCACGATGACGGGGAACAGAGGGCCGAGCAGGAAGAACAGGAACGCGCGGCTGAACAGCACGGCGATAAAGTCTCGCCGTGCAATGACCCATGCTGCTTCCAGTTTGGACAGGCGCGGCTTTGCTTCCACTTCGGCGTTGATGATGGCTTGATCGTGCAGGCTCATGCGTTCTCTCCTGCTTGATCGGCTTCGAGTTGTTTGGCGGCCGCTTCACCCGCAATCGCGACAAATGCATCGTGCAATCCGGCGCGTTCGATGGAGAGCGAGAGAATACCTGCTTCGCCATCGATCAGGCTCTTGAGCAGCGGCTCGATTCCGCTTTCGGGTAGTGGGAAATGGAAGAAATCGCCCTCGCGCCGCGTGTCTTCGGGCAGTGCCTTCATCCATGCGCCTTCGCGCGCACGGGTCTCCAGACGCACTTGCGCAGGAATGCGATCTCGTGCCGCCTCAACGCTTCCCGCATAGGGCACTTTGCCGCCGGCAATGATCGCGACGCCTTCACAAAGGCGTTCGGCGTGGTGGATCACGTGGGTCGAGAAGATCACCGTCACTCCGTCATCGGCAAGCGCGCGGATCATCCGTTCCAGCTTACCTTGGTTGATCGCATCGAGTCCCGAAAACGGCTCGTCCAGAACCACCAAGCGCGGGCGGTGGACCAGCGTTCCGAGCAACTGAACGGTTTGAGCCATGCCCTTGGAGAGCTGGCGGATCTGACGATCGGCGGCGTGGCTCAGATCGTGGCGTTCAAGCAATTCGACCGCGCGCTTCCGTCCCTCGGCCAGAGGAAGTCCGCGCAGCGCGCCCATAAAGGCAATCGCCTCAGTGCACTTCATCGCCGGATAAAGCCCGCGCTCTTCGGGCAGGTAACCGATCATCCGGCCGATATCGTGCGGGCGATCGTGCCCGAATACACGGCGCACGCCTTCGTCCGGGTCAATAATTCCCAACAGCATGCGCAGCGTCGTCGTTTTGCCCGCGCCATTGGGGCCGAGAATTCCGTAAATCGCGCCTTCGGGCACGCTGATGTCCACGCCATCTACTGCGCGGGTGCCGTCAAAGCTCTTGACCAGACCGCGCGCTTCAATCGCCAGCGCGGGACCTTCGGGATGTTCGCTCACGACGTTGCTCGCAGCCATGTGTTCGCCTACCGGTATATGCATGAGTATGTCGGTTAACGCGTGAGACTAAACGGGAGCAACCCCAAGGATGGTTAACGCGAACCCAACAACCGAGCTCGTTGAGCTCTTGCAAGAGCAGGCGAACAGCCTTGGATTTGTGGCATTCGGCATCACTCATGCTCGTGAGGAACCCGCGCGTGCCAAGCGGCTGGAAGAGTGGCTGGGCGAGGGCAACCATGGCTCGATGGAGTGGATGGAAACGCGCCTTGAGCACCGACGCTCACCGGAAGGGCTGTGGCCCGAAGCCAAGAGCGTCATCGCGCTGGGTATGAGTTACGCGCCTGCGCACGATCCCATGGCTCTAGAAGATGTGAGAGATCACGCGCGCATCTCGGTCTATGCACAGGGCAAGGATTATCACGATGTCGTCAAGAAACGGCTGAAAGCGCTGGCGCGTTGGTTGGTTGCCGAAGAGCCGGAGGCGGGCGTGAAAGTCTTTGTCGACACCGCGCCGGTGATGGAAAAGCCTTTGGGCGAAGCGGCGGGGACCGGGTGGCAGGGCAAGCACACCAATCTTGTCAGCCCCGATCATGGCAGCTGGCTGTTTCTGGGTGCGATCTACACCACGCTCGACTTGCCGAACTTCGAGCCACAACGCGATCAGTGCGGATCGTGCCGCGCCTGTCTAGATTGCTGCCCGACCGACGCATTTCCCGCACCGTACAAACTGGATGCGCGGCGTTGCATTTCGTATCTCACCATCGAGCATAAGGGGCCGGTTGCGGAGGAGTTCCGTGAGGCCTTGGGAAATCGCATCTATGGCTGCGATGATTGTCTGGCGGTGTGCCCGTGGAACAAGTTTGCCAGCGAGGCGCATGCGATGCGCGAATTCCTGCCACGTGCGGAACTGGTCTCACCAAGGATTGCAGAATTGCTGGCGCTGGATGACGCGGGCTTTCGCGCCTTTTTCTCCGGCTCGCCGATCAAGCGCATCGGACGCAATCGATTTGTTCGCAATTGCCTTTATGCGGCGGGCAATAGCAGCGATGCGAGTTTGCGCGAACCAGTTGAGGCGCTGCGCAATGACCCCGATCCTGTGGTGGCTGACGCCGCCGAATGGGCGCTCAATCGTCTTTGAACTCGCTGTTATGCTCGCCCAGGCGCGGCGCATCGCCGGGCTCGCTAGCGTCCCAATCGCTGAACCGATTGGGATCGCGCATCTGGTAGAGCGGGCCTTCACTTGGGTGCTCGCTTGCAACGAAAAAGCCGCTTTCGCGCAGATGTCGATCATCAATCACATCGTCCAAATCGGTCACCGGCATGCTCGGCACATTGTGTCGGCGGAGTACCGATAGGCACTCTTCGGTGGTTAGCTGTGCGCTGAGCTCACCGATCCGCTGATACAGCTTGGGCATGTCGGCGATGATATTGCGAATGTCCGCGTAACGCTCGTGTTGCGCCGTGACCGCATCACCTAGAAGACCGATGACTTTCGGGAATTGCGGCAGGGTGTAGGGCACGATGCTGATCCAACCGTCTTTGGTCGGAAAGGGCTGGCGATTGGGATCGACCTGACGGCCATAGCCTGCATCGCCATTCGGCGGATCGAAGGTCTTCGCGTCTAGATGCTCTTTCATCATGAAGCTCGCAAAAGCTTCGAACATCGGCACTTCGACGCGCTGCCCCTTGCCGGTGCGCAGGCGGTGAGTGATCGCGGCGAGGGTGGCGTAGGCGGCGTGAAGCCCCGCGACCTTATCCGCGATAAGCGAAGGCAGGTAGCGAGGGCGAGGTTCGCCATCGACGCGCGGGAGCAGTGATGTGGTGCCAGTCGCGGCCTGAATGACATCGTCATAGGCTTGGAGGCCCGCATAGGGCCCGCCTGACCCAAAGCCAACGCAGTGGACATAGATAAGGTTCGGGTTAAGTGCCTTGATCGTCTCGTAATCAAAGCCAAGCCGCGCAATCGCCTCTTCGCGCACGTTGTGAATGAACACGTCTGCTTCGCTCAATAGGTCGCGAAAAGTGGCTGCGTCGCCTTCATCCTTGAGGTCGAGAACGAGCGACTTCTTGCCCCTGTTGAGCGCGATAAAGCCTGGAGCCATGCCCGCCGTTTTCGCTGGCTTTGCGCTGTGCCGATATACATCGCCGCCCGGCGCCTCGATCTTGATGACCTCCGCCCCGTAATCAGCCAGAATCTGTGTGGCGTAGGGGCCGAACACCACGCTGGTCAGGTCGACGACTTTGATGCCTTCCAGCATGGGTTGATTGTCACCCGGTGCCATCATGGTGCGCGCTGCCTAAATCAGCTCTTTGAGCGGCACTTCAGTGTCAGCAAGTAGCGCCGTATCAACCTTGCCGATGCCTTTTTCGAGCAGTTTGCGGCCCTGCACATAGTCTTTCATCGTGCCCACACAGTCGAAGGCAATCGGGCGGCCTTCCTTCATATAGACCACCGTGAATTTGCGGGTCTCCGGATCGCCGCGCAGCACGGTTTCGTCAAAGCCCAGGTTCAGCCCGGCGGTCTGCAACTTTAAATCATACTGGTTGGACCAGAACCAAGGCAGCGAGTTGTAACGCTCCTTTTCGCCCATGATCGCTTTCGCCACCGTGTTTGCCATGTCGTGCGCGTTCTGGACCGATTCCAGCCGGATCACGACATCTTCGGCATAGGGGTTTGCGTGTGCCGCGCAGTCTCCAATGGCATAAATGTCATCCAGTGTGGTGCGGCAACAATAGTCGACATCCACCCCGTTTGATCCCGATGCACCTGCCGCGATCAGCGGGCCGACGGCCGGAACGATGCCGATGCCAACCACGATCATGTCGCATGCGATGGTTTCGCCATTGTCGAGCTTCACTCCGTCGGCGACTTTGTCTTCGCCGATGACTTCGGTGACCGACCGGCCCAGCCAGACATCTACGCCCTGCCGCTCGTGTTCTTCCTTGTAAAAGGTGGACAGTTCCTCACCCGCAACGCGCGCGAGCAGACGGTCGAGCGTTTCGACCAACGTCACTTCGCAGCCCAGCTTGCGCAGCACGGCTGCTGCTTCGAGGCCGATATAGCCTCCGCCAATCACAACGGCTTTCTTCGCGCCGTCTGCAAGCGCCTCCATCATGGAATCGGAATCGCGTTTATCGCGGACATAGAACACGTTTTTCCGGTTGGCGCCGGCTACAGGGAGTCTGCGCGGATCACCGCCGCCCGACCAGATAAGTTTTCGATAACCGATGGTGCTGCCGTCAGAGAGGGTGATCTCGTGCCGCGTCGCGTCCACATCGGTCACCCCGCTGCCAAGCCGCAAATCAACATTCTTGTCGGCCCAAAACTTCTCTGGGCGGATCATGATCCGCTCGAAGCTTTTGTCTCCGGCGAGATATTCCTTGGACAAAGGCGGGCGCTCATAGGGTGGCATCGAATCGCGCCCAATCATCAGGATCGAGTCTTCGTGCCCCTGCTGACGCAGTGCAATGGCCGCTTGCGCGCCGCCGTGGCCGGTGCCGACGATCACCACATCGGCGTGAGTCTTTTCACTCTCCATAGGCTCGCGCAAATCGGGCATTGCGTGCGTTCCGTCAAGAAGACAGCGCGAGCCCTATGGGTCGAGCAGGTTGCGAGCCTGGCTGGCGATCTGGGCGAGAACCGCAGGGGCAACCGGTGTGTGCGACTGCGCACGGCCAACCATCGCCTTGAACTGGCGAATGGATGGCTCGTTGTCCTTCTCCCATGTCTCGACTGCGGCAAGAGGGTTCTCCTTGCCTGCTTTGCGCCGGATCAGGCGGCTCAGGAATTCGAGGCGCATCTGCTGGAAATCGCGGGCGAGGCCGGCGACAAGGAGACGCTCCCAGACATCGCTGGGCTCCATCAGAGCAGCAGTGCCTTGTGCCCAATCGAGACCAAGGCTGATGCCCAACTCGGTAAAGGCGTCTGTCAGATCGAGTGCCGACACTTCAGCTTTCCGCGCCAAACGGGCAAGGCCAATCACGCCGTCCATCTGGAACAGCAACACGACGTCTCCAGCGAGCTTTTTGGGCGTGCCCGAGCCGATAAGATTAGACACCATGGCATCCGATTGCTGGCGCGTTTCGCCGGCAATGAGCGTGTCGGTCGCCTTCGCCAGTTCTTTGACCCCGTCGCCCAGTTCCTCGGCCAGCTTGCTTGGCATCGATTTGGCAGCGCCAGCGCGAATCAGATCGGCCATGTGTCCGCGCAGGCCCATCGCCACCCGCTCGAACAGCTGAATACGCGTCGATTCCGACACATCCGCGTCGTCGATCTGGCGCCATATTGCACCCATATCGAACAGCAGGTCCGCCGCGACGAACGCCTTCGCGATCACTGCGGGTCCGACGCCTTCTTCTTCTGCGAGTTCGAACGGGACCAGCAGGCCCAGCCGGTTGACGATGCGGTTGGCCAGTTCGGTCGCAATCAGTTCGCGGCGCAGACGGTGATCGCGGATCTGATCGGCAAACTTCTTACGTATCGGTCCGGGGAACATCGCCAGAAGCGTGTCCTCCAGCACCGGATCATCGGGAAGATCGCTTTCTTCGATCGCGTCTTGCAGGACTAGCTTCGCAGAAGACAGCAGCACCGCGAGTTCTGGCCGGGTCAGTCCCTGACCATCGCCTGCGCGCCGCATCAGCACTTCGCCGCTGGCCAAGCCCTCATTGTCGCGGTCAAGATCACCCTGTTCTTCAAGTCGCTCGATCAGGCGCACATTTGACGCCATCGCATCCGCGCCGCCCGCTTCGGCGATAGACAAGGCGAGCGCCTGCAGGCGGTTATCCTCCAGGCATATGTCGGCGACCTCGTCGGTCATCTTCTCAAGCAGATTGTTGCGCGCTTTGTTTTTGAGCGCGCCCGCCCGCTGCGCTGATGCCAGTGCGATCTTGATATTGACCTCATTATCCGAGCAATCGACGCCGGCCGAATTATCGATGAAGTCGGTGTTGATCCGGCCTCCGGCGAGCGCAAAGGCGATGCGCCCGGCCTGTGTCACGCCAAGGTTTGCACCTTCACCGACCACTTTGGCGCGCACTTCGCCAGCATTGACGCGCATTGAATCGTTGGACGGGTCACCGACCTCCGAATTGCTCTCGCTTTCGGCCTTGATGTAGGTGCCGATGCCGCCGAACCACATCAGGTCAACCGGCGCTTTCAGGATGACGCTGACCAAAGCTTCGGGTTCGATCTCGGATGCGTCGATGCCGAGCGATTCGCGGGCCTTTTTGGGCAGTTTGATCGTCTTGGCAGATCGAGCGAAAACGCCGCCGCCGCCTGAAATCAGGCCTTTGTCATAATCGTCCCAACTCGAGCCCGCCATGTCGAAGAGGCGCTTGCGCTCCTTCCAGCTCCTCTTGGGGTCGGGATCGGGGTCGATGAAAATGTGGCGGTGATCGAAGGCGGCGACCAGCTTGATCGCCTTCGACAGCAACATCCCGTTGCCGAAAACATCGCCCGACATATCGCCGCACCCTGCGACGGTTACCGGGTCCTTCTGAACGTCGACCCCCATTTCCAGGAAATGGCGTTGCACACTGACCCACGCGCCGCGCGCGGTGATGCCCATGGCCTTGTGGTCGTATCCGTTCGAACCGCCGCTGGCGAAAGCATCGTCGAGCCAGAAATTCTTGTCTTCGGCGATGCCATTGGCGACATCCGAGAAGCTTGCGGTGCCCTTGTCTGCGGCGACCACGAAATAGGGGTCCTCGCCATCATGGATTACGACGCCGTCGGGATGCACGACCTTGTCATCGACGATGTTGTCGGTGACCGAGAGCATGGTGCGGATGAAGACCTTGTAGCTTTCCTTGCCCTCGTTGGCCCATGCGCCACGGTCCTTCGCCGGATTGGGCAGTTGTTTGGGGTAGAAGCCGCCCTTTGCGCCTGAAGGCACAATCACTGCGTTCTTGACCTTCTGTGCCTTCATCAGGCCGAGGATTTCGGTGCGGAAGTCGTCGCGCCGGTCTGACCAGCGAAGCCCGCCGCGTGCCACTGCGCCAGAGCGCAGGTGAATGCCTTCGACGCGGCTCGAATAGACGAAGATTTCACGCCACGGCACCGGCTTAGGCAAGTTGGGCACCAGCGAAGAATCGATCTTGAACGCGAGTGCTTCGTGCGCTGCATCGGCGAAGGCATTGGTGCGCAGGATCGCATCTATCACTGCCTTGTATAGGCGCAGCAGACGGTCATCATTGATCGCATCGACTTTCGCCAATGCGCGCGTGAAGGCTTTGGAAGCGGTGTCGCAGGCCTCTTCGCGATTGCCGTCAAAATCCGGATCATGGCGCGCATTGAACAGATCGATCATCGCGCGCGTCACATCGGGCGCGGCGTTGAGCGCATCGACCACGGTGTAGATCGTGAAGCTCATGCCGGTCTGGCGCAGATAGCGATAGAAGGCGCGCATCCAGTTCGCCTCTTGCGAGGCGAGCCCGGTTTCGACGACCAGGCGGTTGAACGGATCGTTCTCCGAATGCCCGCTCAGCACATCGACAATGGCCTGCTCAATGGCGTCCGCGCGCTCCATCAGGAGTGCTGAATCCTCACCGCTCCGCAGCGCCAATGTGAATTCGTGTATGGTGCCTAGATCACCATCGGCCAGATGGTTCGGAATTTCGGCAAGCACGCGGAAGCCGAAATTCTCCAACGCGGGGACAGCATCGGACAACATCAACTCGCCCGAGCTGTGGTAGATTTTCAGTCGGAGCTTTTCGCCTTTGTCTTTGGCAATACGGTACAGCCGCGCATCGCGTTCGGGCGTGTCGGCATCAGTATCGAGATGGCGCAGACGGTCGATATCCCGCGCTGCTTCGGCGGCATCATAACGCGCGCGATAGCTCGCAGGGAATGCGCCAGCGTAACGTGCGGCGATTGCCGGAACACGCGAACTCTCATCGTGCTCGGCCAAGTGATGCTCGACCGCTTCGCCCCAACCGCGCAGCATGTCTTCGATCTTTTGCCCGATCTCGTCTGCATCGGGCAGCGAAGTCGCTTCGCGAACATCCAAAACAAACTCGAGCTGCGCCAGTGCGCTACCTTCGACTTGCAATCCCCAATCCAGCACCGTGGTGCCAGGTTCATCGGTGAGCAGGCTTTGAATCTGCAGTCGCACATTGGTCGAAAGCAGGTCACGCGGCAGCCAGACAAATGCGAAGGCGTGACGTTGCAGGGCTGACGGCACCACCACCAGCTTCGGGCGAGGCCGGTCAACAAGGCTCATCATGGTTGTCGCCAAGCGGCTGACATCCGACTTGCCAAATGTGATCATCAAATCGTGCGGAAGCACTGTGAATGCGTGCAACAGCGCTTTTCCGGCATGCCCGGAGGGACTGAAGTCCAGCTCTTCGTTCAGAGCCTGAACGTTCTGGCGCAGCAGAGGCACGTCTTCGGGCGCCGTTGCCATTGCCGCGCTGGTCCAAAGACCAGCGTGAACGGAAAGTGCGGTTACCTTTTCTCCGTCACGCTGAGCCACGACCAGCAGATCGAGCGGCATACGGCGGTGCACATTGGAGATTCGGTTCGATTTGATAATGAGCAGATCGCGGCGCGATTCTTCGGTTGCTTCCTGCTCGAACCATTCAAATGCCCGATCATAAGAGGTGTCCGCCAACAGTTCGCGCGAGCTCTTGCGGCACACGCCCAGAATGTTGGTTTCGGTCCCGTTGCGGTGGCGAGTGATGTGGCCAAGCTGGGTCAGCATGCCGCTATTGAGCCATTGAAGAAGCGCGGCGGCCTCTTCGTTAATCGCAGAGAGCGCTTCGATATCTGCTGCCATTGCCGACTGCACATCGCCCCAGTCGGATACGGCCGCGCGGACATCGCCCATAGTCTCGCGCAGCAGTGAGAGAAGCTCGCGGCGCTCACGCGCATCAACGCGCGGGGTCTCGATATAGACCATGGACTCGCGCATTTCTGGCGTCTCGGCGCCAACCTCGCCGATCGCGGCCAGTTTGCCGTCCTTGTCTCGTTCAACCGGCACAACGGGGTGGACCAGCCGGTCAATGCTCAGACCCGCCGAAGCAATGGTCGCTGCGATGGAGTCGACCAGAAACGGCATATCGTCATTGATCACCGCAATCCGCAGTTTGCGTCGCTCACCGGTTGAGGATTCCAGCATGAGAGCCGAGCGCTTTTCGCTGCGGGTCTGTCCGGCAGAAAGCAGGAACTTAGCAATGTCCTGCAACTCATTGGCATCCAGGCTTTCGTCGCCGGGAAGCACTGAGGCGCTCAGATGACGGGTTAGACAGTCACGCATCGATTGGGGTTTCGATGCCGTATTTTTCGCGCGCTTTCCCACCATGAGCAGTGTTCCTCGCATCCTGCAGTCGGGCAATATTATTTTGCCGCATTGTTCTAATAGAACACTGATACTCGCATGCGCCGAGTCTGCGCAAGTGCAATCGGCGCCCGATCCGGAGCAATTCTCTGCCGACTGAGAAGTTAGCTCGCCAGCGCGGGCTGGCAGGCTTCGATCGTGAGTTCGAGCGAGCGAAGACGCGCCTCGGGATCATAGGTTGCGCCGCATAGGATGATCTCATCGGCGCGTGTGCGGGCCACAAAGTCGTCGATCTGCCCGCGAACGGTTTTGGGGGAGCCAACCGCAGCGGCCTGCCCAATATGTTCGATCATGGCGCGAGAGGGTGCGGGCAAAGTGCTGGTGTAGTCTGCGATCGGCGGCGGCAATTTCCCCGGATTGCCACTGCGCAAGCGTACAAAACTCTGTTGCTGGCTGGTGGCGAGTAGTTGCGCCTCTTCGTCGGTTTCCGCCGCAAAGACATTCATCGCTACCATCACGTGCGGTTTCTCGAGCGCTTCCGATGGCTGGAATTGGTGGCGATAGACTTCGAGAGCGCTGTCGAGATGATCAGGAGCGAAGTGCGCCGCAAAGGCATAGGGCATGCCGAGTTTCGCTGCGAGCTGCGCGCCGAACAGACTTGAACCGAGCATCCAGAATTCGACGTTCGAGCCAAGTCCGGGTGTGGCAGCGACCGGCAGGTTGATATCGCCGGTCAGCAGCGCGCGCAGCTCAACCACGTCTTGCGGGAAGTATTCTGACGCTTGATGCAGGTCCTTGCGCAGCGCCCGCTGCAATTCCGGCCCGGCTCCGGGCGCTCGGCCGAGCCCGAGATCGATGCGACCGGGGAAAAGTGCGTCTAGTGTGCCGAATTGTTCGGCAATCTGGAACGGTGTGTGGTTGGGCAGCATGATCCCGCCAGAACCGATGCGGATGCGACTGGTGGCGTTGCCGATATGCGCAAGCACGACCGACGTCGCGCCGCCTGCAATTCCGTCCATTGCGTGATGCTCGGCTACCCAGAAACGCTTGCAGCCGAGCGCTTCGGCATGGCGGGCAAGATCGGTCGCCGCCTCGAAGGCTTCTGCCACCGTCCCGCCTTCGCGCACGGGCACCAGATCGAGGACGGAAAAGGTAGTCATTGGGATGGCGTTTCCTCTGTCGGCGGGGGTCCGAGTTGTTTCAGATAATCCTGCGCAGCCTTTGCCGCCAAGCTGGCTGGTTGGGCATCGATAACAGATTGCCAACTTTGCCGCGCGGCCTCTTCACGACCCGACAGGACAGCAATCACGCCCGCCTCGAGCCCGATTTGTGCGTCCATCGGAGCCAGCTCCACAGCCTTCTCGATCGCGGCCTGCGCTTCATCAAGGCGATCCAAACGACGCAGCAACGTCGCCTTTAGCAACCAGCCTTCGCCTTTCTCGGGCTCAAGGCTTGTGACCAGCTCCAACTGCTCCAGCGCTGCCTCAGGCTGCTTTAGCGACACAAGTGCGCGCGCCAGATCGGACGCGGCGAGTGCCTGCAAAGTGGCGGATGCGGCCTGCTCCGCATCTGCTTTCGCCTTCACGAAAAGTTGCTGTGCGTTTGCTGCATCGCCGCCGACCAATGCGGCATTGCCTGCCATCACGCCAAAGCGTGCTTTCGCGCTCAACTCATCCCCGGGTGTCTCATCGCGGGCAGCAAGAAAGGCAGTGCGCGCATCATCCCACAAAGCAAGCTCGGTCGCGGCAAGGCCGAGGCAGTGATTGGCAATTACCCGCTCGGCGCCGCTAGAGCTGTTGCGTTTGATCTGCGCTTGGGTGTGTGCCCGCGCCGCATCTGTTTCCAACTGCTCCAAACACTGCGCCAGCCACGCGCTGGTTGGATCGGCAATTTCTGCGGCGACATTGCTACGGCCTGGATTGTTGAGCCGACGGTTGATGATTTCCTCTTCGGAGCCGGGCGGGGGCGCCACCGGATTGGGGCCAACCTGCATCATCAAGGCGAGTATCAAAGACATGGGTCAGGGGGTGTCCATTGAATAAAAGCGATCCACTTCCGCCTTTAGCCGCACGATATCTGAATCGCGTGAAAGGCGGTGATCGCCGTCTTTGATAAAGGTCACTTGAACATTGTCCGAACGGAGCGCGGCGGCTAGCTTGAGGCTGATTTCCCACGGCACATCGTTATCGCGCTGACCGTGCAGCAATTGCACCGGACAGATTATCGGGATTTCAGCCGAGAGTTTCAGATTGCGCTCTGCATCTTCGAACAGTTCGGGATGAGTCGGCGTGGGATCAGGCCCATAGGGGTTGTCCTGATAAAAGGTCTCCCCGCCGGTCAGGATCGCGCGCTCCATGTCTGAGAAGCCCCAACGGGTGAAATCGGGCGCGGCGGCGATGCCGATCATGCCGGTCAGGCGATTCTCCAATGCCTCGCCCACCATCAGCATCAGCCAGCCGCCCATTGATGAGCCGACCAGCAAAACCGGCCCTTCGACATAGGCCTCGATCAAAGCCAGCACCTCGTCGCGCCATCGGCTTAGGGTTCCATCGGCGAAATCGCCGCTGCTTTCCCCGCAGCCCGAATAATCAAGGAGCAAACACGCGCGCCCTTTGGCCTGCGCCTCGGCAAACAAAGCGGTCGCCTTCCCGCCTGCCATGTCCGACATGTAACCGGGCAAGAACACCAGCGTAGGGCCGGTGCCGGTCACCATTCGGTAGGCGATGCGGCGCCCGTCGGGCATGTCATGAAACTTCAATTCACTCATGCCAGCGTTCATGCCTGTGCTAGGGGCAAGAGTGCAAGGGCCGAGATACATGGTCCGACCGGGAGAGAGCCACACCATGATCAAGAATGAACCGAGCGAGCTGCCGTCTCGTCCAACCCCTACACCCGCCTCTGCGATCTCGCGTCGCGGACTGTTCGGTTTGGCAGGAGCAAGCGCGGCAATGGCGGCGATCCCGCTTGGCGCGCAAGGTTTGAATAAGGGGTTCACCCATTGCGTCGCGAGCGGTGAACCCTCAGCGAACGGTGTTCTGCTTTGGACGCGCTATGTCGGCAATGCAGAGCGACTAGAGTGGATCATCTCTAAAAACGCGGATCTTTCAAAACCGGTGCGAGGCGGCTCGGCACCACTCGATCCTCAGCGCGATTATTGCCTCAAGGTCGATATCGCCGGGGGGCTCGATCCCGACACATGGTATTATTACCAGTTTATCGCGCCCGATGGCACCAAGTCGCCGATTGGCCGCACGCGCACGTTGCCAGAGGGCCCGACTGACCGTTTCAAGCTTGCGGTGTTCTCCTGCTCGAACTTCGGCTTCGGCTGGTTCAACGCTTATGGCCATGCCGCCAAAGCCGCCGATTGCGACCTCGCCGTGCACTTGGGCGATTACATCTATGAATATCCGGATGGTACATATCCCGGCGCAGGTGAGCGCAATATTGCTCGCGGCCTTGCGCCCAAGAACGAGATTGTGACGCTGTCCGATTACCGGCTGCGTTACGCCACCTATCGCAACGACCCTGACCTTCAGCGCATCCACCAGATCATGCCGATGATCGCGGTTTGGGACGATCACGAAAGCGCCAATGACAGTTGGAAAGACGGGGCGCAGAACCACCAAACTGCTGTTGAAGGCCGCTGGGATGATCGCAAGGCGATTGCAAAGCGGGTCTATCGCGAATGGATGCCAGTGGCAGACAAACCCTATTCCAAGTTCGAGATCGGTGATCTGGCGACAATCTTCCGGCTGGACACGCGGCTGGAGGGCCGCGACAAGCAATTCAACCTTGCGCGCGTTTTGGAAGGCAAGACCAAGCCTGAAGAGGCGATGGCAGCGCTAACCAGTTTCCGCGATGGCGCATGGGCGCGTGAGGGGCGCCAGTTGCTTGGCAAGGCACAAGAGGAATGGCTCTCTAATGGGCTTGCCGCTTCGCGCAAACGCGGTGCGACATGGCAGGTGCTGGCGCAGCAGGTGCTGATGGGCAATCTCAAAACGCCGCCAAACATTATCGACGCGCTGCCCGAGGGCCTGCCTGACTTTATCAAGCAACGCTTTACCGCCGCTGCTCTTGCAAGCGGAGCGGGACTGCCCGCCAATATGGATGCGTGGGACGGATATCCTGCCGCGCGCGCGCGGGCACTGAAGTCCGCGCTTGAGGCTGACGCCAACCTATTGGTCTTGGCGGGCGATACGCACAATGGCTGGGCATTCGAGTTGGATCATGAGGGCGCCAAGGCGGGTGTGGAGTTCGGCACACCCGGTGTCACGTCGCCAGGGTTGGAACGCTCGCTTGGCATGATCCCACCAGCTGACTTTGCGAATTCGGCAGTCGCTGCGAACGACCAGCTCAAATGGGCGGACACATCGCAGCGCGGCTATATGACGGTGGAATTGACCCCGACCAAAGCGACCACCGAATATCGCTTTGTGGCCGGGGTCAAAACACGTTCAACGCAATTGGCAGGAACGAAGAGTATCACCACGCAGGCGGGGTCTGGCGCGCTGGAGGTTTAGTCGCGGCTGAATATCTCTTCGATTGTCAGCTCGAACACATCGGCAATCCTGAACGCAAGCGGCAGGGACGGGTCATAGCGGCCCTTCTCGATCGCGTTCACGCTTTGGCGGCTGACTTCCAAGCGGTCGGCAAGATCCTGTTGAGACCAGTCGCGCTCCGCGCGCAGCACTTTGAGACGGTTGTTCACCGGATCTCTCCATAGGTGCCGTATTTGATTTTGTTGAACACCGCGCCGATGCCAAGGCCGAAGCACCAGATGGTTGGCCACCAGAATGCGGCAACAGGTTCCACGATCTTGTAGGTTTCGAGAAAGCCCCAGACTGCCGCGAGCGTGAAGGAGATCGCTGTCGCGATCAGACCCTGCCTGACATAGAGCATGCGGTAAAACTCGTCTTGCTCCTCGACAATCAGGCCGCCGAAAATCCAGACCACGCCAGCAAAAGAGAGGCCGGGAAGCAGCGCGATGAACACAGCGAGGGGTCCAGTCAGTCCGCGATCTTCGATCAGGTTCTCTGCCAGAAACAGCGTGAGCAGATAGAACGCCATCACCACTGCGATCCGTGCGAGGTAGCGTTGGCTTGCCTTACCCTTTGTCCGCCCGAGTGACTTCACAAACGCAAAGATCATCAGCGCCGTCGGAACAATCGCGAGGATATAGGCCGTGTTGATGCCAATCGCGTCCGACTTCCAAAGAAACATGACCATCAATGCGCTTAGCACCGATGATACGGCTGCGACCAAACACGCCCGGCTGAATTCTTCCGGCTTATCGGCTTTGGCGTTCACAGCGCGCACCCACGGCCGCAGCCGCCATCGGTTTTGATCGTCGCCCACGCGGCGCCCGATAGACCCAGAACCACGCTCGATGAGGCGGCGCTGCTGATGTCCATAGCGCTCATTACAAGAGCGGCGGCGATGATGATTCCTGCCCAGAGGAGGGCTTTGCTTGCGTTGCTCATGGTAAAGCTCCCTTTCAACTATGGAAAGCACACTTGTCATTGATTCGTGCGAATGTCAAGGGTGCTTTCCAAAAAGGAGCGTCAACTTTCCGATCGCCCTTTCAGTGGGTGACATTTGGGCCGCGTGGCCCTATCTGCCCGGCATGGCCATTCTGCTGACCACAACCACGACAACTACCACCTCGGATATCCGGGGGCGGTTGGTCGCGCGTTGATCGCAGCCATCGCCACCCGGTTTCGGGTGGCGCGGTGTCCTCCTGAAATCGGTAAAGCCTCAAACACCGCTCTTCCGGTGCGCGCCCGCATGTTCTAGGGCGCGCCAAACGTGATTTGGAATTGATGATGACCGAACTGCTCAAAATCAGCCTACCCGATGGATCCGTGCGCGAAATGGAAGCGGGCTCAACGCCGTATGACGTCGCTGCAGCCATCGGCCCGGGCCTCGCCAAAGCCGCGCTTGCGGCACGAGTGAATGGCGAAGTGCGCGACATAAATCGTCCCTTCGAAGGCGACGCGCAGCTGGCGCTGATCACCTCCAAAGACGAGGAAGATGCGCTCGAGCTTGCGCGGCACGACTACGCCCACGTCCTTGCCGAAGCGGTGCAGGCGGTGTTCCCTGGCACGCAGATCACGTTCGGTCCGGCCACCGATGACGGCTTCTACTATGATGTAATGGCTCCTGCGACACGCGGTCCATTCACCATGGAAGACCTGCCCGCCATCGAAGAGAAGATGCGCGAGATCATCAAAGCGGACAAACCGCTGCGCCGCGAAGTGTGGTCGCGCGAGGACTTGATCGCCAAATGGGAAGGCGAAGGCGAAGCGTTCAAAGCCGAATGGGCCAAAGAGCTGCCTGAGAACGAGGAACTGACAGTGTACTGGTCGGGTGACGACTGGCTCGACATGTGCCGCGGTCCGCACCTTGCCTCGACCGGCAAGCTCGATCCGACGGCGTTCAAGCTGATGCGCGTCGCCGGGGCCTACTGGCGCGGTGACCAACGCAACGCGCAGCTGACCCGCATTTATGGCACCGGTTGGCTCAACAAGAAGCAGCTGAACGCGCACCTTCACCGCCTCGAAGAAGCGGCCAAGCGCGACCACCGCAAGCTGGGCCGCGAAATGGATTTGTTCCACCTTCAGGAAGAGGCGCATGGCAGTGTCTTCTGGCACCCCAAGGGCTATCGCATCTGGCGCGAGCTGGAGGCCTATATGCGCCGCAAGATGGATGGCGGCGGATACCGCGAGATCAAGACGCCGCAGCTGATGGATGTGCGCCAATGGACCCAGTCGGGCCACTGGGGCAAATATGCCGAGAACATGTTCGCGGTGCCAGATATCGTGCCCGAAGTGGACGACACTGGCGCCGCGTCCGAGGCTCCGAAAGTCGCTGATGATGCCGATTGGATGGCGATCAAGCCGATGAACTGTCCGGCGCACGTGCTCGTGTTCAAGCAGGGCATCACTTCATATCGCGACCTGCCGATCCGGTTGGGCGAGATGGGTTGCTGCCACCGCAACGAGCCGCACGGCGCGCTGCACGGCCTAATGCGTGTGCGTCAGTTCACGCAGGACGACGCGCACATCTTCTGCACCGAAGAACAGGTGGTCGAGGAAGTGCGCAAGTTCTGTCGCCTTGCTGCAGACGTCTACGAAGATTTCGGGTTCAAGTTCTCGATCAAGCTCGCCCTGCGCCCCGAAAAACGGCTCGGCAGCGATTCTGATTGGGACAAAGCCGAACAAGAGCTTCGCGACGCTGTCGAAGAAGCGGGTATGATGAACGAAGAATTCGGCTGGGAAGAACTCCCGGGCGAAGGTGCATTCTATGCGCCCAAGCTCGAATGGCACCTGACCGATGCGATTGGTCGGACGTGGCAGGTCGGCACCATTCAGGGTGATCGTGTTCTGCCCGAACGGCTCGATGCAACCTATATTGGCGAGGATGGCGAGAAACACCGTCCGGTGATGCTTCACCGCGCAATCTTTGGTTCGTACGAGCGGTTTATTGGCATCCTGATCGAGCACTACGCCGGGCGTCTACCGGTGTGGCTCTCGCCAGTGCAGGCCGTGGTTGCTCCGATTGTCTCGGATGTCGATGGCTATGCTGAGGAAGTGCGCGGCAAGCTTGAGGCGGCGGGGCTTCGCGTGTCGAGTGACCTGCGCAACGAGAAGATCAACTATAAGATCCGCGAGCATTCGCTGGCGAAGGTCCCTCACATCCTTGTGGTTGGCAAACGCGAGGCCGAGGAAGGTGCAGTCGCGATCCGAACGCTGGGTGAGAAGGATCAGCAAGTGATGGGTCTTGATGAGGCCATCGCGATGCTGACCGGCGCGGCGACACCGCCCGATCTGCGCGGCTGAGAGCAGGTAGAGCAATCACTATGAAGCTGATGATCATCCTCTCACTGGCGGTGAACATCGTTGTACTGGTTCCGGTGAGTTATGGCATCGCGACTGGCGCGCCATGGGCCAACGATGCCTATGGCGCGGCGAGCCCTGCGCGCGGCATCGTGCTTGCGATGTACACCGCCATCCTGCTGGCTTCGATTGCGTTTCTGTTCAAGCCGGTTCCAGCGGCGGTGGCAGCTTTGCTGGCGATCCAGATCATCTATAAAGTGCTGACTCCTGTAACTGTCGGATCGCTTGCCAATCCGGTGGTGACCGCCAATCTCGCGATTGCTGCGCTCCACGCGGTGACGCTTGGCTTTATTCTGTTGCGTCCTTCCGCCTGATGGACCTCCTCGACAGCTACAGCTGGACGCAAGTTACCGTGGCCATCGCCGCGACTTTTGCGTCTGCTTTTGTGCGTGGCCTCGCAGGCTTCGGCATGGCGATCATTCTTGTGCCAGTTTTGGCGCTGGCGCTTACGCCTATCGAGGCAGTTCTGATCATCAACTTCCTAGCGCTGTTTATCGGCGCGAGCGAGTTGAAGATGTTTCTGACCCATGCGGAGAAGTCGGCGTGGATCATCGGCGGACTGGTGTTGCTGACCACCGCGCCGGGTCTGATCGTGCTGGCTGCGACGCCGCCTGATCTTGCTCGCCTTCTAATCGCATTGGTGGCGCTTTCGGCGTTTCTCCTGATCCTGTTGCCCACGCGCGAGGCGCATATGCCCGGGCCGGTCACCACCGGTGCAGCGGGCGTGGCCAGCGGATTGTTGACCGGTTTTGCGGGCATGCCCGGGCCGCCAGTTGTGCCGTATTATGTGGGCCGCCGGATCGCGCGTGAAATCGCCAAAGCTTCGATGCTTTTAATCTTCACCATCGCCGCCTTTGCGGGCCTTGCTTCAGGCTACGCTATTGGCGAGCTGGAATGGCGTCTGTTGTGGCTGGCGGTCTTGCTGTTCCCGGCGGTGCTGCTGGGCAATTGGCTCGGCGCAAAGGCGTTCGGCAAAGTCACCGACACGGTGTGGCGCAGCTTTGTCGCATTTGTACTCGCCGCTGCAGCGATTGCTGCGCTGGTGAAGCTGCTTCAGTAGTGGGTGGTTAGAGCGGGAGCGGCTGACCCGCGAGGATCAACGCTGCGCCGCAAGCAAGCACGATAGCTGAACGCGCCAGATCAACTCGCCGCTCCTGCGCGGCCTCATAGGCGCTTTTGGTCAGGGCAATAGCTTTGCTCATTCCCCTCTAATGAAGGGTAGAGTCCTAACGGGTCGTTAAACCTTCGGCATTTGCTGGCTGGCGCAGTGGAAGCCGCCGCCCCCAGCGAGCACGGCATCGCCGGGAAGGCCAATCGTATTGCGGTCGGGGAAGAGCGCGGCGATGGCCGCAACGCCTGCGTCGTCGTGCGGTGAGCCGAAGGTCGGAACGACTACGAGGTTTGTGGTGATGGCAAAGTTCACGTAGCTTGCGGGTTCGACATGCCCATCACGCTCGATCCGCCCCGGTGAGGGGATTCGGGCTACGTCTACGCCATATGCTTCGGCACGCCGTGTGGCATCATCGTAGATTTCAGCATTGGGGTCGTTAACGTCCTTTGCTGTGGGCACCACCAGCCGGTTCGCCCCGACAAAGCGCGCGAGGTTGTCGACATGGCCATCGGTGTGATCGTTGATCAATCCATCGCCGAGCCAAAGCACGCGGTCGAAGCCGAGAATGTGGTGCAGCTCAGCCTCAATCTCTTCGCGGCTCATGTGCGGATTGCGATTGGGATTGAGCAGGCATTGCTCGGTTGTCGCAACGAGGCCAGTGCCATCGCCATCGACCGCGCCGCCTTCAAGGATCATCGGTGAACTGGTGGTCTCTAAGCCTACATTACGTGCGAGCTCAGCGCCGATCATCTCGTCACCCGGCATCTCGTACTTGCCGCCCCAGCCATTGAAGCTGAACCGCCGTGCGGAGCCATCGGACATGACCAGCGGGCCTGTGTCGCGCAGCCAAATGTCGCCATAGACACGCCGCTCCAGCACGATGTTGTCGTTGACCAGTTCGCGTGCTCGCGCCTCGTTTGCTTCGTCACGAACGAGCAGCCGGACCTGCTGTCCGCTTTCGGCCACCGCATTGGCAAACGCGGCCATCTGCTCTTGTGCGGCCTCGAGAAAACCTGGCCATTCCTCGGCCAGATGCGGGAAACCGATCCAAAGCCAGTCCTGCGGTGCCCATTCGGGCGGCATAAGCACGGCCATGGATCCGTTATCCCGCTTCTTGAACGCCTTGAGTGGCGTTTAGCAGCCCTTATCCGCGGCGCCGCAACTCTCGTCGCGGATGGCGCGGAATTCGTCACCATCGTTCCAGTTCGGCCAGCTGCTGCTCATCGCCATCATGCGTCCGATGCGGTAGAACAGCTGCAAGTCACCCATCACGCCGGACCAGTCCCACTCTTCGTTGAACTCGTCCTTCGGGCCGTGATAGCGATTGAGGCGATAGTCGTCGGCGACCTTCTTACCCGCTTCGCGCCCGCCTTCGATCAGGTCTTCACCACCGTCGATGTAGAGCATTGGAACGCCCTGCTTGGCGAAGGCGAAGTGGTCGGAGCGATAGTAGTAGCCGGCTTCAGGATTCGGATTTGGCGTAGCGACGCGGCCATCAGCAACAAGTGCTGCATCCATAAACGCATCAAGCTGCGATTTGCCCGGGCCGACCACGGTCACATCCTTGGACGGACCAGCGACAAGGAACGCATCCATGTTGATCCCGCCAACGGTCTGGTCGAGCGGGAAAATCGGGTTCGAGGCATAGTAATACGCCCCAAGCAGACCAGACTCCTCGGCGGTTACCGCGAGGAACACGAGACTGCGTTTGGGCGCGCCCTTCTTCGCATGCGCTTCAGCCAAAGCCACCAATGCTGCGGTGCCGGTTGCGTTGTCGACTGCGCCGTTGCAGATATTGTCGCCATCAGGCGCTGGTTTGCACTCGCCAAGGTGATCCCAGTGAGCTGTGTGGATGATGTACTCATCCGGCTTTTCGCTGCCTTCGAGAATGCCGATCACGTTCTGTGATTTGAATGTGCGCATCGAGTTCTCAAAGCTGGTCGAAGCTTTGAGTCCCAGCTCCACCGCTTTGAAGTCTTCACTCTTAGCGGCTTCACTCAGCTCTCCAAGGTCCTGTCCGGCAGCACTCAGGATGGCTGCGGCCACATCCTTCTGCACCCAGCCATTCATCTGCGTCATCGGCGGAGCGTTGTCGCCGCGCGCGGCATAGGCCTGCGGGCCGCTCCATGAACTCTCAACGACGTTCCAGCCATAGCTCGCTGGATCGGTGTCGTGCACGACCAACGCGGCCGCTGCACCCTGACGGGCGGCTTCTTCGTACTTGTATGACCAGCGACCGTAATAGGTCATCGCTTTACCGTTGAACGGGCCTTCAAGGTTTTCATTCTGCCAATCGGGGTCATTGACGAGGATGACGACGGTCTTCCCCTTCACGTCGACGCCCTCGTAGTCGTTCCAGCCCTTTTCGGGCGCGTTAATGCCGTAGCCAACAAAAACCATTTCGCTGTCTTCGAGGCTGATCGACGCTTCCTCCTGATAGGTAACGCCGACCCATTCACCGCCGAAATCATAGGATAGATCGGTGTCTTCGCCCTTAATCGTCAGCGGCGCGAAGTTGCTTCCGTTGATCTCGACCAGAGGGACTTCCTGAACCCAGCTATCGCCATTGCCCGGTTTCAGGCCGGCTTTCTCGAACCGGTCAGTGAGCAGCGCGACAGTCAGCTCTTCTCCCTTTGTGCCTGGCATACGGCCGCCGAATTCGTCGGTCGAAAGTTCGCGGGTGATGTCCTTCATCGTGTCTTCGGACAATTCGCCCGCTTCAACTTCTGGAATGTCGAGCTCTGCGGTGGTGTCGCTGCCCGGCAGCGCGTCGCACGCCGTCATAGCGAGCGCGCCAACCATTGCGGCGCCAAGGCCGAATGCGCGTTTGATCATTGGTAAGTCCCTCTCGAAAATATGCTGCGCGCTTCTCTTGCAGAGCGGCGGGGGCGCTGCAAGAGAGATGGTATGGCGTTAACGGGAGCGACAGGTTGGGACGGCGCGCTGGAGCGGGCGAGGGCGCATGCGCCGTTCCTGTCACGCGCGCTCGATCGCCAGCCTGAGCTTGCTGCATTGCTGGCTGATAGTGATGTCGATGCTGCGCTTGAGTGGACACGAAAGCAAGCTGAGCATGACGACATCGGGGTTGCTTTACGACGCGAGCGATTGGCCCTCGCCACCACCGTGGCCATTGCCGACCTGGCGGGCGCATTTGGGCTCGAACGAGTTGTGGCGGAATTGACCGATTTTGCCGATCGCGCGCTCGACCGATCGATCCGCAAGGCCATCGAAGAGCGCACCGGCGAGGATGATCCGTCCGGTCTGATCGCACTCGCATTGGGCAAGCAAGGGGCAGGAGAGCTGAACTACTCCTCAGATATCGACCCCATCCTCCTTTATAATCCAGCCACATTAACCCGGCGCGAGAGCGATGATCCGGGCGATGTGGCGCAGCGCTACGCGCGGCGCGTGCTCAAGCTGCTGTCCGAAAACACGGGTGAAGGTTACGTGCTGCGCGTAGACCTGCGGCTGCGCCCGGCAAGCGAGATCAGTCCGTTGGTCGTGCCGTATGGATCGGCGCTAACCCATTATCAGGGCGCGGCGTTGGCTTGGGAACGTGCCGCATTCACCAGAGCCCGTGCAGCAGCAGGCGACATCAAAGCAGGTGAGGCTTTCCTTGATGCGATCCAGCCGTTTGTCTGGCGCCACGCGCTCGATTTCGGCGCTGTTGAGGAAATTCGCGAACTAACCCGCCGCATTCGCGCAAGCCATGATGGCCCAAAGGAGCCAGGCCCCGGCTTCGACGTCAAAAAAGGGCGCGGGGGCATCCGCGAGATCGAATTCTACGCGCAGACACACCAGCTCATCCATGGTGGGCGGGATCCGTCCTTGCGGGTACGCGGGACGCGCGCGGCTCTGGATGCGCTGGCACAGGCGGGGCTGATCGAGCGCGAGGCAGCACAGGTGCTGGGCGAAGGCTATGATCGCCTGCGCCAGATCGAGCACCGGTTGCAAATGGTCAACGACCGCCAGACTCATGCGCTGCCCGAAGGCGATCCGCTGGACAATGTCGCGTGGCTCGACGGGTTGGATGATGGCGCAGCTCTTGTGGCGGAGTTGACCGAACTCACCGCGCGCACCGGTGCGATATACGATGCGTTGATCGGCGAGACGACGCCCGCTCCCGCTCCCGCGCCAGAAGCAGTCGGACAAAAGGACTGGTTGGCTGAACTCGGCTTCGAAGAGCCCGAGCGTCTCGCCTCACGGATCAAGGGCTGGCGCGACGGGCGTTTTCAGGCGCTGCGTTCTCCACAGGCGCTCGAGGCGTTCGACCGAATGCTGCCCAAGTTGTTCGCCGCGATTGCCGCCAGCGACGATCCACCGCGAGCCATAACGCGGTGGGAGAGCATCCTTGAACGCGCGCCCTCAGCGATCACACTGTTCCGCCTGCTCGATGCGCGCCCGCGTCTGATGGGCCGATTGGTTGCCGCACTGACTCTCGCATCGGGTCTGTCTGACGAGCTGGCGCGCCGCCCGGAATTGCTCGATACGCTGGTTGACCGGAATGCGCGCGAACTGCCCGGATCAGTGGAGGACATCAAAGAGCGTATCACCCTCGCTGCCTCGCGCGATGACTACGAAGCGATGCTTGATGCGATCCGGTTGGTGACCGGGGAAATCCGTTTTGCGCTTGGTATCCAGCTGATCGAAGTGAACGAGGACCCGCTCGAAATCGCGCAAGCTTTGTCGCGTACCGCTGAGGCCGGATTGCAATTGGCTGCTGAACTGACCGTCGCTGAATTCGCTCAGGCGCACGGGACGATTCCCGAAAGCGAGCTGCTGGTTCTGGGACTGGGTAGGCTGGGCGGCGGGGCCCTGACCCATTCGTCCGATCTCGACATCATCTATCTGTTCACTGGTGACTATGCGGCAGAGTCCGATGGAGAAAGGCCGCTAAGCGCGACCCATTACTATAACCGCCTTGGCAGCCGCGTGACCGCTGCCTTGTCGGTGCCGACGGCTCAAGGGGCGCTTTATGAAGTCGATACGCGTTTGAGGCCGCAGGGCGCGCAAGGGCCGCTTGCGGTGGGTTGTGATGCCTTCGCCAAGTATCAGCGCGAGGCCGCGTGGACATGGGAGCACATGGCCCTTGCGCGTGCGCGCGTGCTTTATGGGTCGCCGAAGGGGCGCCAAACGCTCGACACCGTGATGGACGAGGTGCTCCAGGCCAAGCGTGACCACGCCGCGCTGCGCGATGATGTGCGCAGGATGCGCAGCGAAATGGCAAAGCACAAACATCCCTCCGGTCCGCTCGACGCAAAGCTGCATCGAGGCGCGCTAGTCGATTTGGAGTTCATTCTGCACTATCTGCAGCTCAAGGGACGCAAACCAGACGGTAGCGTGCTAGTCGACACCCACCCGCAAGCCTTCGCGCCCGATCTAGGCACAGCGATCGCCGCCATGATTGACGCAGATTTGCTGCCAGAGGCGATACTGCCTGCACATGACCTGATGGCACGGCTGTTGATCGCGAGCCGCCTTCTTGCACCCGGCGGAGCAGAGCCTCCTTCCAGCGCGGCGAAGGCGCTCGCCGGCGCGTGCCGTGCGGATAGCTACGAAGACCTCTTGCAAAAGTTTGGCCAAGCGCGCCAAAGCGTCGCCGAAGTTTGGAACGCGATCTTCGACGAAACGCTTACCCTAACAGACATTCCCGAATTCTGACTGGAGCCACGAATTATGAGCACTTTCCCCGCAGCAGGCGATGCAATGCCCGATATCGAAATGGGCACCCCCGATGGTGGCACCGTCAGGCCATCCGATTTCAAGGGCAAGAAGCTGGTCGTGTTCTTCTATCCCAAGGACAACACGCCGGGCTGCACCACCGAGGCTAAGGACTTTACCGCGCTGAAAGGTAACTTTGACGCGGCCGGTGTTGAGCTGCTCGGCGTATCGAAGGACAGCGCGAAGAAACACCAGAACTTCATCGCCAAACACGAACTGACCACCCCGCTCGCGACAGATGCGGAAGAGGGCGGGCTTTCCGACGCGCTCGGCATCTGGACCGAAAAGCAGATGTACGGAAAGACCTATATGGGCATGGTCCGCACCACCTATCTCGTCGATGCCGACGGTACGATCGCGCAGGTTTGGAACAAGGTGAAGGTCAAAGGTCACGCTGAAGAAGTGCTGGCCGCAGCCAAGGCGCTCTAAGTCACGCCATCCATGCAATCCGTCGTTTCCGCCATCCGCGCCGCACTGTTGACGGCTGATCCGCGCGCCAAGTGCTTCGCAACCCGCGATGTCGCGCGGCGCTGGCGGCGGGGCGATTTAGCGTTTGTGTTTGACGAGCCCATGCCAGACCAGCCTGCATGGCCCGATGCGCCTGAGCTGCTGCCGCCAAACAAGATGCCCAAACGCGGAAAGTTCGGCTCCGAACGCGCGCGCATCGCTCTTTGGCACAGCTTGGCGCATATCGAGTTCGTTGCGATTGACCTCGCGCTCGATATGGCAGGGCGGTTCGGCGAGATTATGGGCGAGGAGTTCGTTTCCGACTTCCTCCATGTCGCAGCTGATGAAGCGATGCATTACGCGCTGCTAGCGCGAAAGCTGGAACGCTTGGGCAGTCATTATGGCGCACTTCCTGCCCATGCTGGCCTGTGGCAGGCTGCTCACACCACACGCCACGATGTTGCAGCGCGGCTAGCAATCGTGCCGATGGTGCTCGAAGCACGCGGACTTGACGTCACGCCGTCAACTTTGGAGCGGGTAGAGGCCGCGGGAGACGAAAATGGTGCGAAGATCCTTTCCCGCATCCTTGACGACGAAATTCGCCATGTTCGATTCGGCTCAAAGCACTTTTTGAAGGTTTGTGAATCGCGTGGTGAATCGGCCGAAAACCTATGGAAATCCCTCGTTCGCGAGCATTTCAGAGGAGTGGTTAAGCCGCCATTCAACGACTCAGCGCGTCTCGCAGCCGGACTGCCGCGCGAATTCTACATTGATGTTGCGAATTAACGAATCGCCGCAATAACTCACGATCACACGCTCAGGCCGGACTTTTTGTCGGTTTGAACACGGCATTGGCTGCAACGCAGCATGGTGGGACACGCTGCTTCGCCAAATGCCTCGAAAACCTGCAGGCGAAAACGCCGCACTGAATAGGATCGGGTTACGAATGAATACGCTTTTTAAGCGAATGTCCCAGGTAGCAGGCGCAATTTGTGCCGCCGCTGCCATGATTGCCTCTCCGGCAATCGCTTCGACTTCTGCCAACGCAAATTCTGCCGCTGAAGTGACCGTACCGGTCGAAGACGCGCAGGCCGGTAGCCTTACCTTGGGCGATCCGAAATTCCGCGATGCCTTTTCGCAGTGGGTTGAACTGGACAAGAGCGGTCCAAGCACACCGGAAGAGCGGACGCAGGCCACTAACTGGGCGCGTTCGCCTGTTATGATCCCATCGGGTATGCCGCTTTATAACTCGCGCCTGACCAGCAGCTACGGCATGCGCAACCACCCGGTTCTGCGTAAGCGCCGCGCTCACAAGGGTGTGGATCTGGCTGCGCCAACCGGCACGCCGATTTACGCGACTGCAGATGGCACCGTTTCGCGTGCAGACTGGTTCTCAAGCTACGGTCTTTACATCAGCATCGAACATGGCGGCGACCTTCAGACTCGCTTTGCGCACCTTTCGCGCCTTGCTGTTGCTGCTGGCGAAAAAGTGAAAAAGGGCGATCTGATCGGCTATGTCGGATCGACCGGACGCTCCACCGGCCCGCACCTGCACTATGAGGTCCGCGTGAACGGGGTTGCAGTCAATCCAATTCCATATATGAAAGAAACAGACGCGCAGGTCGCCTACCAAGGCGGTCGCGGCGGTCAGGGCGGCGAATAAGCGCCCGACACAGTTTCACCCGCCAATGAGCGGGTCGGACATTGGAGAGGGTGTCCGAGTTATGGCGGCGGGTTTTCCCGCCGCCTTTTTTGTGCGCGTTTGAGATGTTCATGCCTGCCGATTTTGCTTGCGGGCTAACGGCTCCCCGTTAGGTTTCTCAATTGAGAGAGATACCCTGAGTCCCTGCAAGGACCAGGCAACGGAGAGATACATGAGCATGCACCCCATCGCGCACGCCGCGAACCGTCCCGATCATCCCGCAGTCATTATGGCCGGATCGGGCGAGCAAATGACCTATGCCGAAATGGACGCGGCATCGAACCGTTTTGCCCAGCTGCTGCGAGCAAACGGCGTGGGCGAAGGTGATGCATTTGCGGTGCTGATGGAGAACCGCATCGAGTATTTTCCGATTATCTGGGGTTCGCAGCGATCGGGCACGATGCTTGTGCCTGTCTCGACCCGTCTGACCGCGCCAGAAATCGCCTATATTCTTCGCGATAGTAAAACCGAACTGTTGATCACATCGACTGCCTACGCCGATGTGCTCGAAGGGATCAGGGCCGAGCTTCCCGATCTGAAGGTGCTGGTGGTGGGCGATGACTACGCAGCGGCGCTGACCGCGCAGTCTGCTGATCCAATTGCGGACCAGAGCGCTGGCATGATCATGCTCTATTCTTCGGGCACCACCGGGCGCCCAAAAGGCATCCGCCCGGCGCCTCCTGAAGATCCTGACGTGCAAGCGGCAGTTCCGCTTATGGGTCTGGCGATCATGGGTGCTGGGATGCCTGCCGATGGATCGATGGTCTATCTCTCACCCGCGCCGCTTTATCATGCCGCCCCGATTGGCTGGTGCTCGGTCGCCCACCGTCTAGGCGCGACGATCGTGGTGATGGAGAAGTTCGAACCCGAAACCGCACTCGCCGCGATCGAAAAGCACAAGGTCACAGACAGCCAGTGGGTCCCGACCCATTTCGTGCGCTTCCTCAAGCTCGATCCGGCCATCCGCACCAAGTATGACCTCTCCAGCCACCAGCGCGCGCTGCACGCCGCTGCGCCATGTCCTGTGCCGATCAAGCAAGAGATGATCGAATGGTGGGGGCCGATCATCAACGAATACTATGCCGGTTCCGAAGGTATCGGGATGACGCTGGTGAAGTCGGAAGACTGGCTCACCCACCCAGGCACTGTGGGCAAGGCGATCTATGGCACACTGCACGTCTGCGGCCCCGATGGCGAGGAGACCTCGGCAGGTGAAGACGGCCTGATTTATTTCGAAAACGCCCTGCTGCCGACCTATCACAACGATGAGGCGAAGACGAAAGAGGCGATGAATGCGCATGGCTGGATGACGCTGGGCGATATCGGTCATGTTGATGAAGACGGCTTCCTCTTCTTGACCGACCGCAAGAGCCACATGATTATTTCGGGCGGCGTAAACATCTATCCGCAGGAGATCGAGAACCTGCTGGTGACGCATGACAAGGTGATGGATGCCGCCGTGATCGGTGCGCCCGATCCCGACCTTGGCGAAAAGGTGGTCGCTGTGGTGCAGCCGATGGACATGGGTGTGGCCGGTGACGCATTTGAGGCCGAGCTGCGCGACTTCCTCGCCCCCAATCTCTCCAAAATCAAAATGCCCAAACTGTTCGATTTCCGCCCGGATCTGCCGCGTGAGGCGAACGGCAAGCTCTACAAACGTGAGCTGCGCGACGAATTCGAAGCCAAGGAGAACGCTTGATGGCGGGCGCTCCAGCGGTTCTACCGAATGATGTCGCGCGCGCTGTTATCGCGCCCGAAAGCTATGCCGAATGGAGTGGTTTGCTCGATCTGTTTGACCGCCTGCGCGAAGAGGCTCCGGTGGCCAAGGTCATCGCCGAAGATGATAGTTTCGAGCCGTTCTGGCTGATTACGCGCTATGATGACGTCATGCGCATCTCGAAAGACAATGCGACCTTCCTCAACAATCCCAAACCGGTCGTGTTCGCCACTCGCGAAGCGACCGAGTTTTCGCGCGCGGCAACTGGATCGAACATGTTGGTCGATAGCCTTGTCGTGTTCGATGCGCCGATCCATCCGAAGTATCGCAAGCTGACCCAGGAATGGTTCATGCCGCGCAATCTCAAACTGATCGAGGGTGAAATCCGCGCTTTGGCCGAGCGTTTGGTCGATGCTATGCTTGCTGACGGGCCCGAGGTGGATTTTGTGACGGCCGTGGCTGCTCCGATGCCGCTGCGTGTGATCATGCAGATTCTTGGCATCCCAGAAGAAGACGAGCCGCGTATGCTGATGCTGACGCAGCAGATGTTTGGAGGGCAGGACGCAGACCTTTCGGGCAGCGGAATGGCGAATATGACGCCTGAACAGGTGCTCCAGTTGGTATCCGGCGCCGTCAAAAGCTTTGAGGATTACTTCGCTGGGATCGCAGCCGAGCGCCGTGCCAACCCGACCGACGATGTCGCGAGCGTCATCGCCAACGCCAAGGTGGACGGTAAGCCGCTGCCAGATCGCGACATGGCAGGATACTACATCATCATGGCCGCCGCCGGGCACGATACGACATCGGCCACCATGTCAGGTGCCATGCAAGCATTGGCTGATGATCCCGCGCAGTTTGCCCGGGTCAAAGCCGATCGCTCACTGCTTCCCGGAATCGTTGAAGAGGCGATCCGCTGGACCACATCGGTACAGCACTTCATGCGCACAGCAGCCGAGGATGTTGAAGTGGGTGGTCAGCAGATCAAAGCGGGTGACTGGATGATGCTGAACTATGTCTCAGCCAACCACGATCCGGCCCAATTTGACGATCCACGACGTTTTGATGCCAGCCGCTCGCCTAATCGCCATCTCGCCTTCGGGGCGGGCGCGCACCAATGCCTTGGCCTGCATATGGCGCGGCTCCAGATCCGGATATTGTTCGAGGTGTTGCTAGACCGGATTGAGACCGTCGAGCGTATTGGGGAAGCGCGGAGATCCACCAGTACTTTCGTCGGCGGGCTAAAAACGCTTCCGCTCAAGATCACGCCAACCTAAGTTTTGTATATGGGGTCAAAAAGCAATAAAACAAGAGTAAGTGCGAACAAAAGTTTCGCATCGTGTTTTATCGCGACTCAGGTGCGAATTATCTGGTCTTTTGTCCGCGATTATGTTAATTGTACGTTCATGGGAAAAATCAGGACCAGGACTACCGCTGACTTTGCGGTGCGCTTTTGTGCGGGTGTGGCACCATGACACTTTTGGAGCCGCATAACCTACCATTTGCGATTGCGATCATCGTGCTGTTGTTCATCGCAGTGGCGCAGGTGATTGGCATTGGTGATGTCTTTGAAAGCGCCGAAGCCGATGTCGATTTCGACTTCGATGTGGATGCGCCCGATGGCCTTGCCGGCGGTGGATTGGTCGAGAGTGTAATGGGTCTGCTCGGCCTTGGCCGGGTGCCGTTCCTGATCTGGTTGGTGGTCCTTCTGTTCCTGTTCGCCGCGATTGGCGTGGCGGGGCAACAGACCGCAATCGCTCTGCTGGGATCACCGCTCAACATGGTGATCGCGAGCCTGGGGGCAGGCGTAGCGGCGCTGCCCTTAAACGGCCTGCTTACCCGTCCACTAGCGCGCCTTTTGCCGCAGGACGAGACGAGCGCGGTCGATACGCGCAGTCTAGTGCGCCGCGATGCCGAAATTCAGGTTGGCACCGCGCGCATAGGTTCGCCCGCCCGTGCCAAAGTGATCGACGAATTTGGTCAGCCGCACTTTGTGATGGTTGAACCGCATGATCCCGATGCGGCGTTGGTCGAAGGCGAAACCGTCTTGCTGGTGCGCAAGGAAGGCGAGATCTTCTTTGCCACCCAGTACGAAAACCCATTGCTAGGCCTCGAATAGTCGAGGTTGTTATTCGCGTGAGATGGCCACCCCGAAAGCCAACGAAGCGCACATACGAACAGGAGAAAATATGGATACTTTGATTGAGGCAGGGATGTGGGCCGGAATAGGGCTAGTGCTTCTCTTTGTTGTTTTTGCTTTTTTGACGTCACTGTATCGCCGCGCCTCGAAAGAGATTGCATTTGTTAGGACGGGCGTTGGTGGTGAGAAGGTCGTGATGAATGGCGGCGCGCTTGTTTTTCCGGTATTTCATGAAACCATGCCAGTGAATATGAACACGCTGGTGTTGGCAGTTGTTCGCCGTGATGCCGAGGCTCTGATCACGCTCGACCGACTGCGTATCGATGTGAAAGCGGAATTCTACGTCCGCGTCCGGCCTGATGCAGGTTCGATTGCTATGGCTGCGCAAACGCTGGGCCAACGCACCATGCAGCCGGAACTGCTCAAGGATCTCGTCGAAGGTAAGTTTGTTGACGCGCTCCGCTCGGTCGCGGCGGGGATGAGCATGAACGAGCTGCACGAGCAGCGCGCAGACTTCGTCCAGAAGGTGCAGCAAGTGTCTTCGAACGATCTGGCGATGAACGGTCTGGAGCTTGAATCGGTATCTCTGACAGGCCTTGACCAGACCAGCATCGAGCACTTCAACGCCAACAACGCGTTTGACGCCGAAGGTCTGACCAAGCTCACCGAACAGATCGAAGCGCGCAAGAAGCTGCGTAACGATATTGAGCAGGACACCCGTGTCCAGATGGAGACCAAGAACCTCGAAGCCGATCAGCGGTCTTTCGAGATCGGGCGTGACACCGAATATGCCCGGCTCCAGCAAGAGCGCGAGGTTGAGGTCCGCCGTGCCGCGCAGACGTCTGAGATCGCTCGTGAACAGGCTGAACGCCAGCGCGAAGCAGATGCTGCGAAGATTGAAGCCAAGAAGCAGGTCGATGCGCAGCAGATCGAGGCAGACCGCTTGGTTGAAGAAGCCCGGATCGATCAGACCCGCGCACTTGAGATCGCCCGTCAGGAACAGCAGATCGCTGTCCAGAACAAGTCGCGCGAAGAAAGCCAGGCCAAGGCCGAAGCAGATGCTGCCCGCGCCAAAGCGGTCACGGCAGAAGAGCAGGTTGTTACCTCTCGCGAGAGTGAGGTGGCTGAACGTCAGAAGAAGATCGAGCTGATCGAAGCGGCCAAGGTTGCCGAACGTGATGCAATCCAGATCAAGGTGGAAGCCGAAGCAGAAAAAGACGCTGCAACCAACCGCGCCGAAGCCGCAAGGCTTGAGGCGAAGGGTGACGCGGACGCCGAAGTGCTGCGTGCCGAAGCCGACCGCGTGCGCTTCGAAGTTGAAGCCGCCGGTCAGCAAGCGGTCAACGAGGCAGCCAACATCCTCTCGATGGAGCAGATCAGCCTGCAGACCAAGCTTGCCCTGCTGCGCGTGCTGCCTGAGGTTATCAAAGAGAGCGCCAAGCCGATGGAGGCGATCGACTCGATCAAGATCGTACAGGTCGATGGGCTTACCCAAAGCGGTGGCGGCTCGAATGGCGGTGGTGCAGGCGCCGGCGGTGGCTCGGGAAACTTGGCTACTGACGCGGTGTCAGCGGCACTTGCTTACCGCGCCCAGGCACCGGTGCTCGATGGCCTGATGAAAGAGCTTGGCCTTGATGGCTCTTCGCTCGGATCACTGGTGCAGGCCGCAGCGGATGCTCCCGAGAAGAGCGACGCCGAACCGACCTCCTATCTCGCCGACGCGCTGATGGAGGAAGCGGGTGAGGCGATCGAGGACGATGCTGGTGACGCCCCGGCGGAAGAAGCCGCCGAGTAATTGGTCACTGACCCAGGTGGAGCCCCCGGACGGTTAAGTGCTGTCCGGGGGTTTTCTACTGCCTATGCTCCAAGCAGGCGCTGCGCCATGGCGCGCACATCGGCACCCATGTCTTCGCGTTCGAGAGCGAGTGCGAGGGTTGCTTCGACAAAGCCCAGTTTGCTGCCGCAGTCATAGCGATTGCCGTCAAAGGTGACGGCATGGAACGGCTGGTCACCAATCATCTTGGCCATCGCGTCGGTCAGCTGGATTTCACCGCCAGCGCCTTTTTCCTGAATTTCCAGCGTGCGCATTACTTCGGGCTGCAGAATGTAGCGGCCCGAAACGATCTTGTTCGAAGGCGCTTCGGCAACCGGCGGCTTCTCGACCAGACCAGTGACCTCGGTCAGTGTGCCTTTTTCAGCGCCCGGAGAGATCACGCCGTAGCTTGAGACCTCTTCCATCGGCACTTCGAGCACGCTGATGAGATTGCCGCCGGTTTCATTATAGGCATCCACCATCTGCTTCATGCAGCCGGTCCCGCCCTTTTTGCCGATCATCAGCTCATCGGGCAGAAAGATCGCGAAAGGCTCATCCCCCACAATCGCGCGTGCGCACCAGATCGCATGGCCCAGACCCATCGGCACTTGTTGGCGGACGGTGATGATATCGCCCGGTGTCGCACGAGTCGGCTCCAGCACGCCCATATCCTTGCCGCGTTCGCTCATCGTGTCTTCGAGCTCGTAAGCGACGTCAAAATGCTCAACAATGGCGGTTTTTCCGCGACCGGTGACGAAGATCATCTGCTCGATCCCGGCCTCGCGCGCTTCATCCACCGCGTATTGGATCAGCGGACGGTCAACGATCGGCAAAAGCTCTTTCGGGATCGCTTTGGTCGCTGGAAGGAACCGCGTTCCAAGCCCCGCAACGGGGAAAACGGCTTTCTTGATTGGCTTATGGGACGTCATAATTGGCCTCACGAAGGCTTCTGGTTTCAGTCTGCAAACGTTCGTGCCGTTCACATGCGTTCAGGTCAATGACCACAAACACGCATATGGCGTCAGTTGCGTGAATTTCGCGATCCGCTAAGGCAATGCTCCATGGACAAACTCATCATTCATGGCGGGAATCGCCTGTCGGGCACGATCCCCATTTCAGGCGCAAAGAATGCTGCGCTTACGCTCATTCCCTGCGCTTTGTTGACGGAGGAGCCGCTGACTCTGCGCAATCTGCCGCGTCTGGCGGATATTGACGGGTTCCAGCATCTGATGGGCCAGTTTGGCGTTACCGTCAGCATTCAGGGCAACAACCGGCCCGAAGATTTCGGACGTGTGGTCACGTATCAGGCCGCGCGTGTCACTTCGACTGTCGCGCCGTACGATCTGGTGCGCAAAATGCGCGCTTCGATCCTTGTGCTTGGCCCGATGCTGGCGCGGATGGGTGAGGCGACGGTTTCGATGCCGGGCGGCTGCGCTATCGGTAACAGGCCGATCGACTTGCACCTCAAGGCACTCGAAGCATTCGGTGCGGAGATCGAGCTGGCGCAAGGCTATGTGAAGGCGATTGCGCCTGATGGCGGATTGCCGGGCGGCGATTTCGATTTTCCTGTCGTGTCCGTCGGTGCGACCGAGAACGCGCTGATGGCCGCCGTCCTCGCCAACGGCACCAGCCGGTTGACCGGTGCGGCGCGCGAGCCGGAAATTGTTGACCTGTGCAACCTCCTCGTCGCAATGGGCGCGGAAATAGAAGGCATCGGCACATCCGATCTGACCATTCACGGCGCCAAACGCTTGAACGGCGCGACGTACAAGGTGATGCCTGACCGGATCGAAGCGGGCTCCTATGCCTGCGCGGCGGCGATCACAGGCGGTGATGTGCGGCTCGAAGGCGCAAGCGGATCGGATATGGGTTCGACACTCACCGCCTTGCGCGACATCGGGCTCGAGGTGGAAGAGGACAAGACAGGCGTGACGGTCCGGTCTAACGGGCCGCTGCAACCGACAAACCTGACCACCGCGCCGTTTCCGGGCCTTGCCACGGATATGCAGGCGCAATTGATGAGCCTGCTTTGCAAGGCCGAGGGCACCAGCGTGCTCAAGGAAACGATCTTTGAGAACCGCTTCATGCACGTGCCGGAATTGGCTCGCATGGGCGCCGATGTCGAAACCGAGGGACGCACTGCGATCGTCAATGGCCCGGTCGACCTGACCGGCGCGGAAGTAATGGCGACCGACTTGCGCGCTTCAATGAGCCTGATCATCGCAGCGCTGGCGGCCGAGGGTGAGACAACTGTACGTCGCATCTACCACCTCGATCGCGGATACGAGCGGCTGGAGGAAAAGCTCCAATTGCTCGGCGCGAATATCGAGCGTGTCGGGGACGACTAGCTCAGGCTTACCAGCCAAACCCTGATAGCGCTCGCCAAACCCGGCGGTGTCTCCGCCTTGATCCGTTCGGCGTCTATCTGCGCGACCAATGCGCTGATGGGCACGTCGCGCCGTGCCGCCTCAGCTTTCAGCATTTCCCAGAACAGCGGCTCCAAACTGATGCTGGTTTTGTGACCGGCGATCTGGATCGAGCGTTTGACCGGCGGGTGATAGGGCGGCGTGTGCATGGCCGGATTGATAGCAAGGCCGGAAAGCCGTGTCGCCCACCGCTATTTGTAATGCTCGCGCCGGTCCGAGAACGTCCGCACCCGTTTGCGCCATGCGCGATAGCTGCCCGGTTTGAGCCGTGCGCGCATCAGCGCCTTCACTTCCTTCTCGCCCAGACCGTACTGATCCTCGATCTGCGAAAAAGCCACATGATCGCTCAGCGCCATCTCGACGATGGCGCTGGCTTCAGCTTCAGAAAGTGAATCGCTTGCGGGCCCGGTCATACGCAATCAACGCTCGTGATGCGCCTTGGTGCCTTCAACTATAGGCCTCTTACTCCGCTATCCAGTCGGCATAACGCACTCTGGTCACAACTGCCTTACTTTCGCGTCGCTCGTCGCCAGTGGGGCGGCCTGTAACAATCGCGTCAACCGTTTCGGCGCGTTCCCAGACGAGGCCTGCTGAATCGACAGCAATCTCGAATGATATGGTCCCGCTCGCGTCAATATCACTGTTCTGCTTGGCGGCTTGCTCTTCGGTCAGCGTCCTGCCAGTCATCTCCGCTACCGCCAGATCGGTCTTGATCGCGGATTGTCTCACGAACGCTCCGTTTACTTTAGCCTCACCGCGGAAGCGCCGGAATGCGCCTGATGCGTCTACTTGTTCCAAAGTCACCGAAACACCGTGATGGGGAAGGTAGACTGTTGTGCCAGCCTCGATTGGACCGGGGCGCATTCCGAAGGACTCGATCTCCTCGATAACGGCTTCGGGTTCGCACAGGATTTGCTGTGCTGTCCATGTGAAGAAGCGGGCCGAGCACAATTCGCGGGTCCACCCTGCATCGGCCAGCCAATTGTCTACGCGGGTCTCGATATCCTTCGTGTTCTCGAGTTGTTTGGAGCCATCGGAGCCGACCCGGACAAGCGCCGGATACATCCACATCGCGTTTCCGCGAATGTCTTCTGGATTTGCCGGGATGGAGTATTCGATCCGCACGTTATCGCCATCGGTCTCAACTATCCTCTCGGCGAGGACAGCGCCGCCCGATGCGGAGCTTTTGCTGCCACCTTCGAGGCTACCTGACTGGGTACTGTATTCGCTCCGAAGTACATAATCTGGCGATTGCGCTATTGCGGGGACAGCAATCCCCGTGAGGATTAAAGCTAGGCACAATGCTTGGTGAATTTTCATTGCCCATCAGTAGCATTTTTGCCCGCCGGTGAGCAGAGTGAAATGCTGTGTGTCAGGCCGCGCGAGCTGCGCTGAGCAGACCGGCAAAGCCGCTCGGGAAGGAAGTGCCGAACGGTTGCAGGTGCAGCGCGCATTGCGCCAACTCTTCTTCGCTCAGGGCGTGCTGGAATTGCAGGCCGAAATGGTTGCCGTCTTTCCAGCGCACTTCGGCCAGTTGGTCAGGCAAGCCATCTAGTTCAAACGCCAACAGGCGATTGAAGGGCAGATCGTCGGTGCACTCAATCCGCACGCTGTCTCGCCCAAGTTCAATTGTCTGACCGAAAGTATTGCTGCGTCCGTCAACGATCTTGGCGGGCGCCGCGATCTTGAGGTTGAGAGAGGCAGGCTCCTGCGCGCTTTCGTCTCCGATGAACTCCTCTAGCGAAACATCGGCGGCAAAGCGGAAACCGGCCTGACGTTTGCCGATCCACACGCGCTCGACCGGGTAGGTGAAGCCGTCGGCCAGTTGCAGGATCATGCGTGGTTCCGGAGGGACCTTGTGGAGGAAGGCCAGCCCGACGCCGAGCGTCGAGACATCGCGGATCTGGCAGTAATACTCGCCGCTCTGGCACACCAGCTTGGCTGGGCGCAGTTCAAGCTCGGTACGTTCTGCCTCGCGCTGATCAGCGCCATCGGCTCCAGTGTCTGTGCTCACTTGCGTCGTCATGCCGCACCTCGGTTGTCCCATTCATGGATAACGAAAGGTAGCTCGTGTTGGTTAACGAAGTGATAAGAGAAACATTTTGATTTTCCAGAGCTTCGACTAGGCTGGATGGCATGTCATTCAATTTGATCTACGTCTTCTCAATGATTGCAACCGGGCCACTTTCTGCCTTTTCCGATGGCCCATCAATACAAACACTTGAGAGTGCGGAACGCGAGGGTGAGCGCAAGAAGCTGCCCGCGCTCAAATCCCACTTCCGGGCTGCCAAGCGGTTGGGACTACAAACTGATGGATTGTACTGGCATCGCGCTGACGGCAAAGCGCTAGATGCTCCTTTATCTGAGGGAGGGTATTTCAGCTACCTGCGGTTCTGCAAAGACGGGTCTGTGGTTTCGGTGAGCTCAACGGGTACGCCGGAGCAGGTCTGGAAATGGATGAAATGCAATCCGATCAATCCCGGACACGGTAGTGGGGCCATCCGCGAAGACACCGGGCTTTTGAGCTTTACCGTTCACGCCCCCACGGGAAGGATCGACTACGAAGTCCGCCTGTATTCCAGTACCTCGCGTCCTGACTATGCACCCGGCATGTCGGTTAGCATCACCACTCGAATCAAGCAGGCTAAAGACTTCGGCAAAACAGTCGAGCGCGAATACTGGTTCGTGCCGCTGTCTTGAATCTGCCGAGGCTCAATACATGTGCTGGCCGCCATTGATGCTCATGGTGGAGCCGGTCATGAAAGCGCCGTTCTCGCTGGTGAAGAATGCGACGCCGCGGGCGATTTCCTCGGCCTGGCCCAGACGGCCCACCGGGATCTTGGCGACGATCTTCTCCAGCACCGGCTCGGGAACGGCCGCCACCATGTCGGTGTCGATATAGCCGGGCGCGATCGCGTTGACGGTGACGCCGAATTTCGCGCCTTCTTGCGCGAGCGCCTTGGTAAAGCCGTGAATGCCCGATTTCGCAGCGGCATAGTTCACCTGGCCATACTGGCCTGCCTGCCCGTTGATTGAGCCGATATTGACGATGCGGCCCCACTTGCGCTCGCGCATTCCAGGGAAGGTCGCTTTCGCCATGTTGAAGCACCCGCCCAGATTGACGCGCATCACGTCGTTCCAGTCGTCAAAGCTCATCCGGTGCAGCGTGCCGTCGCGGGTGATGCCGGCATTGTTGATGACGATATCGACCGGTCCGTGCTTTTCTTCGACCTTGGCACAGCCATCAAGGCACGCCTCGTGATCGCCCACATCCCACTTGGCCACGGGAATGCCGGTTTCTTTCGAGAAGGCGGCGGCGGCTTCATCATTGCCGCCGTAATTGGCGATGACGGTGTGACCTTGCCGGTTGAGGCGGTTGCAGATGGCTGCCCCGATCCCGCGCGTTCCCCCTGTGACGATTGCTACCCGGCTCATAGATCCCTCCGACTGAAACTCGAAGCGAACGTAGCGGTGACGTAACGTCAGGCAAAGAAAAACCCCGCAAAAGCGGGGCTGTCTCATACGAATTCACTGTGCCCGGAATGGACTGGCGCGGGTCAGAACTTGATCTGAGTGCCGACGTAAACGGCCTGATCGTCTTGCTGTGGGCCGACAATCGGGCCGAGACGATCACGCTCTTGTGACAGCCGGACACCGGCGGTCACATCAAGATTTTTGGAAAGACGGAACGAACCGCCGACATCAACCGAAGCTTCCGACGCATCAAGCGTATTGAGCGAGCGGCCGGCAATGGCCTTATCCTCAAGCGTGATGCGTGGTTGCAGACGGCTTGGCTTGTCCTTTGCGGTCGGGCCGGCAGGCTTGAATTCTGCCAGATCCGGAACCTTCAGATCGCGCACAGTCTTTGGCAACTCGGTTGCGCGCGCGAAGCTTTGATAGCCGCGCGCAATGCCGAGATTGTAGCTGGACGCCTGAAGCCCTGCGATGCCGCTCGCGTTCTTGCCAGGCGTGGCCTGAATGGCGGAGCGAACCGAAATCGCTTTTGCAGTCTGTTCGTCAACACGCACAGCAACGGTCACAAACCGGTCCTGCTCAACCGGCCCTGCGCCAGCAGGCGTGAAACGCGAGCCGTGCTTATCAGAGACATCTGCGAACTTGGCGGCCAGTTCTGGATCAACAGAACCGGGCGTGAAAAGGCTGATAGCCGCATCCTCAATCGCGGAGGAATTGCCGGTAAGCGAAACAACAGCAAGACCAGAGGAAGGCAGGGCCAGAGCAAGAATGCCGGCCATGCCGATCAGCGGCGCGGAGCGCTTCGCTTTCTCGATCTTGGCGGTTTCTTGAGCCACTTTAACGTCACTTCCCTGTTTTTTGCGTAGATTTATCAGTGTCTCCCAAGCACGGTTAGCCTGAACGATAGCTGATCAAGAATCTTTAGCGCTAACAACCTAGGACTAAGATACCGCATTTCGCAATCGATTCGCCCCATGATTGACACGGTTGGTGATACAGTGTTGCCCAACTGCACACTTTGTTTCGGGCGATTGCCTGCTCTGCGATGCGCAGTTCAGCCTGTAGAAAGGCTCTCAAACCCAATCGAAGCAGGATTTTTCATGGTGGACCGAGTGACGAAGGCGCTTGCCGCAGGGCGCTTGGAGTTTATAGAGCCATGACATGGACACAGAGGGACATTACGCCGTGACACGCGCCAAACACGTTTTTTCAGGCCCGACAAAGACATTGATGCTGGGCACGGCACTCGCGCTGCTTTCTGCATGTGGTGGCAGCGGACGCCCGACCACCGATCTTCAGGCTGCTCAGCTTAATGCGATTGGCGTAAACGCGTTTCTGTGGCGCGCTTCGCTTGAAACCGTCAGCTTCGCTCCGCTGCTTCAAGCGGACAGCGCCGGCGGTGTGATCGTGACCGATTGGTACGCCAACCCCAGCAATCCGAGTGAGCGGGTCAAGCTGACCATCACGATCCTTGATCAGGATCTTCGTGCCGATGCGCTGCGCGTGGCCGCCATCCGTCAGGTTGCCCAGAGTGGCAGCTGGGTTGATGCGCCGGTTCAGGCCGCAACGGTTCAGAAGCTGGAAGACATTATTCTGACCAAAGCGCGCGATCTGCGTCGTAAGGCAGTAGCCGGATAGTCTTTTTCGCGTTAGCGGACATTCCATGACTGATACCCGTTTCGATCCGTCGCAGGCCGATGGGCGCTGGCAGCGTGCGTGGGCAGATGCCGGCACCTTCACCGCCGACAGCAACAGCGACAAGCCCAAGAGCTACATCCTCGAGATGTTCCCCTATCCATCGGGGCGCATCCATATGGGGCACGTGCGCAACTATACGATGGGCGACGTGCTCGCACGCTACAAGAAGATGCGCGGACACGAAGTGCTGCACCCGATGGGCTGGGACGCGTTCGGCATGCCGGCTGAAAACGCGGCGATGGAGAAGAAGGTCCATCCCGGCGAATGGACGCGGGCCAATATCGCAGCGATGAAAGAGCAGTTGCAGCGCATCGGCTTTGCGCTCGATTGGACACGCGAATTCGCCACCTGTGACCCCGAATATTACGGGCACGAGCAGGCGCTTTTCATCGATATGTACGAGGCAGGGCTTGTCTATCGCCGCCAGTCGGAAGTGAACTGGGATCCGGTCGACATGACTGTGCTCGCCAACGAGCAGGTGATTGACGGCAAAGGCTGGCGTTCGGGTGCCGAAGTTGAGAAGCGCAAGCTCGACCAGTGGTTCCTCAAGATCACCGACTTTGCCGAGGACCTGCTGGACGGGCTGGGCGATCTGAAAGACTGGCCTGACAAGGTGCGGCTCATGCAGGAAAACTGGATCGGCAAGTCGTCTGGTCTGGAATTCAGCTTTGATCTCTCGAATGGCGAGAAGCTGCCGGTTTATACCACGCGCCCTGATACGATTTTCGGCGCGAGCTTCTGCGCCATCGCGGCAGACCACCCGATTGCACAGGGGCTGGCGGCTGATCCGGCGGTCGCGGCGTTTATCGAGGAATGCAAGAAGGGCGGCACCACCGCTGCCGAGCTCGAAACCGCCGAAAAGCTCGGCTTCAAAACCGATATCACTGCCAAGCACCCGTTCAGCGGTGAGGCTATGCCCGTGTTCATCGCCAACTTCGTGCTGATGGATTACGGCACCGGCGCCGTGATGGGCGTGCCGGGACACGACCAACGCGACTTTGAATTCGCGACCAAATACGAGCTTCCGATTGCCCGTGTCGTCGCGTCCGATCCGTCCAAAGCCAGCGAGCCGATGGGCAACGAGGCAGAGCCGGGCGACGGTGTGATCGTCAATTCGGACTTCCTTGATGGAATGAGCGTCGAGGATGCCAAGGCGGAAGTGATCCGGCGTGCCGAAGATGGCAGCTGGGGCGAGGGCACGACCGTGTGGCGCCTGCGCGATTGGGGCATTTCGCGCCAGCGTTACTGGGGCACGCCGATCCCGTTCATTCACTGCGACACCTGCGGCGTGGTTCCGGTGCCCAAGGACCAGCTGCCCGTTACACTGCCCGAAGACATCGACTTCGAAACGCCGGGTAATCCGCTGGAGCGGCACGCGACCTGGAAGCATGTCGATTGTCCGAAATGCGGCAGCGCAGCGCGGCGCGAGACCGACACGCTTGACACGTTTGCGGATAGCTCGTGGTACTTCCTGCGCTTTGCAAGCCAGCCCGACAATGCGCCGTTTGATCCGAAGGAAATCGCCGCATGGCTTCCGGTCGAACAATATATCGGCGGAATCGAGCACGCGATCCTGCACCTGCTCTACGCCCGTTTCTGGACGCGTGCTTTGGCGCATATCGGCAAGTTGGACGTGAAGGAGCCTTTCGCGGCGTTGTTCACTCAGGGCATGGTGACGCACGAGACATACAGCCTCGGCGATGGCTCGTGGTTGAGCCCTGATGAGGTCAAGAAAGACGGCGCGGACTGGGTGACTGTCGAAGGCGGCAAGCCGGTTACGCCGGGCCGCGTCGTGAAGATGTCGAAGTCGAAGAAGAACGTCGTCGACCCCGACAACATCATCGCCAACTACGGCGCGGATGCGGCGCGCTGGTTCATGCTCTCAGACAGCCCGCCCGAGCGCGATCTGCCGTGGTCCGAAGCGGGAATCGAAGGCTGCTGGCGCTTCGTCCAGCGTCTCTGGCGTCTGTTCGACAGCTATGATGCTGGCGCGACTGGCGAAGACAAACAGCTCGCGCGGAAGGCGCACCAGACGATCGTCGCGGTGGCTGAGGATATCGAGGCGCTCAGCTTCAACAAGGCGGTCGCGCGCCTTTATGAACTAACCGGCGCAGCGGAAAAGGCGAACCCGAGCGAAAGCCGCAATTTCGCGATCAACGCGATCCTGCACATGGTCAGCCCGATGATGCCGCACCTCGCGGAGGAAGCGCATGCGAGTATGGGCAATGCAAGCCTCATCGCCGATGCCCCATGGCCTGCGCACGATCCGGCCCTGCTGGTCGAAGATGAAGTTACCATCGCCATCCAGCATATGGGTAAGCTGCGCGACACGCTGACTGCGCCTAAGGGAGCGTCGAAAGACGACCTCGAAGCGCTTGCTTTGGCGAGCGAGAAGGTCCAGCGTTCGATCGACGGAGCGGATATTCGCAAGGTGATCGTGGTGCCTGACAGACTGGTCAATATCGTCACATGACGCGCATGGGCGCCTTGCCCGCCGCAGCGATGCTGGCGCTCTCCCTTCCATTGGCGGGATGTGGCCTGCAACCGCTCTATTCCAGCGGCAGCACTGGCGTGGCGCAAGGTTTGGCTGCGGTGGAAGTGCCCGCCATTCCGGGCCGTGATGGCTGGTTGATCCGCAACGCACTGCAAGACCGGCTGGGCGTGGCTGGCGGTGACGTTCCCGCTCGCTATCGGCTTGATGTGCGGCTGGATGATGCGCTTGAAGCCCTGGGCGTGCTCAACGATGATACGATCAGCCGCGAACGCCGGATATTGCGCGCGCGCTATCAGTTGGTTGATTTGACCACGGGTGAAATCCTGCTTGATGCGACTTCCGGTTCGGATGCGGGGATCGACGTGGTTTCCAGCGAATACGCGACCATCGCCGCCGAGCAGACGGCGCTGGAAAACCTCGCCAAGGAAGTCGCCGACCGGATGGTAACGCGTATCGCGCTGACCTTGCGTAATGGCTCAGAGGGATCTGAGTGAAGGCGACCCAGCGCGATTTTGCCCGCGGCATTCCGCGCGGTGCGGCGGACGCCTCAATCTTCTTTTTCTGCGGCCCCGATGAAGCCGGAGCCTCGGCTGCGGCCAGCGCGATTATCGAGGCGCTGCCCGACGCGGGTGAGCGGGTAGATATCACCGGAGCCGACCTCAAGCGCGATCCCGCTATGCTTGGCGATGAAGCGCGTTCGGCATCCCTGTTTGGCGACAAGCGGCACATTTTTGTGCGCGCGACCGGTGATGAGGCGCACGACGCGGTCAAGGCGCTTGTTGAAACCGGAGAGGCGGGCGCTGGCGACGCCGCACCCGTCCTGATCGTTGCCACTTCCGCCACGGACAAAGCGCGCACTGCCAAATTGCTCGAAAAGCGGCCCGATGGGATGGTGGCGATGTTCTATCCGCCCGACATGCAGTCTGTGGCGGTGTCAGTGCGCGGCATGGCAGATGCGGCGGGCCTGCGGCTGGGCGGGGATCTTGCCGAGCGGATTGCGCGCGCGGCGGGACTGGATGTGAGGCTGGCGCAGTCCGAGGTGACGAAGCTGGCACTTTACTGCGACGCCGATCCGCAATCGCCCAAGTCGGCGAGTGTCGAAGACTACGAAGCCATCGGCGCCGCGACTGAGGAGGATGGCTTTCAGCCTCTCGTCAATGCGGTGATGGGCGGCGAAACGGGTAAGCTCGACAAGGAAATTCGGCGCATGCGCGAATTGGGGCTGAACCCGGTCGGTTTGTTGCTGGCGCTGGAGCGGCGCGCATCGCAATTGGCGCAGATCACAGCCAAGCTCGGCCCGCGTGGCAATTTCGATGCGCTCGGTAAGGGCGAGAAGGCACAGCTTGGTATCTTTTGGCGCGAAGAGCGGGACATCCGCATGCAGCTTGGCCGGTGGAACGTGCCGGAGAGGCGCGGATCGCAACGGCGCAAGCTTGATCGCCTTATTCCGCGCCTGATCGATTTGCACCGATCTCTGCTGACGAACAGCCAGACCGCCGAGCTTCTGTTGGCGCAGGACCTTGCGGAAATTACCCGTTTTGCGGCGCGCCGATAGATAAATCGGGATAAAGGGCGCCGCACACCGCCCATTGACGACCCTTTTACCGTATACCGTCAGCCTAGGGGCAATACGTAGGTCGTACGAAAAGGGCGGAAAGCTCTATGAACACTCACTCCGGGCCGCTGCTTACCCCAGCTCAGCTCGACATTGATGCAAACCAAATTGCACCTTCGCTGGAGCGGAGACGCCTACGGGCCTATGCTCTGATGTTGGTCATGGATGCGGTGCTGCTGCATCTTAGCTTTGCGCTGGCCTCATTTCTTTACGAAGGCATGTGGTGGGAGCCGCGCGCGATGTTGGCGGTCCAGGCGATGCTGCCAGTGTATTTTACGATCGCGCTCTACAATTCGACCTATTCCACCAAAACTCTCAGCGACTGGATATTTGCGTCTCGCAAAATGCTCATCGCTTTGGTGGTTGCCGCGGCGTTGATGAACTTCCTCGCCTTCTACACCAAATCAAATGCCCAGTTCTCGCGCGTGTCGGTCACACTGGGCCTGATGCTCGCGGCGATTGCGCTAGTTTCCTACCGCCGTCTGATCCCATTTGTCGTTGAGCGGTATTGGGGTGGCAAAGTCCGTAATCTGTTGGTGATCAATGATGGCGGGCCAGAATTTGCACTGGAAAATGGCGTAGCTGTTTCGGCGAGTGACTTTGATCTCGATCCGCGCAGCCATGACCCGTATATGCTTGACCGGCTCGGCAAGCTCTTGCGCAATCAGGACAAAGTTGTCGTGAGTTGCCCAGAAGGACGTCGCGGCAGCTGGAGCGTGCTGCTGAAATCCACCGGCATTTATGGCGAGATTGTCAGCGATCCTGCCCATGCGCTGGGTGCGATTGGCGTGCACCGTTACGATGGGCAAGAGCGAACGACATTGGTCGTGTCACGCGGCCCGCTTGGATTGCGCGGGCGCATTTTGAAGCGCGGCTTTGATCTTGTGGTTGCGGGCTTGGCGACAGTCTTTTTTGCCCCTCTGCTTCTGCTGGTCGCGCTTCTGATCAAGCTGGAGGATGGCGGACCCGTCTTGTTTGTTCAAAAACGACTGGGGCGCGGAAACGAGTTCTTCAAATTGCTGAAGTTCCGCAGCATGCGCGCAGAGAAGCTCGATGCGGACGGGGCGCAATCAACAGGGCGCAATGATGAACGCATCACCCGCATTGGCCGCTTTATTCGTCGCACCAGCATTGATGAGCTGCCACAGTTGATCAATGTTCTGCGTGGTGAGATGTCGATTGTGGGCCCGCGTCCACATGCCTTGGCCAGCCGTGCGAACAGCAAGCTGTTTTGGGAAGTTGATGCGGGATACTGGCGCCGCCACTCGCTCAAACCTGGTCTGACTGGACTAGCTCAGGTGCGCGGCCATCGTGGCGCGACGGAGGAGGAGAAGGACCTCACCGACAGGCTGGAGTCCGATCTCGAATACATCTCGAACTGGTCGATCCGCCGCGACATCCGGATTATGGCCCAAACACTGCGCGTGCTGGTCCACGACAAAGCGTATTAAGTCGTAAGCTTGGTTTAGTCGGGAACAGAGAAGGTCCCCGTCACCCGGCCAGAGCCATTGGTGCCTGCTGGCAAATCGGGATTGGAGCTGCCCGCCGCGCTGCCATCGACGCTGGATACACCGGAGCGCAGATCGATGACCAGACGCCCGCCGCTCAAACGGTCACTACCGCGATTGAGCTGAACGTTTCCGGCCATGGTGATGATGCGGCGGTTGAAATCATAGATCGCGGTGCTTCCGCTCGCGCGTTCATTTCCGCGCGTCACAACCACGCCGCCAGTGGCTGTGATGCGATTGAGATCTAGCTTGCCGCCCGCATCGGTGTAGTTCAGCAAGGTGCGAGCCGAACGCAATTGCAGGTTCGCCTGATTGATCACGACATTGCCTGAAAGGATCACGCGGTTGGCGCGGTCCTGAAGTTCGATCCGGTCTGCACCGAAGCTGACTGGTGCATTTGAGTTGTGGCCCGCAATCGCCTGCGCCTGAAGTGCCACGCCTGCTGCCAAAGCTGCCGTGAGAGCAAACCCTCCGGCAAACCAGCCAAGAGCCACCCGGCCAAGATGCGAAGACTTACGAGTGCGAGACATGTTCTTGTTCCTTGTCATCGTGGCGGTTTTATCGGGGCAGCTTGGGTGTTTGCGGAATTCTGAGCTGACCGGGCACCATGCGGACACGGGCATTTCCTTCCAGCGCGATAATCCGCGCGTCAAGGTCAATGCGCGCCGAATTGGCCGAGAAAGTGCCTGCGGGGATTTCACCTTCGACCCCTTCGTCGCCGCTCATCGTGCGGTTTTTCATATCGATGGAAACCCCGCGCGCGACCATGCGATAGCCGTCAGCGGCTTCCATCCGCAGCGCATCGTTGACCGAAACGACTTCGGATCGAATGTCATATGCGCCGCCGGGCGCAATGATCCGTGCCGGTCCTTCAGGAAGGATCAATTGCGCGGCGAGATCCTCCATCCGCACAATACCCTCGGAACTGGATCTTTGCACTGCCGATCCGGCAGTGACTGAAAACGGCCGGTCCTCGTCATCACGTCCGCGATACATGGCTTTGTCGACGCTCAATCGCTCGTCAATCATCGCCACTTTGTCGCGATCGAGCAGGAAGCTGACTTCGCTGCCCGGGCTGAGCGGGGTTATGATCATAAACGCCGCAACCACGCCCACCAGCATCGGCAGCACCCGCGCGAGGATACCGATCAGCGTATCGTGCGATCCACCAGGTGCGGCAAAGTGCTGACGCTTGTTGCGCAGCGCTCTGGCTTCCTGTGTTTCGATGCGGCGTTGTTGGCCCATGGCGGATCAGTACGGTGTTTCGGATTACGAGTGGCTGAAGATATCGTGATCGGCCCAGCCTGCGATGTCGAGCAGTGCGCGGGTGGGCAGGAAGTCAAAGCAGGATTGCGCCATCTCCATGCGTCCTTCGCGCTCCAGCCGGATGATCAGTTCGTCACGCATGCGGTGAAGGAAGCGCACATCCGATGCCGCATATTCGCGCTGTGCATCGCTGAGCTCCGGTCCGCCCCAATCGCTGCTTTGTTGCTGCTTGGAAATGCTTTCTCCGAGCAGCTCTTCGACAAGGTTTTTGAGGCCATGCCGGTCGGTATACGTGCGCACCAGTTTGCTGGCGATTTTGGTGCAGAACACCGGGGCTGCCATAACGCCAAGATAGTACTGGATCGCCGCCAGATCGAAGCGGCCAAAGTGGTACAGCTTCGTGCGTGTAGGATCGGCAAGGATAGCGGTGAGATTGGGCGCGTCGTAGCTGCTGCCCGGATTGAACCGCACTAGGTGTTCGTCACCGGTCCCGTCGCTGATCTGCACCACACACAGGCGATCGCGCGGGGTCAGCAGACCCATGGTTTCGGTATCGACGGCGAGGTCGCTGCTGCCTTGCAGCACGCCGTCGGGCAGATCTTCTTCATGAAAATGGACTGTCATTGCGCGGCTTCATTACGCCGATTGGGGAAAGAGGGGAAGGGGCCTCTCGCCCCTTTGATGCAAGCGGGTGTAACTTCGTTTGCATGGCAGGCGAGAACATCCCTGAAAGCTGGCGCGGCACGTTGGAGCCGGCGCTTGCAACACAAGAGGCTCGCAAGCTCGGAGGATGGCTGCGCGCTGAGGAATCGGCTGGCAAGGTGATCTACCCACCCAGGGGCCAGAGGCTGGCCGCACTGGCGCTCACGCCGCTCGATGCGGTGCGTGTGGTGATCCTGGGGCAAGATCCCTATCACGGGCCGGGTCAGGCGCATGGATTGGCGTTCTCGGTGCAGGACGGAGTGAAGGTGCCGCCTTCGCTTGCCAACATGTACAAAGAGCTTGAGGCGGACCTCGGCATCCCGCGCTCTGATACTGGAAACCTCACACCATGGGCCGAACAGGGCGTGCTGCTGCTCAACAACACACTGACGGTTCAGCAAGCGCAGGCTGGCAGTCATGCTGGACGCGGGTGGGATGCGATCACCGATGCATGTGTAAAGGCCGTGGCCGAGCGTGCTAAGCCTTGCGTGTTCATTTTGTGGGGCAGCCACGCCGCGAAGAAGGCTGGACGCATCGCCGCACTTGGCCGGAGTGATCGGCATCTTGTAATTAAGTCACCGCACCCAAGCCCGCTTTCTGCCCATCGCGGCTTCTTTGGCTCCAAGCCTTTCAGTCAGGCCAATGCCTTCTTGGAGGGCCATGGGCTGGAGCCGATTGACTGGTCGCTAACATGACCGAAGACGAAGCCCGTGCCGCTTTGCTTGTCCGCCAGGAGGAACTGGCGCGAGAAGATGTCGCGAACGCCGATAGCCGTGACACGGTCGAACTACAACAAGACAGCGTCGGGCGCCTATCCCGTATGGACGCCATGCAGCAGCAAGCGATGGCTCAGGCGCAAGAGCGTCGACGCGGACAGGAGAAGCTGCGGATCAAAGCCGCGCTGGAACGGCTCGATGATGGCGAATGGGGATATTGCACCACCTGTGGCGAAGAGATTGCCGAGGCGCGGTTGCGGCACGATCCGAGCGTAGCGGTGTGCGTCGGGTGTGCGAGCAGATGAAGCGCTAGCCTTAGTTGCAGGCGGCGCCCTTTGGATCGGTCCGGCGGCTGACCCAGCGAAATGCGTTCTTTAGCAGCGTGACATAGTGCGGATCGTCATAGCTTTCGTCGCTATGTCCGACGGCGGAGTAGACCGCCCGACCCTGGCCCGGACAGCGGCTCCACACGATCGGGTGGTTGATCGCACCTTCGCCCATTCGCAGGTCCGAGACATCCCCATATTCATCGTTACGCGGGCGATAGGTGCTCTCGTCGAGGCCTAGTAGTGGCTTCATCCCGTGTGCCTGCGCGGGCCCGTCAAAACTGTACCACTCATCCCGGTGCTCCCAGCTGGTGGGGAGATTCCGCGTAACTGGATGATCTCGTGAGAGCACCTCGACACGGGCGGTTTGAAATTGTGGGCCAGCGGGGTGACCAATAAAGCGCGGCCCGATCAACGTTTGCTGATACCATTCCCAACTGTTCTGCGAAGCGTCTCCGGCAGAGTGTAGTCCGATCCAACCGCCGCCGCCTTCAAGCCAACGCTGAAACGCGGCTTCTTGCGCTTCGGTGAGGATATCTCCGGTGGCGTTGTTGAACACCACCACATCGAAACGTGCCAAGTTCTCATCGTTGAAGACCGCGCCGTTGGCCGTCGTGAAAATGCCGTAACCAAATTCCCGCGCCACCTTCACGAAGAACGCATCGCCGCCAGCGATCCCCTCATTATGCCGCCAGCCCAGCGTTTTCGAGAACACCAGAATGGCAGGCTGCGGCATCCATTCGGTGATTTCGGGTGGAGCGGTGTCCACGCCGACTGCGGCTTTGTGCGAAGAAGTGGCGCAGGCGCTGAGCAAGGCCGCCGCAGCAAGCGAGAAACAGCGTACAAACGATTTCATGGCGTGGGCTCCAACCAAACAAGTCCCTGAAACGCGAGGTTTCAGGCTTGCTTATCGATAGAGGCTTTGCGCGGATTCGCTAAGTTAAAACGCTTTGGTCAGCCGTCCGCCAACCAGCAGCCCGTTGTCGCGAAACGCGATAGCACTGTCGATGAATTGCGCGTTGAGCGTGAACTGGAAGCCATTTTTCGCGCCCACAGTGTAGAACGCCTCGATGCCCCATTCATCTTCGATCGGCAGGCGGAACGCGATGTCGTTCACCAACTCGTCTGTGAGCGAATACTGGAACCACGCGAGGCCAAAGCGGTCTTGCGGGCGGAAACGCGGGTTACCGGAAATGCCGACATAGCCCGAATAGTCGAGGAACGTCGGATCGCCGCCAGAGGCCTGAAAACGGGCGAGGATGCCCCAGCCTTTGCCCGGTGCTTCGGGATAAAGCTTCACGAATTGATAGGCCGAAAGCTGCACCGCGAGCTCGTTGGACTCATCACCGAAGGTGCCGATTGGCGGCGGCGGCGGGGTCAGGGCGCGGGGCAGAATATCGACCGCAAAGCTGTTGCGTGTCGAGCCGACCACGGCGAAGTTGTAGACACCCGGCATCTTGCCGATGCGCGCCTTGTAAGCCGCAGCCGCCATAAAGGCGACGCCGCTTTCAAACCCGGTTTCGAAGCCGGTGCGTTCATACTGGCTGTCCGGATCGAACACCCAGAAGCGGTAAATCCAGTTCTTGGTCGGCACAGTAAGTTGCGCGCCGGTCAGCGTGTTCGGCACAACGGCGGTCGGCGGCAAAGCGAGGCCAAGGTTCTGGAACCCGTAATGCCCGTCGCTTTCCACCACCGGTAGAGCGCCCGAGATATCGAGCACGTTGATCTTGCCCACGGTCAAGTTGGTGCCGCCGGGCCATGTCTTCGAGATGTTGACCGAGACGTCGAAATTCCCTGCGCCTTCCGGGCGGAACAGGGCGGTGTTGTTCGGGATAAGGCCGATGACGCCGTTCGACGTTTTGCCCCAAGTGAATTCGGGGCGGATGTTCAACTGCCAGCTGTCATCAAGACCGAAATTGCTGCCACCCAGGCTGATGTAGGCGTCTGCGCGACCGCTGTAACGCGCGATGGGATCATAGCTGCCGGAAGCAGGCACATCGAGGAACTGCGAGACAACGAGTTTGACGTCTGACTTCTTTGGCTTGCCCGGCGGGATCAGCGCCTTGCCCTGCAGCGCGACTGCGGGGGCAATGCCGGCCACTGGCGCCGGTGCGGTTTGCGGTGCGTACCGCGCGACATCCTCTGGTAGCAGTGTGGCAGAAAGGTCGGTGCTGTCCTGTTCGGCAGCCTCAACCGGCAGAACAGTCTCCGTCTCTTCCTCTGCCGCAGCATCTGCCAAGGCTGGGTTAGCCCAAGCGAGTGCAGCGATACTGGTGGCGGCAAAGCCAAGTGCTCTTGCCTGTTCCAAGACGTGATTCATGCTTTTCGAAATGTGCGCCGCCATCGGCTTCGACCCCTCTCGTGGCTCTTTAGATAGAGCTGCTCTGACCTCTATGCTCTTCGACGCTTATAACTTTGTAAACAAAGCTAAAAACGGGCAAGATTCCTCATTATCTCGCCGCGCCGCGCGCATTTCTTTGTGTAAGAGTCTCTAGGTGCAAACCCGCGCCCATGGCAAGCGCCCCGAAATGCGGGGTCCGCATTTTTGCACCATGTGGCTTTTGCGCGACGTGAAACAGAGGCTTCAGCGGGGAAGGGCGGAGGCCCCCATCAGCGCCTCGTCAACCGCGCGAGCGGCCTGACGACCTTCACGGATCGCCCAGACAACTAGGCTTTGCCCGCGGCGCATATCACCGCATGCAAAGACGCCGGGAATGCTCGTGGTGTAGTCCTCGGTGTTGGCCTCGACATTGCCGCGCCCGGTCAGCTCCACGCCGGCCTGCTCCAGCAAGCCAGCCTTTTTCGAGCCGACGAAGCCCATAGCGAGCAGGATCAGATCAGCAGGGATGGTGAACTCGCTGCCTGCGATCTCTTCCATCTTGCCCTCGTTCCACTCGACCCGAACACATTCGAGGCCAGTGAGCGTTTCGCCGTCGCCGACCACGCGTTTAGTCAGCACCGCCCAGTCGCGCTCAACGCCTTCTTCGTGGCTGGAGGAAGTCCGCAGCTTCACCGGCCAATCGGGCCAGGTCAGTGCCTTGTCCTCGGCCTTGGGAGGCTTGGGCATGATCTCCAGCTGGGTGACGCTCTTCGCGCCCTGACGGTTGGAGGTGCCAACACAGTCGGACCCGGTATCACCGCCGCCGATCACAACCACATCCTTGCCCGTCGCGAGAAGACTGCCGCGCGGCGCGGCGCGCAGTTCATCGTCTCCTGCGTTACGCTTGTTCTGCTGGGTCAGGAACTCCATTGCCAGGCGAACGCCCTGCATTTCTGCGCCCGGGATTGCCAGCTGGCGCGCGTCTTCCGAACCGCCTGCCAGAACGATGGCGTCAAAGTTCTCCTGCAAGCTCTTGAAAGAGATATCGACGCCGACTTCTTTCGAGGTTTTGAATTCGACCCCCTCGGCCTCCATCTGGACGCAGCGCCGGTTGATCAGGTGCTTTTCCATTTTAAAGTCAGGAATGCCGTACCGCAGAAGTCCGCCAACGCGGTCGTTCTTTTCGAAGACGGTGACGCTGTGGCCCGCACGCGCAAGTTGCTGGGCTGCGGCCATGCCTGCTGGGCCGGAGCCGACCACGGCTACCGACTTGCCGGTCTTTGTTTCCGGAACCTGAGGTTTGACCCAGCCTTCCTGCCATCCGCGGTCAATGATCGCGGCTTCGATCGATTTGATCGTCACTGGCTGATCAATGATGTTGAGAGTACAACTCGCCTCGCATGGGGCGGGGCAGATGCGGCCGGTGAACTCGGGGAAGTTGTTCGTGGAGTGCAGAACGTCGAGCGCGTTCTTCCAGTCGTTCTCGTAGACGAGGTGGTTCCAGTCCGGGATCATGTTGTTCACCGGACAGCCGTTGTGACAATAGGGAATGCCGCAATCCATGCAGCGCGAGGCCTGCGCGGTCAGCGTTTCATCGCTCGGTTGAACGACGAATTCGCGGTAATTGTTCAACCGCTCTTTGGGATCGAGATAATCGCGCTCGCGGCGATCCAGTTCGAGAAATCCGGTGTCTTTGCCCATTGCTCTAACTCTTACTCCGCTGCCACGCTGGCAGCTTCATTGCGTTCGGCTTCAAGCGTCTCAAGCGCCCGCTTGTAATCGCGCGGCATAACCTTGACGAACTTGCCCAGCACGTTGTCCCAGTCCGCCAGCATGTCAGCGGCAGCCTGCGATCCGGTGTGCAGCTGGTGGCGTTCGATCAGGATGCGCAGACGCTCGGCATCGTGGCGGAGCATGTCACCCATGCCGAAATCGTTGACCGATGTGCCACGCTGTTTCGGTCGGCCCGTCCCTTCATCAGTGTCAGCCTCCGCACTGATCGAAATAAGGTCGACCTGCGCATGGTTTACGCGTTCATTGAAAGTGCCCTTGGGATCATAAACATAGGCGACGCCGCCGCTCATTCCGGCTGCGAAGTTGCGGCCCGTGCGTCCGAGCACCACGACCACGCCGCCGGTCATATATTCGCAGGCGTGATCGCCCGCACCTTCGACCACGGCGATGGCGCCTGAGTTGCGCACCGCGAAGCGTTCGCCTGCGACGCCGTTGAAATAGGCCTCGCCCGCAATTGCGCCGTAAAGCACAGTATTGCCGACGATGATGTTCTGACGTGGATCACGATCCGCAGCGTCTGGCTGGCGGATGATGATGCGACCGCCCGAAAGCCCCTTGCCGACATAGTCGTTGGCATCGCCGGAGAGATCAATCGTCACACCATGCGCGAGCCATGCGCCAAAGCTTTGGCCGGCGACGCCCGACATGTTGATGCGGATCGTGTCTGGCGGCAGCCCTTCATGGCCATGCGCCTTGGCAACTTCACCCGAAAGCATGGTGCCCACGGTGCGGTTCACATTGCGCACTTCATAATCGAGCTGGACCGGCTTCTTCGCCTCGATTGCGTCTTTGCAATCAGCGATCAACGTGTTGTCGAGCGCGGCATTCAGGCCGTGATCCTGCCCCTCGGTGTTATAGAGAGGCGCGTCCTCGGCGATCGCGGGTGCGTGCAGCAGACGATCAAGATTGATCCCACGCGCCTTCCAGTGGCGGTGCATGCGGCTCATGTCGAGACGGTCAACGCGGCCAACCATTTCCTGAACGGTGCGGAAGCCCATTTCGGCCATGATCGTGCGCAGCTCTTCGGCGACGAAGAACATGTAGTTGACGACATGTTCGGGCGTACCGGTGAAGCGCTTGCGCAGCACCGGATCTTGCGTCGCGACGCCAACCGGGCACGTGTTCAGGTGACACTTGCGCATCATAATGCAGCCTGCCGCAATCAGCGGGGCGGTGGCAAAGCCGAACTCGTCCGCGCCCAGCAACGCACCAATGGCGACGTCACGTCCGGTGCGCAGTCCGCCATCAACCTGAACCGCAATGCGGCTGCGAAGGTCATTGAGGAGCAGCGTCTGCTGCGTTTCGGCCAGACCGATCTCCCAAGGCGATCCCGCATGGGTGAGCGAGGTCAGCGGTGATGCGCCGGTCCCGCCGTCATAGCCCGAAATGGTCACATGGTCGGCGCGTGCTTTCGACACGCCAGCAGCCACGGTGCCTACGCCCACTTCGGAAACGAGCTTCACCGAAATCCGCGCGTCGGTGTTCACGTTCTTGAGGTCGTGGATCAGCTGCGCGAGGTCTTCGATCGAGTAGATGTCGTGGTGCGGTGGTGGCGAGATCAGGCCAACGCCCGGTGTCGAGTGACGCACTGCGCCGATGCGCTTGTCGACCTTGTGGCCGGGTAACTGCCCGCCCTCACCGGGCTTCGCACCTTGCGCCATCTTGATCTGGATATCGTCCGAATTGACGAGATACTCGGTGGTCACCCCAAAGCGGCCCGATGCCACCTGCTTAATGCGGCTCCGCATGGAATCGCCGTTGTCCATCGGCTGGAAACGGAACGGTTCTTCGCCGCCTTCACCGGTATTCGAGCGACCGCCAATGCGGTTCATCGCAACGGCCAGCGTCGAGTGCGCTTCATGGCTGATCGAGCCGAAGCTCATCGCGCCGGTGCTGAAGCGTTTGACGATTTCGGCAGCGGGCTCGACTTCTTCGAGTGGAATCGGCTGGTCGGCTTTTTTGAATTCCATCAACCCGCGAATGGTCAGCAGGCGCTCGCTCTGCTCGTTCACCGACTTGGCAAATTCTTCGTAATTGGCGTGATCGTTCCCGCGCACAGCGTGCTGCAATTGCGCGACGTTTTGCGGGGTCCAGGCGTGCTCCTCTCCGCGCAGACGGTATTGGTAGATACCGCCGACATCGAGCATGCCTTTATAGAGCGGATTGTCACCATAGGCCTGCGCGTGGCGGCGCACGCTTTCCTCGGCGACCTGCTCCAGACCGACGCCTTCGATCGTGGTCGCGGTGCCGGTGAAGAACTTTTCGACGAACTCCGACGAAAGGCCAACCGCGTCGAAAATCTGCGCGCCGCAATAGGACTGGTAGGTCGAGATGCCCATCTTGGACATGACCTTACGGATGCCCTTGCCGATGGCCTTGATGTAGTTCTGCTGCACTTCTTCGGTGCTGGCTTCGGGGTGTTTGCGCGTACGAATATCTTCAAGCGTTTCGAAAGCGACGTATGGGTTGATAGCCTCTGCACCGTAACCCGCGAGCACGCAGAAATGGTGCACTTCGCGCGGCTCACCAGACTCAATGACGAGGCCGGTTTGCATCCGCAGACCCTGCCGAACGAGGTGGTGATGCACCGCCGCCGTTGCCAGCAATGCAGGCATCGGCACGCGGCCCTCATTCTGGGCGCGGTCAGACAGCACAAGGATGTTGTGATCCTGAAGCACCGCTTCGGTCGCGGCCCAGCACATCTCTTTCAGCGCTAGCTCAATGCCTTCGACTCCGGCCTCGGCGTCCCAAGTGATATCCACTGTGGCACAGCGGAACGCGCCGTCGAGCGTCGTTTCAACCGAACGGATCTTTGCCAGGTCATCATTGGTCAGGATTGGTTGCTGAACTTCCAAGCGCTTATGCGTGCCGGCGTCATGGCCGAGCAGGTTCGGGCGCGGTCCAATCATGGAAAGCAGGCTCATCACCAGCTCTTCACGGATCGGGTCAATCGGCGGGTTGGTCACCTGCGCGAAGTTCTGTTTGAAATAGTCGTAAAGCAGACGCGCACGGTCAGACAGCACCGCAATCGGCGTGTCGGTGCCCATCGAGCCGATCGGATCGTCGCCTTTGACCGCCATCGGCTCAAGAAAACGCGAAACGTCTTCCTGTGTGTAACCGAAAGCCTGCTGACTTTGGAGCAGGGTGGGTGTTTCGTGGTTCTGGTCCTGCGGCAGTTCTTCAAACTCGGGATCGACAACGTCGAGGTCTTCGAGTTTGAACTGCGCCTTATCCAGCCAATCGGCGTAAGGCTCTGCGCCTGCGAGATCAGCTTTCAGTTCTTCGTCTTCGATGATGCGGCCTTGCTCAAGGTCGATCAGGAGCATTTTGCCCGGTTGCAGACGCCATTTGCGGGTGATGTCTTCCTCGGCAAAGGGCAGAACGCCGCTTTCCGATGCGAGGCAAACGATGTCGTCCTTGGTCACGCAGAAGCGCGCGGGGCGCAGGCCATTGCGGTCAAGCGTCGCGCCGATTTGGCGGCCATCGGTGAAGCACACCGCCGCCGGGCCATCCCATGGCTCCATCAACGCGGCGTGATATTCGTAAAACGCGCGGCGCTTCGGATCCATCAATGTGTTGCCCGCCCACGCTTCTGGAATCAGCATCATCATCGCGTGCGCCAGCGAGTATCCACCCGCCAGCAGCAATTCGAGCGCGTTGTCGAGGCAGGCCGTGTCCGACTGACCATGTGGGATAATCGGCCACATCTTGTCGAGATCGGTGCCGAGCAGGTCGCTTTCCATCGTGCGGCGACGCGCATTCATCCAGTTCACATTGCCCCGGTTGGTGTTGATCTCACCATTGTGCGCAATCAGGCGGAACGGGTGCGCCAGGCGCCAGCTCGGGAACGTGTTGGTAGAGAATCGCTGGTGCACAAGGCCCAGTGCTGAGACGCAATCGGGATCGCGCAAATCGTCGTAGAAACTGCCCACCTGACTGGCGAGCAGAAGGCCCTTGTAAACAACCGTGCGTGAGGAAAAGCTCGGCAGATATGTGTCGACCAGCGTCGGCATATCGTGCTTCTTGGCCAACTTCTCGAGCGGGTTTTGCACCTGTTTCCGGATAACCAGCAGCTTGCGCTCAAATGCGTCTTGATCGGCGCAGCTTTCACCGCGACCGATTATCGCCATCTGGATCACGGGCATGGATTCGATCACGGCATCGCCCAGACCATCCAATGTGGTCGGCACATCGCGCCAGCCGATGAAGGTCTGGCCTTCCTTGGCGGTGAATTTCTCGAAACGATCCGCGACAAACGCACGCGCTTCTTCGTTCTGCGGCAAGAAGCACATCGCGACACCATAATCGCCTGGCTGCGGCAGATCGTGGCCGTTCTCATCCGCCCATTTTCGGATAAGAGGGTCGGGAATCTGGATCAATAGGCCCGCGCCATCGCCCAAAAGCGGGTCAGCGCCCACCGCGCCTCGGTGATCAAGCTTGTCGAGAATCTCCAGCGCTTGCTCGATAATTGCATGGCTTTGCGCGCCTTTGATATGCGCAACCATGCCTACTCCGCAGGCGTCGTGTTCGTTTCTCGGGTCGTAAAGACCCTGGGAATTGGGCAATCCCATGGCAAAGATCCGTTCTGTCAGATGCCAATGCCTGCGACCCGGCTTGCGACGTTCGCAAGGGAGCAGACAACGGCAGGGTGTCGTGCAGGAAGCGAGCGCCGAGGCTGCTCCCACTCGTTCGACCCCCTATTGCCGACAGGATCACGATTTTGCAACTGCGAAAGACGAAAGTTTATTTCGCATAGGTATAGCTATGCTTATATTTGATTGCGCTTTGCGCAAACGCGCGGCGATCTTGTTGCAGATCGCTCAATTTGTGCCGTTGCTCGGCGCGCCGTTTAGGCGGCGCCGCGCAGGTTTTGAAGCTTTGAGATCGCTTCGCGCATTTCACCTTTGGCCGCATCCGTAGACTGGGCGCCTTCTTCGGTCAGGCGAGAAAGGGTCCTGAGTGCCTCGGCGAGCTCGGCATCACGGTCTTGCGCGGTGGCACGAGAATGCGCCGACGCTTTGTTTTCGTGCAAGGCAACCGCCAACCGCTCGACCATCTGTACAAGGCTAAGGTCCTGTGGTGACACGGCGCGCAGCTTTTCGATGGCTGATTCGACCGGAACCGCGGGAGCCTCTTTCGCAGCTGATTCTTCTTCGACGACGTCCTCTTCAGGCGAGCCCAGATCAAGCGGTTCGACGGGCTGAGCGTCAGCCTCGTGGTCTAGCTCCAGCTCTAGCTCAGTGCCGGCGAAACGGAAATCTTCATCACGCGAACCAACTTGCGGACTTTTGGCCCAGCTCGCCAGATGATCGTTTAGTGGATCAGATTGCTCTTCCTCACGCAGATCCTCGACCCATTCGGGATCGTGGTTGCTGAAGTCGTCAAAATCATCGAAATCGCTCGCGGCAGGCTCTTCTAGCTCGAAGGTGTCGTCTTCCAGCGGCGCATCCAGGCTTTCGCTACCAAGGTCTTCGCTCGGATCGATGGTGAAGGCATCGGCGTCTTCGAAATCGTCAGATTCCACCTCATCCGTTTCTGCCATTGCTTTGCGCTGGATCAGTCGCGCGAGAACAAACATGCCAATGGCACCACAGATCGCAGCGATAGCGATTGCGACAGAGTGAGTGTTTGGTGCGATCACATCAAAGATCGGCTGCGGGGTCAGGCGTTTCACCACTGAATAGGGCAGAACATAGAGCATCGCCGCGCCAACAAGGGCGCCCCAAACTGCGAGGCTCGGCACAAAGACCGCCTGTTGCGTGATGGGCTTTGATTTGCGGCGCGCTTTCAACTCTACGCCTTTGGATCGTTTAAACACGTTCGTGCACCTGCTCTAACCGTGTGTCTCCAGAGTTCTCTGGAAATCGGCGGGCTCTCGCCCATCTGTTTCATTGCGGTCGGTTAGCAAGAGATGGTAAACGTCTAGATAACGCGCGGCGTTGGTGTGCCAGCTATGCCGGGCGCGGACATGCTCAACGCCGCGACTACGGATCGCATCCCAATCTTCACGCGAATCAAGCACTTCCGACAGTGCGACGGCGCAAGCGGCAGGGTCGTCTGGTGCGAAAAGGAAACCGTTCTCGCCTTGCGTCATCAGCTCACGGTGGCCGCCGACATTGGACGCGGCGACAATGCGGCGCTGCGCCATGGCTTCGAGCGGTTTCAAGGGCGTGACTAGATCAGTCAGGCGCGAGGCTTTGCGCGGATAGGCCAGCACATCGATCAGCGAGTAATATCGCTCAACCTCGCTATGCGGCACGCGGCCTGTGAAAATCACAGCATCGGGTTCGGGCAGGGCAGCGGCCTTAGTGCGCCATTCTGCATCCATTTCTCCCGCGCCGACCAGCAGCAAGCGCGCTTCGGGATATTCGCGGCGCAAGATTGGCATCGCTGCGATTAGATCGTCGACGCCCTCATAATCATAGAAACTGCCGATATAGCCGATCACGGGCGTATCGGGCTCAAGGCCAAGCTCCGCAGCCAGCGCGTCATCGCGTGGGGGCGGATCGCCAAACAGCGACAAGTCGACACCGTTGGGCATGACGCCGATTTTCCCAGAGCTGATCCCGCGCTTGATCAGATCGTCACGCAGGCCCTGACAGATGGTGAAGACCGCATCGGCGCGCTTGACGATCTGCGTCTCCAGCGCGCGGGTCATGCGGTATTTGATCGATCCTTCGGTGCCGGTGCGATTGCCCACGGCAGCATCTTCCCAGAAGGCGCGGATTTCATAGACGAACGGAATACCGAGCGATTCTGCCGCACGCTGTGCCCCGCCGCCGCACAAAGCGGGCGAGTGGGCGTGGATAATGTCAGGGCGCCATTCTTCGGCCAGGTTGCGGATGGCGGCTGACAATGCCGCCATTTCGCGTGTTTCGGCGATACCCGGCAAGCCGCCAGCTTTGCCTTCAGTGCGATGAAATGTCAGATCGTCGACAGTCTCGACCGGCTCAAGCTCGCCAGCTTCTTTCAGGCTCGCCTGATGCCGCAGTCCGGTGATGCCGCGCACCTCCAGCCCATGGGCTTCCTGCGCTTTCAGGATTGCGCGCGTGCGGAAGGTGTAGCCGCTGTGGAGCGGTAGTGAGTGGTCCAAAACGTGAAGAACGCGTGTCATGAAAGGTCCATTGGCACAGATGTGCTTAACACCGCGTCAACCCAGCTGCGCTACATGCCTGCAAACGAACGGGCTCACGCCCGCATTTGGAAGCAACGCAGCCGCAATGATTGACTACATCGCTCTTGGACTTGGACATGGCCTGATCGCCATCGCGCTGGTGCGCATGTTTCTGCGAACGGAAGTCGATTACGACCCGCTGATCGAAAGGATGCGCGACACGATGCGCCGCACCCGTATGGAATCGAGCACCGCTGGACGCAACGCAAAGCGGCGAGAAGAAGCGAAAGCCGCGACTGTGAGCGCCAAGTCGCGCCGGCCATCTTCGCGCGGGAAGAAGAGCGATTGATGCTCGATCTCGCTTTCCTTGGTTTTATCGGCTTCGTGCTGCTGCTTGGCCTGCGCCGCCCATACATCTGGGTGATGCTGTATGTGTATATCGACATCCTCGCACCGCAGCGCATCGGATACTCGCTCATAACGGATATCCCTGTTTCGCTGATCGCTTTTGGCGCGGCCTTTGGCGGTTGGCTGCTGATGGACCGCAAGGACGGCGTGACCTTCAGCGCGCGGCAAGGCCTAATCCTCGCTTTGTTGCTCTATTGTTTTTGGACCACCGGCAATGCCGACTATCCCGAAAACGCTGCGACCAAATGGGAGTGGGTGTGGAAGGCGCTGCTGTTTGCGCTTTTCTTGCCTTTGACACTGACGACGCGGGAGCGGTTGGAAGGGCTCGGCCTTGTGTTGGTGCTCTCGATTGCCACGATCGTCATCGGCACGGGCATGAAAACCGTGCTCGGCGGTGGCGGGTATGAGAACCTCAAATACTTCGTCAACGACAACAGCGGTATTTATGAAAGTTCAACGCTGGCCACGGTCGCCATCGCGCTGACCCCGTTGATCTGGTGGTTCACGCGCTTTGGCACGATCTTCAAACCGCATTGGACCGTCACGACTTTTGCAGTCCTGCTGATTTTTGCGTGTTTGCTCGTTCCCATTGGAACCGAAGCGCGCACGGGTCTGGTCTGTATCGCTGTGCTGGGCGTGTTGCTGCTGCGCTATGTGAAGCGCCGGTTGACGCTGATGGCGGCGGGCGCGGTGCTGGGCATGGTCGCTCTGCCGTTCCTTCCGCAAAGCTATTACGAGCGTATGTCCACCATCGCGCAGCCGGGCGGTGATGAAAGCGCCTCCACCCGTATGGCGGTGTGGGAATGGACCATCGATTACGCTGCGCAGAACCCGTTTGGCGGCGGCTTTGATGCCTATCGCGGAAACAGCTTCACTTATGAAATGCCAGTGAAAGAAGAGACCGAAAACACCACCACTATCGAGTATCGCGAAGTGACCGATGAGGGGCGCGCCTATCACTCGGCTATCTTCGAGCTGCTGGGTGAGCAAGGTTATCCTGGCCTCACCATCTGGCTGCTTTTGCAAGGCCTCGGCGTTTGGCAGATGGAGCGGATCCGGCGGCGGTGGAAAGACAAGACCGAAGAGCAAGAGGCGTGGATTTCGCCCATGGCGACTGCGCTGCAAATGGCGAGCATCATCTACATCGTCGGCGCGCTGTTCCAGGGCATCGCCTATCAGCCGGTGATGCTGATGATTATCGGCCTGCAAATCGGACTCAATTCCTATTGCAAGCGGATCGAATCAGAGCGGGCCAAGCTGGAGCAGACGGGCAAGCGTTCATCCAAGGATAAGCGCCGCGAACGCCGTTCTCGTTCCACCCCGACCGGTAGCCATTCAGGCGATGCCGTAACGGCATAATCTGCCGCCTACCTTTACCATTGCGTTTGCGCGTGGCGCCTGCCATTAAGGCGACACTTAACGTAAACGTAAACCTGCCATTCGGCTCGATCGTGTGGCGCAAAAGGTAGAGGAGCCTCCCATGTCACCACAGGATCTGGCCGCGAAAGTCGGCGAGCATATCGGCACCAGCAACTGGGTCGAGATGAGCCAGGAAAAGGTCAACATGTTCGCGGATGCGACTGGCGACCACCAGTTCATTCACATCAATGAAGAAGCTGCAAAGATGACGCCGTTTGGTGGCACCATCGCGCACGGCTTTATGACCCTGTCGATGATCCCGGCTCTGACCGCTGACAGCGATGTTCCGCGCCTCGACGGGATCAAGATGGCGGTGAACTATGGCGGCAACAAAACCCGCTTCATCAACCCGGTCCGCACCGGCAAGCGCATTCGTGGTCACTGGAAGCTGACCGAAATGGTCGAAAAGCGCCCGGGCCAATGGCAGCAGACCTGCGAAATCACCATCGAGATCGAAGGCGAAGACAAGCCCGCTCTAATCTGTGAGTGGATGACGCTTTTCTTCGTCTGACTTGACCGGATCAATTCAGAATTTGCGCCCCGCGCCATGCGGGGCCGGATCGTATCACCTTTCGAAAGGACACCCCCAATATGTCACGTGACGCAGTCATCGTCTCCACCGCCCGCACGCCGATCGGGCGCGCTTACAAAGGCGGCTTCAACGCAACGCCCGGCGCAACGCTCGGCTCGTTCTCTTACAAAGCCGCTGTTGAACGCGCCGGCATCGAAGGCGGCGAAGTCGACGATGTCGTGTGGGGCGCAGTCCTCACGCAGGGCACGCAGGCAGGTAACATTGGCCGTCAGGTCGCGCTGCGCGGTGGTGCTCCGGTAACCGTCGCCGCCCAGACCATCGACCGTCAGTGCTCTTCAGGCCTGATGGCGATTGCGACCGCTGCCAAGCAGATCGTTGTCGACAACATGGACATCGTCGTTGGCGGTGGTCAGGACTCGATCTCGATGGTCCAGACGCCTGAAATGCGCGTTGCTCCCGATCCCTCGCTGATCGCGATGCACAAAGACGTTTACATGCCGATGCTCGGAACCGCTGAAACCGTGGCAGCACGTTACGGCATCAGCCGCGAAGCGCAGGACGAATACGCCCTGCAATCGCAGCAGCGCACCGCGGCTGGTCAGGAAGCCGGTCACTTCGACGCAGAGATCGTTCCTGCGACCACCACCATGATGGTGAAGGACAAAGAAACCGGCGAAATCAGCCAGGTCGAGCACACGCTGACCAAGGACGAAGGCAACCGCCCGTCGACCACGCTGGAAGGTCTCGCTTCGCTCAATCCGGTGATGGGTCCAGATAAGGTAATCACCGCCGGCAACGCTTCGCAGCTTTCGGACGGTTCGAGCGCATCGGTGCTGATGGAAGCCAAAATTGCCGAGCAGAAGGGCCTTGAGCCGCTGGGCCGTTATGTCGGCATGGCCGTTGCAGGCACGGAGCCGGACGAAATGGGCATTGGCCCGGTCTTCGCCATTCCGAAGCTGCTCAAGCAGACCGGACTGAAAATGGACGATATCGGCCTTTGGGAGCTGAACGAAGCCTTCGCCGTGCAGGTTCTGTACTGCCGCGACAAGCTCGGCATCGATAACGACATTCTCAACGTCAACGGCGGCTCGATCTCGATCGGTCACCCCTATGGTATGACTGGCGCACGTTGCACCGGCCACGCGCTGATCGAAGGCAAACGCCGCGGCGCGAAATACGCAGTCGTCACCATGTGTGTTGGTGGCGGCATGGGCGCAGCGGGTCTTTTCGAGATCTTCTAAGGCTGCAAGCGCAGAACGCTAAAAGGGGGCGGGATCGGCAAGGGGCTGGTCCCGCCCGTTTTGTTTGCTAGGCTGCATTCTTCAGAGTTGAGGGGGGAATGCAGATGACAAGGTCGGTAATTCTAAGTGGTGCAGCGATGTGCCTGGGGCTTGCGGCGTGCAATCAGGAGCCAGAGGCGCCGCAAAATGCCGCACCGGTTGAGCAGGCGGCACCGGCAGAGGCTGAGGCACCTGTCCCCGCGCCGACCGCAACCGAAACAGAGGCCGCCGCGCAAGAGGCTGCGCCTGCGGGCATCACCTCGGCTTATACCAAATACAATCTCGACAACTGCCGCGTGCTCGCATCACAGGCGGAAGAAGGTGAAAGTCTCGAGGCGGTTTGTGAAGGGTATGACGGCGTTCCGCTCTATGTGAATGTTGGCGACGGCCGGTACGACATTGATGTCGGCGTGAAGACCCGGGACTTCAGGACCATTTCGCCGTTCAACGACTTGAACGACACGATCGAGTGGCGATTGAAGGACGGCAAACCGTTCGCGGTGATCGCGCGGCTTAAAGATGTCTCCATGGAAACGGGCGGCAACAGCGCGCTGATCGTTGAAACAGTTGGCAGCGCAAGCAAGCCCGGCTGCCGAGTGGCGCATGTCTGGAACTCCACCGGCTCGACTCAGAACCAGCGGGCGCGGGACATTGCTGACGGAACGCTTGCGGCGGGCTTTGCGTGCCCCTCGGAGCCGCAACGCATCGGCTGACGCGAAGGGCTTGGTCACGCCATGGGGATCATGGAGATCATCGGAATCGCTAGCAGCGTCAGCTTGCTCGCAGGCTGGCGGCTGTATCTCTGCATCTTCGCCACGGGGCTGGCGATGCGGCTGGATGCGCTGCCGGTGCCTGAACATCTGACCAGCCTTGCGGTGCTGGAAAACCCGTGGGTCATGGGCATCGCGGCCATGGGGGCGCTTGCTGAATTCTTCGCCGACAAGGTGATGTGGCTCGACAGCGCATGGGACGCGATCCACACCGCCGTCCGTCCGGTGGGCGGTGCTTTGCTGGCGCTAGCGATTGTCGATCCCTCGGACCCCGCAACGCAGGTGGTGGCGTTTCTGCTGGGCGGGGGCGCCAGCTTCCTTGCCCATGGCGGCAAAGCCAGCGCGCGCGCCGTGGTCAACACATCGCCCGAGCCGGTCAGCAACGCGGTGGTATCAAGCGGCGAGGATGTGGCCACGGCAGGGCTGTTATTTGTGTCCTTTCAATACCCGCTGATGGCGCTGGGCATCGCAGCAGTCTTGTTGCTGTTGGTGCTCGGATTGCTGTGGGCGGCGAAGCGGGTTTTGAAACGGTTGTTTTTCCGGAGCCGTACACCCGAATCCTAGCTGGTCAGAAATGCTCGGCGATAAATTCTTCAACCACCGGCGCGACTTTGGTGCGCCAGCGGCTGCCGTTGAAGATTCCGTAGTGTCCGGCACCTTCAGCCACGTAATACCGCTTCTTCTCTTCGGGCAGATGATCGGTCAGCTTGAGCGCCGCCTTGGTCTGGCCGAGGCCTGAGATATCGTCGCGTTCGCCTTCGATGGCGAGCAGCGCGGTATCGGTGATCGCATGCAGATCGACAATCTCGCCTTTGTGGCGGAAGGTATTGTTCGGGATCGAGTGTTTCTGGAACACCTCTTCGACCGTCTGGAGGTAGAATTCCGCGGTCATGTCGCAGACGGCGCGGTATTCGTCGTAGAAATCCTTGGTCGCTTGCGCGCTTTCTTCATCGCCAGCGGTCAGATGTTTGAACATCTCGTAATGGCTCATCATGTGGCTTTGCAGGTTCATGCTCATGAACGCCGAAAGCTGCATGAAGCCGGGATAGACCCTGCGGCCCGCGCCGCGATAATTCATCGGCACTGTCGCGATCACCGAGTGGCGAAACCACTCGATTGGCCGGTTCATGGCATGATTGTTGACCGTCGTCGGGCTTTCACGCGTGTCGATTGGACCGCCCATCATGGTCAGCGTTGCCGGGGTCGCTGGTGATTTGTGCAGGTTCATCAAGGCGGTGGCCGCAAAGGCCGGCACCGAGGGTTGGCACACGGCCATCATATGCGGGCGCTGGCGCGTTGCTTTGGGCTCTACCTCGTAGATGTATTCGAGGAATTCCATGATGTAGTCGATATAGTCATCGAGATCGAAGTGGCCTTCGTGCAGCGGCACAGTCTTCGCATCGGCCCAATCGGTGATGTAGACTTCATAGCTTTCGAGCATCCGCGCGACCGTGCCGCGCAGGAGAGTGGCGTAATGCCCGCTCATTGGGGCAACGATTAGCAGCTTGGGGCGCTTCTTCTTACCAGTATCAACCCCATCAAGGCGGAAGCGTTTGAGATCGCCAAACGGGCGGTTGACCACGGTCGCTTCGATCACCGGGTAGATTTTGCCGTCCGATTCAATCTCAGTGATGCCGAAGGCGGGTTTGCCATAATGTGCGGTTGCGTGGGCAAAAACGTCGAGAGCATTCGCGGCAATCGGTCCGAGCGCGGTGTAGCCAAACGGATTGGCGCGGTTGGTGATCATTTCTGCGCTAATTGAAGCGAGCGCGCTGACGCTGTTCATCCAGCTGCGCTGGATTTCGTAAGCCTGGTAAAGCATGCTTTTCCCGTCTTCGTGTTACGAACGGCGCGCCTGATCCCCCTAGCGCAGCGTACACTTTGTGCCCCTTAAATGGGCTGCAATTGAATTTTGTGCAATGCACAATTTTCGGGCCCGCGTCCACTCATTCGGGATTGTGCGGTTTTTACACGTGAAAAATCGCGGACTGCGCCCTAGATGGAGCGCATAATGGACGGATCGTTGCAGGATACCAGCGTTCAGGAGACGCATTCGCCCCAAGAGGTCGATGCCGAGGAAACGCGCGAGAGCGAAACAAATCGCTCGCTCGCACCATTGCGCATGGTGTTCCGCGAAGCGGCCAAATACCCTCAGCAAATCGGATTGGCTCTGGTAGCGTTGCTGGTCACCGCGCTGGCGACATTGGCGATCCCGTGGCGCTTCAAAGTCATAATCGATGAGGCGTTTGGCGGCACTGCGAGCCAGGCAGATATTTCGACTGCGTTTCAATATCTGATGATGATCGTTGTTGTGCTCGGCATCGGCACAGCCATGCGGTTCTATTTCGTCAGCTGGATCGGAGAGCGGGTGGTCGCTGACATTCGGCTCAAAGTGCAGAACAATCTGCTTCGCATGTCGCCTAGCTTCTATGAAGAGAACAGCCCCAAGGAAATTTCCAGCCGGATGACGTCCGATACCGCGATTATCGAGACTGTGGTGGGCACAACCGTTTCTGTGGCGCTGCGCAACACACTTACCGGAATCGGCGGCATCCTGTTGCTGCTTTATCTGGCGCCAACGCTCACGCTCGGGCTTTTGATCGGTATTCCGGTGGTGATCATCCCGATCGTTTTTTTGGCCGCCGCATCCGGGCCGTGTCGCGTTCCAACCAGGACCGGATTGCTGATGTGGGCGCCTATGTGACTGAGGTTTTGGGCGCGATGAAAGTCGTCCAGAGTTTTGGTCAAGAGCGGCGTGAGGGCGACCGTTTTGGCGGCGTGGTCGAACGCACCTTCGAATCCGCGCGCAAACGCATCGTGCTTAGAGCGATCATGACGTCGATCGTTATCGTTTTGATCTTCGGCGGGGTCACATTGGCGATGTGGCGCGGTGCAATTGCTGTGTCGGAAGGCGCGATCAGCGGCGGGACTATTGCCGCTTTTGTCCTGACAGGCGGTTTGGTCGCGGGCGCGTTTGGAGCACTCACCGAGGTTTATGGCGATCTTCTACGCGGAGCAGGCGCAGCAAGCCGCCTTGCCGAGCTGCTTGAGGCAAAGCCTTCGATTGCACCGCCCGCACGGCCTGAGAGCCTGCCTGTGCCAGCGCGCGGAAGTCTATCGTTCCGCAATGTCACTTTCCGCTATCCCGCGCGGCCCGAAGTGGCTGCGCTCAAGGATTTCTCCCTCGAAATCGAACCGGGGGAGACCGTGGCGATTGTTGGCCCTTCGGGTGCGGGCAAATCGACGCTCTTCCAGCTAGTCGAGCGGTTTTACGACCCGCAGGGCGGCACGATCCGGATGGATGGCGTCCCGCTGATCAAAGCGGACCCAGCCGAAATCCGTGAAAGGCTCGCCTTTGTCCCGCAGGATGGCGTGCTGTTCAGCGCCGATGCACGCGACAATTTGCGTTATGGCCGTTGGGATGCCTCGGACGAGGAGATCTGGGAAGCTGCCCGCGCGGCCAATGCCGAGACATTCTTACGCGCTCTACCTGAAGGGCTCGACACCTATCTGGGCGAAGGCGGGACACAGCTTTCGGGTGGCCAGCGTCAACGTGTCGCGATTGCCCGTGCTCTGCTGCGCGATGCGCCGATCCTGTTGCTGGATGAGGCTACCAGCGCATTGGATGCAGAGAGCGAACAATTGGTGCAGCAAGCGCTCGATGAGTTGATGGCGCAGCGCACGACGTTGGTAATCGCCCACCGCCTCGCCACGGTGCGACAGGCGGACCGGATCGTGGTGCTCGATCAAGGCGCGATTGCCGAGCAGGGCACACACGATCAGCTGCTGGCCAAAGGCGGCCTGTATGCGCGCCTCGCGAAGCTGCAATTCGCGACCACCGCTGCCGCCTAATCCTGCGGAACCGGGGCTTCTCGTGCCCGTTATTCGACCAAATACGGCAATCACCGGACGAACGGCGACACCGTTGCTTTGTTCGGTCTAAACCTCTCTCATCAGGCTCTATGATCCTGCCAAACGGGGAAAGTCATTATGATCAAGAAATCTGCTCTTCTGTGTGCTGGCGTCGCCGCCTTCGCGCTCAGCGCACCGGCTTTGGCCGATAACGACCCGCACCATGTCGACATGCTCATCGAAGAAAGCGAAACCGAGGCCGCGAGCCCCGCGTCTTCGCCCAAGATGGATTTCGGCAGTTGGGGTGTCGGCCTCGATACGATCGATCAGGGCGTTAAACCGGGCGATGACTTCAACGCCTATGTCAACGGTAAGTGGATCGCCTCTAACGAGATCCCTGCTGACCGCCAGCGTTTTGGTGCATTTGACCTGCTGCGCGAAGGTGCGACGCAGGATGTGAAGAAGTTGGTTGATGATCTCGTCGCCTCCAATCCCGAGCCGGGCACGCAGGCGCGTCGCATTGTTGATGGCTACACCGCGTATATGGACGTTGAAGCGATCGACGCCAGCGGACTGGCGCCAGCCTACCCGTATCTTGCCGAGATTTATCAGGCCCCCGATCTTGAATCGCTCGTCAAACTGATGGGCAAACCCGGTTACTCCTCGCCCGTGGGCGCGGGCGTGACCATCGACGCGCGCAACCCGACCGATTACGTCGTTGGCCTCGGCTTCAATGGAACTGGGCTGCCGGACCGCGACTACTACCTTGTCGATTCCGAGAAGAACATCGAGATCCGCGCGAAATATAAAGAGTATCTCGCAAAGGTCCTTAATGCGGCTGGCTACACCGATCCTAAGGCTGCGGCCGAGGCGGTGTACAGCTTCGAAGCCAAAGTCGCCCGGTTGGAATGGGCGCGGCAGATTTTCCGTAAGCCGACACTCACCTACAACGAGCTGTCGCCGGAAGACTTGAAGGAGATGGCTGGCGATTTCCCGATCGAGACGCTTCTGGAATCGGCCAAGCTTTCGGGTCAGACCCGCTATCTCGCCGCTCAGATCCCTCCAACCGAGGAAGAGAAAGAGCAGGCCGGCATCACGCCAGAGCAGGAAAAGATGATCGGCGACGGTCTTCCGGGGATGATGAAGTTCCTGTCCGAAACGCCTCTTTCGACGATCAAGGCGTTCATGGTTGTCGACATGATTGGCAACAACACCGCGGTGTTGAGCAGCGAGCTGGATAAGGCTGCTTTCGAATTCTACGGCAAGACCATCAATGGTCAGGAAAAGCAGCAGGACCGCTGGAAACGCGCCATCAACGAGGTTGAAGGCGCCATCGGCGAACAGCTCGGTGCGCTTTACGTCGCCAAGTACTTCCCGCCTGATAGCAAGGCGCGGATGGACACGCTGGTGGCGAACCTATCAAAAGCCATGGGCGCAGCGCTCGATGAAAACGAGTGGATGACCGAAGAGACCATCGCAGAAGCGCGCAAGAAACTCGGCACCTTTGTGCCGATGATCGGCTATCCCGAGGAATTCAAAACCTATGACGGGCTTGAGATGACTGGTGACGATCCGGTCGGAAACCGTCTCGCGGTTGCGCGTTGGAACGATGAAGACCGCCGCGCGCGTCTCAAGAAGAATGTCGACCCGACCGAGTGGGGCATGTTCCCGCAGACGGTGAACGCATACTACTCGCCGCTGACCAACCGCATAGTGTTCCCCGCCGCAATCCTTCAGCCTCCGTTCTTCAACGCGACCGCTGACGAGGCGGTGAACTATGGCGGCATCGGTGCTGTGATCGGCCACGAAATCGGTCACGGATATGACGACCAGGGTTCGCAGTTCGACTCCACCGGCACTCTGCGGAACTGGTGGCAGGATGAAGACCGTAAGGGCTTCGTCCAATTTACCGAGGCGATGGGCGGTTTCATCGAAGCCTATTGCCCTGTCGAAGGATCAAACGGTCCCGAGTGCCTTCGCGCTGGCCAATCAATGGGTGAGACTTTGGGCGATGTGGTTGGCCTGCAAATGGCATACCGCGCCTATCGCATGTCGCTGAACGGTGAAGAGCCGCCGGTGATTGACGGATTGACCGGAGATCAACGCTTCTTCCTTGGCTATGCTCAAATCTGGCGTTCGATGGAGCGCGAAGAGAGCCTGCGCAACCGCGTGATGACCGCGAACCATCCGCCGGGTGAATTCCGCCTCAACAACGCGGTTCGCCACATCGATGCATGGTATAAGGCGTTCAACGTGAAGCCGGGCGATAAGCTGTATCTGCCGCCGGAGAAGCGCGTCAAAATCTGGTAGCGCTCCGTACAAACCCGCTTCGTGATGAAACGGGATCATAAACTCTTTGACTTAGCCCGCGCCCCTGCCATGGAGCGCGGGCTATGACTTTTCTGCAGCTGCTGATCATTGCCATTGTTCAAGGGATTACGGAGTTCCTGCCGATCTCTTCGTCGGGGCACCTCATCCTGATCCCGAGCTTCACCGACTTCTCCGATCAGGGACCGCTGATCGATGTGGCGGTGCATGTCGGCTCTCTGCTCGCGATCATCGTCTATTTCTTCAAAGACGTGGTGGTACTAGCACGCGGTGGTTTTGCCAGCATCGGGATCGGCACAGATAATCCCGAAGCGCCCAAAGAGCGCCGCCTGTTCTGGTGGATCGTGCTCGGCACCATTCCCGCCGTCGCATTTGGTCTCGCGATCAAGATGGGCGTGTTCAACTCTTTTGCGGAGACGGTTTTTGGCGTCACCGTGGTTGATGATGACCTGATGTCATCGATCCGTTTCACCGACCTCATCGCGTTTAACCTGATTGCTTACGGTATCTTGCTGGGCCTCGCGGACTACTTGGGCAAAGAGGTGAAGAGCTTCGAGGATATGACGTGGCGCGATGGCCTGATCGTCGGCATTGCACAGGCGCTGGCGATCATCCCTGGCACCAGCCGTTCGGGAGTCACCATGACGGCCGCGCGTTTCCTCGGGTACAAGCGGGTTGAGGCCGCGCGCTTCTCCTTCTTGCTCTCAATCCCTGCGGTGGCCGGCGCAGGCGTGCTGATCGTGCCGGAGATTTTCGAGGCTGGCACCGCGCTTGCTTGGGACGCGCTTGTAGCAGGGGTTCTGACCTTCATTGCTGCCTTTGCCACCATGGCGTTCCTGATGAACTTCCTGAAGCGCGCATCCATGATGGTTTTCGTCATCTATCGCATCGCGATGGGTTGCGCTCTGCTCTATTTTTTCTGAATCTCTTGGCCTGTAGGGATCGTCGGAACAAAGGTCCCGTCTGCGGATTGAGCAGATGAAAGGACAACGCAACCACTATGGCATTGGCAGTGCTCTTCCTCGTCGGCGCTTTGCTTGGCTGGCTCGCATCAATTCTGGCTCGCACGGAAAGTGCGGGAGAGATCGTGCGTCAGATCAGCATAGGCGTTGTCGCGTCGCTTGTCGGCGGGCTGTTTATGAACAACGGCACGATGATTGGCGGCCTGTCACTGACCGCGCTCGGTGTCGGCGCGGCGGCGGCTTTTGTGCTCTTGGTCCTGTATCACGGCGTTTTCCGCAACCGGACTGCCTAAACCGGATCCGCGCCTGATCCTCGGCCGCCGCGCAGATGGTATTCCTGCGTCCCACGGTTCACCACGTAATCGACATCGATCACCGCGCTGTTGGCGTAGGTGAAACCGGGTGCGAGGTTTTTGTATAGCCGGTCAAAGTCGCGCTCGACCGTTTGGCGATACAGGTCCTCAAAGCTCTCGATCACGAAATAGGTGGGTTGTAGGTCGCTAATGACGTAATCGGTGCGCATCACGCGATCGACGTTCAACATGATGCGATTGGGACTTTTGGCCTCCACAGCAAACACCGCCTCGGTTGGGCCGGACAGAATGCCTGCGCCATAGGCTTTCACGCCGTCAGCTTCTTCGATCAGGCCGAACTCCACCGTGTACCAATACAGCGCGCCGAGTGATTTGAGGCGATTGTACCGCATGGCCTTCCACCCAGCACGGCCATATTCCTGCATGTAATCGGCATAGACCGGATCGGTCAGCATCGGCACGTGACCGAACACATCGTGGAACACGTCGGGTTCTTGAATGTAGTCGAATGTCTCGCGTGTACGGATGAAATTGCCCGCCGGGAAACGGCGGTTGGCGAGATGCCAGAAGAACACGTGATCGGGTATCAGCATGGGGACAGGCACGACGCTCCATCCGGTCAGCTTGTCCAGCTCTTCAGTCAAACGGCTAAACTCTGGCACACCCCCGCGCCCCAGATCCAGCCGCTCCAGCCCTTGCATAAACGCAGTTGCGGCGCGCCCCGGTAGCACATCCATTTGGCGGTTGAACAGGTCATTCCAGACCGCATCATCTTCGCTTGAATAGACGGTCTGCGCGGGCTCAAGCCAGTCGTCACCGACATGATCCGGCTTCTGCAATGGCGCAGTGAATACGTCCTCCGGAAGCTCCGGCAGTTTCGAAAAGTCGGTTTCAGGGTCAGCGAGAGTAGCCATATGCTTGCATTTGATACTATCACGGCCGTGAAACAAGCACAAAGGAAGCCGTATGGGTCTCAAGGGCAAGGACTATCGCAAGGCGCTCGAACCGCTGACCGAAGAATTGGTCGGCATGGCGCGCTGGGCGCGGACAACGGGCGCTCGGATTGTGGTCCTGTTCGAAGGGCGCGATACAGCAGGCAAGGGCGGGGCGATCCGCGCCGTTCGGGACAAGCTGAACCCGCGTCAATGCCGAACTGTGGCTTTGGGCAAACCCACCGATGACGAGCGCGGCCAATGGTACTTCCAGCGATACATCAAACATCTACCGACCACTGGCGAGATCGTGCTGTTTGACCGCAGTTGGTACAACCGTGCGGGCGTGGAACAGGTGATGGGCTTTGCCGATCAGGATCAGGTTGATGTGTTTCTGCGGCAAGTTCCGGTGTTCGAAAAGCTGCTGACAGATGATGGTATCCTGCTGTTCAAGTATTGGCTGACGACTGATCAGGACCAACAGGAAGAGCGGCTGCGTGAACGGCTCGACGATCCGCTGAAGCGCTGGAAGCTCTCTCCCATCGATCTTGCCGCGCGTGAGAAATACGACGCCTACACCGATGCACGCGAAGCCATGCTGGAAGCCACGCATACCGATCACGCACCGTGGACTCTGGTCGATTTCAACGACCAGAAGCGCGGGCGACTGACGCTGATCCGCCACCTGCTCGATCACCTGCCTGATACCCATGTCGCGCCGCCCGAGATTGATTTCCCTGAATTGGGACGCGAACCAAAGGCAGAAAGCTACGGTGTGATGAAGCCGATCAAAGACTATCCAGACCCAGATTGACTCTCCGGCAAAACTGATATAAATATGATATCATAATTATATCGAGGAGAACCACTATGGCGTCCGCAGATCAATCGGCGATCACATCCAGTCGCGAGAAAGCGGCAACTTCATTCAACGGGTATCTCATGCTGATTGCGTTGATTGCAGCACTGGTTTTGCCGGTGCTTTTCGGGTTTTCGACGGGCGATGAAGGCATCGTCATCGGCAGCGTGCTTTTGACCGTGCTCGCTTTCGTATTTGTGGCTGTCGGTTTTTTCATGATCCAGCCCAACCAGGCGGTGGTGATCACCCTTTTCGGCGAATATCGCGGCACCACACGTAAAGAGGGGCTGCACTGGATCTGGCCCTGGATGGGCAAGAACAAGGTCAGCGTGCGTGCGCACAACATCCATTCGGAAAGGGTCAAGATTAACGACTTGCGCGGCAACCCGATTGAAGTTGCCTGCAATGTGGTTTGGCGCGTGGATGATACTGCGCAAGCCGTGTTTGACGTCGATGATTACAAAGAGTTTGTGAACATCCAGATCGAAGCCGGTCTTCGTACGGTCGGCGCGCGCCACCCCTATGACGACATGTCGGATGAGGACGAAACGACGCTCCGGGGCAGCGCGGATATCATCGCCAATGAACTGCGGGTTGAGCTAAACGAGCGGCTAGCGGTCGCCGGCATAATTGTCGACGAAGCGGGCCTCACTCACCTCGCCTACGCTCCAGAAATTGCGGGCGCCATGCTGCGCCGCCAGCAGGCCGATGCCGTGATTGCGGCGCGCAAGAAGGTGGTGATTGGAGCAGTATCCATGGTCGAAGACGCGCTCGAGAAACTGTCGGGTGACGGTATCGTGGATCTCGACAGCGAACGTAAGGCGGCGATGGTTTCGAACCTGATGATTGTCCTGTGCGGAGATCGCGAGGCGCAGCCGGTCGTCAACACCGGAACGCTTTACCAGTAACGGGGCCTACCGAAGGAGGCAGCCATGGCTGCACCCAAAAGAAAGCCTTCGCGCTGCGGCTCGATCCGGCGGTTCACGCCGCGATCGAGCGGCTGGCTGGGGCAGAGCTGCGTTCCGCCAATGCGCAGATTGAAGTGCTGCTGCGAGAAGCGCTCAATGCAAGGGGCATTGAAGCCGGGCAATCGCAAAAGCCGAGGCGCGGCAGGCCACCTAAAGCCGGGGGTTAAACCGTCGCGTTGGCCTTGGTTACCTGTCGGCCATCGCTGGCAAACGCGCCAAGCTCATAACCGTCTCCGGCCTTACGCATCACCAGGTGCAGCGGCTCATTTACAATGGCCGGAGACATGCCGCGAAATTGAAAGCTGCACAGCCGGTTCTCGCCCAACTCACTCGCCGCCAATTGCAGTAGCAGGCTCGCAGTCAGCGGTCCGTGCACCACCAACCCTCGATAGCGCTCAACCGCTTCGGCATAGGGCGCGTCGTAGTGGATGCGGTGCGTGTTGAAGGTCAGCGCTGAATAGCGAAACAGCAGGCGCGGATCGGGCGTGATTGTGCGGTGCGCGTCCCATTCGTCTGTGTTGAACTGACCATTGCTCGGCTCGGGAGGGCTGAGCGGCGCATCTGCCGCCGCTGCATCGCGATAGACCAGCGTCTGTGTCTCGCGCACAGCCAGCGTACCGTTGGCGTGTGTTTCGTGATCGACATTCACAAAGGCCAGCTTACCGCTTCCGCCTTCCTTTTCACTAATCGAAGCCACGCGGCTTGTGCGCGTGATCGCCGCGCCTTTCGTAATCGGTGTGACAAACTCAACTTTGCTGGAAGCCCACATGCGCCGTGGCATGGGAAAGGGTGGGAGAAAGCTGTCAGGGCTGTCATCGCGAGCTGGATGACCATCCTCGCCAAGTGAAGAGGTTGGCGCGTCTGGTGTGCAGAGCGCGAAGTGGATGCCTTGTGGCAGCGGATTGCTCTCAGGCAGACCGAAAGTGGCCAACCACCGCTTGGCCCGCGCCTCATCGAGCTGGTCGCTCGCGCGGACCTCTCGCCCGATCCATGCGTCCCAATCACTCATTTGAAATGCTCATGCGGCTCGCTCAAACACCGCTGCGATGCCCTGACCGCCGCCGATGCACATCGTCTCGAGGCCGTATTTGACCTCGCGTCGGTGCATCTCTGCGGCCATGTCGGCCAGAATGCGCCCGCCGGTCGCGCCGATGGGGTGGCCGAGCGAGATGCCCGAGCCGTTGACGTTGAGAATATCGCGTCGGCTGTCATCGGCGGACCAACCCCAGCCTTTCAGCACCGCGAGGACTTGCGGCGCGAAGGCTTCGTTGAGTTCAACCAGCCCGATATCGTCCCAAGAGTAACCGCGCCGCTCGAACAGCCGCTCGGTCGCAGGAACGGGTCCAATACCCATGCGCGACGGGTCGCAGCCCGCCGCTGCCCAACCGCCGAACCAGAGCGAGGGGGTGAGGCCCAGCTCTTCCAGCTTGTCCTCCGCCACCACCAGACACGCCGCCGCCGCATCGTTCTGCTGGCTGGCATTGCCTGCGGTGACGATGGCATCGGGGTCGCGCTTCAGATCAATCGCGCGGAGCTTGCCGAGCGTTTCCATGGACGCATCGGCGCGATAGCCCTCGTCATGGTCGAATGTGACCGGATCGCCGCGTCGTTGTGGCACCTCGATTGGCACCAAATGGTCAGCAAACTTGCCTTCGGTCCAAGCCGCCGTTGCATTCTGGTGCGAACGTGCAGCGTAGGCGTCGGCCTCCTCCCGTGTGATTTCGTAGTCCTTGGCGAGGTTCTCTGCAGTTTCGATCATGCCGGTGATGATCCCGAACCGCTCGATTGGCTGGCTCATCAAGCGCCCGCGAGAGAGGCGATCGTGCAGCGTGATATCGCCCATCCGCGCACCGCCGCGCCCTTGCAGCGTGTAGTGCTCGACATTGGACATGCTCTCGCAACCGCCTGCGACCACGACGTCGGCCATGCCCGTCTCGACCATCATCGCCGCATTGGCGACCGCTTGCAGTCCTGAGCCGCAGCGCCGGTCCAGTTGGTAGCCGGGCACCTCAAGTGGAAGCCCTGCAGCGAGCCAGGACCAGTGACCAATGGCGGGCGCTTCGGCGTTGCCGTAGCCTTGCGAGAACACGACATCGTCAACGCGCTCCGGATCAATGCCCGAGCGCTCGACCAGCGCTTTGAGGATGATCGCGCCAAGTTCGCCCGCATTGAGGCTCGACAGCCCGCCCAAAAACTTGCCCACGGGTGTGCGGAGCGGTGAAACAATGGCGGCGCGTCTGGTCATCAGCGGTACTCGTAATTGGCGTTTTTATCAGAGCGTGCGACAGTGCCTGCATCGATCAGCTTGGCGATAGTGCCCGAGGAAAGCCCAAGACGTTCGGCCAAGACTTCCTCGGAATGCTGCCCGAGATAGGGCGCTGCTGCTGGGTCACCAGCCTCGTGCGCTGGCATATTCGCGAAGCTGCGTGTGGCGGGATATTCAAAGCCCGAAGGGTTAGCAGGCGAGGGGCCGAACAGCGGATTGTTCGCCACCAGATCGGGATCCTGCGAAGCCTCATGGTGCGAACGATAATGCTCGAACGTGCAACCTTGCGCGGCCATACGCTCGGCGAGCGCCGCGTAATCCTCGGCTTCGGCGGCAGATTGGAAGATATCGAAAAGGCGGTGACGGTTTTCAAAGCGCGGGCGATCACCGGCGCTAAAGTCCACATCGAGTTCCTTTTCGAGCGCAGCAATCGGCTCGGCCACATCGAATGCAGCAACAAGCCCCGTCCACTGCTTTGGCGTCAGCGCGGCGACCATAAAGCGCTTGCCGTCTCTTGACCGGAAATCGCGCCCGAACGCACCCCAGATGGCGTTGCCCAGACGCTGGCGATCCCCGCCGCGATAGAGCATTTCAGCGAGCGTCCCGGAGTTTGCCATGGTGCCAATCGCCACATCGCCCAGCGGCACGCGCATCTCGCTGCCTTGGCCGGTCGCGGTGCGATGATGCAGCGCGGTCATCAGCGAAAAGGCCGAATAGGCACCGGTGATGAAATCCCACGCCGGCAGGGGTTGGCTGATCGGCGGTGCGGTCTCCGGGTCCCACTCTTCTGGGCCGGTCATCAGCGGGTAACCAGACGCAGCGTTGACCGTAAAGTCCATCGCCTGCCGCCCGTCGTGCCATCCCATGATGCGCACGCTGATCATGTCATCGCGTTTCGCCGCCATGGCCGCGTGGCTCAGAAAGCTCTTCTCGGGAAGGTTGGTGATGCACTGGCCCGTCTTCGCCGCCAGCTCGACGCACAATTCGCGCCCTTCGCCGCTGCGCAGATCAAGCGCGACCGATTTCTTGGCGCGGTTGAGGTTCTCCCAGCTTAGCGAACGGCCCTCTTTGGTCAGCATGAACCGGTCGTAATCTAGGCCGCCGGCCTTGTGATCGACGCGGATAACTTCCGCCCCCATCTGCGCGCAGTAAAGCCCGGCGGTGGGTGAAGCGACGAAACTGGAGACCTCGATGATCGAGAGGTCGGTAAGAAGTTTGTACAAGGTGCGTTATCCGTTCGCTGCTTCCCATTCGCGCAGCATGTGTTTGGCGATCTGAAGCTGCAGAATCTGCGTGGTGCCTTCGTAAATGCGGTAGATGCGCGCATCGCGATAAAAGCGCTCGGCATCGTATTCAGCGAGGTATCCTGCGCCGCCATAGACCTGAACGACGCGGTCGACGACGCGGCCGCACATCTCGCTGGCGAATACTTTAAAGGCCGCCGCCTTGGTGATGATGTTTTCGCCACGGTCGGCGCGTTCGGTCACATCGCGCATCATGCATTCGGCGGCGTAGATTTCGGTTTCGCTGTCGGCCAGCATCGCCTGGATCAGTTGGAAACGCGCGATCGGCTCGCCAAACGCTTTGCGTTCATTGGCATAACGCAGCGCCGAATTCAGCGCACGGCGCGCATAGCCGGTTGCCGCCGCGCCAACGGAAATGCGGCCATTGTCGAGGCTTTGCATCGCGAAGCGGAAGCCCTTGCCGGTCTCACCGCCCAGCAGCGCATCACCCGGCACCTTCACATCATCAAGCATGATATCCGAGATGTGCGAACCTGACTGGCCCATCTTGTGGTCAGGTGATCCGGTCGAAACACCAGCCGTATCCATCGGCACCAGAAAGGCGCTGACATGCGCATTCTTGGGCAGGTTTTCCTTTTCGGTCCGCGCCATGATCAAAGCGACTTCTGCATGCGGCGCGTTGGTGATGTAGCGCTTGGTGCCGTTGAGGATCCAGCCATTGCCATCGGGATCAGGCACAGCGGTGGTCTGCAACCCGGCGCTATCGCTGCCCGAACCCGGCTCGGTCAGGCCAAAGCACGCGATTTTTCCTTCGGCGATTTTGGGATACCATTCGGCGCGTTGTTCCTCGGTTGCGCCGTTCTTCAACGCGCTCGAAAACATGCCGACATTGATCGAGAAGATCGAGCGATAGGCGGGGGCGGCATAGGCCATGATGTTCACCACCCGCGCATATTGACCCATGTTGAGGCCAGCGCCGCCATATTCTTCCGGCACAGTCAGCCCGAACAATCCCATCTCGCGCATCTCATCGATGATTTCGGGCGGGATCGCGTCGTTTGCGATCACTTCGCCCTCGGCAGGGATCAGACGTTCGTTGACATAGCGCTCAAGCTGCTCGGCAAATTGCTCGAACGTGTCGGTGTCCATTCCGGCGTTGAACTGTCCGGCATGGTCGGGTGCCACATTCATCTCGATCTGTCCTCTCACACGGGCTTTGCCGCCCGCCTATTCGCCTTCTTGGGCAGTGTTGGATTGAGCTTCGGGAGCCTGTTGCGGAGCGGGCAAGTCCACCGGAGGGATCGCGCCCTCGGGGATCTGTTGCTTGTCCAGCTCTTCCGCAATTTCATCAAGAGCCGCTGCTTCGCCCTCGGTCACGCCGCCAGGGCCCGTTTCTGAGCCGGTGCCACAGGCTGAAAGCAGCGCTGCAGGAAGCAGCACGCCAGCGGACCATGCGCGCAAGCGCTGGCCTCCACGCATATCGTGGTCCGCCGGTCTGTGTGCCATTCGCTTATTCTTCAACCGCATCAGCCGCAGCAGCGGCCGCAGCTTCTGCAACATCAGCTGCGTCAGCTGCCGACGCTGCTTCAGCGGCCGCGTTGGCCGCCTCCAGAGCCGCTTCGGCTTGGTCTGCGACTTCAGCCGCATTGTCCGCTGCCGTTTCAGCCGCTTCCTGAGTGACCGGTGCGGGCTCGGCGCCTTCGCCTTCGTCACCTTCGCTGGCGGCGCTGTCTTCAACCGGCTCTTCCGTCACGGCTTCCAAAGCCTCGTCCGCAGGCACTTCAACGGTGTCGGCGGTTGCTTCGGTCGATGCGCTTTCAGAGCTGCCGCATGCGGCCAGTGCCAATGTTGCTCCACCAAGCAGAGCGATGCTTGCAATCTTCTTCATGGGGGTGATCCTCCTCAGTTATCCCTTTAAGATTGGCACTATCTAGCCACGCGCAGGCCCTTAAGCAAAGCGCGAATTGATGGTTCGAAACGGCACACAGTGAAAAGCGTGAGCATTGCGGCAAGGGCAGTCTGGTAAAGTCCCTTACATGGTTCAGAAAAATGCCCCCGCCCGCCGTGTTCCGGAAGGACGCATGAAGAAATGGCTCGCCGCCGCGCTCGGCAGCTCGCTGATCGTCGCACTGTCGGCGACAACAATCCACGCGCAGAGCGGTGGCGGGGCTTTCACGATTGCCGAAACGGGCAAATCCTATGGCTCGCTTCAGGCGGCGATCAAAGCGGTGGGCAATTCACGCGCGACGATCAACATCGCTCCGGGTATCTACCCCGAATGCGCTGTTCAGGAAGCGGGCGTTATCAAGTATGTCTCTGAGCAGCCGGGCGCTGCGATTTTCGAACGCCGTTCTTGCGAGGGCAAGGCTGGATTGGTCTTGCGTGGAACGGGCGCAGAGGTACGCGGTGTCGTCTTCCGCAATTTCGCCGTTCGGGATGGGAACGGTGCAGGTATCCGGCTCGAGAAGGGCAGCCTGAATGTCGCCAATTCTTGGTTCCTCGACAGCCAGCAGGGCATTCTGAGCGCCAATGATCCAAACTCGCAGATTTACATCGTGCGCTCGACCTTTAGCGGGCTGGGCACATGCGAGAACTCGGCGGGCTGCGCGCACTCGCTCTATATCGGCAATTACGGTTCGTTGACGGTCAAAGAGAGCCGCTTTGAACGCGGACAGGGCGGGCATTACGTCAAAGCGCGCGTGGCCAATGTGACGATCGAAAACAATTCGTTCGACGACGCCAACGGCAATAAAACCAATTACATGATCGACCTGCCCGCTGGCAGCCGCGGGATGATCAGAGGCAACTGGTTCGTCCAGGGGCGCAGCAAAGAGAACTACTCCGCCTTCATCGCGCTGGGTGCCGAACAGAACCTGCACAATTCCGACGGGCTGGAAGTCACCGGCAATCAGGCCCGTTTCGTTCCGGGACTGCGCCGTTCGAGCGTGTTTCTGGCCGACTGGACCGGCTCGCGCATCGCCTTGTCAGGCAACGCCCTGGCGGGCGGTTTGAAGCAATACGAGCGGCGGTGAAATGGCCTCACGCCTGCGTTGATGGCTCCGGATCATCGTCTCTGATTTCAACACGGCGCGGCAGCCCGAGCTCTTCACAGATGACGTTCGCGCGTCTGCCGATCTCGCGAAAGTCTATGCCTTCAAGCTCTTTTGAGACAACTTCGAAGCTCCTGTCGGCATCTTCATTGCCATGCACGGCCGAAGCCAAGAACCAGGCAGCGGCCTCGCGTTTGTTCACTTCAACGCCTTCGCCATTGTAAAACAACACGCCCACCCCGCGTAATCCATGATCGTTCCCAGCGCGCGCTGCCTTCATGTAGTTGGCAAATGCGGCGTCGTAGTCTTGGGCCGTCCCACGTCCGAGAGCTTGCATCATCCCAAGGCTGACCATGGCATTGCTGAAGCCTTCGTTTGCGGCGGTGGTGAAGAGGCCGACGGCCTCCTCGAGAGTCCCCTCAGCCTTGCCCTGGTCAATCAACACACCCACACGCCAGCGCGAATAGTTGCGCCCACCAGCGATCGCGATGCGATAGTGTTCTAAAGCCTTTTGAGGATTCGCCTCGACCCCACGACCCTCGTCATAGAACCAGCCGAGCCATTCATGAGCGCGTGCGTCTCCGCTCCTCGCTCCTTCCTCTGCCAATGCAAAGGCTTGAGCGTTCTCCCCCTCGTTGACGAGTTCTTGCACCGCGTCGTTGGAGTAATTCCCGAGGCCGAGGACCATCGCAAGGGCAAGGATGAAGTAACGCATGTTCTGCCTCTTTTTTTGCTTTGAGGCTGACAGTTTAGCCGAAAGCCCGCGCGTAAGATACCTCACCGCTTGGCAATTCGCCTTCCAGCAGCAAGCACTGGAAATACTCGGGCGGTGGTCCGGGATACTTCAACTGGGGTTCGTGTTTGAAGCCAAAGCGCGGGTAGTACTCGTTGCTCCCAAGCAAGATGATGCCCTTAGCACCCTTTTGCCGCATATCGGCGATGCCGCGATTGATCAGCGCGCCGCCTATGCCTTCGCGCTGTAGTTCTGGCCAAACCGATACAGGGCCAAGTCCATACCAATCCCGCGCGCCGTCGGTGATGGTAACGGGCGAAAACGCGATATGGCCGACGATCCTCTCCGCGTCTTCGGCGACCAGAGACAGTGTCAAATCGCCATCCGCGCGCAGCTTGTTTACCAGCTCCGGCTCGTCTCCATCGCTGAACGGCATGGGGTCAAACGCAGCCTTGGTCAGCGCAAAGATTGTCTCCTCGTCGCCGGGCGCCTCATCACGAATGGTAATGCTCATTTGAGCAGATGCCCCGAACGGTCGCGCTTGGTGGCGAGGTAGCGGGCGTTGTGCGGGTTGTCGGGCAATTGGTGTTGCACGCGCTCGGTCACAGTGATCCCAGCCTCGGTGAGTGCATCCACTTTCTTCGGATTGTTGGTCATCAACCGGATCGTTGTCGCACCGATCAATTCGAGCATCCGAGCTGCCACCGGGAAGTCGCGCGCTTCATCGGGCAGGCCAAGCCGCTGGTTCGCATCCACTGTGTCGAAGCCCTGATCCTGCAGGCGATAGGCGCGCAGTTTGTTAATGAGGCCAATCCCGCGTCCCTCCTGCCGCATGTAAAGCAGCACGCCCCAACCATCATCTTCGCGGGCATGCCGCGCCATGGCGTCGAGGCTCGCATCGAGCTGCGGTCCGCAATCGCATTTGAGGCTGCCGAGCACATCGCCAGTCAGGCACTCCGAATGCAGCCGCACCAGCGGCACTTTGTCTCCCGTCTGTTTGCCGATCACCAGCGCGACATGCTCTCGCGTATCTGCAGTCGAACGAAACGCGATGATCTCGGCATCCTCGCTTGCCGTGACAGGCAGGCGCGCCCGAGTGACGATGTCGAGCCGGCCCGTATCGGTGTAAGCGGCGAGATCGCTTGCATGGAGCGGGTGTGGCTCACCCCCTTCAACCGGATCGACCATAAAGGCGGGAAGAATGCCGGCAATGCGAGCATACTCCATCGCCGCGACCGCCTCGTCCGGCCAATTGATGCCGTCCGCGCGAAACGGGCCTTTGAGCGGATTGTTGAGGTCCAGCGACGGATCAGCGATTGCGCGCGCCAGATCGAGCGAGATGGGTTCGCCGCCCCTGATCAGTATCGGCGTGTGCGGCACATCGCTGCGCGCTGCCTCACGTTGGTTGGTGAGTTTCAATGTCGCCGCGCGCGCAGCCGATATCAAAAGCTGGCCGGATAGCGCACCGCGCGCGATGGCGGTTTCGATAGGGAGCAGAACCGGACCACCGGCAAAATCAAGCGCCCAGCCATGGCGCAGCGCATCCACCGCTTGCGCGGCGCGCCGTTCGGGCGAAGGGCCCTTCAGGTGGTTATCCCCGCTCAGAGATCGAACTCCGTGATCAGCGGGATGTGATCGGACGGCTTTTCCCAACTGCGCGCCTCTTCAAGCACGCTGTGCGCCGTGGCCTGTTTCGCGAGCTGTGGGCTCGCCCACATATGATCGAGCCGCCGTCCGCGGTCATTCTTGCGCCAATCGGGCGAGCGGTAAGACCACCAGCTGAAATAGCGTTCCGGATCCTGGATGAACTCGCGGCCGACATCGACCCAGCCGTGCGCGTCTTTGAAGCGTTGCAGGGTTTCGACTTCGAGCGGGGTGTGGCTGACAACTTTGAGCAGCTGCTTGTGGCTCCACACATCGCTTTCGAGCGGAGCGATGTTGAAATCACCGACGATCAGCGTGGGCGCGTCCACGTTGTCCGCCCAGCGCGTCATCCGTTCGAGAAAATCGAGCTTCTGCCCGAATTTCACATTCTTCTCGCGGTCGGGAATATCGCCGCCGGCGGGCACATAGACGTTCTCGACCACCATGCCGGTATCGCCAACCTCGACACCAATATGCCGTGCTTCGCCGTTCGCTTGCCAGTCATGGCGTGAGACCTCTTTCAAGGGCAGACGGCTGACCGTGGCGACGCCATGATAGCCCTTTTGCCCGCACACCGCCTGATGCTCGTATCCCATCGCGGCGAGCGCCTCGGCGGGGAACTTGTCGTTCTCGCACTTGATCTCCTGCAGGCAAAGGACATCGGGCGCGTGCTCGGTGAGATACTTCTCAACGATGGGCAAGCGCAGGCGGACGGAGTTGATATTCCAGGTAGTGACAGAAACCATGATTGGGGACTTAGGGGCGAGGCACTTGCCCCACAAGCTTTAGCTTTGCTGTCACAATGGATAGCGATAGGGAGCACGCAATGTTCTTTGGAGAGCCAAGCATGATCCGCACTCGTTCTTTCACCGCACTGTTGGTCGGCGCCGCTTTATCGCTTGGCGCTTGCTCGACCGATCAGGGCAGGACTTCTGTCGCCAGCGCTTCGCAGCCCGTGCCGCAGGAAGCAGCGCCCAAGAAAGCGAAGAATGTGATCCTGTTTATCGGCGATGGCATGGGCATCTCCACCATCACCGCGGCTCGTATCTATGCCGGACAGAAGCGCGGAGAGACGGGCGAAGAGAATCTGCTGAGCTTCGAGAAGTTCGACAATGTTGCGCTCGTCAAAACGTACAACACCAACGCGCAGGTTCCTGACAGCGCAGGCACGGCGACCGCGATGCACAGCGGCAGGAAGACCCGCATTGGCGTGCTCGGCATTGGGCCAGAGGCTGCACGGGGCTCCTGCGCCGATGCTCTTACACATCCGCTTCCATTGCTCGGCGAAGAAGTAAAACAGCGCGGGCTTGCGCTCGGCATTGTCTCTACCGCGCGCCTGACCCACGCGACACCGGCCAGCGTCTACGCTCGCAGCGCCGACCGGAACTGGGAGTCGTATGTCAGCAGTAGCGAGAGTTTGGACAATTCGGCCTGCGACGACATCGCGACCCAGCTGGTCAAAGCCGATTTCGATGTGGCTTTGGGTGGGGGCAAGCGCTCTTTTCTTGGCGGTGAGAACGGCGGCAATCGCAAAGAAGCCGATGTCGATCTCGCCGCACAATGGACCGCTCGCACAGGCGGTTCGTTCGCAACGACCAAAACCGAATTGGAAGCGGCACCGGCAGATAAACCCGTTCTTGGTCTCTTCAGCTCCAGCCACATGACTTACGAGGCCGAGAAGGATGGCACCAAGGGCGCCAGCGAGCCTACGCTGACCGATATGACCGCGCAGGCGATTGCGCGGCTCAAGTCGGATCCGGACGGCTATTATCTCATGGTCGAATCCGGTCGTATCGATCACGGCCACCACGCGGGCAAAGCAGGCTACGCGCTCGAAGAAACCGTCGAGTTCGCCCGTGCGATCCAGTACGCGATCGACAACACCAATCCCGAAAACACTCTGATTATGGTCACCGCAGACCACAGCCACGTCTTCACCATTGCGGGCTATCCGCGCCGCGGAAACGACATTCTGGGTCTGGTAGTGCCGCCATCAGGCGACCTGACCAATACCGAAGAGCCAACACCCGCAACCGATGGCAAGCCTTATACAACGCTCGGCTACGCCAATGGTCCAGGCGCCATCGCAAACAAAGCCGAGCGCCCCGATCCGGCCACTGGCGTCAACGCGCAGCAGCAATCGACCGTGCCGCTTTACAGCGAAACCCATGCGGGCGAGGACGTTGCCCTCTACGCGCAAGGGCCTGGTGCAGAGAAAGCGCGCGGCGTGATCGAGCAGAATGTCATCTACGACATCATCCGCGCTGCATTCGGTTGGGACTGAAGCGCTAGAGCGCTGACATCGTGTAGGAAAGAAATGAAAAACCCCTGCCCCGGGGGCGGTGGGACAGGGGTTCCATTCAGCGTTCGTCACGCTTGTCCAAAGCGGCCATCACGAAGGACCGGGCAACAGGGGGGAAACCCACCTTCAGCCGCTTTGTATTTGTAAAATTACGGCGTTTTAGCTTTCGCGTTTATGAACGTGAGCCCGATTTTGTCGTATCTATACAACTAAACGCGGTTCAACCGTTCATCGCGGTCGACGAGACGTTTTACGCGGGTCTTTGAATGTAAACGTGCTTTCCGCGACCGAAACGCCATAGCGGTGATTCGACAGGCGGACGGTCGTGCGGTGATTCTGCGCGTCCAAAGCCACCCAGTTCGCAAGCTGCCATCCACCCGGCGCCCGGCCGTTCTTCGTGAAGATCATCGTGATCGTGCCGTATTCCGGTTTTTTCGGATCGCGCACCTGAACGCTGATGACGTTGCTGTTTCCGGTCGGGATCAGTTTGCCATAACGCTTCACATCGCGATTCGGATCGAGCAGCGCGCCAAGCGGCGAGTTCTTGATCGGCCAGCGCTGCACTTGGCGCACTTCGTAATCGACCATGTAGAGCGAGCGGCCATTTGAGACGACCAGCAGATCAGCGTTCTTGCCGTAATCGAATCGAATCTTGCCCGGACGTTTCAGCGTCATCTGCCCGCGCGCAACAGCGCCCGAACGATCAGTTTGGGTGAAGCTGGCGCGCATTGTCGAGATGCCGCGCAGTGCGGTCACCACCTGATCCAGCTTCGCTGAATTGCTCTGCGCCTGCGCCTCGGCCACGGGGCTCAAAGGCGTTTCACCTGGCAGCGACAGCGCAGCCACGCCGACGCCAGCAATGGCGGCGATCTTCAAGGCTTTGGTCGGTACGAATCGTGTCGGCATGGTCAAAACTCCCGCATTCTGGACAAGGAGCAATAGGCTCAGCCGAATGATTGCAGGCTGAACCGCCGTGTTGGCAAGCTGAAAGGTAGAAGTTTCTGCAATGCGTGCAGAAAAGCCGATCTTACTTGATCTTGGCTTCTTTGAACTCGACGTGCTTCTTCGCGACCGGATCGTATTTGCGGAACACCATCTTCTCGGTGATGTTGCGCGGGTTCTTCTTGGTCACGTAGTAAAAGCCCGTGCCCTCGGTCGAGACGAGCTTGATCTTGACGGTTGCGGGCTTCGCCATGGCGGTTTCCTAAATGCTTGGTGTCGCTCTGTGAGAGCGTGAAAAGGTCTAAAACAAAATGGGCGACGCAACCCGCGCCGCCGATCAGGGCGCGCCAATGAGCGATTCACGGGGTAAAGTCAAGCAGAGTCACGCGATCTCGCTCACCAATCAGACCCGCTTGGCTTGCCTCTATTGGCCTTCACGGTGCCGCGCGCCTTCTTCGCTTTCAGCCGCTTGGTCTTGCCGACTCGGTTGACCCTGCTCTTGGCGCGCTTCTTTGGCTGGCGATGCGCGGCCTCGAGCATTTCCTCCAGCTTCGCGCGCGCCGCCTGCCGGTTGGCTTCCTGCGTGCGGTGCTGGCGCGCTGTGATCAGCAAATCGCCTGCCGCCGTCAGCTTCGATCCCGCTGCCTCTCGCAACCTTGCGAAGACGGGCGGGGGTAGGCGCAGTGCGTATATGTTGACCCGCAGCTGCACCTCGGTCGCGACTTTATTGGCATTCTGCCCGCCGGGACCAGAGCCGGCGAGGAAGCTCTCCTCCGCCAAAGCGTGGGCGCGGCTGAGCAGTATGTCATCCATCGACTGTTTGTGCAGCGGGCGGTGCGGGTGGTTCGGGCGCTTCCGGTGCAGTCAGGCCTGCGCGCACGAAGTCTTCCGGGAAGGGAGCATAGGCGCTGATCGGGGGCTTGTTTCCGCGTTGCAATGTGATCGTCTCGGCGTGGAGCATGGTGCGCGGCGCGCCCTTGTTCTGCCCGCGCACGGGCCCATAGACCGGATCGCCCAGCAGCGGCGCGCCGAGCCCTTGCAGCGCATGGACCCGCAACTGGTGGGTGCGCCCGGTGGTCGGGCGGAATCGGATCAGCGAGCGTCGTTTGTCGCCCTCTCCAATGGTCTGGAGCAGCTCCCAATGTGACACCGCCGGTTTGCCCTTTTTCGCCGCAATCATGCGCCAACCTTTCTCTGCGCTGCTGATCTTGGCGAGGTTGAGGGCAATGGTGCCCGATTGCTCGCTCGGCTCGAAATCGATCACCGCAAGGTAGGTCTTACCCACCAATCGGTCTTCGAATGCCTTGTTGAAGCGTTTCAGCGCTTTGGGATTGCGCGCCAGCAGCAAGCATCCGCTCGTGTCGGTGTCGAGCCGGTGCACTGCAACTGGCGGTCGTTGAAAGCCCAGCTTCAGCTGCTCGATATGGTCCCACAGCGCCGGGCCGCCGCGCTTGGGGCGGTCGACCGGCAGGCCAGCGGGCTTATCGATCACCAGCGCTTCGCCGTCTTCGAATAGGATGGGGATGTTCATAGGGTTTGGTCACTCGGCTGCGAAGACTGACTGCGATCTCAACGCTTCATCGTGCGTCTAGAACGCCTGAAACAGTTGAAACAGTGTTCAAGGGCAAAATTCCAATCGATCAATAATGTGCGGTTTGATCGATTGGTTCGATTGAGGGGTGGGGCGACGTTTCATGCCCCGCTTCTTCCCATATTGCGCCGCGGTAGGAAACTGCTGCGCGCTATACAAGCTTTGCGGCGAACAATCCGCGTAGCGCGTTGCCGAGCAAGAAACCATCGGCGAGGTCATCAAGCGTCAATTCGGCCTCTGTCGCGCGGCCTTCGGCAATCAGGTGTTCGCGCAATATGCCGGGGAGCAGGCCCAGCGAAGCGGGCGGGGTGAGCAACACGCCATCGCGCTCTACAAACACATTGGTGAAGCTTCCTTCGGTCACCAGCCCATCATCGCGCACCAACACCGCCTCGCCAGCGCCAGCGGCTTTCGCCGCGTTCAACGCGTCTTCGTAAAACCCACGATCCGAGGTTTTGTGACGCAGCCGCCAATCCGACGGGTCGAGCGGGCTGGGCAGGGCAATCACGTCCACCGTTTCGGCATTCGGCTTTGGCATTGGCCCGGCTTCCAAAGCCAGTTCGCCGCTCCTCGCCACCAACAGCCGCAGCTTGGCCGCATCCTCCAACTCGAAACACAGCGCCTGAATCTGGTTGCGCGCGGCGTGGCGGTCGAATTCGAAGCCCAGCACCTTCGCGCTTTCCTTCATCCGCGCCAGATGCAGCTCCAGATGCGCGACGCCGGTTTCGGGGTCAAAGCGCATTGTCTCGATCAAATCGCAATTGGGCGCAGTCAGATCGGGCGAGGCGCGCCGTGCGAAGCCCGCTTTCACCTCGCATTCGCGCCGTTCGGCCATGGCGTCGCTATCGGCGACGATGGCAGAGCCGACGCCCAGCATCGCATTGCCCTGATCATTCTCGATAGGCGTCAGGCGCAAAGTGCGGATGGCGACGTTAAAGGCGGCGTTTCCATCTGCGTCGATCCGGCCAATCGCCCCGCAATAGGGGCCGCGTGCATCGCGCTCGACTTCGTTGATTAGCTCCATCGCGCGGATCTTGGGTGCGCCGGTGATCGAACCGCATGGGAACAGCGCCCCGATCAGATCGCCTGCGCCTTTTCCTTCCGCCAGTTGTGCGTGCACGGTGCTCACCATCTGGTGCACGGTGGGATAGCTTTCAATGGCAAACGGCGCATCCACACGCACGCTGCCCGGCACCGCCACACGGCTCAGGTCGTTGCGCATCAGATCAACGATCATCAGGTTTTCGGCCTTGTCCTTGACCGACATGGCCAATTCTTCGGCGAGTTCGGCATCGCTCGCAGCGTCACCACCGCGCGGGCGCGTGCCCTTCATCGGCTTGGCCTTCGCGCTGTCCCCTTCCAGCGAAACGAACAACTCGGGCGAGAAGCTTAAGAGCCAGTGCGAACCATCAAAGATCGCGCCGCCATACCCGGCCTTGGCCGCACCGCGCAGCCGAGCATAGATCGCCATTGGATCCCCGCGATAGGAACCGGCGAGCGGGTAGGTGAGGTTCGCCTGATAGATATCGCCCGCATGGATCGCCTCGCGCAGTGTCTCGAATGCGGCTTCGTAGCCGCCGGGCGAAACCTGCGGATCAAGCGGGCCGATGGAGCCGTCGCCCTCAGCCCTCTCATTCAGCCATGCGTCCACATTCTCGGCAGCAATGCGGCGTGGTTCTTCGAACAGGCCCAGCCAGACCAGCGGCCCGGCCGCGCCATTGCGAGCATCGGCCAATCCGCCCAGTTTAGGCTCCAGCGCCAAGCCGGCTTCATAAGCAATATAACCGGCCAGCGTGCCGCGCCCCTCGGCGCGTGCAGCCTCGGCCTTGGCCAAGACATCGGCCACATCGCCGGGATGATAGGCTGCGAAGACCTCGATCGGCGCCTCATACAGCATCGCATCCGCCGCACCGCTTTCGCGGGCGTCATCCAGCAACACGAATGGCGACCGTTCTCCCATCAATTCCTGCATTAGACGTTCGTTCGCTGCTGTCGAGAGGTTGACCGCTTGGATTTGGGCTTGCAGACGTCATGACAACACAAGTGGGCGACAATGACACATCACTTAGGGGTCACAATTCGATGAGCGATATCTTCCTTGGACTGGGCAGCAATGGCGAAAACCAGAGTCTGGCGCTGAGCCGGTCCAACCGTCACGGCCTAATCGCGGGCGCAACCGGCACGGGTAAAACGGTGACCTTGCAAGGTTTGGCCGAGAGCTTCTCCGCAAATGGCGTGCCTGTCTTCGTGGCCGACGTGAAGGGTGATCTGTCGGGCATCGCTATGCCCGGCTCGCCGACTTTCAAACACGCCGACAAGCTGGAAGGCCGCGCCAAAGAGCTTGGCATGGATGATTACGGTTATTCAGACAATCCGGCGATCTTCTGGGACTTGTACGGTGAGCAAGGCCACCCGATCCGCACCACGGTTTCGGAAATGGGTCCGCTGCTGCTCGCGCGCCTGCTTGATCTGAACGACACGCAAGAAGGCGTGCTGCAGATCGTGTTCAAATATGCCGATGAAAACGGCCTGCTGCTACTCGACTTCGGTGATCTGCAGTCGATCCTGCAATGGGCGAACGAGAACGCGAAGGAGCTTTCGGGCACCTATGGCAATGTCTCGAAGCAATCAGTTGGTGCGATCCAACGCCAGCTGCTCAGCTTTGAAGCCCAAGGGGCGGACCACTTCTTTGGAGAGCCTGCGCTGGAGATCGACGATTTCCTCAAATGTGACGAACAGGGGCGCGGCTATGTGAATGTTCTTGCCGCTGACAAGCTGATGCGCAGCCCGAAGCTTTACGCGACGTTTCTGCTGTGGCTGCTCGCTGAATTGTTCGAGAGCCTGCCCGAAGTCGGTGATCCTGAGAAACCCAAGCTGGTGTTCTTCTTTGACGAGGCACACCTTCTTTTCGACGATGCCCCTAAAGCGCTTCAGGAGAAGATCGAGCAGGTCGTGCGTCTGATCCGTTCCAAGGGCGTTGGCGTGTTCTTCTGCACCCAGAACCCGATCGACATCCCTGAGGAAGTCGCTGGCCAGCTCGGCAACAAGGTGCAGCATGCCCTGCGCGCCTTCACGAAGCGGGACCAGCGCGCAATCAAGGCTGCGTCCGAAACCTTCCGCATCAATGAAGAGCTGGATGTCGAGCAGGTCATCACCGAGCTGAAAGTGGGTGAGGCACTGGTTTCGACGCTCGATGAAGATGGCGCGCCGACTGTCGTTCAACGCACGCTGATCAAACCGCCGCGTTCGCGCCTTGGCCCGCTAACCGCGAAAGAGCGCGCAATTATCCAGTCGATCAGCCCGTTTGACGGCAAGTATGACGAACGCGTCGACCGCGAGAGCGCAGAGGAAGTGCTCGCGCAGAAGGCCGCTGATGCTGCGGCCACCGCAGAAGAAGTCGCCGAAAAGGGCGAAGAGGAAGTCGGCAAGCGCTCGCGTAAGTCAAAGAGCATGTGGGAGAAGGCCGTTTCGCGCGGGACCAAAGTCGCCGCAGGCGGCATGGCGGGCGCAGCGGCAGCCGCTGTTCTGGGCAAGAAAAGCCGCGCCAATCCGGTGAAGTCAGGCATCACGTCAGCGGTCGGCTCCATCGCCACCGATCTGGCAGGCCCGATCGCGGGCCGCTTTGTGCGCAACTTGATCGGCGGCTTAATGCGTTAGATTGCCTCAAGCGCCGGCGCGGGCATCCGCCCGCTTGGCTATCCTCGCTCACGCGCCTTGACGGTCGCGTCGCTGTGGGCGGGCGGTCGCCCTTGCGAACCCTAATGGGTCCGATGAACTTAGATCGGCAGACGGATTTCCGCCCGCAGGCCGCCTTCGCTGCGGTTCGCCAGCTCCAGAGTACCGCCGTGTTGTTCGGCAATCGCGCGGGCGAGGGTGAGGCCCAGTCCTGCGCCGCCGGTTGCGCGGTTGCGGCTGGCCTCCCCGCGCGTGAACGGTTCCAACATCGTCTCGATCTGATCCGCAGGAATGCCGGGCCCTTGGTCGTCCACGCGGATCACGGCATGGCCATCGGCCTTGAGCACGGAGAGCTCCGCTGAACCGCCATAGCGCACCGCATTCGAAACCAGATTTCGCACCGCGCGCTTGAGCCACGTTTCCTGAACCCGCGCGGCGAGGCGCGGGGGATCATTGATCGTCACCGGCTCTTCGAGATCCTCGAACTCCTCGACGATGCCGATGGCGAGCGCGCCCAGATCGATGACTTCAGCCGTCCCGCCGCGTCCGACACGGGCAAGCGAGAGAATATCGTCCAGCGTGCGGGTGATATCCTCAATACTGTCCGCCATGCGGGCGCGCTGAGTGTCGTTGGGTACGCTTTCGATCCGCACCCGCAGGGCTGCAAGCGGGGTCTTCAGGTCATGCCCGATCGCCCCAAGCATCACGTCTTTTTCGTCCAGCAGAGCGGCAATGCGCGCTTCCATGGCGTTATGCGCTGCAATCAGCTGGCGCGTGTCGGAAGGACCGCTTTCCTCAAGCACCACGGCGCGGTCCGGATTGCTGGCAAAGTCTCCCACCCGCTCGGTCAGCCGCGCCAGCGGGCGCGTGATGCGGCGCAGAACGAAGAACAGCAGCGTCATCAGGACGACAAAGATCACGAGCGTTTGTGCTGTGGTGACCGCGATGACAGTGCGATCCGCGCGCGGATTGGGCACGCGCACCACATGCCATACCCCGCCATCCGTCCATTGCACTGCTGCGACGAGAATCTCGGCGGATACTGTCTCCAAACGTCGAACCGATCGTCGCCAACCGCGCGTGCGCTCAAAAAGCACCGGATCATCTTTGGCGAGGCGCTGCGTCACAATCACGTCATGCGGCTTTTGGCTCATGAAATCTGTGATGCGTGTTGTAATGAGCGCGGCCAGTTCGCTGTCATTCACCTCTTCGGAAAGCAGCGGATACGTTTCGGTGATCTCAGGCCGCAAAGGCGGTGCCCCGCGTTGATCCGCGCGCCGCGGACGGCGCCTTTGATTGTCGGACAACACCTCTTCCCCGCGATCCCTGCGAAGCATGGGGCTGCCCCAGATCAGGCTAACAATTGCGGTTACCTGCCCTTCTTCGCGCCGGTCCTCTGCGATGCGGTAGATCAACACCGATGTGATCGTCTGCGCCAGCAACAATGCCAGCGCGACGGCCATCAGGGTCTGACCAAGAAGACTCTTTGGAATAAGCCGCCCCATCTACGCCTCAACTTTCCGGTGCAGGAGGACTGCGTTTGACCTGTGCAGCAAAGCGGTATCCGCCGCCGCGCACGGTCAGAATATATTGCGGCTCGCGCGTGTCGGCTTCGATCTTGCGGCGCAGGCGGCTCACCTGATTGTCGACCGCGCGGTCAAACAGATGCGCGGTGCGGCCCTGAACCATATCGAGCAGCACATCGCGGTCCATGACCTTTTTTGGATTGTCGAGAAAGGCGCGCAGCAGGCGAAACTCGGCGGTCGAGATCGGCACTTTCACGCCTTCGGGATTGGTCAGTTTGCGCTTGAGCGGATCGAGCAACCAGCCCTCAAATGCATAATGCCAATCCTCCGCCTGAGCCTCGCGCGTTGGCCCGCGTCCGACGCGGCGCAGTACGGTGCGGATGCGGGCGACAAGCTCGCGCGGTTCGAAGGGTTTGACGATGTAATCGTCTGCGCCCAGCTCCAAGCCGATGATCCGGTCGGTGCTTTCGCCGCGCGCGGTCAGGAAGATCACAGGCAATTGCCGGGTTTCGACCAGGTGACGACAAAAGGACAGGCCGTCCTCTCCCGGCATCATAATGTCGAGAAGCACAATCTGCGGCACCGTTTCGTCGAGCATGCTGCGTGCGATCGCAGCGCTCTCGGCCTCGCTCACATCGAAGCCCTGACCGGAAAGATACTCGGCCAATGGCTCGCGCAAAGTCGGTTCGTCATCGACCAACAGGACTTTGGGATTGGCGGTGTCGGCGTTCATCGGTCTCTCTTAGTGCGGATTGGCGGAGCGGTGTATTCTAAAGTGATTTGGCCCGACCTGCTCGCCAAAACCGCTGGATGCGACGAACAGGCCGGGCCAAGATTGTGCTGTGTCAGCGTGTGATCAGCGTGCGTCGCGACGCTGCCCACGCATCCCTTGGCGGCGTTCCTGACGCTGGGCGCGCATTTTCTCGCGTGCCGCTTTGCGCTCTTCAGTGGTGATCGTGCCGGACTTGTCAGTGTCAACGCGGGCGAAGCGGGCTTCGACGGCTGCGTCAAACTCTGCGCGGCTAACGACCTGATCCTTGTTGGTGTCGGCGCGGCGCAACATGCGCATCATCCGCTGCGGGCCACGGCGACCACCACGCATCTCAGCGCGCTGTCCACGGCGCTGGCCGCGTGCTTCACCACGCTGTCCGCGCCGTTCTGCACGTGCTTCCTGCGCAGCCGCCATTTCGGCTTCGCTCACGCCACCGCTGTTGTCGGTGTCGAGGCGTTCGAAGCGCTTTGCCTGACGTTCTGCACGGCGTTCAGCGCGTTTTGCCTGACGGGCTTCGCGCGCTGCTGTCATTTCGGCCTGGCTCAGTTCGCCATCATTGTTGGTGTCAGCTTCGGCAAAGCGAGCGGCGCGGCGGGCTTCACGGTCGGACTTGTCGATCTGACCATCATTGTTGGCATCCATCCGCTCAAAACGCGTTGCAGCATGGGCTTTGGCCTCGGCCAGCGACACTTCACCATCGCCATTGGCATCGGGATTGTGCTTTCCGCCGTGCTGCGCAACGGCAATGCCAGCGGTTCCAAGTGCCAGAGCGGCAACGGTCAATGTGAGGGTCTTCTTACGCATATCAAAACTCCTATTCGTTCTATCTAGAAGAGTTGCGGCGAGACACCAATTCGCTGCGTAGGGGGCGCAGCGGCGACCGGGGTATTGGCTGGCCCAGGGGAGGCCAGCCTTTCGTCGTTTGAGGAGAGTGCCGCTTGAGGCGCTCACCGCAACTCACAAGAGCCGTTATAGGTGTGCGTTGTCGCAGGATTATGCCGGTTCAGCGTTACTTTGTCGCAAAGTGTATCAGGTTGGGCCCCGCGTTCATGGACCCGAAAGTCTGGCGGGCGCGAGATCATCTCGGGCGCATCTGCGTGCCTTCGCCAGAGGTGATGAAGATGGCGGTCGCGCTCTCTTCCACATCGGCAATATGCCACACGCCAGGTGGATTGATGGCGTATTCTCCGGCTGACAAAGCGACGGTTTCGCGCTGCCCGTCAGGAAACTCCTGCGTCAATACCATTGTCCCGTGGGTGCAAATGACCACTTCGGATCCGTTGGGATGCATTTCCCAAGTGTCCCACCCTTCGGTGAAAGTGTGTTGCGACACCAACCGACCTTCGGCGCCGTCACCACCATGGCGTGCGCCATACTCTTCATACCAATCCATGCCCGAGAAGGGCGGCTGGGGCACGGCAGTCGCGCCCAGCCCGAGGTGAAGAAAGCTATCAGTGAGTTTGCGCGCAGTCATGTTGCCCTCCTAGCCCGCTTGGTCTTTTCCGCCGCGCCCTATCCCGTTGGCGCAGTCATGCAGAACACGTTGAGCTTGTTGCCATCCGGATCGCGGAAATAGCCCGCGTAAAAGCCATCGTCTCCGCGCGGGCCGGGCGCGCCTTCGTCGCTGCCGCCATTGGCCAGCGCAGCGTCATAGACCGCCTGCACCGTGTCCGTATCGGCGACTTGCAGTGCCACCATCGTGCCGTTGCCGACGGTCGCTTCCTGCTCGTCAAAGGGCTTGGTCGCAGCGATGCCGGGCGCGCCTCCCATTTCGCCCCATGCGATGAAGGTGTCAAAATCCATCATGCGGCCCACGCCGAAATGCTTGGCAATAGCATCGTAGAAAGTCGCTGCGCGCGGCAGGTCATTGGTGCCAAGGGTTACGTAGCCGATCATGTCATATCCTCCTCTGGCGCGCCGCCCGTTGCGACTCGCGATATGAGAACATTACTGGAACAAACTATCCACTACAAGTGCGCTAAAGCGGTTGTGTGTGCCGTTCCACCCATGCGCGGTCCTCGCCCTCAAGCTGCGGCGCGATCAAATCGCGCACCGCGACGTGATAGGCATTAACCCAAGCGATTTCGTCCGGCGTCAGCAGGCTTTTCTCGATTAGAGTGCGATCGAGAGGTACGAATGTGAGGCATTCGAAGCCGAGATAACCGCCTTCTGCGCCTTCGATCGGCTTTTCGACCGTCAGCACAAGGTTCTCGATCCGGATGCCGAACGCATCGGGTTTGTAATAGCCCGGTTCGTTCGAAAGGATCATGCCGGCCATCAGCTCTTGAGACGTGCCAGCCTGCCCGCCAGCGGGCTTGGCGATGCGTTGCGGGCCTTCGTGCACGCCAAGGAAGCTGCCGACGCCGTGACCGGTGCCGTGGGCGTAATCGACCCCGCCTTCCCAGAGATATTGGCGCGCGAGCACGTCGATCTGGCCTCCGGTTGTGCCTTGCGGGAAGACTGCACGGTCGATCTGGATGTGGCCTTTCAGAACGCGGGTAAAGCGGTCCTTCATCTCCGCGCTGGGCTGCGCGCCGTTGGCGGAATTGATCCACACGGTGCGGGTGATGTCTGTGGTGCCCGCGGGATACTGACCACCGCTATCGACGAGGTAGATTGAGCCGGGCGGGATCGGAATGTTGCTGTCCTCGTCGACCTTATAGTGCGGCAGGGCGGCATGGCCGGCGGCGGCGCTGATTGTGTCGAAGCTGGTGTCGCGCAGATCGCCAGCCTCACGCCGGAGCCCTTCGAGTTTTGCGGCGGCGGCGAGCTCGTCAATTTCGCCCGACGGCGCGGTTTCTTCGAGCCAACGCAAGAAGCGGCTCACTGCTGCGCCATCAATGCGCTGCGCGTCGCGGTGGCCCTGTTGTTCGGCGGGGTTTTTGACCGCCTTGGCGAGGATCGTGGGGTCCTGCTTGAACACAAACTTTGCCCCGCCCGCGCGCAGGCCCTGCGCAATGCCGACCACGCCGAAGGTGGGATCGATGCTGACACACTTGCCTGAATGTTCACCCAAGGCGGCCTCGAATTCACCTCTGTCGCGGATGGTGACCGCGTTGCCGAGATGCTGGGTGACTTCGGGGGTGACCTTGTCCTCGCCGATAAACAGCTCTGCGGTGCCGTCTTTGTGCGCAATCACATAAGACAGCGCGACCGGCGTGTGCGAGACGTCAGACCCGCGAATGTTGAGCAGCCACGCGATCGAGTCGAGCGCGGGGATCACCACCGCATCCAATCCTTCGCCGGTCAGCCAGTCGGCGATTTCGGCGCGCTTGTCAGCAGAGGAACGGCCCGCCAGCTCTTCGGTGTGCACAATCGCCTGCGCATCAGACGGTGTCGGCTGGTCGGCCCAAACTGCATCCAGCGGATTGCCTTCCGCGGGCAGCATCTCGATACCAGCTGACTTCACCGACTTTTCCAAAGCGGCGACCCAGCGCCATGTGTGCAGCCAGGGATCATAGGCGATCTTTGCGCCATCCGAAGCGACCTCTTTCAGCCAACCGCCAAGGCTATCACCCGGAATGCTGCGATATTCGAACAAAGCACCGTCCACTTGATCGCGGACCTGCACGGTGTAGCGCCCATCCACAAAGATCGCCGCGTGATCGAGCGTTACCGCCGCAAAGCCTGCTGAACCGCCAAAGCCGGTAAGCCATTCCAGGCGCTGCGCATAATCGCCGACATATTCGCTCATATGCTCATCGGAAATCGGGATGATGAATCCGTCGAGCTCGCGGCGCTTCAATTCCTCGCGCAGCGCGGCAAGGCGGGCTTCATGGGTCTGCATCAGCATCGGACGGGGCCTCTCGAGTCTCGAATTCGTATCGAGAACTCACATAGGCGCTTTGCCGCTGGTCTGCCAGCGATGGCCGTCTACTTGCGAGGATTGGCGTACCAGAACGTGCCGATCGGGTGATTGGGTGTGCCGAACACGTCTTCGCGCGGTTCAAGTCGCACAACTTCATACGCGGCCTTGCAGGCAGCAATATCGCTTGCATCGCTGCCTGCTGTTTTGGCTACGCGGCAGTGCGTCACCGCGCCTGAGGTATCGCCTTTGAGATAGAGACGCAGCTCGCTTGTGTCGCGTCCGCGCGGAAACACGCCGCGCTGGGCAAGCCGCTCTTCAAACGCGGCTGCGCCTTCCGCATTGATGCGCGTCCGTTCGATGCGGCCGTCCTTCGGACCAATAGCCATAAACCCTTCCGATCTCTGCATGATGTACAGCGGCACCGCGGCCGGCCTCAGGCGTGTATGGCTCCAATTGGGCACAAGCTCGTTCTTGGCAAAGTCACAGGCTTCTTTGTCTTTGTCGGAATTGCCCGACAGTTCGATCACTTTGCATTTCAGCTCGCCCCTTTCATCCCAGACGACCAGTCCGGTGCCCGGAAGATCTCTTGGGATATCGCCCCAACCCTGTTGCGGAGCGACTTTCCATCGCGGCGCTTGATAAAGGTAGGACACCCAAGAATTGCCCGGCGGAAACTGTCGCAGACCTTCAATCGAAGGCGCTGCCATGAGCATGGTTGGCGAGTCATCCCGTGTTGCGAACAAAGGGGAAAGAGGCGCATCGGGTTGGGCATTCCGGTTGCGCTCGAAAATGGAAAGATTGAACAGCCCCTCCACTCGCGTGCCATCATTGGAAAGCTGGGGCAGGAAACGTTTTCCTTTTGTATCATCGCACAGCTTGGCGAAGATCGGCAGTGGTTCGCGCCTATGCCGACATTCGGCAACGCTCCCGTCGGGACTGATCTTGAGCACGAGCCGGGCATATTTGCTCACATTTGCGTTGGCCAAGTGCGCCTGGACCAGCACTGAGTCGGCATCGAACCATTCAGCCAAGGGGGCGATAGACTGCGCAGTCCGCAAAGGAGGGTTGTCCCTGTCCAGTTCGCCATAGCCCGAAACGTCGAGCATTCTGTCTTGCAGCTGCCCACGCGTATTCTCGACACGAGGCGCTTTTGGTTCATCGGCCAAAGCAGGCGACGAAAGCGCAGCACAAGCCAAGAGAACTGCGGCGGAAAGACGGGTAATCATGGGCGGTGCGACCCTCCAGAGTGTTGAATTCTTTCTACGTGGCGTTGGCGAGATTAAGCAAGGCTTGCCAGCGTTAAGCAGCCAACCTAGCTGTTGCAAAAGACCACTCCCTAAAGAGCTTCCCCCATGACCATGTTCCGCTCGATCAGCACATTCAGCCTCGCCGCCGCGCTCGCCAGCGCGCCTGCCATGGCCACACCCCAGAATTCATCCGAGGAAACACCTGAAGTGACCGAAACCACGCCGACATCTCCACCGCGCGCCGAAAAGCGCGAGCACAGCTATACCCATCACGGCATCACCATCTCTGACCCGTATGACTGGCTGTACGACAAGTCTTATCCGGTCGTGGATGATGAGGATGTGCTCGATTACGTGAAGGCGGAGAATGCGTGGTTTGAAGCGCAGATGGCCCCGCAAAAGGCGCTGACCGACAAGTTGTTCGAAGAGATGAAGGCGCGGATCAAGGAGGATGACAGCTCCGTTCCGCAGCGTCGGGGTGAGTACCTCTACTGGTCGGAGTTTGAAGAGGGCGCGCAGTACCGCAAACACTACCGCAAGCCGATGGACGGCGGTGAAAACCAGCTGATCCTCGATGAAAACGAGCTGGCGGGTGACCTGGAGTATTTCCGCCTCGGTGCGGCGAGCGTCAGCAAGAATGGCAAGCTAATGGCCTATTCGACCGACACCAACGGATCGGAACGCTACACCGCGCGGATCAAGGACCTTGAGACGGGTGAATTGCTGCCTGACACGATCGAGAACCTTCGCGGCGGGCTGACATGGGTGAAGGGCGACACGGCGCTGGTCTATGGCCCCTCGACCGAAGAATGGCGCACGCTCGAAGCCAAGTTGCACGTGCTCGGCACACCGGTTGAAGAGGATGTGACGCTCTACAAGGAAGAGGACCAGAGCTTCGGCGTCGGCGCGGGGCTTTCGGTGCAGGACGACTATCTCATCATCGCGACTGGCGACAACGAGACGAGCGAAGTGCGCTTTGTTTCAGCTGATGATCCGACCGGTGAGCTGACGCTAATCAGGCCACGTAAGAAGGGCGTGGAGTATGATGTCGATGTGCGTGATGGTCTGTTGTTCATCCACACCAATGACGACCATGTGAATTTTCGCCTCGCCACCGCCCGGCTCGAGAGGCCTGCTGTATGGGAAACGCTTATCCCGGGGTCGGATGAGTTCTATTTGACCGGCGTATCGCTCTTCAAGGATTTCTATGTCACCGAAGGCCGCCTCGCGGGTCTCGACCAGGTCCAGATCCGCGACTACGCCGATGCTTCCAAGCTGCGCCCGATTGCCTTCCCCGAGGCGAGCTACAACGCGGGCCTGTCGAACAATCCCGAATATGATCAGTCCAAGCTGCGCCTTGCTTATGAAAGCATGGTCACGCCGGACTCGGTCTATGATTATGACGTGGCCAGCGCTTCGCTCGAACTCCTGAAGCAGCAGGAAATTCCGAGCGGATATGACGCGTCGCTCTACACCACAGAGCGGCTGGAGATCGAAGCGCGCGACGGAACGATGGTGCCGGTCAGTGTGGTTTACCGCAAGGATCGCAAACCGGGCGGGCCGCTCCACCTCTATGCCTATGGCGCCTATGGCTATGCCGTGCCGCCGGGTTTCTCGACCACGCGCCTCAGCCTTGTCGATCGCGGCTTCGCCTATGCCATCGCGCATATTCGCGGCGGCGATGATCTGGGGCGGCGCTGGTATCTTCAGGGCAAGATGTATGAGCGCACCAACACCTTCAACGACTTCGTTGATGTCGGTCGCGGGTTGATCGCGAAAGGCTACACCGCTGAGGGCAAAGTCACCGCCAGCGGCGGTTCGGCCGGCGGCGAGTTGATGGGCGCGATCATCAATCAGGACCCGTCGCAATACGGCGCCATCGTTTCGCACGTGCCCTTCGTCGATGTGCTCAACACGATGCTGAACAAGGACTTGCCGCTCACGCCGGGCGAATGGCAGGAATGGGGGAATCCGATCGAGAGTAAGCAGGCGTTTGCCTATATCCTCTCGTACAGCCCTTATGACCAAGTCACTGCGCAGGATTACCCCCCGATGCTGGTGACGGCTGGTCTGAACGATCCGCGCGTTACCTATTGGGAGCCTGCCAAATGGGTCGCCAAGCTGCGCGAATTGAAGACCGACGACAACGTGCTGCTGATGAAGACCAACATGGGTGCAGGCCACGGCGGCAAATCTGGGCGGTGGAATTCGCTTTATGAGACTGCCGAGGAGTTTGCCTTTATCCTGTGGCAGATGGGGATGGCTGACGAAGAGGCGGGTGAGTGACCACCCGTTTCACCCGCACTTTCACCGCCGCGCCTGAGCACATCGACGAGCTAGGCCACGTCAACAATGCGGTGTGGGTGCAGTGGATTCAGGATATCGCCACCGCGCATTGGGATGCGGCTGCGCGGCCCGAGGATCATGAGCAGTTCTTCTGGGTCGTGATCCGGCACGAGATTGATTATCGCGGCAATATCGCTGCGGGTGAGGCCGCTTTGGGAGAGACGCATATCCCCGATCCACCCAAAGGCGCGAAGTCGGTGCGCGTTGCCGAGTTCAAGGATGCAGACGGCAAAGTGCTGGTCTCCGCGCGCACCACTTGGGCCATGCTCGATCGCGCCAGTGGACGGCTCGCCCGCGTGCGCCCCGAAGTGATGGACCCGTTCCAAAACGCATCGTAATGGGCGTGTCACAGAATCTGCCTATTGCGCGGGATCAATCGGAATTCACGCACCCATGAAACGCACGCTTCAATCCATCGGCCTTGCCGCCACGGCCCTGCTGACGCTCAGCGCTTGTGATGCAGGCGGCACACGCTCGCACATCCACGCCGTTGGCTCTTCGACCGTTTTCCCCTTTGCCAAACTGATGGCGGAGAGCTTCGCGCTCTCGAACGGCGAGTACCGCTCTCCGTTGATCGAATCCACGGGGTCTGGTGCGGGGATTCAGGAGTTTTGCAAAGGGTTGGGCGCGAACCGCCCAGATATGGTCAACGCCTCGCGCCGAATGAAGGTTAGCGAGTTTGAAAGCTGCGCTGAAAACGGCGTGACCGAGATTATCGAGCTGCAAGTGGGCCTCGACGGGATTGCCTTCGCCTCGGCGAAAGGCGGGATCGAGCTGAACCTGTCGCCCAAGACCGTATACGAAGCGCTCGCCGCGCGTCCCTATGGCAAAGAGCAGACTGCGAAGACATGGAAAGATGTCGACCCGGCGCTGCCGGACGATCCGATCCTGGTTTACGGCCCATCAAGCACGTCGGGCACGCGCGATGCCTTGAAAGAGCTGGTTCTTGAAGCGGGATGCGACACCAATCCCGCAATGGAAGCGCTCAAGAAGACCGATAAGGAAGAGCATCAGGCGATCTGCACCAATGTGCGGCCCGATGGCGCCTATATCGATCAGGGCGAGCAGGATAACCTGATCGTTTCGAAGATTCAGGGTAACCCGCGCGCTATCGGTCTGTTCGGCTTCTCCTACCTCGATGAGAATGCCGACAAGGTTCAGGGTCTGCCGATGAACGGCTTTGACCCGACTTACGACAACATCGCCAACTTCGATTACCCCGGCGCACGCCCGCTTTATGTCTATGTGAAGAAAGCCCACATGCGCGCCATTCCGGGTATGCAGGCTTTCCTGCAGGAGTGGGTCAACAACTGGAAGCGTGACGGCATTCTGGCGAAGATCGGTTTGGTGGCATCACCGACTGAAGCGATGGCCGCGAACGAGGCCAAGGTCACTGACCTGCTGACGCTGACGCGTGAGGAGCTGGAAGGCGGGGCCTAAGCCAGCCGCGCTTCCAATCAATTAAATCGGATTGCCGTCCTGATCGCGGAAGATTTCGCGGCGGCCGACATGGTTGGCCGGGCCGACCAGCCCTTCGCTCTCCATACGCTCGATCCATTTGGCGGCTGTGTTGTAGCCCACGCCCATCTGGCGTTGCAGCCAAGAACCTGAAGCCTTCTGGTTCTCGATCACGATTTGGCACGCCTGACGGTATTTGCGCTCGTCAGGATTGTCGCTGGCGGTGAACTCGTCCTCGAACGAGAAGCCGCCACCATCTTCGGGTTCTTCCGTGACCGCGTCGATATATTCCGGTTTACCCTGCGCGCGCCAGAAATCGGCAACGGCTTCGACTTCTTCGTCGCTCACAAACGGGCCGTGGACACGCACGGTTGCGCCGGTGTTTGGCTTGTAGAGCATATCGCCGCGGCCCAGCAGCTGCTCGGCACCTTGCTCGCCCAGAATGGTGCGGCTGTCGATGCGGCTGGTCACCTTGAAGCTGATACGCGTGGGCAGGTTGGCCTTGATCACGCCGGTGATGACATCGACCGAAGGACGCTGCGTCGCCATGATCAGGTGGATGCCCGCCGCGCGTGACTTCTGTGAAAGGCGCTGGATCAGGACTTCGATTTCCTTGCCCACGGTCACCATCAAGTCAGCCAGCTCGTCTACGATCAGCACGATCTGCGGCAGCGGTTCGTAATCGAGCTGCTCTTCTTCGTAGATCTCGTCGCCTGTCTCGGGGTCAAAGCCCGCCTGCACACGGCGGCCCAGCGGCTTGCCCTTGGCAATCGCGGAGCGGACCTTGTCGTTGAAGCTGTTGATGTTGCGCGAGTTGACGCTGCTCATCATGCGATAGCGGCGCTCCATCTCTTCGACCGCCCACTTCAGCGCGCGCACCGATTTGTGCGGTTCGGTCACCACGGGCGAGAGGAGGTGTGGAATGTCGTCGTAGGACTTCAATTCGAGCACCTTGGGATCGATTAGGATCAACCGGCACTCGGCGGGCGTGAAGTGGTACAGCAGGCTCAGCAAAATGCAGTTGAGGCCAACCGACTTACCCGAACCGGTCGTACCCGCGACTAGGAGGTGAGGCATGGCGGCAAGGTCGGCGATGATCGGCTCACCAGCGATATCCTTGCCCAGAATGATCGGCAGATTGCCCTTGTGCTCGGCAAAGTCGGCGCTTCCGGCGAGCTCTTTGAGCAGCACCATCTGGCGGTCAGCGTTGGGAAGCTCAATGCCCATGACAGTCTTGCCCGGAATGGGTGAGACGCGCGCCGAGATCGCAGACATGTTGCGCGCAATATCTTCGGCAAGGCCCACAACACGGCTGGCCTTGATACCCGGTGCGGGCTCCAGCTCATACATCGTCACCACAGGGCCAGTGCGGACCGCGGTGATCTCGCCCTTCACGTTGAAATCGTCGAGCACATTCTCGAGCAGGCGCGCGTTGCGTTCGAGCGCGAGCTTATCGAGCGAAGGCTTCTTGTCCTCGGAAGGATCGGCGAGCAGGTCGAGGCTCGGCAGATCGTAGGTTGCGAACATGTCGCGCTGGTTCTTCTTCGCGGCGACAGCTTTCTTGGGCGGGGCGGAAGGATCGGTGATTTCGGGTGCACGGCGCGGGGCGGGTTCAGGCGTTTCTTTGGCCGCCTTCTTGCTTTGGCGTCGGGATTTGGGTGCGGAGATATCATCCGGATCATCTGCCGCAGGTGCGGGAAGCAGCTTGTTGCCGCCAAGCCCGGGAATGCGTGCAAGCACACCGGTTGCCCCGCCAGTCAGAAACAGTGGAAGCGTCAAGAGCGAGCGCCAATCGATCGCAAAGATACGGGTGAGCAATGCCGCCGCTCCGCCAAGGCAGATCAAAGCCAGCGCGAGGATGACCCAGCCCGATGCGCCTTCGCCGAACCGACTGCCAATCGCTTCAATGGCGCCTGCACCCAAAAGGCCGGACACACCGCCCAATTGAGCAGGCAGCGTGCCGCCCGCGCTGTCAAATGCCAGCGAAAGCACTGTCGCGAGCAGAACCATCGCGATCAGCAACAGGCCCGTGGGCAACCACCAGCGCATTGGCTCGTCCACCGCGTCCAGATCGTCCTCGGTCTCTACATCGCGCCACAGCTTGCGCGCAGAAATGTAGAGCAGGGGAAGCAGCAGCACGCAGGGCAAGCCGAAAATGAACAGCGCGCGGTCTGCCAACCATGCACCCGATAAGCCCATCCAGTTGCCTACTTCTTCGCCCGATGCGGCGGTCGAGGGACTTGGGTCGGTTTGGGTGTAGCTGACGAGTGAGAGTGCAAGGAACGCCATACCGATCAGCAGCAGGGCGGCGCCTGTCATCTGCGCGGCGCGGCGCATGGAACGACGCAGGCCGGCGCGCCATTCGACGCTGGATTTGCGGGTGTTGATAGCGCGGCTGGCCATGGGGGTTCCCTTCCTTGGAACACACCATGAATCTTTGGCGAGTCGCGGTCAAGCGGAGTGCGATGAATGGCGCATCAATTATCGGGCGGGTTAGCCGGGCGCAGGACCCACCAGGCCGTCTTTCTCCATCCGCTCAATCATGCGCGACGCGCGGTTGTAGCCAAGCTGGAATGTGCGCTGGATATCGCTCACCGAACAACGTTCTGTATCCTGAACGTGCTGACAGACGCGGAGATACAGCGCATCGTCGGGGCTTTCCGGGGTGTTGTCATTGGCAAAGACCATCAGCTTAATCCGTCAATTGCGGCCCAGCGCGGCCATCCGAGTTTATCGGCTTTGTGACTGTCCATCCCGCCCAGTGCGATAACCGGGGTGAGGGCATGCTGCGCCAGCAGCCGGAAGCGCGCTGGCCCCAGGACCTTGCCACCGGGATGAGAGCGGGTTTTGAAGACAGGAGAAAGCAGCACGGCATCCGCGCCTAAGCGATTGGCAAGGCCGATCTCGTACAGGTTGTGCGCGGTGGCGAGTTGCAGCAAGCCTGCACGGGTCGGCCAATGCGTGCGCGGTGCCCCGTAGATCCCGTCCGCGCCCCATTCGGTTGCGGTCAGAGCGCTGTCGGCAAGAATTACGGTATGCTCACACGCCTTTGCCACCCGCCGCAGCGCGCGGAATCGTTGCCAGCGTTCGGGATCGCCGAGGTGATAGTGGCGATAGATAAACCCGCTTCCGCGCGGCAGACCGTGCAAAGCTTGCTCAAGCACAGCATCGTTGCGCTCATCGGAAATGAGCCAGATATCCGGGAGGGACTGGTGCCGCGCCATCGGGCCGCTATATCGCAGCCCTATGGAAAGTGCAGACACAAATGCTTCCGCTCGTCTTGAAGACGTCAACGCCAAGATCGCGCGCATGTGCAAGGTTGCGAGGCGTGAGCGTGACGAGGTCACACTGATCGCAGTGAGCAAAACGCACCCCGCCGAGAAAATCACGCCTCTGCTCGAAGCAGGACACCGCGTGTTCGGCGAAAACCGCGTGCAGGAAGCACAAGGCAAATGGCCTACCTTGTGCGAGCAATATCCTGATTCCGAGCTGCACCTGATCGGCCAACTGCAATCGAACAAGGCCGAAGAAGCGGTGGAGCTGTTCGACTGCATCCACGCCCTCGACCGGCCGAGCCTTCTCAAAGCGCTGGCCAAGGCGATGGACAAGACGGGCAAACGCGTGCCGTGCTTTGTGCAGGTCAATATTGGCGATGAAGAGCAGAAGGGCGGTTGTCCGATTGGTGACCTGCCCGATTTTCTTGCGAAAGTGCGCGAAGCGGACATTCCCGTCGCGGGGCTGATGTGCCTGCCGCCCGCCGATATCGATCCCGCGCCGTTCTTCGCGCTGCTTTACAAACTGGCACAGGATAATGGCTTGGAGGGGCTGAGCATGGGCATGAGCGGAGATTTTGAAACCGCAGTAATGCTCGGTGCAACGCATGTTCGTGTGGGCACGGCGCTGTTTGGAGCGCGGGGGTGAGCGATGCTTTCGCCCGTTTCGAGGCGAACTGGCTGCCGCGCTTGCAGGCCGATGCGATGGTGGCGTTCCACTATGGCCCGCTGCCCGCACTGGCAGGCATTCATTCCGCGGTGGCCGACGCCTTTGTCGAGCAGCACGGAATGACACCCATCGGCTTCAATTGGGAATTGCTCGATGCCCATGCAGCGGCGGGCGAGCCGCGTTCTGCCATGGGCGAGATGATCAAGGCATTGAGCGATGACATTGCCCAGCCGGGCAAACGATGGCTGGGCGAAGCGGCCGCGACCCAATGCGCCACCGACTTTCTTACCGCTCTGGATCCCGCGACACAAACGGTCGTGTCCAACCGCTATGACGGCTTGTGGAATCCGATCAGCGGCGCACCGGTGGAATGGGGATTTGTCGGCTTCGACGATGCGCATGCCGCTTTGCTTCTGATCGCCAGCCGATAGCGCCCACGAAAAAGGGCGCCCCGTTGCCGGAGCGCCCTCTTGTTGTTGGCTAAGCTTCTCGGTCAACAGTGTTGACCGCAAGGCCGACTGGCCGCCCGCAGCGACGCGACCCTCAGGTCGCGTGAGCGAGAAATCGCACCCCGGATGGGGTGCGAAATCAATAAAGCTTAGAATTCAAAAACGGCTTCGATACCGACGTTGCGGCCGCGCGACAGCGGCGAGAAGGTGCCAGCTGCCGGGAACTGACCAAACGTCTGGTTCACGCCGTTGGACAGCGGACCGCCGAACGGGATCTGCGTGTCACCACCAACCTGCACTTCGTCGAACAGGTTGCGGCCATAGACCGAGAACGACAGGCCTTGGAGCGGCGTCTTCCATGTGACGTTCGCTTCGAGGTTGCTGATGTCCTGAACGAAACCGAAGTTGTTATCGGTATACGCAAACTCGTCGCGATACTGATAGTTCACACGGGTCAGGATTTCGCTGTTGTCGAACAGGATTTCGTGAAGGAAACCAACGCCCCAGGTGACTTCCGGAACGCGCGGCAGACGCAGCGCGAGGTCGGTATCGTCGATGACGCCGTCACCCGAAATGTCGAACAGGATCTCGTCATACTCATCGTCGATCAGGCCGATATTGGCCGTCACGATCAGCGAGTCCGAAACGCGCATGGTCGCTTCAGCTTCAAGACCATAGATGCTGGCATCTGCGGTGTTGAAGATCGACTGAGCCACACCGGCGGTAGCCGATGACTGGTTCACTTCGCGCTGCATGTCGGCGATGTCGGTGTAGTAGGCCGCGACGTTGATGGTAAAGGCACCATCAGCGGTCTGGAATTTACCACCGATCTCGTAGTTATCGACCTGCTCTTCACCGAAGAAGAAGTTGCCGGTGGTCGCGACAACCTGCTCAAACGCGTTCGCGTTGGTGATGCGGAAGTTGTAACCGCCCGAACGGAAACCACGGGTCCAGTGCGCGTAGATCTGGCTATCGCCAAATTCGTACTGAAGGCCGAGTTTCGGCGAGAGGTTTTCAAACGTCACTTCGTCGGTGAAGCCGTTATTTTCGGTCGGGATGAACGGGTTGGTGCCGGTGGTCGGGCAAGTGCCGTCAACAACCGAACACAGCGGACGCGGGCGCACATAGGTGACGGCCGCGTTCTTCGTTTCCTGGCTCCAGCGCAGACCAGCGATCACAGAGAATGTGTCGGTGAGGTAGAACTGGCCATTGGCAAACAGGCCGAGCACTTCGTGATCCTGATCACCGCCACCATAGAAAGTCAGCGGGGTAGAGACCGGGATATCGCGCACTTCGGTGTAGCGAAGGTTCTGGTCGAAGTAGAAACCGCCAACGGTCAGGTCGAAATTGTCGCCCGACACCGCGTAACGGATTTCGTTCGAAATCTGTTCCTGCTCGGTTTCCGTGCTCGAGTGGAACAAGAAGAGCTGGGTCGCGTCGATGTCAGCATCGGTCTGGCCGCTATAGGTGCGGTAGCCGAAGATGTTTGTCAGCGTACCAGGGCCGATGTCGACATCTGCAGTCAGCGATGCGGTGACGATTTCGTTGCTGTAGCTGCCGCGATTGTCGATCGCGAAGTCAAAGCTGTCGCGCTCGAAGATGCCGCGGTTCTGTGCCGCTGGTCCGTCGCCTTCGCTTTCGAAGTAGTCGACTTTACCCAGAAGGGTCAGGCCGCCAAGACGCGCTTCGAGTGCGCCGCGAAGGATGTAGGTTTCTGCTGCACCGTGGTTCGAACCATCGAACAGGTTGGTGAAGTAGCCTTCATCGTTGTTGTAATACGCGCCGAGTTTGAACAGCAGCGTGTCTTCAACAATCGGGCCAGAGACCACACCGCTGACGGTGTAGTTGGCGCCGCCACGGCCAGAATCGATCGGGCCGTCCACGGCTGCGCGGAACTTGCCTTCGAAATCGTTGGTCGGGTTACCGGTGTTGATCAGAACAGCACCGCCGGTCACGTTACGACCGAACAGAACGCCCTGCGGACCGCGCAGAATTTCAACGCTTTCAAGGTCGAAAAGGTCGAACACGACGCCGGCATTGTTGCCGAGGTAAACGCCATCGACGAACACGCCGACGGTCGGGTCAATCGACGGGATCGAGGAGTTGATGCCCAGACCACGGATCGAGAAGTTTGCCGTACCACGGCTGGTGCCGATCTGGTCGAGCGAAACGTTTGGCGCCTGGAAGGTCAGGCCCTGAACATCGCGAACCTTGAAGGCTTCAAGCGTGTCAGAGTTGAAGGCGGTGACAGCAAGCGGAACGTCCTGAACGTTCTCGGGGTCCTGCGTCTTGGTGCCAGTGACGATGATGTTGCCGAATGTGTTGAGCGAGCCACGCTCTTCATCGGTGCCGTCTTCCGCGACAGTGTCATCAGCGTCTTGAGCGTAGGCCGCCATGGGGGTTGCGGCTACGGACGAAAGCAACAGAGCGCCGAGAATTCGGGGGGCGCGCTGCGTTGCATTACGAAGTTTCATTTAAGGTTCTCCCTAACGTAAGGGAGACGCCCATTACCGATTGGTTCACGAATTGCAACCTATTATGAAACAACTGTCGATGACCGTCATACAGCGGTCGATCAGGCGTCTTCGAGCTCTTCCTGACGTGCGTCACTGGCCGCGTCTAACAGTGCCGCTTCGATCTCTTTAAGGCGCTCGGGAGCGGTCACTTTGCCGCCCATTAGGTCCGTGACGTAGAACGTATCCGCCGCGCTTTCGCCATAGGCGGTGACATGCGCCGACTGCACAATCAGGTTGGCGCGGTAGAGTTCGTGGGCCAGCCGGTTGAGCAGCGCCGGACGGTCGCGCGCAGTCACTTCGATCACGGTGAAGTGGTTGGATGCGGTGTTGTCGAAGTTCACCGACTGCTCGACATCGAAGGTACGCGCGCGGGAATGCTGCAACGGGCGTGCGGCGAGCTTCGGCACCAACTGCGCCTGCCCCAATAGCGCGTCGCGAATGCCTTTCTTGAGCCGCTCAAGCTGGCGTTCTTCGCGGAACGGCTTGCCGAGCATGTCCTGCACCAGGAAGTTGTCGATGGCATATCCGTTGTGTGCGGTGTGGATGCGTGCATCGATGATGTTTGCACCGGCCAGATGGATCCCGCCAGCGATGCGATAGAACAGGCCGGGGTGATCCGATGCGATGATGCTGACCAGCGTTGCGCCGCGTTCTTCATCCACTTCACAATGGATCGAAAGGTGTTCTTCGATCCGCTGCGCTTCTTCGTATTGGATCAGGTTCTTGGCGATGATGTCTTCGGGCTCTGCGATCCAATAGGCATCGCTCATCATCTCGCCGACTTCATCGACCAGATAGGCTTTGTCGCCGAGCACGGTGCTGGTGGACTCTTTCTTGGCGGCTACCCGTTCCTTGCGCCCATGGCGCATATGGCCAAGGCGCAGGCGTTCCTGCGCGGCGTCATAAAGCTCGCCGATCAACTGCGCTTTCCAGCTATTCCATGTGCCAGGGCCGACCGCGCGAATATCGACAATGGTCAGAATAGCGAGACTGCGCAGGCGTTCGTTGGTTTTGACCTCGCCAACAAAATCCTCGATCGTCTTCGGATCGGTCAGATCGCGTTTCTGCGCCGTGGCGCTCATCAATAGGTGTTGCAAAACCAGCCATGCGACCAGCTCGGTTTCCTGCTGATCCAGTCCGAAACGGGGGCACAATTCATGCGCGACTTCGGCGCCCAGAACAGAGTGATCGCCGCCGCGCCCCTTGGCAATGTCATGCAACAGCACCGCGACATAGATTGCGCGGCGCGAGGAGACCTTATGGATCTGCTTCGTGGCGCGCGGGTGGTCTTCTTTCAGCAAGCCACGCTCGATCTGGCTGAGCAGGCCGATGGCGCGGATCGTGTGCTCATCGACAGTGTAATGGTGGTACATGTCGAACTGCATTTGCGCGTTCACCCGGCCAAAGTCGGGAACGAAGCGCCCGAACACGCCTGCTTCATTCATCCACCGCAGCACCATTTCCGGATCGTTGCGACCGGACAGCAGATCGACGAACAGAGCATTGGCGCGCTTGTCATTGCGCACATCTGCTTTGATCAGCTTCGCATCACGGTCTGCCTGCCGCATCGTTTCCGGGTGGATTTCCAACCCTTGGGCTTCGGCGATCTGGAATATCTCGATCAGGCGAACCGGGTCCTTCTCGAACCAGTCATCGCCGGGTGCCTTGATCCGCCCGCCTTCGACGACATAGCCTTTGAGATTGCGCGGTTTGGGGTTCCAGCCCGCGAAAAACCCGCCGCGGGTGCGTTTCTTGGCGAACTCATCGTCAAGGTGGGCGAGGAACACGCCAGTCAGATTGCCGACGCGTTTGGCTTGCAGGAAATAGAACTGCATGAACCGTTCGACCGCGCTTTTGCCAGGGCGGTCGGCGTAGTTCATACGCTCTGCGACTTCGCGCTGCAGGTCAAATGTCAGGCGGTCTTCCGCGCGATCGGTGATCGTGTGCATGTGGCAACGCACCGCCAGCAGGAACCCTTCGGCGCGGCGGAAGCTGCGATATTCGGTCGGGGTCAGCAGGCCAACGCCGACCAGTTCGGATGCTGTTTCTGCGCGGTGGATAAACTTGCCGATCCAGTAGAGCGTTTGAAGATCGCGCAGGCCGCCTTTGCCGTCCTTTATGTTGGGCTCGACGACATAGCGGCTGTCACCCATCCGTTTGTGCCGACCGTTACGCTCGTCTAGCTTCTGGGCGAGGAAATCACGCTCGTTGCCTTTGACCACTTCACTCCAGAATCGGCCGCGCAGCTCCTCGTATAGCTCCTGATCACCCCAGATCATCCGCGCCTCAAGCAGCGCGGTGCGGATGGTCAGGTCTTCCTTCGCCATCTTCATGGTGTCGGCGATGGTGCGGCTGGACTGCCCGACTTTGAGGCCCAGATCCCAAAGCAGATACAGCATCGCTTCGATCACCTGCTCGCACCAGGGCGCGCGTTTCATCGGGGTGATAAAGGCGATGTCGACATCGGAATGCGGCGCCATTTCCGCGCGGCCATATCCGCCCACTGCAAGCACGGCGAGGCGTTCGGCTGCTGTGCGGTTATGCGCGGGGTGGACGTGCTCGGTAACGTAATCATGGATCAGCCGGATCAGCTGATCCATCAGGAAGGCGTGGCCATGCACGCATTCATAGCCTCCGCCGGGCTTCTCGCTAAGTCGCCGGGCAAGCTCTTCGCGCCCTTCGTCCAGAGCGGTGCGCAGCGTTTCGAGCACATGGAGGCGCGCATTCGTGCCATGCTCTTCGACCAATTCGGCAATGGTCTCAGCCAGCGCACGGCGATTGATAATCGCCCGCTGGTTGGGGACGCGCGGCGCACTCATGGTTGGAGCCTTTCCTGCGCCGCGCGCGCCATCATGTGGCTGCGAGCTTCTCGGAGTATTCCTCGCGCAGCGATTTCTTGTCGATCTTCTGCGTGCCGAGGCGCGGCAGAACTTCGGTCACAACGATGATATGCTCTTCCAGCGGGACCTTGAACGGCGCAATCCGGCTCAGCAGGAACTCGCGCAGCTGCGCAGGTGCCATTGCATCGCGGCCATTCTTCACGCGGAACACAGCTGCAGGGACTTCGCCCATACGCTCGTCCGGAATGCCGAACACCGAACATTCGGCGATGTCGTCATGCGCGTATATCGCATCTTCAACCTCGATGCAGGTGATGTTCTCACCGCCGCGGATGATGATGTCCTTCTTACGATCGACGATGAAGAGATATTCGTCTTCGTCGAGATAGCCGAGGTCACCTGTGCGGAAATACTGGTCCTTGGTGAAGGCTGCTGAGGTTGCTTCGTCGTTGTTCCAGTAACCACGGAAGTTAGCGATAGAACGGATGCAAACTTCGCCGACCTTGCCTTGCTCCAGCTTGTTGCCGTCATCATCAAGGATGGCGAGATCGACCATCGGAACACTGGCCTTACCGGTCGAACCGGGCTTGGCGAGGTAGTTCTCGTTGAAGTTGCCACAGCCGACCGCGTTGGTTTCGGTGAGGCCATAACCGAGCAGCGGGAAGCCCTTAGGAAACGCTTCTTTGATCTTGGTGACGTGCTCCACAGGACGCGGTGCACCGCCAGCCGCAAAGCTGCGGCACTCGGAAATGTCATACTTTTCGCGCGCCGGGTGGTTGGCGATTTCATAGCTCATCAGCGGCACGCCGACGAAGTATGTCACTTTCTCTTCTGCCATCAGGCGTAGCGCCTCTTCGGCGTTCCATTTCGGCATAAGCACCAGCTTGCGCGCAATCGCATAGCTTTGCAGGAACAGCGGCACTTCGCCGGTCACGTGAAACAGCGGCACGGCGACCAGCGCACATGGCTGTGCCGACACGTCTTCGCCCTGACCTTCGAGCAGGATTTTCGCCATCGCGCTTTGGCTGACATAGCTCATGACGCCGTGAACGACGCCGCGATGATCAGACCATGCGCCTTTGGAGCGGCCGGTTGAGCCTGACGTGTAGAGGATGGTGGCGGTGTCTTCCGGACCAAGCTGGCCCAGCAATCCCATAGCGACACTGCTTTCAAGACCAGCAGGCGCCGCCCAGACATTGGCAAGACCTTGAGCCGGCGGAACATCATGTTCGAACATGACCAGTGTCGATTTGTGCGGGTTGCCTTCAAGGCGCTTCGCACGGCCTGCATCGGCCAGCACCAGCTTACATTCAGCAAGGTCGATGCCGTAGGCGAGCTCGTCACCCGACCAGAAGCCATTGAGCAGCGTTACGCAGCCGCCAGCCATTGCGATGCCCATATAGGCGACGATCCAGTTGGACGAGTTGCGCGCTGCGATCCCGACGCGATCGCCCTTTTCGATCCCGTGCTGGGTTGCGAGGCCTTCAGCTACGCAAACCGCTGCGGCATAGGCTTCGCCGAAGGTCATGCGGATGTCGCCATCCACCAGGAAAGGCACATCCTTATGCTCGTTACAGAAATGCGCGAAGTAATGTGCGAGCGTCGGCGGTGCGACGGCAAAGGCAGGCATGGAGACGCCTTCGCGCTCAAAAGGCACGGTCATGAAAGGCTGACCCTCTTTGGTCAGTTCGCCGATGATGTGCTCAAGCGCAGTGTCCAACTGTGTGGGCATGCGAATTCTCTCCTTCAATTGCTCTTGCGAGCGTGACCCAAATCTATGCAATGCGCCGCGTCCAAGTCGCGACGATTCGCTTTGGGGTAGCCAAGCCCTTTTTCAGAGTCCATTGGTGTTCCAAGAGCGTCACGGCAGAACAGCCGTTATTGCATTTCATTTGCTATTAAGAGGTTGTGTTAGTGCTGTCACTACTTGCTGCAAGCGGCGAGGCTGCCAATGTGATTTATTGGTCCGATCTGGGCCTAAAGCCGGGTATTCCGCTGTTTGGCGGATTTGTTCTTCGTTTCTACTCGCTGGCTTACCTGATCGGCGTGATCTTCGCTTATTGGCATCTGTCAAAGATGCTCAAGCAGCCCGGCGCTCCAATGGCGCAGCGGCATGCGGACGACCTTTTCTTCTATTGCACGCTGGGCGTGATCCTTGGCGGGCGACTCGGTTACGCGACGTTTTACGATCAAAGCCTGTTCACCAGCTTTGACGGTGATGGCTTCATATCGTGGAAGCTGCTGCGCCTTTGGGATGGCGGTATGAGCTTCCACGGCGGCCTGCTGGGCGTGCTGGCGGCAATCGGTTGGGTCTCCATGCGCGACAAGCTCAGCTTCATGCGGGTGTGCGACTACATAGCGGTCAATGTGCCAATGGGCATGATGCTGGGACGGTTTGCCAACTTCAACAATGGCGAACTGTATGGCCGGGCAACGGATGTTTCGTGGGCAATGATCTTCCCGACCGATGCGGACCAGCTGCCACGCCACCCAAGCCAACTGTATCAAGCAGGCTTGGAGGGGCTCGCACTGCTGGTTATCCTGATGGTGCTGTTCTGGAAGACGAAGGCGCGCTATCGACCCGGCCTGCTGGTGGGCGTCTTCACCCTTGGTATGGGCTTGGCTCGCTTTGTTAACGAATTCTTCCGTGAACCCGACGCACAACTGGCTCAGTTCGCGGCAGACACCGGACTATCGATGGGGCAATGGCTGACAATTCCGCTGATTCTGACTGGATTGATTGTAATCGCTTACGCAGCGACGCGGCAGCCCGTGGGGACGGGCAGCTCTCAGCCAGCCTAAGCAAGTTCGACAGCGGCGACGCGTCTAAAGACAGTGTTTGGCGCAGCCGCCTGAAGCTAATCGAGCCGGACGGCACCGAGACACTTGTCCTGTCTGAAGAGGAAGCGCGTGCGCAAGCAGCCGCCGCTGCCGCAGAAGAAGCAGAGGCCAAGCGAGTAGCCGCGGCCAAGGCCAAGAAAGCAGCTGAGGCAAAAGCGCGGAAGACTGCCGAAGAAAAGGCAAAGCGCGAAGAAGAAATGCGCCTGAAAGCCGAGGCAAAGGCAAAAGCTGACGCCGAGAAGAAGGCTAGGGCTGAGGCCGAGAAGAAGGCAAAAACCGCGGCGGCCGCCAAAGCAAAGGCTGAAGAAAAGGCCCGCGAAGAAGCGGAAGCCAAGGCCGCTGAAGAAGCGCGCAAGGCTGCCGAAGCACTCGCGGCCAAAGAGGCCAAAGCCAAAGCGGAGGCGAAGAAAAAAGCCGAAGCCCAAGCCAAGAAAGAAGCAGAAGCGAAAGCCAAGGCAGACGCCGAAGCCAAAGAGCGCGAAGCTGCCGAAGCCCGCGCAAAAGCGGAAAATCTGGGCGTGACATTCCGCCGTTTGATCCGTGAAACCGGCCCGATCAGCCTCGCGCAATATATGGGCGAGTCCAACGCGCGATATTATGCAAGCCGCGACCCTCTGGGCGATGAAGGCGATTTCATCACCGCGCCCGAAGTCAGCCAGATGTTCGGTGAGCTGATCGGCCTGTGGTTTGCCGATCTCTGGGTAAAGATGGGCTCACGCAAGCGCATCCATTTTGTGGAGCTCGGGCCGGGGCGGGGCACATTGAGCAGCGATGCCCTGCGCGCGGCCAAGCGCTATGGCTTCGAGCCGCAGGTACACTTTGTCGAAGGATCACCAGCCCTGCGCAAATTGCAGTCCGAGGCGGTCCCTGGCGTCACCCATCATGATGACATGTCGACCCTGCCCGAGGATGCGCCGCTTCTTATCGTCGCCAATGAATTCTTCGACGCGCTGCCGATCCACCAATTGATCCGCTCTGCCAGCGGCTGGCATGAACGCTTGGTCGGGCTGGATGATGACCGGTTGGTGTTTGTCGCAGGTGACAAGCCGATGGATGCGGTGGTGCCCAAAAGCTGGAAGAGCGCCTCGCAAGGCACGATGATCGAAACCAGCGCTGCCGCCTCGGCGCAAATAGCCGAGATCGCTTCGCGTCTAAAGAAGCAGGGCGGGGCTGCGCTTATCATCGATTATGGCCCGTTCGAATTGCGCGCCGGTTCAACCCTTCAGGCGCTGAAAGGCCACAAGAAGGTCGATCCGTTGAATCACCCGGGCGAGGCCGATTTGACCGCCCATGTTGATTTCGAGATGCTGGGTGATGTCGCCAAAGCAAACGGTGCCAATCTAATGGGGGTGCGGATGCAGGGGGAATGGCTGGAGAACATGGGTATCGCGCTGCGCCACGAGGCATTGCTGCGCAAGTCACCCGACAAGGCCGATCAGCTGAAGCGCCAATACAACCGCCTGACCGCCGATAATCAAATGGGCACTTTGTTCAAAGTGATGGGTCTTGGTGCTCCGCGTTGGCCGGATGGCGCCGGCTTTAGCTGAGGCGCTGTAACTATTGGCCTTTCCATGTCGAATACCTGGTCAGAGACATGTCACGGAGAGACCTTTTGCGAAGCCCCCGATTGTTTGCGGCGCTGGCCGCAGTCACCGCCGCCGCTGCAACGCCTGCCGCCGCAGCCCCTTCAATCGATGGGCGCTGGGTCACGCAGGATAAGGATGCGGTTGTTGTTATCTCCAAGTGCGGAGCAACGACTTGCGGCCGGATTGCGCGCTTTCTGGTTCCCCCGCCTGACGGCCCTGACCAACGTGACATTTATAATCCGAACGCTCGGCTGAAGAAACGCAAGCTGCGAGGTCTCGCTGTTCTCACCAACTTCAAGGAAGAGAAGACGCTGTGGCGGGGGCAAATTTATGACCCCAAGAGTGGCAAGACTTATCGGTCCGTGATCCGTCGCAAGAGCGCCAATGTGCTTGAAGTGAAGGGGTGTATTGGCCCGTTCTGTCAGACACAGCTCTGGCGCAAGGCTCGCTGATCGCGCGTTCTACAGCCCGATTTTGTCGGCAAGGTTGCGCGCCGCTTCTTCTGGGCTGACCTTGCGTTCGCCCTCGCGATCGACCGAGAAGTTTGCCTCACGCATCACCTTGACATTGATCGCGCCGATCAGTGGTTTGAGCGCGTCGACGACAGCATCGTCTTGCGACAGCCGAGGTGAGAGCATCAGCATCGCATCGTAGCTGGGCAGCGCCTCTTGCGGGTCTTCGAGGATCACCAGCTTGTCTGCGGCAATGCGCCCGTCTGACGTGTAGGCGCTGATCACATCGGCTTCGCCCGATTGCAGCGCGTTGTACATGAATGTCGGCGAGAAGTTGCGGGTTTCACCCACGCGCAATCCGTATGCGTCGCGCACCGAAATCCACTCGGGCCGTTCAAAGAACTCGGGATCCCCACCAATCGTGAGACTGGGCGCAACGGGCGCGAGATCGGTAAGCGATGTTACGCCCAATTCCGAAGCTCTGTCGGCGCGCATGGCGAAGCCGTATGCGTTCTCGAAACCAAGACGACCAAGCACCAACGTGCCCGAATTTTCGCGCTCCCACTCGACTATGGTGTTGAACATCGCCTCGCGCCCGGGATTGTCGGTGCGCTTCAACTCATTGGTCCATACTGTGCCAGTGTAGTCGACCGAGATGTCGATGCTCGACGATGCGACCGCACCGTGCAGCACCGCTGAACCAAGGCCGGTGCGGTATTCAACCGAATAGCCCGCTGCTTCGAGCCGCTGACCGATCAGGTTCGCAAGGATGATGCTTTCAGAGAACTGCTTGGAGCCTATGACGATGGTGTCTTCGTCGCTTCCCTTCATTTGCGAGAACAGCGCTCCGCCGAGCAACAGCGCGACCGCTGCCATCCCTGCGCCCCATTGCAAGCGCGAACGGTTGGCGAGACCCCTCTCCACCAGCCCCAGCAGCATATCGACTGTGAGAGCGAGCGCAGCGCTGGCAAAGCATCCGGCGAGTACCAGTGCCCAGTTCTGTGTTTGCAATCCGGCGAAGATCGGATCGCCAAGGCTTGGCTGACCAATTGTGGTTGAGAGCGTCGCCGCGCCAATCGTCCACACGCTCGCGGTGCGGATACCGGCCATGATGAAAGGCGCAGAGAGCGGTGCTTCGACCAGACGCAGCTTCTGCCAACCGGTCATGCCCACGCCATCAGCAGCCTCGAGCACGCCGGGATCGAGATTGGCCTGCGCTGTCACGGCGTTTCGCAGGATCGGAAGCAGCGCGTAGAGCGCGAGTGCGAGCAGGGCCGGCAAGAAGCCCAGCGTTGGCAATCCTTCGCCAAACACGGCGCGTAAACTGAGCAAGATCGGGAAGAACAGCGCAAGGAGCGCGAGCGCCGGAATGGTCTGCACAAGGCTGGCAAACCCGAGCGCAATGCGTGCGACGGTGGGCGAACGGCTGGCCCAAACGGCGAGGGGCAGCGCGACAAGAATCCCAAGCCCGATGGCGCTGGCTGCCAGCACGATATGGGCCGCGAGCTTATCGCCCAGCCCGAAGAGGATTTCCCAGAAACCCTCCATCAGGCTTTTCCTTCCATCGCCGCCAGCTTTTCTGCCTGCTGGCGCGGTACAGAAACGAGGCCCTGCGCAATTTCTCCGCCTTCGCCCGCGAGCAATTGCGCTGGCGTGCAGTCCGCAACAATCTGGCCTGCATCCATCACTAGGACACGGTCCGCAAGCAGCAGTGCCTCGGCCATGTCATGGGTGACCATCACAGTGGTGAGGCCCAGCTTGTCGTGCAATTCACGCACTTTTTCGCCCAGCGCATCGCGGGTGATCGGATCAAGCGCGCCAAACGGTTCGTCCATCAGCAGCAGCTCGGGTTTGTTCGCAAGCGCCCTCGCGACACCGACACGCTGACGCTGACCGCCCGAAAGCTCATCGGGCATGCGGCTGGCCATATCGGGTTCCAGCTCGACCAATTCGAGCAGTTCCGCGATCCGGCTTTCGGGGAGTGTTTCTCCGCCCAAGCGCGGGCCGATGGCGATGTTCTCTCCAACACGGAAATGAGGGAACAGACCGATGCCCTGAAAAACATATCCGATCCGCCGCCTCAGTTGCGCGGGGTCCTGTTCGGTCACATCCTCGCCGCCAAACATCACGCGCCCGCTGCTGGGCACGGAAAGCGTGTTGACCATTTTCAGGAGGGTTGATTTGCCCGAACCTGATGCGCCGACAAGCGCCACGAAGCTGCGCTCTGCAATCTGGCAATCGACACCGCCAAGCGCGACGACTTCGCCATAATGGCGGGTCACCGCCTCGAAATTGAGAATGGGGTCTGCGGCTGGCATTGATCCGGGGTCTATTGCGCGAGCCGCTCCGATGGAAGGGTGATTGTCACTCGAAGCCCGGCGCCACCCCAATCCTGCTCCATTGATCCGCCAAGCTGGTTGTTGATCGACATAGTCATCAACCGTGAACCGAAGCCTTCTTCGGTGGGCGCGACAGGCTTTGGTCCGCCGCTTTCAGACCATGAGACGACGACTTGTTCTCCGGCGTGTTCAACGGTGATTTCCACCTTGCCACCGGCATCGCTTAGCGCGCCGTATTTGGCCGAGTTGGTCGCAAGCTCATGGAAGACGAGCGCAAGAGGCGTTGCGGCTTTCTTGCCGACCGGAACTGTGTCGCCGGTGATCGCAATCGTGTCGGAATTGTTCGCGCCATAAGGCTGGGTAAGGGTCGCCAAGAGGCTCTTCAGATCCTCTATTGCGCCGCCATCCGCGCGCAATGCGAAGTCCTGCGCCCGCGAAAGCGCCATCACACTTTGGCTCAATTCGGTGGCGTACTCCTGCACGTCGGTCTTGTCGCGTGCATGCAGCGTGACGAGCCCGTTGATCACGGCGAAGACATTCTTGATCCGGTGCGCCAACTCACCGGTTAGCAACTCGCGTTCCTGCGCCAGACGGTATCTGTCATCAATATCAGTCAGGGTGCCGAACCAGCGCGCGGTTTCGGGATCATCGGTCGACGGCACAGCGCGGGAAAGCATCCAGATATAGCTGCCATCCTTGGTCCGGATGCGGACCGTATCCTCGAACATCTCGGCGCGCTGCAGCGCTGCGAGAAACCGTTCGAGCGAGGCGTCGTAATCGTCTGGATGGATGAAGTCGCGCCAATCGCTCACATGCCGGGGCGGCGATTTGCCGGTCACAACCCGCCAGCGTGCGTTGAACTGGTCAAAGATACCACCGGGAGCAGCAGACCATGCAATGTCCGGCACACTGTCGAGCATGAAACGCACGCGTTCAGCGCTGGCCGAGATGTCGGCGGTTGCGCGGCGTGAGGCGCGGTGCGTCTCGATCCGACGGCGAACCGATTCAGCCAGAACCTTCAGCCCTTCGATCTGGAGATCACTCAACCCGTCGGGATGCGGGACCGTATCGGTCACGCACAAAGCGCCCATCGGCGCGCCTTCGGATGAAACAAGCGGTGCACCGGCGTAGAAACGCAGATGCCGATCGCTGGTCACTGCTTTGAACGCGGCGAAGCGCTCGTCCTGCGCCGCATTCTTGACGACCAGCACTTCCGATCCGAGCATGGCGTGCGAGCAAATGCTGGTGGAGCGCGGCGTTTCGTCGACTGTGAGCCCCTCGCCTACAACGAACACCTGCCGTTCGGCTTCGACCAAGCTGACTGCTGCCGAGGGGGTGCCACACAAATGCGCCGCAAAGCGCGCGATCCGGGCCAACTCTTCATCTCCGCGCAGGGATTCTGAGCTCAAAACTCGCCATGACGGACAGCCGCTCTTCCTCCTCGCAAAAATCTTGCGAAGGGGCATCGCCGGTTGGCCAAATCTCTGGCTCGTTATACATCAGTTTAGGCCTCTTCAGGCTGGGATCGACTGCGGCCATACAGCATGGCAGCGCCCCGTCAAAACTCCGACAGCAATTGACAGACATTGGCCTTTGAAAGCCACATTGCTAAAGCAGCGCGCAATCAAAGAACAAACCGCAGGCCTCAGGTCGGCACTGCGACAATCAGCAGGATAATCACAGCATGCGTGCCACCCCCGACTTCGATTTCCAGCTTGGCGAAAGTGCCGAGATGATCCGCGACAGCGTCGCCCGCTTTGCCGACGAACAGATCGCGCCGATGGCGGAGAAGATCGACCGCGAGGACTATTTCCCGCAGGCGGAGCTTTGGGTGCAAATGGGCGAGCTGGGCCTGCATGGCATCACAGTTGGCGAAGAAGACGGCGGGCTGGGCCTCGGCTATCTCGAACATGTCATCGCGGTGGAGGAAGTGAGCCGCGCATCGGCCTCGCTCGGCCTGTCTTACGGCGCGCACTCCAACCTTTGCATCAACCAGATCCGCCGTTGGGGCAATGAAGAGCAGAAGGCGAAATATCTGCCCGGCCTGATCTCGGGCGAGCATGTCGGTTCGCTGGCCATGTCCGAAGCTTCGGCTGGCTCGGACGTGGTTTCGATGAAGCTGAAAGCCGAAGCGGTGCAGGGTGGTTACATCCTCAATGGTACCAAGTTTTGGATCACCAACGCGACCTATGCAGACACTCTGGTTGTTTATGCCAAGACCGACGGCAACGCCGGTTCGCGCGGGATTACGGCCTTCCTGATCGAGAAGGGCGATGCGGGCTTCTCTATCGGCCAGAAGATCGAGAAAGTCGGCATGCGCGGCTCGCCCACGGCGGAGCTAGTGTTCGATGATTGCCATATTCCCGAAGACCGCGTGATGGGCCCGGTCAATGGCGGTGTCGGCGTTCTCATGAGCGGTCTGGATTACGAGCGCGTGGTGCTGGCAGGCCTTCAACTCGGCATTATGCAGGCGTGCCTCGACACGGTCATTCCATATCTTCGCGAGCGTAAGCAGTTTGGAAAGCCTATCGGCAGCTTTCAGCTGATGCAGGCCAAAGTCGCCGACATGTATGTCGCGCTGCAATCGGCGCGGGCCTACACCTATGCGGTGGCGAAGGCGTGCGATGCGGACCAAACCACGCGCTTTGATGCGGCGGGCGTAATCCTGCTGGCGTCAGAGAATGCCTTTAAGGTCGCCGCCGAAAGCGTTCAGGCGCTGGGCGGTGCGGGCTACACGCTCGATTGGCCGGTCGAACGCTATATGCGCGATGCCAAGCTGCTCGATATCGGCGCGGGTACGAACGAAATTCGTCGGATGCTGATCGGGCGCGAACTCATTGGGGCGGCGGGATAATGCCAGTCGTTCCCGGAGAAGAAGAGCCCAAGAAGTCGAAGCGTTCGGTTCGCGACAGAGCGAACGCGATCAAACCGTTCATTTGTAAGAACCTCATCGCTGTGATCGAGGAGCCTGCCGACATCAAGAATATCGGGACGGTCATTCGCAACGTAAACGCGCTTGGCGTTGAGAAGGTTTATGTAGTCGACCCGAATCACTCATTGCCCGACGATTGGCAGGAAATGCGGGAGCGCAAGTCGCTTTCCAAGACATCTGTCTCGGCAGTAAAGTGGAGCTTCGTGAAGCGGTTTGACAGCACCGATGACTGCTTTGATCATCTGGAAAAGAACGGTTTTCGTTCGGTTGTGACTTCTCCGCACGTGAAGGGCCAAAAGAACGTCTATCTTCACGAGGAAGACTTCACTGAGCCAGTGAAGCTGGCCGTCTGGTTTGGCAGCGAAGGTCGTGGGATCAGCGATCGCGCCGTTGAGCGCAGCGAAGCGTGCATCGCCATCCCGATGTTCGGTATGATTGAGAGTCTCAATCTCGGCACCTCGTCTGGAATAGTTCTCTATGAGGTAACGAAGCAGAGGCGTGCCTATCAAAGCGCCTACAGCCGAGGAAAAAAGCGAGCCAAGCGGGCTGAGCCTTTACCGACCGTAATGATGAGGGATGATCCCTAGCAATGACTGCACCCGTTCTCACATCGAAACTCGACCGCGAAGCGCCTGATGCGAAAGCGCGTTTCGAGCACAACCGGACCTTGGCGCAAGAGCTTCGCTCGACCGTTGCTGAGGCTGCGCTTGGCGGGCCCGAGCGTTCACGTGAGCGGCATGTGTCGCGTGGCAAATTGTTGCCGCGTGAGCGGGTCGAGCGACTTCTTGATCCGGGATCGCCGTTTCTGGAAGTCGGCCAGCTGGCTGCGAATGGTATGTATGAAGGCGACATCAATGCCGCCTCGATCATTTGCGGTATCGGGCGCGTGTCGGGCCGCCAGGTGATGATCGTGTGCAACGATGCCACCGTGAAAGGCGGCACCTATTACCCGATGACGGTGAAGAAGCACCTGCGCGCTCAGGAAATCGCGCAGGAGAACCGGCTGCCGTGCATCTATCTGGTCGATAGCGGCGGCGCAAACCTGCCGCATCAGGCCGAGGTCTTTCCTGACCGCGATCACTTTGGCCGCATCTTCTTCAACCAAGCGAACATGTCCGCACTCGGCATCCCGCAGATTGCTTGCGTCATGGGCAGCTGCACGGCTGGCGGTGCCTATGTGCCTGCCATGTCGGACGAGACTGTGATCGTGCGCAACCAAGGCACGATCTTCCTGGCCGGACCTCCGCTGGTGAAGGCCGCGACGGGTGAAGAGATTTCAGCCGAGGACCTTGGCGGCGGTGATCTTCACGCCAAGAAATCGGGGGTGGTCGATCACCTTGCGGAGAATGACGAGCACGCGCTCACCATTGTGCGCGATATCGTCTCACAGCTTGGCGCAAACACCGGCGCGGCGACCGACATCGCGCTTAAAGACCCGCGCCCACCGAAGTTTGATGCCGATGATCTTTACTCGATCATCCCCGATGATGTGCGCGCGCCCTATGACGTCAAAGAGGTGATCGCGCGGCTGGTCGATGGCAGCGAGTTCCACGAGTTCAAGCAGCACTATGGCTCCACGTTGGTGTGCGGCTTTGCGCATATCTGGGGGATGCCGGTGGCGATCCTTGCCAACAATGGCGTGCTGTTCTCTGAGAGCGCGCAGAAGGGCGCGCATTTCATCGAGCTCGCTTGCCAACGGCGCATCCCGCTGCTGTTTCTGCAAAACATTTCCGGCTTTATGGTCGGCGGGAAGTACGAAGCGGAGGGCATCGCCAAGCACGGAGCAAAGCTTGTCACCGCTGTCGCGACCGCGACTGTGCCCAAGATCACCGTGGTGATCGGTGGCAGCTTCGGCGCGGGCAATTACGGAATGGCCGGCCGCGCCTACTCACCGCGCTTCCTGTTCACATGGCCCAATGCCCGCATCAGCGTGATGGGCGGTGAGCAAGCGGCTTCAGTGCTGGCAACCGTCCACCGCGACGCCGACACTTGGACGGAAGAAGAGGCCGAAGCGTTCAAGGCCCCGATCTCGCCAGAAATACGAGGACGAAGGCAACCCCTATTACGCTACCGCGCGGCTGTGGGACGATGGCGTGATCGACCCAGTGCAGACGCGCGATGTGCTGGGGCTGGCCTTTGCGGCCACGCTGGAGGCCCCGATTGCCGAGCGACCGCAGTTTGGTGTGTTCAGGATGTGACCGTGAACGGTTGGCTTAACGACATTAAGTCTGGTGCAATTTGGCTAGGTGGACTGGTTTCGGCTGCCGCTATACTCAGAACGCTTAATGGCTCGCTCAATCTTGGGTTTTCGGGGCTGATCCAATTCTGGGTTGAGGCCTATGAAAAACTGTTCCACGATACGATCATTGACAACACGATTGGCATCATTCTCGCATTCTTCGGTTTTGAGCTTTGGGATGTTTCAAAAGATGTGATTGTTTTTTATTCCGCATTTGCGGGCGCCTATATCAGAATGCTGTCCAAAGAGGGCTCGATAACGGGTGGTTTTGACTATCTTATCATGTTCCTATCTTGGCCTTTGATGCTGTTTACGAATTCCATCGCAGCTTGGCGCATCTCGAAGGGTGTCTATCCGGAATACCTCATGAACTTGCCAATTGGCAGTGGCTTCACGGCGAAGTCACAAAAGGCATCACAGCGTGTGCGCGGCTTTGTTGTTCAAGTATTTTTTGTGTCGGCGATTGTAATCGGAGCTTTGTGGGCCGACGCTTCTGGGCTTTTTGGGTAGCGCGGCCGTTACTAATCAGACGTGCCGTATCGCTTCTGCATTTGAGCAAATCCCCCTCGCATTCCGCTACGTAACTGCTAGTCAGTCATAAGGGCGCGAGAGAGGGACCACGCTTGAAACACAATGAAACCCGCAACGTGACGCTTCTGTCGCGGATCGTGAACCGCATCATCCTGTTCTTCTATTGGCTCAAGGGCTGGCGGATCGAAGAGCGCTTTCCAAAGGACGTAAAGAAGTGCGTCATCGCGGGCGCGCCGCATACATCCAACTGGGACTTCGTGTTCTTCGCCGGTGCGACAAAGCAGGAGCAGGTGCAGCCCAACTTCATGGGTAAGCACACGCTGTTTCAGGGGATCATGAAGAATTTCATGCTGGATATGGGCGGCATAGGCGTTGATCGCGGTGCGCCGGGCGGCGTGGTCGAGCAGATGAAAGCCGAATATGAAAGCCGCGAAGAACTGAACATCGTCATTGCCTGCGAAGGCACGCGTAAAAGCGATGGCAAATGGAAGTCCGGTTTCTATCGCATCGCACAGGCGGCGGGCGTGCCCATTGTTCTCGCTTATGCCGACAATGCCAAACGCACGATTGGCTTCAGCCAGCCGATGATGCCGACCGGCAATTACGGCGAAGACCTGCTCAAAATCGCCGAATGGTTCCGCTCCAAAATTCCCGATCTGGATCGTTACAAGGTGCTGGAGCAGCAGGCGAAAGACATCATTGCGGGCAAGAACGATATGTAATCTGCGCGGGCAAATTGCCGCGTCGCACAAAAAACCCGCGCTTTGGCCTTTAAGGTGCGCCTGACCTTCCCTATCTTGCCGTGAAGTCAGGAGGGTGTGCGCATAATGCCACTGAGCGAAGAGACACGCGAAGCCGAGCGCGAACGGATCGCCAAGCTGGTTCTCGACCTTGTGAAAGAGACCGGGGCCGAGGTGACCTATTCGCAGGCCTTGAACGAAAGCGGCGTGACCCGTGCTCGCTTTGAACAGCTCTTCGAAGACTATGACGATCTGTTTGACATGATCGCAAAGACTTGGCTTGCACCGCATTTTGTCGCGATGGAAGAGGTTTTGGCGAGCGATCTGCCACCTAATCGCCGACTCTATGAATTTGTCAGCCGACGCTTCCAGATTAACCGCGAGCGCTGGCGCGAGGACCCGGAGATATTCAAGATCATCTGCGAGATGGGTGCGGCCAATTTCGAACGGGTTCGTTCTTACGTTGACCTTGCCGATCACTATCTGTGCGAAGTGATTGTTCAGGCGCAGGCTGACGGGTTCTTTGCTGGTCTCGAGATCGATGAGACGCTGTCGCTGATCAACCAGATGATCTCGAACTACACGTTGCCTGACAGCCTGATCTATCTGGGTGACAAGCTGACAGAGCAGAAGCTGGCGCGGATTGTCGACACGATCTTTATCGGATTGTCTGCCGAGGCGGGCGATGATGCGGGCGGCGTGAACACTCTGCGCGTGGCTTCTTAGGGCTTCCTAAACTCTACTTCCGTTTGAATTGCAGCACATTCGCTGGCCGCTTTGGTCGGGGCGGACCCCTGCGCGCATCCGACAAAGCGTATTTCAAACTCGCTCCGATCATAATCGTTGAAACCAAAATGATCGCCGCGGCCCAGAACCAGTGCGGCAAGAAGAGGTTTGCCTCGATCTGACCGGTGTCAGACAGCATCGGTTGCCCGCCAACAAAGGCCTGCTCGCTGAACAGATAGTCCCAGTCTTGAAGCATGCTCATGGCGGCAAGAATGCCTAGAAATTGCAGGCTGAATCGGACGATGCCGTCGCTTGCGCGCCATGCGACAAGGACCATTAGTGCGCCCATAAGAGGCAGCACAGCCCAACCAATTGTACTGCGAACATAGATCGCGACCGAGACAACAATCGCGACGGCCAGTGCGAACAGCGTTGGACGCCAATACTTCTCATGCGCGCTGGCAAGGATCAGGAGCGAGCCGATGATGCTCGGGGCCAATGGTCCGCCAGCCGCGATGGACGCCCGAGTGAATGGCGATGCATCGGTATCGACATAGCTTTCGGCGACGCCCGAACCATCGGCATAGATCATCAATTGCCGGAAATCCTGCCCGACCAGTTCTGCTGTCATGCCGTGACCCATTTCATGGAACCACGTGGTGAGCAGGTAGAACGGATAGATGACGTAATTGCCGAACGGGAATGCGGGCAGGGCGATGACCAGAAATCCTGCGAGGATCAGACGACCGACTTGCTCCGCCTGACTACCCGGTTGCACGCCGTTCCACATCGGCTCAGCCTTCCGATGTCGTGTCGGCGTTCAGCCGCGCGACCATATCGGTGTCACGCGCCTTGCCGTCGATGTCGACTTTGGTGCGGTACTTCTCGGCAGCTTCTTCGTCCTCGGCGCGTTGTTCTTGCAGGATTGACCAACTGGCGAGGAACAGGCCGGCGACCAGCGGGCCGAGCACGATGCCAGAGAAACCGGCAAGGGCGATGCCGCCCAATGTCGTCACCAGAATGATCCAGTCGGGAATGCCGGTGTCGCGGCCGACCAGAATGGGGCGCAGTACATTGTCGACCGAGCTGATCACGATGAGACCGAAGGCGAGGACAAAGACTCCCGAACCAACCGAGCCCGAGACGATCAGCCAGATGCCGACCGGTGCCCAGACCAGCGCCGTGCCAACCGCCGGGATCAAAGCTAGGATTGCCATAAGCACTCCGAGCAGCAGCGCAGAAGGCACGCCAACAACGGCTAGTGTAATGCCGCCCAAGGTTCCCTGCACGAGACCCACGACGCCTGACCCTTTGATCACCGCGCGGACAATGCCGAGGAAACGCTCTGAAAGACGGTCAGCAATGTCGCGCTCAACCGGAGCCGAATGCAGAATGGTCTCTCCAATGCGCGAACCGTCCCGCAGTAAGAAGTAAAGGACATAGAGCCCAAGGCCGAAGCTCAGGAAGAAGCTGAGCGCGCCGCTGCCGATAGAGAAAGCCTGACTGGCGATGAGGCCGGAGCTTTCGCCCAGCAATTCTTGCAGTTTGGCCTGCGCTTCGGACATATCGGTCCAGCCGCTTTCGTCGATCATGTCCTGCAATGCAGAGGGCAGAGCAGCGTAAGTCTGGCTCGCCCAAGCCGCCAAATCGATGGGATTTTCCTGCAGCTCATTGAACAGTTGCAGCGCCTCTTGCACCACCAATGTCCCGATCCAGAGCGCCGGGATGATAACCGCCAGGAGGATGATTGTGAGTGTGAGGAATGCTGCCGGATTGCGCATCCCGCGACACATTCTAAGCGACCACTTATACAGCGGGTGGAACATGATTGCGGCAAGGACCGACCACAACAAGGCTGTCGCGAACGGCCATGCAATCCAGAAGAATGTCAGCGTGACGACTGCAAGGATGACCAGAAAGCTGATCTGGTGCAACTCGCTTGTATGATGTGGTTCGCTGCTCATGCCGCTCCCTTAACAGTCAGTCTGTCCCTATCAGGACAATGTTTGGGCGATCTCCCGCATAAATTCTAAACGTCGAGATTTGCGACGTTTAGAGCGTTATCCTGGATGAACTCCCGACGTGGCTCAACGATGTCGCCCATCAAGCGAGTGAAGATCTCGTCAGTGACGTCGGCGTCTTCGACTTTCACTTGGAGAAGAACGCGATGTTCGGGATCGAGCGTGGTCTCCCACAGCTGCTCCGCGTTCATTTCGCCTAGGCCCTTATAGCGGGCGATCGACAGGCCTTTGCGCCCAGCTGCGAGGACCGCATCGAGCAATTGGGTCGGACGCGAAATCGCATCTTCGCCAGCAATCGCCGTGTCTTCGCCATCCTCATCGCCCGTGGCCTCGTCCTCGGCGTCGCTCGCCTTCACGAGACGCACCGGTGAGGTGTAAGCATCGGCTTGTGGACCGGCGAGAGTGTGCAGTTTGTGCGCCTCCGCACTGGTGAGGAAGCGCGGCTCAATCGCGTGGACATCGGTGACGCCGCGCCACAGTCGTTCGAACCGCACACCGCCATCTTCGAGCATCAGCGCGGACCACTTGGCCTCCGGATCACCAAGTTGCATGCGCGCCGCCGTCTGCTCAAGAGCCTTGGCGCGGGCGTCGGTTGAAATCGAAGGATCGAGCGCGCCCGACAATGCCATCTGTTCGACAATTGCCGGATCATACCGGCGCGGGACGAAGGCGATGAGGTTCTTGAGGCGAAGCGCGTGATCGACAAGCGCACGCAAATCGTCGCCCGAACGCGCCCCGCCGGCAGTTTCAAGCACGCGTCCCTGAAGTCCGGCATCGACCAGATAGCGGTCCAGCGCAGCCTGGTCCTTCAGATAAACCTCGCTGCGGCCCTTGCTCACTTTGAACAAAGGCGGCTGCGCGATGAACAGGTGACCTGCTTTCACAATCTCCGGCATCTGGCGATGGAAGAATGTGAGCAGCAGCGTACGGATGTGCGCACCGTCGACGTCCGCGTCGGTCATGATCACAATCTTGTGATAGCGCAGTTTCTCGATATCGAATTCGTCGCGAATGCCGGTGCCCATCGCTTGGATCAGCGTGCCGACTTCCTTGGACGAGATGATGCGGTCAAACCGCGCGCGCTCGACATTGAGGATCTTGCCTTTGAGCGGCAGGATCGCTTGCGTTTTGCGATCGCGGCCCTGCTTGGCTGAACCACCTGCGGAATCACCCTCGACCAGGAAAAGTTCGGCCTTGGTTGCATCGCGTTCCTGACAATCGGCGAGCTTGCCTGGCAGCGAAGCCACGGACATCGCGCCCTTGCGGCTCATCTCGCGCGCACGGCGTGCGGCTTCGCGCGCAGCGGCAGCGTCGATGATCTTCTGGATGATCGCCTTGGCTTCGTTGGGGTTTTCTTCCAGCCATTCACCCATCTTCTCGCCCATAAGGCTTTCGAGCGGGGAGCGGACTTCGGATGAAACCAACTTGTCCTTGGTCTGCGAAGAGAATTTTGGATCGGGCAGTTTGACGCTGACGATGGCGGTCAGACCTTCGCGCATGTCTTCACCCGAAAGCGAGACCTTTTCCTTCTTTAGCAGTCCCTCACGGTCGGCATAAGCGTTCAGAGTGCGGGTCAGCGCCGCGCGGAACGCCGCCAAGTGCGTGCCGCCGTCGCGCTGAGGGATGTTGTTGGTGAAGGTGAGGACGTTCTCGTAATAGCTGTCGTTCCATTGCAGGGCGACGTCGATCCCGATGCCGTCCTTTTCCGCCGAAACGGCAATGGGCTCGCCAATCAGCGCCTGCTTGTTACGATCAAGCCACTTCACAAATGCTGCGATGCCGCCTTCGTAGAACAGGTCGTGTTCCACCACGTCCTCGTGGCGTTTGTCGCGGATCAGGATGCGCACACCCGAGTTGAGGAACGCAAGCTCACGATAGCGGTGTTCAAGCTTGTCGAAATCGAACTCGGTGACGTTCTTGAACGTCTCGGTCGAGGCTTTGAAAGTGACTCGCGTGCCCTTTTTGAAACCGTTTTCATCCGGGTTCCGGTCAACTCTCGGCGCATCGCCTTTGACTTCGAGGCTGTCCACTGCATCGCCGTGCTCGAAACGCATCCAGTGCTCTTTGCCGTCACGCCAAATGACCAGCTCGAGCCATTCGGACAGTGCGTTCACCACAGACACGCCCACGCCGTGCAGGCCGCCGGAGACCTTGTAAGCGTTGTCGTCAGAGGTGTTTTCGAACTTACCGCCCGCGTGCAGCTGGGTCATAATGACCTCCGCCGCTGACACGCCCTCTTCCTTGTGCATGCCCACCGGAATGCCGCGGCCGTTGTCTTCGACGCTGACACTGCCATCCGGGTTGAGTTCGATCAGAACAAGGTCGCAATGACCGGCCAACGCCTCGTCAATTGCGTTGTCCGATACCTCGAACACCATGTGATGCAGGCCCGATCCGTCATCGGTGTCGCCGATATACATGCCAGGGCGTTTTCGCACCGCATCAAGGCCTTTGAGAACCTTGATCGAATCCGCGCCATATTCGCCCTGCTGGGGCTGTTTTTCAGGGGTGTTCTGAGAGTTTTCGTCCATGCGGATTATATAGTCACGCCAAGCGTGATTCCCAAACACTGGCAGCTTCAAATCAGCTCTTTTTCACCAGCCGCTTGCGTCTTGGCTTCAATCAAGATAGTTAGCCAACTAATAAGATGATCGGAGGTAACGATGGTTGGCGTATCGAGGCGTGGGATCCTGGCTGCAGGAATGGGTGGAATGGCGCTTGTTGCAGTTGGCGGGACATGGCGGGTGACGCGCCGCCCTTCGACTGCGTGTGCGCCCTGGCAGCTCGACTCCACACCGCCCGAAGACGTGCGACTAGACGCATTTCGTCACGCCATTCTCGCGCCCAACCCCCACAATCGTCAGCCTTGGCAGATCGAACTGTCAGGCGACGATGAGGCTTTGATTACTTGCGATCCCGAAAGAAAACTCCCGATTACCGATCCCTTTGACCGGCAGATCGCCATCGGCTTTGGAACGTTTCTCGAAACAGCACGAATTGCCGCCGCAGAGCGCGGAGTGGTGATGGAGATCGACGCGTTTCCGGACGGTGAGGACGCCGAGACGATCGAACGCAAGCCCGTCGCCCGGCTGCGCTTCGTCCCGAACACTAGCACGCCGCGCGATCCGCTCTTCTCTCAGATCACCAAACGACGGTCCAACAAAGAGGAGTATGATCTTAGCCGCCGGGTCGAAAAAACGGATTTGGAAAAGGTCACTTCCTCAGGCGGCACCTTCACCGCTGACCCAGCCGAGGTTCGCGCGTTGCGCAAGGAAATTGTCTCCTCAATCGAGACAGAAATGTTGACGCATGTAGCGAACATGGAAAGCGTCGATCTGATGCGGATCGGCCATACGGAGGTGGATGCCAATCCCGACGGTATCGAACTGCACGGCACTATGATCGAAGCGGGCATCTTGGCCGGAATAATTAGCCGGGAAGACCTTGCCGACCCTACTAGCACGGGCTTTCAGCAGGGGCTGGAGATGATGCGTCAAACCTATGGATCTATCCCTGCGTTAGTCTGGATCACCACGCCCGGAAATTCTCGATCGGATCAGCTCGAAGCAGGGCGCCAATATGCACGAGCCAACCTTGAGGCGACGGCAATCGGGCTTGGAATGCACCCGATGAGCCAAAGTCTGCAGGAATATGACGAAGTTCAGCCGATGTTTTCTCGGGTCCACAAACTGCTTGGGGCGAGCGGCAATGAGCGGGTTCAGATGCTGGCGCGTATCGGCTATGGTCCTCCAGTAGGCCCCACACCGCGTTGGCCGCTGAAAACTCGGATTGTATGAACCCAGATGACCCGCTGATATTTAAGGTCTTTAACGAGATCGGAATAATCGATCAGTTGACGACTCATGCATTCACGCAGGTTTTGCCCCGCGGGATGAGTATCGCGCAGTTTTCAGTGCTCAACCACTTTGTCCGACTGGGTCATGACTTTCGATCACCAGCGCAACTTGCCGAAGCCTTCCAAGTGGCGCGTCCGACCATGTCCAACACGCTTGCTCGAATGGAGCGGGCCGGCCTGATTGCGATTGAACCAGATCCCGATGATGGCCGTGCGAAGAGAGTTAGCCTGACGGCACGCGGAAAGACTGTGCGTGAAGATTGCCTACAGAGGCTTCACGCTCCCTTGAAAGAGGTCGAGCAAAAGATCCCGGGTGAGCTCTTTAGTCAGCTTGATCCGCTGCTCACCAAAATGCGCGAAATCCTAGATCAGATGCGCGACAAACCGACTAACTAACGATTTGCCCTCAACATGTTTCAGTTCGGGACTTCGCTTTTGAAAGCTGGTTAACCGCATTGCGCTAAAGTCCCTCTTGATCGAATTCGCGAAGGACGAATTTGGCTCGGACGCTTCTTCGATCCGGCCAATGCATGACAACGTTTCAGCCATATTCGGCTCTGAGAGGTAATGAGGTATTTTATGCGCAAGGCATTAACGGCAGCAGCTCTGCCAGCGACTGCACTAATGTTGGCCGCGGCCCCCGCGTCAGCTTCGATCATCGAGTACGACGTAACCGATTTCAACGCTGGTAGCGGCGGCAGCTGTACTCACGGCCTTTGGACCAACACGCGCAACAGCGGGTGTGAGCGCTATTTCTCATTCCAGGATGGCTCTGTCTTCTCGATCGACACTGACAACGGCACCGGCACATTCACCGGTACCGCGATCAACAATATCGGTGAAGTCGCAACGCTCGATTTCTCACTCGGCGGATTTGCCGATGAACTGCCAGCCGGCAACACCTACAAAGCAGGCGGCCTTGGTTACGATCCGGCGCGTATCGACTTTTTCACCAGCGCAACCGGCTCAATCACCATTGACGGCACAGTTTACGATCTGGCTTCGGACCCGTTCGCTGGAAACACCCTGTTCCAGTTTGGCGAAGGCGCGAATGATAAGAACAGCGCGTTCGGTGGCTCTTCGTGGCTCAACCTGCTGAACCCGAACGGTTCGGACTATATTGATCGCACTCACTGGGACATCAACTTCAACCTGAACCGCCGTGTCGACGTGCCGGCGCCGGGTATGCTGGTCCTGTTCGGTCTGGGCGCACTGGCTGTGTTCGGTCGCCGCCGGCGTAGGGCTGCTGCTCTGGCCGCCTAATCCGTTAAGAGGATTTTTGCCGCTGTGCATTACGGTGCACAGCTATGGCTAACCGACTGAAATCATCGATTCTGGCAGCTTTGCTGCTGAGTGGCTGCAATGCGCTTGAAGGCGACCCGCGAGAGCAGGCCGATCAAGCGATTGCAGCCAATGATTTTCAGACTGCACGCGTGCATCTGGTTGCCGCCCTGCAGGAAGCACCGGGCGACGCTGCACTGCGTCTGAAATTGGCTCAGGTGCTTGCCGACATGGGTGACGGCGCGGGCGCGAGCGGCGCCATCGAGCAGCTGCCTGAAGCAGAACGCGCGAAGCCCGAAGCGCAGAGCCTCCTCGCTCACGCGATGCTCCTTACCGGCAAAACCGAAGATGCGCTCAAAATCGCAAGCAATGTGAGCGAGATATCGCCCCGCGCGGCTTGGGTCGAAGTGGGTGCTTTGCTCGCATCAGACCGTGCGGACGATGCCTATAAGGCTGCGGACAGCGCGCTGGAGCGCTTCAGCAAGGACTCGCGCCTGCTTGCCCTTCGCGGTGAGATGGCGCTTGGCCGTGGCCGTATCGCTGCTGCGCGTGACTATGCGGACCGCGCGATGAAGGCCGATGACAAGAGCCTTCACGGTATGCTCCTGCTGGGCCGTCTCGCGCTGCTGGACGAGGACCACGCCAAGGCCCGCGACCAGTTTGCTTCGGCTGCCAATGCCCATCCCACGGTCATCGGTCCGCTTCTTTATCTGGTCGCAACGCAAGCCGATCTGGGCGAACGCGATGCCGCGCTCAAGAACCTTGAGCAGCTTGATCTGCTTGCCCCTGATCACCCGATGGGCGTGTTCCTGCGCGCGAAGATCGCGTTCCATGACAGCGATCTGGATACCGCGAACAGCTTGATGCAGAGCGTCGAGACGCAGCTTCGCGGGATGGATCAGGCATCACTTCTGCTGGGCGAGATCGCTTATCTGCGCGGCAATCAGCAGACAGCGATTGGCCATCTGCGGCGCTTCATCGAAAACAACCCGGGCCATATGCACGCCTCGCTCGTACTGGCTCAGGCGCATATCGCCGAGGGCGCGGAGAATGATGCTTGGAATGTGATCAAGGGGCCGGCCAAACGCGCTGCGGCCTCTCCGCAATTGATCGAACTGGCAGCCCGTTTGGCCAAGAAGAACGGACAGACTGACACCTTCTCCGACCGATTGCCCAAGTCCGAACAGGCCAGCGACGCGCACGTCCAATTGCGCGCTGCAGACCGAGCCTTGGGCAAAGGTGAATGGGCCGAAGCCGCGAAAATCTATGCGGAACTGCGCAAGAGCGGCTTTGGCAACAATGCCTTGGTGCTCAACAATGCGGCGGTGGCCGAAATGCGTGCTGGCAAACCGGCTGAGGCTGTGAAACTGGCGCGGGCCGCCCATGCGCTCACGCCCGACGATCCGCAGGTGCAGGATACGCTCGCATCGACCTTGCTGCGCATCAATGGCGACAAGAGCGAAGCTTTGCGACTGACGACCAAGGCGCTGGCGGCGCGTCCGACCGATTTCACGATCCGCTGGAACCACGCGCAAGCCTTGGCTGCGACAGGTCGCAAGGCGGAGGCGAAGCGAGTGGCGTCGGCATTGCTACCCTTCGCACCGAAGGATCAAGCGCAGCAGGTTAGCGCGCTTCTGGATCGGCTGTAAGTCGACCCCCCTAAAATGCGGGGCGGAAGCTGACTTTGCCCCTCCAGACCAGGCTGTCGAACACCGGCACGATTTGCGCGCGCGTTGCGTCGTCAAACTGCGTTTTGTGGCACTGCGCCGCAGCGTTGGCTGCTGCAAGATCGTCCGCATTATAGCTGTACTCGACGCTCGCCAGATCGGGAGCGGTCAAAGTCCAGCCCTGTTTTGCGAGAGGCTCTGGCAATGGCCCATTGACCAGTGCGGGATAGAGCAATTGTGGGCGGTCTGCATAAGGCAGTGATTGCACATATTGCGTCACCACCGAGCTGACCATGCGGTGATCCGAATGGCCATAGCCACCCTCAGGGCCCCATGTGATCACGGTTCTTGCCCCATCGATATAATCGCCGATTTCGGCACGGAGCTGGTTGGCCGGACTGCCTTCCTTGCGCGCCTGCGTCCCGAGTGTTCCGTCACCGAGCCCCAGCCGATACATCTGTTTGGCATCGAGCGCTCTCATGGAGCAAAACGCCTCGACAATCCGGGCTGTCGCCACCGCGTCTCCCGGCTCCAATCCGGAAACGCCCGGACCTTGATCGCCATCTGTGACGAACAGCAGTGTGACGTTGTGTCCAGCATTGGCCAGACCATGTAGCGCCGGTGCGAAAACCAGCTCGTCATCGGGATGCGCCAGCACAACCACGATTGTGCGTGGCTTTTCTTCCTTGGGCGCGGAATGGCTGGGGTGTGCGGCCAAAGGGCCGGCCAGCATTGCAGAAGCGGCGAGGGTTAGAGCTAGGCGTGCGTTTGTCATCGCTCGCACTCTGCCAAATGCTCCGTGCTTACGCCACCACTTCCAACGCGCGCTCCATGACCGGGTCACGACCCGCCGCAATGTCGGCGGCACTCTGCGTGACAGTTTCGTCCGGCTCCAACCCGGCATCGGGTTTCTCACCCTCGGGATAAAAACCGATCAGCGGGATATCGAATTCGATCCCGCTTTCGGGCAGGCGCGTAAAGAAATAGGCGCCGCCATTGATCCCGCGCTGATTGCCGCCAGTGGTCTCTCCGATCAGCGTCGCGACACCGGCTGCGCGCAATTGCTCGGCAAAGAAGAACGTCGCGGAGGAATTGTCCGCATTGATCAAAACCGCGACCTTGCCTTTGAATGTCTGATCCATCGGCTTGAGTGTCTGCTCTTTCGCAGGATTGATCTCGATAAAGCCATCATCGATCGGCTTCCCGTCTTTCCCGATTGAGTAAAAGTTCTTGTCCCAGGTGTTGAAGATAGGCCGCAGGTTCTCGGGCGCTTCACGGAACCGCACGCGTTCTTGCGGGCGTGGGAAGGTTATCGGCTCGCGAATGAAGTAGGGCAGCATGCCTTCACCAATACTCTGCCCACCTTCATTGCCGCGCAGATCGAAGACCAGACCAGTCGTCCCGTCGCTGATCATCTCTTTCAATTGATCCTGAAGCCAGCCGAGCCAGTTCCACTTGGTCTTGTAGATCGCCCATGTGGGCATGGTGATGACCTTGGTTTTCTCTCCGTTGGCGCGCGAAGCTGACCAGATTGGCGCGGCGGGATCGGCTTTGACCGTTTTGTTGCCTGCCGCAAGACGCACTTCCTGTGAAATGGTCTGCAAGGTCAGGCGGCTGCGATAACCGCTTGGATCAGTGGCCTCGACCGCGACGCTCGGCCCCGGATTGAAAACAAGGTCGTAGTAGAGATCGAACATGGGCCAGCGATCGGTGCCGGTGACGTTCATCAGCGCGCGGCGCTTCCCATCATTGCCACCATCCGCACGGCCATAGGGCAGCAACGCGGAAATGATATCTGCCACCGGTCGTCCATCAATGGTCTCAATCCGTGTGCCAGCGGGCAGCGGGACGCCATAGGCGCTCTGGGTCAGCACCATGGAATTCCCGATCCACCGGAACAGAAATGGTAAGGCTCGGCGCGAGCCGTACATCTTGGCGCGCACGTCCTTTGTCTGGTTGGACGGGTTCACATAGGTGTGCCCGCATCGCACCGCGCACAGCAGTTTTTGCAGCGCGAGCACCTTCGTATCGAAGTCCCCGCGCGCATAGTCTTCGGCAAAAGCCTTGTGTCGCAGCACGAATTCGCCGGGTGTCTGGTAACGGTAAAGCCCCGGATGGATCGCTTCCAGCGCCATGCGCACGAAGTCCGTGTCGCGCGTTGTAGTCTGCGCGCTCAGGATCGAAGGCGCAGCAAAACTGGCGCCGACGGCAGCGGCAGCCTGGATCAAGGATCGGCGGGAGAGGTGTGGCATAGGTCAAGCATCCTGTTCTGGTCCCGATCCCATTCGGACCCAGTTACGGCGTTGATCCCACATCGGATGCCTAGGCGTGATTGCATGGGCAGGTCAATTCCCCGCTTGAGCAAGCCGCATTGACCGCTACACCTGATCAGCATGACACGTGATGACATGGCCGCCCGACTTGCCGAACCATACGGCTCCTTCACCGATATCCTGACCGATTGGTCCCGCATTCAGCCTGATGCAATTGCGCTGGTGGACGAGACCAAGGACATCGCCTGGGCCGAACTGATCGGCATGGTCGAGCGGCTGGCGGCGCGCATGATCGACACCGGATTGAAACGCGGGCAATCGGTCGCAATCCTGGGTTATTCGAGCGTCGAATATGCGTTGGTCTTCCTTGCGGCGGTGCGTGCTGGCGGGGTGGCCGCGCCGCTGACAACCAGCGCCAGCCCGGAACAACTTGCTGGCATGGCGACGGATTCGGGTGCTATCCACCTTTTCATCGATGCGGCCAAATCGGCGGAGCTGGGTCCCGATTTCATGGCCGAGATGCAGCGCATCCCGCTGGAAGAAATCGAGCAATGGATGGCGCCTCCGGGCTCTCGCGCACCTGTATTTACGCCGGAGCCGAAGGACTCGTTTAACATCATCTATTCCAGCGGCACGACTGGCATTCCCAAGGGCATTGTCCATTCGCACCAGATGCGCTGGCGACAATTTGCGGCGACCGCACTGTCATATCTGGGCAGTGGCTTGAAGGTGCGCTCGCTCGCTTCCACACCGCTCTATTCGAACACCACGATGGTTGCTTTCCTTGCGCCTCTGCTCGCGGGCGGGATGGTGCGGATCATGGGCAAGTTTGACTGCGCGCGCTGGCTCAAACATGCGCAATCCGACCGCACGACAATCACAATGCTGGTGCCGGTGCAATATCAGCGGCTGATGGATTTTGACGGGTTCGACAGCTTCGATCTGTCCAGCCTTGCGATGAAATATTGCACCTCGGCCCCGTTCTCTGCCGATCTCAAACGCGAGGTTCTTGGTCGGATGCCCGGCGGCTTGATCGAGATTTATTCGATGACCGAAGGCGGCGTGGTTTGTTTGCTCGCCTGCCACGAATTTCCGGACAAACTGCACACGGTCGGCCGGCCTGCGCCGGGCAGCGAAATGATGGTGCTTGATGATAACGACAAGCCTGTTCGCGCCGGTACGCCGGGCAATCTCATCGGACGCTCGCACACCATGATGAGCGGCTATAAGAACCGGCCCGACAAAACTTCCGAGGCGCAATATGTCGATCCCGAGGGCGGCGTGTGGATGCGCATGGGCGATATCGGGCGAGTGGATGAAGAAGGGTTCGTCGAACTGGTCGGCCGGGCCAAGGACATGATCATCTCGGGCGGCTTCAATATCTACCCCAGCGACCTTGAGGCCGAGTTGGAGCGTGAAGAGGACGTGGTGGAAGCCGCTGTGGTGGGCATCGCGTCCAAACAATGGGGTGAAACGCCAGTAGGGTTCGCAGTGCTGGGCGAAGGCGCGCGCGAACCAGACGCCATTATGGCCGCTGTTAATGCCCGCTTGGGTAAGACTCAGCGCCTATCGGCTCTCTATATCATCGATGAAATGCCGCGCAGCCATATCGGTAAGCTGCTCAAGACTGAGCTTCGCGAACAGGCCGAGGCATTAGCGAGCTAATCAGTCAGGATCGGTGAGATCCTCGATCGCATCGACGCCATCTGCGATAACGGCTACGCTCAGAATGGCCAACACGCCCACGCCGATTGCGACGGCGCCAAGCGTGCTGATACCGTCCTGCGTATCGGTTTCGGGAACGGGCTGACCGTTCAACATCAGTGTTTGTTTGCCATCGAGAGTGAGGCCCACGCGCCGCTCGTTCCAGCCAGCCTGAAAATCGCGCTCAAACGGCGTCAGACCAGCGTCCTCTTGGCGCGACCGTCCGATGATTTCGAGGCGTGGAGCGGTCCGGCTCCGATCGCGTGATTGGCCAAGGGGTATCGTTACAGCGGCAACGATCTGCGTTTCGCCTTGGGATTGGTCGAGCGCAGGGTTGATCGATTGCGCACTCGCGCCGCTAACCAGCGTGCCCGCCATGAGCAGAGACCCTGCGAATTTCAGCCCAATAGGTTTCATGTCTCGACCCTCTTCCACCTGAATTACAGGGGGAGGATGTGTCGACCCGACATGCAAGTCAATCAAGCGATTGAATAATTGCGAGGTGTCTGCCCGATAAATCGCCAGCCGCACCCTGTTCGGGCACGGCTGGCGCGATGATTGTCAGACGATAATCGTATTCAGCGTGGTGCTGCTGATCGCGACAGCCATAAAGAACGCGATCGTCTTTTCAGTGATGAGACGCATGATGCGGACCTCCTATATTCAGGCGCTGATTGCGCGCTGCCCGGACCGGGGAATGCCGCGGGCTTCTGACTATAGATACGAACGCATAAGCAATAATGTTACCATTCACTTTCGCGAAGTTTCACATCACAGCAATCGAAGAAGTCGATCAGTTTGGAGAGTGTGGGAGACGCGGCCACCATTTCAGAGGGGGAGGGGGAGAGTGGTGGCCGCGTCTCGCGCGTCGCTTGCCCCACAAAGCAGCCGCAGCAGGGGGTGCTGCAAAGGTTCGAGCCGGGTCAGAAAGCGCAGATCCCGATGCGCCGTGTCGGCTCGAATGGCTGCTTGCGGGGGCAAGCGTGGACGTCAGGCCAAAATGTTGAGGACCAGGCCTATCCGTCGCTGGGCATCATTTGGTATCCGAACGCGGCGAACACCAATGCCATTACCGTCACTAATGTTGATATTTTTGCAATCTACGCGTTGCATGATGTGCATCAAATCTGACCCGATGGTTTGGCGGGGCGTGAAAGCCGCTCAAAACACCTCAAAACAGACACCGATACGCTGGACAGCGTGCGAGGGCCTCCGTAACTCCCGGCCATGCAAGCAGATCACCTTCCTGATTCCATCCTCATTGTCGACTTTGGCAGCCAGGTAACCCAGCTGATTGCCCGCCGCGTGCGCGAAGCCGGGGTCTATTCTGAAATCGCGCCGTTCAGTCTTGCCCAAGAGGCGTTCCGGCGGATGCAGCCCAAGGGCATCATCCTTTCCGGCTCCCCTGCAAGTGTGCCAGACGAAGGTTCGCCCAGAGCCCCGCAAGCGTTCTTCGAAGCGGGCGTCCCGATCCTTGGCATTTGTTATGGTCAGCAGGTGATGAGCCAACAGTTGGGCGGCGAAGTGCGCCCCGGCCACGAAACGGGTGAGGGCGGCGAGTTTGGTCGCGCCTATCTGACCGTGACAAAGGATTGCGCGCTGTTCGAGGGCCTCTGGAAAGAAGGCGAACGGCATCAGGTCTGGATGAGCCACGGCGACAAGGTGACGCAATTTGCACCCGGCTTTGAAATCGTAGCCACCAGCGACGGTGCGCCCTTTGCTGTGATCGCCGATGAAGAGCGCAAGTTTTACGGCACGCAGTTCCACCCTGAAGTCGTCCACACTCCCGATGGCGGAAAGCTTCTCGCCAACTTCGTGCACAATGTCTGCGGGCTTGCCGGTGACTGGACCATGGCCGCCTATCGCGAAACGAAAGTGCGCGAGATCCGTGAGCAGGTGGGCGACGGCAAAGTCATTTGCGGGCTTTCCGGCGGGGTCGATAGTTCGGTCGCTGCCATCCTAATCCACGAAGCCATTGGCGATCAACTCACCTGTGTGTTCGTCGACCATGGCTTGCTGCGCCTAAATGAGCGCGAGCAGGTCGAGACGATGTTCCGCGACCACTACAACATCCCGCTGGTCGTGGTGGATGCCGAGGAACGCTTTATGGCGGGGCTTGCGGGCCAGACCGACCCCGAGAAAAAACGTAAATTCATCGGCGGCGAATTCATCAATGTGTTCGAGGCCGAGGCGGAGAAGATCGGGGGCGCGGATTTCCTCGCGCAGGGTACGCTTTATCCCGACGTGATCGAAAGTGTCAGCTTCACCGGCGGGCCCTCTGTCACGATCAAGAGCCACCACAATGTTGGCGGCTTGCCCGAGCGCATGAACATGGAGCTGGTCGAGCCGCTGCGTGAATTGTTCAAGGATGAAGTGCGCGAGCTGGGCCGGGAATTGGGCTTGCCCGACATGTTTGTTGGCCGCCATCCGTTCCCAGGCCCCGGCCTCGCGATCCGCATTCCCGGCGAAGTCACCAAGGAGCGCTGCGATGTATTGCGCAAGGCGGATGCGATCTATCTAGAAGAAATCCGCAATGCCGGATTGTACGATGCGATCTGGCAGGCCTTTGCCGTGCTGCTGCCGGTGAAAACCGTCGGCGTGATGGGGGACGGACGCACTTATGACAGCGTTTGCGGCCTGCGCGCCGTAACCAGCACCGACGGCATGACCGCCGATGTCTATCCATTTGACGCGGCGTTCCTGACCGGCGTCGCCACGCGCATCGTCAACGAAGTGCAAGGCATAAACCGCGTGGTCTATGACTACACCAGCAAGCCGCCCGGCACGATTGAGTGGGAGTAATTGGCGCTGATCGAAGCAACCAATTGCGCCGCGCGCGCGTATAACAGGAAAGCCAAACTCGTTTCGACTTGAGGTCTGACCCATGATCAAATTCGCCAGAACCGCCACAATCGCCGCCGCCACAATTGCGCTTGCCGCCTGCGGACCAACCGAACCCGCTCCAGTGGATGAAGGTGCATGGACGCTCGATGGCGACGCCTCACGGCTTTCGTACGTCAGCATCAAATCGGGCGAGATTGCTGAAACGAACGAATTCAAAGCGCTTACAGGCAGCGTATCGGCCGAGGGCGAAGCAAGCGTTGAAGTCGACCTTGCCTCGCTCGAAACCGGTGTCGACATTCGCAATGAACGCATGCGCGATATCTTCTTCGAAGTCGCCGATCACCCCAAGGCCACAATCAACGCAACGCTTGATCCGCGTGGATATGAGTTCCTGAAGGTTGGCGACAGCACAATCGAAGTGGTCAAAGGCACACTGAACGTCAAAGGCGTCGAGACCGCCGTTGAAGCTGAAGTGGATGTCACCCGCACAGGTCCAGATCGCATGATGGTTGTGACCACCAAGCCGGTGATCATCATGGCCGATGCGCTGGAACTGACCGAGGGACTTGGCAAACTTCAAGAGCTGGCCGGATTGCCTTCCATCACGCCCGCCGTTCCAGTGACCTTCACGCTCGAATTCCAGCGCCAGTAAGAGCGCCGCGCTTGCCCACTGTTTTCACCCATGCGGTGGTGCCGCTGGCAATAGCCGCTGCGGCTGGGCGGACGCGGATCTCGCCAAAACTCGCCATTGCGGGCGCGGTGTTCGCCGTTCTGCCTGATGCGGATGTGATCGGCTTCCGGTTCGGCGTCGAATACGCGGATGCGTGGGGACATCGCGGTGCGACCCATTCACTTGCTTTCGCCGCCTTGTGTGCGGCTGCAGCCTGCGCGGTGTGGAAAGAAGAGAGGCGGTTGGCGGCCTTCGCGTTTCTCACACTGGCGATGTTCAGTCATGGATTGCTCGACACGCTGACCAATGGCGGATTGGGCGCGGCCCTGTGGTGGCCGATTGATGACGCGCGCATTTTCGCTCCCGTCACCCCCGTGCGCGTGTCACCCATCGGCATGGGCTTTTTCTCGTCGCGGGGCCTCGCCACCATCGCCTCGGAATTGGTCTGGATCTGGCTGCCTTGCGCAGCCATTGCGCTAACGGGTTGGACCATGCGACGCGCGGGCCCTACTCCATCATAGACTGGTCACGGGAAGCACATGGACCAGAAGAGACTGGCAAATTGAACTGAGATGCGCCACAATTGACAACGATGACAACACGCATTCCATTCATAGCGATTTTCGCGACTCCGCTGTTTCTTGCCTCCTGTCAGAGCGCCCCGGAAGAATCCAGGCCCGAGGAAAAGCTGATATGTGACAGCGCATCGAAGATCGGCCGGTTTGATCCCAAGGTCGATCTGCTGGTCGCCAATTACGACAGCAAGCCCGACGTGGACGATCTGCATGCGGTCGCATCTCTCGGGACGATTTTGCGCGATCCGGCCTATGATTGCGTGGACTACATTGCGACGCACGGCGCTTACGGAAATCAGACCGGCAAAATGCTTCCGGCAAAGGATCTGTTCGACCTGGCCTTTCCGGAAAACTGGGTCGACGCGGATGCGGACCGCGAGGCTGCGGTAGCGAAACTGACCGATCGGGCCAAAGAGGCTCTGGCGCGGGGAGGGCAGATATGGGTCGCGGAAGCGGGGCAATCTGATGTCACCGCTGCAATTGTCGGCAACCTCCCCGAAAAGGATTGGCGGCGCGTCAATGTTGTCCAGCACAGCTACTGGAACGAAACGCAGACCAGCGAAGATGCGATGAACCTCCTTGTCTACAACACCCGCTATCACCGGGTTCAGGACGGCAATTTCTCAGGCAACAGTTCGCCGAACTTCAACACGAAAGAGGCCAAGCATTGGGACGTATTGCTCGCGGACTCCGTGATCGCGCCGATCTGGTCAGAGGCGAAAGCGCTCGGCGATAAGCACAATCCTGTCGCGGAATACGTCAATCCGGCAGTGGCTGAGGGTGGGTTAGACTTCTCTGACACAGCTGAGATTGCCTACATCCTAGGCTTTGAGGACATGGCGGATGTGGGCGAGTTTGCGGAGCGGTTTGCGCGCAAGCAGTGATCGTGCAATCGATCAGGGATGGAGCTTCCGCTTGGCCCTGACCCAAGAACCGCCATTCTTCGCCGCGCGCAACCTGCGTTGATCGAGGCTTTCGGACGCATCATCCGTCCGCCAGACAAGCGCCGCGATCCGGTATGGGTGCTGGTCCACGGCGTGATCGGCGCGCAGACCAAGACCGCTGCTTCCAATGCTTCGACCCATGCACTGCTTGCTGAATATGGATCGTGGGAAGCGGTCGCGGCGGTACCCACCGAAGCGCTTGAAGAGCGGTTGCAACGGCAGACTTTTCCGACTGTCGCGGCCAAGCGGCTCAAGGACTGCCTCAACTTTATCATCGCCGAACGGGGCGCAGTCGACCTGCGGCACCTGTCAAACTACGAAACGGCTGAAGCGATGGCCTGGTTGGAGACGCTACCGGGGGTTGCGCGCAAGAATTCTGCGGGCGTGATGAATGCCAGTACCTTCAACCGACAAGCCATGGTGATCGATGGACACCATCGCCGGATCATGCAGCGCATGGGCATAGTGGCTGCCAAGGCTGACACGGCAAAGACGTATGACGCGTTGATGCCAATCCTCCCGCCCGAATGGAGCGCAGAGGATATGGACGAACATCATCTGTTGCTGAAAAAGCTGGGCCAGACCCATTGTCGCCCGCGCAAGACATTGTGCGATGGCTGTCCCCTGCGCGCCGATTGCGAAACGGGTAAGCCGCCAGCGTAAGTGACGCGCCATTTAGAGAACCGGGTTCATCAAACAGCAAGACGCGTTCCTGTGTATCACCCAACTGACGATCAGGTGGGAGGATAACGTCGTGATATTCAAGCGCTCATTGGGGCTCGCATTCGGAGCATTGCTGGCCAGCCAATCCGCTCCTGCTTTGGCGCAAGAGCCCGCACCACAGCCAACCATCGACGTTGAACAGGCCGCTCCTGCCATTAGCCGGTTGATCGAGGTTTGGGGCTTTGTGAAATTCCATCACCCCGATGCGCAGGCAGGCCGTCTCGCAATGGATCAGGCATTCTTCGCGCTCTATCCCAAGATCGCTCAGGCGCGCTCAGCGAAGGAAGCGGACGGCATCCTTTTGGCGTGGCTGGACTCGATTGGCATCGGTGCGCCGTGCAATCCGTGCGGGTATGAAACCATGCCAGATGCCGACAGCATCGCGATCATTCAGCCGACTAACGGCTGGATCGCCAGCCTGCCTGAACCTCTTGCTCTCAGAATAAAGGCCATCTTCGAAAACCGCCCGGCTGCGTCAGCCACTTTTTACATCGAAGCGAACCGGAATACGGGCAATGCGGTCCATCTGAATGAGGCCGATTACACCGCCACCGGCCGCGATGATGCGGAGCTGAGAATGCTGGCTACCGCGCGGATTTGGAACACGCTGCGATACTGGTTTCCGTACCGCGATGTGATGGACGCCGACGTTGGGTCCATCTTAAAGCCAGCAGTTGCGGATACGCTCAGGGCCCGATCCCGCGCAGAGCACAAACGCGCAATCACACGCCTTGTGGTCAAAAGCGACGATGGCCACGGCAACATTCTGGCCTATCGCAACGCTGTCAGGCCGTCGGGCCAATGCTCGCTCCCTTATTCATGGCGGATGGTGGACGGGGCGTTGATTGTGGATGGCCTACAGGCTCATCCCGAAGGCAAGCTGAAGCGTGGTGACGTGATCCGTGCGATCAATGGCGAGAGCATCGCTGACCTTGATAAGAGATATTCTCCCATGATCTCGGCCTCGAACGAGCCGTACCGTGACAGCGTATTGGCGTTCTGGCTGAGCATGGGAGAATGCGGTGCGCACACACTCTCTTTGGAGCGGGGCGGGTCGACGATTGACGTGACGGTCGACTGGCTGAGCGAGAAGGAAGCTGGGCTTGACCGCACTCTTGGCCGCAATCGCAAGGGGCCAACGATCCAGTCGCTCGATAATGGCGTGACCTATGTCCGCTTCTCGCAGTTGAAGAAGGAGGACATGCCCGCACTGCTCGAAACGGCGAATGCGGGCAGCGGGGTGGTGATCGATATGCGCGGATATATGCGCGACTATCTGATCTATCATCTTGGGCCGCTGCTGGTGGACCAGCCGGTTGAGTTTGCGCGCTTCACGCAACCTTCGATCTCTACACCTGGACTGTTCACATGGGGAGCCGCTGTTTCCATTGCTCCTGATCCGGAGGGTCGGCGCATCACCGTTCCGGTCGTGGCTTTGATCGATGAGAGCGCGGCCAGCTCGCCGGAATATCATGCGATGGCCTGGCGGGCCGCAGGGGTGACCATGATCGGCAGCGCCACAGCCGGGGCCGACGGCAATGTTTCTACTCAGCCTTTGCCGCGCGATGGTGCGGGGATGCGCTATTCAGGGATCGGTGTGTTCTATCCCGATCGCAGCCCGACCCAGCGTATCGGCATCCAACCCGATATCGAGGTGAAGCCGACCATTGCGGGGATTACAGCTGGCCGCGACGAGGTTCTGGAACGCGCGCTCGAAGTGCTGCGTTCTAGAAAGGATGAGCCAATCACGAGGCCTTGAGCCGTCCCAAATGGAAGAAGTCTATCGACGCCTTTCAGAGGCGATGCCGGGACGAACAAAAAATGCGAAGGGGCCGAAGGGACAGCCCGACGCATTCCGCTCCTGCATCTCCTGCATGCTCTCCGCCCAGTCGCTCGATCGCAACACGGCGGCAGCGACGAGGGCTCTATTCAAGCTGGCGAAGACGCCTGAGGCTATGCTGGCGCTTGACGACGCCGAAATCGCCACCGCGATCAAGCCGTGCGGGCTCTACAACAACAAGACCAAGAACATCCGCAAGTTCTGCACCGCGCTGATCAAGGAGCATGGCGGGGTCGTGCCCGATACGCGTGAAGGGCTGATGAGCTTGCCCGGCATTGGCCGCAAATGCGCCGATATCGTGATGAGCTTCACTTTCGGGAAAGACGTGATCGCGGTCGATACGCACGTGCACCGTGTTTGCAATCGCATCGGTCTGACGGACGCAAAGACGGCGGAGAAAACCGCGCAGCAATTGGAGGAGCGTTCTCCGGATTGGGCGATGGCAGACGGTCACTTCTGGCTGATCCAGTTCGGCAAACGCGTATGCCGCGCGCGCGTGCCGAAATGCGAGATCTGTGTGGTGAGTGATCTTTGCCAGACGGGACCGATCGAGCGGGATCAAGACTGACGCTACGGCGAAGCGCTTCGCGCAATCGGGGCTTGCACCGCGCTGCGATCTCGGCTTGTTTCCTGCCCAAACAGATACCGAGAGAGGAACACTTGCCATGAAAACCGCCATCACCGAAATGTTCGGCATTCAGCATCCCATCATTCAGGGCGGCATGCACTATGTCGGTTTTGCCGAAATGGCAGCGGCGGTTTCCAATGCGGGGGGTCTGGGCATCATCACCGGCCTGACGCAGGGCACGCCGGAAAAGCTCGCGAACGAGATCGCGCGTTGCCACGACATGACCGACAAACCCTTCGGCGTGAACCTGACCATTCTGCCCACGCTGACGCCGCCCGATTATCCTGGTCTGGTGAAAGCTGTCATCGATGGCGGCGTGAAAGTGGTCGAGACAGCCGGGCGCAACCCGGTCGAGCTGCTTCCGCCGCTGAAGGACGCAGGCATCAAGGTGATCCACAAATGCACCAGTGTGCGGCACTCCTTGAAAGCGCAGGACATTGGCTGTGACGCAGTGTCTGTCGATGGCTTCGAGTGTGGCGGTCACCCGGGTGAAGATGACATTCCGAACTTCATTCTCCTGCCGCGTGCAGCCGATGAACTGGATATCCCGTTTGTTTCCAGCGGCGGCATGGCTGACGGGCGCAGCCTTGTCGCATCACTCGCGATGGGAGCGCAGGGCATGAATATGGGCACACGCTTCATCGCCACCAAAGAAGCGCCGGTGCACGAAAATGTGAAGCGTGCCATTGTCGAAGCCAGCGAGCTCGACACGCGCCTCGTTATGCGTCCGCTGTGCAACACCGAGCGGGTGATGAACAACGCCGCGGTTGAACGCCTGATCGAGAAGGAAAAAGAGCTCGGCGACGCGATTACGATTCAGGACATCCTGCCCGAAGTCGCCGGTGTCTATCCCAAGATCATGATGGAAGGTGCGATGGATGAAGGCGCATGGAGTTGCGGCATGGTGGCCGGCCTGATCAACGACATCCCGACCTGTCAGGAATTGATCGACGGTATCATGGGTGAGGCCGAAGCCATCCTTGCGCGCATGAACGGCATGGCCTCTGCGTAATCACTGGCGCTAAATTACTGCCAATTGCAGCTGATGCGCTCTTTTCGAAGCGCATCAGCCGATTGGATCAACCTTCGTCTTTCTTGACGCGGGTGTACGGCACAAAGTCGGTAAAGAAGACCGCTCCGGTGAACATGCCAATGAACGGATCGATCGTGTGCGTCACGTCCATCCGGCAGATCTGCGACGAGTTGAAACGGCGCGAGACAAGCGCGTCGGTGCGATCAATGTCTTCCGGATTGCGTGTTCGCTGAACGTAGATCGTATTGCCGCTGCCATAGACGTACGCGGTTTTGTCGATCGTTTGCATGCGGTCGTTTGGAAAAGAGCGGATGCAACGCTGCGGCTCACCGGCGACGCGGCCTTTCAGCAGCTTGGCAAGACGCTTTTCGCCCTTCGTCATTTCAGCAGCCGGCTCTTCGGCGTGATCCTCCGCAAATGCGGGCTGTGTAAAGGTGAGCGCGAGGCCTGCCGCAGCGGCCAGCGCGATCGGGCGAGCGATAATTGGTGCGCGTTTCATGGATTAAGACTCCTCAAACCGACGACCCCCCAAGGTCTTAAGAGATACAATATCTCTCTGAACCTGCGATGACCAGAGCCCGCGTTCGCCCTGTTGGGATGATAAAGTCATCGATACCGGGAAATGTTGAGATTCATGCGCAGCCGACCAGTATCTTTCGTTTGTGAAAGATTGAAACTGACGGTTACCTCGTTGCCGTTTTCTAGCTCGATGTCGGCACTGTGATCGCGAAGGCGTTGAGTGTTCTTGATATAATGGACAAAATCGGGACCGTATTTCTCGCCGAGTTCCGCCAGCTTCTCCTGCGAATAGGTCACTGGCTGATCTTGCTCCAGCGCTGCAGGCAGACACCGTTCCAGACGCCCCAGAAGCTGGTCGTAGCTACGCTCAGCCTCCTTCTGTTGTTCATTTTCGAAGCGCCAGTTGCAATCAAGGTCGAAGTCGGTAGCGGGAGAATCGATCTGGCAAGATTCGGCATCGCGGATGACGCCGGGCAGTCCGCCCTTCGTTACGCTCAACAACCCCTTATTATTGACTGCCACCGCGATCCCCTCGAGGCTCTTTGGATCGTCAGCGATAATGCTGCTGATGACCGGGCATTTCACCTGCGCTGTCGCAACACTTGGTACAATAAGCGCGGCTGATGCGAGAATAGCTCTCGCAGGCCAGCCAAAGGGTTCTGCCTTAGCGATGGCCGGGGTCCGCGCCTTCGGAAATGTCGGGCAGCGTCGTCTGGTCTACACCATCGGCTGGCCCACCGCGCAGAACAAAGCGCCGGTCGCAATAGCCGCAATCGACATAGCCGTGCTCGTCAATCTCAAGATAGATGCGCGGGTGGCCGAGCGCTGCAGGACGGTAATTGTCGCCGCCGCGAATGCCGCTGGCGCCGTCACAGCTCACGCGCTTGGTGTCGACAAGGAGGATTTCGGGTGGACCAATATTCATGACCGGTTCCATATTCTCCCCGCCATCCGATTTCAATTGCTGTTTGCGTGTACTCCTCCTGCGAATTAGGGACCTGACCCATGTCCAATGCACCCGCCATTCGCATCGATAATCTGGTCAAACGCTATGCCCCGTCCAAAGGGGAGGCCGGTGACGGCAAACTGGCGCTCAACGGTGTCAGCTTCGATGTCCCGCAGGGCTCTATCTTTGGGCTGCTTGGCCCCAATGGCGCGGGCAAATCGACGCTCATTAACACGCTCGCCGGTCTGGTGAACAAGACCAGCGGCTCGGTCGAAATCTGGGGCTTCGATATCGATCAACAGCGCCGCAATGCCAGCCGCGCGATTGGCATTGTCCCGCAGGAAATCGTGTTTGACCCGTTCTTCACCCCGTTCGAGGTGCTCGAGAATGTTGGCGGCTTTTACGGCATTCCCAAGGCGGAGCGCCGCAGCGAGGAATTGCTCGAAGCAGTGCGACTGGCTGACAAACGCAACGCCTACGCGCGGACACTGTCAGGCGGGATGAAGCGCCGCCTGCTGGTTGCAAAAGCCATGGTCCATTCGCCGCCCATTCTCGTGCTCGACGAGCCGACGGCGGGCGTTGATGTGGAGCTGCGCCGTCAACTGTGGGATTTGGTGACCGAACTCAACCGCGAAGGTGTGACGGTAGTGCTGACCACGCACTACCTTGAAGAGGCCGAGGAGCTTTGCGACGAAATCGCGATCATCAACCATGGCGAATTGATCGCACACAAGCCGACCCGTGAGCTGATCAATATGGCGCGCGAGAAGATCGTGGCGGTAACGGTGGCAAAAGACCTCACTTCAGCGCCGTCCCATGAGGCTTTCAGCAAGGTCGAGTTGTCTGGCGAGCGCGGTGTCGAAGTAACCTATGACAAGGACAAGATGAGCGCCGGGCAAGTTCTCGCCATATTGCAGGGGCAAGGTTTGACGGTCGAAGACGTCACCACGCGCGAAGCGGATCTGGAAGATGTCTTCGTGCAGCTTACGGGAACAGGCGCCTAGGGCTAATACGGGGAGACTGCGCGTGCGGTTAGTTGGTCAGATACTGGGGGCGACCGCCATTTTGGGCATTGCAGCGGCATGTTCTGATGCAGAGGTCCGCGCCAATGCAAGCGACCTTGCCGCTGATCTGCCCCGCGCCGAACAACCTGCCGAATGCCCGGCGGAAGGTCCTGCATTGCAAGTGCTCGGCAGCGGCGGGCCGATCGCAGAGGCTGATCGCGCGGGCACATCCTATCTGCTCTGGATCGATGGTGAGCCGCGTCTGCTGATCGATGCGGGGGCGGGCAGTTTCCTGCGCTTTGCGCAAGCAGGTGGAAAGATCGATACGCTTGATGCGATCCTGCTTACGCATCTGCATGCGGACCACGTGGGCGACTTGCCCGGCATCCTCAACACGGGCGGATTTGAAGGCCGCGAAGAGCCTTTGCCAGTGATTGGCCCTGACGAAGCGCCGCGCTTTCCTGGAACCGCCGAATTCCTGTCCCGCCTGCTGTCAAAGGAAGGAGGCGCGTTTGCCTACAATGGCGGGTATCTCGACGGCACCGAGAACAAGGCGAAGCTGGAGCCGCGCGATGTTGTTACGGCGCAAGGCACAGCTGGTCGGACAGGGTTGGATGTGTCGAATGACTATTCGGTGATGGCGCATCCGGTGCATCATGGCCCTGTTCCCGCGTTGGGCTATCATATCGAGGTGGACGGCAAGAGTTTTGTCATCACAGGAGACCAAAGTTTCCAGAGCGAGCGGTTCTTAAGCGATCTAACCGACAGCAAGCCCACCATCCTGTTCGCGCATCATGTGATCAACGGCGAAGCGGGGCAGCCTATCGGCCTGCACCGGACGCCATCGCAGATCGGCGAGTTGGCGCGCGCGCTGAAGCCACAGCGTCTGGTTCTCACTCACAACATGAACCGGTCTTTGAAGCCGCTGTCGAACAGCCTCGCAGCGATAAAGGCGGGCTATGATGGCGAAGTCAGCGTCGCGATGGATCTGGATTGCTACGCGCTGTGAGGTTCAGGCCTCCCGCTTTTTCCAGTTTTTGTGCGAGATCCGCTCAATATCCTTTTGGCAATGGCGGCATTTGGTGACGTAAGTCGAGCCGGTCCATTCGATATCGCGGCGGTGCGGGCGGTGACGCCCGAAAACACAAAGCATGGGTGAAAGCGCAGACACGGTAAGGCGGAGTCCTGTTGGTTGGCCAACGTTGCGGCCGGTTGTCGATTCCTGCGGACCCTAAAAGCTTCGCGTAAGCCACGTGCCTTCGTGCTATGTAACATGAGCTAACACACTCTGTTACATTTGCCCAACCATTTCTGCTGCAGTGCAACAAAATTCCAAGCGTCGCGCCTGCGGTGTAGCCCCTTGCCCCGCGCGCATTTGCGGGCCATGTCGCGAGCCATGGGTGAGACAGCGCATAACGCATACGCATATGATGTGATTATCATCGGCTCTGGCGCCGCGGGGCTTACAGCTGCGCTGGAGCTGGCCGAGTCGAAAAAGGTGCTGGTTCTGGCCAAGGGTTCGCTTACCGGTGGGTCGACCGCATGGGCGCAGGGCGGCATCGCGGCTGTGCTCGACGCTGGTGATACGTTTGAAAACCATGTCCGCGATACGATGGTCGCGGGCGCTGGATTGAACGATCGCGATGCGGTGGAGTTCGTGATTGAACGCGCGCCAGAGAGCATTGACCGGCTGATCGAACTGGGCGTGCCCTTCAATAAGGAGTCGGGCGACCTTCACCTCACTCGCGAGGGCGGGCACTCGCACCGCAGGATCGTGCATGTTGATGACGCGACCGGGTGGGCGGTGCAGAGCGCGCTGCTGAAAGCTGCCGAGGCGAGCCCGAACATCACCATGCTCGCCGGGCGCACCTGTATCGATTTTATCACCGATCGCCACCGCGAGAAGTTCTCTGCCGCTGGCCGAGTGTGGGGCGTTTATGCGCTCAATGAAGAAACCGGCCGTGTCGAGCGCCACGTTGCACGCGCCACTATCCTTGCGGCAGGCGGGGCGGGGCGTGTCTACCAATTCTCGACTGCCCCGCGCGGCGCGACGGGTGACGGGATTGCGATGGCTTGGCGGGCTGGTGCGCGTGTCTCCAATATGGAGATGATGCAGTTCCACCCGACCTGCCTCTACAATCTTGAAGTCAAAAACTTCCTCATCACAGAGGCCGTGCGCGGTGAGGGCGGGCGGCTGTATCACCCCGAAACCGGCCACCGTTTCATGGCGGATTATGACCCGGAGCGAATGGAATTGGCCCCGCGCGATGTCGTGGCGCGCGCCATCGATGACCAGATCAAACGCTTCGGTCTTGATTACGTGCATCTCGATATCAGTCACGAAAGCCCGGACTTCATTCGCAGCCACTTCCCTACGATCCACGAAAAGCTGACTGGCCTCGGCATCGATATGACAACAGGCCCGATTCCCGTCGTGCCTGCGCAGCATTACACTTGCGGCGGCGTGGTGGTGGACCTTCACGCGCGCACCGATCTACCCGGCCTATGGGCGGCGGGCGAATGCACCGAAAGCGGGCTCCACGGCGCCAACCGCTTGGCTTCGAACAGCCTGCTTGAGTGCTTTGTCTATGGCGAAGCGGCAGCGAGCGATATTCTGGAGCGCTGGGATGATTTGGAAGCCCCGCCAGAGGTCAAACGCTGGGACGGAAGCCGGGTTTCGGATTCGGACGAGCAGGTCGTGATCAAACAGAACTGGACCGAAATCCGCCGCTTCATGTGGAACTATGTCGGCATCGTCCGCACCACAAAGCGACTGGAGCGTGCCGCCAACCGCATCGCTCTACTGCGACAAGAGGTGGAGGAATATTACGGCAGCTTCGTTGTCACCACCGATCTCATCGAACTGCGCAACCTGCTGCAAGCGGCAGAGCTGATCGTGACGTCAGCGCTAAAGCGGCACGAAAGCCGCGGCCTTCACTACACGCTGGATTATCCGGAGACCTCGGACGCAGTGCAGGATACGGTGTTAGTCCCCTAAATCGAAGGCACGTTTGGGGCGCTTCAAGTTGGGTGCGTAGGCGCTCCAGCCGTGAAACTTCTCAAAAGTATCTTCGAGAGCGTCGTAGAATTTTGTTCCCTCGGGTGTCCAGCACTCCAAGCCATCGCGCGCCTCGACGGTGCGTCCTTCCGCTCGCAATGTAATTTGTTTGAGTCCTCCATTTGAGACAACAATGACCTCACGTTCATGCCGGGGCTTTGCAAGGCATTCTGGGTCATGCAGGCCAACCTTCGCTGCCTTCTCTGCCATCTCGCGCAGTTCCGTGAGTTGAGGATTATTCAGCGTTCCGAATTGGCGGCTTAATCGTGGCTCGCCTGCCGCATATCCGCTTGTACGAATGCCGGGAGTGATTGAATATCGTCCGGTGTTGAGATCCAATGACAGTCGATTGGCCGTCGCCCATTCGCTTCGATTGATTGTGGCGTTGACATGATGCGCCCCGGCGAGGTCTGCTGTCATGCAGGCTGAAAGCGACGCAAAGAGCGGTATGACCATCCAACGCATCATCATGTTTTGCCATGATGCGCATTCTTTGCAAAGAGTGCGGTCTGCCCTTTCGCGGTACTGACTATCAAAGGACAAACATGCCCACCATCACCACGCCCAACACCGGCCTTGAGCTGTTTTACGAATCCCATGGCGATCCGTCGAACGAGACGATGTTCCTTGTTATGGGGCTGGGTGCGCAGCTGACGCTTTGGCCGGACGAGTTTGTCGAGGCACTGGTGACGCGCGGCTATCATGTGATCCGATATGACAACCGCGATATTGGCCTAAGCCACAAGTTTGACGGCCAGACGGCGCCGGGCATCCGCTGGCAGCTGTTCCGCAAGATCATCGGCTGGCCCGCGGCCGTGCCTTATACGCTCAGCGATATGGCCGATGACGGTGCGGGCCTGATGGAGGCTTTGGGGATTGAGAAAGCCCACGTCGTCGGCGCGAGCATGGGCGGGATGATCGCGCAGCTGATGGCGGTGAACCATGCCGACAAGCTGCACTCGCTCACCAGCGTGATGTCCACCAGCGGCAACCCCCGCGTGCCTCAGGCAGACAAGAATGCGATTGAAGCGCTGACCGCGCCGATCACCTCGATGGAAGAGGAGAATCTGGTCGCCCACGGTATCAACATCGCGCGCAATATCGGCAGCCCCGATTACCAGCTTGAGGAAGATCGTCTGCGCGAGAAGGTTCTGCGCAGCGTGCGCCGCAGCGTCTACCCGCCCGGCCTTCCGCGTCAGCTCGCGGCGATTATCGACGATGGAGACCGCCGTGCGCGTCTCGGCCATGTGACGACGCCAACACTGGTGCTGCACGGTGAGGCTGATCCGCTGGTGAAGCTTGAAGGTGGCAAAGACACCGCCAAGCACATCCCCGGAGCGAAGCTTGTGACGCTGCCGGGCTGGGGCCATGACCTGCCCATGGAGCTAATCAACCCGCTTGCGGACCACATCCACGAACACGCACGCGGCGTGATGGGCACGAAGGAAAGCGTGGCGGCTTAGGGCTTCAATTTTCGATTAAGTGCACCACACTTTTCCGGAAAGAGGCTCCTGCGGTGGCGGTGGTTGGTTTGGCGACGTGTCGTCCGAAGGTGCGCTTCGGTTTTCGCAGAAGCCTGATTGCCGAGAATATCCGGGCTCGGCAGGTGATGGGGCCTCGCCTTCGCGGCACATCATCATGGCTCCGGATGGGTCGCGAAAGGCCACAATACGAATTTCATCACCGTATTCGTCGAACCTGACTGGCCTTGAAACAGCTCCTTTGAAAACGCGTACGGCCTCGTTGCGATCAAATCTGCAAATGCCCGCTGCCCCTAGGCTGGCGAGCGCATCGGCTGTTTCCGCCAAGGAGGCGTCAGGGTTCATTTGGACGTGGGTGTAGCCATAGAATTCCGGATACTCAGTCTCGGCACGCTCGCTTAAGTCTATCTTTGAGCCGTTTTTATCGCGCCAGACCTTTTCTTCCGGGTCGTACTTGATTGGGCTGCCAAAGCGCTCGACATACTCACCGCAGTCGCATGGCGGCGGTGTGGTGATCGACAGCAAGACCAGCAACTCCGGATCGACAAACGGCTCCTCAGCCGTTTCAGCGCAGCCCGAAGCGAGAATCGCCGCGCCCAACGCAAGCGACGCTCTCATCCGCTTCGCCGCATCTAAAATCGCGTTCATCAACAGGCTCCGTTTGCGATGGACGCAACAATCTTGCCGCATCTCATGCGAAAGATTCACAGATTGATTCACATGATTCAATCACCAAATTTTTCTTCACAGATTCAATTTGGGGGTTGCGCAACTCACGACTCAAGCTTTCTCCACGCGTCGCTGCGCTGCAACATAGAATTGTAACATGCGAAAGTGCGTTTTTATGGTTAATCATGTGTTGACCGGAGTCCGCTGCTGATTCATCATCTAGTGGTTCGGTCATGGCTGACACCCCAAAACCTAGACTTCTTGTCCCGAGCCCATCGGGGGCGCGGCAGGGGAAGGAGTCTCTTCGAAAAGGGTGCAATCGCGGCTGATTGTTGAGGAACTGCGGGATCAAATGGGCATATCTTGTGGCCATCCTGTGGAGATAGCGGTATAGAACAGAATCGGAACATCGGCTCTTGCGCGGCGTTGTGATTCCGGGGACTAAACGGGGCCAAAATGGAATTTAAAGCGAGTGAAGGCGTGCCACAGGACGTGCTGACCGAAGGTGATGCGAACGAGACCACAGAAGGTCAAAACGCAGCCTCGAAAAAAGAAAAGACAACGGCGATCATCATGGAAACGAAAGATAAGGGCAGCGAAGAGCTGATCGCGGAGAAAGCTGGCGAGGCGCTGGCTGGTGCCGTTGCCGAATCCATGAAGGCCGCTGCGCAACCGGACAGCAAGACGGTCAATCCGCGTCGCTTTGACGTGCAGATCGACGAATCACGCGATGCGAACCTGACCGAGTTCGGCAAAGAAACGCTGACCGATCGCTATCTCCTGCCCGGTGAGAAGTATCAGGATCTGTTTGCCCGCGTTGCTGATGCCTACGCGGATGATGCCGAGCATGCTCAGCGTCTTTACGATTACATCTCGAACCTGTGGTTCATGCCGGCAACGCCGGTCCTCTCCAACGGCGGCACGGGCCGTGGTCTGCCGATCTCTTGCTATCTCAACAGCGTGAATGACAGCCTTGATGGCATTGTTGGCACCTGGAACGAGAATGTCTGGCTTGCCTCCAAGGGTGGCGGCATCGGCACCTATTGGGGCAATGTTCGCGGCATTGGTGAGCCGGTGGGTCTCAACGGCAAAACCAGCGGCATCATTCCGTTCGTGCGGGTGATGGACTCGCTGACGCTGGCGATTTCGCAAGGCTCTCTGCGTCGCGGTTCGGCGGCGTGTTATCTCGACGTGTCGCACCCGGAGATCGAGGAGTTCCTTGAAATCCGTAAGCCGTCGGGTGACTTCAACCGCAAGGCATTAAACCTGCACCACGGCGTGCTGCTGACCGATGACTTTATGGAAGCGGTTCGTGATGGCGCCGAGTTCGAGTTGAAATCACCCAAGACCGGTGAAGTGCGCGGCTCTGTTGATGCCCGCTCGCTGTTCCAGAAGCTGGTCGAGACCCGTCTCGCCACCGGTGAGCCTTACATCGTGTTCGGCGACACCGTGAACCGCATGATGCCCAAGCACCACCGTGATCTGGGTCTCAAGGTTTCGACTTCGAATCTGTGCTCGGAAATTACACTGCCAACCGGCATTGACCACCTTGGCAATGATCGTACGGCGGTGTGCTGCCTGTCCTCGCTCAACCTAGAGAAGTGGGACGAATGGAACGGTGACAAGCAGTTTATCGAAGACGTCATGCGCTTCCTCGACAACGTCCTGCAAGACTATATCGATCGTGCACCCGACGAGATGGCGCGCGCCAAATACTCCGCCGATCGCGAGCGTTCGGTTGGTCTGGGCGTCATGGGCTTCCACTCCTTCCTTCAGCAGAAGGGTCTCGGTTTCGAGTCGGCGACGGCCAAGGCGATGAACCTGAAGATGTTCAAGCATATTCAGGCCAAGGCGTCCGAAGCTTCGATGCTGCTTGCTCAAGAGCGCGGCCCGTGTCCTGATGCGGCAGAAATGGGCGCGATGGAGCGTTTCAGCTGCAAAATGGCGATCGCGCCGACCGCATCGATCAGCATCATTTGCGGCGGCACCAGCGCGTGCATCGAGCCGATCCCGGCCAATATCTACACGCACAAGACGCTGTCGGGCTCGTTCATCGTCAAGAACCCGTATCTTGAGAAACTGCTCGATAAGAAGAGCAAAAACTCGAACAATGTCTGGAACTCGATCCTCGAGCGCGGTGGTTCGGTTCAGCATCTCGATTTCCTTACCGAAGAGGAAAAGGCGAGCTTCAAGACCAGCTTCGAAATCGATCAGCGCTGGCTGCTTGAATTCGCCGCCGACCGCGCGCCTTACATCGATCAGGCCCAGTCGCTGAACCTGTTCATCCCCGCTGACGTCGATAAGTGGGATCTGATGATGCTGCACTTCCAGGCATGGGAAAAAGGCATCAAGTCGCTTTACTATCTCCGCTCGAAATCGGTGCAGCGCGCAGGCTTTGCTGGGGGTGTTGAGGCCGACAATACAGCTGATGCTCCAGAGATCGCGCTGAAAGCCGAATTGGGCGAACAGCAAACAGATTACGAAGAATGCCTGAGCTGCCAGTAAGGATATGGAATAATCATACGATTTAGTTTAAGGCTAAACCATAAGGCGGGGCTGGAACCCAAAAAGGGCAACAGCGTATAAAATACAGTGAGGAATGCCTGAGCTGTCAGTATTCCCGCCAGAGCACTGACAGCCAATAGCCCCCGCAAGCCATGGCTTGGCGGGGGCCTTTTTTTGATCTCGCTGATTTTACCGCGTCTTAAGCTTGATGCGATTAGTCTTGATGCCATGCAGACGCGTCAAACGCCCCGTCGGAGAATCAACTTGCCCGGCCGTTTTTCCACCGGTCAGGGTGAACCAATAGCTGTGGTCCTCTCCGACGTTTCCGATGGCGGCTGCCGTTTTCCAGCTGGCCCCGTATCGCTCGAAATCGGATCGCAAATTCAGGTCTATGTCGGTCCATCAGGCCCGCATCGTGCTGCGGTCCGCTGGTTTCATGAAGGCGATTACGGCGTCACCTTCTTGCGCAAGCTTCCCAAAAGCACGGTTGAACAGTTTCAATCGAGCCACGTTCCTGATGGCGGCGTCGATGTTGCCGAACATGAATTCGAAGCCATGGCTGAGGGAAAACCGCGCCGATTCTGCTGACACTCGCGCCTGACGCTTGAATATGTCATAAATGCCTGTCGCTGCATTCCCACTCGGGTGCAGCAGGGAGGAATTGGCTATGTCACCACAACTCTGGATCGGGATTGTCGGCAGCGCTGTGCTGCTGGGCTTCATTTTGAACGCTGTGCGTAAGGCGCGCGGACCAAAAGGTCATACTTACAACGCCGCAATGCTGCAGGCCGGGATCAGCGTATTGATCCTGCCGGTTATGTGGATGATCGTATTCGTGGCTGCGTCATGACCATTTCTTATTCACGTATCGCCACCATTGCGGCTTGCACCCTGATCCTTTCCGCCTGCGCCAGCCAGATTGACGCCGGCGTCAGTCAAGAGGCTGGCGCACCGGGTTTCTGGTGGGGCCTGCTTCACGGCTTCATCTTCCCATGGGCTTGGATCGGCTCGTTGTTCGATCCCAACATCGCGGTTTACTCCGTCCCTAACTCGGGCGGATGGTACGATTTCGGCTTTTTCCTTGGGATCACCGTTCTGGGTGGGGGCAGCTTTTTCGGGTCAAAGAAGAAGGGATAGCGCGCTGGTCCGTCGGCTTATTCAGCCGCTTCCACCACCGTCTCTTCGCTGGTCTCGCCAATCTCGACCGCTCTGACCTGATCCCGCCCACTTCGTTTGGCTTCATAGAGCGCGGCGTCCGCATGGGCGATCAAGTCTTCGCGCGTCGCACACTCACCTGTTGGCGCAATAGCGGCACCGATTGATGCGGTGATGACCGATTTGCCCGAGGGCCAGACCGGCACCAGCAAAGCGCCAATTCCCGCTCTGATTTCTTCGGCAATGCGTTCGGCTTCTTCGCGCGATGGCACGCACACGGATGCGACGAATTCCTCTCCGCCAAAGCGCGCAGCAATGCCGTCTATCCTCTGCATCCGCGCAGCCAATTCATGCCCGACAATCCGCAATGCCTCATCACCTGTGACGTGACCGTGCGTGTCATTGAATGCCTTGAAGTGATCGATATCGATCATCAGCATCGCCGGACGATGCAAGGGCCCAACCCAGTCATCGGACGGGCAAGCCTGCTCCTCAAGCATTTCGGTAAAAAGGCGCTTGAAGAAACGGCGGTTGGGGAGTCCGGTCAGCGGATCGCGGTAAGACAAATCGCTAAGCTGGGAATTGGCTTCCATCAGCTCGAGCGACGTCGTGCGCGCCTGCAAAGTGAGGAGGAAGTTGTTCTGTCGAAGCCGCTCTAACCGGAAGGCCAGCAACATGGTCGCCCCTCCGATGATAGCCAGCAAAACGAGAAAGTCGAGCTTGTCGCCAAGCTGATGCTGACCGCCGACCAGAACTGTCAGATAGGCCGTGGTGGTGTAGGCAAAATTGAATAAAACCAATCCGCGGATGGAGAATGGCAATGTGATATTGGCAAAACCCATCAACAACGCCGCCGCCGCAAGATACCGCGCCGAGCTTTCCGGGGGCAGATGCAATGAAAGGTGCACCACAACCGCAGCAAAGGCGATAAGCGACGCGCCCACACAGAACGAAGCGACTTGGTTCCACTTCTTGCTGGATGCGATCAGGCCCAGAAATGTGATCGGCGCAACAGCTAAAACGCGCAGCAAGGCGCCTTCGTGAACCATGGCCGGATTAACAACCAAATCGATAAGCAAGGTCGCCAAACAGACCAGTAAGCCCAGCAACAACAAAAAGCCTTGTTCGCGTTCAGAGCGCTGGCTCACTTCAGCGCTGTAGCGTTCTTTGATCGCATCGGGCCAATCGCGCGGATGCCGATCTTCGCGCAACAGAGCATCGACCTGTGCAGCGTCGACCCGGGCGCCATCTTGCACAGGATCCACTGGCGCACCCGCAAGGGGCGCGGCACCTGCCGTTTCGGGAGCAATGGTCTCAACAATCCCCATCCAGCGACGTCTACACGCGGAAGCTTAAAGCCGTGTTATTGACGTCCCTCGGTCACCCCGCGCGAAAGATCGCCTTGCGCGTCAGGCGGGGCGCGCGGATAAGGTACTGAAATGTTTGATTGGCTCACCTACGATCTCGTACGGCTGATGGCGATTGGTGCCTTGCTGGGCGCCGCGATCAAGCTTGGTTTCTTCTGCGCACGTGATTGGAAGCACCAGATTCGCCGCTTCCAGAACTGCAACCGAATCGCGCGGGGGCAGGCCACATACGTCGAAGAGGAGCATCATCCGGAGGGCTATCGGCCCCATGCTGTTACACTAGAAGAGCGCGAAAGGCTGGCCAGTGACGTCGCGATCTTCGCGGGTCTTGGCGCCATCATGGGTGCCTCGTTCTATGCGCCGGAAGCCGAGCCCTATCACATTCTCTTCATCCTGATGGCGTTCGAAATGTGCCGCATCCTTTGGATATTGGTGATGAAGCCGCCGCTCGTTGTGCCGCATGACGGGGATCCGCCGCTCACACGATGGCAAGAGATCAAGCCGATCCTTTGGGATTTGGCGACCTTCGCAATCTTTGCCTTTCTGCTCGGCGACATCGCTGTGGAGGTGGTGCGCGCGAAGTGGTTTGGCGGGACGGTCTTCAACATCACGGTGCTGATCTTCGCTGTCTCTGTGACCGCGCTCTGCCTGTACCGGCTGCATCGCGGACCGCTCGATGATATCGATCCGATCGCGCTTTCGAAGTGGGAAGCCACCAACGGAATGATGGCCGCATGCGCCCCGCTCGCGATCATTTTCTTCGGCGCTTTGGTGTTGTTCTGAACCAGCTGTTGCAGGCCTTGCATTCAACCGCGTGAGTCACTTGCAAGTGTGATAAACTGCGACTCGGTTCGACTCAGAAAATGCACGGTTTATCCCCGCCGAATCATCGGTCCTTGCCTTCGATTCCGTACCATGATCACCTATATAGGTAAGCCAACACGAAAACAGGGAACCACAAGATGTCGTTGCTCGAAGCCCGTAACACCTACAAGCCGTTCGAATATCCATGGGCATACGACTTCTGGAAACGTCAGCAACAGATCCACTGGATGCCCGAAGAGGTGCCGCTGGGCGAGGATTGCCGCGACTGGGCGCAAAACCTCACCGAGAGCGAGCGCAATCTGCTCACCCAGATCTTCCGTTTCTTCACCCAGGCCGATGTCGAGGTGCAGGATTGCTACCACGACAAATATGGCCGCGTGTTCAAGCCGACCGAGATCAAGATGATGCTCGCCGCCTTCTCCAATATGGAGACGGTGCACATCGCGGCTTACTCCCACCTGCTCGACACGATCGGCATGCCTGAAAGCGAATACAGCGCCTTCCTCGATTACGAGGAAATGGCCGACAAGCACAATTACATGCACCAGTTCAGCGTCGACACCGACGAGGACATCGCCCGCACGCTCGCCATGTTCGGTGGCTTTACCGAAGGGCTGCAGCTGTTCGCGAGCTTTGCGATGCTGATGAACTTCCCGCGCCACAATAAGATGAAGGGCATGGGCCAGATCGTCAGCTGGTCGGTGCGCGACGAATCGCTCCACTGCGAAGGCATCATCAAGATGTTCCACACGTTCTGTGAAGAGCGTGACTGCCTGACCAAGGCGGTAAAGGAAGACATCATCGATATCTGTCAGAAGACGGTGCGCCTCGAAGATTCCTTCATCGACCTCGCATTCGAAATGGGCCCGGTCGAAGGGATGACGGCGAAGGATATCAAGAAATACATCCGCTACATCGCCGATTGGCGTCTGGGTCAGCTGAACCTTCAGCCGATCTACATGGTCGATGAGCACCCGCTGCCGTGGCTCACGCCGCTGCTCAACGGTGTCGAGCACGCCAACTTCTTCGAAACCCGCGCGACCGAATATTCAAAAGGCGCGACCAAGGGCAACTGGAACGACGTGTGGTCGAGCTTCGACAACCGCCAGAAAGCCAAAGCCGTCAACGAAGACGAAGGCGAGGCTGGCGAAGGCGCCGATATGTTCGGAGCTGTTGAAGCGGCGGAGTGATGTTAAGCTGCAATTTGATGCCAAGTTCGGTGCCAGGATAAGTATCTTGGATCGGGCTTGGCCCTCTCATCTTGAGGAAGATAAGCCATACCATGATCAGGAATCAGCTTTTTTAAGCTGTCCAAATCATTGACCTTCCTCGAGATCAGGATCTTTCCTTCGTCCGATAATGACAACAGTCCTCTGTCAAACATCCAATGCATTGTCCCTGAGAGGGCAATTCCGTTTGTGACGCGGTCATCACCTCCTTCGGCAACGCTCCATATGTGAGCAGCCTGAACCTCAGCACGGCCGCCGCCATTTATGAATTGTAGGCCTGTAAAAGCGCAACGACGATCGTAAGCGTCCAATACTCTCTTTCGAAACTGCCGGTCGCGGACCTTTCTCTCCGTCAGCATAGTTTGACGTTCAATCGGCCCAGTCCACGCCAATTGCCGCTCCTTAAACCTATCGTCGCTTTTGGGTGGATCATCGCGCGGCAATAAGCTCTCATCTCCAACAAGGCCGGCCTCGATAATCTGGTTGAAATCGACAAGACTGATTGGCCTAATTGATTGAATCGCTACCCCGCCATTCGTGCGCCCATCTGGAAGCGTCAGGCCGCTCTCAATTAGCTTTCCATTGACACGCAGGGGCACTCTTGAGCCAAACTCAAGGTAGGACTGTGGCTTCATTAGCGCGAGGTACATTTCAGGATCGACAGGATCGCGTACAATTTGTTCAACCTGCGCAACCGCGAAGTAGTCAGGGCCGCCTGCGCGCTTTGGTCGCAAATAGACAATCCATTCACCGACCGAACGCTGTGCAATTCTCAACCAGCGCCGTGGCAGGCGATAATATCGTTCAGGAACGTCGCCATAGATCGAATGATCACCGCTTTGGAAAACACATTTTGTTGGGAGGTCAGACGTAGGAGAGATTAGCTCCGAATTTACATTGTAAACGCCTCGCCCATCGAAGTTGAGGTAGCCTTCGTCGCGGAGGTCCTGCAGCACACGGCTCAGGGTCATGTCTGGAGTTTTTCCTCTCGACGCTGTTTCCTGAACGACTCGATCGAGCTCTTCATCGATGAGCAACGCTCGTGTGAAGGTAGTTGAACCCGTCCGGTGTACAAGCCTTTGCACTGCCAAGGAAACTGCTTCTGACCAAACCGCTTTGTTCATAGTGAGTTGCTACTTTGAACTTTGTTTGCTGCCAATGACTACTTATCGCTTGAATCTAATATTCTGAAGAGGGGAATTGGAGGTCCACCAATGCTCACCGCACTTGCCCTAACGCTCGCGCAAGCCGCTGAGGCTCCCGAACCTGCGCCTATTCCCACGCTCGAAAAAGCCACACAGCGCATCATCACGCGGGACCGCGATATGTTCTGGTACGCTTTTGAAGGGTGCGATGCAGACAAGGTGCGGGTGCATATCACGGATGATTTCCGCATGGTGCATGATCTGAACGGGATTGTGACCGAGAGCGGCGATGAATTTGCGGGGATGCTGAAAGAGCAATGCACCGCGCGGGCGGAGGGCGGCAATATGGCGGGTTACAAGAACCGCCGCCTGCTTGTGCCCGGATCGGACAGCGTCACGCCGCTGGGCAATTGGGGCGTGCTCCATCGCGGGTGGCACACGTTCTACGAGTGGCGCGGTGATGATTTAGGCTGGGTGCAAGTCGGAGGCGCCCGTTTCCTCAATCTGTGGCAATGGATGCCGGAAGAGGGCGTTTTCCGGATGCAGGAAACGCTTTCAATCGATCACGGCGCGGCGGCGGAACACCGCCCCTAAACCGAGCCCAGCAACAGCTTCGAATACCAGACATGGGCGTTCAACATGACGCGCCATCCGGAATCCTCGATCCCGCGCACCCATGAGCCGAAGTAGAGTCTTGTCTGTCCTACCGCTTCGCTGCTTGAGGACGAGCGGGTGCTATCTCCGCGCGGTTCGACCGCGAACCAGCTGGCGGTGTTGGTGCGGCCTGCCTCTAACAGCGCCTCGGTTTCACGCCGCTCGACCACTTTCCAAAGCGCGATGCCATCGGCTTCCCCGCGGGCGAGTGCCTTGGCGTCGGCGTTCGAGGCTCCGTGCCCGACCAAGCCCAGCGCCAATCGCTCGGGCCTAAACGCCGCGCTGCAATAAAAGCGTTCGAGATAATCGCTCAGCGACACCGCGCGACCGTCAATATTGGGCACGTCGCGATAGAAGCAGTCGCGGTAATCATCCGGCCCGCCAAATCCGGCGAGCAGGCTGCCTTCGGGCACATCGCAAGGCGTGACTTTGGCCATGCGGGCGCCATACACGAAGCGGCTCGCTCCTGCTACTGGCGTGCTATTCGCCTACCACTTGTCCCTATAGTAGACGTCCGCATCCCTTGTAGAGGTAGCCGTCATAAGTAACGCGCACGATGTCTTTCCCGTCGAAGTAGCCATCGCCGCATGGGCTTCCAGGTAAATGCTCAATCAGGACATGTATGTCTTTGCCAGCGCTCGTTTGTCCTTCGAACAGCCAACCGTGACCAATCAGCGCATCGAACTTTGTTTGCTTGCTTATCGTGCCGGTAACAGTGACCTGTCCGCCATTGCTGTCAGGGTGGCGCATGGTGAAGCCCGCACCGAGATTAGTTAGGCTGAACCCCCAAAACGGTCCGCCGCCGCCTGCTTCGTACTGAACGTAAGATGCTGCAGAAGCGGTTGCTGAGGCATTTTGTCCAGCCTGGCTAGCTGATGTAGAGAACGGCGTGTTGTGATGGCACCCGCTAAGGGCCAAAAAACCAATGCTCACGAAAGAAATATACTTCATATGCGTACCCCCGTTTTTGCACCTCTTATCGGTGCAAGAACAGGGTAACGACAAATGAAAAAAACTCCAAATTTAGGGACTTAGCTGTCCTTGGTGCCTTACGCCTGAGCTCACTCATGGCCCCAAGGCGCGGGTGGCGGGTCGATCGGTTTGGTAAGGTCGAACTCGACGCGGAAGAAGCGGTCTTCGGGTGCGCCGTTCTCCTTGGTGCGTTGCAGCTGGTATGCGAACTGCGCGTCATCGGTGCCCGCGCGGTCGATCTCGACGGTCCAGACATTGGTGATCGAAGCGTCGAGCCCCTCGCGTTTGAACATCGCGATGCTGAAGTTATCGACGGGGAAGGACTGCTTGTTGGCCCAGCCTTTGCCCTCGTCGCCCGGGATAGTGTCGCCGCCATACATGGTGACCGCGTCGGGCTCGCCATCCTTGTGGCGATGGTCATGCTTGAGACGCAGGCCGGTGTCTGTGCGGGTGATGAGCCATGTGCGGGAGCGGTCCCACTCCTCGCCCGTCTTCACATGGAACGGCACCGCGATGCGATCGGGCTCGCACTCGCGCACATGCATGACCATGTCGGCCCCCGCAAAGTCGGCATCGGCTTCGTCTTCGCTGACTAGCTCGCCCGCAAACGCCTTGCCGCAATGGCTCGCGAGCGCGCTCATAAACGAGTCCTGCGGGGCGGATGGATCGCCCGGATCGGGCTTGCAGGCGCAGGTCGGCTCGGCGCAGCTGGCGACCAGGGCGATGGGCAAAGCAAGCGCGGCGGCGCGGCGGATTGATTGGGTGGTGATCATGGGAGGAGCCTAGCGGTTGGTGTGCGGCGTGTCGCCCCCTGTTGGCGGTCTGGGCCCGGTTTGACTCACATCAAAGACCCGTGCCGCCCCGCGCTCTAGGCATGGGTTAACACAAGAGGAGATACGCATGTCCGCACACACGCCGCACGAACTGCACGATGAGTTCCCGCATGACGCCGAGACGCTGCATCGGCTGAAATTAGGCAACGCGCATTTCTGCAACCTCGCAGAGCGCTACCACGCGGTGAACCGCACGATCCACCGGATTGAGGCGGAGATCGAGCCGTGTTCGGATGCACATGCGGCACGGTTGAAACGGCAGCGTTTGAGCTTGCTAGATGAGATTTCGGCTATCCTCGAGAAAGCGGAAAGGACGGTGGTCCATGCGTAGAAGCATCCTCCTTCCCAAGCGCATGCCGCTTACCCCTTTCGCCCAGATGCGCCGTCGCCAGCGCCGCAGAAATTCCGCGCTGGCCATCCTCGGCGCGGCAGCAGCGGCCCGGCGCGCTGCCAGAATGGCGCAGACCGCAATGCGGTGACTTTTGCGATCCACCCTGCCGCCTCCATGCTGCAGGGGCTTGGTCCGCTCTGCTGGATGAGGGATTGGTGGCGCGGATCTATGAGAGTGGGGCAAGAGGCGATGCGCCACTCTCACCATGATGATCAAGGGCTCGCTCTTGAATAAGAGCCGTCGCCCCTTAGACTGCGGAGTTCGTGCAGGAGAAGGGGATCAGGATGCGGATCGTAATGGCTTTCGCGCTGGCATTGGGCAGCATGGGAAATGTCGTCATGGCGCAAGACGGCGCGGCTCAGGAAGGTGCAGCGCAAGCTTCATCGGACAGCGATGATCTGGATAAGGCGCTGGCGCTGATGATGGCCGGTCGCTCGCAAGTCGAAGGCGAAGCGCTGGAGAAGAAGCTGAAGGAAGCCTCCGCCTTCCCGCTGGGAACCAAAGAAAACCCCGTCCGCGCGCAGGGCCCTGCAGGTCAACGCGCTTACCTCGCCCGATTGCGGTGCGAGAACCTCAAACGCCCCGAGTTCTACCGCGCGGGCAGCGCAGGCGTTTCTCCCTATGGCAACATCGTCGATGTCTATGTCGTCACATGTGACGGCAGCGCGCCAGCCAAAAGCGATATCTACATCGATATGTACCACCGCGGTCATATCGAAGACGCGGCTGTGCCCGGCTTCGGTATAGTGGGTGGGCGCGCGGAATGACGCTGCCCGGCCGCGCGCGTTCGCTTGAAGAATACGGACCGATGATGGGGCTGGCTTTGGCGGGCGAGCGACCCAACCATCGTCCCTATGAACCACAAGCTGGGGATGTCTTCATCACCAGCTGGGCGAAGAGCGGGACTACGCTGATGCAGCAGATGTTCCACCAGCTGCGCATGGGCGCTGCTACAGGCGCGGGGCATATGGACTTTGACGATATCAGCCGCGTTGTTCCGTGGGATGACACCGCCTTCATGTGCGATTTCGACATGACCGCGCCTCAACCCGCCTCCCCGCGCGGCTTGAAGTCTCACCGCGAGTATGAGCGTCTCCCAGCGGGCATGCGTTATGTGGTTTCCTTGCGGGATCCGAAGGAGACCTTTGTCTCGTTCTATCGGTTCATGAATGGCTGGCATTTCGAGCGAGATGCCGTGCCGATGGAGCAGTTCCTCGACTTCTGGATGGGCGGCGGGCCGGGTGGTACGGACTACTTCACCCATCTGCTAAGCTGGTATGCGCGGCGCGACGAAGCAGACACGCTACTGCTCAATTATCGCAGCGTGGCCAAGGATCGCGCGACAGCTATCCGTCAGCTCGGTGCATTTCTCGGGATCGAAGTAACATCCAAAATTGAGGCGATGGTTTTGGAGTACACCAGCCGCGAGTTTATGGTCGAGCACAAGGATCGCTTTGACGACGCGATGGTCTGCGCCGTGCTGGAGGATCGCTGCGGCGTCCCGGCGGCGAGCGATTCCACCAAGGTGCAAGCCAGCGCAAGTTCGGTCGAGGTCATACCCGCATCCATTGCCGAGACGATCGACACAATGTGGGCGGAGCGGGTCGAGCCTGTTACCGGCCATGCCGACTATGCGGCGCTCGCAGCGAGTCTTTAGCCGCACCAGTCCTTTGGCACCGTGCCCCAACCGTTTTCGGAGGCAAGCCCGCGTGCGATCATCGCTTCGGCCAGAAACTCGCGCTCGCCATCGGACCCAACGCGGCTGACTTCGCGCAATTCGCGGCCATATTGGTCGAACGGTGGCGCATCGCCACCATCCCATTCGAACGGACCCATGGAAAGCCATGCCGCCAAAGCAGCGCGTGATTTGATGGCTGCCTCGCTCTCCGCTTCGCAGGCCCCTTCGAGCTCTGGCGCGTCATAACCGGTTAGCCGTATGCGGCGGCGGTCCTTGCCAAAGCCGACAATCAGCGTGTCACCGTCCACCACACATCCCGCGGAACGCCCGCTGCTCTTGCCGCACACGGCGAAGCTCTGGCTCACGTTGGTCCACGCGCGGTCCGCATATTGAGGACGGACGAAAAACCACCATGCCGACACCGCGACAAGCAGGACCATAGGCAGCCAGCGCCGGAAAGCTCCCGAGCTGCCGTGCTTCGGACGGCGGAAACGCGGTGTGTCGGTGGGTTTGCGGCGATTGAACATGCTGGTCGGTTCCATAGCAGGTCGCCCGCGCATCGCACCCTGCGCACACACGTTGCGCACAACAGAAAAGGGCCGCCGGAATTGTCCCGGCGGCCCTCTGGGGGTCATTCTGAAGAGCTTACGCCGCTTTCACGTCAGCGGTTTCTTCGAGCGAACCTTTGGTGCCGTCCGGACGCTCAATGGTTTCGCAGGTGCCTGCGTCGACATAGGACCAGGCGTTGCCCTGATAATCTGTGGTGCTGGTGCCGGCGCAGCTGGTGCCCGGGCCTGCCGCACAGCCGTTCTTACCGGCCAATGCAACGCCATAGCACTTCTCTTTTTCGCCGCCGCCTGCTGCTGCCAGCGCGTCTGCTTCGGTGCCGCCTTCTGGTGCGCCCGACGAACAAGCAGCTGCGAGACCTGCAAGAGCTGCCAGAGCGATCGAACCTTTAACGCGAGTAGTCATAATAAATTCCTCCTGAGTAAACTGTCATCTGGGGGCGCGTGCCTGGCGCCATCATCGGGTTTTTCGCGAGCACAATGCGAACGGTTACAGGGATTTCTGATTTTTTTCGATTTTCTTTTGAACCCAAGTGGAGCCTGCGCCTTTGCAGCGGCTCCCATTGCCGCTAACGCGCGAGGCCACACGCCTTTTGATTGGGGAAACACTGGCCATGGCCGACACCAACGATCAGACCATGCTCGCAAAAGCCGAAGTGCTGATCGAGGCGCTGCCCTATTTTCAGCGCTACGCCGGGCGCACCTTTGTGGTGAAGTATGGCGGGCACGCAATGGGTGATCCGCAGGCCGCGCGTGATTTCGCCGAAGACATCGTGCTGCTCAAAACCGTCGGCATCAATCCGGTGGTGGTGCATGGCGGCGGTCCGCAAATCGGCGCGATGCTGGAAAAGCTGGGCGTTGAAAGCACCTTTGTCGATGGCTTGCGCGTTACCGATGAAGCCACCGCTAAGGTCGCTGAAATGGTGCTGTCGGGTGCAATCAACAAAGAGATTGTCGGCTGGCTGGGCGCGGCAGGAGGCAAGGCGATTGGCCTGTCGGGCAAGGATGGCGGGCTGGTCACCGCGAAGAAGGTGGAGCGCACGACGCGTGACCCCGAAAGCCTGATCGAAAAGGCAATTGACCTGGGCTTTGTCGGGGAGCCTGCTCAGGTTGATACGACCGTGATCGACACCGCAGTGGCGGCTGGCATGATTCCGGTTATCGCGCCGATTGCGGGCGGCGCAGACGGCGCGACTTACAACATCAATGCAGACACAATGGCGGGCGCGATTGCCTCCGCCTTGGGCGCGGCTCGGCTGTTCCTTCTTACCGATGTGAAAGGCGTTCTGGATGGCAATGGAGAGCACCTGCCTGAGCTGACCCCTGCCGACATCGCCAAATTGCGCGAAGACGGCGTGATCAAGGGCGGCATGGTGCCCAAGCTGGAAACCTGCGTAGCGACTGTAGAATCGGGTTGCGAAGCCGCCGTTGTGCTCGATGGCCGAGTGGCGCACGCTATGCTGCTCGAATTCTTTACCGCTCGCGGCGCCGGTACGCTGGTGAGGGGTGGATAAAGCCGTATTAGTCGGGTAACACGGCTTCCAAGGGACTGTCACATGCCCCCGCCAACGAGCGGGTCGCACTGAAAAGAGAGAATACAAGCGATATGCAAGGATTGTTGGCCGTTTATGAGATCGTAGAGCTGCTGGTGCGGGTCTTCGTGATGCTCATCATCATCCAGTTCGTGATCGGTCTGTTGTTTGCGTTCAACGTGATCAGCCCCACGAACGATTTCCTGCGTCAGGTTTACGACTCGATCAACAAACTGGTTGAGCCGGTTTTGAGGCCGATCCGCAAGGTTATGCCGCAGACTGGGGCGCTTGATTTGTCACCTCTTGTGGTGATCATCGGAGCGCAGATCGTCCTCATTGTCCTCAAGAATATTATCCTAGCCACCGCATGACCGCGACACGGATTGACGGGAAAGCCTTTGCCGGACGCCTGCGGGAGCGGGTGGGCGAAAGCGCGCTGAAATTCACCGAGGCCTCTGGCCGAAAGCCGGGCTTGGCCGTGGTGCTTGTCGGCGATGATCCGGCGAGCCAGGTCTATGTCGGCTCCAAGGGCAAGGCGACGATTGCCGCCAATATGAACAGCTTCGAGCATCGCCTGCCAGACGATGCGAGCGAGGCGGAATTGCTCGCTCTGGTCGATCAGCTGAACAATGACGATGCGGTCGACGGTATTCTGGTTCAGCTGCCGCTGCCGGGTCACCTGGACGAGCAATCAATTATCGCTTCGATCAGCCCGGACAAGGATGTCGATGGCTTCCATGTCATCAATGCCGGTCGCCTGAGTGTGGGCCAATCCGGCTTCGTCCCATGCACTCCACTGGGTTGCATGATGCTGCTGGCGGATCGTTTGGGTGATCTCTCCGGCCTTGAAGCGGTCGTGATTGGCCGCTCGAACATCGTCGGCAAGCCGATGGCGCAGCTGCTGCTCGACGCCAACGCCACTGTCACCATCGCGCACAGCCGTACGAAGGATTTGCCCGGCGTGGTGAAGCGCGCAGATATTGTTGTCGCTGCGGTTGGTCGACCCGAAATGATCTCGCAGGGATTGGCTGAAAGACGGCGCAACCGTGATCGACGTTGGCATCAACCGCCTGCCTCCCGAACCGGGCAAGGACAAGGGCAAGCTCGTTGGCGATGTCGCTTTTGGTGAAGCCAGCGAGGTCGCCGCTGCGATCACCCCTGTGCCGGGCGGTGTGGGGCCGATGACCATTGCTGTCTTGCTACGCAACACTCTGGTCGCAGCCTATCGCAATGCGGGTTTGGATGTGCCGGAAGGGCTCTAGTCAGCCTGCGTAAATCTGCCGGAGTGAATGCGGAGAGATCATGAAAACGACTTCAAAACTCGTCGCAGCGGCTACTTTCGCATTGGTGCTGACTTCCTGCGCAGGCGGCCAGAGAGGGCCGCGTTTCAAGCCGGGCGTTATCAACCGTGTGCTGGCCACTGCGCCGGGCGAAGCGCAGCCAAGCGCTGTGGTGGCGACAGAGGTTGCCATGGCGCAGGCGGAGAAAGACGAAGGCGTCTGGAAAGCGCGTGCCCGTTTCGCAACGCCGACGGCTACTTCCCATCTGCAAAGCGGCCCGGTGCAGGCCATTCCAATTCTCTCAGGTCTGAAAGAACTGGACGGCACAGCAGAATGGTCCACACGGACTGTCGTTATGAGCTGCGACGGCGCGCTCGCCGTCGCTCAAGGCAGATTTCGCGATATCGAAGGCAAATTCGGCAGCTATGTCACGACATGGGCGCGGCAGGCTGATAATACCTACAAATGGACTTACAATGTCGATTGGATCGACAATCCGCAGCCGCCCCCACGCCGCCAGATCGAAGATGGCGAGATCGTTGTGACGTCTATCGACGCGGTTCGGGGCCTCGTTGCCAGCTGTCCGACGCCCGAAATCCCCGTCTCACCTCCGCCGCTTTCACTGACTGATAGCGATCCTGGTGCGACACAACTGTCCAAAGACCGCACCCTCCAATGGCGTTGGGAGCACCGGCCTGATGGGACCAAATTCGTCTCGGTCGATTATTTCTACGAAGGCGAATGGGTAAGGGCGCTCGAAGAAGGGCTTGCATCGCCGCCAGAAGAGTGATGAGGGGCCATTATGGTCTTCACCGAACTCTTCGTCTCTGCATTCATCACGCTGTTCGTGGTTATTGACCCGCCGGGCTGCGCGCCGATCTATGCAGGTCTGACCAAGCAGGCGAGCCCCGCGCAGGCGCGCAATATGGCGCTGCGCGCGGTGGCGATTGCTTCGGTCATTCTGGTCATCTTCGCCTTCTTTGGCGAAGACCTGCTTGGCGCGCTGCATATCGAGCTCGACAGTTTCCGCATCGCAGGCGGTTTGATGCTGTTCTGGATTGCGTTTGAGATGGTCTTTGAAAAGCGCACCCAACGCCGCACCGAACGCGCCGACAAGGTGAGCGCTGACCCCGAGATTGAAGATGTTTCGGTCTTCCCGATGGCTATGCCGATGCTCGCCGGCCCAGGCGCCATTGCAGCGATCATGCTGCTGATGAACGAGGCCGAAGGAACCGCTGAAACGATCGAAGTGTTCGCCGCGCTGGGCGCCGTGCTGCTCATCACCGCAGCTGCTCTGGTCGCCGCTGGTCCACTGATCCGTTTGCTCGGCGACAAGGTCGAAGCGGTGATCACGCGGTTGCTTGGTGTGCTGCTCGCCGCATTGGCGACCCAATATGTGATCGACGGAATTTCCGGCGCGTTCGATCTGAGCTGAATCGGCCGACAGGTTTCGGCTGTGTTCAGGCAGGATGCGGCAACAGCGCCACTCCGCATGAGGGAGAGCGCTTGGTGTCAATGGGTATTCGCGTAGCAGCTATCACCTGTCTGATGACCTTCGCCGCGCCGGTGATGGCGCAGCCGATACCCGATCTCACAATCGCCGAAGTCGAAGCCCGAATTGCCGAGGGCGAGTTCGGTAAGATCCGTGCTGTCGCCGTCGAACAAGGCGGGCAAACGGTTTACCGCAAACGCTTCGATAAGCGGCCTCTGGGCGACCGTGTCGACATCAAGTCTGCGGGCAAATCGATCACCGCGCTCGCGGTTGTCGCGGCCATTGCCGACGGAAAGCTGTCAGGCCCCGATGTCAAAGTTTGGCCTTTTCTCGGCTCTTCCCGTGGTGCGCCGTTTGACGCGATCACTGTCGGGGATCTGCTCAACATGTCTTCCGCGCTCGACTGCAACGATTGGGATCGACGTTCGCCGGGGCAAGAGGAGAAGATGTACCGTACCCGTCTATGGCGGGAGTTTGCCCTAGCTTTGCCCGCGAGGGACTACGTACGGGACAGCGGCGGTAACGGTCCATTCTCCTACTGCACAGCTGGTGTGTTCTTACTTGGCCAAGTGGTCGAAACTGCGGTCGGAGAGCGCTTCGATCTCTATGTGCAAAGGCGTCTGTTCGATCCGCTCGGCATCGGTGGGGCCGATTGGCGCCGGTCTCGCAGTGGTGAAGTGCAATCGGGCGGACAGCTCGGCATTTCCGATGAAGCTTTGCTCAAGATCGGGCGCTTGATCATGCAAGGGGGCAATTGGAACGGCGCGCAAATTATTCCCGAAGAAGGTCTACGCGCCATGCTGAAACCGACGCACCGGCTCGGCACGCATGTTCAATATGGCAATCTATGGTGGTTCACCGGCTTGCGCTCTGCGCGCGGATTTGAGGGCGCCGTGATGATGAAAGGCAATGGCGGGAACATCGTAGCGCTGGTCCCGACGATGGACGCAGTGCTTGTCGTCCAAACCGGGAATTACAACCGCAAGGAAGCCGAACGAAACGCCTTTGTGGTCCTGACCACTATGCTGCGCGATCTGCCAGTTCCGGTGGCCGAAGCAAGCGATAGGCAGAGCGAATAGTCGCTCTTACTGCAGCGTCATTATCTCCTCGCCGGGATCTCCGCGGCCGAAGAACTGCATCAGCTGGACCAGCAATTCGCACCGGGCGGATAGGTTCTGCGCTTCGAGCAGAGCCTGCTTTGACGCCGGATCGAACGGTGCGATCTGCGATACGCCGTTGATCAGCGACATATCGTCCAACCGCTCAACCGAGTCCCAATCCACACTGTAGCCCTGATTGTAGGCGAACTTGCGTGCCTCTGCCTCGAACCCGCCGCGCTGGGCGTAGCTGAGCGTTTCCTCCTCATCGTCCTCGATCAGCTCGGCTTCGATCTGGCGGAACGCCGTGGCGACATCTAGCTCGCGGATCATCCGGAACCGGCTCTCGCCTTCGAGGATGAGGTTATAGCGGCCATCATCCATCGCCTCGATTTCACCGATATGGCCGACGCAGCCCACCGAATACAGCGGCGCATCATCAGCCGAGCGTTGAGGCTGGATCATCGCAATCTTGCGGTCCCGCACCAGCGCATCACCGACAAGAGCGCGGTAGCGCGGCTCAAAGATGTGCAGCGGCAATTGCAGTCCCGGAAACAGGACCGCACCGGGCAGGGGGAAGATGGAAAGACGTGTGACCACTGGGTAGATTATCCGAATAGGATCTTTGAAAGACGACGACGGGTGGCAACAACCCATTCGTCTTCAAGACCAACCGCTTCGAAGATCTGCAGCAGCTTGGTCCGCGCTGCGCCTTCGTTCCATTCACGGTCTTCTTCCACCATTTTGAGCAGGGTGTCAGCAGCAGCGTCGCGCTCACCAGCGGCAAAAGCGGCTTCGGCATAGGCCAGCTGCGCGTCCATATTGTCCGGCGCGGCCTCGGCGGCCGATTTTAGGCCTGCGAGTTCGCCATCGTCGACTTTCTCACCCGCTAATTCCAGCGCGCTCTTGGCGGCGGCAATGGCAGGATCAGCGGCAAGCTTGCCGTCTTCTTCGATTGCGGCGAGCACTTGGCCCGCTTCGTCGGTTTGACCCATCGCAATCAGAGCTTTGACCAGCCCTGCATGTGCGGGCGGGTTGTCTCCGGCGAATTCGGTCACCTGCGCAAAGATACCGGCAGCGCGCTGCGGATCGCCTTCGCTCAGTGCCTGTTCGCCCATGGCGACAAACTGCTCGATCTCTTCGGGCGAAGGGCCTTGCGGCGCAGCGCCGCCATCTGCACCCGCCTGAAGCGGCAGTTTCTCGAGCAATTGGTCAATCGCACCCTTCAGCTGTGATTCGGTGCGCGCAGTGCTGAGGTCAGCGACAGGCTGGCCCTGGAACATGGCATAGACAGTCGGGATTGACTGGATCTGGAACTGGCCCGCGATGAACTTGTCTTCATCGACATTGATCTTCACCAGCATCACGCCTTTGTCGGCGTAGTCGGCGGCAACCTTCTCGATCACCGGGGTCAGCGCCTTACAAGGCCCGCACCATTCGGCCCAGAAATCGATGATGACGAGCTTCGACTGCGAGGGTTCGACAACCTCGGTGCGGAATTTCTCGACCGCTTTTTGCTCTTCGATATTGAGGCCCATGCTCGCCAAGGGACGTGCTCCTGTCATGTGTGCGTGTGTTTTCGTGTCACCGCTATGTGGGGGGATTGGCGGCGATTTGAAGCGTGAAGTTGCGCTGAAGCCTGTGACGGCGGCGATCAAGCGAAAATTACCGCAAAAAGAGGCTTGCAGGGTTTGAAGCGCGCTGTTAATTGCGCGCCTCCCTGACACGGACATGCGGTATCCCGCGAATCTGTGCAGCGTTCAGTGAGCGGGCGTAGCTCAGGGGTAGAGCACAACCTTGCCAAGGTTGGGGTCGGGCGTTCGAATCGCCTCGCCCGCTCCATTTTCTCCAAGACCGATAGATTTTGCCCTTCGGGGCGGTGCTGTGCCTATTGTCCGGTCATGTACGGGCGCGGGTCAACTGCCCTGCCGCCGATGCGCACTTCGTAATGCAGATGCGGTCCGGTGGAGCGCCCGGTGGAGCCGACATAGCCGATCAATTGACCCGGCTCGACGATCTGACCTGGTTGCACCGCAAGGCGCGACAGGTGGCCGTAGCGGGTCTGATGGCTGTTGGCGTGATCGAGCTGCACCAGCAATCCGTATGATCCGCGCCAACCCGCATTGGTCACCACGCCCATTGCAGTCGCGTAGACTGGCGTCCCGGTCGCGGCGGCAAGATCGATGCCTTTGTGCATCCGGCGGCCGCCGAGAATGGGATGCGTTCGGACACCAAAATTGCTGGTCACCCGCCCATTCGAAAGCGGTGAGAAAGTCGGGACGACGCCAACGCCCTCTTTAGGCAGAGCGGCAATCAATTGCGCCATGCTGGCAATCGCCACGTCTGGCCCGCCGATGGGCATTTGGGGGTTAGGCGCTTGTGGAGCCGGGGCAGGGCCACCAGCGACCCAGCGCGCGCCCTTGGGGCCAAGTTCAAGGACATCGGCGTGCGCAGGTGTGAACGCGAGCAATCCCAATGCGAGGATCGCAGTCATTCGCAACAGAAAGGCACGCGCGGCAACCATGCAAGCTCCGATAGCACAGGAGTATTAGAGCGCAGAGCGGTTACGATTGCGTGACTCAGTCCGCAGGTGGCGGCGGCACATCGTCCGAGGCCGTGTCATCCTCACCAAAGGTCGCGTCCTTGGCGTCGCGCCACAAGCCACGCCCCGTCTCAAGTGGAACATCAAGGCCAAAGCCCTGCATCGTCCCGTGCCAGCGTGCGGCCGCATCCTTGATCGGGCCGGTAGTGGCGGTGGTCTCCAACTGACGTGCCCATTTGTCGATGGCGAAGCTGTTGAACGCGGCCAGCAGGATCGAGGATACGAGGATGATCACCAGCATATAGCCAAGGCCGCCCTGTTCGCCGTCGGGGTCTTCCACCAGATCAATCGGCGACAAACCGAATTCGAGGCCGATCACGTCGTGGTCGGTTGTTTCAGGCATGGTGTCTTGTGTGCTCATGGCTGCGTCTCCTCCCACTTAGAACTGATAATAGATAAACGGCGCGACGCCTTCGGGCGCCATGGCTTCGATGGCGACCAGCGCGACCACGCCAAAAACAGCCACGCCCCATGCAGGCACGCGGCGTAGGACCACGGCGCTGCGCTCAATCCCGTCGCGTGGCATGAAGTGCAGCAACATTCCAAAGCCGATCAGGAACAGCGCCAGCGGCGTCAGCAGCAGTGTCTCGCCACCGCGCATCGCGAACAGACCGGCGAGGTATTCGACGCTGGTCGAGAATTCGTTCGAGCGGAAGAACAGCCATGCCAGCGTGACGATGTGGAACGTCAGGATGATGTTCAGCGCCTTATAAACGACTGACATGTCGTCGATTTTGGTTTTGCGGATGATCCGCTCACCGGCGAGCACAAAGCCGTGGATCGCGCCCCAGATAACGAAGTTCCAGCTCGCGCCGTGCCACAAGCCGCCCAGCAGCATTGTCGTGATCAGCGCGAAATAGAGCCGCTTGGGCCCGTGCCGCGAACCGCCGAGGCTGATGTATAGATAATCGCGCAGCCATTGCGACAAGCTCATGTGCCAGCGGCGCCAGAAATCCTGAAGCGTTGCCGAGCGATACGGCTGGTTGAAGTTCCACGGGAAGCGATACCCCAGCAGCGCGGCAAGGCCGATCGCCATGTCGGAATAGGCCGAGAAATCGCAGTAAATCTGCACTGCATAGCCATAGAGGCCGAACAGCAAATCGACGCTGCTGTAAGCGGTCGGATCGAAGAAGATCGGATCAACGTAATCGGTCGCCAATTGCGAGGCGATGACGACTTTTTTGAACAAGCCCCAAAGGATCAGCGCAAGGCCTGCTGCCACCATCGAGCGGGTGAGGGTTGGGGCCTTCTGGAATTGCGGCACAAGGTGGCTGGCGCGCACAATCGGGCCGGCGACGAGGTGCGGGAAAAAGCTCATCAGCAAAGTGATGTCGAGCAGCGACGCTGGCTTTGTGTGCTTGCGGTAGATGTCGATCTGGTAGCTCATCCCCTGGAAGGTGAAGAACGACACACCCACTGGCAGGATAACCGACATGATCGTCAGGTCGCGCTCCCACCCGAGCGAGTAGAGCACTTCGCCCACCTGCTCGAGGAAGAAGCCGTAGTATTTGAAGAAGCCGAGGATCACCAAGTTGGCGATGATCCCGAGTATGAAGACGGGCTTGCCCAGCCCCTGTCGCCCTTCCGGCGCGCGTTCTTCACGGGTCCAAAGGATGATGCGTGCCGCGCCCCAGTTCAGGATGCCGCTGGCGATCAGAAGCGCGACAAAGCGCCAGTCCCATGCGCCGTAAAAGATCCACGAAAACAGCAGCAGCGCGATCTTGCGCCATTCATTGTCACGCAGCCATTTGTCGCAAACGATCCATACGAAAAAGAATACGAATATGAAGAAGATATGGAAAGTGAGCGTCGGGAACAGCATGGCGCGGCGGTCTTACCTGATGTTACCGGATGATCTGGACGCCGGTTTCATTGACCGGTTCGTTGCTCACGGCTTGAGCCGGAGCGGGAACGCGCTGGAATACACCGCGCAGGTCTGAGGCGAGGATCGCACCGAGACGTGCGCCGCCTTCCTTCTTGATATGGATCGCATCACGATGCGCCAGCCCTGCGGCTCTCCATTGATACATTGCGCATGGTCCCCCCATGGCCATCCCCCAGTCCCAGAACACAAGGCCCATATCCTGCGCCACCCGGCGCTGAATGGCGTTCACATGCCTCAAATTGCCCGGTACCAGCAATCCCGTTTCGCAGCCAACGGGGGATACTTCGCCTGCATAGGCGATTTTACCGTTGCGCGTCATCGCGTTGGGCGGACCGATCAGCATGATCGGGACGTTGGCGGGCGTTTGCAATTGCAGGCTGCGGATGTGGCTGCGCAGGTTTGCTTCATAGCTGCCAGCGCGAAGCGTGCTGTTAAAACCTTCATTGGTGCCAAAGGCTACGACCACCATGTCCGGATTGTACGCTTGCAGCTCGGCGAAGACGGTCTGCGCGTTTTTGCGGTTGGTATGCGACAATTGCGATCCCGGTACACCCAGATTGCTGACAGTAACGCCGCCGCCATTGGAGCGGAAGGTGCCCATCGAGTTGATCGTCGTCAGCTTGTCTTCAAGCGTGGTGACGGTGACCGAGCTGACCGGCTGTGCAGAGCGCACTTCGCGGCAGGTTGGGCCGAAAGTCTCGGAATAGAACGGGATGATGGAGTTCTGATACCCCATCGAGACAGAGACGGAGCCAGAATAGGGGCCAGCCTGCCCGCAGATCACGAAGCGATCAAAGGTGTAGCGCGCATCCTCGGCCTCGAGCGTTAGCCACTCGCCTGCGCCCGTCGTGCTTTTGGTGTAACCCGACAGGCCAACCGGAGGGCTGCCGACGCCTTGCCAGTGCTTTCCGAAAATGCCGTTGAATCGCCAACCGTCGCTGTTTTGTGCATCGATGCCCCAGGTAAGGTAACCGTTATAGGGACGCGCGCCGTCAACCACGCCGCGCCCTGCGCTTCCATAAACGCTATCGAGTGCTTGGCGCCAACCATGCGAAATTGCGTCGCCCGCGGTCAGGCTGTCGCCGATCATCATGATGTGTACGGGCTGACCCGACGACACTTTTTGCGCCACCGGCGCAAGGAACTGGGGCTGGCACAGGCGGTCGACACAACCACCCGATGCCATCTGCACGGAAGTGGCCAGCGTGGCGGATGCCATTATGGACAATAGGGACATTGCAAAGCTCTCTTTCGGGGATGGGAGGGCTGCCTGTCACAGGCGAAGGGAAGTAGGAAAGCGGTTACGCTTCCTCGTCGGTTGCGGGTTTGTCGGCTTCCGGCTCCGGTTCGGGTGCCGGGATCGCATCGCGGATCATCTTGGTCATGTCTTCGGTCAGGATGCGGTATCCTGTCATGGTCATATGGATGCCATCCTCGGCACGGGCGCGGATTGGCGCGCCTTCGCCGTTTCTTTGAAGCATCTCGGTGTAATTGCCATCATCGTCCAGCGACTTTGGCAGAGTGTCGATGAACGGGACCTTGAGCTCGCACATGAGCTTCTGGTTGAAATCGTTCATCTGCTTGACCTGATCGTTGAAGGTCGGCTTGCGCATGCTCGGCAAGCCAACCCAAACGACATCTGCGCCGCTGTCTTCGAGCTGCTCGATATAGGCGCGCACCCGCTCACCGATGATGCGCTGCCATTCCTCGCCCATATAGGGCATCAGTTGCCCTTCTTCCCAGATGTCCCAAGTGTCATTGGCACCGAAGGAAACCACGGCGAGGTCCACCGGCTGACTTGAAAGCTGGCTGCGTGCTTCGTTGAAAAGGTTCAGGCTCTTGTAGCGGGTGAAGCCGGTTGACTGCTTGGTGAAGCGATGCACTTTGAACGTGTCGACATCGCGGAACTCGTTGTAGAGGCCCGCCCAGATGCCATCGCCAAAGCTGTCACCGAACACGCCGATGTTGATGCGATCGCCACCTTCCAGCGCGCGCTCAAGATCACGCGAAAGCTCGAATGCATCGTCGCAGCTCGCCGCTTGCACAGGCGCATCACCCTCTGCATTAACCGGTACCGTGACCGTCGTGACGTCGTCTGAGCCACCTTCACCATCGAGGAAGGCGTAACCGATAGCCGCACCAGCAGCTATGCCAACGAAAAGGACCGCAGTGCGGTCCAGGAGCAGATGCAATGGTTTCATGAATGCCGCTTGTCGGTGAATGGAACTCTTTCAGAAACGTGTGTTTCTCGCTCCAGATCGAATGACACAATGGTTTACGCGATGCAAGCAAGCGCGGTTCTGGGGCCGATTCGATGCGGTAAACGGAGAAAATTCGAGAAATTGCGTTAGGGATAAACGACAAAATTCGATTCATAATGTCAAATTGGGGGTGGCGACATCATCAATGCTCGGCACTCAAATTACTGTTATATAATTTCACGCATACGTAATTCATTGCCGAGGCGTTAACGTTTTATATCGCAAAAATGGGCTCCACTCACCCCGTTCTGGGCGCAACTCACCTCGGATCAGTTGCGTTACAAGACGATTACAACCACGTGCCGCGACCACATTAAGCACGAGAAGCAAAAATGGAGGACTACGCTTCTTTAGTCCCGGGAACGGGTCTGGGTGAAGCGTGCATCTTTGATTATGACGATCGCACGTAAACACGCTCCGAAACTGGCGCTGCCAATGGCGGCTGCTCTTCTGGCCACCACCGTTATTGGCGGTTCGGCTATCGGCGCGAATGATGAAGCCGCGACCGCTCCTGTTCAGCAGGAAGCACCGGTTGAAATCGAAATCGTCCCTGAAGTGGCACCGGAGCAGGACATTGAGTTTGTCTCCAAGCCTGTCGTTCAGGAAGTTCCGGAAGAGCCGGAGCCCGCTCCTGCCCTCGGCAGCGCTGGATACTCGGCTGAAGACATGATGTGTCTCGCCAAGATCATTCACCACGAGTCTGCTAACCAGCGCGAGAACGTACAGCTGGCAGTGGCCGGCGTTGTTCTCAACCGTGTTGAATCGCCGCGTTTCCCGTCGACGATCTGCGCCGTTGCAATGCAGCCGAAGCAGTTCTTCAACGTCTATCGTTATGACCCGTCGAGCGATCCGCGTTGGGCGACTTCGCAGCGCCTCGCTCGTGAAGCGGTAAACGGTAAGGGCCGCAACAACGCGCCAGGTGCCTTCTTCTTCCGCACCGCCGGTTTCCAGTCGAAGTTCTTCCGCTCGCGTCCTTACATCGGTCGCTTGGGTGGTCTCGACTTCCACCGCTAAGAATCATATGGGATTAAGCACTAACGGCCTCCTTGCTGCGGCAAGGGGGCCGTTTTGCGTGTGCAGGTTCTTGCCGCGCTGATGATACATTGTGTCATATCTGCCGCACTCGGCGAACGATCATCGGTTAAAGAGCGTATTTCATCGAAGATGACCGCATGCGTCTTGCGATTTGAATTCATGGCGCTAACGAATGATACATTATTACATTAAATGGAATGGATCGATGAAACACATCCCGTCACGTCTTGCTGTTGCGACCGTGCTCTCATTCGCGGTTGTTGCAAACCCTGCCTTCGCTGAAACTTCTGCGGAGGGGGAATCCGATCGAAATGATCCGCATGACCGCGGAGAGATCATTGTCGCTGCCGACGCGCTTGAAAATCTCGACTTCATCGCTGGTCAGGACGTCATCGAACTTGACGAGATTCAACGCGACCTGAGCGGTCAGCTCGGCGACTTGCTGATCAAGGTGCCCGGCGTTTCTGCAACCAGCTTCACGCCAGGTGCTTCGCGCCCGATTTTGCGAGGCCTTGATGGTGAGCGTGTTCGTGTTCTGGTCGATGGGCTAGGCACTGCGGATGTTGGCAACACGTCGGCCGACCACGCGACCACTATTGACCCGCTCACCACCGAGCGTGTTGAAGTTCTGCGCGGCCCTGCTGCTCTGCTGTTCGGCAGTCAGGCAATCGGCGGCGTTGTTAACGTGATTGATCGTCGCATCCCTGTTGCTGTTCCTTCTGATGGTATCCGTGTCGAAGGCCTGACCGCGTTCGACACTGCCAGCAATCTGCGCAGCGGTGGTGCCACAATCGATGCCGCTCTGGGTGAAAGCGTTGTTTTCACGGCTGGCGCATCGTTCCGTGAAACCGACGATCTTGAAATTCCGGGCTTCCAGCTTTCCGACGATCTACGCGCCGACCTGCTTGGCGATGCGGATGAAGAGGAAGAAGAAGGCGAATTCGAAGAAGCTGAAGAGCTTCGTGAAGCTGCCAATCAGGAAGGCTTCATCCCGAACAGCGCAACCCGCAGCTGGACGGCGCATGGCGGTGTTGGCTTCTTCTTCGGAGAGTCCACTTTCGGCGCATCGATCTCCTACTTCGACACCGACTATGGTCTTGTCGGCAATCCGGAAGGCGGCCACCACGGCGAAGAAGAAGGTGGTGAAGGTGGCGAGCCAGAGGAAGAGGAAGAAGAGGAAATCGTCACCATCGGTCTCGAGCAGCTGCGCATCGACTTCCGCGGTGATATCGCTCTTGGCGACGGCTTCCTTTCGCGCCTCAAAATCCGCGGTGGTTACTCCGACTACACCCACACCGAATTCGAAGGCCCCGAAGTTGGCACTGTTTTCGACACTGAAACCTTTGAGCTGCGCGCCGAGCTGGTGCAGGCCGGTGGTGGTGTCATCGGTGCCCAATTCACCCAGCGCGACTTTTCGGCCGTTGGTGAAGAGGCTTTTGTCGCTCCAAACGAAACAACTCAATTCGCAGTCTTCACAGCCCAAGAATTTGACCTTGGCGACAATCTCGAACTCGAAGCGGCTGGCCGCTACGAACGTGTCGATGTGGACTCGGCTCCGCTAAGCCTCGAGCGTGACTTCGATCTCTTCTCCGGTTCGCTTTCGGTCATCATTGCGCCGAGCGATGGCATCCGCGCGGGTTTGACTGGCGCCTACACCGAACGCGCTCCGGCTGGTGAGGAGCTGTTCGCCAACGGCCCGCACATTGCCACGCAGCAATTCGAAATCGGTGACCCGAACCTGACCGAAGAATCATCATACGGTGTCGAAGCGTTCCTGCGCGGTGATATCGGCGACAGCAGCTTTGGCGTCACAGTCTTCCATCAGGATTTCGACAACTTCATCTTCCTGAGCGAGACTGGTCTCGAAGAAGACGAACTGCCTGTGTTCGAATTCCTTCAGCGCGATGCGACCTTCTTCGGTTTTGAAGCCGATCTGAATGTGCCCGTCATCGACAATGACAGCTTCAAGCTGACCACCGATCTGCGCGCATCTTATGTCTCTGCAGACTTCAACAATCTCAGCGATGCGGTTCCGCGTATTCCGCCGGTCAGCCTGTTGGGTGCCCTTGAAGGGGAGTACAAGAGCTTCAACCTGCGCGGTGAGGTACAGTGGTTTGGTGAGCAGAACGAGGTGGCGGACTTTGAATCTGCGACCGACGACTTTGCTTTCGTGAACACCTACCTTTCGTGGCGTCCGATTGCGAGCAACAACAGCGTTGTGGTTCAGCTCGCGGGTGAGAACCTGTTCAACGTTACGGGTCGTCGCCACTCAAGCTATACTAAGGACTTTGTTCCGCTTGCCGGTCGCAATGTCCGCGCCAGCATCCGGTTCGGCTTCTAACTGCCGAAATTCGAGTGGGAAAACAAAAGGGCGGCCGAGACAATCGGCCGCCCTTTCTGCTTGTATATATGCCTAAGCTCAGTTTTCTGCTGCGAAGCTCAGCTCGGCGTGTTCCTGCAGACGGTCGACCAGATCTTCGCCAAGAAAGTATCCTGGCGTTCCGATCCCGCCCGGCTTGTCACAGCTCAGCAACGCGATGCCCGTTTCGGAAAGCATCCGGCTGGTCGAACCATAGCCCGGATCGTATTTGCCTTTCACTCCGAACTGCACTGCTTCCCCGCCATCGGGATTGTCAGCGACAAACAGCACATCATAAAAGCCGTTCTCGCGCTCTTCTTTTGATGGGCCTTCACCCGGCTTGGGCGGTTTCGCGCCAAACGGGTTCTTCATCATCTGTGTTGCGGCTTCGGCCATCTTCTTGCCCGCATCGCCCGCGCTGGTCAGCATCATCTCGTCATACTTGAAGTCATCGCCATAGGGCGAGCCGAGAAGGAAGTTGGTGCGGTGTACGTTTTTTGTGTTGATCGGAGCCATCACAAATGGCGCAGCCCATTTGCCCAGATCATCTTCGTATTGCGGGACCATGCCGGTCGGCTGGCTCGCACCCGTAAAGCCGGGGGTGAGTGCAAACGGATTGGTCAGCTTGGCGATGATTGAAGGGTTTTTAGCCGCCGCTTTCATCGTCGCGCCAAGGCTCGCCGCAGTGCCGCCCGAGAAGGTGCCAGCCATCGCGCGGACACGGCCACGGATGCGGGGGCTAGGCTTGCCGAAGCGTTCGGTCGCGACCTTCTGCGTCATCAACACGCCAAGATCGAACGGGATGGAATCGAACCCGCTGGAGAAACAGATCCGCGCGCCTGTCTTTTTCGCCTCGTCCTCGAATTGCTCGATCTTCTCCGCCATCCAGGCGGGTTCGCCGCACAGATCGGCATAGTCGGTGCCGGTCTTCACACAGGCTTCGACCAGCTTGTCGCCGTAAAGCTGATAAGGGCCGACCGTAGTCAGCACGACTTTGGTGCGGCCACACATTGCTTCAAGGTCAGCCGCATCATCGGCATTGGCCACGACCAGCGGCGTATCGGCAGGCGCACCAATCTCGTCACGCACCGCCTCAAGCTTCTCCTGAGAACGGCCAGCCATCGCCCATTTGGGGCCATCGTCGCGTGAACCGTAGTGATTGCTCAGATATTCAGCCACAAGCCGACCGGTGTAACCAGTGGCGCCATAAACGATGATGTCGAATTCGGGGGTGCTCATATATGTCTCCTTTGCCGCGCGTGATGCGCGCATGGTGCCTGAGAGTCAAAGTCGCTGGGCGGACGCTTTGTTCCTACGTAGAATATGGGTGACATACTTCCCGACATGTCACCAGCCCGAGCCCAAGTGATCTGGAGCGCAAATGAAAAAGGCGCCCGGTATTCGCGGGCGCCTTTTCGTTTCGGGAGAATGAAGCTCTTAGAGCTTCAGGCTGCGTGCCTTACTGTCGTGGCGTTCGCGGGCCTTGTTGTGCACGGCAGCCAGTTCTGTCTTGCCGCGCTTTTCCAGGATGGCTGTCGCGGTCGCATGAAAGTCGCGGAACAAAGGATTGGTGTTAGCCAATTCCTGTCCTTCGAAAGCCTTGGAGATCAGCTCTTCAGCTTCCGCCAATTTGCTCTGGGACAGTGCAATCTGCGCCTGCACACCATAAACAAACGGTTTCCACGTCTTGGCGTGTTCTTCGGCGAGAGCCATGGCTTCCTTAGTGGTCGCCTCTGCCTCGGCCGGCTTGCCTGCTTGGTTCTGCGTCGCCGCGAGGTTCGTCAGGATGCGCGCTTTCAGGTGCGGGCTTTGCATCTTCTCGGCAATGGCCAGCGCCCTGCCGATGCTTTGCTCAGCCTCGTCGTAACGGCCCATTTTCATCAGCGCGAAACCGACATTGTTGTGCGACGACAGTGAAAGGATCGCATCGTCGGAGTATGTCTCTGCGGCTTTCGAGTAGTGATTGAACACTTCGTCAAAGTTCCGCGCACGCGAATAGAGCGAGCCGATATTTTGCAGGACAATGGCTTGGCTGCGCTTGTCACCCAGCTCGGCATAACGGGCCTGAGCCATGTTGAAGTGTTCAAGCGCCTCGCGCGGGTCACCGCCCCGTGCCTTCAGCGATGCGGATGAACGCAGCAGATCCGCGTAGATTTTCTCGTCTTTATGGTTTTGCGACGCTTCGAACAGTGCGAAGCCGATAACGCCAGCTGCCTCATTGGCGCGGTTGAGACGCATCAAGGCCTCACCTTCGAGCCAGTTGGCGACAAGACGATCCTTGGTCATCGGCTCTTTTGTATCGGCTGCAATCACTTTGGCGTTGCGGGCCAGATCGAGAGCTCTGGCCGGATTGGCGACCATGTTCTTTTTGGCGTCCGTGATCGCCGCATCATAAGCGCGCGGCTCAATCTCTGTGTTTGCTGCCGCTGGAGTAGCGATCGCCACACAAAGGGCCGATGCGATTGCTGCTGCCTGAAAATTTTTGCTGAAAAACATAACTTTAACCCCTGAAACCTTTGAACCCTGACTTGCGCGTTAGAAACGCAATCCAAAGTTGGCCCCAACCATAAAGCTCTCTTCCTGACCTATCTCCCCGGCACTGATATAGCGCCCGATAAGACCGAATTCGGCATCGCTAGCAACCGGCGTTGCGTAGACTACCTCGCTGGTGAAGCGGCGTTTTGTGTCAATGCCGATCACCTGCGTCACTGCAGCGGTTGCACCGGTTTCACGGTCAACAACCTGGTCACTGGTGAACTCCAGCTCACCGCGCTCAACCGTAAGTGGCTGGCCGACGGAGACACGCAGAATGTCACGAGAATTCATCACGCCGCGTTTGTTCACTGCGAACTGCCCTGCGCTGCTCAGAGCCCGCTGCGATGTTGCCAGGAATTGGCCGTCATCAGTGCGCGTTGCGCCGCCGGTGACCGAAAGGTCGAACGACAGGCCATTGCCAGCGTTGAAGCTTGCCGAGGCCGTCATCGCATCGGTGCGCGAACCGTCGCCCAGCAACGCATCGTTACCGGTCTGCATACCCAGCAACGCATCCTCTTCATTAAGGTGCGTGAACTGAACACCAACCGAAAGACGATCCGTGATATTCTGATCGATCGCAACGGTCAGAGCCTGCGCTTCACGTGCGCCGAGCTGGCGCTGAAGCTGACGTTGCATTTCGTTACCGGTGTCGAGGTCTTCCCAGTCTTCGCGCTCTGCAGAGAAGCCGACCGAAACCTTGGTACCATCGGCGATGTTGTAACTTGCGCCGCCAAACATCTCACCAGAAGCGAGACCCAATACCGGGTTCACACCGCCCGTTTCAGCATCGTGATCGCTCATGATGCCAAACTGGCCGCCCGAAAGGGCAAGTGCACCCTGGCCATGGCCGAGAGTAAACGAAGCTTTGCCATCGGGCGTGCTCAGCGTTGCAGCGTTGTGCACCGGACGCACAGCACCATCCTGAGTAAAGCGCGGGGCCATTGCGTCGTAACGCATGGTCCACTGACCGCTGGTTTCCGCCTGATTCGAACGGACCTGCGTTACCCCCAGATTGCCGTCGCCATCCTTGTCTGCGCCATTGCTGAGCAGCCAATTGGCAAACCGATCGGAGATGAAGTCCTGCATGTACTGCTGGCCATGGCCCAGCACACTGCTTTGCTGACCCTGTTGCAGCGATGACATCGGGATCAGGAAGTCACGATACGTGTCGCCGATATATTCGAAGGCGGTAAAGAACACGCCGTCCGTGTCCCAGCTGAGCGGAACACCGCCGCTAAGGAGAGAGTCCACGGTCACTGCTTTTTTCAGCGCGCCGCTGCCCTTGTAGAGGTTGAACGTCATCGTGTTGAAATCAAGCGGTGACTGCGATGCAGCGACATCGAGCAGGCCGTGGCCGTAGACGGCATCAACACCCGGGGCGCCAAGATCACGCGCCGAACGGAAGATAATCTCCGTCGTTTCATCAGGGTTTTTGACGAGCCAGCGCCAGCGGTCGTGCAAGAGCGAGACGGCGCCTGAAACCAACGGTGCTGCGAAGGACGTGCCTGAAGCGCGGTGTACACCGCCCTGACCATCGGAAACGAGCAGCATCGTGCCCGGCGCAACGATGAAACGATCCATCAAACGGTCGCCTTCGCCGCACACGCCGTTGGTCAAGAGGCAAGCATTGCCCGGACGGTTCGAGAAGCTCGAGATCTGACCATTGGGATCAATCGATCCAACCAGAATGAAGTTTGTGTCCTGCTGCCCGTTCCAATTGACATTGTTGGACTGGGTAATGCCATCATTGCCCGCCGCGATGACATAGGTCGTCTCGTGGCTCCACGCATTGATGGTGGGACGGTTCAGCACATCAGCCATGCCCTGCGAGAAGACATGCCCGCTTTCGCCCAGCGACAAGTTGATGACGCTGACATAACCGGTGTCATTGCCACCGACATATTTGAACAGCAGTGACTGGATACCATTGGCAACCGAGTCCCACGATGCTTTGTGGTTTGCATCAAACGGGTTGTAAGCAGCGATTTTCGCCTTCGGTGCGATGCCCATGATGCCTTCGCCATCGTGCGCGCCTGCTATAAGGCTGGCAACACCAGCGCCATGACCATTGACCGTGGTGGTTCCGCCACCGGCCCATACGACATTGTCGGCAAGGTCCGCATCCGCAGCAAAGCTACCATCGATAATACCGACGATGGCTTGCTTACCTTCACCCTGAATCTGGGTGATGGACGGGGTCCAGTTGACCGCAGCCATCCAGTGATCGACCTGGTCGATACCTGAGAACTGCATCAGGCTGTCGTTCCAATCGAGGAAGAACGCAGCGCGTTGACCTTCGCTCTTAGCCAGCGTTAGTTTCGCCGCGGTGGTGTTGTCGAGATTAAGGCCGTGCTTGGCCAGAATTTCGGCAACAAAGCCGTCGCGGAAGCTCTTGCCGGTCTTGGCCGTATAAGCTGCACCAAACTGCGCTTCTGCTTGTTGAATCAGCGTTTCAAGCGAGTTTCGGATTCGGTCTGGGATACCGTCAAACGTGATGTTGACTGCGCCAAACGCGTTAGTGGAGTGTTTCAGGCTAGACCAATTGGTCTCGATCGTCGCGATCTGTTGCTTGGTTGCTTTGCCCCATGCACCGATTGATTCAACATGCGTGGTGAACGCACCAATGTCGCCATAAAACGCGCCGATATCGCCGTAGAACGCGTCAATATCGCCCCAGAACGCGCCGATATCACCGTAGAACGGATTAATGTCGCCCCAGAACGCGCCGATGTCGCCATAGAATGCGTCAATGTCGCCGTAGAATGGGTTGATGTCGCCCCAGAACGCATCAATGTCACCGTAGAACGCTACGATGTCGCCATAGAAAGCGTCGATGTCGCCGTAGAAGGGGTCAAGGCCGCGTGCGGTGACGACGCGGTCGTGGTAGTTTGCAGCGATAGGCCCCTGAACAGAAACTAGATTAGCGGCGTCGGCGGCGAAGTTTACGTCGAAGATCGCTTGCTGTGTTTCACCTTCGATTGCGGCAGGTGCGGAAAGAAGAGCGACGTCGGTTTGCAGCGGTGCGCTGATTGGATCGCGGGCGACTACCAGCTCTCCGCGCGCATCTTCGGTAAACTCGACACTATATATAGCCTGCTGAAGATCCGCCTCGATCACAATCGGCGCAGCCAGCTGCGGGATTTGAAATTCAATCGGCGCAAACGCATCCGCGATTGTGATGGCCCCCTGATTGAGCGCACTGATCTGAGCCCCAGCGGCGGTCGGACGGTCCGGGTCCGCTTCCGCAATCACAACGTCCAGCGTCGGCAGCACTGACAATGCCGGGGTGCTCTCCTGTGCCTGCACCGAAGTGCTGGCAAGGGACACAGCGATTGCAACGCTCGCAGTCCGAAGGTTCAAAGTGGTCTTCATAATCTAAATTCCAAAATCGTGGGGCACGGTTTTCGCGCCTTGTTGACGAGCTTGGAATAGCGGAGCGGCTCATGAGATTTGGTTCGCCAAGGAGGTTAAAATCTTCATAATTTCAGATGCCACCTTGGGCCGGTGAAGTTAGCGGCGTCAGCCAACACATTGGCAAAAAGCTGCGCCTTGCGAAGATTAACTCTGAGTAAATGGCTCTGGATCGGCCCGTCCGACCAAGGTCTTAACACGAGACTTTTGTGACCCAGCGTTAGAGAAATGATCCCGGCAAAACGGCGATTGCGAATCGCACATATTGCTTTGCCGGGATCAGAATCCGATGCGGCCTGAAGCTTGCGGTTTAGCTTTGGCTTCCCACGCAAGACGGGCCACAATTTCCTCTGCCGTTTGTCGCTTTGCATATCGCAACTGCTTGGCCACCAGCGCCAGATCTCCAGGCGTAAGGTTTGCAAGACGGTGCAGGCTAGACGGCGCGCTTGAGCCGAAGAACCGTTCGAACGCCCCCTCTAGCCGCGCGCCTGTCAAAGGCCGCAGCTTCAGCTTGAACACAAATCGCCGCGCCGTTGCCGGGTCTAGGTTTCGGGCAAAGTTGGTCGCCGCGATGATCGGCAAGGGGTGACGATCAAGCCATGTCAGCAGCTCATTCACCTGACTCACCTCCCACGTCGCTTTCGCAGTCGAACGATCAAACAGCAGCGAGTCCACCTCATCAAGCAGCAGCACGCTGCCCTTCGCCCGCGCATCGGCGAACATATGGGCTATGCGCTCTTCGGTCTCGCCCACCCATTTGGACAGCAAGTCCGACGTGCGTCTCACCAACAGCGGGCGATCCATCGCGCGCGCCACGTGGTGGGCGAGGGCGGTCTTGCCCGTACCCGGAGGGCCAGTAAGCAGTAGAGACACGTCGCTGAATTCGCTTGAGGCGATGCTTTCGACCAATGGCGCGATGGCCTGATCGCTTTCATAGAGCGATAGGTCGATTTCACCGGGGCCCGCGAGGGGTAGATCCGATCCGCGCATTGCCTTGGCGAGAGATCGTGCCGCCACGGTTCCGCCGCTTGATTCACCTGCCAGACGCGCTGCCCGCGCAGAAACACGCAGAACGGCGGCGGTTTCAGGCGCACTTTCGATAAGACCCTGCCATTCTTCGGAAGGGGAGATACCTTCTTCCTCGGCCACGCGGTCCAGCATCTGCATCGCCACATTGCGCGACGGCAGGTCGAGCTTCAGCACATAACTCATGCGCCGCAGGATCGCGGGATCGACATTGCCGATCGCGTTGGTGGTCCAGATCACCGGCACGCGGTTAGTCTCGAGCAAGCGGTTAACGAACACCTTGCTGCCCTCGCGCCCGCGCATCCAATCGCCGGCAGCGGGCTGTGCATCGCCGATGAAGTCTTCCATCTCATCGAACAGCAAAGCATCGCTGTCGCTCGCTGCGAGCAGACGTTGTCCCATCTGGAATGCGCTGATGCGATCGAACCGATCCGGCTCCTCGCCATCGTCCTGCGCCTCGCCAACGGCATGCAGGCGCGCGCCTGCTTCGGTGGCCAGAGCGCGAGCGAATTCGGTCTTACCGGTGCCGGGCGGGCCATGGATGAGGATGTTCACACCCTCCGCCTGTTCATGCAGAGCCCCCTTCAGAAGACTCAGCAGGAAATCCGCATCCCCCACATGCGCAAAGGCATCGAAAGGGAGAGGCGAGGGCTGGCGCGGACCGACCATCAGATCGAGGATCGCTGCGGCGTCCTCTGGCTGACGGTCCAGAACACGCTCAAACGTCCAGCGTATCCTCATCTCGATCTTGCCCTGAAAGTTCGCGTTGAACTGCACAAAGCCGAGCCGCACAAGCAGGTGCTTACGTACGCTGCGTTCAGCATCGTCGGCGCTCAGACTCGCTACTTCGCCGATTAGCAAGGGTAGCGGCTTGCCGCGATCAGCCAGCAACTCGCTCAGTTCCGCCACGCGCGGCACACGGTCAAACGCCAAGATCGTGCGCAGGATTGCGGTGTCGTCGCTATCCATGCCCAATAGGTGCGCGAGCTCATGCCCGAATTCGAGCACCCCGTGGCTTGTCCGCGTGTGCGTTTCTCCTTCGCGCAGCGCCTTTTTGAAGCTGGTCCAAGTCAGCTTGGCCGCCTTGCCGGATTGAAACCCGAACAGCCAATCCGCGTGCTTTCGGCCATAGTCGAGCACGTCTTTTGCCAGCGGATGTGATGCGAGGAGACCTCGCGATGCCCGCAGCAACATGCCGCGAACGATATCAAATTCGGTAGTCATAAAAATCGCCTGCAAGCCGCAGGTCGCATGCACGAAAAGCATGCCCTGTCGGCATTAAGTGTCTTTGATTTTCGGGAGTGCTGCGCGCGTTGAGCCCGGCCCGTCGCGCAGCGTGCAAAGACGCCTAGGCGAAGGGCTGGAACGCGGCGCAGCGAGCGCCCGAGATTGTGATCTGTTCCAGCAACGGTTTTCTCCAAAATGCTCCCGACACCACATCGGGAGGCGCGCTGTTAGACGCGAGTTTCCGTTGCGTCAAGCGATGATGCTCGCCCAATCCAGCCCAAACTTCGCAAGGTATTTGCGCAGGCGGTCGGCGTCGTTGGTGGATTTTCGCGCCTCCCGCGAGCGGGCAAAAAGCACCTCGTCGAGGTCAAACGGTAGAGCTTCGGCGGGCGTTTAGTCGGTAATCCGGCAGAACCGTCCGCCGAAAAAGCCAAGCGGGTCGACGCCATCGACGGTGTTGATGCCGGTAACCTCGCCAAAGATCATCGTGTGATCGCCTGCTGGATAAGCAGACCAGCGGCGGCATTCGATCGTGCCCACGGCCCCGGCAATCACTGGATGTCCGCGCTCGCTCAGCTCGAAATCATCCGCTTGCGTTTGTGTGTCGCCACGCGCGGCATAGCGCAGGGCGAGCTCGCGTTGCTCGACATTGAGGATGCTGATCGCGAAGTGCTCGGCATCGGCATACAGATCGAACAGGCTCGATCCGTTCTGGATGCTCCAGCTTACCAGCATCGGTTCCAACGACACCGAGACAATCGAATTGGCGGTGATCCCGCTGGGCGCGCCGTCAGGTTTTGTCACAGACACAATCCCGACGCCCGTCGCGAATAGGCCCATGGCCTGACGGAACGCCATCGGATCGACCAAATCTGTCGATGCTGTGTCTCGCAAGAAAGTCTCCGCCCTTCGCGTTGCTGGGTGCCAGCCTGTCCGTAGGCGTGGCCAGCGCTTCAATCAAACGGACAAATCCGCTTTCTGTGCCCAAGTTTGGGGCTATCGCGAAATCTGCAACCGTTCGGCCGATTTTCGGGCACTCTTGCGCGCTTTGCACGTTGGAGAGACAACATCACATTCAACGGCAAATTGCCCTGTATCAAGTGGGGGCCGCGCCAAAGGACACTGACGCATGATCGACCGGGTTGGAAACGCACTTCGGGACTTCCTGAAACAAGAAAGCGCGGGCGGCATATTGCTGATTATCGCGGCCGCCCTCGCGCTTGTCATCGCTAACTCGCCGCTGGCCGATGCCTATTTCGGGACGCTCAACACCAAGCTGAAAGTGTCTTTCGGCGATTTCGAGATCAACAAGGGCCTGATCCTGTGGATCAATGACGGGTTGATGGCGGTGTTCTTCTTTCTCATCGGGCTGGAGGTGAAGCGCGAGGTTCTGGAGGGTCAGCTTTCGAGCTGGGACAAGGCGTCATTGCCGCTGGTTGCCGCGGTTGGCGGCATGGCGATACCGGCGCTGGTCTTCGTCGCGTTCAACTACAATTCGCCCGAAAGCATCAATGGTTGGGCCATTCCTGCCGCGACGGATATCGCTTTTGCGCTCGGCATCCTCTCGCTTCTCGGCCCGCGTGTACCGGTGGCGCTCAAAGCTCTGCTGCTCGCCATTGCCGTGATCGACGATATCGGTGCGATCACCATCATTGCGCTGTTCTATTCGGGCACACTCGATACGCAGATGCTGCTGGGTGCAGGCATCACCTTTGCCGCGCTGCTGGTCACCGGACGGCTCAAGATTGGCCAACCTTTGCCCTATGTGGTGATGACAGTCATTATGTGGGTGTTTGTGCTCAAATCGGGAGTCCACGCGACGCTCGCTGGAGTGGCTGCGGCGACGACTGTGCCGATGGTAGCGCGCAATGGCCGACGTCTGCTGGAGGAAATGGAGCACGGCCTTCACTATTGGGTCGCCTTCCTGATCATCCCGATATTCGGATTTGCCAATGCGGGCGTGACGCTCATTGGACTCTCGCCGTCTGACCTTCTCGAGCCGCTGCCTCTGGGCATCGCACTGGGCCTGCTGATCGGCAAACAGGTCGGCATTGTCGGCTTTGCTTGGATCGGGGTTAAGGCGGGCTTTGCCAAGCTCCCCGAGAATGTCGGCTGGCGCAAAATTCATGGGCTTTCCATGCTTGCCGCGATTGGCTTCACCATGAGCCTGTTTATCGGCAACCTTGCCTTCACCGATCCGGCACTGGTCGATGCGGTGAAATTGGGAGTGCTATCCGGTTCATTGATCGCGGCGGTTGCGGGCTTCCTGATGCTCAAGGCCGCTTTGCCAGATGAAGCGCCAGACGCAGAGGCCGAAGCGCAGGCCGCCTGAACGCAGACCTCTATGACACCGACCCAGCACAGCGCCCGCGTCAACGGGATTGATCTTGCCTATTTCGAATGGGCAGGAGCGGCGAAAAATGACGCGCCACCGATGATCTTTGCCCACGCCACAGGCTTTCACGCGCGGGTGTTCGACGCGGTGATCGAGCACTTTCCCGAGCGCCGAGTGCTGTCATTGGACCTGCGCGGCCATGGCCGCTCAAGCGGCGGACCGATCAAACATTGGGGCGACATTGCGCAGGATGTGTGTGAGTTGATCGACCATCTCGGAATTGCCGGTGCGGTTGGTGTGGGCCATTCGATGGGCGCGCATACGCTGCTTCAGGCTGCGCATGATCGCGAAGGCGCATTCAGCCAATTGGTGCTGTTCGATCCGGTGATCTTCAACGCGGATTATTACGTCTCTGATGCAGCATCCCCGCTGATGGAGGAAGCCCATCCCACCGCCCGCCGCAAGCGCGATTTTGCTTCGGTGCAAGAGATGATGGAGCGTTTCGAGACCCGCGATCCCTATCAATTGTTCGACCGCCGCGTGTTCGAAGATTACTGTCGGTTCGGCCTGCTGCTGAGCGAGAGCGGTGAGGGCTACGAGCTAGCCTGCCCGCCCGAAGTCGAAGCCAGCGTCTACATGTCGAGCCGCAGCAATTCCGGCATTCTGGACACGGCGCGCGCAGTCGAAATCCCGGTCACTGTGGTCCGTGCCAAGCAGCTCAATGTGATGGACTTCAAAGGTTCACCGACTTGGCCGGGCCTTGCGGGCATCATGTCGAACGGCAGCGACATCCACCGGCCCGACATGACGCATTTTCACCCGTTTCAGGACCCCGTAGACGCCGCGCGCATCCTCACCGAAGCGATGGCACGCTGACGCCAAGCGGGTCGCGGCGAGCAGCGTTACTGCGTGCTCGCATCCTCATGCGCATGGCCGGCATGGGTCGCCGCTTCTGAACCACCCGCGCGGCTCGCATTGGCGCCTTCCCACCAATAGGCGCGGCGTTTGGCTGTGCCGGTGCCGACCTCGTTCATGGTCTTGGCATCGTACAGCCGCCCGCCCAGCATCACTTGCGCGATCTTATCGCTGTTGCGGATGTTCGCGGTGGGGTCTGCATCCATCACCAGCAAGTCAGCCAGCTTGCCGACTTCCAGACTGCCGACATCCTTGTCCATGCCGAGAGATTGGGCAGGCGCAATGGTCGCGGCTTTCAGTGCCTGAACGTTGCTCATGCCGCCGCGTGCGAAGGTCCAGATTTCCCAGTGGGCATCGACACCTGCCTGCTGACCATGCGCGCCGATCGAGACTTTGACGCCACGATCCGCCAGCTTCTTGGCTTCACGTGCCGCGTTGTCATCAACAAAGGCCCAATCGGGTGCCGTGGTCCGGCGCCCGCTTTGCGCGAGCAGGATTTTGGGCGGTGTGTGGATCATCAGCGGGTTCTTCCAGACGTCGGTCGCCTGACGCCAATAGGGGTCACCCGCCAGCCCGCCATAGGTGACGTTCAAGGTAGGCGTGTAGTTGGAGTTCGACTGGCTAAAGAATTGCAGCACGTCCTCGTAGAGCACATCACCCGGGATGTTGTGCTCGATGGTCGAATTGCCATCCGCGATCAGGTTCATGTCCATCCCGAACAGCGAACCACCCTCGGCAACGTTGAGCATGCCTTCTTCAGCAGCGGCACGCGCCACCATCTGGCGCTGCTCGCGGCGCGGCTGGTTGTAGTTCTTGACCGAGATGCCGCCCTGCGCCTTGATCCGGCGCACGTGAGCCAACGCATCGTCATAGGAGTCGATGCGCGCGTAGACACTCGGAGCCTTCGCGCCGTAGATGATCTCGCCGGTCGAGAAGAGACGCGGGGCAAGCAGCATACCCGCCTTCTGCCGCTCGGCAGCTGCGAAGAACTGGCTCGCATCGTTTGACGGATCGTGGATCGTCGTCGTGCCCATCGCCAGCGCCTGCGTCATGCGCCAGTTTTGCTGCGGGATGAAATCGCCGGTGCCTTGCGGCCCGTGGGCATGGGCATCGACAAGGCCGGGCATGATAACTTTGCCGCTGGCGTCGATGGTGGTTGCACCACTCGGCACGCGCACATCGCCCTCCGCGCCAATGGCTTTGATCCGGTCGCCTTCGATCACGATGACGCCGTTCTCGATCACGCCTGCATCCTCGGTGTCGAGGTCAGCGGCCATGGTCAGGATCTTCGCACCCGTTATGACGACAGTCCCGCTTGGCTTGGCCGCCTCAACGGTCATCGCCATCGAAATGCCGGTTTCGGGCGGGGTGAAGCCCTTGGACTTGTCGTCCTTGCCCTTCGGCGCATCGCGGAACAGGTCAGAAATCGAAACGCTCTTTAGCTGCGTCCCGATGGACCAGAACAGCGTGTCGCCGCCGCGCGCAAAGCCCATATACTCCGCGCCGCCTGACGAGACTTTGGTCACCGGAAGCGGACCACCGCGTTCGGTCACATTCACAGGCTTGCCGCCCGGAAGGAGCGGCATGGCGAACACTTCGTAGTTCTGGCGGAAGGCGATGGTCTTGCCATTGGGCGAAACGCGGAAATCGTTGGCGAGATCGCCGGTCGCGTGCACGCGCTTGCTCTCACCATTCAGATCGGTCGAGATCAGCGCCAGTTTGCCCCCTTCAAAACTGGTCATGAAGATGCGCTTGCCATCGGCGGCAAATTGCGGGTTTGAGCCGCTGCGCGTCACACGCTTGGGTGATCCGCCGCTTACGGGCGCGATGTAAATACCGGTGTTCTCGGAATAATTCGGTGAGGTCAAATAGCCGCCCGCACGCCGCTCATACGCAATCATCGTTCCATCGGGCGAAAAGACCGGTTTCGCATAATGCCCCGCTCCCAGCATCACCTGCCGCTTGTTCGCGCCATTTGCGTCAGCGACAATGATCTGGCCCAAGCTATTGTCAGTCCAATCGACATAGGCGATCTTGCGCCCATCTCGCGAGAATGTCGGCCAAGCCTGGATTGTGTTCGGGTTCAGGCCGCTGAGTGGACGCGGCGCATCGCGGCCACGCGCGGATTTGGTGTGCAGGCGGCCCAGGCTTTCAAACACCACGCGGGTGCCATCAGGTGAAAGGACCGCGAATTTGGGCATGGTGGTGACGAAGCGATCGGGCGCAACGTCAATCACCGGATGCGGCGCATCGGCGACGCCGCGCGTGTCATCAATGCGGAACGGGATATTCGCAAAGCCGGTTCCGTCGCGGTTGATGCGGTTGATCTTGCCGCCCGACCAGAACACGATGGATTGGCTGTCGGGCGTCCAGTCCATGTTCGGATAGACCCCGTGCACTGCCCATGTTTCTTGCAGATCGAGATCGAGCGCATCGTAAATCTTGCGCTCCAGACCGGTGGCGATGTCTTTCACCCACAACTGGCTTGTGTCCTTGTCGCGGCGGACAAAGGCGAGCTCCTTGCCGTCGGGCGAAGGCGTCGGACGCACCGCGCCGCCGTAGCCGCTGGCCGCTGTGGTCACTTCACCGGTTGCAAGGTCATGTTTTTCAATTGCGAAGATGCCGGTCTGGCTGTCCTGCGCATAGATAAAGGTGTTCCCCGGTGTCGTGTTGCGGGTGTAGTAAATCGCGCTGCCATCGGCGGAGAAAACCGGTTCGCCCAGCTCTTTCTGCAAGGCCGGATTGGCGCGCTTCACGACTTGCACACCGCCACCACCGCTGACGTGGTACATCCAGATTTCGCCGGTGCCCGCGCTGCGCTGCGTGGTGAAGTGCTTCTTCGCCGCGATATACTCGCCATCAGGCGACCACGCGGCTTGGTTGAGCAGGCGGAACTTCTCTTTGGTCACCTGACGTTTGTCAGAGCCATCGGCGTTCATCACCCAGATATTGTCGCCGCCGCCACGGTCAGAGGTGTAGGCAATGCGCTTGCCATCGGGAGAGAAGCGCGGCTGCACTTCCCACGAAAGCCCCTCGGCAATGCGCCTCGGCGTCCCGCCGGTGATCGGCATGGTGTAGATGTCGCCAAGCACGTTGAAGGCGAGCGAGCGGCCATCAGGAGAAACATCGACGTCCATCCAGGTGCCTTCGTCGGTCTTGATCGGCACCTGCTCGATCGTCGCCCCGCGCGGCGCCTCAACGTCCCAGCCTTCGTCCTTCTTGTCGTCATCCTGAGCAAAAGCAGTAGACGGAACAGCCAGCATGGATCCTGCCAGCAAGGCGGCGGTGAACGAGCGCATTTGGTATCTCCCCTTTGTTGCGGGAGACCCTAACGGCGAGGAAGCGAATTGCTAGGGGCGGGCGAAGTTGTTGGTCGAATTGGCGAGCCTAGAGCTTGCCCTTCTTCGGTCCCAGATACCCGAACAGATACGCCGCCACTTTCCGCATCTGAATCTCTTCTGCGCCTTCGGTGATGCGGTAGCGGCGGTGGTGACGATAGATATGCTCGAACGGTTTGTGCCGCGAATAGCCGATGCCGCCATGCACTTGCATCGCGCGGTCGGCGGCCTCGCAGACCAGCCGGTTCGCCCAGTAATTGCACATGCTGACCTTGTCGGAGATCGTCCGCTCAATCTCTTCGTGCGGCATATTGTCCATCTCCCACGCCGTCTTGAAGATCAGCAGCCGCAGCATCTCGGCCTGCGTCGCCAGCTCGACGAGCGGGAACTGGATGCCCTGATTGCGCGATAGCTCCTGACCGAACGGCTTGCGCTCGCGCGCGTATTTCACGCTTTCATCAATGCAGAACATCGCCGCGCCGCAGCTTGATGCGGCCTGACGGATGCGGTTCTGGTGGACGAAGCTCTGCGCCAGCGACAGACCGCGACCTTCGACGCCGAGGATCGCGCTTTCGGGCACCCAGACATTGTTGACTGACAGGCGCGGGTGGTCCGTGGGCATATTGAACGTCCACATCCACTCCTCGATTTCGAGGCCCGAGGTGGGGTTAGGGACAAGGAAGCAAGTGATCCCTGATGCATCGCCATCCTCGCCGGAGGTGCGCGCAAACATCGCGCAGTGCGTGGCGACGTGCATGCCCGTGATCCACATCTTCTCGCCATTGATCAGCCAGCCGTCCACGCCATCGCGGGTCTCTCGCACGGCGCGCGTATCCATGTGGGTGGCGTCAGAACCGTGATCAGGCTCGGTCAGGCCAAAGGCGACGCGGCGCTCTCGATCGAATCCGCCAGTGATGAATTCTGCCTTTTGCTCCTCGGTGCCCCACTGATCGAACATGGCGACGAAGGGGAAGTTGCCGACGATCGAGTGTTCGTTCTGGAGATCGTTGTGGAGGCCAAGGCCTTGCCGCGCAAAGTGCTCGCGGATCACCGCCATCCAGAGGTTCGATCCGTCCTTGCCGCCATATTTCTTGGGCGTGGAGAAGCGCCAGTGGCCCGCTCTATCTGCGCGGTCCGTCGCCTCGCGCAGCAGCGCCTCCCACTCCTCGCGAGGCAATCCCCCCGCCTCGAAATCCGTGCGCGCCCATTCGCGGCGATGATCGAAGAAACGGATGTGGTCGTCGGCCTGCTCAAGCGGCTTGATCTCGGCCTCAATAAAAGCGTCGAGTTCGTCGAGATAGGCCTGAAGATCGGCGGGAATTGCGAAGTCCATTTAGTCTTCCTCGCTTCTTTTAAAACGGTGCAAAGCGCCCACCATGGGGTGGGGGCGCGGGCTTACTGATTTCGCAGCAAGCCGGATCACAGCCACTTCTCGCGTGCTACGGCGAGGGCAGGGTACTTGGGTGAGTCGGCTCTGACGCATTCGAGAGCCGAGAACCTGAGGTCATCCAAGAGATACTTGTCACTCAGGTCGCTCGCCCCAGCGAGAATCTCGTGTGAGAGCTCTTGCGGGTCATCAGTGAACCGATTCAGATACGCTGAAGAGGTTTCTCGCTCGATTATTCCCAAAGCATTGCGAGCAACGGCAAGTTGGAAGCGATCATGGCCTTTAATCTGCCCCTTGATCGTCGCGAGCCATTCGGAGATCGCGATTGCGATTTCGGCGGCAGTCGCCTCACCCATTGGTTGATGCAACTGATCCGTGAGGCTGCCTGGGACTTTCATTCGGCGCCTTGCGCGCGGCGCATCCTCCTCGAGCAGCATCAGCAGGTCCAGTTCCTGCTCGCTGGTCCGGCGCGAGATCACCACGCGCTCCAGCATCCGGTCTTCGCCGCTGCGCCAGATCTGCGCCATCTTCAGGCAACCCAGCGCCCACCAGACTGTGCGGTGGATTAGCCAGTAGCGAAAGCGCTCGCGGTCGACACTGGCCCCCGCCTCGGATTCGTAGGCGGCGAAGTAGTCTTCGAGGCTCCCCAGCCCAAGCGCGGGGCGGTCGTAGCGGTGGAAGCGCCACACCGCCATGCAGCCGAATGCCAGATCCTCGTGCCGGTCGCCGAAATGGGCAAGCTCCCAGTCGAGCACGCCAGTCAGCTTACCCGGCTCGGCGAGGAGATTGCCCATGCGATAATCGCCATGGATCAGCACCGGCTCAGGGGCCTGTGGCGGGCAATTGTCCTCCATCCATTTGAGCCCCAACGCGATGATCGGACGGTCGCCGCCCGCCTCGATAAACTGCGCCTTAAGATCGGCAATCGCCGCTTGGTAGTCCATCACCGGCACGGCTTCGGGTACATCGCCGGGCCTAATCGAGTGGATGCGTGCCAAGTCGCGCGCCGCCTGATTCAGCAGCGCGTCGGCGTCATCGAACTCGAGAATCTCCTTGGGGTTTGGTGTCCCTTGCAAGGCCCGCATCACAAAGCCACTGCCGATGCCGTCTGCATCCTCCAGCACTTCGACAACCTCGGGCGCGGTTACCCCGCGAGCATGGGCAGCGCGAATGACCGCCGCTTCCGTCTCGTGCCCGAACGGCCGACCTTCCATAAACGCCAGAGACGGCGCGCGTCGCAGGACGAAGGCTTCGTTTCCGCACTCGAAACGCCAGCTTTCCATGGTCGCCCCGCCGGTGAGACGCGTCAAAGCGGGGGGCGAAGAAAGGCCGGCGCGACGGCAAACGCGCGCCAGCCCTTCGATCAGTTGGTCAGGTGTCGCGTCACCCATCAGGTCTTACGCGACAACATTGTCCTTCTTCACGGTGATCACCTGCGGATAGGTGAACTCCTTGAGGCCTTCTTTGCCGTACTCGGCGCCAAAGCCGGACTGCTTGTGCCCGCCAAACGGCGCAAACGGAGACAGGTGCATGAACTCGTTGATCCACACCGTGCCTGTTTCAAGTTGCTCCGCGATTTCGACGCCCTTGTCTGGGTTGCCAGTCCAAACCGCTCCAGCAAGGCCATATTCGGAGTTGTTGGCACGCTCGATCACTTCGTCTTCGCTCGAGAACTTCATTAGCGGCATGACCGGACCGAACTGCTCCTCTGCCACGATCCGCGCGTCCTCGGGCGGGTTGTCGAGGATCGTAATCGGCACATAGTAACCGGTGCCCGACGGGTCTTTGTCGCCGCCGGTCAGGAACTTGTAGCCGTTGTCTTTGGCATCCTGAATCAGCTCAAGCACGCGGTCATACTGCTTTTTGTTCTGAATGGGGCCGACGCCGGTGCCTTGCTCGCTCCCGTCACCGACCACGACATTCGCCGCATATTCGGCAATCGCCGCGGACAGCTCGTCATAGATATCTTCGTGGATGTAGACGCGCTTGGCGGCGATGCAGACCTGCCCTGCGTTCTGGAAGCTTGACCAGAACAGCTGCTCGGCGACCTTCTTGGGATCGGCATCCGGCAGGACGATCGAGGCGTCGTTTCCGCCCAGCTCCAGCGTGATGCGCTTGAGGTCGGCGCTTGCGCCTTCCATGATCTTCTTGCCGGTCGCGGTCGAGCCGGTGAAGGTGATCTTGTCGATGTCCGGATGGCCGGTGATCATCGGGCCAAGAGCGTCTTCGCCGGTGATGATGTTGACCGTGCCCGCCGGCACCTTGTCCGCGATCAGCTCGGCGACGCGCAGAGTGGTGAGCGGGGTGAAGGGCGAAGGCTTAAGCACAATCGTGCAGCCGCTCATCAATGCAGGCACGATCTTCTGGATCGCCATCATTACCGGGAAGTTCCACGGCACGATGCCGCCGACCACGCCAACCGGCACACGGCGGTGGCGGTGCAGGCGGGTGTCGTCGTCCTGAATAATCTCTTCTTCAAGCTGCAGCGTCGATTGCGCGGCCGAGATGCCAGCGGCGCCGAAAATCTCGCCTTTGGCTTGCGCGTGCGGCTTGCCCTGCTCGCTGGTCAGCAGGCGGTAGAGTTCGTCAGCGTTTTCCTTGATCGCACCAGAGATCGCCATGCAGGCGGCCTGACGCTCTTCAAAGCTTGAGTTGCGCCATGTCTTGAACGCGGCGCGCGCGGCGGCGACGGCCGAGTCCAGCTCGCCCTTACCGCAAGCCGGGACCTGCCCGATCACTTCTTCATTGGCGGGGTTCACCACGTCGAGCCAGTCGCCGGTGTCGACCATCTCGCCATTGATGAGGTTCTTGTATTGGGTGACCATGATTGTTCCTCTCACTTGCGGAGCCACCGCGGGGCGCGCGACTCCAAGTATCTCTCACGGCAATATAGGTGGCGTGTTGCCACTTAAAACGCAATCACTGTCTGATGCCACGGTGTGGTCTTGCCGGACCGCTTTAACCTAACCTAAGGCATCCCCTGCAAGAGATTGACCCTCAAGCAGCGCGCGAGAAGGAACACGCACACACATGGCCAAAGAATGGTGCATAGGGATCATCGGCGGATCGGGCCTGTATGCCATGGACGGCATAGAGGACGCTCAGTGGATCTCGATTGATACGCCGTGGGGCGAACCGTCTGACGAAGTGCTTTGCGGCACCCTGGGCGGGGTGAAAGTGCGCTTCCTGCCGCGCCATGGCCGCGGGCATCCGGTTTCGCCAGGCGAGCTGAACAGCCGCGCAAACATTGATGCGCTCAAGCGCGCCGGCTGCACCGATGTTGTGGCGATTTCGGCGGTGGGTTCCTTGCGCGAAGAGATCGAACCGGGGCGCTTCGCCGTCGTCGAGCAGTTCATCGACAACACTAAGGGCCGCCCTTCGACCTTTTACGAAAGCGGCTTTGTCACGCACGTTTCGATGGCCGATCCGGTATGCCCGCGGCTGTCCGAAATGGCGGCCAAGGCAATTTCAAAGGCCAAAGGGAAAGTGGCCGTGGGCGCGACCTATCTGGCGATGGAAGGCCCGCAATTCTCGACCCGCGCCGAAAGCCGGATGTATCGCCAATGGGGCGCCGATGTGATCGGCATGACCGCGATGCCCGAAGCCAAACTCGCGCGCGAGGCGGAGCTGCCCTACGCGCTCATCGGCATGGTCACAGACTATGATTGCTGGCGAGACGGCGAAGCCGTCGATGTCGCGCAGGTGGTCGAGCAGATGAAAGCCAATGGCGAATTGGCGAAGGTAGCGGTGCTGAATTTCATCCAAGCCCTACCCAAGACACGCAAAGCCTGTCCGATCGACACCGCGCTGGATGATGCAGTCATCACAGCGCCCGACGAACACGATCCGGACGTGATGGCAAAGCTCGACGCAGTGGCCGGGCGGTTGTTTGAGTAGTGCAATCGTCTAGTGATGGCGCTGGTGCACATGGGAGATTGGCAATGCAGACAAGCGCGTATCACATCATTCTTGGCATCAGCGCGCTCGGCCTGAACACCCTCGCTCCAATTTCCTACCTGAGTGCACAGCCGGATCAGAAGCCTGGGCAAGCAGAGCCGTCTGACGTTCCGTACTTCCATACGAACGAGACCCGGCCATGCGAGATCGGCACGCCGGGATGGAGCTGGCCAGTCACCTATGACGGGCAGACTTTCCTGATCGTCGCGAATGCGGGGGAGAAGAGTCATACCGTGCTGTTCGAATACCCAATCCCGAAAACAGACGGCGTAACCGGCCGTTTCGGAGGTGTTCTGTGGGACGCGCCTGTCAACCTTAGGAAAATGGTGCTCTTCGGTGATTTTGACGGAACGGGAAGGCCAAATTTTGCGAAGTTCGGCCTTAATCAAACAATGAAAAGCTACACCGATTTCCCAAGCTCTACCTTACTCGATTCCCGGAAATTCCACGATCGCAATTTGCGCGAGCTAGGAACCGACCTCAGCCCGTGGAATTATGTGTGGGCCGATGATTTCGATGGCGATGGAGTCACCGATATCGCGACGGGCAATGGCGCTGCTGTGACCGTCCATATCAGTGATGGTGACCAGGAACATGATAATGCGGATTGGGCTGGCGCGGTTTGGCCGGTCGCGGGCAATTGGGGGCAATCCGGTTACACCTTTACCGGCGATTTCGACGGCAATGGCAAAGCGGACATCGCCTCGGCGCTTGGTTCGAATGTCTTTATGAGCCTTTCTTCAGGCACTGAATTCTCAAGCGTCACATGGCCAGCCTCCATGAGTTGGGGAGCGGCAGAATACACCTGGGCAGGTGATTTCAATGGCGATGGGCGCGATGATATCCTGTCTGTTACCGCAGGCACCACATCGGTGGCGTTCTCGACCGGTTCAGGGTTTGACGTTCGATTAGGAAAGGTCTCGAATTCGTGGGGAGCCGGGGCCTACACCTGGGCGCACGACTTCAACCAGGATGGCAAAACGGACATCGCCACCGCCGTTGGATGCAACATCACAGTGAAGCTATCCGATGGTCAGGCCAATTTCGTTGATCAGCCAACCTTTCAGCTAGACCTTCCCGGCGCGCACCCGAAATGCAGGTGGTTGACCCATCCGGAAATCGCTTCCGATGCAGAATGGGCTAAGTCTACTGTAGCGATAACGACTGATGATCAGGACACAATTTCAAAATACAAACGGTTCATAGAAGCGCAGGGCCGCGACGCAGCAGTTTGTACCTGATCTTGCTCTTATAACGGTGATTGCCTCGCGCCCTATTTCCACCGCCCCTTGACCGGCTCGAAGCGGTCAACGCGGATGGATTGCCACACTCCGCCGACGAGGTAGGGATCATCATTGACCGTTGCGCGCGCGGCGGCTTCGTCTTCGGCTTCGATAATCAGCAGCGAGCCGACAAATTCGCCGTCCTTGTTGGTCAGCGGCCCCGCCACGCGGTAATTCTCGGCATGCTCGGCCATCCATTCGCGCTGCTTTTCCAGATGGATCGCACGCAGCTTTTCATTGTTCTCCCCATCGCGGCAATAAAAGCAGAACAACGGCATTGGCTCAGGCTCCTGTAAGAATTGCAGACGTAGACGCCGCACCCGAACCGTTCAAGCGAATGCTTGAAAGCCCACGATAACCCGCGCTAGTGAGCCAAGTGATGAAACGCCTCCTTCTCCATTTCTTCGCCCTGTTTGCGCTCGTCTGGAGCGGGCCTGCTCTGGCCGATGTGAAGATCCACTTCCATTCCTTCAACGGATCGCTGTTTGTCGGTCGCTATCCGCACACATTCATCGTTCTGGAAGGGACACTGCAAAGCAACGGACGGCGCGTGAACGAGAATTATGGTTTCTCTGCCCGCGAGGTTACTCCCGCGATCCTCAACGGGCCGGTCGAGCATATGGTGCTGAAAGAGACAGCGCGGAACATCAAGAAGACCAACCGCCACTTCACCATGACGATCAGTGATGCGCAATATTACCGGATCGTGCGCGAAGTGCGCAAATGGCAGAAGATGCCGGGCAAATATTATGACTTGGAAAAGCGCAACTGCATCCACTTTGTCGGCAAAATGGCGCAGATCCTCGGGCTGAAGGTGGGTTACCCCAGCAGCATGCTGCGCCGTCCCAAACAGTGGCTGAACTACGTCGTCAAACTCAACCCAAGGCTTGGTGCAAAGGCGATCTGATTGCCGGTCTAATTGAGCCGGTTTAGTACAGACTCCCACAGCTTACCTGTCCGCCGTGCTTGCCCCGCGCGTGTGCATGTTCAATCACTGCGGACATGGCCATTCTTTCAGACAAGTGGATTCGCGCGCAGGCTCAGGAAAACGGCATGATCGAGCCGTTTGTCGAGGCGCAGCGGCGCGACGGTGTGATCTCTTACGGAATCAGCTCTTACGGGTATGACGCCCGCGTCGCGCCGGAATTCAAGATCTTCACCAATGTCGACAGCTCGACCGTCGATCCCAAACAGTTTGACCCGAAGAACTTCGTCGACCGGGAAACCGATGTCTGCATCATTCCGCCCAATTCCTTCGCATTGGCGCGTACGGTCGAATATTTCCGTGTGCCCGAGGACGTGTTGGTCATTTGTCTCGGCAAAAGCACCTATGCGCGCTGCGGGATTATTGTGAATGTCACCCCGCTTGAGCCGGGTTGGGAAGGGCACGTGACGCTGGAGTTTTCAAACACCACGCCGCTACCTGCGAAAATCTACGCCAATGAAGGCGCATGCCAGTTCCTGTTCCTCAAGGGGAATGAACGCTGCGAGACGAGCTACAAGGACCGCGCAGGCAAATATATGGGCCAGCGCGGCGTCACACTGCCTCGCCTGTGAAGTTGTAATTCTGGGATATTGGTGCGGTCGAGAAGACTCGAACTTCCACGGGCGTTAGCCCACAACGACCTCAACGTTGCGCGTCTACCAGTTCCGCCACGACCGCACTCAATGAAAACAGGATGCACGCGGCATCCCGGGTAGGCGCGGGCCATTAGCAAGCGGCCTTGCTGCACGCAAGAGCCAAAGCTTGCGAAAATTCAGTTGGGGGACCAGCCGATCTCTGCGGCGTTTGCCGTGGCGGGAATATCGGCAATCGCTTCTGTGACGTTCAGCGTTTCGCCTGGAGCAAGTTCTGTCTTTGATGGCGCCACCAGCCAATTGCCGACGGGCTTGTCGCGCGCATCGCGGAACACAATCAGAAGGCTAGGGATGGAGACTGTCTCGCGCCCGCTATTTGTGATCGACCCGCTGACCCGGAAGATCTCTTCACCCGTTTCCAGCGTTTCGGTGCGCTGCTGGGATGCCGGGAAATCCAGCTCAAGCTCGGGCTGACCAATGCCGAATGTCGGGCGCTGGATAGGCAACCAATCCGGTAGGCCATAATAGTTGACCGCGACCACAGTCCCCGTTGCTAGCAATGCAAAGATCGCCGCAGCGGCGGTCCACATTCTTAGCGGGTTGCGCCGCGCGGTGAAGGGCGGGCTGTAGTCGAACTGAGAAACATCATCGTCCTCATATTCGCCATCCGCTGATTGATCTTGCGCCGCGCCATAGCCCTCATCGTCATAGAGATGATCCGCATCACCCGAAAAATCATCGCTCGTTTCGGAGGCGAGGGGATCGCTCTCCGGGGCAATGGGCGCTGTTGGTGCGTCATCGGCCTCGGTGAGGTCCGGTGCTTGATCCCGTGCGGCGGATTCTGGCGTCGGCGCCGGCTTGTCCGTCTTGGCCAGTTCTTCCCTGACACCGCGAGAGCCAACTCCATGCCCTTCGTAATCGCTCGACTTCCAATGATTGATTGAAGGGCCATCAACGGTTTCGGAGGATTCCTCCGATGCAGGAGCGCTTTTGCTCTTTTCCTTAGCCCCTAGCGCAGCCTTTTCGCGCTTCACCGAAAGCGGCGTGTCGAGGTCGAGCGGCGGCGGATCTTGAAACCAGCTGTGCTTGCATTTGGCGCAGCGCACGGTCCGTCCCTCGGCTCCGATGGCGGAATCGGGCACGGCATAGCGCGTGTCGCAAGCGGGGCAGGCGATGATCATTGCTCTATTGGCTTTACGTAAGCCCTTGTCCCGCACAAGAGTCTCCTCTCTCCACAGGGGCAAATCGCGCCTTTTTTCCACATTGCAGCGGCCTTATGGTGATGTTTGACATGTTAGCCTTCCACCCTGCCAAGGCCTGCGATAGAGGCGCGCCATGACTGACCGCGCGAGCGAAATCGTCAAATTCGACAATGTCGGGCTGCGTTACGGCACCGATCCAGAGGTGCTGAGCGATTTAAGTTTCACGCTTTTTCCCGGCAGTTTCTACTTTCTGACTGGAGCGAGCGGGGCAGGGAAGACCAGCCTGCTCAAGCTGCTTTATCTGGCGCAGCGCCCTTCGCGTGGGGCTATCCGTATGTTCGGCAATGACATGATCACCCTGCCGCGGACGCGCTTGCCCTCATTCCGGCGGCGTCTCGGCGTTGTGTTTCAGGACTTCCGGCTGGTTCAGCATCTTTCCGCGTTCGACAATGTCGCACTGCCTTTGCGCCTTGGCGGCGCAAAAGAGGCCGATATCGAAAAGCCGGTTTCCGATATGCTCGAATGGGTGGGACTGACCCACCGTTCGCATGCACAACCGGCGAGCATGTCAGGCGGGGAGCAGCAACGCGTTGCCATTGCGCGGGCTGTGATCGCGCGTCCTAAATTGCTGATCGCTGACGAACCCACTGGTAACGTGGATCCGGAGATGGCGTTGAAGCTGCTGCGCTTGTTCGAAGCGCTCAACAATCGCGTCGGCACCACCGTGGTGGTCGCGACCCACGATGTGCATTTGCTGAAGAAAGTGCCGGAATCGCTGATCATGCGCCTGAATAAAGGGCGCCTTTCCGACCCGACGGGCGCGCTCAAATTCCCGCCACGGGCGAGCAGCGCTTCCAACTCCAAATCGGGCGAGGGGGCAAGCCAATGACCGATGCGCCCCCGCCAAAAAAGCCGCCGCAGAAACCGATAAAGTCCGCTGCGCGAAAAGAATCGCCCCGGCTGAAGGGAAGCGTCGCGGCTGGCCTGCTGCCGCAGACCCGCTTTGGTGGGCCGATCCCATGGGTCATTGCCATCTTGATAGCACTTGTCGTGGTCGCAGCGGCGGGCGGGCTTTCGCTGCGAAATTTGGCCGAGAATGCGCGCGCTGACTTGTCCGGCGCGGTAACGATTCAAGTTGTCGAGGCCGATGAGAACCAACGCGCCACGCAGGCGCAGGCGGTTGCCGACGCGCTAACAGGGAATGCCATGGTAAATTCGGTCCGCATTGTGCCGGATGACGAGTTGACCGAATTGCTTGAGCCATGGCTCGGCGCAAGTGCGGCCAGTCAGGATGTGCCGATCCCTGCTCTGATCGATGTCGAGCTGACGCGCGAAGTCTCTGAAGGAGAGTTGGAAACCTTGCGCGGCTTGGTTGAGGCGGCGGCGCCCAATGCGCGGGTGGATGCGCAATCCGATTGGCTGGCACCTGTTTATGATGCTCTGTCTGCGTTGCAGTATCTGTCGCTGGCCCTGATCGCTTTGGTGGCTTTTGCGACAGCCGCGGCGGTGTGGATGGCGGCGCGCAGTGCGCTAGCTAATCATGGCGAAACGGTTGAGATCATCCATCTGCTGGGTGGCACTGATGCGCAGGTTACCAGCATTTTTCAGCGTTCAGTCATCCGCGATGCCGCATTTGGTGGTCTGGTCGGGCTGGCGCTTGGCGCGGCGGCCGTGTGGCTGCTGGGGCAGCAATTCGCCGTTTTGGACAGCGGTATGGTGAGCGGAGGAGGCCTCGATTGGAACGATTGGCTGATCATTACTGCCATTCCGATAGGAGGGGTTCTGCTCGCGCTTGTCACTGGTCGAATTACAATTGCTTTCGCGCTCCGGTCGATGCTGTGAGCCGCGCATGACGTTGAAACAGAATCTTTGCAGCCTCGGTGCTGGTCTGGGTGCTCGGCTTCCTGTGGTTCACGGTGTCACTGCCCAACCCTGCGGGTGAGGAAAAGACCGATGCGGTGATCGTGCCCACCGGCGGCGCGGGGCGCATTGCCCAGGGGCTCGCCGTGCTGGAGCAAGGCTTTGCCGAAAGGATGCTGGTCAGCGGCGTAGACCGCGAAGTGACTGAAGAAGAATTCGCTATCGAGTTTGAAGTTGGGCCGGAAACGATGGAGTGCTGTGTCATTCTGGGCTTTGCGGCGGTCGACACCCGTTCGAACGCGGCTGAAACCGCTCAGTGGGTTGAAGACAACAAGGTCACATCTTTGCGGTTGGTGACGACCGATTGGCATATGCGCCGTGCCGCGTCGGAGCTGAATCGCACGCTGCCGGACAGTGTCACAGTGATCCGCGATGCGGTGCCTTCACAGGCGAGCTTCGCCAGCCTGTTCCTTGAATATCACAAGCTGCTCGCAAGCTGGGCGGCTGGCTTGATCGACTATTGAGCGCAATCGTGAGCTTGCTCCGAAGCCTTCTCTTTTACGTCCTCTTTTACGGCGTGAGCACGGTGCTGACGATCCTGTCGGTGCTGGTCATTCCGTTTGGACGCGAAGCATTGCGTGCCGTGGTTCGGGCATGGGGGTCTTGGCACCGCTGGTGCGTGCGGTACCTGCTCGGCATCACAATCGTGGTCGAAGGCAGCATCCCTGACGAGCCCATTCTGGTGGCGATCAAGCATGAGAGTTATTTCGAAGCGATCGACATGCCGCGCATGTTCGAATTCCCCGCAGTCTTCGCCAAGCGCGAGCTGTTTCTCATCCCGGGATGGGGGCTGTCGGCGTCAATCTATGGCCTAGTTCCAGTCGCCCGTGATCAAGGCGCGACGGCGCTGCGCGCCATGATTGCGGAGGCAAAGGAGCGCGTGGCTGAAGGGCGCCCATTGGTGATTTTCCCGGAAGGGACCCGCGCGGTTCATGGGGCTACGCCCGCGCTTCGCTCCGGCTTCGCAGGTCTGTACAAGCTTCTGAAACTGCCGGTTGTTCCGGTCGCGGTAGACAGCGGCCCGACCTATCATCGCTGGGCTAAGCAAAGCGGCACGATTAGGTATAAGGTCGGTGAGAAGATCCCCGCTGGTCTTCCGCGCGAAGAGATGGAAGCACGGGTGCACAAGGCGATCAATGCTTTGAACTAGTGATCCCGGCCAAAGTCCGGCGCGGCGTCGTCTTGGCCTTCTTCGATGATCGAGCGACGGATCGCGCGGGTTCGGCTGAACAGGTCGTGCAAAGCATCCCCGTCGCCCGACCGAATCGCGCGTTGCAGTGCAGTCAGATCTTCGGTGAAGCGCCCCAGCATTTCCAGCACAGCGGCCTTGTTCGAGAGGAAGACATCGCGCCACATTACCGGATCGGACGCGGCGATACGCGTGAAATCCCGGAAACCACCAGCGGAATACTTGATCACCTCGCTCCGGGTCACATCCTCAAGATCGCTCGCAGTGCCGACGATGGTGAAGGCGATAAGGTGAGGGATGTGGCTGGTGACCGCGAGAACGAGGTCGTGGTGCTCGGCATCCATAATCTCGATCCGCGCACCCAATGCGGTCCAGAACGCGGACAACGCATCAAGCGCTTCTTGCGAAGCGTCTTCGGGCGGCGTCAGGATGCACCAGCGATTTGCGAACAGGCTGGCAAAACCCGCTTTGGGCCCACTCTGCTCGGTGCCTGCGACGGGGTGAGCAGGGATTATCCTGCGCCCAGGAAGCGCCTTGCCCAGCACTTCGGCAAGGCCCGTCTTGGATGAACCGACATCGCTGATAATCGCGGTTTCGGGCACAGAATCAGCAATCGAGAGCGCGGCATCTTCCATCGCACCTACGGGCACGCAAAGGATCACAAGATCGGCGTCCGTCACCGCTTCGGCGGGGCTTTCGCACACGGTGTCCACCAAACCGCGATCCTGCGCCGTCGCGCGCACATGCGGATTGGCATCAAATCCCGTTGTGGTGATATTTGGCGCCCGCTCGCGCACGGCAAGACCAATCGAACCGCCCAGCAGGCCCAGCCCGATAATCGCGACTTTGCGGATGGTCATCCTGCTTCTCCGCACAGTTCGCGCAAGGTCGCTATCACGCGGTCCATATCTTCGGTCTTGCCGATGGTGATGCGCAGCGCGTGCTTCAGTCCCGGCTCGGAGATTTGCCGCACCGCATAACCGGCCTCGGCCAATGCGGCGAGCGCATTCTCTGCGCTCACATCGCCTTTGAATTCTACCAGCAAAAAGTTGGCTTCGCTCGGCACGGCGGACAGGCCGTGATTGCCCAGTGATCCGATCACGTCGGCAAACCGCGCGCGTTCCTTCGCGTTGTGATCGCGGCTCGCCTCGACAAAAGCCTGATCGCCTAATGCGGCGCAGGCGGCCTTTTGGCCGCTCACAGTCACATTGAAGGGCCCTCGAATGCGGTTGAGCACATCGATCAACCCCGGAGCACCTGTCGCCCAGCCTATCCGTTCGGCGGCAAGGCCATAGATCTTGGAGAATGTGCGGGTGACAAGCACATTTTCATGTTCAGCCGCCAGATCAAAGCCGACCCGTTGGACCGCCGGATCGCAATATTCGGCGTAGGCTTCGTCGATCACCAACAGGATATCATCGCGCAGACCCGCATGCAGACGCTCGACCTCCGACGGTGTGATCCATGTACCGGTCGGGTTGTTCGGATTGGCGAGAAAGACCACGCGCGTCCGCTCGGTCACCGCGCCAAGAAGCGCGTCGACATCGGCGGTGAAATCAGTGTCATCCGCCTCGACGGGCGTCGCTCCACAGCGCCGCGCGGCAATGTCGTAGACGGCGAAAGAGTGACGGCTGAACAACACTTCATCGCCCGGTCCGGCGAAGCCCTGCGCCGCGAGATTGAGCAATTCGTCTGAACCCGTACCGCACACGATCTTGTCCGCATCCAATCCGTGCAGCGCCGCGATGTCCGCGCGCAATGCATTTGCGCCGGGATCGGGATAGGTCGCCGCTTCTTCGCGCGCCTCGGCAATCACCGCCAAAGCTGCGTTAGACGTGCCCAACGGGTTCTCGTTCGCCGACAGCTTTACCAAAGCGCGGCCATCGCTCGCGGTCGATTTGCCAGGCTTGTAGGCGTGGATGCCGAGGATCCAGGGTTTGGGTTCGGGTTTCGATGTCATTGCACCGCGCGCGATAACGGCTTTGCTTGCCGAGTAACAGTGCAATTGACACTTGACGGCCGCTCCCCCAATTCGCGCGGGGTATGAATGCCGCCGCCGCCTCGAAAAGCTATGCGATTCCGCATGACCTGCCGCTCGACAGCGGGCAAGTGCTGACGGGCGCGCAGATTGCATATGAGACCTATGGCGAGCTCAATGCAGACAAGTCGAACGCGATCCTGATTTGTCACGCTCTGACTGGCGATCAATATGTCGCCAGCGACCATCCGGTGACTGGTAAGCCGGGTTGGTGGGTGCGTATGGTTGGCCCCGGCAAGCCGATCGACACAGACCGGTACCACGTTATCTGCGCCAATGTCATTGGCAGTTGCATGGGCTCAACCGGTCCGGCCAGCGATGCGCCTGATGGCAAGCCTTATGCGATGCGTTTCCCGGTTATCACAGTGCGCGATATGGTGCGTGGGCTGGTGGCTTTGCTCGACGGGTTGGAGATCGGGCGGCTGCATGCGGTCGTCGGCGGGTCGATGGGCGGGATGCAAACGCTGAGCCTTGCGGCGAACTGGCCAGAGCGTGCCGAACGCGTCCTCGTCATTGCATCCACTGCGCGGCATTCAGCCCAGAACATCGCCTTTCACGAAGTCGGGCGGCAAGCGATTATGGCCGATCCGGCATGGGGAGAGGGTGACTACTATGCCACCGATGCTTCGCCCGCTAACGGCCTCGCCGTGGCGCGCATGGCAGCGCACATCACCTATTTGTCCGAAGAAGGTCTGACCGAAAAGTTCGGGCGCAGGCTGCAGAACCGAGACGAAAAGAGCTTTGGCTTTGATGCCGATTTTCAGGTGGAAAGCTATCTGCGGTATCAAGGCAGCGGGTTCACGCAGCGGTTTGATGCGAACAGCTACCTCTACATCACTCGCGCGATGGATTACTTCGATCTCGCCGAAGAGCATGGCGGCAAACTGGCCGATGCTTTTGCCGGAACCGACGCGCGCTTCTGCCTCGTGAGCTTCGACACCGATTGGCTCTACCCCACCTCGGAAAGTCGCCACATCGTCCATGCTTTGAATGCCGCGGGTGCAAAGGTCAGCTTCGTCGAGCTGTCCGCGCCCCATGGGCATGACAGCTTCTTGCTTGAGCACGACCAGTTGGACCGTGTGGTGAAGGGATTTGTGCAATGAGCGAGTTGCGTCCCGATCTTGCGATTATTGCGCGGCATATTGATGCGGGCGCGCGCGTGCTCGATATCGGGTGCGGTGACGGCGCGCTTTTGGCTGAGCTTGAAGCGAAGAAGCAGGTCGATGCACGCGGGTTGGAGCTCAACCCGGCCAAAGTGGAGCGCTGCGTGGCGCGCGGACTTTCAGTGGTTCAGGGAGACGCCAACCATGATCTGGCTGACTATCCGGATAGGGCGTTTGACTACACAGTTCTGAGTCAGACTCTGCAAACTTCAAACCGGCCAGATCTGATGCTGGATGAACTACTGCGCGTGGGGCAACGGGCCTTCGTTTCGTTCCCGAATTTCGCGCATTGGCGCACGCGCTCGGCGCTGTTGTTTGGTGGGCGGATGCCGATCACACGCGCGCTTCCGGTCAGCTGGTACGAAACCGAAAACATCCACCACGTGACCATTCAGGATTTTCGCGAGCTGGTGAAAGCCAAAGGCGCGACGATCGAAGATTGCTGGTTTTTGGCGGACGAAAAAGAAATCGGCGCACCAGGATCAAACTGGCGCGCCGAATTCGCTGTGTTTCAGTTGTCGCGTTGAGCGATCAGCTTGGCCGGTGGATGCCACAGATTTTGTGGCCGTCCGGATCAGTGAAGTAGCACAGGTTCATCACACCCATGCTGCCTTCGCGCGGGCCGGGAGGGTCTTCGATGCTGGTGCCACCATTGGCGACGGCGACATCGTGAAGCTCCTGAATCTGCTCCATTGAGTCGCATTTGAAGCCGATGGTGAAGCCATTGGCGGTGTTGGCTGATTCACCATTGATTGGCTCACTGATCGAAAAGGTGTCGCCATTGTGATTGTAGAATAGACGCGTCTGACCAGTGTCATTGACGTGCGCGAACGGCTCGCCTGCTCCGAGCACGCCCAGAACGGCGTTGTAGAACTTCTTGGATCGTTCGATATCGTTCGAACCGATCATGATATGATTGAGCATTGTGTGGGACTCCTCTCTTTGAGTTGGGGCTTACCTAGGGTGCCGATCTCGCTGCGACAACACTTGTCGTGCAAGGTTCATCCGGAGCGGCTAAAGAGCCTGTATGTCATTTTTCATCACCGCCGCCGCTTTGGCTCTTGCAATACAAGGTGCCAAACCCGCGCCTCCACCGGTCGTATTCACCGATCTGTCTCAGCTTCCGGTTGAAGAGGCTGCGGCTCCGCGATGCGGGATCGTGTTCGCCTTCGTCGACGGCGCGCAAAAGGTGGGTGATCCACGGGCCAAGGAATGGCCCAATATCGAAAAGACCAACGGCAAAGAGTTCTTCGTGCGCGCGATGGCCAAACTGATGGAAGATCGCAATCTTAACCGCGAGCAGCTTTCCACGATCGTTTCAAACGAGATCAACAGGTTGGCGGCGGACGAGTTCGTTGTCGTCAATCAGCTGAAACAGCCATGCATGATGATGAAGAAGGCCGCCGGGCTTTAGGCCACCGTTTGCGCACAATAAAGCGCACAATTGACCGCATAACTGCCCGCTCCCGCTGGATTCGGCCCCCGCAATAAGGCAAATGATAAGCCGCTATGTGGCAACTCTATCAATTCCCTCTTTGTCCGTTCAGCCGCAAGGTTCGCTTGCTGATGAGCGAGAAGAACATCGCCTATGATCTCGTGCGCGAAGATCCGTGGGCGGCATCGGATATGTTTTTCAACCTGAACCCGGCGGGTCGCACGCCGGTTCTGGTGCATGCGGAAAAAGAGATCGTGATCGCTGATAGCCGCGCGATTGGCGAGTATTTCGAGGAAACCGTTGATCGCTCACCTATGATCAACGGCACGGCGACAGGCCGCGCGGAAATTCGCCGGTTGACTGCGCTGTTTGACGAGAATTTCTACGCCGATGTCACAGCCCCGTTGTTGTCCGAGCGGATGAAGAAGCGCATCATTTTGCGCCAGCCGCCTGACAGCAAAATCCTGCGCCAAGCGATGAAGATGGCGCACGGGCACCTCGATTATATGGATTGGCTGATCGACAACCGACCTTGGTTGGCGGGCAGCACCATGAGCATGGCTGACCTCGCAGCGGCTGCGCAAATCAGTGTTGCGGATTATCTCGGCGGGATCGATTGGACCGGGCACGAACAGACGCGCGGCTGGTACTCTGTGTTTAAGAGCCGTCCCAGTTTCCGGCCACTTTTGTCGGAGCGGATGGACGTGATCAAACCGCCCGCGCACTATGCGCAGGTGGACGGGTAAGAAGGTTGCAGATCACTCGGTCCAACCCGATATAACGCCTTGAAAGCGAGGTTGCTCCATGACCGATGATCCCAAATCGCTGACCGAAGCCGAATGGCGTGAGCGCCTGAGCGCCGAGCAGTTTCACATCCTGCGCGAGGCCGGGACGGAACGCGCCTTCACCGGCGAGTACGACAAGTTCTATGAAAACGGCGAATATATGTGCGCGGGCTGCGGTACGCGGCTGTTTATCAGCGCCGCCAAGTACAACAGCGGCTGCGGCTGGCCGGCTTTCACCAAGCCTGCGGATGATGGCACGATCGACGAACATCGTGACACGTCGCACGGCATGATCCGCACCGAAGTCACCTGCGGCAAATGCGGCGGACACTTGGGCCATGTCTTCCCTGATGGACCGCCCGAAGAGGGTGGCTTGCGTTATTGCATCAATTCAGGCGCGCTCGAGTTTGTGCCGGAGGATTGAGGGAAACCACGGATTGCTTCACACGGTTCCGGACAACCCAGCTTCCTGTGTTCACGCAGGGTTAGAACTTGCCTATGCACAGCACTGGCTGGGTGGAATGATGCAGTGGGCCAATTGATCGCACATGTCGAAACGCGGTGATCGTCTTCAGAAAAAGGGCGAGCGTGGCAGCCGGAAGGCTGCTGCGGAGCGCAACGCGTCCAAGCGCGGTGGCAGCGGCTCGGGCTCTTCCAAGAAACGCGTGAAGCGCGGCGGCGAGAAGAAGCCGGACAAGTGGTGGTGGCGCTGGACCAAACGGCTGATGATCGGCGGCACGGCGTTGGCGCTGCTCGCTCTGGTCTTTTTGGGTTTCGCGGTTGGCTTTGCGGCGCAGTCCATTCCGACTTTTCAGGACCTGAAAGCGACCCAAAACGCGCAGACTATTCTGGTCCGTGCGCGTGACGGTAGCGAGATCGTCAATCTTGGCCCAAGCTTCGGCGAATGGCTCGACCATGATGACATTCCCGACAACATGAAAAACGCCATGATCGCGGTTGAGGACAAGCGTTTCTACGATCACTTTGGTGTTGATCCGATCCGGCTCGTCGGCGCGATGGTCGAAGGCGTGACCGGAGCGCGGTCCCGCGTTGGCGGCACATCGACGATTTCACAGCAATTGGCGCGCAACGTCTTCCTCAACAACAATCGCACAATCGACCGCAAAGCGCGCGAGGCGGTGCTGGCTATGGCGCTTGAATGGAAGTTCACCAAAGAAGAGATACTCGAGCTGTATCTCAACAAGGTGTATTTCGGCGGCGGATCCTACGGGATCGACAGCGCCAGCCGCAATTTCTTCAGCCACCCTGCAACCGAGCTCAGTGTCGCTGAAGCTTCTATCATTGCCGGACTGGTAAAAGCGCCGAGCCGCTATTCTCCCACCGCCGATGTGCAGGCCGCTGTTGACCGTGCGCAGGTCGTGCTGCGCTTGATGCGCGAACAGGGCTTCATCACGGCGGAGCAAGCATCGGTCGATGTGGACTCCGTGAAGTTGAAAGAGCAGAGCGGGCAGAACTCCGCTCGGTATTTCACCGACTGGGCTTTGCCACAGCTTGATGTGCTGCTGCCCGAAACCATCGAACCGATTGAAGTTTGGACGACATTGGATGTCGGGATGCAGCGAGCAGCCACGACGTCAATCGCGTCCAACACCCCCAATGGCGCACAGGGTGCCTTGGTCAGCATGGACCGTGACGGAGCTGTGCTCGCACTGGTCGGTGGTACGGATTACGTGAAGTCCAATTACAATCGCGCAACCAATGCGCTTCGCCAGCCCGGCTCTTCATGGAAGTTATTTGTGTACCTCGCCGCGCTTGAGTCCGGATATCGGCCCGAATCCGATGTCGTCGATGCACCGGTCAAGATTGGCAATTGGTCACCGCGCAATGCCAATGGCCGCAACATTGGCGAGACCAATCTGCGCACGGCCTTCGCCTATTCGATCAACACAGTTGCTGCTCAGCTTGGTAATGAAGTGGGCTTTGGCACTGTCGCGTCAACAGCCCGCAAATTCGGGATCACCACACCGGTTCAGAACTTCCCGTCCATGGTGCTCGGCACTTCGGAAGTGCGGCTGATCGATATGACCCGCGCATTTGCCGCCGTATCGGCCAAGGGCAAATCGATTGAGCCATACGGGATCACCAGAGTAGTGACCGCAAGCGGCGAAGAACTCTACCGCCATGAGAAGGCGCGGGAAACGACGTTGGTTCCAGATTATGTGGCCGCCGATGTGACCGATTTGCTGGTTGCGGCGGTTCAGACCGGAACCGGGAAGGCGGCCCAGATCGGGCGTCCGGTCGCAGGCAAGACCGGTACGACCAGCTCTAACAAAGACGGATACTTCGTCGGCTTCTCTTCCGGCATCACCACCGGTGTGTGGATGGGGCGCGATGACAACAAACGTGTGCCCGGATTGCAGGGCGGACGCGCGCCCGCCCGCGCGTTCTCTGCCTATATGCGATACGCGGTGAAAGATCGTCCGAAAGAAGATTTCGATTTCAAAGCGGACCGGCCCGAATGGCAGTTGGAGCCGGATGAAGAGATGATGTTCGGCGATCCGGACGATTACTTCTTCATCGATGAGAACGGCAATCTGATCGAGCCGGGGCTGCGCGATCCGGAGGGGATTGAGAACATCGATCCACAGCGGCCGGAAGGTAATGATGCGCCGCCTGCAGTCAGCGAAGATTTTCTCGATGAAGCGCTCGGAGGGTCTTCATCAGATCTCGCGTCCGAATGGTGACAATCGGCCAACTCCGCCGCCTCCACCGCGCCGGGAACAGCCTGTGCCGGTTCCACCGCGTGAGCAGACACAGGTAGAGAACGCTGACGGCTTATTCCCTTAGACCCTCAGAGCCATTCGTGTTGAGGTCATAAGAAAAGGGCGCCGGATCAATTCCGACGCCCTTTGGATTTCTGATTGGTTTGCCGACTTAGCGCAGGCGTACCGGCAAGAGCCGGGGCGGCTGTCCGCGGCGTAGAATTCGCAGCAGCATCGCATCGCGGTCTTCCGCCGCAGCCTTGTCGACTTGCTCGCGCAGCGCCTCAATCGTGCCAACAGCACGGTAGTTTGCTGACAGGATGATATCACCCCGACGCAGGCCTTTGCGGCGGGCATCCGAGTTCGGATCGACTGCGTTGATGACCACGCCAACCGTGTCTGGTGAGGCGCTGAGCTGACGCGCAATTTGCGGGGTCAGCTCGATCACCGAAAGACCAAGCTTCTCTTCGATGGTCCCATCGGTTTCCTCGGTTTCCATCGGTTCTTCGGAATCCGGATCAAACACTTGCGAACGCGCTTGCAGCTCAGCCTCGGTCGGGCGTTTGCCCAGAACGGCTGTAACCGAAACACGCTCGCTGCCATCGCGCAGAATCTCAATCGGGACGCGAGTGCCCGGCTCAAGGTTGGCAACAAGGAAAGAAACAGTCTGCTCTGACGTCACATCCTGGCCGTTGATCTTGGTCACGATGTCGCCCGGCTTTAGACCTGCTCTGGCAGCGGCGCTGTCGTCCTGAACCGACTGGATCAGTTCACCACGATTGCGTGCCACACCCAGCGAGTCCGCCAGATCATCGGTCATCGGTTCAAGGCCAACGCCTAGGAAGCCGCGCTCAATCGAGCGGCCTGCTTTGAGCTGCTCGACAATCGGTGCAGCAATATCTGCAGGAATGGCAAAGCCGATCCCGACGCTGCCACCCGAAGGCGAAAAGATCGCGTTGTTGATGCCGATCACATTGCCCTGCATGTCGAACAGCGGCCCACCCGAGTTGCCTCGGTTGATGCTAGCATCGGTCTGAATGTAGCGGTCATAGGCGCCGCCCTGACCGGTGTTCCGGTATACGGCTGAAACAATCCCGCTGGTGACTGTACCGCCAAGACCGAACGGGTTGCCGATGGCGACCACCCATTCGCCCACGCGGGTGCGACTGGAGTCGCCAAACTTCACAAACGGAAAGGTATTTTCCGATTTGATTTTCAGCACGGCAAGGTCGGATTGCGCATCGGCACCGACTAACTCCGCTTCGTATTCGGTCCCGTCAGGCATGGTGACGGTGATTTCTTCGAGCGTCGCGCGGTTGTTCGGCGTCACAACGTGATTGTTGGTCACCACGAAACCGTCCGCGGAAATGATGAAGCCCGAACCCAGCGATTGCGCCTCACGCGTTTGCGGCTGGTTGTTTCCGCCACGACGACGGTTGAATAGCTCGCCCAGAGGCGTGCCGGCAAACGGGTTGTTCGTGTTGACTTGAACACGCTGCTTGGTCGCGATGTTCACGACCGCAGGCTGAAGCTGTTCGGTCAGGTCTGCGAAGCTTTCAGGAGCGCCTGCACGCGGAACCACACGGTCCATCACGGTGCTCTCGTTCTGCGCAACCTGTGCGCCTGCCGGTTGACCGGTGATCAGCGAAACCGCTGCACCGCCCACCAAAAGTGCGCTGGAAAGTCCATAAACGTATCGCACGTTTTTCACGTCCTCTCGTTCCTTATTCCTGTGCGGGCCACGCCAGTGGCGGCCCGGTTCATGGGTCAATTACCGCCACACAATGCACCAAATGGCGCTGAACGGTGATTGAACGCCTCGCCCAGTCCCAAGCCGCTTGCCGTGGCATATCAACCGTTCGTCGGTCTTGTGCCCAAAGCGACTTGAGTAGCGCGAAGTATTAACGTGTCAGATCAGGGTTGGCTCCGGAACTGACGGAAAAAGTCATTGTCCTCGGACAGGATCATGCTGCTCTCACCGGAATTCTCACTCTGGTCGAGGAATGTCTGGCGATAGCTCTGCATAGCCCGGTAAAAGTCATAAAATCCGGGGTCCTTCCCGTAAGCATCAGCATAAATCTTCGCAGTTTCGGCTTGCGCTTCAGCACGGATGATCTGTGCGTCGCGGCGGCCACCGGCACGGATCGTAGCTGCTTCCTCTTCACGATCGGAACGCATCCGATTGAATGCTGCCTGTAGAGGAGTGCCTTCCGGAAGATCAGCTCGCTTGATACGAACGTCGTAAACTTGCGCGCCATATTGACGTGCCTGCCGGTCAAGCGCTTCGCGAATATTATCCATGGCCGTGCCTCGTTCGGGCGTGAGCAGGCTGGCGAAGGTCCGCCGACCGAGCTCCTGCCTCAAGACAGAAGTCAGAATCGGCGCTAGCTGACTGCGCAATCTATCTTCTGATCCTGCACTCTCCACAAACTTGACCGGATCGAAAATACGGAAGCGTGCATAGGCATTCACTTCAAGACGCTGCTGATCGTTTGAAAGAACGGTTTCGCCTTCCATGTCGAGCGCGAGGATGCGCCGGTCAACATATTGGATCGTTTCAACGAACGGGATGCGGTACCAGATACCTGCCCCGGTTTGCCCATACAGATCTTCTGGATTGAACCGATTGATAACCTCAACCGGCTTACCAGTCCGGATCTTGACGCCCTGATGCGATTCAGGGACGATAACGATCGTACTCAATGCCGCGGCAACAAGAACCAGCGTGGCGATGATCCAAACGCGGTAGGTCTGCCAAATAGTGTCCATGGCTTATTGTCCTCCCTGCTGGGCGGGCTGAGCAGGCTGCGTGCGCCGCTGTGCTTCGTTAAGCGGCAAATATGGCGTTACACCATCAGCACCGACGACCGTCTTATTCGTCTTCGAAAGCACTTGCTCCATTGTCTCGTAATACAGACGGCGCCGCGTCACGTCGGGCGCGAGCTTGTACTGCTCATAAATGTTGTTGAATTCTGCAGCTTCACCTTGGGCCGTAGCCAAAATTTGCTGCTCGAACCGGCGGGCATCGTTTAGAAGCTTCTCCCTGTCCTGACGCGCGGCGAGAACATCGTTAAATGCCTCGATGACCTGTTGGGGGGCTTCTGTCTTTGCAATCTCGACACCTTGAACGGCAATGCCTGTGTCATAGTAGTCGAGGATCTGTTGCATTCGCCCGCGCACGCGGCTCTCAACCTGCTCACGTCCCGCGCCCGACAAAACTGTATCAAGGTCGGTTTCGGCGATGGCTGCGCGCATAGCCGCTTCGGCCACTTCCGTCAGTGTCTCTTGCGGTTGCGCCAGCTCGAAGCGGTACTGCACCAGATCTTTGATATTCCAACGCACGATGTAGCTTAGATCCACGAGGTTCTGGTCACCCGTGAGGATCAGGTTTTCGCCGCCATCGCCGATACTCTCTGTCCGAATCTCGCTGACATCCTCGATATCGACCGATTGGAAGGGCCAGGGCAATGAGAAGTTGGTGCCCGGCTCCATGGTGTCAGAGTATTTACTGTCGAACCATGTCACGACGCCGCGTTCACGCGGCTGGATGAAGTGGATGCTTGTTAGCCCAATCCAGACAAGGATCGCACCGACGATCAGGATTGGCAGCCAGCTTTTGCCACCTGGGCGCTCGGGAATGCGGAAGGTGGGGCCACCGCCGCCACGACGCGGGCCTTCAGGGCCACGGCGTTTGAAGAGGTCTTCGACATTGGCAGAGCGGCGTCCGCCCTTTTCGCCATCCGAACCACCGCCCGGAAGCCACGGATTGCGCGGGCCATCACTGCCGCCGCTGCTGTCTCCGCCGCTTTCGCCACCATCGGAGCCGCCTCCTTTCGAGCCGCCACCCCAAGGGTTTTTCTTGCCCGCCATAGCGAGCGCGCCAAATCGTTGTTTCAAGCCGTCCAAAATTTGCATGTCTTCCTTATAGGTACGCAATTCTGCGAAAAACAGGGGGTGAGGTTTCAAAAAGAGAGTTGCCTCGGCAATTTTGATGTTAGAGGCCCTTTTCGATGACCACTCCCGACCAACCTACGCACGACGAAGCGACCCTGCGCGCCGCTTTGCCTTCGCCGATAGATACGCGCGTGCGTTCTGCAAAGATGACGGGCAATCGCGCAATTGTGGTCGCCGATGCGTCGGATATCGGTGCCAAAGCGCGGGAAGAACTGGAATCGCGGATCGAGGAAGCGCTGCTTTCGCTCGACGGAGTGGACGAGGTGCGCGTCGCTTTAATGGCGGACCGGGTCAAGCGCCGGATGATCGCTGTGGGTTCTGGCAAAGGCGGGGTGGGCAAATCCACGCTGACCGCTAATCTTGCAATCGCTCTGGCCAAGCTGGGCCACAAAGTCGGCGTGATCGACGCCGATATCTACGGCCCCTCGCAACCGCGCCTGCTCGGAAACGAGAAAGACCGCCCGGTGGCTGAGGACGAGCAACTTATCCCTATCGACACACCCCATGGGTTGAAGCTGTTGTCGATGGGCAGCCTCGTCAACCCTGGCAAAGCTTTGGCGTGGCGCGGTCCAATGGCGGGCAGCGCGCTTGGCCAGTTGGTGGACGCGCGTTGGGGTGATACTGAATTGCTGTTGGTCGATTTGCCGCCCGGCACCGGCGATGTTCAGCTTTCAATGATGCAGAAGCATAAGCCCGATGGCGCAGTGCTGGTATCGACGCCGCAGGACCTTGCTCTAATCGATGCGGCGCGGGCAGGACAATTGTTCGAACAGGGCGAGATTCCGATCATCGGTCTGGTCGAGAATATGGCGGGTTATGCCTGCCCGCATTGCGGCGAAGTGAGCGACCCGTTCGGGCAGGGCGGTGTGGAGAAATTTGCCAGCGCGCTCGAAATTCCGTTTCTTGGCCGTATCCCCTTGAGCATGGATATTCGTGTGAAGAGCGATGCAGGTACGCCGCCTGCGTTGGATGAGGATGACAACGCCGCTTCATACTCGGCCATTGCTCAGCAATTGTCCGATTGGCTTGAGGCAGAGGCGGCTTAGAAGATGCAAGTCACCCGCAGAGGATTGGTTACAGGCGCTGCGGTAGGCGGCGGACTGCTGGTCGCGTGGTGGCTGTTCCCGCGTTCTTATCCCAACCTGCTCGAACCGGCTGAAGGTGAGCACGCTTTTGATGCGTGGCTGAAGATTGCCGAGGACGGCGTGGTCACGGTCGCCGTTCCGCAGCTTGAAATGGGGCAGGGGATCACGACACTCCTGCCGCAGATTATCGCGCAAGAATTGGGTGCGGATTGGCGTCAGATCGCGGTTGAACCAGCGGCGATTTCGGGAGCTTATCCCAACTTGCCGCTCGCCCGGCGCTGGCAGCATTTGTGGGACCCGACGACGAGCGGGCTCACCGATACAACCGATGAAATGATGGCCAAACGCTTCGCGACGCGTGGGCGTTTCAACGCGACGGCGGATGGCATGTCGCTTGATGCTTATGAAACACCATGCCGCGCAGCGGCTGCGGCGGCGCGCGCTATGTTGGCGCAAGAGGCCGCGTCACGTTGGGGGGCGTCATGGGAAGAATGCGAGGTCGAAGGCGGTCTGGTGAAGCTGGGCGAACGCTCGGCGACATTCGGAGAGCTCGCCGCAGGCGCCGCCGAGCGCACGCCAATGGATCCGCCGCCGCTTCGCCCCGAACCGCCGCGCGAAGAGGTCACGCCCGGGGAGTCCTCTTCCGACCTGAGCTTTCCGCGGATTGACTTGCCCTCCAAAGTGGACGGCACGTTCCAATTTGCGGGTGATATTCGCCTGCCCGGCATGGTCTATGCCGCGATCCGCCATGGCCCCGCTGATGGTGCGACCCTCGAAGGGTTTGACCGAAAAGCCGCCGAGGATGTGCTTGGCCTGAAGACTGTTGTGAAGAGCAAACGCTGGCTTGCCGTCGTTGCCACCACATGGTGGAGCGCAGACCGCGCGCTGGAGTTGATGGACCCGCAATTCAAGGTGGCTGCACCGGCGGACAGTGATGACATTGCGGGCAAGCTCGATACGCTGGTCCGTTCGGGGCCCTCCTTCAAGATTGCCGAGAACGGTTTTGGCGAAGGTGGGCTGACCCGCGTCGATATTGCGCGCCGCTATGACATTGAGGCCGGGATTGCCGCGCCAGTTGAGACGGCCACCGCCACGGCGCGATTTGCCAACGGACGGCTTGAATTGTGGATGGCGAGCCAGGCGCCCGAACAGGCGCGCAAAGCCGCAGCGCGCGCGATCGGCCTAAGCGTTGAGAATGTTGCCCTTTTCCCCATGCCCGCAGGCGGCAGTTTTGATGCGCGGCTGGAACATGACCACGCCATTGAAATCGCGCTGATTGCGAGCAAGCTGGATGTGCCGGTGCAACTGGTCTGGCCGCGGAGCGACGAGATGCGGCGCACGCGTCCAAGGGCCCCCGCCAGCGTTATCGTTAGCGCGCAGATTTCTGAAGCCGGAAGAGGTGCGGTCGACGGCATGCGCGTGCGGATTGCGACGCCATCCTCAACAATCGAGTTTGGACGCAGGCTGTTTGGCGACCTTACCAGCGAGGCAGCGCGGCGCGAGGCAAATGGCAGGCGCGATGACATTGCCTGCGAAGGGGCGGTTCCGCCATACAAACTGCCTGCTGTGGTGGTTGACCATGTGCCTGCGGACATCAGCCTGCCGGTTGGGCGGGTGCGCGGCAATGCGCACACCTACACGTGTTTCGCCATTGAGAGCTTCATTGACGAGATTGTGAGCGAGAATGGCCGTGAACCGCTCTCCTACCGCATGGGACTGCTTGGCGACGACATCCGGCTCGCCGCTTGCTTGCAGCGCGCCGCGCAGCTTGCCGGTTGGGATGGCGGTGTTGACCAGAGCGGGCAGGGGCTCGCCTGCCACCGCATCGGCGACCCAACCAATGGCGCGCGGATTGCCTGTGTGGCCACAGCCCGACCGGGCGAGGGCGGCGTGCGCGTGATCAGGCTGAGCGCCGCCGTCGATATTGGGCGGATCATCAATGCGGATATCGCGCGCCAGCAGATCGAAGGTGGTCTGGTGTTTGGCATTGGAACCGCGCTCGGCAATGCGGTGCGATACAGCGCGGGCCTGCCCACGGCGACCGAATATGCGCAGCTCGGCCTGCCCACATTGGCCGAATGCCCTGAGATTGCGGTTGAGTTTATGCCCAGCGAAGCGCCGCCCGCCGATCCCGGAGAACTGGGCGCTGCAGTGGCACCTCCGGCCATCGCCAACGCGCTTTATTCCGCCACCGGCTTGCGCCTGCGCCAACTGCCCCTACTTTCCGGCGGGTTATGATCTGTCTTACTTGCCACTTTTCGCTCCGCCAAATGTGTGAGAGCAGGAAACTTGCGCGCTCTGACGCGTTCTTCGTGGCATGACCTGGCAACCGCAACATCTTCCCAACGATCACCCGCCGGTCAACAGCGGGTCTATCGGCGTTCTGCTGGTCAATCTGGGAACACCTGATGCGCCCGATCCCGGCTCGGTGAAGAAGTATCTCAAGCAGTTTCTTTCCGACCGCCGCGTGATCGAGATCCCTGCCATCGCGTGGCAGCCGATCTTGCGCGGGATCATCCTCAACACGCGGCCTCAGAAAAGCGCCCAGGCCTATTCTAAAATCTGGACCGATCGCGGTTCACCGCTTGCCGACATCACCTCGCGGCAAGCCGAAGCGATTGCCGAGGAATTGGGCGCCGATATCGTGGTCGATTACGCGATGCGATACGGCAAGCCTTCGATTGAGGATCAGCTGACCAAGCTGACATCAAAGGGATGCGATCGGATCCTGATCGCGCCGCTTTACCCGCAATATTGCGCCGCTACGACCGCGACCGTGTTTGACGAGGTCGCCCGCGTGCTTGGCGAAATGCGCTGGCAGCCAGCCTTGCGCTTCCTCCCGCCCTATCACGATAACGCGTCCTATCTCGACGCCCTTGCCGCTGACTTGACGCGGCAAGTGCAGGGGCTCGACTTCAAACCTGAAACTATGTTGCTCAGCTTTCACGGGATGCCACAGCGCACTCTGGAGCGGGGCGATCCGTATCACTGCCATTGCCACAAGACCGCGCGATTGCTGCGAGAGCGTTTGGCAGAGCAGCCGGAGTTTGAAGGCGTCCGGTTTGAAACGACGTTCCAGTCGCGTTTTGGTCCGGCGCAATGGCTCGAGCCAGCGACGGATGACACATTGATTGCCGAGGGAGAGAAGGGCACAAAGCGCCTTGTCGTCGCCGCACCTGGCTTTGCCGCAGACTGCGTCGAAACCCTCGAAGAGCTTGCTCTCGAGGGACGCGACGAATTCATTGAAGCGGGCGGCGAGCATTACGCCGTGCTCGACTGTCTCAACACCAGCAAAAATGGTATGGTCATGCTGGAAACGTTGTTGAGGCAGGAATTGTCTGGATGGGTTTAGAGCGGGTCTTTGCCAGCGCTGCGATGGCGGCATGCACCTTCGCATGGTCAGCCCCTGCCGCCGCATCGACCTGTGACATTATTCCTGAGAATGTAGAGCAATCGAGTTCCTATTCAGGCTTTGCTGAAAGCCGCATGTGCGAAGCGAGCCTGCCCGCTTTGTGGAAGGGACTGCCTGACAACACGGCCAGCGTCATGCGTTTTACTTTCACATCGGGCCATTCGATGTTCTTCCGCACCGTGACGATCACAGAGTTTATAAGCGGCAAGGTGCGCATCGAAACGGTCGGTGGAGGCTTCAAAAGAAGGGACGTTCGCACGCCTTGGAATTACATCAGCCCCATCCGTCGAAGGCTTTCGACCAAAAAGCTCACTCAGATTCGTGCGCTCGTTGAAGAGACTGGTGTGTTCAAATTCAAAGTGGGCACATGGGACAAGAGCGACGAGGATGAGGGCAGGATATTCATGCACTGCCAGCTGCTGGAAATGGAGCGGATGGACGCATCGGGCTATCGCTTCTCCTCGGTCAATATCGGCTGCAACCGCCCTAACCGTCTAATGCCTCTAGTCGATGAGATCATTGCGCGCGGACGCATCGCAATGGTGCGCGACAACTGGGCAGGATACCGCTGATAGGTTCTGCTTAACCCGCCATGATTAGAGGCTGGATTCAATCGACGCCCTCATTTACATTGCTGTAAGCAACTCAAATTAGAGACACCCCATGGCCACACTTGCTCCTGAATCCGAAAACGCCCCAAGCTTTGATCATTGGAGCGACGGTGTCCCCACAAATGCTGATATCGCGCACATTCCGGGCGAGGGTGGATGGCCAATTTTTGGCAACACATTCAAGATGCTGGCCGATCCACATGGTTTCACAAACCGGATGGTTGAGACCTATGGCAAGGTTTACAAGAGCTTTGGTTTCGGTGGCTGGAACGTCGCGCTAGTAGGCGCTGAAGCGAACGAACTCGTTCTGTTCAACAAGAACAAGCTGTTCTCCAGCGAACAAGGTTGGGGGCCAGTTCTGGATCAGCTCTTCCCGCGCGGACTGATGCTGCAGGATTTCGATCATCACCGGATCGATCGGCGCGCACTTTCGATCGCCTTCAAACCGGGGCCGATGCGGCACTATTCGGGCGCATTGAACAGCGGTATTGCACGCGAAGTCTCCGGCTGGGCCGGAGACATGGAGTTTCAGCCAGCGATCAAGCAGCTCACGCTTGATCTCGCAGCGGACAGCTTTCTCGGCATCCCATGGGGGCCGGAAGCGGACAAGATCAATCAGGCCTTTGTCGACATGGTGCAGGCTTCGGTTGCGCCCATTCGACGCCCGTTGCCCTTCACCAAGATGAAGAAGGGTGTCGATGGCCGCGCCTATATGGTCGACTATCTGACCCGAGAGACGAACCGTCGCCGTGCTGAAGGCGGTGGGCAAGACATGTTCAGCCAGTTTGCGACGGCGACCCGTGAAGACGGCTCTCTGCTCCCGGTCGATGAAGTCGTGGATCACATGAGCTTCCTGATGATGGCGGCGCACGATACAATCACCTCATCGGGCACTTCGCTGCTGTATCAACTCGCGATCCGCCCCGAGTGGCAGGAGAAAATGCGCGAGGAGATTTTCGCAGTGACGGGCGGTCCGGACGGCGACGGAAATCCACGCCCGCTCGAATACGATGACATGGGCAAGCTTGAACTGACTGAGATGGTGTTCAAGGAAACGCTGCGCGTTATCCCGCCTGTCCCGTCCATGCCCCGCCGTGCTCTGCGTGAATTCGAGTTTGGCGGATATCGAATTCCGGCGGGCCAAATGGTGGGGATCAACATCCATTGGACTCACCACTCAGACGAATACTGGGATGATCCGATGGCGTTCGACCCGATGCGCTTCACGCCCGAGAAGGTGAAGGCACGCCACAAATATGCTTGGGTGCCCTTCGGCGGCGGCGCGCATATGTGTCTGGGCCTGCACTTCGCTTATATGCAGATCAAGGTGCTGATGGCGCAGCTGCTTCAGCGTTATCGCATTGAACCGACTAGTGGCGGTGCGGATTACAAGCCAGATTGGCAGCCATGGCCGATCCCGCAGCCCAAAGACGGGCTGAAAGTGACGTTCAAGCCGCTCTAAAAATCCCAGGCGATGCCGTCTTTTTCCCAGTCGCCATAGCGGGTGGGGGAGACCTCGCGCGGCTCATCCTTCAGCGGGTCGACCGCTTTGGGCTTGGGCGGCGGATCATTGGTCCAGTGTGCGGGCTTCTTGAACTCTTTTGCCGCTTTCGACTTCTCTTTCGTCATACCAATAGAATGCGCGCGCTGGCGCTTGGTTTCAAGCGCGGGTAGGGGAAATGCCGATGGCTCAACCACCCGGAATTCACGCTCGGCGCGCTGCGCTTAAGATGCTCGATGCTGTTTTGCGCCGTGGCGAGACGCTGGAACAGGCGGCACCGCCAGCCTTGCGCGACGTTCGCGCTCCCGCCGACAAAGCTCTGGCACGCGCAATTGCGGGTGAGGCTCTGCGGTGGCTGACCGATCTCGATGCGCTAATCGACAGCGCGACAAAGAAACCGCTTCCCGATGATGCCAAACCGCGCACTGTTTTGCGCTTGATGCTGGCCCAAGCGCTCCGCCTCGACACTCCGCCGCATGCGGTTATCGCCACATGTCTGCCGCTGCTTTCTGGTGGTCCAAGGCGGCTGGCCCATGGCGTGTTCTCGACCCTGATGAAGCGGGAGCCGAAGTTCCCCGATGCGCCAACTTTGCCCGAGCGGGTGCGGGAACGGTGGGGAGAACGCGTACCGGAAATCGCTGCGGGTCTCGCCGAGCCTCCTGAGCTCGACCTTGCGCTGAAAGATGCAGGCGAGACCGAAACCCGTGCAGTTGCAATGGGCGGCGTCAGCCTGATGCCCGGCCATATCCGCCTGCCGCGCGGGACGCCGGTTGAAAAGCTGGCTGGATACGATGAAGGCGCATGGTGGGTGCAGGATCTCGCCGCACAACTGCCTCCACAGTTGCTGGGGGCGGGTGAGGGCAAACATGCGCTTGATCTGTGCGCTGCGCCCGGCGGAAAGACATTGGCGCTTTCGGCTGCGGGATGGAAAGTGACTGCGCTCGACATCTCCAAGCGGCGGCTCGATGTGCTCAAGGGCAATCTCAAGCGCACCGGCCTCAAGGCCTCGCCAGTCCGCGCCGATGCGCTTGTCTGGGAGCCAAAGCATCACTTTGACGCGATCCTGCTTGACGCGCCGTGCACAGCAACGGGCACCTGTCGCCGTCACCCCGATGTGCTCCACCGCATCGGTCCGCGCCAAATCGCAGAAATGGTCGACATTCAACGCGCCCTGGTTGAGCGCGCGGTCGGCTGGCTCAAACCCGGCGGCATATTGATTTACGCGGTGTGCTCACTCGAGCATGATGAAGGCGAGGGCCAAGCGGCGTGGATCGATGAGAATTTCGATCTAGCACCCGCCGCGATCAGCGCCGCAGAGCTGCCCAAGGGCATTGCGCCAACCAAGCAGGGCTGGCTGCGCACCCATCCGGGAATGCTGGCCCGGGAAGGCGGACTCGACGGGTTCTTTGTTGCGCGATGGACGCGCTGAAGATCACCAGCGCAGCGTGATCTGGGCGCACGGGCGCTCAAGCTGTTCCAGTTCCAACTTGAGCGCGTTGTTCTTGCGATCTTTAATGTTTAGCCGGAACGGCGTCCCCAGTTCGACATAACGAGTCAGCGACATTTCTCCGCCGGTAGTCGCGACGTCGGGGTTGCCCGAGATCAGACACGCCGCCTGACGCGCGGCTTCGGCAAAGTGCGTGGTATTCACGTGGTCGCCCGAGCCGCTGAGATAGGGGTTGTGCGGGGGTAGGCCATTCTCGCGTGTCACCAGCGCTTCAACAGACGTTGAGTCGGGGCTTTCGAGCGGGGCGAGGAAAGGGAATTCCCTTTTTGACAGTCCCAACGCCATGCGGCTCGCATAGCGGAATTCTGAATGATCGCTATGCGCCCGGGCCGCCGATTTTGACTCCTCGCGCCACTCTTCGAAATTACGGTTACGGAACACCACACCGCGTCCCCGCATGCGCACGATCTCGGTGTCGTTGGCGTCGAAGAATGCCATCGCAAACGAAGGACCCCCCTCGGCTTCAATCCGCTCGTAAACCCCTCGCACCGCGCGCCCGACTTCGCCGTCTCCGCACTTCCACTCGGTCCAAGTCAGCGCCGACCATTTGGTGGCCTCTTCCCCTTCGAGAGTGATGAGCGCGCCGACACTGCCCCAGAAATTCTGGGTCTGGATCACCGCCGGATGGCGAGGCGGCAGCGCGAGCCATCGGAAGCGTTCGACATTATCCGAGCATTCGAACGCCAGCTTGCCGTCAGCCTGCGGCTGATATCCGAAGCAATAGGGATCGGGATACTGCGGCATGGCTTTTCGCAATCAGCTCTTGGCGTATCTCTGGAAACTCTTGCGCAGCTTCATGATCTTGGGCGGGATCACGGCAAGGCAATAGGGGTTCCGCTGGCCTTCGCCATCCCAATACTCCTGATGGTAATCCTCTGCCGCATACCATGCCTTGCTCTGCGCTCCGTCAGCCAAGCCTTCGACAGTGGTCACGGCGGTTTTGCCATTCTCATCATTCCACCGGACAATTGCTGCTTTGGCCTCTTCGCCCTGTGCATCGGATAGCGGGAAGATAGCGGAGCGGTATTGTGTGCCGATATCACCGCCCTGTCGGTTCAGCTGGGTCGGATCGTGCGTGCCAAGAAACACGTCGTAAATCTCTGGCAGGGAGATCACTGCGGGGTCGAACGTCACACGGATCCCTTCGGCATGACCGGTTTTGCCGGTACAAACCTGCTTGTAGGTCGGGTCAGCGACATCGCCGCCGATATATCCGCTTTCGACTTCACTGACGCCGATGACATCGCGAAACACCGCTTCGGTGCACCAGAAGCATCCGCCTGCAATAATCGCCTGTTCCATGAAATGACTTCTCCTGCTTTCGATGAGGGACATAGGAGCATCGACGGGTATTGCCAGCCCCTGACGCCAAACCTTGTCATCGCTGCCTCAAAGCGTAAGACGATGCGCATTGTTTTCGACTTCAAGAGAGGATCCCCCTGATGAAACTTGCTCTGCTTGCTCCTGTGGCCGCATTCGCGCTGGCTGCACCCGCGATCGCTGACGATCATGCGCCAACTCTGGCCGAGGTTCTTGCCGATGATCGCCGTGGCAATGACGGTGCGCGCGATCAGTATCGTCGCCCGACAGAAACGCTGGAATTCTTCCAAGTCGAGCCGACCATGACTGTGGCCGAATATGGCCCGGGCGGTGGTTGGTACACCCGCGTGCTTGCGCCGTATCTGATGCCCGCTGGCAAATACATCGCGTTCAACCAGGACAGTGATGGCCGCACCTATCGCAACCGTGCGCAGGAAGCGCGTTCGAAAGCATGGACAGAGCGGTTCAAATCGGGCCTCGCCGAGGCCATGGGCGTGGAGGCCGATAATGTGACCGCGTTTGAAACCGACGAAATGCCTGAGGATGTTGCCGGCACCGTCGACCGCGTGTTGATCTTCCGTTCGATGCACGGACTTAACATCGGCAATCGTGCGGATGATGTTCTGAAGGCCGCGCGCATGATGCTGAAAGATGATGGCATGGTCGGCGTGGTTCAGCACCGCGCGCCCGAAGGTGCGAGCTACAATGATTACGGCGCACGCCAACGCGGCTATATGCGCAAGGCCGATGTGATCGCGATCTTCGAGGCCAATGGTTTCGAATTGGCAGCTGAAAGCGAGATCAACGCAAACCCGAAAGACCCAGCCAACTGGACGGGTGGTGTTTGGACATTGCCACCTGTGCTGGCGACCGGCGCGGACGATCCCAAGCGCAGCGAATATCTCGCCATTGGTGAGAGTGACCGCATGACGTTGCTTTTCAAGAAGGCTGACTAAGCGTATCGGCGGCGGCATGAGCACGCTCACTGTCGCCGCCCTTCAACTCGCGCTTGGCCGCGAGGATGAAGCCGAGAACATCGCTGCTGTCTCTGCGTTGGTGGAGGAAGCGGCGGCCAATGGCGCGCAAGTGATACTGCCGCCCGAGCTTTTTCAGGTCCCTACTTTTGTCGCGAGGAAGATGAGGCGCTGTTCGCGCTCGCTCGTCCGACCGCCGAACATCACAGCGTTGTCGCGATGCAGGCCTTGGCGGCCAAGCTGAATGTCGCGATCCCGACCAGCTTCTTCGAACGCGACGGGCATCACTACTACAACACCCTCGCCATGATCGGCCCTGATGGCGCGATCATGGGCACATACCGCAAAAGCCACATTCCCGATGGGCCGGGTTACGAAGAGAAGTTCTATTTCCGTCCCGGCAATGACGGGTTCAAGGTCTGGAACATCTTTGGTGCATGCATCGGCGTCGGGATTTGCTGGGACCAATGGTATCCTGAATGCGCTCGGGCCATGGCGCTGAAGGGCGCAGAGGTTCTGCTCTATCCCACGGCAATCGGGGCCGAGCCCTATGACGCGGATCTCGATACCAGCCGCATGTGGCGCCGGGCGATGATCGGCCACGCAGTGTCGAATTGCATGCCCGTCGTCGCGTCCAATCGCATTGGCGCAGAAGGACCGGAGGGCGAGCAAGACTTCTACGGCCACTCCTTCATCTCGGACGAATGGGGCGATCTGGTGGAGAGCTTTGGAGCCGAAGAAACGGGCGTACTTGTTTCGGCTCTGGACTTGTCTCGTGCTGCCAAACACCGCGCCGGCATGGGCTTTTTCCGCGATCGCCGTCCGCAGCTTTATGGCCGGATCGTCGAGGACATTTGACGCACACCTATCTCATTGCGCTTGGTTCAAACATGCGGGTGCCGGGCCTCGGCGGACCGCGCATGGTGATCGAAGCCGCGTTCGCGGCCCTTGAAGCGCAGGCTGGCGAAGTTGTTGCGACGTCGCCGATTGTCGACAGCGCTCCCATCGGACCCTCGTTGCGTCAGTATGCAAACGCTGTGGCGGTGACTGAAAGCCCGCTCGACCCTCCCGCCCTCCTACACCGGTTGCATCAGCTTGAGGCTGCGTTCGGGCGTGGACGCAATCAACGCCGCGGAAGTCGTTGGCGCGCGCGTGCGCTCGATCTCGACATTGTTCTTTGGAGCGGGGGCATTTGGGAAAGCGCCGGTCTGATCGTCCCCCATATGGAATTCCGAAGCCGCAATTTCGTCCTCGAACCTGCCCAAACAATCGCGCCCCATTGGCGTGATCCAATCACCGGCCACTCCATGGCCCAACTGGCGGCGCGCAACAAAAAGGGCGCCTGACCGCATTGGTCAGACGCCCGATTTGATTGGAGGATGCGTTGCTTAGGCTGCGGCAGCCCTCCGACGGCGGCGACGGCCCACGCCGATGGCAGCCAATGAGAGAGCGAACAGCGCGAGCATGCCCGGTGCCGGAACGTCGACCACACGATAGCTGGCGATAGTCTTCACGTAGTCACCGGCGATCACAGGATCGCCCCACCAAGACCACAGGTTGATGCTGCCCGCACCAGCGTCCTTGATAACCCAAGGGTGGTAGCGCGTACCGTTCACACGTGTCGGGGTGTAGTCGACCCGGCGAATGGTGCGGGTGCCAGTCATACTGGTGAGGATGTGCGAGAAGCGCGGTGTTGCACCGCCCGGGAAGTTCGCGAGATCATCGCCCGCAAATTGCACATCGATGCGGCGGCCTTTCCAGGTGCCTGATTTGGATTCGGTGTCGATGGTGAGGATGTCACCATTCGTCATCTCGTATTCGAAGATCGTCGCCGAAGCAGGCGCGGCAACAGCCATTGTGCTCGCAGCGATAGCTAGAGCGGCTGTCTTGTGAAGTTTACGCATTCTCATTTCCCCAAAACCAGAAGCCTGTCGCTGCGGTTACCCCCACACAGGCGCGATAAAATGGTAAATGATTGGAAAGCAAACCATGTGCCAAGGAGTACAAAGGTAGGGTTCACGGGCGTTTCGATGGTTAACGCAATTTCCCGCAAACGCGGATTGTCAGAAATCTCGACAGTTTGGATGGCAAACGGCTCATTAAGTATCTTGCGCTAAGGCGGCACGCATGACGCTGAATACCCGGATCAAACCTGTCTGCGCAGCATTGGTGCTCGCAATTTCGCCGCTTGTTGCAGCCTGTGACAGCGTGCCTGATGATCCCTATGCCGCGGCCCAGACTGCATTTGCGGAAGGCAGCGTGCGAACCGCGCTGGAATACGCCTCCGCCGCGGTCGATCGAGATCCGGGCAATGCCGAGTATCGACTTCTCGCTGGCGATATTGCCCTAGCCCTGAACCTGCCCGACAGGGCTGTGACCGAATACTCCGCTGTGCCAGATGGCGCGGCCGAGTACTCACTCGCGCGTGCCAAACGAGCCGAAGCTCAGGTCGCCAGCAACGCATTGGCAGCAGCTGAAGAGAGCATTGGTAAGCTGGCGATGGACAACCCACACGCTTATGTCGCGGCGGTTGCGTTTCATATGGCCAAAGGTGATCCCGACAAGGCCTTCGAGCAGCTGGATGAAGGGCTTAAGACCTATCCCGATCATTCTCGCCTCGCGACCATTGATGCAGAGCGCCTCTGGATGACTGGTATGCGCGAGGCGGCAATGGATCGGCTTGAACCGGTTCTCGCAGCCAAACCCATCGTCCCACAAGCGCACCAATTGGCAGGGCAGATTTTTTGGGTGAACGCGCTCCCGACAGAGCAAAAATCGCCTTCGAGAATGTGTTGAAAGCCAACCCGAATAGCCAGACTGCGATGCTCGCATTGTCCGCGATTGCGCGCGACGCAGGCGATGCGAAGGCGGCAGGCGAGTGGATTGATAGGGCGAATGATGCGGGCTCACCGCATCCAGTCGGCTTACTTTTTGCGGCTCAAATGGCGTTTGACGCCGGTGAAGTGAACCGTGCGTTCGAGCTTATCGAGCGCGCTCCTCCGGTCTTTTCCGAACAGCCTGAATTTGCCCGATTGCGGGGTATGATTGACGCCGCGCGCGGTGAGTTTGCGATGGCCGCGCACGCGCTGGAGGATTATGTCGCGGATACGGGCGGCGACCCGATTGCGCGCCGCGCGCTAGCCAACAGTCTTGCCGAGCAGGGGGAATACAAGAAGGCATGGGCGGCGATTGAGCCGGTGATTGATCACCCGCTGGCAGACGGTCCGTCGCTCGCGGTTGCGTTGGAGCTAGCCGACCGTGTTTCCAAATCCGATGTTGCGCGCATCCGCGAAGTGATCGGCAAGAAAACCGCCGCGTCATCTTTGGCAAAACCAATGCGTGAAGCGGGCAAAGCGATCCGCGCGGGTGACTGGGCCAAAGCGGACAGTATCTACGCCCCTCATATTGATGGCAAAGGTGCCAATGATCCGGCTCTGCTTAACAACGCGGCTGCCGTGAAAACCAAACTGGGCCAGCATGCACAGGCTGTGCGTCTCGCCCGCCGCGCTCTGAATACAGCTCCAAACAGTCCGGAAATCATGGACACGCTCGGCTGGGCCCTCTGGCAGGAAGGCAAATCGCTTGGCGAAGCTCGAAGCCTTTTGACAAAGGCCCGCAACGCCGCCCCATCCAACCGGCAGATCAGCGAACACTGGGGCATTGCCCACGCAAATTGATGCGGGCGCTTGTGCGGGACGGCCAAGTTTTTGAAATCAAGGCCACGCATCTCTTGACCAATCGGCGCGCCCTGCCTAGGTGGGCGCTCCGCTGCTGATACCGATGATTCAGCAGACCCGTATGGGGGCCCTTAGCTCAGTCGGTAGAGCAACTGACTTTTAATCAGTAGGTCGCAGGTTCGACCCCTGCAGGGCTCACCATCACCTTCTCATCTTTGACAAGTCTTTGCAGTCCCAGATTCCTCTGGCATGACCTTGCCGTATGGCAACGAAGACTGATCTGATCGAGATCCCGCAGCCGCCCGGCGCACCCGTTTTGGGCAACGCCTTCACCGTCGATGCGACGCAGCTGATCCAAGAACTGATGGCTCTGTCCGACGAATACGGCCCTATCTTCAAGCTCGAGGTGATGGGCAACACTCTGGTGTTTGTCTCGGGCGCTGATCTTGTCGCTGAGGTCTGTGATGAGAAACGCTTCGACAAGACCGTTCGTGGGCCGCTCAAGCGTCTCCGTTTGATCGCGGGCGACGGACTGTTCACCGGCGATACCGACGATCCCAACTGGTCAAAAGCGCACCACATCCTGCTGCCTTCTTTCAGTCAGAAGGCGATGGGCAGCTATTTGCCGATGATGCAGGATATCGCCAGCCAGCTGATGTTGAAGTGGGAACGACTGAACCCCGATGACGAGATCGACGTTCCCAATGATATGATCCGCCTGACGCTGGATACGATCGGCGTGTGTGGCTTCGGGTACCGGTTCAATTCGTTTTACCGCAAAGACTTTCACCCCTTCATCGAAGCGCTCAACCGCACGCTGAGCACGACGCAGAAGATGCGCGGGCTTCCGGGTGAAAAACTGCTCAAGCGCGAGCAGATCCGGCAATTGCACCTCGACGCCGATTACATGAACAATCTGGTCGACGAGATCATCCGGCAACGGCGCGGGCAGGGCGGAGATGAGCCCAAGGATTTGCTCGACTTCATGCTTTCGGGGCGTGACGCGCGGACCGGCGAACAGCTGTCTGACGAGAACATTCGGTATCAGATCAACACATTCCTGATCGCTGGCCACGAAACGACATCTGGCCTGCTGTCTTTCACGCTCTACTATCTGCTCAAGAACCGTGACGTGCTCGAGCGTGCCTATGCCGAGGTGGACGCCGTTCTCGGCCGCAATATCGACCAACCGCCCAACCTCCACCAGATCGGGCAGATGCCCTATATCCGGGCGATCCTGCTCGAAGCGCTGCGACTGTGGCCCACGGCCCCCGCTTTCGGCCTCGCTCCGTTTGAGGATGAGGTTCTGGCGGGCAAATATCGCATTCCCAAAGGCACATTCACGACGGTGGTGATTCCGTCGTTGCACCGCGACACATCGGTGTGGGGTGACAATCCTGACGCGTTCAACCCCGAAAACTTCATGGGCGATGCCGAGGCGAAGCGCGATCCAGCGGCCTACAAACCGTTCGGCAATGGTCAGCGCGCCTGCATCGGGCGGCAGTTTGCCATTCAGGAGTCGATCCTTGTCCTGGCCATGATCCTGCAGCGTTTCGAACTGTTCGATCACCAAAACTACCAGCTCGACATCAAGGAAACGCTGTCCATCAAGCCGGAAGACTTCCGGATCAGGGTGAGCCTGCGCGACGATGTTGAGCGGCGTGGTACCGATACGGACAGCGATGCTGAGGGAGCTTCGCAGCCCGAAGCGGCGCGCATTGCTAAGCATGGCACGAAGCTGACGGTGCTGTTCGGGTCAAATCTTGGTTCGAGCGAGAGCTTTGCCCGCGAACTGGCCCAGCGGGCGGAATTCACCGGTTTCGATGTGACGCTGGCCTCACTCGATGCCTTCGCCGGCAAGCTGCCGACAGAGGGCGCGGTCGCGATTGCCTGCGCTTCGTACAACGGCATGCCGCCGGATAACGCGGCAAAGTTTGTCGATTGGCTGGAAGCCGATGACACCAAGCCTGATGCGCTCAACGGCGTGTCCTATTTCGTGCTCGGCTGCGGCAACAGCGATTGGGCGGCGACGTTTCAGGAGGTCCCGCGCAAGATTGATGCACGGCTGGAGGCTTTGGGCGCAGCGCGGATCATCGCCAATGAAGAGTTGGACGCTCGGGCCGATATCGACACCCAGTTTCATAGCTGGCTCGACGCCCTGTTCCCGCAGTTAGGCGAGCACTTCGGGCTGGATCTGGATGCCGAAAGCGGGGGTATTTCCGAGCCGCTCTATTCGGTTGAGATCACCCAAAGCATCACCGCGAACACCGTGGCCGAACGGGTGGGCACGCGAGAGGTCACGTTGCTCAGCAGCCGCGAGCTGAAGGATGTGAGCGCGCCCGATGGCCGCTCTACGCGGCATATCGAAGTCGAACTGCCCGTTGATGTTCAATACGAACCCGGCGATCATCTGTGTGTCGTGCCGGTTAATGATGATGCGTTGGTTGATCGGCTGCTCAAGCGCTTCGGCCTGCCCCGCGACACCTATGTGCGAATTGAATCGCGCAGCGAAATGCGCGGACCGTTCCCCAGCGGCAGCACCTTCTCGGTCCTGAATCTCGCCAAGACAGCGGGCGAATTGCAGGCCGTGGCCACGCGCAAAGACATCGCCACGCTGGCGCGCTTTGTCGAATGCCCCAATTCCAAATCGGGTCTCGAAGCGTTGGCTGCAAAACCGGATGATGGCGGACCTGATCTTTACACCACCGAAGTGCTGGAAAAGCGCAAATCGGTTTTGGACATTCTCGAGGATTTTCCAGCCTGCGATTTGCCGCTGGCGGTGTTCCTCGAAATGATCCCATTCCTTTCCCCGCGTTACTATTCGATCTCGTCCTCGCCGACTGGCGCGCCAAATCGCTGTTCGATTACGGTCGGAGTGGTGAAGGGACCAGCGCTGTCAGGCAAAGGCGAGTTCAAGGGAACATGCTCGAACTATCTCGCGGGCCTCGCCCCCGGCGATACGTTTCAGGCGATGGTGCGTAAGCCAACCGCCAACTTCCGCCTGCCGGAAGACGCTTCGACGCCGATCATCATGGTCGGACCCGGCACCGGCATCGCGCCGTTCAGAGGCTTCCTGCAACAGCGCGACCATCTGCAAAAACAGGGCGCGAGATTGGGCGAGGCGCTGCTCTTCTTCGGCTGCCGCGATCCGGAAATCGACTACCTCTACCGCGATGAACTGGCTGATTATGACGCCCGTGGGATTGCGAGCGTCCACACCGCTTTTTCACGGCACAAGGGCGAAAAGCGCTACGTTCAGCATCTGATCGCTGAGCAAGCCGATGCGATCTGGACCATGATCGAGGGCGGCGCGCGGGTCTATATCTGCGGCGATGGTGCCCGGATGGAGCCTGATGTCCGCCGCGCGCTGATGGCAATGTATCGCGAAAAGACGGGCAAAGATGATGCGCAAACCGAGGCCTGGATCGACACCATGATGGATGACGAGCGTTACCTGCTCGATGTCTGGGTCGGGTAAAGACTGAGAGCTCAGTCACCCCGTATCGCTATCTCTTCGCGTCGAGCCACTGCGCGGCTTTGACACCGCCAGTGATCAGGAACGGCACCAGCACAATGCTCAGCACGACTTTCGCGAGCACCTGCCCGATCATCAGGTCCATGATCGGGAACAGGCCATAAAACGCGAGGAAGATGAAGATCACAGAATCCAGCGCCTGGCTCAGCGCCGATGCGATTGCGCCGCGGATCATCAGACCCATCGTCGTTGCCTCACCTTCGCCGCGCAGCTTGTCGAAGATCCAGACGTTGAGCAGCAGAGACACGATATAAGCAGCCGGACCAGCGGCCCAGACCCGCCAAACGGTGTTGTGGACCCGCTCGAAGGCGGCGAGATCATCCGCGCGCCCTTCTAGCATCTCGACCGAGGCAGGCAGGTTGAGGACCAGCTGCATCAAAACCGAGGCAATCAGCAGCGGCAAAAAGCCCCACCAGACGATGCGTGTAGCCATGCTGCGCCCGTAAAGCTGGGCAAGGGTGCTGGAGATCACCACCAGCAACAGAAATGCGAAGATGCCCGATTCAACTGCCAGGTCGGTGGGCCACAATTGCACCTGTTTGTAAGCGAGCACGCCCGCAAGCACCGTCATCCCGCCATAGAGAAGCGTGAAGACAAACAGTCCCAAAGGCATAGAAACTGTGGTGGGCCCGTTTTCGATTGGTGCAGTGGTGGTATCGGTCATGGTGCAAGCGGTAAGCGAGCGCTTCCGAAAAGAAAAGATGGCGCGCCCGGCCTGTCACCCACCGGGGCAAATCGGGCGTTCCCAGTTGCGTTGCTGCGCCCAACGTGCAACTTCCATGACCACGCAGCCGATCCGGCTGGCATGGGATAACTCCAGATAACAGGGCAGGGGCCGCCACGTGAGCGCAAGTGTTACTTCCACTCTAATGAGCATCGGTGGGATCGCCGCCATTCTTTTGATCGCGTTTTTGCTGTCCAATGGGAAGAAGCGGATCAATCTGCGAGTGGTCGGCGCAGCTTTTGCGTTGCAGGCATTGATGGCCGTGCTGGTGCTGCGTACCGATATTGGTGTGCGGATTATCGGCGGGCTGTCCGATGGTGTGATCGCGCTGCTCGGCTACTCCGTTCAAGGCATTGAGACCTTGTTCGGGCCGATGGGCGAAAACCCATTTGCGAATACCTTCCTGATCGCGGCGCTGCCTGTGATCGTTTTCTTCGCTGCGCTGGTTTCGATACTCTACTACCTCGGCATTATGCAGCGGCTGGTGCGCTGGCTGGGCGGTGCGATTGGCTGGGTCACCGGAATCAGTAAGGTCGAGGCGCTGGGCAGCGCGGCCAATATCTTTGTCGGCCAGTCGGAAAGCCCGCTGGTGGTCCGCCCATATCTCGCCTCGCTCCCGCCTTCGCGCCTGTTCACGCTGATGTGCGTCGGCATGGCGGGTGTCGCGGGCACTATTCTGGCTGCCTATGCGGCGTTCTTGGGTGACGATGCGGTGCCATATCTGTTGGCGGCGGCGTTCATGTCCGCGCCGGGCGGAATCCTGATGGCGAAGATCCTGATGCCGGACGATCCCGAAGAAGCGGCAAAGCATGATGAGGAAATGGCGAACGTCACTGTTTCCGAAACCTTCGAGGAAGGTGAGAAGCCCGCCAACGTTATCGAAGCCGCCGCACAGGGAACGCAGACGGGCGTGAAGCTCGCCGTTGCCGTTGGTGCGATGGTGATGGTGTTTGTCGCTCTTGTGGCTTTGGCTAATGGCATGCTTGGCGGTGTAGGCGGCTGGTTCGGCTATCCCGATGTCACTTTCCAGCAATTGCTCGGCTACGTCTTCGCTCCCGTCATGTTCCTGATCGGCATTCCGGATTGGAACCAGGCGCAGATCGCGGGCGGTCTCTTCGGCACCAAAATCGTGCTCAACGAATTTGTCGCCTTCATCGAGTTGGGCGCCATCGAAGGCCTGACCGAACGCAGCCGGGGTATCCTTACCTTTGCGCTGTGTGGATTTGCCAATTTCTCGTCGATCGCGATCCAGATGGCCGTGACAGGTGGTCTTGCACCAAACCAGCGTCCGGTGATTGCGCGGCTGGGTCTGCGGGCGCTCGCAGCAGGCAGTCTTGCCAACCTGATGAGCGCAGCTTTGGCGAGCCTGTTCCTGCCACTTTGATCCGGCTCAATTACTGAACCAACCATGCCGCTTTAGGCGTGCGAGGGCATTCTCAAGCATGAATGCCTTGGCACAAACCGGAGCGCGCCTATAAATGACCCTTATGACTGACATTCAATCCGCAGACGGCATTGCGACCGTATCCCTTGCCCAGCCGCTCGAAGATATCGCCGATGAGCTGGGCCGTAGCTTCGCCGAATATGGCTTCGCGGTTGTACGCGATCACGGCATTCCGCAAGAATTGATCGATCAGGCCGAGGCGCATTCCAAAGAGTTCTTCGCGCTGCCTGACGACGCGAAGCGCGCCTACGCTATCGAAGGCGGCGGCGGAGCGCGTGGATACACCCCTTTCGGGACCGAGAAGGCCAAAGACGCGGAGATCTTTGACCTCAAAGAATTCTGGCATGTCGGCCGTTCACTACCATCGGATCATCCGCTCGCCGAATATATGGCTCCCAATGTCTGGCCCAAAGAGGTTGGCGGTTTCGAGAACACCTTCTCCGAGCTTTACGCCGCATTCGAAAGCACTGGCCTGCGTGTGCTCGAAGCGATTGCGTTGCACCTTGGTCTTGAGCGCCAGTTCTTCACGCCGACGGTCGAGGACGGAAATTCCGTCATGCGCCTGTTGCATTATCCGCCGCTTGGTCCGGATGCTCCAGAGGGCGCGATCCGTGCTGCTGCGCATGGCGACATCAACACCATAACCTTGCTGCTCGGCGCTGAAGAAGCGGGTCTGGAACTGCTTACCAAGTCAGGTGAGTGGCACGCCGTTGACGTTCCTGAAGGCGCGGTGGTCATCAATGTGGGCGATATGCTGGATCGCCTGACGTGCGGACGATTGGTTTCGACTACGCACCGTGTCGTCAACCCGCGCGGCCCAGCGGCACTGCGGTCGCGTTACTCGATGCCCTTCTTCCTGCACTTCCGCCCGGACTATGTGATCGAGCCGCTGGAAAGCTGCATCACTGACGAGAATCGGGACAAAGTGCCCGAGCCGATTTCGTCACATGAGTTCCTTTTGCAGCGTCTGCGCGAGATAAATCTGGCCTAAAAACCCGCGAATCGGGCCTGTGTGAAAAGAGTCCTGTTTCGTTGCTCCAATGCAACAGATGGGCGCAGGCCCTTGGATTCCGTGGCGTCACGGTGTGGATAACATATTTGGCGCGCGCCGCCCGCGTTCATGCGCGGGCAAGTTTCATCAAATTGTCACAAAACAGTAGCTTTGCCGCAGTGCAGCGAACCTAAAGGGGCGCGCAGGACATACCTCTCCTAACTCCTTTCTCAGTGATCAGGGGCCTACTAATGAAACTCAAATATCTCTTGGCAGCGAGCGTCGTCAGTCTCTCTGCTGCAGCGGTTGTGGCTACTCCGGCCGCCGCGCAAACCATTACGTCGGGTGTCGAAGGCACCGTGACCGACGCCAGCGGCAACGCGCTGCCGGGTGCAACCGTGACCGTTACCGACACGCGTACTGGTTCGACCCGCACCGTCAGCACGGGCGGCGAAGGCAACTTCCGTATCCAGTCGCTTCAGCCGGGCGGTCCGTACACCGTTACCGTCGAAGCTGATGGTTTCGAAGGCCAGACGGTTGAAGACGTGTTCACCAACATCTCGGGTAACACCGGCTTCACCTTCGCGCTGACTGCAGGCGCAGGCGACACCATCATCGTGACCGGCACGCGTGCTCGCGTAACCCAGGTTGCCGTTGGACCGGGTACTGCATTCGACACCCAGACGCTTGAAGCGTTCCCGTCGATCACCCGCGACGTTCGCGACATCATCCGTATTGACCCGCGCGTCAGCCTTGAGCAGAGCAACGACGTTGATCGTATCTCGTGCCTTGGCGGTAATGACCGTACCAACACCTTCACGGTTGACGGCATCGTTCAGTCGGACGCTTTCGGTCTGAACGGTACGCCGTTCGCAGCGCGTAACTCGCTGCCGCTTCCGTTCGACGTGATCGACCAGATCTCGGTAGAATTCGCTCCGTTCGATGTTGAGTATTCGGAATTTACCGGCTGTCTCATCAACACCGTCACCAAGGCGGGTTCGAACGAATTCAGCGGCTCGGCTTTCATCACCTACTTCGATGACGGTCTGTTCGCCAGCGAGATCGACGGCAGCCCGCTTACCGCCAGCGAAGAAAAGCGCTGGGGTGTCACCTTGAGCGGTCCGATCATTCCTGACCGTCTGTTCTTCTCGTTCGGTTACGAAGAAGCTGACCTGTCGCAGGGCAACAACTTCGGCCCAGCGGGCGGCGGCTTCACCAACGAAGCCAACTTTGTCAGCCAGGCCCAGTTCGATCGCTTCGCTCAGATCGCACGCGACGTATACGGCCAGGACATCGGCGGTTACCCGACCACGCTGCCTGAAGGTAACGTGCGTTACTTCGGTCGTCTGGACGCTGTGATCAACGAAGATCACCGCCTTGAAGCGACCTACCAGCGTCTCGAAGAAACCAACGTTGAGAGCGATGGCGGCGGCACTGGCCCGCTGATCACCGGTCTTAACTCGTTCGAAGACGAAGGCACGATCTCGGACTACTACTCGGTTCGTCTCTACTCGCAGTGGAGCGACTCGGTCTCGACCGAACTGCGTGTCAGCCGCGCAGAAGTTGGCGACGTTCAGGGCCCTGTCGGCTTTGGCGAAGCACAGTCTGGCAACCCGACCCCGCGTCTGGTTGTTGGTGTTGCGCCTGACGGCAGCGGCACGACCCAGAACGGTGTGCTCGCAACCGGTCCTCAGATCTTCCGTTCGGCCAACCAGCTCGACACCAAGATCGACCAATTCCGCGCTCAGTTGAACTACGAAGCTGGCAATGGCCACTTCCTGAAGTTCGGCGCGGAAGTGAACGACCTTGAAGTGTTCAACCTGTTTGCCATCAACGCAACTGGTACGCTCTTCTTCGATGGCCTCGACGCTTTCGAAAACGGCGACGTAGCACCTGGCTTCTTCTCCAGCGTCTTTGGCGATGTAGATGACCTTGTTGGCGGTGGTGCTCTGGGCGGTGCGACGATCGCATCGAGCCTCAACGGCGACATCAACAACGCCGCTGCACGCTTCAGCCGTCGTATCTACTCGGTTTACGCTCAGGATGAGTGGCAGGCCAACGATCAACTGGCGGTGAACGCTGGTATTCGTGTTCAGATGTACGACGGTGACACGCCGCGTGCGAACCCGAACTTCTTTGATCGCTACGGCTTCACCAATGCCAACTCGTTCGGTCGCCTCGATCCGGTATTCCTGCCGCGTATCTCGGCAACCTACGAGTTCGACAATGCAGGGTTCTTCTCGAACACCCGCGTAACTGGTGGTGTCGGCATCTTCTCAGGCGGTGACCCGGTTGTGTACTACTCGAACGCCTTCTCGAACGATGGCTTCGCAAGTGCCAACGGCGACACTTTCGACGCAGAATGTGCGGGCCTCACCAACACAGACGGTTCGTTCAACGTGCTGCAAAACGGTCAGTTCGCTGGCTTCCCGCAGTGTGCTGTGCTCGCCGCGTCTAACGTTGCAGCAAACGGCGGAAACGACGTCCAGTCGACCGACCCGGACTTCAACGTTCCGACCGTGACCCGTGCAAGCCTCCTCTTCGCCACCACCTTCGGTGCGGAAAGCGGCTTCTTCAGCAACTGGAACCTGCAGCTCGACTACATCTATTCGCGTTTCAACAACGCGCTGAACTTTGTCGACCTGTCGCAGACCCCTGACATCCGTGAAGGCCTGAACGGCTTCACCGTTGACGGTCGCCCGATCTACGCGGCAATCGACTCGACTGTTGCGGGCTGTAACGCTGTGCTTCAGGGCAATGGCGGCACGCCGCCGGTTTACACCGGTGTCACCGCTGACTGCTTCAACACCCGTCGTGACGACAACATTCAGTTGACCAACGACGGTGGTTCCGAAGCGCACACGGCATCGATCATCCTGAGCAAGACGTTTGAAAGCGGCCTGTTCACTCAAGGTGGTTCGACCCGCGTCCAGTTCGGTTACGCTTACACGGACTCAAACAACGCACGTAACAACCAGTCTTCAACGGCAACCTCGTCGTTCGACGTTACTGCAGCGTTTGACCGTCAGAACCCGGCTGTCTCGACAGCGACCACGGAAACTCGCCACAACTTCACCGCGGCGATCAACTTCCGTGAGCAGTTCCTCGACGGTTACGACACGAGCTTCGGTTTCTTCTTCCGCGCTCGTGAAGGTCGTCCGTACAGCTTGACCTTCGATGGTGGCGGCGTCTTCGCTGACTCCTCGTCGGGCAGCGACAACGCTCTGCTTTACGTCCCAACCGGCGTAAACGATCCGAACGTGTCGCCGCTGTCGGATGCAGCTGCTGTTCAGAGCACGATCGATTATGTTGCTAACTCGGGCTGTGACTTCACCCCGGGCGCCACGATCGCTCGTAACACCTGCCGCAACGACTGGCACTTTGACCTCGATCTGCGCTTCAGCCAGGAATTCCCGTTCCTCGGCAAGCTGACCGGCGTCAAAGAAGACCGCATCGAGCTGTTTGCTGACTTCGCAAACTTCCTCAACTTCATCGACGATGAGTGGAACATCCTGCGTTCACGCGGTGGCTTCAACGGTCTCGTCGACGTAGTTGACGGCGGTGTCGACAGCGACGGTCGTTACATCCTCTCGGGCTTCAACCCGGACGATCAGAACAACATCGCCATTGGCCCGTCGGCATGGCGTATCCAGATCGGTGCCCGCTACGAATTCTAATTCGTAAGCATCGATTACCAAACACGAACGGCGGGGCCTTAACAGGCTCCGCCGTTTGCGTTTGTGTTTTCATTTTCGGCGCAGCGCGCTTCACTCCGGATACATCGCAATTGATCCAGATCTAGCTATAAAGACCGTCGCGGAATCAATGGGCGCCGTTGCGCCTGTTTGGTTCGATTGGGAGCGGACGCATCATGGCCAAGGCGAAGATACCTTTCTGGAGGAGGCGCAAGAAGCTGAACTGGAAGCTTCTGGTTGCTCTGCTGCTGTTTCACCTCCTTGTGCTCTATCTGCTCGCGCGCGCGTTTGCGCCTGACTTTACACGATCAGTCGAGCAAGAGGTGCTGTCCACCATCACCGTCACCGTGACGACGCCCGATCCGCCGGAGCCGCCTGAAGCCCCTCCCGCGCCGGATGAAGGTGCACAGGGTGATCCGGGTGAAAAGGCTGTTTCGCGCGAGGTCACGGCGCCCAAGCCCAAACTGCCGCCACCCACGCCAACTCCCGCACCGCGCGCGTCTTCCACTGGCGACGCCAACCGTTCGGGTGCCAACACCAGCGGGGACGGTACCGGCGCTGCTGGCCAAGGCGATGGAACGGGCAGCGGACGAGAAGGCAGCGGTGCAGGCAATGGCCTTGCCATGGCCAAGGGGCCAAGCATCCGATCTGGCAGCATCAACGAGGCGCGCGATTTCCCCGTTCCCGAGGGTGGCCGGGCATCCCGTTTCGGTAAGTCAGTGACCGTGCATTTCACCGTGACAACAGATGGCCGTGCGAAGAATTGCTCGGTCGCGCGAACCAGTGTCGATGCGCAGACAACCGGGCTAGTCTGTGGGCTGGTGATACGGAAGATCCGTTTCAATCCGGCGGTGGCACGCAACGGTCAGCCGATTGAGGCGCGCTACGGATACCGCGTCGATTTCCGCGCGCGTTGAGAAAGTAAACACGCTGGCATCGGGTTGCGGCGCTGGTATAGGCGGTGGCCATGAATGCACCGGCATCAATCCATCCCGTCATCCTGTGCGGCGGCAGCGGTACGCGGCTTTGGCCAGTCAGTCGAAAGGCTAAGCCCAAGCCTTTCCTGCCACTGGTCGGTGAAACGACATTATTTGAAGAGGCGATTGGCCGGGTCGCGGGTGATGATCGCTTTGCGCCGCCCATGGTTGTCGCCGGAACGCAGCATATCGACCTGATCGAAGCGCAGATGGGAACGGGCAAGGGGCAACGTCTGGTTGTTGAGCCGATGGGCCGTAACACCGCGCCTGCGATTGCTCTGGCGGCAGCGTTGTTGCCGCCAGACGACATCATGCTGGTCTGCCCTAGTGATCACCACATCGCCGATGAAGCTGCCTTCCGCGCTGCTGCGCTCGCGGCGGCGGAATTAGCGAGCGATGACTGGCTCGTCTCGTTCGGAATTGCTCCTACGCATCCTGAAACCGGCTATGGCTACCTCCACCGCGGTGAAGAACTGCCGCGCGGGTTCAAGATCGCGGAGTTCGTTGAAAAGCCCGACCTCGAGCGGGCCAAGGCCTATCTCGCATCCGGCGAATACAGCTGGAATGGTGGCATCTTTGCGTTTCGCGCGGGAGCGTTGCTCGCAGAATTGGCCACCCACCGCCCGGCCATGGCGCAGCAGGTCGCCGACGCGGTTGCCAATGGCCAATGGGACGATGCGCGTTTCCATCCCGATGCCAAGAGATTTGCGGCCATCGAGGGCGATTCCATCGACTATGCCGTTATGGAAAACACCGCTCGCGCGGCCATGGTTCCGGCGGATATGGGCTGGTCCGACATCGGCAACTGGGCCGCTTTGCAGGACGCGCTTTCTAGTGATGGTGAAAACCAGAACGTCACCAAAGGGGCGGTGGACGTGGTCGATTGCTCCAATGTCATGGCGACAACCGATGGGCCGCGCGTGTCAGTGATCGGTCTTGAAGATGTGTGCGTCGTCGTTTCCGATGGCGAGGTGCTGGTCACCACACGTGAAGGCGCGCAGAAAGTGGGCAAATTGCCCGGAGCCACCAATCAATGAGCGGCGCGCGCCAGCTTCCCACGCGCCTGGTCGAGAAGGTCTGGGGCCGTGATGCGCTGCCAGCGCCATTCACAGCGCCAGAGGGTAAGCGGATCGGCGAGATCTGGTTCGAACCACCGCCTGAACACCCCGATCTGCTGGTCAAGTATCTCTTCACCAGTGAGAAGCTCTCGGTGCAGGTCCATCCGTCTGATGCCAATGCGCGCGCCGGCGAAGAGGGTAAAGAAGAATGCTGGCTGGTCTTGGATGCCGAGCCGGGCGCGACGCTGGCCATCGGCTTTGACGAAGACATAACATCTGACGCCATGGCGGCGGCTGCGCGTGATGGATCAATCGAGGACTTGCTGACTTGGCATCCAGTTGAGGCGGGTGATCTGTTCTACCTGCCTGCGGGAACTGTGCACGCGATTGGGCCAGGCCTTTCGCTCGTCGAAGTCCAGCAGACCAGTGACACCACTTTCCGCCTGTTCGATTATGGACGTCCGCGCGAATTGCATCTGGAGCGGGCGATCGAGGTGGCGCATGGCACGCCCTATCCGGCCGCGCATCGTGGTACGGTGGCGGAGCGCTGCGCCACGCTGATCGACGGCCCCCATTTCCGGTTGGACCGGATCGAGGGGGCGCCGGATGCCGCGATGAAGGCAGTTTATGTCGACGGCGTGCTCGTTCTGCCTCTGAATGGCCAAGTCCGGACGAAGTCTGGCGATGCGCAGGCTGGTGCAGGCGAATGCCTCTATGCGCCTTCTATCGACGCGCTCGACTTTGCCGAAGCTGAAATCTCACTGCTAACGCGCGCTAAGTAAGCGCAGCGGTTCAGCTCTTTTCGAGCAGCCTGCCGCCATGCTTTTTCACGGCACGCTCCAATGTGCCGCGCAGGAATCCAAGGATCGGGGGCAGGTCCATGTCGATGACCACCGCGCTTTCCTCGATCTCGATCCCGCCTTCGATGCGTTGACCGGCGGCGGTGATGACCAGTGCCATGAAGTCTTCATTGGGCCAGTCGGTCTCGACCTCGGCCATGCCGGCAGGGAAATAGCTGCCGATTTCATGCCCATGCTTGTGCATGCGCGAACGCACTTCTTCCTTGCCGAGATTGTGAGGGAGGGTGACGCGCATAGTGCTGCCCCTTAGTCGTCCTTGCTCAAAGGCGCGGTTTGATCAGCCAGCAGCGTGTCCTCGCCATAGCGATATTCAAGGTATCGGTCCTTGATTGCCAGATCATCCAGCGCACCTTCGGCCAGTTTGCGGGTCACGCGATCGATCTCGCCGGACAATTTGCCGAGGCTATCAGTCAGGCGTTCGTCAGCGGTCTTGCCGGTGTGCTTCTCATTGCGCAGATGCTCGGGCACCTTGCGGTAATTGTCGATGGTCTCGGGAATATACTCGCCGACAAGCTCGCGCACTTCGCCCATCGCTGGATGCGCTGCGTCGACTGTCTCAAGCTGCAAGCCGAGCGCATCAAGCTGCACACCCAGCTGCTCAACCACTTTGACGGCGGGAGGCGGAAGGGCAGGGGCCTGTGCTTCGAGCCACAGCTCGGTGTTGGCGACCATACGTTTCGGATCGCCCTGACCCAGTTCAGTGCGCTTGGGCGGTTTGGGTTTCGGTGCCATAGCGAACACCCCGAACGCGATTATCGTTGTGAGGGCCAGCGCCATAACACCCCAGAACCCTATGCCGCCGAGCACGAAACCTGCGACACCGGTTGCGACATAAATCGCAACCAGAGCGGCCGCCAGATAAGCACCGCGCCGGATCAAATGCTGCATTTTTGCCTGGGCGCTGCCTTTGCCGATGCTTTCGCCTGGACGGTGCGTGCCGCCGGCGCGCTGCGTCACCAGCGACTGTCTTGCCGCTGTCAGGATCTGATCAGATTCTCGGGTGCTGTCGACCATCGTCGTCCTTTAGCTATCCAGCGCCAGCAGCGACGGGTTCGTGGCAACCTTTGCCTGCGCCTGCGCCTGACCTTCCGCACGGGCGATGTAGCCTTTCGACTTCTCAACCTCGTCGGTCAGCACATTCACCGTCTGCTTCATGCTTTCGAGCGCCTGGACCTTGAAATTGTCGACTTCGTCCATCGTGTCATAGATGTTTTGGAACGCGCGTTGCAGCGTCTCCAGCGGGATCGTGGATGATGCCGCCTGCTCGTGAATCTGCGCGGTGTTTTCGCGCAGCAGCGTGCTGGTGGAATCGATGATGTTGGTGGTCGTCTCGTTCAGCGAAGTGATCTGGTTGAGGACCATCTTCTGGTTGGTCATCGCCTGCGCCACGGTCACGGCGGTGCGCAGCGCGCCCACGGTCGTGGTGCTGGCGCGGTCGACGCCTTTAACCAGCTCGACATTGTTCTTCTTGACCAAATCGAGCGCCAGATAACCCTGCACGCTGACCGCCATCTGGGTCAGCAGGTCCTGCGTGCGCTGCCGCACATAGAACAGCGCGCTCTCACGCAAAGCCTTGGCCTTTTCCGGGTCAGAGCTGTCGAGTTCGATGGCTTTCGCTTCCAGCCGCTCGTCGAGCGTCTTGGCGATATGGATCATCTGCTCCAGCTCGCCCATCGCTTCCCAAAGCTTGGCGCGCTCATTGTCGATCTCGCTGTTATCGAGGATCAGCTCCTTCTTGCCGCTTTCGAGGCTTTTCAGGATCGACTGGATGTGTCCTTGCGATGATGTGTAGCTGTCGAAATAGTTCTTCAGCTTGTTGCCGAAGGGGATGATGCCGAACAGCTTGCGTGGCTCGAGCAAGCGGCTCTTGCGGCCCGGATCAAGGTCTTCGACCGTGCGACGCAGTTCGGCGAGGTCTTTGCCAACGCCGCTATCCGCATCCATCGCGCGGACCGGACGGTCGAGGAAACGGTTGGAATGGGAGGCCGCGGCACGGATCTGTTCCTGACCCATCCGCGTAATCTGATCGACCTTCTCACCAAATTCCGGCGAATTGGCATCAGTCGAGACCAGCTCGGTGACGAAGCTGTCGACCTTCTTGTCCAGTTTGCTTTTCTCTTCGGTGGAGACAGGGACCAGACCTGCGGCTTTCTCGGGCGCAACATCAGGCACCGGCGCGGGCGGCGTCAGTTCGAAGTCTGTCGCGGTCTTGGTGGTGGTTTCGAGTTTTGTCTCGGTGCTCATGCGCTTGGTCTGCTCCCTTATCCTGCGGCGGCAAAATCTGTCCGCCGCGCGGACATTCATACTCTAGTGTATTAGTGATCTAAAACACACCTTTCAAGATTGCCCGTTTCAAGGGCTCACGTCCATGCTTTTGCGCTTTGAACCCGTCAGAATGCTTTTGTTCCTCTGCGAATGCGCCTAAATCATTGGTTCCAAGGGGACTCAAGTGAGCGAATTGAACGACAATAACACGCCGGGTGGTGCCGAATTGCAGGCTGCGCACAAGGCGGCTGAACAGCACGCGTCTGAAAGCTCTTTCAGTCGGGTGGTCCATTCTATTCAGGATTGGTGGGCCGATGAGGTCACAGGCGAGGTCGACCAGGCTGCTGTGATTGAAAAGCGCCGTGAAGATTGCGCTTTGTCCGAACGCTATCTTTTCATGACTGCGATGAGTGCCGGCATTGCGGTGATTGGCTTGCTGCAATCCTCTACTGCTGTTGTCATTGGCGCGATGCTTCTTTCGCCGCTTATGGGTCCGATTATGGGGCTCGGCTTTGCCTTGGCGATTGGCGATTTTTCCTGGCTCAAGCAATCGGTGAAGTCGCTGGCGTGGGGCAGCCTTCTGGCGATTGTGTTCTGCGGATTGTTGGTGTTCTTCTCACCAATAAAGACGATCACGCCCGAGATAGCGGCGCGCACGCAGCCAAACCTGTTTGACCTGTTTGTCGCGTTGTTTTCGGGCATGGCGGGTGCCTATGCGATGATCCGCGGCAGGGCGGATGCGATTGTTGGTGTGGCGATTGCCACCGCCTTGATGCCGCCGCTCGCCGTGGTCGGCTTTGGTCTTGCGTCGTGGAACTGGACGGTCTTTTCCGGCGCCAGTCTTCTCTACATCACCAACCTCGTGACCATCGCGCTTACGGCCTTTGTGATGGCGAAGCTTTATGGCTTCCGCAGTTCTCTGAGCGCGCGCCAGACACAGGCGCAGAATTTCGTGATCATCATCGTGTTCTTCGCGCTCGTGGTGCCGCTCGCCCTTTCTCTGAACAAGATCGTCTGGGAATCAAACGCGCAGCGGATTGTGCGCGAGGAGATCACCGAGGAATTCCAAGGCGTCGGTCGCCTTAGCGAGCTTGAGATTGCTTTCGCGTCAAAGCCCATGGCGGTGGCGGCGACAATGCTGACACCGAACCTGCGAACGGATGCCGAGTCCGAAATTCTCATGGCGCTTGAGAGTCGGTTGGGACGCGATGTGGAATTGACGCTGACCCAGTATCAGGTTGGTACCAGCACAACAGCCGCAGAACAGCTGGAATTGTCCAAAGCCAAGGCTAACGAAGAGGCGGCTGCTTCCCAGCGCGCGCAGATGCTCGCTAGCCGTCTCGCGCTTGTCGCCGGTGTCGAGGATAAGGACGTCACGGTGGATCAGCAGCGCAAGCGTGCCACAGTGCGTGCGCGGCGGCTGGATGGCGCCAGCATGGCGGCCTATCGCGCGTTGGAAAGCCGGATCGCTGCGACAGAGCCGGAATGGACCATCGAACTGATCCCGCCGACTGCTGCGCTGCCAGACGCAATTCCATTCGCTGAAGATGGTCCGACGTCAAATGGCGCCCGCGCGCTCAGCACAATCGAATGGGCGGCGAAACGCATTGATCGTGACGTGGAGCTGATCGGTCCTGCGGAGCAGGCGTCAGCCGCGGCCGAAATCCTCGGCAAACGCGGTGTAGACGTGTCAACGCGACCTGGTGTTGGCCCGCTGCGTGCTGATTGGAGTGACGAAGACTAAGCTTAGGCTGCGAGGTCCAGCGGGACGATCTCGCCCGACAGATACAGCTTCTTCGCTTTCGCACGGCTGAGTTTGCCCGAGCTGGTGCGCGGCAGTGTGCGCGGCGGGACCAGTTCGACGACGCAGCTCATGCCCGTCACCGAACGAACCTTGTCCGAAATTTGCTCGCGAAGGCGCACGCGCTCTTCCGGATCGGACACGCGGCAATGGACCAGCACTGCTGGCGCTTCTTCGCCATTCTCCGTCTCGACCGCGAATGCGGCGATATCGCCGTGGTTGAAGCCAGGCAGCTGTTCCACCGCCCATTCAATGTCCTGCGGCCAGTGGTTCTTGCCGTTGATGATGATCATGTCCTTGGCGCGGCCAACGATGAACAGATATCCATCGGCGGTGTAGCCCATGTCTCCGGTGTCGAGCCAACCATCGACGAGGCAGTCTGCGGTTGCGTCTTCATTGCGGAAATATGAGTGCATGACGCTGGGGCCACGGCACCAGACCTTGCCGATCTGGTGATCGCCACGTGCCTTGCCGTCTTCGCCCTGAATCTCGACTTCCATGTCAGGGAGCGGCTTCCCGCAATTGACGATGGCGCGGTAACGGGCCGGACGCGACAGATCGCGCGGGGTGCCCGAAAGGCGCTCTTCTTCGACCAGCTCGACACGTATGCCCTCGCCCGGCGGCATAACGGTGACGGCGAGAACTGCCTCGGCCAAGCCATAAGACGGGGTGAAGGCGCTCGCCTGAAAACCGGCATCGGCAAACGCGTTGACGAAGCTCTGCATCACGTCCGGGCGGATCATGTCCGCGCCGTTGCCCGCGATGCGCCAGCGTGACAGATCGAAACGTTCGGCGACGTTGCTCTGGCTCGAGATACGGCGCGCGCAGATGTCGTAACCGAAGGTCGGCGAATAGGAGAGCGTGTTGCCCTTGTTGCGGCTGATCATGTCGAGCCATGCCAGCGGGCGGCGGGCAAAGGCATCAGGCTTCAGGTAATCGGCCGAAACCTGGTTCGCGATCAGCGACAGGAAGCAGCCGACCAGACCCATATCGTGATACCACGGCAGCCAGCTGATGCAGCGATCATTCTCGCCCAGATGCATCGTGGTGGAGTGGCCATAAAGATTGTGCAGCAGCGCGCGGTGGGTAACGGCAACGCCGGTCGGGAAGCGGGTCGATCCGCTCGAATACTGCAAATAGCAGATGTCTTCCGGGTCAGCCTCTGGGAACTCGCATTCCGGCGCCTCGCGTGTAGCGAAATCTTCGTAACTTTCGCCAGCACACCCTTGCCGTCCGGCGGCAGCACCTGCCATCTCGGCGATCTCCGCCGGATAGATCAGCACTTTGGGATCAGAGCTGTTCAGCTGAACCGTCAACTGATCGATGAAGCTCTCTTTGCCGCCAAAAGTGGTGGGCAGAGGAAGCGGCACCGGCCATGCGCCGACATAGACGCAGGCGCAGAACAAAGCCGCGAATTCCGGTCCGGTTTCCGCGATCAGGGCAACGCGGTCTTCTTTCTGAATTCCGTAACCGATCAGGCGGCGAGCCATGACAAGCGCGTCTTCACGCATCTCAGAGAAGGGATAAACCCGCTCCAATTGTCCCCGCATATCGTGAAAGTTGAGGCCTTTCTCGCTGCGCGCAGCGTAATCAATGGCCTCGTTAAAGGTCGCGAATTCGGCGCGAATGCGTGGCAAATCGCAATCATTCGGCGTCGGCGTCAGTACGGCGTCGGTCATATTTTCCTGCGATACCCGTAAGTTGCGGCGCAATGACATGCACCCTATCGTGTCCCAAAGTTTAGCACCACTTTCGCGACGCCCTCTCCCTCAGATTTCCCATTTGATAAGGAGTGTGGCACGAATATGGCAATATGGTTTCAGCGCATATGAATTCGTCATCGGATCGACACGAAACCGACCGGCCCAAAGGACGCCGGAAACCGCGCATTCGCAAGCCATTGGACGAGACTTCCCTCCGCGATCTGGCGTTGGCCTATGCCGCCCGTTTTGCGACTACCGGTGCCAAGGTTGAGGCGTATCTGGCGCGCAAAATCAGGGAGCGCGGCGTGGCCGAGGACGCCGATGGCCGAACGCTGCAGCTGGATGTGCCTGCTCTGGTCACGCGCCTGATCGAATTGGGTTACGTTGATGATGATGCCTATGCCCGGATGAAATCGCGCGATTTGACCGCGCGCGGCTATGGCAAAAGGCGGGTGGAGCAGGCGCTGTACGTTGCTGGCGTTGATGAGCAGGTGCGCGTGGCCAATGCACCGGGCGAAGCGCGCAGCCGTGAAGCGGCGGCTCTATTGGCGCGCAAGCGCCGTTTCGGACCGTATGGTGCCCCGCGTGACGGGTTCGAGGACTACGATACCGATGAGGCGGATCGTGCCGAAGCGCACAAAAAGCGCGAGAAACAGATTGCAGCCATGCTGCGCGCGGGCCATTTGATGGATCACGTCCGGTTCATTCTCGAAGCCACAAATGTGGACGATATCGAGGCGTGGATCGAGGAAGCGCGAGAGGAAGACGAGGATTATGGCGGCCTTTGACTGGAACCCTGAATTTTGCCTGCGCGCGATACCAGCAGCTGTTCTCGTGGCGGCCTGTTCGCCCATAGGTGCCGCCGAAGAACCTGCGCCTGCGCCGACCGTGCAAGCGGATCCATCGCGCCATCCGGTTTCGGGTCTGGAGATTATCGATGTGACGGTGACGACGGCTAAGGGTCCGATTGTCTTCAAGACCGAATTGGCTGCAACTGGTCCCGAGCAGAACAAAGGCCTGATGTTCCGCACCGAATTGGCCGATGATGAGGGCATGATCTTCCCGTCCAAAGTGCCCGCACCGCGCAGTTTCTGGATGAAGAATACGCCACTACCGCTCGACCTGATTTTCATCGGGGCCGATGGCCGCATCACTAACATCGAGCAGGGTGAGCCTTATTCGCTCGATTCGATCCCGTCCGAGGGCTTTTCCATCGCCGTCTTCGAAATTCGTGGCGGTCTTTCTGAGAAGCTCGGCATCGCGCCCGGCGACAAGGTGGATTACACGCTTCCCGATTGATGTTCACGCTTGGCGCTGCCGAGCCAATCCGCTAGAGGCGCGTGCATGGGAATCTTTGGAAAAATCTTCACTTGGTGGGATGGCGCCACGCTGGGCACGCACTGGTGGGCCATGCGCACCGGCGGCGAACATGTCGGCACCGATGCCGAGGGTAACAAATATTACCGCAAGGCCGCCAAGGCCGAGGCAAACACCGGCTCTTACACCCAGAATGAAAAGCGCTGGGTAATCTATAACGGCGCCAACGACGCAAGCCGCGTACCGAGCGAATGGCACGGCTGGCTCCATGGCGCGTTCGACGATGTGCCGGAAAGCAATCTGCCGCCAGCAAAGGTCTGGGAGGCCGATTACACGCCCAATGCGACCGGCACCGCGCAAGCCTATCGTCCGCAAGGCGCTTTGGAACGCGGCGGTAAGCGCGCCAAGGCTGTTGGCGATTATGAGGCTTGGTCGCCCGAGGGCTGATCATCCCGACCATGCGCCGTCTTTTTTCTATCGCGATCCTGCCTTCCACTCTGCTGCTTTCGGCGTGCGGAGACGGTGCGGAAGAGCCGGAAACGGTTGAGGTCGCGATTGGCAAGGATGGTCAGGCCACCGGCACAACCGATGAAGACGCCGCCGAATTCGCCAATGCCGAGGGCGTCACGCCGATGGCCGAGCGTGTGGCGATCCTGGGCCTGCTGAACAAGCGCAACAACAACAGTCAGGATCTGCTGCTCAAACCCGGAGAGTCGGAAGAAGTCGGCCGCGTCATCGTGCGTATGTCAGCATGCGAGCGCACCGCGCCGCAGGAATTCCCGCAAGAAACCGGTGCCTTTGTTCAAGTTGATGTGCTGGAGCGCGGGCAGAGCGAACACAGCCGCGTGTTCTCAGGCTGGTTGTTCAAAGAGTCGCCCAGCCGCAATGTCGTGGAGCACCCAGTTTACGACGTCTGGGTCAAAGACTGTAGAATGCGCTTCCCGGGTGAGCCTGAGCTTGAACCGCTCGAAGGCGAGGAAGAGGAAGCAGAAGAAGCATCCGAGGGCGAATCCGAAGAAACCTGACCCGTTAGTGCTTCGAGCGCTTCGTGAATGCCACAGCGCGTTTCTCCGCGCGCCTGATCCAGCAGTTGCAGGTATGTCTTTTGTGGCATCTCCACCGCGCCCAGAGTGGCAAGGTGATCGGTCATGAACTGGCAGTCGAGCAGCATGAAGCCAGCCTTGCGCAGCAGCGCCACCAGCCAGACCAGCGCCACCTTGCTGGCATTGTCCGCGCGGCTGAACATGCTTTCCCCGCAGAATGTGCGAGCGAAAGAAACGCCGTAAAGTCCGCCTACCAACTCATCGCCGTCCCAGCATTCGAGCGAATGGGCGTGCCCCGCGCGGTGCAGTGCGACATAGCTGGCGACGATCCGGTCGCTGATCCAGCTTTCGGGATGGCCCGGGCGCGGTGCCGCGCAGGCGCGGATGACGTCTTTGAAGGCACGGTCAATCGTTACGGTGTAGCGATCCTGCTTGATGACTTTCCTGAGGCTTTTGGAAATGTGCAGGCCATCCAGCGGGATGATCGCCCGATCACGCGGTTCGACCCAGAAGACCTCTTGATCTTCACGCGCATCGGCCATTGGGAAAATCCCGCTGCGATAAGCGAGCAGCAGGGTTTCAACCGGAATAGGGGCGCGGCGAGGCGAATGCATGGGCCAAGTGTATGCGCGCGAAGACGGTCGCGCCAGCGTGTTCTGTTGCGCGGCGCATATAGTCTGTTGCCTAATGCTAAAGCCTCGGATAAAGCGCGCGCTCTCCTGCAGGGGTGTAGCTCAGTTGGTAGAGCATCGGTCTCCAAAACCGAGGGCCACGGGTTCGAATCCTGTCACCCCTGCCATTTTCTTTCAGAACAGACATGACGCGGCGCGCATTTGCGCGCGAGCACCGTTGTGCGTTTGCTCTAGCGATTAATGTTGGCGCGCTCTTACATTAACAAAGAATAACAGGTCCGGTCAGAATCGCGTCAGACGAACCGTGGCATTTCATCGACCAGTTGAGCGACTCGGCTCACAAGAGAAGGAGGATGAAGATGTCTCAGTACCGGTTCAGCAGTTCGAAACCTGACCATTGGGTCAGCCCACGCCCCACCTCAGATCCGTGCATTCGCGCGATGGCCTATGGCCGCGTGCAGCCGATGTACGAGCCGAGTTTCTTGGAGCGACTTTTCGGCGCCAGATAACAACTAACAATGGATGGGGGGACGGAGCGCCACGGGGGGTGGCGCTCCAACCCATCGTTTCTCTTAGTACTCTTCGGGCTCTTCCGGTGTCTCCGCCGTATGATCTTCACCCGCATCCTTCTGACCTTGAGCGAGCTTGAAGACTACGCCTGAAAGCAGCGCCAGTGCCAGCAGGTTTGGTAGCGCCATCGCGGCGTTGGAGATGTCGCCAAGACGCCAGACGAGCTGCGAAGGCTGCGTTGCACCGACAAAGATCGCGACACACCAGATCACCCGCCACACGATGTGCAGGATTTTCTCACCACCACGCGTTGAGCCGGGCACACGGTCATAAATGAAGGTGATCGCCCGCTCGCCGTAGTAGCTCCATGTGAGGAGCGTGGTGAAGACGAAGAGGATCAGCGCAACACTAACCACCAGCGTACCTAACGGAATACCACCAATCAGTGTCGGGAACGCTGAAGCATAGGCCGCGATGGTGGTCGCCACACCTGCTGTTTCCACGGTGCTCAAGTCCGATTGCCAGACGTGGTCGACCGCTTGGCCAGCACCCTGGAAGTCACCTTGAACTGTCAGGATCACCAGCGCGGTCATCGTGCAGATCACAAGCGTGTCGATAAACGTACCGAGCATCGCCATGCGGCCCTGTTGCTCGGGGTCATCGGTTTGCGCCACTGCGTGGGCAATCGGCGTCGAACCTTGTCCTGCTTCATTGGAGAACAGGCCGCGCGCAACACCGGCGCGGATCGCAATGATGATCGCCGCGCCAGCAAAGCCGCCTTCAGCCGCTTGATTGTTAAACGCGCCCGAGAAGATCAGGCCGAAAGTTTCCGGAAGGTCACCGGCATTGAGGATCAGCGCGATAATCGCGAGGACGATGTAGGCGCCCGCCATGAATGGCACGACCTTTTCGGCCACGTTCCCGATCGATTTGATGCCGCCGATGATCACCACAAACACCGCCAGTGCGACGACTAGGCCACCGACCCAGCGTTCGATACCGAACAATTCATTGAGGCCGGTTGCGACTTCGTTTGATTGGATGGAGTTGCCTGTCACCAGCGCCGAGAACAGCGTGCCGATGCAGAAGATGATGGCAAGCCATGTGTATTTCGGCCCCAGTCCCATCATAATGTAGCTCATCGGACCGCCGCGTTTGACCCCGTCCGACGTCGTTTCGCGATAACGGATGGCGAGCGAGCCTTCTGCAAACGCAAGCGCCATACCGATCAGCGCGGTGACCCACATCCAGAACACAGCGCCCGGGCCACCCCAAGCGATGGCAAAGGCGACACCAGCGAGGTTGCCGGTTCCGACTTGGCCGGACAGCGCGGTCGAAAGCGCGGCGAAGGGAGAAATTTCTCCAGAACCTTCGCCCTTGCGTCCTGCAAACAGGCCTTTCACTGCGGAGCCGAACTTGCGGATCGGGTAGAATTTCAGTCCGATCATCATCCATAGGCCGATACCCAGCAGAATGATTGTCATCGGGGGTACCGGAATGCCGGCGATTTCGAGCAATTGCTCGCCGCGCCATTCACCACCCCAAATAAAGTCCGATACGTTGACGACCTCGTCCACGATGGTCGACGAACCAGCTTCTGTTGCAGCCATGTGTGGCTATCCCCTTTGTTGTCCCCGAAGGCAGGGTCGGACGCGCCGACCCGTCAAGAAGCCGCGCACGCTAAAGCGCTGGTGCCCGCATGGCTAGCCCCCTTAACCATCGGCTAGGAAATTGAGCGGTCAGGATCGCCTTAGAGGCTTGCTTTTGCCCCGTCCGCATCATAAACGGATGCCACTTCCGACATTGGTAGTGACTGCAGCCCATCCCCAACACTTGTTCGGGACGGCGCGGCCCCCTACCTGAAAGCCGGAACACAACATTACTCACGCGAAGGCGAGAACGCAGATCATGGCTGACGAACAAAAGGCAGCACCGAAGAAACAAAGCACCTCACTCCCTGAATTTGTGAATCAGGTGCGCAGCGAAACACGCAAGGTCGTGTGGCTAACCCGCGAAGAGACGGTCCGCACCGCCATCTTCGTGTTTATCTTCATGGTGATCTTGTCGCTGTTCTTCTTCGCGATCGACAGCGGGTTCAACGCAGTCGTCACCTTCCTTCTGTCGCTCTATTGATCCGCGGCACCTGCTAACAACTGTTCTTTCAAGGATAATCCATGGCTCGTTGGTACATCATCCACGCCTATTCCGGTTTCGAAAACAAGGTGAAGGAAGCGATTCTCGCTGAAGCAGACCGTCTGGGTCTGTCTGAAGGTGTTGAGGAAATCGAAGTCCCGACTGAAACCGTGACCGAAGTAAAGCGCGGCAAGAAGGTTCAGGTCGAGCGCAAGTTTATGCCGGGCTACGTTCTCGCCAAGCTGCGCATGAACGATGACATCTATCACCTCGTCAAAAATACGCCGAAAGTGACCGGCTTCCTCGGCAACAACAACAAGCCGCAGCCGATCAGCGAAAAAGACGCTGCACGTTACTTCGGCGGTGTTGAAGAAGCCAAGGCCGCACCGAAGCAAGACATCAGCGTCGATTATGAAATTGGCGACCAGGTCAAAGTGCTCGACGGTCCGTTCGCGAGCTTCAACGGCGTGGTGGAAGAGCTCGATTTCGACAAGGCGAAGGTCAAGGTTTCGGTGTCAATCTTTGGCCGTGCAACCCCGGTTGAGCTCGACTTCGAACAGGTCGAACTGGTCAAGTGATCTCGGTGGCGCGTTCGTGAAAACGCGCCCCGGCATTTGCAATCGCAAAACGCGCTATGCCTCGCGTGAGGATGCCGAGATGGTGGCCGTCCGCGCGCCGTTCAAGCTGCGCGCCTATCGCTGCGAATTGTGCCGCCAGTTTCATCTCACAAGCCGCACAAAGGGTATGAAGACGCCCCGGCACGAGCTCGACGGTTAGACTGGCCAGAATGGCTGATTGGCTGTTGGCCGATCGGCGCGGTTTTTCTATCGGCGAGCCGTCTATGGGTTATGTCGACGGGATGCATCCCAAGCGGGTGTTGGCAGACGCCAAGGCGCCAAGTCGATAAGCATCTGCTTCCGGCTCAGCGGCTTGTTGCCGGGAGGTATCTTCCCGCTCCGAAAACGAACGGACCTTTCACCCCAAATCGTCAAAGCACGGCCGCTCCAATGTAACATGCACACCAAAGTGGACATCGACATTGTTTCGCCAGTGTTCAGTTTCGCACTTCTAAGTCTGCGCTCGCGTCTGTATGAGCGTCGAGAGATCTGGGGGGTGAAAGTGCAGAGGCTTTTCCGACTATTGAGCATGGCTAGGTTTTTGGGGTTGCTCGCCCTCGTTGCATTTATAATGCCGGCAGCGGTGCAAGGGGATTCTGGGCAAGCCGGTGCAGATAAACAACGTAAGGCTTCGGCGGCCCGCTACGATCTGACCGCCAACATCGCACGATTGGCTGAAGGTCAGAGAATAACCGCTACGGCACTGTCAGGTGACGGTCTGTTGGCGGCAGTAGGAACGTCAGGAGGCATTGTAAAAGTCTACAACACTGTGACGGGCGATCTGCTCTTTGCGCGCGGTTCTGCTTACCGAAATCCGATCACACGGCTAATCGTGTCTCCCGATGGCCGCTTCGTCCTCAATCGTGCCAACCGAAGTCCGACAGAAGGCATATTGGACCTTTGGGATATTACCAAACAGGAGCTAGTCTGGTCGACCCGTCAAGTGCATCCCTATGATGGAGAAGACGATCTCAAATTCTCCCCCAAGGGGACCTATTTTGCTTATCGAGACCTCGATCTTGTGAGTCATGTGGTGACAACCAAAACGGGTCAGTCGGCTTCCAGGGATGACCCCAAGGATTTTAAGAGTGGGCTATCGCGCGCTCGCTATTTCGTCGTCCATTTTTCGGGTGATGAGCGCTATTTGTATTATGAGCTGGGCGACTCATTGGCCGGGAGCAACGGCTTTTTGATAATCGATCTCACCAAGCGCAGGTTCGTGGATGCAATCACGTCTGATTTTGTAAGCGACATGGCGGTTCCACTGGCAAGTGATCGCCTCGCAACAGTGAGTTTTGGCACGTTCAATAACGGCTATATCTATGTAAAGAAGGTAAAAAACGGCAAGGGTGTCAAAAGTTTCGCGAGCAATGTGGGGCGTCGTCAATCGCTTGCTTTCTCTCCCGATGGTTCGAAGCTTCTCGTCTACAACTCCAAGAAGTCAGGAGCCAAAGTTTTTCAGATGCCCAACGGTCGTCTGCTGGCTACCGTCGAAGCTGTGTCGGGACGTTCGCCCAATCGCTTTACGCATGACGGTCGCTTCTTGGTTAGCGAATGGACGCGTCCAACGACCTACGTTGATGATCCCTATGCCAATCCAACGTTTTTCTGGGATGCCAAGACTGGACGCGCGATCGGCACAGTGGATTGGTACAAAGGCGTTGTGCTTTCAGGCGACGGACGGCGCTTCATTTCCGATGTAAACGGCGGTCGCGGTTTTTTGACTGGAGAGACGATCCCTGCCTTCGGATTGGACCGTCAATTGACCAGAGCCGAGCACCAGGAAGCAGTCAGAGCAGCAAAGGCTCGCAACGATGCCACTCTCGCAGGCATTAAGGCGCAAAAGGATGGTTTTCGTCAGTGGCAGAAAGGGGTTTCGGATCGCTTCGCGGAGGCGGAAAGGCGGCGATCGGCCAATCAGCCTTCAGTATTTGAAGAATTTCTCAAAGGAGCGTCTGCTGGGCTTAACAACTACAACGAGCAGGAGCGCGCGAAACGCGAGGCCGCACAGCGCCGCGCTGCTTTGAATAGTCGTTTGAGATACGGTGCTGGTTCCACCTCGAACGAATCAACCCCGCCGATGTCAAGCAGTCAGTCGAATTCGAGCAATACTCAGGAAGAAGGCGGTTCATGCGATTGGGGGGCGTTTCTTGCGAGTATCGGTGGTTCTTATGGGAACGCTGTTCCCGAGACCTGTCCCGCAGGTTTTGAAAGAAAATAGCGCGCATCTTAAATCAGTAAGCAAAGCTCAGCCAATCCGTACTCGGTTATGACCGATACGGCCGAGCCCTAAGTGCTTTCCTACTCGGAAGTGGACGGCTAAATGCGAGTGCATGATCCATTAGCTCATGCTGCCAAATCGAAAGGTCACAGATGCTGCTTGTGACTGCGCCATTTTGCCCTGGGTGAAGAGCGAGAAGTCACGCTTTCCAATACTCCGGTTTGTGGTCCAATGGGCTTCCCGGAATTGCTTGCAAATCGCCGCAGACTCGCTATGTGCCCCGCTTCTCATTCAATTGATGAGAAATCCGCGCGGGAGGTCCGAATGTTCGAACCGCTAGACCGCTTAACATGAGTGTCGTTCGAAAGAGTGGCACAACAGTGAGAAAAGGAGGCCAGTTATGGCCAAGAAGATTGAGGGCTATATCAAGCTCCAAGTGCCTGCCGGCACTGCCAACCCGTCGCCGCCGATCGGCCCGGCACTGGGTCAGCGCGGCGTCAACATCATGGAATTCTGTAAGGCGTTCAACGCCGCGACGCAGGACCTTGAAAAGAACGCGCCTATCCCGACCACGATCACCGTTTACGCGGACCGTTCGTTCACCTTCACCTACAAGAGCCCGCCGGCAAGCTATCTGATCAAGAAAGCTGCCAAGCTCAAAAAGGGCTCGAGCGAACCGGGGAAGGTTTCGGGCGGCTCGATCAAGCAGAGCCAGATCAAGGAAATCGCTGAGTCCAAAATGAAGGACCTCAACGCGAACGACATCGAGAACGCAATGAAGATCATCGAAGGCTCCGCGCGTTCGATGGGCCTCGACGTGGTGGAGGGCTGAACCCATGGCTAAACTGACCAAGAAGCAAAAAGCCGTCGCTGAGCTCGATAGCGAAAAGCTCTACACCGTCGACGAAGCGATCAAGACTCTGCGCGAGCACAAGGCGAAGTTTGACGAAACTGTCGAACTGTCGATGAACCTTGGCGTTGACCCGCGTCACGCAGACCAGATGGTTCGCGGCATGATCTCTCTTCCGGCCGGCACCGGCAAGGACGTGAAGGTTGCTGTGTTTGCCAAAGGCGACAACGCTGAAAAGGCAACCGCTGCTGGCGCTGACAAGGTTGGCGCGGAAGACCTGATGGAAGACATGCAGGCTGGTAACCTCGATTATGACCGCGTGATCGCCACGCCGGACATGATGGGCGTTGTCGGTCGCCTTGGTAAGGTGTTGGGTCCGAAAGGCCTGATGCCGAACCCGAAGCTGGGCACCGTTACTCCGAACGTGGAACAGGCTGTTAAGGACGCCAAGGGCGGCCAGGTCGAATTCCGCGTCGAGAAGATGGGCATTATCCACTCGGGCATCGGCAAGCTGTCGTTCAAAGACGCCGATCTCAAAGCGAACTTCGAAGCGCTGACTCAGGCCGTGGTGAAAGCCAAGCCGTCGGGTGCCAAAGGCAAATACGTCAAGAAGATCTCGCTGACCTCGACCATGGGTCCGGGCCTGAAGATCGACATGGGCGAAGTCGAAGGCGCATAAGCCGCACACTTCGCAACCAAGAGACATGAGGGGGCTGGAAGCGTATCGCTTCCGGTCCCTTTTTGCATTTGCCGCGCGGATAACGCATCACGCCCCGCATGGAGACGAGATTTCGGGATCGTGAGATTGTGTTCGCCAACGGAGCCGTGGGTGAGACGATCGAGTTTGAAAGCGCCAATCCGGCCAACTTTCATGACATCATTTCGGGCGGTGAGTATCCGCCGATCACGATAGACGGCAAACTCTTCCTGCCTCCCGATTACGATGGTTCTCCACTTCCGTGCGTGATCGTGGTGCCGGGCAGCGTCGGCGTGGCGGAGAGTCACCTGATGCACACGGAGACCTTGTGCGCGGCAGGCTATGCAGCGTTTATCGTTGACCCGTTCGGCGCGCGCTCGGTTTCGGTCACCTATGATAACCAGACGCAGTTCTCCTTCGCGGCCAGCGCCTATGATGTGCTCGCCGCAGTAAAGGCGATGGCCGCGCGGCCCGAAGTGGATGCCTCCCGCATCGGCGTTCAGGGACACAGCCGGGGCGGCGCTGCGGTGATTCAGGCCACTATGCAAAGCATGAGCGGAGCTGTGCTCTCTGATGGTGAGGCGATCAAAGCTGTCTACGGCGTCTACCCATGGGCAGGGCAGCAATTCCTAAACCCCGATATCGGCGAGACCACTATGCGGATTGTGATCGGCGAACAGGACAATTGGTGTTCACCGCAACAAGCGCAGGGCTATGCGCAGGCCATACGGCAGGCGAGCAGCGGCGATGTGACCTTCCGCATGTTTGCGGGCGCGCATCATTCATTTGACCGCCGACAGGGGATGGAGGAGTTCCCTACCGCCACCGTCGCTCCGCATGCGCCGACGGTCTATATCGAAGATGGCGGGGTGTTCATTGATCCGATCAGCGGTGATGCTGACCCTGCAGGAACGGACCACGATTTCATGGTCTATGCGGCAAGGGCTGGCTTCATGGTCACTGGCGCCTCGCTCGGCTCCAGCGGCGATCTGGCTGACCAGTTCCGCGAGGACATGCTGCAATTCTGGACCAAGGCTCTTTAGCCCCAAAGCGTAACCTTCCGAGCGTTCTCGACGAAGTGACACCTGAAATCGGTGAGCGGCACGATGCCGGCACCTGTCACAAGGAACGCTATGATCATGTCGAACGTTGTTTCCCCAATACGCGGCCCTCTCTTGGCTGTGTTTCACCCGGATGGAGACACAATGATCAACCCGAAATGGTTTGTGATTGGCGTTGCGCTGATCTCGCTGTCTCTCTTGTTCAACTACGATCTGCGCTTTGGCCTTGCGGCCGGTGCGCTGATGGCATTGGTTGGCGCGGTCTATCTTTGGATCAGTATCCGTCTGGCTCCTGAACATGGCGATCCTGAAAGCGAGCGCGAAGCTTTGTTCCGCCGCTTTTCCGCACTCGCTCGCAATCGCGCACGCGCGCGCGCCAAGGAGCTAGGTTCTAAGGGCGGACCGGAAGCGGGCTAGAACACCGGTTCTTGCGGCCAGGGATTTCCCACCCGCAATGGCCGCATCAAACGCGCCGCGTGCGCCCAAGAGGGTGCGGTTGGCCAATGTCGGTTCGAGCAATACGAAGCTGGAGCATTCCACGCTGTCGGTACCGAACATCGCCTTGTGGGCGCCTTCGCCTTCGGTGAAGTCGAAATTCGTGAAACGCTCTTCAGCAAACAGTCGCTCAAGCGCTTCAAGCTGCAGCACCGTTCCAGGTGACAGCCGCGCCCATTCGGGGTCATAGCCGAGATGCGCGTAGATCAGCGTGCTGCCAGAGACAGGCAGCGACAGATAGGCAATTGGCGCATCATCCACGCTGAGCAGGAAGCACCGCATCGCATCGCGCTCTGCCGCTTCGAGCATGGCAAGGCGTGCGCCGACCGTGTCGGGCAACCCTGCATCCAGCAAGCGCGCCTGATAGGTTTTGGCCGAAAGCGGCAGGGCGGCATCTAGGAACGCTTTAACCTCATCGGGCGTGCGATGTTCGGTGATGCGGTACCCGCCCGTTTCCTTGTCTAGCTTGCGCGCTTTGCGCCGCAGGGTTGAGCGGGTCTTGCCGGAGAAGCGCGCGAGGTAATCCTCGTAGCTGCTGCCCTGCATCGCGATGTAATGACGCCGATAATCCTGTCGCCCGCCGATCAGGTGGCCGGGGAATGCTTCGGTAATCGTCTCAATCCGGTCCGATGGTGCGGACAACACCCGCAGCCCGTCTTGTCCTGACATAGGCGGAGTGAAATCGGTCTCTGGATCAAGGATGTCTTCCAGCGTGAATGACCACGGTGCGAGGTCGCGCGCGACCGAAAGCAGCCTGCGTGATCCCACGGTGAAATCAATGCTCGCCCTTGCCACAGCCGCCATCTCAAGCCGCTCCGTAGAGTGAATTGGAAACGAGCTGCTCGGCGTAGCGATATCCTGTTCTGACGATGTTGGCGGGCAGGGGGGCTGGCGATGGGCCGGGCGGCAGGACCACTGGCGGCGCATCGCGATAGTTAGCCGATGTCACTCCTTCGATATTGGAAAGAGCGCGGCAGAGCCCTTCAAACCGGCGTTGCACGACAGGGTTTGCCGTGAGTTTGTATCGGTTGAATAATTCGAATGAATGCGTGACCAATGTGAAGCTTGGACAGCCAAGACCCTGCGCGTGGCGGATCGCGGCGAGCATTTCATTGAGAGATATGGCTGTGATCTGCGCGTGGCGAAGGCCGCCGCTCATTGTCCCGATGCACCCGGTTGGCACTTCGATGATGCCTTCGAACTCGATCGGGCAGCGGTTTTCCTGTGAGAGGCTGATCCGGCAGGCATCGGGCAGGCCCGGCGTGTGGCTCGAATCGTATTTGATCCCGAGCTCCCTTAGAGCCCGGAGTGTGTTGTCATCTGCTCCGTAATTCCCCGCGCGAAACGCCACCGGCTTGGGTGCGCCCGCCGCCACCAGCGTATCGCGTGCATATTCGAGCAGGATCTGCTGCTCTTCCAGCGCAAATTCGAACAGGTTCACGCCCGTCCGCTTTGACGGCAGCGGATTGGCATCACCGGCCAGGGCAAGCCACTCCGTGTGGCAATGCAACTGAACGTCTTGCCCTGCATCAAGGATCGGCCCGACGACATCTTCAATCGCTGCCACGCCCCAAACCAGAGCTGGCATTGGATCAACGAAGAAAACCGCCTTGATGCCGTGCTGTTCAAACAGGTCGAGCTTGTGCGTAATCCCCGCAGGCCCGCTGGCTGTCATGCAGGCAATTGAGCGCGCGAAATTGTCCTCTCGCGAGGCAGGCGAGAGGTCTTTGACCAATCCCGAGGAATACTCGGTGTCGATGGTAAGGTAGACGGACGTCTCCATAACGCGCGATACATTAGTTTACATTGGTTAAGACAGCGTTGTCTCGCCCTCTGTTGCTTGGCTGTCTGGAACACGATTCCTGAGTTGCCGTGAATAGACCCAACCAATGCCAATCAGGCTGAAGCCCAATGCCATGAAGCTGGCGATGCGCAGGAGGCCCGAAAGTCCCGCCGCATCGATCAAGAACACCTTGAGCACCGCGCCAAGCATCAGGACAAGTGAGCCAATGCGCCAGACGCGCTCTTGACGCAGCGATCCCCACCACAGGAAACCCAGCGCCAGAGCGATACCCAGGAGGGAGAGCAACAGGCTTTCGGTTGCTCCGATCGAACCGCTGGTGAGGACCGATCCCCCGAAAATCTGTCGCAACAGCGAAACCGCGAGCAGTGTGATGAGCACCATCACCGCCACATCCACCGCCTGACGCGCGCGTAGGTGAAGCGCGGCAAGATCGTCCCGCAAGAGGACTAGGGCGGCAATCGCAAGCCCGTAGGCTGCAGGCAGCCAGTTTGCGAACGGTGTCGGCCCAACATGTTGAACAGCGTGGAGCGGGTTGTGCAGGATCAGCGTGAACCAGGTGAAATGCAACAAACTCGCTCCGATAAGTGCAAGCCGAATTGGCTTGGCCATCCCGGATTTGACCACCCGGTCGATTGCAATGGCCGCGCCGAGAAGTCCGGCCTGCCAGATCGTTCGCTCTGCCATACCGTACCATTCGAAGCGCAGCACAGAGTCAATCTGCCACGCTTGCTTGTAGAGACTGTGCAGCGCTACCACTCCAAAGCCCGAAGCGGCTGCAATCATTCCCATGGGAACCAGCGATGGCAGCGCCTTTGCACGCATGGAGATAGCGAGAGCGACCAGCGCAAATGGCGCTATCCGCAATGCGAGATCCATCGGCGTGATCGCATCGCTGGCGAAGAACGGCTGACCGGCGAAAGCCGCGACACCCGATGAGATCCATAGCCCGATGGGCAGCATCGCCCATGCACCCGCAATGGCCAGTGATGTCCCCCAAGCGCCCCAGCATTCCTCACGCAAAGTCGAAATGGCCAAAGCGACGAGCGCTGCGATCCATGCAAGCGGCTGCCACGGTGCCAGTTGAGCCACCGCACCATAGATCAAGGCTGCGGCTAGCCCATCGGCAAGTGCACGCGGCGAGACCGCAAGTCGAAAGGCTCCGATTGCAAGCAATGGAAGGCTCGCCGCGACCCAGCGCAGCGCGGCAAGGATGTCGGGAGCGGTGTTGCCCTCTCCCCCAAGACGCGGTGCCTCGGTCTGAAAGCAGGGCGTCGCCATCAAGGCTATGAGTGTGACCGCGATCGCGCTTCTTCCAGCGATCGCCAGCACGGCGTCTTCGCGCTGCCAGAACAGGCTCAGCATTGCCAAGGCCAGCGCGGCGGCAATGAGTGGGGCAGTCCATAGGGGTACGACCATCAGCGCAGCAAAGAACAGCAAAGCATGACCGCTTCCCAGCAACGCCAGATCATCGCGCGGTTCGAATGCCTTTGTCTGGCGCCAGCGCGCAGCGAAAGCGGCGAGGGGCAGTATCGCAAGCGATCCGATCGCACCCGCGAGAGGCAACGGCCCGCTGATCGCTTCCCAGCTGCCGATCTGGAGATAGGATGTTGCGCTGATGCCCACAGCGACCGCGGCAATTTGTGCACGTTCGAGCAGGCTCGCCTTGCCAAGCCACTGAAGCGCCAGAGGCACTCCGGCAAAGATCGCCGCCATGGCTGTGGCGATCAGCGCGTAGAATTCGGGCGATGGTTCAGGCCACAGCCCTAGCAGCCACAGGCCAATGAACGCCGCGATTCCAGAGCCTGCGCGCAGCCGCTCAAACCGCCATCCAAGCGTGGCGAGTGCGGCCCCGATCAGCAGGTAAAGCCCCAGCGTCAAAGGTGCAAAACCGGCATTGGAGACCAGCACACCCATTTGCAGTGTGGCAATTCCGGCGGCTGCAATCTGCAAAGCGTTCGGACCACCACGCGTTGCAAGGAACGCCGGAAGCGCGCTGCCGAGCATCACCAGATAAATGCCCATCGCGGCCAAATCGCTGGTCGATCCCAGACCCAGCACTTGCAGCAAAACGCCCCAGCCTAGGCCCACACCAAGCGCGATATAGCCAAGCCACCGGTGGCCTTGTTTCTCGCCTGTCCAAGCCAGGCCACCGGTCACCAGCGCAAGATACAGCGCGAGCAGCGGCACATTGGAGGTGTCGCTATCGACCATCAACGGCGCAGCAAACCCGCCGACCAGCCCCAGCACAGCGCAAGGCAGGCCAAAACGGAAGGACAGCGCGATGGCTCCCGCCGCCACGGCCGCAAGACCGACAAAGGCCGCCGTCGCACCGATCAGGCCGTAGCTCGTGCCCGCCAGATAGAACGCGCCAAACAACGTCGCGATGCCAGCGCCGGCCAGCGCTTGTCGCACGCGTTCGTCCTCAATCTTATGCTCAAACCTGAAGGCCGCTTCCGCCGCTCCAATCAGGCCAAGGCCAAAGGCGAAGCTCAGGATCACGCGGATCATCGGCGTGATCAGCCCGGCTTCGATCGAGTAGCGGACAAGGAATATGCCGCCGATGGCCAGCGCGATGCCGCCCGCCCAAATGGGGAGCCTGCGTCCGAATATGTCTTCGAAATCGAATTGGAACCGTGAGGAATTCTCCGTTTCGAACTCCACGTCTTCGGGCGCTTCTGGACCCATCGTCGCCGTTTCAGGCTCGCTGTCCGAGGCGGCAGAGTAGGGCACGGAAACCGGCTCAATGCGCTTTGCCGGGATGATCGCAGGTTCGGGTTCGGGTTCGGCGGCTGGCTCTGGCTCAGGCTCGAGCTCACTCTCGGCTTCTGGCTCTGTTTCCGGTTCAGGCGCGGGCGCGAACACCTCCGGCTTCGCCGTCTGAGCCTGACTGTTCGCGAGGCTGTTGGCCCACTCCTGTGTTCGCTCAAGCCGGTCTTCGAGCCTGCCAATGCGGCCCCAAAGCATCGCGATCAGCACATAGGGCAGACCAAAAATCAGCAATGCTAAGAGTAGAATACCGCCCACTATGTCGACCCCCTAAACGCTTATCTATATCCCGCCGGGCGTGAAATCATAGCCGTTGGTGGCGAGCCCGTCGGTCAGGGTGTCGACGCAGGATTTGAGGTCTTCGGCGTTGGTCGAGCGGATCACGAAATTCGCACCGACTTTGCCTTCGCGGAAGAAGGGGTAGGAGCCGATCTGGCAGCCTTCATGCGCTCCCTCGACCTCGCGCAGCAGATGCGCGACTTCGCTTTCGGCGATCCAGCACCCGATCGTCTCGGAGATCAACGGCGCGCCGCCTTCCAGTTTACCCGTCAGCGCGTCCAGCATACCCGCCGCGATATGCGGCACGCCCGCCATCAGGATCACGTTTCCCCGACGGATGCCAGGCGCGCCAGACATGCGGTTGGGGATGAGGTCAGCTCCATCGGGCACGCGCGCCATGCGCAAACGCCCTTCATTCAGGCCGCCTTTGTCGGCATAATACCGCTCCAGCAAAGCGCGCGCTTCAGGGTGGATGATCACATCCACACCCAACGCCTTTGAAACCGCATCAACGGTGATGTCATCATGCGTCGGGCCGATCCCGCCGGTGGTGAAGAGATAGTCATTGGCTTCGCGCAGCGCGTTCACTGCCTCGATAATCCGGTCTTCATCATCTGCGACAACCCGCACTTCGGCCAGCCGAATGCCTTGCACCTGAAGCCACGAGGCAACCTGTGCGATATTCTTGTCATGCGTGCGTCCGGAGAGGATTTCGTCGCCAATGACGACAAGCCCAGCGGTCCAGATCTTTTCGGAAGAGGTCATAGGCAGCGGTCTAAATGAAGGCCGCTGCCTTGGCCATATCGAACAGTGCTAATTTATTCAGCGGCTTCCAACTGCTCGTCCGCCGCTTGGGCGTTCGCACCGGCGCGGGTGAAGGTCAGGAAGCTATCCACCACTGGATCCTCGGCCATCTGCTTGCGGTCGAGCACGTATTCCTGATTAAGGCGCCACGGGAACGTCATCGCGTTGCGTGGCATGATGTCTTTCCCGCGCTGGATATAACCGCTGGAGAAATCGAACACGTCGTCTTCTTCGATGCTGGCTTCGAACTCGGGCGTCATTACCGGCTTTGCGATAGTGCTGCCGGTGGCGCGCATGTGGTTGAGCACGCGACACACATAGTCCGAGTTCACATCCGCGCGCAGCGTCCAACTGGCGTTGAGATATCCGAACACCACCGCGAGGTTTGGCAGGTTGGAGAACATGCAGCCCTTGTAATAGAAGCGCTCGTTGAACTGCACCGCCTCGCTATTGTGGCTCACCGCGATCTTGCCCGCGACGGCAAGCTTCAATCCGGTGGCGGTGATGATGATGTCGGCTTCGAGCAGTTCGCCAGACTTCAGACGAACGCCGCCCGCTTCAAATTTGTCGATATGGCCCGTGACCACCTCGGCCTTGCCCGCATTCATAGCTTCGAACAGGTCATCATCGGGCACGAGGCATAGGCGCTGGTCCCACGGATCATAAGGCGCGGTGAAGCTTGCCTTGTCATAGTCGGGGCCTAGGCTCTTGCCGATCCGCTTGTGCAGCGCGTCTTTCACCTTTTGCGGGTTCTTGCGTGCCGTTTTGAAGGCGTAATCCTGAAGCCGGATATTTTTGAAGCGGGTGATCTTGTAGGCGAGCTTTTCTGGCAGGATCTTGCGTAGGAAGTTCGCGAGGCCATCTTTTGCGGGGCGTGCGAACATCCATGTCGGCGTGCGCTGGAGCATGGTGACCTTCGCCGCCTTGTCCGCCATCGACGGCACAATGGTGACCGCCGTTGCACCGGAGCCAACCACAACGACCTTCTTGCCCGTGTAGTCCAGGTCTTCCGGCCAGAATTGCGGGTGGATCACCTGGCCTTCGTACTCCGAGAAATCGAAGCCGGCGTCATAGGGATCGTCGTAATCGTAATAGCCCGATCCGAGGTAGAGGAAGTTGGCCGTGAGCGTAGTGCGCGAACCGTCATCCTTTTCCATCTCTACATGCCAGCGCGCTTCATCGTCGCGAAAGTCAGCCGAGATAACCTTGTGGCCGAAACGGATGTGTTTCTTGATGTCGCGATCATCGGCGATCTTGTGAAGATATTCGAGGATCGAAGGCGCATCAGCGATGCTCTTTTCATGCCGCCACGGTTCGAAATCGAAGCCGAGCGTGTGCATGTCGCTGTCAGACCGGATGCCGGGATAACGGAACAGGTCCCATGTTCCGCCCAAGTTTTCGCGCCGCTCGACGATGGCGTAGGAGTGACCGGGGGTCTTCATCTCCATATGCGCGGCCATGCCGATACCGGAAATGCCTGCACCAACGATCAGGACGTCGAAATCGGGGGGTGTCGCTAACATCAGGTCTCTCTCTTCCCTTATTGACACTCATGTAATCATAGACGCCGCGCAAAAGCGAGTCATGATTGCATTTTGAAACTGACTTTGCTCGCGCAAGCCGCTACGCGCCCAATTTATGAAGATCCCCCAGCCTCAAAAGTTCCGCCTCGCCGTCTCCGCTTTGGCAATCTGCACCACCGCTCCAGCCTTCGCCCAAGACGAAGGGCCAGAGTTTGAAACCTTCACGGACGAGATCATCGTCACAGGGCAGGGGCTGGAAACTCCGGCTTCGGTGGGTGCCTATTCGACCAACCAGATCGAGCGCGAGGCGATCGTCACCACCGGCTCGGGGCGGCTGGAAGATGTGCTGCGCAATGTCGCAGGCTTTCAGCAGTTCCGTCGATCTGACAGCCGTTCCTCCAACCCAAGCGCGCAAGGGGCGACTTTGCGCGCGCTGGGCGGCAACGCGACTAGCCGCGCATTGGTGCTGCTCGACGGTGTGCCGATAGCTGACCCGTTCTTCGGCTACATCCCATTTAATGCCATCGCGCCCGAGACCCTTTCCACGATCAACGTCACGCGCGGAGGTGGGTCGGGCCCATTCGGCTCGGGCGCATTGGCGGGAACGATTGAGCTTGAAAGCGCTGGTCCATCGACACTGATCAATCCATTCAACGCCAGCGTTCTAGTCAATGATCGCGGAGAAACCGAGGCCAGCGGCACTTTGGCTCAGGAACTCGGCAGTGGTTTCGCGGTCGTCACTGGACGCTGGGATCGTGGGCAAGGCTTCTTCACCACTCCCGAAGCGCAGCGCGTCCCTGCCACAGCTCGCGCGGGCTTTGACAGCTGGAATGTCGGCGTGCGCGCAGTCGCTCCGCTGAATGATTCGGTCGAACTTCAGGCCCGCGTCGGCTTGTTTGAAGACGCCCGAACGCTGCGTTTTGAAGGCGCGGATTCGACCAGCGAAGGTCAGGATGCGAGCATCCGATTTGTCGGGCGCGGGGAGTGGGAATTTGATGCGCTCGCCTATGTTCAGGCGCGCAACTTTTCCAACGTGGTAATCAGCTCAACGCGGTTTGTCCGCGTGCTCGATCAGCGCAACACGCCTTCGACCGGGATTGGTGGGAAGTTCGAAATTCGTCCGCCCATCGGTGAAGGGCACACGCTGCGCCTTGGTGTCGATTATCGCCGCGCCGACGGAGAGTTGCAGGAAGAGGCCTACAGCGCCTTTACGGGCAATCTGCGCGAACGCCGCCGTGCAGGGGGCAACACCAGCAATCTTGGCCTGTTTGTCGAGGATGACTGGCAGATCGGCCCTCTTCTGGTGACCGCAGGCCTGCGCGCCGATCGCACCAGCATCAATGACGGTTTCTTCCGCGCGGTTGATGCGGGTGGCAATCTGGTAAGCGAAACCATCGCCGCGGACCGCTCTGACTGGGCGGTCAATTGGCGGGCGGGCGGGCGCATCTATGCTTCGCGCCGGCTCGAGCTGCGCGCGGCAGCTTACACCGGCATTCGGTTGCCGACCTTGAACGAGCTTTACCGTCCCTTCGTGGTGTTCCCCGTGGTCACACAGGCGAACGCCGCGTTGGAGAACGAGCGGCTCGAAGGATACGAAGTCGGGCTCGATTGGTATCCGGTGCGCGATGTGTGGTTCCGGGTGACGGCGTTCGACAACCGCGTCGAGAACGCGATCGCCAATGTCACGCTTCAGCCCAATCTGCGCCAGCGTCAGAACCTGCCCGCGATCGAAGCGCAGGGGATCGAAAGCTCACTCAACATCAATATCGGTCAGATCCGCTTTGATGCGACCATGGCCTACACTGATGCGACGATTGCAGGTGAGGGCGCATCTTTGGCGCTGGATGGCAATCGTCCGCCGCAAACGCCCGAGTTCGCCGCTTCGGCCACGCTCGCTTGGCAACCCGCGCCACGTTGGCTCCTCGCTGGCACTCTGCGTCACACCTCGGATCAATTTGAGGATGATCAGGAAACCGACCGATTGGGGGCTGCGACGACATTCGACGTGTTTGCCGAGGCACCGCTGTTCGACCGCTTGAACCTGGTTGTTCGCGGGGAGAACCTGTTCGACGAGGACATCGTGACCCGCAATTCACGCGGCGCCATCGACCTTGGCGTGCCGCGCACACTGTGGGTTGGATTGCGGCTCGGCTACTAAGCTCGCTAACGGCACAGTAAGAAAATTAGCTATTCCTCTTGCCCCACGCAGTGAAAGTTCGCTGCAGCGCACCATGTTGCATTTTTGCTACGACAAGTAAAAGAAGCGCTTACGACTCTTGTTAGGGGCGAACGCGCTGATAGTCTGCGCGACCGGAGAGGTCAGTCAGATCAAGAGGTCGGCTGGCAAAGTGGAGAGGAAATTTATGACACGTAAGCTTGCAGCCTACGCTGCCGGCCTGATGGCCTGCAGTTCGTTTACCGCACCTGCCTTTGCTCAAGACACTGAGGAACTTGCAGCGCCGGAAGAAAGCGGCAACACGATCCTTGTTACGGCAACCCGCCGCGCCGAGGATATCCAGGATGTTCCCATCGCTGTGACCGCTGTTGGTCAGGAAGCGCTCGACAAGCAGGGCGTCGTCGATGTCCAAAATATCACCCAGGTTTCACCAAGCTTCTCGACATCGAGCGCGCAGATCGCGTCCGGCTCCGTCGTGCTGCGTATTCGCGGTGTCGGCACCACCTCGAACAACATCGGCTTTGAAAGCGCGGTCGGTATCTTCATCGATGGCGCGTATCAGTCGCGCCCCGGCGTTGCACTGAGCGAGTTTGTCGACATTGAGCGGGTCGAGGTTCTGCGTGGTCCGCAGGGCACTCTCTTCGGTCGTAACACGTCTGCTGGTGCTCTGAACATCACCACAAACCGTCCGGACGTGACCGAGTTTGGCGGCTTCGCCAACGCGACTTACGGCAATTATGACCTCTTGAACGTTCAGGGCGCGATCAACGTGCCGCTTGTTCAAGACACGCTCGCCGCGCGCTTCACCGGTGCTTACCGCCAGCGTGATGGTTTCATCGACATTCTTGATCCGACAGGCACGAAGATCGGCGAGTCGAACACGATTGATCAGTATCTGCTGCGTGGTCAGCTGGGGTATGAAGGCGAGAGCGGCCTCAAAGTCCGTCTGATCTTCGACTACTCGGCGAACGAGAACCAGTGCTGCTCACCTATCGAGCTGCTTGCATCACCGTCGGAAATCAACGGTGTATTCGGCGCACTTTCAGGTGATCCACGTGGCGGAAACCGCCATCCAATTGTTGCCAGCAACCCAGTAGATGCGACAACGGCTCGCGCCGCGCTCGCGGATCTGACCACCACGGCCAACCGTGTGCCGATGGCGGATGTCGATCAGTGGGGTATCTCTGGCGAGATCTCGATCCCGCTCGGCGACAATGCTGACCTTATCTATATCGGTTCGTATCGCGACTTTGAATCGGCTGAGAACTACGACACCGATTTCAGCGGTCTCGACTTCTTCGATGTCGACAACCTCGTGACCGAAATCACCACTATGACGCACGAACTGCGCATTCAGGGTGAGGCCATGGACGGCAAGCTGCAATGGCTTATCGGCGGTTACTATTCTGATGAGGACATTCGGGCGACGACCGACTTCTCGCTCGGTGCGGACACTGATTTGCTCTACGGCGCTTTTGCTGGCGGGGCTCTTGGTCCTGCACCAATTACTCTGCTTACGGGTATTAATCCCGCGGGCACGACCGCAACCAACCAATACAATCAAGAAGCGGAAAGCTGGTCTATCTTCACGCACAATGTGCTTGAAGTCACAGATGGGCTGAAGCTGACCCTTGGCCTGCGGTACTCGGATGAAACCAAGACGGGTGGTTACACCCAGCTGGCCTCAAATAACCCAGCTTGTCTTCAAGGTTTGGCGAACCTGAATGCCGGCTTGGTGCCGCCGACCGCTGTGCCAGTGGTCGTTGGCTTGGGCTGCTTTGGTTTTACGGCCCCTGCGGTCGGTACGGCAACCCTGCCATTGCCACAGCAATATCAGGCGACATTCGCAGACAACGAGCTCATCTACACCGGCAAGATATCTTACGAGTTTGCCGATCCGGTCTCGATGTATGCGAGCTTCACGCACGGTTATAAGGCGGGTGGTATCAACCTTGATGTCACCGCGGCCATCGGCGGCGCTGACCCGACCTTCCTTTCGGAAACAGTTGATGCGTACGAAGTTGGTGTGAAGGCGCAGTTCCTCGATGATGCGATCACCGCGAACCTCGCTGTGTTTGTTGAGGAGTTCCAGAACCTGCAGATCCTCGAGTTTACCGGGGCTGCGTTCCAGACCTTCAACGTACCTGAAGCGATCAGCTCGGGATTCGAACTGGAATCGTTCGTTCGTCCGGACGACAACCTGACCTTCCAATTCGGCCTTACCTACACCGACGCACGCTATCCGGATGATTGTGCCGGAACGATTACGGCGGCGCAGGTGACGGAGCTGTGTGGCAACACGCTGACCAACGCACCGCAAATCGTCGCGATCGTTGGCGCAAACTACGAGCGTGATCTCGGCACCTATCTGACCGGCTTCCTCAATGGTCAGATCCGCACCGAGAGCGACCGTCGTACGTCGACACAGGCTTCGAACCCGGGCAGCGGTGGCACCATCCTGCTTCCGTTTGATGTTCAGGACGGCAACACCAAGATCAACCTGCGTGCCGGTATCGGTGCTCAGGATAAGAGCTGGACGCTTGAGGTCTGGGGCAACAACATCACTGATGAAGTGACCCGCGGTGTGACCTTCAACACCACGCTGCGTGGCAGCCCGGGCTTCCTGGCACGCTCTGCCTTCGCGCAGCAGCCAGCAACCTACGGCGTCACACTCCGTACGGAGTTCTAAGAACCTTTCGCTCTTTGGGGAGAGGGCTAAAGGAAGGCCGGCTCGCGACATCCGCGAGCCGGCCTTTTTTGTTTTGAGATCGCCCATCCAGACGATCATCCTCGGTGCTACTGTTCGCTGCGCTCACGCATCTGCGGGGCGGACGCGTGGCCTTGCGACGCCTGCGGCGTCGAACCGGTCCAATATCGCTTCCAGGTCGCAGAGCACGGGCCACAGGCCCGCAAGCGCGACTGCGCGCCCGCGGCGGGTCCGTAGCGAAGCGGAGGACGTCTAGCGAGGACGAAGGCGCGGATGCGCCTTCGAAACTACATACTTCTAGCGATCAGCATCTTCATGACTTCGTTCGAGCCACCGAAGATCCGCGTGATGCGGCTGTCGCGGTACATTTTCGCGATCGGGTATTCGTTGATGTAGCCCGCACCGCCATGCAGTTGCAGGCACTTGTCGACGACTTCACCTTGCAGCTCGGTTACCCAATACTTCGCCATCGCAGCGGTCGCCACGTCAAGCTCGCCTTTGAGCAGCTTACCGATGCAATCGTTGACAAACACCCGCGCCGCCGTGCCGCGCGCCTTGAGATCTGCGAGGACGAATTGCGTGTTCTGGAAGTCCCAGATCGTCTGACCGAATGCTTTGCGCGACTTCACATACTCGATCGTGGTCTCCAGCGCCTTCTCGATGCCGGTGGCCGCACCCATGGCGATCACCAGACGTTCCTGCGCCAGTTCACCCATCAACTGGTAGAAGCCTTGGCCTTCTTTGCCGCCCAGCACATTCTCTGCGGGCACGAACACATTGTCAAAGAACAGCTCTGACGTGTCGGCTGCATCCAGCCCGATCTTGTCGAGCTTCTTGCCACGCTGGAACCCATCTGCGCCCTCAGTCTCCAGCAGCATCAGCGAGATGCCTTTGGCGCGCTCATTCGGGTCGGTCTTGGCGACGACGACGATGAAGTCTGCGGTCTGACCATTGGAGATATAGGTTTTGGCTCCGTTGATGCGGTAGCCGTTCCCATCCTTCAGCGCGGTCGTTGTGATCGACTGAAGGTCGGAGCCGACGCCCGGCTCGGTCATGGCAATCGCGCTGACCAGCTCGCCGGTCACCAGTTTGGGCAGATACTTCTTCTTCTGCTCTTCGGTGCCGTGGCGCACGAGGTAGGGCAGAATAATCGTGTTGTGCAGGCTGGCTGCAAAACCATCAACGCCGTGCTTGGCCTGCTGGTCGATCACGACGATGTCGTGACGGAAGTCGCCGCCATGGCCGCCATATTCCTCTGGCACCGATACGCCGAGCAGACCCGCAGCGCCCGCCTCGTTCCAGAATTCGCGCTCTACCTGGCCTTCTTCACGCCACTTCTCCACACGCTTTTCCGGTGCGTGTTGCTGATAGAATTTGCCAACCGCGTCCGCAAAGATCGAGATCTCTTCATCCTGCATGAATTCGGGTTCTGGCACGTCAATGACGGGCATATTGCGTTCCTCTCTTCTCTAATCCCAAAGCTACGGTCGCGCCCCGCATTCGGAGGCACGGGATTCGTAGGTTATTTGCCCTTCCAATTCGGAGCGCGCTTCTCAGCAAAGGCGGCGGCGCCTTCGCGGGCATCTTCCGAAATGAAGACTGGCGCGATCAGCTTGCCTTGGTTGGTGTAGCGATCTTCCAGAGCCCAGCCGCGCGATTCTTTGACGATCTGCTTTGAAACCTTGACCGCGAGCGGGCCATTGGCCGCAATTTTCGCCGCCAGCGCCATCGCGCCTTCGAGCGCCGAGCCGTCAGCCACGGTGTTGATCAGACCAAGCTGATAGGCCCGGTCGGCGCCGATGAAGTCACCCGTAAGCGCCAGCTCCATCGCAACACGCTCGGGGATCTGGTCGGGCAGCATCATCACGCCGCCAGCCGCAGCAACAAGGCCGCGTTTCACTTCGGGGATGCCGAACTTGGCGTCTTTGTTGGCGACCACGAGGTCGCATGCGATCATCAGTTCAAGACCACCGGCCAGAGCATAGCCTTCCACCGCTGCGATAAGCGGCTTGGCTGGCGGAGCCTGCACCACACCGCCAAAACCGCGGCCTTCAACCGACGGGCTTTCACCGCGCAGGAAACCTTTGAGATCCATGCCGGAGCAGAACGTGCCGCCCGCCCCAGTCAGAATGCCGACACGCAGTTCGTCTTCGCTGTCGAGACGATCCATGGCAGCCGCGATTGCTTCAGACGCAGCCTTGGTCATGGCGTTCTTGGCCTCAGGACGGTTGATCGTGACGATCAGGACACCGTCCTTAACTTCAGTCAGGACTTCTTGTGTTTCTGGGGGGTATCGGTCACATCTCTCTCCATATGTGAATACCGTTTCGGAACGAAACTGATTGTTGTGCCAGTGGTGCAGTCGGTTTACGGATGCGTCAACCGCATTTTCGCGGAGTCGAGAAAGAATCGGCTGGCAAACAGGAGAGAGAACCATGGGCGAGGCATATATTATCGACGCGGTGCGCACCCCGCGCGGCATTGGCAAGAAGGGCAAAGGCTCCCTGGCGGAGCAGCACCCGCAGCACCTTGCCGCGACAGTTATGAAGGCCATCGCGGAACGCAATGGTCTCGATACCAGCACTGTGGATGACGTGATCTGGTCTGTTTCGACGCAGGACGGCATGCAGGCCGGTGACTTGGGCCGTATGGCTGCGCTGGATGCGGGCTATGACATCACCTCGTCCGGTACCACGCTTGATCGTTTCTGCGGTGGCGGGATCACTTCGGTGAACCTCGCCGCAGCGCAAGTGATGAGCGGCATGGAAGATTGTGTCGTTGCCGGCGGCACCGAGATGATGAGCCTCACCGCGCAAATGGCCAAAGAGAAGATGCAGGCAGGCCTCAAGCCGCCGATGATGGGCAGCTTCAACGAGCGTCTGCAGAAGGTGCACCCCCAATCACACCAGGGCATTTGTGGCGACGCAATTGCCACCATCGAAGGCTTCACCCGCGAGGAGCTCGACGAAGTCGGCTATCGTTCGCAGCAGCGCGCCGCCGCGGCGATGCAAGAGGGGCGCTTTGATGTATCGGTTGTTCCGGTGAAGCTGGATGATGGCACAGTGGTGCTCGACAAGGACGAGTATCCGCGCCCGCAGACCACACTGGAAGGACTTGGTCAGTTGGAGCCAGCCTTCACCAAAATCGCCGATGTTCCGCTTGATGCGAACGGCACAACTTTCCGTGGGCTGATCAATCAGAAGTATCCTGACGTCGAGATCCAGCACTTCCACCATGCGGGCAATTCGTCCGGCGTGGTCGATGGCGCGGCAGCGGTGCTGGTTACGTCGAAAGACTACGCCAAGAAGCACGGCCTAACTCCGCGTGCGCGCATCGTCGCGACGGCCAATATGGGCGATGACCCCACACTGATGCTAAACGCGCCGGTGCCTGCCGCGAAGAAGGTGCTCGAAAAGGCTGGCCTGACCCTCGACGATATCGACCTGTTCGAAATCAACGAAGCTTTTGCCGTGGTCGCCGCGAAGTTCGTGCGCGACCTTGGGCTCGATTGGGACAAGGTCAACGTCAATGGCGGCTCGATCGCATTGGGCCACCCGATTGGCGCGACTGGTTCCATTCTGATCGGCACCATTGTGGATGAGCTGGAGCGCCGTGACCTAAAGCGCGGCCTTGTCACGATGTGCGCAGCAGGGGGCATGGCCCCAGCAATCATCGTTGAACGTGTGGACGGTTTTGACGACTGATCCCCATGAGCATCGCTGACAATACGCCCGTCATCATCGGTGTCGGGCAATATGCCGAGCGCGTGGGCGAGCCGGGCTATGAGGCCCTGTCCTACATGGACCTGGCTGGCCGCGCACTCGCCTCGGCGGTTGCCGACGCGGATGCATCCGGCGATCTGCCGAGCGCAATCGATACAATCTGTGCCATCCGGCAGTTCGAAATCTCGTATCCCAATGCGATGGCGCCATTTGGCAAGTCCGACAATCCACCGCGCTCAATTGGCAATCGTGTGGGTGCAGACCCGCGTCGCGCTATCCTTGAGGTGACCGGAGGGCAGGGCAGTCAAAAAATGGTCGGCGAGCTGGCCAACGACATCGCACTGGGTGAAAGCGACGTGATTGTGGTGGCCGGATCAGAGGCGATCTCTACCGTTCGGGCTTTGGCGGGACAGGATGACACGCCGGACTGGACAGAAGAAGTCGGTGGGCAACTTGAGGATCGCGGTTACGGTCTTGAACGATATGCCGAGCCGGGTGTGTTGGAGCATTTCGGTCTGCGCCCCATCGAAGGCTATGCCATTAATGAGAACGCACGCCGTTCACGGACAGGCCAGTCGCTTGAGGACTATCGACGGGAAGTCGGTGAGCTGTTCGCGCCGTTCACCAAAGTCGCGGCAAAGAACCCGCATGCCGCTGCGCCGATTGAGCGCACGCCGGAAGAGCTTGCGCAGGTAACAGAGCGCAACCGGATTATCGCAGAGCCATACACCCGGATGACGGTTGCCCGCGATCAGGTGAACCAAGGCGCGGCAATTATCATCGCAAGCGTTGCGAAGGCGAAAGAGTTGGGGGTGCCGGAAAACAAATGGGTGCACATCCATTCCGTTTCGGCTGCTCAAGAGCTGCCGACGATGCAGCGTCCCCATCTAGACCGCAGCGAAGCGGCGGAACGGTCGCTGGACATCGCGCTGGGCCGATCTGGAAAATTCGCCGACGACATACAATTTTTCGATTTTTATAGCTGCTTTGCAATCCCGGTGTTCAACGTGATCGAACATCTGTTGATCGAGCCTGATGACCCGCGCGGATTGACGCTGACAGGTGGATTGCCATTTTTCGGCGGGCCCGGAAATAACTACTCCACCCATGCTATTTGTGAGGCTGTGCAGCGCGTCCGCGGTGAACGCGGCTCATTTGCGCTTGTGGGTGCCAACGGCGGCGTCATGGGCAAATATGCGACTGGCATCTATTCAACAATGCCAGCGGATTGGTCGGCGAACGACCGATATATGGTTGTGCCGATGTCCCGAAAGCGGGTGCCGTACTCAACCGAGCCTTTCGACGCCTGCACCGTCGAAACATACACGATTTCTATGTCGAAGCGTGGAGCACGGATTATGTTTGTGGGCCGCAACGACAAAGGCGAACGCGTGGTTGGGAACGCAGACAGCACGCATGATGAAACGCGCGAACTGTTCGAAGGCGGTGAACCGTTTGGCGTTACTCTGAGCATCACGCGCGACGAGCGTGGGCTGAATATCGGGCGCGTTTCCAACTAGGCTTCAAGTGCAGCGGCCCCGTGACGGGCCTTCCCTACACGCGCTTTTCTATGCCATCGCAAGCTCGCGATCAGACATAGAGCGCGGCGGCGAAGGCAACTTGGTTGGACAAGTGACACCAACATTCACCCGCTTTGCGTCGCGCGAAGAGCCCTACTTTGACAGAATGGGCATTTCCGCGTATTTAGTTTCAAACGAAACCAGTTTGACAATTGTGAGACAAACCTAATGACCATCCACCCCGGTGACCTTTTCGAAAATCCCGCGGGCCTCGACGGCTTTGAGTTCGTCGAGTTCTGCGCGCCGGAAAAGGGCGTGCTGGAGCCGGTGTTTGAATCAATGGGCTTCACTCTGGTGGCAAAGCACCGTTCCAAAGACGTGCATCTTTGGCGTCAGGGCGGGATCAATCTGATCGCGAATTACGAACCGCGCAGCGCCGCTTGGTACTTCGCCCGCGAACATGGTCCCTCGGCCTGCGGTATGGCGTTCCGCGTGCGTGACGCGGCAAAGGCATACGACCACCTGATGGAGCAAGGCGCAGAGCCGGTCACCAATGAGCCTGGCCCGATGGAACTGCGCATCCCTGCGATCCGCGGTATCGGGGGCGCGATCATCTATCTGGTGGATCGCTATGCGGGTGATGAAGGCAAGGGCCTAACGATCTACGATATTGATTTCGAATATCTGCCGGATGTTGATCCCTATCCCGAAGGTGTCGGCTTCCAGATGATCGATCACCTTACGCACAATGTCTATGGCGGGCGGATGGCCTATTGGGCCGACTTCTACGAGAAGCTCTTCAACTTTCAGGAAATCCGTTACTTCGATATCAAGGGTGAATATACCGGCCTGACCTCGAAGGCGCTGACCGCACCCGATGGCAAAATCCGCATTCCGCTGAATGAAGAGGGCGAGAACGGCAAGGGCCAGATCGAGGAGTATCTCCGCGAATACAATGGAGAAGGCATCCAGCATATTGCGCTAATCTGCGATGATCTTGTCGCGTGCTGGGATCGCCTCAAGGCGCTCAACGTGCCGTTTATGACTGCGCCTCCCGAAACCTACTATCAGATGTTGTCGGAGCGCTTGCCCGGCCACGGTCAGGACGAGGAGGCGCTCAAGACGCGCGGTATCCTTCTTGATGGTACGACCGAAGGCGGATCGCCGCGTCTGCTGCTCCAGATTTTCGCTGAACCGCGCGTTGGCCCGGTCTTCTTCGAGTTTATTCAGCGTGTCGGCGATTACAAAGACGGCTTTGGTGAAGGCAACTTCAAGGCGCTGTTCGAGAGCATCGAGCGTGACCAGATCGCGCGCGGTGTTCTGGATGCCGAGCCTGCCCAATGACGAACGCTCCGAACCTGGCCGGCGTCCACCATGCCGCCTATCGCTGCAAGGATGCGAAGGAAACGATCGAGTGGTACGGCCGCGTGCTCGGCATGGAATACACCACCGCCTTTGCCGAGGATCACGTGCCCTCAACAGGCGCCTATGATCCGTATATGCATGTCTTCCTCGATGCAGGGAACGGTAACATTCTCGCCTTCTTTGAACTGCCCAACCAGCCAGACATGGGCCGCGATGAAAACACCCCGCAATGGGTGCAGCATCTCGCGTTCCGCGTTTCCTCGGAAGAAGAACTGCTGAGCGCGAAGGAGCATATCGAAGGGCTCGGCATCGACGTGCTCGGCCCAACGCATCACGGCATTTTCAAATCGATCTATTTCTTCGACCCCAACGGTCACCGCGTCGAGCTCGCAGCCGATATCGGCACAGACGAGCAATATGCGGAACTCAAGCGCGTTGCACCGATGATGCTGGATGAATGGAGCGAGACCAAAAAAGCTCCGCGTCACGCTGATTGGCTGCACGAAATCGCCCGCAAGGAACACGGTAACTGACACCGGCCAATTCTGTGCTACTCTTGGCTAAGGCGGGGAGGTGGCATGTCAGAACGGACCGAAGGAAAGAACATCGTCATCCTGATGGATGGCACGTCGAGATCAAATTTCCGAGAAACGCACAAATGTGCTGCGGCTTTACGGAGTGCTGAAGAAAAGCAAGCCGGAAAAGCAGCTTGTATATTACGAACCCGGTGTGGGTACTTTCTCGCCCGAACGCTGGTTTTCGAAACAGGCGTCCAAGATTGGCGAACTCTACGGCCTCGCCACGGGGTGGGGCTTAGATCGGAATGTGACGGACGCCTACCGCTTTCTGGTCGAGAATTACGAGGTCACCTATCGCGAAGATCCTGTGACCAAAGAGGAAATCAAGGTCCGCGATAAGATATACATCTTCGGGTTCAGTCGGGGTGCCTACTCCGCCCGTGTGCTGGCGGGTTTCATCAATGCTCTTGGTCTGGTCGAACCGCGCAACCTCAATCTCGTCGACTACGCCTACCGCGCCTACAAACGGATCGGCGAGCATGCCGGCGCGAGCAAGGATGATTATGCGGAGATGCGGCTGTTCGAGCGCAGTCTGAGACCCGAGCGCCCGGCAATCCGCATGCTTGGCCTGTTCGACACTGTATCGTCAGTGATCGAGAAGGCAGAAATTGGCTGGAGGTTGCGAAAGCATGCCTACACCTCAACCAATCCGAGCGTTGAAACCGTGATGCAGGCCGCGTCCATCGAAGAACTTCGGCGCGGCTTTCCGCTGATGCCTTGGCCCAAGGGTCAGGACTATCACGCCAACCCGTTCGACAACGGCAATGGCGTGCCGCAACAGGTCGAGGAAGTGTGGTTCGCAGGTGTTCACGCCGATGTCGGTGGCGGCCATACCGAGGCGGGCAGTGCACTGTGCAAAGTGCCGCTGGTGTGGATGATCAACCGCGCTAAGGAATGCGGGCTCGACTTCAGCACGCAGAGCATTAATTCGCTCGTCTATGGCAGGCGCAAGGGAAGCCGCTACATCGCTCCTGATGCGCTCGGCGACAAGACAGAATCCTATCGCGGGTTGTGGCGATTGATGGGATCTCGAAAACGGGTGATTGAAGAGGGCGCGACGGTGCACGAAAGCGTGTTGACTCGGCGCGATGCGGGAATCTCACTGCCAGCCGTCATCCCATCGACCTACAGCGTCTGGAAAGACGAGACTGAGTACGACGATGAGGACTAAGCGTTAGAAGTTCACTCCGGCCCGCACGTTCACCTGTGGGCTGCTGCCTTCGGTTCGTTCACCCGAGCCGCCGAGCGGGAATGCACCTTCGAGTTCGAAGTCGAGAATGCCAACGCGGCCACGGACCCCGCTGCCTGCCGAAAACAGCGAGCCTTCGCCGCCCGTCTGGTCGATGTCAGAGACATAGCCGCCATCCACGAATGAGTAGAACTGCAAGAAGTTGATGGCCGAGTCAGACGTATCGACGCGGTAGCGCAGTTCGGCGAGGCCATAGACGCCTTCATCGCCCAGAACTTCGGCAAAGTTATAGCCGCGCACGCGATATGGGCCGCCGAGCCCCAGCTCTTCGCTGGCAAGCAACGGACGGTCCGCCAGCTGTCCAGCGAGTGCGAAGTAAGCATCAAACTGGTCGGCAACCGGAATGCGGCCGTCCATGTTGAAGCGGAATTTGGTGAACACGCCATCGCCATCGCTGCGTGATGCAGCAGGATCGCCCAGACGGGTGGCTCCGAGAATACCGAGGCCGCGTTCAAGCGAAGTTCCGGTGCGGATGTAGCCCCCACCAGCCAGGGCGAAGCGAGTGCGAATGCCGATTGAGGCAGTCGCGACCGTGTCATCGCGCAAAAGAGCTCCAAGGTCGTCCTGCTTGATCTCGATATAGGCCGCATCGACATCGGCCCAAACGCTGGCCTTCCTGGTGCGGAGCAGCGGAGATGAAAGGCTGAGCGCCGCTCGGGCTGTCTCCCCCGTGATATCGCCGCCTTCGACCTCACCCGGGGCCGTGCTGCCCAGAGAGCCGGAAACCTGCAACGAGGTTCCGTTGTCTAATAGGACAGTCCGGTATGATACGGAGGAGAACAGTAGCTCGTCGGGCTCAATCGGGTTGATGCGAACAGCTGTACGAATTTCATCAGCCGAGCTCAACCTTTCGCTGAACCGGGTGGACATACGCATGCGTACTGGCCCGAAGTTTTCGGTCCCGTAATTGTCAGCGGACAGGCGCCCGCTTTGGTGATCTTCCGTCAGCCGCACCACCAGAATGCGGTTGGCATCCTCGCGCACCAAACGTGCGCTGCGCAGTTTCAGACCGGGAATGTCAGAGACCTTGAGCAGCACTGTTTCGAGCTGCTGCTTTTTGACCGGCCCACCCACAAGACGCTCAAGCATCCGCCGGGCCATGGCGTTGTCGCTGCCTTCAATTCGGATGCCGTCGACGATGCCTTCGTCAATGCTGACAGATAGGATACCGCGCTCGGCCGCGGTCGTATCGATCTGCGCGCGAGCATATTCGTACCCTTCTTCGCGAGCGAGTTGCACTAGCTCATCGGTTAGCTGTTCCAGCACATCCTCGGTTAGCGGTTCACCGAAGAAGTTCTCTACAATCGCTTGATAGCGGGAGTCCTCGATTGCCTCGTTGCCTCGGACGGATACAGCTCCGATCTGTTGCTCAGCGACCTGGCCTTCATCAACCTGCAGGCCGTTTGGCTGAATGGTCAGCATGCTCGCCACATCGATGCGGGTACCCGCATTGCCGTCCTCTGCCGCTGCCGCGTGCATAGGTACAACAGTGGCCGCGGCCAGCACGGCCTTCGCGGTCAGGGGTGAAATATGGGTGCCCAACGTATTCATTGCGGGCGAGGCGGTAACCTCTTGTGCCTAAGAAATCCTTACGCAATTCCGAGGTTTAACCTTCTGTAAAGCAGTCGCATTCACCATTCATTGAGCGGGGCATGTCAGTAAGAGCGAGTCAAAAAAAGGCTCACTTTTCTGGATTTGCTTATGTTCAAGCTTGCAAAACTATGGCTGGCCATTGCGGCATTGTTTGCAGGCAGTGCCGCGCTTGCGGCTGCACCTGAATGGAAGGTGTCAGAGGTAAGCGGGGTCGTCACGGTTGAACGGGGCGGGAAGACGCTCAAGGCGCGCCAGAACACACGGCTGCGCGTGGGTGATATCATCACGACAGGTCGTAAGGGCCGCGCCGTTCTGGTGCGGGGCAAAGAGTTCGTCGTAATCTCACCCAAGGCCAAACTGCAGGTCGCAAATCCGAAGAAGACCGGCCCGGTCACGCAGTTCTTCCATTATATTGGTAACGCGCTTTTCAAGATTGAGAAGAAGTCCACGCCGCACTTTGGCGTGAAGACGCCATATCTTGCCGCTGTGGTCAAAGGGACAACATTCAATGTGTCCGTATCCGCCAGCGATACCAGTGTTCAGGTCACCGAGGGCGCGGTTGAGGTCGCCACCGGCGACGACATGGAAGCAGCGCTTCTGACGCCTGGCTTGATTGGAGTGGTTGATGCGGACGATGCCGAGAACCTGTTGGTGATCGTGGCGGAGAAGAACAGTGATTTCTCGAATTCTGCCGTTCGCGGTGCCCCTCAGTTTGTGACCTCACTGCCTCGTGGTGCTGCCGCACCCTCTGCAGTGTCTGTTGAGACGATCTCATCTGGATTGGATGAGGGCGCGAACGGCAATACGTCAGGTAGAGCCAATCGCCGGGAGAGCGGTGGCAAATCTGGCGAACTTGCGGAAGTCGACAACGGATCGGAAAGTATCCGCTCTTTGGACAACCTGATTGGCGACCTTGATGAGGGCGTTTCTGGCGGAGCCAGCGACGCTATCGAAGTCTCAGACGGTGACGACGGCAAGGCTGACGGCTTTGTGAACTCGGACGCTCTATTTGAAGATGAAGAGAGAAGTGAAGGTCGCGGCGAAGGCGAAGAGCGCGAAGGCGACGCCCGTGAAGACGAAGCCCGCGAAGAAGAGGTTGAATTGGGCGATGACGATTCCTCGGATGACGATGCCGATGAAAAGGGTGACGTAGAGGACGGGAATCGCGACGATGATGCAGATGAAGACAGCGATGATGGCTCTGACGGAGACGGGCTGGCCGTGGACGCGGTCAGTTCGGGTGATGCCGATGAAGGCGACGCCGTAGCAGATGGCAGCAGCCAGTCAGGTGATCGCAGCGGCAACAGCGATGCAGATTCGGGCAATGACAGTGATAACGACACGGCTACCGGCAATGATGAACTGGACGGCAGCGGCGTTGATGTCGACATCGATGCAGGCGACAGTGACGCTTCCATCGATGTGAGTCCATCGGCAGGCGATGGTGATGCCAATGGAGAAGCTGGCGAAGACAGCGCATCAAATGATGGTTTTTGTATCGGCAAGCTGTGCTTTGATAAGCGCAATGGTGGCGATAGCGATGAAGACCCGTTCAAAGGTGACACCAACGGTGATGGTCGGGCTTGTGGCTTCTTTATCTGCGTCGAAGGTCGCGACAACGGCTCGAACGATGATGACGACGATGACGACGATGGAGGCGAGGGCGACGAGGCCAACGGGGAAGATCTCGGCATGGGCTCGGACGATGACGATGACGTCGCTGGCGGCAATGACGAGCTAGATGGCAGCGGGGTGGAAGTTGGCCTGGACGCTGGCGGTTCAGGCGATGCGGCAGAGTTCGGATTTGGTCCTGGCGGCGACGACATTGATGTCTTCGGGAGGGATGATGAGGCCAATGACCGTGGTCGCGACTTCGGTGCCGACGACGAAGACGAAGACGAAGACGAAGACGACGAAGACGAAGACGAAGACGAAGATGAAGAAGACGGCGACGACGACTAAATCCTCGCCGTCCGCATCTCTTCTACTCACTCCTTAAAGAATCTGCTCCAGCGCAAAGGCAAACCTGACGGTAACCCTTTTCGGTCATAAGGCATTCTCCTGCGGCATTGCGTCCGCATTTTCGGGGAGATGGCTTATGTGGCTGATGCGCAAGTCGCAAGAACGCCGCGATGTACAGATCGGGTGGGCGGCTTTTGCTGCTGCGCTGCTCGTCGCCATCTGCTTTTTGATTTCTGGCATCGGTGAACGGGTCGAAGGTGCATCCGGTGATGCCCGGGATAGCTTCCGTCTCGCTCCGACTTCGGGCGACATCGTTGTGGTCGAGATCGACGGCCGATCACTGCAAGCTCTCGACACATTTCCATGGCCGCGTAGCCATCATGCTTCAGCCGTAAAAGAATTGGAGCGATTGGGAGCGACCCAGATTGCGTTTGATATCGATTTTTCGGCGCACTCCACTCCGGAGGAAGATGCCGAGTTGGCCAAGGCCTTCGCTGCACTTGAGCAACCGGCAATTCTCGCAACCTTCCGGCAATACAATATAGTAGGTGGCGAAAGTCAGATCAGTGAAGCTGTGCCGATCCCTGACTTTCGTGAACAGACCTTCATGGCGTCGGTGAATGTGCATCCGTCTGCCGATGGCAAGGTCATCGAGTATCCTTATGGCGTGGCCACCCATGAAACTGCCCGCCCGTCATTGGCCAATATGCTGGCCAAATCGGGCGGCGAGATCGATGCATCCTTCCACATCGACCAAGCCATCGATGTCAGATCAATACCAAGGGTCTCTTTTATTGACTTGATCGAAGGGCGTGTTCCGCGTGAGATGGTGGCAGGCAAGCAGGTTGTTATTGGCGCAACAGCCATTGAGCTGGGTGATCGATACCCCACGAGCTTGTTCGGGATTCAGCCCGGCGTCCTTGTCCATATTCAGGCTGCTGAGACACTGATCCAAGGTCGTGATCGCAATCATACCTCACCTTGGCTCTCCTTGATCGGATCTGCTCTTGCTGTTGGTCTTTTTCTGTTGCTGCGTATGCGGGGCAGGAATGGCGGGACATACTCGTCTGTGTTTGCCGGGGCAGTCGCCAGTGTCATAATTGTCGTTCCGCTCGCCCTCGACCAGTTTGCTGGGCCCTATGTTACCAACTCAGCGGCTCTTGTGTTCCTTATGGCTTATGCGGCGTTACGCAGGGCTCTGGTGGCCTCGGACAGCCTGTCTGCAGCGCGGATGACAAATGCGACGTCGGGGCTGCCGAACCGGGCTGCCATGCAGAAAGCCTCAGCGCGCCGTTCAGGACGCCATCTTGCTGTTGCCCGGATTGCTGACATCAACGAGTATGCTGCTGTCCTTGATGAAAAGCACTGGGGCGAATTCAGTCAGGCAATTGCCCGCCGCCTCCGGCTCATGGCAGGCGTGAACCAGGTCTATCATTTGGGCAGCGGCCTCTATGGCTGGTATCTGCCAACGGCCCACGCGGATGACCAAGAAAGTGCGTTCGCTTCGGCGCGCGCGCTGTTCAATGCGCCTTTCGAAATCGCCAAAGAGCGCTTTCGGCTCGTAGTGCATTTCGGTACGTCCATGGCTTCCTTGGCCGACGCAGAGGACGCATCTGAATTGGCGCGCAAACGCGGGATTACCTGGTCTTCGAACGCTGATGCACTCTACGAAGAAACGCATTTCCGCCAGCGTCTGTTGAGCGAGCTCGACGAGGCGCTGACGGACGGATCGATAACGGTCGTTTTCCAGCCCAAAATCCGGCTTGCCGATGGCGCATACTGCGCCGGAGAATGCCTAATTCGTTGGCACAGTGAAGAACTGGGACAGATCCCGCCATCCGACTTCATTCCTATTCTGGAAGAGAAAGGGCGGATCGATGATCTAACCTTGTTCGTGCTCAAGGAAGCGATCAGACGCCGCGACGAGGCCTGCCGTGATGGAAAGGCCCTCAGCCTTGCGGTCAATCTCTCAGCGCAGTTGCTCTCCGACAACCGCTTTGTTGACACCGCCTGCGCGCTATTGAAGAGCAACGGTGTCAAGGCATTGGGTGGCATCACTCTCGAAATCACAGAGAGCGCTCCGATGTCTGATTCCGAAACCGCGCGATGCGCTCTGGAGCGGCTGTCTACAGTAGGGGCGCGGATCTCCATCGATGACTATGGCACGGGGCAAGCATCGCTAAACTATCTTCAGGATTTCCCGGCCCAGGAGATCAAACTGGACCAGAGTTTTGTCCGCAATCTGCTGGCTGAGACGAAGGACCGCATCATGGTCCAGTCGACCATTGATCTTGCTCACGCGCTTGGCTTTGAAATAGTGGCGGAAGGGATCGAAGACGCCCCAACTCTGGCCGTGCTCACCGATCTAGGATGCGATTATGGTCAGGGTTGGGAAGTGGGGCGCCCGATGGATTGGGACAGCTTCTACAATGTGATTGGGCAAAAGCGCGAGCTTGAGCAGGCCGCGTAGCCCATGGCCCGGTTCATCGTCAGCCGGTGACTTCGGCAATCGCTTCGACAAACTTCTCGATGTTGTTTGCGGTCAATCCGGCGATGTTGATGCGACCCGAACCAGCCATGTAGATACCGTGATCTTCGCGCAGCTGCGCAACCTGCTCTTTGCTCACAGGAAGGACCGAGAAGAGACCGTTCTGGCCGCCGAGAGGGGTAAGATCCACGCTACCTGCCTTACCTGCATCGGCGAGCGTCTTACGCACCATCCGCATCCGCTCGCGCATTTGGTCGAGCTCGTCTTTCCAGACTTGCGTCAGCTTCGGATCGCGCAGGATCAGGCGCACAGCCGCGGCGCCGTGATCGGGCGGCATAGACCAGCTCGCGCGGGCCAAAGCGTTGGCGTTTGAAAATGCTGTTTCCAGCGTGTTCTGATTGTCAGCGAGAATGTAGAACGCGCCCACGCGGTCGCGATACATGCCGAAATTCTTGTCGCAGCTATACGCGACGAAAGCTTCGGGGACTTTGGCAAGCACGCTGCGCAGGCCGGCTGCGTCTTCGTCCAGACCATGGCCAAGCCCCTGATAGGCGGTGTCGATGATCGGGAAGATACCGGTCTCGGCAATCGCATCGCCAATCGCTTCCCACTCGTCAGCGGTGTAATCAATGCCGGTCGGGTTGTGACAGCAACCATGCAACAGAACGCCATCATCCGGGCCTGCGCTACGGATAGCTTCAAGCACGGCGTCGATATTGGCTGTGCCATCGGCGTTGGCATGGTCAAACGGGACCATTTCCAGATCGATATCGTTGAAGATCTGCGCGTGGTTCGGCCAGCTTGGCGTGCCCATGTGAAGACGCGTCATGCCCGCTTGGGCGGCAAGCGCAGCAGCCAATCGGACAGCGCCGGTGCCGCCCGGCGTCTGCATGCCAGAAATACGCCCACCCATCGTCGCATCCGCACCAAAGATGTACGGCATCAGAGCATTTACAAAGCCCATATCGCCTTCCGGCCCCAGATAGCTCTTGGAATCCTGCTCATTGACCAGCTGCTGCTCAGCGGCCTTGATCGCACCGAACACCGGTGTGTCGCCTTGACCGGTGCGATACACGCCGACGCCAAGGTCAATCTTGTCATGCCGGTCATCAGCGGCGTGGAGCTTGATCAGCGCGAGCAGCGCATCGGGAGCCTGAGCTTCGAGTCGGTTCAACATGGCGCGGGGAATGCCGCGCCTTAGCCCGGCACGCAACTGCGTTTTCGTATGCGGATCAGGATATCAGCTTAGAACGGCAGCCAGCGCTGTTTCTTGGAGAACTTCATGTAGCCCGCATTGACGCCCAGACGCAGGCCCGCACCAACCCGGATCGGGATGAGCACAATGTCTCCGCGGCGCATATAGCTGACATGCAATCCGCCCACGAGATACGCCTGACCTTCGCCTGCGGGGAAGCGTTTGAACAGGTCTTCGGTGTCGTAGAGGTTGTAGACCAGCACAAAGGAATTGCCCGCATTGGCGCCCGCGTCGAGGCCAATCGATGGGCCTGTCCAATAGACTTTGCGCGTTCCCTCAATCTTGTGATGCAAGGTGCCTGAGCCATAGCGTGCGCCAACAACAAAGGCGCCGCCTGCCTCACGGCCCACGATATAACCGTTCGGCTCGCCCTGCTTGCGGAGAAGGTCTTCAATGGCTTTCGCAAGGCCTTTTGCGCCTTTGCCGAATACACCCTCGGCGGCGCCCATCAGGTCATCCTGGCCATAGGTGTTGTAGCCAGCGGGAGCAGCAGGCACCTCGGCGGCTGCTTGTTCACTTGCCGTTGCAGCTGGATTCGCCGCCGTGTTGTTGGCCTGATCGAGCATCCAGTCATTCGACGGCGCAGCATTCTCTGCGGCTTCTGTCGAGTAGGTAGAGAATTCGTCGTCAAATGCGGGTCCGCCATCTTGCGATGCAGGAGGGGCGGGCAAGTCCGTTGGCGCTTCCCATTGATCCACCGGTGTTGGCACACCTGGCTGCGCGGTTGTCGCCGGCGCTGATGGGAGGCTGGGCGTCGTCAGATCTGCATCAATTTCGCTGCTATTGGCTCCAGCTGACTGTGCGCTGGTATAGGCTTCATCGGGGTCAAAGGACTCCACCTGTGCGGACAAAGGTGTCGCCGCCAGCCCAACAGTTGCCGCAAGTGCAATTCCGGCGCGCTTCCATGTGCGGCCTTGTGTAATCTGGCTCAGTCCAAGCATAATCCTTACCTCGCAGCCATCCGTGCCCAAAGTTCACACCCCTGCACGCGTAAGCAGAGTCCTCGCGTTCCGCTTCGACAATCGCTTGGCGATGAACCGAATCCAAAACACGATGAAATGACGGTTAGGCGCCCTTGGCTGAACAGATGGCGAACTGGAACGCTGGAATGTGGGTCTCAGAGGCAATTTTCTTCGGATCGCATCTTGCCGCTGCGAAATCGCCAGACTATAGCGCGCGGCTCACAGCCAAACGGTCGGAAACGGTCGCCATGCGGAGACGTGGGTGAGTGGCTGAAACCAGTCCCCTGCTAAGGGACCATACAGTTTATAGCTGTATCGAGGGTTCGAATCCCTCCGTCTCCGCCACTTTCTTCTTTGACATTCACTCCGCTGCCAGTCTCGGCACGGAGAAGCGCCTCTTGGCAGAACTTTCAGCTTGCCATTCTTCGGGACTGCTACCCGGGGGAAATGTCTGTCCGAAACGCAGGCTCACACCCTACCAAATATTGCTCAAGTGGTTTGGAGCGGTTACGAAATTTGCATGCATGGGGCGGGAGCAATCTACCGGTTCGAGGACTTTCAGTTCAACACGAACACGCGTGAATTGCATTGCGCCGGTGAGCCGCGACCGGTCGAAAGACAAGTACTCGACCTACTTGAACTGCTGCTCACGCATTCCGATCGCATGGTCAGCAAAGATGAAATTGCCGAAGCGATTTGGGGCGGGCGTGCAATTTCGGATGGCTCAATCAACGGGCGCATCAAACTTTTGCGCAAGGCATTGGATGATGATGGAAGACAGCAGCGCCTGATCAAAACCTATCACGGACAAGGCTTTCGCTTTGTTGGCACGGTAAGAATGGGCGATGATGAGCCAGCGACGTCGCGCGATACACCGCCGCCCCTTCCTGATCGTCCGTCGATTGCGGTGCTGCCTTTCGACAACATGTCGGCTGATCCGGATCAGGAATTTCTGGCGGACGGGATTTGCGAGGATCTCCTCACCGCGCTTTCTAAAATACCCGAGCTGTTTGTTATCGCCCGGAACTCCACCTTCCAATACAAGGGACGCGCAGTGGATGTGCGCGCGGTTGGGCACGAGTTGGGTGTCGCCTATGTGCTTGAAGGCAGCGTGCGGCGGAGCGGCGACCGACTGCGTATCACGGCCCAGCTGATCGATGCGAAGACAGGCGATCACGTTTGGGCCGAGCGTTATGATCGGAACCAGACTGAGATATTCGCTCTTCAGGACGAGATTACTCGCCAGATTGCCTCCGCCATGATGGGCAAGCTTGTCACTACCTCCGAACAGGCGAACATCTGGATTGGCGGGACGACCAATTTTGAAGCGTGGCAAAAGGTGGTTCGGGCGACAGGCCTAAATGCAACCATGCAACCCGCGAGCATGGCCGAAGCGATCGCCTTGCTAGAGCAAGCCGTCGAAATAGATCCGGACTTCGCGTCGGCTCATGTCGTATTGGCCAACGCAAATTTCCATTTCATAATCAACGGTTGGGCCGATGACACCACGCCTTATCTGATGGCTGTGCTTAAACATGCGAGTGCAGCAAGAGCCATCAATCCTAGAGAGCCACTCGCCGCATCACTCCTGTCCTTCTCCGCGCTGGCGATGAATGATCTTGAGAACGCCAATCGGCTTGCCGATGAGTCCATAGAATACGGCCCCAACATCATCGCTAGCCTTACGCTAACCGCAATGGTCTTGGGATATCTCAACCGCCTGCCCGAGGCGGCAAAGGTGATCACGCAATGCCTGCGCCTGAGCCCGGTTTCGCGGACGACAATCGCCACCACCGCCGCCTTCATTTATTCAGCGATGGGTGATTATGAGACCGCACACGTGCATGGCGACTGGCTGATCGAGGACGATCCGGCGAGCGTGAACGGGTGGACAACACGGATCATCGCGCACCACCAGATGGGCAATATGTCGAGCGCACGCGAAGCCGCCGCGGCTTTGGTCGAGAGGGTCCCGGACTTCTCGACCGAACGCTTCCTCATTTCGCGTATGCTTGCCAAACATCCTATCGGCGAACGGCCACGCGCGTCGCTTATGGCGGTCAATCTACCCGACTGACCTTCCGCTCACATGCCATTTTGCATGAAAAAAGCATGATTGCGTCAAGCTTCGCGCGCGAAGCAGTGCGATCCGGTCTCCAGTTTACTTGTTCTGGAGACTGTTCCCATGAAACGCACTTTCAAGACCGCAACCGCGCTTGTCCTCTCGCTAGGCTGCATTCTGGCGCTAACGCCCGCACCGGTAGAGGCAGACGATTGTCTGCTTGATCGTGATGATGACGGAAACGTTGATACCGGTCCCACCGACAATGATGGCGGAGCGGATTCGAACGGCACAGATTCTGCGCTTGCTTGCGGTGTAGGGGCAGAAGCTACATCGGGCTCAGCGACAGCCGTCGGCTCGGCAGCCAAGGCAACCGGTGCAAACGGCGCGACAGCCGTCGGGCAAAATTCGAACGCATCGGGCGAAGCATCGACATCCGTTGGCGAAGACTCAGTTGCGGCAGGATCAGAGGCAGCGGCATTCGGTGAACAAGCCAGCGCAGGAGGTACAGGAGCTGTGGCGGTGGGCAGCGGTGCAAATGCCTCGGGCGACCGGGCCATTGCCATAGGCGGAGATCGACTGACGGGCGGTTCGACCGGTGCAGCGCGAGCAATAGCCGATGGTGCTATCGCGGTGGGCTCATCCGCCAATTCCGGTGGGTCAGGCTCTATCGCCATCGGGGATGAGTCCGACGCATCGATCACTGGCGCAGTCGCTATTGGCAACCTGAGTCTCAGCGGATGGGCGGGGTTCTGTCGCGCTAGGCGAAGCAACTCGTGCTGCTGGCCTCATCTCAACCGCATTGGGCACTGCTGCAAATAGCTCCGCGGAAGGCAGCGTCGCAATCGGCGCAAATTCGGCGGCCGGTGGGACCGACTCTGTCGCGCTTGGCAGACGAGCCAAAGCAATTGGAGGCGACTCCATTGCAATAGGAGACAACTCACAAAGCAATTCCGCCGCCAGCGTTGCGATTGGGGCTGGAAGTGAGACATTTGGCTCTTTTTCCGTGGGCATCGGTACGGGCACGTTGGCCGGCGGAGAAAGAGCTGCGGCAGTAGGGGCAGGAGCTTTGACGGATGGCACAAGGGCGAGCGCATTTGGTGCAGGTGCCGCTGCGGAGGCGGCGTCGGCCACTGCAATCGGTGATACTGCAACAGCCAGTGGCGTAGACAGCATTGCATTGGGTGCCCGTTCAGATGCGACGCTAAGAGGTGCCATCGCGATTGGCGGTGATTTCGCAGACAGCGATACGCTGGGAGCACAAGCGACCGGCGTTAGTGCGGTGGCTATCGGCGCAGATTCTCAAGCCACGGCAGACCGGACCGTTGCCATCGGCGAAGCAAGCCTTGCGAGTGGATTGTGGGCGACGGCCATAGGGACTGAAACTGAGGCATCAGGGTCTCTCTCATTCGCTGCGGGACATTTCGCAACCGCAAGTGAGACAGGAAGCGTTGCAATCGGCCGATCTAGTCTCGCCTCCGGCTCTCAGACTATTGCTATCGGTATAGGATCGGACGCAACGTCACAGGACGCTGTAGCGCTCGGAGCGGGAGCCGAGGCAACCCAGCTCCGGGCTGTTGCGCTTGGAGCTACCGCACGGGCTGTCGGCTCTGACGCTATCGCTCTTGGCGGTTTAGCCCGCGCAGAAGCTTCGGAATCGATTGCAGTGGGTTCGCAGTCTCTTTCTTCCGCATTGGGTTCCATTGCCTTGGGCGGAGATGGTGCTGATGCCGACTTCAATGGGGCTCAAGCCACGGCCGAAAGCGCCGTTGCCCTCGGCACAGACACCAATGCCACTGGCATCCGCTCGGTCGCGATTGGTGATGGCTCAAGTGCTGAAGAGCAAGACGCGGTGGCCTTTGGTGTGAACGCATCGTCCACTGCCACAAACGGCATGGCCATCGGGCGTAACGCGAATGTGCAGGCCAATAACGGCTTTGCCGCAGGCGTGAACGCAAGGGTGCTCAACCAGAACGGATCGGCCTTCGGCTCCAGCGCACGTGTGACCGGTAACTCGGGTACAGCGGTGGGCGCCAATGCTCTAACGACTGGCACGCGCGGGACCTCTGTGGGCTCACAGGCTGAAGCGGGTGCCTTTGCCACTTCGGTGGGGAATGGTGCACAGGCCACGGGATCGCAGTCAACCTCGGTCGGGTTTGGAGCGGTTGCCGCACAAACGGATCTCGACAGCCATTGGTGCAGGTGCAACCACAACGGCTGCAAACCAGGTCACCATCGGCGGTTCAGGCAGCTCAGTGCGGATCGGTGATGTTGCGGCTTCTACCGCAGCGCAAGTTGGCCCTGTTGAAGCGGTGACCGTCGATGGCAACGGCGTGCTTGGCACTACCTCCGTTGCAACTGCTGCCTCGGTGGCCAATGTCCGCGTCTCAATGAATGCGCTGGCGCAGGTGTCTGAGGCGCAGTTCAACTCGCTGTCGAACAACGTCATGGCCTTGGACAGCCGCCTGTCGAACCTCGAGTTCGATCTGCAGAATGTTGATGAGCGCCTGACCGGAGGCATCGCAGCAGCAGCCGCGTTGGGCAGTGCCATTGCCATGCCGGACAAAAGCTTCGTGATCGCGGGCAATGTTGCCACCTATGGCGGCGAGCAAGGCTACGCGATCACATTCACCGGCCGGGCGACAGACAACCTCGCCTTCACCGCAGGTGTCGCCGGAAACAGCGGCGATGGCGATGTGGTGGCCCAAGCAGGCTTTGCTCTGGGCTTCTGATCAGAGGAAGGGGCGGCGTCGAAGGTGTCGCCCTTTCTGCTTCCTTATCGCATTCCCAACTTGCGCAGGTGGTATGTGTGATCACCAAACTGCGCATCATAGGCGAGCAGGCGTTTGTGATAATGGCTCACGCTAAGCTCGTCGGTCATGCCCACGCCGCCATGTGTCTGAATCGCAGCCTCTCCGATGGCGCGGCCGAGCTTGCCCAATTGGCCTTTCAGCACATGGATATCCCGCTGGGTGACGGCTCCTGAATCAGCGAGCGCGGCGGTGTAGGTGAGCGTTGACAGCGCCTTGCTGTAGTTGATCTTCATGTCGGCCAACCGGTGTGCGATGGATTGGAACATCGCGATAGGTTGGCCGAACTGCTTGCGGGTCATCGCGTATTCGGTGGTGATCGAAAGGAGCGCTTTCATCGCGCCCACAGCCTCTGCCGATTGCACGATGATCGCGTTGGTCAGAACGCTGTGGATCGTGGCCTCGGCGTCATCCGACAAAACTGCATCTGCGCTAACCACGACGTTGTCGAAACGAACATTGGCGGCGCTGCGCCCATCGATGGTCGTGTACTCGCTTAGAGTTATGCCAGGAGCGTCCTTCGCAACCAGATAAAGGCCGATCGTTTCATTCTCCGTCACTGCGGCCAGCACGAATACATCCGCTTGAGACCCCGCAATCACGAGGCGCTTTTCACCATTGAGCGTCGTGCTTTGACCGCTTGTCTTGGCGGTCATGCAGATGAGCGAGGGATCGGCCGTTCCGGCGCCTTCCTCGTAGGCAAATGCGGCGATGGCTTCACCAGAGGCGAGCCTTTCAACCCAATCCGCTGCAGCCTCGGCATTGCCCGCGATAGCGGCGCCGGCGAGCATGATTGAGGCCACATAAGGTTCGACAACAAGATGTTTGCCGAAGCTTTCGGCGAAAGCGACACAGTCTGAAAGGGAGCCGCCAAGTCCGCCGTTTTCCTCGCTGAAGGGCAGGGCAAGCAGACCGAGCTCGGCGAATTGCTGCCACACATCGGGAGACCAAGGCGCATCCGAGGACACCAGAGCCTGCCGCGTGTCGAAATCGTAGTTCTTTTCCAGATAGCGCCCGACACTGTCGCGGAGCATTTCCTGTTCTTGCGAGAATGAGAAGTCCATTAGCGCGCTCCCGCAGCGAGGCCGCGCGCGATCAGGTCACGTTGAACCTCATTCGAACCAGCATAGATCGTGGTCGCGCGGCTGTTGAGATAGAGCGGCATCGAGATGAGGTCGAATTCGCTGCCGAGCGGTTCGACATTGGATCCCACGCGCAAAGCCTCCAATTGTCGCGCAAGACCGTCCACGCCTGACACCTGCATCATCAACGTGGAAGCGCGCTGCACCAGCTCGGAATTCATCGTCTTGTTCATGGAAGGAAACGCCGGATCGCGTGCAATTTCGTGACCGCTGATCGCGAGTTTCTCGAAATGGCCGAGAGAGGCGATGTCCGCCTCCAACGCCCCGATCTCTTGCTGGAAAACCGGATCATCGGCGAGCACCCCGCCGAAGGGGAGGGTGTTTCACCCGCTGCCTCACGTGCTCGCTCGCAGTACCGCATCAGCGTGGGACTGGCCGCGTTGCCTCCGCCACGCTCGTGTTTGAGCAAGTGCTTGGCCACGCTCCACCCGTCATTCTCTTCGCCCACGCGGCCCGATTGCGGCACGCGAACATTGTCGAAGAAAACCTCGCATTGTTCGGGGAAGCCATCGAGTCCGACGATCGGCCTGATTTCCATGCCGGGGTAATCGATCCGGTCGAGCAAAAGGAAGGTGATGCCCTGCTGCTTCTTACCCTCATTGCTGGTGCGCACGAGCATGAACATGCGATTGGCGTGATGCGCGTAGGTGGTCCAAATCTTCGACCCATTGATGATGTAGTCATCGCCATCCGGTTCCGCGCGGCAACTGAGAGAGGCGAGATCGGAACCGGAATTGGGTTCGGAGTACCCTTGCGCCCAAAAGTCAGATCCATCGAGGATCGGCGGGAGATACTTTGCTTTCTGCTCTTCGGTGCCGAGATCGATCAGCAGCGGGCCAACCATTCCGAGGCTTTGCGGCAACAGCGGTGGAAGGTCAGCCTTGCGGTATTCCTCGGCAAAAATGAAACGCTGCTCCACGCTCCACCCGGTGCCTCCGTATTCCTTCGGCCAATGCGGCGCAGCCCAGCCCTTCTTGAAGAGGATGTTGTGCCACTCCATGCACTCCTTGAACGGAGCAAAGACGCTGGTGGTTTTGCGCCCCGCCTCGCGGATTGCAGGGGTTGGTGCCGTAGCGAAGAACTCGGCCACTTCGGCACGAAACGCTTCCAGTTCAGGGGCAAAATCAACATTCATCGCGCGGCTCTCTCCATGTCGCTTTCGATTAATGGGTGTAGAGTTCCAATCGCCTGCCGGGCAAGTGGGTGAGGCCGCAAAGCGCCGCATTCACACGGGCCATCCGCCAACTCTTTGGGAAGTTTGCCTTTTGCTTGCCTATTCGAGGCTCGCGGCTACCATGATGTGCTCTGCCAAGGGTTTGATGGGACCGCGATGCTGCAAATCTCGACATTGGGCCCGCTTGGCGTGAAGCGCGATGGCAAGGTCATTGAACTGCCGGCATCGCGCAAAACACGGGCCTTGCTCGGTTATCTAGCCATTACGGGGAAGCGGCACACGAGGCAGGCGCTGTGCGAATTGCTCTGGGATATTCCGGATGACCCAAGGGCTGCATTGCGCTGGTCGCTGACGAAATTGCGCCCTCTGGTGAATGCCGAAGGCGAGGAGCGGCTCAAGACGGACAGGGATGCGGTCGAGCTAGTTCTCTCCTCGCACGAAACGGATTGGCAGGCCTTCTCGAGCGCTGTGGAGGCGGACGACATTGCACCTGCCGAGGCCGAAGCGCTTTGGCGCGTATCCGAAGCGACGCTGCTTGAAGATTGCGAGATGCCCAATCAGCAAGGGTATTCATCATGGCTTGAATACCAGCGCGAGACATTGCTCGCTTCACGAATCCATCTGGCCCGCAAGATGGCGCAAAGCGCGGGTATAGGCGCGTCTGCACGCGGGCAGTGGGCGGCGCGTTGGCTCTCGCTTGTCCCCTATGACCCCACGGCTGCGCTGGCATGCGTTGAAGCAAAACGTGAGGGCGGTGACCCGGAAGGAGCAAATGCGCTCGCTGCGTCGATTGAGGCGCGTTTTCGTGATGCAGGGTTAACTCCGCCGGATTTTGCAGGCGCTTCCGATACGACGGTTAGTCTGGACATTGATCTCTCCGCTCCCGCGCCTGAACAGCAAATCCAGTTCGCGCAATCGGCCGATGGATACTCCATTGCGCTAGCCAGTGTCGGTGATCCGACCAACCCGCCTCTTGTAAAAGCTGCCAATTGGCTCAGCCATCTTGAGCTCGACTGGGAGGCCCCGATCTGGAGCCCGCTGTTTCGTGAGTTCGCGCAGACCCATCACTTCATCCGTTATGATGAGCGCGGCTGCGGGCTTTCGGATCGCAAAGTCGATACGCTGGACCAGGAGAGCTTTGTCGCCGATCTTGAAGTGGTCGTGGATGCGTGCGGGCTGGAGCGGTTTCCTCTGATGGGGATCAGTCAGGGGGCGGCGGTGTGCATCGAGTACGCTGCGCGCCATCCGGAGCGTGTCAGTCATCTTGTCCTGTTCGGCGGGTATGATTGCGGCTGGCGGCACACGGCAAGCGACGAAGAGGCCCGTGAACGCGAAGCAGTGATGGTGCTGACCGAAACGGGCTGGGGCCGCGACAATCCCGTCTACCGCCATATGTTCAGCCAGACCTTCATGCCTGATGCGTCGCCCGGGGAATTGGAGTGGTTTGACGAATTCCAGCGCCAGACAACATCGCCGCAGAACGCGGTGCGCTTCCTTGAGGCGTTCTCGCAGATTGACGTGCGCGGGCGCCTTAGAGAAATTCAGTGCCCCACTCTGGTGGTGCACAGCCGCGAGGACCAGCGCATCCCGTTTGCGTCAGCCCGGTCGATGGCGAGCCGGATCAGGGGCGCGCGACTGGTCGGTATCGAGAGCCGCAACCACCTTCTTCTGGGCCGCGAACCTGCAGCGGCAGAGTTTGTTCGCGTGGTCACAGACTTCCTCAAAAGCTGAAATCTCAGCGCTTTCGGCCAATTCCAACGCTTTTTGGCGGCGATTCCAACGGTAATTCAAACGCTGGCTCCAACGATGCGTACGTAGCGACCATCGCCGCAGGGTTGGTGTCTTGCCGGTACGGCGCGGCCTGACCTCTCCTCGAAGCGGCGGGTCGCGCCTACTGTTCCCGACCCCCCATGTCGGCGGCTCCAACCCTGCACGAGACACCAATCTTGTACGGGGAACAAATGTGAAAAAACTGATCCTTCTCGGCGGCGCTGCGACATGCGTATTTCTTGCCATGCAGCCTGCTCCGGCTGTCGCCACCGAATGCGCCAACGATCCTGATGGCGTTGAGCCTCTCACCCCGCCTGATGACGGCGGCAGCGACAGCGAAAATACGGCTTGCGGTGAGGGAGCAGACGCATCGGGCACCAATTCGGCGAATACGGCCTACGGCGCGCAGGCCAATGCCAGCGGCAGCGGAGATGCTAACACCGCAGTTGGATTTCAAGCCAATGCGAGCGAGGGTTTAGGTTCGACGGCTGTAGGATCGCGTGCGAATGCCACAGGCCTCGATGCGGCTGCCTTTGGGAGAGACTCTCTCGCCACCGGTCCAGACGCAACAGCTGTTGGCTCCTTCGCTGAGGCAACGGGAGCCAGCTCCGTCGCAATTGGCGGTGACAACTCTGATTCTGGTAGTGAAGGCGCACAAGCCGCTGGTGAATTGGCCGTGGCAATTGGCGCCGACTCGCTCGCAAACAAGTCCAGCACAACCGCTGTAGGAGCCCGTTCTAGCGCCACCGGCATCAACGCAACCACATTCGGCGCGGAAGCGACTGCATCAGGCATCAATTCTACCGCTGTCGGCTTTGACTCCAGTGCTACCGGCGGAGACTCCGTCGCGCTGGGTCGCGATGCAGTTGCCAATGGAGAGGGTGCAAGTGCGCTCAGCGCTCTAAGCCAAGCGACCGCCGATGGTGCAACCGCCGTGGGTGAGCGAGCTCTCGCAACGGCCCTACGGACCATCGCCATCGGCGTTGATGGCGCGGATGACGACTCATCGGGTCAATTCGGTGCTGTTGCGAATGGGGCTCAGGCAATTGCCGTTGGTGTTGATACGCAGGCAAGTGGGACCGATGCTATTGCTATTGGTTCGAATGCATCTGCCACGAAGGACTCGGCAATTGCGATTGGTTTGAACGCAAGCGGTGGAGATGGCCGCACTGTGATTATTGGGCCAAACGCAAAGGGAGGAAATTCGTCTTCTGGTGTGGCGATTGGTGATCGGGCGAACATTCGGCAGAATGGTTCGGTTGCAATCGGCGTCTTTACCAATGCGACTGGACCGCGCTCTGTTGCTGTCGGCGAGCTAGCAAGAGCAACCGCATCGGGTGCAGCAGCTTTCGGACGCAGTGCGGAAGCCACGGGCACGACGTCGGTCGCAGTCGGAGACGATGCGCAAGCAAGCGCCACAAACGCAGCCGCTCTCGGAAAGAACGCGCGAGCCACCGGTGAAGACACAATCGCCGTGGGCGCGGATTCGGTGTCATCGGGAACATCCACCATCGCTATCGGCAATGATGCGCAAGCCACCCGCCAAGGCTCTATTGCCATTGGCTCAACCAATCCCGGTCTTCGCGATGATCTTGAGCAAGGCGCGCGTGCCACGGGCGCCCTTTCGATCGCACTGGGTACGCAAACGGTGGCTTCTGAGACCACAGCAATTGCTATCGGCTTTTCCGCGGATGGATTGGGTGATGGTGCAACAGCCATCGGAAGCAACGCAAGAGCTGAGGCAGTCGAGGCGATCGCAATCGGGGATGTGGCACGAGCGACGGCTGCAAACTCGATCGCTTTTGGTGCCGACACCCGAGCGGAAGGCTTGCGCGCTGTCGCCATTGGCGATGAAGCAATGGCCACAGTAGAAAACGCCACGGCTTTTGGCGTGAATTCGGTTGCCACCGGCGTCAACAGCATGGCCTTGGGCCGCAACGCCAATGTCCAGTCGAGCAACGGCCTGGCAGCGGGCGCCAACGCCCGCGTCCTCGAACAGAATGGTTCGGCATTTGGTGCGACGGCCCGGGTCGAAGGCCGGTCGGGTACCGCTGTTGGGGCAAACGCTCTAGTTGGCGGTACGCGCGGAACTGCCGTCGGCAGTCAGGCGCAGGCGACCGGTAACTTCTCGACCGCAGTGGGCAATGGAGCCAATGCTAGCGGCGCTCAGTCGACCTCGGTCGGGTTTGGAGCCTTAGCGGCGCAGACCAACTCCACGGCAGTGGGTGCGGGTGCGACCACGACAGCAGCCAATCAGGTGACGTTGGGCGGTGCTGGCAGCGCGGTGCGGATTGGCGATATCGACGCCAGCACAGTTGCACAGTCCGGACCGGTTGATGCGGTGACGGTTGATGCCAATGGCGTGCTGGGCCGTCAGGCTGTCGCAACAGCCGCTTCAGTCGCGAATATCCGTGTCTCGATGGATGCCATGTCAGCGATTACGGACGCGCAGTTTAACGCGCTGGAGAATAGCGTCTTCGCACTCGATAGCCGTGTGACGGGGCTGGAGTTCCAACTGCAAGACCTTGATGACCGTCTGACCGGCGGCATCGCGGCCAGCATGGCTCTTGGTGGTCAGATGGTGGTGCCCGACAGCACGGTCTCGTTCAGCCTCAACGCTTCGACCTATCAGGGCGAGCAAGGCTTTGCCGGCTCCATCTCGGCCCGCGTGGCAGAGAAGGTCTACATCTCGGCAGGCATTGCAGGCTCTACTGCACCGGAAAGCACAGGTGGCCGCGTCGGCGTTGCCTTCGGTTTCTAAAGCCCAAAAGAAAAGAGCGGGCGCGAGGTTTGCAAACCTCGCGCCCGCTCCTTCGATAAGGGCTCTGTCTCTTGCCCGTTAGAAACCGAAAGAGATGGACGCATGCACGCCCGTGCTCTCGAAATTGTCCGCGCCGATACCATCATGGAATGCGCCAATGCTGGCCCGCATTCCGCCTGATGAGAGGATATCCAGACCACCTTCGACCCGGGCACGCAGCCCGTTGTCTAGGATCGAATTGGCGTTGGTGCCGAACGTATAGATCCCCTCGGTCTCAATGAAGGGCCGCAGCGTCCAACCGCTATCGAGGGCGATCACCTGCTGGAACCGCGGGCGGAAGCTGATGTCGCCTTGCCCCACGTCTTGCTCGGGAATGATCACGCCGAGGCTATCGGTGTATTCCTGCTGCGTTTCATCGAGGTAGCGGACCGTGAATTCAGGGCGAACCTGAGTGCGCTTGCCGATATCGAACTGTCCAACCAGCGACCCGCTGTACAGCGCGCGGCTCGTTTCAAACGCATCGGTGTAGGTGCCAAGCGGATTGACCACATTGTCCGAGCTTCCCCACGCGGCGCGCACTTCGGCGAAGAGCTGAGGTGCGAGACGGGCCATGACATAGGGTCCGACAAGGAAGCCATTCCCTTCGGCCTCACCGGCCTCGAGAGTGCCACGATCAGCGAACAGATCGAACTCCGCCAGTGCTCCGACAAGCAGGTTCTCGCTCAGCACATAATCCGCACCGACATGAGCAATGCGGAAGGTCGCTTGCTGAGAGCCAAGCTGCGCATCGGAGATGAAGACTTCGCCCCAGATATCGAAGGGTTTGACCGGGCGATCAGCGCCGCTGATGGCTGATTGCATCATGGCCAAGCTGGTTGATGCGCTGGCGCTGTTCTTTGACCAATTCATGGCAAAGGGCAGCTTTCCCGAACCGGGAACCGGTAGGCCGAACGCCGTTGCGCCGCCTCCTTGTGCGCCAATCCCGTCCAGACGGTCCAACCGGCGTTGCAGATCTGGCTGATGCGAAAGGATCAGCGCGTTTCGTCCTGTCAGGAAGTCCGCAATCGCTGCCTGCGCCGCACCGCGCGAGTTGGTGCTTGTGAAGGTGCAAACCAGATCCTCGCCCGCCGAAAGCTCCAGATCGACCGAGCGGCTGGCGACATTCGCGACTGAATCGCCATCGTTGCAGGTGATATCTGTCAGCGCGAAACCGGCGGTGCGGATGTCGTTGACCGATACTGTGTATGAACCCGCAATCACCTCCGTGGCGCTCACTTGAGCCGAGCCGCTGGTGGTTGTGAGGCTCGAATTAAGCGCAGCGATATCCGAGGTGAAGGTCACAGATGTGTCGCCGCCGATGAGCCTCTGTATAATGGTCACAGACCCGACTGCGCGCACGCTGATAGTCACGGTGTCGGCGGTTGATTGGAGTTGGCCATCATCCACGACCAGCGCGAAGACGAGGTCTTCATTCCCATTGACCACCGGGGCAACAAAGGTTGGGGTTGCACTGTTGCCACCGGTGATCGTGACGGGCGTGCCCGACACCTGCGTCCATGTATAACTCAGGGCATCGCCTTCAGGATCGCTCGATCCGGTGCCATCCAGCGTGACAGTCTGGCCCGCATCGATTGGCCCTTGATCCACGCCGGCATCGGCGACGGGCGGTGCATTGGCGAGAATGGTGATCTCGACGCTGTCCTGTTGGGGAGAATTGATTGGACCGACCAGGTTTCCGGTTCGCGCCCCCGATCCAGTGCCGCCTGATGTAACGCTATCGTCAACGGTGAGGTCGAATGTCAGAACCTGATCGACAGATGTTGCGGCTGGTGCGGTGAAAGTCGGATTGGCTGTGTTTGCGCCGTTTAACACTACAAGCGGTCCCCCACTTTGCACCCACGTGTAGTTGATTGCATCCCCGTCAGGATCAGTGGATCCGCTGCCATCAAGTGTAATTGTGCTGCCGCCCACTTGAGACTGGTCTGCGCCGGCATCCGCAATCGGAAGGCCGTTGGCGAGAACCACAACAGTGGTAGCATCGGCGCCGAATGCATCGAACGGGTCGGTCACTTGCAGCCTAAATTCAATGGGCTGAGCTTGGTTTGTCCGTGGGGGTGCTGTGAATGTCGCCGTGGGTGTGTTGGCTCCTGTCAGAGTTACTGTTGGACCTGATATTTGGGTCCAAGAATAGACAAGACTATCGCCTTCCGGATCAGATGAAGCGGTGCCATCCAGCGTTACGACTGAACCGCCAGCGACGTTTTGAGCAGTGCCAGGCTGGCCGGCAACGGCCGTAGGTGCCTGGTTGCCCGCCACAGTGATACTGACAAAATCCGATGGGCCAGCGCTGTTGCCGTCATTCCCGACCACTTCGAATGTGAGCACCTGATCGTTTGCCGTACGCGGTGGCGCGGTGAAGTTAGGGCTCGCCGTATTGCCTCCGGTCAGAGTGACAGAAGGTCCGCCCGTTTGCAGCCACTGATAAGTGATTGGATCGTTCTCTGGATCGGTGCCTGTGGCATTCAGAGTGACAGCATCGCCGCCCGACACATTTTGGTCAGGTCCGGCGTCCACGGTCGGTGGAGCGTTGGGACTGATCGTCACGCGCACGGTGCTAAGATTGCTAATCAGTCCATCTGAAACGGAGACTTGAAAGTCAATGATCTGGGGGCTTGTGAGGTTCGGAGCTACAAACGAAGGCTGAGCAGTGTTCGCGTTGATCAACGTCACTGGTGCACCCGAAGTCAACTGAGACCAGGAAAACGTAAGTGGATCGCCATCCGGGTCAGTTGAACCCGTCGCGTCTAACGTTACGGTCTGACCAATTGTAACATTCTGGTCTGGTCCCGCGTCCGGTTGAGGAATCTGATTGGCAGCAACGAAAACGTCGACCGTGTCAGTGCCATCTGCAATGCCATCATTCGCTGTCAGCTGGAATGTAAGCGTCTGGAGAGCATTTGTTTTTGCCGGCGCTATAAAGCTTGGCGTCAAGGATGTCGGATTTGAAAGAGATGCAGCAGCGCCCGCGATTTGCGCCCATTGAACGGTCACAGGATCATTTTCGGCATCTGAGAAGCTTCCCGAAAGCGTGACGTTCTCCCCCTCGACCACATTTTGATCGACACCCGCATCCGCAACAGGCGGCGTATTGGGGATCAATCGACTGCAACTTGGGCCGCCGCTGACGAGCAGTGAATTCGGAATCTGAGTTGTGGCGATTATACTCCCGGTTTGGGGCTGAGAGCTGCTCACGGTCGTGTCGATTACAGAAGCCATGAAACTGTTAGTGGTGGGGGTTACATTGCCGATCTGGACCAAACGCGTGAAAGTGTTTGGGCCGCCAACAATGGCTTCCGTGGTTGCCGGATTTGTTCCCCCCAAGAAATTTGCATTGCCGTCGAGGATCTGAATCTGGGTGTAATCGATGGCAAGACCAAAATCCGGTACGGTACCGGTTATATCCGTCGTAACCCTCAGATCACAGGTTGCAGTCTGGCTGTTGTTTGCATCCAGTGTCACGGTCGGAGTTGTCGCCGTGGCCGCATGCGCGCTGGCTCCAGCGAAGCCAGAGGCCGCAATCGCCACACCAATCGCCGTGCAACGCAAAAGTCCTGCTTTGTCTGACACCAACATAACATATTCCCCTGTTCAAAATCGAAGTTCTGGGAATCGGTATGCTCGGGGAGTGGTATCATGCGAAAACCACATTGTTGGTGAGATGATCGCACGATGTACCATGAGTGTGGTACAATTCGGCTATGCGTTAATCAGATCTTCAACTGACCTGTCTTGAGCGCTTCAAACACCGCTTCACTGCGCGAATGGACGGCGAGTTTGCTGTAGATCGACTTGACGTAATTGTTGATCGTCAGCGGTGCGATGCCCATTGCGCTCGCGGCTTCCTTGTAAGTCAGGCCACGGGCGAAGAGATTGAGCAGTTCGATCTCGCGCTCCTTCAACTGCACATCCTCATCGGTCTCGGCTGGCTCGACCAGCTCGTCGCTGTTGCGCAGCCGTTCGAGCAAGTAGACCGCTGCCGTCGCGCTGACCGGCGCACCACCGGCGAGGGTAACTTCAATCCCTTCGGTGATTTCCTCGGGGCTAGAGTCTTTAAGGAGATATCCGTCCGCTCCGGCGCGGATCGCGCTGACCACTGTCTGGCGGTCGCCAAACGATGTCACGATGAGCACTTTGGCATCGGCGGCGTCTTTGATCTCTGGCACTAGGTCCAAGCCACTGCCATCGGGCAGACCAATATCGACCAGAAACAGATCGGGATTTAACCGCATCAGCTTTCGCGCATCGGCCACCGAAGATGCGACCCCGGCGAGGTCCAGATCGACTTGTTCGCTGACGATCCCGATAAAGTGATCGAGCAGGTTCGGATCATCCTCGATGATCGCCACACGGTGCGTGCGCCCGGCATTATCGGCCATGTCGTTCATCCTGTAGCAAGAATGATTGCCCTCTCTCGCAAGTGCACCTGCCTGCGCCAGCCACGAATGTGGTCAATTTTGGTTTCGGCTTGGTCATACGCGTTTCGCCACCAAAAGAGTGACCGTTATGCCTTCCTTCGTCGACTCAGTAGAAAGCGTTGCGCCAATGCCGGTGGCGCGCGCGTGCATATTCTTGAGCCCACGGCCTCCGACACGTGTGTTCTCGCCGGCAGCGGCATCCATACCTTTGCCATTATCCGCAATCGCTATCGAGAATGCGTTTCGCTCCTCCGCCGATGATTGGATGTCGACCGTGATTGTATCGCCGCCCGAATGTTTCAGCGCGTTCGTGAATGCCTCCTGCAAGATCCGGAACACCTGTAAGACCTCGCGCGGACTATAGTCGGGGTAAGTGATTTCAGGATCGTCGGTCCATTGCACTTCAAATCCGGCTTCACGAGCGCGGGGCACGATCCGTTTCTTGAAGACAGTCAGCGCCGATCGCAGGGACTCACCGACTGAATCCATGGAATCGATCATCAGCCGCATCTCATCAATCACCGATTGCAGGCCGTCCGCATAGTCGGTGTGCTTGCCCGCGCCGCGCTTGGCCATCATCATCATCGACATCAGATGGCTCCCTAACCCGTCGTGCATATCGCGCATGATGCGCTGGCGCTCTTCGTCGAGCGCTTGCTGGCGAACCAGCCTTTTTTCGCGGTCATGGGCAACAGCCAACTCGGCCGTGCGCTCGTCTAATTCGGTCTGAAGCAGATCGTTGATCTGGGACGAGGAACGGAACAGCCGCACGCGCCGCGCGAAGAAGGCTATTGCAATGCCCACAATCAGGAATGGCTGAGTTCGGGTTACATAACCCATGTTCAGCGCTTGGGTGAGTTCGGTGATCGCTTGCAATGCGAACAGAGAAACGAGCAAAAGCGCGATCGCCGCTTCGACGTATCTGTCTTCTTCAAGAGTTCGGAAATTCCAAAGCAAGCGAGCCGCAGTGGCAATCGCAAATCCAATGCCGCTGTAGATCACTATCTCGCCCGCGCGATCATATCCCAGGCCATAGGGTAAAGCGTAAAGGCAAATGATTGCTGCGAGTGTGGCTCCGACAAATACAGCGACTGCCGCGGGAAGTATCCAGCCATACTCGTCTCGCGACCAAGCGTTGGCCCATCCGAACCAAGCGAATTGCACCAGCATGGTTGTGGCAAAGTAATAGGCGATCCGGGTGTGACCATCGAACGGAGGGTCAAGCCAGAGATAATAGTGTGTCGAAGCAGCGAGCGCACTGGCGAGAACAAAAACCCAGAATGCATCTCGATCCCGACCCGAAATAAGGAAGAAGATAAGCGCAAACAGCGCAACCATGCCCACTGCAGCGAGCACAAGGTAAGAATAGCCATCCGACAACCAGTTGGTCGGCGCCATCTTGTCCTCAATGAACCCGTATTCACCAAGGAGCGGCGTGAAGTAATCAAAGTACGGAATGCCCTCGCGCACCAAAATGAAGGTAACTTCGTTCTGGCCAGCCTTCAGAGTGTCGCTGGGCACGTGATATGTCTTACGGATCAGGCTGTCATAGGTGTGATCCGGAAGCTCCATCCGCCCGGTTCCCGCGACGAAGCTGTTGTTCACGTAGATCATGAAGTTGTCCGCCCGCACATGCGGGGCGATTCCCAAGCCTGTCTCGGGAACAGCATCTAGGTCGAATTGATATCTGAAGGCGCGATAACCGCTCCCGCAACAATGCCAGCCGGGCATTTCAGCGATGGGGTCGAATGTGGCTTTGCCAACAGCTTCCAAAGTTGGAGCTTCCAGACGCGCCTCGGCGTAGTCATAGCCCTCGATCCGATCAAAGCCCGGATTGGGGGATCCGATCACTAACGGCTTAATCACCAGCCAGAACAGCAACTGGATCAGAACCACGGCAATGGCCAACCGTGCGAGGTGCGGCACCCGCTTAAAACCGTCCATGAGAGTAGGGCCGTCCATCCCCATTCCTTCCGAAGTCCATCCGCCTTGATCGGCGAACCACACCTATGGTGGGCAAGTCAAAGCGTAACACCATATTTCTGGTGCGGCGCTGGCGCATGCCGGAGGCGTCATGGCTGCAGATTGATGTCCGTGCAGCCCATATCCATGGGCATGACTGAAGCCTCTCGCTCCTCTCAAAAGCCTCGTGTGAGTGCGTGGCTCACATGGGTGTCCAAGGAGGAAGAGATGAAGCGAGTTTTGTTGCCAGTTGCCGCGCTGGTTGGGCTTGGCGCTTGTGGTCAAGGTGTTGCTGATGACGAGTTGAAGCCGGGCAATTGGAAGATGACCGGCGGCATGTCGAAGTTTGAAGTTCCCGGTGCGACCGAAGAGCAAGCCAAGCTGTTTCAGGACGCGGCGGGCAAAATGATCTCGCAAGAGCAGTGCATTCCAGCGGGCGAGAACAAGTTCAATCCGGACATTATTGCTGACGCCATGCGGCAGAGCGGCGAATGCACAATCAAGGACTTCGATCTGACCGATGGCGTTATCAAAGGTAATATGACCTGCGACGTCGGTGGCGGGAAGACGACCGACGTCGATATTGACGGCACGATCTCGTCCGAAGCCTTTGCTATGGCGGTCGAAACGGAAATGCTGGAAGAGGCACTTCCCGGAGGCAAAGCCAGCGTAACCGTTGAAATGAAGGGTGAATGGATCGGGGACTGCTAAACCGCCAATTGCCTGACACAAGAAAGAAGGGGGCAGCCGATTGGCCGCCCCCTTTAGTTTTGGGTGACCTCTCTCGCGGGTCACTTCGGGTCAGATCATTTGGGAATATTCTCGCACGCAATCCGCTTCGTGGAATGGGAAGATCTGCGCACCGTAGACCCTTCTTTTATCATCGTAAAATCATACAGATAGCACTTACCCGACGCTGGGTCTTTTGCCGCAATCGCTGCGTCGCGCACTTGGCCGATGACAATCCCAAGTGAGTTGCGTTTGGGAGCCCAGCTGCTGCGGATATGAATTCTCTTGATCGTGTATGGAATTCCACTTGTGCCCCAGGCTTGGCGGAATTGATTTTCAACAGCCGCGCTGCGCTGGATCGCTGGTGGCATCTTAACCGCACGAGCCTTTGCCAACTCCTCCGCATCTTTGCGTTTCTTGGCGTTTTCGCGCGAGCCGCCATATCTGGCCATAACACTATCGACTTTGGCCTTTGCCGCCGCATATTGTGGATTGTCTGGAAAGAGCTTAACGGCGCCGTATAGCATCACCTCCAGTACTAGCAGGTCATTGTAAGTGCGGTCGCCAGCGCCGACCCCCCGATTGCCCTCGGCAAAAGTGATCTGACGTCCGATCCATCTTTCGGTTGAGCGATTGTCGTAGTGCAAACGCATCACTCGAATGAAATCGTCCATGCGAGATTCCCTCAATGGGGCATATTGGCCGCTTGCAACCGCAGCGACGTGTGCGTCCACCACAGCGCGATATTCAGCGGCTCCTTGGTCCACTTGTGCATTGTCACTGGGCGCCGTCCAGTTGAAGCTGAAGTCTTGAAGGAGGCGGTTCTTTGTATTGTTTAGCTGTTCTTCGATGCCCCGGTTGTTCTCGCGCTCTTCCTTGGTCTCTGCGTTAGGATCATTGGAGGAATCGGCCGCATCTCTAATTGTTCTCAGCGGCTTTTCGATCTTGGGCAGCTTTGGAAAACTCTGCAGCGATGACACTGTATTGAGCCCATGATTTGCTTGGACCGTCGCGGGTGTTGCGCCCGCAATCATTGCGGCGCTTATGACTGCGCCACCGAATAGTGCTCGAAAAGCCATGATTGTTCCTTCCCTATATTCCGTGCGGAAAGGGTAGGATCGCGGCTTGGCATGCTCGACCCATAGATATGGGCCGCGAGTTTCGGCGCTAGGATTTGGGAGCCGGCTCGGGTTCAGGAGCGCATACCGGCTTGCTGGCTGTGTTCCAGAACTTGGCCGGGTCTGCCGCGATCTTGTTCTTCGGATCGAAGGTTTTGAGCAGATGTGCGGCATATGGCGCGGCAGCGCCCTCGGGCAGGCGGTCTAGCGCATCGATCGACTTATTCGGGCCGGTGTCCATGCGCGCCGGGATCCACCCGGTCAGCGTCGCGTCCAGCTTGCCATCGGTATTAGGCGTAAAGCCGAGCATATAGATCACCGTCGCAAGGCGCGGCAGGCCGATCTGGCGGGATACGAAGTTGCCGAGTGAATAGACGACCGGCACCGAGCGGCCATCCTTCGTCTCAAGCATCTCTTCGGGCTGAACCACATGCGGATGGGTGCCGATAATTGCGCTGGCTCCTGCATCGGCCATATCCTGCGCCAATTCGACTTCCTGCTGTGCGGGGCGCGGTTGATATTCGATTCCCCAATGCGGCAGGACGATCACTGCATCAACATCATCATCGCTCGCCAGCGCTTTGATCTGTCCCAGCATCTCCTCGCGATTTTCGTAGCACATCAGCACCTGATCATCGGGATCCGGCAGGCCATTGGTGCTGAAAGTGCAGGAAATGGCGGCGAACTGGAACGCCTGATCTCCGCGTTTGACGGTGTAGCGGGCGGACCAGTCGAAGCCCTCTTTCTTGGCTTCGGCAAGCCGTGTTCCAGTGAGTGGCAGGTCCTCGGCCTTGATCGAGGCAATCGTGCCATCAACCCCCGGTCCGCCGCGATCCGCCGAGTGGTTGTTGGCGGTCTGGATCACGTCAAACCCGACCGCTTTCAGGTCGCCGATCACGCTGGGATGATAGTTGAACATCGGGTAGCTTGAATATGCGCGCCCGTCATAGGTTCCCGCCGGTGTCGGGATGGTGCGACCGCTCAGGCCCACCATGTCCTTCGCCGCAGCTCCTTCGAGATTGACGATGGCAAGGTCCGCACCAGATATCAGGTCTTTGACCGGCTCCATGATCGCCTGCGTGCCGTTTTCTTGCGCTGCGGCGAAGCGCTGGATTGGACCGTGCAGCAGGAAATCGCCCACGGCAGCGACGGTGATTGGCTCAATGCAAACGGGTGCGGCTTCGGCGGTTTCGTCTGTTCCCGTGCCGTTGCACGCCGTCAGAAGACCCAGCGCACTGACCAGAGCGGCCCGTTTTCCAAACTTTGATGCGACCACCTTAATCCCCCACGGTCCAGTTTTATTGCTCGATAGAACAGGCCTTCGGTGCGTTGTTCCAATATGCCCCCGGATTAGCAGGCAGGCGTTTGTCTGCCGAATAGGTTTCCAGCAGGTGCGATAGGTACGACGCGCCTTCGCTGGTGGGGATGCGGTCCAGTGCATCAAGCGACATCCCACCTTCGGTGCGCATGCGCAGCGGCACCCAACCGGATTTCGTCACCGCCAATTTTCCTGCGCGATCGGGCTCAAAGCCGAGCAGATAGATGATCGTCGTCAGGCGCGGCAGGCCAATCTGGCGGCTGACAAAGTTACCAAGCGAGTAGAGTACTGGAACCGTTCGGCCGTCTGACGCGCGTACCATTCTTTCCGGCTGAACCACATGAGGGTGGCTGCCAATGATCGCCGTGGCGCCTGCATTGGCCATATCCTGAGCGAGACCGATCTGTTTGCTCTCGGGCAGAGGTTCGTACTCTTTGCCCCAATGCGGCAGAACGATCACCGCCGACACACTGTCGTCCGCGCTGAGCTTGCGGATTTGCGACAGCACCTCTTGGCGCTGGTCGTAGCAGTGCAGTACCTGCCCCTTTTTATCGGCCACGCCATTGGTGCCATAGGTGCAGGCGAGAAAGGCGAAGGTGTAATCTTTACCGCCGCGCTCAACCGTGTAGCGCGCGGACCAATCGAAATCGCGGCTCCATTCCGATGCCTTGCGGGTGCCCGTGCGGCCAAGCCCCGCCGCATCAATCGCCTCCAGTGTGCGATCCGCACCCAGTGATCCGCGATCAAGCGAGTGGTTGTTCGCCGTTTGCAGCACATCGACGCCCAGCCGCTTCAAATCGGTAACAAGCGAGGGGTGATAGTTGAACAGCGGATAGCCCTTGTAAGCGACGCCATCATAGATCGTCGCAGGCGTTTTCACCTCCGTGCGGCCCAGCCCGGTCAGGTTCCGCGCCGTTGGTCCTTCGAGATTGGCGACCGTCACATCGGTGCCGCGCATCAAGTCCTCGACCGGTTTTATCGCCGCGTAATAGCCTTCAGATTGCTCTGCGGCCCATTTCTGAAACGTGTCGTGCAACAGCACATCACCCACCGCCGCCAGGGTGATGGGCGGCTCCTCACACTCGGTCACAGTTTCTTCCTCGGGCATTGTCTCTGTTTGGACGGGGGCGGCGGGAGCAGTCTGCATCGCCATCGCGGTACCGAAGCAACCTACCGCAGCACATGTTGCCCCAAACCACTTTGCGTATCGCACTGCCAACCGTCCTTTTCAGCGTCTGGGCGAGGGCTAACAGGCTGAAAGTTGCAATGCAATCAGGCCTCGCGCGGCATTCTCCTTGACGCTTTCGGGAACTTGCTCAACACCCGTGGTTTGATCCTGAAAGACATGACGGCGAAGGGGCCATTGATGCCGACCAACTTCCTCAAGCGATTGATCCTTGGTTTTGCTCTGGCGATGGGGCTTTCCTCAGCCGTCAGCGCGCAGTCTTTCCTTGATGGCGATTTCGACCCAGCGGTCCCGACTTTGGCCGAAACGGTTGGACATGAGGCGGGCACGAAGATCACTTCGCCTGCCGAGATGGTCACTTACATCAAAGCGCTCGCCAAGGCCGCGCCGGACCGTGTGCAGCTGGTGCAATATGCGACGACGTGGGAAGGGCGCCCGCTTTACTACATGGTCATCACCGCGCCAGGGAACATGGCGCGCATTGATGCCATTCAGGCGGACCTTGCGAATATCGCCGCCGGTCGAGCCAGCAATGGCAATGCGCTGCCCGTAACATGGCTTGCCTACTCGGTGCACGGGAACGAGATCACCTCGACCGATGCAGCGCTGATGATGGCTTATCACATGCTCGCCTCGCGCAGGGATGATCGGGTGAGCAAAATCCTGAACGACACCATCGTGGTGATTGACCCGCTGCAAAACCCCGATGGGCGCGCGCGTTTCGTAAACCACTTCCGCACCGCGACGGGCATCGTCCCTGCTGCCGACCGTCAGGCCGCAGAGCATGACGAGACATGGCCAAGTGGGCGCGTGAATCACTACATGTTTGACCTCAACCGTGACTGGTTCACTCTGAGCCAGCCCGAGACGCGCGGCAAGGTAGCTGCCATCCGCCAGTGGAGCCCGGTTGTTGTCGCCGATATTCACGAAATGAGCGGGGACGACACCTATTTCTTCAGCCCCGCCGCCGATCCGATCAATCCAAACATCACCGCCGCGCAGCGCCGCGCTTACGAGATTATCGGGCGCAACACCGCCGGTTGGTTTGACCGCATGCGGGAACCGTATTTCACCCGCGAAGTCTATGACCTGTTCTACCCTGGCTATGGCGACACATGGAACACGCATCAGGGCGCGATTGGCAGCACTTATGAGCAGGGAAGCCCGCGCGGCATGGTGTGGGAACGGCGAGATGGCACCAAGCTCACCTATGCTGACGGCGTCCGCAACCACTTCATTGCCAGTCTCTCGACCGCAGAGGCAGTCTCTAACAACGCCTCGCGTTTCTTGAGCGACTACGCCGCCTATCGCAGCGCCAACGCAAATGGCGCAGCGGGGCGGGGCACCTATGTCATCGACCTTGGCAATCGCCGCTGGAACGCCGAGGCGCTTGGCCGTCGCCTTGTCGCGCAAGGCATCACCGTCCGCCGTAGCGATGGCGCGGCGACAGTATGCGGGCGCGGCTATCCCAAGGGGTATCTTGCCGTGCCGCAGGCCCAGCCCGCCGCGCGGCTCGTGCGCAGCTTGCTAGACAAGAACACGCAGCTTCCGCGCGATTTCGTGATCAAGCAGGAAGAGCGCCGCTCCGAAGACTTGCCGCATGAACTCTACGACGTCACCGCATGGTCGGTCGGCTTCATGTCGGGCGTTGATGTGCAGCTTTGCGCGGGCGCGGCGGGCGGCAATGCGCTTGCTGCCGAGACCCCGATCACGCCGGTCAATGAAGGTGCGCGCAGTTTCGCAGTCGCAGTTCCTTGGACTGACAGCGGTCAGGCACGACTGGTAACCCGCGCAATCCGTGCTGGTCTCGAAGCGCGCGTGACCGACAAAGCCTTCACCAAGGATGGCCGCACATTCCCGCGCGGTACGGTGATCTTCCCGACCGGCCCGAATGATGAAGCCGCGATGGCCAAGCTGTCCGATATGGCGCGTGAAGTGGGCGCGCACACGATCGGTCTGGATTCAAGCTGGGTCGAAGACGGCCCGAACCTTGGCAGCGAGAGCTTTGTGCGTCTGACGGTGCCCAAGGTCGCGATTGCATGGGACGATGGTATGTCACAGCTGAGCGCGGGGGCGATGCGTTACGTGCTTGAACAGCGTCTGGGCTTGCCCGTCGTGCCGATCCGCACGCAACGTCTCACACGCGCTGACTTGTCCGATTACGACGTGGTTTTGTTCCCCGATGGCCGCCCGCAGGGTGTGCTTGGCACCGGCGGTGTCGCCAACATCAGAGCTTTCGTTCAGCGCGGGGGAGTGCTGGTGGCGGTTGGTAACAGCCTTGGTGCGTTCTCAAGTGGAGACAATCCGCTCCTTGCTGTGACCCGCGAAGCCGCGCTGGGCCGTATCCCCGATGGTGAAGAGGGTGGGGACGACGGTTCGCCAGTCGAAGCGCAGGAAATCACCAGCGAGGAAGAGTACCGCGAGGTCATCCGCGATCAGGACGCTTTGCCCGATACTTTGCCTGGTGCGCTGCTGAATACCGTCGCAGACCGGCAGCATTATCTATCTGCAGGGTATGATAATGGCGCGGTCGTGCTGGCACGAGGTTCGCAGATTTTCACACCACTAGATCGGTCCAAAGGCATCAATGTGATGCGCTTCGCTGACGCGGATAATCTCGTGGCCAGTGGCTATGTCTGGGCCGAGAACCAGCGCCAGCTTGCGTTTAAGCCATACTTGATGGCGCAGCGCAGCGGCGCCGGGCTGACCATTGGTTTTGCGCATGACCCGGCGGAGCGGGCTTATCTCGACGGGCTCGATCTGCTGATTGCCAATGCGGTACTGGTTGCGCCATCGCGCGAACGTTGATCCTTCCGGAAAACATCAAGAAGTAAATTCCTGTAACGAAAAGCCGCTTATTCATAGAACGGTTTACAGGTGGATGGCAGGAGACGTAGAAATCCCTTGGAGGGCTCTATGTTTTTGAAGACACCGTTCCGCGTACTCTGCGCGCTCCTGTTGGCTCTGGCGCTGCCCCACGGGCAAGCGCTCGCCAGCAATGATGATGCGGTCATCTATGAAGTGAAGAAGGGCGATACGCTCTACACGCTCGCGCAAAAGTACATGCGCTCTTACCGCTCGGCTCTAACCGTTCAGCGGCTGAACAGAATTCGCCACCCGCGTCGAATTCCCGTCGGCAAGAAAATCCGTATCCCTCGCAGCGCGCTGCGCTACACCCCGCTGCGATTAAATGTCGCCCACCATTCCGGCAGTGTAGCGATCCCAAACAAGACGGTGACGCGCGGAACGACCTTGAGCGAAGGTGATGTGGTCACCACGCAAGGTAACGGCTTTATCGCTTTTCGGACCGATTCCGGCAAACGCTTCACTATGCCGTCGAACTCGGTCATGTTTCTCAAGACCGCGCGTCGGTACGTGTTGAACGGCATCGAGGACATCGACTTTGTGGTCCGCAAAGGGCGTGGCACAACCAAATCGCGCCCGCTCAAGCCCAATGACAGACTGCGTGTGGGCACTCCGGTCGCGACGACGGCGGTTCGCGGGACAGAATTTCGTACGGCCTATTCATCCGAAGCTGGCAGCAGCATCACCGAAGTGCTGGAAGGCAGCGTGAATGTTGCAGTGGGCGAAGAAGAAGGCATAGCAGATGCTGGTTTTGGTCTGGCGAGCACTACCGAGGGGCTGGGTAGTCCCGAAGCGCTGCTTCCCCCCGCCGTACTAATTGACGGAACGCGGCCTCAGACGGGCGAGACATTGGAGTTTGCGATCAAGCCGCAAGAGGGCGCGGCCAAGTTTCGCGTGCAGATCGCCACCGACCAGTCAGGCAAAGATGTGATTGAAGAGAAGGTGGTGTCCGGGTCCACGGTCAGTTTTGATAGTGTTGATGAACAGCGGTACGTTGTCATTGCCCGCGCGATTTCGGGAAGTGGCGTCGAAGGGCGCAACTCGGACGCCAACTCCTTCATTCGCAAACGACTTGGCGTGAAAGGTAATGCTGGGAAGTCTGCCCTACTCGACGGGTTTCTGTTCAAGTGGGGTGACGAAGGTGAAAACAAAAACAAGAGCATCTATGCCTTTCAGCTGTGGCGCGAGGACCGACCGCAAGAATTGCTGATCGACGAAACCGGTCTTTCGCAATCGTCGCTCCTGCTGACCAATCTACCCAATGCAAAGTACAAATGGCGCGTCGCAGAGATGCAGACTGACGAGATCGACGGTCTGATTAAGGTCTGGAGTGATGCAACCGGCTTGCTTGTTCAAGACTAGGAAAGCGGCAACACGCATATGAAGTCAGCGCGCCTCATGGTGGAATGGGCGGTGCTACTCGCTTTGGCGATTGGCGGCGCTGTGTTCTTGCATGCCAGCGGCTCGGCCCAGCGCATAGACAACCAGTTGCTCGACACAGCCACCGCGTTGACGCGGCCTGCGCCCAGCGAAGACATCGTGGTGGTCGCCATAGACGATCGCAGCGTTGGTGAGAAAGGCAATTGGCCGTGGTCACGCGCGCTCCATGCTGAACTGATTGACCGTCTGACAGACGCTGGATCGAAGCTTGTCATATTCGACGTTCTGTTTCTTGAACCGACTGAACCAGATGCGGATGAGGCATTCGCGCAAGCTCTGGCAGAGAACGGCAAGGTCATCTTGCCGCATACTTTTGGCCCGCGTCCCAATACTGAATTCGGGCAAGATCCCGTCCTTCCATTGCCGGCATTAAGAGACGCGGCGGCGGCGGTTGGGCATGTGGCTGTCGAGACTGACCCTGACGGTGTGTTGCGTCGGTTTGAGATGGACTACGCGGTTGATGGCCAGTCCTATCCGCATCTCTCACTGGTGGCGATGGACCAGTTGGGCCTTGCGGTTGACGATGATCTGCGAAGCGGCGCGCCGGTCGTTCCGTTCTATGACCGGGACCTTTTCCCAACGACGCAATCCGCGAGCAGCGTTCTCGACGGATCGGCCCCGCCAGATGTGCTCAAGGACAAGATCGTCCTGATCGGTGCCACTGCCCAAGGGATGGGGGACCGTTATTCTGTGGCGACAGGTGATGTCGGCTTGATGCCGGGTGTCGAAGCGCAGGCAAACCTCATCAGCGCACTAATGCAGGATGCGATGATCTCGCCGATCGGCAACGTCTGGCACAATGCTCTGGCGGCCGCGGTTCTGCTGCTGCTGTTTCTGGCCTTCTGGTATCTTTCCCCGCGCTACGTCTTAGCTTGCGCCATTGCACTGATCGTTGCCGTCATCGCTATCTCGACAGGTCTGATCGGTGCAGGCCGATTGTGGTTGGCTCCCGCGTCCATCGTGATCGTCATCATGCTCGCTTACCCGCTGTGGAGCTGGCGCCGGCTTAGCCATGCGAGCCGTTATCTCGAACGTGAAGCAGCCCGCCTGACCGGTTCGGCCAGCGTCGCATCGGACCCGGGCGGTTTGGACTATGTCTCGCAGCAGATCGAGCAATTGCGCGGATTGGTTCGCACCGTGCACGATTCACTTAGCTTCCTGCGTCGGGTGATCGAGACGGCACCCGATGCCATCGTCGTTCTGGACCGGCAGGAAGCCGTGCAAATGCTCAACGCCAAGGCCAGCACACTCTTTCCTGATTGGCCGGAGCTGGAAAATGCGACCTTTGGGGAGTTTCTGCGCTATTCCGAGGCGGAGCTCACGCAGGATGGGAGTGAGCTAACAACGCGTGATGAACGAACATTCCTCATTGCGCGGGCTGAGTTGGGTGACACTAAGGGCGATGAAGAACAGGTTTCGGGAAGCATTATCGCTCTGCGCGAAGTAACGGAGCTTCGCCGTCTTGATGACGAACGCCGCCAAATGCTCGAGTTTCTCTCGCACGATATGCGCACGCCGCAGGTCGCGATCGTAGGATTGTCGCAAAAGAAACCCCCGGATCCCTCGGCGCATGCAGATACAATGCGGCGTATCCGGTCGCAAGCAGAGCGCACGCTCAAACTGGCCGATGATTTTGTGCAATTGGCGCGCTTGGATAGCCCCAATCTGCAGACTTATGAGGCGGATATCGGTGCGTTGGTCGAAGAGGCGTGTGACCGAGCATACACGCTGGCGGAGAAGAAACGCATTCGCCTTGAACAAGAGGTGCCAGAAGACCCGTGTTTCGCCGTGGTCGATCCATCGCTCATCGCTCGCATGCTCGACAACTTGATCGGCAATGCGATCAAGTATTCCGATGAGGAAGGCTGCGTGGATGTCTCATTTGCCCAGTCGGCTGACGGCGAGAGAATGGTATTCACCGTTGCCGATGATGGCCCTGGGCTAAGCGGAGACAGGCGCGCTGATCCGTTTGCGAGGTTCGGCGCCCATTCCACGCATGCAGGCCCAAGCTCTGGCTTGGGGTTGGCGTTGGTCAAGAAAGTGGTCGACGCGCATCATGGCACGATCGCCGTTGAGTCCGAGCCGGGCCAGGGCACACGATTCGCGATCACAATGCCGATTTTGGCAGATTAGTTGGCGGCGTCGTTCGCCAAAGCTTCTGCCAGCTTTTCGATATCCCGGTCATTGAAGTCGCATTCAATCCGAGAGGCGCGTCCAGCGTAAACTGGTGTGCTGCTCGCTCGATCAATCACGACAAGAGAGCCACTGAGCCGTTTCGGCTCGCATTTATCGAAGCGGCGCGACTTACGCGGTTCGGCAATCCAATTGCTTTCCGCTCCGTCCTCTGCCGGCTGTTGTTCGCCAGCGAGAATGCCAGAAGAAGCATCACCGATAGACACCGCGAAATCGATCAAAAGGGCGCCCTTATCGCTGCCTCGTATCGAATTTTCGGCGAAGGCTTTGATCAAGGCGCCGCCGAAGACTGCGCGGGCTGGTGTCGCATCTTCGGTTGAGACACTCATGACGATGCTCTGGCTTGTGCCGCGCAGGCTGCCGGTGGATTCGATGGATAAGGGCGCGGAGACCGCACAGGCAGACAATCCTGCGACCGCAGTGCAAGCTACAGCGAAAGAGGCAATTTTTCTCACACGGCCCACAGTGCCAGGCTGCCTTTCAGACGAAATTGTTACTCGTCTGTATCCGATGTCCGATCCATCCGATAGCCAAAACCGAATACCGTCTGGATGGCGAACCCGTTCTGCGGGCGCAGGTTGAGCTTTGAACGAATGCGGGAAATATGGATGTCGAGCGTGCGACTTTCGACGTCCAGTACGCCTCCCCATACTTGTCCAAAGATGTAAGAGCGCGAAAGCGGACGATTGAGATTGTCGAAGAACAGGGTCGCCAGCTCGGTCTCTTTTGCCGTCAGCTTCACCTCTTCGCCCCGCCAAGTGATTTGGCGCAGCAAACGATCGATCTTGTAATCACCGAAGGTCGCGTGACGATCTATCTCGGGCGGCTTGATCCGGCGGCTCGCCGCATCAATTCTGGCAAAGATAACTTCCTTGCTCTCAGGCTTCACCACATAATCGACTGCGCCTGCCTCCAGTCCCCGGACGATGTCGGCCTTTTCAGAGCGGCTGGTCAGAAGGATGAATGCTGGCGGGTTCTCGAGTGTATCGGTAGCCCATTCGATCACTTCCACACCGGTTTTGCCCGGCATGTTCCAATCGACCAGAACCACGTCATATGTCTCGCGTTTGAGCGATGTTAGCAGTTCGTGACCAGCACGGAATCTCTCATATTGATGAGGGGTTTCATCGAGCGCATTGCTCAACTGGTCCAGCAGCTCTGGATCATCATCTGCAATTGCAATTCTCATTGCTGGTTCCCCGACTCAAGTTTGCCGTCAAAGCATGTTGTGGCCCATGCGTTCCTAGGTCAGATAGTGGCTTGCAAAAAATGTAACAGACAATCTGTAACATAAGTTACAAGATTTTACGTAATTGCTTCAGCACATTACTCCGGTCCAGCGTCAAAAGGCCAACAAAAAAGCGGGGCAGACCCAAAGGCCGCCCCGCTTCAATTGTATCTTGCTGCTCTCCGTGATCGCTTACATGGAAGCGCGAACACCAAGGAAGAACAGAGTCCCTACTGGGCTAACCGGATAAGCCTGCTCGGTCACGAACGGGTTCGTGTTGAACACGTTGTTCACACCGCCATACAGACGGAACTGGTCATTCACGTCATAGCTGAATGTTATGTCGTGAATGAAGGTTTCGTCGGTCAGGCCGTTTTCAGGCGTGTAAGTGTCCGAACCGGTGTTGCCGACCGTTTCGATCTCAACGGCGCGAAGGCCCATGCTATCAAGGAAGGTCGTGCCCCAGGTCACGCTCAGGCTGTTCCAGTCCCAGGTGAAGAAGCCGCGACCGGCCCACTCAGGACGCTGAAGCTCGCCAAGCTCCGGATCGACCAGCGTCGGGTCAGCCGGATCGAAGAAGTTGTTGAGCTTCTCGACATAGGTTCCGCTCGCGCCAAGGGTGAAGTTGTGATCACCAAAGCCGAAGCGATACTGGCCCGAAAATTCGACACCAGAGGTCTCCTGACGGGCAAAGTTCAGCGAGCTTTGACGCAGGAAGGTGAAGCCACCGGTGGCCGGGTTACGATCCTGCAGGGTGCAGAATGCGTTGTTGATCGTAGCCGAGTCGACGCAGTTATCGACGATGTCCTGCGCGCTAACCGCGTTGATCGCGTCTTCGATCTCGATGTTGTAGTAATCGACACTGAGAACGAGGCCCGGGATCCAGCGCGGGGTGATCTGTGCGCCCACGGTCCACGTGGTTGCCGTTTCTTCCTGCAGGTCCGGGTTACCACTGATCGAGCCCGAGAAACGCGCAGTCAGCGGATCGACATAGGTGTATGTGCCACCGCCGAAGGTCGGATCAAAACCGATCGAGTTAAAGAACGCGGTACAGTTCGCCTGACGCAGCGCCGGATCGGCTGCTGTGACGAGGTTACCTGCATCGCATGGATCGTCCGGACGGAAGAACGCACCCTGAGCCGGGTTGAACAGCTCGTTGATGTTCGGTGCGCGGACCGCCTGTGCGTAGGTGGCACGGAACAAGATGTCCTCGGTCGGAGCATACAGACCGCTGACGTTCCAGGTGAAGGTGCTGCCAACAGTCGAGTAGTTGGCGTAACGGCCTGCAGCGCTCAGCTCGAGCGTCTCGGCCAGCGGAACACCTGCGAGGATCGGCAAACGAACTTCGCCGAACAGCTCGTACACGGTGAACTCACCGCCAGCGTTGTTGATCACCGATGCCGGGTCAAACACGAGTGAGTTTTGCGCGTTCGGAAGATCGCGCAGAAGGTCACCAGCGTTTGCGTCCGGCGTCGTCACCGGAACGATACCAAGTACGAGCGGATCGAAGGTTGACGTCGACTGCTCTTCACGCAGTTCAAAACCACCAGCAAAGCCGATCGGGCCGCCTGGCAGCTCAAACATGGCGCCGGTGTCACCGGTGAAGATCGCGCTCACCACAAACTGCTCAAGCGAGAACTCGTTGACGGTGGTCGTGGTGATGAAGTCAATCGCTTCCTGACTGATAGAACCGATGCCGCCAAGGATGTTGGCCGGACGGCAAGAGCCATCACCCGGATTGAAGGTGAAGAAGCCAGGATCGCCTGCCGGAATGCCGAATGGCGTGGTGGCAGGTGCGGTTGGGTCGATGTCCGAACGGCAAATGGGGGTGCCATTCACGTCGGTCGTCACGTCGATGGCCGCGTAGAAGCGGTCCATGATCACGCGGTTGCGGTTCAGCGACGTCTGCGTCGACTTACCGTAGTTCACGGCAAATTCGTAGGCGAGGTGATTGGTGATGTCGCCGCGAACACCGCCGACGAAACGCCACGTTTCGAACTCGTTGCGGTCACGGTTTGGACCAAGGTCAGCCGGGTCACGCGTGATGTAGAAACCTTCATCGGTGCCGTTGCCGAAGAACAGCGGAGCAACATAGTCTTGCTGTGCTGCGGTGATGAATGGGTTATCCGCGCGGATCGTCAGAAGGTCGTAGAACGTGTTCGGCTGGGCCTGGAATTCGGCCGAGTTGGACACATACTTACCTTCGAAGAACAGCGTGGCAGCTGGCGAAATCTCGTAAGTGAGGTTCGCGTTGACCGACCAGCGTTCCGTTTCCGGGATAAGCGAGTTGACGTTGAAGTTGTTCGGGATGCCGTCGCCACCGAACTGGTTAAACAGACCGGCAATGGCGCCATCCTGGTAAAGTGACAGCGAACCGTCCGCGTTGATGACGGCACAGCCACCAGCAAGGCCGAAGGCGCCGGGTTCAAAAGTCGAGTTGAAACCAACCGATGACTCAAGACAGTCTGCAATGCCGTTGTTGTTCTGGTCAGGGCCGTTGCTGAGTCCGATGTCGCCTGGCGCGATGATGCCACCCGCCGATGAAAGCGAGAAGCGCGGGTCACCAGCGATAAAACGGCGAGGCGCGTTGACTGAGCGGTCGATCAGGGCTTGTTCTGCGGCGGTTGGCGTAAAGCCGGTTGCGCTAGTCGGGATCAGACCACCGATGACAGAGCCGTTAGCAATGAAGTTTGGCGTATCAGTCGCGTTGAGCTCTCCGGTCTGGAAGCGCAACGCCGGGTTTGCCTGGTCATCAAAGATGCCGTTGTCGCGTGAGAATGCCCGGTCGCCAAACTGGAGTTCTTCGCCATAGGCATATTCGCCGGAGATCACGAAGTTACCGCGGCCATCGGCGAAGTTGGTGCCCCAGGTAAGGTCACCGTTGATGCGCCAGCTGTCTCCTTCCGAGGAGATACCCGATTGGATGTTAGCCTCGATGCCTTCGAAATCGTCACGCAGGACGAAGTTGACAACACCAGTCACAGCGTCCGCACCGTAAATCGAAGATGCGCCGCCAGTCAGCGTTTCAACGCGTTCGATCAGAGCAGTTGGGATCGAGTTGACGTCGACAACCTGAGCACCGGCCACGCCCGAGACGTGGCGGCGACCATTGACCAGCACCAGCGTACGGCCAGCGCCAAGACCGCGAAGGTTCAGTGTTGCCTGACCCACAGCAAATGAGAAGACGCCGTCAATCGAGCCTTCGGTCGAAGTTGAGGTTGAGAGTGATGGAATGTCACGCAGTGAATCAACCACGTCGGCCGTACCCGCCTGTTGCAGAGTCTCACCTGTCACCGACAAGATCGGAGCGGGTGAGCCGATGTTCGGATCACGAGCAATGCGCGAACCGGTCACAACGATGTTGTCACCTTCTTCGGCGGCTTCGGCGTCCTGATCGGGTGCATCCTGCGCTTGGGCCGCAAAGGGAAGAGCGCTAGCCGCCGCGAGAAGCAGCGTCTGGGTCGAGAATTTGAGGCGTTTCATTGACTGACCTTTTTTTGTTGCGATGCAACACGGTCGCCATGTGACAGAAAAGTGTCAAGCAACAGGGCTTGGATTGTTAGCCAATCGGGTCTGTTGGAATCAGAATGTTGCAAAAATACCATGGCAGGCGACACCTGATAATGTCGCCTGCCTGATAATTGGGCGCTGCGTGCTTATTTGGCAGGCAAGGGCCTAGCAGTCAGTTTGTCCGGAAAACGTAGACTGGTCCGAGGTCGACCACCTGCTGATTCCCGCCGAAATACAGCTCAAGCTCCGCTTCGCCTGCGTTGTAGGCGCGCGGGGCTTTGGTCTGGATTTTGATGAGTTGCCACTTATCGCCAAGGGTGAAACGGTTTGAGGCAAAGCTCTCAAACGGGGGTTCGGTGCCCTGAATGCGCGATGCGGCAACAGCACGGCCGTCTTCCTTCGCCGAACTGATCGTGCGCGCGACGATTGTGATGTTCAGATCGTCGCCCTTTTCGATCCGTTGATTGATCGGCACGGTGGCTTTCAGATCGGTCAGATTGGTGCCGTCTTCAGTCACTTCGAACCGTGTGGCCCTCATCATCCAGATCTCGCGTTCATCGCGGTTGGTGTAGGCCCCTGCCGAACCGCCAAATTTCCAGACGCCTTGCGCGGGGTTGTTGATCAGTGTTCCGGTGTCTTTCAGACCGTCGGGCATTTCTAACTCAGGCAAGCTCAGCGTCGCCGCTGCGACCTGTACGGGACCTGCTTCATTGATCTTCGACGCGCCTGATACCACTATGGCTTGGCCTATCTGGATGGTCTGCCGCGCGCTACCAAATTGCAATGCAATGATCCCATCACGTGTACCGAGAGTTCGCTCCGCCTCGGCAGTGACTTCATACCATTCCCAATCGTTGCCGATCGTCAGTGTCTTCTCACCAAAACCGGGATAAGGCTCGATATTCTGCTGAAAACGGACGCGGATCACACCTCTGCCGTCGCTATTGTCAGATTCGAGAGTACGGGCATAAAAGCCGATTGTGATCTGCTCACCGCGACTGACTTTTTTCACCAGTGGAACGTTGGTGCCAGCCGTGTAGATAAATTCCGCTGCGCGAGTGATCACGAATTGTCGCGCGGCCCCGCCGCCCGGGATACTCTCGTCAACGACGGCGCTTGCATCCATATCGGCGCCATAGCTTTCCCAATCGATACGCGATGGATCATTCACCAGCGTACCCGGCAGTTGCGCGTCGAGTTCTTTGAGTGCTGCACTGTTCTGAGCGGACGATGGCGCTGTGGCCAGCATCCCTGTCGCCAAGAGACAGGCTGCGCCAAAAGTCTTGAGCTGTTTGATCATGGTTTACCCCCTCTTTGCCGTTTGATCGGCTTGTTATGTCGTATGGTAATGAGAACGTTATCAGAATTCATATGAACCAGAGCTGTGGAGATCCAGATCGGCTACTTGCCCGACCTTGGTGCGCCGATTGAACCCCCTGAGCTCCCTTTTGAACGCCTTATGCGGCCTGTGCCGGGCAGTACTTCGCGAGATACTCGCCGTGCCCAGGCATGTTCTGAACGAGGAAACGGATCGACTGCTCCATCTCATCAATTTCCTTGCGTGTGCGCGCCAGATCGAGCGAGTCCGCCATGGGGTTGTGACCATTCATGGGGATACCTTGCCCCATCATCACGGCAGCCCAGCTTGTTTCGGTAAACAGCTCGTCTTCCTCGCGGAAAATCTGGCCGTTGGCTTTGAAGAGCTCGACTTTCTGGCTCAGCGTTTCAGGAACTTCCATCGTACGGACATGGTTCCAGAAATCTGAATCCGTACGCGAGGTCGCGTTGTAATGCAGGATCAGGAAGTCGCGGATACGGATGTATTCTTTCTCCGTCAGGCGGTTGAACGTCTTAGCCTGCATCTCGGTAACACCATCCAACGACAGCAAAGAAAGCAGCTTGTCGATTCCGGTGTTGATCAAGTGAATTGAGGTCGATTCCAACGGCTCCATAAAGCCTGCAGCCAAGCCGAGTGCCACCACGTTCTTGTTCCAGAATTTCTTTCGCTTTCCCGTGACAAAGCGAAGGAAATTCGGGTCTGCCTGCGGCTTTCCGGCGATGTTGCCGACGAGGATGTCGTGCGCTTCCTCGTCTTCCATATAGCTGCTGCAATAGACGTGACCGTTGCCATTGCGGTGCTGCAGCGGGACCTGCCATTGCCAGCCTGCCTTGTGCGCCGTTGCTTTGGTGAAGGGCGGTGGCGGGCTGCCATCGTCGCGGCCACAGGGCAGGGCGACAGCACGGTCGCATGGCAGCCACTTGGTCCACTCTTCGTAACCGGTTTCCAGCGTCTGCTCGATCAGCAAGCCGCGGAAGCCTGAGCAATCAATGAAAAGATCGCCCGAAATCTCGGTGCCGTCATCAGTCTTTACCGAAGTGACATACCCGCTTTCATTGTCCTGCTCGACGTCGACGATCTTACCTTCCTTGCGCACCACGCCGCGCCCCTCTGCAACAGAGCGGAGGAAAGCCGCATATTTGCCGGCGTCCAAGTGATAGGCGTAATTGACAGGCGGAAGGTCATCGCGCTGTTGTTGATAGTCTTCGCTGCGCATGAATTTGCCGAAATAGGCGGCCATGGTTTCAAGGTTGAAGACCTGAATCGGGCGGTTGTCTCCGTCCTTCGCGAATTTGTGCCAGACATGGTGGAAAGAGATCCCGTCGAGAGCGTAGCCATAGGCGCCGAATGGGTGGATGTAACTGTCCCCGACTTGACCCCAGTTTTCGAATTGGATGCCCAGTTTGAACGTTCCGCCGACCGCAGCGAGCATTTCGTTTTCGCGCACGCCGATCAGTTGGTTGAATCCTACGAATGGGGGAATCGTAGCTTCGCCGACACCAACCGTGCCGATCGCTTCTGATTCGATAAGGGTAATCCCCAGGTTGCGCCCCTGCTTCAACCGTGACAGCGCCGCAGCCGCCATCCAACCAGCGGTGCCGCCACCTACGATCACAATATTTTGAATTGCCATGACTTCCTTCGTCCCAAACGGCACCAATCAGCGCAGGTCCCGACCCGCAAGTGTATGATCAATGCCACACCTCATAGCATGCAATAAGACAAAAATTTTGCAAGGGTTGAGAACGCTAACATTTTCGAGTAGGTGCTTTGGCCAAGGGTGAACAAATGTGTCGCCTATGGGGTTACTGGGGAGGAAAATCAGTCTCATGAAAACCGCTCGCTTTGCGCCTGCGCGCCGTCTATCCGCGCTCGGAACGGCTTCAGGCCTCGCAATTTCGATGATGATCGCTGGACCAGCAATGGCGCAGGATCAGGAATCAGATGAAGACGCCGAACAGGTCGACGATGCGATCGAAGGCAATGTCATCATTGTGGATGGCTTCCGTCGCTCGCTTGAGAACGCTCAAAACATCAAGCGTGACTCGGATACGTTCGTTGATGCCGTAACGGCGGAAGATATCGGCGCACTGCCGGATCGTTCGGTCGCGGAAACGCTACAGCGTATTCCCGGTGTTAATATCGGCCGTTTCGAGAAGACCACTGACCCGGACCGTTTCTCGGTTGAGGGTACCGGCGTCATTATCCGTGGCCTTCCGTTTGTTCGTTCGGAACTCAATGGCCGTGACATTTTCTCGGCCACTGGTGGCCGGGTCCTTAGCTTTAACGACGTGTCGCCAGAGCTTTTGGGCCGTGTCGAGGTTTTCAAGAACGTCACTGCGGACATGGTTGATGGCGGCATCGCCGGTACCGTCAACCTCGTAACCCGCAAGCCGCTCGACACCGATGGCTTCCGCCTTTCTGGCACAATCGAAGGCAACGTAGGTGATCTCGCAGAAGAGTGGTCGCCTGGCTTCTCCGTACTTGGTTCGGGTAACATCGAAACTACGCGCGGTAACATTGGTATCCAGTTCGGCTATGCTCGCTCGGAACTCGTCAGTCGCACCGATGCGTCGCAGGTGAGTGACCCTTGCTATCGCGATGCCAGCCTGACGGCCGGTTGTATCCGTGCTCTTGAAGTTGTTGATGGCGGTTTCACCGGCGATCCAATCTTTGATGCGTCGAATTTCCCGCCGGCCAACTCGGTTCTTGTGCCGAAGGGCGCTGGCGTCCGTACCACTACACTGGAACGTGATCGCGAAGCTTACTCTGCAGTTCTGCAATATGAGAGCCCGGCCAAAGACTTCCTGTTCACCTTTGAGTGGTTGAAGGCTGACACGCAGTTCCTGACTGACGAAGCGGCGATCCTCGCGCAGATCAACGACGACGCTTTGTTCCCGGAGCCTGCTCCGGGCAGCACTTGGCAGTTTGACGCGAATGGCGTGTTCCAGTCGGGCGTTTTGAGCCAGCGTGTCGGTGACGCATATGCGAACCCCTTTGGCCGCGGCGGTATTCCGATGGAAACGCTCCGCTTCCAACGCGGATCAGATGCGTCGACTGAGGATGTCTCATTTGACGTCGATTGGTCGATCACGGATCGCCTGCGCTTGAACGTTGAGTATCAAGCAATTGACTCCACGCTGGAGCAGGATTCGGTCATTGGTGCGATGAACTCGTGGGCGGATATCGCTCTCGATATCACGGGCAAGACGCCACAAGTAGAATTCCGCGCACCAACCGGTGCCGAGGCTGACTACTTCGCGAACGGCCTGAACAGCTATTACTGGTTCCTGCTGGACAGCAAGGCCCAGAATGACGGCAATCTGGAGAGCTTCCGCGCTGACCTCGAATACGACATCAGCGACACCGGCTTTTTCAAGAGCGCGCGTTTCGGCGCACGCTGGGCAGAGCGCGACCGCGTCACTCGTGACACCAACTTCAGCACATGGGGCAACCTCTCGGCTGTTTGGGCTGGTCGTGCGGGCTGTGCACCATGGGGCCAAGGGCCTGGCTGTTTCCAGGGTTCGGGTCCATTCGTACCATCATGGGCAGGTTTCACCCCTGGTCGATACTACACCGGTCTTCCGGGTCAGGAAAACGCGATCTCAGGTGGTGTGTTCACCGATGAATTCCCGGGTGCTTCGCAGCTTCGCAGCCCGTTTGGTGACGGCTTCCAGCGCGGCAACGCGCCAACGCCGATCCCGGGCGGAGCCGCTTGGTTCTTTGGTGGGGACGACCTGCTTGGTGAATACCTTGCTGGAACCTCGAAAGAGCAGGCTCAGGCGATCAACCAGCTTTCGCAAACGCCGAACCCATTCTTTGGCGTTCTCGGCCGTAACTTCGTGAACTCGGTAACCGGCGAAACAACGGCTTGTGATCCATTCTGTCCACCGGAAATCTCCGACGTTACAGAAATCACCAACGCGGCATACGCTCGCATCGATTTCGGTCACGATTTCGACAATGGCTGGAACCTCGAAGGTAACTTCGGTCTCCGCTACGTGGAAACCACGGTTCGGACTTCTGGCATCATCGGCTTCCCCAACGGGGCGTTCTTCGATGATCCGGGTGCAGGCGGCAACGGCGACGGTGTCGTGCAGGTATCCGAAGTGCAGCAAGCATGTTTGACTGCGCCTCCGGGGCAGGGAACGCCGGGCTATTGTTCGCTTTCAGCGAACCGACTGGCCGAATTTGCCGCGGCGCACACTGGTGAAGTGGTGGTCGAAGATCGCGACATTACTTTCGATCACTGGCTGCCAAGCTTCAACGCGCGACTTGATGTCGGTGATGGCTTGTTCTTCCGTGCCGCGGTGTCGAAAGGCATTTCGCGCCCGGATCTCGGCCAGTTCCGTTCTGGTGGCGGCATCGGTGACAACACCGCTGACCTGCTTGCAGCAGGCACCCTCGAAAGCGGGCCACTGTTCCAGATATTCACCGGAAACCGGAATATCCGTCCGGTCGAAAGCTGGAACTATGACCTTTCGGTCGAATGGTACTTCGACGCGGTTGGCTCGCTTACGCTCTCCGGATTCATCAAGGACATTGATGGTCTGGTGAACAGCGGTGTGAGTTTGGTGAATTTCGTCAGCCCAAGCGGTTCTTCGCTTGATGTCGAAGTCAACGGACCGGTCAACGTCGATGGCGGGACGCTCAAAGGCGTCGAGATCGGCTACCAGCAGACCTACGACTTCTTGCCAGGTCCGCTAGACGGTCTCGGTTTGGCTGCGACCTACACCTACATTGACGGTGGTTCGTTCTCAAACCCCGACCTTGCAGGTAACCAGGGTATCTTCACTGCGAACCAGCCATTGGCTGGTATCTCAGAGCATACAGTCAATGCGACTGTCTTCTACGAGAAGGGACCGATCTCGGCACGTGCCGCTTATAACTGGCGCTCCGAGTTCCTGATCACCCCGCGTGATGACATCTTCCCGTACTCGCCAATCTGGCAAGAGGCCACGGGGCAACTCGACGCGTCGATTTTTGTCAGCGTCACCGACTATCTCAAGCTCGGTGTGCAGGGTGTGAACCTGCTCGACGAAGTCACGCGGACAAGTCAGGTTGTCGACTTTAGCGGTACGCGCATAACGCGCTCCGCCTTCCGCAACGACAGGCGCTATACCTTCCTCGCTCGCTTCGATTTTTAGGGGGTATTAATCGAAGGAACGAGAGGTTGAGGGGGCTTTGCTTGGGGAAGCGAAGCCCCCTCTTTGCTATGATGTTGGGATCGAAATTCAGGTGAGGGACGGCGCTATGCTGCGCATACAATCGGTATTGGTTGCGGGCGCCATATTGGCGTTGGCTGCGTGCGGCGGCGATTCAAAAACCGCGGTCGCTCCGCCTGTAGGTTCAGCTCCCACTCCGACGCCAACCCCGGCACCGGCCGCGTCTTGGCAGTTGGTTTGGTCTGATGAGTTCAACGGGACCGAGCTTGATCGAGCCAAGTGGGCGCCCGAGGTCTCATGCTGGGGCGGCGGCAACGATGAACGCCAATGCTACACAGACCGTCCAGAGAATATTGTCGTCGAAAACGGTGTGCTGTTGCTGAAGGCTCAAAAGGAAACCTTCACCGGTCCAGATCGTCCACCAGAGATCGCCGCCAATCCCAACCCGCAGGTCACGCAGGAATACACCTCGGGCAAAGTCCGCACTCGCGATCTGCACAGTTGGAAGTACGGCCGTATAGAAGTCCGCGCACAGGTGCCGGCCGGGCAGGGCATGTGGCCTGCCGTCTGGATGCTTCCACAGGACAATGTCTATGGCAGTTGGCCGCTATCAGGTGAAATTGACATTCTTGAAGCGGTGAATGTCGGCGCGACTTGTAATGATTGTCAGGGCGGTGTTGGCGAAAACCGCACTGTCAGCGCGCTGCATTTCGGTGATCTGGCGCCCAACAATCAATTTGTTGATCAGAAATCCGCATTGCCCAATCTCGCGTTGCCGTCCGACGGTTTTCACACATATGCTGTTGAATGGGGTGAAGGCCTCATCCGGTTCTTCGTTGATGACCGGCTTCATTTCACGGTGACAGCCGATCAATGGTATTCCGGTGCGACCAACGCGGTCGGCAATCCAAATGCACCATTTGATCAGCCATTCTACGTAATGGCTAATCTGGCTGTTGGCGGAAAATGGCCAGAGGAGACCAACGATAAGGGGCTTGCGGAAAGCTCTTTACCCAATCAATTCGCCCTCGACTGGATCCGAGTTTATCAATGCGACAACGATCCGGACACGGGCTTGGCATGCATGCAGTAAGTATGCGACCAATGACGGAAGTTGGGGCAATGAAGTAATGGCCAGACGGCGCAATTCGGTGACAATTCGCGAGGTTGCGGAAGATGCAGGAGTTTCTCTGCAAACCGTAAGCCGTGTCATCAATGACGAGCCGAATGTGCGCCAGCAAATGCGCGACCGGGTGCAGTCATCGATCGATCGGCTTGGTTATGTGCCATCGCTTGCTGCGCAAAGGATGAGCGGATCGCGTTCTTACATCATTCTGGCGTTGAACGACCGTGAGCGCACCATATCCGACTGGCGCGAACGGCAGGGCACAGACTGGGTCGACCAGATGCTTTTGGGCGGGATGCTGACGTGCTCGAAGCATGGCTATCGTATGATGATCGAGCTGGTCGACACCCACAGTGACCATGTCGAACGGGAGCTGGGGGCGACGCTTTCCGCGCTCCAACCTGATGGCGTGATCCTGACACCGCCTCACTCTGAAAACAGCCAGATCACAAGGCTTCTGGCCCAGCGCAACATCGCCTTCGCGCGTATTGGCTCCACCGATGAGGGGCCGGGCATCCGCCTTACCATGGGTGATGAAGGCGCAGCCTACGGCGCAACAAAGCGGCTGATCGAGCTTGGTCACACCCAGATCGGTTTCATTGCCGGGCCAAAGCAATACAGCTTGAGTGGCTGGCGTATCGCTGGCTGGGAACGAGCAATGGCGGAGCACGGTCTCGCAATTGAAGGCCTGTGTGAACGCGGCGATTTCGGTTTTGATTCGGGAACGAGAGCGGCGCGAACTCTGCTGCGGCAAGATCCCAAGGTCACAGCGATCATTGCCAGCAGCGACCAGATGACACTGGCCGCGTTGGAGGTTGCGCGTGATCGGCGACTGGAAGTGCCCCGCGATCTCTCACTGGTCTCCTTCGACAACACACCGATTGTGCGTTTCACTCAGCCTCCGCTTACCGCGGTTGATCAGCCGATCGCCGAAACCGTTTCCATTGCCGTCGAACACCTTATCAATGCGCGCAAAGAACCGGCGCAGTCTGGTGTGACAGATGTAAAGGCGCAGTTGGTTGAACGGGCATCGACTGGGCCAGCACCTAGCACCCGGTGACGCAACTCCAAAACAAAGCTGATAGACAACCGCTCTGGTTCATGGTCGCGTTCGCGCTGGCTGTGGGTGGCGGATCAGTTGCGTATGTTCCGCTCTTAACGGTGTTGCTGCCACTGAAAGTGGCTGCGCTGCAAGGCACCGCGGATGTGGGCGCACTTGCCCGCGTCACTTTCTTCGGCGCGGTGATCGCAAGTCTGGCGAATATAGCGTTTGGGATGTTGAGCGATCGCAGCGGCAATCGGGTGCCTTGGATCGTCGCAGGATTGGTGATCTCGACAGCGCTGCTGATCGCAATCGGGCGCGCTACCAGCATGGTAGAGCTGATCGTGCTGATCATGATTTGGCAGATCGGTCTGAACATGATGCTGGCGCCCTTGTTTGCATGGGCAGGGGATTGTGTGCCGCATAGCCAAAAGGGTCTCTTGGGCGGTTTCTTTGCAATTGCGCCGGCGTTGGGAGCGATTGCAGCGTCTTTTGTTACCTTCGAGGCTATTGTCGGCATCGAGTATCGGTTGCCCGTCGTTGCTGCGCTAGTCGTATTGCTGATGGCACCGATGCTCTTGTTTGGTCGGGGACTTGAACGCACCGAACTGATCAAGCCCGTTTACGAGCGACAGAGCGTCACACCCGAACAGCGCCAGTCTCGCGTTGTTGTCGTCCGTATGTGGATTGCGCGCTTTTTGGTTCAAATCGCGGAGGCAGGTCTCTTTGCGTTCGCCCTCTTTTGGTTGCGCTCTTTGGCGGAGGGCATCCATGAGAATACCGCAGCGAACATCTTTAGTTTGATCTTGATCATGTCGGTCCCGCTATCTTTGATGCTCGGGCGTTGGTCTGACCGGCATAATAAACCCCTTTCCCCGCTTATGTTATCTGCGGGTGTTTCAGCGATTGGCTTGGTCTTGATGGCTTTTGCCTATGACCTTACGTCAGCCATCTTCGGCTACGTTGTCTTCGGGATCGCCGCGACGATCTTCCTCGCATTGCACAGTGGGCAAACCTTACGCGTGCTGCCCAGACCCCAGAATCGCGGACGTGACATGGGCATTTTCAACCTGACGAACACGGTGCCTTCGCTGGTAATGCCCTGGCTGACGCTGTCACTGGTGCCATCGTTTGGCTTCGCGGCGCTATTCACTCTGTTTGCGGTTTTGGCTGCAATTGCCGCGCTCTTATTGGCGACCTTGCCCCATCGCGCGTGAAGCCTTGATTTTTCGTTTTGCTCATGCGACGAAAGCAATCTTGAGAACGTTCTCAATTGGGATCTTTTGAACGGACTTGAGCCTTTGGGAGGGGCTTTTCAAAAATGCGGAATTCTGAGCGGCTAATCGCGGCTTTTGCTCTTGCGAGCACTATGCTTGCAGGGTGCGCGCCAGCACCATTGGAAACGGCGGCAAATTCGACACCTGAAACGGCCGAGCTTGACCCGGCTGATGCGAAAATCGCCGATCTGATTTCGCGCATGAGCCTTGAACGCAAAGTTGCCCAGCTCATCCAGCCGGATATCTCTGCAATCACGCCCGCAGATGTTGAGAAATACCGTTTTGGCAGCGTCTTGAACGGCGGAAACTCGGGCCCGTACGGCAATGATCTTGCACCGAAGGAAGACTGGCTGAAGCTGGCTGATGAATTTTGGGAAGCATCGACCAAACCGCACGCCAATGGCGAACCGGTCATCCCGACAATCTGGGGCACAGACGCGGTTCACGGCCACGCTAACGTAATCGGCGCGACGGTGTTTCCGCATAATATCGGCCTTGGCGCGACCAACGATCCCGACCTGATCCGCCGCATCGGCAAAGCGACCGCGACCGAGATTGAGGTAACTGGCATCGACTGGACATTCGCACCCACCGTCGCGGTGGCCCGCGATGATCGGTGGGGCCGCACCTATGAAAGCTATTCGGAGGACCCCGAGTGGGTCAGCCGCATGGGCGTTGCCATGGTTGAGGGCCTTCAGGGCAAGCCGGGCGCGGAAGACTTTCTTGGCGTTGGCCGGGTGCTGGCAACGGCCAAGCACTTCTTTGGCGATGGCGGCACCGAACAGGGTGTCGACCAGGGCGATGTGAATGGCGATATCGAGGACCTGAAGAAGGTTCATGTCACGCCCTATCCGCCCGCGATTGATGCAGGGCTAGGTTCGGTCATGGCCAGCTTTAACTCGATCAACGGCAAGAAGATGCACGGCAACAAGGCGTTGCTGACTGATCTACTGCGCGGTGAGATGGAGTTTGACGGCTTGGTGGTGGGTGACTGGAACGGTCATGGCCAGATCAAAGGCTGCACCAACACCGATTGCCCGCAGGCGCTGCTGGCGGGTCTCGATATCTACATGGTGCCCGAGGACTGGAAAGGTCTCTACGAAACCACCCTTGCCCAGGTGAAAGACGGCACCATCCCGATGGCGCGTATAGATGAAGCCGTCGGCCGCGTTCTGCGTGTCAAGCAACGCGTCGGAATGCTGGATGGCGAAGTGAAGCCTTCGCTGCGTCCAAACTCGGGCGATTGGAGCAAGCTGGGTTCAGCCGAGCACCGTGGTATTGCGCGCGAGGCCGTCGCCAAGTCGATGGTAATCCTCAAGAACAACGGCGTCCTGCCGCTCAAAGACAAGGCGAATATCGTCGTCGCGGGCAGCGCGGCGGACAGCATCGCGCAGCAATCGGGTGGTTGGACAATCACTTGGCAGGGTGGCGGCGAGCTGACCAACAAGCACTTCCCCGGCGCTACTTCGATCCTGAGCGGATTGCGCGAAGCAGCCGAGGGCGCTGGCTCGGCGGTGACGTTTACGCCGGAAGGCGAAGCGACAGCCGGTAAACCTGATGTTGCCATCGTGGTGTTCGGCGAAGAACCCTATGCCGAGTTTGTAGGTGACCGGAAAAACCTTGCCTTCTCCGATGAAGAAGGGCTCAAACTGCTCAATAAGTACAAGGAGCAGGAGGTGCCGACGGTTGCCGTATTCCTCTCGGGCCGCCCGATGTGGGTGAACCGCGAGATCAACGCGGCAGATGCCTTCGTCGCCGCTTGGCTGCCTGGCAGTGAAGGCGCCGGCGTTGCCGACATCTTGTTCGGCAAGAGCGAAGCGACAGGCAAGCTATCATTCACTTGGCCGGCGACCTGCGAAGGCAACCCGTTAAATGGCGCGCAAGGGGCGCTGTTCCCGCTCGGCTTTGGCCGCTCACTGACCGACACATCGCCGCTTGCTCCTTTGAGCGAGGATTGCTCGGCCCTGACCGCAGGCGGCGCGTCGGACTGGTTCACGGCAGGCCGTCTGGCTGAACGGGTGAAAGCGCTTTCGAAAGGCACCGAGCTTCCTGATCTTCGCGGCGCTGCGGGCGGCGTGGTAGCGCGCGGGATTGATCGCAACGCTCAGGAAGACGCTCGTGAGATCCAGTTTGGTCCGGGCACCGCGCTCGAGTTCAGCGGTCCGCAGGGCGGCAACGCTTATCGCATCACCTACCTGGTCAATATGCGTCCGTCGGGTCCGGTTTCGTTGCAAAGCAATGGCAGCACGCTTGATATCACGCAGCAAATGTCTGTTGCCGAGGGTAAGGGCTGGCGCGAAATGGTTGTGACCGAGGCGTGCCTTTCCAGCCTGAGCAATGCACTGACGATCAGGTCGGACGCGCCATTTGCGATCCAGATTTCGTCCATTGCACGCGAAGACGCGGCGGATGGTGCGGAGTGTTCGTTCTAGTCACGCATTCGAATGTCTGTGGACGTCGCGGGGGAATGCGGTAGTCCATGGTGATCAATGATACCAATACGGGGGAGTAAAGAATGACGCTCGAGACCATCGATATCGTCATTATCATCGGGTACGCGATCGCGCTGCTCGGGATAGCATTGTTCGTGAGCCGCGAGCCGGCCGGGCATGACAAGAACACAGAGGACTACTTCCTCGCCGGCCGTGCGCTGCCCTGGTGGGCAATCGGTGCCTCGCTGATCGCGTCGAACATATCGGCGGAACAGATCATCGGTCAGTCGGGTGAAGGTTTCGCCATCGGCATCGCAATTGCCGCCTACGAATGGCAGGCCGCAATCGTTCTCTTGATCGTGGCCAAGTACTTCCTGCCGATCTTCCTCAAGCGGAAGATTTACACGATGCCGCAGTTCCTTGAGCAGCGTTACGGCGCGGGCGTCAAAAACCTGATGAGTGTCTTCTGGGTTGCGCTGTACACCGCGGTGAACCTCACTGCGGTTTTGTGGCTTGGCGGTTTGGCAATCGATACGCTGACCGGTTGGGGCGTCATGACGTCAATGATCGCTCTGGCTGCATTTGCGGCGATGTATTCACTTTATGGTGGCCTCAAAGCGGTCGCTCTAACCGACATTATTCAAGTCGTAATCTTGATCATTGGCGGTCTCGCTATCACCTGGTTCGCGCTCGATGCGCTTCCAGCTGACGGGGCTATCGGCGGCTTTGGTTATCTGTTGCAGGAAATGCCGGGGCACTTCGAGATGATCCTTGATGAAGGCGACAAGGGCTATGACAAGCTGCCTGGCATCTGGACGCTGCTCGGTGGTCTATGGGTACTGCACTTCAGCTATTGGGGCTTCAACCAGTACATCATCCAGCGTGCACTGGGCGCGGAGAACCTTGGCGAAGCGCAAAAAGGTTTGGCTTTTGCTGCCTTCCTCAAGCTGCTCGTTCCTTTCATCGTGGTCATCCCAGGCATCGCGGCCGTGATCCTAGCGCAGCAGGGTATGCTCGATGCCGACGCATTGGCCGAGAAATCGGACCGCACCTATGGTCAGCTGATGGGCTTTGCTCCGGCTGGTCTGCGCGGGCTTGTCTTCGCTGCGCTGATCGCGGCGATTGTCTCTTCGCTGGCTTCGATGATGAACTCGATCTCGACGATCTTTACGATGGACCTGTATCGAGTTTGGAAACCCGAAGAGTCGGAGCGGCACTATGTCATGGTCGGCCGGATCACGGCCTTCACCGCCATGGTCGTCGCGCTGATCCTCGCTCGCCCATTTCTCGGTGGCATGGAAAGCGCGTTCCAGACGGTTCAGGACTACACCGGCTATATCGCGCCGGGTATTGTGATAGTCTTCCTGCTCGGCTTCTTCGATAAGAAGGCGAACACGATTGGGGCCTTCACTGCATTGCTCGGCTCATTGGGTCTCAGCGTTGCTCTCAGTGAAATCCTGCCCGATCTCGAATTCATCATCCGCATCTGGATCGTGTTTGTGGTCTCGATCATCGCAGCGATGGTTGCGTCGCGCATGACTGGTGCGCCGGACGAAGAGCGGACGGTCAATCTGAAGGATATCGCATTTGCTACCAGCACATTGTTCAACACACTGGCGGCAATCACGGTGGCCATTCTGATCGGCCTCTATGTCATCTTGTGGTGATAGGCTAAGCCCCGTCTGGTGACAGACGGGGTGGACACCAAACGTATAGTCTTGGCCGGGGCGAGTGGCACGATTGGTCGTGCTGTCGCCTCGGCTTTGCGTTTGGACGGGCACGCGCTGACATGCCTGTCACGCTCTGACTTCGCCTCTGCGCAGGCACTTGCCAAGGCCGTGGGAGATGCGAAACCGGATACCGTTGTTTCCTGTATCGCTTCGCGCAGCGGCTCACCCAGAGATGCGCAAGCGGTGGACTATCAGGCCAACGCCGACCTACTGGTAGCAGCGGAAGCGACTGGGACGGGGCACTTCATATTGCTGTCCGCTATCTGCGTGCAAAGGCCGCGCCTCGCTTTCCAGCACGCCAAGCTGGCGTTCGAAGCCGAGCTGAAGGCCTCGCCTCTCGACCACACGATCATCCACCCCACCGCCTTCTTCAAATCGCTTTCGGGGCAGATCGAAAGGGTGCTTAGGGGCAAGCCGTTCCTGCTGTTCGGTAACGGCGAGCTGACCCGCTGCAAACCGATCAGCGATGCCGATCTGGCGCGCTTCATCGCCGATTGCGTCACAGACCCTGCGCGGCGCGGGCAGACCCTGCCGATTGGCGGACCGGGCCCTGCGATTTCTCCGAAACAGCAGGGCGAAATGCTGTTCCAATTGACAGGTAGAGAACCGCGCTATCGCTCGGTTTCGCCAAAGCTTTTCAAATGGGCCGCACGCATTCTCTCGCTCGGTGCGCCGGTCTCCGGATGGTTTGCCGAGAAGGCTGAATATGCGCGCATTGCCCGCTACTACGCGACCGAGAGCATGCTGGTGCTCGACCCCGATACGGGCGAGTATTCAGCGGATGCCACGCATGAATTCGGCAGCGACACGTTGCATCAGCACTATGCACGCATGATCGAGGAGTTAGAGAAGAAGTCATGAGTTCGGGCAGCCTTCTCTTCACCCTTGGTTCTTGCGTTTTCTTCATGGCATTGGTCGGTTGGATCAGCTGGCTGAAAACGCGCGGAACGGCGGACAGTAAAGATGGCTATTTCCTTGCCGGACGCGGGCTTGGCGCGACTTTCATCGCTGGGTCGTTGCTGCTTACGAACCTCAGTGCCGAGCAACTGACCGGGCTGAACGGTTCGGCATACGGCCACAACCTCTCCAGCATGGGGTGGGAAGTCACCGCAGCGGTGGCGACGATTGCGATGGCGCTGGTGTTCCTGCCCAAATACCTCGCGGGCGCATTCACCACCTTGCCGCAGTTCCTCAACGACCGTTTCGATCCGGGTGTCAGACGTCTTTCGGTGCTGCTGTTCATGCTCGGATACGGGCTCGTGACGATCCCGGGCGTGCTTTATGCGGGCTCACTCGCGGTGAATGCCTTCTTCGATATGGAGGCGCTCACAGGCCTATCCCCAATGGGAGCGTTGGTGTTCACGGTGGTGCTGATCGGGGTGGTCGGCGCAATCTACGCCGTGTTCGGCGGGCTTCGAGCGGTTGCTGTGTCAGACACCCTCAACGGCGTCGGCTTGCTTATCATCGGCATTCTCGTGCCGGTGCTAGGGCTGATTGCGCTGGGCGATGGCAGCTTCAGCGCAGGCCTCTCACAGATCACCACCGAAAATCCGGAGAAATTGAACGCAATCGGTTCCGCGACCGACCCGACCCCGTTTGGCACGCTGTTCACCGGCATGATCTTCGCCAACCTGTTTTACTGGTGCACCAACCAATACGTGATCCAGCGAACGCTCGGCGCGCGGTCGCTGGCTGAGGGGCAGAAGGGCGTGCTGTTCTCCGGCTTCTTCAAGATCATGGTGCCGTTCATGATGATGATCCCCGGCGTGATCGCGTTTCATATGTACGGGCCGGGACTGGGAAGCATCGATCAGGCTTATCCGCGCCTTGTCAGCGATGTATTGCCGTTCTGGCTTTCAGGCTTCTTCCTCGCGGTGCTGCTTGGCGCGGTGTTCAGCTCATTCAACTCGCTGCTCAACAGCGCGGCGACCCTGTTCAGCCTCGACGTTTACGCCCCTGCGCGTGGTGGGCAGGCGAGCGATGCCGAACTGGTTCGGGTGGCCAAGATCGCCAGCGTGGTCATCGCGCTCGCGAGTTTTGTTATCGCGCCGATGCTGGCGCTCGCGCCCGAGGGCCTTTGGCAGATCATCCGCATCTTCACCGGGTTCTACAACATCCCGACCATCGCCATCGTGATCGTCGGCCTGTTCACGACGCGGGTGCCCGCTTTGGGAGCGAAGATCGTGATCGTGTTCCATGTTATCGCATATGGCGTGATCCGGTTTGCGCTGGACGATGTGGTGACGCTGCACTTCATCCATCTCTACGCGGTGCTGTTCGTGATCGAGGTGGGGATCATGCTTGCCTGCGGCTGGCTGCGTCCGCGTGAGGAGGTTTGGGCATTCACCCGTAACGAGCAGGTCGACATGACCCCGTGGCCCTATGCCAAGCCGCTGGCTGTGACTTTGTTTAGCTGTGTGGTGGCAACCTACCTGCTTTTCTCACCCATGGGTGTGGCCAGCGGCGAAGGTCTGGGCGCGCTGTTCGGCGCTCTTCTTGGTGCGATTGGACTTGTGAACGCGCTGGTTTGGCGCCTCGCCATCCGGCGCGCGGCCTAAGCGATCAGCGAAGCCAGCACACGCCGCTTGCCTTCAAACGGGCGGCGGCCATGCATCACAAGGAAGTTGTCAACCAATGCAACATCACCCGCCTGCCATGTGCAATCGGCGGTCAACTCGTCCGCGATGGCGATGGCTGGTGCCATGTCCTCGTTGGTGATCAGAGTGCCATCGCCAAAGGTGATCGAGCGGTTCGGATCGTTGCGACTGTCGGCCCAGCCACGGAAGGCGGCGATAAGCTGGTTGAAGAAGGTCTTGCGGCCATCGGGTAGCGTTCGGACCGCATCAAGAACCGGAGTGGTGGCGCGAAGACTATCATCGTCCTGCCACTCCCAATCGTATCCGAGTTCGGCGAGCCGTGGCTCGGCGCCTGTGCGGTCGGTGACGCTCAAAGTGCTGCGCCAGCTTCGCCCTTGGCCAGATCCCGCATCGTCGCTTCCCGGCATGACGTTGGTGTAGCGAACACCATGTTCTTCGACCTTCGAGACGAATTCCGGTGCTTCCTTCGCAAGCCGCTCAAGCACCCAGTCCGACCGGCATAGCGGTGTCGCCCCGCCACTTTCGGGCGCGATCTCGCAATAAAAGAACAGTTTAGCCGGATAGAGAGGGGTCTGCGCCATCTCGTGGTGCAGGAATATTTCGGTCGTCGGCGGGGCTTCGTTGGCGGTGAAGACGCGCGGGGTCACATTGGTGCGCACTGCGTTGGAGAGCGAGTCCTCGTATGTGAAGCCGGGCTCGCCAAAGCCTTCGACCGCCGCATCGAACGCCTTCGGGTCGGGCACATCAAACCCGCGAAACAACAATGCGCCCGCGTCGCCGAGTGCCGCGTCGACTGCTGGCTTGTTGGCCCTGAGGAACGCGGACAGATCGCCGCCGCCGGTGATGATGGCTGGGAAATCAGTCATAGATTGGGTGGAATGTGTTGAAGGCCGCTTCGGTGAAGACGCCGGGGTCGTTAAAGCGACGGTTCTGGTTGAGTGAATTGATTGCCATCATCTCGACCGATGAGAGTTCGAAATCGTCGATGTCGAGGTTTTCGCGCATACGCTCTGGCTTGGTTGTTTTGGGAATGACTGCCGTACCCCGCTGGATGCCCCATTTGAGCAGAATTTGCGCGGGCGTCTTCCCATGCGCCTGCGCCGCGACCATCACCGGCGCGGCACCCAACAGGCTCTCGCCAGCTTCCGCCATGTTGAGCTCGAAATAGCTTTGCGCGCCGAGCGGGGAAAAGGCGGTGACGTCGATACCGTAACCCTTGGCGCAGCGGATCAGCTTTTCTTGCGTCAGATAAGGATGCGCTTCGATCTGGAGCATGGCTGGCTGAATGCGCGCATAGGTCATCAGATCGTGGATCAGGCCCGTGTTGTAGTTGCACACGCCAATGTGCTTCACGAGGCCCTTGTCGACCAACGCTTCCATCGCCTCCCATGTCGCTTGCAGCGGCACCTGCGCTGGGTGCATTTTGGGTTCGGCAGCGTCGGGATCGTGCAGCCACTCAGGCGGATAGCGCGTTTCAATCGGCACGAACTCAAGCGCGATCGGGAAGTGGATCAGGTAGAGGTCGAGATAATCGAGTTGCAGATCATCGAGCGTCTTGCGGCACGCCATCTCGACATGCTCGGGCGCGTGAAAGGTGTTCCAAAGCTTGGAGGTGATCCAAAGCTCGTCGCGCGTCACCAAGCCTTCGGCCATCGCGCTCGCCAGTCCCTCGCCGGTCTGCATCTCATTGGCGTAATCGGCGGCGCTGTCGAAATGGCGGTATCCCGCGCGCACGGCTTCGACGACGGTGTCGGCAGTGTCATCCTGCGGAATCTTCCAGAGGCCAAATCCTTGGCGGGGCATATTCTGAAGCAAGTCTAGTCCTCGAAACTGATGTTAACCGGCTGGCCGGTGGCGATGCTTTGCTGGGCGGCGGCGCCCATGACGACCGAGCGATAACCGTCGCGTGCATCGATTAGCGGCGGTGAGCCGTCAACCAAGGCCGCATGAAAATCGCGCTGCTGGAAGAAAGTCGCGCCGTGGTGAGATCCGGCGGCGAGGGCGTCCGGTGGTGTAGCGACGGTCTCTACATGTGGTGCGGTCCAAGTGGGGAGGCGCTGGCCATCGGGTCCAACTTGCCCGGCGCGCGGTGACCAAGTGACCTCGCCAATCGGCAGCTTCACCTCAAGCTTGCCGACAGGGCCGACCGCGCTGATTTCTTCCTGTTGCTCAGCCCCTTCGGCGAACATGCACAGATCGAGCAACGCGCGTGCGCCGCTTTTGAAATCAACCGTCACAAGAGCATTGTCGAGAATATCGGGCGCAGCGCCGTCGTATGTCTCGTCGAGGTGGTTCACGTCTTGCGCACCGGAGGCAAATACTCGCACCGGCTCATCGCGCAGCATATGGCGCATCAGGTCAAAGAAGTGGCAGCACTTCTCCACCAACGTCCCGCCAGTGTTAGCGTTGAAGCGGTTCCAGTCACCGACCTTCTCCAGAAACGGGAAGCGGTGCTCGCGGATGGCGAGCATCTTGATGTCGCCCGCTTCGTCCGCATGAACCCGCTCGATAAAACGCGTGACCGGGGGCATATAGCGGTATTCGAGCCCGACCCAGAATAGCTTGGGGTAGTCTTTCGCTGCCTTCGCCAACGCTGCCGCATCTTCGACGGTGGTGCACATCGGCTTTTCGAGCAGCACCGCACAGCCTGCGTCCATGACCGGGCGAACCGCAGCGAAATGGGTGAAGTTGGGCGAGGCGATGATGACCGCATCGGGTTTGACCTCGGCCAGCATCGCCTCGGCGTTATCGTAGAGCGCAATCGTCTGCCCCAGCGCTTCGGCCTGCTTCTGCGCGGCTTCGCGAGAGCCCGCGTCAGGATCGGCAATTGCGACCAATTCGGCACCATCCACCAACGCCAAATTGCGCATATGCTCGCGGCCCATCATGCCGCAGCCGATAATGGCGTAGGTTCGCGTATCGCTCATGGTCAGAGCGCCGTAATCGAAACGCCTGCGGGGTCAATCACTTCGCCGATCAGATCGAATGTCACCGGCATGGCCGAGTAGTTGAAGGCGAAAAGATGGCTGGCCGTTCGGCGCACACGCAAGCCCTCGGGCAGGTCCATCAGGTCAAGCCCAGCCTCTCCGCCGATGCGTGCAACCAGCATATCGAGCAGGCTGCGATCCGGCCATGTTGCGCAATAGCGGATGTTTGCGTTGGGAAAGACGACGCCGCTCCCGTCTTTGAGGGCGAATTCGGGACTTAGTTCAGTTTGTACATCCTCAAGCCAGCGGATCGCGGAAAAGCCGTTTCCTACATTTGAAACATTGTTTCGTAGGGATTCGACGCGGGTCACAATGAGCGGGATAACGCGTTGCAATTCGCCTGGTGCGAGGTCTGGCGGTATGCAAAAGCTGTCGGTTTTGCTGCCTGATCGCGGTCCGATGAGGACAGAGCATGTCAGGTCACTTAGCTTCTCAGCAAAGCCATCGGGTACGATGGGCAGTGTCGGGATGAACACTGCCTTGTAGCCCAATAGGTCCGCATCGGGGCTGACAATATCGACGTCGAGACCGCGTCGCCTCAGGGCCGAATACCATTCATAGACAAGCTCCAGATAGCGGAAGCTTATTCCCTGTGGCTGGATGCCGCACACCCACGCGGCCTCATAGGAAAAGACGATAGCGACCTGAGCTTGCGCGATCTCTTGCGGTCCAATCTCTCCAATAACCTGCGCCGCCTCGCGCGCTTCGTGTGCGGCTTCGGCATCGCTGCCATCGGGGCGCAGAAGCCCAGCGTGCATCTGCTCCTGCGCGAAAGGCGCCTGCCGCCAGCGGAAGTAGCTGGTGAATTCCGCCCCGTGCGCCATCGCTTCCAGCGTCCACAGCGCCACCATCCCATCCAGCGGGGCAGGGTTGAACCGCGCCCAGTTTACTGGCCCCGGCTGCTGCTCGATAATACCCCAGCGTCCATTCGCGCAGCCGCGATAAAGATCGTGGTGGAAGGCGGCGATGTCGGGATGCCCTTGCCGAAGATAATCTCGTTTTTCTTCATCTGAGAACCAGAACTGCTCTAGGAAGCCAAGCGGGTAGCTGTCCCATGTCGCCACATCGAGATCGCGCCCGACATCGTGGTGATCGAACTCTGTGAAGAAGCCCATGAAGTTGTGCGTGATATCGCGTCCGGGGGACTTGGCCCGAAGGATATCAACCTGCTCGCGGTTGAAATTGACGACTTCGTCCGAGGCGAAGCGGCGATAGTCCAACCAATGCGCGGGGTTTGCTTCGGTCACGGTCAGATGCGGCGGATCGACCTCGCCAAAGCTGCGATATTCCATGCTCCAGAAGACATTGCCCCACGCGGTGTTGAGCGCATCCACGTCCTCGTACCGCGCCGCCAGCCATTCACGGAAGCGTGCGGCGGCCGCCTCGGAGAAGCTCAGAACCGTATCGTGGCAGCCATATTCATTGTCGGTCTGCCAAGCGACTATTGCAGGGTGCTCGCCATATCTTTGCGCCACCGCTTCGGTGATCCGGCGGCTTTCGACGCGGTATCCCTGATGGCTGAAGCAATAATGGCGCCGCGATCCGAACCCGCGCGGTTTGCCCCGTTCGTCAATCGCGACCATATCCGGCATGGAATCGACCAGCCATTTGGGCGGCGTCGCGGTGGGGGTGCAGAGCATGATCTGCAATCCGGCGTCGGCCAAGGTTTCAACCGCGCGATCGAGCCAGTCCCAGTCATACCGCCCGGGCTCAGGCTCAATGCGGCTCCATGCAAACTCCCCGATCCGCACCAGTGAAAGGCCGATATCGCGCATCCGGCGCGCATCATCGGCCCACTTGTCTTCGGGCCAATGTTCGGGAAAATAGCAACAACCAAGCTTCATAGCGTGATCGTTTCGGAGCCTCTTGGCATCATTGCAAGCACGATTGCTGCTTTGGTGCATTTACACATATAAAAATATCTTTATATCCACTCTTATGACCGTGGAAACGATCTTCAAAGCGCTGGCCGATCCCACGCGTTTGCGCATCGCCCGCTTGCTCTCGACCATGGAGCTGGCGGTGGGCGAATTGGCGCAAGTGCTGGGACAAAGCCAGCCGCGCGTCTCTCGCCATGTTGGCATCCTTTGCGACGCCGGCCTTGCAGAGCGCCGCCGCGAAGGCAGTTGGGTGTTCCTGCGTTCTACCACGGGCGCGGACACATCGAGCCCGATTGTCGAAGCGGTCGAGCAATTGCTGGCGACGGCAGAACAGGAAAACGCTGACTTCGCCAAGCAATGCGAAGATGACCGACGCAAGCTTGCTGCGATCCGCACGTCTCGTGAAACATCAGCTGAAGAGTACTTTGCTCAGCACGCTGGCGAGTGGGACGAACTGCGCGCGCGGCACAGCGCCGATGCCCATGTCGAGCAAAGCCTGCTCGAAACTCTCTCTGAAACGCCGCTGGGTCATGTGCTTGATATCGGCACGGGAACCGGGCGTATCGCCGAGTTGTTTGCCGATCATGCTGATCACGTCGTTGCTCTCGACAAGAACCTTGAAATGCTCCGCGTCGCGCGCGCCAAGCTGCAACACCTTCCCGCCGCACAGGTCGAGTTGGTGCAGGGCGACTTCACCGATTTGCCATTTGCCGAAAGCGCGTTCGACACTGTGGTGCTGCATCAGGTGCTTCACTTCGCGCAGGATCCGGCGATCCCTTTGGCTGAGGCGGCGCGTGTCACACGAGCCGGTGGCCGCATCGCCATCGTCGATTTCGCCGCTCACACGCAAGAAGAATTACGCAGCCGCCATCAGCACGCCCGCCTTGGTTTTTCTGACCGCCAGATGCGCGATCTCCTGCGCAATGCCGGCTTCACCGCGCGTAGTCCGATAGCCCTCGATGAAGGCGAATTGACCGTCAAAATCTGGATCGGTCAGCGCCGTGAAGATCAAGCACCCCCTCACTCAACCCCCGCCAAAGAGCAAACCGCATGAACACCCCGACCCTCGACCAACTTCAGGAAGCAAACACCGCGCTGGGCGCGCCGCTGTTTTCCGGCCTGCCAGGCGATATCGATATCAGCTTCGAGTTCTTCCCGCCCAAGACCGAGAAGATGGCCGAAACGCTTTGGAACAGTGTCGACACACTCGCTCCATTGGGCCCACGCTTTGTGTCGGTCACCTATGGCGCAGGTGGCACCACGCGCGAGCGAACCCACGAGCAGGTCGTCCGCATCCAGAACGAGGCAAACATCCCTGCAGCAGCGCACCTCACCTGCGTCAACGCGACGCGTGAAGAAGTGGACGAGGTCGCGCGCCATTATTGGGAAGAGGGCATCCGCCATATTGTCGCTCTGCGCGGTGATCCGCCTGACGGTGCCTCGCATTACACCCCGCATCCGGGTGGTTACGAGAACGCGGCGGATTTGATCGCTGGCCTGAAAAAGGTTGCCGATTTCGAGATTTCTGTCGGTGCCTATCCCGAAGTGCATCCTGACTCTCCGGATGCGCAGTCGGATATCGACAACCTGAAGGCGAAGTTTGACGCTGGTGCTGACCGCGCGATCACGCAGTTCTTCTTCGATCCCGAATGCTTTTTCCGTTTCCGGGACAAGGTTGCGGCGGCTGGCATTGATGCGGAGATTGTGCCGGGCATCATGCCGGTGATGAGCTTTGCGGCGGTTCAACGCATGAGCGGCATGTGCGGCACCGACATTCCGGCATGGATGGAGGGGCTGTTTGATGGTCTCGACGAACGCCCCGCTGCGCGCCAACTGGTTAGCGCGACCATCGCGGCGGAGCTTTGCCGCAAGCTCTATGCAGGCGGCTCGCGCCAGTTCCATTTCTACACATTGAACCGCGCAGAGCTGAGCTATGCAATCTGCCACATGCTGGGCAAACGCCCGGTTGGAGCATCGGCATGACAGCGCGGGAACAATTGAACACCGCAGCCGCCGAGCGCGTGCTGATCTTTGATGGCGCGTTCGGGACGCAGATTCAGGAACGCAAGCTGACCGAAGAGGATTACGCAGGCAGCCTAGGCCTTAATGCAGATCAGAAGGGCAACAACGATATCCTCGCTCTCACGCGGCCGGATGTGATCCGCGATATCACTCGGTCCTATCTGGATGCGGGATCGGATGTGATTTCGACCAATACGTTCTCGGCCAACCGCATTTCGCAGGCTGACTATGCTGCGGAGGATCAGGTCGAAGCGATCAATATCGCGAGCGGCCAGATCGCGCGCGAATTGGCAGACGAATATGCTGCCAAAGATGGCAAGCCGCGCTTCGTTGCAGGCGCCATTGGCCCGACCAATAAGACACTTTCGCTCAGTCCCGATGTCGAAGACCCCGGCTATCGCGAGATCGATTTCGACGAGCTGACCGCTGTCTACAAAGAACAGGCCGCGGCGCTGATCGAGGGTGGGTGCGACTTCATCCTGATCGAAACGGTGTTCGATACGCTCAATGCCAAAGCCGGGATCATGGCGTGCAAGCAGCTTGAGGCAGACTTGGGCCGCGAGGTGCCCGTGATGATCTCTATGACGCTGACCGACCTTTCGGGCCGCAATCTCTCAGGGCACACAGTGGAGGCGTTCTGGTATGCCGTGCGCCATGCAAAGCCGGTGACCATTGGTCTCAATTGCAGCTTTGGCGCGGATCAGCTGCGCCCGCACATCCAGTCTCTCTCCGGCCTCGCGGACACTCTGTTGATGGCGTATCCGAACGCTGGCCTGCCCAATGAGCTGGGCGAGTATGACGAGATGCCCGAGACGACAGCGGCGCTGGTGAAACAGTGGGCCGAGAACGGTCAGGCAAACATTTTGGGCGGCTGCTGCGGTTCGTCCCCGGCGCATATTCAAGCGATTGCCGATGCGGTGAAAGATCTGCCCCCGCGCAATGTGCCTGATCCGGAAACCGCGATGCGATTGGCGGGGCTTGAATCCTTCGTGGTGCCCGCCTGATGACACAGCAGAACAGTTCCGCGCGCTTCATTAATGTGGGTGAGCGCACCAATGTCACCGGCTCGGCCCGGTTCAAAAAGCTCATCATGGCGGATGATTACACCACCGCCGTCGACGTCGCGCGCCAGCAGGTCGAAAACGGCGCGCAGGTGATTGACGTCAATATGGACGAAGGCCTGCTCGACGCAGAGCATGCGATGACGACCTTCCTGAAGTTGATCTCGGCAGAACCGGATATCGCCCGCGTTCCGGTGATGATCGACAGTTCAAAATGGGACGTGATCGAAGCTGGCCTGAAATGCGTTTCGGGCAAGCCGATCGTGAACTCGATTTCGATGAAGGAAGGCGAGGAGCCGTTCCTCGAACAAGCGCGCAAATGCATAGCCTATGGCGCGGCGGTTGTCGTTATGGCGTTCGACGAGGTCGGTCAGGCGGACACCAAAGAACGCAAGGTCGAAATCTGCAAACGCGCTTATGAACTGCTCGTGGGCGAGGGTTTCCCGCCGGAAGACATCATTTTCGATCCCAACATCTTCGCAGTGGCGACGGGGATCGAAGACCACGACCGCTACGGCCTCGATTTCATTGAAGCGGTGCGCGAGATCAAAAAGCAGTGCCCCCACGCCAAGACCAGCGGCGGGCTCTCCAACCTATCTTTCAGCTTCCGTGGCAACGAAACCGTGCGCCGCGCGATGCACTCCGTGTTCCTGTACCACGCTATCCCCGCGGGCCTCGACATGGCTATCGTCAATGCGGGCCAACTCGATGTGTACGACACGATTGATCCGGTGCTTCGGGATGCCTGTGAAGACGTAATCCTCATGCGTCCGGTTGAAGGCGAAGAGACCGCGACCGAGCGGCTCATCAACCTCGCAGAGAGCTTCAAAGGCAAATCCAAGGAAGACGACAAGCAAGCCGCCGAATGGCGCGGTTGGCCGGTTGAAAAGCGTCTGGAGCACGCGCTCGTCAAAGGCATCGACGCGCATATTGTCGACGACACAGAGATTATGCGCGCTGCGACGTCAGAGGCAGGCGGGCGTCCGATCGAGGTGATCGAAGGTCCGTTGATGGACGGCATGAATGTCGTCGGTGACCTGTTTGGCAGCGGCAAGATGTTCCTGCCGCAAGTCGTTAAGTCCGCGCGCGTGATGAAGAAGGCGGTCGCGCACCTCATCCCCTTTATCGAGGATGAAAAAGAGGAAGGCGCCAAGGCCAAAGGCACCATCATCATGGCCACGGTAAAGGGCGATGTGCACGATATCGGCAAGAATATCGTCGGCGTCGTGCTTCAGTGCAACGGCTACGAAGTGGTCGATATGGGCGTGATGGTCCCGTGGCAGGATATCCTGAGAGCCGCGAATGAGAACAACGCCGATATGATCGGGCTTTCGGGCCTCATCACCCCATCGCTGGATGAAATGGTGACCGTCGCCGAAGAGATGCAGCGCGCCGATATGTCGATGCCGCTGCTGATCGGCGGAGCAACCACGTCCAAGGTTCACACCGCGCTGAAGATTGACCCGTCCTATGAAGGGCCGGTCATCCACGTCCTCGACGCCAGCCGCGCGGTGGGTGTGGCCTCCAAACTTCTCTCCGACACTCAGCGCGAAGAATTCGTCGGCGAAACTGCAAACGATTATGTGAAGGTGCGTGAAGCGCGCGAGGGGAAATCGAAAAGCGTGTTGCTCTCCATCGAGGAAGCGCGCGCCAACCATTACGACGCCTATCTCAGCGACAAGCCTGCGCCGCCCTTGCAGCCGGGCGTGCACACGTTTGATGACTGGGATCTGGCAGACCTGCGCCAGTACATCGACTGGACGCCGTTCTTCCGCGCATGGGAACTGCACGGGACATTCCCTGCAATCCTCAATGACGAAGTGGTCGGCGAAACCGCAAGCCAGCTGTTCGACGATGCCAATGCCATGCTCGACCAGATCATTGCGGAGAAATGGCTGACTGCGCGCGGCGTGGCGGGCTTTTGGCCCTGCGCGCGCGATGGCGACGATGTGACCATCCACCGTGTCCGCCGCGAGGAACACGTTGTGCTCCCTTTCCTTCGCCAGCAAGTGAAGAAGTCGCGCGATCGCGCCAACATGTGCCTTGCCGACTTTATCGATCCCGATGGCGACTGGATTGGCGGTTTTGCTGTCGGCATTCACGGGATCGAGCCGCATATCGCGCGTTTTCAGGCGGACAAGGACGATTATTCGGACATCCTTCTGAAGGCTCTCGCTGATCGTTTTGCCGAGGCCTTTGCTGAGCGTCTCCATCTGCACACTCGCACCGATCTGTGGGGTTATGCGCCGGGTGAGCAACTAACCAATGAGGCGCTGATCAAGGAAGAATATCGCGGCATTCGCCCTGCACCCGGCTATCCGGCGTGCCCTGATCATTCACTGAAGCCGATCCTGTTTGAACTGCTTGAAGCGGAGCAGAACGCCGGGCTGACCTTGACCGAGAGCTTTGCCATGTGGCCCACTGCCGCGGTGTCGGGCTTCTATTTTGGGCATCCTGAGGCGGAGTATTTTGGCGTGGCGCGTATCGGGCGCGACCAGCTTGAAGAATACGCGCAGCGGCGCGGCGTTGATCTGGAAACTGCCGAACGCTGGCTGAGACCGAACCTCGATTGAGGCGCCCGCGATTGGAACGCATCCGTCCCTATTCGCATTGGCTGTGGCTCAGCGTTGGCGCGCTGGTTCTCGCTTTTGTAGTCACCCTTTTCGCAGTGCCCAAAGACCCGTCCACGTGGGGCAGCCTTTGGTTCCTGCCCGGCGTCGGCGTGATCGGCGCGATCATCGCCAATGCCAGCGGGACCGGCGGCGGCGTGGTGTTTGTTCCGGTGTTCAACGCCTTGCGGGGCGCAGGCGAATGGCAGCTTGATCCGCTGCGGGTCACCGCCGTCTCCATGGGCATTCAGGCGTTCGGGATGAGCGTCGGCGCGCTGCGATGGACCGATCGGTTGCTTCACCAGCCTGCTTTGCCTGCTGGCTCAACGGAGGCGTCGACGCGCTTGGCTGACTATGCCGTCGCTTGCGCAATGGTTCTGGCGATTTCGCTGCCCCTGCAGCTTCTGACTCAAGCCTTGGCGCGCGTTGATGGTGGCACGATCCTTTATGCCTACAAGGTCTTTTCCATCGCGTTGGGCGCGGCGCTGATTATCGCGACATGGACGGTGAACCGAGACGCACCCGAACGGAGGCAACTGGAACGGGTGGATTACATCGTCCTCGCGCTGCTCTCGGTCCCCGGCGGGTTTATCACTGCGCTGTTCTCGGTCGGGATTGGAGAATTGGTCGCGTTCTACCTGTTCCTGCGCCACTTCCCCATGGTGCTGGCCGTCGGCACCGCCTGCGTGATCTCATCCATCAGCATGATCGTGGGCACGCTGGTCAATGCGCAGGCCGGGATCATCGCGTGGGACATTGTACTGCTCGCTGCCCCCGGAGCGATGGTTGGCGCGCTTCTGGCCCGCCCGATCGCCCTGTGGCTTGGCCCGCGCAAGCTCAAAACGGCGGGCGGAGTTTGGATTATTCTCTCGGCGCTCTATTTGCTGTTGGCGCAAGTGAGTTAACGCACCAAAGAAGGCGTGGGTCTTGTTTTCGATGGCCTGCCGCGCGATGCAATCCGCATGATGAAACGCCTCGCAGCTGCCATCCTCGCTATGGCCATACCCGTTTCCGCCTGCGCGACCACGCCGGGCCAAGGCGAGTTGGCACAGTCTCCCGCCACTGTTGTCGTCGCATTTGATCGCGAAAGCATCACTCCGCTGATCGTTGAGGGCGTGCGCAACAAGGAGAGCGGCGAACCGGTCGAGGCCAATGATCCGGTGCGCATTGCCAGTATTTCCAAGCTGATCATGGCGCTGGCGACGTTGCGCCTTATGGATGAGGGCAAGGTCGATCTGAACAAGGACGTTGGCGACTATCTCGGCTGGCAGGTCCGCTCTCCGCACCATCCCAAGGCCAAGGTTACTTTGGCTCAATTGCTCGGTCATCGCTCGGGGCTGCGCGACAGCGCTGGGTATGTGATCCCGCTGGGCGAAAGCCTTGAGGCCAAGCTGAAAGACCCGGCGGCATGGTACGCGGATGCACCGCCGGGCGAGGCTCCGTTTGCATACGCTAACCTTGGTTCGCCGGTGGTGGCGACAGTGCTCGAAGCGGCTACGGGGGATCGGTACGACCACATTCTCCAGCGCACCGTGTTCGGGCCGCTTAGAGTGGAGGCGTGCACCAATTGGGTCGGGTGTTCAGAGGACATGCAAAAGCGCGCGGTCACCCTTTACCGCAACACCGGCGAAGTCGCGCGCGATGAGCCCGCTGACCTCCCACCCAATTGCACCGTGCCGGTGGCAGAGGGTGTGGAGTGCAATCTCGAAGCCTACGTGCCTGGCACCAACGCCTCGATCTTCTCGCCGCAGGGCGGGGTGCGGATTGGGATGATGGATTTGGCCAAGATCGGGCAGGAGATGCTCAAGCCCAAAAATGAGAATTTCCTCTCCGAACTTGGTGTGAATGCGGTACTGTTTTCGCTTCTCCAGTCTACTGACGGACAACAGTTCTTTTGCCGATACGGGCTGGGCTTTCAGATTATCGAAGGGTCAGGAAAGGCGTGCGTTGATCAACTCTTCAACGATGGTCTGATGCGCTTTGGCCATGCGGGGGAAGCATACGGTCTTAGGTCTGGCCTTTGGTTCAATCCGAGCGTGGGTACAGGCTTTGTCTATTTTATAACGGCCGTTCCTCCGCGTGAGGGTCCCGAGGATGAAGGCGGATTCAGCAAGCAGGAACTGGACCTGATGAAACGTGCGCAAAATCTGCTCGCGACCAAAGAATCCAAGTGAGCGCACGATAATTTCACGGGTCACGCGCTGGCCTGTGAAAAGCGGCTGAATCGTTCATTTGTGCGATTGACGCACCCCTTCGCATGCGCAACATCGGCAATGCCTACCAGAAGTGATTCTGGCGTCTTTCGCGGGAGAGACTGGGTTCATTCGTAAGGGTGGATTTGGCGCCGAAGGAGCAACCGCCCCGGAAACTCTCAGGCAAATGGACCGCGAGGAGACTGGCACTCTGGAAAGCGCTTCGAGCTGCTGCTCGAAGCCACCGAAGGGGAGGCGGGTAATCACTCGCTGAAGCTCTCAGGTTTCCCGACAGAGGGGGCAGGAACGGCGCACCAATCGGTGCGTTCTTGCACCTGTTCAGGGATACGATTTTGAGCGACGAAAACCCAGAAGAAGCTATGCCGCTTGCGAAACTGCCGCTGGATGCGTGGCACTGTGCGCGCGGGGGCAAGATGGTCCCATTTGCGGGCTATGATATGCCGATCCAGTATGCGGGCGAGCATGGCGGGATTGTTGCCGAGCACAACTGGACACGGGACAGCGCCAGCCTGTTCGACGTCTCCCATATGGGCCAACTCGCGCTGAAGGGTGATGACGCCGCGCATGAGCTCGAAAAGCTGCTGCCCGGCGCGATCTCAAACCTCAGGCCGGGCAAGATGCGGTATTCGCTGCTGCTGACCGAAGCGGGCGGGGTGATTGACGATCTGATGGTCACCAACACCGGCCCGCACCTCGCATTGGTGGTCAATGGTGCGTGCAAGTGGGACGACATTGCTCACCTGCGCGAACATCTGCCTGATGACATCACGCTGACCCATTTCGATGATTTCGCGCTGCTCGCCTTGCAGGGTCCGAAAGCCGCAGAAGTTCTGGAAGGCATCCTTCCGGGCACCAGCGAACTGACCTTTATGACCGCCGGCCTTTTCGAGTTCGAAGGCGGCCATGTTTGGGTCAGCCGCGCGGGCTACACAGGCGAAGACGGGTTCGAGATATCGGTCCACAACAGCCTCGCCGAAAAGCTCGCCGATGCGCTGGTGGCCGATGACCGCGTGAAACCCGCCGGTCTTGGAGCGCGCGATAGCTTGCGGCTCGAAGCAGGTCTGCCGCTCTATGGCCATGACCTTGATCTGAACATGGACCCGGTCACCGCCGATCTTGCCTTTGCGCTTTCCAAGAAGCGCCGCACCGAAGGCGGGTATCACGGGCACAAGGCAGTCGCCGCACGTTTGGCCGAGGTTGAAGCGGGCACGCTCGCCCGCAAACGCGTTGGCCTGTTGCTCGATGGCCGGATGCCCGCACGCGAAGGCGCCGATGTCTATTCCGGCGACAACAAGGTCGGCACCGTCACCAGCGGCGGCTTCTCGCCCACGCTCGGGCGGCCGATCGCCATGGCCTATGTCGACAGCGCTTACACTGCCGATGGCACCGAATTGGAATGTCAGGTCCGCACCAAAAGGCTGCCTGCCGCCGTATCACCTATGCCGTTTGTTCCGCATCGCTATTTCAGGGGAAAATAATCAATGCCACGCTACTTCACTGACGAACACGAATGGATCGACATCGAAGGCGAAACCGCCACTGTCGGCATCACTGACTACGCGCAGGAACAGCTGGGCGATATCGTGTTTGTGGAACTGCCCGATGTGGGCGCGATGCTCGATAAAGACGGCGATGCGGCGGTGGTCGAAAGTGTGAAGGCGGCAAGCGACGTCTACGCCCCGATCACCGGTGAAGTGATGGAAGGCAATTCCGCGCTCGAAGACGACCCCGCGCTGGTGAACTCTTCGCCCGAGGAAGACGGCTGGTTTTTCCGCATGACCATCGGCGACAAGGACGAGCTTGAAGGTCTGATGGACGACAAGGCGTACAAGGCGTTCGTCGATAATCTTTAATTGTACGCCCCAATCCCGAACACGGGACGGAGCACCGGAGTAAGAAATGCGTTACCTCCCTCTCACTGACACCGATCGCAGCGATATGCTGGCCAAGGTTGGCGCTGCCTCGATTGACGATCTGTTTGTCGATGTGCCCGAAATCGCGCGGCTTGATGGGCCGATCCGCGATCTGCCGATGCATGCGAGCGAAATGGCGGTTGAGCGCCATATGACCGGCTTGGCGCGAAAGAACCTTGCTGCGGGCGATGCGCCATTTTTCCTCGGCGCAGGCGCATATCGCCACCACATTCCGGCCAGTGTCGACACGGTCATCCAGCGTGGCGAGTTCCTTACCGCCTATACGCCGTATCAGCCCGAGATTGCGCAGGGCACGCTGCAGATGCTGTTCGAATTCCAGACGCAGGTCGCGCGACTTTATGGCTGCGCGGTGGCGAACGCGTCTTTGTACGATGGCTCGACCGCGTGCTGGGAAGCGGTGGCGATGGCAACCCGAGTGACGAAGAAGAAGCGTGCGGTTCTCTCCGGTGCGCTGCATCCGCATTATTCCGAAGTGGTCAAGACGATGGCGCACTTCACCGGCGACACCATCGCCGACGCGCAGCCCGCCATTCAGGCCGAGCCCGACCTGTCGGGCCTGATCGCGCGGATCGATGACGAAACCGCCTGTGTCGTCGTGCAATATCCCGACATTCTGGGCCGTGTCAGCGACCTTACCCCGCTTGCCGAAGCCGCCCATGCCAAGGGTGCGTTATTGGTGGCCGTGAACACCGAGCCAGTGGCTCTGGGAGCGGTGAAATCACCCGGTGAAATGGGCGCGGATATTGTCGTGGGCGAAGGTCAGGCGCTGGGCGTCGGCCTGCAATTTGGCGGGCCGTATCTTGGCCTGTTCGCGGTGCGCGACCCCAAACATGTGCGCCAGATGCCGGGCCGGTTGTGCGGTGAGACTGTGGATGCCGAGGGTAAGCGCGGTTTCGTTCTGACGCTTTCCACCCGCGAGCAGCATATCCGCCGCGAGAAGGCGACTTCGAACATCTGCACCAACAGCGGTCTGTGCGCGCTGGCCTTCACCACGCATATGACTTTGTTGGGTGAAAAGGGCTTGCGGCAATTGGCGGCGGAGAACCACCGTCTTGCCTGTGTGGCCTCGGATCGTCTGGCGAAAGTGCCGGGCGTAAGCGTGCTCAACAACGCCTTTTTCAACGAATTCACGCTTATGCTCGATGGTAAGCCCGCACGCGATATCGTGCGCGATCTCGCCGATCGCGGCGTGCTGGGCGGTGTGTCGCTCGGGCGTCTCTATCCGGGTGTTGAAGCGCTGGAGCACGCGTTGCTCGTCACTGTGACCGAGCTTACCACCGATGACGATATCGAGACCCTTGCCACCGAGCTCGAAGCACTCGTGAAGGAGCCAGCCTGATGAACGCCCCGAACAAATCTGGCTGGAAGCCTTCGATGGAAGTCAGTGAAGATGGCCTGCACAATGGCCCGCAAACGACGACCGGCAACCGCGCGTTGATGCTCGAAGAGCCGCTGATCTTCGAGATTGGCCACGCGGAGACGACCGGCGTTGACCTTCCTGAAGCAGACGCCAGTGCGCCGAACCGCCTGGGTGGTCTGGAACGTGCGGACACGATTGGCCTTGTCGGCCTGACCGAGCCAGAAACGGTGCGCCACTACACGCGCCTGAGCCGCCAGAATTACGGGATCGACCTCGGTTTCTTCCCGCTTGGCTCGTGCACCATGAAGCACAATCCGCGTCTGAACGAGAAGATGGCGCGGCTCCCGGGCTTTGCCGATATTCACCCGCTTGCGCCGCAGCAATCGGTGCAGGGCGCGCTGGAGGTGATCGACCAGCTTGGCACATGGCTCAAGACCCTGACCGGCATGCCGGGCGTCGCGATGAGCCCCAAGGCGGGCGCGCATGGCGAGCTTTGCGGTATCCTCGCGATCCGCGCTGCCCATGAGGCCCGCGGCGATGCGCGCGAAGTTGTTCTGGTGCCGGAGAGTGCGCACGGCACCAATCCTGCCACGGCCGCTTTCGCGGGCTACAAGGTCGAAGATATCCCCGCAACGCCTGAAGGCCGAGTGGATGTAGAGGCTCTCAAGGCTCGCCTCGGCCCCGATGTTGCGGCGGTGATGATCACCAACCCGAACACATGCGGTCTGTTCGAAAAGGACTTTCGCACCATCGCCGACGCCGTCCATGAAGCGGGCGGTTATGTCTATTGCGACGGCGCGAATTTCAACGCCATTGTCGGGCGCGTGCGTCCGGGTGATCTTGGCGTCGATGCGATGCACATCAACCTCCACAAAACCTTCTCCACCCCGCATGGCGGTGGTGGTCCGGGCTCTGGTCCAGTGGTGTTCTCCGAAGCGCTCAAGCCATATGCGCCGCTGCCATTTGTGCGCTCCAATGATGACGGCACGTTCGAATTGGTCGAAGAAGAAGGACGCGAGGCTTCGCGCGGCCAGAGCTTTGGCCGGATGACCGCGTTTCACGGCCAAATGGGCATGTTCACCCGCGCACTGACTTATATGCTCAGCCACGGTGCCGATGGACTTAAGCAGGTTGCCGAGGATGCGGTGCTCAACGCCAATTACATCCTGCGCAGCCTGGAGGACATCCTATACGCCCCCTACGCCGATGCTGGCCCGTGCATGCACGAGGCGCTGTTTGGCGATAAGGATTTCGGCGGCGATCTCTCCACGTCTGATTTGGCCAAGGGCCTGATCGACGAGGGGTATCACCCGATGACGGTGTACTTCCCGCTCGTGGTCCACGGCTCGATGCTGGTCGAGCCGACCGAGACCGAGAGCAAGGCGACCATAGACCAGTTCATCACTGCGTTCCGCCATGTTGTCGAACGCGCTCTGGCCGGGGACGAGACGCTGAAGCAAGCGCCCTATTATGCACCACGTCGACGTCTGGACGAGACGATGGCAGCGCGTAAGCCGAAGCTGGCATGGACCGAACCAGCGGAGTAATCCGCAGCGCATGAAGATCGTCTTCAGCCGAAAAGGATTCGACAGCAGCGCGGGGGGCGGGCCTTCGCCGATTGTCGATGGCCGTCCGCTTTCGCTGCCGATTCCAGCGGGAACGGCATCGCACACCACTTTCGGCGATCTGGGCTTGGGTGAGCATGCCGCCAAAGCCAGTCGCGGGAAGCTGGGCGCGGATGATCTGTGCCACCACGATCCGATGTTCCTGCCAGAAGGCACCTGCGCTTTTGGTCAGCACAGCGCGGCACAGACCCACCTTGAGAGGCAGGGGGTCGGGATGGGCGATGTGTTCGTGTTCTTCGGCCTGTTCGCCGAGGAAGATACCGGCGAACCGCATCACCGTATCTTTGGCTATCTGCGCGTCGAGGAGGTGATCGCACTGTCGGATGGTGCGCCGCAAGAGATGCTGGACGTGGCGCATCCGCACGCGCTCGAAATGCACAGCGCCAATGATGTGATCTGGCGCGGTGAGGGAAGGGTGGCGGAGCGGGCTCACCCAGACTTGCGGTTGACCGTCCCAGAGGGGCCGCCGAGCCTGTGGCACCGCCCCGAATGGCTCAAACGCGGCGGGCTATCCTATCACGACCGCGCTGACCGCTGGATCAGAGGCGGACGATTGCGCTCGGTCGCGCGCGGGCAGGAATTCGTTGCCGACATTGGCCGCAGAAAGGACCCGCGCGAATGGCTTGAGCGGGTGATCAGACTGATCAATAAGTCTTGATAATCGCCGAGAAGTCGAGCGCTTCATTGCCCGCACCAAGGAAGTCTTCATACAGAGCCGCTGCGCGAGAACCCAAGGGCACTGCCGCGTCCGCTGTCTCAGCCGCTTCCATCGCAAGGCGCAAATCCTTGACCATCAGCGGGGTCGCAAAGCCACCTGCATAGCCATTGTCCGCCGGGCTCTCGACACCCACTCCGGGCAGCGGGGTGTAGGCGTTCAATGACCAGTTGTAGCCCGATGACTGCGAACTGATCTCGTAAAACTTCTGCGGATCGAGGCCCAACTTCTCTGCCATCTTCATTGCTTCGGCGGTGCCGATCATGGTGATGGCGAGCAGCATATTGTTGCAGATTTTAGCCGTCTGACCCGCGCCTGCATCGCCCGCATGGATCACCGCCTTGCCCATCGCGGCAAGCACCGGCTCGGCGGCCTCGAAGGCGTGGCGTTCGCCGCCGACCATAAAGGTCAATGTGCCGCCATTGGCCGCTGCAATCCCGCCGGAAACGGGCGCATCGACCATCTTGTAGCCCTCTGCATGCGCAGCGTCGGCCACCTCTTTGGCGGTTGCGACGTCGATGGTGGAGCAGTCAATTAACGTTGCAGCGTGCGGCGTATGGCCGATCACATCATTGGTGTAGACCTCTTTCACAATCCCGCCATTGGGCAGCATTGAGACAACCGCTTCGGCGCTCTGCACAGCCTCGCGCACGTTCGTGAATGTGTCGCAGCCAGCCTCTTTGGCGCGGGCCAGCGCATCCTCTGACAGGTCGAAGGCAAGCACATGATGCCCGGCTTTCACAAGGTTTGCGGCCATCCCGCCTCCCATATTGCCGAGGCCGATAAATGCGATTTTCATAGCGTCTCTCCCGCTCAGAATAGTCTGTCTAGCCCGGCAACACCCAAAAAGCCCGTTCCAAGAAGGCTAATGAAACGGATTGGATGGTGACCATAAAAGGCTGTGCTGTGGCTCGAATGCTCGCGTATCTTTCGGTCGGCAGGTAAGGGCTCGAACCCGCTCACCCCGATACGGCCACAAGCGAAAGCCGCGATGAGTAAACCGAAGCCGATGAGCACCTACCGCCCCTTCCAGTTGCCCTCACGCTTCTCGATAAACGCGGCCATGCCTTCGGCCTTGTCCTCGCTCGCGGTGAGGATCTGGAAAATGCGGCGTTCCATGATCAGGCCCTGATCGAGCGAGCTTTCAAACGCGGCGTTGACCATTTCCTTGTTCGCAATCGCAGCCATGGGCGGCATTGCGGCGATGGTCGCGGCTGTCTTGAGTACATCTGCGAGCAGGTCGGCTTGCGGCACCACCCGCACGACGAGGTTTGCTCGCTCGGCTTCCTCGGCGCCCATCATCCGGCCAGTCAGGCACATTTCCATCGATTTGGATTTGCCAATCGCGCGGGTGAGGCGCTGCGAGCCGCCCATGCCCGGCGCGACGCCCAGCTTGATTTCGGGCTGGCCGAACTTCGCGTTGTCCGATGCGACAATAAAGTCCGCCATCATTGCGAGCTCGCACCCGCCGCCCAGTGCAAAGCCGTTCACTGCGGCGATCCACGGCTTGCGGGTCTTCTTGACGATCTCGGAATTCCACGGGCTGAAAAAGTCATCAAGATAGAAATCCGCCGCAGCCTTCTCGCTCATCTCTTTGATGTCGGCTCCGGCAGCAAAGGCCTTGTCGCCCGATCCGGTCAGCACCGCGCAAAGCTGGCTGGCGTCGGCTTGGTAGTCTGCAAACGCGTCGATCAATTCCTCCAGAACCTTGGAGTTGAGCGCATTCAAGGCCTTGGGCCGGTTGAGCGTCATCAGAGTAACGCCGGTGGTGCCCTTCGCGTTCTTCTCGACGGTGATGGTTTCGTAGCTGCTCAATTCAATCATCCTCAGTTTGTGTCTGGGCTTCCGTTCGTACGTCCAACGGGTCGCCGTCCAATAGAACACTCCAGCCGAAATCATAGCGCCGGTCGCATGTGACCTTGTCCGGCCTTTGAAAGCTCACGCGTTTGAAATACTTCTTGTCCGCGCGCTTGCGTTTCAGAAACGCGCCTTCGACCAGAATACGGGGTGCGGAGTCATACTTGTCCTTTATCCCATAGCCTTCGATCTGAAACTTCTCATCGTCGCCGAAACCTGTGATCGGATAGAATTCCATCCGGTTTCCGCGCCAGAGCGGCCTTTGTCCGGCCTTCCGAAAGTCCCGCCAATTGTCTCCCAAACTAAGCTCGATCGTTTCCGTAGGTGACACGTTGAACAGCAGCGAACCGTGATGGATGCCCGAATAGGCGAGCTGAACTGATTGTCCTTCTTGGGGGCGGATCACTAGCTCCTTCATGCACACGGTTGCCGGGCCTTGGGTTGTGAACTTTTCTGCCGGACCCAGCTCTATGTCATTGATGGTCATCGCGGGTTGCGATGCCTGTGCCGCGAGGAGCGCGATGGCGGGGAGCGCGCTCAAAGCGGCTTCCACTCCTCATCAGCGGGCAGCGGGACGAAGATGCTGTCGATCAGCTCCTCGCTCACTTCTGGCGGCGTAGCCGGGTCCCACTTTGGATCATTGGTTTTGTCGACGATCACCGCGCGCACACCTTCGGCAAAGTCGGGGCGGGTGAGCACGCGCGATGCGATGCGGTATTCCATGCGCATATTGTCGGCGAAGTCGGTCAGCGTCGCGCTTTCGGCCAATTGGCGCAGCGCGACCTTGCAGGTTTGCGGTGACTTGGTGCCAAGCGTGTCGCGCTCCTTCACCGCCCAATCGTCGCCTTCATCAATTGCCGCTTCGAGGCTGGCGAGGATGTCTTCGTAGCTGTCGGATGCGAAGTGCTTGGCAACCTTGAGCGCGTTGGCCTCAATCCGCGCTTCTGGCGGTGTGCCCACGGGTTCGGACAGGATGCCAGCGATGCGATCAGGGAACTCGGCGATGCGTGCCTTGATGTCTTCGAGCATTTCGCTCGGCACATAATGCGTCGCAAGCCCGGTCCACAGGCATTCCGCGCCATCGAGCCGTGCGCCGGTCAGCGCGAGGAATTGGCCCAGCCGCCCGCCAAGGCGTGAGAGATACCAGCCGCCGCCTACATCGGGGAACAGACCGATCCCGGTTTCGGGCATGGCAAAGCGCGTGTTCTCGGTCGCGACGCGGAACTTGGCCGGTTGCGAAATACCGACACCGCCGCCCATGGTGATCCCATCCATGAAAGCCACGATGGGCTTTTCATAGGTGAACATCTGATGGTTCAACTGATACTCGTCGTGGAAGAATGTGCGCCCCGACACGCCGTCATCATTGAGCGCCGAATTGCGCAGGAAGGCGATATCGCCGCCCGCGCAAAAACCGCGCGAACCTTCCGTGTGGTCGATGATGATGGCTCTGACTTCGTCATCATCAGCCCATTCGGTCAGCGCAGCGCTCATCGCGTGGCACATGTCGAGCGTGAGCGCGTGCAGCGCCTTGGGACGGTTCAGGGAGATATGGCCAATGGGGCCATCTTTGCGGGTGAGGACGTCGTCAGTCATTGTCTTGATCCTACTGCCGCAGCAAATCCCGGCCAACGATCATCCGCATCACCTGATTGGTGCCCTCTAGGATCGAGTGCACCCGCAGGTCACGCCAGAAGCGTTCGATGGGGTAGTCCTTGAGGTAGCCATAGCCGCCGAAGAGTTGCAGCGCGTCGTTGACGATCTTTGATCCGTTGTCGGTCGCAATGCGTTTAGCCATCGCGGAGAAACGCGATTTGTCGGGTGCGTTGTCGGTGACCTTGGCCGCCGCGAGATAGAGCAGCGCGCGCGCCGCCTCCAGATCGGTCGCCATGTCGGCGAGCATGAATTGGGTGTTCTGGAAATCGGCAACAGGCGTGTCGAATTGCTTGCGATCCTTGGTGTAGGCCACCGCTTCGTCGAGGCAGCGCTGCGCACCGCCCAGAGAACACGCTCCAATATTCAGGCGTCCGCCGTCCAGCCCCATCATCGCAAAGCGGAAGCCTTCGCCTTCATCACCCACGCGGTTGGCGACCGGTATGCGCGCGTCTTCGAAGATGACCTGCGCGGTGGGCGAGGCGTTCCAGCCGAGTTTCTTCTCCGGTGCGCCGAAGCTGACGCCGGGCGTGTCTTTGTCGATCACGAGGCAGGTGATGCCCTTGGTCTTGTGGTCGCCGGTGCGCACCATGGTGACATAGACATCGTTGACGCCGCCACCCGAGATAAATTGCTTGGTGCCGTTGAGCACATAGTGGTCGCCATCGAGCACCGCGCTGGTTTTGAGACCCGCCGCATCCGACCCGCTGCCCGGCTCGGTCAGACAATAGCTGGCGATTTTCTCCATCGAGATCAGATCAGGCAGGTAGCGGTCTTTCAGTTCCTGCCCGCCAAACGTGTCGATCATCCACGCAGCCATATTGTGGATCGAGATGAACGCGCTGGTGGTGGGGCAGCCATAGGCCATGGCCTCCATGATCAGCGCGGCCTCCAAACGGCCAAGCCCGATCCCGCCGCTTTCTTCCGAGACATAAATCGCGCCAAAGCCAAGCTCAGCGGTTTGCTTGATCACGTCTTTGGGGAAGATGTGCTTTTCATCCCACTCGCCAGCATGCGGCGTGATGTTGTCGGCGGTGAAACGCTGCGCCATTTCCTGGATCGCGAGCTGATCTTCGGTGAGTGCGAATTGTCCTGTCATGGGGAGGGGATTTAGCCGTTCGCAAAGGCGGTGGGAAGGCTGGACGCGCACGCTGTTCGATTGCGTCTTACCGCGAAAAATCTGCGCAATTTCGTAACCGATTGGCGGTGCGGGACGTATATGTTTGCATGACGCGTCAAAATCCTCGCCTTCTGTTCGTCTACAACGCCGATGGAGGGTTGCTCACCGCCCTGATGCATGCGGTGCACAAACAGGTCTGCCCGGAGACTTATCCATGCTCGCTGTGTGCTCTGACCTATGGCGCAGTGTCGATGCGACGCGATTGGAAAAAGTACGTCAGCAGCCTCGATTATAACGTGGTGTTCCATCACCGTGATGACTTTGCAGAGAGCTATCCTGATATGCAGATCGACCTGCCATCGGTTTTGGTGGTGGAGCCGGGTGAAGCCCCGCGCGAGCTTATCGGGCGTGCAGAGCTGGACGCGATGGCAGACGCAGACGCTCTGATGACACGGATGGACGAGGTCCTTGATCTGGAATGGGAAAGGGCCCTGACACCGCGCGAAGTCGCTTAGTTGTTTTCGCCTTCTTCGCGCTTCACAACTGTGCGTTCAAACTCCCAAGTCATCATCGCCGTACCCATCCAGATGGGCGCATAGGGCGGCTGGATATCCTTTTCCCACGCCATAGAGCCGATCAGAGTGCCGGAAGAAAAGGGTACATCAGGGAACACCTCGCCCAGAGGATCACGGTAAGCCTCGTCAGCAGTGATGATCGTCCATCCCTCGCTGCGCAGTTCCGCGACAAGATCACCGATAAACATCGCCGCTAAATCGGTCTCATGAAGCAGCATGACATGCGCAGGCGAGCGGCCCAGTGTCTTACGCGCAAGTGCTTCGTGATAGGCAATCCCGCTCATTTGCGAGCGCAGATACAGCCTGCGCAGCCGCTCCATGTCGAGTGTCTGGCCGTTCTTGATCGCTTGTATGGTCAGGTGTTCCAGATGCCAGTCCGATCCATCGGCGGTGGCATATCCATTGCGCAGACCGCGTTTGGCCAGCCCCGCGCGGACCGCGTCGCGCTTGGCTTTGTCACGCCCACCTTCGTGCAGGTAAGGGAAGCGGAACCATGGGCGATTGCCGGGTCGACCTTTCAACCATTGCGCCGCCTTGTCGAGGTCCGCGAGATATTCTTCGGCGGGAATGGCGTGAAGGCTGGGGTGCGAAAAGCTGTGATTGGCGAGCACATGCCCCGACGCGACGTAGGCGGCAATGCGGCGCTCTCCCCCTTCGCCCGACGCCGTGCTGAGATTGCCCGGGGTGATGAAGAACGCGGCCTGTTCGACGCCGGAGTCTTTGAGCGCTGCGATCAGCTTTTCGGTGCGCTCGTCCGGGGTGAAGAACGCCCCCGCCGATCTCGGTATGTCATCAAAGGTGAGAGCAATGCGCTTGTCTTGAGCGGGGGTGTCGTTGGCGTGAGCAGGAGCGGTGAGCAACATGCCCAGCATCAACATGAAGGCAGCCAGCGCCCTCAAGATACGATCGCCTCGGCTTCGATCTCGATCTTCCATTCCTTGCGACACAGCCAAGCGACGCCCGCCATGGTCGCTGCGGGCTTGGCTTTTCCGAAGAAGCGAGCGTGGACCTCGCCTACCGCAGCCTGATCGTCGAAATCGGTCAGCAACATGCGCGTGCGCACCACGTCTTTGGCGCTGCCACCCAGTTCTTCAATCGCAGCGACGATGATGGCGCAGCACCTTTCGGCTTGCGCGGTCACGCCGCCTGACGTGGTCGAACCATCCGGCTCGACCGGGCCTGTTCCCGCGACGATGATGCGGTTGCCTTCTCGAACAGCGCGGCAGAACCCGAATTGCGTTTCAAACGGAGAGCCAGAGGTGGTGCGCTTTCTCATCGGGCCTCGCAGGCATCGCCTTTGCTCGCCTTGACCACGCGAGCATAGTCTTCATCGGTCGGGGCTAAACGTCGGATCAGAATGATCCCTTTGCTCGAAGGGCTGTTTTCCTGCGTCAGGACAATTTCCAGCGCCTTCCCTTCGCCGCGCATGGTGCGGAAATTGTTAGTGTTGGCATCAAAGAAAGACAGGCTCGAATAGCCTTCATATGCGCCCATGCGGACCCGCAAGCCGTCTGGCGCCTTGGCAAGGTCGAACCTGCATCCGGAGTAAGCGAGATCGGGCGAAGGACGCACCACGCTCTGTGTCTCCGGTCTCATTTGCGGGGCGAGTTGGAACCCGTGCACCGGCGTACCGCGCTCGCCCAGCATGGTGTAGGCGCGGTCCATGATAAAGCTTGGTGCGCCAAACACGATGACGGCATGGCTGGCCGCGGCAAGAATTCCGCCGAAAGCGATCGGTCCGAGAAGCAGCTTCATCCCGCATCCCCCCGACACGTCAACCGTTCGAGTGAGGGCGCAGTGATGGTGCCTTCGGGATTGTCCAAAACACCTTCGTCAGGGACATAGAGACGCAAAGTGAGATCGAATGCGCCGGCGGCCTTGCTGGAAATCCATCCCTCGTCGCCGTCTGGCTTATTGGGCGCGATGATGGCTGACCATTTATCGCCGTCGGCTGCCTGCTGCGCCGCACGGCTGGCATCGAAACTGAGCGCGCGGTCCTTGTTGCTCGGCAGGAAGTTTTCCGCGTTGTAGAGCGTGACTGACCACCACTGCGCAGGCAGTGTTCCACCGCTTAACCGGTAATCACACGCCTCGGTCAGCGGGCGACCAGAATCGTCGGTTATGCGGGTGAAATAAACAGCTTCTGTGTTGGCCAGCGCCAGCAATCCATGGCGCGCAATTCGCGCACGGAAGTATGGACTTGCCTCTTCAGAGCCCATTGCGAAATCGCCGTACCAGTTGCCGATCTGGACCGGACCTTGGGTCCGTCGGTCACCGGGCAGCAGCCCGGATAGAGCAAGCGCGGTATATCCTCCGAGCCCAACGCCAATCAGGCCGAAAACAAGATAAGTGAGAAACCGTTTCAGGCGCACGCGGCCGTCCGTAAGTCTTACGAGCAGCGTTTGCGTGGGAAGGCGTCAACGCCTGTTGAAGTCAGCAATTCGTCGCCATTCAGGGTCAGGGTGTACTCTGCGGTCCATGTCTCACCTTCGCCTTCCATCGCGAGCGATACTTTCACCCCGCTGCCGACCTCTTCAACCTTGGTGACGTCGCCAACGGACTCATAGAATGAGACTTCTTTGGCGGACACTTCCATCCTGCCATCAGAATCCGGTGAGCACGCGCCGGTCGTCGCATCCCACTTGCCGTGGAACTGCTCGGGGATCGACTTTCCGTCCGTCGCAACGTCCGCCTCCGTCTCTTTGGCCGCAGCCGTTTCCGCCTCGTCTGCAGCGAGGTATTCTTCTTTCGTCTCGGCGTTAGCTTTGGCGTTTTCGAAGTCCTCTTCGCCGCCATCGACCTCAGTTTCCGGAGCAGGATCGGTCGGTTCCTCAGAACCAGTGCCGCAGGCCGCCAGCAAGAGCACAGGGGCGCTGACCCAGAGTACCTTATGCATTGTCATCTCCCATGTCGGCAGCGAATGCGCCGGGACTTACTTACAGCGAACCACTCCTTCATCGCCCGCCTCATAACGTTCCGATGGGTCCATAACGTGCAGTTCGTCTTCTATTAAGGTCAGTCGGAATGCCGTCTCGATTGCATCGTCGGCGCCAGCCTCTTCCAAATTGAGAGTTACGATCGCATCATTGCCATCCATCTTCACAGAAGTGACAGAGCCTCCAGCTTCATTGAAGCCCAAGAATGATGGCTGGACCACCGTGATGCTGCCATCATGGCTTATGCAATCCCAACCGTACGGACCCCATTCGCCATGGAAACGGGCTGGTATCGTTCCGGTGGTTGTGCTTGCTTGCTTCGCCTCGCTTGGTTTTTCAGCGGCGTTGGCTTCAGCCTCGACTGCTTCCTCCGTGCTGGCTTCAGCATCATTTTCAGCGTTTTTCGAAGATGCTTCGTCATCAGCCTCTTCGCCGCCGGCAATAGGCGCCTCTTCCGGAGCATCCAAAGGCTCTTCGTTGGTACCTCCGCACGCCGTCAGCAAAACCGAAAGCCCGATGACCATAGCTGTCTTTTTCACGTGATTCCCCCATTTTTCAAACAAGTTCTGAGGAACCTATCAGCCGAAAGTTGGAATCACAAACGCGTTTGACCCGTCTCCGCCGCCGTCGGGCCAGCGTTGCGTGATCTTCTTGCGCTTGGTCCAGAAGGCGAGGCCTTCAGTGCCATATTGGTCGATGTCGCCAAAGCCGGAACGCTTCCATCCGCCAAAGCTGTGATAAGCGACTGGCACAGGGATCGGCACGTTGATGCCGACCATGCCGACTTGGACCCGGTTCGCGAACTCCCGGGCGGCGTGGCCGTTGCGGGTGAAGATCGCGACGCCGTTGCCGTATTGATGCTCGCTGGGCAGGCGCACGGCGTCTTCAAAATCCTTGGCGCGCACGATCTGGAGCACGGGGCCGAAGATCTCTTCCTGATAGCTTTTCATTTCAGGCATCACATTGTCGATCAGGGTCGGGCCGACGAAGAAGCCGTTTTCGTGACCTTGAAGCGAGAAGCCGCGACCGTCGATTACGATCTCGCCGCCCTCTTCCTCGGCAGTGGTGATCCATTGTTCGACGCGCGCTTTGTGCTCGGGCGTGACGACAGGGCCGTAATGCGCTTCCGGGTCGGTCGAAACGCCGACGCGCAGGGCATGGATTGCCGGGATAAGCTTTTCGCGCAGGCGATCTGCGGTGTCCTCACCCACTGGCACAACCACCGGCAGAGCCATGCAGCGTTCGCCCGCAGAGCCGAACGCTGCGCCGGCGAGGTCATTGACCACCTGATCGAGATCAGCGTCAGGCATCACAATGCCGTGGTTCTTCGCGCCGCCAAATGCCTGTACCCGTTTCCCGCGCTTGGCGCCTTCGGAATAGATGTAATGCGCGATGTCGGATGACCCGACGAAGCTGATCGCGGGGATGTCAGGATGCTCTATGATCGCGTCGACCATTTCCTTGTCGCCATGAACGACCTGCAGCAGGCCTTCGGGCGCACCCGCTTCGACAAACAGTTCGGCGAGGCGCACCGGCACGGAAGGATCGCGTTCGGAGGGCTTGAGGATGAAGGCGTTACCCGCCGCACAGGCCATGCCGAACATCCACATCGGGATCATGGCGGGGAAGTTGAACGGTGTGATGCCCGCACCAATGCCAAGCGGCTGGCGGATTGAATAGACATCGATGCCGGGGCCTGCGCCTTGCGTGTATTCACCCTTGAGCACCTGCGGGATACCACAAGCATATTCGACCACTTCGAGGCCGCGCTGCACATCGCCCTTGGCATCGTCGATGACCTTGCCGTGCTCGCTTGAAAGCAGCTCGGCAAGCGGCTGCATGTTAGCCTCGACCAGCTCCTTGAACTTGAACATCACGCGGGCGCGTTTTTGCGGATTGGTGGCCGCCCATTCGGGTTGGACCTGTTTTGCGGTGGCGATGGCTTTTTCGAGCAGTGCCGCATCACCAAGCCCAACCTCGGCCTGAATCTCACCGGTCGACGGGTTCCAGACCTGATGCTTGTGCGCCGAAGCGCCTGCGTCGCCGACAATAAAGTGATCAACCTGCCGCATGATTATTCCTCTCTCGTATTCGATTCTGTCCAATCCCTTAGCGGGAGCGGGATGCGAATCCAATCATGCGAGAGAGATACCAGTCGGAGCGCGGCGGCGCACCTATGCGTTGACCGGCGGTAAGGCATGCGGCACATGCGCGGGCCTTGGTCGGCGGGTGTAGCTCAATGGTAGAGCAGGAGCTTCCCAAGCTTAAGACGAGGGTTCGATTCCCTTCACCCGCTCCATTTCATTGCGCGAGGTTTCGGTTCCGTTGGCCGCGCTTCGCTTGGCCGTCGGTGCGCTTTGCGCTCCGACTCCACCCGCTCCATTTCATCAAAACAAATTAGGCAATCAGGCTCGGGCTCGCCGGGACGATGGCTGCTGCGTAAAGGATTACGGATACGCTGATCGAGAGAGCGGCGGCGAGGATGTTCTGGGTAGGGAGAGCAAACATGGTGGGGGTATCCTTAGAATTGGGTGTGGTTGATCAAGCGATCAGGTTGGGGCTGGCAGGCACGATGGCTGCGGCATAGAGAACAGCCGAAACCGAAACGGCGAAGATGGCTGCGAAGAGATTGTTGCGGGTTTCAGTAGCGAACATGATGTGGTTTCCTTCGTTTAGTTCAGTGTTCTGCGGGACCATCCCGCTTGATGTCCCGTACTATGCAGGCCCCGTGCCAAAACTGAAAAACGTCAGAAAAACAGATATATACGCAAAAGGGGCTGGATCCGGACGTGATGCCCGGACCAACCCCTTGGTGAAAATTCCCAATTGTTGGGTTTGCTATTCTGGATTTACCCCAGCGGCGTCCAACAGGAGCAGGCCAAATGTCATGCGCCCTTGCATTTGCCAAGGTGCTTCATCTCGACCTGCGTGACGATTGTCGCGCCAACGGCCTCGCCGCCGCCGCTCAGGATTTGAAAGCCTGACATCGTCTTGCCCGCGTCCGAAACCGTCACGGAGATGCTTCCAGTCATCGCCATAGCCGGATTGCGGCAAGATAGGTCGGCCTTCATTTCATCAGCGGTGTAAGTCACGTTGGAAGCGGTGCAGCTCGGTGCAAACATGGTCGGCGCCAGCATCGCCTCTGTTGCGCTGAAGCATCTCTTGCCGACCTGCTTGGGTCGATCGTCACTGATGCTGCTGGTGCCACTTTCGCTCTTGCCATCTTTGAAAGTCGCCCCGCCGCCCTGCGAGACTGTGATTTCCCATTCACCGGCTTCGAAGCGGGGTGCGGTATCGTTGGCCAACGCGGCGGTGCCAAGAAGAAGGGCACCCAGCCCCAAGGTCTTGCGTGCTTTTGACATAGAGAGTGTCCTTTATCTCGGCGGCATACGAATGGCGCCATCCAACCGGAACTGGTGTCCGTTGATATAGCTGTTACGCGCTATCTCGCAGATCAGCGATGCGAACTCCTCTGGCTCCCCCAGCCGTTTGGGGAAAGGGACGCTGGCGTTGAGTTGGTCCCACATCTGCGGATTGCGGTCTTTCATGCCCAGCATCAGCGGGGTGGCAAAGATACCCGGCATCACCGAATTCACCCGAATGCCCATATCCATCAGGTCGCGCGCCATGGGCAGCACCAGACCGTTCACGCCGGATTTGCATGATCCATAGATCACCTGTCCGATCTGACCGTCTTGCGCGGCGACGCTGGCGGTGAGTGTGATCGATCCGCGTTCGCCATCTGCGTTCACCGGCTCGCTGTTCGCCATGCCGAGCGCGGAGATGCTGGCCACGCGGTAACTGGCGACCAGAATGCCTTCGGCTCCGAACGCGTAGTCTTCGGTCGGCAGGCGTTTGTAGCCGCCTTTCTCCTTGTCCCACCCCAGCGTCTTGCCGCGCTTGGATGCCATGGCGCAGTGAACGGTCACCCGTTCCTGTCCATTGGCGGCGCGCGCGGCGGCAAAGCCCGTCTCGACGCTGGCCTCGTCCATAATGTCGACATGGTGGAATGTGCCACCGATCGCCGCTGCGTGCTCTTCGCCAGCTTCATCGTTGATGTCGAAAATCGCGACTTTCAGCCCGTGATCCGCCAGCGCCTTAGCGCTTGCGCGCCCCAATCCCGATGCGCCGCCAGTGACGACTGCGGCCATGCCTGCTTCGAGTTTCATATTTGTCTCTCCTCTTCGCGCGGCACCCTAATCAGGAACATTCAACATGGCCAAGAGCGAGTTTGCAGACTGTGAACCTCTGCGTGCTAAGGACTTGCCCATGGACACGTTTCTCCTTTGCTTTGTGCTGGTGTTTGCCATCGCTTTGGGCGGGCGCGATCAGCTGATCGTGGCGCGGCTGGCGGAGACGCTTGAACGCTCGACCGGGCTGTTGGTGCTTGGCGGTTTCTGCGCCGCCCTGTCTGCCATTGTGATGACATTTGCGGGTATGTCGCTGGCGCAAATTCTGCCGCAGCGCGCGGCGGAGATGCTGGTGGCCTTTGCGCTGGCGATTGCGGCGTTTGAGCTGGCGTGGCCGGTAAAGCTGAAAGGCATGGACGAGCCAACGCGTTCGTTGGGTGCAATAGGGCTGGTGCTGCTGGCGCGACAGGTAGGCGATGCAGCGCGCTTCATCATCTTCGCCTTCGCAGCGGCGGCGACCTATCCCATGACGAGCGCCATCGGCGGCGCGCTCGGCGGATTTGCAGCTGTGGCCCTGGGATGGGTGATGGGCCGCGATCTGGAGGCAAAAGTTCCCCTTCGCCCGATCCGCATCGCGATGGCGGTGTGTTTGATTGTTGCGGCACTGTTCATCGGATTGAACGCTCGTTACGACTTCTATTAATCGCTTTGTTCGATTTGTGCGATCTGGTTTTTCTCGAAACTATAATGCTTTCAATCCGTTAGTATGTTGAACACATCAACGGCGTCCGGTTCTATGCTTCAATGCGGAAGCACCCCTTTCGGACGCGGAGCACACAAATAGGAGGACAGCTCATGCTCGACCCCAACACCAACGCAACCGCACAGATGGTAACCGAAATCAACGAATTGCTGGCCGATCACTTCGCGCTCTACGTGAAGACCAAGAACTTTCACTGGCACGTAAAGGGCCCGCGTTTCCGCGATCTGCACCTGCTGTTTGACGAACAGGCGATTGAAATTCAGGGCCAGATTGACGCGATTGGCGAGCGCGCCCGAAAGCTGGGCGGCACCACGATCACCTCTATGGGTTCGATCATCGGGGCAACGCAGGTGAAGGATCAGGACAACGCTGATCTCGCGGCCGAGGACATGATCGCCGAACTGCGCGATGATAACGCCAAGATGGTGGCCCGTTTGAAAGCCATGAAAGATACCGCCGAACGCGCCGGCGACAACGCCACCGACGGCTTGCTCGATGACTGGACCGACATGGCCGAAGAACGCGTGTGGTTCCTGAACTCACTTCTGGGCTAACACATACGAATACGCGCCTTGGCGCCAAGCATAGGGCCGTTTCCGCACTAGCCGGAAGCGGCCCTTTTGCTATGCGTGGCTGTATGACGGATGTGAACTTTATCGAAGGCGCCGATGCGGCGGCGATTGCCGATTGGCTGGAAGCGCAGATCGCGGAGCGGCTGGCAAGCACGACTGGGCCGGTGGAAATCTGCGTGCCCGGTGGATCGACCCCGTTCCCTATTTTCGAGGAGCTGGTGAAGCGTAAGCTCGATTTCGCGCGTCTTCGCGTCTGGCCCAATGATGACCGCATCGTGCCAGAGGATCACGATGCTTCGAACACCGGCAAGGTCCGCGCTTTGTTTGAGCCAGTCGGTGCGCAGGTCGTTGCGCTTTCGGCCGACATGGAAGTGCCCGAATTCGACTTGATGTGGCTGGGCATGGGTGAGGACGGGCACACCGCCTCGCTGTTCCCGAACACCGATCCGCAGTTGGATGATCCGCAGACGGTGAAAGTCCTGACGCCTGACCCGCTGCCTCCTCACGCACCGTTTGACCGGATTACGATGACGCTGCCGACATTGCTCAACTCGCGCGAGTTGATGTTCGTCATTCGCGGTGATGAAAAGCGCTCTGTGTTCGATGCGGCTGTCGCGGGTAATCATGACCTGCCCATCGCGCGGCTGCTGGGTGCAGCGACGCAGAAGGTGACATGCTTCACCTGATCGAAAAGCTGCTTCCTGCGCCCTTGCACCGCGCGCTGCTGCCGCTGGCGCATCGCGTGCGGCACAGCTGGCGCAAATGGCGCAAGGCGGAGTTGCGCGGTTGCTGTGTGATTATCTCCAATCCTGCAGGTGAAGTCCTGATGCTGCGGCATTCCTATGGTCCGGCAGTCTGGGCCTTTCCGGGCGGCGGTATCGACAAGGGCGAAGACCCACGCAATGCGGCCTCACGAGAAGTGCGTGAGGAATTGGGGCTGACGCTGGAAATGGTCGAGCCGCTGGGCACCATTCAAGAGACCATTTCAGGATCGCCGCATACGGCATTTCTCTTCACCGCCAGCACTGACCAGACGCCGCGACCAGACGGGCGCGAGATCACCGAAGCGCGTTTTTATCCGCGCGATGATCTGCCTGATCCGATCGGAACGACCACTGCGGCAAGATTGGCATTCTGGCGCGAGAAAACCGAAGACTAAAGCAGCGACAATTGCGCATCATCGCGCTTGGGTTCTTTCGCTTCGTCGCCGTGATCTAGGTTGGACAATGTCAGCCCCATCAACCGGATTGGCATTGGTAGCGGCAGGGCTTCTTCCAGCAATTCGCGACTTAGCCGGGCAAATTCTGTCTTGGTTTCGATCCATTGGGTCACCGATTTCGAACGGGTCATATTCTTGAAGTCGGTGAACTTCATCTTGAGCGTTACCGTGCGCCCGCGCGACTTGCTGCGCTCAATGCTGTCCCACACATATTCGATAGTGTTCTCCAGCGTTTCGCGTAGAGCCGCGCCGCTGGATATGTCTTCGCTGAACGTCCGCTCTCCGCCGACCGATTTGCGCACGCGATGCGCCCGGACCGGACGCAGATCGATACCCCGCGCCGCGCGGTAGAGATAATCGCCCATGCTGCCGAACTTCGCGCGCATGAACTCGATGTCTTTGGCGGCGAGATCCGCGCCCGTTTCAATCCCCACCCGTTTCATCTTCTCTTCGGCCTTTGGCCCCACACCGTGGAACCGCCGGATCGGGAGCCTTGCGACAAAATCCGCGCCTTGCCCGGGGCGGATGATGCACATGCCATCGGGTTTGTTCTGGTCGCTGGCGAGCTTGGCGAGGAACTTGTTGTAGCTCACCCCCGCGCTCGCGGTCAGCTTGGTTTTGGCGCGGATTTCCTGCCGGATCAGCTCGGCGATGCGTGTGGCGCTGCCAATGCCTAGGCGGTCTTCGGTCACGTCCAGAAACGCTTCGTCCAGACTGAGCGGTTCGACATGCGGCGTGTGATGTTCAAAGATCGCGCGGATTTGGCGGCTGGCTTCTTTGTAGGCGTCGAAGCGGTGCTTCACGAAGATCAGATCGGGGCACAGCCGTTTCGCGGTGACCGATGGCATCGCGCTCTTCACCCCGAACTTGCGTGCTTCGTAACTCGCCGCCGCGACAACGCCGCGCCCGCCCGATCCGCCGACAGCCACCGGCTTGCCGCGCAATTCCGGATGGTCGCGCTGCTCCACGCTCGCGAAGAAGGCATCCATATCGACATGGATGATCTTGCGCAGGCCCATTTCACCTTGCGGCTCCGCCTTGTCATTATCACTGTCTGTGCCTTCGGCCATGGGCGGGAAGATATCGCCATTCTCGTCCAAGCGGAACCTTTGCCGAACAGACCCGCTTTAGTCAGGCAACGCAAAAGTCGCTGGCCAATCGGGCCAAGTCGGCGCAAGGACCATTCATGGCAGCAACCAAACCCTTGGCGCAGCGCGCACCGAAGCGCGCTCTGGGTGAGCGCGAGATGATCGTGCTCATGGCGATGCTGATGAGCCTGCAAGCCTTTGGCATCGACGCGATGCTGCCTGCGTTGGGCCAAATGGCTGACGAGATGGGCGCGGGCGGCAATGATCGTCAGCTGATTATCAGCTCCTATTTCCTCGGCGCAGGGATCGGGGCGTTCTTCCCCGGCGCCTTTGCCGACCGGTTTGGGCGCAGGCCGGTTCTGGCGGTTGGTCTGATAGCATACATCGTGCTGTCGCTCGGCTGCGCGCTGGTCACCGATTTCACCACTCTGGTCGCGATGCGCGTGGTGCAGGGAATCTGCTGTGCTGGCCTTTCTGTCGTGCCCGCTGCCATCGTGCGCGATCATGTGGGCGGAGACCGCATGGCGCGGCTTATGAGCCTGATTATGATGATCTTCCTGCTGGTGCCGATTATCGCCCCTGCGATTGGCCAGGGGATCATGATGCTTGCCGGATGGCGCGCAATCTTCGGTGCCATGGCTGTGATGGGTGTGGTGGTCGGCATCTGGGTCTGGATACGCCTGCCAGAAAGCCTCGCACCGGAGAACGTCCAGGAAATCGATCCGCCCACGATCCTGCGCAACATGGGCAAGGCGCTCAGCGTGCGTTGCTCGATTGGCTATGTCATCGGCAGCGCGCTGGTGTTTGGCAGCCTGTTCGGCTTCCTCAATTCTTCGCAGCAGTTGATCGGCGAAGCATTCGGGATGGGCGACTACTTCGCGATCATCTTTGGCGGCGCGGTTGTGGGCATGGTCGCGGCCAACTTCACCAATTCGCGCATCGTCGAACGCTTTGGCGCGCGGCGGGTCGGGCACACGGCCCTGTTGGCCTTCATAGCCATCAGCGCGGTGCTGTGGTGGTCGGCCAGCAACCAACCACAGAGCCTGACCGAGTTTGTGATCCTGCTCAGCCTCAATATGGCGATGCTCGGTTTTATCGGATCAAACTTCTCGTCCATTGCGATGCAGCCTTTTGGCCACATCGCTGGCGCGGCGAGCAGCGCGCACACGGCCTTGCGCATGGGCACGGGCGCCGTTTTGGGCGGTGTAATTGGCTACATGTACGATGGCACGGCGCAACCTTTGGCGCTGTCGATGCTGGTCTGCGGCTTGGTTGGCTTGGGCTTTATCTTATTCAGCGAGCGCGGGGTGCTGTTCAGCCGGCCGAACGCGCCGAGCTAACCCTCGCTCTCCAGCTTCCGCCACGCGAGCCCCGCAAATTCGCAGAGCAAGGGCCGCGTGTCGCGTGGATCAATGATGTCCTCGACATTGAACAGTTCGGCGGAGCGGAAGGGTGATGTCACCTTGTTCAACCGCTCACGGATCGCTTCCAGTTCGGCTTCGGGATCATCACTCGCTTCGAGCTCGCTTTTGTAAGCGACTTCCAGCCCGCCAGCGATCGGAAGGCTACCCCAATCACCCGATGGCCAGCAGAACCGGTATTGATAGAGGTCCGCATTGCTCATCGCGCTGCCAGCGATGCCATAGGCGCGTCGCATGACTATGCTCGCCAGTGGCACACTGGCTTTGTAAATCGCGTTCATCGCTTGCACGCCATATCGGATCGTGCCTGCCATCTCTGCCTCGCGCCCGATCATAAAGCCGGGATTGTCGACCATATGAACGATGGGCAGGCGGAACTGGTCGGCGAGTTTTACGAAGCGTTCGACCTTTTCACTGGTCTTGGCTTCCCATGATCCCCCCAGATACGAAGGATCGCTGGCGATGACAGCAACGGGATATCCATCGAGGCGGGCTAGTGCGGTGATCGCCGCACGGCCCCAATTCCGGCCAATCTCGAACACCGTGCCTTGGTCAAACACCATGTCGAGACAACGGCGCATCGAGTAGACCTGTTTGTCATCGCGCGGGACGAGGCTGAGTAAGTCCTCTTCGCGGCGGTCAACCGGATCGGTGGGCGTCGCCCGCCGTGCATGTTGACCGACATGTTCGGGCATGAAGCTGAGAAAATGCCGTGCGCGGGCAAAGGCTTCGGCTTCGCTGACGACCTCATCATCGACCACGCCGTTGCGGGTGTGAATGTCGCTGCCGCCGAGGTTCTCCTTGGCTTCCTCGTGACTGCCCGAGCCGTCCTTATACGCCTCTCCCAAGCCATCGACCACGGCGGGCCCCGCGGCGAAGATCTGCGACAGGCCGCGCACCATGATCGAGTAGTGGCTGGCGACCGTGCGTGCTGCACCAAGGCCAGCCGTCGGGCCAAGTGCGAGCGCCACCACTGGCACCGTGTCGAGGTTCTTGACCGTATCGCCCCAGCCGGGGACCGCAGGAATATAGGTCGCGCCGATTTGCTCGAGCGTTTTGACGCTGCCGCCACCGCCCGTGCCATCGATCATCTTGACGATGGGCAGCTTAAGCTCGTGCGCCATCTGCTCGGCCTGCACCATCTTGCGCTTGATCCCCGCATCCGCTGCGCCGCCGCGAATGGTGAAATCGTCGGCTGTGGCAACGATAGGCCTGCCATTGACGGTGGCCTTGCCGAATAGGAACGGGGCAGGGGTGACGCCGATCAGATCGCCGTTTTCGTCATAATGGCCCTTGCCAGCGATCCTGCCGATCTCGCGGAAGGAGCCGGGGTCGCACAGGGCCGCGAGCCGTGCGCGCGCATCCATCTTGCCGCGCCCATGCTGACGCGCAACCTTCTCCTCGCCACCCATCTGATCGGCGAGCGCCTCGCGCTGGCGGAGTTCTTCGAGTTCGCGCTCCCAAGTCACTCGGAGACTGGCTCCACAACACACAGCACCGCCTCGACCTGAACTTGCCCACCTTCGCTTGCCTCAAGGCCAGTCACAGTCCCGTCAAACGGCGCGGTGAGCGCGTGCTCCATTTTCATCGCCTCGAGCACCATCAGGCGTTGACCCGCAGTTACGTTGTCGCCGTCCGCGACATCGACTGCGATAACTTTGCCCGGCATCGGCGCAAGGATTGCGCCATCGGCGGCGGAGGCTTGGCCAGTGCCGCGTGGATGGTCCAACTCGATTGGGAAGGTGTCTGCCCGATAGCTCATAAGAGCAATGTCGGGCGCCGCGCTCGAAGAATATGTGTTGCCGCTGAATTCTGGATCGGCCGTCACTTCGTAGCTGTTGTTGACTGATCGCAATCGAACGGTCCGATTGGCAGGACCGTTGAGCCGAAAGCCAGTCAATCCGCGCAGATCTTCGTCTGTCTCGTATTCTCGGATCAGGTGGAGTGCAGCCTGACCAAGCATCTCCCCGTTTGGTTCCACCATTGGTTTAAGGTCATTCTCGTGGTCGGAAATGAAAGATGTCGTGAGATCAGCGGCTGCAAAAGCCGGATGGGTTACCAGATCAAACAGGAAGCCAGCGTTGGATTTGACCGGCCAAACTGCTACCCCCTCCAACGCTAAACCAAGGCAACGAATGGCGTCATCTCGGTGCTCGGCGTGTGCGACAACTTTCGCAATCATCGGATCATAAAAAGGCGAAACCGCTGAGTTGCGCTCAATGCCCGTCTCGATCCGAACGCCCTCCGCGTCTTCAGGAAAATGACATTGCTCGAGCGTCCCGGTTGAAGGAAGAAAACCCGCAGCAACGTCCTCCGCATAGAGCCGCGCTTCGATAGCCCAGCCGTCGATGGAGAGATCTTCTTGGCGGAGCGGGATCGGCTCTCCGCTGGCCACGCGCAGCTGCCATTCGACCAGATCGACGCCGGTGATCTCCTCGGTCACCGGGTGCTCGACCTGAAGCCGCGTGTTCATCTCCATAAAGAATATGCGGTCGGCGCGCAGGCCTTCGCTCGCATCCGCGATGAATTCGATGGTGCCTGCGCCCTCGTAATCGACTGCCTTCGCAGCGCGCACAGCGGCGGCGCAGATTTCTTCGCGGGTGCTCTCGTCCATGCCGGGCGCTGGGGCTTCCTCGATCACCTTTTGGTGGCGGCGTTGCAGCGAGCAGTCGCGTTCGAACAGGTGGACGACATTGCCGTGGCTGTCGCCGAACACCTGCACCTCGATATGGCGCGGCGAGGTGATCCACTTTTCCAGCAGCACTTCATCGTTGCCGAACGACGCCTTGGCCTCGCGCCGACAGCTTTCCAGCGCAGCTGCGAAATCCCCGGCAGCATCAACCTTACGCATGCCCTTACCGCCGCCGCCCGCAACCGCTTTGATCAGCACGGGATAGCCAATGGCGTCGGCCTCTTTGGTCAGCCGCTCGACCGACTGGTCTTCACCCAAATAGCCCGGCGTCACCGGCACGCCAGCGGCGATCATGCGCTCCTTTGCGGCGTCTTTTAGACCCATCGCCTCGATGCTTTCCGGCTTGGGTCCGACCCAGATCAGGCCTGCGTCAATCACAGCCTGCGCAAACTGAGCGTTCTCCGACAGAAAGCCATACCCCGGATGGATCGCCTCCGCGCCGGTTTCCTTGGCCGCGGCGATAATCTTCGCGCCAACGAGATAGCTTTCGGCAGCGGGCGAGGGACCGATATGCACCGCCTCATCCGCCGAGCGGGTGTGCAGAGCTTTGGCATCGGCATCGGAATAGACCGCGACCGTCGCCACGCCCATGTCGCGCGCGGTGCGCATGATGCGGCAGGCAATCTCGCCGCGATTGGCGATAAGGAGTTTGCTGATCATTTCGCCGGAGCCTCCGGTGCGCCAAGCGGCTCACATTCATCAACCGCCGTCATCGTGAAGCTGGTGTTGCCGACTTTCCAGCCATCATCGGTCTTGACCATGCTCATCGAATTGATGCCGCAATGGGTCGGTTTGCCGTTCAGCAGAAACACGTAAGGTCCCCACACATGCGCCATTGTGCCGTCGACCAACACGCTCTGGTACTTCATGTATTCATCAACGCCCGCAGCGCTGTTGAGCCAGCCTTCCAGATGCGCGCCAGCGGGTACGATCATCGTATTGGGCTTCGCCGGATTGCGCCGGTCGTGGACAAAGATCACAGCCTCATTGAGCATTTGTTTGCTTAGCGCGCTCTTGTCCGGATCACGCAGGGCGGTGAAGAAGTCTTCGGCGGCGGCGATTACCATGTCTTTCTCAGAAGCTTCCTCTTCTGCGAAAGCGGGAGTGGCCAGCAGCGTGGCTGCGGTAATTGTCAGGATTCCTCTCATGCGCTCACCGCTACGCCCTGCGCGGCGTCGCTTCAAGCCAAAGGTCAGGTGGCCTCGGGCCGGAAATCTTTGATGCCCCACGTGATCGGGCCGTCGGGGTGCTTTTCGCGGTTGATCGCGGCGGAGAAGAAGGCGCGGATGCCGTAAAGCGCCTTTTCCCAGCGGGGCACATAGGTGCGGCTGTTCCATGCCTCGGTCCCGCGCTTGCGGACCTTGCGCCCGATCGCGCCGTAGATGCGCGCAGCCGACAGCACCGCCCAGCGGCTGCGGAACGGCAGGCGTTCGGCACCCACCCGCGCGGCGGCCTCGTGCTTTTCGACCAGCGCGACCAGCTTGGCGGCCATTTCAGCGAGTTCTTCGCGGTGGTGCGGTTTGGTGTGCTGGCCGGGTTCGATATCCTGTTCGACCAACCAGCGAACCGGCAGATAGCACCGACCTGCTGCATCATCCTCGACAATGTCGCGCGCAATGTTGGACAGCTGAAAAGCTAGACCGAGATCATTGGCGCGGTCGAGCGTGTCACTGTCTTTCGGATCGACGCCCATCACCACCGCCATCATCACGCCCACCGCGCCCGCGACGTGATAGCAATATCGCATCATGTCGGCTTCGGTGCGGGGTCGCCAGTCTTCCGCATCGAGCGCGAAGCCGGCGATAACATCTTCTGCCATTTGCGGGGTCAGGCCGACTTCCTTGGCAACCACGCCCAGCGCGTCGAAAGAAGGGTCTCCAGTCGCTTCGCCTGAAAAGGCTTTGGCGGTGAGTTTGCGGATATGGGCAAGGCGCGCGTCGAGATCGGACTGGTCACCCAGCTCGCCGCCCATCACCTGATTGTCCGCAATGTCATCACAGCGGCGACACCACGCGTAAAGCAGCCATGCGCGCTCTCGGGTTTGTTTATCGAACAGCCGCGCGGCGGCGGAGAAACTTTGCGAGCCGTGCTTGATAGCGAGGCGGGCGTGCTCGACCAGAACTTCTCTGCGCGATTGATCGAGACCCATAGGGCTGCCTTACAAATCCTCGGCCTTCATGCGGAAAATCGGCGTATGCGGTTCGTAAGCCGCCATCTTGTCGAGCAGATCGGGGATCGTCTCGGCGTGGATCAGGATGTTCTGATGCGCCGGGCGCACAAAGCCGACATCGATCATCTTGGCGTTGAAGCTGATGAGATCGTCATAAAAGCCGAATGCGTTGAGCAGGCCGACAGGATCGGAGTGATAACCAAGCTGCGCCCAGCTCATCGCCTCCCACAGCTCGTCCATGGTGCCCACACCGCCCGGGATAGTGACGAAGCCGTCCGACAGATCGGTGAACTTCTGCTTGCGCTCATGCATGCCGGAGACGGTGTGCAATTCAGAGCAATCATGGTTGGCGACTTCGCTGTTGGCGAGCGCCTCTGGGATCACCCCGATCACTTCGCCGCCTTTGTCGAGCGCACCCTGAGCCACCGCGCCCATCAGGCCAAGACGACCGCCGCCATAGACGACACCGATGCCCCGTTCGGCGAGCGATGCGCCGACTTCGGTGGCAAGTTGGAGATAACGCGGGTCTTCAGGCGAGGCCGAACCGCAATAGACAGCTAGGCGTTTCATGAGTCGAATGGGTTCTTTGTTTCAGGTCCGCAAGCTTGACTAAAAATGGACTTGCCAAGTGCCTTAGGAAAGCCGGAGACTGGTCGAAAATGTTCGGGCTGCCGCGTTTCTTCCCGGCCTGTTTCTTCATCGGCTTCCTTAAACCAAGCACCCAGCGGCGCCAATCTTGCCCCTGCACAATCGACGGCGAGTTTCATATCCATAGATCGCGTGAGGCGGTCTTGTTCAATCCCCAGACCGCGTAGCAATACCACGGGAAATGAGGCATCCTCATTTTCAAAGTTGGGCAGCGTCGCGTCGTCGAACCAGACAATTGACTGGTCGTCCAACTCCACCATCTTCCAAGCGTGATTGTGATCAGAGTCAACGAGCGCTGAGCGCGGTGCGTCGCTGGCCGAAGGCTGAGCCAGGGCCAAGAGTAATGCAAGCCAGGTCACGCCGTCGCCATAGCCGCCAAATCCTCCAGCACAATACCTGCTGTTGCTTTCGCGCTGCCGACCACACCGGGGATTCCTGCGCCCGGGTGGGTGCCTGCGCCGACGAGGTAGAAGTTTTCGATCACGTCATCGCGATTGTGACCGCGCAGATACGCGCTCTGCCACAGCAGCGGCTCGAGGCTGAAGGCGCTGCCCATATGTGCGGAAAGGTCCGTCAGGAAATCCTTGGGCGCGTAGTGGAACTTGGTGACGATCCGGTCATGGATGTCAGGTATTAGCCTGCGCCCGACTTCATCGAGGATCATTTTCTCAAGCTTGGGCCCTTCAACGTCCCAATTGATCGGCATCTTGCCCATATGGGCGACCGGAACGAGCGCATAGAACGTGCTCTTGCCCTTGGGCGCCATGGAGCCGTCGGTCACGCTCGGGTGGTGCAGATAGATCGCGAAATCTTCAGGCAGCACACCGTTCGAATAGATATCGTCCAGCAGCTCTTTATAGCGGTTGGCGAACAGGATCATGTGGTGCGGGATGCCCGGCCATGTGCCTTCAAGTCCAAAGTGAACCACGAACAGCGAAGGCGAGAAGGCTTTGCGCGAGAGTGACTTTGCCATCTTCGGACCGCGTGCGGATTCTGACAGCAGGTCTTTATAGGAGTGCATGATGTCGCCGTTGGACGCTACTGCATCAAAATTCTCGCGCCAGCCGCTCTTGGTTTCGACATCGGTCGCGCGCAGGCCAACTGTGTGGACCTGCACCACTGGATCGCCGACACGCATTGTGCCGCCAAGACGTTCAAAATGGCGCACCATGCCCGCAATCAAGCGGTTGGTGCCGCCGCGCGCCCACCATACGCCGCCGTCCTTCTCCAGCTTGTGGATCAGCGCGTAGATGCTCGAGGTCTTCATCGGGTTGCCGCCGACCAGCAGCGAGTGGAAGCTGAACGCTTCGCGCAGTTTGTCGCTCTTGATGTATTTCGAAACCATCGAATAGACGCTGCGCCATGCCTGTTCCTTCACCAGAGCGGGCGCGGCCTTCAGCATGGTTTTGAAATCGAGGAACGGCTTGGTGCCGAGCTTTAGATAGCCTTCTTCGTACACGCGCTCCGAATACTCGAGGAAACGCTGGTATCCGATCACATCGTCAGGCTCGAGCTTCGCGATCTCCGCGTTCAGCTCTTCTTCGTCATTCGAATAATCGAAGTTGGTGCCGTCAGGCCAGTTGAGGCGGTAGAACGGCATCACTTTCATCAGCTCGACATCTTCGGCGATGTCGTGGCCGGTCAGCTGCCATAGCTCTTCGAGGCAAGGCGGGTCGGTGATCACCGTGGGACCGGCGTCAAAGGTGAAGCCATCTTTCTCCCAGAAATAGGCACGTCCACCCGGCTTGTCGCGCGCTTCGACAACGGTGGTGGCGATGCCTGCCGATTGCAGCCGGATCGCCAGCGCCATGCCGCCGAACCCTGCACCGATCACGCAGGCTGTGCGGCCCTTGAACCGTTCGGCCGAAGCCGGATTGATGCCTTTGCCGCCGTCTGTGGCGATCTTGAAATCGAATTTGGCATCAGCGTTCATGCCGTGTCCTCCGTTGGAGTGGAATTCTTCATCGGTTTGCCGCTTTTGAAAGCGGCGGTGATGGCCCGGTGGATAGCTACGGGCGGATTGCCCCACAGGACGCGCACCTTGTCAAAAGCCGATGAGCGCGCGCCATAGAACCGTTCAATCAGCCCCTGACGCAATCCATAGAACCTCTGTAAAACCTTCACCCGCTTCTCCGGTTCCGCAGCGAAGAAGAGGAAGCGGTTGAGCAGCCGGTAATAGCCGGTTTTCTTCCAGTATGCCCGCGCTCGGTTTTCCATCATTGCGGCGAGCTTTGGGCCGGGCAGATCGGCTTGGCGCGCGATGGCCAGCGCGTTCTCGACCGCGATAGAGATGGTGTAGCTGGTCAAAGGGTGGGTGAAGCCGCCCCGCGCACCGGCGATGGCAACACCGGGGATGCGCACTTCGTCCATGTAAGACTTGAAGTCGCCCCCAGTGATGACAGGGAGAACCCCGCTTTCATGGCCGATGGGTGCGCCGTCATGCCAACCGTTCTGATGACAATATTGATCGATGCGAGACGAAAGAGCGTCGCGATCCAGCTTGAAATCGTCCGCGTAATAGGTGTCCTCGACAAACACTTCGTCTGGGGCGAGGGGAAGGACATATACGAAGCGATAGGCTCCGCCATTGCCATGCGGGGCGACCTGATCGACGCTGGCGTCCATAATCACCGGACGCTCCACCCCATGCGGATCATTCAACTTCAAATGGCGACCAAGGAACACTTGCCACGCACCGCGAAGATGCTGGCTGGGCGTGAAGGTACGGCAATCGATCACTGTGCGCGCTGTGATGCGGGCGCCGTTATCGAGATCCACCCCATTGGCATCAAGCGCGGAGGCCTTGCGGCCCAGCATCAGCCAATCTTCGGGGATTGCGCGTGTGATCCCGTCGTGAAAGTCGCTCGACGCCATGGAGTGATAATCGGTGTCCAGCGTGCGGCGATAGCGCGGGAATTCGACGTCGTAGCCCGTTTCCCAATTGGTCTGGTGAATGGTTGAGAGCAGGTCTTGCCCGTCGGCGTCCATATCGCTGTCAAACCAGCTCCAGCGGTGGTTGCCGCCCAGCGTCCTACCCGCATCGATCAGGATGAACCGCGTGTCCGGCGCGTGCCGTCGCAGCGCAAGCGCGATTAGTCCCCCGGCTAGGCCGCCGCCGACAATGGCAATGTCGGTCGAAGTATCAGGGCGTGAGTCGCTCATGCACCGTCTGCCCTAGGGGAGCGGAAAGGCCGGGGCAATGTGCCGCAATTGCAACAAGATGGTCGGGAAACGAAATGCCACGTTCACAGTTAAGAGTGTAACCGCGCCTCGACGCTTCCGAAATTATCATGCCCGTTAGGACCTCCATGCGTTTACCCTCAACATCGCTCACCTCCTCGGCCGCTGCTCTGACCATTCTGACGCTTCCCGGCACCGCCCTGGCGCAAGACGCCGAAGACTCGCAGGAGAGCACTCAAACAGTTCCGTCTGATGCGCGGCCCGATACCGGGGGCCGCCCTCCTGTCGGTGCCATCCCGCCGGGTGATCAGCAGGGACCGCCGCAAGGTTTCGACATCGTGTTTGACGAGACATGGGCAACCGTCGGGATCGGTGCTGGCTTGGTGCCAAGCTATTCGGGTTCGAACGACTACGTTCTATTCCCGCTTCCGCTGATCGTTGGCCGTGTTGGAGGCATCGGCGTGAGCCCGAACGGGCCGGGCTTTGCGCTGGATGTGCTGTCAAAGCCGCCTTCCTTTGTAGCGCCTGAAACTAGTGTCTCGTTCGGCCCCGCATTCCGTTTCCGCAATGATCGCGACGGGCAGTTTGGCGATGATGTAGTTGAGCTGGCTGGTGATCTTGATACCGCGATAGAGGTCGGCGCTCAGGGCGGGGTGACTTTCCCCGGTGTGTTCGCACGGTTTGACCGTCTATCCATCGGCACACAGGTGCGCTGGGACATTGCCGGAGCGCATGATGGCATGTTGATCGAGCCAAGCGTGTCGTATTTCAAGCCGATGGGACGCGGTGCCTCGCTGCAAATCGGTGCGAACCTAAGTTTCGTCGACGATAATTTCGCTGACTATTACTACTCTGTCACGCCCGCCCAAAGCGCCGCGACCGGCCTCGCGCAATTCACTGCGGATGGTGGCCTCAACAGCGTGGGAACAACCAGCGTTTTGACCTTCGATCTCGACGGCAATTCGCTGAATGGCGGCTTCAGCATTTACTCGATCATCGGCCTGTCACGGCTGGTCGGCGATGCGGCTGACACCCCGTTCACCAGCGAACGTGGGAGCGCGACGCAGTTCCTTGGCGGGATCGGGCTGAGTTATACGTTTTAAGTTGGGTGCTGGTGAATGAAAAAGGGCCGCCCGAAAAGGGCAGCCCTTCTAACTCTATGCAGCGGGGTTCTAGTCCTCGCTATCGTCCGACTTCTCCGGCTTTGCGCCCTTGGCACCTTCGGCCAGCTGCGGGCGGGTGCCCGGCATTTCGGCGCGGCGGTCACCGGTCTTCAGATAGGTGTCGAACCACTCCATCATGCGCAGGTTGAAGTCATAGCGACCCGCGGCCAAGCGGTTGCCGTGGCCTTCACCCGGATAGAAAACCATGCGCGCGGGCACGTCCGGCTTGCGCACTTTTAGCGAACGATACAGCTCAAGGCTCTGGCCCGGATCAACGCGGGTGTCTTCCTCACCATGCATGATCAGGATCGGCGTGTTGGCTTTGTCGACATGATAGATCGGCGAGACCTTGAGCATCGCGGTCCAATCATCCCACGGCCATTTGCGGCTGTGCACGTTGAACATCTCGTAAGGGATATCGCCGGTGCCGAACTTGCTGACCTGGTTCGAGATACCGACCGACATGACGGCCGCCGCGTATTCGTCTGAATAGAACGTCGCGCCCCATGCCGAAGCGTAGCCGCCGTAAGATCCGCCAGTGATGCCGGTGCGGTCACCATCGGTGATGCCAGCGGCCACCAGAGCCTTCTTCGCGTCGACGATGTCACGGAATTCAGGATCGGTGTAGCGGCCTTGGTGCGCTTTGGAGAAGGCCGTGCCGTAAGCGGTTGAGCCACGATAGTTGGGCAGGAACACGGCATAGCCCTGTCCAGCAGCGACCTGACCGGGCTTCGAATACGCGGTACTCCAGCCATTGCTGTCATGCGCTTCGGGGCCACCATGGACGTTCATGATCGTCGGCGCGCCGCCTTCGGGAACGCCGCCCACCGGCAGGATCAGGACGCCTTCGACTTCCTGACCGTCAGTGGCGGTGAAGCGGAAGGTCTTCTGCTCGCCAAAGTCGATCTCCGCCAGCCACGGATTGTGCGAAGTCCAGCGTTCGAATTTGTCACCTTTCAGCACGAACAGCTCGGTCGGGTGCTTGGGCGAGTTGGCGGCTACCGCAATCGTGTCACCTGATGCGTCGATACGCGTCAGGATCAGATCACCCGGATCAATCTCGCGGCGCACCGTGCCGTCGGCGTTGTAGATACGCAGAAGCGACTGTGCGCCGACATGGATGATTGCGGCAAGGCGGCCATTGGCGAGCCATTCCGCATCGCGCGCGGCTTCTTTTGCACCGGCGTTTAGAGCGCGGAACTCACCGGTCTTGGCGTCGACCAAGTGCAACGTCGTTGCCGCAGGGTCGTTCATATCGACGCCCGCGATCAGCGAGAGCTGTTTGCCATCCGGCGAGATTTCGACATCGCCGATCTTCCCGGGCGTTTTGACTTCGGCGGTGACATTGCCGGTCGTCATGTCGAGGATGTTTACGCGCTTACTGGTGTAGCTGTCATCGACCAGCGGCGTAGGTGCGGTTTCGACAATACCGATTTTGCCTTGTGGGCCGACATCCATTGCGCTGACAAAACCGGGCAGTGCCATTTCGGCAGGCTCTTCGTCTACTTCCGAGCCAGCCTTGGCCGCGAACAGACGCGTCGGCTTGAACTCTTCTTCGTAAACGCGCGCATTGAAGCCCGCTTTGCGTTGTTTGGTGCGCTGCTTGTCCTCATCCGGACCCACGAGCATATAGATCGTGCTGCCATCCGGGCTGAAGCGGTAAGAGCGCACATCCGCGCCATCAACCGCGGCGAGCTTCATGTAGGTACCGCCATCGACCGGAAGGCCCCATACGGCGCGGTCTTCTTTGTCTTTTGACCATGCGAAGGTGATCATCTTGCCATCAGGCGAAAATGCCACGCCGCCAACGCTCATATCGTCGGGCAGATAGGCGCGCGCTTCATTCGGGCCAGTGGCGACTTTCAGTTCCGATTGGAAGCTGCCGTTCTTCTCGCCTTCGGTCACATCGGGCAAGCTGGACGTTGTGAAGGCGATGCTCTCACCATCGGGCGACACAACCATTGTGCCCACGCTTTCCAGCTTGGCCACATCTTCGGGCGTCATCGGACGCGCCTGCGCCGTCGCGGCAAGCGATGCGGTGGCGAGAAGCGTTGCAGCAATGGCGGAGGTTTTCGCAAATGTGCGGGTCATGGAGGTTCGTGTCCCTGTTTGATTCAAATGTTGCGCGCGGACTCATAACGGTCGCGCGGCTTAACGCAAACGTTACCATCCCGGCTTTGCTCTCCAATGAACCTTGCGCGGTGACAGAGGAGGCTGCATCACAGTGACAAAGGAGAGATACGGAATGAAATTGCTTTCGAAACTGGCCGCAGGTGCAGCGGCGATTGCAGCTTTGGTGGCCACACCAGCCATGGCGGAAGTGGTGTATGTAAAAGCGGGCGCCGTCATCACAGATGCGAACGAGGTGCCGTCCGGTCCCACTTTGATTGTGATCGAAGATGGCAAGATCGCCGATCTGCTCCCAGTCGAAAGCGCAGAGGCGCAGGCAATTGTCGCGGGACTTGTCGCTGAGAATGCGATGACGCGCTACACCGATCTCTCCGACAAAACCGTGCTCCCCGGACTGATCGACCTGCACACGCACCTCTCGGGCGACCCATCGGGTGAGTTCTGGCGCGCAGCAACCACACCGCCGGAATATTACACGCTGATCGGAGCCAAGAATGCGCGCATCACCGCGCTCGCCGGCTTCACCACGGTGCGTGACCTTGGCAGCCGCACCGATCAAGTGACGCAGATGCTGCGCCGCGCGACTGCCGAGGGCCTGACGGCCGGACCGCGCATCATCACAAGCGCGCGCACCATCGCGATTGTCGGCGGGCATGGCGATACCAACGGTTTCACCAAACACGTGAACGACGCGATCACTTCGGACTTTGCTTGCACTGGCCCGGTTGAATGTTCGGAGAAGGTGCGGCTAGCCTCCAAATACGGCGCGGACCTGATCAAGATCACTGCGACCGGCGGAGTTCTTTCGCAGCAAGGACGCGGCCTTGAAGAGCACTTCACTGCCGAGGAAATGAAAGCGATTGTCGACACCGCCAAGCTTCTCGGCCTGAAAGTCGCGGCCCATGCTCACGGTGCGCGCGGCATCGAGGCGGCGGCCAAAGCGGGCGTCCACACGATTGAGCATGGCACGTACATTGACGATGCGGCTGCCAAGGCGATGAATGCCAGCGGCACGACGCTCATCCCCACGCTGATGGCGTTTGAAGGGATCAAAAAGAACCTTGGCAAAGGCTTCTATACCCCGGTCGTCGAAGAGAAGATCCGCGCCGTCAGCCTGATCGCCGATACGATTGTTGAGCGCGCGCGTGCCAATGGCGTGAAGATCGCATTTGGAACCGATGCTGGCGTGTTCCCGCACGGCGAGAATGCGGGCGAGTTCGCGCTGATGGTGAAAGGCGGCATGTCGAACCGCGAAGCACTGGCATCAGCGACCACCGTCGCCGCAGAAATTGTCGGCATGGAAAACGAGATCGGCAAGCTGGCACCGGGCTATTCCGCAGATCTGATCGCGGTGGATGGCAATCCGCTGGCGGATGTCACGGTGCTGGAGGACGTGAAGTTCGTCATGGTTCGCGGGCGGATTATCGAGTGAGCTTGCTTGCGTTCGCGGCTGCGGCTGCGTTTTCCACGTCACCAGCGCTGTGCGAGCGAGAGCTAGTTGTGCTTGGCGCAGGGCAGGATGCAGGCGCACCGCAGATCGGGAACACGAAGGATATCGAGCAACCGTTGTGGCCGAGTTCATTGGCTTTGATCGACCGCAAACGCGCGGCGAGATATCTTTTCGACGCGACGCCCGACATCACGTTTCAGCTGTGGGCTCTCAGTCTCTTTGAGCCTGCCAAGGAAGGGCTGGGCATTGACGGCATCTTCCTGACCCACGCGCATATGGGTCATTATCTCGGCCTTGCCTATCTGGGCGTCGAGGCTGCCAACGCCGACAAGGTGCCCGTCTTCGCAATGCCGCGCATGGCGAAGTTTCTGCGCGAGAACGGGCCTTGGAGCCAGCTGGTCGAGAAGCAAAACATCGTCATCACTGAAATGGAGGACGACAATTTCACCGTGCTGTCAGACGATTTTGGCGTTTTGCCGATCCGTGTTCCGCATCGCGATGAATACTCCGAAACGGTCGGCTTCCTGATCATGACGCCGGACAAGCGTGCTATTTATATGCCCGATCTGGATAGCTGGGATGAACTCGCCGAAATGGGGCCGAATTCGCTCGAAAGCCTCGTCGCTGGCGCAGACTTCCTGTTCATCGACGCGACGTTTTGGGACGATAACGAGCTTGGTGGGCGCGACATGTCAAAGATCCCTCACCCGCGCGTGAAGGCGACAATGGAACGCCTGAAAGACCTGCCCGCCAAAGAGCGCGCGAAGGTCCACTTCATCCATTACAATCACACCAACCCGATCCGCGATCCCGAAAGCGATGAAAGCAAAGCGGTCAAAGCGGCTGGCTTTAACGTGGCGCGCGAAGCGGATTCTGTTTGTCTTTCCGACTAGGTGGGGGCGACGCCTTCGACGTCGCCCTTCCTCTGATCAGAACCCGAGCGCGAAGCCTGCTTGGGCGACCACATCGCCGTCGCCGCTGTTTCCGGCGACACCTGCGGTGAAGGCGAGGTTGTCGGTCGCCCGGCCGGTGAATGTGATCGCATAGCCTTGCTCACCGCCATAGGTGGCGACGTTGCCCGCGATCACAAAGTCCTTGTCCGGCATGGCGATGGCGCTGCCCAACGCGGCCGCTGCTGCAATGCCTCCGGTCAGACGTTGATCGACATTGTTGAGATCGAACTCGAGGTTCGACAGGCGGCTGTCCAAGGCCATGACGTTGTTCGACAGCGAGTTGAACTGCGCCTCAGACACTTGCGCCAGCGCGTTCATTGAGACGCGGACATTGGCCACTGAGGCGGCGGTTGCAACGGCGGTCGTGCCAAGTACGCCGTCACCATCAACCGTGACAGCTTCGACCGGACCCGACTGTGCAGCGGTGGAAGCCGCAATGTCACCGATCCGCACAGAGCTGCCTGAACCGCCGATGGTGACCTGGTTTGCAGCCGTTGTGGTTGCACCTGCACCAATGGCTGTCAGAATCCGTTTGTGCGGCAACCGCTCCAAACCCGACCGAGGTTGACTGCGATCCCGTGGCCTGTGCACCATTCCCCACCGAAGTGGCAAAGGCACCCGCTTCAGCCTGTGAGCCCACAGAGGTCCCGCGCGTGCCAGTCGTTAGAGCATTGGCGCCCACCGCTGTACCCGAGTTACCGGTCACGCGTGCGCTGGAGCCGAAGGCCGATCCGTTCTGGTTCAGCACCCTTGCGTTCACGCCTGCGGCAAAGCCGTTATTGGCCTGCACGTTGGCATTACGCCCGATGGCCATGCCGTTTGTGGCAGTAGACGATGCGTTCACCCCAAAGGCCACCGCGTCCTGCTCTTCGGCACTTGAGCCATCGCCAATGGCGACAGCGCGAACGCCAGAAGCATTGGTGTCTGTGCCGAGGGCAACGGCGCTTTGACCGGTCGCTTGGGCTCCGTTAAAATCGCCATCTGATCCATCTCCGCCAATCGCGATAGCGCCCTGCGCTGTAGCATCGGTTTCATTCCCCAAAGCTATACTCTCCCTACCGGTCGCATTGGCGAAAGCTGCCCCCGCGAAGCTGTAGGTACCTGAAGAATTAGCTCTGTTGCCAATCGCAGCACTTCTGATACCAGTGGCCGTTGCGAATTTTCCAATTGCGGTGCCGAGTATGCCCGCTTCGCTGTCCTTTCCTATCGCGGTCCCGTCGTCTCCGGCATTTGCGCGCTCACCAAAGGCGCTGCCGCCCGTTCCACTTTGTGAATTGACGCCAACCGCCGTCGCGGACTGTCCTGTGGCCAGAGCATTGGTCCCAAACGCCAACGCGTCAGTGTCATTGGCAAGTGCGTCTGCGCCGATTGCTATGCTCCCGGTGCCCGTTGCTTGGGCACCGTCAGTGCCAGCATCCGATCCGTCACCACCAATGGCAATGGCATTAGTCTGAGTGGCGTCCGATCCCTGACCTATGGCAACTGACAGGTTGCCACCGGAATTCGCTTCCAGACCAAGTGCCACCGAGGACGCCCCTGCGGCGGATGCGCTGTTGCCGACAGCGGTTGCACCTGCGCCACTTGCCGAGGTTATGACCCCGATTGAAACCGTGTTGTCAGCTGTTGCGGTTGCTCCCACACCAACGGCCGTCGAAAAGTTTCCGTTGGCGATTGTCCCGCTGCCCAAGCCGGTTGAAAAGGTCCCGCCGGCGAGCGAGATCCGTGCCTATTGCAACGTTGCCGTCGGACGTTGCCAGCGCTCCGAGCGTGTTGCCGTCCGACCCATCGCCGCCAATGGCGATGGCTCCAATGGCGACTGCTTGGCTTTCATTACCCAGCGCTATCGCGCTATCGCCCGTTGCCAAGGTCAGCCGCCCTAACGCCAAGGCACCTGTGGCCGTGGCCTGGGCGCTGGTGCCGAGCGCAGTCGAGCTGTCTCCGCTGCCCGATGCGCTGGACCCGATTGCGACAGATCTGGCACCCCCTGCATTAGCCGTTTGCCCCACTGCAACACTTCCGAACGAACCAGTGGCAGTCGCTCCTGCACCGACGACTGTCGCATCGTTTTTCGTGGCCACGGCGTCGGCACCAATTGCAATCGAGCGCCGTCCTTCGGCCTGCGCGCCTGCGCCATCGGCGTCTGCGCCGTCGGCACCGATTGCAATCGCGTCTTCCAGTTCGGCATCTGATCCGGAACCGATTGCAATGGTCCCTTCATCGGCTGCGTCAGCGAAGTATCCCAGCGCGACTGCGCCCTCTCCGGTTGCGTCTGTTTGAGCGCCCACGGCCGTTGCGTTTGTGCCGGTGGCATCCGCCCCGACACCGCAGGCCAGAGCCGTGTCCTGATCGTTGGAATTGGCCCCGCCATCATCATCGGTAGGCCCGGTGTCGACATCGCCATCATCATCTCGGTCGAGCAGACAATCATCCGCCCGCACTTCCTCCACAGGCATCGCCAGCGATGCAACAACACCCAGCGTGAGTGCAGTTGAAATCAGCAGTGCATTCTTCATCGTTTTCCCCTTTTCGAAACAAAAAGGGGGAGCCGGATGCGACCCGACCAAACGGCTAAGCGCCGATCTGTGGTGATGTGTTGACTCCCCCATGCAAACTCGGTCTGAAACCAGATTCTGCGTCTAACACTTTCTGCGTATCACACTCTAATCCCTGCGCGAAACAGTCAACTTAAGGGGATCTATCGAGCTATCTCGCGCAGGTCGCGCGTTGGCGCTCCGATCAGAAGCCGCGCTCTGTCCCACCCGCCATGAAGCCAGGTTTGCCATGCGCCGTTTTCGCTGGGTAAGATTACTGGCATTGCGGTGCAGCCCAGTTCTTTCGGCTTGCCATGGGCCTCGCGGGTAAGGAGCGCAAAAGCAGGCACCTCCTCGTCCTTCCAAACGCCAGCGAGCGCGAAGACACCACCACCCTCTGGTGCGAACCAGTGCTTTAGCCTTCGCCCTTCGTAGTCGGTGCCGCTGCCCCAAAGCATGAAGGCGGTGGCCGGGATCAGGCAGCGATACTCGCTGTTGCGTAAGTTTCCGATCCAGAACGGGCTATCGACATTGCGCACGCTGGTCATGCGGCGCATCGGATCATTGGCTGATGGGGGAGGGGCAACACCCCAGAGGCGCGGTGTGATACGCGGCTCAAGGCTCTTCCCGGCTGGACGCGGCCCCGCAATGTATTCGCGCCCTGCCGTCACCACTGGGGCAAACTTCATTGGCGCAACATAGCCGCCCGCCCACGGATCATCGCCCATGCGCGCGCCGAACTTCTCCGCAATATCAGCGGCGGAGCAATCGAGGCGGTAGAGTTGGGTCAAGAAACGGGTGAAGCCCTCTGCGCGCGGTGTAACCAAGTTGGTCTGCTTCGCGTATAGGAGGCAACATAAACAGATGAACAGGGGTTCAATCGCAATGGAATTCACATTCACCCGCAACGCGAAGATTGTCGCGATCCTACTGCTAATCGCTGCCGCCACTCAGGCGGTTTACACGGGGCTATACGTCGCAAAGATGGATGTGCCGCGCCAATTGCTGTGGGGCGGTGAGGGCATTCTTTTCACGATCATGGCCGCGTTCGCAGGGGCTGCGATGGTTCAATCCAAGACCAATCAGCTCGGCTGGGCAGCCATTGCCGCCGCTTCGATCCTGAATGTTGTGCAGGTCGGCGTGGGACTAACCCTGTTTGGCCCGTTCAGCGAAGTCGCGAAAGCTGTGCCTGACGCGGCTCCATTAGCAGGCGGGATCGTCGCCTATTCCTTCATGGTCTATAACGCGGCGAAGGTTCTTCTGGCGCTCGCAGCGATTGTGTTCGGCTTTGCAAAACTGGGCCAGGGGGCAAAGGCTCTGGGCGGCCTGACCGCAGTGATCGGCGCAATTGCTCTGGTCTCCAACGCGCTGTCTTCGGCTATGGGTCGCGGTTTCTCAGGCGAGCTACCGATCGCAGGCGGCACGGGCGTTTTGGCGACGTTGCTGCTGGCGGTGTGTCTGCTGACGGCGAAGTCGGACGACTGACCCAGCAAATTCGCCACATCGGCCGCGCTAACTTACCGTGCAATCGAACGACAAAGTAGCGCTTTCACCATTGCCGAGCATGCCCAAAACGATGCCGCCACCGGTCAAATCCGCCAATGTGAAGCTGCCAGTTGGCACCCCGTTGCCCGTAATTGTCACAGGGTTCGTGCCTGTGCACGTCAATCCAGCTCCAGGCGCGTCGGAGACGATCGCTCCCGACACGCTGTCAGGTCCGTTGTTGGTTACGATCAGTGTGTAGGTGACGGTCGAGCCCAAGATCACAGTATCATCGGCTTGATCGACTTCGCCATTCACGCCGGGCGTGTTCGTTTTGGTGACGGACAAGTCCACAGTCGGAGTGATCGTGACGGTAACAGTCGCCACGGCGCAGTTGGTGGGGTTGATGACTTCGCAGATCCTGTAGGCGATGGAATAGTCCCCTGCTGGCGTGTTCGCAGGCACCGCAATAACGCCGGTTGCCGTGTCGATACTGGGAACTGGCGCACCGGGAGATACTGGAGTCGCCGGGCTTGTTATCTGCACTGCGACATCTGCGGCAGCTGCAGTGGTTCGGTTCAGTAGATCATTGTCCAGGATGTTTCCGATATCCGGATTGCCTGTCACGCCGGTTAGAGGCGCTGGCGAGATCGTCGTCCGCGCTTATCGCTGCGGCGACAACTTCCACGGTGATCGTTGTAGTGTCGCAGTTTGAAGGGTTGCTCGCTTCGCACAGATCATAGTCGAAGCTGTAATTGCCAGCTGGCGTGCCGGGTGAAACATCAACATCGCCGTTCGACGTGTTGAACACCAGTCGGGTTGGAACGGCAGAACCAGACGAAACTGCCAGAGTGGTGTTGGCCGAGGTTGCGGCCCCTCCGTCCAGAGTGTCTCCGGTAAAGGCATTGAGAACCGCATTCGCACCGCTCGCGCCCACGATACCGAAGGCTTCATCGTTGACCGCATCAATCGGGGTGGCGATCACGGTGACAGTGGCGGTCGCTATGTCGCAGTTGGTCAGATTGGCGGTCTCACAAATCTGGTAATCAAAGGAGTAGACACCCGGCATAGTCCCGGGGTCGACGCCAACCACTCCGGTCGCCGTATCAAAGGTTACGCCGGTGGGAAGCGATGAACCCGACGCGATCGAAAGCGTTGTGTTGCCCGCATTGGCTGGATTGCCCTGCAAGGTGTCTCCATCGAAGACGTTAAGCGCGTTGGCCTGGCCGGTCCCGCTCACAATGTCGGCAGAACTGTCGTCATTGGCGACCAAGGTGAGTGGGAATATGACCAATGACTCGCCAAGGTCGTTGCCGCTGTCGGTCGGATCCGATTGGTCTCCCACCGCCATGGTCGTTGTATTTTCCAGCCGTTGCCCGCCTTGACCTGCGTCAATGGTGCCTTCGATTGTCAGGCTTTCGGTGGCGCCTCTGGCGATCGTACCAAGAGACCATAGGCCGCTTCCCGGACTGTACGTGCCCGTTGTGACATTGCCGTTATTGGCGGTGGGGGTGAGGCCAGATGGGATAAGGTCGGTCAGCGAAACGCCCGTGGCGGGCGCGGGTCCATTATTTGTCACTTCGATCTGGAATGTCACCGTATCGTTCACTTCAGGGTTGGTGTCACCGGAAGCGAGTGTTTTGCGCGTGACCAGATCGATCGGCGGCGCCGGTACATCGATTGTTACCGTCGCGGTGTCAGTCAGTCCCGTAATGTCTGAAATACGATAGACGAAGCTGTCAGTGCCGTAGAATTGCGCATTGGGCGTATATGTCATCGAGCCATTGGCGGAAATCGACACCGTGCCATTCGACGGACCGGAAACAGGCGTTGTCTGCACGGTGACCGCCGTTCCTTCTGGATCGAAATCCGGGCCATTGCCATTGTCGATCAGGATGTTGCGAGTCAGCGGGGTCTCGAATGGCGTCGTAAAGTCATCGTCTTGCGCGACGGGCGGCAAGTTGGGGAAGGGTGCGTTGGGGCAGGAAAAACCGTCATTGCTGTTGCTGGGATCTCCTTGCCCGACCAAAGTCGCACTGGGCGTGGCTGTGAAAAGGTCAAAGAACTCGTAAATCTGACCCGTGGTGTTGTTGAATGCAAAAACTCTGCCGTTCAAATCGGTCCAACTCGCGCCGTAGCTGCCGCCCGGCAGGCCAGAGATCGACCGTCGTACCGACGAATTGGTGTCGAGGTTGATGATGCCGATACGCGTTGCCGAGATCGCAATCAGATAGGGCACGCCGCCCCGCCGGACAAAAACGATGTCCGCTGCGCCGACCGTTTGGCCGCTGATATCGACGGTTGTAACTGAGCCATCGGCGAGATTGACACGGCTATACTGCGATGCAGAACGGCGCAGGTAGAGGCCATTGCTGTCATCGACATCGCCCGCGAAACTGTTGAACCCGACATTGAAAATGGTCTGGATTGTGCCGTCACCAGCGATGCGGATGACACGATTGCCCTGTGAGCCATAGGCGAAATTGTCCAGCGTGTTGAAACCCGTGGCGTTGTAACCGTTATTGGCAGAGCCGACGTCGACATAGGTCGAAGAGATGGGATCGAAGATGCGCAGTTGGCCGGACTGCACCTGATAGATATCGCCCGAACAGGTGAATGCTTGAGCGAAAGCTGGCGTCGCTGACACCAAAGCCCCCAACACGCCTAGCGATGTCAAAGCGCGCTGAGCGGTAGTCCGAATATCGCAACCAAGTTTGCGGCTCATGAAGAATGTCCCTCTTCTGAAATCCGGGCAAATTTAGTTGAGTTATGGTTAATTACCCCCGACCAGGTCCCTACGTAGTATTGTTATCATTGAGCTTTTTGCAGCTCTCACACTTGGACAGGCCGATTGGTCTTTTCGCAAAGACTGGACTCGCAATGGCGCCGCGCCTAGGCCCTTCCCATCCCCGGGGAGCGAGCTTTCGCTGAGAGGGACGGGTAAGCGCCGTCCGACCCGTTGAACCTGAACCTGTTAACACAGGCGGAGGGAGTGGGCGGCTTTGCAGCAATCGACCCGCACTCCGTCTTTAGGAGAGAGCACTCATGGCCGACATCAATTCCCCTGTAGAAATCGGCGTTACCACCGGCCCCATTCGCGGCAGCCGCAAGATCCATGTCGGCGCGCGCACAGGCTCTGGCGTGCGTGTTGCCATGCGAGAGATCGACCTTGAGGGAGGCGAGGCTCCGGTTCGGGTGTACGACACCTCCGGCCCCTACACCGATCCCGAAGCCAGTATCGAAATCAACGCGGGCCTCCCTGGCTTGCGCAGCGACTGGATTGCGGCGCGCGGCGATGTTGAGGAATATGACGCGCGTGAAGTGAAGCCGGAAGACAACGGCCAGCTCGGCCCGGACCGCTCCGGCGGCGTCCCGCAATTCCCCAATGTTGTGAAGCGCCCCCTGCGCGCCAAAGCAGGCCAAAACGTCAGCCAAATGCACTATGCCCGCAAAGGCATCATCACGCCGGAGATGGAATATGTCGCCGAGCGTGAGAATCTCGGCCGCGAGATCGCCAAGGACTTTGTGCGCGACGGGCAGGATTGGGGTGCAAGCATCCCTGATGTCATCACCCCCGAATTCGTCCGCGATGAGGTTGCCCGTGGCCGCGCCATTATCCCGAACAACATCAACCACCCCGAAACCGAGCCGATGGCAATCGGACGCAATTTCCTCGTCAAGATCAACGCCAATATCGGCAACTCCGCCGTTGCATCGGACGTCGCGACCGAAGTCGACAAGATGGTGTGGGCCACCCGCTGGGGCGCGGACACGATCATGGACCTCTCCACCGGTCGCAATATCCACGACACCCGCGAATGGATCATCCGCAACTCCGCCGTGCCGGTGGGCACCGTGCCGATCTACCAAGCGCTCGAGAAAGTCGGCGGCATCGCCGAAGAGCTGACGTGGGATATCTTCCGCGACACGCTGATCGAGCAGGCCGAGCAGGGCGTTGATTACTTCACCATCCACGCCGGCGTGCGCCTGCCTTACGTCCCGCTCGCCGCCAACCGCGTCACCGGCATCGTCAGCCGCGGGGGATCGATCATGGCGAAATGGTGCCTCGCGCACCACAAGGAGAGCTTTCTCTACGAGCACTTCGACGAGATCACCGAGATCATGAAGGCCTATGACATCGCCTATTCGCTGGGCGACGGCCTGCGCCCCGGCTCCATCGCCGACGCTAATGACGAAGCGCAATTCGCCGAGCTTTACACGCTGGGCGAGCTGACCAAGCGCGCGTGGGAGCACGACGTGCAGGTGATGATCGAAGGGCCGGGCCACGTGCCAATGCACAAGATCAAGGAAAACATGGAGAAGCAGCTGGAGGCGTGCGGCGAGGCTCCGTTCTACACGCTCGGCCCGCTCGTCACCGATATCGCGCCGGGATACGACCACATCACCAGCGGCATCGGCGCAGCGCAGATCGGTTGGTACGGCACCGCGATGCTTTGCTACGTGACGCCGAAAGAGCACCTCGGCCTGCCCGACCGCGACGATGTGAAGGTGGGCGTGGTGACGTACAAACTCGCCGCCCACGCCGCTGACCTTGCCAAGGGCCACCCGGCAGCAAAGGTGCGCGACGACGCGCTGTCAAAAGCACGCTTTGAATTCCGCTGGCGCGACCAGTTCAACCTCTCGCTCGATCCTGACACCGCCGAGCAATATCACGACCAGACTTTGCCAGCCGAGGGCGCAAAGACGGCGCACTTCTGCTCCATGTGCGGACCAAAGTTCTGCTCGATGAAGATTTCGCAGGAAGTGCGCGAGTTCGCGGCGAAGCAGAATTCGGACCCCGACAGCTTCCTCGCTGCAACGCAGCCGGTTGAGGACGCGGAGGAAGGCATGGCCCAAATGAGCCGCGTCTTTAAGGAGAAGGGGCAGGAGCTTTATTTGCCGGAGGAGTGACTGAGGGGCTAGATTACTCCTCAGCCTTGCTCCAGCTAGCTATCAAACAAGTCTCCCTGCGCTGGCGGAACATCGGGGAATTTCTTGCCGGTCATCACTTCTGAGACACGTCCCTGATTGATGCCAAAAATTGAGGCAATCTGGTGGTTGTAAAGACCTTCCTTGAGTTTGAGGTAGCGAATCTTTGCCGCCATTTCAGCGGTTACAGGGGGAGGATTTAGCTTTCATCGTTAGACTTTCACTTGCTGATGCAAACCATTTGCACCATCATATGCGCGTGTCGTCTTTGATGCTCCGTGCCTTTGCGGGGTTCGTCAAGAATTGTCTCCTAGCTCTTCATATTCTTCTTTGGCGGGATGTGCGCAGTTGATGCGATCGCGGGAAGAATTGGCAGGTCGAGGTTTCCTTCGGAAGACATTCTGGAAACGAACGCCCGAAAATATGGGTAGGCTGCGAACATGCCAACATTTCGACAGAACCCTTTGGCACCTTCTTCAGAAGCACCGTCAGGCGTCTTGTAAAAAACGATATATTCGGCCGAGCATTTCGCCGCATTCTTGCGTCCATCTTTCGCAATAAAATGGTATCGGAAAACGCCTGCAACGCTCTGACGCTCTTCGTCAAAAGCGCAGGTGATAAGCTTGCGTCCATGCTCGAGCTTCCAATTTCTGCGATTCATCAAGCACTCTGACTTGACGTCGAATTCACTTCTTTGGAGGACTATCCCCTCCAAAACTGCCTTCGTCGCAACATGATTGTACTCTGCACCAGAAAAGCCTCCTGATGGGGCATGTGCAGCGATCTCTTTAGAAATGTCACTCATTATGCGGCCGCTTCAAATCTAGCATTCGTATCTCGCATGAGAGAAAGCCCTTGGAATACGTTGTCGTTTGCATGGTGTGAATCTAAACTCGCGTCCTGCGACTGGAGTTCTTGCCACTGACCGAGTGTGTCGAGCGAGGCGCGCTCGTTCGTTTCAAAGCGCCCTGCAAAAAAGTGATCAAGGCATTCGTCAGCGCCCGAATAAGACACAACGGCCTCTTCGCCGAGCGCAAAAAGAGCACGGGCCCACAGCCTGAGCGTAAAGTTCTTGCACTCGTCCGAAAAAATCTGGGTCACGCGAGCTCGTGTAACACCCATCGCACGCGCCAAGTCTGCGCGAGACATTCCTTTTTCATCAAGAAGTTGTTGTAGCAGGCTCTGAGCATCTACAATCAGAGCTTCTTCGGCGAAGATCAGCCGTTCATTCTGCTTGCTGTTGTGAGCCATATCTATTCCTTTTCCATTCTAATCAAACCATCTATCGCGTCATCAACGCGTTTTCTCGCACGTTCCAAAATCGGCCCTGCTTTCGTTTGCTTTTTGGCCACATCGGCATCCACAATGAAAAAAGTTCGCTTGCCGTATATTTCTCGCACAAAGCCATAAAGCCGCACACGCCGAACTTTGAAGGCTTGGACCATTTCTTTATGTTTCGAAGTCCGGCCCTCATTTGGGTTTATCATCTCCTCTGTGAGCGATTGGCCCTTGCACCATCTTTGAAACACACGCTTTAGACGACCCTTCGACTGGACATCCAATCCACGATACTCCTTCATAGCTCGCTTCGTGATGACAATCCGTGCATGGCCACTCACTTCGACATCCTCGAAGCCTAGTGCAGGAGCAGAATCGATATCATCACGAGCCATACCTGAGTTGTGTTAATAGAAAACTTAACACATGCAAGCGATATCTCCCGTAGTATGCAGTCTGGGAGCGAGTAGGAAAGGCCTTTAGGGGCTCCTTTCCTACTCCCCCGAAATCTGCCTTAGCGTGCCCGATGACCCAGCACTCCGACACGCCGCGCGCCCGCACTGCCACCACCGCGCCCACCCGCAAATCTGGGCAGCGCCACGACGGCTGGACCCTCACCAAACAGGCTGCGTTCCTGCGCCAGCTTTCCGCCACGCACTCCGTCTCCGAGGCGGCCAAGACCGTCGGGATGTCGCGGCAATCGGCTTATCGTTTGCGGTCAAAGCTCAAAGGTAAGCCGTTTGATCTCGCGTGGGAGGTGGCGTTTCATCATTCCTATGATGTGCTGGCCCATGCGGCGCTGGAACGCGCGCTCAACGGGGTGGAGGTGCCGGTCTATTATCAGGGGGAGCAGGTGGGGCATTATCGCCGCTTTGACGAGCGGTTGACCGTCGCGCTGCTGAACAAGATGACGCATGGCGGCAATCCGGTGTTCGGGCGCATCGCCAACAGCGCGGAAAAGCATGCGCGCGATTTCGAGGCTTTGCTGGGTCAGCTGGAACATGGCGAGGATGTGCCGACCGGCGCCCTTGCGGTGAGCGATCCGGGAGAGCTGGAAGGGGTGCGGGGCACGGCAGGCTCTTTCGATGCGGTCTCCGGCACGTTCTCGTGTTCGCACTGTGTCTCTGATGCGGAAATTATGGCCGCTTTACAGGATTTTGAGGCCGGAGAGCAAAAGTGACACGGTGTCACCTTTGTCACCTTTGTCACTTTCGAAGCTGGTTCAGCACCCGGTCCAGCGCCTGCAGGAAACGCGAGCGATCCGCCTTGCTAAACGGCGGTGGGCCTCCACCGATCCCGTCCATTCCCGCACGCAGGTCTTCCATAATCGCGCGGGTGGCAATCGCGCTGCCGATGCTGGCGGAATCAAACGGCTTGCCATTGTGCGCCAGGACCTGTGCGCCCGCTTTCAGGCAACGTTCGGCCAGCAGGATATCGGCAGTGATCACCACGCAATGCGCGTCGGCATTGTCTGCGATCCAGTCATCGGCGGCGTCGAAGCCATCGTTGACCACCACGCGCTTCACACGCTCGCTCACCGGCACGCGGAACGGGCTGTTGCTGACCACGCGAACAAGGGCCTTGTAGCGGCCGGCCACGCGGTAGACCTCGTCTTTGACTGGGCAAGCGTCGGCGTCGACTAGGATGGTGATGGGTGCGCTCATGCAGCGGCCATTAGGCGTTTCGCGCCCCGCGTGCTACACATACAGCGCTGACGTCGGAATTTGCGACGGAACTTGAAATTTGACGACCGCCGCTTGCCTTTTGGCCCCGGCGTAAACCGGACGACGACTTCCCTTCATCTGAACGAATTGACGCACAACCCGTGGGCATATCGCTCGCGGGCAACTCACGTTCTTGAAAGGAACGACTTATGGCCAAGACTGGCTCCGTAAAATTCTTCAACACCGACAAGGGCTATGGCTTTATCGCGCCCGACGACGGCTCGGCCGACAGCTTTGTGCATATCAGCGCTGTTCAGGCTGCTGGGATGCAAACTCTCGATAAGGAACAACGTCTCAATTATGACGTCGAGGTCGGCCGCAATGGCAAGGAAAGCGCCGTAAACCTTTCGGCTGCTGACTGACCGGACAAACGGGGCGCGGCGCCTGTGCGTCGTGCATGTGCGGTGCGCCCCATTTTGTTTCTCGGACCGCAACGCAAAGGAGCCCGATCATGGCCCAGACTTATGAATTCTACAAAGACCGCGCCGACGAAGCAAAGGCGCGTGCCGATGAGGCAACCCTTGATAATGTGCGGGATCGCGAGCTGCGCGCGGAAAAAAGCTGGCGCGGGCTTGCCGATCAGGCACGCCAAGGCGTGATCGCTCGCGAAAAAGCCGATGCGGAACGAATGGCGAAACGCGCAGCTGAGGCTGCAGCACAGGCAGAGGCCGGCGCCATCGGCTAACGGCACAGGGCAAGTTGTGCTTCTCTTCAATCTGTCGTGCGTCTTGGATGTGGGGGACATGTTGGGAAAGGTGTCGCCGTGCTGTGCAAGGCCTTCCTTTCAATGTTGACTTGGGTGCAACGCACGCTACGCCTCGCAACCATCTGAAGGGGGAGCATAATTTGAACTACTCACAAAACATGACGCGCGCGGCTCTGGCTGGCACTTTGGCCATTGCGCTTGCGGGTTGCGATGCCGCGGACAGCGTGATGAGCGCGGTGGGCGGAACCGACATGGGTACGTCGCCAGACGCTTGTTTCAACGCTGCGGTCGAAAAGCTGGGCGCAGATGCCAAGGTCTCTGACATCAGCACAATCTTCAGCGCAGGCCCCGATGTGGACGCCAGCGCGACCGATCCGGCTGGCACGGTGATCAGCTGCTTGATCTACTACCAAAACCCGGAAGACCCGAAGAAGCTGCTGGGCATCACCTATGCCGGTGCCGTGGGCAGTTTCAGCGAACCCGCGCCGGTTGAAGTGACCGTCAGCGGCGATGCGGCCGAGTTCAATCTTGAAGACAACATCGTTGCGCTGTCCGATGTGAACGCCGCTGGCGTGGCCGAGTACCTGAAAGCCAATCAGGAGAAGCTGGACGAGCGTTACAGCAATCACGCTGTGACCATGGTTCAGCTGATGCCTCCGGGCCGGGCGAGCGATGAGTTCTCGATCCGCGTGCAGGTTGATGGCCGCCTGAAGTCGAACGACGTCAAAGATGACGGATTTGCGATCCTGGCGCTGGACGGCACGACGGCGAAGATTGATCAGCTGATCGACTAACGCCTGCAAGATGTGGGCTATCGGCGGGGTGACCTTCTCACCCTCGGCCGGCAAAAAAGGGGAGCGGCTCGGATGATGAGCCGCTCCCCTTTTGCGTTTTCTTATCGTGCTGGCATTGCGCTAGCCAGTGCCCGTCTCACCGCTGCTGCGTTAAGCGCACGAGGCTCCAGTCATAGCCCAGTTCACGCACACGCGCCTCGAGCTTGGCGGTGAGTTCGGGTGAAGGTTTGGCCTCGCGGGTAAGCATCCAGAGGTATCGCCCTGAAGGCTCGCCGACGATGGACCATGGATATTGCCCGTCCGGGCCCGGTTCTCCACGGTCGAGCACCCAGTAATCGCCGAAGAAAGGACCGAAGAAGCTGACCTTCAATTGCGCGCCGCCGGTGCCCTCGACCACTTTGGCGCGGCCCTTGGCTTCGGAGTATTTGCCGTCAAGCGAACCTTTGTAGCAGGCGTTGATCACGCGAATCTTGGACGCGCCGGTGGTATCCCTCAACGAGTATTTCGCGGTGACGCCTTCGCAGTCTTTCTGGAACGGAGCCTCATAGCGGCCATATTCGTACCACGTGCCGAGATAGGCGGTGAGCTCAACCGGTTTAGCTGGCTGCGGGACGGCGGTGTTGCCGATCGGACCGGGCGAGCCGACGCAAGCATTCAGCGATACGACAAGCGCAAATGCCAGCGCCGCGCGTGCGGAAACACGGCGGCGCCGGGAGTAGGTTTGGATGGTCAAGGCCTACTCGGAGATCACGATCTCGACGCGGCGTGCCTCGGCAGCGCTCATCTCGGTCGTGGTCGTATCGTCTGGTTTGACCAATTCGGTGCGGCCTTCGTCCACACCGCCAGCAACCAGAGCAGCCTGAACATTCTCAGCGCGCTCTTTGGAAAGGCGGGCGTTGATCTCGGCATTGCCGCTGGGGTCGTTATAGCCTGAAATCGTAGCTGTGGCGTCCTGATTGTCGGTGAGAAATTTGAGAGCTTCAGCCGATGTGTCTGCGAACTCCGGCGAGACCGCCGAACTGCCGCTGTCGAAATAAACAGTCAGCATCGGTTTGCCGTCACGTTCCGATGCGGTGACGCCGGCGCCATCGGGCACTTCGGGTGTGGCGGCTTCGGTTGGCTCGGGCGCAGGAGCCGGTTCAGCAGGCGCTGCGGAGGCTGTTTCTTCAACCGGATCGGGCGTCAGGGCGGTGTTCTTGACCCAGACCGATGTGATGGCAGCAAACATGATCGCGCCGAACATGACCGCACCGGCAAGTGCAGCGATGCCCCAGATGCCATCGTCGCCATCGTCTTCTTCCTGAATAGCAGAACGGCCACCGCTTCCGGAGCCGCCACCAGACGACATGGCTGTCGCAACGGGTGTCGGGCTGGTTGCAGCAGGCGCCGAGCTAGCAGCGGTTGCGCCTGTGGACGCGGCGGCTGCGGTGGTCGCTGCTGCCGCCGCCTTGGTCGGGGCTGGGGCCGGAGCCGGGGCTTTGGCCTTCTTCGGTGCGGCTTTCTTTGATACAGCCTTCTTTGGTGTAGTCTTCTTCGCACCCTTGGGTGGTTTGTTGAATATCTCGAGCAGGCCGAAATGCTTGGTCAGGAGATAATAGACGCTGACACGGTTGCGCTCTCCGCCACCCATGGCCGAGCCAACCGTCTGGATCGCCGCATCAAGGGTCGCGTCGTCATCTGTCAGGGCGAGCTTCTTCTTGAGAAACTTGTCACGAACGCGGTCGGTCTCTTCTTTGTCTTCAAACGTGACCTTGGATGCATTTTCTGAGCGCAGGGCTATCCCGCAATAGCGGACGATGCCGCCCACGATGTTCTCATCGGCACCCGCGTCATATTTGCGGACATCCGCCAACCAATCTTGATCCATGACGAAATTCCCCTCTCGTCCAGAACAGCGCGATGGATTGTGTGTCCCAAATGCCAAGTCCCGCGCCGATCAAAGGACTCGCACCAATCGCGCCGGAGTGTAGCCAGAATCGCCGCAATGACAAGTTGGCATTACAAGTGAAATGTAACGCGAAATAGACATACCGATTTCACTGGACGGTCAGCTTTGCGTCCCCATATTGATAGTTGGAGAAAAAATAAGGAGACACAGCCATGCAGTTTCAGTTCAATTCGGACAGCTCCGTTATGGGAACCGACAATGTCGCCGAGCGGATTGAGGCGGCTGTGCGATCGAAGCTTGCTCGTTTCGAAGAGCGGCTGACCCGGGTTGAAGTGCATGTGCGCGATGTCAACGGATCGAAGCACGGCGCCGATGACAAGGAATGCATGATCGAGGCGCGCCCCCGCGGCGGCAAACCGATTGGCGTGCATGGAAAGGCCGACAAGGTTGATGATGCTGCGCGCAAAGCGGCCAACACCTTGGTTCAGCGTCTTGAGCGCATTTTCGGCAAGGAAGAAAAGCACAAGCATGATGCCCGGCCTGACAAGGTGATGTGACTTAGGCTTGTTTGCGCCCGAACACTTTGGCCCTCAGCCCCCTGCCTGAAACACTTGGCATTCCGGGATTGCTTGGGCTTGGCGAGATAACCTTTGGCGGCGTTTCTGGCGGAGGCAGTGCTTCTCCGTCTGGACCTTGGGCACGCACTTCAAACGTTCCGCCGATGCCTTCGGCCAGTTTGCGGCTTTCGCGCCACTCATTGGCGAGCTCGGATTTTTCCTCTTGATCGCCGGGCATGTTCACACCCGCAAAGGTGCGATCGTCGATCACGTTTTCGTCCGGCACATGCTCAGGGTCGAGGAAGTTGTAATCCGTGTGTTTGAGCGGTTTGAGCTCGTAAAGCGGAACTCCGCCTTCTTCCGCTGAAAGGTCATCCGGTGTGTCGCCGGGTTCGCGGTAGGTTACACGAGTCGAGGTCTTGCGATCTTCTGGTCCAAACGTGTCGCCATCGGGGATGACGTAGCCGTCCTGCGTTGTCGCGATGCGAAGGAAGGCGAGGATCGTTTCGAAGTTGGCCGCCCAAGGAATTTCGTTGGGCTGGATCAGGATTTCACGGCCCAGCCAGTGGCGTGCGCCGTAGGTTCGGATGCCTGCTTTATCCGGCTCACCCGGCTTGGGGCGCGGGCCAAACAGGAATGGATGGATATGCAGCGGGCTGGGCGCTTCTAAAGCGGCGAAGGCATCAAACTTCTCGCCGTCGATCAATAAGTCGGACTGGGTCCAGTGCACGGCAAGCGGTTCGGCATGATCGGTCATCACTCGGCTCATCAAAGCCAGAATGTCGAGGCGGCGGTGAAACTGCTCCTGTGTCGCGCCATCAGGCTCGCGACCGATATCGTTCAGGAAACCGGCGATTTCCCGGTTTTCCGCAACACCGCCAAGAACACCATGCGAGACCTCGAGCAAAACATGGCTTCCTGTGCGGGCAATCCGTTCGCGGATATCGGGCGTTAGAAGGCCAACTATGGGCGAAGAAAGCGCTCCCCGAAATGCGGCTTCGTTCGCAGGGCCTTCGATATATTCGAAGGTCAGCATCAACTCTTCATCGCCGTTAAACAGGCGGTAAAAGTGGCCGGGATTGGTCTCGGGCACGTTGAAAGTGGCACCCGACTTCATCTCTTCAATCCTGGCAAAATCGCGCACAGCCGCTTCGAGAGCGTCAAACCGCCCTTCGAACAGCATCGCCACTTGCAAGCGATTGGGGAATTTCATGGTCTACGCCTCTTTGATCTCAAGCGCTTGGGGCTATCAAAAGAGGGTAAGGGTTGGGTTAACCAGACCTTGTTCGCTTACGCGAAAGGGTCAGGCGAACGGCAATTCCGATTGCGGCATACCAATGGATAGATCGCGGAGGATGCCGTCGATCTTCTTCTTCACGCCAAAGAAACCAGCGCGCGCATGCGGCCATGTGGCCCGACTGAGATCGTCGAGCAAGACGGTCACCCGGTTGTTATCAATCAATGCGGCGAGCTCTGGCATGAGGCTATCGCGGGTCCAGCCTGTCGGGAGATAGGGCAGGGCGACTTGGTCGATACCGGCATCAGAGAGAATATCGGCCAGACGCTCGCCATCTGCCCAATTGCGCAGCTCGCAGTCATACTCCTCTGCTGCCGCGCTGGCTCCTTTGGTCACTGCATCCCTCGCAAAGTTGCTTGCGAGCGGGTCGACATCACGGGGTGAGCGCGCATTGGCGCGCGCGGCTCCGATAACCAGCGCAGGAGGGTGAGAAAGATCAAACGGAACATGGCTCGCCGCTTCATCATGCAGGATCAGGGCATAACGCCGGTCCAGAGCCTCTGCCGCGACCGGTCCGGGCAATTCCAGCTTCTGCCGCTGGTGCTCGATCGCTTCCTCCAGGGTGGGCGCGTCATCGGCAATTCCTTGCGCAGCAAGCGGTCCATCGGGCTGGTTGGCTGTGTAGCGGGCGATATTGTCCTTGCGCGCCAGATAGGTCTTGCCCTTGGTGTGCAGCCCGCCGACCCACCGCCAACTGAGCGTGTTTGATGCCGCATCGCCATCGATCAGGTGGCGCAAGAAGAAGTCCGCTCCAAGCTGCCAATCCAGTTTCAGGGTGAAAATCCAGATGCTCGCGAACCACATCCGGGCGTGGTTGTGGAGGTAGCCGGTTTCGACCAGTTCGTGTGCCCAGTGGTCGAACGCTTCGATACCCGTTCGCCCCTCGACAGCTTCGGTGTAGGCGGTGCGCAGGCCGGCATTGCTTTCCATCGCGTCAAACGCGGCATCGCGGTTTTCGCAATAGGAGCGCCAAACAGTCGGGCGCTGTTCAAGATACCCTTTGAAATAGACGCGCCAGAATACTTCGGCGATGAACTTCTCTGCGGCGCTCGCGCTGTGGCGCTCCAACACTGCATCAACGACTTCGCTTTCGCTGATCACGCCTACATGGAGCCACGGTGACAATTGCGACACGTTGCGCCGCCCCATGCCATCATCGTGGTTGCGATTGTTGGCATAGGCTCGGCCTGCATCGGGCAGAAATCCGGCGAGGTGAGACAGCGCTGCGTCGCGTGTGGGTATCCATTGCATGAAGGGTGGAACAATGGCGACCGCGAGCGGTTCCGATCCATGCAATCTTCGCAAGTCCCTACATCCGGAATGCGTCTGGTTGCGTAGTTAGGTGCAGCGCAGCTCCCGGCCGCGCTCGATTGAAATCGTAATTGAGAACTAAGGATTCCCCTACTCATGAAAATGTTGAAACTAACCCTCGCATCGGTTGCCGCGCTCTCGCTGGCGGCCTGTGACACGGCCACGGACGAAGCCGCTGAAGCCGAAGCCACTGCAGCTGCCGAAGCAGAAGCTGGAACCGTCGTTGAAGTTGCAAGCGCTGACGAGAACTTCTCGACACTCGTCGCAGCTGTCACTGCTGCCAAGCTTGGTGAAACGCTGTCGAGCGAAGGTCCGTTCACTGTATTTGCGCCAACCAACGCCGCGTTCGAGAAAATCGACGCAGCCGCGCTTGAAGAGCTGACTACCACGGACACAGAGACCCTTGGTGCCATCCTTCAGTATCACGTGGTCTCAGGCACTGTGAATGCAGCTGGACTGACTGGCGCAATCGAGCAGGCCGGTGACGAACCTTACACCATTACCACTGTGGGCGGCGGCACCTTCACCGCGGCTGTGGTTGATGGCGCGGTTGTGCTGACCGACGCTGCTGGCAACACCTCGACCGTGACCGCAACCGACGTCGAAGCATCGAACGGCATCATCCACGTTATCGATACGGTTCTGACGCCGGGTTAATAGGTTCAGACTGAAGTCAAATGCGAAGGCGGGTCCGATTGGGCCCGCCTTTTGCTTTGGTGGATTGGCGCGGAAAGCGTATGCATGGCGCACCGAAATTGGAGAAATTTCATGCGCAAAGCACTGCAAATGGTCACCGCGTTGAGTGCGCCCGTCTTGCTTGCTGCCTGCGGGCAGGATGACGATATCAGCACCAATGCCGAGCCTTATGATGGCATTTCGGAAAGCGAAAAGCTCACCTTGTTGGGCAATGAGCCTTTCTGGAACATCGCGATAGACGATGGAACAGCGACCTATTCATCGCCAGAGAATATCGACGGCACGGAATTCACCGTCACCCGGTTTGCTGGGAACAATGGTTTGGGCTTTTCCGGAGAGCTTGATGGCGCATCCATGCAGATCGCCGTCACGCCGGGCATGTGCAGTGACGGGATGAGTGACCGTGACTATCCCTTCACGGTCACGGTTAGCTGGGGTGATCGCTCGCTTGAGGGCTGCGCCTATACGGACCAGCAGCTGTTCACTGGCGAAGAAGCGCCGTAGCGATGTTGTGACAGGCGGGGCGCCTTAAGCACCCCGCCAGATCAGAGACTAGAACAGTCCCGGAATTTCGAACTGAGCCGCGCTCGGCTTTTCAGGCTGGAGCGGTTCACGACGGTTCACGCTCTGCGTGGTTTGTTGGCCGGGAACACCCGTAATTGGCGCTGCGCAAGAACGCCCAGCCAAAAGTCGAGCGCTGCTGCGGTCGAGGCCTCGTTGGCGTCACCCATCGGCGTGAATATGTCATCATCGGCCCGGCAAGTATTCGGCACCTCGCTGGCGAGGCCGTTGTAGTAGCCACCTTGATCATCCGCGTTGTTCGTCTGGAACGTCACGGCCCGGACACGAAGGTCGCAATCATCGAGGTCGAAACCGAATTGGCCGACCGGCTTGCCAAATGTGTCGGCTCCGATCAGCGCCACGTTGTTGCCTAGATAAGGCAGCATTGAGTTGATCACGAGCTCACTGGCTGAAGCGGTTCCGCCGCGCCCGATAAAGGCGACTTTAGTCGGAGAGAGCGCATTCACCTCGCTCTGGAACAATTCGGTTGAGTTCTCGCTCGACTTGGAATCGCGCAAGACGGTCCGGCTCCACACCTGACCAACACGGCCTTCGCCCATCAGATCGCCAAACGTATCGGCTAGGCTGACGAGGCCGCCGCCATTGTAGCGGAAATCGATAATTAGCTCGGTGACATTGTTCTGGTTGAACAGAGCAAATGCATCACGCAGCTGATCACCGGCACCAGATGGGAAGAAGGTGCGGAAGTTGAGGTAACCGACATTCTTGCCGGCATCGTTGATGATCTGCGCGCCGAAGACGTCGGAAACGGGATCGATTTCGAAATCCGTTTTGGTAACCGTGGCTTCAGTGGCGGCACCGCCGGCCCCTACGGGAACGAAGCGTAACACGCGCGATACGCCCGGATCGGATGGGCCGAGTGCATTGACTACAGCTTGTGGTCCACCCGATGCCATGAGCGAAGATACAGTCTCAATGTTGCTCGAGTTTGTACCGATGCCCGTCAGCTCCGTTCCGCGATCAAGACCGGCGGCGAAACCGTTGGCTGTTTCATAGGCATCGATGATGAAGACGCGGTTGTTCACCGTGTCATAGATCAGACGGATGCCGAAACCCGCGCTGGAACCGGAATTGATAAGAGCGTTTTCTTCGGCGATCGACGTCGCGAATGTGAAACCTCGATCGATCCCTTGCGCACGGGCAGGGGCAACGCGCGCGTCCAGATAATCCTGAACGCTGGAGAAGCCGGTCGTGCTGACCGTATTGTCAAGAAGATCAGGGAACAGATACCATTCATCCAAGACCGCATTCGCAAACGTAATCTGCTCGGAAACGGAGCAACCCGTACTTGTCGGGGGTGTGGGGGTTGGTGAACCGCCTCCTGTTGGCGGAACTGGGCTGTCACCTCCACACGCGACGAGGGCGAAGGCAAGGGTTGCAGATATTGCAGTACGACCAAACTTCATTTTGGGGGCGACTCCGGTATTTTTCGACTTAAGTTTTTTACAAATTGATGCAGATCACAATGCATGCACCAAGCGGCTTCGGCAAGAATTTGAACGTTTCCGCATGTGAAATTGTTGCCGAAAATGCTGAATCTGCCCGATTTTGATGAGTTTTCCGCAGAATCTGGGCTTAACTCGGGGGCGCTCCCTCGTTTCTCTCCCTCGGAGGGACTACCGTCTCCTGGTAATGAAGAAACAGAATCATGACTGATTTGCCCGATTGGCTTGCCACAAAGTTGCCCGCTGGTGCGCGGCATTCAGGGCTTGCGATTGCATCCCTGGGCGATGCTCGCACCTTTGAGCGTGGCGGCTTCAAGCTGTGGAGCCCGGCTTTCGAGGCCGGTGAAGAGCTTGATCCGTGTTTTACTGCGAAGGAAGAGGACGCCGTTGCGCCGCCTCTGGAGTGGACCGCGCCGCCGCCAGGTTCGCAAGAGCTGATTGTGATCGTTGAGGATGCGACCAGTGATGGCGCCAACCCTGCCGCACAATGGCTGGTATGGGGACTGCCCGGACAAAAAGGCAAACTGCTTGAAGGCGAGGTTCCGCCACGCGCAGGCAAGAACGCGCTCGGCAATTCCGAATGGCTTTTGCCTGATCCGCCTGAAGGCGAAACGCGCCACTACGTATTTCAGATATTCGCAACCGAGCTTCCGCTGACGCTGATGCCGGGTGCGAGCCGCGAGGACCTGATCGCTTCGATCAAAGGCTTCGTGACCGCTTGCGCCGTTCTGACCGCTCCGTTCACGGGCACTGCCGATGACGAAGGCGATTGGGACGACGAAGAATTCGAATAAACTGCCATTACACAAGGGAGACTACCAATGGCTAACGCACTGCAAAAACCAGTGAACCTTTCGGGTGACCTCGAAGCGGTTGTCGGCAAAGGCCCGATGACCCGCGCTCAGGTGACTTCGAAAGTCTGGGAATACATCAAGGCGAACAGCCTTCAGGATTCGAAGGACAAGCGTCAGATCAATCCAGATGCCAAGCTCGGCGCTGTGATCGGCAATGACCAGATCTCGATGTTCAAGATGACGGCTGCTGTTTCGAAGCACCTCACCTAATTCTCAATCGCGAGGCGAGCGGCGTGCGATGCGATAAGCTCCACGCCGCTGGCTAAGCGGTTCACCTTTCCAAGACAGTGAGACTAAGCCCTCGCTGTTCAAGGCGTCGACCGCAGTGTGTATGTCCACCATGCGGGTCCGCCAATTCTCCTCCCCTACCACCAAAGCCTTCGCTGCCTCACTTGGGCAAATCGTCTTATCCGGCCCGCGTCCTTCGAGCAGGTCGAGGATCGCTGAGCGTGCGGTTGTCATTCGGTATCGCCGGGTGCCCAACCGGGTGGAGCGAGCTCAAAACCGGCAAAGTCAAACCCCGGCGTGACGATGCAGGACACCAAAGAATAGCCAGCTGCCTCTTCTGCAGGCCGCGCCGCTTGCCACGCATGCGGCAGCACCAACCCCTGAAGCCGTTGGCCACCGGCGGGATTGCCGCCCAGAGTGATGGTCACCGTCGGACCCTGATCGGTCAAAGCGATCCGCAATTCCAGCGGATCACCGCCCTGCCAAATCCACAGCTCATCGGCGTCCACGCGGTGCCAATGTGAAGCTTCGCCCGACTTCAAAAGGAAATTGATCGCGGTCCAGCGGGCTCTGCCATCAGGGCCAGGATCGGCACGGTGCGTTTCGCGATACCAACCACCTTCAGGGTGAGGTTGCAGAGATAATTGTTCGATCAGGTTGTCCGCGCTATCCATGGCGTGCATTCTATCTGGAGGACCGCCCCATGCAACATATCGCGCTTTCGCTGGCCGCACTGGCAACCGCTTTGGCCGCTCCCGTATACGCTCAGGTAGAGGCCGCTGCGGACGAGGCGCCTGTCGTCGAGGAGGTGGATCAGGACCTCGAAACCGCGAAGGCCATTCTGGATATCGCCCCGGTTTTTGACGGGCATAATGATGTCCCGATTCAACTGCGCGCTCGCTTCAGCAATCAGATCAACGCATTCGATTTTGCCGACACGAGCGGGACAGGAGAGACCCATCCGGCAGGCCGCGTGATGCACACCGATCTTGCGCGGTTGAATGCAGGCAAGGTCGGCGCACAATATTGGTCAGTATATGTGCCCGCTAGTCTGGATGAGCCCGAGGCGGTGCAGATGACCATCGAGCAGATCGATGTGATGAAGCGCCTGATCGCGCGTTATCCCGATGCGTTGCGCTATGCTGAAACTGCCGACGATGTTGAGAGCGCGATAGCAGAAGGCAAAGTCGCGTCGCTGCTGGGCATGGAGGGTGGCCACTCAATCGGTTCAAGCCTCGCTGTCCTGCGCCAGATGTACGCGATGGGGGCGCGCTATATGACGATCACGCACTCCCGCAACACGCCATGGGCGGACAGCGCGACCGATGATCCGGAGCACGATGGCCTGACCGATTTCGGCAAGGATGTGATCCGTGAAATGAACCGGATCGGCATGCTGGTGGATCTCAGCCATGTCAGTGAGAAGTCGATGCACGATGCGCTCGATGTCGCGAAGGCTCCGGTGATCTTCAGCCATTCCGGCGTGTCAGCGGTGAACGGCCATGCGCGCAATGTGCCGGACAGTGTGCTGCAGCGTCTGCCTGTAAATGGCGGGATTGTGATGGTGGTGGCGCTTCCTGCGTTTCTCAATGAACAACGCCGCACCTGGTATTCGCAGTGGCAGGCGGAAGAAGCGCGCCTCAAATCGCTCCATCAGGGCAAACCTGACATGGTGAAAGCCGAATTGGATGAGTGGGAAGCGTTGAACCCGGAACCGCAAACGATGATCAGCCACATGGCCGACCATGTCGATCATATCAAACAGCTGGTCGGGGTCGAGTATATCGGAATTGGCGCCGATTTTGATGGCATGCCAACTGGTCCAATCGGGTTCGAGGATGTGGGCGGCTATCCGGAGTTCTTCGCAGAGCTTGTCCGCCGCGGATATTCTCAGACCGAGATCGAGCTAATTTCAAACCGCAATGCATTGCGCGTTCTGCGCGAGGCGGAACGTTATGCGGCGAGCGTGTCGGATCAGGCCCCGATTGAAAGCCTGATCCCGAAGGAAGAGTAATCAGCCCCAGAGAGCTGGGACAATCCAGACCGCGCTCATAAGAACAATGGCGAGCAGCAGGCTGATCCCGAGGACATAGCGAACGATGCCCGGCGTGCTTGCACCGCGTGCGTCATCATCTTCGATGTGGATGGCTTCGTCTTTGTCGGTCATTGTCCCTCCGGAATGGCTACTTCAACAATGCAACGAGATTGTTGGTCACCTGTTCCGAAAAGTCAAAGAGACTGACGGGACTAATCGCGAAGCAGTTCGTTGATGCCGGTCTTTGAACGTGTTTGTGCGTCGACCGTTTTCACGATGACCGCGCAGTAGAGAGACGGGCCGGGCGATCCATCAGGCAAAGGCTTGCCCGGCATGGTTCCCGGAACAACCACAGCAAAAGGCGGCACCTCGCCCATGTGAACTTCGCCCGTCGCGCGGTCGACGATCTTGGTCGATGCGCCGAGATAGACGCCCATAGACAAGACCGCGCCTTCGCCTACGCGCACGCCCTCGGCGACTTCACTGCGTGCGCCGATGAATGCGCCATCGCCGATGATCACCGGCTCGGCCTGAAGCGGCTCGAGAACGCCGCCAATACCTGCGCCTCCAGAGATATGGACGTTCTTACCGATCTGGGCGCAAGAGCCGACTGTGGCCCAAGTGTCGACCATGGTGCCTTCATCGACATAGGCGCCGATATTCACGAAGCTCGGCATAAGCACCACGCCTTTGCCGATAAAGCTGCCGCGGCGTGCCACAGCGCCTGGCACGACCCGGAAACCCGCTTCGCTGAAGCGGTTGTCGCCCCAACCGGCAAACTTGGTCGGCACCTTGTCAAACGCTGCTTCCCCGGCTGAACCATAGTCCATCACCCGGTTATCGTTGAGCCGGAATGACAGCAGCACTGCTTTCTTCAGCCACTGATTGACGTGCCATCCGCCATTGCCATCTGGCTCGGCTACGCGCGCCTCACCCTTATCGAGCATCGCCAGCGCATCGTTAACGGCATGGCGGACCCCGTGACCGGGTTTTACCTCAGCGCGTGCGTCCCATGCCGCTTCGATCTGCTCGATGATGTTCTCAGCCATAAATGCTCCGGTAGAATGTTTGGGATGCAACGCAGTTGTCAGGGCGCTGGTTCCTTTGGGGCAAGCTGCTAGCGCCCGGCATTCGGTGCGGCAAGTGTGCAATGGCGGTTAAGCATTTCTGGTATGGCGCAATTATACAAAAACTTGTCATCCCATCTCCGTTATGCGTAGAACCAGAGGGTCTGGGGGTTACAGTTTGAGGAATATAGCGTGCCGGTGATCCCCGAGGCGAAAAGCCCTGTTTCAATTAAAACTGAATCTATCAAGCCCGACCCCAAAGCGCCTATCGCTTGGAAAGTGGTCGCTGCCGCTGTTGCGTGTGCCGCATTGACGGCATGTGGCGGCGCGGGTGGTGGACCAATTTCGGTTGCACCACCGCCACCTCCGCCACCACCTCCACCGCCGCCGCCCCCTCCTCCACCGCCTCCGCCGCCGACGAACTTCAACACGGCGGAATTCCGGCGCTCTGATGGCCCCGCTTTCCATAACGCTGACACGGCATGGCAAGACGGTTTCACCGGCGCTGGAGAGGTTATTGCGATTGTCGATACTGGGATTGATAGCGACAGCCCCGAATTTGCCGGGCGGGTCCATCCCAACTCGGCCGATGTAGCCGGAAACCGCGGTGTCGATCCTGAGGATGACCACGGCACCAACGTGGCTCTGATCGCTGCTGCGGCACGCAACAATGAAGGCGTTTTAGGCATTGCGTTTGAGGCGCAGGTTCTCGCCGCGCGCGCCGATACGCCGGGCTCGTGTGGGCCGGACACGCCGCAAGATTCCTCGCTGGGCTGCACCTTTGCCGATGGCAATATCGCTCAAGGCATTGATCTCGCGATCGCCAACAACGCTGCGGTGGTCAACCTCAGCTTGGGTGGCGGCCGTGCAGGACAATCCGTTCTCAACGCGATCGCGCGCGCAGCAAATGCAGGGCTCGTAGTTATTGTTGCTGCGGGCAATGGTGGCGATGGATCAGAACCAGGCATTGACCCCGATCAGCCCGATCCGTTTGCCTCTTCAATTTTGCAGGCGGGCAATGGTAACGTCATCATCGTCGGATCGGTCAATGATCAAAGCGAGATTTCCGACTTCAGCAACCGCGCTGGCGATTTCGCAGACTCCTATCTTGTCGCCCGTGGCGAGCGTGTGTGCTGCGTCTATGACAATGGCGAGCTGTTCATCGAAGAGATCGACGGTCAGAACTTTGTGACTGTCTTTTCAGGCACCAGCTTTGCCGCGCCTCAAGTGGCCGGTGCGGTTGCCATTCTGGCGCAGGCGTTTCCGAACCTGAGCGCGCAGGAAATCGTGACGATCCTTCTGGACACGACCCGCGACGTTGGTGATGCGGGCGCAGATGCGATCTTTGGCACCGGCGTTTTGGACATTGCCGCAGCGATTGCACCGCAAGGCACAACCACACTGGCGGGCACCAACACCGCGCTGGCACTGGCAGACGACTTCGCATTGGGCTCTGCCGCCATGGGCGATGCGCTGACTGGCGCTTCGCTGGGCACAGTGATCCTCGACAAATATGATCGTGCTTACAATTACGAGCTTGGCAACAACGCCCGGAACGCTGCGCAGGTGCAGCGCCTTCGCAATGCGGTGCAGTCGGGCGGTATCCATCGCTCGGTCGCCGGCAATGGTATGTCATTGGCATTCACTGTTGGCGAAGGGCAACGGGGCGGTGGCCTTGACTGGTCATCCAACCTGCAACTGACCCCGGATGAAACCGATGCCGCGCGCGTTCTCGCCGCTCGAGTGGCGGCCCGCATTTCGCCGGAGCTGCAGCTGGGCTTCGGCATCGCGCAAGGATCAAAGGGACTGGTTGGCCAGCTTCAAGGTGCTAACCGACCCGCTTTCTCTATCGCGCCGCGCGCTGGATCGGATGCCGGATTCCTCGACACCAGTGAAGTGTCCTTTGCCGCGCGCCGGACCTTCGGCGATTGGGGTGTAACTGTTTCGGCAGAACAAGGGCGGGCCTGGCTTGCAGACAATCGCCGAGCCAGCGACGTGGTCTTTGGTCAGCGGGAGCGCCGACCAACGCAAAGCTTTAGCATCGCGTCCGACAAATCATTTGGCGGTCTCGACACCGTGCTCAGCGCCAGCTGGCTTTCGGAAGAGAACACGCTGCTTGGAGCGCACCTCAATTCTGCGCTCGGCATCAACGGAGCCGATAGTGTTTTCGTCGATGGTGAGCTGTCGCAGTCGATTGGGCGCAGTTGGCGCATTGGTGCTGCCGGGCGATTTGGTGTCACACGGCCGCGCGGAGGATCGTTGATCGGGGACGGTTCGCAGCTGCTCAGCGATGCGTGGTCGCTCGACGTCACGCGCTATGGGACTTTCACCGAAGGCGATAGCATCGGTTTCCGCATCAGCCAGCCCTTGCGGGTCAGCGCAGGTTCGCTCGCCTTTGATCTGCCGGTGGCCTATGACTATGCGACCGAAAGCCCGATCCTCGGGCGGCAGACGCTGACGCTCTCTCCCGAAGGACGTGAGGTCATGGGCGAATTCGCCTGGGGATCACCGTTCCTGTTCGGCTATGCTTCGGCCAGCGCGTTTTACCGCCGTCAACCGGGGCACTTCGCGGATACTCCATCAGACATCGGCGCGCTGATCCACTTCAACGCTTCGTTCTAGCGTCTTCAGGGATGCTCTATTCGGGCATTCCGGCATCACGCGCGAACATGTAAGCCCGGTCTACCAGCGGTGCGACACGCTCGCTCATTGATTTGGCATGAGCCGACGAAGCGGTGCCATCGATCACGCGCTTCTTGATGCCCTGCATGATGCCAGCGAGCCGGAACAGGTTGTAAGCGAAGTACCAGTCCATCGGCGGCACAGGGTATCCGGTGCGCGCAACATAGCGGTCAACGGCTTCTTGCACGGTGGGAATGCCCAGCTCTTCAAGGTTTAGCCCCAACAGTCCTGCGCGCCCATCAGCAGGCTGGAACCAGTTGAGCATCAGATAGCTGAAATCGGCAATTGGATCGCCCAGCGTCGACAGCTCCCAATCGAGCACAGCGATCACGCGGTTCTCGGTCTTATGGAAGATCACGTTGTCGAGCCGGTAGTCGCCGTGAACCACGCTGCTCTCATGCTGCGGGGGGATCGTCTCAGGCAGCCATTCGATCAGCCGCTCCATCTGCGGCATGTGCTCGGTTTCGGAGAGTTTATACTGCTTTGACCAACGCGCGATCTGGCGCGCGCAATAGTCGGTGGGCTTGCCATAGCTGCCAAGGCCGATTTCGTCGGGCTTGTTGAGGTGCAGTTCGGCCATCGTGTCGATCAGCGAGTTGTAGAGCTCGCGGCGCTGGTCCGGCTCAACACCGGGTAGCGCGCCGTTCCAAAGCGAACGACCATCGGCCATCGACATGACGAAGAACTTGGAGCCAAGCACTTCGGGATCTTCACACAGGCCATAGGTCTTGGGCACCGGAAAACCGGTCGGGTGAAGTCCCGTCATCGCCGCATATTCGCGGTCCACCGCGTGCGCGCTGGGAAGCAGCTTTCCAAACGGCTGGCGGCGCAGGACGTAGTTGGTGGAGGGCGTTTCAAGCTTATAGGTCGGGTTCGACTGTCCGCCCTTGAACTTGGTGTAGCTGATCGGGCCTTCGAACCCCTCAACATTGGCTTCACACCAAGCGGTCAGCTTATCGAGGTCAAGCTTGTCGCGCTCCTCGACTTCAACGGTGCCGACCATTTCCTTGTCGAAATCGATCTCGCTCATTCTGCCTCTTCCCGCATGTCTTGCGTGCGCCCGGTGTTACACCAACGCGCGTTTTAGAATGTGTGACTTTCCGGCTGAAGCCCGCAGATTTCTGCGGTATTTGCAGCATCTCGGAATGTCGATCTGTGACTTTCCATATTCCTCGCGTCAACCGATCCTATTGATTGTCCTGACGCTAACCGAATTGCGATGTGTAGGACAGATCAGTCAAACACCACCACGCTGCGCGCGTGGCTTCCAGCGCGCATCTTGTCGAAGCCTGCGTTCACATCTTCCAGCCCAATCCGCTCCGAAATGATCGTGTCGAGATCGAGCAGGCCGCGCATGTAGAAGTCCACGAGGCGCGGAAGGTCTACGGGGAAGTGGTTCATCCCCATGATCGCACCCATCAACTTCTTGCCACCCAGCAGGTCCATCGCGCCGAGCCCGACTTTGCAATCGAGCGGCATCATGCCGAGGATCACGGCTGTGCCGCCACGGCGCAGGGCCGCCACGGCGAGGTCGGCCGAAGCCTGACGGCCAACCGCCTCGATCCCCCAATCGACCCCGCCGTTCGAAATCGCGAGGATCTGTTTGACGGCATCGTCTGCCAACGCATCCACCGTGTGCGTTGCGCCGAGTGTTTCGGCCAATGCGCGCTTTTCGGGCAGTGGATCGGCGGCAATCACCTTGCCAGCGCCGGCGATTTTGGCCGCGTTGATCGTCGCAAGACCAACTCCGCCGCATCCTACCACCAGCACCGTCTCCCCCGGTGTCACGTTGCACGCGTTGAAGATGGTGCCAGCGCCTGTCGTCACCGCGCAGCCGATTACTGCGGCACGATCGAGCGGCATGTCCTTGTCAATCGAGACGCATGCGTTTTCGTGGATCAACATCTGTTCGGACAGGGCCGACAGGTTGAGCATCTGGTTCACAGCTTCGCCGCCATTGCGGGTCATGCGCGGCGCGTCGGTTTTGCCGCGACGGGTTGCCCCGCCAAGGCACAGAGCCATGCGACCAGTTACGCAGAATTCGCAGGTTCCGCAGAATGCGCTGAGACACGAGACAACGTGATCCCCCGGATTCACCGTGCGCACTTCCGAACCAACCGCGCGCACCACACCCGCCGCCTCGTGTCCCGGGACACAGGGCAGGGCGTGCGGATACGATCCGTCGATGAAATGCAGATCGGAGTGACACAGGCCACACGCCTTTGTGTCGATCAGCACTTCGTGCGGAGCGGGATCGGAATACTCGACCTCGCCGATGGTCAACCCTTCGCCGGGTTGCTCAAGAATTGCTGCTTTTGCCATCTATTCTCTCCCAGTCCCCCCTTTTGCGGGAGGGCAATAGATGATTACCGTGCGACACCGATATCGCCCGAGCTCATGCCGCCATCATTGGCAGGCGAGCCGGGGCCATTGCGCAGGGCATTGGCAGTCGGGCCTTCATTGGGCGCGTGCTTGCCGATTTCCATGCGAGCGATCGAACGGGCGTGCACCTCGTCCGGGCCATCGGCCAGACGAAGGGTGCGCTGATGCGCGTAAGCCTGAGCGAGTCCATAGTCTTCGGACACACCGCCGCCGCCATGGGCCTGGATTGCATCGTCAATGATCTGCAGGGCCATGTTCGGCGCCTGAACCTTGATCATCGCAATTTCCTGCTTGGCTGACTTGTTGCCGACCTTGTCCATCATGTCTGCGGCTTTCAGGCACAGCAGGCGGGTCATGTCGATATCGATACGGGCACGCGCGATGCGCTCTTCCCAGACCGAGTGCTTGTAGACCGGCTTACCGAAAGCCTCACGTTCCTGCAGGCGGCGACACATCTTCGCCAGCGCTTCTTCGGCAACGCCGATAGTGCGCATGCAGTGGTGGATACGGCCCGGGCCAAGGCGCCCTTGCGCGATCTCGAAACCACGACCTTCACCCAGCAGCATGTTGCTGGCCGGAATACGAACGTCTTTCAGTTCGATTTCCATGTGGCCGTGCGGCGCGTCGTCATAACCGAAGACCGGCAGGTGACGCAGAATGTTCACACCCGGCGCATCGAGATCCATCAGAACCATGCTCTGCTGCGCGTGACGCTTGGCTTCAAAATCGGTCTTGCCCATCACGATGGCGACCTTGCAGCGCGGATCGCCCGCGCCCGATGACCACCACTTGCGGCCATTGATGACATACTCGTCACCATCGCGCTCGATACGGGTTTCGATGTTGGTTGCGTCAGACGAAGCCGTGAACGGCTCCGTCATCAGAAAGGCACTGCGAATTTCACCGTTCATCAGCGGCTGGAGATATTTCTCCTTCTGCTCGCGAGTGCCATAGCGGTGGAACACTTCCATGTTACCCGTGTCGGGCGCGGAGCAGTTGAACACTTCCGATGCCCAGCCGATGCGGCCCATTTCCTCAGCGCACATGGCGTATTCAAGGTTGGTGAGGCCCGGGCCGTCAAATTCGAACGTGTCATCCACGTGATGGTGGCTGTCATTGCGCGGCGGCATGAACAGGTTCCAGATGCCCGCTTCTTTGGCGAGCTTCTTCTTGTCTTCGATGATCTGGATTACTTTCCAGCGATCGCCCTCGGCATCCTGCGCCTTATAGGTGTCCATGTTCGGACGAACGTGCTGCTCGATGAAATCGCGCACGCGGTCGCGCCAATAGGCCTGGCGTTCGGTGGGTTCAAAATCCATGGGGGTGATCCTCTCTCGTCCTGATCTGTTCGTCGAATCTAATGGCGCAACCGTGGCAGAGCCGCAGCCCCGCGCCAAGGTTTTCTTTTGCTACTATTCGTGCGCGTCACTCAAAAGCGCGGGCGTCCGGAGACGTGGTCTGGGAAGCCTTCATCGCGGCAACGCGCGCTTCGTGCTGTTCGCGAGTGATCGGGAATCGGCCAAGCCAGAAAGCTGCGATCAAGGCGAGCACGATAGACGCGCCACCGTAGAGCAGAATGATTTCGTTGATCACGCCTTGCTGCACCTGCGCCGGGTCCGCGTTGTTGGAAAGCTGCGATGCGGCGATGATCTGACCGGTCAGGAATATGCCGACGCCGGTCGCGCATTTCTGGACCAGCCAGTTGCCGGAATAGAATGCCCCTTCGGCGCGTTTGCCGGTGCGCTCGAGATAGGCTTCGACAATTTCCGCAATCATGGATGAGGCAGAGATCATCACGACCACGCCCAGACAATTGCCGAAGATCAGAAGCACATAGAGCAACAGCGCTGATGCCAGCGAAGGCACCGGAGGCCACCATCCCAGCAGATAAAACGAATAGGGGATCAACGTCACGAGAAGCGCGCCCAATGCGCCGATCACCGCGCTCTTTGGCTTGCCGAACCTTTTGTGCATCGGGCTCACAATAACGAACATCAAGATGACCGAAACGAACAGCACCAGCGGGTACGCGGTGAGGGCTGTGAACCCGCTGCCTTCTCCGAACAGCTCGGTCTGGTCGAGCCTCCACACGAACACGTTGAGGTAGTTCGAAATCGAGAAGGTCATGCCCTGGCTGATGTAAGCCGCTAGCCCGCCGAAGGCGAAGATCAGGAAGGCTCGCTCGCTGAAGGCCTGAACAATCTCGCTAAAGGCGCCCTTGATGCTGAAAGGTTCGGGCTTGGTCTCCGGCAAATGGGCAACAAGACTATGCTGACCAATTGCCGAGCCAAGGACCGAGATCGCCATAAGGATCGCGCCAAAGATGCCAAAGCTGCGATAACCATCGGCGTTGAGCAGCCCGTTCTCGCCGCCCATGAACACAGAATAGCCAAGGAACAGCATCAAGATGCCTCCAACCCAGCCGGAGAGGTATCGATACCGGAACATGGTGGTCCGTTCGTCATAATCATCTGTAATTTCGGGTAGAAGCGATACGGAGGGAACTTCGCATGCGGACAGCAAGACCCGAACCACCACGGCTATTCCCAATAAACCAAGGAACGTGGGCGCTTCTCCGCCTGGCGGAGACCACAACAACACCCATGCAAAGGCCAGCGGCACAGGCGCGGCATAGAGCCACGGCAAGCGTCTGCCCCACCGCGTGTAAGTCCGGTCAGACAAGTTGCCGAGGATCGGATCGACCACCGCATCGAAAAGCAAAGCGATCAGCAGCGCCGCGCTGACTAACCCCGCATCCATTCCCAACGCTTGGTTGTAATAGATCAGCAGGAAGAAGCTAAAGCCGGTGTCCTTCACCCCGAAGGCGACAGCGCCAAATCCGTGGATCAGCTTCAGTCGCAGCGGAAGCTTTCCTTCAACAAAGCTCATTGAGCGTAAGCCTGCGGGCAACCGCCGATTGCGGACGGATTCTGTAATGAACGGCAAAGAAGCTCTCCCAAACTCTTGACCCCAACCGTAGCCTAGCGGGGCAATCCGTCAATCCATGGCGAAATGAAACTTGATTGACGTTACGGCACACAGACAATCGCATTTCTGTGCTTGCAGGGCGGGGGCAAGTGCCCATAACGTAAGCGTCAAGTGAGAGATCAATTCAGAGGAGAGTCGGCAGCTATGTCCGATCTAGACGCCTTCCGCGAAGAAACCCGTGCCTGGCTTGAGGCCAACTGCCCGCCAGAGATGCGCCAGCCTGTGCGCGACGATAGCGATGTGTATTGGGGCGGTCGCAACGCGACATTCAAGAGCGATGCGCAAAAGGCTTGGTTCGAGGCCGCGCGGGACAAAGGCTACACCGTTCCAAGCTGGCCGAAGGAATATGGCGGCGCGGGTCTGAACCCTGCCGAAGCCAAAATCCTGCGTCAGGAAATGAGCCGGATCGGCGCGCGCCCACCTCTTTCAAGCTTCGGCATCTGGATGCTTGGCCCGGCACTTCTGCATTTCGGCACCGAAGGCCAGAAGCAGCGTTTCCTCAATGAAATCGCCCGCGGCGAAATCCGCTGGTGTCAGGGATATTCGGAGCCGGGCAGCGGCTCCGACCTCGTCTCGCTTCAGACATATGGTGACGACACGGGCGATCACTGGGTGGTCAATGGCCAGAAGGTCTGGACCTCCTATGCTGACAAAGCTGACTGGATTTTCTGCCTCGTCCGCACCGACAAGGAAAACAAATATCAGGGTATCAGTTTCATCCTGATCGACATGGCGACCGAGGGTTGTTCAACCAAACCGATCAAGCTGATCAGCGGCAACTCGCCTTTCTGCGAGACCTTCCTCGAAGATGTGAAGGTGCCCAAATCCTATGGCGAAGACATCCCTGCGCAGGTGGGTGAGGTCAATCGCGGATGGGACGTCGCGAAATACCTGCTCGGCCATGAGCGTGAGATGATCTCCGGCATGGGCGGTGGCGAACGCACCGCAGCCATTGGCACGGCGATGAAGCGCCATGCAGGCAAAACCGGTGACGAGCTTGATCCGATCCTGCGCAGCGAACTTGCACTTTTCGATGTCGATGCACTGGCTTTCACCGCGATGGCCGAACGCTTCATGGACGAAATGAAAGCGGGCAAAGGCCACCCGGCGCAACCGAACATGATGAAATATGTCGGCACCGAGCTTAACAAGCGTCGTCACGAATTGATGATGAGCGCAGGCGGTTCGCGCAGCCTTGAATGGGAAAGCGAAGAGACGCGCGGCGGCAAGGCTCCGCGTGACTGGCTCCGTACCAAGGCGAACTCGATCGAGGGCGGCACCAGCGAGGTCATGCTCAACGTGATCTCGAAACGCATTCTCGATCTGCCGGGCGCGTAAGACAAACAATAACGTCATCCCGGCAAGAGCTGGGATCTCGGGCGACAAAGCACTGCGCTTACGGCCCTAGACCCCGGCTTCCGCTGGGGTGACGACGGGAGGAAAAACTAAATGCCCCTATTTCATAATGAAGATCAGGCCATGCTGGCCGACAGTGCCAGCGGCTTCATGGCCGAAGAAGGCAATATCCAGAAACAGCTGCGCCATTGGCGTGACCGCGATTGCCCCGATGGCTTCGGGCACGCGCTATGGAAGCAAATGGCCGAAATGGGCTTCACCGGCATGCTCGTCGCCGAAGATGACGGCGGGCTTGGCATGGGCCATGTCGAGGCCGGCATCGTGCTGGAAGAGATCGGTCGCAATCTGACGCCGTCTCCGTTTCTGACCTCCTCGGTTTTGGCCGCAACCGCGCTGGGCCACGGCAGCAAAGATATCAAAGGCCGCTATCTTCCCGGCCTGATCGAAGGTGAGAGCGTGTTTGCCGTGGCGATTGATGAAACCGCCAAACACCGCCCCGGCCGCATCACCACCCGCGCCGAGAAATCTGGCAACGGCTTCAAGCTAACCGGCTCCAAGAGCTTCGTCATTCAGGGCGCAAGCTCGGACATGATCGTGGTGGCCGCGCGCACCAGCGGCGACGACAATGATGATGAGGGCATCACTCTGTTTGCCGTGCCGAAAGACGCCGCGAATATGACGCAGGATCCGGTTCGACTGGTCGACAGCTCGATGGCCTCGCATATCAAATTTGACGGGGTAGAGCTCGATGGCGATGCCGTGATCGGCGAAGTTGATGGCGGTCGCGAAATTTTGAACGCCATGCTCACCGCTGGGCGCATTGGCGCGGCTGCCGAGGGTGTCGGTGTGGCGCGCGGTGCGATGGACATGACCGTCGATTATCTCAAGCAGCGCAAGCAATTCGGCAAACTGATCGGCGAGTTTCAGGGTCTCCAGCACCGCGCCAGCCACCTCTATTCCGAAGTGGAAGTCGCCCGTTCTGTTGTGATCAAGGCGCAGCAATTGCTGGACGGCGGCAGCGAAACCGCAGAGCTGATGAGTTCGGTCGCAAAGGCCAAGGTTGCCAAAGCGGCCGGGCTTGCAGTGAAGGAAGGCGTGCAGATGCACGGCGGCATCGGCATGACCGACGAGTACGATATCGGCTTCTACATGAAGCGCGATCGCGCGCTGCAGGAGTTTCTGGGCGATGCCTATTTCCACGCGAACCGCGTTGCAGATCTTAGCGGGTATTAAGAGGTTCGGCCCGGCAAGGCCGGGTCGCAAGGCCGACCGGCCGGCGGCCGGTTAGGCCGCCCCTCGGAGGCAAACGCCGCAGGCGTTTTTGCCGTGAGAGAAAAGGAAGAAATAATGGATATTCAATCACTTTTTGGCCTTGATGGTCGTATTGCTCTCGTCACTGGCGGTTCGCGCGGAATCGGCAAAATGTTCGTCGAAGGCTTGCTCGCCGCAGGCTGCGAGCGGGTCTATATTTCGGCGCGCAAGGTCGAGCAGATGGACGAAACCATCGCTGAATTCGGCGAAGACAAGGTGATCGGTATCCCCGCTGATCTTTCGCAAATGGACGGCATCCAAACACTGGCTGACGAGATGGCGAAGCGAGAGGACAAGCTTGATATCCTGATCAACAATGCTGGCGCGGCGTGGGGTCAGGATTACCTCGAATTCAGTGAGGCAGGTTGGCACCGCACCATGGACCTGAACGTGAAGACACCGTTCTTCCTGACACAGAAGTTGCACGACCTGCTGGTCGCAGGCGGCAAAAGCGGTCACATGGCCAAAGTGATCCATGTTTCCTCGATCGATGGCCTGCGCATCAACCCATGGGAAACCTACCCGTATCAGGCATCCAAAGCCGCGGTCATCCAGCTGACCCGCCGGATGGCCGCACGCCTGATCCGCGACAATATCGTGGTGACCTCTATCGCACCGGGCGCTTTTGCATCCGAGATGAACAAAGCGGCGAAGAACGCGCCCGATGCTTCGGCAGCGATGATCCCGTCAAAGCGGATTGGCACGCCCGAAGACATGGCGGCGGCGGCAATCTATCTGTGCGGTCGCGGCGGGGATTACGTCGTCGGCGACACGATTGCAGTCGATGGCGGCATCGTAAACGCCTCTCTGCCGGGCATGTTCAACGATCCGGCGGGCTGAGCTTAACCACACGCGTTTAGGGCGCGAGATCCCGCGCAGAGACAGGCGGGAGCGCCCGAAAACCGCCGAATCGGTTGATTTTTGGCTGCATTGCTGCACTCTCATCTCTCCTCAATGGGGAGAGGAGCAGCCAATGGAAGAACTTCGCAGAGACACCTTGTTCGTCGCGCTTACGCGGCCGCAGATGTTTGCGGGTGTCACGTACACCTTCTTCATTATCAATACGCTGATCGCGGTTGAGCTGTTTTTGATCTTTCGCGCATGGTGGGTTTTGCTGATCGCGGCGGCGATCCACGGCATCGGAGTGCTCGCCTGCCTGCATGAACCGCGCATCTTCGATCTGTGGCTGACGCGGGTGCAGCGCTGCCCCAGAGTGAAGAATTATGGATTGTGGAAATGCAATTCCTACCGCCCCTAAGCCGTGATCCCAAAGCCGCGAGCAAGGAGGCACCCGCCGGGGTGCACTTGCCCTATGCGCGCCATCTGGATGATGTGACAATCGAAACACGCGACGGCTTGCTGATGCAGGTGATCCGCGTCGATGGCTTGCTGTTTGAGACAGCGGATAGCGATGAGCTGAATTATCGGGCGGGGCTGCGCGATGCGATGCTGCGTTCATTGGGCTCTTCGCGTTTCGCGATCTATCATCATGTGGTCCGCAGACGAGCAGAAGCGTCGCTTAGCCGCGTAACAGCGGACGAGTTTTCCGCACGGTTGGATGAGCAGTGGCAGGACCGGCTGGGTTCGAAGCAGCTGTTCGTGAATGACCTATTCATCACCATTGTGCGCCGCCCGCTGCAAGGGCGCGTGGGGATGGTTGACCGTGTGCGCGGCTGGTTTGCACGGCAATCGGGATCGAAGGCCAATCACCTCGCATCTGAGAAACATGCGCTGAATCGCGCGCGTGAGGCTTTGATGGCGTCGCTCAGCTCGTATGCGCCGCAATTGCTCGGCACCTATGAGACGAAGCATGGCGAGCGTTCCGAGCTGCTCGAATTCGTGTCTTGCCTGTTCAACGCGGATATGTCGCCTGTCGCTGTGCCGCATGGCGATCTGGGTCATTACATCCCCAAACGCCGGATCAGCTTTGGTCAGGACTGCATCGAGTTCGGGCCGACCGGTCAGCTGCCGCGTCGCTTTGCCGCGCTGGTTTCGATCAAGGATTATCCCGGCGCGACATTCCCTGGCATGTTTGACGAGCTGTACCGTCTGCCATTCGAACTGCACGTGACACAGAGCTTTGCGATGGTGGAACGCGGGCAAGCGCTGGGTCAAATGAACCTTGCGCTGCGGCGGATGAAATCGGTCGAGGATGAGGCCGTCTCACTGCGCGACGAATTGTCGGTGGCGAAGGACGAAGTTGCCGCAGGCCGCGCCGGTTTTGGCGAGCATCACACCACTATCGCCATTCATGCCGAAGACCTGTCAGAGCTCGAGGATCACGTCGCCGAGGTTATCGCGATTCTTGCCGATATCGGCATCAACGCGGTGCGCGAAGACATTGCGCTGGAAACGACATTCTGGGCGCAGTTCCCGGGCAATTTCCGCTACATCTCGCGAAGCGGACTGGTGTCGACGACCAACTTTGCCGGGCTTGCCAGCCTGCACAATTTCCCCGTTGGCAAGGCGCAGGGCAACCATTGGGGCGACGCGGTCACTCTGTTCGAGACGACGGCGGCAGGCCCGTATTTCTTCAATTTCCATCAGCAGGATCTGGGCAACTTCACTGTAATTGGCCCGTCGGGCTCAGGCAAAACCGTGGTTCTCAACTTCCTTCTGGCACAGGCGCGCCGGTTTGATCCGCGCATCATCTTCTTTGACAAGGACCGCGGGGCAGAGCTGTTTATCCGTGCGATTGGCGGCCAGTATGATCGCCTGCGCCCAGGCAAAGGATCGGGTCTCAACCCGCTCCAGTTGGAAGACACCCCAGAGAACCGCCAGTTCCTCACCGATTGGCTGCAACTCCTAGCAGGCGATGCGCAACCTGGTGATGCCGATTTGATCCACGATGCGATCGAGACCAATTTCCAGCAGCCCAAGTCGAAACGGCGGTTGCGTTTTCTGGTCGAGCTGTTTCGGGGCGGGGCGCGGCCCAGCGCGGATGATCTCTACGCGCGGCTCAAACCATGGTGGGGCGATGGTGACCGCGCGTGGTTGTTCGACAACGCCAAGGATCTGACCGACCTTTCCGCCGAGACGGTTGGCTTCGATATGACAGCTATTCTGGACGATCCCGAAGCGCGCACGCCAGCCATGTTCTATTTCTTCCACCGCGTCGAGCAGCGGCTCGACGGTACGCCGTCGTTGATTGTGATCGACGAGGGATGGAAGGCACTCGACGATGAAGTCTTTGTGCGCCGGATCAAGGATTGGGAAAAGACAATCCGGAAACGCAACGGCGTGGTCGGTTTTGCAACCCAAAGCGCGCAAGATGCGCTGGATAGCCAGATTTCCAGCGCGATTATCGAGCAAGCCGCGACGCAGATCTTTATGATCAATCCCAAGGCGCGGGCAGAAGACTACATCAACGGATTTGGCCTATCGCGCCACGAATTCGAGCTGGTGCGTACGCTCCCTGACACCTCGCATTGCTTCCTGATCAAACATGGCCGGGACAGCGTGGTCGCGCGGCTCGACCTTTCAGGCGAAACCGAGCTGCTCACGATCCTTTCGGGCCGCGAAAGCACCGTGCGCATCTTTGATGAGTTGATCGAGACGATGGGCGATGATCCGGCGGTGTGGCTGCCGGTTCTGTTGGAAAGGGCTGCTTGATGTCTGCCTGCCCCCCGATTGTAACAGGAAACGACTTTCTTGAGCGTGCGCTGACACACATCGATTGTCAGGCGCAGGTAATCGGCTCGTACGGCTACGTGGCACTGGGGCAGCCGGGTTCGGTCGCGTCCATGGTCGTGACGGGGCTGCTGACTTTGTTCGTGGCATTTTTCGGCATTCGCCTGTTGTTCGGCCCGCCTCCGGGCGCGCGCGATGTTGTGTTCGATGTGCTGAAGATCGGCATCGTTTTGGCACTGGCGTTCTCATGGCCTGCGTTCCGCACGGTCATTTACGAGGTCACATTGAAGGGCCCCGCTGAGGTCGCAAGTGTGATCCAGACGAGCAGCGCGAATGGCGCACCTGCCGATTTCACAGAACGTTTGCAGAAGGTCGATGCCGATCTGTTGCAGCTGACCGAGCTGGGTGCCGGTCGCAATGAAGAGCAATTCGTTGGCGGGCAGAACCCTTCGGTCAATCTGGCCGGGACAAGCCTGCAGGATGAAAATGCGTTTGGATCGGCGCGCTTGTTCTACCTCTCCAGCGTGATGGGCAGCCTTGCACTGCTGCGGATTGCCGCAGGCCTGCTGCTGGCGCTCGCGCCAATTGTGGCGGGCCTCTACTTCTTCAACCAGTCGCGCGGGATATTCGCCGGATGGCTGAAAGGTCTGGTCCTGACCATAGCTGGCTCCATAGGGGCCACGATCATTTTGACCGTGCAATTGGCGGTGGTGGAACCTTGGCTCGCCGATGCGATAAGATTGCGCGGGTCTGACTTCGCGCTCCCTTCGGCGCCCACCGAGATTTTCGCCATCATGCTCGCCTTCGCCATCGTGCAGATCGCGATGCTGTGGCTGCTGGCCAAAGTGGTTTTTTATCGTGGCTGGCTGACATTGCCGGATATGCCGCAATTGCGCCCCGCCAGCGCATTCGGGCAGCCCGCCTTGGTAGGCCCTTCCGAACGTTCGAGCGAGACGGTGGTGCGCGCCGAGCGGGTCAGCAATTCCATCGAGAACTCGATCCGGCGCGAGCAGGTCAATGTCAGCAGTCAGATCGACAACAGAACATCAAATATTCACACCAACACGTCTTCGCCCACGGCACAGCAGGCTAGTGAGCCGCCGCGTCTTGGCTCCACATATCGCCGCACCGCGCTGCGCACATCGCGGGTCGCCAGGCTTCGGGATAGAATGTCATGAATTACGAACCCGATCAGGATTTCGAACTGGACGAACGTCCCGTGTCCTCAAGCTGGCACCAAAGTGTGACCAGCGATCTGGAGCAGTCAAACAAACGCGCATGGATGGTGGCTGCGGCCGCCGGTGTGATCGCGGTGTTGCTCGCGATTGCGCTGGTTATCCTGTTGCCGCTGAAAGAGCGCGAGCCCTACACCCTGCTCGTCGACAGGCAGACGGGCAATGTCGAAGCGCTTTCGCCCACCGGCACCAGCGAGGTCACGCCGGATGAATCGCTCGTCCGCTCGTTCCTCGTCCAATACGTGAACGCGCGGGAGAGCTACGCCACGGCGAATGTGCAGGACGATTACCGCAAAGTATCGCTCTTCTCCGCTCCGGACGTTCGCAAGGAATACGCGGCGCAGATGGACGCGGATAATCCGTCAAGTCCGGTCTCCCGACTGCCACGCGGAGCGGTGGTGCGGACCGAGGTGAAGAGCGTCTCGCCGCTGGATGATAACGAGGCTTTGGTGCGTTTCACAACCATGCGCACCAACGGCGGTTTCTTCGGCTCCACGCCGCAGCATTGGGTGGCAGTTATCAGTTACGACTTCACCAATGCCGAGATGAGCGAGGCGGACCGCTTCATCAATCCACTCGGATTTCAAGTGACAAGCTATCGCCGCGATGCAGAGACCCTGCCGGGTGACACCGTGACCGACACGATTGGCGATGCACCACCGATTATGGAGGTGCCACCGGCGATCACCTCTGGCCCGCCGGAGACTACGCCGAGCGAAACCCCGCAGGAGGGGGACGAAGACGGCGATACGACTGAAACTCCGCCAGCTCCGGAGATGCAATGATCCGTCTGGCCGCCTTTGCCTTTGTCCTAGGATGCGCGGTGCCTGCGCTGGCGCAGGTTACGCCTGTGCCCTCACCTGAGACACCGCGGGTCCAGACCGCGCAATGGGTCGATAATCAGCCGATCAAACTGATGGCTTTGCCTGAAACGGCGATCACCGTGATGCTGGAACCGGGCGAAAAGATCACGCGGGCGACCATAACGGGCAGCGCCCTGTGGGATGTCAAAGTCTCTCGCGAGGATGATACGTTCCAGATATCTCCGCGTGCCGGAGCCCAGCCGTCCAACCTCTACGTCGAAACCGACAAGCGCTCATACGATTTTGATCTGGAAGTCGGGGAAGGGCTGATGGCGGCCTATCTCGTGCGGCTGGAATACGGAGCGAATGCGCCAGTCGCAGTAGCACCGCAGCCCAAACCCGAGCAGGAGACCTTCGCCAATCTCGATTGGTCATATCGCTTGAAAGGGGACCGCACGGTTCGCCCTCTTTCGATCCGCGACAATGGCACCAAAACCGTGATCACTTACGCACCCGAACAGCCGTTGCCTGCGGTGTTCGCGATAGGTGCGACGGGCGATGAAGAGGTCGTCGATGGCTACATGCGCGGTGACGCTTTCGTGATTGACCGCGTGCATGCCGAGCTGGTTTTCCGCATCGACAAGGAAAAGGCGACCGCGCGCCGCAACAAACAGCGCGATGTTCCGGCAGGAGGTGCGCGATGAGCGACACATCTGATCCGCTCGATCTCGGCATGGATGAGGTTAAGGACGTGCGCCCTGTTGTGCCGACTGGCGGCAACAGCAACTGGACGCTCTACGCCTTTGTCGGCCTGCTGATCGTGGGCGGGGCGGTGCTGTTTAGCGCACTCAATTCCGCGCGTGAGGCGCAGGAAGGGTCCGGGCTGACCCGGGGCGCAGGCGGAGCTGGGGAGCGTATCGTCTCACCAGAGCCGTTGGACATTCCCGGAGGTGGCTTTGGTGGTTCGCCGTTTATCGCGCCTGAAGCGCGCGGCATCGGACGGGCAAGCACGGTGCCTGCATTCCCATTGCCCACGGTCCAGGATCAGCCGCCAGTGCGCGTGGCCCGGACGCAGACCATACCGTCTGAAATACCAATAACCCTGCCTCCACCGCCAACACCGCAATTCCTTCCACCACCTCCCATGCCTCAACCTCCGGTGCCCGAGCCAACGCGCGAGCCAGCACGCGCGCAAGTTGTGTACGAAAACCGCACAGAAGACACGGGCGCGGACGCGATCCTTGAAGCTCTGGACAAAGGCGAGCGTGCCCCGCGTGTGCAGGCAGGCCGCTTAGAGAACCCTACGCTTACCATTCCACAAGGGACGGTTATTCCGGCGGTTCTGGAAACCGCGCTTGATTCCACACAAGGCGGCGGAGTGAGGGCGCTCGTTCAGCGCAGCATTCGGGGATTTGATGGGAAGCAAATCCTGATCCCGCGCGGAAGCCGCCTTTACGGTGAGTACAAGGCCGATCTGAAACGCGGGCAGAACCGTGCGCTGGTGCAGTGGACTCGGCTGATCCGTCCTGATGGCGTGACGGTCGCACTCAACTCTCCGTCTTCCGACCCGCTCGGCCGTGCAGGGGTGAAGGGCAAAGTTGATAGCAAGTTCTTCCAGCGCTTCGGCAACGCTCTGCTGCAATCTGTGCTGGATGTCGGCGTGGGCCTGGCAGTGAATTCGGCCAGCGATGGCGTGGTTGTCGCGCTCCCTACCGGAACCCAAAGCGTCCAGATCACCGATCAGAACGCGATCCTTCCGACGCTCAAAGTCAAGCACGGCACCAGCGTTTCGGTTTTCGTCGCGCGAGATCTTGATTTCTCGAGCGTCGACGGATGAGCACCGCGCCCGTCGGATACTATCTCGACAGCTTTCTGGCGCCGCTAGCGCCCGTTCTGGCGCGCGAGGATGTGACCGATATCTGGATCAACCGCCCGGGCGAGCTTTGGATTGAGGCGCTGGGTGGCGGGATTGAGCGGGTGGCCGAGCCGAGCCTTGATGAAAAGCTTCTTGAGCGGCTCGCCAAACAGATCGCCGCGCATTCCTCGCAAGGGGTGAGCCGTGAACAGCCACTCTTGGCCGCTACATTGCCTGACGGCTCGCGCGTCCAAGTGGTCGCTCCGCCAGCGACACGCGGTGGCCATGCTTTTGCCATTCGCAAGCACGTATCGGCCAAGCTCTCGCTCGGGGATTGGGAAGATGCGGACGCTTTTGAACATGCCGACACGGAAGCGCATATTCACCACGGAGAGCGCGAATATCGCTCGCTGAAAGGGCGCGAGGCGGCTCAGTATTTGCGGAGCGCCGTGAAGGAGCGCCGAAACATTCTGGTTTCCGGCGGTACATCGACCGGCAAGACGACCTTCCTCAATTCGTTGCTGGCAGAAGTGCCGTTGGATGAACGCCTGATCCTGATCGAGGATACCGCCGAGCTGCAACTTGAGCACGAAAACGCTGTCGGGTTGATCGCCGCGCGGGGCGATTTGAGTGAGGCGTTGCTTACGGCAGAGGATCTGCTTATCGCTGCCCTGCGCATGCGGCCCGACAGGATAATTCTGGGCGAACTGCGCGGCGTCGAGGCCTTCACCTTCTTGCGCGCGGTCAACACCGGCCACCCCGGCTCGATGACCACGATCCACGCTGACACGCCGCAGCGTGCGATCGAGCAATTGGCGCTGCTAGTGCTGCAAGCAGGCTCCAAACTCGCTCGCGACGACGTGCGCCATTATGTGCGCGAGAGCGTGGATGTGTTCGTCCAACTGGAACGCCGTGCCGGCAAACGCCGCGTCGCGCAAGTGCTGGTGGCCGAGTAATGGGCTATCAACGCGACTTGTTCCAACCCTCACCTGCGAAGCCAATAGAGTCCTCCGTTGGCTGGATGGAGAATGTGCTGTTCGGGCAAGTGGCGCTCACTCTTTGCGTGCTCGCTGTGGCCTTTATCGGCGCTTTGATGCTCACAGGCAGATTGCCCGTAAAGCGCGGTTTGATGGTGGTGATCGGGTGCTTCGTCCTGCTAGGCGCGCCCTTGATCGCAGCAGGAGTGATGCGAGCGGCGACGGGGTAGGGATTGCTGATGCGCCTACGAAGAAACTAGGCTGGGATCACATTCCTAATGGAGCCCTTTTTCCCCTGCCGCGAACGCCGTCACCGACAAACATAGGCGGATCATCGGTGCTTCCAGCAAGGTATCCGAGCCATTGGCGGTTCCAGAGTACGCTGCTGACGAAAGGGTCTTCGTCAAGCTGTTCGGGATAATGGTGTGAGATTGAGATTGGATAATAGACCTTGCGGCAATCCATTGCTTCGCGCCGCAATCCATTGGGATCGAGTGGACACCACGCCTCTTCCTCTTCATTCGCCACCCACGTTACGCCGTTGTGGAAGCAGGACAGGGCGCGGTACTGCGCAGGGATCACAACTTCTCCGTTTTCGTTTCGCAGACCCCAAAGGTCGTTTTCACTGAAAAACTCCAGGCCGCCTGAGCAATTGAGGTCATGGCGAAACCAGCTTGGCTGTTCATCGGCCTCCTCGATACCATTCCCAAAGGCGTCAATCACGCGAGCTTCGCGCCCGCTTCCAATCCGGAATTGGTCTTTCCCTGATGAACCAATCCCTTCGCTCTGCAGCTTGAATGTGAACTCGCCTTGGCGATTGATAATGCCCCATTTCCCATCCAGCCGAACCGCAGTGTGATCACCTTCGAATAATAGCGTATTTTCGAAGCCGTCGGGATCGCCGATGACTTTGCCATTGGACATAACGAAGAAGTAACGGCCTTCGCGGCGCGCCGAGAAGACCTCCGGGCATTGATCAGCTTTATAGTAGAGTTTGTCGAAAAGGCCTGAGGATTGCCCGTCGGGTCCGACAAATTCGACCTTGTCGCCCTGGAGCAGGAGCGTCAGTCCTCCCGCGCATCGAGCGATCACTTCGCCTTCTCGCTGGTCAGGGATTAAGCGACCGTCGGCATCGACGCTGAACCACTTTTCGCCATCTTTGACGCGGGGCAGCTGGCCATCGGATGGTCGTTCCACGTCGTCAAAGAAGCGACCGGCGAGCAATTCGCCATTCCCCCTGACCAGTCCTGTCCTCGGGTCCAGTTTTTGGCCGGTCGCGCTGTACGGTTTGGTTTCAAACGCGACACCGTATTCTCCATGCCATGAAGATAGATGGAAGAAGCGGGCTGGCACGACGAGGCGTCCATCCCGATCAACCGCTCCACGCCTCTTTGCGTCAAACCGCTGTTCGGGCGGGATGGTATCATCTGGCAGCGTCTCTACGATTGCCCGTCCATCGGACAGCCTCTGCACATGGCCATAGCGCGGAGTGACCTGCCAAGTGCCGTCTGACCGCAAAAGGCCCCATGTGTCGCGACGCTTCTCATCAGGTTGGCTGGCCCAGACCAAGCCGCGCCTGGGATCATCGAACATGGAAAATCTGAAATTCTGGTCGGTCAGCCAGCCAGCTTCGCGGTGAAATACACCCAAAGAGGCGCCGAACGGGAACGAGAGTGGGCCAAGTGCTTGGAGGTTCACATCGGGGCCAATGATCGATGGACGATCTTGTCCTTGCGGGATCGCGATGAAACTATCGCCAGAGAACAGAAAAATCCGATCAAATTTGGCAGGGATTACTAGGCTACCGGTTCGGTCAATTATGCCCGATGCGCCATTGATCCGCACCTCGGCATAGGCTCCGCTGAAAGGACCGGCATTCTCAAAGGTGGGCGCGATCACGGTCTTTCCGGTTGCATCGATGTAGCCATACAGGCCGTCGATCCGGACAGCGGCGAGACCTTCGCTGAAAGCTCTCGCGACTTCGAAACGACGCTCGATGGCGACTTCTTTGCTCTCGACATCGACGTAGCCGCAAAGGCGGAAGGGGCCAGAACAGGAAGGACGAAGCGTGGGGTCATCCTCACTCGCCAGCGCGAGCGTGTTCCATCCCAAGAGCAGGATAAGGCAAGCAATGATCCGAGAGGCTATGAGCTTTCGCATTTACCCAGTTTGGGCATAGGTCGCCTCAAATTACCAGCGCATGAATTGTGCGGGCTCACCCCATCAATTCCCGCACAAACGGGATCAGGCCGGTCTGCCGCGTGCGTTTCATCCGTTCGGCGTGAAGGATCTCGCGGACTTTTGAAAAGCACTCATCCACGTCGTCATTGACCACGACATAGTCATATTCGGCCCAGTGGCTGATCTCGGCGCGGGCGCGGTCCATGCGATCATCGATAACATCGGCGCTGTCCTGCGCGCGGCTTTCCAAACGGCGACGAAGCTCGGTCAGACTGGGCGGCAGGATGAAGACGCTGACCGCGTCCTGCTGGTCCTTTTGATAAAGCTGCTGCGTCCCCTGCCAATCAATGTCGAACAGGAAATCACGGCCCTCTTTCAAGCCCTGCCGAATATATCCCTTAGGCGTACCATAGAGGTTTCCGAACACCTCGGCCCACTCGTAAAACTGGTCCCGATCGACCATGGCGCGGAACTTCTCTTCGCTGATGAAGTGATAGTCGATCCCGTCGACTTCGCCGGCGCGTGGGGGGCGAGTGGTCGCAGAGACGGACAGCTCGATCTCGTCATCGGCGGTCAACAGACGGCGTGAAATGGTCGTCTTGCCCGCGCCCGAGGGCGAGGAAAGGATGAACAGCATCCCGCGCCGTGCGAGTTTGTCGAGTGAGGTGTCTTGGTCGCCCATATGCCCCGTTGCCGCAAAGCCCGTTAAGAAATCAAGGGGCGGTGTGCCGAATTCTACCCAGCTTCATCCTCAGCTTCGGCCAATTGCCGCGCCTTGCCGCGATCATACAGCGCCTTGAGAACCAAGCCGCCAGCGACCACGGCCAGTCCGGCGGTGGAGCGCGCCGCCAGCTTGCTTGCGCCATAGAGCGCGACGCTGGTCAAAACGGTACGGCCATCCATGGACTCGCGCGCTTTATCGGGATCGTATTTTGATACGACCATCCGTTTGTGCAGCGTATCGTGGAACAGCTGGCCCGCATTGCGCAGAACAATATCGCCCAGTATCCGCTTCGGGTCGGCCTTCGCGTGCGTTTCGTCTTTGGTGTTGCTCATGCAGTCACCCGCTGGGACGGCGCCCGGATTACTTTTTGCGACCGAAATCGACCGTTACGACGTTGGAGCCGTCGCTGGTGTCTTCTGCGACCTCTTCGCCGCCTTCGCTAGCGTCATTTTCGGCATCTTCATGCTCTTCGGGTTGCATTTCATCAGATGACGCCTGGAATTGCAGGCCGAAATCGACCGCGGGATCAACGAATGCCGTGATCGCAGCGAAAGGAATGACCAGCTTTGCCGGAATGCCATTGAACGAAAGCCCGACCGAAAATCCGTCTTCTTCGACCTCAAGGTCCCAGAACTTGTTCTGGAGCACAATGGTCATTTCATCCGGAAAACGCTCGGTCAGATGCGCGGGGATCGAAACGCCCTGCGCACCGGTTTTGAAGGTGATGTAGAAGTGATGATTGCCCGGCAGCTCGCTGCCGCCTTGCTGGATTTCTCCGAGCACCCGGCCGACCACAGCGCGAAGCGCTTCCTGAACGATCTCGTCATACGGGATCAGGCTATCGGGGGTATCTTCACTCATGGCGTTTAAACGGTGACGAGGTGTGCGGCGCGGGTCAAGCCTTTCATGCACTTGGTGCGATTGAAGCTGGGGAGATGCTTGCACCTTCGCTCGGGGCGCTTATAGCGCGAAGCCATGACTGACACTGCCCCCACCACGGCGCGGACCGGCTCGGTCCAGCGCAAAACCGCCGAGACGCAGATTGACATCGCCGTCAATCTCGATGGCACCGGCGCCTATGAGGTTTCTACCGGCATCGGTTTTCTCGATCATATGGTGGAGCAGTTTTCGAAGCATTCGCTGATTGACGTGCAAATGAAGGTCGTGGGCGACCTGCATGTGGACCAGCACCACACGACGGAAGATTCCGCGATTGCGCTGGGTCAGGCTCTGTCTGAAGCGCTGGGTGATAAGGCGGGCATTGGCCGCTATGGCAGCGCGTACTCGCCGATGGACGAGACGCTGAGCCGCGTGGCGCTTGATATATCGGGCCGCCCTTATTGCGTCTGGAAGGCCGCTTTCACTCAGGAGAAGCTGGGTGAGTGGGACACAGAGCTGATCCGCCACTGGTTTGAGTCCGTGGCGCAGTCTGCGGGACTGACGCTGCATATCGAGCTGCTTTACGGCGAGAACAACCACCACATTTGCGAGAGCATTTACAAGGGCTTCGCCCGTGCGATGCGAATTGCGGTGGAGCGTGATCCCCGCAAGGGTAGCGCCATTCCGAGCACGAAAGGGCAGCTCGGTGGGTGAAGTGGTGGCCCTCGTCGATTACGGCGCGGGCAATCTGCATTCGGTTCACAATGCGTTGAAGGCGGTCGGGGCGAATGTCTCGGTGACCGCTGACCCCAATGTCGTGCGCGCGGCGGACAGGATTGTCCTGCCCGGCGTGGGTTCGTTCAAGGCCTGTGCCGAAGGGCTGAACGCGATTCCCGGCATGGTCGAGGCCATGACCGAGCGCGTGCATGTCGGCGGCGCACCCTTCTTGGGCATTTGTGTGGGTATGCAGCTTCTTGCCACGCGCGGTTTGGAGCACGGCGAAACGCCGGGGCTCGATTGGATTGAAGGCGAAGTGCGGCTGATCCAACCAAGCGATCCGGCGATCAAAGTGCCGCATATGGGCTGGAACGATGTCGCCATGATGCCGCATGCGAAAGATCATGCCGTAATTGAGACGGGTGAGGCATACTTCCTCCATTCGTACCACTTCGCAGCGGAGAACCCGGCTGATGTCGCCGCGATGACCGATCATGGAGAAGGTCTTGTTGCGGCGGTTGCGCGGAACAATGTCGTGGGTGTTCAGTATCACCCTGAGAAAAGCCAGGCCTATGGCTTGGCGACCCTTGAACGCTTTCTGGAGTGGGCGCCCTAATGTCTGGATGTGCCAAGCCACCCGCGCCCTCCACCCTTGCACCCGGAGCCTACCGGGAGACCATCCGGGTGGAAGGGTGGAGGGCGCGGGTGGCCGGGCCTATGGAGCAAGACACATGATCGTATTTCCGGCAATTGACCTCAAGAACGGGGAAGTCGTGCGGCTAGCCGAGGGCGATATGGACCGCGCCACCGTCTATGGTGACAACCCGGCCGAACAGGCGATGATCTTCGCCGAGGCTGGCGCACAGCACCTGCATGTCGTCGATCTCGATGGCAGCTTTGCAGGTGAAGGCCGCAACGCCGAAGCGGTCAAAGCGATCATCGAACGTTTCCCCGGCTATGTGCAGCTTGGCGGCGGAATCCGCGACGCGAAGACGGTCGAAAACTGGTTCAACCTGGGCGTGGCGCGCGTGGTGATGGGATCAGCAGCGCTGAAAGACCCTGAATTCGTCAAAGACATGGCCCGCGAATGGGAAGGCGGCATTGTCGTTGCCGTTGATGCGAAGGACGGCATGGTGGCGACCGAGGGCTGGGCCGAAGTGTCCGATGTGCCCGTGGTCGACCTCGCCCGCCGTTTCGAGGATGCCGGTGTCGCGTCGCTGCTGTTCACCGATATTGGCCGCGATGGCTTGCTCAAAGGCGTGAATATCGATGCGACGGTCGAACTTGCTCAGCGTGTCGACATCCCCGTCATCGCCAGCGGCGGCGTGAAGGGCATCGCCGACATCCACATCCTCTCGATCCGCGCGCATGAGGGCATCGAAGGCGTGATCACCGGTCGTGCGCTCTATGAGGGCAAGCTGGACCTGGCCGCTGCCATTGAAATGGCGACGCGGGAATAGCTCGATGGTTCGCCTCATCGGTTTCCTATTCCTTGGCCTCGCATTCTTGGCGGGCATCACCCTTGGCTCGCTTGAAATCGCGCTGGTGAATGTCGTTGTCTTTCTTCTCCTCGCCCTCATGCTCGTAAAAGTGCTGGAGCCGCGCTTTGGCAATGCGGGGCTGGTATACGGCATGGCAGGCGCGTTCTTTGTGAGTGTGACGTGGCCGGTCGTTCTGCTGATCCTGCATGGTGGGCCTGAATGCGAGGGTGCCGACTGTGAAGTCACAGTTACCTTTTTTCGGAGCCGCAAACATGACCGTCCGTATCCGTGTCATCCCCTGTCTGGACGTCGCCGATGGGCGCGTGGTGAAGGGCGTCAACTTCGTCGATCTCAAGGATGCTGGCGATCCGGTTGAGCAGGCGCGGGCCTATGATGCTGCGGGGGCAGATGAGCTTTGCTTCCTCGACATCTCCGCTACGCATGAAGGGCGCGGGACGCTGCTCGATATCGTCAAGCGCACCGCCGAAGTGTGCTTCATGCCGCTGACTGTGGGTGGCGGGGTCGCGAGCGTCGAAGATGCGCGCGCGCTGTTGCTGGCGGGCGCGGACAAGGTCGCGGTCAACAGCGCGGCGGTGAAGCGGCCCGAAGTGGTGCGCGAGATCGCCGAGAAATTTGGCAGCCAGTGCATTGTCGCCAGCGTCGATGCGCGGCGCACCGAGGCCGGGAATTGGGAAATCTTCACCCATGGCGGTCGCAAGCCGACAGGGATCGACGCGCTCGAACACGCGAAGAAGCTCGCCGATCTGGGCGCAGGCGAATTGCTGGTCACCAGCATGGATGGCGACGGGACCAAAGCGGGATACGATCTGGAACTCACCCGTGCGATTGCCGACGCGGTGAATATTCCGGTTGTCGCGAGCGGCGGTGTAGGCACGCTTGATCACCTTGTCGAAGGCGTAACCGAGGGGCACGCGAGCGCGGTTCTGGCCGCATCCATCTTCCACTTCGGCGAGCACACTATTGCGGAGGCGCACAAGGCCCTCCGAGACGCGGGCTTGCCTGCGCGCGGGGTTTGAGCGAAACCGCGCGCATGACCACGCTTGAACGCCTCGAACAGACCATCGCCGCACGCCGCGCGGCCTCTCCAGACACGTCCTATGTCGCGAAATTGAACGCCAAGGGCTTACCCAAGATCGCGCAGAAAGTGGGCGAAGAGGCAACCGAGGCGGTGATCGCGGCGGTTTCGGGAAGCAATGAGGAGTTGGTGGGCGAGAGTGCTGACTTGCTGTTCCACCTGCTCGTCCTGCTCAACGCGAAAGGCGTGAGCCTTGACCATGTGCTCGCCGAGCTGGACCGGCGAGAGGGGCTCTCCGGGCTCGAAGAGAAAGCATCACGAACGGAGTAAACTCATGCCGATCGATCCGACGCTTCCCTATGACGACAACAACATCTTCGCGAAGATCCTGCGCGGGGAAATCCCGTCTAACAAAGTCTACGAGGACGAATGGGCCTACGCCTTTGAAGACATCAATCCGCAGGCCGAGATTCACACGCTGGTGATCCCCAAGGGCAAATATGTCAGCTGGGATGATTTCAGCGCCAAGGCATCGGATGAAGAAATCGGCGGATTTGTGCGGGCGGTGGGTGAAGTCGCGCGGATGAAAGGGCTGGTGGAGCCCGGATACCGCCTGATGGCCAATATCGGCGCGCATGGCGGGCAGGAAGTGCCGCATCTGCACGTCCATATCTTCGGCGGACAACCTCTCGGCCCGATGATTATGCGGCGCTAAACACCATCCACCGCGCACCGGACTCGTTCCACCGCCATTCAGGCTGAAATCGCAAATGCTGCTGGAATGCCTGATTCCGCTGCGCTAATCACACTTCCGATGGTTAAGCCCAACACCCCCGGCGGCGTTTTCGATGGCTCGCGGCACCTCTATGCGGTGCGCGTCTATTACGAGGACACCGACCTTTCCGGCATCACCTACCACGCCAATTACCTGCGCTGGTTTGAGCGGGCGCGCAGCGATCTGTTGCGCATGCTCGACATTGATCAACGCGCCGCCATCGAGAGCGGCGAGGGCGCTTATGCGCTGTCTGAGGTGAACCTGAAGTATCTGCGCCCGGCCAAACTGGACGATGATGTGGTGATCGAAACCACTTGCATCGAGATTGGCGCGGCCTCGTGCCGGATGCATCAGATCGCGCGCCGTGATGAAGAGATATTGTGCGAAGCTAGTCTGCGGGTCGGCTTTATCAGCCTAGACGGCCGTCCGCGTCGCCAACCCCAAGAATGGCGCACCGCTTTCAGAACTTTCATGGACAATGAGAACGCATGACTTTCCCGATTGAATTGATGGCCGCCGCCGCCGCCGCCCCGACACGGCTCGACCCCCTCGAGCTGTTTCTGGATGCCGATATCGTTGTGCAGCTGGTGATGATCGGTCTGGTGCTCGCCAGCATCTGGACCTGGACGATCATTGTGTCCTTCGCGCTGCGCGTGGGCGGTTTGGACAAGAAATCACGCTCTTACGAAAGCGAGTTTTGGCAGACCAAGGACCGCGAGGGGATGCTGACCAAGGAAGTGCGCGGCGGCGTGCCCTCCGCGCGGGTCGCTGGCGCTGGTATCGACGAATGGAAGCGTTCCAAGGCGGGCTCCAAGATTGACAAGGACGCCGCGCGTCAGCGGATCGCGGCAGCGATGGAAAGCCAAGTCGCGTACGAGGCTGATGAGCTAGCCGACCGACTGGGCTTTCTCGCTACGACTGGCTCTGTCGCTCCGTTTGTGGGCCTGTTCGGCACCGTTTGGGGCATCATGAACAGCTTCTTCCAGATCGGTGCGCAGGAAAGCTCTTCGCTTGCTGTGGTCGCTCCGGGTATCTCGGAGGCGCTGTTCGCGACCGCCATCGGTCTGTTTGCGGCTATCCCAGCAGTGATCGCGTACAACCGCTTTTCGGGCCGCGTGAACCGGTACGAGGCCAAGTTGCAGCGCTTCGCCGACAAGGTGCACGCAGGCCTAAGCCGCGAGTTGGACAAGGCCTGATGGGGGCGCAATTGGCCTCTGGTTCCCGTCGAAAGGGCCGTGGATCGCGCCGCGCGCCAATGGCGGAGATCAACGTCACGCCGTTTGTGGACGTGATGCTGGTGTTGTTGATCATCTTCATGGTCACCGCACCGTTGCTCGCCGTGGGTGTGCCAATTGAACTGCCCGAAAGCCGCGCCGAACCGGTCAATCAGGAGCCGGATCAGGTCACAATATCGCTCAACGCAGATGGGGTGATCTTTATCGACAACACGCAGGTGCCCGTGGGCGGTTTTCCTGCCGCATTGGCCGAAATCGACTGCGCAGGCGCTGTTGACCAACCACTGATCACGTTTCGCGGTGACAAGGCGGTGGACTACGGCAGGACGATGGCTGTTCTCGGTGAATTGAACCGCGCAGGCTGCACCTCGATCTCGCTGGTCACCAGCGGTTCAGTTTCCGAGCAATAGCTCCGGTGGTGTAATGGGAGAAGCGACTGCATTTCGTGGTTCTGACCAAGCCGGCCTCGCGGTGGCGATTGTGCTGCACGCGGCCTTGGCGGGGCTGCTGGTGATGCAGATCAACTGGGGCGGAGACCGTCCCGTGGCGGATAGCGGCGCGATGACCGTCAGTCTTGCCAGCGAAGTCAGCCTTGAATCCACTGCGCCTGACCCCGTGGCAGAAGCGCGCGCTGCCACCGCGTCAACACTTGGCGAGGAGCCGCCTGAAGAAACCAGCGAACGAGAGCCGGACACGCGTCAGGACGAACCGGTCACGCCGACGCCGCGCTCTACCCGCGCGCCGAACACGCGCGAGACGCCGACACCGCGCACTCCGCCAAGTTCAGCACCATCACGCACACCGCCGAGCAATCCGGGCGGCCAACGGTTTGATGATGCTTTTCCCGGTCCGGGCAACAGCCCTACGAGCCAGGACACCCGCATCCCAGCAAGCCAGATCGGTGCGAGCGCGCGCGCCTCCATCCAATCTCAGATGATTAGAGAATTGCGGCCACACTGGCGCGGCAAAGCGCCAACTGGCGCCGATGCAGATCAGCTTGTTACAGTCGTGTCGTTCAGGCTGAACCCCGATGGCTCGTTGAATGGCAGCCCAAGGGTGGTGCGCCAGACTGGTGTGACTGCCGCGAATGAATCACAAAAGGGGCGCCATGCGGAGATTGCCCTGCGCGCAGTGCGCCTCGCTGCTCCGTTTGACCTACCTGAAGAGTATTACAACGCTTGGCGCTCGGTTCGCGCGCTCAGTTTTGATAGGAACCTAGGACGATGAGAACGATCCCGTTTGTACTGGCCCTTTTTGCGGTGCCCGCGGCGGCGCAAAACCAGGATCTCGGCGAGGCGCAATCACAAGGCGCTGATGTCGAAACCACCGAAATTGCGGGCGCAAATGACGAAGACGAGGACGGCGGTCTTGTCTTCACCGTTACCGATGACGTTGACTATTCCGATGTTGGCATCGCAATCCCGGCCTTTGCCACTGATGCAAATCGTCCCACGCCGGCCAATGCCAATGGGACCACAGCACTCGGCGGAGAGATCGCACGGGTGATTACTGCGAACCTTCGCAATAATGGCCTCTTCAAACCGGTTGGCCCGGACAGTCTGCCGAAGCCCGCTTTTGCTCAAATTCCTAGTCCTACCTATTCCACATGGAGCGGGCGCGGGGCGGAGATGCTGGTGCAGGGCTATGTCCGCGCCCGGGGAGACGGCAAGCTGGTCGTAGGCTGCTACCTTTATGACGTCGCACTTCAAAGCCAACTCATAAAGGAAGGCTGGGTAGTCCAGGCGAAGGACTGGCGTCGCTCGGCGCACAAATGCTCTGACCTGATCTATGCGCGCCTGACTGGTGAGAACCCGTTCTTCGACAGCCGCATTGCGTATATCGCCGAGACAGGGCCGAAGGATAAGCGGGTCAAACGTCTTGCCATTATGGACAGCGATGGGGCGAACCACCGCTTTATCACATTGGGCAGCGCCACGGCACTTACGCCGCGTTATTCGCCCGATTACAAGGACATCCTGTACCTGTCCTATGTCGATGGGAACCCGCGCATTTACGTCTATAACATCGATAGCGGGCGTCAGACGTTGGTAACCGAAAACCGCAATCCGACCCTCGCGCCGCGCTGGTCACCTGACGGCCGATACATCCTCTATTCGATGTCGGTTGCAGGGAATACGGACATTTACCGCGTGCGCGCGACCGGCGGACAAAGCGAAAAGCTGACTTCGACACCGGGGATCGACATCGCCGGTTCTTACTCGCCTGATGGCTCCAAGATCGTGTTCGAAAGCGACCGGTCGGGTTCGCAGCAATGCTATGTGATGAATGCTGACGGCAGCAACCAGCGCCGCATCAGCTTCTTCGGAGGACGCTGCGCCACGCCGGAATGGAGCCCTCGCGGGGACCAGATCGCCTTCACGCGCATTGCCGGCAACTTCAATATTGCCGTCATGACGCCATCGGGAGGGAACCTGCGCGTGCTGACCGGTGGCTGGCAGGATGAAGCCCCGACTTGGGCCCCAAACGGCCGGATCATCCAATTCTTCCGCACGGCCCGCAATTCGGGCAAATCGAACCTGTGGCAGGTCGATCTGACCGGTCGCAACGAACGCCGCCTGCCTACGCCGGTTGACGCATCAGACCCCGCCTGGGGCCCGATCCGTGACTAACCCTGTCAAACAGACTACGCTTGCCCCCGTATGAAAGGATGAGGATTATGAACAAGTCAGTTGCAACGATCCTGCTGCTCGCTTCAACCGCGACGATCGCCGCCTGCGCGAAGAAGGCTCCGCCAGAGCTTCCGCCCGCACCGACCGGTCCGATCGACACATCCGGAACGCCCACTCCGACACCGGCGCCCACATCAACGGTTCCACAGCCGGGATCGCAGCGCCACTTCGAAGGAGCTGTGGGCAGCGCGACGACGATCTACTTCGACACCGATCGCTTCAATATCGACAGCGCCGATGCCGCCGCGCTTCAGGCACAGGCGACATATTTCGCACGCTATCCGCAGCTGACCTTCACCGTTGAAGGCCACGCCGATGAACGCGGGACGCGTGAATACAACCTTGCACTGGGTGAACGCCGCGCCAACGCTGCGAAAAACTATCTTGTGGGGCTGGGTGTGTCAGCCGAGCGCATTCGCGTGATAAGCTATGGTAAGGAGCGCCCGGTAGAGCTCGCTTCGAACGAGGCGGCATGGTCAAAGAACCGCCGCGCCGCCAGCGTGATGATCAATCCGTAAGGCTTGCTGATAGAGCGTTCAGGCCGGGCAGCGTCTCGGCCTGAGCAGCTACTGCGTCTGATGAAGCGGATAACTCCGCCGCATAGTCGCGCACACTCAGCGTCAGGCACAGACTCACCATCGCAAGCGCTGAAAACAGGCTGGAAATTTGCAGCTGGCGGCTCATCGACTTTGCTTTCTTGCTCTCGTTGGTCACGCGCCACTAGCGCGGATTTCTAAATGATCTGTTGCAATGCAACATTTCACAATGAAACTTGTTCCCACATCGTTGCATTCACTGCCAGCGTGCGTAGATTAGCCGCACAATGCCCTCGACCAACAACATGACACCCGATGCCTAAGGCGCGCCGCTCCGATGATTGGGGCTTTCCGCGTTGGCGGCCCTATGGTTCTTCGCGCGAAACCACCACTGTGCGCATCTGCGACCGGCATGGTTGCGATGAGCCAGGTGATTGCCCCGCGCCCAAATCCCCCAACAGCCCGGACCGCTGGTATTTCTGTCAGGCGCATGCCGCCGAATACAACAAGGGCTGGGATTACTTCGAAGGGCTCGACAAAGAGCAGAAGGAAGAGCGGGCCAAGGCCGAGCGGCAGGAAAGCGCCGGATACGCCGAGGCCTCGCATTATGGCTGGTCCGGATCAGGCGACGGATCGCGCAGCGCCGATGAGATGCGCGCGCTGGAGGTGCTGGAGCTAGAGGCCGATGCGGACTTCACCGCGATCAAGAGAGCTTACCGTGCGAAGGCCAAGGTGGTTCACCCCGACGTGAAACCCGGCGACGAAGAAGCCGCACAGGAGTTCCAGAAGCTGCAATTGGCCTATGATGTGCTGCGGACGGCAGAGGAACAGCGCGAGTGGCGGGGGTAAAGGGCGACCCTTTATTGGGATGAACTTGCGAAGCCAGACACGAAGGCGAAGCTCTTGACGGCGTTCCCGACTTTATCGAGCGCAGGATAAAAACGAGCGTTCTTAATCGCTCTTTCACACGCATACGCCTCGAAGTCGCTGCCTCTATGCTCGTCTAGCAGAACGCAGCTATCGACCTCGCCGTCCTGGTTGACGATCAATCTCATATCAAACGTCCGTAGTTTGCTGCCTGACGATATGCTGGCCAGTCGGCGGAGGATCGGACGCATGAATCCGTATGACTTCGGCTCGGTGATCTTTCGGCTGAGGGAACGTTGAACATCTGGATCGAGGCCCCAAGATTCTATCAGCGCGCTCATACAGTCATTCAGGACAGCCATTGGCTCTTCGAGGTCCAATGGAATTTGGAAATCGGATTTGAATGCATGAGAAACGGTTAGCGGGACTATTCCTTTACCGCCGTTAGAAAGCTTGAAGTAATCGTTCGGTACCGTCGACCGAAATCCTTTCCAATCGCCATTGCTGATGTTGAATGATGAGGTGTGTCGCATCTTTTCACCTCCTGACCCGAATTGAGTTACAGGAGGCGAAGACGTGAACTTCAGTCGATCGGAGATCAGGCTGATTTCGAAATGGTGTTCCGGGGCATTTTGTCGCAGCTCGAAAACCAATGTCCCGTCGGCCACGCTATAGTGTCGCTGAAGTATGCAAGCTTCTTCAGCAAGCGAAGCTCTCCAAGGAGATTGTTGTTCAGCAATAAGCAGCTCTTCGGCGGCGAGCACACCCGACTGCGGAGTAAGGGCCAACGCAACTGACGTGAAAAGAGCTTGCTTCCAACGCTTCATATCACTCTTTTTTATCACGAAACCCCGGTTCTGACGAGCTCGTATTGATCGCAACCGGCGGATTGTCGTTCCACCATGGCGTGTCGGTCCATGGGCGCACATCGACCTCGAAACTCCAGCAGCTGCGCGGTTGGTGGGCGAGGTGCCAGTAAGTCTCGGCAATCGCGGCTGGATCGAGCACGCCGTCTTCGCCCTTTGATGCCTTGTACGCCTCGAACTTGTCACCCAGCAGCTTGCCAAGAGTGTCGGGCGCGTCGACCGGGCCATCGACCACGATATGTGCCACGTGGATACCTTGCGGAGCGAATTCGGCGTTGAGCGTTTGGCAAAGCATGCGCCGCCCACCGATGGCTGCAGCGTGGCTGTGCTGACCTGCATTACCGCGCATGGCGGAAGTGGCTGAAGTCACCAGCAAGGTGCCGTGCCCGCGCTCGACCATCGCCGGAAGCATCGCTTGCGCAAGCCGGAAAAGGGCAAAGCTGGTCATCCGCCAGCCAAGCTCGAACGCCTTGTGCGGAGTGTCAAAAAACTTGCGATTGCCGATCTGCGCGCCGAGGTTGAACAGACAGACTTCAATCGGGCCGACATCACGTTCAACCTGCTCGACCAGTTCCTCGATCGTGCCGTCCTGAACCGCGTCGATCAGCGTTCCGGTGGCGGTGCCGCCTTCAGCCTCGATCTCGGCGATCATGCGAGCGAGGCCCTCTTCATCAGAGCGCCGCGCCAGCACCGTGTGGTAGCCGCCCTTCGCAAAGCGCTTGGCGGTGTTGCCACCGATCCCTGCGCCTGCACCCAGCACGAGGCATACGGGTTTGCGTTCACTCATTGCTTTCTCCCTCGGCACAGGTTTAGCTCGCGCCAAGGGGAAGGCAATGCTTCAAACGTGCTCCAATGCCTGCGCAAAGTCGGCGATCAGGTCGTCCGGGTCTTCGATCCCGATGCTGATGCGCACGAGGTTGTCGGTGATGCCGAGCGCGTCCTTGCGCTCTTGAGGCACAGACAGGTGCGTCATCGCCGCCGGGTGGCTGGCAAGCGTCTCCGTGCCGCCAAGGCTGACCGCGAGCTTCGCGATCTTGAGGTTGTCGAGGAAGCGGAAGCACTCCTCTTCGCCGCCCTTAATGAAGACGCTGAAGGTCGAGCCTGCGCCAAGGCAGTGGCGGTCATAAATATCCTGCTGACGCGCATCATCGATCATGCCGAGATAGCCGAGGCCCTCGACCTTGGGATGGCTCTTGAGGAATTCGCACACTTTGGCCGCGTTCTCGCCCGCGCGCTGCATGCGCAGCTCCACGGTTTCGAGCGAGCGGAGCAGCATCCATGCGGTGTTCGGATCGGCGATGCCGCCCATCGTGTTGCGCAACGCACGAATGGCGTCGATGAAGCGCTTCTTGCCCGCAACGCTCCCCGCGACGAGGTCAGAGTGGCCGCCGACATACTTTGTGAGTGAGTAAACGACGAGGTCTGCGCCGTGCTCCAGCGGACGCTGCCACAGGGGGCCGAGGAAGGTGTTGTCGATAGCGATGGGGCAGCGGTCTGCATTGAAGTGCTTGTCGCGCGCTGCAGCCACAGCTTCCACATCGACCAAAGCGTTGGTCGGGTTGCCGGGGCTTTCGAGATAAATCAGCGGCACTTCGCCGCCTTGCGCTTCGGCCTGCGCCTTCGCTTTGACCATCACCGCGTCGAGCTCTTCGGGCGTCGCGCCGGCAGGGAAATCGATATAGGTCACGCCATACTTCGCCATAGTCTTGGCGACGAAGCCTTCCGAAGCCGCATAAAGCGGGCCGGAGTGGACGATCACGTCACCTGCCTTGCACGCGGCGAGCATCAGGATGGCGATGGCGGTCATGCCGCTCGAGAAGCTCAGTGCTTCTTCAGCGCCGTCCCAGATTGCGAGGCGGTCTTCGAGGATTTCCTGGTTGGGCGCGTTGAAGCGCGAATAGACGAGGCCTTCCGCGCCACCCGGACGCTTGCCGGTGATGCCTTCAAAGTGGCGCTTGCCATCGGCCGCGCTGGGGAAGGCGAAGGTAGAGGTGAGGAAGATCGGTGCCTTGAGTGAGCCCTCGGACAGTTCTGGATCATAGCCATGGCCCATCATCAGCGTGGAGGGCTTCAGCGGGCGACCGTCAATCGTGGTCGTCTTTGGCTTGGGCTTGCGGCGCGGGGTCGGGGTGGTGGTGGCGTCAGCAGGGATGTCCGTCATCGCGGCGGTCCTTCCTTTAAGTACGCTCCCAGGAAGGCAGGAGCCGATTGGAGAGCCGGAACGGGCACCCGCTTCTAACCTCCGCAGAAGCGCATCTCCCCCTCGGTCATGCAATGCCTGTCAATTACCGCTAACTGGTATCAGTTGCAACCGGTTCGGTAGGCCATCCACCATCGCGCGAAGGGCGGGGAAAATCGCTTCACCATTGCGGTGTCGCTGTGCCATAAGTGATGCAAAGCCAGCACAGGACATGCCGTGGACCCCAAAGCCGTTACGAAGATTTATCTCGATGCCAACGAGCTGCTCGAGCTGTCCTTTGCGCTCGCCAACCAAGTGGTCGAATCCGGCTTTGTCCCGACGCACATCGTCGGCATCTGGAGGGGCGGGGCGCCCATCGGGATCGCGGTTCAAGAGCTGCTCGAACGGCGCGGTTATGACTGCGACCATATCGCCATCCGCACATCGTCCTATACCGGCATCAATCAGCAGGCGCGGTTGGTGAAGGTCTATGCACTGGGATATCTGATCGACACACTCAATGCTGAGGACTCGCTGCTGATCGTCGATGATGTGTTCGACACCGGCAAATCGGTTGAGGCGTTTATCAACGAGCTGACCAAACGCTGTCGCCGCAACACGCCAGGCACGATCAAGATCGCCACCGTGTTTTACAAGCCGAGCAAGAACCAGACCGAGCTGACCCCTGATTTCTTCATCCGCCAAACCGAGGATTGGCTGATCTTTCCGCATGAGCTGGACGGGCTTACCGATGATGAAATCCGGGCGAACAAGCCCGCCGCGGACGAAATTCTAAGACTGAGTGGAAAGAACCAATGACTGATACCCGCCATGCCTTGATCGACGCGATCCCCAAGGCCGAACTGCACCTGCATATCGAAGGCTCGCTAGAGCCGGAGATGATGTTCGCGCTCGCCAAGCGCAACGGTGTGACGCTGCCATATGCCAGTGTCGAGGAGGTGGCGGCGGCCTACAATTTCTCCAACCTTCAGGAGTTTCTCGACCTCTATTACCTGGGCATGGGCGCGCTGGTCGAGGAGCAAGACTTCTACGATCTGACGATGGCCTATTTGGAGCGGGTCAACGCAGACAATGTGCGTCACGTCGAGATCTTCTTTGATCCGCAAGGTCACACCGAACGCGGTGTTCCGTTTGAAAAGGCCATTGGCGGTATCCTGCGCGCGCTGGATGACGGGCAGGACAAGTTCGGCATCACGCATAAGCTCATCATGTGCTTCCTGAGGCATCTCTCCGAAGAGGAAGCCTTTGCGACGCTGGAAGAGGCGACACCATGGCTCGACCGGATTGAAGGGGTGGGACTGGATTCCTCCGAAGTCGGCCATCCGCCGGAGAAGTTTGCGCGTGTTTTTGCGAAGGCGCGTGAGCTTGGCTTGAAACTGGTCGCACATGCTGGCGAGGAGGGACCACCCGAATATGTGTGGCAGGCGCTCGACACGCTTCAGATCGACCGCATTGACCACGGTAACCGCGCACTGGAAGACAGCAAACTGGTCGAACGGATTGTGGACGATGGGCAGACGCTGACTGTGTGCCCGCTCTCCAATCTCAAACTGTGCGTGATCGACGATATTGCCGACAGTCCGGTCAAAAGCATGCTGGAGCGCGGGATCAAGGCGACCGTCAACTCCGACGATCCTTCTTATTTCGGCGGCTACATCAACGACAATTATCGCGCGATCACCGATGCACTCGACCTCAGCGCCCAGGATATCACCGCGCTGGCGGTCAACTCCTTCGAGGGATCATTCCTGAGCGACGAAGAGAAGGCCGAGCATATAGCTAAGGTGCGCGCAGTCGCCGCCGGGGCTTGAGAAAAAAGGAAGTAGTCAGTTGAACCGCTTTCCTGTCTGATACGATCATAAGAAAACCGGTCGCATTCTGAGTATTCGGTCTGCCCTGTATGGGCGGACAGGGGAGAGGCTTATGACAAACGACCCGTTCCAGATGCAGCGCGAGCTGCGTTACGGCGCGCCCGTCTGCGATCAAATCCTGACCGGGCGGCATTTCACCATCGGCTATTCATGGTACTTCCGGCAGGCCAAGTGGACGCTGGAAATCATCAATCGTGACCGCGAATTGGTCAATGATTTGGATGGTGTTGAACGCAAGGATGCATTTCGCGCCGACACCCGTATTCCCAAGAGATTCCGTGCCGGTCTGAAAGCCTATGTCGGCAGTGGATTCGATCGTGGTCATCTGGTGGCGAGTGCCAATCAGGATCTGCAGGAAATCCAAAACTCGGAGACCTTCCTGCTGTCAAATATGTCGCCGCAAGCGCCGCGTTTCAATCAGGGGATTTGGCGCGATCTCGAGCATGAAATTCGGGAGCTTGATAAGCGTCCCAGCACAGCGGAAACTTATGTGCTGACTTGTCCGGTTTTCTATTTTGGCGAGAAGGTGGAGCGGATCGGTAAGGAGCAGGAAGACTTCGGGATCAGCGTTCCCGTGCCACATGCCTTTATCAAAAGCGTTCTGGTGGAGAACAAGCGGGGCCGGTTCCGGCTATGGACGTTTGAAATTCCGAACAAGAAGCAGACCGAGCCGCTCGAAAGCTTCCTCGTCAAGACATATGATGCCGAACAGATCGTAGGCGGACGGTTTTGGGACCGAATTTCAGGCGGTGATCTGCACAACTATAAAAAGCGCGCTGGCAAGATGTGGTGAGGGGCCTCAGGCGAAGGTCGCAATCGCGAAGACCACGCCAACGATCAGGAAAATCCCGACAAGATCGAGCACCAGCCCTGCGCCCACCATCCGTTCTATCCGGATGCGGCCCGTCGACCATGCAATGGCATTCGGGCCTGTCCCAGCGGGCAGCATAAATCCCCAGCTGGCCGCAAGCGCGGCTGGCATAGCGAGCAGGATTGGGTCCGCACCCAACGCCACCACAAGAGCGGCTACTACGGGTATGATCCCGCTCGCGGTCGCGACATTGCTGGCGAACTCGGTGATTACGACGATCATCCCCACCACCGCAATCGCGACGGCAATCAATGGCCAGTTTTCGAGCGGCAAGAGCGCCTGACCCAGCCAATCGGCGAGCCCCGACTTCTGCATGCCAGCCGCGAGCGCGAGGCCTCCGCCAAACATCATGATCACGCCCCACGGCGCACGGTCGGCCTCTTTCCAGATCAGCAGCGGTCGCCCCGTGCCGTCCGGCAGTAGGAACAGCGCGAAGCTGGCAATCACCGCGATGGTGCCATTGGTCCATGATCCGGCGGGCATCCAGTCTTTCACCCACGGCACCGTCATCCATGCGAGAAAGGTAAGGAAGACGACCGGGATCAGCCGTTTTTCCGCCAAACTCCAACCCGCATGCGTGTCTATCGCCGCGCGGGCTGCGCTGACATCAAACGGATGGTCCGCGACGTGCTGGAATTTGGCGATGATAAACGCCGCTAATGGCACGCCAAGAATGACGATTGGCAAGCCGTACATCGACCATTGGATAAAGCTGATCTCGACCCCGATGCTTGTGTCGAGCAACCCGACAGCGATGGCATTGGTGGGTGAGCCAACCAGCGTGCCAAGCCCACCGATGCTGGCAGCGAAAGCGATACCCATAGGCAGGGCGCCTGATAGGCCTTCACGATCATCTTCCAGCATGCCGCCGCCTGCCAAAACGGCCAGCGCCATCGGCATCATAATGAGAGAGGTCGACGTGTTGGAAATCAGCATCGAGAGCAGCGCTGCGCTGATCATGAAGGCAAGCAGCAATTGCGTCTGTCCGCCCTTGCTGCCGATCGCTTTCAAGATCGAGAGGCTAAGCCGTTTGTGCAGCCCCGTGCGTTCGATTGCGAGGGCGATAAACGCTCCGCCCAGAAGCAGGAAAAGGATTGGTGAGTAGTAGGTGCTCGCTGTTTCGCGTGCATTCGAAATGCCGCCGAACGGGAGAACTACGAATGGCAGCAATGCCGTCGCGGTCAGCGGCACTGCCTCTGTCATCCACCAACTGGCCATCCAAACGACCAATCCGGCAACCAGCCACGCTTCCGCGCTCATCCCTGCAGGTGGGGCAGTGAATGCGGTGATAGCGAAGATGAGCGGTCCAAAGACCAGTCCGATCCGGCGGGCTGTCAAAGTTGGTGCTCCTGCAAATACCATCGCCAAGTTCGTCTTGTGTCCATCGGTGACGTCGAGCGCTCCGTCAACCGCCCCAGAAAAATTGGCGGACCGGCGGCTCATCCGGTACTGTCGTATCTATGAGCGAAGACCGCACGATATCTCCTGTCGAGGGCCAACCAAACGAACGACAGATCGCGCAAACTTTGGCGCAGGCCTTTCAGGATGATCCCGCGCTTGCTTGGATACTGCCTGATCCTGATGTTCGCTTCAGAGTTCTGCCTCGCTTCTTCAACGTGATGATCGAGCAGTCGCTGCGGCACGGTAATGCCTACACCTCGTCAGCAAGCGAGGCAGCCGCGCTGTGGTATCCGCCCGGTGTGGTTAGGGATCAAATGCGTGTGCGTTTGTGGGATGATCTGCGGCTGGCTGGAGTGTTTAAGACGGCGCTGCCACGCGGCTTGAAAGTTGCCGAGGCCATGTACGCACGGCACCCCGATCCGCAGCCTTACCACTACTTGCGCTATGTAGGTGTTGCGCCGGATTCTCAGGGGAAGGGATGGGGCGGCACCATCGTGCGCGACGGGATAGCCCGCGCCGCAGCAGACGGATGCGGTGTGCTGCTGGAAACCGCGACTGAGAGTAATGTCGCGATTTACACCCGGCTCGGGTTCACCATCACCGATGAATGGTCAGTGCCTGGAGGCGGGCCCAAATTTTGGACCATGGTGCACCCGGCACCCTGACCTTTACTGAACCTCTTTAGGAGGAGCGCTGGGATCGTAGTCACCAACCGTGACCGTGCCAGTGCGTATGCCTTTGCGATAAGCGCGGTTCAGCTTCTGTGCGCGCTCAAACATCAATCGTTGCGCGGCACGGTCCACAACCACCTTCTCGGCAGCGCATAGACCTTCCGGGTTCGCACCATTGGTCGGAATTCCGCCACCAGTGCGCCCTTGCAGGCAGACATTCGTAAGACCAGGATCGCTGCGTCCGTTGATCATGTCCGCAATGTCGCCCTCGTAGCGGTTGAAGGCAACGCGCTCTTTCTTCGAGATCAGTTTCTTCACATCATCTCGCGCAAATTTGCCAAGGTGCGCGCGGATTGATTGGTCATCGGTGAAAAAGAACGGCTGCGCTTCTTGGTAAATCTTGCTGATGCGCAGCTCTTTGCCCCACGCCTCTATACCACGCAGCGAATTGACGAATTCTTCGGCACCCAGCGAAAGCAGGAAATCTACATTTGCGCCGTTGAACGCTGTGCGCTGCAAAGACGGTCCGCCAATTTCACCGCGCCAAAAGCCGTAGATGACGCGCGGGTCCTTCCAGTTCGGGTAAACGATCTTCTCGCGAATATCGCGCGGGCTCAACTCCACTCCGCCCACGGTAACCAACTTGGCATCCTGAAGCGTCGCATTATTCGATCCAAAACGCCGTTCAGCCGGTTCGCGCATCGGGTACTCGCTCGCCAACGCTTCAATCACCGCCACATTGTGCAGGTTGATCCAGAAGGCGAGCTGCTCATTGCGGGGAAGAGTGCTCACTTCGAGCGAACCGCCCACCCGCTCCAGATCCCGACGATACTCGGTTATCGCCTTGCGAATACCCGGTGTCAGGAATGAGAACGCCACGCGATTGCCTTCAAGGCGATAGCGTGAGGTGTGGCCGTACACGAACCGCGTGCCCGTTCCCGGATCAACCCGGCGTGCCCCCTGTCGCAATGAAGGCCCCATCGGGATGACAAACCAATCGAGCGCTTCGTCCCAATGCGCATAGTCAATTCGGTGCTCACGCCTTTCGGCTGCGGGGGCGAACCGTGAATAGGGATTTTCGGAGCCTGTTGAAGGAGCGCTCTGCTGCGCAGATTTCAGCGTAACAGAAGACACCGCCTCCGTGCTTTCTGCTGCAAGTGGTGCGCAAAGGCACGAGGCTGCCAAAACAGCTGCTACGGCACGCACGTGGGGCAAGTGCTTCACGTCAAGTCTCCTTGTGAGTTCGATAGGGTCGCTACTTAACTTCGCTCGAGTTTTTGTCCTGGCCAGGCAAATCGATATCGCTGAATGTCACCGTGCCTGTCGGGATACCGTTGCGGACCATCCACTCGAACTTGCGCGTTCGCTGTTCCAGCAGATTCGCCATTGATGCCGGAATGCGGAAGCTTCGCGGCCTTCCGGTCTGCCCATCGACCAGATTGGTGTAACTCGGCTCGCGCGCTCCGCCAGCTAAATCCGCAATATCATGCTCACGGATCACAGCGCGCGTTTCCTCGGTTTTCGCCATGATCTCGCTTACGTCTTCGCCTGCATAGATAGCGAGGTGCGCGCGCACGTCATTTTCAAAGTCAGGAAAGAAGAATGGCGCCGCTTCAGCGTAGAGCTCTGATACATCAAGCCGCTTGCCGCGTTTTTGGGTGCCGCGCAGCGAGTTGATGAACTCCTGGGCGGTGCTGTCGAGAAGTCCCGAAACATTCCGCGCGTTATACGCCTCACGTCGAAGCGCCGGGCTGCCGATTTCGCCACGCCAAAAGCCGTAAATGACCTTAGGGTCCTTCCAGTGTTTGAAGACAATCTCTTCGCGAATATCACGCAGGCTCAGTTTGACACCCTCGACTGAGATGAATTTGGCATCATCGAGAGGCACACCATCGATCTTGAATTTCCGCGGTTGGCGCATGGGCCAGTTTGCTGAAATCTGCTCAACCATCGCGACGTTGTGCAGGTTGTACCAATAGGCCAACTGTTCGTTGCGAGAGAGTGATTGAATATCGAGGATATCAGCTGTCGCCTCCAAATCACGGCGATACTCGGCAAAGCTGTCGATCACGTCTTTGGTAAAAAAGCTGAAGAGCATCATCGAGCCTTCAAGCCGGTAGCGTGAGTCTGGTCCATAGATCCGGCGTGATCCTGTGGCGGGGACTGGTTTGCCTAGTGACTTGCGGATCGAAGGTCCCATCGAGAAAACGGTGTTGCGCAGAGCATGGTCCCAAAGCGAATAGTCAATCCTGTGGCGGATGGGATTAGCGCTTGGTTTGAAAGTCGAAAAAGGGCTTTCCTCGGCGACGAGAATAGCCTGCTGCGTCTCCGGTTTGGTGTCTTGGACGTAGTCGCTTGAGGGGATCACTTCGGCCTCTGCCAAAGCGGGCATCGCCATCGCTGAGACCAAGGCGCCAAGGAGACCAAACTTACAATACGAAAACCGCTGCATCAGGCGACTCCTGTCTAAGGATGGATAGAGGGTAAGACAAAACTAGGACCTTTGGTGCTTGATGTTACATAGTCTCTCAAAATTATCTTTCTTTTTCAATGACCAATGTGTGCGCCAGTTCCGACTGGCAATTTTCGCTCCCCCGCTTGAAAGGATGATTTATTGGCTCTTTTGGGAAATTCTAATTGAGCACACGAAAAAGGCCGCCAATTGCTTGGCGGCCTTTTGCTTTATGGTTCGTGATGAGGCGGGATTATTGGACTTCGCCGTCATTCTCCTGACCAGGAAGATTGATCGTGCCGACCGTTACAGTGCCGGTGCGCTTGCCATCGCGGATCAGCTCGTCGAGCTTGCGCTGGCGCTGCACTAACAGGCGCGCCATGCTTTGCGGGATGCGGAAGCTGGTCGACACGCCATCCGATGTGATGTTGGTGTATGATGGTTCACGCACGCCGCCGGCAAGATCGGCGATGTCATATTCGGTGATCGAAGCTTCGGTCTTGGTCGTACGGGTCAGGATGTCTTTGACCTCAGGCTCGGCATACTTCTCAATATGAGAGCGCAGGTCGTCCGCGAAATCGTCGAAATAGAATGGCGCCGCTTCCAGATAGACTTCAGAGACCTGAAGCTTCTTTCCAATCTTCTGAGTGCCGCGCAGGGAGTTCACGAACTCGCGGGCGCCGCGATCAAGCAGGATTCCAACATTGTTGGCGCTAAACGCTTCACGCTGCAGCGCAGGGCTTCCGATGTCGCCGCGCCAAAAACCGTACATGACTGCAGGATCTTTCCAGTTGGGAAAGACAATCTTTGTGCGAATATCCTTGGGGCTCAGCTTCACGCCTTCAACGGTGATGAACTTGGCATCATCGAGCGGCACACCATCAATCTTGATTTCGCGCGGCTGGCGCACAGGCCAGGCATTGCCGATCTGCTCCATCATCGCGACATTGTGGAGGTTGATCCAATACGCCAGCTGCTCATTGCGGCTGAGCGACTGGATATCCAGCTTGTCAGCGGTGGCTTCCAAGTCGCGGCGATACTCAGTGAAACTGTTGATGATGTTCCGGTCCAGGAACGAGAACATCACCCGCGTCCCTTCAAGGCGGTAGCGCGACACGTGGCCATATTGGCGGCGCGAACCGAAACCGGGATCAGGCCGGCCCGCGCTTTCACGTGTGGACGGCCCCATCGAGATGACCAGATACTTCATGGCTTCGTCCCAGATCGAATAGTCGATCGTGTGAACGATAGGATTGCCTTTGGGCGCGAAGGTCGCAAATTGCGGTTCGCTGCTTTGCGCGGACGCAGGGGCGGAAAGCGCAAACACGCTCGTGGCGAAAGCAAGGGCGAGAGCCTGAGAACGGGCGGGGAATATCGTCACAGTCTTCAAACCTTTCTCAAAAATGGGCCCGTCTTTTGGGGGATTAAAGACGGGCCATAGGTCACGTGGCGTGTTGCCTGCGACGACCCGGTTGAAACAGGGGGGAGCCGTAGCCGCCGCGTGACTGATTGTATAACTTAAAGAAGCATACGTGTGTTCCCGCCAATCGGTTGCATATTGCAGTTTGTCGATTGCGGTCGCTGTTTGTCGTCTCAAATTGAAGAAGGGCGGGCAATCCGGAGATCACCCGCCCTTGTGATTTCAATCGTTTGCCGGCCTACTTCGGCGCCAGCACCATCAGCATTTGACGGCCTTCGAGGCGCGGGAAGGCTTCGACCTTGGCGATTTCCGCCACATCGTCCTGCACTCGCTTGAGTAGGTCCATGCCTAAATGCTGGTGCGCCATTTCGCGGCCGCGGAAGCGCAAGGTGACCTTCACCTTGTCGCCGTTGCCGATGAACTTGTTCACGTTGCGCATTTTCACATCGTAATCGTGCGTGTCGATGTTGGGGCGCATTTTGACTTCTTTGATATCCTGCGTCTTCTGCGTCTTACGGGCGAGGTTCGCCTTTTTCTGCGCTTCGAAGCGGTACTTGCCGACATCAAGGAATTTGCACACCGGCGGATCGGCGTTGGGCGAAACTTCAACAAGGTTCAAACCCTTGTCCTGCGCCTGCTCGACCGCTTCATTGGTGAACATCACGCCAAGGTTCTCGCCTTCGTCATCGATAACGCGGACCTTGGGAACTTGAATAAACTGATCATAACGAGGGCCGCTTTTCGTAGGCGGGGCCATCTGACGCCGAGGTGGACGGGCTATGTGGTTTCTCCTGATGTAGCCTGAGTCTTGATGAGGGTTATGTAGGGAGAAAGCCGCCGAAATTCCAGCGGAGTCTCACGCCGCTGCACGATAGAGTGGGAATGTGACCAATTTGCCCTTTGCAGGCAGCACCGCGTCGATCTGGCTGGCGGGCTGCAGCGCTTTGATAATCTCGGGCGAGCCCGCGTCCATCCCACCGGTGTAAGCGCCGAAGGCGGGGGCGATCATACGGTCGCCGTACCCTGAGGTACGGCTGATGACGCCGCACGGGCGGGCGATGTGGCGGTCGCGTACCTTCACGCGCATCTTGGGGTGATAGTGACCCGACAGTTCCGGCTTGGTCTCGCCCTGCCTTGCTTCGTGCCGCAGAATGACGCCGCCGATCTCCATTTCTTCGCACAATTCAGCACCGAATGCCCGGTGCATCTGTTCGTCATGGTTGCCGGTGATCCAGACCCAATCGAGCGCGCGGATCAAAGACTCCAACATGCCCGCAGCATATGCGTCGAGGCGGTGCGTGCCCGCATCATCATGGAAATTGTCGCCCAGCGTAATCATCCGCCGCGCGCCCGTGATCTTCACCGCATCTGCCACCCGTTCCAGAGTCTCGCGGCTATCATAGGGTGGCAGCATCTGGCCCGTCTGAGCGTACCAGCTGCCTTTTTCCAGATGCAGGTCCGCCACCAGCAAAGCACGCTCGGAAGGCCAGTACAGAGCGTTGTTCTTGAGCAAAACAAGCTCGTGACCGGCGAACTCCAGCGGTGCGCCTGAATCAGGCGGGAACGAAACAGGAACCATACCTGGCATCTGACGCGCCGAAGCCACTTTGGCAAGTGCGCTGTTCGCAAGACTCCAGTTGACTCGGTCAGTGTCAAAGCGGATGGACACGAGGACTGTCACGGCAATGGCCCTGACGCGCACTGGGATGAGGATACGCATGAGCGATTGGACTGACCACACCGGCAAGGCGAAGGCATGGTTCGAAAGCTTGCGCGACCAGATATGCGCTGCATTCGAGAGTATCGAGCGCGATGCCGGCTCCGACGCGTCATTTCAGTACACACCTTGGGAGCGCGAAGAAGAGGGCAATGACGATCCCGGCGGCGGGGTTCAGGGCCTCATGAAAGGCAAGGTGTTCGAGAAGGTCGGCGTCAATGTCTCGACGGTGCGCGGTACCTTTTCAGAGCAGTTCGCCAATCAAGTGAACGGCGCCAGCGTTGAGCACCCCGAATTCACCGCGACCGGCATCAGTCTGGTCGCGCATATGAGCAACCCGCATGTGCCCGCAGTGCATATGAACACCCGCTTCCTGACCACTCAGGCTGCGTGGTTTGGCGGCGGCGCGGACCTTAACCCGCCAATCCCTTATGAGGATGACACCGAGGAATTCCATGCCAGCATGCGCGCAGCCTGCGCGGCGCATAACCCGACTTATTACGAGCGCTACAAAAAGTGGGCTGAGGAGTATTTCTACATCCCACACCGCGAAGTGCATCGTGGCGTTGGCGGCATCTTCTACGACCACCTAGAGTGCGAAGATGACGCATCCTGGGATCGCAATTTCGCTTTCACACAGGATGTCGGCAAAGCCTTCCTCGACATCTATCCCAAGCTGGTGCGTAAGCGGATGGACAGCGATTTCAACGATGCAGACGTCGCCCAGCAGCTCGAATATCGCGGGCGCTATGCCGAGTTCAATCTGGTCTATGACCGGGGCACGATCTTCGGCCTGAAGACGGGAGGCAACATCGACGCCATCCTGATGAGCCTACCGCCCAGAGCGACTTGGAGCTGAGACCACAACGATAATGCTTGCAGCGCGGCGAACTCCACCGCACATTGGTGTCAATGCTGCGCCAGTATGAACTCGTTGAGAAGGTCAAGGATTACGACCCGAGCGCCGATGAGGGGCTGCTCAACCGCGCCTATGTCTACACGGTGCAGAAACACGGCACGCAGAAACGCGCGAGCGGGGATCCGTATTTCAGCCATCCGGTCGAAGTTGCGGGGTTGATGACCGATCTGCAGCTCGATCAGGAAACGATCATAACCGCGCTGCTGCACGACACAGTAGAAGATACGCTAGCGACTATCGAGGATATCGAGGCCAACTTTGGCTCAGATGTCGCAAGGCTGGTCGACGGGGTGACCAAGCTTTCGAAAATCGAACAAATGCCAGAGAATGAGCGCGCGGCGGAGAACCTGCGCAAGTTCCTGCTGGCGATGTCAGAGGACATCCGCGTTCTGCTGGTGAAGCTCGCCGACCGGCTGCACAATATGCGCACGCTTCACTTCATCAAAAAGCCGGAAAAGCGCCAACGGATCGCGCGTGAGACGATGGATATCTACGCGCCGCTTGCCGAGCGGGTGGGCATGTACGAATATATGCGCGAGATGCAGTTGCTCGCTTTCGAACAGCTGGAACCCGAAGCCTTTCACACCATCACCAAGCGGCTCGAAGAACTTCGCGGACAAGACGGCGGGCAAGTCGACGCGATTGCGCTGAAGATCAAGCAGGCTCTGGCCGAGGCGGGGCTTCAGGTTGAGGTGATGGGGCGCGAGAAGCACCCCTATTCCATCTGGCAAAAGATGTCGGAACGCCATGTCAGCTTTGAGCAAGTCACCGACATCATGGCATTTCGGGTCATCACCGACAATGAAGCGGACTGCTATGCGGCGATGGGCGTTTTGCACACGACGTGGCAGGCGCTGCCTGGGCGGTTCAAAGACTATATCTCGACGCCCAAAACTAATGGCTATCGCTCGCTTCACACCTCACTGATGTATGAGAATTCGATGCGGGTGGAGGTGCAGATCCGCACGCGGGACATGCATCAGCGCAACGAATTCGGGCTGGCGGCGCATTGGGCATACAAACAGGAAGATCGCGCGGATGGCGCGGTAGGATGGTTGCGCGATCTGATCGAGATTGTTGATGCGAGCCACGACGCCGAAGAATTGCTCGAACACACCCGGCTGGCGATCTATCAGGATCGCATTTTCGCTTTCACCCCCAAGGGTGCGCTGTTCCAGCTGCCTAAGGGTTCAACGGCGGTCGACTTTGCTTTTGCTGTGCACACCGATCTCGGGCTTTCCTGTGTCGGAGCCAAGATCAACGGGCGTCACATGCCGCTGCGCACACAGCTGAACAATGGCGATGTGGTGGAGATTATCAAAGGCAAAGCGGCCGAACCGCAATTGGCTTGGCTCAGCTTCGTAGTGACAGGAAAAGCGCGGGCAGCCGTGCGGCGCGCTGTGCGGTTGAAAGAGCGCGAAGAGATCGCCTCTATCGGGGCGAAGCTGTTTGACGAGATCGCGGCGCGTGTCCCCGCGCGCATCGGTAAGAAGGCGATCCGCTTGGCCGTCGATCGGCTAGAGCTCGATGATACCGAAGACCTGATGTTCGCTATCGGCTCAGCCAAGCTGACTGATCGCGAAGTTATGGAAGCGCTTGTGCCCGGCTGCACAGCTGAGTTTAAAGACGAACAAGACTGGGCCAACCACGAACGCAAGATTTCGATCCGTGGCCTGACGCCGGGCGTCGCGTTCCAGCTTGCGGAATGCTGCCATCCTGTTCCCGGAGACCGCATCGTTGGCCTGCGCCGCAAGGGTGAGACGGTTCTTGTGCACTCGATTGATTGCCTTGAGCTTGCCAGCGGCGTCGATACGGACTGGCTGGACCTTAGCTGGGGTAAGCGCTCGCACGGAGCGATCGGGCGGCTGAGCGTAACGCTCTATGACCGTCCGGGCACGCTGGCTGAGATGGCGGGTATCTTCGCGCAAAACAAAATTAATGTGACCAGCCTTGAGCAGACCCAGCTGGATCATCCGTTCACCACCTACGAGATCGATGCAGAGGTGCAGGACCTTGCTCACTTGTCTCGCATTCTCAGCGCATTGCGTGCCAGCGATGCAGTGGCACAAGCTGAACGCATTTAAGCTTGGCGATTGTCGGGCTCTATCACATCCAGATTGCCATCCCTGCTGCTAGTCGATGAATTGACCGCTTAACTTGCGGCCCAATTGGCGACCGCGTGGAAGAAATGAAGCGACGGTGAAGATGGTTAAGCGCTAGTTTACGTCTCTTTAATTTCCCGATTTTACATTTCGAATATCGAAGGCGGGCAACCTAACTCCAAGTTGTCCAAAATCCGGGGGCCGATGTGACGTCGCAAACACATGATTTTCAGTTCGAGGACGACATAGACGAAACGGCTAGCGCATCGTGGATCGATCGCATGTCGCTAACGAAGAAGCTCAATCTGGCCGTGTTCGGGAACACCTTTGTGCTCGGCCTTGTCGCTGTTCTCATGCTGGGAGGTACCTACCTGCTGGGTCAGGGTGGTCACGCTCAAACCATCCTTGCATCGGTCGAAGTGAGTGCCAACAATGCCGCCATCGCTTTGGTCGATGCTGAAGCGGGTCTTGAACGCGCGGAACAAGGCGAAGATGACGCGGGCCTCGAGCAGGCAAAGACGGCCCTTCAGACTGCCAAAGAAAGACTGGATGATCCCATTCAGTTTGCAGGCGAAAACATGCCTGACGAGCTTGGCGCAAGGCTTGTCGGGTTTCGGAACCGCGTGTCAGACATTGCTGAACGCTTAGGCGAATCCGGCGTGACAAGCGATCAAGCGTCCAGCCTGCGCGGTGAAACGGCAAAACTGTACAGCGAGACCAGCAAATTTGCAGTTGAATTTCATGACGTCGCCGCATCAAGCGCGGACGAGTTGTTCGCCAGCATCACGCGTTTCTTGATGTGGTTTGTCGCCATCTTGGCAGCTGGCATCGCTCTATCTTTGTTCGGGGCGCGCAAGATCGTTCGCAATGTTGCGAGCGGCATTAGCGATATCACGCGGGCCATGGAAGATGTCGCCGAAGGTCAGGTCCAGACACAAATTCCCGGCCGTGATCGCGAAGACGAAATTGGCGCCATGGCCCGCGCACTGACTGTCTTCCGCGCGTCATCTCTCGAACTGCGCGATCTCAACGCCGAGCGTGCGATCGAAGCAGAACTGCAATTAAAGCAGGAGCTGGAGCAATCCCAAAGCGAGCGCGAACTTCGTGACGAAAAGGGAGTTATGCTCGCAGACCTTTCACAGGATTTCGAAGTGTCGGTTGGGAACGTCATCACCGCCGTCTCTGCCGCGTCAGATCAACTTGAAACCACGTCAAAAGGGATGGTGGGTCTTGCGGAGGAATCTGCGGAGCAATCATTGGAGGCGAGTAACGCCATGGCGCTGGCTTCCGACAATGTGACCGCTGCTGCGGCTGCAACCGACGAATTCGCACTCTCCATCGCCGAAATCAGCAAGCAAGCAACGGCCTCTGCAACCCTCGCACGCGAAACCAGCACAGTTGTCGATACAGCCAACACCCGCATGGAAGCGCTTGCGTCGGCGGCGGACGAGATTGGCGAGATTGCCGATCTGATCGCCACGATTGCCCAGCGCACCAATCTGCTCGCGCTCAACGCCTCGATTGAGGCGGCGCGCGGCGGTGAGGCTGGACGAGGATTTGCCGTGGTTGCAAGCGAGGTGAAAGAGCTTGCTACGCAGACCAGCCATGCAACCAACAGCGTCGCAGAGAAGATCGCGGCGATGCAGAGCACCACGTCTTCCAGTGTCTCGGATCTCAACTCGATCGTATCTCAGATCGACAAGCTCGAACAGACTTCGATCATGATTGCCAGTGCGGTTGATCAGCAAAGCATGTCGGGCGAGGAGCTCGCCCGGAACATCGACACTGCGGCTAAAAGCGCAACTGAAGTGCGAGCCAAGCTGGACAAGCTGCGCGAAGCCTCTCTCGCGACCGGATCGGCCGCGTCACAAGTTCTCGCAAGTGCCAGCGAGCTGGGACTTCAGGCCGATGATCTGCACGGAAAGTCAACACGCTTCATCGCCGATGTGCGTGGCTCTTCGAGTGACTTCTCCGCCGACGACAACGCCGAAACCGTGATTGCTGGAGCTTAGAGAAGCTCCAGCTGCACTTTGATCAGATCGTCAGCGGCGATACTTTCGGCGCGCATCACCTTCTTGCTCACCAACAGCACCCATTCGGATTGCTTTGATTGCGGGAAGACCGAGCTTTTCCATGTGGTGTCGCCGATGGTCGCGATCACCTTGACCGAACCGAAGCCTCGCCCCTTGCCGAATTCGAGCCGGTGCAGCCTCGCATGCATGGCGATGGCTTCGGCCTCACCGCCTTCAAAAATGACCAAATGATAGGTTCCGCGATCTCCCTGCCAACGGCGAAGGGGCAGGGTGGCGGTGACTTCCTCAGTCACTCCGCCGCAACCGCTCGGATCGGCACAGGGATATTGCAGATATCTGCGCCGCCTGCGGGCTGAATAAAGAACGGGTCACGGCGGTTTGCGCGGGCCTCGGCGTATTTGGCGAACGTCTCGCTTTCGGTGCTGAGATACTCGTAACGCGGTTGCTCGGCTTCGGGCAGGTCAGCTGCCACACGCACCGAGAGAATTGGCGTGCGCTTGTCCGCCTCTTCCTCGGTGTAAAACCCCAGCGCACCCGACCCGCGCGGCAGTGAGGAGAGGTGCTTCATCCCGCTGATAATCCGACCGACCAGCGCGATATTGCGATCGAGATGGCGCGGCGCATGACCGATCACGGTGTAGAGCTCAGCGCCGGATCCGGTATCGGGCGAGTAGTTCCGGCCCACCCCGACCATGCCGTAGCAGTGGACGGGCCAAAATTCGAATTCTTCCTCGCCCTGCGCGCCGGCAAGTGGCCAACCTTCGTAGAACTCCGCCCAACCCGAATAGGGATCACGCTCTCTCCATCCGTCGGGAAATTTTTCTGAACGCGTGCCAATAATATCGAAGGGCACGTCGCCGTCGGAACCTAAGGTGATTGCGCTTGCGGCAGCATCAGCCGCCATTGCTGCAGCTTCTGCTGCGGAGTTTTCTAGTTGCGAACCGAAGCATCGATCATCGATGAAATCCGCAGTATAGCATTCCTCCTCTATTACCTTCAGACCCTCAGGCAGCGGCTTGGCTTTCTCCGCGTCTTCGCTGTTCGCATCGCCCCATTGCACGACGTAATTGTCCTGCACCCGGTTTACGGTGATGCCGTCATACCACTGGGCGCGGGCGAGAGTTTTGATGTTGCTGATCCACCCCTGGCTGAATGGTGGCGGCATCAGCTGGATGATGACTTTGCGTGGCTCGCCATCCGCTTCGGGCGCAAGCGTCATCATCAGCAGGTCTTCCGCTGCAATGGCCACCCATTCCGACTGAGGCGCAGCGTTGACGATCTCGCCGGGCGAGGGCGCGGGTCGCGCCGTGTCTTGAGCCGAAACGGGAAGGGTGAACGCCAGCGTGGCGGCGGCCAGAAGAGTGTTTCTCATGCTAAGAGGGTGGCACTATTCCTCTCAAACAAAAACCCCCTTCCGCGCGTTTTCGAGGGCGGAAAGGGGCTCCTGAGACAGCGTTCGCAGCGAATGCCGATTGCGCGCAGCGCTGTCCAATGGCGGTGCAATACCACGTGACCGCGAGTCGTCCCAAACACGCCGTCATCCTGCGTCTTGCGAAGCGATCATTTCATGGCTAGAGGCCAGCCCCTGCCGACATGGCAAGCGGAGACGTGGCCGAGTGGTCGAAGGCGCACGCCTGGAAAGTGTGTATACGGTAACCCCGTATCGTGGGTTCGAATCCCACCGTCTCCGCCACCCAGCCCCAGACCTCCTAGGGTTTTGGCGCCAAAGTCCAGAAGATGTCCTAAAAGGCGTCCTAACCGAAGCGCGGTAGGGCGCTCAATCGCCCTTCACGCCAAGTGTTATCATTGTGAGCTCGGAACTGAGCCTACGCGCAATCATCGGACGGCTGATCTCCTCAGCGTCGCGGAGTTAGCGGACAGTCGGCAATCGACCCAATTGCAGCCATTCGCAACTGCCAGATATTTGATGACTTCGGTTAGATATATTTAAGCGCTAGCTGGCATATCATAAACTCATGTCGGGCCAATTGAGGCGCATGATCGCTTCTAAAGAAAGTGTTGTGAGAATAGTTTGTGACAAAGACCAGCTCACTTTCACCACTAGTCTTAGTATGTATCGGCGTGGGGTTTGCTGCGGCGCTCCAGTTCTGGCCAATCGAGCCAGGTGGCACTGGAGCGGCTAGAGGCCTTCTCGAACTTCTGAACCTATTCGTTACTACGTTCGGCCATTTCGGGGCTGGACTTACGGTCTTTGCACTCTTCCTCATCCTAGCGACCAACGCATGGTCGAAAAGTTCAACCAATAAGCTTCATCGTAGCTCCGAAGATTTGAACTCGGTCAAGGTACTAGACGGTGTGGAAGCTGATGATCTCGCTTTAGATAATCAGGTGCAACGAAACGGAGAAGCAGAATCTGTGGTTGCGTCACCAAACGAGGTGGTGCGTATGGAGTCTCTACCTGTCAGTTCGTTTGGACGAAAGAACGCTTTTTTGGGCAATGACAGAAAAGGGACAAAAGAGCGAATTACCATGAACAAACTAGAGACTGACGAACCGGTCGTTGATCGTGAAGTTGCCTCGGTTCTTGATCGCTTTGGCGAAGGAAGTCCCGAGACAAACGCTATCGCAATAAGGGCCGCGATCAGAGCATATGACGGCATCACCGGCATAGCATATCACTCAATCAACGGCATCGAAGAGGTCCAAGACCAAACAATTCTGCAAAGCGCTCGCCTGTTGCTGAGCGCATGGGCGAACCAAGCCTTCTCTTTCGAGTTAACCGATCAGGTAGTGCTAAAGCTTAAGCACTTTGATAGCTTTTTGTCGCGCTTCGATGAACGTTACCCGGAGTGGATCGGGTCGGCGAACCAAGGTTATAATGATTACCATGTCGCCCACATTGGCCGAATGATGGAATCTGGAAGGAAGGTTGCGGAACTCGTCCGGTGGGCGGCTGGTGGAGTTCCAATCGACATAACACCAAGACGCCGTGTCTATGGCTTTTTCGACAACCTACCTTCGATGGATGAGCATCAATGGCCTGACTTTCAGCGCGATGCAGTTGTTCGCGATGTGGGCAAATTATCATCCGGTCGCCATTCAGGTCTGAATGCGGCTCAATTGCTCTGGGCGCCTCTCTGGCATTCTCAAGATGCACAGGGATACGATGCACACAGACTGGCAAGCAGATTTGCCGTCGTCGCAGGGATCGGTCAGAAAACCTACCTTCCTTACAGTTTCTGCGATTGGCTGAGTGAGAGGCGTGTAGGGACAACGATTAGAGGCGGACCTTACCACAAAGAGAAGGAAAGATATCGCCGTATTGTCGATCTGGATCATAATTGGGGTGATGGGATGGAGGTCGATGCGGTACACCGTTCCATCGGCTATCTACTTACCACAAGCTTGGACTCCAAGTTCTGGAAGCATGCACATCCAAAGCTAAGAGATGAAGCATCTGAGAAGTCGATGAACGCACGGGATGGAGGTCATACAGCCAATTAGGTGCAGAGATGCACTCATAGAGTGCTAGGCTAGGTGACAAATCTAAACGTCTGCTTTCACCCCCACTAACGGCCTTACTGACCCTTTAGAGGCGATCGTGAGAGCCGACCGGTGGCATTGGCGGTAGCCTGACCGAATGCGGCTGGTCTGCTTTCGACCCACTTGCTGACGTTCGGGCTATTGCCAAGTAGTGGCCGATTTCGACAAAATTTCGGGGGGACCAGACCCCCATAATAGTTCGGTCACGTGGTTGTAAGTGGCATCCGTCATAGCCATCTACTTATCAGCTATCTGTCGCAATCGACGGTCACCGCTTCCACAATCGGAAGCCTTTCCTTCAGTTCCGCCTCTTAGTCGCAGCCGGGTCAATTCTGGCGCGCTGCATTCTCGATTGAAGGAAGTATCAGTGACACATTTCGGCAAGATCAAAAGCTACGACAGCAGCGCGGGCACCGGCTCAATCTATCCTGAAAGCGGTGGAGACGCACTCCGGTTCAGGAAAGCGGACCTCCAGCAGGAAGGCGAGGTGCCCAAGGTCGACCAGCGCTACAGTTACGACACCAGCGAGGTTGATGGCGGCAAGAAGAGCGCGATCAACCTGCAGCACCAACAGAGCAACGAACAGAGCCAGGAAGAACAGGCTCGCAATCAACAGGGCTGACAATGCCCACGCGCCCGGTTCATAATCCTTGTGGACCGGGCCTACATCCCTCCGCGCATGAGAGGAATGGGATCGTGAACCTGGACCGGCTGATCTTTAATCACCAGCTCGCATCGAGGAATGCGAAAGCATCCCGCTCGCTTGTCGATCGCCGCACCTATTTTGATTTGGTTGATTATTACGCCAAGCGAATAGCTAGGTCGAAACGCGACAATGGTGTTTCAGAGACGGCTTGGCTCCGAGACGAACGTACAATTGATCGTCTGAGCGGAGGTGCTTTCAAGGATGGAAAGCCGCCAGCACACTAAGATATGATGAGATGCGGGAAAGGCCTGCAATAGTGCGACCCGAGGGATCTGGGGGCAAGTTGCCTTTTGATCTCCAACTTTTAGCCCCCGCCGCTAGTCGGCGGGGGTTTCTTTTTGTGGTTGATTGTTGCGTGCTTGTGCAAGCGCATCACTGAGATTGGTATATCGATAGGCACCCACCGCATAGCTTCCCACCAGCGTAAGAATAATACCCATCTCACGAAGCTCGGTCATGTCCTGGGCCAATGCCTCACATTGAGAGATATCGACACTGCCGTTTTCGCCCAGAAAGTGGGGATGGCAGCGCGGAAGAAATTTGTCTGGGGTCATGATGTGTCATCCCTCTTGTAGGTTGCGTTTGAAGTCTCCCGGCTGGAATGCATGTGCCTGCTATTGACGCCCAAGCCGGATGCAGTGACGCTCGCGGCGGTCCAGTCACTCATGCCGAGCTTCCGCCAGCGGGACTGGTTGCTTCCGACTGTCGTTTGTCGATAGTCGCGTTCTCGAGGTCCATCTCGATCAAATAGGGCGCTACGAAGCCCGCGTAATCGTCCTTGCGTTGCTGAGGCAGATCCCTCCAGCCCGTGATCGAACCGCGACATTTCTCGTACCCACATGCACATGAACCAGCGAAATGTTCGATCTGGTAATTCCGCATAGCATAGTCGTACGTGGCTTCGTCTCCAGCTGCGATGTCGCGCATCGCGACGATGTTATGGCCGCCAGAATCGTTGAGAATGATGCCGCAGTTCGGATTGCACGAGTGGTTGAATTTGGAACTCAAGCCTGTGTGGAATCCGAACTTGGTTTTGCTGATTTGCGAGGCGTGCGAATGGTTGCTGATCGATCGGTCATCAAGCACCCCCACATAGAGCACGTCGTCTTTGCTGAATGATCCCAAGGCGAAAACGCCTTGGCCGCGGCCATGCGTAGTGCGCTCTTCGATAATTGCTGTCATGTCAGACCCCTCAGACAGCGATGGCATCAGAAGACTGCGCGCTATCGATCATTAGATTTGGGATAGGGTACTGGGCGACACCAAGTTGCTGTCTGGCTTTTCGCAGCAAGCTCGCATGATGATTGATGCAGTCGAGTTGCGCAGCCGCGTCTCCTGCCATTGCGGCATTCATCAGAGCGATCTGGTGATCATAAAGAAGTCTATTGAAGTTCAATTCGCTTGCTCCCTAATGCGGGAGCGCGATTGTCTCTCAGTCGAAGAGGCGCATTATTGTGTGCTCTCGATGCAACCGAGATGGTGATGGCAGCCACGTTTTACAAGATGGTGGCGGACTGAAACTAGCCGATCCGATAGCCGCAAGGCCTAACGTCCGCTTTCACCCCCAGAAACTGACTAAGAAGTACAATGCTCGGTCGCCCAAAAGCAGACTGTCAGCTTAGTCTTGATTGCCACGATGATTGAACAGGCTTACGTGGTTAACAGTGAGTAAAGCAGTTCACCGCTACCCGCTGAAAATGCTCCCGGCAGTCCGGCTCTTCGCCAAAGCGCGGCGCGAGGCACTCGAAGCCGGAATGACAGACAATGCGATGGCGATTCATTCGGTTGAGCGCGGAGTTGATCTGCTAGGAATGGCGATCTGCTATCCACACCTCTCCCATGTGGCTAACTATGTTAAAGATCCAAGTGCCGAAATGAGCGTTGCGGCAAAGCTTGCGCTCGCTGACGGTGAACAAGTCGAGGTAGAACACGTGGCTCCTAAGCGTGCTCTTGCTCGTGCGGTGTGTGATCTGATTGAAGGCGGGGCGTCTGATGACGAGGTGACAGCCTATGTTGCAGAGACGTACCGCCTAGTGTTGCTCACACCTGCCGAACGCAGAGCCCTAGATCAGCGTAACCGTTCGCGACTTTGCGGGGAACGGCTTGCCGGAATTGATATGATTTGAGAATCTCTCGAAACGAGAGCTCGCCGTTTCAGCGATCGCACCCTCCGGCAAGATTGCACTGCGCGGGGCGCAGATCCCGCTCGAAGCTCGCAACGTCCGCTTCCAGCTTCACGATTACGCTATCGACTGTTGTCGCCATGTTTTCCGCCTTCGAGTGAGGCGGGAATTCCGCCAGCCGTTTCTCGGTTCTGGCTGGGGCGGATAGGCCCTAGGTTCTACAGACTAGCGGGGCTCTTGGAAAGAACACAGACGATAGCCGCTCCTGAATCATCCAGCGAGTAAAGCTCAATAAAAGCTCTTTCAGAATCCCAAATCCAGTCTGCATAGGACTCGCCTCTAAGGAGGTCGGGCTTCCTTCCCTCGCCCAGTGAGGGGCTAAACAAGTCAATCAACCCCTCTTTGCCTTCCTTGGTATCGAATGCCACTTCGCTTATATCTCCTCGCCGCATTAGGCGATCGCAAAGGATCGTGTCTTGACCGTTGTCGATTGTGATTTCTTGCGCATCATCAGGCAGTGTGATGCCGATGTCAGCGATCCTTTTAGCAACCTCTGCCTGCTCTGCGGCAAGTCGGTTTTGACGCTCTTCTTGTGTTTCTATTTGGGCAATCAAAAGTCCGAGCAAGACCAGTCCTGAGACAATGCATATGCTTAGAACCTTTGGCTTTTTTTTAGCCCAATCCACGTCAAGCCTTTCTTGCTCAAGCAATCGCTCCCGCTCGAGTTGCTCCCTTTCTTCTCTCCGGCGCAATTCTCGCTCACGGGAAGCAGCCATTCGCTTTTCTTCCGTTGAATGCGCAAATTCCAAAGCGTCGTTCAACGAGGCAAAAGTCTGGTCGCCAGAAACGAAGCAATCGAGAACATCGTTTCGCTCAATCTTATAGGCCTTTGCCAGCCAAAGACGGTATTTATCAGATCCAAGGTCGCGCTCGCCGTCAAAGTCACCGTTGACGTCTTCATCCGAGTTACCGACCCGTTCGCGCTTGCCCTTTGGCAGTGCATCATCGGGGGCGAATAGCGCAACAAGCACACCGACTAAAGTTATGAGGCAGGCAACTATAATGTGGTTCTGTCGCCTTTGCATGAGATCGATGTTTGCGACCTCAGCGCCCCCAATACTTCCATATCCTGGAATATAACTTTCCGGTGTGGTTACCCTAACATCCATATTGAATGCGATCAGAACGTAAATCACCCCAATTGTTATTAGAAGAATGCCAAGCCCCTTCAAAACGCCCCCCGCTTTATCTTCCTTGGTTACAGTATTCGACGACGAAGGTTAGACGTTAGTTTATGCTGGCCGCGGAAGGAACCGATAATTGCAGTTTTCAAAGCTTTTCAGATACCTCCCTACCCCTTCCGTTTCGGCCCCAGCCGTCGCTTGAGCTCTTCCTCGACCTCGGCATCTGTCATGTTGGCAGGGTCAATAATGGTTCGCTCGATCGCCGTTACCGCGATCGGGGGTGCGCCCTCATCGTCGCCAACAAGGGCCTGCTTGGGCTTGCCATAGGCGCGATCAAGGATGGCATTGGCAGCGCTTACCCTCGCGGCGGCTGGCTGGTTCTTATCCTGCATAACGGCTGCGAGCGTCTCAAGGGCCTCGGGGGTGTATTCCCTTGCCGCTTCCTTGATGGGTGATTGCACCTTGTTCGGTGTGCCCTTCTTTCGTCCGCCTGTTTTTCTACCCAGCGCCATCTAACCATCCTCTACTTCTAGACGGCTGGCCAATGCCTTTTGCGCCGTGCCGCGCTCTACGGACTTTGCCGCGATCGAGGCTTGAGCCAGCATTATAGTGCGGCTGCATCGTCGTCCTCGTCATTCTGCTTTGCCGGATGGGCCTCGCTCAGTGCGCCTGAGTGTCCAAGGCCGGAGAAGTGAATCCACCAGACATATTCGTGAACAGAGGCGTCAAAGTAGCGCTCCACTCCCTTGATGCCGTGCTCGATGTAGACCTGTTCAAAGCCGACCGGAGGCGGTGGGAGACCGAGCCGCTTCCAATTGGTGCGCCGTCTCTTGATTGGCCTGTCGAGCACAAACCAAGGGGGGTAAGGACTATCGTTCGGCTGGCCTGACATTCCAGCCGTGTGCGCCATGCTGGCGGCGCAGTCTGCTTACACCTCGCCCCTAAATACAATATTCGGGCGGGGGGCTCTAAGGCCCCGCCCGAAGGGTATATTATATATAGAGAGTGTGTGGGGGTATGTTCGGGCGAGTAGTTCGGGGGGATCGGGAAGAGTGTTCGGGGCCTAGTTCGGGAAGCAGTTCGGGGGTCACAGCTTGACCTCCCGAATAACGGTCACATCGCGCGACTTGCTCTTGTTGCGATACGTCTCTGAGACGATCTGCCCCGTTTCAAAGAGACGTTCCATCGCTCGGCGCAGCTTTTTCCTGCTGTATCCCTTGGCCTCCGGCATGTGCTCGAACTGTGTGGGCGCGTAGTTTGGTCCTGGGGATGGCCCGACAAGCCGTCCTTCACCCTGACTCTCCCGTTTCCGCAAGCAGCTCAGAAACGCCTCGTTCTCAGCATTGGCCATAACCGTGTTTCTTAGCTCGGCGGCGCGATCGGCTGGCAAGTCGCTCTCAAGGATGAACATGCTTTCCTGCCAGACAAGGCGGCGCTGTTGACCAATCTCCGCATAGTTAGCTTTGGGATTGGTGAGCGTGCGCACACCGGTCTCCTTGTCGCGATCGAGCACGAATTGAGACCGCACCGCGTTGAGCCATGCCGTCGAGCCGGAATAGGAGTGCTCGCCCTTGCTCGGATGGCCCACGAGTATGACTGCCGCGCCTGTCTCGCCCGCCAGCCGATTTAGAAGATTGGCGAACCGTGTAACCTCGCCCCTGTCATTCTCGTTGCCTGCAAAAAGGTGCGCCACGTTATCGAGCCAAACATGGCGCGCGCCCGTCTCCCTGATGGTTCTCTCGATGCGTTGGAAGAGAGTCGAAGTTGTGAGGCCGTCCTCGGATTTCTCGACGCAAAGCTCATTGCTTAGCTCACCCCTGCGGCTGATCAGATAGAGCTTGCCCGCTAGGCTCGCCATATCGACACCTAGGCCCTCGCAAATGCGCTCCTGTCTATAGTGCATTTGTTCGGGGCCATCTTCGCACGTGATGTAAATTGCGGACGCCGGAGCGATCTTGAGATTGAGGCAATCAATCCCAGCCGCCGCCGCCGTCGCCAATTGTTGGCAAAGCAAGCTCTTGCCGGAACCGCCTACGCCCGTGAAAAGTGTAACCTCTGCGGCTGGCACAAACTCCGAGATTGCGAATTCCTGCGGCTCCGCCTTCTCCTTTGCGAGCTCGGCAAGATCCAATTCGGAAAGGCGCTCAACCGCGCGCCCTTTGATCTCTTCGGCCCCAAATTGCGCGGCGTCGAATGTGTCTTTGTCCAGCGCCGTCATTGCGCACCGCCTTGCATGTGTTCTGCCTTCAAAATGCGATCGAGGACAAGCTCTGGCGCGATGTCCGCAAAATCGGCCTGTGAGCGCGTTTCAAGCGAAAGTGGCTGCGGTGTAGCCAAACGCCCGCCAACGGCCTCAGCGGCTGTTCTCGCGGCGCTCAGGCCCAAATTCTCATCGAGGTGGCAGTCATCATCTGCCGCAATGATCAATTGGCGGTCTGGATAGAGCGCGCGCATGGCCTTGGCGGTGGGCTCAAGGTTCTTTGCACTCATGGCCGCCGCAACCGCGCTCAAGTGGCTGTGTTGCAAGATGTAGGCCGCCGTTCCATAACCTTCCGCGATCACGATAGGCCCAGCCGTAGCGGTGCCGTCTTTGTGGATGATCCCGTGCATCCAGAACAAGCCAGCCGTTCGCCCACCTTTGGCAAACCGCTTGAAGCCATCGGGCCGAATGCGTTGAACATTCCCGATGCGCCAACGGCTGTCGAACATCGGAATAAGCAACTCCTGGCCATGCTGGCGGATGCCGAAACGCGAGATACCTTTGGCCTTGAGATAGGGGTGCTCGGGATTGGCCATCCATGCGCCATCCCAAAGCGCTCGGGCATTCTGAGCGGCCCTGCGCTGATCTGCCTCAATCCGAAGTGCGGCGTTGCGCTTGGCCTTGCGCAACTCGGCATCGAGCGCGCGTCGCTGAGATGGTGACAACGGCTTTGCCTCGCCATCCTCGCGCCAGTTGTCGCTGATACCAAGACGCCAATGCCCAAAGGTTCCGGCTGGTATGTGGTCGAGGAACATGCGCGCCCAGCCATTGCGGCGGTTTTTGTTATCACCCTCGCAGCGAAAGCGGACTAGCGTTCCTGTGGCTAGCGGGCCTGCAATGGGCTCGATCGGCCTCATTCCAGCCGCCTCCATTGCGCCGATGAACTTGTCGATGGCGGCGCTCATTCGTCGCCACCCTCAGCATAAAACGCTTCCCTGTCATCGGCTGTTACTGGCCACTTGGGTTTGCCGTCACCGATGACTTCGACAAAGAACCTCGCGCCGAACTCCGCAGCCTGTCGCGCGCTGCAAAGTAGTAGGAACGGGTCGATAACTTCACCAACCTTTGGCCAATCAGATTGGTGTGCAGCAGACCTGACAACGAGCAGGCCATTCGAGTGCGGGCGAACGCCGATAGTTATGGATTTCATCGCACACCCCCATTCAATCCGCAGGGGCTCGGTGCTTGAATTCCAATGCGTCGGGTGTTATGTCTTTTGACGAAAGAGGCGTGCGAGCTATTGCTTTTTTCAGCCCCGGATTGGTTGCAGCCAGTGCCGGGGCTTCGCATATCTGGAAGAGGGCTCATGCTGCCTCCCCTTCGACGAGGCGCATAAGGTCCTTGGCTGGTATCAAGCTCCTGCGACCGACCTTCACGAGCCGGATTTGCCCTTCGTGAGCGAGATCATACAGCTTTGACTTACCTAAACCTGTGACAGTGCAGGCGTCTGGAATGGTGTAACTAATCGCAGCCGATAGCTGGGGCGGGGGAGTTGATTTGGCTCTCATGCCGCTGCCCCTTCGCTTGTCGACTTAACCAAGCGGCTTTCGAGCCAAGCATCTAAGTCTTGCTGTCGATAGCGCACCGCGCCGCCGAGCTTGGCGTATTTGGGGCCACCACCCATCACTCTCATCCGGCACAGAGTCGACGTTCCGAGTCCGACATAAGTTGCGGCTTGCGCAGTGTCTTTGACTGCTGGGTTGGTCCCTATGATGTTTGCAGCGTTCAATTTGCGTCTCCTTTGATAAGGTGACGCCTCCTTAAGCAGGTTTTTGCCAGTTCTTTCCGTTACAAAAATGCGGAAATTCGGTTTTGAAGGTACGTGACCCTGAAACCCTTAATCGTTTGCCATAACCAACGGAACGGCGCGATGGACTTGGCCATTATTTCTCGCTCCCAGAAGGAGCTTATTAGCCGTGGCTACGATTCCGATTGGATCCGCGTTTTGCGGCCAGAAGATGAATGATCTACAAATGTTCTCCCACCGAGAATTCGGTATATGTTCGTCGTCAGGGGGTGCGATATTGTTGAGACGCAAGTGAAGGTTGATTGCCGCCGCTACATGGATAGTTGGTAACCACTTACCTCGCGTAGCCTTGCGAAGCGCTTCTCTATCGGGCGGATCTTTGAGGCTTTCCTCTCTGCTATGTAGGAAGTCTTTGTAATCGATCACATCAAAGGTAATCGGCGATGTGGGCTTACGATCAATAAATGCAGGGATGCTAACAGTGCCCGTCTCGCCATCCAAGCGATTCAGGTCCCTCAGCCAAATGCCTCCGACCTCAACAGCAGTGCGAAAATCTTGAAACACGTGCTTTAATGAGACGTACAAATCGGCCTCAGATCTCTTTGTGTCTCTTGGACCTCCAGGCTCTGTGCCATCGATCTGGAATTGCCTACGACGAGAATATGCCTCAAGCGCTTTAATCGCCGTTCTGTAACGCTTTGGGCTTCTGCCAGATGGCGGGCGGGCCGCAAGGCACATTAAAATGGCCATCCCGACTTCCCCTTGGGGGACCGCCACGCCCTCAAAGTCAGGCATTCTTTTGATCTTCATTCCCGCGCCCTATCCTCAGAAAGCTCTTGTAGCTCTATATGCCTGCCGCCGAAGTCACCTGCATTTGATTCTCGGGATCTGAAATGGCGCATCCAGGACCAAAGTCACGCAATCCCAAGCCCATGTTTGGACCTGTCGTTATCGCATCCTCAGTGCACTCGCCTTCAAAGTCCTCGTCAAGTTCTATATCACTGTCGCCATCCGCGTGATCCATCAATTCAATTGCAATGGCAACGAAGGCACTCAGCTCTTCACGCGAATGATGGGCTAAGAGATCAACTGCTTTCGACAGGTTTGAGCTCGTGACGCTGCGCGTTTCTTGAGTTATCGATGCTGTAGTCATTGGTTGGCCTCCATTGCCAGTTGGTGATTAGGCCAGCCGAGGGGGTCCATCCCTTTGCTGGCCGCTTTGAAATTCATGCGCCCGCTCTGATCGGTGTGACGTTATCGCTATCGCCAGCCGTGGCGGTTTGCCCATCGCAATAATCCGCCCATGCCTGCATGAGCTTTTGGCGCTTTGGAAGTAGTGCGCCGCGCCGATAGGCTGCCTCGGCTTTGTTGCCGATGGTGTGCGCAAGGGCCATTTCGCAAACCTCATGCGAAAAGCCTGTGCTCTCGGCTGCCCAATCCCTAAAGCTGGAGCGGAAGCCGTGAACAGTAAGGCTCGGCTTGCCCTCACTGGCGGGCATAAGCCGCCGCAATTGCATGAGCATCGCCATATTCGATAGCGCGCCGCCGTGGTGCGAGGGAAAGAGCGGGCGGTTATCAATCTCGCCCTTTGCTTCGGCCAGGGGCAATACCAGCCGCAGCACTTCAACCGCGCGATCTGAGAGCGGAACGGTGTGCTCCTGCTCGGCCTTCATTCGCTCGGCAGGGATAGCCCATAGCGCCTTTTCAAGATCGACCTCGCGCCATCTCGCGCCAATCGTTTCACCTGTGCGCGCTGCGGTCAGGATTGTGAACTCAAGGGCCATTGCTCCGATGCCGTCTAGCTTGCGCAATCGGCCAGTGAATGCGGGGATCTCTGCATAGGGCATCGCGGCGTGATGGGCCTCCTTGCCCAGCCGCTCATTAAGGCGCTTCTTGGCCTTCGTGGGCGCGGTTAGGCTGTGCTCCAAGTGACCACGCCAACGCGCGGGGTTCTCGCCCTCTCGCAAGCCCTTCACCTTTGCGGCGTCCAGAACTCGCTCAATCCGGCCACGCAAGCGGCTGGCCGTCTCGGGCTTGTCTCGCCAGATGGGCTCGAGCGCTGCCAGAACGTGCTTTGTCTCAATCTCACTTACAGGCAGGCCCCCAAAGTGGGGGTATGCGTATGCCTCAAGCGTCGATCGCCATTGCTTGCGGTGCTTTTCGTTCTTCCAGCCATCCTCATTCATGGCGAGAAAGCTCTCGGCGGCATCTTTGAATGTGGTGCCGGAGAATTGCGCGGCCAATGCTTCGCGCTGCAAACGCTTGCGATCGGATTCAGGCACAAGGCCAGCCGCCGCTTGCTTTGACATATCGCGTGCAAGCTCGCGTGCTTCGGCAAGGGTTATGGCATCGGGCCCGCCTGCACTGCCGAGGCCGACCAGCCGAACCTTGCGCGCCTTGCCTTTGGTTACAGTGCCCTTCCAGACCCAACTTCGAGCGCCGCTCGGCTTCACTTGCAGATAGAGCCCACCGCCATCCGCATAGCGTTTCACGTATTCCACACCATCCTTGCCCACGCCCGCCTTGGCATTGCGAACGGTAACGGCGGTTAAGGCGTTGTGCAGTTTGCGGGGCATTCTCGGCTCAGATGTATTAAAAGGCGTACTTTCAATAGCACGGTTAGATACATCTGCAAGCGAATACTGTCGGAGGGTGACGGAAAGTTAGGTTATCAAGTTAATGAAAAATATAGATGAAACAGTCAATCGGGAGCTATGATGGACATTTGTTAGACGGACACCGTCTCCGCCACCTAGTCTTGGGCTTTCCCGAAAACTGAGAACCATCCCGCCAGAACCCCGGAGTTCTGCGCGCTTTCGGCTGTCACTCGGTACTGCGGAGAGGGGCAAAGGTAGAATGACTAGGCCTTTCCGCCGCTGTTTTCTCTATGGGACGTGTCGCTAGTACCGACGACGGGCCATAGTCTCTTTGTGGGTCGTAAGCGGAATCGCCGCTTACTGATCCTTCGAAATCTAATGCTGAAGGTCTTCAATCAGCGCAGCCCAAGCTGCTTGCCGTTGATTGAAATTGGTGAGACTTCATCTCCCAGTTGCCTCGTTGTAACTTGAATCAAATCATTACCAGGGACTGCTCTAATGAAGAGCTGAGCAACGAGCTTCCAATGCGTCTAGAAATGCGCGCATTCGTTTGTTTATGCGCCGATTGGCTGCATGGATTGCAAAGATGCCATATTCTTCGAAGCTTGCGGAAGGGAGAACTGCGGCAAGCTTCTTCGCTTCGAGTGCTTCGTTGACGATGAATTCAGGGAGCCGAACAACACCCAATCCATTGATTGCTGCATCCAGCAAGAAGGCACCTGAGTTAGAGTTCAAGTAAGGCCGAAACTCGACTTTGGCATTCTCGCCGCCAAATCCAAATGACCACACGGTTCGGCGATCAGCGCCAAAATGCAAAAGCTGGTGCGCCATGAGTTCACTAGGCGAAGTGATCTTGCCAGCCAGATCCAGATAATGAGGACTTGCACACATCAAGTGCGAAGTTCTCCCTAGTCTAGTCTGGCTTAATCCTTCCAACGCGCCGGAGGTTATTCGCACAGCGAGGTCATAGTTTTCCCCATTGAGATCAACATTTCGATCGTCAAAGTCCACATTGAGTTGAATTCCAGGGTTTGCCCGAATGAATGCGTAGAGGGTTGGCTGAAGGAAGCTAATGCCAAATTCGCGGGGAAGGCTTACGCGCAATGGGCCAGTTAATCCGCTGGTAGCTTGCCCAAAGTCTACATCCAGATCTTCTGCATCCCCGACCAACGAGACAGCGCGTTGATACAATTCCTGCCCTGCCTTGGTGATCTTCCACTGGCCTGGCTTGCGATCAACAAGTCGGACTGCGTATCGCCCTTCTAACTGCAGAAGGCGTCTGCTGACCGCGGACTTAACGATGCCAAGAACCTCTGCGGCACGCGCAATACTGCCTTGATCCACGACTGCGAGAAAGAGTCTTAGATCTTCGATCTGGCCCATTTGTTGTTCTCAAAAAGTGAATGCGAAAGCCACTTTTTTCGACTTCTTTCACCAAAATTCAACCGCTAACTTGAGGCAACAGCATGCGAAGGTGAATCACAATCCGTACGCGTGCGACGAAACCAACCTGCTCGTTGCTGGCAGCAAGGCAAAACTAGTCTAAGTCTCTGACATGGAAAATTACTCAGAGGTATCCAGGCGCTTGAATACGGGACTCACTCAATGACAAAGACGTCAGTATCATCATCAATCATTGCGGCGAAAGCGCCTGCCAAGGTTAGCCTCGATGAAGGCAAGCAATACTTCTGGTGCAAGTGCGGGCGGTCCAAGACCCAGCCTTTCTGCGATGGTTCCCATGCTGGGACCGGCATTGAACCACTGAAATTCACCGCTAAGGATTCTGGAGACGCGGCCCTTTGCCAATGCAAGGCCACTGCCAATGCTCCATTTTGTGATGGTTCCCATACGAAGTTGGGTAACGCCGATGTAGGAGATCAAGCACCGGAGCCATCTCCTGAGGTTCCGCAAGCGACCCCAACGCCCGAGGAACCAACGGTCGCTCGCATACATGCTCTTGCGCGCGACGGGTTGAGCGAGGTCGGCCACCACGGCGAAATGGGATCCATGGGCGTGCCACGCAAAGACTTGCCGCATTGGGACGATATTCAAGTCTTGCCGGCGCAATTGGCGCGTAAGCCGCTGCTGGACAATATTGATGTCGCAACAGCTACGATTATCGGTCCGCGTGCAAAGAGGCCGCTCGAACTTTCCATTCCGCTTTTTGTTTCCGATATGAGCTACGGTGCTCTTTCCGAAGAAGCAAAAACCGCCTTGGCGCGAGGTGCTGAGCTAGCCGGAACTGGAATTTGCTCGGGTGAAGGTGGCATGTTGCCTGAGGAACAAACTGAGAATTCTCGATATTTTTACGAGTTGGCTTCGGCGCAGTTCGGCTGGGATCCTGCTCTAATGGAACGCGTCCAGGCCTTTCACTTCAAAGGTGGTCAAGGCGCCAAGACGGGAACGGGTGGGCACCTTCCCGGAGACAAAGTGCTGGGTAAAATCGCCGAAGTACGCGGTTTGAATCCCGGGCAAGCGGCTATCTCTCCAGCCACTTTTCCGGATCTTGTTACACCAGCCGATTTCAAACGATTGGCAGATGAAGTGCGAGAGCGATCCGGCGGCATTCCGATTGGCTTCAAGTTATCTGCCAACCATATTGAGGAGGATATCGATTTCGCACTGAAAGCGAGCGCCGATTACATCATCCTGGATGGTCGCGGCGGCGGAACAGGTGCGGCTCCTCTCATTTTCCGCGACCACATATCGGTGCCTACTATCCCTGCGCTTGCGCGAGCGAGGAAGCACCTCGATCAGAAATCTGGTCGGGAGGTCACGCTGGTCATTACGGGCGGCTTAAGGGTTGCAGAGGACTTCACGAAAGCTCTGGCTTTGGGCGCAGATGCTATCGCAGTCAGCAACTCAGCGATGCAGGCAGTTGGTTGCATCGCCGCGAGAATGTGCAATTCAAACAACTGCCCTGTTGGTGTGGCAACGCAAAAGCCCGAACTGCGCAAACGACTGGATGTACAAGTTGGCGCTGAAAGACTGGCTCGCTATTTCGGAGCTTCGGTTGAACTGATGCAAGTCCTAGCAAGGGCGTGCGGTCACGACAGGCTAGCAAGCTTTACCGCCAAAGACATCACCACGTGGAAACGTGAGATGGCTGATCTTAGTGGCATAAGGTTTGGGGGTGTGACCTGAGCAACCTAGCTTCGAATTGACCGGAGACGGGTCGTGAGCGGAATGACCGTTCTCCGGTCCTTTGAAACCTAATGCTGACGTTCGCCGATCGGCCCAAGGGCTGCAATTTCACCAACTCTTTCTCTAGAAGAAGGTCATTCGGGCGGGGTTGAAGGACCAACGGTAAGTCTTGAAAAACTTGCCTGTGCGTAGTTTCCGTCCTCTTTGTCTTTGATCCAGTCGCCAGTTCCGGGACATCCGGCGTACCACATCGATGACCCTGTCCGACTGCTGCATTGGTTGTAGACTCCAGCTTTGAAATAGAGCGAGTCACCACCGTAGGCGTACGGATTGTCCTTGGTGTCAGCACCACGAACAAGACTGCGAGTTTGCCGCACAGTACCAAGCCGTTCGCTGAAGAATGTTAGGTACATCGTGTTGCGATGCACGTTGATAGTGTAGCTGAAGTCTTCACCTAGAGAGATGCCCTTTTCACCGGGGTCCTCTTCACTGTCCCATGTGAAACCAAAAACTGGTACGGCCAAGTCCGTTCGGTCTGGATTATCCCGCTCTAGATTGCGCTCATATGTCCAGAAGACTGATCCAGTCTTATGGCCCGGGTATTTCTTGTAGTAGATTTTGATCGGCTCATTTCCGTAACCAAAGCCGCTCTTGGTGTTTTTGTACTTCACTGCATGGATCTGTCCGATCACCACCGAATAGGCTGGGCGTTTGGACGGATCACCAGCGTTCAAAGATACATGATCGACTCGTAAGGTCGCTTCTAGCTTGCCACCGACTGACGCAAATTTGTCGGAGCCTTTGCGAGCTTCTACCGCGAAGTTGTTCCCCGGATCATGCGTGCCGATGCGTGTATTGGTGCCGCGAAGCATCTGTCGCAATTCGCTGCGCGTATTGCTCGAATTTGCGGTTGTTGGCGCTTTGTTCGGCGCGGAGAAAACCATCCGCCCCTCACCATCCACGTAGAAGAAGTCGGGATGCGAAAAGCGCTGGAGTTTCTTCACAGTGATTTCGTCAGGCTTCCCGTCCTTGTTTTCATCGGTGGGCAGGGTGATTTTCCACTGGCTCAAGTCAAACACGGCCCCAGGTGCCTTGAGGGCATCGCTTTGCGCAATTGCACTGCTGGCGGACCAAAAAGCGATTGAGCTTACGAGCAGTCTGGGGCTCTGGGTGATGATTGATCTTAGTGGACTCATGTTAGTTCCAATCTTTGCGCTGCTTCGCTTCAACAAACCCTGAACGAAAAAGACGCCCCGCCGAAGCGGAGCGTCTTCTTGGACCACAATCTGCATCTCCGGGGAGGAGAATTAGAATCGCAACGTGGTGCCAAAAGTAATGCGACGATCCGGCAGCCCCTGGAAGCACAGGAGTGCCCCGTCGTTCACACAGAACTGTTCGATCTTCGATTTCGTCAGATTTACCCCTTCGACGCCGAAGCTGAGGAAGTCGTTCACATCGTAAACGATACTGCCGTTAAGCTGGCCTCGCGCTGCAGTTGTGACAGGGAAGCCGAGCGTCGAGTTGAGCGAGGCGCCAGCAGCTGTGTCAAGGGTGCGGAAGGCATCACGCCAAGTATAGCGAGCACGGGCCGAAAGACCGTACTTTTCGTAGTAAAGCGTGACGTTGTATGCGTTTTGCGAGAAGTCCAGCAGACCCTGCACAGCTTGGACTGGAGTTGCGATGCCTGGATTGATCGCTTGGAAGATATCTTCGCCGCGACCCGAGTTCGTGTTGGTTGCTTCGCCACCGCCAAAATCTTGATAGGTATAGTTGGCAATGATGCCGAAGCCCGAAGCAAATCCAAGGGTGTCCTCGAACTGACCCAGATCGTATTGGAACGCGATCTCGATGCCGGTCTGAGTCGTCACCGCATTGTCGTTGATGATCGTTTGCAGCGGAACACAGAGACCGTTGCCCGGTACGTTCGAAAGGACGTTGCGATCCGGAACCGGGTTGAAGATGCCGCCGCCCTCACATGGGTCGGTGATATCACGGAAGCCGTTGGCATCCTCAACTGCATCTTCAACCTGCGTCACGAAAAGGTTCGTCCGATCCTTATGGAAGAAGCCGATGCTGATCAGCGAAGACGGTGCAAAGTACCATGCAAGCGAAGCATCATATGACTGCACCGTTTCCGGAGCGAGGTTCGCATTACCCAAAGCCACCGCGTTGTTCGGACCTGTTGGGAACGTCACTGAAAGCGAAAGATCGTTGAAGTCCGGTCGGTTGATGTCTTCGGTGTAACTTGCTCGGAAGATCAGATCGTCGGCCAGGTCAGCGATAAAGTTCACTCGGGGCATGAACTCCGAGTAGTTGCCGCTTGATGTGATCGGTGATGCAACTCCGTTGGCGATCGCGTTGCCGAATGAGTCGATACTTGTGTCAACCCAACGGAAACCAATATTGCCGCGAACTGGACCTGTTTCGAAATTCAACTGTCCATAAACAGCGTGAGTTTGCTCTTCCACACGGAAGGATGCGCCGAGATTGCCAGTTGCAGTTGGGTCAAGATCGGCGAGTAGACGGCCACCATTAGCGATTGCCGCCTGGCCGCCTGGAGTTGCGTCTAGAGCCGCCTGCAGCTGAGCGAACACAGCGTCGCGGTTCGAGAATGCTTGATTGGGATCGATTACCACGAAGTTGCGGAAGGCAAGCTCGCGGCCATCGAATGCACCAAAGTTGTCAGGGCCAGGTACAATCAAACCGCTGAGAGCTGAACCGCTCGGGCTATTGGCAATCGCCCCGGTTCCGAAGGTAGAACGCAGCTGATTAAACTCGGTCGAGCTGTCGTTGTAGCGATATCCCAGATCAAGCGACGTCAAGAAGCTGGTCAGTCCATCCAGATCAAGCGAGGTGTCGATCCGGAATGCATCTTCTTTGTTTTCCGTGGTGTTGTTGCTGTTTGTGACTGCATCCAGCACCGTGTTTGCCGGGTTCAGCAGGTCCGCAACAGTCGGCGCAAAAGGTGACGCGAAGTCGATGCCAAACGTTAGGGCGCCGCCTGAAAGGTCATAGATGAACGGCACGCTGTTATCATTGCTTGAGCCATCAAGCGGCGTCAGCGGGTTCGGGTTGATAAAGTTCAGTGTCGTGCTGAGGTTCGGGTTCGACGTATCCGAAACCGAACGGGCAAGTTCCACGCGAGTGGTTAGGCGACCGGTCTCAAACTCAGTTCCAAGACGGTAAAGCTCACTCGTGGTTAGGCGCGCGCCCGTATCGCTGGAAAAACGCAAGTTGGGATCGTCATCATCGCGTGCCAGGTTCGGCTGGATTGTACCGGTGAGAGCCGCCTGAATGCTGCCCAAGGCAAGGCCGTCCAATGAACCGAAGTTAATCGTCTCGAACGTGTCAGGCACATTGACGGTGTCCACTGCACTGACACCAGAACCCTGAATACGCGAGCTATCCTGGCGACGTTCTTGATCGTTGTAGATCATGTCAAAGAAGAACATCAGATTATCGCTGGGTGCCCACTCGAGTGATCCGGCGAGGTTGATCGTGTCGTATTCGAAGTTCTCGCGTTCCTGGTTCAAGAACTGGATGTTCAAGAATGGAAAATCCGGGCCAGCTGCACCGGTCGCGGTAACCGCTTGACCAGCGAGGATCGGGTTGTCGCGGTCAACACGGGGGCGGAACGATGTGGCTTCCTGCTCTGTGTAGCTCGCGCTGATGACCAGACCGATTTCACCCGCGCCTGTTTCCCAGACATCGCCAAAGCTGCCGGAGATACGAGGCGTCACGCTTTCTGACAGCTCGCTATATTCACCCTGGGCACGGAACGACAGAATGCGATCGGTGATGTCCAGAGGACGGATTGTCCGCAGGTTCACGGTACCGCCGACCGATCCTTCGATGGTCGATGCGGTCGGCGCTTTGATAACCTCTACCGAGCCGATGATTGCTGGGTTGATGTCTTCAAAGCTGATGCCACCACGTCCTGTGCCCGCAGAGACGGTCTTCACACCATTGATGAGTACCTGGTTGTCATTGGTACCGCGGATTTGGACGCCCGTACCAACGCCAGCCGTACGTGTAATCTGCACGCCCGTAACGTTCTCAAGAACTTCTGCGAGGTTCTGGTCAGGCAGTTTACCGATGTCTTCCGCCTGAATAACCTCAATTAGACTATCGGCATTACGTTGCTCTTGCAGCGCGCTTTGCAATGAAGAGCGGATGCCAGTGACGATGATCTGGTTGCCTTCGCCTTCGGAGACTGCCTCTTCATTATCGGCATCTTGCGCAAAGGCGGCGCTGGGCACCATAGCCAAAGCGGAGCCTGTCAGTAGCGCGGCGTAAAGACGTGAATGTTTTGCGGACGAGCTTCCGCCCCCGGACCGATAACCCATTTCTCTCTCCCATCACCAATTGTTTGGTTGATGGCGCAAAAGGTATTTGGCTTAGAGAAAGAGTCAACCAAATTTGCAGCCAAGAAGCGCCATAAATGCATACCAATAGATAAACCGAATATATTACAACACTATAGAAGTGAATCTCGATGTGGATAGGCGCTCTCTTTGCTTCGTCTGTGGTTCCGACCTGTGGCAAATCCGCACCGAATCTGTGGGCGATCCATTGGTGAATGGCATGTGCTTTTGGGCAGCGCTCTTCTTGAATCCTCCTCTAGAAGCGGGGTTGCTCCTCGTGATTTTCGGCCATTCCGCCCAGGGTGGCGATTGCTGATTTCAAATTGGTATGATCGAAAAATTGGTATTGGCATGCAAAGAAGGTTGACAACTGGGTTGGCGCTATTCACGTTCAGCCAATACAGATTCTTGGGAGGGAACTATGACTTCAGGGGGCGTGCGCGCCGGCGCACTTTCACGCATTTCGTTTTCGGCATCGCTTCTGGCCGGTGCCGCGCTTATCTCAGCGCCACTTGCCGCACAGGATGCGGCTGACGAAAGCAATGAAGGTGCACAGGTTGCTGAAGGCGAAGGTGACGAGATCATCGTCACTGGTTTCCGTGGAACCATCCAGAATTCGATCGACGAGAAGCGAAACTCGGTCGAGGTATTCGATGCGTTGTCAGCGGAAGAGCTGGGGGACATTCCCGCTCTGTCGATTGGTGAAGCGCTTGAAACATTGACTGGTGCTGCGTCTCACCGTGAGCAAGGTGGTGCCACCGAGATTTCGATCCGCGGGCTTGGTCCTTTCCTTAGTTCGACCGTGATCAATGGCCGGGTTGCAACAAACGGCAGTGGCGACCGGTCGGTCAATTTCAGCCAGTTCCCTTCCGAGCTATTCCAAAAGGTTGGTATCTACAAAACGCAGGCTGCCAGCTATATTGAAGGTGGTGTGGCTGGGCAGATCGTGCTCGAGACTGTTCGCCCTGTCGATTATGGCAAGCGCCGTGTTCAAGGCGAGCTGAAGGCTGCCATCAATCCCGATAACCTTGATCTCGACGAGGCGCAGCGTTTTCAGGATATCGGCTATCGCGGCACCATTAGCTATGTCGATCAGTTTGATGTTGGTGATGGCCAGTTTGGTATCTCAATCGGTTATCAGCGCAACAACACGACCAACCCAGAGCAAGAGGCAAATGTCTCAAATACAATCCGCGCGTGCGTGCTTGATCCAAGCACAACCAGCGATGGTGTGTTTGACGATGGTAACTGCGACACAAGCAGCAGCACTATTGCCGGACTCCGCGATGGCAGCGTCAATCTACCCTTTGTGATTGCGCGTAATAGCTACTCGTTCCGCCAGAACATCACCGAAGATACACGTGATGCGGTGTTTGCTGCGATCCAGTACAAGCCAACGCCGGATGTCGATATCAATGCAGACTTCCAATATTCTAAGCGTCTGTTTGCGGAACAACGCAGTGATTTGAACTTCGCAGAAGGTCGCCGGATTGATGGCCCTGGTGATGCCAACGCGATCCCCGGATTCCCGCTTCTCTTCACGGAGACTGGGGCTCTGCGTCAATTCACCGGTGAGCAGCGTATCGAGGCTGTCAGTGAATATCTTGAGCGTGACGAGGAGTATTACGGTGGCGGCCTTTCGCTTGATGCGCAAGTCACCGATCGCCTGAGAATCTCTCTTGATGCTTCATATTCGCAGACCCAGCGTATTGAGGAAGCGGTGCAAATTCGGTTCCGTACCGAAGATAATGAAGACATCACAGGCGCGGCCGTGTGGCCCAATGCATTTGAAAGCGATGGCAGCTCGACCAATGACCGCGTTGAAACGGCTGTTTTGATCCAGCAGAACGGGTCAGAGGCGCTCAACTTTGTCACACAGAACTTTGATGTGACCAACCACGATTTGTTTGCCAACGATCCCCGTCTTCGAGCCGATCTAGAGCAAGATCGTTTTAACAGCGTATGGGCCGTTCGTGGTGATGTGGACTACGAACTTGGTGGCTTCTTTACCAACGTGCTTGCCGGTGCGCGGTATCAAGAGCTGATTTATCGCGATGTTCCTGGTGCACAGCGCGGCCTGAGCCGGTTTGAGAACACTTATAACGATACAGATGGTTCGGGCGCCCTACAGGCGGCCAACCGTGAATGTCGTACAAACTTTGCTGAATCCGGTTTCCTTTCTTCGGTATCTGGTGGCAACCCGCTGATCACGAACGTGGATTCGAATGGCAACGTTCTGGGTACGTCGAATTCATACGCGACCTTTGACGCGCTTTGCATTGCGCGGGTTCTGGAGCGAGAGGATCCCTCAGGTCTGTCGTTTGACGAAGACGGCCGTCCGATATTCCCGATCGGCGACTTCGACTCGATCGACAACACGGACGTTCAGGAAGACACTTGGGCTGCCTATGTCCAGGCGAATTTTGATGCTGATCTTGGAAGCACGCCTGTTCGCGGCAACATCGGCGTTCGCGTTGTTGGCACCAACATCAGATCGACAGGTTTCCGTTCAGCCCTTGACGTTGTTTTCACTGCAGCGGACCCCAATGATCCGAACTCTGCCGACGAGTTCGTTCTGGTGCAGGACACTTCCACTCTAGTTAGCAACGTGACCAAGGGCTCATATACCGAGTTTCTGCCGAGCCTGAATGTGGTCGCTGAGTTCAATCCGGAGCTTCTGGGGCGTTTTGCAGTGTATCGTTCTCTGTCACGCCCAGATCCGTCTGACCTCGGCAATGGCCGCACCTTCAACACAAACAATGATGAATTCACTTCGGCTGAACTCGCACTCGCGGGCGGCGTTGATAGCGTGAATGCGACCGGGAACCCGGCCACAAATCCGCTGCTTTCGTGGAACATCGATGCGGGTCTGGAATGGTATCCGAATGAGGACACCATCCTTGCCTTTAACGCCTACTACAAGAGCTTTAATGGCGGTTTTGAAACGGCCGCAATTACGGAAACATTCGACATTGGTGGCGGCCCGATCGACTTGCCGGTTCTAACCGTCCAAACCACGGACGAAACCAGCACAATCTACGGCGTCGAAATCACCGCGGCGCACCGGTTTAGCTATCTTCCAGCGCCTCTGGATGGGCTGGGCTTCAAGCTGAGCTACAACTATGCGGACTCGGACTTCGAGTTTGAGGATGACTCGCTCGGGGCTATTACAACGGTCGCAGCTGATGGAACGCGCACAACCAGTAGTGGCCTGATCGTACCTTCGAACTTGTTCGGCTTCTCTGAGCATGTGCTGTCTGCGCAGGCCTACTACGAAATTGGACCGTTCGATTTCCAAGGTGTCTACAAGTATCGTAGCAACTACTTCCAGCAGTTCGTTTCGACCCCGGGCCGTGTTCGCTATGTAGACGATGTAGGTGTTTTCGAAGCGCGTATCTCGTTCACGTTGAATGACAATGTCCGCATAACGGCGGAGGGGATCAACCTCTTCAACGAGCCACGTCTGAACTACCGCGGCGCACCTGACGACTTCGGTGCAATCCAAGTTTACGGGCCGCGTTACTTTGTTGGCGCACGGGTCAAGTTCTGACCCAGGCGATGCTGTCGCCGCACGTGGGGGCTTGCGGCGGCAGCACATCATTTTGACTGGTGGAGGCAGCGCTCTTAAGGAGTAACTAAGACGAAGTGGTAGGCCACAACTGGCAAAAGGCATGACATGACCGGTAAGCGACTTTTCCAATCAGTAGCGGAGCAGATTGCGGACTTGATCGATGAGGGCGCATTCCCTCCTGGCACGCGGTTGCCTGGAGAGAGGGAGCTTGCCGAACGATTGGGGGTCAGCCGGGTGACGATCCGGGAGGCAGAGATTGCGCTACAGGCTGTTGGCAGGCTTGAGATCAAGACTGGATCGGGAGTTTATGTCAGTGAAATCCAGCCAGACAATCAGGGCAGTTTGCCAACTGCCAGTGCGTTCGAGGTGACGGAAGCGCGTTTGCTGGTTGAATCTGAAACCGCTGCTCTGGCTGCTCATCACATCACTGACGAGAATATTGCTCGGCTTGAGCAGCTTATTGAGCAAATGCGGACCGGAGATGAAGAGGCCGCCAACGAGGCGGACGAACAGTTCCATCGTACTATCGCTGAGGCATCTCACAATGCAGCGATGGAGCATACGATGAAAACGCTCTGGCGTATGCGTGAGGACTTGCCCGAGGTGAAGGCAACTTACGAGGCGGTTTGCATTCACGATGCAGAATCCCGAACGGCAGAGCATGAAGCGATATTCGTCGCATTGCGGGATCGTGACCCGGCCGCAGCGCGCAATGCGATGCGCGAACACTTCCAGCGATTGATCGAAGCTATGCTGGACGCCACCGAGCGAATGGCGCTCGAAGAAGTGCAAGAGAAGGTCTCACAAAGCCGCAAGCGTTTCACTGCGGCCGCCAAAATTGGATAGATACTTGTTTCATACCAAACCATACCAATTAATATGCCAGATTGATTGACAATCAATCGCGCCCTCGTATAGTCCGACTCGAGAGAATGGGACGAGGGGATTATTGGAATGCTCACAAGGCTTAGCCTTGTTGTTGGGATGTGCTCGCTGGGCGCGGTTCCGGCGCTGGCGGAGGATTATCTTGTCCGCACCCAGGGCGAGTATTCCGCGGCTCTGAAGACTGTCGAAGCGGGTGACACCATAATCCTTGCTAATGGTGAATGGCGCGACTTTGAGTTGGTCGTGACGGGTAGCGGCACACCAGACAACCTCATCACTGTTAGATCGGAAGAGGCGGGCAAGGTATTCCTGACCGGACAATCCAGCCTCAGGATTGGTGGTGAGCACATCTTGGTTTCGGGGCTCGTTTTCAAAGACGGCTATAGCCCACGGGGCGAAGTGATTGCGTTTCGCCGTACCAAGCAGGATTTGGCCAAGAATGTGCGTGTCACCGAGATGGTGATCGATAATTTCAGCAAGCCCGATCGCTACGAAAGTGATTACTGGGTCGGCATATACGGCAAGAACAACCGGTTTGATCACAACCATATGGTCGGCAAGACCAACAAAGGCGTGACATTGGCCGTGCGCCTGGACAGCGAAGAAAGCCGTCAAAACGCGCACCGCATAGATCACAACTATTTCGGGCCGCGTCCGGTTCTTGGGTCGAACGGAGGCGAGACACTTCGGATCGGTACTAGCCGCTACTCTATGCACCGCTCCGAAACGATTGTTGAGAACAATGTCTTTGACCGTGCTGATGGTGAAGTCGAGATTATTTCATCCAAGTCCGGCGGCAATGTATTTCGCGGGAACGTCTTCCTGAAATCCCGTGGAACGCTGACATTGCGCCACGGTGACGACAATGTCGTTGAGCGCAATGTCTTCCTGGGTGATGGCAAGGACTACACGGGCGGTATCCGAGTGATCAATCGCGGTCAGATCGTGCGTGAGAACTACATGGAAGGATTGCGCGGAATAGCATTTTCGAGCGCCCTTGCTGTAATGAATGGTGTGCCGAATTCGCCGGTCAATCGCTATGTTGAGGTTGAAGGCGCCAGAATTGAAAACAACACCATCGTCGACAGTCGCCGTGTTGCCTTTAACGTCGGAGCTGATGAGGAGCGGTCAGCCGCTCCAAGCGACACATCCTTCGCTCGAAATCTGCTGGGTGGCCTAGAGGGCGAGTCTTTCCTTGAGGCCTATGACGATATCTCCGGCATCCAGTTCTCGTCGAATATAGTGGGCCAGGGTGAGGTGCAGCCCGTACTGACTGACAAGCTCGAACGGCGCGGCCTTCAGCTCGCACGTGCGGAAAACGGACTCCTCTATCCCGTTGAAGGCTCACACCAATCAGTGGGCGCCCCCCGAGATCTCGAACCCGTTTCTTTGGAACAGGTTGGTGTCACCTGGTATGCCAAACCTGGTGACGGGCAGCTGTTCGGTTCTTCAGGCAAAGTGATCACAGTTTCGCCGGGCGAAGACACGCTCGTTGAAGCAGCGTTAGCGGCAGGGCGAGGCGATGTGCTGCTGCTTTCGTCTGGCGAATACATCGTCAATCGCGCAATTCCACTTGATAAAGCGCTCACCATTCGTGGTGCATTTGAGCAGGGACAAACTCAGCCCAGCATTCTGTTTACTCGGCCAACTCTGATCGAGCTGCGCGACGGCGGTAATCTGCAGTTGGCAAATGTTACGATTGATGGTGCGCTTGCACCGGACTCAGTTGGCAACTCAGCAATCCGGACCACGACGTTTCCAATCAAGTCAAACATGCAGATCGAAATGGACAGCGTCACTGTAAGGGGGCTCGTCGTCAACAAGTCGTTCAATGTGCTGACCCTTGGCAAAAGCACGCTCGCAGACCGCGTATCTATCCGGAATAGTCGGTTCGAAGACATAACCGGGTCAGTGATCTCTGCGGCGGCTGAATCCGAAGACTTTGGCCAGTACAATGTGGAGTACCTCGACATTGTCGATAGCACCTTCACCAATATCGGCGGGCCAATCGCGGACATTTACCGCGGGGGACGCGATGAAAGCACATTTGGGCCAAACGTTCGCATTAGCGGCAATGCGCTTTCCAAGGTGGGTCTCGCTGCGACCAATGGCTCTGGCGCATCGATAAACTTGCATGGCGTGCAGATCGCCAATGTTGCTCGCAATAGGGTCTCCGGCTCTGCGCCCGTGCGCGTAGTCCACACAGTTGGAACACCCGCAACCGAGATTTTGGACAACCAGTTTGAGGATACCCCCGCGCTAAGACTCGAAGAGTTGAACTTCAATGGCGACCACCGAGCCATTCGCTCCGGCAACACCTTTGGCGAAGACCCTTGCCAATGATCCGGATTGCTTTCCTCGCAGCCGCATTAGCGGGCAGTGCTTGCTCTCCAGGTGCTCTCGTGGCTGCACCCCAGACGGTCGGGGCGGCTTCGAACGCAGCTGCCCCGACCGATTTGCCGGCCCTCTATGCTGATGAGCTTGGCCGGGCCACTGTGTTCGTCGATAGGATGATGGCCGAAGGACTGGTCGTGCCCCAGCCAAAGGATCCGGGCGGCGGATACACGCACGAACAGCACAAACGGAATTACAAAGCGATCTATCTCGGCGGGCAGTTGTACCGCGTCACCGGTGACGAGAAGTACCGCAATTACGTGCGCGACATGTTGCTTGAATATGCGGATATGTATCCGCGGTTGGGCGATCATCCGGCCAAAGCAAACCAGAATGTCGGCCGGTTGTTCTGGCAGGTCTTGAACGATGCGATGTGGCTGGTGCACACGGTGCAGGGCTATGGCGATATCCGCGACACTTTGAGCGCAGAGCAGCGCCAGCGAATTGACGACAACGTCTTTCGCCCGGCAGCAGACTTCCTTTCAGTCTATTCCAAGCGGACCTTCAATCGAATTCACAACCACGCCACTTGGGCGACGGCTGGTGTAGGGATGACCGGGTATTTGCTGGGCGATCAGGACATGGTCGATCGGGCTCTGCTGGGCTCGGACAAGGACGGCAAGACCGGCTTCATCCGCCAGACCGAGCTGCTGTTTTCGCCAGACGGATACTACACCGAAGGTCCGTATTATCAGCGTTTTGCGCTTCTGCCGTTTATGGTTTTTGCCGACGCAATCGAGCGCAACGATCCGGCTCGCAAAATCTTCGAGCACCGCGACGGCATCCTGCTCAAAGCGCTGCGGACCACGGTTCAGCTGAGCTATCGCGGGTATTTCTTCCCGTTCAACGATGCGATCCGGGATAAAAGCCTGCGCACTGCAGAGCTCTATGACGGGATCGCTATCGCCTATGCCCAGACCCGTGACCCCTCACTGCTGTCAGTAGCGCAGTTTCAGGGCCGGACTGTGCTGAGCGAAAACGGGATGATGCTCGCGCGCGATCTGGCCGACGGAAAAGCTAAAGGCTTTCCGTTCCGTTCCCTTCTGTTGAGTGATGGCCCGGAGGGCGATGAAGGCGCCGTTGCAGTTCTTCGCCAAGGTCCGGAAAATCCGCACGGTGAGCCCAGCACAGCGCTGATTGCGAAGAACTCCTCACAGGGGATGGGGCATGGCCATTTCGATAAGCTTGCTTGGCAACTCTACGACAATGACAACGAGATTGTGCGCGATTATGGTGCGGCACGCTTCCTCAATATCGAGGCGAAAGAGGGCGGTCGCTATCTTCCCGAGAACGAGACCTGGGCGAAGTCCTCAATCGCGCACAATACCCTAGTTGTTGATGAGAAGAGCCACTTTGACGGCGCTGTTAAAGTGGCCAGCTCAAATTGGCCTGAGCAGCTTTACTTTTCCGACGCCAAAGGCCTGCAAGTGACGAGTGCCCGGATTGATAGTGCCTATCCAGGCGTGATCATCACCCGCACTTTGATCATGCCCTCCATTGAGGGATTAGAGGCCCCGTTGGTCCTTGATCTGGTCCACGCTCAAAGTGAGGCGAAGCATCAATATGATCTGCCATTGCATTACAGCGGACATATCATGGAGCATGACCTTGCAGCCGAGGTAAACACTGCGGCTCGCCCGGTCTTGGGATCCGACAATGGCTACCAACATATCTGGGTTGATGCGGTTGCCACCGAATCTGACGGAAAGGGCGCACTTACGACTATTCTAGATGGTCGCTTTTACACCTATCGGTTTGCTGGAAACGGTCCCCTAGATGTGATCCTTGGCGAAAGTGGTGCCTCGGATCCAAGCTTTAACCTGCGCCGCCAACCATTGATTATTCTACGGGCCGCCAAAGACGGCGACGCTCATTTCGCCAGCTTGCTAGAAGCACATGGCAAATATGATGGCGCTGCGGAGCAAACGGTCGCTAGCCGCAGCCGGGTTGCGGACCTCAGTCACAAGCGCATCGGTCGGTATGATTTGGTCCACCTTGCCCTGAAATCAGGCGAGCGCTTCGCGATTGCGGTTTCACATGATCCCGACGCCGAGAAGCAGCACGAAATCAATGATGGCAATGTCACCTTTGCGTGGAACGGATTTGCAGCGGTGGTCGAACTCGCCGCACGGGAGAGAGAGTAATGGCAACGCTAGCAAAAGCAGAAAGCCCGCCCTTTGTGGTCGCAAAGGAAACACCCAAAGAAAACTTGGGTGACGGCATTACACGTCAGATCCTAGGGTATGGCCCGGAAATTATGATCGTGCGTGTTTGGTTCGAAAAAGGCGCTGTGGGGCAAGTGCATGCTCACCGCCACAGCCAGTCAACCTATGTCGAAAGCGGGTCATTTGAAGTCTTTATCGACGGTCAGAAGCAAGTCCTGAACACCGGCGACAGCTTCTACATCGCGCCGCATCTCGATCATGGAGCGGTGTGTCTTGAGGCAGGTGTGCTGATCGACACATTCAGCCCTCTGCGCGAAGACTTTCTTGGTGAGGAGGCTTGACCATGACCAGAGGTAATCTTCGCTTCTGGGTCGTCGGCCTCGTCGCTCTCGCAACGATCATCAACTATATTGATCGCGGCGCTCTTGGTGTCCTTTGGCCTGACATCAAGGAAGAGTTTGGCTTCACCAACCAAGACTACGCCAACATCGGCACAGTCTTTGTTCTGGCCTACGCCTTCGGCCAAGGCCTCTTCGGGAAGATCTTTGACTGGATCGGTACTCGCGTCGGCTTTGTCCTCTCGATAAGCGTGTGGTCGATTGCAACCGCGCTGCATGCATTCGCAGCGGGCGTCGGTTCCTTCGCTCTTTTCAGAGGTATTTTGGGTGTTGCCGAGGCCGGAAACTGGCCAGGGGCTGCCAAGGCAAATGCCGAGTGGTTTCCGATCAACGAACGCGCTTTGGCTCAGGGCATTTTCAACTCCGGCGCGGCTATCGGTGGCATTGTGTCACCGCCACTGCTGGCGCTGCTTGCGGTATTTATGGGATGGAAAGCGATCTTCATCGTCATCGGCATAGTCGGGCTGCTGTGGCTGATCCCTTGGCTGATAGTCTATAAATCCAAGCCTGAAACGCACCCATGGATTTCGGAGGAAGAGCGCAACTTCATCCTTTCCGGTCAGCGAAGCGCCGGGTCTGAAGAGGAAGAGAACGACTACAATCCTTCGACCGGAGAAATGCTCGGGCGCAAGGAAACATGGGGTGCGATCCTGCCCGCGATGTTCATCGACCCCATCTGGTGGCTGTTTGTATTCTGGATCCCCATCTACTTGATCGACACATTTGGTTTCGATGTGGCCGATATCGGTCTCTACGGCTGGGTTCCGTACGTCGGCGCAATGTTGGGGGCTTGGTTCGGAGGGCTACTGGCGCAGAACCGGCTGAACTCTGGATGGTCAGTGAACAAGACCCGAAAAATGGTCATTACGCTCGGTGCGCTGATCATGCTCCCTGCACTTTTCTCCATGTCGGTCGCATCGACCCCGACGTTGGCGGTGCTCGTAATGGCCGTGATCTTGTTCGGCTTTCAGACATCGATCGGCAACGTCCAAACACTGCCGAGCGACCTCTACAGCAAGAAGGCCGTTGGCTCGCTAGCAGGTTACGCTGGGACTGCTGCCAAATTGGCAGCGGCGGGTCTTGTCTGGCTCGTACCGCGACTGACCGAAGCCGAGAAGTTTAATGAAATGCGGGAAAGCCTTGGACTGACGTTCCTGTCACCGATGGTCGAGAATAGCTACATGCCAGCATTTGCGATTGGCGCTGCTTTGGCGGTGCTGGCGGTCGCAAGCGTTTGGCTTCTCATCCCGAAAATCGAACCATTGAAACCCAAATCGGCCGCTGGCCGCGCTTACACCTAAGGGGAAGAACAAATGAAATTTGCAGGTAAGGTGGCGGTTGTTACCGGTGGAAGCCGAGACATCGGCCGCGCTGTGTGCGTCAAACTCGCAAGCGAAGGCGCGAGCGTTGTTGTTAATTACAACAGCAACGAAGCCGACGCCGATGCGACTGTTGCGGCGGTCCAATCCTCCGGCGGTAAGGCCATCAAGGTGAAGGCAGACGTAACTAAGCCCGCCGAAGTTGACGCCTTGATCGCAGCCACCACCGAAGCATTCGGCGATGAAATCCATGTCTTGGTGAACAATGCCGGCGGTCTGGTTGCGCGCAAAACGCTTGAAGAAATGGACGAAGAATTCTTCAATTTTGTCATGCAACTGAACGCGACGTCCACCTTCCTTGCCTGCAAGGCGGCGGTCCCGCACATGAAAGAGGGCGCGGCAATTGTGAACCTCGCCAGCCTCGCAGGCCGTGATGGCGGCGGCGGCGGAGCGATTGCTTATGCCACCTCTAAAGGTGCCGTTATGACAATGACGCGCGGACTCGCCAAAGAGCTTGGTCCCAAGGGCATTCGTGTGAACGCGCTGTGCCCGGGCATGATCGCTACCGCGTTCCACGACAAGTTCACTCCCGATGCAGCCCGTGAAAATGTTGCCAATGCGACTGCGCTGAAGCGTCAAGGGCGACCTGAAGAAACTGCTGACCTTGTAGCCTATCTTGCCTCGGAAGATTCTTCCTACATCACCGGCGCTAATCTCGACATCAATGGCGGCCTTGCCTTCTCTTGAGGCGGCACAATACGAATACGAAAGCTCCTCCCCATGGCTGAATTTCTTTCTTTTGGTGAAATCATGCTGCGTTTGAATACGCCCGGGCATGAACGCTTTTTTCAGTCGCCTGCATTTGAGGCGACCTTTGGCGGCGGTGAGGCGAACGTTGCGGTTGCGCTCAGCAATTACGGGCTGGATTCAGGCTTCGTCAGCGCGCTGCCGGATAACGATATTGGTGAAAACGCGGTCATGGAGCTGCGCAAGTTCGGCGTCGACACCGCGCATATCAGCCGTTCTGGTGATCGAGTGGGGATCTACTTCCTCGAAACGGGCTCGAACCAGCGACCGTCAAAGGTTGTCTATGACCGCGCAAACTCCTCGATCTGCAACGCGGGAATGGACGAGTTTGACTGGCCGGCGATCTTTGCTGGCGCGAAGTGGCTGCACATCACTGGCATCACCCCTGCGCTCAGCCAGTCGGCAGCTGACCTATCGATGGCCTGTGTCAAAGCGGCGAAGGAAGCGGGCCTGACGGTTTCTTGCGACTTCAACTTCCGCGGCAAGCTTTGGAAATACGGTAAGTCGGCACCAGAGGTAATGCGAGAGCTGGTGAAGTATGTCGATGTCGGCATCGCGAACGAGGAAGACTGCCAGAAATCGCTCGACATCACTGTCGATGTGGACGTCGAAAGCGGGGAGCTCGACACAGCGAAATACGAGGCTCTGGGGCAAAAGGTGCTGGATATCTATCCCGACATGCACACGATCGCGATCACTCTGCGCGAAAGTCTCTCAGCGGATCGCAACAATTGGTCGGCCTGTCTGCGCACGCGTGATGATGGTTTCATGCTTTCCCGCAAATACGAGCTGACTGATATTGTTGACCGAGTAGGCGGCGGAGACAGCTTTGCCTCGGCTCTGATCTATGGCCTCAACGCCTATGAAGACCGCCAGCAGAGTCTGGAGTTCGCCGTTGCGGCCAGCGCGTTGAAACACACGATCATGGGTGACTTCAACCGCGTCACCGTGCCGGAAGTTGAAAAACTGATGAGCGGAGACGGATCGGGCCGCGTGCAGCGGTAGGTCCTGCCCGACAGAGACGAGTTCGCGCAGGACTGCCTCCACCGCCACTTGAGGCTGCTCTCCGCATTACGGGATGAGCTGCAATCTCCAGAAACTAGCGACAATGCGCCTCCAGCCCGTACTGGAAAGAGCTAGATAGGCTGATGGGATTGACGGAGATCGTCCCAAATTCTCTGCCCCTCTAGATCGCAGTACGGAGTGCACGACTTCAAAGCTGTCGTTTGTTGAGATCAGATCCCATTAAGACCAATTCGGTTGACCAAAAATTCGCACCGACATCTTTTGGCTGTTTTCTAGGCCGTTATTCCCTTCACATATTGGAGGTTATCGGCGTCGAGAGACTTACAATGCCCTATTTGCCTTGGTGCTCTTGTAGGCGACATAGAATGGTACGAGCAGCAGGAGTGTCAGCATGAATGCGATGACGGTTTCCCTGCTCTGCAGCAGCGCGTTGAGGACAATTTGTCGCATCTGGCTGTAGCCCTCGGGCACGGGCACCACCTTGTTGTCACGGCGGTATTGTTCATAGTTGGCCAGCATTCGCTGGAACCGCTGCGGCTCCGATGCAGCCAGATCCACGGTTTCGCCGGGGTCACTCACGATATTGAACAAGCGCCATTGGCCATCCCCGACCGGCGGCTGGTTCACGACCATTTTGTAATCGCCCTGAAAGAGCACACCGTGGTTAGTCAATTCATAGCCAACCCATTCATCAGGGCCGTAAGCGCGCTCAGCTGCTCCGGTGATCACCGGTGTAAGGTCGTGCCCAGTGATGGGCAGAACCGGACGTCCGGCATAGCGTTCGGCTGGCTGTGGCACCCCTGTCAGCGACAGAATGGTTGGGGTGATATCAGTCGCCCACGCGAAGGCCTTCGTCAGTCTCTGCTGTGGATCAACTGGTTCACCTGCAATGATGAGAGGAACGCGCATTCCTCCTTCGCCAGCGTAGAATTTGTAATAGGCTAAGGGGCTTGCAGACGCGCTGGCAAAACTCGGACCAATTGTGCTGAAACTGCCTTTCAGTCCCAGAGTGTCATAATCCAAATTGTAGCCGAGATTTGCTGGGCCAAGCCTTTGTGGGAAGCCCCGAGGGTCAGCGGGCCCGCTGGCCTCACTGCCATTGTCGGAAGTTACAATGAAGATTGTGTTCTCGTATTGCCCGGCTTGTTTGAGATGGTCGATCAGGCGACCGATGTGAAAGTCCATCGCCTCGATCATGCCGGCATACACCGCCATGCGTTTGGCTTGGTAACGCCTGTCCTCTTCGCTCAGGGTGTCCCAGTCGTCGGTTGATTCCATACGCACCATTGGCGTGTCGGCTGGCACAATTCCCAAGGCTGCCGCTCGTTCTAACCGTTGCTCGCGTAGATCGTCCCAGCCCGTGTCGTAGACGCCCATGTAACGGTCGATGAATTCCTGCGGAGCCTGCACGGGCGTGTGCACGGCCATGAAGGGGATGTAGGCGAAAAAGGGCTCCCCTTCGCTCGACCCGTTATCGATAAAGTCGATCATGCTATCGACCAGAAAACGCGAGGAATAGAAGTTGTCGGGAAGTGTGGTGCGCTCTCCATCTGCGAACCAGTTGGCTTGGTCGTAGATTGGCAGATAAGGGCGCTGTTCCCAATTGTCCGCGCCTGAATCCATCATGGCGACGGTCCGTTGAAAACCGCGGCGGCTAGGGAGCTTGTGCGGTTCCATACCCAGATGCCACTTGCCAGCCATGTAAGTGTTGTAACCTGCGTCCTCGAGCAAGGTCGCCACGGTCACTACATCATCGCCAAGCACACCTTGGTAATTGGGATGAGCGCGCTGCTCAGGCGCAATCATCTCTGGGATGTTGGGGACACCTGCCAGATGACTGTCGACGCCGGTAAGGAGCATTGCCCTCGAAGGTGCGCAATTGGGACCGGTGTGGTAGTTGGTGAATACCAAACCCTGATCGGCAAGTGCGCTGAGATTGGGAGTGCTTATCTCGCTTCCGTATGGAGCCAGATCGGAGTAGCCGAGGTCGTCAGCGAGAATGAAGACGATATTAGGACGGGACGCGTTTCCTGAAAGCTGCCCAGAACGCGCTTCCTCAGCAACCGCTCGAAATGATCCCCCAAGCGTCCCGGCAATCGCAATGCCAAAGCATAGCGTGGCGATGCCAACAACCCGACTAAAAGCAGAGCGCATCATTGGCTCACTACTCCTGAGGCAGGCGCCGCGAGGCAGCCAGCAAGATGCCCGCCACGACCAGCTCAACCATGATCTGGGGACCGGCCAAGCTGGCATCGTGAATGAGCCAAGCGATGATGCGACCCAACGCAGCTATGCCAAGCAGCATCATGGCCGGATAATACCAGGCACGCCTTTGCGTGATCAGCGCGATAAGCATGCAGCTCCCAAGGGTAAGGAAGAAGCCTGCCATGTCTCCGATCAGCGAAGAGCGGCCTAGCCCTTCGCTCAAATCAAGACCCAGAGTTGCGGCCACATCGCTGGGTCCGACCAGCCAACGAGCCCCTGTGAAGATGAACAGCACTGCTGGCAGCGCCACCAAGACTTTGAGTACTGTATTGACCAATGCCATTCTCCCACTGCGCCACTTCCTGCATCATCAGAATTTGCTCAGTTGCTCCGGCACAAATATGATGGCATAATTAGTGTCATAATGTCGATCAGGTCAATCCGGGACATGATTGTGATCCCGGAGGAGAAGAAGGAATGGCGAAGCCATTGAGGGCATTTTGGCGTGACGCGAAGTTTGGTGTGCGCCTGTTGCGCGTGCTTCGCCTGTTCAGCGATCTCAAGCCAGACGAGGCAAGAACCATTGCCGATGACTTTGAGGATGTGATTGACGCCTATCCCGATAAGGTCGCAATCGTCTTTGAAGGCGAGACAGTCACATATCGGCAGTTTGAAGAGCGGGCCAATCGTGTCGCTAACTGGGCTATCTCTCAGGAACTAAGCGCCGGCGATGTGGTCGCGCTGGATCTGGAAAACTGCCCTGACTTTGCGGCGATCTGGTTTGGTCTCTCCAAAATCGGCGTCGCCACCGCCCTGATTAACACAAATCTTGAGGGTGAGGGCCTCGCGCATTGCATCGGTATTGTGGAGGCAAGGGCGGTGATTGCTGGCGGCACACAGACGGCGCGAGTTAAGGCATGCCTGCCCTCTCTGGAAAGCAAGCCCGTCCTATGGGATCTTGATGGGGGGCATGGTCAGGACCTGTCGCTGGCGCTCAATGGCCAGAAGGCAATCCGCCCCGACCGATCCACCAGGCAGCATCTCAAGGGCAAAGAAACCGCTCTTTTCATCTACACATCTGGCACTACCGGCCTGCCCAAAGCGGCCAAGATCACGCATATGAAGATCAGGGGTACAGGTAGGACCGCCAAGGCGCTCGTTCGGATCAAGCCTGAGGACAGGGTCTACAACACGCTGCCGCTTTATCACATCACAGGCGGTGGCCTGGGGCTGGTCGGGGCGCTTAGCATTGGTGCGACAATCATTCTAAAGCGCAAGTTTTCCGCTTCTGAATTCTGGGATGACATTGTCGACAATGATGCTTCCCTGTTTGTCTATATCGGAGAGCTATGCCGCTACCTTGTAAGTGCGCCTGATCACCCCAAGCAGACCGCTCATTCGCTTCGTGCTGGATTTGGCAATGGGCTTCGCGGTGAGGTTTGGCGACCTTTTGTCGAGCGGTTTCAGGTCCCGACAATGCGCGAGCTTTATGGGTCAACAGAAGGGAATGTGACCTTCCTCAATCTCGACGGCAAAATTGGCGCAATCGGTCAAATGCCCGCTTGGATGGGAGCAAAGATCGGGATGGAACTGGTCAAATTCGACGTGGTTGAGGAACTCCCCATTCGCGGAGCCGACGGGTATTGCATCAGGGCAGATGTAGACGAGCCGGGGGAAGTTCTGGGCAAGATCACTGATGTGGGTCGACAGGACTTTAGCGGTTATCATGACCAGAAGGCGACACAGGCCAAAATCCTCACCGACGTTTTTGAGAAGGGCGATAAGTGGTTCCGCACCGGCGATCTAATCCGCCGCGATGCCGACAATTATCTCTATTTCGTTGACCGGATTGGCGACACGTTCCGCTGGAAGGGGGAGAACGTCGCCACCAATGAAGTGGCAGATGTCATGTCTAAATACCCCGGTGTTGAATTGGCGAATGTTTACGGCGTCGAGGTGCCCGGCTTTGAAGGCAGGGCCGGGATGGCGGCGCTGACGGTGGGGCGTGATTTTTCCATGCGGAGGTTTGCTGACCATCTTCGCGCAGGGCTCCCTGCCTATGCGGTTCCCTTGTTCCTTCGCATCCAGCCCGAAGCAGAGACCACGGGGACCTTCAAATTCCGTAAGGTCGAACTCGTAAAACAAGGCTTTGATCCGGAACAGACCGACGAGCCGCTCTGGTTCCTTGATCCAGCGAGCAGTGAATTTACCGCGATTGATGGAGCGATCTACGCGCAAATTGTGAACGGCGACCGTCGCCTTTGAGGCAGGTGCTTGCTGATTGACTCTCAAATCGACACTATATATGCCAATATATTATGGCACGATAGATGCTGATATATGGGAGAGGTATTGTGGCACGCATTCAGCTGAGCACGCTTTGTCGTAGTGGATCTAAAACGGCAGTGATAGCCGCACTGGGATGGGGCCTCGCCGCCTCTCCGGTAATGGCTCAGGACGAGCAGGGTGACGGTGCTCAAGCGCTCGAAGCTGATGACAGCGTCATTATCGTGACAGCAACCCGCCGCGCGCAGGATGTGCAGGACATTCCCATAGCGGTGACAGCTGTTGGTACCGCTCAGCTCGAAGCGCAGGCGGTTGACGATGTAACCGACCTTGGCAGTGTTGCGCCCAGCTTCAACGTTTCGCGCGCGCAGGCTGCCTCAAACGGCGTGGTGCTGCGTATTCGCGGCGTCGGTACAACATCGAACAATATCGGTTTTGAAAGCGCGGTGGGCGTTTTCATCGACGGGGCCTATCAGTCCCGTCCCGGCGTGGCCTTGTCTGAATTTGTCGACGTGGAGCGTGTCGAGGTCCTGCGCGGCCCACAAGGAACGCTGTTTGGCCGCAACACCTCGGCAGGCGCGCTCAACGTCATCTATCGTCGCCCCGATCTTGGTGAGTTCGGCGGATTTGTGAACGCAAGCTACGGCAATTTTGACCAGATCAGCCTGCAAGGCGCGATCAATGTCCCTGTGGTCGAGGATTCTGTCGCTCTGCGGCTGACGGGTGCGTACCGTGAGCGTGACGGTTTCATCACTGCGGTTGATGCAAACGGTGCGGAGAATGGCAAGACTAATGATGTCGACCGCTATTTGGTGCGCGGCCAAATCGGCTTCGCTACAGATAGTGGTATCGAAGGCCGCTTGATCGCCGATTATTCGAAAGACACCAGTTCGTGCTGCGGCGCGATCGAGCTGTTGCAGTCTCCCATTGAGACAGCAGGACTGTTCAACTTCGTTGGCTTGGGACCACGTGGCGGCATGGCATCGCCAACGGTCGCAACCATTGCCACTGACAACACGACTGCGCGGCAAGCTCTCGACAACCGGGTTGTTTCATTGAGCCGCACCCCCAGTGCGGATGTCGAGAACTGGGGTGTCACCGGCGAGATCGAAGTGCCGATCAGCAGCAATGTCGATCTGATCTACATCGGTTCTTATCGCGAGTATGAAGCGAACGAGGCGTTCGATTCCGACTTCTCCGCGCTCGATGTTTTCAATGTCGTCAGGAATACAACGACCATCGATACGATGACGCATGAACTGCGTCTTCAGGGCGATGCCTTTGGCGGTCGTCTCGACTGGCTTGTGGGCGCGTTCTACTCTGACGAAGACATTTTGGGCGACAGCATTTTGGCGTTGGGCCAGGATTATGATGCGCTTGTGGGCGCTACATTGTTTGGCCCAACCGGCGGCATGTTTGGCGCCAATCCTTTGCGCGCTTTGTCCGGCGGCTTCGATCCGGGCGCCGCGATCTCAAACAATCAGTTTGGGCAATCGGCTGAGAGTTTCTCTGTCTTCACGCACAATGTTTTTTCCGTCACGGATCGGCTCGATCTCACCCTAGGCCTTCGCTATTCCGATGAAAGCAAAGACGGTTTCTTCGCGCAGCCATCCAACACCAATCCGGTCTGCACCTCGCTCGCAGCGCGGGCAGCAGTAGGGGCGATTCCACCTGCATTGGTCGGCCCGGTCATCGGTCTGGGGTGCTTTCCGCTTACAGCGCCTGCGAACCTGCCGCAGTCGGTGGCCTTGCCACTGCCGCGGACATTCACGGCCAACTTTGACGATGATGAACTGATCTACACCGCCAAGCTTGGGTACGAGTTCGACACCGTCAACGTCTATGCCAGCTTCACGCACGGATATAAATCGGGCGGTATCAACCTTGACGCAACGGCTGGCGTGAATGCCTCTGATCCGACATTCGAGTCAGAAGAAGTCGATGCATATGAAGTGGGTTTGAAGGGGCGCTTCCTTGATGGTGGCATCACCGCCAACCTTGCTATTTTCTATGAAGAATTCAGCAATTTTCAGGTGCTCGAGTTCACAGGAACCCAGTTTCAGAGCTTCAATGTGCCGAAAGCCAAGAGCACTGGTTTTGAATTGGAATCGGTATTGCGCCCAACCGACGGGCTTACGATCAATACGTCGCTGGCCTACACAGATGCGCGTTATCCTGCCGATTGTGCGACGGCGGCCGATGCGCTTTCAGTTCAGAACCTTTGCGGATTCTCGCTTACCAACGCGCCTGATATCGTCGCGATTGTGGGGGCGAATTATGAAGTGCCGCTCTCAGACACGCTCGATTTCTTCGTGAACGGTCAGGTCCGCACAGTCAGCGACAGTCGGACGTCAACGCAAGGACGCGCGACGCCTCCCAACGCGGCGGCCCTTGGTCAAACACCGCTTCTGCCTTTTGATGTTCAGGACGGTTACACCACTGTGAACCTCCGTGCGGGCCTTAAGCATGCCGAAACCGGATGGGCGATTGAAGCTTGGGCGACCAATCTGACTGATGAAACCGCACGCGGCGTAACTTTTAACACCGCGCTTCGCAGCGGCTCGCGGTCAGCTTTCATTGCGCAAGAACCGCGCATGTACGGCGTTACCCTGAGGGGTGAATTTTGACCTTATCTCCACTCCGGTCAAAATGGGAGGGGCGGCAGCATGTGGCCGCCCCTTCTTCGTTTTCACTAAGCTAAGGTCAACTGATGAAGAGATGGCAAAAATGGGTCGCGGGAATTGCGGTTGTCGCAGCCGTATTGGGAACTCTGGCTTATCTCAATCGGACCTCGCTCATCCTTGCCTACGTTCGCTATCAGGCAAACCAAGTCCCAGTCGCCGAGAACCGGCCAGTCGAGTGGGCGCAGGGGCCTGCTGAGGCAGCGCAGCCGTCTGCTGACCGCCCGCCCAACATCGTTTTTATCCTCCTCGATGATTTGGGCATCAATGACCTTTCAACCTTCGGCGGAGGCGTCGCCGGAGGCTCAGTCCCGACGCCCAATATCGATCGACTGGCGGCAGAAGGCGCGATCTTCAACCAGGCTTATTCCGGGCACGCAACCTGCGCGCCCTCACGCGCAATGCTGATGACGGGGCGATACCCCACAAGGACTGGGTTTGAGTTCACTCCGACCCCCTCGGGATCTCGCCCCTGTCGTGCAAATGGTTAGCGAAACGATCCGCAGTGATTTGCCGCCATCGTTCTACGACGCAGAGCTAGACGATGCGAAGCCGCCATATGAGGATCAGGGCTTGCCTTCGAGCGAAGTGACCATTGCCGAAACGCTGAAAGAACGAGGCTATCACACTGTCCATATCGGCAAGTGGCATCTGGGCACTTCGGCAGGTTCCCTACCGAATGATCAAGGCTTTGATGAGAGCTTGTTGATGCGAAGCGGCAAGTTTTTACCCGACGATGATCCTGACGTGGTCAATGCCAAGCTTGAATTTGATCCGATCGATCATTTTCTCTGGGCCTCGATGACATATTCCACCTCATTCAACGGCGGCGAGCATTTCGAGCCCGGTGGCTATCTGACGGACTATTGGACTGACGAGACACTCAAAGTGATCGAAGCGAACCGGAACCGGCCGTTCTTTCTGTATCTGGCGCATTGGGCGCCGCACACGCCGCTGCAGGCCACCAAGGCCGACTACGACGCCTTGTCTCACATCTCCGACCATCGCCTACGGGTCTATGCGGCTATGATCCGTGCGCTTGATCGCAGCGTCGGCAGGATCATGGATAAGCTTGAGCGGGAAGGGCTCGCAGACAGCACGATGATCGTGCTGTCGAGCGACAATGGCGGGGCGGGCTATGTCGGCCTGCCTGAAATCAACGCTCCCTATCGCGGTTGGAAGATTACCATGTTCGAAGGGGGCATCCGGGTTCCGATGCTGCTTAGATGGCCAGGGCAGATTGCTGCTGGCACTCGCATTGATACGCCGGTCGCGCATATTGATGTCATGCCAACCCTTGCCTCGGTTGCCGGGGCGCGACTACCCGAAGGGGTCGCCATCGACGGGATCAATATCCTGCCCCTTGCGCGCGGCAATGGCTCGGTTGATCGACCAGACAACGCTCTTTTCTGGCAAAGCGGACATGCAAAGGTCGTGCGTGCAGGTGACTGGAAATTGCAGGTGAGCGGTCGTCTTAATAAGAAATGGCTGTTCGATCTCGCCAATGATCCGACCGAGCGACGCAATCTCGCGCAGGAGCGACCGGAGAAGCTTGCCGAGCTTCAGACATTACTTGATGCGCACCACAAGGATCGCACACCCGCGCTCTATCCGTCGGTGACAGACTCGCCAATAATGATCGACAAGACGCTGGCCGAGCAGTTCGAGCCGGGCGACGAGTATGTGTATTCGCCGAACTAAGAGGTGAGACAAATGAACCGCGAAAAATGGATTTGGCTTGGGGTTATTGGCGTTCTCTATGCCAGCTTCTGGATCTGGTACGGCGGCAATGGCGACCCGATTTCTGAGGAAGAGGGCTTGGAAATGCTGGCTGAGATCGAGCAGCTTCACGGCGTGAAGCTGGAGGATACTCCGGAAGGAAGCATGAGCCGCAACCTGCGCGCTATGCTGCCTAATGATGACGGCAAAGAGTTCTACGCCGTCAATCTGGAAACGCGCGCCGAGGGCGCAGAGGCGCTTGAAGCAGAGGCGGAATATGCCGCGATCGTTGTGCCATTGCTGCTTGAACGCGGGGGGCACCCGGTTTTTGTGAGTGAGCGCGCTGGGCTGATGCTCGGCAAATATGGTGATGAGATCGACCGGGTGGCGGTGGTGCGCTACCGCTCTTTGCGTGATCTTCTTGATATGATTGCCGATGAGAAAATGCTCGAAGGCAATGCCTTTAAGACCGCTTCGCTCGCGCATACGGAAGTGTTCATTACCCGACCGACAATCACCTTTGTACAGGTGCGGCTGATGGTGGGTATGCTCTTGGCATTGATTGCCATTGCGGGTGTAGGCGTGATTGGCTTGGTCCAAAAGCGGAGGGCCAATGCCTCTAAAGCCTGAGCCCGACAATAACCCAAACGGGCGGATGATGACCGATCCGCCTGCTGTGCTGCGTCACCTAATGCGGCGGATGTTCGACCGGGTGATTGTGCCCGAAAATCGCGCAAAGGCTCGTGCAAAAGCGGAAAAGCTGCGGGCAAAGGATGGCGCGCCACACCGCGTTGAATACTTCCACCAATATGATGATCCCTATTCGCATCTGGCTGAGCAGGTGTTGGACCGTTTTGCTGAGCGTTATGACGTTGAACTTATCCGCCACGAGGTGCGCGCAAGCGGCGGAAAGAACCAACCGGAGCTGGAAAAACTGAGCACATGGGCGCGCCGCGATGCGGAGCTGATCGCGCCGCATTATGGGCTCACCAAGCCATCAGAATTGCCGGTAAGCGAGGGTGGTGTGCCCGCCAAAGACGCGCTCGATGCTGGCAGTGCGCGTTTGGTCGAGCTGGGCCACTATTCAGGGGCCATGTTCTACTATGGCGGTGAATGGTATTGGGGAGTTGACCGGCTTTTCTACCTCGAAGAACGCCTGCGAGACCTCGGCCTTTGCCGCGATCCATCACTGCCCCTTATTTGCCCGCGTCCGGACATTGATGTGGCCGGCGTGGAGGCCTCTGGTCTGACGCTCGATTTCTATCCTTCGCTCAATTCGCCCTACACATCCATCATCTATGACAAGACGATCGCGATGGCGCGCGAATGCGGCATTGCGCTCAACCACAAGCCCGTTTTGCCGATGATCATGCGCGGTGTGCCAGCGACGCGCGCCAAGGGCCTCTACATCATGTTCGATACCAAGCGAGAGGCGGAGCATCTCGGTGTGGGTTTCGGTCCGGTGATGACCCCAATTGGGGAACCTACGCGGCAAATTTACTCGCTCCTTCCATGGGCGCGCGGGCAAGGGCGCGATACGCATCTGCTATCGGCGGCGCTCGATTTGGCCTTTCGCCAAGGGGTTGCTTTGCATCGCAAGGCGGGCCTCAAAAAGGCGGTTGAACAGGCTGGCCTCGACTGGAACGAAGCGCGCAAACATCTGGGCAGTGACAGATGGAAAGAAGAGACCGCGCGCAATCAGTTGGAGATGACCGAAGAGCTCGGCCTGTGGGGCGTGCCAAGCTATCGACTTAGCGGTGGCGAGGGATACGAAGACTTATGCGTCTGGGGTCAGGATCGCTTGTGGCTTATTGCCGCTGAAATTCGCAGGCGTTGCAAAGAGGCTGGAGTTGTGGCGCAATGAGTGCCACTGAATGCCCCAAACAGACAGGCCGAACACACAGGGAAGCCCATGGCTCGATCCAATATTGCAATTGTTGACGCGCTGAAATCCGAAACGCCCGAAAGCGATGGTCGCCGGGCTCGCAGTCAGGCGAGCCGCGCAAAGATTGTGCAGGCGGCCATGGATCTCATTGAGGCCGGTGAGGTGAGCCCCAGCACTGCCAATATCGCGAAAAAAGCAGGGGTCGGTCTGAGGTCGCTCTTCCGTCATTTCGACGACAAGGACGCCATTTACCGTGAAATTGATGCGATCCTCGTCAAAGCCTATCGGCCGATCATTGAGGCACCTTATACGTCAGATGATTGGCAGGAACGCCTGATGGAATTGGTTGAGCGCCGCTGCGAAGTGGGCGAGGCGGTTTCCCCTTTCCGCATCTCGACCACTGCTGCCCGCGGGCAATCCAAGTTTCTGAAAGAGAACTTTCAAAGGCTGCACGACAATGAAAAAGCGCGCCTAAATTCGATTCTGCCGAGCAATCTGCACACGGACACGGCTGCTGGGCGCGCAATTCTCGTGGCATTGAGCTTCGATACTTTTCGTATGTTGCGAGAAGATGAGCACCTGTCATTCAGCGAGGCGGTTGAGGCGATAAAGCAGCTGGTGCGAGACGTAATCAGCAGAACCCCCCGATAGCTATGCGTTGGACATGGGTCCTCGCGGCGATGCTTCTCGCCGCTTGCTCTGTGGGGCAAGACGAGCAGGCGACAATTGTTCACAAAGAGCAGTGCGAAGGAATTGCCGACGCTCAAATGATCTGGGTTGAAGGTGGCACCTTCACCATGGGCGAAAACCCCAAGTACCGCGAAGAAGGGCCGCCACGAGAGGTTACTGTCGCCGGGTTTTGGATGTCCCAAACCGAAGTCACTAATGCGCAATTTGCTGAGTTTGTGACTGAGACGGGATATATCACACAGGCCGAGCAACAGCCGCCTCAACTTCCTGGCGCTCCGCCCGAAATGCTTGAGCCTGGTTCGGCAGTTTTCCGTGTGCCCACACCTGACAATCCCAATTGGTGGGCATGGGGCGCGGGGGCGCAGTGGCGCTCTCCTTCCGCCGGCAAAAGCACCATAGAAGGACGTGACAATGACCCGGTGGTGCAAGTCACCTATGCCGATGCGCTCGCCTATGCTGAATGGGCTGGCATGACCCTGCCGAGTGAAGAGCAATGGGAATATGCGGCAAGGGCAGGGGCTGAGACATTGCCTGAACCCGTTGATGCAGCGGGCCAGCCTCAGGCCAATTATTACCAAGGGGTCTTTCCCGCCAAAGACTTGGGCGATGACGGCTACACCTCGCGCGCACCGGTGGGGTGCTTTGAAGCCAACGCCTATGGCCTCCACGATATGATCGGCAATGTCTGGGAATGGACGACCAGCAGCGCAGGCTCTGGCGAAGCGATCAATGTGATCAAGGGCGGGTCATTCCTGTGTGCCGCAAATTACTGTGCGCGATACAGACCGGCCGCGCGCCAATTCCAGGAGCGTGATCTTGGCACCGACCATATCGGGTTCCGGCTGGTTGATACGCAGCGACCTCCTCCGTCAGATTAGGTCACCCTCAATCTAGACATCGCCGCCCGCATTATATATTGACACTAATAGTGCAATAATATGGAGTAAGCGCATGCAGGTCGTGAACCAGACGATACCATCGCAAGAGCAGATGAAGGAGTTTTTCGGTTCGGGAGAAGACGGCCCCTTCGTGATGGTCAACCTGCTTAAATTCAAAAGGCGGGCCGAATACCCCGATGGCCGCGAGACTGATCTATCGGGCGCTGAGGCTTATGCAATCTACGGCGCAGCAGTTGGGAAATGTATTGCTGATGTGGGCGGAACACCGGGCTTTGCAGGCGAAGTTACGGGTCTTTTGCTTGGCGAGGTCGAGGAGAACTGGGACATGGTTGCCTTGGTCGAATATCCCTCCCTCGAAGCTTTCCGCACCATGATGACATCGTCCGAATATCAGAAGATTGCAGTGCACCGTTCGGCCGGCCTTGAGGGGCAGCTCAACATTCGAGCCAAAGCGCGTCCCCTCGGGTAGCTGGAGCAACATGAAATGAAGAAGCTTGCTCTGTTTGCTGGCATTCCGCTTTTCTTGATCGCGGGCCTCGCATTGGCTTTGCCATCGATCCTCAACGCGGCCGGCTTGCATCCAGAATACGAAGGCGTCGAGGTTGAGTTGACCGGCAAGCGTGCGCTTATCATCACGACGAGTCATGACACGCTCAACAAGCCCGGAGAAACGGGGGGCGATCCGACAGGCGTGTTTGGGTCGGAGATGACGGAACCCTATTATGAGTTTGTTGCAGGAGGGATGCAGGTCGATATCGCAAGCATTAGCGGCGGCGAAGTCCCGATCGACCCGCAGAGCTTTCTCTACATGATAAAAACCGATGCCGATGAGCGTTTCCTCGAGGATGCTCAGTTCCAGGCAAAGGCTCAAAACTCGATCCCGATCAGCGCAGTCAATGTATCAGAATACGACGTGATCTTCCTAGCCGGAGGCTGGGGCCCTGCTTATGACTTTCCCGAGTCAGAGGCTTTGGCAAACTTGGTGAGCGAAGCCTATTACGCTGACCATAGACCAATCCTTGCAGGCGTTTGTCACGGCCCATTGGGATTTGTCCGCGCGCTCGACGATGAAGGCAACTTGTTGATCGCGGGCCGCCGGATGACCGGGGTTACGGACAAACAGGTCAAAGAGCTGGGCATCGAAATCACGCCCTATCACCCGGAAACCGAGCTCCGCAAAGCAGGCGCTCTGTTTGAATCGCAGAACGCGTTCAGGGATATGTTCGCCAACCACGTCGTCGTCGATGATGAGAAACGCTTCGTGACCGGTCAGAACCAGAATGCGGGGGCGCAGGTTGCCAACACAGCGATGGTGCTGGTTAGCCAATCAGGCTCCTAATCGGCCTTCTTCTCCGGCCAGAGCGCCAAGACCAGCATGACCAAAGCGATAATCGGGAAGATATTGGCGGCCGTCGCCCCCGGCGCGGTGCCAACGGTTTCAAGCGGCTTATGGATGCCAACGAGCTTGCGCCCGCCATATTCTAGGAAAATGAAGACCCACAATAGCGGGATCATCGACTTATAGCGGATCGCGGCAAGTAGCATCACCAGCCCCATCGCGAGCTGAGCCAAGCCCCACAAGGCAAAGATCGAGACTATGCCCTGCGCGCCGCCTTGTGTGTAGGTGTCGAGCGGAATGGTTGCGATGCTCTGCGCGCCGCCATCGGGCGCGAAGATATGGTGCTGACTGCGCCACAGAGTCATCGCTGTCAGCGGGTAAAAAACCCACAAGGCGATTCTGTTGCCGCGATAGACATTGTCGAAGTGCGCCGGGAAGAGTCGTTCGAGAATGTGTTTCATTGGAATAGAGACCTCAAACCTGCTGCGTCCAAAATGGGGTCGACCGCAAGGCGTGTCCCTTGCTCCAGCCCTTCATATCGGCCGCGCAAATCGGCCAGGCACTTGAGCTGATATTTGAACGTCCCCTGCTCGTAAGGCATGCCATCCACTTCGATCTGGAAGGTTTCTTCGCCAGCCTGCATGGCGGCTTCATTGGCGAGGAGGAAGGGCACATAAACCCGTCCCACTTCGGCGAGCAGTGTCTCCACCACTGGCTTTAATAGGGCGCCTTCTTCGTCCCATTCGCCATCGATCCCCGACGCATCGTCAACGTGGAGGAGCCAGCGAAATGCGTAGGGGAAATCTTTGCGCATCATGGCTTGCGCGGTGGGGTCGACGCCCAGCTGTGAGATTTGGCCAAAGATGCTGATCTCTGCAAGCGAAGGACGCGTACCAAACAGCCAATGTTCGTTGACGACATGATCTTCGAGCGCCTGCATCACACGGCGAGTAGAATCTTCGATCAGTGGGAAGTTTGCGGCCGTGCAACCCACGATTGCCATTCGTCCAACTTGGCGGTCACGGAACATCTTGGCCATGCCCTGACTTGCGTCAAGTCCACCGCCTTTTAGTGCATCGAAGGTAAGCCAGCAGCTCATTTGAAGTTGATCGACTTCCTCCAGCCAGCGGTATCCAAACATCGCTTTGGTCAACCATTCGTCGGCAAAGTCTTCGAGAAGGTGCGCGATAAAGGCCTTCGCAGGATCAGTTGGAACAACGCTGCGCTGAGCATGCCGTTCTTCCAGATCATATAGCACGGGCGTGGAATCGTTTCTGAAACTGCCATCGGGATATTCAATCACGGGGATGACCGGCGGGAGCGATTTTTCTGCCGCCAATTGTTGGACATAGGCGCCTGATGACCAGACATGCGTAATCCGGCGATAGCGCATCAGCGCGCGCATTTTCATCGAGTATGGTGAGCCCAAAGCTCCGTGGATCGTGTACAATTTGTGCCCGCCCTTCACATCAATTGCGATTGTTCGATTGTGACGCCATTCGCGGGAAGGGAAATCAACATCCCGTCTTCTCCCACCACAATCGGTCCGTCGAAATGGTCTTCTGCGCCGCCTAGAAATGCCGGATACAAAAAGCTGGAGGGGAGCGGTGGGACCAAATGTGACAGCACCAGCATCTTTGTACCTGCAGCTTGCGCGCTTTTGGCCGCGTCCTCGGGCGATGCGTGATAGTCTTTGATGTCAAACATGACTTTGGCTGTGTTCGCATTGCCTTGTGCTTCAAGAGCCTCTTGCATTTGCGTGACCATGGCCGGCTGCAAAGCCTCGTGGACAATCACATCGGCGCCCTTGCAAACACGCTCAAGATTCGGGGAGCGGATCGTGTCGCCGCTGATGCAGACCGAGCGGCCGTCATAGTCGAACCTGTATCCAACTGATGGGTCAATCGGCTCATGCGCAACTCGGAAAGCCGTTATGGTCAGGCCGTCCGCTTCAAGGATAACGGCGCTGTCGCCTTCCATTTCAAATGGCCTCGCCTCAGCGCCCCCACCGCTCGAAGGCGCGACCACTTCTCCGTGGTGCGCCGTGCGATAGGTGTCATCCGTGGCGTACGCGGCGTTGAAACCGTCAACAACCGCCTCAACCCCCACGGGGCCATAGACGGGAAGCGGGGCGGCGTTGCTCCCGCGGATCCAGTGGTTGAGCATCAAAGGCCCCATTCCATCGATATGGTCGGAGTGGAAATGGGTGAGCAGAAGTGCACTAACATCACTCGCATTCACGCCCATCAAAGATATGTTGCGCGCACCGCCTTCGCCAATATCGACGATGAACATTTGCTCGCCGGCGATTACAATGTTGCACGGACCAGCCCGGTCAATATTTGGCATGGGAGAACCGGTCCCGCAAAGGCCGACATGCAAGCCATCGGCAAGCTCAGAAGTACTATCGCGCCCGACATTTTGCTCGACCGCGCGCTGAAAGAGCCAAGCACCAATCGGCTTTTGAAATAGGATTACGCCTGCGACACCCAAAACGATGAGTGCAGCTATCCCAAATGCGAACTTCTTCGCCATGTCTTCTCTCCCAACCAAACAAGAGCTGACACTTCGAGTGCCGAAAAGCAATTGCCAAGCGTCCGTCCTTCATGCAATATGGCACTATAAGTGTCAATATAAGGGATGAACATGGAAGCCGTTCAAATCCGAATGCGGGAGTATCCCGGCGCTCGCCCAGCGCGCGACGTTTGGCAGCTGACCCGCGATCCATTGCGGCCGCTGGTCGATGGCGAAGTGGCGGTTGCGCTCCATACGATCTCGATTGATCCGGGTATGAGCGGATGGATCACCAACAAGCGCAGCTACATGCCTCCGGTGAAACCGGGCGGAGTGATGCGCGCCTTTGGCGTGGGCGAGGTTATTGAGAGCAAGTCTGATCATTTCTCGCTCGGCGATTGGGTGACAGGCTTTACCGGCGTTCAGACACACGGCGTTTATCGCGGTGAGAACCTACGGCGGATTGAGACCGCGCTTGCTCCCCCTGAAAAGTTCCTCAGCGGGTTTGGGATGACCGGCTACACCGGCTTTTTCGGCATGAGCGACATTGGCCAGCCAAAGGAGGGCGAAACCGTGGTCGTCTCCGCAGCTTCCGGCGCGGTCGGCTCTATCGCTGCACAGGTTGCCAAGGCGGCTGGTGCGCGGGTCATTGGCATAGCAGGTGGCCCGGAGAAGTGCGCGTACTTGCAGAGTGAGCTGGGTCTTGATCACGCGATTGACTACAAGAACTGCAATATGCGTGACGCGCTCAAAGAAGCATGTCCCGATGAAATCGACCTTTTTTTCGACAATGTCGGCGGCAAGACTTTGGAGGCGGTGCTGGGCCTCATGAAGTATCAAGGACGGATCGTCGTGTGCGGGGCAATCTCGCAATATACCGATTTTGCAGGCGCTCGGGGTCCGGCCAATTTCATGGCGGTGGTCACCCACAGCCTGACCATTCGCGGCTTTACCATGCGCGATTACATGCACCGCATTCCCGAAGCGTTCGAATGGCTCGTTCCCGCGTGGAAGGGCGGGCGGCTAAAGATGCGCGAGCATGTGGTTGAGGGGATCGAAAACTTCCCCGACGCCTATGACATGATCTTTCGCGGTGAAAACCACGGCAAGCTGCTTTTGAAAGTGGGCGGTTCACAATGAACCTTTTGCGCACGCCAGACGCCTGTTTCGAAGGGCTCGCTGATTTTCCCTTTGTCGCGAATTACGTTGATGTCTCCGACCAGGAAGGCGGAACATTGCGCATGGCCTATGTCGATGAGGGACCGCGCGACGGCCCTGTGGTGGTGATGATCCACGGCAATCCGACTTGGAGCTTTATGTGGCGCAAGCTCATCCGGGTCTTGGTGGAAAACGGCTACCGCGCGATCGCCATAGACCTCATCGGGATGGGGCGTTCAGACAAGCCTACACAGATGAGCGACTATACAATTGCCCGTCATGAAGCGTGGGTCAAAGAGGCCCTCTTTGAAATGCTCCGCCTTAAAGACGCGCATTTCATCCTGCACGACTGGGGCGGTATCATTGGCCTTCGCGCTATCGCCGATCATCAGGACCGCGTCGCCAGCGTTATCATGTCGAACACTGCGCTGCCGGTCCGTGATCCCACTGAGCCGATTGCAAGAATGGCGCGCAAGGGTGCCGGGATGCTTCGCAGCTTTCAGCTCTACGTGCGCTTCCGGAAGAACTGGCAGCATTGGAAAACGCTGAGCCGCGTGGCCCTGAACGACATGCCGCCCGAGGATGTAGCGGGCTTTGCCGCGCCTTATCCGGACAAGCGGTATCTGGCCGGCAATCGCCAGTTTACCCAGATGTTACCGACGCGCAATGACAATCCGATGCTGACCGAAAACTGGCACGCACTGCAAAAGCTCAAGCGCTTCGAGAAGCCGTTTCTGACGCTCTACTCGGACAAGGATCAGGTCGCACCCAAGGGTTATCGGAGCGTTCGTCCAGCCATCCCGGGAACCCGCGATTATGAACCCGTCATTCTCGAAGGCGGCTCGCACTTTCTGCTTGAAGACATTCCAGAAGCCTATGGGCGCGAAGTTCTCGCGTTCTTGAATTCAATCAAAGGAAATTCCCATGACGACAGTGACTGAGCTCTGGGTGGACCGCGCTGACCTGCGACGCACAAAGGTTGTTCAAGCCGAGCAAGCCCCTCTTAAAGAGGGACAAATCCGCGTCGCCATCGACAAGATGGGTCTCACGTCGAACAACGTCAGCTATGCCGTATCAGGCGATTTTATAGGTTATTGGAAGTACTTCCCCGCAACGGGCGAATGGGGCAAGGTGCCGGGCTGGGCCATGGGTGATGTGGTGGAATCGCGCAGCGATGACATTGCCTTGGGCGAACGCCTCTATGGCTTCTTCCCAATGTCCAGCGAAGTCGTGCTCGAGCCTAGGAAGGTCACTGACGATACCTTCATGGACGGATCCCCCCACCGCCGCGAGCTGCCCGCGCTCTACAACCAATATCTGCGCACTCAAGGAGAGCCAGAATTCCTCAAATCCTTGGAAGACGAACGCTGTCTGCTCTTCCCGCTCTTCATAACCTCCTTTGTGCTCTACGATTATCTGATCGACAATGCGTTCTTTGGCGCGCAGCAAGTCGTGATCGGCTCGGTGTCTTCAAAGACAGGCTTTGGCCTTGCGCACCTGCTCAAGAATGATCCCAAGGTGGGGCAGAAGGTCATCGGGCTTACCTCGCCGCGCAATGTCGAGTTTGTCGAAGGCCTTGGCTGCTGCGACCAGATCGTGACGTATGGCGAGGAAAGCGCAATTGATGCCGCTCTCACCACCGCGTGGGTCGATATGTCCGGCGACGGGCCGCTTACTAATAGGCTGCATCATATGCTGGGCGATAACATGGTCGAGAGCTGCATTGTCGGGGCAACGCATTGGGACGCAGATGGTAGCCGTGACAAAGAGCTGCCCGGTGCGGTGCCAACCTTCTTCTTTGCCCCTGGCCATATCGCCAAACGCGATGCGGAATGGGGTCAGGGTGAGATTTGGCGACGCGGTTCCGAGGCGGGCGCAGCGATTGCCGCGTCAATCGCGGATCAGATTTCAGTTGAACCCATCTCAGGTTCAGACGACGTCGCTAGGATCTGGTGCGATATGCTCGACAATAAGATATCGCCCAGTCGCGGGATCATGATTTCGCTTTAATACTCCATCTCTGCCGGAGAATGCCTGATGAAAATTTCTACAATTGTTGCTGTGTCCGCTCTGCTCATTGGCGCGCCGACGATGGCAAAGGAAAAAAATGACGATCGGGCGAAGGCGCGGGAAAATTTCCAGCAGGCTGACGCAGATAATAACGGCAAGCTGACCCCTGCAGAGTTTAGAAACTTCATCAATGCCAATGCTGATGATGGATTGGGTCGCGCAGGCATGGTGCGCCGCTTTGGCGCGTATGGAACGGCATTTGATCGGGTGGACAAGAACAAGGATGGCGTGGTGACAGCACTCGAGCTTGCAGCGGCAAAACGAAACTGAGCCACAAGCTTGAAGAAATCGCGCAGTATCTCTGACGTTAAAGCTATCAGTTTTTCCGGCCGATCGAAGGTGATTGCTGCCACGCCAAGTTCGACTGCGTAGTGAGGGTTCTAATCCCTCGTTACTGTTTAGATCCCCATACCTCCTGATTGTCGTGTCGTTCCATCCTGCGAGAGGGGCGGAGATTGAATAGGCTTTCGAGTCTTGTGCTTTCAAAGACGGAGCGGATTGAGGTCTGATCTTTCTCCGGCTGGCGATCAAATGCGTCGTGGAGGCGTTGCAGGAGATAGAAACGATAAGGGATGACAACCGTTTCGATTGTCCGCCCTCTCCATTCAAATGGTGCCAGTCCCAAGCCGCTTTTCATGGATTTGTTGTTGGTCGGTGATCCGGCCTCGACCTCAGGATGACGGTCCAACCAACTGTTGGCGCGCGCCACATGCGCAGTGATTTCAGCAAGGTAGTCATCAGCGATGAAGCGCATAAGTTCGAGCAGGCTTTCAGGCAGGTCGTCGCCCGCTACCAACTTACCTTCCCAGTCTGCCATGGCTTCATCGACAAAGGTCTCGGCCATGTTCATCCGCTCAACCCAGCGAAACACATTGGGAGCGCTGACTTGCATCAACCGTAATGGAACAGGGTCACGGGCGAGGTGAGCGTACATCGCGCCGATCAAGCCATAGTCGGCAATTGTAGCGTGGCCGCCAAGAATGAAGGGATGCTCCCCTAAATGTTGCTCCATAAGCAACAGGAACTGGCCGTAACTCTCCTCGACCAGTTTGTAGGTTTTGGGATTGACCCCGAACACTTCGGCCGCCTTTCTCATGCGGCCACTGGCGTGTAGGAAAGTTGCATCTTCTGCCTCCTTGGGAAGGCCCGATGGGAGCACATCGCGGAATGTCTCCCGCAGGAAGGGCAGGTTCACTTCGTCGAAGTTCCAGCGATAATGCATCGCAGGGCGAAGGAGACCGTGCGATCCAAATAATTCGAACAGGTGCGCAATGGCCAGCAGCTTGGGGTCTGCCGGATAGATTGGATTCTTGCTGAACCCAGCGCCATCCAAATGATCGATTATGTCTGCACCGTCCTGAATGATCGACCCTTCAGGGGTTTTGATGACGGGTATGATCCAGCGACCAATCTGCGGGACAATCTCGCCTGTGAACCCCTCGCTGCCAGCTTTCACTTCCGTGAAGGGAACAGCGTGCATGCGCATGTAGGAGCGAGCCCTTGCTGTGTAGAGCGATCCGGCCATTCCATAGAGCGTGTAGGTCATTGTCACCTTTCACCGTCAATATTGTCTATTATGGCACTATTAGTGCAAATAGATGTGCTCGGCAATGAGTGGTTTTCTCGATTGGGTCGAGCAGCCCCATGCAGATCAAGCTTACATGCCTTGCGTCCGCTTCCACCCCCGATTTCGACATATGAACTATGCGAGAAAGCATCCTTAAGCGGACGCACGTCGGAGACGAGTTGTTACATGACTGCCTCCACCATCAAGCGTAACAATGGGTAACAAAACCGCCAAAGGCTCTACTAAAAGAAGGCCGAAACTTCGGGCTCAGACCAGTCTGAATGTGACAAGACGGCAACTAACTCAATAATGTAGCCGCACCTATGCTCGAAATTTTTGACACTGGCTTTTGCCTGGATAAAATTCTGATGATACGTCACTTTGATGGCGTTCCGAGTTGATGAGGCTCCCGTTGATAGTTGTTCTCACGCTGGGCAGGTCGGGATCATCGCTCTTGATGCGAACCCTGGGTATGCTCGATTACGAGATTGTCGGTCGCAGATTTGACGATCATAGCGATCCGGATGTCCAAAGCAGGCATGTGAACCTGAATCCGTTCGGCTACTATGAAGATCCTGACATATTTTATGGCGGTCCACGATCAGAAGTTTTTCGGCAGCATTTGACATCAGGATCGAGCCGCAAGGCGTGCAAAATGGATATGCGGTATTTCACCGACGAAAGTCAGTTGCCTGATTGGCGTCTGGTTGCGCCGGAAATTTCCCGTTTGATTATTTCGGTCCGAGATCCGTCAGAGCAAGCGCACTCGGAATGGTTGGCTTCTGCTCGGCAGGAAGAACTGTCTTCGGCAAAATCGAAGTTCACCTTCGTCTCGAAGTTCCTCTCTGACTACGAAAAAACCGTGGGCGCGATACAAGGCGTGATGGAGGGACCGTTACACTTCTTGGCATCAAGAACGTGCTTCGTCGATTACTCTGAAGCGAGGAATCCTGCTCGCTATGTGCGACGCTTGTGTGAATTGGCCGGCGTTCAGCCGCAGTCGGATCGGATGGTTGCCGCTGCTTCGAACATTTCACCAAATCTGTACCGCATAAAGCGCGATGATCTTTCTTCTGAAGAGACGAGTTGGGCCAACACGCTTGGTGCCCAAGACGCCTATCGTTCTGTGCTACAGCTGGCTTCTATCGATTGATCCATCTCTTCAGGCAACATATGCTCTATATTCCAATCGCGCTTGCCAAAGCACTGGAAACGGCTCTGACACTGCTTTGGGCTTTGCTATTGGTCAAGCTCGTCCCGTTCCGCTTTTGGCGTGCAGCCATTGGACCGGTGCAATCGGATGCAAATGCGCCGATCCAGGAACCGTCCCAACGGGATCGCAAAGCCGCGCGGACAATCGCGTGGCGGGTGGAACGATGCGTGTATTATCTGCCGTTTGAGATCCTTTGCCTTCCCAAAGCGATGGCCGCGCGCTGGATACTCAATCGCCGCGGCGTTCAAACACAGCTTTATTTTGGGGCGCGGCGCAAAGAAGAGGAGGGCGGACTGGATATGCACGCATGGCTGAAATGCGGAGAAGTTGACGTCTCTGGCGTTAGCCAACTCAGCCAATATAGCGGTTTCGTTGAGCGATAGGATGAGCGTCTCTCAGACCCTTAAGGGTGCAACAGGTGAGGTGTTGGGAGCACAGGCCAATCTGCCCGAAACCCTTGCGGATCATCTCTTTCTCATCAGTCCCAACAATAGCGGCTCCACCTTTGTCGCAAGGGCACTTGAGACCTGCCAAGACATCTGGCGCTTGCCGCGTGAGGGGCAGCATATGCTGGGCTATCGTGGCCCTGATCTCGCAATTGATCAAAAGGAACTCGTATGGGCGGCTTCAGAGCCATATCTTGAAAGCATCCAGGATCCCTCGCTCTATGATTGGGAGCGGACGAAGCAAGCCTGGTATTTTCAAGCGAAGGGTCATCATGCAGGTGCGACTACATTCTTCACCAAAGCTCCGCCCTTTCTTGCAGTGTTCGATCAATTACTCGCAGCGTTTGATGGGGCCATGATCATCTTCCTTGTGCGCAATCCTTATGCAGTGGTCGAAGCGATTTGCCGCTACAATCCCACGCGCATGTCCATTCGGGACGAGGCTTTGCAGGTTGCCGCAGCTCACATTGTGAATTGTTTTGCAATGATGCGCCGCAATATTGACAGCATGTCTCGGCCTTACGCCTTTTTCACCTATGAGGAATTATGCGCTGATCCGGCTGAGGCAGCGCGTAAGGTATGTGAATTGATGCCCCGCCTTGGCGATCTCGACTTTGATCAAAAGCTTCAGGTCAAAGGGCGTTACAATGAACGTCTGCGCAATATGAACGCCGATCAGATCGACCGATTGTCACGCAAGGATATCGCCACAATCAATCAGCTCTTTGTTAGCAATGAACAATTGCTAAATAGCTTTGGCTACGAGGTTCTGAGCGAGTGATGATCAAGCAAGTTCAAAAACCAGAGGCTTACCGCGAGCTTGGGAAATTTGACGTCAGCGAGCTGGTGGCTTTGGTGGAACGTCTGCCCGATACCCTTTGGGAGATCGAAGATGCGCGCAAGGAGAACGATTTCGAAGTCTTTCACAGCACGCAGCACATAATTTTCCGCTTCACCCCTGGTAACCGCGATCCGAGGGAATTTTACACCAACCCGATTTGGCGAGTATGGGAGTCCAAATTGCTCCCATTGATGAATGCCATTACAGACCAATATGACCACAAACAGCGGGTCTATTCCAAGATCATGTTAGCCCGCCTTTTGGCAGGCCATGCAATAGACCCCCATTTCGATGGAGCGGGGGCTAACCTCCTGACCCACAAAGTTCACGTGCCTTTGATTAGCAATCAACACGCGATGTTCGAGAGCAATGGCGAATGCCGTCATCTTGAGGTGGGACAGGCTTATGAGGTGAATAACATCGTACGCCACGCAGCGCGCAATTTCGGCGATGACCACCGTGTGCATCTAATCTTTGAGCACTACGATGCGGCCAATTAGCCAGCAGCCAAAAACATGGGCGAGCCATTGCTTGCCCGTCCATAATCCTCGGCTCTTCAATGAAGCGCAATGCAGTGAGTGAGAGGCCCCTCCAAACCTTCGCTAATCCGTCAGCTTACGTCAAATGCAATGCTGATGCGGGCGCTACTTCCCCTATGGGGAATGGTGCGGTGAAAAAAATGGGATGGGAAGAGCAACATCAACCCATCCCTGGGCTTGATGACTGCAACGTCATCGCCTTGATCGCGGGTTGATTCTTCGCTTACGAGGTCTTTTGGCGGTCGCCAGAATTCGATTGCGCCTTCACTTCCGCTTTGATCCGAGGGTTCGCCAACATCTACATAGAAGACCCCGCTAACCAATCCACCCGGATGATAGTGGGTTGATTGATAACCGCCCTCCTCAAGGCTGACCGCCCAACTGATTAAGTTGAGCTCGGCCGGAAGTGCCCCCAAAACTGCGTGGTCTTGATGCTCTGCTATGTAGCACTCGGCTTTGCGCTGGATGATAGTAGAGACCTCGATCATGAGGTCAGGTGCAAGTATATCATGCAAGAAAGCTTGAGTTCCGGCCATCGTGGCGGTGCTCGCGGGTTCATGTACCAAGGTTTCACAGTCAGCGATTGCTGCTTTGAGTGCAGAGAGTAAGTCGGCATCTGCGGAATCTGGTGCGCGAAAAATGAGGTCTGGATTCTGCAATTGCGCCAGACCATCGCGGTCGCCGAGCAAGGTTTTACACACGCAGCGCAGCGCTTGCAGATTACTCGGTAGGCGGCCTTGGGTGGCGGCATGTTCGATGAGCCTGTTTGCCTCTTCCACCTCGCCCAATTTGATCAGGCATTCGCACAGATCATTGAGTCCCAAGGCTTTGAGTTCAGGGCGAGACAAGATTTGCCTGGCCTTCCCAAGGTCACCTTGCTCAGCATAGATTTTGCTCAGTTCGAGTTGTGCTTCTGGGTTGCCCGGATCAAGTTTCAGCAAATCCATGCAAGCGGCCAATGCGTTTTCTAACTGCCCTTCTTTGCGAAGGGCGAAGGTACGTAATTGGCCTACTTCGATGGATTGTGGGGCATAGGCATACAGCTCTGCAGCTATCTCCATCACTTCATCATTATCATGCGACAAAATACGCGCGAGATCTGCGGCTAACTTGCAAAGCATCTGCGGGTCTTGCCCCGATTTGATGCCTGCCCTTAGGAGGCCGAATAGCGCCTGTCTGCGCCTTCGCCCCTCGGTAAAAACGGGCTCCCATGTCACTGACATTCGCATTGCTTTCTGTTTCACCAATTGTGCGCGCGCGAGGGAATGGCGAAGAACGTCTCAAACACCGCCCGAGCCCTCAGCTTCTGGTTGATTGACAAAGGATGATCAAGCGCACAACGCTTGGTGATGATCGGCGCTTATCACGCTTGAGGAATAGCGAATAGCTCCTTGCCCATTATGCATTATTATCGAGCTTATAATCTAGTCATTGCTTCCACAATTATCCTCGAGCGTTTGCCCGAAAGTGACAGCTGTGACGCAGATGTAATGATCGAACTGCTGCCGCCAGATTTTTCGTTTGATAAGAAACTATTCTCCCGCAGGTTTGCCAATTGGCAAGCGGCCGATCGGAGTTTTCTTCTCTCTATCGATCAGGTGGCTGAATACCATGTGACTGAAGGAACTCGCATTGAGATTAAGCCTGCCTTGGGTAGCCACATTCAAGAGATAAGCGCGTATCTGATGGGGTCAGCCTTTGCCGCGATCCTGCAACAAAGACGGCTTCTCACGCTTCATGCTAGCGGTGTTTTAACACAGCAAGGTGCAGCGTTGTTTATCGGTCATTCGGGCATCGGCAAATCGACTACGCTCGCAGCGCTCAGTCAGCGCGGCTTTGGGATGATCACTGATGACATCGCGGCGGTACACACGACCTCGACTGATGCACCTCAAGTCATTCCCAGTTTTGGAAGTAGCAAACTCACAGCGACATCACTCACGAAGCTTGCCAAGGAGCCTGGCGCTTATCAAAAACTTGGTCCAGAATTGGAGAAATTTCACTTCCCCCTCGAGTTGGCGGGAGACGAGCCTGTGCCAGTCGCTCAAATTGTCATGCTCGATGGACATGACAAAGAGGGGTTTGAACTTGAAGAGCTGTCGCTTAGAGCTGCCTTTACAGCTGTGTCGTTTTTCACTTTTCGCAAGCGTTTCTACGATGGAATGGGGCTTGAAAAAGAGCATTTTGGCGCCGTTTCAAAATTGTTATCCGTCGTCCCTGTTTTCCGACTTCGTCGACCTGTGAAGGGTTTCTTGCTCAATGAGATGGTCGAGTTGATACTGTCCCAGCTTGGCGACCCTGCTGCCAAGAAATGATAGTCTGATGACATTCAACTGGCTGGTATCTTATCCAAAATCAGGCAACACTTGGGTGCGCATACTTCTCAGCAACTACCTGAGTGAAAGCGGAGCCGGGTGGGATATGGGAGAGCTGCTTCTAGGTTCTGCTCTTCATCTATCGCGCTTCGACTTCGAAGAGCATATCGGCATCAGTTCCAGCGAAATTCCAAAGCACGCACTCGATCGATATCGGCGCAATTGGCATACCGACTTTGCTCAGAGCTTCTCCAATGTCGCCTTTTCTAAGGTGCATGAACGCTATTGCAGTCGATATGATGCACTCCCACTTTTCCCTGCAAAAAATGGTTCAAAGGTGATCTATCTTGTCCGCAATCCGCTCGATTTGGTCAGCTCACTAGCCCATCATAACGGTGTCTCAATTGAGCGCGCGACTGAGCAGATGAGTGATCCAAGCCGGTTATCATACGCCAGTGAGACGCATTTTGAGGAGTTTATTGGGAGCTGGAGTGATCATGTGATCGAGTGGCGGGGCCAGACAGATATAGAGATGCTGATCATCAAATATGAGGACTTGCTTGAGAACACAGCCAGGCATTTCGAGCGTCTCGTCCGCTTTAGCGGCCTCGACTGGCAACCCGAGAAAGCCGACAAAGCGATTGCTGCATCGCGGTTTGATCGTGTGAGCAGCCAAGAGCGCGAGCGCGGATTTCGGGAAGGTTCGATCGATGTTGGGCGATTCTTTCGAAAGGGGCGCAGCGGCGGCTGGCGCGAAGAACTAACGGATGAGCAGGCAGAGGCGGTTGTTTTGCGCCATGGCAAAGTCATGCAGCAGCTCGGCTATGATCGACGAGTGTGACCTGCCTGCACCCCAAGATTGACTCAGTCTTGTGTCGTTTTCCTTTAAGAGATAGTCGTTTATGGATTGGCTATCGAAGCGAATGACGACTTGACCAAGGTTCCCGCAATTTCGAAAGATCAACTGGCAAGTGCGGATAGCGTTCGTTTGTTTGAGCAGTCGGGCGCGCTGTGCGTTGAGCGCTTTTTGAGCGAGGATAAAGTAGCAGAGCTTTTTGCGGCGGTGCAGGCTCACATTTCTTCATCGCAGGGCAACAGGCCCGCTTTGCTCGTTGGAGGAGGGCGCCACATGTCGCCTATTCCCATAACCAATGCTTTCGATGATCGTGCGATTTTTGCACCCGACGAGTTGCGCGGCTTTTTGGGGCAGCTTTATGGCGAGGATTTCGTCCTTAATTGCTTTACTTGTGTCAACGCAGCTTCAGGTGCTGATGAGCAGCATGTGCATCGCGATTACAATGGTTTGTTTGCCGATCGGATTGATAACTTCTGCCCCAGTTTTGCTGTCAATCTGATCATTCCATTGGTGCCCTTCAATCAGAGGAATGGTACCACTAGAGTATGGCTAGGTAGCCATCGAAAACCTGATCTTGCTGGCGAGGTTAATAAGGCTGACTTTATTGACCCGGTGTTGGTTCCTGGCAGCGCTATGCTGATGGACTACCGTTTGCGGCATTGCGGGACAGCCAACCAATCGAACACCAACAGACCGGCCTTGTTTCTTGGATATTCGCGCGATTGGTTTCTCGATACGATGCACTATAATGATATCAATCCGTTGCAGATTGATCTAGCCACATTAGAAGAGCGGCCAGAACTTGATCGGCGTCTGCTGTCGCGGGCCAGAATGTATGAAACCCTCCTTGCGCAGTCGCCGGGATGAGGCAACGCGCATTGACGTCATCTGGAGAGATGCTGGCCGCCCAAAAGCTTGCTGTAGTCACTGTTGCATCGGACGATTTTGTCCCCGGTACGCTGGTAATGTTCGACAGTTTCTTGGCACAGCACCCGTGGTTCGATGGCGAATTTATCATCATTCATGACGGGCTGAGCACAGCCAATGCCGACCTAGTCAAAGGCGCTTTCCCAAGAGTTGAATTGCAACATCCGTCGTCAGATCTGTTGGCACTCAGCAGGCATATTGCGGTAGAGGCTGGCTGGAAGGAGCAGAAGTACCTGCAATTCGCGTTGCTCCAGGCGTTTGTTTTGCAAGGCTATGACCGGCTTGTGCTGTGTGACAGCGACTTGCTTTTTGTCAGAAATATTGAGCCGATGCTCTGTGTTCCGGGTCCTGTCATTGCTTGCGGTGATGGAGCTTACTATCGGGGCAACTATCGCCGAACTGCAGATTTCGTTGAGGTCGAGCACCTAGAAGATACGCGTGTGCTCGGGCAGACTTTCAACAGTGGTTTGATTGTTGTGGATGGGAATTTGGCTGGGCACGAAATGTTCGGCGAGCTTTTGGACATGATGGAGATGGTCGAGTGGGCCGAGGATGCAACCGGGCACACAGATCAGATGCTCCTGAACAAGCGTTTTGGCGATGAGGTGGTAGTCGCGTCAGCAGAGAACAATTATCTGCTCTCACATCGAAAAATCATCAAAAAAACAACAGGACTGTCCGTTGATGATGCCCGGGTATTGCATTTTACAGGGTACCAAAAGCCGTGGCTCCCTCTTTCTGAATTGGCGGGCGATATGGATCCTGACTATTTTGCGGCCTTGCGCCTATGGCGTCGCCGATTTGCGGAATTGGCGAAGCGCCTTAGGCTGGATGAAACCAGTATTTAGAATGTTGCCAATCGCCTTGCGCTTTTCTAAAATAGCCCGAAGGTCTCTGGGTAACAAATGCACTGGTAACAAAGTTGTCGCGTAAATTTTCTCTTTCTTCTCTGGTACAAGCATCAGAGTCTATGCTGACTTCAGATCTGGGTGATGAGATCGTGATGATGTGTATGGAGAAAGGGCGCTATTACAGCCTCAAGGGCCCATCTTTCCGGATTTGGGAACTCTTGAAAGAGCCAACCTCTCTGGAGGACATTCAAATCGCCTTGCTGAGTGAATATGACGTGCCGGCTGAACAATGCGAGAAAGAGCTACTTGCGCTTGTCAGCGATATGCACGATAGGGAAATGGTAGTGGCTTGCGATTGACGAGGATAGCATGAGCAACAAACCAACTAGGGCCTGTGGCTCTACTAAAAAACCTTGGGTCAGCCTTGAGATCGAAGAATTAGATGTCCCATCCGCTACGCGCAATTTCAATGGCCGTTTGCAGCCTGGTGAGGCTTTCAACTTCTACCGCAATTCTTAATAGCGGCTAGTCAGTTTTCCGATCGGGTGGAGGTCTGCGTTTCGTATTGCAGCCATCCGATCATTGAAAGAACGCGGCCTTTGCGGTCACGGTTTATCAAGTCCCGCTCTGATAAATCCGAGATAAATCGCTCTAAGTCCAAATATTTGGTTTCGGGCAGGCTCTTTGGCGAGTCCTGAAGTTCACGTATCTTGGCTTTGATCGCTTCCGACAGTGCTTCGAACAATGCGTTTGAACGCGCGGGATCATTTTTGACGTGCCTCCAGCAAACTTCTTCCGGCAAGATCGGAGCCATCGCCTCGCGGTAAAACAGGCGCTTCCAACGCCTGTCCTTAAAAACATGCTCTGGCAAAGATAGAGCGAACTCAACCACACGCCGATCAAGGAGCGGATACGCCATGGTGATGCCAAACTTGGCAGCGTCCAAGTGAACCGATTCTATTCGATTGGTCAAATGGGGCCAAGTCAGCAGCGCTCCTATTGTCTGCTTAACACCCCAACACCGCACAACATCAAGCTTTGGTACCTCCGCTTGCATACTTTGCCATCGAGCATGCAGATAGGGTTCTAACTCGCTATTTTTGAGCTTTACATGCCTGCCAAACCGCGAAGAAGTCACGGCGAGCAGGCCATGGATTAGCGCGCTAAAACCGCGCCTGCCTTCCTCGAACGTTTGATGGAAAAAAGCACGAAGTAAGCCGTCAGATGCGTATTTGTGCACAGCGCCATAGAACCACTTTTGGATGATCAGTCGTGCAGGTGATCTTTGCTCCGCAGCTGCGAAACTGGCCAATTTGCGCCAACGCAAACTCTGCGCCAGGCCTTCAAGATAACCTCTGCCATCAAAGGATGCTGCTTCATCCCCGCCAAGGCCCGACAAAATCATCGTCACGCCACGCTTCTGCGCCTCTTTAAGGACGGGGCGTTCGTCAAATGAGGCATTGCACATGGGCTGTACTCGGTTGTCGCGATCGAGCACCTCCAGAATGTTATCAATCGATTGCTGGGTGTAGACCGGCTCTGTCCCCATCGCAGTGAAGACGGCGTTTAATCGCTCATATTCCTCCTGTTCGGCCTCACCCATTTCCTGACTCGGTTTGGGATACCAGGTGAACGCATGCGGTCCCGGCTCGCCTTGATCATGCAGATGCTCCGAGGCAAGGAGGGCAATCGAAGAACAATCGAGCCCGCCGCTGACATGTACTCCCATGTCGCCGTCCTTGGGCATACGATCAGCGACAGCCTTACGCAGAAGCGCGCGAAATTCCTCTAAGCACGCTTCATGGCTGTTCCATTGCTTCTGTTGGACCTGTTGCGGGCGCCAATAGGCCTCCAGACGTGTGCCTTCAGCGCTCGCCTCCAGCCAATGCGCAGGAGGAATTTTGCGAATCTGCTCAAAGGCTGTGCGTTCATGATGGTCAAATCCGCCGCTGATGCAGGCGAGGATAATGCCCTCATCTTCGCACGCATCGACATGCCCACTTGCGAGCAATTGCTCTATGGTTTCAGCGATGAAAAGTCCGATTGCATTCACGCAATAGTAAACCGGCTGGCAGCCCATAATGTCACGCGCTGCATATACTGACTGGGTTGAGGGGTCCCAGATGGCAAACGCAAAATCGCCGAGCAAGTAATCCGCGCTTTGCCGTCCAAATCGCTGATACAGCCGCCTCAGTAGTTCATCATCTGAAGTTTCGTCCTCAGCGCCTATCAGTTTCTGCAAATCCGCACGATTATCGATCCGCATCTTGGCGAAGATTGTGCTGGGCCCTGCGGACTCAGAATTATCGGACTGTTCCCAGAAATGACAAGTGGCCTGCATCACTGAGTTACCAAGTCATTGGACAATAAACCCGCGGCTGGCCCGGCTTCCCATGTGGTCAGCAATTGCGCTGCTCCGTACCCCTGAGACACTGTGCTTTCTGACGTGTGCAGGCATTGTAGAAAGAGTACGGAAAAACCAGTGCCCCCAACTCTTGTGGCCGAGACACAGAGCGGCTGACTGGTAAGCCCGGCGAGGTCGTGGTTGCCGGTCATCACCTTCATGGTTGCATCCATGCTGTCACGGCTGAAGGTTACATTGAGCGTGTCGGGCGCAAGAGTGTCTTCAGGCAAAGTTTGCGCTAAGACAGGCGCATTAGCGAGAAAAAGAAGTGAGATAACAATTCCAAACAGTCCCAGATATCCCATCAATATTCCTCGCTATTCTGGTTGAGCCCTATGCGCGAAGATTGAGTATGGTTTGCGCAAGTGCCAAGCTACAGGTTCTGCCAACTGGTCACTATCTCGTTCTGATTATGCCAGTCGGCTGTGCTTCATCGCGGGAGCGTACACTCAGGCTTGCCACATCCACCTCATCTGCAATTTTCTCTGCCACAAATGCGGAGAAGTTAGGAGAATAATGGCCGGTATCGATGATGGCCTTTCGCATGCCCCATTCAGAGAACAAACCTGTTAGATCAATGAAGCCGCTGTCATTGGGAAAGGCAGCATAATAGGCTTGCTTAAATTCGCGCGCTTCTGGCCTAATCGGCAGGCGGCCTGCGCCAAAAAGCTGCTCTGGATAATTATAGTGCGCATCCGGTTGTAGAAAAAACAGCGCTTCGAATTGATAAATGTCACCCAGCGCCAGGACGCTCTGCCGCATCTGCACAAAGCGCTCCACAATCTGTTGTGGGCTATGCCTGATCAGTTCTGCGCGCCGGGTGCTGGTTGCGGCTGGCTTGATACGATTTTGCAACGCCCGCGCAGCACGGACCATCGGCAACCACTCCCAATCTTGGGATTGCTCTCGTTGCTGTGCGGCATTGAGCGCGCGGATATAATCGGTGGTCAGGCTTGGAGTATCATCATCGCGGCCAGTGTTAAGACCATCGAGAAAAACGACCATGTCTGGCCGCTCGCCCGCGCGGAGGAGCTCCATCAGCAGATGCAATTCCTGGGTCGGATAAAAGCCCACTCGGCCAAAATTGGTGACCTTTATGCTGAAATCTTTAGCTTCCGCCTCAGCGCTTTCATTAAGGAATGTGCTCAATTGACTGGGCACCGTTTGAGCATCACCGACACCAAGCCCAAAAGTCGTGCTGCCACCGAAAACGAAAATCTCGAAAACGCTGCCTTCTGCATTGGGCGTGGAAGGATTGATCGTTCGACGAGCGGTAAACCCGTTATCTTGGAGATCAACATTCAGATAATCGCCTTCAAACGGGCGGTGTGCATACTGGCTGTAAGCCCAATAGTCATACCCCTGCTTGCCATGCTCATAATATTCATCAAGCAAGTCGCTTATTTGCTGTTCTGTTAGCGCTTCTTCATAAGCTTTATAATCAAAGATTGTCAGATTGGATGGTGTGCGTTTGCCATTGTCAACCGCGCCGCCTTGCTCATAAAAGAAGCCTTCCGGGGATTTCTCGCTGCTGCTTTGCACGTAGGTGGGCGCACTGTCCCGCGTAGCAAAGAATAGCCATAAAGCTGCGTTGACCAATACCAATGCAAGCAGCGTGTTGCAGATGATGACCGCGAAGCTGGAGTAAGTCGCGCCGGCTTTGCTGAATTTCGCCGACATGACTTAGGTTACGGTCGCAGCGCGAGCGAATTGGCGGCTGGACTGCTCGATAAACTCCTCACGAAGGGCGTCTTTTTTGGTGCGCGCGACTTCACATGTCCGGCATAAAATGTCGATGCTGTCATCACTATATCCGGCGATGACGCGCTTGAACTCAGAGGATTCAAACAGGTCCTCATATTCGCATTCGAGCAGATTGCCGATCACATGTTTGAGATCCCAATCCATACAGCACAAAGCAACCTGACCACTCGGCAAAAGGGTCTGCTGATAAATCCGCGGGCACATATCAAGCTCGCCTTCAAGCCGGGAACGTGTTGATTTGCCCTCGATCTCAATATTGCCCGCGCGCGTATTGATCCAGCGGTTCTCGGTCTCAATTCCCCGGGCGGCGAGCAGGCGATCTACCTTGCTGTGCACCTCTTCGGGGCCAGCGGCTCCTTCGTGTACATGAAAAGCGATATTGGAGATTTTTGCGTTCGTCAGACGGTCGAGTGCGGCCATATATTTGTCGTCAACGATGATACGGGTAAGGCCCTTGGTGTCGGGCAAATGCACCGCAAACTTGGTGAAAGGCACCTGGGCGAGCCGATCTACTTCTTGCGGGTTCAGTCCCATCACCGTGGTCGATAAACGCACATCCAAGCCAAGATCCGACGCATAAATGATCATATCGGTGCTCAGCGGGTTCAAAAAAGGCTCGTAAAAGCCTGTGAAGTCGACCGTCACGTCCGTCGGAAGTTTGTCGACGCACGCTTTAAACACATCCATCGTCATGCGCGATGGGCCGCCGCCAATCCGTTTGTAAGCGCGGCCGATAGTGGTTTGCGGGCAATAAGAGCATAGAACTCCGCAACCAATCCCACCTGATATGAGTAGTGCCCTATTCATCGCGTTTGGCTGAGATTTCTGTCCTTACCCGACGGCACAAAAGCCGCTGCACAGCCAGTACATTACCACTAGCTATCAGTGGCACAAGAGACGTTGTCGGCACGGCTCATGATGCAATTGCCGCAAACGAGGACGTCGATCTCCGAAGCGATGAAGCAATTATAGGCATCTTCGGGAGTGCATACGATCGGTTCATCACTGCCATTAAAACTAGTGTTGAGCAGCATTGGACAGCCCGTCAGCTCATAGAAAGCGAAGATTAAGGCGTGAAAACGGGGCGATTGCTTCCGGTTGACCGTTTGTAGGCGGGCTGAGCCATCGACATGGGTTACCGCTGGGATCTGGGAGTGCTCAACTTTAAGCATCTCAAAGCCTGTTTTGCGTTCATCTTCTTCCGAAACACCTAGCAATCTGTTCTTCGAGACAGGTGCAACCATGCTCATGTAAGGGCTGGGATGATCAAAATCGAACCAGTCGGCGCAATGCTCCTCTAGGACGGCAGGCGCAAACGGGCGAAACCCCTCGCGGCCCTTTACTTTGAGATTGATGGTTGATTGCATTGTAGGTGAGCGCGGATCGCCTAGGATCGAGCGGTTGCCAAGCGCGCGAGGACCAAACTCCATTCGGCCATCGAACCATCCCACAACCTGACCCCGAGCAATCAATTCGGCGGTGGCAGGAAGCAGTTCTTCGTTTGGGACAGATTTGTATTGAGCACCAATTGCATTCAAGCGGTGTTCGATTTCACCTTGCGAAAACGCTGGACCAAGCGCTGCGCCTTGCATCTGATCTTTTCCAGCTATGGATGTCCGGGCATTACCAAGAGTAATGTGCCAATGCGCTAAGGCTGCGCCTAATGCGCCGCCTGCATCGCCAGGAGAGGGCTGGACCCACACTTTATCAAACAGCCCACTGCTCGCGAGCATACCGTTGGCCACGCTGTTCTGTGCCACGCCGCCAGCGAGGCACAGGTTAGGTATGCGGTATTCCTCGGCAAGGCTCTTCGCGAGGCCAAGGATGATCTCTCCGGTCACGGCCTGAATCGATGAGGCTACATCCATATGGTGCTGGGTTATGGGTTCGTCTGCTTGACGTGCTGGTGCGCCTAATATCTTGCAAAAGCGGCGGTTGATGGAATGGAAGCTGTGGGCGTAACCAAAACAGGCCTGATCAAGCCAGAAACTGCCATCTGCCTTCACATCCACCATATGCCGCAAGATCGCCTCGCGGAATGTCGGCTTGCCATAAGGGGCAAGGCCCATGACTTTATATTCGTCATGATTGACCCGAAAGCCGAGATATTCGGTGAATGCTGAATAGAGTAGACCGAGGGAGTGCGGAAACACGATCTCTTTGACGATTTCCAAACTGCTCCCGCGCCCGATGGCCGCCGAGGTCGTGGTGCGTTCACCCACTCCATCTATGCTCAGCACGATAGCTTCTTCAAATGGCGAAGGGAAAAAAGCGCTGGCGCAGTGGCTCAAATGGTGTTCGCCAAAACTAAGCAGGCCTTCACCCTGCCAATTGGGGTCCTGCGACTTGAGCAGCTTTACCAAGACATCGCGCTGATACAGCTTTTCCTTGATCCAAACCGGCATGGACCGGGTGAAGCTGCGCAACCCGCGCGGAGCAAAAGCCATGTAGGTATCCAGCAACCGTTCGAACTTTGCGAACGGCTCTTCGTAAAAGACAATCTGATCAACCTTTTGAAGCGTTAGCCCAGCCTCAGCCAGGCAATAATCAATCGCGCGCGCTGGATAGTTTGCATCGTTCTTGATCCGCGAAAAACGCTCTTCTTGTGCGGCGGCAATGATCTTGCCATCAACCACCACAGCGGCAGCCGCATCGTGATAGAATGCCGATATGCCGAGGATCGCAGCCATCGACGCTTACCAGAGCGTATACACAAATGGGTGCAGCGCGGTCCCTTGTGTCGTCACCACGAGCACGCCGAAAATCGCCAGCACCAGAAACAACGGGACAAGCCAAAATTTCTTGCGCGCAAGTAAAAAGCGCAGAAAGGCAAAGGCGGTTTTCATCCTGCTTTGTTAACGCGCTTTCAAACGCTTAATCCAGTGGCTTTCACGCCGCTTGTTTGATGACCGCAATCGCAAGGGGTCGCTCCCAAACAGCTTGGCCAGCAACGACAACGGGACCAGCACGGCAAAGTACACCATCCCCAGGATGATCGGTGACACCCACCTCCCCAGCAAAATTCCAAATCGAAACCAGGCGCTATTGAGCGGAAAAAGGACTTTTGGCCGTATCAGGCCAATAAGCGCCAGTATCACCCCAACGGCCATCGCCGTGCCTCCGGCCCACAAGTGCGTGGCACTGGCAGCGGTGAATAGGAAATAGCCGCCAACCAAAGCAAAAAACACTGCAAACACCGCGGCAAATCCGCGCTCTGACCCCGGCTTCGCCTCAAGATAGGATGAGTATTCCATGTCGTTCTGCGGCTCGATTACCAACATAGTGCAATGCTAGCCAGCCGTAATATTGCTTCCTTAAAGCCAGCAGCTTCGGCTTGCATCCATATGCTAGTTGGATACGAGCTCGCGCCAGACTGATAGCACCGCTATTCACTTTGAAGCACTACCGAGGAAAGCCGGCATCGCGCTTGCGTTGTATGTGGGTTTCCACGACGCGATATGGCTTGGGCCCTCTTTTGATCCTTGCTGGGAGTCATACTGTCGCTTTAACCTTGTCGGGCAAGGTGATTTTCATGCTGTTGTAACATCGCGTTTCGGAACACGAATTGCAGGGGCATCAGAATGCGCAAGCCAACTCCAGAAGAACAACTGGTTCTCGAACTAATTAACCGTTTGCGGATGGATCCGCAGGGGGAATACGCGCGACTGACCGACCCCGCAGTGCTTGCGGAGATTCAGGGCGCATTGAACTTCTTTGGAGTGGATCTTTCTTCCTTTGAAGCCGCCATGCAGTCCATCGCCGCAGTCGCCCCTCTGGCTTGGAATGACAATCTGGCGGTGGCCGCGTCAAATCACAATGCGGCAATGATCGCAGCTGATACCCAAAGCCACCAACTTCCCGGGGAAGCTGGTCTGGGCCAACGTGCCAATGATGCTGGCTACACCGGGTGGAGCCGTTTGGGTGAGAATATCTACGCGTTTGCGGATAGTATGATCTATGGCCATGCCGGTTTCGTCATCGACTGGGGCTTTGACGACGTTGACTTTGATGCCGACGGGCAGCGTTTCGCGGACTGGCAGACACGCGGTGACGGCATTCAGGACCCGGCCGGACACCTGCTCAATATGGTCAGCGCAAACTATACCGAAGTCGGAATTGCGGTTGATTTCGAAAATGATCCCAACACCGATGTCGGGCCGTACATTATCACGCACGATTTCGGTAATCGGTTTGCTTACACTGCGCAGTTTCTTGGCGTTGTGATCGACGATACGGATAATGACGATTTCTACGATATCGGCGAAGGTATGGGTGGGGTTACAGTCACGCTGGAAGGCGTGTCAGGCACCTTCACCACTACCACCTGGGATTCTGGCGGTTGGCAGATTGCCGTGCCCACTGGAACATATCAGATCACCTTCTCGGGCGGCGCACTCAGCGGCAATATCGTGGTCAATGCGACGATCGGCACAGCCAATGTGAAGGTTGATGTGGAGGCGGAAGATGCCGTGCCAATCAGCACCACTTGGGACGGTACCCCGGGCGTTGATTTGCTCGAAGGCGGCTCAGGAATGGATATCATCAACGGCTTTGCCTCAAACGATCAGCTGTTTGGCTTTGGCGACAACGACGTTCTGGACGGCGGTGCGGGTGATGACGAAATGCACGGTGGTCTGGGCGATGACACCTACATGGTGGATAGCGCTGGAGACACCGTCAACGAACTGGCTGGTGAAGGCTTTGACCGGATCATCAGCACCTTCAATTTCCGCTTGTTGCCAACCACATTTGCGAACGTTGAGAGCGCGCAGCTGGCCGGTACGGCCATGCAACTATTTGGCAGCCAGTTCGCCAACGAACTCATCGCCAATGGCACATTGGGCAGCGTTCTGGTCGGCTTTGGCGGCGACGACACGCTGATCGGAGGCGATGGCGACGACACACTTCAGGGCTCTTCCGGCAGCGATGATATGTCGGGCGGCGCGGGCAATGATGCGTATTTCGTCAATGAGGCCGGCGACACTGTGACCGAGCTCGCCGGCGAAGGTATCGACGAGGTGCGTTCGAGCATAGATTACACTTTGGGAGCCAATGTCGAGGGCCTGCGCCTAGCTGGCGCCGCGACAACGGGCACTGGCAATGCTCTCGACAACACAATGTTCGGCGGGCGTGAAGGCTCGACCCTGAGCGGTCTTGCGGGCAACGATACAATCTACGGGAGCGGCAAGGCTGACCTGATCTTTGGCGGCGACAATGACGACACACTGTTCGGCAATGCCGGGGAAGACACCCTCAATGGTGGCGACGGCAATGACCTGCTCAATGGCGGGGTAAACAACGATACGCTGAACGGCGATGATGGTGACGACCTGCTGCGTGGTGGCACGGGAGATGACGTGCTGAACGGTGGGATCGGGCGAGATACTCTGCGTGGTGAAGACCAGAACGACACGCTCAACGGGCAGGCAGGAAACGACACGCTGGTGGGCGGTGCCGGGCTTGATTCGCTCAATGGCGGCGCAGATCGCGACACCATGACTGGCGGCACTGGGCGCGACACCTTCATCTTTGCGGATGGCGACTTTGCGGGTCTGACTGAAAATACCGCTGACCGGATCACGGATTTCAACGCGGCGCAGGGAGAGCTGATCGATCTCTCTGCGGTCGATGCCATTCTTGGCGGCGGCGACGATGCCTTCACCTTTATCGCCGATGCGGCCTTCAGCGGCACGGCGGGTGAGCTTCGCTACGAACATGTGGGTGGCAACACCATGATCTATATGGATGTCGATGGCGACGGAAATGCCGACTACGCCATCCGTCTCGACGGCAATATCGACCCATTGGAAGCGAACTTCGTACTCTGATCGGCTCAAGGGTAAGCCTTAAGATCGGACATATCGCCGTTTGCGAGGCGAGGCGCTGCGGCCGCAAGCTTTCGCCGGGACGGCTTGGCACGTCTCAGCGCCAAATACGGCTATCTGATTTGAGCATGTAATCGCACAGCCTGATTTGGCGCTTCAGGTTTTGGCAATATGCAATGCCAACGTGTCTCTGGCTGAGATCTCTTTTGAGAATGTCTTTCCATTGCAGTGAATCTCTGCAATCTAACGCCAATTGGTTGGGGGGTAATCGCACAAAGACTGCGGAGCTTTCCAAGCCCCATATTATCGCTGCACCTTCGGGACGCGGGTGCGGATTAAACCATGGTATCGGCGGTGGCCGTGCCAATTGAGGAGCGCGTCCCATGGCAACCCCGGCAATCTGGCTTCAGGAATTCATCACCAATCTCGTCACAACCAACGCACAAGCCAACCCGCGTGTGGTTGGTCTTGCCAATGGTAACTTCCTCGTCGTCTGGGAAGACGACAACGACTCTGTCGCCGACGGTTTTGAGACCGACATCGTTGGTGTGATTTTCAACGCCTTGGGTGAGCCGATAACCGACTCGCTCTATTTCAATTTCCCGTTTGGCTTCACTCGTGCAGAGAAGCTCGAAGCCATCGCCCCGACACCAAGCGGCGGCTTCGTAATCATCTACGAATTCCGCTCCGGCGATGACGGAGACATTTTGATGGGTCTGTATGACGCCAACGGCACACGGATTGCGCAACAGTTTGTGGTCTCAGATAATAGCACGAACGGGATCACCTATGACAATGCCAGCGTTGATGTGTCTGCCGACGGCAGCTTCTTCGTCACGTTCGAGCGCGATGACGGCACCAATCAGGATATTGTTGGCCAGAAATTCACCGCAACGGGGAATGTTGATGGCGTAATACAAGAGCTACGCGTTGATGGTTTCTCTAATGGAGCCGACCTAGAAGACATCTTGAACCCGGACACGGTCGCTCTCAGTGATGGCCGGTTTGCAACCGTTTACTCGGAGAACGATAATTCTGGTGGCGTGAATGAGCGGACTATTGAACTTCGCATCTCCAATGCCGACGGCAGCAATTCGACCTTGATCAACAATGTCTCGACGCCTGACGGTGATCCGGACAGCAATCCGCGCGTGATTGAATTGACCGATGGGCGCATCATGGTCGCATGGCAGGAAGACGGCGATATCAACGCCCGAATTTATAATGCCGACGGGACTACATCTGTTTCCGAATTTGCAATCTCCGATAATCCATTTTCGGAGATAGGGTTGGTAGATCTGGTCGCTCTGGACAACAATAAATACGCCACCGTTTTCAAAGATATAACTGGCGGCCGCCTGTTTGTGGTTACTGGCGTTGATGGATCCCTGGACGGCTTCAGCACATTCATTAGCGACGATGCTTCGGGTGCTGGAGGGGTTATCACCGATGCGGCGGCCAGCGTGACGACCGATGGGCGTATTTTGGTCAGTTGGAATAATGGCGAAATCTACACCGAGATACTCGACCCGCGTGAAACATTTTTGCCCATTAATGCTGATCCGGGAGATGGCCAGATTACAGGTCTGCGCCAGGCTTCGACCATAAACGGTTCCGATGATCCGGAGTCGATCTTCGGCGTCGATGGCAATGATACGATCTTCGGCAATGGCGGCTCTGACTTTATCGACGGCGGCATCGGCGATGATGACATGAGCGGCGGCGAAGGCGACGATACGTTCGTGCTGGATAGCTATTCTGACACGGTTACGGAAAACGCTGGCGAAGGATTTGACCGGATCATATCTTCACTCGATCTGCGTCTTAGCCCCGTAACGTTCGCCAATGTCGAAGCGCTAACTCTGGATGGCACTGCCACCGAAGCGCTTGGAAACCAGTTCGATAATGAGCTTGTCGCGAACAGTACGCTGGGAAGCCTTCTGGTTGGCTTCGGCGGCAATGACACGATGATCGGTGGGGACGGTAACGACACGTTGCAGGGTGGCCCTGGCATCGATGATATGCGCGGCGGCGATGGCAATGACGCCTATTTCGTTCTCCAAGCCGGAGACACGGTCACCGAGCTTGCAGGAGAGGGCATTGATGAAGTGCGGTCCTCGATTGACTATACTCTGGGTGCCAATGTCGAAAACCTTCGCCTTTCGGGCGCGGCCGATTTTGGTCGCGGCAACGAGTTGGACAACACGATCATCGGCGGCCGAGAGGGCGCGACACTGAACGGATTGGATGGCAACGACACCATACTGGGATCGAACAAGGCCGACATAATCTTTGGCGGCAACGGTGATGACAGCCTGTTCGGCAATTTCGGCAATGATACGATTTCCGGGGGCGCGAATAACGATATCATCAATGGTGGTGGTGGCTCAGACACCTTGTCCGGCGACAGCGGAAACGATCTGATCCGTGGCAATAACGGAAACGACACGCTCAACGGCGGTAATGGCGATGATGACCTGCGCGGAGAGGGTAACAATGATGACCTGTTCGGTGGTCGTGGGGCAGACCGGCTTTCTGGCGGCGAGGGCGTTGACCTGTTGGTTGGCGGCGAAGACCGCGATGTGATGACCGGCGGTATCGGCGCAGACGATTTCAAGTTCGACGATGGCGACTTTGCGGGGCTTACCGTGGCAGGCGCTGATCGCATCACCGATTTCAGCCAGGCCGAGCGTGACCGGATTGACCTGTCCGATGTCGACGCGATCCTCGGGGGCGGCGACGATGCCTTCACCTTTATCGCCGATGCTGCGTTTAGCGGCACGGCGGGTGAGCTTCGGTATGAGCATGTCGGCAGTAACACCATGATCTACATGGATGTCGATGGCGACGGAAATGCCGACTACGCCATCCGCCTGGACGGCAATATCGACCTGCTTGAGGCGAACTTTATCCTTTAGATCGCTTTATTCGCGAAGCGCCCGCGCGCCGAAGCGGGTGAGCGGTGACAGGATGTATTGCAGAATTGTCCGACTGTCGCCGAGCAGGCTGACATCGGCCGTCATGCCCGTGCCAATGGCAAGATCGCCTTTGTTGCTGGGAATAGCGTTTGCATCGGTGCGCACGCGGACGAGGTAATAGGTCTCGCCCGTGCTTTCATCGAGGATCGAGTCTGGGGAGATCGTCACCACCTTGCCTTCAAGGTCACCGTACATTGTCGAGTCATAGGCGGTGATCGCGACCTTCGCAGGCTGATCGATCCGCACCGTTCCAATGTCTTGCGGGCGAATGCGTACTTCGATCAGGAGCGCATCATCGTCCGGCGTGATTTCGATCAAGGGCTGCCCCGAAGAGACGGCGCTGCCGCGTGTGCTGACAAGAACGCGGTTGATGGTTCCGGCTACTGGCGAACGCAATGTGGTGCGCGCCAACCGCTCTTGCAGTGCTGGAACAGTGGCCGACTGCGCGCCCAGCTCGGCCTGAGCCAGCGCCAGTTCGTTCGCTGCCTGAGCGCGCCATTCGCTTTGAGCGCGGCTCACATTGGATTGCGCTTCGGCAACTTCGGCCCGCGCACGCGATGCACCCGCGCGTGCTGCTGCGAGCTCGGCCTCTGCACTGGATGCTTGGCCTTCAGCCCGGACCAGCGAAACCCGCGGTTCGATGCCTTGTTCGACCAAAGGGCGCAGCAGATTGGCTTCTGATCGCGCCGATGTTGCACGGCTGGATGCCGCATCCACCTGTCGGTCCGCTTCAACAACCGACTGTCGTGCTCTTGCCAGTTGCGCGCGGGCGCTGCTCATCGTGTTTCGCAGGCTGGTCTGACGCGATGTGTAGAGCGATTGTTCGATCCGCAATTGTGTCCTCGCGGCATCGTCTGATGGCGCTGGGAAGCGGGGTGTGCGGCCCATCGCTTCTGCTTCGAGCCGCGCAACTTTCATCGCTAGCGCTCCCGCCGTTGCCGAAGTGCTCCCCAAGGAAGCGCCGCTTTCAGTCGGGTCGAGCCGCAGCAATTCTGCATCCGCCGCTACTTCCTCGCCATTGGCAACAAGGATCTCCTCAATAACGCCGCCTTCGAGGCTGGAGACGACCTGAAGATCCTGGCTGGAAATGACTTTGCCTGAACCGCGCACAGTTTGGTCGATCTCGGCGAAGGATGCCCACAGGAAAAGCGCCGTGAATACCCCGATAATCGACCAGAAAAGCCATCGGGAAACGCGTTTTGGCTCGAGCCCTTCGACCATGCTTTCGAGGCGGCGTTCTTCGGGTGTTTCTGCGTCTGGTGCGGTTTGGGTCACGAGGGGTCCCTTTCTTTCGCACCCAAGGCGGAAAGCTGCGCCAGCACCTTATCTCTCGGGCCATCCATCGCGATCTTGCCGTCCTTCACATAGATAATCCGGTCCACCAGCGCCAATAGTGGTTGGCGGTGGGTAACCAGCAGGAATGTCCGCCCAGCAAGCTCGTCCCTTAGCCGCTGGATCAGCGCCTGCTCGGTCAGATTGTCCATCGCGCTTGAGGGTTCATCCATAATGAGCACCGGCGGTTTGCCCGCAAGGGCACGCGCAATTGCGATGGATTGGCGCTGTCCGCCTGAAAGGCCTTCGCCCCTGTCGACCAGCCTCAGGTCATAGCCGCGGGCAATTGTGCTGGCGAAGCTGTCTGTGCCGGAGACTTGTGCGGCGCGGAGCATCTCTTCGTCATCCACACTGGGCCTCCCCAACGAGATGTTTTCCCGAATTGTGCCGGAGAAGAGCGCGGGCTCCTGCATCACCGATCCGATGGAGCCACGCAATGCTGCTGGATCCATCTGCGCAATGTCGAGGCCATCGATCAGCACCAGGCCTTCCTGCGCCGGATAAAGTCCCAAAATCAGGCGGGCGAGGGTGCTCTTGCCCGAGCCAACACGGCCCACGATTGCGACTTTCTCTCCTGCCTTGATCGCGATGTTCACGTCTTCGAGCGTTTTGGAAGCGGCGTCAGGATAGGTGAATGAGACCCCGCGAAGTTCGATATCGCCTTTGATGTCGCCGATATTGATGGCGTCGGATTGTGGGCCTTCGGGTGGCTGATCCATCAGTGCCGCGACTTGCCGATAGGCCGTGCGGGTGGAGGTCAACCGCGCGACCAATTGTGAAATCTGAGCGAGCGGGGCAATGGCGCGTCCGGCAAGGATCGAGCAGGCGATCAATCCGCCCAAAGTGAGGCGGTTGTCTGCGACCAAAAATACGCCGACTATCACCACGCCCGCATAGGACAAAGTACCCGCCGAGGTCGCGAATGTGGTCCCGATATTGGCGATCATACGCTGGCGCAGCGAGAGGGCGGAATGCTCTTCCACCGCCCGTTGCCAACGTGATGTGAACAAGTCGGCGGCGCCAGAAGTTTTCACGGATTCGATGCTGCCCACGGTCTCGACCAGAACCGATTGTCTGAGCAGTCCTTCTTTCATCGATTTGGCCGCAAGGCGTTCCATCGATGGTTGCAGTGAAAGGCCGATCATTATTGTGATCGGCACTAAGAGAGCAGGCACCAGAACGACCCAGCCACCAATCGCGGCCACCACCACCAAGGTGATGATGATGAAAGGCACATCCACCAACGCGGCCAGCGTTGCCGAGGCGAAGAATTCGCGCAGTGTTTCAAGCTCACGCATCATCCCGGTAAGGTGCCCCGTGGATCCCTTGCGCAGTTCCATGCGCATATCGAGCAAGCGCTGGAATACGCTGGTGCCGACTTCCCAATCGATGTTTACGCCGGCGTGATCGACGAAATATGCGCGCAGTAGCTTCAAGATAAAATCGAACACGACGATGATGCCGAGCCCGATGGAAAGCGCAGCAAGCGATGTGAACGCGCTGTTCGGGACAACGCGGTCATAGACGGTCATCGTGAACAATGCGGTGGCAAGACCGAACAGGTTGATGAGAAACGCTGCCAAGACAACCTTGGAATAGGTGCGCCAGTTTGCGCGGATCGGCTCCGACAACCACGCCGCAATGCGCGGAGCGGGAATACCGGTGTTATCGTTGTCCGCCATCACTCACCAACCTCGTCAAACTGTTCGAGCAATCGCCCGGTTCGTGCCAGCAGGATGTAGCGCGTCGCATCCAGCTCGGTGAGCCCTTCGATATATGCGGTTGATGCGTCGAGATAGGCCGATTGCGCTTCGGCCACGTCGAACAGCGTGCCGCGCAAGGCTGCAAAGCGCTTTACGACCGCGCCTCTGGTCTGGCGCGCGGACTTATAGGCCAGCTCTAGTGCGGCGAGCTGGCGTTCGAGCGCTTGCACATCGGCCCATGCAATCACCGCTTCACGTTCATTCTCCTGCCGAATTCGGCTCGCCTGTGCTTCGGCAGCATTGGCACGGGCTTCGGCCTGACTGATGCGTGCTTTTCCGCCCCCGCCGAAAAGGCGATAGGTCAGGTTCAAGCTCGCTCGCACATCGAAGTCATCCTGATCTTCAAAGACCCCGTAACGCCCCGCATCAATCTGCGCAGTCACTCTTGGGGCCTCATTGGCGCGCGCATTGCGGACGTCCATTTGCGCGGCGCGAGCCAGGGCTTCTGCGCCTTGAACCTCTGCGACCTTGCTCGCGGCATTGACCACGTAGTCGCGCGACATGCTCGCTGGGTTGAGCAACGGCGGCCGTGCGATGAGTGGAGAAGGCTCATTTCCGGTCAGTTCCGTAAATCTGGCGACGGCGGAGGCCAGCTGCCTTTCAAACCGGGCAAGCCGAATTTCGCCTTTTGCCCTTAGTGAGGCGGCGCGGGCTCGCTCCGCAGGGGCTGAAACCCCTTGCTCAATGCGGTTTTCGAGCGCTGTCTCGATATCGCTCTGGGCGTCTACAAAGCCCTGAGCGATTTGGACCAGCGACTGGTAGGCGAACACGGAGTACCAAGTGGTTACGACTTCGCTGACCACCCCCGTCAACGCCGCGTCCCGTTCGAAGCCTGCCGCCTCCAATCGCGCTTGCGCCGACATGACAGCGGTTTCAACCGCGCCCCAGTCGAACAGGTTGTATCCCAGCGTCGCGATCGCATCGGTCCGGCGGCGGGGTCGCGATCGCTCGATCAGGTTGAACGGGTCATCGCCAAACTCGCGCGCCAATGTTCGGAATGAAGAGATCGTCACATCCGCTGTCGGCAAGCGACCGCTTTCCGCTTCGTCAAGCTCGGCCTGCGCAAGACTAACGCCCGCCTCCGCCTCCGCGCGCAGAGCGTTCTCTTGCAGTGCCGCAATCACGATACTTTGAAAATAGTCCGGATCCGCAGCCTGCTTACCAAGATTGAGGATCGGATCGTCGGCGAAGTCTATGCCCAGCGGGTCATTCACCGGCTGGGGTAACTGCGTGGGACCATCCGCAGCGGGAATCGCAACAGGCGCCTCTTGCGCAGACACGGCATAGACAGACCCGAATGTAAAACCGAGAGCGATAAGCCCGTTTCTAAGCATCAATGGTGCACTCACCCTTCGACCCCGATTACTAGCTGCGAGAGGCAAGCCATGCAATCACATGGTGTCCGTCTTTCGCACCCTTCAGCAGCAATCTGCGATGATGTCTGCACCAGCGATTGCTTTGACTGGGTGGTCCTGCTTTTAGTGTGCGCTCTGCGGTCGCAGTTCTAAAGATGGGCAAGAGAGTGGGGACTGATCCTCTTGAATAACAAATCATGAGCCTTGTTCTTGAAGGACTCTCAAAGTCGGTCGGCGGTGAGGTGCATATTCACCCCGTCGATCTGGCGTTCGAGAAAGGCACAATGAACGTGCTGCTCGGGCCGACATCTGCGGGCAAGACAACGCTTATGCGGCTGATGGCGGGGCTCGAAAAGCCCGATGCGGGCCGGGTTTTGTGGAATGGCGAAAATGTGACAGGACGCCGCGTGCAGGACCGCGAAGTGGCGATGATCTACCAGCAATTCGTCAACTACCCTTCGATGAGTGTGTACGAGAACATCGCCTCGCCGCTTAGAATACAGAAGCGCTCGGCCAGCGAAATCGATGTGAAGGTCCGCGAGATGGCCGACTTGCTCAAGCTGACACCGCTGCTGGACCGTAAACCGACAGAAATATCGGGCGGCCAGCAGCAAAGATGCGCCATGGCGCGGGCCTTGGTGAAGGATGTTGGCCTTGTGCTGATGGACGAACCCCTCGCCAATCTGGATTACAAGCTGCGTGAGGAATTGCGGGTCGAGATTCCGCGCCTGTTTGCATCATCGGGCAGCATCTTTGTGTATGCAACGACAGAGCCGGAGGAAGCCTTGCTGCTGGGCGGTAACACGGCGTGTCTGTGGGAAGGGCGCGTCACGCAGTTTGGTCCATCGATCGAGGTCTATCGCAAGCCAGCCGACGAGATTACTGCGCAGGTTTATTCGGACCCACCGATGAACCGCTTGCCCGTAACAAAGTCAGGCTCGCAGATGCTCTTTCCTGACGGGCAGGCTGCTGAGATCGACGCGCACGTAGCTGACGGAGAGTACCGTGCTGGCTTCCGTGCATACCAGTTGAAGGTCGACGCAATAGATCAGGGCGATATCGTGTTCGACGCAAAAGTGGTCGTCACCGAGATCACCGGTTCGGAAACCTTCGTCCATTTTGAGGTGAAGGGCGAGCGCTGGATTGCTCTGGTGACAGGCGTTCGAGACTTTGCGGTTGGCGATGTGCACCGCGTCGGCGTGCGGCCAGAAGACCTCTTCTATTTCGACAGCGAGGGCAAAACGATCAACGTCTCCCAACCGCAATCCGTAGTGGCGAGGGCGCAATAATGGCGACGATCACACTCGAAAATCTCGCCCATTCCTACGCGCCCAATCCGCATTCCGAACACGACTTTGCGCTCAAGCAGGTCGACCATACCTGGGAAGACGGCCACGCTTATGCTCTGCTGGGCCCAAGTGGCTGTGGCAAGACAACTTTGCTCAACATTATCTCTGGCCTGCTGGAGCCAACACGTGGACGCATTCTGTTCGATGATCGCGACGTCACGAGTGCGTCCACCGCCGAACGCAACATCGCCCAGGTGTTTCAGTTTCCGGTCGTCTACGACACGATGAGCGTGGGCGATAACCTCGCCTTCCCCCTGCGCAATCGTGGCAAGGATGCAGGCTACATCGCCGATCGCGTCGATGCCGTGGCGCGGATGATCGGGCTTGAGGCGCATCTGAAGCAGAAAGCCCAAGGCTTAAGCGCGCAACTCAAACAGAAGATCTCACTCGGCCGCGGCGTTGTGCGCGATGATGTGAATGCGATCCTGTTCGATGAGCCGCTTACGGTGATCGATCCCAACCTGAAATGGGAACTGAGGACCCAGCTTAAGTCGCTTCATCGCGAGTTCGGGCACACAATGATCTACGTCACGCACGACCAGACCGAGGCGCTGACTTTCGCGGAGAAGGTGGTTGTGATGCATGAGGGTCGGATCTTGCAGATCGGCACGCCGCAAGACCTGTTTGACAGGCCTGCACACACCTTTGTCGGTCACTTCGTCGGCTCACCGGGCATGAACTTTCTTCCGGTTTCTGTCGAAGGCCGCCGGGCTATGGCGGGCGGCGAGACTGTCGAGCTATCGCACGACTACGGCACACCTTCAGGCGACACCGTACTGGGAATCAGGCCCGAGTTTGTGCGCCTGTCGAAGAACAGGGGACTGCCGGTCCAGATCAACCGTGTGCAGGATGCGGGGAGGCGCAAATTTGTAAATGCGACTTGCGGCGAGACCGAGATTAACATCGTGCTCGAACCCGGCACCGAAATCGAAGCGGACATGACACGCATCGCCTTTGATCCGGCGCTGGTCAGCATTTTCAGCGACGACCATCGCATCGAAGGGAGCGCGCCATGATGCAGAAGACCACAAATCAGCGCGCATGGTTTCTGGTTCTGCCGGTTCTGGTGCTTGTCGCGTTCTCTTCGATCATCCCGATGATGACGGTGGTGAACTACTCGTTTCAGGACAGCTTCGGCGGCAACGAGTTCTTCTGGGTCGGACTTGAGTGGTATCGCGAATTGCTCGGTTCAGAGCGGTTGTGGGATGCGCTCGGGCGGCAATTGCTGTTTTCGACCATTATTCTTTTGATCGAGATTCCGCTGGGCATCGCGGTTGCCCTTTGCATGCCGAAGAAGGGCTGGCTCGCCTCGCTTTGCCTCGTGCTTATGGCGCTGCCGCTGCTGATCCCGTACAATGTGGTGGGCACGATCTGGCAGGTGTTTGGACGGGCCGATATCGGCCTTATGGGTCACACGCTTGCTGGTCTCGGGATCGAATTCAACTACGCGCAGAACGCTGTGGATGCTTGGATCATCGTTATCCTGATGGATGTATGGCACTGGACTTCGCTCGTCGCGCTGCTTGCCTATGCGGGGCTTCGCTCCATTCCCGATGCCTACTATCAGGCGGCTCGCATCGATCAGGCGAGCCGGTTCAGCATCTTCCGCTATATTGAGCTGCCCAAGATGCGCGGCGTTCTGATCATTGCGGTGCTGCTGCGGTTCATGGACAGCTTTATGATCTACACCGAGCCGTTTGTGCTCACCGGCGGCGGGCCAGGCAACGCGACCACCTTCCTTTCCATTGACCTTGTGAAGATGGCCTTGGGCCAGTTTGACCTCGGCCCGGCAGCGGCGTTCTCGTTGATGTACTTCCTCGTGATCTTGCTCGTCTCGTGGGTGTTCTACACTGTGATGATGAAGTCGGACAAAGCGGAGGGCGCGGGATGAGTAAGGTGCGCTACACCGGCGTCTTTATGGCGGCTTACCTGCTGTTTTTGCTGGTTCCGATCTATTGGCTGTTAATTATGAGCCTAAAGTCGAACGGTGAAATCCTCGGTGCGTTCACGCTGTTCCCGCAAGACCTGACATTCGCCAACTACACCGCGATCCTGACCGATCCGACTTGGTATATGGGCTATGTGAACAGCTTCATTTACGTGACACTCAACACGGTGATTGCGCTGCTGGTCGCACTGCCCGCGGCCTATGCGTTCAGCCGCTACCGTTTCATTGGTGACAACCACCTGTTCTTCTGGCTGCTGACCAACCGCATGGCGCCGCCAGCGGTTTTCGCGCTGCCATTTTTCCAGCTCTATTCCAGTGTCAATCTGTTCGACACCCACATCGCGGTGGCTCTCGCACATTGCCTGTTCAACGTGCCACTGGCGGTGTGGATTCTCGAAGGATTCATGCGCGGCGTTCCGCGAGAAATCGATGAAACCGCCTTTATCGACGGCTATGGCTTCACCCGCTTCTTCACTCGTATCTTCGTGCCGATGATCGCGCCCGGGATCGGAGTAGCGGCGTTTTTCTGCTTCATGTTCAGCTGGGTCGAGCTGTTACTAAGCCGCACGCTTACCAGCGTGGATGCAAAGCCGATCACCGCGATCATGACGCGGACGGTTTCAGCCTCGGGCCTCGATTGGGGGGTGCTCGCGGCGGCGGGCGTACTGACCATTATTCCGGGCGCGATCGTGATCTATTTTGTGCGCGGCTATATCGCCAAGGGCTTTGCCTTGGGGAGGGTTTAAGATGGAATGGATGGCATGGACTTGGCCGACCGCGCTCTTTTTCGTTGGGATCGCAAGCATGCTGGCGATGATGACGGTGCTGGCGATTGTCCGGCCCAGCACTTCGCGTATCGGCGTACTGGGGATTGAGACAGCGCGCGGTGACCGGATGTTTATCACGCTGCTCGGCTCGGCCTTTATAAACCTTGCATGGATAGGCCTGACCAATGCGCCGCAATATTTTGCCCTGATCATTTGCGCGCTGTTTGCATTTGTCGTTTTCCGCTGGGTATGAGGGGCCAAACGAACAAAGGGACATTGGGATGAGGGTGATCAGATCGGCATGGGTTTCGGGCGCGTGTTTGGCGCTGCTGGCGTGTTCGGGCGATGCGGAAAGCGACTTTGTTGCTCCGACCGACGCCGAGCGGGAGGCTTCGGCAACCGCGTTTCTCGATGATGAGATTGGAGATCAATCCACGCTTTCCCGCGAAGAGCAGGAAGCTGAAGTACAGTGGTTCATGGATGCGGCTGAACCGTATCGCGGAATGGAAATCACTGTCGTCTCCGAGACGATCGCAACGCATGAATACGAAGCAAGCGTGCTCGCGCCTGCCTTCACCGCGATCACCGGTATCAAGGTCAATCACGATCTGATCGGTGAAGGCGATGTCGTTGAGAAACTGCAAACCCAGATGCAGTCGGACGAGAATATCTACGACGCCTACGTCAACGATTCCGACCTGATCGGCACGCACTGGCGCTATCAGCAGGTTCGCAATCTCACTGATTGGATGGCGGGCGAGGGCAAGGACGTCACCAGTCCGACGCTCGATCTTGAAGACTTCATCGGCACCGACTTCACCACCGGCCCTGACAAGAAGTTGTACCAATTGCCCGACCAGCAATTCGCCAACCTCTACTGGTTCCGCTACGACTGGTTCACCGATCCGGCGATCAAGGCCGACTTCCGTGAGAAGTACGGATACGATCTCGGCGTGCCCGTCAATTGGTCAGCTTACGAAGACATCGCAGAGTTCTTCACGGGGCGCGAGATTGATGGTCAGACCGTCTATGGCAGCATGGATTACGGGAAGAAGGACCCCTCGCTCGGCTGGCGCTTCACCGATGCGTGGATGTCGATGGCGGGCATGGGATCGGTTGGCGAACCCAATGGACTGCCGGTCGACGAATGGGGCATCCGCGTAAACGACCAATCGCAACCAGTAGGTTCTTGCGTTGCGCGGGGCGGGGCGACCAACTCGCCAGCAGCTGTCTACGCTCTCGACAAGTATTCCAAGTGGCTCAACGAATATTCCCCGCCTTCAGCTGCCGGTATGACCTTCTCCGAAGCTGGCCCAGTGCCTGCGCAAGGGCGGATCGCGCAGCAGATTTTCTGGTACACAACTTTCACCGCCAATATGGTCGGTGAAGAGGCGTCAGCGGTGCTCAATGATGACGGCACGCCGCGCTGGCGCATGGCTCCCAGTCCGCATGGCGCATATTGGGAAGAGGGCATGAAGGTCGGTTATCAGGACGCGGGCTCGTGGACGCTGATGAAATCGACCCCGATCGACCGGGCGCAAGCCGCATGGCTCTATGCGCAGTTTGTAACATCCAAGACGGTGGACGTGAAGAAGTCGCATGTTGGCCTGACCTTCATCCGCGAGTCTTCGATCCAGCATGACAGCTTTACCGAGCGCGCGCCCAAGCTTGGCGGGTTGATCGAATTCTACCGCAGCCCCGCGCGAACCCGTTGGTCACCCACCGGCACCAACGTGCCGGATTATCCGCGCCTTGCGCAGCTGTGGTGGCAGAACATTGGCGACGCATCATCGGGTACCAAGTCGTCGCAAGAAGCGCTTGATGCGCTTTGCGAGCAACAGGAGCGCGTGCTTGAGCGCCTTGAGCGCGCTGGTTTGCAAGGTGAGCTCGGGCCTAAGCTCAATGAAGATCGCGGCGCGGATTATTGGCTCAACCAGTCGGGCGCGCCGAAGGCTAAGCTCTCCAATGAGAAGCCTGCTCCGATCACAATCGAGTACGATCGCTTACTCGAAACGTGGCGATAGCACTCCGTGGCAACGTGAGGGGGTGAGCAAGCGGTTAAGCCGCTTGCTCCCTCATGTCAGGGGGCGGCCAACTGCAGTTCCGTCTGTTTGACATCGCGGCTGTTTCCGCCCGCCATCAGGATAAATTTGCCGGGCTCCACCACCCGCTTCATCCTTTCATTCCAAACGCTGAAATCGGCAGGTGTCAGCTCGAATTTCAGAGTTTGGGATGCTCCTGGCTTCAAGGTAACCCGCTCAAAGCGGACCAATTGCTTCACCGGCGTTGTGACCGAGGCATGGACGTCGCGCAGATATAGCTGCACAACTTCATCACCGGGGCGATCACCTGTGTTGGTCACATCAACCTCGACCGTCACATTGCCATTTGTGGTGTGACTTTGGCCCGGCACGCGCGGCGCGGAAATCTCGAAGCTGGTGTAGCTCAGCCCAAATCCGAACGGATAGAGAGGCTCAATCGTGTCGAACAAATAGCCGCGGCGACCCTGCGGTTTATGATTATAGAACACGGGGATCTGGCCAACATTCCTTGCAACCGTGACCGGCATTTTTCCGCCGGGGTTGATCGCTCCAAACACAGCATCAGCGACGGCGTTTCCGGTTTCCTGACCCAGATACCAACCTTCGATGATCGCGGATGCCGTTTCATTCAGTTCGTTGATGGAGAGTGGGCGGCCGTTGAGCAGGATTGTCACAACCGGCTTCCCCGTCGCCAGCATCGCCCGCGCCAATTCCATTTGTTGTCCCACCAACCCGATATCGGTCCGGTCGCCCAAGTGGGTTGTGGCCCATGCTTCACGGCTTGTCTGCTCGTTGCCGCCGATGACCACAACGATGACATCGGCATCTTTGGCGGCTCGCTTCGCTTCGGCAATCAGTCGGAGGTTTTCCTCTTCCGGAACCAGATCGACTGGGTCGGCGCCCCAGTCGCGGCTTTCGGTTATCCGAACGCCTTCGGAAAAGGACACTTCAAAACGACCCGCCGCTGCTTTCTGCATTCCCTCGAGCACGCTGACCACATGTTTGGGGACGTCGCTGTAACCGCCCAGTGGCGTGTCTTTCGCGTGGGTTCCGACCACAAGCATGCGATCAATCTTCTGTGCATCAAGCGGCAACAGGCCATCATTCTTGAGCAAGACCATGGATTTCTGTGCGGCTTCTCTGGCGAGGCTGACGGCTTGCGGATTGGCCTCGATGCGCTCCGCATAGTCGGCATCGGCGTATGGATCTTCAAACATACCAGCGATGAACTTCAGTCTCAGGATGCGCCTGACCGCCTCATCAACCAATGCGATATCGACGCGCCCTTCCTCAACCAGCGCCTCCAACTCGAGGAAGGTGTCCGCATCGGCCATCTCGCTATCGACACCCGCCTTGATCGCCCGCTCAGCTGCCTGCTTTGCATCTTCCAGCATTCTGTGCCGAGTCACCATTTCGCGGATGGCGAAATAGTCACTTACGACTGCGCCGCGGAAACCCCATTCGTTCTTGAGCACATCATTGAGCAACCAGCCATTGGCATGGCTCGGCAGGCCGCCAATCTCGTTATAGGAAGGCATGACCGACATGGCGTTGCCTTCCTTTATCGCCCTTTCAAAAGGCGGAAAGAAGTACGTTCTAAGCGTATGTTCTGTCAGCTCGGCAGGGGCGACGTTGGTTCCGCTCTCCGGCTGGCCATGCCCCGTCATATGCTTCAGCGTCACCAGCACCTTGTCTTGGGCCAACGGCAACTCGCGCCCCTGGAATCCTCGAATAGCGGCTAGACCGATCTCGGACGTCAAATACGGGTCTTCGCCGTAGGTTTCTTCTATCCGGCCCCAACGCGGGTCTCGCGCGATATCAACCACGGGCGAAAGCGCCAATTGCGCACCGCGAGACCGCATTTCGCGCGATGCGATGGTGTAGACTTTCTCGACCAGTTCAGGGTCCCAAGTGCTCGCCAATCCGATGGCTTGCGGGAAGCTTGTCGCTCCGCGAGCAACATAGCCGTGCAACCCCTCTTCATGCATCAGGATAGGGATGCCCAACCGCGTTTCTTCAAGAGCCCAACGCTGGGCGGCATTCACATATGCGACCGTTTCGCGAGCGGTCCGGTTTCGCGCTCCGGCTGCGACACCGGCCTCACCAGTGTTCGACTGATCAACTCCACGCGAGTCCGAAGGGCGGGCAATCATACCGATCCCATCAGGAAAGGCTTGGCTTGCTTTGGCTGGATCAAAGTCGCCTGACGGTGTCTGCACGCGCTCCTTCTGCTCCCAGATAGTGAGCATCTGAGCGACTTTCTCTTTCAGCGTCATCCGCGCCAAAAGATCAGCGATACGCGCCTCTGTGTCGGCCGATGCATCCTTGTACAGCGGCGTCTGCACTTCTTCGGCAGAAGCAAATGAAGGCATCGCAACCGTGATGGAGAGCGTGGCACATGAAATCAGAGCAGCCGCACTCGCCGCACTTTTTAGAAACCCCTGCATCACTCTCTCCAATTCCTGTGTGTTAGCGCTACCATAAAGTGAGTCGGTTTCATTGCAATGCCAATTGTCGGCCGCTAGGGTTGCCGGGACTATGGCACAGGGAACACGTTCAAGCCGGCGCACCACCAATGCTGTGAAGCTGTCCGATGTTGCACGCCATGCTGGCGTATCCGCGATGACGGTGTCCCGCGTTATGAACCAGGAAAGTGGTGTTCATAAGGACACGCGCGAGAAGGTACTGCGCGCGGTCGACACGCTGAATTATCGTCCCAACAAGTCCGCCCGTAAGCTCGCAAAGGGGACCGATGTTCACATCGGTCTTATCTATTCCAACCCGTCGGACAGTTATCTGGGCCGTTTCCTTCACGGTGCTCTTGAGGCGGCGCAGCGTTCGGACAATCGCCTGATTGTCGATATCTGCGATGAAAACAGTCCTGCGTCCTATGTGGCGTCAGCGATGCGGCTTGCGCGAGCCGACGTCGCCGGGGTTGTCCTCCCGCCGCCCATATCTGGCTCGGACGAAGTCCTCTCTGTTTTTCGGGAGCTCGGAATTCCGGCTGCTACGGTGGCCAGAGGCGATAAGTCCGCGGGATCACATGATGTTAGCATCGATGACGAGGATGCGGCGCGGGAGATGACGCGGCATCTGATTGATCTGGGACATCAGCGAATTGGCTTTGTTCGCGGTCAGCCTGACCAGGCTTCGAGTGGGCTGCGCGAACAGGGCTTTCGCAACGAAATCAAGGCGGCTGGGCTCGACTTGCCGGCCTCCTATTTCGTCGAGGGTCAATTCACATACCGATCCGGAGTGGAAGCGGCACAGAGGCTGCTCGATCTGCCAAACCCGCCGACCGCGATCTTTGCCAGCAATGACGATATGGCGGCGGCCGCAATTGGCGTTGCCCATAGGCGGGGGCTGAATGTGCCAGAAGATCTTACAGTTGTCGGTTTTGACAACAGCGCATCCTCGCTCTCGGTCTGGCCCGAACTGACCACAATTGACCAACCCGTGAGCGCGATGGCCGCGGTGGCATTCGATCAGTTGTTGGGCGTCATTGCTGGCCAAGAAAACGACAAGATTCCGGCGTTGGCTGCCCCGGAAATTGGCTGCCAGTTGATCGTTCGTGGATCGTCGGGACCCGCCAAATCGTCAACCTAGACTAGATTTCCTTTTCGTTAGCGCTAACATACCTCATGTCACGAGGGAGAGGGATATTCGATGGCGCATACTGATTCGGCCAATACGCGCTTTGTGATGCTGATTGTATCAGTCGCAACGCTGGGCGGTTTTCTGTTCGGCTTTGACAGCGGGGTGATCAACGGCACCGTTGACGGGCTGCAAAAGGCCTTCAATTCAACGACAATCGGGACCGGCTTTAACGTTGCCTCGATGCTGCTGGGTTGCGCAGTTGGTGCGTTTGTTGCGGGCCGTTTGTCGGACCGGATTGGCAGGCGCGCTGTCCTGCTAATCGCAGCGGTCTTGTTCATTGTTTCTGCCTGGGGGTCAGGCATTGCGGGCGATGCCACGACCTTCATTATCGCTCGTATTCTTGGTGGTTTGGCCGTTGGTGCAGCCAGCGTTATTGCGCCAGCATACATCTCGGAAGTTGCTCCTGCTGACAAGCGGGGACGGCTTTCATCCATTCAGCAAGTGATGATTATTATCGGTCTGACTGCAGCGTTCCTCTCGAACTATGTGCTGGCCGAAGTTGCTGGCGGAAGCCAGGCGCAAGTCTGGGGCGGATATGAGGCTTGGCGTTGGATGTTTTGGGCAGAATTGCTGCCCGCCGTATTGTTCCTGCTTTTGCTGTTCCTGATCCCCGAAAGCCCGCGTTATCTCGTTGTGAAGGGGCGAGAAGCAGAGGCGCAGTCGATTCTGACGAAGCTATCTGACCCGACTAACGCAGAGCGCAAATTGGCTGAGATCAAGGAAAGTCTATCTGGCGAGCATCAGCCGCGTCTTTCGGACCTTGTGTCAACCGAAACGGGCAAAATTCGGATGATCGTCTGGGTCGGAATAGGTCTCGCAACCTTCCAGCAATTGGTCGGGATTAACATCGTATTCTACTATGGAGCGGTTCTTTGGCAGGCGGTTGGTTTTACCGAGAATGACGCTCTCAAGATCAACGTTCTGTCAGGCGCTCTTTCGATCGGCGCAGTCTTTGCGGCGATCATGTTGATCGACCGGATTGGTCGCAAACCCTTGCTGCTGACGGGTTCATTGTTGATGGCCGCAGGCCTGCTCGCGATGGCAGTGTCTTTTGCATCCGGTTCGCTGGTTGATGGCGAGCTGCAGTTGTCTGACGGCGCAGGTCTGACGGCGTTGATTGCGGCCAACCTATACGTAGTGGCCTTCAACTTCAGCTGGGGTCCCGTGATGTGGGTGATGCTGGGCGAGATGTTCCCCAATCAGATGCGGGGATCTGGTCTGGCGGTATCCGGATTTGCGCAATGGACAGCAAACTTCCTGATCATCATGAGTTTCCCATGGTTGCTCAGCAATGTCGGTCTGCCCATTACCTATGGCTTCTACGCGGCTGCTGCAGTGGTTTCGGCGATCTTCGTCGCCAAGCTTGTTGTCGAAACCGCTGGTCGCGAGCTTGAGGACATGGCGGGCTAAATCGTGCTGCGGATTCAGTCTGACAATGTGGCAATTGCGGTGGACCCGTGGATGGGCGGGGGCGTCCTCTCGTTCACATGGCAAGGCATTGACATCTTCAGACCGTTTCAAGGCGGAACGGACATGCGCGATCTTGGCAGCTTTCCGCTCGTTCCTTTCTGCAATCGGATCGCCGGAGGATGCCTCACCTATCAGAGAAAGCCCTGGATGCTACCTCCGGCGCCGCTCGGCATTGAGCCGTTGCATGCTCTTCACGGGTTGGGTTGGCGAAGCCCCTGGTCAACCATCGAAAGTGGTGAGGCTTCGATAAGGCTCGGCCTAAATCATGATGGTGTGTTGTGGCCTTGGCCTTTCTCGGCTGAGCAACGATTTGAGGTCACATCGACGGGCTTTGTCTACTCCATGTCGGCGACCAATCATGGCAGCAGCCCGATGCCAACCGGCTTGGGGCTTCACCCCTATTTCCCACGCGAGGGCGCAAGCTTTAGTTTCGCGCCGCGTGCTCAATGGGAAACGGGCAAGGATCGTCTACCTGTTGCTCGCAAGGAACTTTCGGGCGCGCCTGAATGGTTCAATGAAAAAGGGTTTGACCATTGCTTTGAGGGTGCAGATGCGCCTTTGATGATCACCTGGCCAACGCACCGGCTGCGCGTCCTCCCGTCGGAAAACCTCTCGTTCGTCCATGTTTACACGCCAGCCGGAGAGGACTTCTTCTGCGTCGAACCTGTCAGTCACATTCCCGATGCGGTGAACAGTCCTCACGATAGCGCGGTCACCGGTCTCATGACGCTGGAGCCGGGTGAAACGATGGAAATCGAATGCCGGTTCGAAGTGGAGGCAATCGGCTGATGTGGCTCGGAATTGATCTGGGGACCTCTGCGGTCAAATCGGTAATCGTGGATGATACGGGCACGGTGCGCGGCGAAAGCTCGGCGGCTCTCAATGTTCAACGGCCGCAGCCACTTTGGTCAGAGCAGGACCCAGCCGCATGGTGGGATGCCACCCGAAACTCCATACTGGGTTTGCCCGCGCAACTGCGCTCGGTAATGCGCGGCATTGGTCTTTCCGGACAAATGCACGGCGCGGTGCTGCTCGACGCCAGAGATGATGTGCTGCGCCCGGCAATCCTTTGGAATGACGGGAGAAGCGCGGCGCAGTGTGAAGAGCTGGATGCGCTGGCCCGCAATCACACCGGCAATCTGGCCATGGCAGGCTTCACGGCACCAAAACTCGCATGGGTGCGTGAAGAAGAGCCCGAGATTTTTGGGCGAACGCGCACCATTCTTCTTCCGAAGGATTATCTGCGCCTTCTGCTCACGGGCGAGAAAGCCAGCGACATGTCCGATGCGTCGGGCACGCTATGGCTAGACGTTGAGAAACGTGGCTGGTCGCCCGCCATGCTGGAAGCGACTGGGCTCGACGAAACGCACATGCCGCGGTTGGTTGAGGGATCGGAGCAAACTGGCACGCTTCGGTCTGCTGTCGCCGCAGAATTGGGCCTGCCGGTCGTTCCGGTCGCTGGCGGCGGTGGAGATCAGGCTGCGGGAGCCGTGGGCGCAGGCGTAGTTGATGCTGGTCAAGCGTTCTTGAGTCTGGGAACATCAGGCGTCACTTTCGCGGCAGGCGCTGGTTTTCAGCCTGCTCCCGAGAATGGATTGCACGCCTTCTGCCATGCCCTCCCGGGGCGCTGGCACACGATGGCTGTGATGCTGTCGGCTGCGTCTTGTTTGCAATGGGCGGCAAAACTAACCGGCTACAGCGGTGTCGCGGCCGCGCTGGAGGCGGCAGAGCAGAGCAATCTGCCTTTTGCTCAACTACCTCTTTTCTTGCCCTACCTGACAGGGGAGAGGACACCGCATAACGATCCAACGGCCAAAGGCGTGTTCTTCGGACTGACAAGCGAAGTGGGTCCCGCGGAACTCATCCGTTCAACTCTGGAAGGTGTGGCTTTCGGCCTGCGTGATGGGTTGGATGCGATGCCCGAAAAGCCCGGCGAGCTCTCGGTCATTGGAGGCGGTTCGCGCTCTGCATTTTGGGCGCAAATCCTGGCTGACGCTCTGGCTGTCCCGCTTGTCTATCGCGACGGCGCGCATGTCGGACCGGCCAATGGCGCAGCGCGGTTGGCGCGGCTGTCCGTCACCAATGAAACCATTGAGGCCGTGTGCAGCCAGCCGCCTGAAATGGCGCGATATCTGCCGCAATCCAACGACACGGCGCGTCTGGAGCGCTTCCGGACCCTCTATTCCAGTTTGAAGTCCAGTTTTGGAGACACGTAAATGAGCTACTTCGCCGATATCCCGTCGATTGCGTTCGAGGGGACGGACAGCACCAATCCACTGGCTTACCGATATTACGATGCAGATCGCGAAGTGCTGGGCAAATCGATGCGCGATCATCTGCGTTGGGCCGTTTGCTACTGGCACAGCTTCGCGTGGCCTGGGCACGACATTTTCGGCGCTGGCACATTTGATCGTCCATGGAAGCCGGGGGGGCCGGTTTCGACTGAACTGGCTCAGACCAAACTGGATGCAGCTTTCGATCTGTTCTCCAAGCTGGGTGCGCCGTTCTATTGCTTTCACGATGTCGACGCGATGGCGGATCACGATGACACGGCGAGCTACACGCGAGAGTTGGATGCCATCGTCGATAGAATGGAAGGAAAGATTTCCGAAACTGGCGTGAACCTGTTGTGGGGCACGGCGAACCTATTCAGCCACCCGCGCTATGCAGCCGGTGCTGCAACCAATCCCGATCCGGAAGTTTTTGCGTGGGCTGCGCATCAGGTGCGTTCCATGATGAACGCGACCTACCGGCTCGGTGGCGCAAACTATGTGCTTTGGGGCGGACGCGAAGGCTACGACACACTGTTGAACACCGATATCGGGCAAGAGCTGGACCAGCTGGGCCGTTTCATGTCGATGGTTGTGGAGCACAAGCACAAAATCGGTTTCAGCGGATCGATCCTGATCGAGCCCAAGCCACATGAACCGACCAAGCATCAGTATGATCGCGACACCGCCACAGTGTATGGCTTCCTGCAACGCTATGGCCTTGAAAACGAGGTTCAGGTGAACATCGAAGCCAACCACGCCACCTTGGCTGGCAACAGCTTTGAGCATGAGATCGCGACCGCCAACGCCTTGGGCATCATGGGTTCAATCGACATCAACAGAGGCGACCCGCAGAACGGCTGGGATACCGACCAATTCCCGAATAACGTGCCCGATTTGGTCCCGGTCCTCTATCACATCCTCCAAGGCGGCGGCTTTAAGACTGGCGGGTTCAACTTCGACGCCAAAATCCGCCGACAATCGGTGGATGCAGAGGACCTGTTCCACGCTCATATTGGCGGCGTCGACGTGCTGGCACGTGCATTGTTGGCAGCCGCATCGATGATCGAAGACGGCAGTTTCGCAGCGTTCACCGAGCAACGTTACGCAGGTTGGCGGAACGGCTTTGCCGCCAAAGCTCTGGCTGGCGATATGACACTAGAGCAGGTTGCTGACCATGCGGTCGAGAACAGCCTGCAGCCAAAGCCTAAGTCGGGGAGGCAAGAGTATCTCGAGAACCTGATCAATCGCTCGTTTTGATTGAGAATTGATGCCTTGCCACCGCAACGCATTACGTGGTTGTTGCCTATCCGCCCCAGCGGTCAAGCTTGCGGTAGATTGTTGATGGGCTGACCCCCAGGCCTCTGGCGGCTTGCACGATGTTGCCTGCATGGCGCGCGATGGCTTGCTCGATCGCTATGCGTTCGACTTCATCGAGAGTCATGCCAGAGAAGTCTGCGATTGATGCGGGCTGCACGGGTTTCGGTTCGAACGAAGGCTGAGCCTGCGCGGGCGTGATGTTGCTCGGCGGGTTAGGGGCGGCCTGCCGTGGAAGCGAGCGCGAACCACCCGTAAACTCGATCTTGCCACCTGTGCCCGTGATAATCGCGCGGCGCAGAGCGTTTTGCAGCTCGCGCACATTGCCGGGCCAGTCGTGCTGTTGAAGATAGGCATCGCTCGCCTTCGAGAAGCCGGAGATCGAGCGTCCTTCTTCACCCGCAATGCGCTGCGCCAGATTGGTGGCGATCAAGGCAATGTCGTCCCCGCGATCGCGCAATGCGGGCAACTCAATCGGGATGACGTTGAGACGGTAGTAGAGGTCTTCGCGAAAGCGGCCCTCGGCCACCTCACGCTCGGGATCGCGGTTGGTGGCGCATACGATCCGTACATTGACAGGTTCAGCGGCGGAGCTGCCGACCCGCTGGATCATGCCGGTCTGAAGGAAGCGGAGCAGTTTGACCTGAAGCTTCAGGTCCATCTCGCAGACTTCATCAAGGAACAGTGTCCCGCCATCCGCGGCCTTGGCCGCGCCGATCCGGTTCTCGACCGCGCCCGTGAACGCGCCTTTGACGTGGCCGAACAGTTCGGATTCAAGCAGGTTTTCCGGGATCGCACCGCAGTTGATGGCAACGAAAGGTCCGCTGCGCCGCTTGCTTTGAGAATGGAGCGCTTCGGCGGTTACCTCTTTACCCGTTCCACTTTCGCCGGTGACGAACACCGTCGCCTTTGAATCGGCCACGCTTTCGATGGTCCGGAAGACAGCGCGCATCGCTGGCGATTTGCCGATGAAGCCGTGGAAGTTATCCGGATCGTCTTGGCTCGCGACTGCTTCCGTTGCGTCCGAAGACGCGCTGGCGCTTTGTTCGGCAGCGTTGCTGACAGTGCTGAGCAGGCGCGTTCCCGAAACGGGTTTGACCATAAAGTCATAAGCGCCCAGCCGCATCGCCGCGATCGCACGGTTGAGCGAGCCATCGGCGGTTACAACGATAACTGAGGGAGCTGCCTTAATATCACTGAGTGCATCGAACAGCGTGAGGCCATCGCCATCGGGCAATTGCAGATCGAGAAGGACCACGTCGAAAGTGTCGCTCAAAAGCGAGCGGCGTGCTTCTCCCAAAGTCTCACACAAGCTGACTTCATACCCCGCATCCTCAAGTTGGGCGGCATAGCCCAGCGCAAGGGAGGCACTGTCTTCAACAATGAGAACTTTGGCTTCGGTCATCAGTGGATCCTGAAAAAGGCGGTCTGGCCGCTGGGGTCGCGATCAACCCATTCGATGGTCCGCGGATCGCCAAAATGCTTCATGCATCCCTGCACAAGACCAAAGGCGATGTGAGCGAACGGGCGGTGCGATTTGTATTCGACCACGAAGCCGTCATTGTCCTCCCACGATGTTACCGTTGGCGGCACCGCATCGGGGTAAAGCACCTTCACTTCTTCGTGGATGTGGTCTTCGACATGGGCAAGCATCCCCTCTGCGGTAGGATAGCGCTCGACAATCTCGGTGTAGAGAACGGTGAACCGGTTAAACAGAAACTTGCCGAAGCCTTCGCAAAGGTCGGCGGCATCGGCTCCGGTGATCTTTGACGCGGCAGTGACGACCTGCACAGCCTGTTCCCACGGGTACCGCGAGACGCGCGAGAACGCGCCGCCATGCGGCAGGTCTGCGCTCGCGAGCACCTGTTCGGTAAATGCCGGTCCGCCGGATTCATCGAGGAACCCGAGCAGCTCGGCGTAGATAATACCCTTCATTCAAAGCAACTCCGTCAGTTGAACTGCTTTTGCATGATGCAATTGCCGTGCCGAAAATGACGCCCGTTTTCGCTGCATTTTGCGACCTTTGATGACGCATAATGCGAAAATCTTCGCAAAACGCAAATGCTGCACACGCAAAATGCGAAAACGACCCGTCCCGCGTTTTGCAAACCGCAGAACTCCGCGGTTTTCGCGGTTTGGCACGATCCTTGGAAAGTTGGGGGCAGACCAATTCAATGGAGAATGCAAATGCCCCGTCTGACCCGTAAATTCGCACTCGCTTGTGCCAGCGCCAGTGTTGCGTTGTCCGGCTGTGTGTCCGGCCCGGCGCCCGCAAATGTTGCATCCTCAGTGTATGGCCCCGGTCAGGTGGCGTGGGACGGCAGCCAACAGCCGCAGGGCGACTGGATCGAGCGGGCACCGGTGGCGCGTGGCGTCCCGACTTGCGACTGGAAAGTGCCGCGCGAGCTGGACACTCTTCAACGCGTCCATCCAGCGACCTTCCTTGATCGCACTGCGCCGCTGGGCGCGGGTGATCGTCTTGAGGTTAAGGTCATGGGCGATGATGGCCTGATCTCCGGCACCTATGTGATCGCCAGCGACGGTACCCTCGCGCTGCGTGGTCAGTCCCCGATTGACGCGGCAGGCAAGTCGGTTGCCGACCTTACTCTTGCCCTTCGCAGTCAACTTGTTTCCAGCAACATCGTCCGCCCGCTCAAGAATGCGGTGCGTGTTGCTTTGATCGAAAATGCCGGTGTGTCGGTTTCGGTTGGTGGCGCTGTGTTTCAACCCGGTGCCGTGCGCGCCGGTGAGCGCACTCCGGAAAGCCGCATTGGCTTGAAAGAGGGCGCGGTCAGCGGCGATGACAACATCACGCGTTCGGTTGCCGGAGCCATCCGCGCAGCTGGCGGAGTTCGCCCTGACGCTGACGTTCAGCGCATCTATCTTATCCGCGACACCACCTATGCCGAGTTCGATCTTTCCGGCTTCATCCATGGCTGGTCGAGTCGCGATGTCGCGATCTCATCGGGTGATCGCGTGATCGTGCCGAGCCGCCGTTGCTTCAATCCCGACCTTGTCCGCCCGACCCCGCTGACCGCACCAGGTATCCGCGTCTATATGTCGAACCTGACGCGCAGCGCGAACAACAATGCGGGCGCAGCCATTGGTGCTCAGACCACATCGCTGCCATATGGCACGCGCTTGTTGCAGGGGCTCGTCGCAGCCAACTGCGTGGGTGGCAGCTACATGCAATCTGATCGCCGCGCGGTCCTGATCTCGCGCAACCCGATCAACGGCGAAAGCATCGTGGTCGAGCGAGACATCGAGAAACTGGTGCGCGAAGCCAATCGCGATGCGCTCAACCCCTATCTGATGCCGGGCGATTCCATCGCGTGTTACGACAGCCGTTGGACGAATTTCCGCGAAGCTGTCGGCCTGATCAGCGAGGCGGTGAACACCGCAACGCCCGCTATCCTGCTGGACAACGCGCTGTGAGCAAAACCACTCCTCCCCAGGACTGTGATGCGGCGCAGGAGCCGCGTCGGCTCGTCCGCTTGTGGCACGTTGTGCGCGATGGTCTGCCTTCGGTTGGCCGTTATCGCCGCTACATCGTCGCGCTAGCGTTACCGCTCGCGCTCGTGTGGGGTCTGGCGATCGCATACATCGCTCTTGCGCCCGACCGCTTTGATAGCCGCATGACTCTGGTTCTGCCGGGCACTGGCGTTGGCGCAAGCATGAACCTTGAATCCATCGGTCAGGCTTCGACCAACAGCGCGTCTGCCTTCGCCTCACCGTCCTTGAGCCCGACGGAAAGCTATAAGCGTTTGCTGATGTCCGATTTGGTTCTGGGCAATGCGGCGCAGCTTGCAGGCGAAGACCCATCGGGCTTTCCCACGCCTTCGATCAAACTCATCGATCAAACGAACCTTATCGAAGTAACTATCGCAGGCTCCGATCCGCAACAGGCGCGCGCTCGTATGCGTGCGCTCAAGAAGGCTTTTGATGCCGCGCTTGAGACGCTGCGCAAGGATGAAGCTTCCACCCGCGAAGAAGCCGACGCATCGCGCATTGGCGATTTGCAGAGCAAGGTTGACGAGGCGCAGCAGGCATTGCTCGATTTCCAAGCGGAAACCGGCCTCATCTCGCTTGACCAATTTGCTGGCCGCATCACCGAGCTTGATCGTTTGAAAGCTAGCGAGCGTGATCGCCGCGTGAAAGTTGCCGAGAGCGGTGCATCGACCGGACGCCTCACCTCCACGCTGGCAACTTCACTGCCGCAGGCGCGCAACGCCATGCGTCTGAAAGCAGACCCCGAATTTTCCAATCTGCTCGACCTCTACGCCAAAACCAGCGGCACGCTTACCGAGAAGAGCGGAACACTGGGAAGCGCCCATGAAACCATTGAAGAGCTGACTGCCGAGAAGCAGCTGCTCGAAAAGGAAATGGCCAAGCGCGGCCGCGAATTGACCGGCATGAGCGAGGGCCGTGTGCTGCAATTTGCAGACCTTGCGGTTTCGGACACACGTGAAAACCTGTTCGCCAGTCTGTCCGAGCGCGACAGCAACCATGCTGGAAACGGTGCGGCGCTGGCCGAGCTTCAGCGACAGATCGCCTCGCAGTCGGAAGTGACAGGTGAACAGGTTGAGCAAGCATCCAAGCTGGCTGACCTGACACGCGACCTGCGCGTGGCCGAGGCTGTATTCAGTTCTGCCTTGGCGCAGCTTGATACCAACAAGGCCGATCCTTTCGCGTCCTATCCTCTGGTTCAAACGCTCGAAGTGCCTTCGCTCCCGCGTGCCAAGTCTTCGCCGCAGCCGCTGATCGCGATTGCCGGAGCGATGGGCGCGACCCTCTTCATTCTAATCGGATTTCTCCTGCTATGGCTGCGTCAGCCCATCATTCGCAAACTGCTGCCGAACGCCTGATTTCGGGCACAATCCAGTGGACCTGGGTCCTCTGGCTGGTGGGCGGGCTCTACATTGTGGGGCCCGTCCTCGGCTGGGTTCTAGGCGCGATGGCTCTGGGCGCGATGTATCTGGATCAGCAGAATTCGATGCGCATTCCGGGCACGATCTGGTTCTGGATTGCCGGAATGGCGGCGATGCTGGTCATCTTATGGATTGGCCATGCAAATTTCTCCCTTGGAACGGGTGCGACGATCAAGTCCTCTGTCGGATGGGCCAAGGGTTGGGCGCTGATCGCGCTTTTTCCGCTTGCGGGTGCGCTGCTGAATGTCCGGCCAGAGATTGTCTACCGCGCGGTGTGCAAATTGGGCCTCTACACACTGCTGATCCTGCCGGTGTTTTTAGTTGCACCGATGATCGGACTTCCCGAACGTCTCTGGGTTTCGCCGCTCGCTATTCTGGGCGGTGCAGGGCCGGACTATTTCGCGGCGCAGCTTTACACGATTGAGCCAGGTGCTGGCACGCCGCGCTGGCAGTTCTTTGCGCCTTGGTCGCCGGCTGCTGGCATGATGGGAGTGATCTATGTCCTCCTCGCTGCGCGGGAGAAGCATTTGGGCTGGAAAACCGTGGGGGTCGCGGGTGGCATCGCGCTTGCGGTGTTTTCGCAGTCGCGCCTTGCTTTGGTGGCACTGATCGTCATCGCTCCTTTTGTGTGGGGCGTGGCTCGTCTGGATCGCGGTTCGCTCTGGCTGGTGGCTGCTCCTGCGGTTCTAGCGCTCGGCTTCTTTGGCCCGATGCTCTTGGAACTGATCGACAGCTTGGTCGCAGAATTCTCCGCTGCCCGCGCCGATTCAAGCCGCGTGCGTGCCACATTGGGCCGTATCGCCATCGAACGCTGGCACTCGGAAGCCTATTGGTTCGGTCATGGCGTGGTCGAGAATGGCCCGCATCTGGTGGAGTACATGCCCATCGGAAGCCATCACAGCTGGTACGGCCTGCTCTTTGTTAAGGGGCTTGGCGGAGCCATCGCTTTGGCGGTGCCGCTGCTGGTAACGATGGCTGTGCTTGCCGCGCGATCCCTGACTAACGAGACCGCCCGCTGCGCCTTTGCGATGGTGCTGGTGCTCGGGCTCTACTCGTTCGGCGAGAACCTGGAGATTCTCGCTTACCTTTATTGGCCAGCACTCATTGTGATTGGCGCAGGTCTGCGCACAGCTCCGCAAACGAACTGATCTGCTTTGATGCCTGTCGCCCCCGCTAGTAGGGAAGGGATGCTGGTCAGCGGGCCATTATCACCGGTGCCATAGATAGGCACTGGCCCTTCACCAGACACACGAAAAGGCCGCCGATCCACCGGGTCGCATAAAGTGGATCGACGGCCTGAACAGCGGCAAGCTCTATGGATGCAAGAGCTAGGCTGCTGCTCGTCCCTTGTTTTTGATGACAGGATTTCTTGGCGCCTTGGAGAGGGCAGCGCGCAGGATGATCCCCTTCCACGCATTGAGGATCGCCTTATTCTGGTCCAGCACACCCTTACGCGCCTCGAGGCCCAGCTTCGGAAGATCGCTTTTCAACGCGCTGTAAATGGCTGCCGCAATCTGTGGCGCAGTTTCGAGGTCTGCGATCATTCCTCCCTGAGTTGCCTGTTCGGGCAGACCATCGACATCAGCGACGATGATCGGGCGGCTAGCCATGCGAGCCTCCGTCGCGACCAGGCCAAATGCTTCATATTTCGATGGCATGATCACCGCGTCGCATCCCCGAAGGAAAGCGGCCGGGTTGTTCGTTGGCCCATGCACCTGAACGTGCGGAAGATCGCTCGCCATATCGGCAAGAGCGCCATGATCGGGTCCTCCACCAAACAGCGTCAGGCGGACCTGATACGGTTCGAAAGAGCGCATCGCTGTGATTAGAGCTTCGAAGTTTTTGACGGGTGCATACCGTCCATAGGCAAGCAAATGCAGCGGTCGTCCGGCCAATGGCTCTGCGGGCTCAATCTCAAAGAGCTCGGGGCGCTCAGTCCAAGGGTAAATGGTCCTTACCTTGTGCTGACCCAATCCGACGCTTTCGACGAACCAATCGCGCTGAGCGTTCGAGACGCAAATGACCTCGTCCACCAGCTTTGCGGACATCCTGATCATTCGCCGAAATCGACCCTTAGCGCCAACCATGTGCGCCTCGAAGTTCCGTGTGTAGCTGTGCTCCACGTGCAGAATGCGTGCGCTTGGATTGCGCAACCGCAGGCTGGCCAGAAATGTCAGCCGCCCCCAAGAAAATGGCATGTGATCGACAATAAGATCAGCGTCCAGTGCTGGCGCGATCCATGCCTTGGGGGCGACAGGCACTACTTCAGACACCGCGATCTGTGCGATGGCCGGGTCGTCGAACAGTGTCAGCGCACGTGTGACCCCGCCCATCGCAAAGTCATCCAGCAGGTGGACGATGCGGATCATGCCGCTTTCCTCAGAAACGGGCGCATCATGGAAGTGAACCTGTCGCGGCCCATGACTGATCCGGCGATGACCGCCAATGCCGTCACTATGGTCTTGCGCGGCTCCTCGATCACGATTTTCGGTTTTAGGCCGACAGCCTTACGCAGGAAATCACGCGCCAGCTCAAAATTACCCAATTGCAGCGAGCGGCGCGCGAGATAGCGGAGCTGATATGCGCGGGCGGTGTTGCCGTGTTTCTCGACAAAGTCAGGAGCGTATCCGCGCAGCTTGCGCAGCATTTTGGTCCAGCTGAGATATTGCTTCACAACGTTGGCCGACAACGCTCCTGGGATGATGCGATAGTTGGTCAGCAGACCGTCAATGCCAGCAAAGACGACGCCGTGCTTGACGGCGAGACGGATCCACATCTCGATGTCTTCCGATTGGCGGAACTCCTCATCGAACCAGCAATCTCGGCCGAAGGTTGTGGGGTGCGCGAAAGTGGCTTTCTCCAGCGCGCTGCGACGCAAGACGGGAGCGCTGCCATTGCCGACAGGATTGCGGCAGATGATGTCGCGCGGGGTCACACGGCCAAGTTTCGGGCGCATCGCCACGCTCAGCACTTCGCCATCGCGATCAATCATGCGCGAGCCAGCATAGCTGACGCCGATATCCGGATTGGCGGTCAGGTGGATGTAATGCAGCGTGAGTTTCTCGCGGTGCCACAGGTCATCGCTGTCCAGCAGAGCGACAAATTCGCCCCGCGCATTCGCAATGCCCGTGTTGCGCGCGCCAGCAAGGCCGCGATTGGGCTGGCTGATGATGCGGATGCGCGGATCGTCAAAGTCGCGCACGATATCCATCGACGCGTCCTGACCACCATCATCGACGCAGATCAGCTCAAAATCTTCGAAAGTCTGATCGAGCACGGATTGCACCGCCTCACCAACGAAGGCTTCGACGTTGTAGATTGGCATTACGACTGACATTTTCGGGTTGGTCACGGGAGTTCTCCTTCGGGGGAAGCAGGTTCAGGCAAAGACAGCGCGGCGCAGTGGTGCAGGCATTGCAGCACCGGCGATCACGCCGCCGAGAGTGAGGAGACTACGCAGGCCACCGGTGAGGAAGGTTGCGCGGTGAGCGGCCATCCCGCGTTTGGCGAATGCGCGGATAACGGACATATGCGCGCCAGAGCGCAAAGCCCGGCGGGTGAGGTAGCGACAGTAAATCGCCTCAGCCTCGCGCATCTGTTCTGCCATGAGCCAGTCGGAAACAAAGGCATGCCAGTTTTCGAACATTGCATCGAAATTGCAGGACAGGCCGTCCTCGCTCATCCGGTACTTCACCAATGGTGCATCGATCCCGAGCATCAAAACGCCATTGGCCAGCAGCCGTGCGACCAACTCCTGATCCTCGGCATAACGCATGCTTTCATCAAAACCGCCCGCGGCTTCGAACGCTTCGCGACTGACAACCAGATTGGATGTAGTGCAGAACGCGTTTTCGATCAGAACGTCGGCGGCATTCAGGCTTCCACCGGGGACGTTCGAAACGGAGCGACTTTCGACCATTGAGCCGTTCTTCTCAGGGCAGAACACAACCTGCGCAAAGCTCGCGCCCAGGCGTGGATAGGTGGCGTGCAAAGCTCGGTGCTGGGCGAGTTTGTCATGTGCCCACTCATCGTCTGCATCCAGAAATGCGAGGTAATCGCCCTTGGCCAAAGACGCGCCGTAATTTCGCGCTGAAGACACGCCGCCATTTGGCTGCGATACGGTGCGCACCCGCGCCACTTTGCAGGCGATCTGGAGCATTACCGAGGCCGTTTCGTCGGTCGATCCATCATCGACAATGATGATCTCCATATCGCGATCCGACTGGCACGCGACGCTCTCAACGGTCGACCACAGCGTGGCCGCAGCGTTGTATGCGGGAATGATGACGGAAAAAGTTGGGTTCGGCATCAGAGGTCTCCTTGGGCGACGGATGTCTGGGAAGATGTGTTCGACGTGATCACCAAGATCGCGGCGGGCAGCTGGATCAGCGCGAGACCGGCTCCAAAGCCGATACAGGCTCCGATAAGGCCGCTTTGCGCGCCGAACGCGAGGCCGGTTAGGGCTGTCGCTGTGGTCGCGGCCATCAGCTTGGTCTCGACCACAGGTGTGCCCAGCGCGCGGTAACGGGCACCGATCACGGCGGCGCAGAAGAGCGGCAGTGCGGCGCAGGCGAGCAAGGCGAGGAATGGAACGGCCGGGACCCAAGTCGCGCCGAAGATAATCGGGACATAGAAGGGAGCGAGCAGAGCCTGTGCTGCGACGATCGGGAACAGGACGGCAAGCCCCATAAGGAACGCCTGGGTGAATTCGCGGTCGAGATCGTCCGCGCTCGACTTGGCGAGTTGCGGGAAGAGCACCAGGTTGCAGGCGGCAACAACCGATTGCGTGATGCCCAGCCCAGCGTTGAAGGCGAAGTAATAGAGACCCAGTGCTTCGGTGCCGAGCAGTGCGCCGACCAGGAGCTTATCAGCGTGAAGACGGGCAGCCGCCAGCATTTCCGAGCCCAGAATGGCGGGGCCAAAGCTCTTGAATTCGGCAAATGGGGCAGGCGTGACCGAGCGGTCTTCGGTCCAATTGAACGTACGACGGGCCAATATCATCCAGATTGGCGCGGTCAGGAGTTTGGGCAGGATGATTGCCCATGCGCTTGGCCAGAGAAGAACCAGTGCAACTGTGAGCGCGCTGTCGGCCATGTTCTGGACTGCGCCAACCTTCGCCGTGCGGGCCATGCGTTGTTCGCGCATCGCCAGAAAGATCTGCACAAGGCCAGCCGGCATAAATGCATAGACCAGCGAAAGAACAGCAATCATCGCGGCGGCCTCGGCCAGACCAAAGAAGAGCCATGCGGCCGCCGCGACCAGGAGTTGAATGCCCATCACCGCGCCGCAGACAAGCCAGAACAGGCGCAGAGCGGTGCGGCAGATGGATTGAAGTTCGTTATCGCGTGCAACGATAATGCGCTGGCCCACACCAGCCTGTGTCAGCACGCGGACCATTTCGAACAGGCTCAAGGCGAGCGCAGCGGTGCCGAGCATCATCGGCGAAATCTGACGCGCGACGACCAGGATCGCACCCAAACGCACGACACGGGTCGCCGCCTCGGCAGAGCCGTACGCCAGCATGCCCCGCGCAAAGGCGGGCCAGCTGTCCGGCGTCGTTATGGTGCGAATAAGTGCGTGCATGGTTTCCTCGAAACGTGTTCGGGAAAACCAATTTCAACATCCGTGCCAATGTCCGAAAATGGCGGAATTCTGGGGTTTTCGACGGTCTGCCGCGATCAGGTCATTTCCTGTTTCGCAGAATGTCACCGCATTCTCGCATTTTGCGAAAAATTTGTGATGCATTTTGCGAAAGTCAGTCGTTCTAGAGATTCCTCATTCAATCCAGAGTGAGGAAATAATAATAAAAACAATAATTTGTGAGTTTGGCACGGGCATTGCGACATGACGGGCAAGATCAATTCAAGGAACTTGTCCGATGAAACTAAACCCGACCCAAGACTTCCGCCTCATCCCAGGCGCGCAACTGGCAGACCGTATCGAGGCAGCTCGTGCGTGGCCGACAACGCGCTTGTTTGATTTGCCTCTGGTGCGCGCGCGCCGTCGCCAAATGGCAAAGCACATTCTTGCACGGGTCGGCGCGGGAGAGCGCAGCACGATTAATTTCGTCAACGCTCATTGCATCAATGAACAGCGCAGTGATTCTGAGTATTGCGAGGCGCTGAAGAGCAGCGACCTGCTGCTGCCCGATGGTGTCGGCATGGAGATTGCTGCCAAACTTGGTGGCAAGCAGCTGGGTGAAAATCTCAACGGGACCGATCTTTTCCCCGACCTGTGCCGTGAAGCGCAGGAAGAAGGTACAGGCATCTTCTTGCTCGGAGGAAAGCCCGGTATTGCCGATGGCGCGGCTGATTGGGCGATCAGCAACTATCCCGCTCTGCGCATCGCGGGAACATGCTCGGGCTACTTTAAGCCGGATGAGGAAGAGGCTCTGATCGAACGGATCAACCGTTCGCATGCTGGTATTGTTCTTGTCGGCTTTGGCGTTCCGCTTCAGGAGAAGTGGATTGCGCGCAATCGCCATCGCCTCAATGCACCTGTCGTGATGGGCGTTGGCGGCCTGTTCGATTACTATTCGGGCCGTATCCCCCGCGCGCCAGAGATGGTGCGCACCCTCAAAAGCGAGTGGATTTGGCGTCTGGCTATGGAGCCGCGTCGCATGGCCAAACGCTATGTCCTCGGCAATGCAGTATTCCTTGCTCACGCAGCGATGGCGGGTGCAGCCGAGCGCGGTGCCTTCGATCGATTGAATGCTGCTGCCAAGCGCGCAGTCGACATGGCCGGTGCGGGTCTCGCAATCCTTGCCCTGCTGCCGATCTTCATCGCAACCGCGCTTTCGATCCGTCTCGAGGACAAGGGCCCTGTGCTGTTCCGCCAAACGCGCATCGGCGCGGACGGCACGCCGTTCAGTATGATCAAGTTCCGCTCAATGTACACCGACGCCGAAGAGCGCCGCAAAGCGCTGCTTTCACAGTCGGAGCGCGACGGCACATGCTTCAAGATGCGCAATGATCCGCGCATCACCCGGACCGGTGCGTTCATTCGCCGCTTCTCGATCGACGAACTGCCGCAGCTGTTTAATGTCCTAGGCGGCAGCATGTCGCTGGTCGGCCCGCGTCCTGCCTTGCCTAGCGAAGTCTCCACTTATCGCGGCACGCATTGGGAGCGTTTGGGCGGAAAGCCTGGGATCACATGCTCATGGCAGGTCAAAGGCCGCGCTGAGATCCCGTTCGAGCGTCAGGCGATCATGGACCGCGCATATCTGAAGCGCACCAATCTCTGGGTCGATCTGAAACTGTTGCTGTGCACACCGGGCGCAGTGCTCGGCGGACGCGGCGCGTACTAAGCCTCGCTTACCAACGCATTGTAGAGATCGTCGAAAGCCAGAAGGCTTGCGGCGATCTCTTTGCGTAAGGCGCCGCTGGAGAAGTTTGGATCATCGGCCAAAGTCTCGCGATAACGGCTGAGCTCTTCGACGATCCCGATGGCCCCGACATTCAGCGAAACGCCTTTCAGGCTGTGCGCCGCGCGCGACAAGCCATCTGCATCTTTAGCCTTGGCCGCCTTGAGCATTTCCTCGCCAAAATCGGTGATATCTTTCTTCGCTGCCTCCCGCATGCGGTCGCGGTAGGCTGCGGGTAGGTCAAAGAAGGTGCGCTGAAAGAGTTCGTGGTCGAAACGGGCATTGAGCGGCTGCACTGCCTCGCGCCCAATCATTGCGGTTCGGATGGCCGTTTCCAGCTCTTCGCGGCGCACCGGTTTTGACAGACAAGCAGTCATCCCGGCGGACAATAGCCGTTCACGTTCCGCTTGAAGGCTGTGTGCGGTGACACCGATGATCGGCGTGCGCGAAGCGGGCCCAGTCATGGCCCGGATTGCCTGCGTCGCCTGTTCGCCGTCCATGATCGGCATCATCACATCCATAAGGATGAGATCGAAAGTTGATTGCCGGACTGCTTCGACTGCTTCGACCCCGTTGGTCACAATCGTCGTTTCGCATCCAATCGCCTGCAACATCCGTTCGATAACATAGCGATTGCTCTCAGTATCCTCGGCCAAAAGCACTTTCGGTGGAGTTTCTGGTGTTTCGATCCCATCGGCTGCTGAAAGGTCCGGCGCAATGCGATCCTGTGGCTCCATAGGAGCGGGCAGGTCGGATTCTTCAATCAGCTTCTGCGATATCTCAACCAACTGATCGGCCGCGTCCTTCACGACCTCGAAGTCCTTGGATGGGCCGGAAAATTGATCGCCCAGTAATTCCAATCCACCCATCAAGGAATTGAGCGGGGTGCGAATGGTTTGCGCCATGTCGGTCAGGAAACGCGTCCGCGTGTCGAGCGCTTGAGCGGTCTTTGTCTGTTGGCTCGCCAGTTCTTGGCTGAGTTCGTCGAGCTGCCTCACGCGCCGGACCGCCCGCAGTTGCAGCGCCCGAACCGCTCGTTCGTTTGCCCGGCTGATGGTGATGTCACGCACGGTTCCATAGACAGCAGACGCACGCCGTTCCGTGCCGACATCGCGCCTGATGACCCAGCTCAGCCAGTGCGTTGCGCCTGTATCCTGGCGGATAACCCGGTGTTCAAATCTGTGTTCAATTCCAGCTTCCATTTGGGTGAAGAACTGGATCGCGTCTCGCATGATCCGGTCGCGGTCCAGCGGGTGCAATGCAGCGATCAGCGTTTCAGGCGTGGCCTCTTGGTCCTCAGGCAGACCAAGGAGAGATCCAGCCCCATCCGATGCGGTAAATGGCTTGTCTTTCTCACCATAGATCGTGGCCATTTGTGCAGTGGAAAGCGCAGCGAGCAGTTGGCGGCTTTCAATGTCCAGCCGCTCGGCCAGTTCGCTTTCACGCCGACTGAGGTCTTTGTTGGCGCTGTCCAACTCGCGCATGCGTCCTTCGAGGGCGGTTTCTGCATCCAACAGTGCCTTATCCGCACGCTCAAGGCGTGCTTTCAGGATGGTCACCTGTTCATCGAGCGGGAGGTCCTCAAGCTGCGCCATTGCTCACCCCGTCCAGCATTTCAGGCAATACGCGTACAATACTTCCGGGTTGAAGGAAGACCGTCTTGGCGGCGAGCTCTTCAGATAATGTGCCGTGCGCGGTGTCATCTCCCAGCAATAGTATGCGCTGGGCCGCATGCTTTAAAGCGGCGGCGAGCGTCTCGAAGCCCGATTGGTCGGCGACGATGAATACACCCGCATTGTCCGTGTCGGAAACGGCATCCCATTGATCAGCAGCTAGCACGTTCCATCCCAGCTCACTTGCGATGGCCTCAATCTGGATTTGTTCGGTGGCTCTTTCGACCGCAAGAACCAGTGTGCCTTGCTGTTTACTCCCGTCGGGCCCATCCTGTTCTTGCTCGATGGGTTTGAGGGGCAAGTAGATTGTGAACGATGAGCCGCTTCCGACTTCGCTCTCAACCACTATTCGGCCATTAAGCGCTTCGACAATGTCGCGTGTGATCGAAAGCCCAAGTCCAGCGCCGACTGATCTTCCCAATGAATCGCTGCCAGCGGTGTCATAAGGATCAAAGATCGTATCGACGCGCTGTTGATCCATGCCAGCGCCGGTGTCAGAAACTACAAAGGTCCATTCTTCACTGCCATCAGATGGTGCCTGAACATAGATGCTGACGGCACCAGACTGCGTGAACTTCACGGCGTTAGAGACGAAGTTGGCCAATACCTGCTGGATCCGTCCGGGATCGCCCATTACCTCTGCTTGCGATCCTGCATTGACTTCTATCCGAATGGCCTTGCGCCGCGCTAACGGACGAAACATCTCTGCGACGCGTTGTGCGACGGCGCTGGGCCGAAAACGTCTGGGCTCTCGTTCGCTCACGTCCTGAGCAAGCCGCGCTTGTTGAAGAATGGCATCGAGCGTCTGGAGGAGGACTTGGGCAGAATCCTCAATCAGGCTGAGTGCACGCTCGCGCTCTGCGGCCGACTGCTCCCGCTTCAATTGGTCTATGATACCGAGGATTCCGCCCAGAGGTGTTCGAATTTCGTGCGATACAGCTGCCAGAATATTGGTGCGTGCTTCCAGCTCGGTTTGCGCTTTGTCACGCGCCTCGATCAAATCCTTATGGACCTGCTTCTCAGTCGTGATTTCCTGTAGAATGCCGTAAAATCCGATCAGGCCGGTTTTGGTAACGCGGTTTTCAAAAGCAGGAATCCCGCTGACGCGCTGGGTCCGTATGGCGCCTTTTGCCGTTAGGACGTTGGTTTCGAAAGCAAAGTCACCCTCTTTCGTGATGATCTCTTCCACTCTGCGAGCGAAGTCATCCCGCTCACCTTCTGGAACAATCTCGGGCAAGCGTTCCAGCGGTATCGGCATGTCATTCAAACCGATATTGTCGCGCACCCAGGAAGAGAATTCGATCGTGCGGCGCTTTGGATCAAGGACAAAATGCCCCATCCGAGCCGAGGCATGTGCCTGCTCGAGAAAGAGCATCTGCTGCTTAAGTTCAAAGATAGCGTCCAAGTCGTGTCACGCAGGATAGTTGGTTGTGGTGAATGGGTTATCACAAACCCATAAATGATGCGTCAAAGACTTCTACGTGCATTTTGGAGCGGGCTTTCAGCGAGTTGTCGTCAGCAATCAAACGCTCGGGCCCAGAAAGCAGAAAAGCCAGCCCTGGAGGCTGGCCTTCTGTTGTTTGGCGCTGGTCTTGTTCTTAGGCGAAAACAGACGGGCTGGCCGGGATGATCGCGTAGGAAAAGAGGCTTGCCGAAATCGCGATTGAGAAAGCTGCGGCGAAAAGGTGGTTGGTGAGGTTGCTCATGTGAATTCTCCGGTGTGTGTGTTTCTTTGATTGGGTTGAAGGTTGGAAATCTCAGGCAAAGCCCGTCGGGCTTGCTGGGACGATTGCGTAGGCGAAGAGGCTGGCCGACACTGCGATTGAGGTGACTGCGGCGAAAAGGTTGTTGGTCAGGTTGGTCATGGTGTTACTCCGAATTGGGTGTGTTTGATTGAGTGGTTTGGTTGGGTGAGGTCTCAGGCGAAAACCGTGGGGCTTGCCGGAACGATGGCGTAAGCGAAGAGGCTGGCCGAAACTGCGATTGAAGTGACTGCAGCGAAGATGTTGTTGGTGATGTTGGTCATTGGTCGTCTCCTAATTGGGTTCTTTGTTTCGTTCGTTTTCGGGGCCGTTTGGCTTGCTGCGCCCCGTTGACGATTAAGAACTAGGCCGACGACGAAATTTCTGCCTTGGCGATTCCGTGAAGGTTTCATGAAGAAAATCAGAAACCTGTTGTTTTCCTGAAGGTGATTTCAAGAAGTCTCACAAAGTCAAATGGTTAGAATTTTATCGGGCAGCTTCAAAAACTCGAAAAAACTCCGAGAAAATGTGTTTGAGGGCATTTTTGTGTGGTTTGCCGAGGGTGAGCAGCGCTGCTCGCTGTCTGAATGCACCCTCATTCCAACGAAAAATGCGCCCCGCCGGTTTGGCGAAGCGCATTTTCGTTCTTCAATCTGCCTTAGTCTCGAGAGGCGTATGCTCAGGTCTCTGCGGCTGCATCCTGTGCCAGTTGTTTCGGCGATGCGCCTTTCACTGGCTTTCTGCCCATTGGTGGATAGCCGGTGATATCAGACAAAGCTGGCAAGCCCGTGAGTGCATGCGAAGCAAGCCGTCCGCTCATCACCGTGCATTCCACGCTTCCAACATTCAGGCCCGTATAGGTCCAGTCTCCGGCAAGCGTGAGATTGTCATAGCCACTCTCCCAAGGGGCTAGGCGATGCTTGGTGCTGCCAGTGTGTGATGGAACATAGCGCTCGGTCGGATCTATATTCGCGCGGCAGAACTGACTGGCGAAGCGTTCTTGGCCGAAACCCGGCTCGCTGCGGGTGTCTACGAGTAGATTGTAATCCAGTGCTTCCGGATCTCCGTCGCCGCCGGTCGCCTTATTGATGGCCCCGGGCATCAGCCCCCGATCCTGGCGTTGAGATAGTCTGTGGCTTGCCCGGTTGCGTAGGAGAGCATTCGCGCCGGATAATCATGGTCGGTGAAGGGAGGCGGTGTCTCAATCTCTTTCATTTCATCGCAGAAGTACCACAGCGATTGGGGCGTGTTGTCGGTCGGCCATGATTCCCACTTGATGAGGTGGTGCATTTCGCAATGGCCCGAGAACGGTTTGAAGTACGTATCACTCAACGACGTGTTGTTGCCCTTTAGAGGGATATCCCAGCCAAGGTCTTCCATCGATTTCGATAGCCAGAACTGCATCGCCATGGTCTGCACCGCCGGAAGCGCATCCACCATGTTCTGCCAAGTAGGCGAATTTTCGCACAGTTCGGGGCAGACATAAGGTACCGCACCGATCGAAAGGGCAAAGACGAGCTCGTCATAATCCTCACCTGCGACAAGGGTGCGTTTCCCCACCGGTTGCCACGGCGTCCACCACGATTCCAGATCGACATTGGCCGCTTGCATCGCTTCGCCTTCAACGAGCTGCTCGAAATTCGGATCGTGAGGCCAAGACGGTAGGCCCTTTGGTGGATCGGCCATCAGCGGCTCGTATTCCTCGATCCCCGGCTTCAACGTTGCCTGCACATCAATATCAACCGATGCGACTTGGGACTTGTCTTCACTAAGATTGAGGTTGGTGACTTTCTGGAAGAACTCGAACTTCACGCCCCGCCGTTTAAGCACTTCATAGAAAGGAGCGATGATTGTCTCGCCTGTTCCGGCTTCGAAGGCGTAGAACGGGTATCCGGCATAGGCCATGAACCGCAGCGACCAATGGACATAAGCACCCGCTGCCATATCCGAAGGCTGCGAGGTATCGCCGTTCGGATACTGGTAAGACAGATTGATAGTGTTGAGCGCCATCGGCGACTCAATGGTTAGCGGATCAGCGCCATGACGCGCCAACCAGTCGGTCCAATTCTCATCATCCAGATAGTCAAAGCCTTTGGTTGCACATTCATCGGCAAGCGTGCCACGCAGGATCGTGACCAGCCAGTCGACGATAGTGAAGATCTCCTTCGCTTCGTAGTCGTTCTCAACCAAAGGGCGCACCAATTTGCGCAAGGTCAGATAGACTTTGTCGATGATCGGTAAGAGAGCAGACGTGAGCGCTTCTGCACCCAAAGCCGCGAGGTGCTCGGCTTTCTCGGCGAGCTCGTCAAACGCCTCTGCCAGAAAGCCGCCATGTTTATGCGGTGGTGCGGCCTCGTGGATGTTTGAGAGGAATTGCAACGCCCGGCGGATCAAATCCTCGACGGCGATCACTCCCATAGGCTGGCCGGGATCCGGAAACAGCTTGTCTATGGGGAAGGTGATCGGAAAGACCTGCGGTTCGCCGTCCTTATACATGTACATCTGGGCTTGGTTCAGGCCGACCATCGCTTCTTGATAGGTGGCGATTTGCATCCCCGGTTCGCGGCCTAGCTCTTTGTAGATCGCCGCGACCATCGGGTTCGCGTTGTAATACGCGCCAAGAAACCCGTGAATTCCGTGTTCTTCGATGCGGTTGTCGGGTCCGCGCGATGACGCACATTTCCCGCCCAGACGCCAACCGAGCGTGTAAATCGTAATGTCGTAACCGGGCTGCGATGACAGCTCAAACGCGGTTGACAGTGCGGCAATTCCGCCGCCCAATATGGCTATCTTCTTGGTTTCAGTTGCATTTTCCATAATCTGCTTCCCCCCGTGAAAGCAATTCCTCTTCTATCCATTCCACCCGTTTGCACGCAGGTGATCGATGAATTTTGTCAGATCGGCCGGGTCCGCGAAAGGGTGGCCGATCCTTAGTGCCATTTCGGCATAGTCCGGATTTAGTTCTACAGCCTTGGCGCATTCCGCCTTGGCCTCCGCCGCTTCACCCAGCCGGTGATGGCACACGGCCAACAGAAGGTGCAGAAAGAAGAAGTCTGGACGGCGGGTGAGAGCGTCTTGCGCGTATTGCTTGGCCTCCTCCAGACGGTCCATCTGCAGATATGCAATCGCGCTGGAGCGGAGCCATAGCCAGTCATGCGGATCGGTTGGGCTCATGGCGAGCGCCTCGGAAATCTTCACCAGCGCTTCTTCGGGGTCCCCGCGGAAGGCAAGAAGCCTGCCTAGCTCTGCAAGCGACTGGGCGTATCCGGGATTGAGTTCAAGCGCGCGGCGCTGCTCGGCCAACGCGGCATCAAACTGGCCTGTCAGCGTGCGAACGATGCCCAGCTCGGAATGGGTGGCGGCGCTATAAGGATCGGCGGCGACGGCGCGTGTTGCGAAGTCTTTGGCCCGCGCAATTTCCTGCATGTAGTCTTTGACCTGGCCGGCCCAGATGTTCCCCAGCGTATTCGCGGCCAGCAAGACCAGCGTCTGAGCGTCCTCTGGTTCCAGCTCCAGCGCGTCTAGCAAGAGATACTCGGCTTTCTTGAAATCGCGCGGAGTGGCTTTCCAGTAATGGTAGCGCCCACGGATGAAGAGGTCCCAATGCTGGATGGTCTTGGGCCGTTTCAATGCTATCGACTGTTCGCGGTTAAGCAGGGCGGGTTCGATCGTGGCGACAATGCTGTTGGTTATGCTGTCCTGTAGTGTGAAGATCTCTTCCAGCGGCGTATCCTGTCCGCTTGACCAGACGACCTGGTCAGACTCTCCATCAATCAGGTCCACACGCACGCGGACATTGGGTCCCATTTTCCGGATCTGGCCGCGCAGCAGATAGCGTACCCCCAAATCGCCGCAGACCTTTGCTGTCGGGGCTCCATCGGCTTGATAGGACAGCGATGATTGCCGCGACGTCACGCGCAACAGACTGGACCGTGAAAGGCCGGCGATGATGTCCTCTGCCATGCCTTCTGCGAAGTAAGCCTGCTCATCATCGCCCGGCGGATGGCGGAAAGCGAGGACTGCAATACTGGGGCGGTCAAAAAAGGCGCGCTGTCTTCGGTGGTGGCGACGACTGGAGCAGCCTCTGGCGCTGGCGCACTGCTATCAAGATGATCGGGAACATCAGAAGGCTCGGGTTCCGGTGCTGTTCGCTCCTCGCTCAGTTGATACCCGACGCCGCGCACCGTCTCGATCAAGTCGGAATCTGCGCCCAGCGCCTTGCGCACGCCCCCGATATGGACCTGCAGCGCATTCTCCTCGACCGCCACTTCGCCCCAGACAGCATCGAACAGTTCGTCTTTGGAAACGACCTTGCCTCTATGGCGGCTAAGTTCTGATAGGATTGCAAGGGCACGCGGGCCAATTGCGACCCGTTTTCCTTCACGAATCAACTGCCGGTCTTCATGCAGAAGGCACGATCCGATCCGGATTTCGCGCATACATCAGGCCCCCATACCTATGATGAGCGACCCACATGACACCCTACACCCTCGGTGTCACTAGCCAAGTACTTTGCAAAGGACTGGTTTGATTTGGTGAATATGCTCCCGCCTTAGCGAGCGATATGGTTAGTAGCGGCCGAGAATATTCAGGAATGGCCCATGGCTGGAGTAGCTCTGATCGGTAAGATCGTCTGAGAAATCGGACCAAGAATAGCCAACGCCCACTTTCACATGATCGCCGATATGTCGGTAGACCCCTGCCAGTGCGCCAAGGCGCAGATCGTCGGCCTGATTGACCCAAAGCGCGCGGCCTTCGGCGAGCAGATCCCATTCGCGGACGACGTTGTAGTCAAGACGAACGACACCCAAGTGCGCGTCAGAATTGACGAACACATCGGAATCACGGCCCAGTGAGACCTTGCCCCCACGATAAGCGTAGCGGGTACCCAGAGTGAGCTTTTCCGACAGATCGAAGTTGAAATCGGCGCTGAAGATCGTGCTGACCTGCTTCGGATTCTCGATCTGACCCGAGCCACTTGCCTGACCAACAGGGCCGAGGTCTTCGAAGTATTGCAGGCGGACAAGGCCGTTCACACGGTCATTGTCGATAGGGCGATAAGCGAAACCGGCAATGGCTTCGGTAAACTCAGCCGCGCGGATGCTGATACCGTCTGTATCGGCACGCGCGAGGTTGATCTCGCTGACGAAGCGCCAGTCTGGATTAACGGCATAGCTGAGGTTTGAGCGGAGCAGCCAAACGGTTTGATCCTGTGCCTGACCTTCCTCGCGGCGAACCTCAACCGAGGTGCCAACGCGGATATCATCTGCAGTGTAGCCAAGCGTGACTGATCCTGCAGTGCGTTTGAATTCGCCCGTTGAAGGATCATCGATCCGACCATTTTCGAACGTTCCGGAAACGCTGATCTTGTCGGTCGGGCTGAACTGCAGGCCGAAGCTGCGCGACAGGGAGTCGCCCACACCGCCAATACCGATGCGGTTTTCGCCATACACACTGAAGCTGTCGCTGAAGCGTTGGCGCGAGCCAACAACGAGTGCGCCGCCGCGTGGACCGGTGAAGAAGTTCTGGGAGTCCAGACCCGTATCGGTGCGTTCGGCGAGCAGGGTGTATCCGACATAGCTCTCTGAACCGTTGCCAGTACGGTGATTGAGCAACACATCGGCACCCAGCCCGCCGTCGCCGCCGGACACTTCGCCTCGCAGCGAGAGTGCGTCGGAAATCTCTGCGGTCACGCCGCCGCCTACGCGGTCGTTGGTCTGTCGGCCAATCTCGTTGTCTAGCGTCGCCTGACCAAAGGCGTGCACTTTCCAGCCTTTATTCGCCGGCTGGAATTCGAGCTGCAGGGCAGCATCGGTGCGTGCGCCATCCTGTGTCGAATTGAACAGGGTTCCGGCACTTAGGTCCTCATACCGCACACCAAGCGCCGCACTGAGCGTTCCCGATTGCAGGGTGAACTGGTTGGTCAAGTCAACTTCGCCAGTGCGATTGCCACCACGGCCTTCAGCCGAAAATTCGGCATAGCTGGCTGTGATATTGCCCGTTTTGCCAAGAGGTGCATCAGCGTTGACGCCCCAACGCTCCGTTTCAGCCGGCGTGAGAAAGCCTGCGGAAGAAAAGCCTTCGCCCAGGTTCTCGTAGAAGCCGGAGATCTTACCGAGATTGCCCTGAACTTTGGCCAGTTCGGCAAAGTTGACAGCGAATTCGGTGCGCCACGCTTGCGCGGTTTGCGAGGAACCGGGGTTGGCGATGTCCGAGAAGGTCAGACCGCCATCGACCGAGTTGGACTGGGAGAAGCCAGGTCCTTCAGTCTGAGCGATTTCGGCTTTGAAATAGGTGCCGGCAGTCACGCGAATGACGGCATCAGCGCCCAGCAGCGTCTGGTTTGCTTCTTCCAGCGTGTCACGCTGCGCGGTCGCGCCAAAGCGGACATTGTTGCCCAGCCAGAATGTGCCGCGACCACCCACTGTGTAGCCGTCAAGATCGCCGAAGGTTGGCGAATATTCGTAACGGACCACGAGCACGGGGATGTTGCCCGATGCGCTGCCGTCGCGCACGGTGCGTCCGCTGTTGGCTACTGATGAAAGCGGCTTGAGCAGCGTCAGGCGTCCGTTGAACGGATCAAAGTCGTAGTCTTCGCGCGGGTTGAGCTCTTCACTTTCCAGTACGATGCCCGTTTCACGGTCGCGCACCTCGATGCGCACACGTTCGGAGCCAATCGACACATCCTGACGCTTCAGGAAGTAGAGCGAGCCGCCAGTGCCACGGAACTCTTCGCGCGCCGGGACGGTGCCCGGGTCGGATGCGAAGCCGAGAAGTTGCGCTTTGCGCTCACCGAAGTCAGTCAGGGCTTCGGAATTCACATCGATCAGTGCGCCGAACAGACCGCGATCCAGTTGGGCAAGTTCTGCACCTGTCGACTGCGCGATGAAGTTGCCGATTACCGCTTGGCTGATGCCGTTATCGATGCGCGCGTAGAAGCGGCCTTGTGTCGGGGCATCTTCAACCAGCGTGGAATCGTCACCAAAAGTCGGATAATATTGCTCCGAGTTCAGACGACGCAGAAGCTGGCGTGGATCCTTACGGTCAAGGTTGGAGAACAGGTCTTCAACCGGTGCTTCACCCGTATCGAGCGAGGTGGTCAGACGCCATTCGTCCGACAGCATGCCCTTGGCGTAGAACGCAGCGCGGCCAATCGCGAAAGAACCTTCGGTCAGGCTGTCTCCGCTGACCTGACGGGCAGGGCCGCTTGAGAAAGAGCGACCGATGGTGACTTCACCCTGACCCACGACAAACCAGCGGTTTTGATCGGTGTCGAGCTCTCGTACAGCCGCAAAGCTCACATTGCCATTCTTGCCTATGGTGATTTCGATCGTCTCGGTCGAATTGCGAATGATCTGCTCGCTTACGAAGCGACCATTCTCGTCCACTGGCACCATTTGACCAGCGACGCGGACGACTTCGTCCTGCGGGTCTGCGCGGCCTGTGACAGTGACTTTCGAAACGCCCCGCATCCTGATGTTGCGGATCGAAGCTTCGTCTTTGGTTCCAAAGTTCGGACGCGTCGGGACAGCCTCGGGAGAGGGATCCTCGTCCACAACGGTCAGTTCCTTCGGACGTGTTTCGTCGAAGCGGCCCTTCTCGTCATAGACGCGCAGGACATAGAACATCTCTTGCGGGGCATCGGCATCAACCAACCAACTCGCGATGCCATCACCGTTGGTAGACAGAACCGCATAGGGTGTCGAAGATGCATTGGTTCCACCCGGGAACAGCCGCAATTCGGACTTCGCGATCAGTGACGGATAGTTGGTGTAGCCAAGGAAAGTGACCGTCGAACCGCGCACAACAATGCGCTCTTTCTCAATCAGACCAACGGACAGGATAGGGTCGATATGCGCGCTCTCGGTGCGCACCTCGATATTGTAACGGTCATCATCCTGCGTCTCGTCATGAGGGACCTTTTCGGTACCTGGCCCTGCCTTTGCGATCGACAGACCATCGCCGGCGCTCGCGGGTGGAGCGGAGTCGATAGCCACGCTCATCTGAGACTGACCGCAAGCGGCCTCTGCGATGACGGAGATTGCAGAGCATTCTTTCGGCAAGATCTGGGTCGAGGCAAATTTGCCGGTTGCCGGATCGTGCGAGATAAGCTGGCCCTCGGCGTATAGCTTCAAGGTGCCATTGCCGAGCGAGCCTTTGACCTCGGTGGTCTTGGCGTCGGTCAGGTCGATATTGCGCGCAGCGGCGGCATCCACAACACCGAAATCGGCGCGCGCGACTGGTTCAGGCTTGAACATCTCTGCGGCATTCAAAACCTTCAGGCTTTGCGCGGCAGACTGATCGAATGAGCCGTCTTTGGCGTAGACGCGGTACACCGCGACCATGTCGTTGTCGGCATAGCTGGACGGTGTCCAAAGCATGACTCCGTCGCCGTTCGCCTGAATGATGGCGTGCGGGGGACCGTTCAGATCGGCGCCCTTGGCAAAAAGGCGCAGTTCCGACCGTTCGATGAAAGCCGAATAGTTGGTGTAGCCGATGAAGCGGGCAGGGGTGCCGCGCTGAACGGTATCATTCGAACCGACCAGCCCCCAAGATAGGACCGGCGCGGCTGGTTTGGCTGAAACCTTGGCCTCTACACGTGCGGCAACAGCGGCTTTCTTCGCCGGAGCAACTGTTTGAGGGGATTGCGCCTTATCTACCTTCGCCGAAATCTGCGAAAGCTGATCGAACGACGCCGGCGCAGCAGCGTCCTTTGCGGCCAAAGGCGCGGCAACGCCCATCATGGCAACGCTTGATGCACCAAGTAGGAAGCGTGAGGCGAAGCGGGCTGATTTGGTCATTGTCATCACTCCTCTCCCTCTTTGCTTTCTGGTTTTGGCTTTGCTGCGTTCACTTGAATGACTGGGGCTGGCCCGTCCCAATCGCTTGCAAATGTTTGTTTGAGAGCGCTGCGGATCGTTTCGAGGCGCGCGCGAACCATGTCTGAACTCGCATCGCCGCCCATTTCGTAGGTGGCACGCACGATCATGGCTTTCGCTTCAGTATCCTTAAGCGAATGCAGACGCTGGATGATCTCTGCACGCAGAGTGCCGTCTGCATTGAAGGCACGATCATCGATGGTCAGTGTCGAAGTCTCCGCCTGAGCGACGCCAAAGTTGAGCTCGCTCATTTTGCCTCGGGTAAGACGCACTGTGCGGGGGTTATCGGTCGTCATCGCCCAGCCTTGCGGCAGGGTGCTTTCGTCCAGTTTCAAGACGAAGTTGGACCCGATCCGTGCATCCGGCACCGCCGCACAGGCAATGTGGTAGCGGCCATATTCGTCCGTGGTGATCAGCTCACCATTGACGGTGGCGAGGCGGACCGATGGAATGCCGACTTCGCCGTCATCCTGATAACCATTGCCGTTCGCATCGATGAACACCTGGCCGATCAATTCCGAACAATCGAACAAGGTGCTAGGCACGATGGACACTGTCGCGGTGCCGCGGTTGGAGATTTCACTGCCATCCGCACCATTTTCGGCGAGGCCGGTGTTCACCGACTGACCTTCAGTGACGCCTGCGCCAACAATCAGGCTCAGGTTGTAGGTAAAGGTCGTGTTCGCCGGAATAGCCTGATCGCGCCAGATCAGTTCACGGTTGCCATTGGCCAGTTCAGGCTCAAGGGCCACGCCGTTCACGCGGGCGCTGCCGAGGATATAGGTCATACCCGAAGGCAGAACATCAACCACGTCCACATCAGCGCGCTGGACGCTTTCTTCATTGCGAACGGTAATCTCGTACGGGACGATGTCGCCAACACTGGCCGAGCGTTTCGGTGAAGTCTTGGTGACGATCAAATCGTCGCGGTTGAGGAATGGATCGAGCGCAATGTGGTTGTTCGTCACATTGGGATCGCCGCTCTCAAGCAGGAACGAAAGAAAGTAGAACGCATCGCTTCCAGTCGGCGCGGTCGGGCTTGCGACCACTTGTGCCGGGTCCGGACGGCCCGTTGGATCAAGCGATCCGGGCTGCGGTGGCAGGACGGTTGAAGTGAAACTGTAGCCTGTTGGCGGGGTGATCTGGACCACATATTCCGCTTCAGACACAGGACATGCTCCGGCGGCGCCGGGCACAATATCAAAGCGATAGCCGCCATCGGCGCCGGTTACCTGATTGCGCTGTGACGGATCGATGTAGCAATCCACCGGGAGCGGATTCCCGTTGAGATCGACCAGCGTTGCGATTGCGCCCGCAACCGGCAATCTCGTGACGGAATCGTAGACCACGCCCGATGGGTCGATTGGAAGGTTCTGGTCCGGCAGTGACGACGCGACTTCCAGCTGGATGTCAGTGATCTTCTCGAACACCACACCTGTTTCCGGATTGCGGAACGTGATGGTGTAATTGAAGCCCGCCGGAAGACCGGTGAATGAGTAATTGCCGTCGGCATCAGTTGTGGTGGTCAAGACCGTGCCGGTGCCATCAGACAGTTCGACGATCCAACCATCCAGTCGTGTCTCGTCCGTGCCGATATCTCGATCGCCGTTAAAGTCCCTGAAGACAGTGCCCGACAATTCGCTTGCCGGCGCAATGACGCCCACCGTTACCGTTGCGATTTCGCAGTTCGTTGGAACGGCGATGTCGCAAACCTGGTATTCAAAGATGTAGTCGCCTTCGGGCGTGCCTGCGACCACATCGACCAGACCGGTCGATGTATCGAAGGTGATGCCCGGAGGCAGAGTGCTGCCTGGAGCGAGCGCTAGCAGTGCATTCGTCGGCGAAGCGGGGGTATCCCCGATCGTATCACCGTCGAACACATTGATAACGCCAGCCTGGCCCAAGGTGCCGTTGATCCCTGCGACCATATCCGGCGATGCGGTAATGGTCAGCAGAAGATCATCGGAATCCTCGACCGTGTTGTTGGCTGTGTTCGCCTCAACCACACCTGTGGGGGCGGAGACCGAAGCCGTGTTGGACACAACGGCTGCGGCAACCACACCCGGCGTGGCGATCACAAGGATCGGCACGAGGCCGGAGAATATCCGTGAAAACTGGATACTCTCCAAGCCAAGGCTTTGTGGGTTGAGGCGAGACATAGTCAAACCGATCTTTCGCTAAATCCGGATCAGTTCACGGTGCAGGTGTAGGTGATCGTGGCCGACTGGCCAGCGGTCAGCGTACCCAGCGTGATGCCGGTCGTGGTCAGATCACCGACGGTGAACGTGCCACCCGGTACGCCGTCGCCCGTGATGGTGACGGTACCGGTAACCGGGCAGGACAGACCTGCGCCTGGGTTATCGGTGACAACCGCACCGGTTGCCGCGTCCGGACCTGCGTTGCTAACTACGAGCGTGTAGGTGATCGACTGACCGGAGGTCACTTCGTTCACACCGTTGCTCTTCGTGATCGACAGATCGACAACTGCGCCGACATTGATTTGGACGGTCGCATCGTCACAGTTATCCGTGTCTGCAGCTTCACAGATTTGGTACGTGACCGAGTAGGTGCCCGGCGTGGTGCCATTGGGGATGGTAAGAGTACCGTCCGCGTTGATCGACACACCGGTCAGGCCGCCATCATTGGTGATAGTCGGGTTGACGTCACCATTAGCGAACGACGCACCGTTGAGCGTGTCATTGCTGAACACGGTTGCGGTGTTGCCACCCGTTGAGGGGATCGAGGTCCCCGAGAAGTCGTTGTTGTTGGCAACAATCGTGTTGATGACATCAACGGACTCATCCAGATCATCGCCCGTGGTGGTCGGGTCATTCTGGTCGCTGGTTGCAGCGGTCGTGGTGTTGGTGATCGTGTTGCCTTCCTGGCCTGGGTCAACCGTACCCTCGATGGTGAGGGTCGCGCTTGCGCCATTGGCGAGGGTCGGGATCGTCCAGACACCGGTGCCGGCAACGTAAGTACCTGCGGTGACGTCACCATTGTTCGCCGTGGCGGTAAGACCAGCAGGCAGAGCATCAGTAAGCGTGACGTTGGTCGCATCATCGCCGCCATTGTTGGTGACGGTGATTTCGAAAGTGACCGTATCGGTAACGCCTGGTTCGGTGTTGCCCGAGGTAAGGACCTTGACCGTTTGCAGGTCAGCGACGCCGCCAACGAGCACAACTGCCGTTGCCGTGTCACAGTTATCCGTGTCTGCTGCTTCACAGATCTGGTACGTAACTGTGTAGGTTCCCGGCGTGGTGCCAGCAGGCACGCTCAGCGTACCGTCCGCGTTGATCGAAACGCCCGTCAGGCCACCATCATTGGTGACGGTTGCAACGACATCGCCATTGGCGAACGAGGCACCGTTGAGGGTGTCATCGCCGAAGACGCTGGCGGTTGAACCGCCGGTCGAAAGGATCGGAGTGCCCGAGAAGTCATCATTGTTCGCAACGATGGTGTTGATGACCATGACGGACTCATCCAGATCGTCACCCGTTGTGGTTGGGTCATTCTGGTCGCTGGTTGCAGCGGTCGTGGTGTTGGTGATCGTGTTGCCTTCCTGGCCTGGGTCAACCGTACCCTCGATGGTGAGGGTCGCACTTGCGCCATTGGCGAGGGTCGGGATCGTCCAGACACCGGTGCCGGCAACGTAAGTACCTGCGGTGACATCGCCATTGTTCGCCGTGGCGGTAAGACCAGCAGGCAGAGCATCAGTAAGCGTGACGTTGGTCGCATCATCGCCGCCATTGTTGGTGACGGTGATTTCGAAAGTGACCGTGTCGGTAACACCTGGCTCGGTGTTGCCCGAGGTAAGCACTTTGACCGTCTGCAGGTCAGCGACGCCGCCAACGAGCACAACTGCCGTTGCCGTGTCACAGTTATCCGTGTCTGCAGCTTCACAGATTTGGTACGTGACGGTGTAGGTGCCCGGCGTGGTGCCAGCAGGCACGCTAAGCGTGCCGTCTGCGTTGATCGAAACGCCTGTCAGGCCGCCATCATTGGTGACGGTTGCAATGACATCGCCATTGGCAAACGAAGCACCGTTAAGGGTGTCGTCGCCGAAGACGCTGGCGGTTGAACCACCGGTCGAAAGGATCGGAGTGCCCGAGAAGTCATCCTCGTTCGCAACGATGGTGCTGATAACGGTGACAGCTTCGTCCAGATCATCGCCCGTAGTGGTCGGGTCATTCTGGTCGCTGGTTGCAGCGGTCGTGGTGTTGGTGATTGTGTTGCCCGCCTGGCCTGGGTCAACCGTACCCTCGATGGTGAGGGTCGCGCTTGCGCCATTGGCGAGGGTCGGGATCGTCCAGACACCGGTGCCGGCAACGTAAGTACCTGCGGTGACATCGCCATTGTTCGCCGTGGCGGTAAGACCAGCAGGCAGAAGGTCGGTCAGCGTAACGTTGGTCGCATCATCGCCGCCATTGTTGGTGACGGTGATTTCGAAAGTGACCGTATCGGTAACCCTTGGTTCGGCGGTGCCCGAAGTAAGCACTTTGACCGTCTGCAGGTCAGCAACGCCGCCAACAAGGATGGTCACATCGGCTTGACGGCAATTGGTTGGGTTGGCTGTCTCACAGATCTCGTAACGGACCACGTAAGTTCCCGGGGTGGTTCCCGCAGGTACTGTGATTACGCCATTTGCATCGATGGAGACGCCGGTCAGACCACCATCATTGATGATAGTCGGATCGTTGACATCCGGGTTGGTGACCGTCGCGCCATTGATCAGGTCGTTTACGAAAACGGTCGTGGTTGTACCGCCTGTCGACAGGATCGGCGTGCCACTAAAGTCGTCATTGGTCGCGACCAGATCGGCAAGGATCGTATCGGTATCCGTGGCGCTGTTGTTCGCGGTGTTCGTGTCGGTTGCGCCGGCGGGAACAGAAACAGTCGCGGTGTTCGTCGCGTTCTGAGCCTGCGCATGTGCCGGAATAGCAAGTACGATCAACGGCAGCGCCGTGCCTCCCAAAAGCCGGGCGGCTGGCATAAGCTTATCGCGCTTCGTGGCGATCTTCGAAATATCGTTATGGAACATCATCTTAATTCACCTGGCAAGAGTAAGACAAAGTGGTCGTTTGACCGGAAGTGAGCGTGCCGAGAGTAATTCCCCCGCCCGACAGCTCAGCGAATGTGAAGGATCCCGCAGGAACACCGGATCCGGTGATCGTGACGGGGGCGGAAGCGGCGCAGGTGATGCCTGCACCGGGAGAATCTGTGACGACGGCGCCGGTAACTGGGTCGCCTGAAACATGGGTCACGGTCGTCGTGTAAGTCGTGCTGGCTCCAGACGTGACCTCAGTCGTGCCATTCGTCTTTGCGATAGAAAGGTCGACATTGCCGGTGACAGTCACCGTGGCAGTCGCCGTCTCGCAATTGGTTGGAAAACCGATCTCGCAGATTTCGTAATCGAAGGAATACACCCCGACAGGAGTGCCGGCCGCTACGGAAACATTTCCTGTCGCCGTATCAAACGTGAACCCACTCGGAAGCGTGGAGCCCGATGCCAATGCAAGCGTTGTGTTCCCGACCCCGGCTGCAATCCCGTTCAATGTGTCGCCTGTATAGACGTTGAGCACGTTGGTCCCGCCTGTGCTGGAGGCAACAGTCGCCATGTCGGCGACTGCAAGCACGGCACCTTGCGCGGTGACGATTTGAATATTGTTGAGATCAAACCAGACGAGAGCGTCTCGACTGCCCTCTGAGTCATCGTGGAACATACGAAAGGTCGTGGTTGGAACGGACATTGTAAATGTTGCCGTTTCGTTGGTCGGGTTCGATCCGGACGAGTTGGCAATAAATGTTCCGACAGCACCGGAGGCGGTCAAACGTGCAGCTTGGTCCGCGAAAGCCGGAGGCGAAGCGAAAGAGTGGACTTCAATCGTTGGCGATGTCCAAATCCCTGCGCGGTCCATTGCAAGCGAGTCACGTGGTGCCGTACCATCAAGGTCATCCATGTCGGCAAAAGTGATCGATTGGATCAGGAAGCCGTTTGTTTCGAATGTGAATTCGATCGAGCGGTCGCATGCTGGCACGCTGGAACGTGCGTAGGCACCCACATAGCCGGTGGGTTGAATAACCGCACAGGCGCCGTTTTGAGGCTCAATGTTTACGGTGATAGTACGGCCATCTGCATCCGCAAAAACGCCAGTGAAACTGTCGGGTACGGATTGTGTGGTGAATGGCGTCTGGGCGGAGGCGCGCTCCGCCGTCAGGAAGACGAACGCAAAAAGGGCTACGGCCATCGCCGCAACTGCCTTTCTCATCCACACTGTGCTGTCGCCTTCAAAAGCGTTAGCGCCCGTCATTTCCGTTCACCTGAGTAACAATTCAAGTTTGCTTCGAGCCAACGCTCAAACCGGACATTGAAGGTGCCGATCTGGTCGCTCGCTGCGAATGCGAAGTCGGCAATGACGGGAAATGGTTAACAAACCTTTCCAAGGCCCCATTAGTTTTACAGAATTTTACAATTGAAGCATCGCGAAACACCTCGGTGATGCACCTGGTTGCCTCCGAAAAATGCCTAAGGCCGGGTTAACTATAAGGGGTTAAAATCGGGGGGCGAGTGTTAAGCACCGTCATTCTCTAGCTCCGGATCAAGCATCAGCCCTAACCGGGAATTAACCATTCAAATGTAACACGTTGAATCGGAACGCAGGGCCATCCGCTCTGCGCGAAAGGGGCAAACCATGGTGGCAGAGGGTCGCAATCCTTCGTTTACAGTAAAACGAGTAACGGCGACCGCCGCGGTTATCCCCTTGTTGGAGAACCGCTTATGAGCATTCGACACGTCGTCCTATCCGACCTTCATCTTGGTGCGCGTGACAGCATCCTTACCCATGTGCATGGCGGCGGAGAGATTGCTGACGGCCCGTCAGAAGTGTTGGCGGCCTTCGCCAATGGCATGCGCGAGACGCTCGGTGACGCGCCAAAGCCGCAGTTGGTCTTGCTCGGCGATGCGCTGGATCTGGGTCTGTCTCCGTTTGGCGATGTCTCGAAGAGCTTTCTTCAATTGCTCGATGCCTGCTTCCCGAAAGACGGCGAAGATCTGTTTGATCGTGAGATCATCTACATTGCAGGCAACCACGATCACCATCTTTGGCGCATCGCGCAGGACAATGGCTTTCTCGCCGCCCTTGAGCGGGGCGAGATGCCAAGTGATCTGGACTCTGTTTCCAACATCTTCGGCACACCGACGCATCGCTGCCGCTTGATGGAATCCCTGTTTACGCATCGCCCGCATTTGAGCGATGCCTCGGTGAAGATTGCCTATCCCAACTGGGGCATTACCAACGCCGACAACAGCCGCGCCGTGGTGATGCACCACGGACATTACCTTGATGGCATGTACCGCGCGCTTTCCAATGTGCGCGCGTTCCTGGAGAACAATGAAGCCCGCCCCACGACAATGCGTCAGCTGGAGCAGGAGAACGGCCCATGGATCGACTTCCTGTGGTCTGACCTTGGCAGCGCGGGCGATATCGGCGGTGAAGCCGGATCGCTCTACGAAACAATGCTGAGCGCTGGCGCCAGCCATGATTTTGCCGAAACGATTGCACGCCGGATCACCGGTGGTTTGCATTCGAAACTCGGCATCAGCCCGAAAATGCCACTGAAGTATGGTGTCACTCTCGACAATCTGATCCGTGCCGGTGTCGATCTGACAGCAGGTCGCGCCGCCGAGCGTCAGCGTGATGGCTACGGCCACGTGCTAGGCGAGGATGAGGTCGCGGATATGGGCTGGTATCTCGGCACCCCGCTGGTGAACGAGATGCGCGCCGAGTTGGGCGGTGTCCCGCGCGAGCTGTCCTTCATTTTCGGCCACACGCATAAGCCGTTCCAGGATGAGCTGCTGGTCGAGGGCTACGATGTGCCCGTCGCGGTGTTCAACACCGGCGGCTGGGTGCTTGATGAGCCGACATTGATGCCGGTTCAGGGCTGCGCCGCAATGCTTGTGTCTGACGAGCTTGAAGTCGCATCCTTGCGCCTGTTCAACGATCCGACCGACGGCACAATCGCGCCGGTTCGGGTCGAAGGCAGTGGCCGTCAAAACCGCTTGGTCGATGAAGCCGGCGCCGCTGTTGAGCGCGCTGCGTCGCATTGGGGCAGCTTCTCCGAAATCGTTCACGCCCGCATCGTAGAAGAGGCGGACAAACGCACCCGCGCGATCCTTGAAAAATCCAATGCCCAGCTTCGGGAGGCCGCAGAATGAGCCAGCTCAACCCATACGCGCAAAAGCGCATCGCCAAGAGCCTCAACGAGGCGAAATCGCATTACACTGTGCTGGTCGTCGGATCGGGCTATGGCGCCGGTGTCGCTGCCTCGCGTCTGGCGCGCGCTGGACAGGATGTTTGTATTCTGGAGCGCGGCAAAGAGTTATTGCCGGGTGAATACCCGAACAAGCTTGCGGATGCGCAGGACGCAATGCAGTTTAACGTCAAAGGTGGCCGCATTGGTTCGCCCGATGCTCTGTTCGAAGTGCACGTGAATGACGATCAGTATGCGCTCGTCGGCTGCGGCCTCGGCGGCACATCGCTGATCAACGCCAACGTCTCGCTGGAGCTGGACAAACGCCTTCTCGATCAGGCGCATTGGCCCGCTGCCTTCCGCGAAGATCGTCATGTCATTGATACGTATTACGAGCGCGCCCGCGAAATGCTCGCGCCTAACCCGTATCCCGATCACTTCCCGAAACTGGGCAAGCTGGAGGCTTTGGAGCACTCGGCAAAGGCGATGGGCCAACGGTTCTACAAGACGCCGATCAACGTCAATTTCGAAGACAAGACCAACAAGTTTGGTGTGCCTCAACCGGCCTGCACCAATTGCGGCGATTGCACTTCGGGCTGCAATGTCGGCGCGAAGAACACGACGCTGATGAATTACCTGCCCGACGCGGCGAACCACGGCGCAGAGATATTCACGCAGGCCAAGGTCAAATACGTCGAGCGGGACGGTGATGTTTGGCGCGTCCACGTCGAACACAACGGTGAGGACGGTGCCGAAGTCATCATCACTGCCGATCACGTCGTCCTGGGCGCAGGGGCCATTGGTTCGACCGAAATCTTGCTGCGTTCGCGCGAAAAGGGCTTGTCGCTGTCCGACCGTCTGGGCTCGGGATTCTCGGGCAATGGCGATGCGCTCGGCTTTGCGTATGACAGCTATTACAAATCGCAAAAGGATGGCGGCACCGTCACGGCCGACCCCATCTATGCTCTAGGCGTCGGTACCAACGATGTCGCGCCCGAAGCCTATCCTGGCCCGTGCATCACCGGTGTGATCGACATGCGCGATGCCGAAGATGTGACCAAAGGGCTGGTGATCGAAGAGGGCGTAGCTCCGGGCATCTTGGCGACAGGCCTCGCGCCCGCATTCTTCTTTGGCGAAGCGCTGGCCGATGGATTCACCCGTTTCGGCTTTGACCAAGTCAAACCGCGTCTACTCGATGCGAAGGCCATGGGCGAAGCGGTGCAGGACGATCCCGGTTCCATTGCTGAATGGGCGTACAAAGGCCCGATGTCGCGCACGCTTACCTATCTGGTGATGAGTGTGGACGATTCCTCGGGCGATCTTTCGCTCGATGATGACCGCATTACGATCAGCTGGTCGCAGGCGGGCAAGCAGGACACGTTCCGCCATGACGATGACAAGATGCGCGAAGCGGCGGAAGCCATTCAGGCGCAGTACTTCTCCGATCCGCTGTGGTCCGACCAACTGGGCCAGAAGCTGATCACCGTGCACCCGATTGGCGGGTGCGGGATGGGCGATGACGCCGAAACTGGCGTGGTCGATGACACCTGCCGTGTGTTCTCCGGTGAGACTGGCACGGATGTCCATCACGGCCTCTATGTATGCGATGGTGCGGCTCTGCCGGGCGCAGTGGGTGTGAACCCTCTGCTGACCATCACAGCCGTTGCCGAACGCGCGGTCGAGAAACTCGCGCAGCGCGAAGGATGGGCTGTCGATTATGCGCTGGATGAGGAAACGCCTCTTCCAGAGCCAGTCGAAGAGGATCAGGCCGAGGCTGAGCCGCAAGAGGTGCCGCATCACGAGCATCTCAAGCTTTCGGTGGCGAAATGGGTCGGCGGCCATGCCATCGGCTCTGTCGCTGAGGCGATCACCGGTGTGGCAAAGCACTTCGAAAGCGGCGCCATCGAAGAAGGCAAGGCCGCGATCCGCAATCTGGTGAAGCAACATCCTGAAGCGATGAGCCCAGGCATGGCGTTCACTGAGACTATGGCGGGCCATATCAGCGCCACCGGTTGTCACCATCGCCCTTGCGGTCATGTCGAGCGCATCCGTGATGACTACCAGAATGGCGAAGCATGGGGCCGCTCGGAAGGCAGCGAATGCAGCTTCAAACTGACCGTCACGACAGACAACATCCACCGCATGGTGGAGGAGCCCGAGCACCGCTCTCACATCACAGGTGAAGTGCTGGTCAGCGCGATTTCACCCGATCCGATGCCGGTGCGCACGGGTGAATTCCGTCTGCTCGTCGCCAACGCTGAAAAGGCCGAGAGCTGGAAGATGCTCTATGACATGGTTCTCGACGGCCCCGATGGCCCGATCCATTTCCATGGATTCAAGACGCTGGAGCAGCGCGGGCAGGGCAATGCAAAGTCAGACCCGTGGACCGATCTCACGACCTTGTTTGTCACTCTGCGCCACGGCGAGGACGAAAGCGGCGAGCTGATCGGTCGCGGTATGTTGAAGCTGGGCATCAATGAATTCATGCGTCAGCTCACCACGATCACCGTTCACGACAGTGACACGCTGGTTGGTCACATCATCAACCTTATCCCGCGCGCCAAGAAAGCGATCGAAACGGTCTTTATGGCCAAGTATGCGGGCTTCTTCGCGATGACCGTGTTCCGCGCCTATGGCGGGATGCTGTCGACGCTGAACGATTTTGCGAAGACGGATGCTGAAAAGCTGAAGCTGCGCGATCTGCATCTGCCACCGCCAGAGCGGCACGTTGTGCCGACCGGTGACGGGGTGAATATCGGCCTCACTCGCTATCGTGGTGGTGGCCGTGGTCCGCTGGTTCTCGCACCGGGCTTTTCAGTTCGCGCGTCCAGCTTCGCGACGCCAACAGTCGATGAGAACCTCACCGAAAGCCTTGTCGCGCAGGGATACGACGTGTGGCTGTTCGATTACCGCGCCAGTGCGGATTCAGGCAACGACACCGTCAAGCCGCCCGAATTCTGCATCGACGATATTGCACGGTACGATTGGCCCGCAGCGGTTGAGAAAGTGTGCAGCGTTACTGGCGCAGACAGTGTTCAGGCCATGGCGCACTGCGTTGGCTCGATGAGCTTGCTCATGGGTATCGGCGCAGGCTGGGTCACGGGCGTTCGCTCGCTGATCAGCTCGCAAACGACCCTCCATCCGGTCACCGATTGGCTTAACTATATGAAAGCCGATCTGGGTGTGGCTGATCTGCTGGGTGAAGTGTCCATGCTGGATGGCCACTTTGATTTCGTCAGTCAGGGAACCGAGACGGATTACGAGATCGATGCCATCGCGTATCAGATCCCTGTACCCGACGGTCAGGCGTGTAAGAACCCGACCTGCCGCCGCGTGTTCGGCGTGTTCGGCCCGAGCTGGGACCACCGTCAGTTGGGTCACGATACCCACCTTGCGCTGGGCAGCATGTTCAGCCGTGTGCCGCTGTCACCGTTCAAGCAATTGGGCGAAATTATGCACAAGGGGCTGGCCATCGATTCCGATGGCAAAGCGCGTTACACCACCGAGGAAGCGGCGAGGCGACTTGCCCTGCCAATCACCTTCCTATCAGGCGCAACGAACCAGATTTTCTACCCCGAGAGCGGTCAACGCACGCGCGTCTGGTTGTCCGAGCACAACGGCAAAGATCTGTATCGCCAGCGTATTGTTCCCGATTACGGCCATATGGACCTGTTCATCGGCCGCAATGCAAGCCGCGAAGTGACGCCGCTGATCATGGAAGAACTGGAGCGGCTGGACGCGCAGGAGAGCACGGGGACAGCGCGGAAAATCGCCTGACCTCACCAGCTTTCGCCAAGTGGCGACCGGACTGGACATACGGATTGACAACGTTATCATATCTCTCAATTCGAGGGAGGGTTTTCATGACGTTGCGCAAGTTTGGAGCTGCTTTGGCGGCGCTGGTTTTGGTGGGGTGCAATCAGGCGGAGAGGGCCGAGAAGCCGACTGAAGCAACGGTCTCAACAGCTGTTCTGACCAACGAGACAGCCAAGACCACTTCCGAAGAATGGGGGGAATTCGTCGAGTACTTTGGCGGTGAAACCGAGGGATTGAGCGATCTCCTTTCCGGCACCGCCACGATCAAAGCGGGCCTCGAAATCCACCCTCCCCACAAGCACGCGGAGGAAGAGTTCCTCATGGTTCTCGAAGGCGAGGGCGAATGGAGCGTCGGAGGAAAGACCTTCAGGGCCAGCGCCGGGGACATGCTCTACGCCGCAGCGTGGGACGTCCATGGAATAAAGAACACGGGCGAGGAACCGCTGAAGTTCGTGTTCTGGAAAGCTCATCCGAAAGGCATGCCAGTCCCGACCGATCCTGCGGAGTGATCGGAGCGGCACAATGTCAGACTTTGCTGAATTCCTCACACAGTGGCGACCTCTGCTAGCGACCCTTGTCGGGGTCGGCGGTCTGCTGGCCATGATCCTTGTCCACCGAGTGAATGCGTTTGCTGCTCTTGTGGTCGCCGCTTTGGCAACCGGATTGCTGGCCGGGATGCAGCCGGATGCAGTGCTGGAGTCTGTCCAGAACGGATTTGCCGGCGTTCTCGGCTTTATTGCGGTGATCGTGGGTCTTGGCGCGCTTCTGGGCGTCTATCTGGAGGCGAGCGGCGGCGCTGCCGCATTGGCGCGGTCCCTGATTGGTAATCGTCCCGCGGGCCCGGCTGGTATTCTCATGGGATTCGTCGGCCTGATCATCGCGATCCCTGTCTTCTTTGACGTCGGGCTGATCCTTCTGTTTCCGCTGGTGAAGGCGCTCGCCAAACGGGCCGCAATGCCGGCGCTCTACTTCGGTCTGCCCCTGCTTGCTGGTCTCGCGACAGCCCATGCATTCATTCCGCCTACTCCCGGGCCGGTTGCAGTGTCAGAGATCCTCGGAGCGGACATTGGGCTTGTTATAGTCTGCGGACTGATCGCCGGTATCCCGGCCATGCTGATCGCTGGACCATACTACGCACGCTTCGCCGACGCTGCGGGGATATTGCCCATGCGTGAAGAAGAAACAGCGCCAACGGAGCAGCTTGAACATACGCAAGGGCTCGCTGTTCGCGCCGCGATGGCCATCGCCGTCCCGGTAGCTCTGATTGTCATTGCCGCTGTGGCCAAGCAATTGGGGGCGGAAAGCGCGTTTATCGGCTTCTTGGGGCATCCATTTGTCGCTCTGCTGATCGGCTGTGGCCTTGCCGCCGTGTTGCTCAAGCCCAACTCGGATGCGGATCAGGCGAAGCTGAAAGACGGTTTGACCAGGGCGTTCGAACCGACCGCTGTGATCCTGCTGGTCACGGGGGCAGGCGGTGCTTTCAAACAGGTGCTTGTCGATACAGGCGCTGGCACCATGATGGCAGAGGGGTTCCTTGCTTATGGCATGGGACCGGTCTTTGCAGGCTTCATCCTCGCGGCATTGGTCAGGGTCGCTCAAGGTTCAGCTACGGTCGCCATGTTGACAGCGGCGGGTCTATGCGCCCCGATTGCCGCAGCTGCGGGACTTGAAGGCTGGGATCTGGCGCGCGTGGTCATTGCGATTGCCGCCGGGGCAAGCGTGGTCAGCCACGTCAACGATTCAGGGTTCTGGCTGGTCTCGCGCTATTTCAACCTGACCGCAGGCGAAACGCTCAAGACCTGGACCGTAACGTCAACACTGGTCGGCTTGATCGGCTTTGTTGCTGTGCTGGCACTAGGCTTCATCGTTTAGGGCCGCGACCATCTGGGCGACAATTGTCGTCACTTCCTGATCCGCTTCAAGCCGCACTGCATCGCGTGGAGCCTTCAATGCCGCGAGCTGGCTGTCGAGTAAGCTTGGCGGCATGAAATGGTCGGTGCGAGAGCCCATGCGCTGTTCAAGGATATCGCGTGGGGCATCTAGCAGGAAAAAGTGAGGGACCCAGTCGGCGACGAGTCTAAGACGCTCCTGCACATAAGGCGTCAGTGCCGAGCAGGCCAAAACCACCCTCGAATTGGGGAGGGCGGACACCTCCACTTCGATCCGGTCGAGCCATGCCTCGCGATCCTGGTCCGATAGCGGCTGCCCTGCCGCCATCTTCTCGACGTTGCTGCGCGTGTGAAAGTCGTCGCCTTCGAGCATAGGAATGCCGAGCACGTCTGCCAGCGCGCGTGCGGTGGATGATTTTCCGCACCCGCTTGGCCCCATGATAACGATCAGGCGTTTTGCCATGCTGCTTTAGAAGTCGCAGGTCCGCTTCGCGTCAATATCCGGAGCGAGGCGGACTTCTGACAGGCCAATGGATGCGCGGCCTTCGGATGCCAGCAACAGACCCGTGCTGACTGCAGAGAGATTGGCGCCTAGGTCTTCAAAGCAGGCGAGCGAAAGGCGTACTTCCTGCCATTCTCTACTGCGGACACTTACGTTCAAGCCACCACCGCAATCACCGAAGCTTTCGCAGCCCAGCGCCACTTTGAGTGAAGCAGGTGCATCACCCAAATTGCGGACGAAGAAAGCAAGTTCCATTGATCCATTGCTCTGGCGGGTGAAGTCGACCGGCGCGTGGTTTCCGATCCGTACGAGCGGGCCGGATTGCATCCAGTCGATGCGCAGAGAATCCTCTTGTGCCAAACGATCGAGGCCCGAAAAGCTTAGAGCGCCCCCATCCCAGACGCTGGAGTTGAGACGCGTCTGAGTGCCTGCGACATTGCCGTAGAGCGACCAGGGATTGGGCGCCTTCCCTGCTGTGAACAGGACATCGCCCGACGCGTTGGCATTGGCATCCACGCCAGAGACTTCGGACAGAGCAGCCAACGGTGTTTTGTCGGCGTAAGTAAGGCCAAAGCCATATGGGAAAAGCGGATCATATCCATCTGTGCCGATGTTTAGCGTCGCTTGATCCGCGCGTTTCGGCCACGAGAAGGCAAGCTTCCCACTGAAATCGAACGAAGGGTCGCGCTTGAAAAGCAGGTCGCTGACGCCGCCGCCTTCACTGCCCGGCAGCCACGCGGCGACAAACGCATCTGAAGCGTTGATTTCAGGATTCACCCACATCGGCCTGCCTGAAAGGAAAACGGAGACGACCGGCATGCCGCGCTCGCGATATTTCGACAGAAGCCCTGTGTCGAAAGCATCATTCTCGAAATCAAGGTGCGGACGATCGCCTTGAAACTCGGCATAGGCATCCTCGCCATAGACCGCGATCACGACATCAGCGGAGTGATTGCCGGTGCCGGCCTCATCGAACACGACCGTTCCGCCAGCCGCTTCGACGGTTTCCTTGATCCCTGCCAGAATGGTCTGCCCACCCGGGAATTCATCATTGGTGTGCGTGCCGCCTTGCCATGACAGCGTCCATCCGCCCGATGCCTTGGCAATGCTGTTTGCGCCGTCGCCAACCACGAGCACTTTCTTACCCGCTTCAAGGGGCAGGATGCCTTCATTGTTCTTGAGCAGCACCATCGATTTGCGCACCGCTTCGCGCGCGATTGCCTTGTGCTGCTCGCTCGCCAGAAGGGCGGTGTTACCCGCATCCGCACGTGTGCTGGGCGCGCCGCGATCGAACAGACCATAGTTCAGCTTGACGCGCAGAATACGGCGCACGGCATCATCCAGACGCGCCATGGAAATCTCACCCGATTTCACCTGGGCCAAAGTGTTTTCGTAAAGTCCGCGCCAGCTGTCAGGCGCCATGAACATATCGATCCCGGCGTTGAATGCCTGTGCGCAGCTGGTGTTCGAGCAGCCCGGAATTTGCCCGTGAGCGTTCCAGTCACTGACGACAAATCCGTTGAACCCCATCCGGCCCTTAAGCACGTCGGTGATCAGGCCTTTGTTGCCAGTCTTTTTGATTCCTTGCCAACTTGAGAAGGACACCATCACCGTCTGAGCATTCGCCTTAAGCGCGGGCAGGTATCCAGCGGTGTGAATGTCGCGAAGCTCTTCTTCGCTGATGCTAGCGTCACCCTGATCGCGGCCACCATCGGTCGCGCCATCGCCGGTGAAGTGTTTGGCAGCGGAGATGATCTTGCCCGGCGCCATGAAGTCACTTTCGCCATAGGTGCCCTGCAATCCCTGAACGATGCGATCGGAATAGGAAGCGACGAGGGCAGGGTCTTCGGAAAAGCCCTCATACCCGCGTCCCCAACGATCATCGCGAGGCACGGCGAGTGTCGGGGCGAAGGTCCAGTCATGTCCTGAGACAACCAATTCGCGCGCTGTCACAGCCATAATCCGTTCGATCAAATCAGGATCGCGTGCAGCGCCAAGGCCAACGTTGTGCGGGAAAACAGTCGCGCCGAGCAGATTGGCGTGCCCGTGCACAGCATCAATGCCCCAGATGATCGGAATGGCGATATCGACGCCTTCGGGATCGTTGGAGGCTTCCCAATATTCGTCGGCAGTCTTCAGCCATGTTTCGGCATCGGCATAGGGCAATGGACCGGGAGCCGAATTGCCTCCGCTCAGCACCGAGCCAAGCCGGTATTTCTTGACCTCTTCCGGCGTGACCGATGCCGAGTCCGCCTGCATCGTCTGACCGACTTTCTGTTCCAGCGTCATCTTCGCCATGATCGCGGTGATGCGCGCTTCGATCGCTGGATCGAGAGGAATGGGCTCAAGCTTTGGCCAGATTTCGGGCCGGATTGTTCCGGGTGCTGGCTCTGTCGCAGTGTTCGATGCAGCCGCGGGAGCAGTCGATTGAAGAGTTTGATCGGTGACACCACCGCTGCTTGCGCAGCCAGCGAGCAAGGCAGCCATCATGGGCGCCAAGACAGGTGCGAAACCGTATTGCGACATCTTTAAACCACTCCCTTGCGATGCACCTGACAGGCCGCACCGACTCTCAATCCGCCCTCAATGGTGACGTTTTTGACAAGGTTGTCAATATTGGAATATCAAGGGTCTGGGAGGAGTTGAATCATCATGCAGTTTTCGCGCAGAGCTATGCTCGCCGGGTCATCGGCTGTGCTCGCAGCAGGGTGCGCCGGAGTGCGGGCCGAAGCTCCGCAGGCCGATGTGGGCGTTTCGTTCGACGCGTTCGAAGATGGCATTGAACAGTTGGTTGACCGGCGGGCATCACCCCGTCTGCTTTCAACCGGGCATCTTTGGGCTGAAGGTCCCGCATGGGATGCGAGGCGAGGCAGATTGTACTTCACCGATGTGCCACGCAATCGCGCTTATTCCTGGTCTAAGGCGAAGGGTGATGCCGTATTCCTCGATCCATCGGGGGCATCCGCCTCCGAAACAAAGGGCATGCGCGAATCGGGAGCAAATGGGCTTCTGCTGGGCAGGTCTGGCGAGTTGCTCATCTGCAACCACGGGAAACGGGCCGTCGAAGCGCGCGATTTCGCCACCGGCAATCGCCGCGTTCTTATCGATAGATTTGAAGGCAAGAAATTCAACAGCCCCAATGATTTGATCGAGGCATCCGATGGCACGATCTACTTCACTGACCCACCCTATGGGTTAGAAGGGCTGAACCAGTCTCCGCTTAAAGAGCAAGACGCCAACGGGGTCTATCGTCTGAGCGCTGACGGCAAAGTTGCACGTTTTGTGGACGATATGACCTTCCCGAACGGGGCGGTGTTGTCGCCCGACGAACGCTGGCTTTATGTAAGCCAATCCGATCCCGACGCACCGTTGATCCGCCGGATTGATTTGCGGGCAAGCGGCGGGGTTGGACAAGGGGATCTATGGTTCGACGCGAAGCCTTTCATGCACAAAGTCGGCGGTTTGCCGGATGGCATGGCCGTGGCGACGACGGGCCATGTATTTTTGGCTGGTCCGGGCGGTGTTCTGGTCATCGATCCGGACGGCAATTGTCTTGGACGAATTTTCACCGGACGACCCAGCGCCAATTGTGCGTTTGGGGAAGATGGAAAGACGCTGTTTATCACCGCGCAGGACCGGCTTGTCGCGGTCCGTACCAAGGTAGCAGGGTTAGGGCGTTTCTGACTTGTCGGTTACGGCTAAACCCATTGCGCACAACACTGCGCGGACGCCCTTGATGCAGGGCGAAAAGATAAAGCGGCTGGCCGGGTATGGCATCGGCGATTTCGGCCTCAACATATATTGGCACAGCCTCTCTTTGATCCTGACATTCTGGTATGTCGAGGTGGTCGGTCTGGACCCAAAAGTCGCGGGCTGGATCTATGCGATCGGCCTGCTGTGGGACGCTATCTCTGACCCAGTTATTGCCTCCATCGCGGCGGCCAATCGGAGCCGCTACGGAATTTACAGACCATTCCTGTTGTTTGGCAGCTTCGCGCTGGGATCCAGCTTCACCCTTCTGTTCTGGAACCCGCCACTGGAAGGTTGGCTGCTGCTCGCCGCGTTAATCGGCGCAGGGATATTGTTCCGCACTTGCTACACGCTGGTTGCCGTTCCCTATTCGGCCCTTTCGGCACGGCTTACATTCAGCTCCGACGAGCGCGCGGAATTGTCAGGCGTTCGCATGTTCTTCGCTTTCTGCGGGATGCTGTGCGTGATGACGTTCGCATTCCCGCTCAGCCGTGCATTGGGTGACGGGAATGCGGTGTTCTCGAGCGATGGTTTCTTCTTTGCAGCAATGCTCGGCGCGGGCCTTGCGACTTGTGCCTTGGTGGCGTGTTTCTTCTCCATCAGGGAGCGTCCACCACCCGGAGGACAGGAACCTGACCGTGGCTGGAACCTGAGCACTTTTATCGATGCCTATCGCAGCAATGGAGCGCTGCGCTCGCTCATGCTGCTGCTGTTGGTCAACTCCGCCGCCGGGTCAATCTTGAACATCACTATGCTGTTCTACATCACAGCAAACGCGGCGGACTTTGCGGCTAAAGAAGTGATCCTGACGACATATGGGCTGGCGACCTTGGCGGGTACGCCGATCTGGACGATCGCAGTGCGTCGCATTGGCAAACGGAAAAGCTGGTTGATTGCAACATTGGTCGCCGCCTTTGCCGGTTTGACCTTGTTTGCAGCGGGCCCGTTCCTGATTTCCGGTGTGCCGATCCAGATCATCGCGTTTGGCTTTGCCAATTGCGCCTTTGCGATCATTATCTGGGCGCTGATTCCGGACACTGTGGAATATGGCCAGCATGCTTATGGCCGCCGGGATGAAGGCGCTGTGTTCGGGTCCAGCCTGTTCGTGCAAAAGGCGTCTGGCGGGCTGACCGGGTTGGGCGTTGGTTATCTGCTTTCGGCGATCGGTTACCAAGCGGATCAGGAGGTCCAAACTGCAGAAACGGCGGTGGCCCTTGGCCAGTTTATCGGTCTTGTGCCCCCCGCATTGCTATTCATCGCTTCAATTGCGCTGTTCCTTATGCCACTGACGCGTGATCTGCATGCTCGCATTGTTGACGAGTTATCGCGATAGAGGGGGCTATGGCGAAAACGAACTCTGGAAACTCGGCCAAAATGAAAGACGTGGCGGACCTCGCCGGCGTCTCGATCAAGACCGTGTCCCGCGTGCTCAACAACGAGCCGCACGTTCAGGAGAAGCTGCGGCGCAAGGTGCGCGAAGCGGCTGAAAAGCTTGATTACGTCCCCAGCCAGTCAGCCCGTTCGCTGCGTGGCAGCCGGTCGTATGACATCAGTCTGGTCTGCCACCTGGCTGGCAGTACCTACGTCAATTCGATCCAGTTCGGTGCGGTTATCGCCTGTCAGGATTTGGGCTATCAGCTTTCAATCAGCTTGCTGGAAAACCTTGGCAGCAAATCGATTCCAGAAATCAAGGCCGCGTTTGAAGGCGTCATGCGGCGGCGCAAGCCCGACGGAGTGGTGCTGCTTGCGCCTTATGCCAATGACGAGAAGATCGGCTTTGTCCTGAAGGATATGGGCATCCCCGTGGTGCGCGTAGGCCCAGTGGATTCGCAGAACAAGGGCCTGCTGGTCGAGATCGACGACTATCAGGCATCTATCGAAGTGGTGCAGCATCTGGTCGAGCTGGGCCACAAAAGCATCGGCTTCGTGCGGGGTAGCGAGGAACAGCGTTCAACACATGTGCGCTATTCTGGGTTCTCGGTCGCCATGGAGGCGGCGGGTCTCAAAGTGGATGAGAGCCTCGTTCGTCCCGGCACGTTCCAGTTTGAATCGGGATACGATGCGGGGCGATACTTCCTCGGGCTCGATGAACTGCCAACCGCGATATTCTCTTCAAACGATGACATGGCGGCGGGGATTGTCGCTGCGTTGCAAGAAGGCGGGCTTAACGTGCCCGATGACGTTTCCGTCGTCGGGTTCGACGATGCTGACATCGCAACACGGATGCGGCCGTTCTTGACCACGATACGTCAGCCGTTGAGCGATCTGGGTGCGAATGCAGTGCGTGAGTTGGTGGCTGCGTTAAGCGAGCCGAATAAGAGCGCGGCGCACCGCATTGTGCTTGACCACGAATTTGTTCTGCGCGGAACCACTGCACCACCGCGCAAAAGCTGAGAAATGGGATAATGGGAGAACATCGATGAGACATCTTCTGACTTTGACAACGTTGCCATTAGCGTCGTTGCTCGCAGCATCGGCGCCCGCTCTGGCGGAAGAAGCGCCCATCGCCGCAGATTTCCAGATGAAGCGCTGTGTGAATATGGGCAACGCGCTGGAGGCGACCAAAGGCGAAAGCTGGGGCCGTCTGTATGAAGAGGCGGATTACAAGCGCATAAAAATGGCCGGCTTCGACACGGTTCGCATCCCCATGCGGTGGAGCGACTACACAGGGCCAGCCCCCGAATACATGGTCGACCCAGCCTTTGCCGAGCTCGCTGACAACAACATCAAGTGGGCGCTGGCGCATGGCCTGAACGTGATCATCAACATTCACCACTTTAACGAGCTGATGGATGATCCGGCAACCAACACCGCGCAGTACCTTGCCCTGTGGGAGCAGATTGCCGCGCGCTATGCCGATCAGCCGGGCACGGTTTGGTTCGAGGTGCTAAATGAACCGCACAAGAACCTGAAAGGCGCAGAGATGCGCACGCTTCAACGCAAAGGTATTGAGATAATCCGCAAACAAAACCCCACACGCATCGTCATGTTGGGTGGTGAGGAATGGTCAGGAATCCGGACGCTGGGAAGCAATTACTACAGCGAAGATCCGAACGTGATCTACACGTTTCATTACTACGACCCGTTCAATTTCACCCACCAGCAAGCAAAATGGCTTGGCGATGCCATGCCGAAGGGAAAGCGTGGCTGGGGGTCAAGGCAAGACAAGGCCGAATTGGCACAAGCTGTCGAAACGGCTGCCGCGTTTCGAGAGGCCACAGGCAAGCCCATCTTCCTCGGTGAGTTTGGAGCCAACGCGCCAATCGATAACAAGCAACGCGTCAAATGGGCAGCGGCGGTGAAGACCGCGATGGAAGAAGCCAATATCCCGTGGTGCCTCTGGTCATACGACAACACCTTTGCCCTCTATTCCAAGGGAAAGGGCTGGGACAAAGCGATGTTGAAGGCGCTTACGTCCGACTAGGTCATGAGGTGCGTGTAGCCCCGCCCGACCGAAACCAAGGGGTCGGCGGGGTTGTCATGCTCGATGTAGAAGCGCTCGATTCCTTCCATCTGAGCGAGGGGTAGGAGTTGCTTGAAATCGATCGTCCCATCGCCGACGGAGACCATCTCGCCAGCGGCATCGCGATCCTTGATATGGCATGAAGTGAAGCGGCCCGGTGCTTGCTTGAAGATTGCGAGCGGGTCTTTGCCGGCTTCGGCAACCCAGAAGAAATCCAGCTCCATTGTTACCAAGCCGGGATCGGTGCGTTCGAGCAGGATATCGTAACCGGTCGTCCCGTCTTGTTCGATGAACTCGAATTCGTGGTTGTGATACCCGATCATCTTGCCGGCAGTTTTGGCTTCCTCACCCCGCTTGTTGAGCATGTCAGCCAATGCGCGATATTTGTCAGGAGTGCGTTCCTCTTCGGGAATCCAGCCGAGGTATAGCCGGTCCTGTCCAAGAGCCTCTGCCGCCTCTAAATCGGCACCAATGCCCTCTTGGACGGCGGGTAACCGGATATGCGCTGATCGACTGACCAGCCCATTATCATCCAGCATTTTGCGGACGTCGCTTGCCTTGTAGTCGAACAGGCCGGCGGTCTCGCAATCCTTCACACCGATTTCGGCGAGTGCCTTCAGCGTGGCGCTGGCGTCCTTCTCGAACATGTCGCGCACCGTGTAGAGCTGCACGCCGAGGAGATCGGTGTAGTCACTAGCGGTTTCCTGTTCCTCGGCGCTCTCTTGCGGCGCGGAGCAACCAGCAATCATCCCAAGTGAAAGAAGCGAAGAGCCTGCGACGAAGCCGCGGCGGTTGATTTGGATGGTCATGCGAGGACGCCTTCTTTCATTTGGGTGGCCGCGTAGTCCACGGCGCGTGCGGTGAGAGCCATGAAGGTGAGCGATGGGTTTTGGCAGGCGACCGATGCGAATGCCGATCCGTCCGTGGCGAAGACATTGGGAACATCGTGGCACTGATTGAACTTGTTGAGCACTGACTCGCTTGGGTCATTGCCCATGCGCGCACCGCCCATTTCGTGAATGCAATGTCCGGGAATGGCCTCGCCCTCGAAGGGCTCGATATCCACCGCTCCTGCCGCTTTCAGCATGTCCACAGCATCGCGCTTCATCGCCACGCGCATCTTCTTCTCGTTCTCGCCCCAGCGCACATCCATATGGACTTGCGGAATACCCAAGGGATCGGTCTTGGTCGGATGAAGGGTCACGCGGTTGTCAGCACTCGGCAGTTGTTCGCCGAAAGCTTGCAGGCGCAGGTACCAGTCTCCTGGCTGGCGCAGCTCCTCTTTCAGACCGGCGCCAAAGCTGTTTTCGCCGAGCGAACGGGTCCACGAAGACCGGCTGCTTGATCCCTGATAGCCAAAGCCGCGCAGGAATTCGCCATCAGTACTGTTGTCGAGGTTGGTATAGCGCGCGACATAAATGCCATTGGGTCGACGGCCGGCAAAGTAGTCTTCTTCAAAACCAGGCATCCGCCCCATCGCCCCGATGCGGGTGTGATGGTCCATGATGTAGCGTCCCAACACGCCGCTGGAGTTTGCAAAGCCGTCTGGAAACCGGTCCGATGTCGAATTGAGCATCACCTGAATTGTGCCGACCGTAGAGGCACACAGGAATATCACTCGAGCAGTGATGTCCTGCCTTTCCTTGGTCTTGCGGTTGACAACCCTGACACCTGTCGCTCGGTTTGAATCCGCGTCATAAAGGATGCGCTCCACCATGCTGTCGGGCATCAGCGTCATGTTGCCCGTTCGCTCAGCGGCGGGCAGGGCACCCGAGACACTCGAATAATAGCCGCCATAGGAGCAGCCACGCTCACACTGATTGCGGAACTGGCATGTGCCTCGTCCGAGCTCCTGTTGCTCTTTTGTGGGGGCGGTCAAATGCGCCGCCCGGCCAATCATGAAACGGCGATCGGGGAATTCGCCCTCAATGCCAGCCTTGGCCGCTTTCTCGACACAGGTCATGTCCATCGGCGGCTGAAACACGCTGTCGGGAAGCTGCGGGAGCCCTTCTTCCGAACCGCTGATACCGACGAAGCGCTCAACCTGTTCGTACCACGGGACAAGATCGGCGTAGCGGATCGGCCAATCATTGCCATGGCCATCGGCTTTGTTTGCGCTGAAATCCATTTCGCTCCAGCGGTAGCTCTGGCGCGCCCACATCAGTGATTTGCCGCCCACTTGATCGCCGCGCAGCCATGCGAATGGTGCGCCATCAGCCTCTGAATAGGGGTTTTCGCGATCGTTGATGAAGAAGTTGCGTGTACTTTCGCGGAAGGCGTAGCAGGTCTGCTGCTTGTGGTAGTCGCTGTCGGCCAGCTTGGGATCGACCCGGTCGCGGAACTCCATGTCCCACGGTTCCATATTTTCGCCGACATAATCGACACCGCGCTCGGTTTTCTTGCCCCGCTCGAGAACGAGCGTTTTCATTCCGCGCTCGCAGAACTCCTTCGCGGCGATCCCGCCGGACATGCCGGAACCGACAACGATGACATCGAAATTTTCACTGCCTGACATGGTGTGTGAGTATCCTGCGTTGGGGAGGGATTAGACGCCGCGATCGAGCCAGGCGCGGCCGATTTCGGTGAGAGGAACACAGCCGTCATAGCGACCGGGCAACTCTTCGTAGGCCAGTTCTTCGGTGGCAACTTCGGACGTGTAGAAGCCGAAGATCGCCATATCGCGCAGCTGCTGAAAGGTGGCCTTACCGGCGTCGCTTTCGCTGGCTTCATTGAGGTTTGCGAGGATGGCGTCTTGTCCATCAGCGTCTGCCGTCAGGAAGCCAGCATCGGCGATGGTACTCAATCCGGTCGCAAAGTCGCGCTGCTGATCTTCGGTGAAATGCTGTTCGTACACGGCAGCGATGTATTCGGGCACTTTGGCGGCCAAGGCTCCGGGCGTATCGGTTGCCGGAATGACCCGGTCAGCGACTGCCGAAATCAGGTCCATATGATCGACCAACGTGGGCGGAGCAGAAGAGCATCCGCCAAGGCTGACCAGCGCGGGAAGAGCGATGACTGCGCCGGCCACCGTGACGCTTCCCCGCAAGAGCGTGCGTCTATCCATCGAAGGTGTGTCTTGCTTCGTCATTGTGGCTTGTCCGCCGAATTTTCGATCTGTTTTCGAGCAAGATAGAACGCTGCGAAAATGGCGATCAGGATCATGGGAAAGTAAACGAGCTGCGACAGGGCACCTTGCCCGGCAGCCACTTCAACGGCTGTGCCTTCAAGCCCACTCGCCTCAGCATTGGCTCTTGCGCTGTCGATCCACCCGCCGATGATCGGGTTCCAGATTGTGAGGGCGAACATTCCAGCGGCCCCGACAAGGCTCATGCCCAAAGCGCCAGAGCGGGGCACATATTGCGCCGTCACGCCAATCATGGTTGGCCAGAAATAGCAGACGCCCACTGCAAAGATTATTGCAGAGACATACACCATCACCCCGCTGGCTGATGCCATCAGGAACAGGCCTAGCGTCGTCAGAATGGCGCTCATCAGCAGCACGCCAATGGGGTTAAGTGCATGGATAAGCGGGCCCGCGAAATAGCGACCGAGCGCCATGATCCCCGTTACCATACCCAGCACAATCATCGCCTGTCCGGGAAGGTTGCCCAATTGCGCTCCAAGGATGCGATCGACCCATTGCTGCGTCCCCAGCTCCGATGTGGCGGTCACGCTCATGATCGCCATCAAGGCAATCAGAAGCAGAGCATCACGCGCGCGACCCGAGCGGAACAGCATGAGCAGGAATGTCAGACCCAGCACCAAGAGCAACGGCAGAACAAAGGTTCCCGGTAGCCCCGCGACCAGATCATTTGGTGTGCCGATCAGGACCAGCAGGCCCAGAATGGCGCTCATCAAGACTACGCCCTTCGCGTCGAGATCAACGCTTCGCTCTTCCTCCGTCAAATCGGGGAACTGCGTGGTGAAAACCATAAAGCCGTAAATCGCAGTCGGGATCAGCATCACAGCGATCTGTGGCTGCCAACCAATTCCGGCATTGGTCATGATGTACGAAACCACCGCTCCGATCACGATCCCTCCGGGGAACCAGACATGGAAGCGGTTGAGCCATTTCGTCTTCTCTTCCTGATAAAGATCAGCGACCAGAGGATTGCAGGCCGCCTCCACCGATCCGTTCGCAAAACCGATAAAGAACGTGGAGATCAATAGCCCCAAAAACCCATCGGCCAAGATCGTCAGGACAAGCCCGAGCAGGTGGCCCAGAAACGCCATGATCATAATCAGCCGGGGACCGAGCTTGTTGTAGAGAAAGCCGAACACCACCATCGCCAAGGGGAAACCCAGAAACGCCATGCTGTTGACCCAGCCAAGCTGAGTGTCGCTGAGCGCAAATTCGTCGGACAGTTGTGTCAGGATGCCTGCGCGAATAGCGAAGGTCATCGCGGTTACGATCAACGAAATGCAGCTGAGCCAGAACAGCCGGTTCCGATCGGTCCCAACTGAGGCGCCGGAGCTCAATGATGCGGTTGCCATAAATTCCTTCCCTATCGCTGTGATCAGCGATCAATGCCGAGCGCGCGGCGCAATGTTGGTTGATCGACATCGCCGCCTGCAAAATCGTCAAAGGCGTATTCGGTCGGTCTGATGATGTGGTCTGCGATGAAGGGCGCGCCCTCGGCAGCGCCTTGCTCCGGATGCTTGAAACAGCATTCCCATTCGAGCACCGCCCAACCGTCAAACCCGTATTTGGTCAGCTTGCTGAAAATCTGGCGGAAATCGACCTGTCCGTCGCCAAGCGAACGGAAGCGGCCAGCGCGGTCCTGCCATCCTTGATACCCGCCATACACACCAGTGCGTGCATCAGGGCGGAACTCGGCGTCTTTGACGTGAAAAGCTCTGATCCGCTCATGATAGCGATCTATGAAGGCCAGATAATCCAGCTGCTGCAGGACGAAGTGGCTGGGATCGAACAGGATGTTGGCGCGGGGGTGGTTGTCGACCGCACCGAGGAACATCTCGAACGTTGCGCCATCGTGCAGATCTTCTCCAGGATGGATTTCGTAGGCGCAATCGACCCCGTTTTCTTCGAACACGTCGAGGATCGGACGCCAGCGTCGTGCAAGCTCGGCAAAGCCTTCTTCGACCAGTCCGGCGGGACGCTGTGGCCACGGATACACAAGGTGCCACATCAACGCGCCCGAGAAACTGGCATGCGATTGAAGACCCAGCCGCCGCGAGGCAATTGCCGCCTTTTTGACCTGATCGACAGCCCATTCCTGACGCTCTGCGGGCTTGCCGTGTAATGCGGGCGGAGCAAATGCATCGAACAATTCGTCATAGGCAGGATGGACAGCCACCAATTGGCCCTGAAGATGGGTCGAAAGCTCGGTGATGGCGAGGCCGTGTTCGGCGCAGCGGCCCGTAAGCTCGTCGCAATAATCCTGGCTTTCCGCCGCCAGATCGAGGTCCATACAGCGCGGATCGTTGGACGGAATTTGGACGCCCTTATAGCCTAGAGAGGCGACCCATTCGCAGATGTTATCGAGCGTATCGAATGGAGCTTTGTCGCCCATGAACTGGGCGAGAAAAATGGCCGGGCCGCGAAGTTCCTTCATGCCAGCAATCCTTTGGTATCGGGTCCTGAGGTGGGCGCCTTCACATCCGTCCAGGCGCCGCCATTCTCGCTGCTGGCTACGGCCGCTTCGAGAAAGGCCATACCGCGCAGCGCTTCTGCAATCCCGGGCACACCGTATGATGAGGCCGACATGTCATCACGGATCGCGCGGGCGAAGTCGCGATAGAGATTGGCGAAGGCCTCGACATACCCCTCCGGATGGCCTGATGGCAGGCGACAACGGGCAAGGGCCTCGTCGCAAAGGGGTTTATCGATTCCGGCGCGGTGGATGATGCTGGTGCCATCGCCGCGGTGCTCCGTTAGCGTGTTCGGCTCCATTTGGCGCCAATGAAGCCCGCCATTCGCGCCATAGACGCGGATTGAAAGGTCATTCTCATCTCCGGCGCACACCTGACTGGAGATCAGGGTGCCGGTCGCGCCGTTTTCCAGCGTGAAGGCGATCTCTCCGTCATCATCCAGCGGGCGGTTCGAGAAATGGCTGCGCAAGCGTGATGACAGGGTATCCATGCGGGAATTTGCGATGAACTCTGCAAGGCTATGGGCATGGCTGCCAATGTCGCCCAATGAGCCCGCTGGGCCAGCCAAAGCGGGATCAACACGCCAAGCCGCCTGCTTGCTGCCTTCGGCCTCTGCCGCCGAAGCGAGCCAGCCTTGCGTGTAGGAAACGATCACTTTGCGGATCGGTCCGAATTCCGGCTGGCTGGCGATGTGCCGCGCCTGCCAAACCATCGGATAGCCCAAATAGGTATGTGTCAGGCCGTACTGAGTATTGGAGTGAGCAAGCACTTCGGCGAGCTCTTCCACCTCGGCGAGGCTAACCCCCGCTGGCTTGTCCGACATCACATGCAGGCCGGATTGCGCCGCACCTTTGGCCATCGGCACGTGCAGATGATTGGGTGTCACAATCGAAATGCAGCGTGCGCCGTCAGCCCGCGCAGTTTCGTCTCTCAGAAGAGACTCGTAATCTGAATAGCATCGGGCAGGATCAAGTCCGAGTTGAGACCCGGTGTCGCGGCAGTTTTCCGCATCACGGCTAAAGGCGCCCGCGACCAGATCGATCTGCCCGTCCAGCGCAGCCGCCATGCGATGCACCGCGCCAATAAAGGCACCGTTACCACCGCCGATCATCGCCATTTGCAGGCGTGCAGACATAGAGTGCTCCCTCCCAAGAACATCCCTTTCATTGCAATCTTGTCTTACGTTGTCAATTTGTATTACAAGAACAGCAGCGCAAAGGACCATGTGTTCACAAGACTGCAATTGACATCGGCGGACCGCATGCGATCTTGGCGCTTGGGATAGAGGAGAGAGGCGTGCCACCGGGCGCCGCGGATAGATCAATCAACCATGTAGTCGTGGTCGGCGGGGGAACCGCTGGCTGGATGACGGCTGCCGGACTGGCGAGTATGCTCGGTCCAACGGGCTTGCAGATCACTCTGATTGAAAGCGAAGCGATTGGTGTCGTCGGCGTCGGCGAAGCTACTCTGCCGCATATCAAGCAGTTCAACGACACGATCGGCGTGGACGAAGCCGAGTTCATGGCGGCGACATCTGCCACGTTCAAACTGGGCATTGAATTCGTCAATTGGGGCCGCAAAGGCGACAGCTACATCCACCCATTCGGGGAGTTCGGTCTGCCCAATGATGGCGTGGCGTTTCACCAATATTGGCGCAAATTCGCCGATGCTGAATCCACCGGTCCGCTCGACGATTATTCGCTTCCAGTGATCGCCTGCCGACAAGGCAAGTTTCAGCCACCCAGCGATGATCCGCGATCTGTCTTGTCCACTTACCGCTACGCGTACCAATTCGATGCGCTGCAATATGCGCCTTTCATGCGGGCCCATGCAGAAAAGCGCGGGGTGACCCGGGTCGAAGGCAAGGTGGTGGATGTAGGAGTGGATGGTGAGAGTGGGGCGGTCACGGCGCTTACGCTCGACGATGGCCAGTTGATTGAAGGCGATCTCTTTATCGATTGCACCGGCTTTTTCGGATTGCTGATCGAGAAGACGCTCCAGACTGGATATGATGATTGGAGCAATTGGCTTCCGGCGGATCGTGCCGTTGCCGCGCCTTGTGAAAGCGCTGGGCCATTGCTTCCCTACACGCGGGCTACGGCGCATGAAGCGGGGTGGAGTTGGCGAATTCCGCTGCAACACCGCACGGGCAACGGGCATGTCTATTCCAGTCAGTTCCTTTCCGATGATGCCGCGCATGACACGCTCGTTTCCAACCTAGAGGGTCAGCCTCTCGCAGATCCGCGTGTGCTGCGCTTTGTAACGGGTAAGCGCCGTAAGCTGTGGAACCGCAATGTGGTGGCGATTGGCCTATCAGGCGGGTTTCTCGAGCCGCTGGAATCGACCAGCATTTACCTGATCCAGGAAGGCATCACAAAGCTGTTGGAGCTGTTTCCCGACACGCAAGACTGCGACGTGGAAATTGCCGAATACAATCACTGGATGGACCTGCAGTTCGAACGGATCCGAGACTTCCTGATCCTGCATTACAACGCGACCGAACGCGATGATTCCGACTTTTGGAACCATATGCGCACCATGCAGGTGCCCGACAGTCTGCGCGAACGGCTGGATCTGTTTCACGCACATGGCCATGTGTCAGCATATGAGCACGGCCTGTTTCTGGTCCCGAGCTGGATTGCTGTCTTGATCGGGCAGCGGTCCATGTCTGATGGATACGACAGCCGCGTTGATCGCTTGGATGATGGGCAAGTCCGTCAACATCTCGCTGGCCTCAAAGCGCATATGGAGAAAGCCGCTTCCAGCATGGAAGACCATGAAGCCTTCCTGCGGCGCTACACCAAGTTGAGCGAAGCCGCATGACTGTCAGGCCGATAATGGTGCGCGGGCCGGCGATGCGGGTTGGTATCATCGGTGCCTACCTTGCCGCCAGAGCGCTCCGTAAAGGGATGGAGATTTTCCTTGATCCCAAGGCTGAGGATGACGGCAAGGTGCTTTTGCGGCCTGACTTTGCTCGCTTTCATGCCGAGGTCGGGATCGAAGCAAAAGTGCAAGGCCAAGCCCAGTCTGTTCTTGCGACCACGGTCCGATCTCATGTTGGTGATGTGAGCCTGCCTTTCTCACCGTTTGGCCTCGCCAATGGCGGCGTGGAATTCCATCATTATTGGAAGCGCGCGAGCGGATTGTCTCAGCAACCAAAACTGAGCGCGTATTCGCTTGCGCTTGCCTTAGAAGGGCGCGCGCATTCTACGGATTTGTCGCGCCTGCCTCTTGTGGTCGGCACGCGGATCGACAGGTCGACTTACGCGAACTTGCTTCTGGATGAGGCGCAGGCGCGCGGTGCCAAGCTGATGACCGACGACACGCAGAGCGAAAGCCCTGATGGCTTAGTGATCGACTGCTCTGAATCGGATCACCCGCCGCTTTGGAAAGACAGCCTTATCCGTGTTGCAAGCGAAAGCGACATAGACGGGCTGGAGGCCCTCACAGCCCTGAACGCCGCAAAGCGTCTGGTCGGATTATCGGGTGATGTCAGCGCAAGAGGCGCCGAAGTCGTGGAGTACAATCGGCTGACGCAGGGTGAGGTCGAACGCATCGCCGATATGCGCGAGCTGTTGATGGGCGAGGACCCTCGCATGGTTCAAAGCCCAACTTTGAAGCGCAAGGTCGATCTGTTTGAAGCCTGCGGGCGCATTCCAACGGAAGACTTTGAAGTGTTCACTCCGCCCGAATGGCTGGCGGCACTAATGGCGCGAGGCGTGATGCCGCGCCGCTATGATCGGATCGCAAACCTTATGCCCGAAAGCGACCTGCTCAACTGGCTGTCTGCCCTTCGTCAGCAGATTGTGCAGATCGCCGTCAAAGGAGTTGCCGCATGAGCAATCGGCCTATCAAGCGCGTGGTCATTGCCGGCGGCGGCACTGCTGGCTGGATGACTGCAGCGGCCTTGGCCAAAATGATCATTCCTTCGGGTGTTTCGGTGACTTTAGTGGAATCCGAAGCGATCGGGACTGTCGGTGTTGGCGAGGCAACGATCCCGCCGATCGCCAAGTTCAATGCTCAGCTCGGCATTGATGAGAACACCTTCGTCAAAGAGACGCAGGGTACCTTCAAACTGGGCATCGAGTTTGTCGATTGGGGCGGGCTGAACGAACAGTATTTCCATCCATTCGGACGCTATGGATTCGATCTGGAAGGCGTGGATTTTCACCAGTTCTGGCTGCGCTCGCGCGGGCTGGGTGAAGCTGCCGGTTTGGAAGACTATTCACTCAATTCGAAGGCCGCTTACGCCGGAAAGTTCCTGAAGCCGGAAGCCGATCATGGGCAGGTGATCGGGCAAATTGGCTATGCTTATCATTTTGACGCGTCGCTCTACGCCGCGTTCCTCCGGCGCTTTGCTGAGGGGAAGGGCGCGGTCCGCATTGAGGGACGGATTGAGCAGGTCGAGCAAGACAGTGAAAGCGGCCTGATCGCGGCTCTTCAACTTGATGGCGCGCGCCGTGTGGAAGGCGACCTGTTTATCGACTGCACCGGGTTTCGTGGCCTTTTGATTGATGGCGCATTTGGCTCTGAACATGTCGATTGGATCCATTGGCTGCCTTGTAATCGGGCCGTCGCCGTCGCCTCCGAGAAGCATGGCGATCCCGTGCCCTACACACGCTCAACAGCGCGCGAAGCCGGGTGGCAGTGGCGCATTCCGTTGCAGCACCGGACTGGCAACGGTCATGTCTATTGCGATGAGCATATGAGCGCCGAGCGGGCCGAGGAGGTTCTGCTATCTAACCTTGATGGCGCCCCGATTAGTACGCCCAATCACCTGCGCTTTCGCACCGGCCATCGCCAGCAGTTCTGGGCCGGAAACTGTGTGGCGATTGGTCTTTCATCGGGCTTTCTCGAGCCGCTGGAATCCACCAGCATCCACCTGATTCAGATGGGCATTGCAAAGCTGGTCGCTTTGTTTCCCGGATCGGCGGAGGCTGCGGGCGAACGAGCGGAATACAACCGCCTGATGACCGATGATTTCACGCATATCCGTGACTTCCTCATTCTCCACTACAAGGCGACGAAGCGCGATGATGCGCCTTTCTGGGACTACGTCCGCAATATGAGCATACCTGACAGTCTTGAGCGCAAGCTGGAGCTGCTGAAATCACGCGGGCGCTTCTTCAAATATGATGCGGAACTGTTTGACCTGACCAGTTGGCTCGCTGTGGCAGAGGGACAGGGTTGGGGGCCAGAAGGTCACAGTCCCGTTGCCGAGCGGCTAAGCGAAACCAACCTCAACCAGAGCCTGTCCAATATGCGCGATGTTTACACCAAGACAGCGGCGGCGATGCCCAGCCATCAGGCGTATATTGATCGCTTCTGCAAAGCCGAAGCCGCCTCGATCAAGGCGAACGCCGCGTGAGTGCGCAGGTCCTCGATCGCGTTGTCATTGTTGGCGGCGGAACCGCCGGTTGGATGACTGCGGCAGCGCTCGGCCATGTGCTTGAAGGGTCTCCGACCAAAATCACGCTGATCGAGTCCGAAGCCATTGGAACGGTCGGCGTCGGGGAAGCCACCATCCCTCCGATCATTGCCTACAACACCATGCTTGGCATTGATGAGGACACTTTCGTTCGTGAGACGAACGCGACATTCAAGCTCGGCATTGAGTTCGTCGATTGGCTGGAACTGGGTCACAGCTACATCCATCCGTTCGGCGATTTCGGCCACGATTTTGATGCCATTCCGTTTTACCAATACTGGCTTCACCGCAATCTGGCTGGCGAGAAGGATGACTTGTTCGCCTATTCTTTGATGGTTCAGGCGTGCCGGTACGAGAAGTTCATGCGGCCGGTGAAAGACCGCCCGCAATCCGCCTATGCCGGTATCAATTACGCCTTTCAGTTTGACGCCTCGCTTTACGCTGCATTCCTTAGACGTTTTGCCGAGGCCAAAGGTGTCGAGCGGATCGAGGGGAAGATCGAGACCGTCAATCAGGACGCTGACACAGGCTTTGTGACTTCGGTGGCGCTGGAGTCCAAGCAGGAGATTGAAGGCGACTTCTTCATAGACTGTTCCGGTTTCAGGGGGCTGTTAATCGAGCAGGCTCTGCAAACCGGATATGAAGACTGGCGCAAATGGTTGCCATGCGATCGCGCGGTGGCGATCCCGTGTGAAAGCAACGGTTTTGCTATTCCCTACACACGGGCCACGGCGCGCGAAGCCGGTTGGCAGTGGCGCATCCCCCTTCAGCATCGCACCGGTAATGGTCACGTCTATTGCAGCGAATTTATGGATGACGACACCGCAGAGACCATACTTCGTGGCAATCTCGATGGTGCTCCGATAGCCGACGCCAACCGCATTCGGTTTATGACCGGCCACCGCAAGAAGTTCTGGAACAAGAACGTTCTCGCACTTGGCCTTGCGGCGGGCTTTATGGAGCCGCTGGAATCGACCAGCATCCATCTGGTGCAGACGAGCCTTGCGCGCCTGCTGACCCATTTCCCCGACAAACGCTTTAACGCGCCCGATATCGATGCGTTCAACGCGCGCACACTCAAGGAGTATGAGCGCGTGCGGGATTTCCTTGTGCTGCACTACACGGCAACAAAGCGAGACGATTCCGAATTCTGGCGTCATTGCCAGACCATCGAACAGCCAGAGGAGCTGAAACGGCGCATCGCCCAATTCCGTGAAGGCGGGCGAATATTCGAAGAACCGAACGACGTTTTTGGCACCGCGAGCTGGCTGGCGGTGATGTATGGACAGGGCATCGAACCCAAAGCCGCAAACCCGCTTATTGCGAAGCTGCCGATGTCGAGAATCGACTCGATTGTGCGGCAAATTGGGGCAACAATTGATAACGCGGCCAAAGAAATGCCATCGCATCGCGCGTTTATCGAGAAAAATTGCCAAGCTAATACAATAAATTAAATTTCGCCTGTGGCCATTCTGCAAGCCTACGAACAACTTTTGACAATTCACGTTGACAACGGTGTCAAGATTGGGTCAAATCAGGATAGAGAAGATTGTGTTTCCCGGTTATGGGATGCATTGGGGAGGGAAAATTGACAAAGAAGGCTCGCATGAGCGCCATTAGTGGCGACGTTTCGAAGGTTCTGCTTTCGAGTGTTTCAACCTTGGGCTTGCTCACGGCAGCCCCTGCATTTGCGCAGGACGTGGACGAAGATCCCGAAACGCAGGCGCAAGAGGAAGGTGAACCGATTATCGTCACCGGCCTGCGTGAATCGCTGGCTTCGTCGCAGGCGCAAAAGCGTAATGCGGACACGGTTGTCGATGTTGTGACCGCATCGGACATCGGCGCACTGCCCGACCGTTCGGTCTCTGAGGTCCTTCAACGCGTTCCCGGCGTCAGCGTTCTTCGCTTCGCAGGCGTCAACGATCCCGACCACTTTGCCGTTGAAGGCAGCGGCGTAAACGTTCGCGGCCTTCCCTTTGTTCGTTCCGAACTGAACGGGCGCGACGCTATTGCTGCAAGCAGCAGCGGTGTGCTGGGCTTTGAAGACGTTTCGCCAGAACTGCTTGGCAGCGTCGTTGTTTTCAAGAACTCTTCGGCCGACCTTATCGAAGGCGGCATGGCGGGCACGATTGACCTGCGCACGCGTCTTCCTTTCGATCAGAGCGGTCTGGTTGTCGCGGGTTCGATCGAGGCCAACTATGGCGACCTTCGTGAAGAGTGGTCACCATCTGGTTCGTTCCTGATCTCCAACACGTGGGACACAGCCGCTGGTCGCTTTGGTCTGCTCGGAAACATTGCCTACAGCGAGCTGCTCTCGCGCGCAGATGGCACCGGTCTTGTCGATTTTGTCGAAACCGCAAACGGCTTTGTTCCATCGGGCGGCAGCATTCGCACCCAGGAATTCGATCGTGAACGCCTGACGATGGCGGCGGCTGCGCAGTTCGAGACAAATGACGGTCGCTGGCTTGCCACGGCTCAGTTCCTGCGGTCAGATTCCGATCTGGTCTGGGGCGAGAACGTGTTCGAAACTGCTGCAGACGGTGCGGGCGCGCGTTCTAACCTTGATGCAAGCGATTTCACATTTGACCAAAACGGCATCTTCACCAGCGGTACGATCACTGACAACTCGCAATGGCGCGGCCCCAACGCTGCGGCGTCGCTGCTCGGTTCGACCGGTGGCCAGCAGCTGGCTCTCGATCGTCAACGTGCTGAGAACGACATTACCGAAGACTTCGGCTTCAACCTGAAGTTCTCGCCCACTGACAATCTGCGTTTCAACTTCGATGCGCAGTATATCAGTTCGACGACCGATGTGACCGACATAACGGTTCACCGTTCGATCTTTGCGCCTCTCTTCATTGATGGCCGGACCGGATCTGTTCCGAGCATCGAATACATCACACCCCCGGGTGAAGGCACCGACTACTTTTCCGATCCGAGCAGCTATTTCATCCGCTCGGCCATGGATCATCGCACTGAAAACGAAGCGGAATCGCTCGCCTTCCGTGGTGATGTTGAATACGATTTCTCAGGCGATGGCTGGATTAAATCGGTCCGTGCCGGTGTCCGTTATTCGCAAGAAGAATTTGAACTGCGTCAGTCGGACTTTAACTGGGGTAACATCTCGGAAGTCTGGAGCGGTCGCACGTTCAACGGTGGCGGACCTCTGCTCCTGGCAGGTGGTAATGCCGATGCGTCAATCGACGCTCTGGTAGCGCCGCTGTTTGGGACTGCTGATTTCAGCAACTATCAGCGTGGCTTGCCAACCGGTCTGGGCGGCCCAGTGCCGGCCTATGTCGGCCCGTTCGCGTCTGATTATGCTGGGTTTGAGACCACTTTTAACAACATCCTGAACGCCATCGGCGGCAGCCCGTCAGGCTGGACTCCGCTGGCTGGCCGTGCGGGTGTCATCCCGGGTACGCCATATCTGCCGAGTGAAATCGGTTCGATCGAACGCGACAACTTTGCAGCTTATGCCCGGGTGGACTTCGGCACTGACGAAGGTCAGGATGTGGTTCTAACCGGTAACATTGGTCTGCGCTATGTTCGCACCGATCGCAGCGTGGACTCCTCGCTCACGGTGAACAGCTTTGCGCAGTTCTTCCCGTTTGCAAACCTTTGCGATCCGGCCTTCACGCCAACCGATCCCTCGTTCACAATCCCGGATTTCTGTAATCTGGATCTGGTCGGGCTCGAAGCGGCGCTGGGCAATGGCTTTAATATCAGCCGGACGGTGTCACGCGATTATGATGAGTTCCTGCCAAGCTTGAACCTCAAGCTTGATATTCCGGGCGGTCATGTGCTGCGTACTGCGATTTCGAAATCATTGACGCGCCCCGGCGTGGACCAGCTGAACGAGCGCGTTGTGCTCCAGACGGTAACTGGCCCGGCAATTTCCGATGGTTCAGGCGGTACGATCAATCCGTTCGCCGGATTTGTCGGCAGCGCGACGGGCAATGCATCGCTCGCCCCGCAAACGGCATGGAACTTCGATATCTCGTGGGAATGGTATTTCAGCCGGACCGGTTCGCTTACGGTTGCTGGTTTCCATAAGGAAATCGACAACTACATCGCGTTCGCTCCGGTCGCTGTTACGATCCCTGCGGACGATGTGCCCGCTGACTTTGTCACAAACGGCGATATCAACCCGCTGCTTCGCAACACCGAGGTCAACTCGACAGAGAATGCAAGCGTTACCGGCTTCGAAGTTGCGTACCAGCAATTCTACGACTTCCTGCCGGGCTTCCTGAGCGGCTTGGGTGCACAGTTTACGTACACCTACATCGACTCCGAAGGGGTGGATAACCAGCTTGATCCGTCGATACCGAGCGATGATCCGCCAGCTGCGCGTTTTGCCATCGACGCAGGGATCTTCCCGCGCATCTCACGGCATAACATCAACGCGGTTGCTCTCTACGAGAAGGGCCCTGTCCAAGCACGTGTCGCGTATAACTGGCGCAGCGAATTCCAGCTGACACCGCGCGATGTGATCTTCCCGTTTGCGTCGATCTATCAACCGGCCACCGGTCAGTTGGATGCGTCGCTCTTCGTTGATCTGACCGACAACATCAAAGTCGGTGTGCAGGGTGTGAACCTGCTCGATGACATCACGGAAACAACGCAGACGGCAAATGATGCTGGGGTGCAGGCACCGCGGAATTACTTCCGTAACGACCGGCGCTACACCTTGATCCTTCGCGCCAACTTCTAAACCCCGGAAACCGCATGGTTTCCTCTCCAGGGACGCCCGGTCGACATGAGTTGGCCGGGCGTTCTCGTATCTGGATCAAAGCGCCGATCCGCGGGTGTCGGATCTTAGAGTGAAGCTAGATGCGCGGCGATCTCCGCCTCGGAAACTACGTCCGCATACTTGGCGTTCATATCGAACAGGTTTGCTTCATGCGGGGCCTCGTGCCTGTCTCCGCAAGCATCGCGCACCACAGTGGTGATGAAACCGTGCGACATCGCATCGACGCAGGACGCGCGCACGCAGCCGCTGGTTGTCAGGCCAGTCAGGATCACATGATCGACGCCAAGGCTGGTGAGTGTTGAAGCGAGCGAGGTACCGAAGAAGGCGCTGGGATATTGTTTGGAAATGACCAGCTCGTCAGCCTTCGGCTCCAATCCCTTGGCCCATGCACCCATCGGATTGCCTTCGACAAGATTGCGCAAGACAGGAGCTTTCTCGAAAAAGCGTCCGCCATTCGCGCCGTCGGGCTGATAAACCACATTGGTCAAGATCACGGGTATCCCCGCGGCGTGAGCTGCGGCCCGAATACGCAGAGCAGAAGCGAGGGCATCATCGACATCGGCGTAAAGGTCGCAATCCGGGTCGAAATAGCCCTGAACGAAGTCGATCAGGATGAGCGCAGGCGAGCGCCCAAACCCTGCCTTGCCGTCATACGCTTTTGCGTAGTTTGCACCGAGATTGTCAGACATACGGATTTATGTGCGCCAATTTATGCGCGGTTGCCAGTGCGCAGCGACTCTGCCTGAGGGCTCCGCACTGGCTGCGCAAGACGGTTTTAGAAGCGCATCCCGACCTCAACGCCGTAAAGGCGACGCGCTCCGGGTGAGATGAAAGATCCACCAAACTCGATCGCCGGAATGGCTTCGGCAATGTACTCGGTGCCCAGCACGTTGTCGCCGAAGGCGAAGATGCTGAAGTTGCCAATCTCGATCCCTGCGCGAACATCCAGAACACCGAACGCTTCCCGTTCGGCGATGCTGTAATTCGCATCACCAAAAGACGCGGGCAGGAAGTTCACCTGTGAAATAGGGATTAGGCCCGAGAAGATCGTCGGGCGATCCTGATCCTGAACCGAGTGGAACCACGTCGGGCCGGTGATGCGGTAATCGGCGCGGAAGATGAAATCGACCGTGTCGCTCATCGGCGTATCGATCTCTGTGCCGAGATTGATCGTGTAGTCGGCCGTGTAAGGCGACTCATTGCCGACCGTATACGGACGCGATGAGTTCGCCTTGATTTCGCTGTCGGTGACGTTGAACGAGCTGAAGAACTTCCAGCCATCGATCACTTCGGCGGTCAGGTTGAGCTCAGCGCCGAGCACTTCGACTTCATCGATGTTCGAAACTACGCGTAGCAGGCCGAAGCTGCCGACGAAGAACTCGAAGAACTGCATGTCGTCGATCTGGGTGTAATAGCCCGCGAGATCATAAGTGATCGCGCCGCCGGCAAAGTTGCCCTTGATTCCGACCTCGAACGCGCTCGATACTTCCTTGTCATATTGATCCAGGATGGTGACATCCGCGTCGATCGTGCCTGGCGTCACGCCGTCATTAAAGGCGGCGTCGATGATAGCAGAGGAACCTTGGTTGTTGAAGCCGCCAGACTTAAACCCGATGCCCCAGTTGGCATAAATGTTCATGTCCGGGTTGGGTTGCCAACTCAGACTGATCTTCGGCTGCAGCTGTCGGTAAGTTTCGCTTTGCGGTGTAAGCGGGCCGAAGGCTTGACCCGGGTTGATCGGGCCACCTGTAATCGGATCAAGGGCGTTCGGGACGAGTGACTCTGTTGAACGGTCTTCAATGTCGTAACGCAGCGCGACGCCAGCGGTGAAGTTACCTAACTCGTATTCGAGATTACCGAAAGCGGCGTAGACATTGGTATCGAAGCTGTCCGCGAGCAGAAGCGAAGTCGGGTTGATCGTGTTTGGGCCGTTGAAAAGCTGCGGGATCGCGCCTTGGCCAAGGTCCGCACCAAGACTGACACCCGTTTCACGGTCCAGCGTGAGGAAATAAGCGCCAAGCTGCCAGCTGAGCGGGCCGTCATTATTGGACGATAGACGGATTTCACCGCTGATATCGGTCTGCTGCCGCGACTGGAATTGCGTCCCGTCACACGTGCTCGGGCTATATGGGCCGAAGGTAGAACCGTTGACCGGATCAAACAGGAACGGCACCGGCGTCGGGCCGACAAAGCCCGGCTGGTTGACTGGAAAGCCCGTTAGGGCCGCGGTCGAAGCGAAGCATGCGCCGGCAACGTCCGCAGCGGTCTGTGTTGGGGCAGGGAAGGGAATGTAGCGAGCAAAGTCCGCCGATGTGCCATCCGCCAACAGCGCCTGATCCACGTCGGAATAAAGTGCCCATGCGGTCAGGCTTACCCCGCCGAAATCATGTTCGATCTTGGCCGAGATATCGATCGTGTCCTGATCGTTGGACGGTACGATATTGCCGTAATAGTTGAACGGGTGATCGTTCACGTTCTCATTAAACGCCGGGTTGAACGCGGCGAACTGCGGAAGGTGGAACGAGGCGTTGAAGTTGATCGAGGAGCCGCGCAGCTCGGAATAGCGCGCCTTCACATCGAGCTCTGTATCAGGCCCAAGATCGGCAATCACCCGACCATCGATCGACCAGACTTCTTGATTGTCGACATTGTTGGCGTTGAGGAAATCATTCCGGAAGAAGCCGTCTGTCCGGCGGTAATAGCCTGACAATACGAAACCGAGGCCGTTGCTGATTGGGCCTGCAATGTGGCCGGTTGCTTCGACAGTTTCCTGATTGGCGTAGGATGCGCGGACCGCGCCTTCAAACACGTCCGTCGGGCGTAGAGTTGAAAGGACAATCGCACCGGCGGCAGCGTTACGGCCGTATAGTGCGCCTTGCGGGCCTTTGAGGATTTCGACCTGACGAAGGGTCCCCTGCGTCTGATTTAGTTGCGCGGTGTTGGTTTTGAGGATGCCATCAACCACCAGCGCGACCGAGCTCTCTGCATCGCGTGCGCCGTTGATGCCGCGAATGTTGATCTGCGTGTCGCCCGCTTCAGCTGTGCCGGTGACGATGGTGACGCCTGGCACGAGGCCTACAAAATCTTCCGTATTAACGGCTCCGGTCTTTTCCAAAGCATCAGCAGTGATGACCGAAACGGAGGCGGGGACGTCCTGAAGCTGCTCGCTTTGGCGGCGTGCGGTGACGATGATTCCCGAGTCTTCGGCGCCATCGTCAGTGGCAGTTTCAGTATCCTGAGCCATCGCTGGCGTCAGTGGCAGCATCGCACCAGCGGCTGCTCCGATGGCAAGGATCGTCTTGAATTTGCGCATTAATCAGTTCCTCCTGAACCGTCATGATCTCGGCGCGCAGCGTTCAGGTAAGATCCCAAGCCTTCCTGCCCCGCAATTGTGTGACGCACACTCACCCCTTCAAAATCCAAGTGTTGCGCTGAGCTGCTCTTATTGTATACAATATTTCCGAGTCAAGCAGGAGTCTTCGTGGTCAAAGCATCTGACCTTGCCTATCAAACGATCCGCGCCATGGTGCTGTCTGGTGAGCTTTCGCCGGGGGAGCAGCTGCGCGAAGAAGCGTTGGCGGAACGGTGTGGTGTATCCAGAACGCCGGTCCGTGATGCGTTGCGGCGACTCGAGGCTGAGCTGTTGGTTCGCCGAAATGAGACGCAGCGGGTCTTCGTCGCAGATTGGTCGCTGGGCGATGTGACCGACGCATTTGAACTGCGCGCGATGATGGAAGGCTATGCCGCTAAGCGCGCAGCTGAACGGATGGACGAAGCAACGCTGCAGCGGCTTCATACTGAAAATAAATCACTTTATGAGGCAATTCAGGGTGATGAGCCGGACGTGGCCAAGTTCCTTGAGCACAATAAGAACTTCCACGAGATCGTGCTGGAGGCGGCAGACTCGCGGCGTTTGACCACGCTTTTGATGACGTTGATCGAGCAGCCGGTGATCTGGCGCACGGCCCAGCATTACGGGGATGAGGCGTTTCACCGCTCTTACAGCGAGCACGAAGATCTGCTCTCCGCCTTCGCGGCTGGAGACGGCGCTTGGGCCGAAGTGGTGATGGCTGGGCACATCAGACGGGCGTATCACGCCTATGCAAGGGCGCATCAAAGCCTTGCCAAGAAAGATGCGGCGTAACACAAATGTATACAGAAGGTTCCGAAAAAATTGAATTGGTCGAAGTGGGGCCACGCGACGGGCTCCAGAACGAGCCCGATATCGTGGCGACTTCTGACAAGCTTTCCCTGATCGATCAGATGCTTGCTTATGGCGCGCGGCGAATTGAGGTGAGCAGCTTTGTGCACCCTAAGCGTGTGCCGCAAATGGCCGATGCCGAGGATGTGATTGCTAGCCTGCCCAATATTGAGGGTGTGACCTACATCGGTCTCACGTTGAACAAACGCGGCGTAATGCGCGGTCTTGCGACCCGAGAAGGTGGGAAGCGCGGGATCGATCAAGCAGGTTGCGTTCTCGTAGCCAGCGACACTTTTGGTCAAAAGAATCAGGGCCAGACCATCGCGGAAGGCATTGCCGAAAACCGCGATATGATCCGCTTTGCCAAGGCAGAGGGACTATCAGCCCAAGTCACCATCAGCGCCGCTTTCGGCTGCCCCTTTGAAGGAGAGGTGAAGCCTGAGACCATCCTCGCCATTGCAGAGGAGATGGCCGCAGAAGAGCCAGTGGAGATTGCGCTGGCCGATACGATCGGCGTCGGCGTGCCCGCTCAGGTTGAGGATTTGTTTGGCAGGCTCGGCGAATTGCTCGGCGGACGCATCCCGACGCGCGCGCACTTCCACGACACACGCGGGACTGGCATCGCCAATGCATGGGCGGCATATCAATCGGGCGTACGCATCTTTGACGCATCTTTGGGCGGGCTGGGCGGATGCCCCTTCGCGCCCAACGCAACAGGCAATATCGCCACCGAAGACCTGATCTACATGATGGATCAGTCGGGCGTGGCGAGCGGGATCAATCTCGAGGCGGTGATCCGCGCCAACCGGGATTTTGCACAAATACTAGGAAGAGACTTGCCCTCGCGCGTGGCGCGGGCGGCCTGACAGCCGGTTTAGGAGCTGAAAGACGATATGACTTACAGACTGGGCGTCGATGTCGGCGGCACATTCACCGATCTGCTGCTGTTTGACGAAGCGAATGGCACGTTCTGGCGGCACAAGACGCCGTCGACACCGCATGACAGCTCCGAAGGCATCTTAAACGGCGTCAAGGCGATCACTGCCGAAGCGGGTGTTTCGGCGAAGGACATCGCCTATTTCCTCCACGGAACGACTGTGGCGACCAATGCCGTGCTGGAAGGTAAAGGCGCGAAAGTCGGCCTGATCACGACCGAGGGGTATCGCGACGTAATGCAAATCGCACGCAGCTTCGTTCCCGGCGGTCTGGCCGCGTGGATCGTGTGGCCCAAGCCGCAACCGCTCGCTCACCTCGAAGACACGGTCGAAGTGCCCGAGCGTATGGGCGCAGACGGCGCGGTGGTGCGCGAGCTGGACGAAGCCGCCGTGCGCGCGGCGCTGCAAAAGCTGAAAGGCCAAGGCGTCGAGGCGCTGACGGTCAGTCTGATAAACGCCTATGTGAATGGCGCGCATGAGGCCCGCATTGGCGAAATCGCCGCGGAAGAACTCCCTGGCGTTCCGGTTTCGCTGAGCCACGAGGTTCTGCCCGAGATGCAGGAATATGAGCGCACGCTCTCAACCGTCGCCAACGCGGCGGTGCGCCCGGTGGTGAGCAAATATGTCTCCAACCTGCGCACCAAGCTTGAAGAAGAAGGGCTGGAGGGCAAGCTCTCGCTGCTGCGGTCCGATGGCGGCTTGATGAGCAGCCACAAGGCCGAAGAGCATCCGGTCAACATCCTGATGTCCGGCCCCGCTGGCGGGGTGACAGGCGCGAAATGGGTCGCGAAGAATGCGGGGCTCAACAACATTCTGACGCTCGATGTGGGCGGCACGTCGACCGACGTTGCCCTGATCGAAGGTCTCGAGGCGCGGCGGGTGCGGACCACAGAAGTCGGGCACTTGTCGGTCCGTGCTTCGGCGCTTGACGTAAAGACTGTTGGCGCAGGCGGCGGCTCGATTGCCCACGTTCCCGAACTCACCGGTGCACTTCGGGTGGGGCCGGAGAGCGCGGGGGCGGTGCCGGGACCGGTTGCCTACAACAAGGGCGGCGAACTGCCGACGGTAACTGATGCGAATGTGGTGCTCGGCTATCTTCCGGAAGATTTGCTCGGAGGCTCGTTCAAGCTTGACCGTGAAGGCGCAGAAAATGCTGTGCAGACCATCGCCGATGCGCTGGGCGTGAGCCTGATGGAGGCCGCGCGGGGCATCATCGACATTGTGAACGAGAACATGTTCGGCGCGCTGCGCATGATCTCGGTCCAGCAGGGCTATGACCCGCGCGAATTCGCCCTGATGGGCTTTGGCGGCGCGGGACCTCTGCATGTGAATGCGGTGGCGAAGCTGATGGGCAGCTGGCCCGCCGTATCGCCGGTTTCCCCGGTGTGCTTTGCGCTCTGGGCGATGCGACGACGCAAATGCGCACCGAGACGGCACGGAGCTTCTCGAAACTCGCCAAGGATACAAGCATTGCCGATCTGCAAGCTGTTCTGGATGAAATGGCGGAGCAGACACGGGGTGAACTGATCACCGACGGGGTGGCCGAAGGGGACATAACCTCTCAGTTCGAAGTTGATGTCCGATATGCAGGCCAGGCCTTCGAGGTCCCGCTCACCATCGACAAAGAAGGGCTTGAGAAGGATGGCATCGAGGGTATTCTGGCCCGCTTTGATGAAGAGCACTTGCGGCTCTTCACCTTCAACATGGATACCCCGCACGAGATCGTGAACCTGCGCGCCGTGGCGCTGGGTCAGGCACCGGCGCTGCCGGCGAATGAGTTGCCCAAGGGGGACGGTGATCCCTCAGCGGCGAAGATCCGTGATCACACGCTATGGATGGATGGCAAAGAACAGGCGGCGGTGATCTATGACCGCGCCAAGCTGCGTCAGGGCGATACGATCAACGGCCCCGCCATCATCACCGAGATGGACTCGACCACGCTTGTCGAAAGCGGCTGCGTCGCGACGGTCGACACAGTCGGCAACATCCTCATCAATCCAGTGCAGGAGGGCTGATCCGATGCCAGCACAAATCATCGAAACCAACGATAAGCCCTTTGACAAGGTCGCCATCGATCCGGTGACGCTCGATATTATTGAGAACGCACTGCGCAATGCCCGGATCGAAATGGACGCCACGCTTGTGCGCACCGCCATGAGCCCCGGTATTCGCGAGCAAGGCGATGCTTTCCCGCTCATCGCTGACCCATCTGGGAAGATGATCGTGGGCCAGTTCGGCAGTTTCATCGACGGCTTTCTGAAAGGCTATGACGACACGTTGGAAGATGGGGACATGATCTTCCTGTCCGATCCATATTCCTGCGAAGGCGCGATCAGCCACTCGAACGACTGGCTGGTGCTGCTGCCCGTGTTCAAGGACGGCCGCCTAATCGCTTACACCGCGATGTTCGGCCACCAGTCGGACATTGGCGGTATGGTGCCCGGCTCGATGCCCATCGGCGCGTCCAGCATCTTTGAAGAAGGCGTGCGTATTCCGCCCGTCAAGATCTGGAAGAAGGGTGATTACAATGACGATCTGATGAAGCTCGTCATGCATCAGACGCGCAAACCCGATTGGTGTCAGGCAGACCTCAACGCCCTGATCGCCAGCTGCCGCGTGGCGGCGAAGCGGGTGGTCGAAATGGCCGACCGCTTTGGCGATGACGTCTATGTTTCGGCGACGCAGGAACTGCTCGATCGCAACCACCGCGCGATGAAGGCGCTGATCGCGATGGCCGTGGCCGAAGAGCCCAAGAGCTTTGAGGACTACATCTGCGATGATGGTAAGGGCTATGGCCCATATAAGATCAAATGCACGATGCGGCGCGAGGGTGAGAAGGTCATCCTCGATTTCGACGGCACCGATCCGCAATCGGCCGCTTCGATCAATTTCTACCTCAACGAGAACATGTTCAAGATGTTCTTCGGGATCTACATGATCATGGTCTTCGACCCGCAGATCATGTTCAACGATGGCTTCTACGATCTGATCGAAGTCCGCATTCCCGAAGGTTCACTCCTTAAACCGCAATTCCCCGCCGCGCTCTCGGGTCGTACCCATGCGTTGGGTCGGATTTTCGATATTCTCGGGGGCTTGCTGGGGCAGGGGACGCCCGAGTTTCTCAATGCAGCCGGGTTCTCGTCCTCGCCCCACCTTTTCTACTCCGGCTGGGATACGCGCGGAGACCGTGGCCGCGAATGGTTCCAGCTGTTCCAGATCGGCTTCGGCGGCATACCGGGACGTCCGCTGGGCGACGGGCCGGACGGGCACTCGCTGTGGCCCGGCTTTACCAATGTACCGAACGAGTTTCTTGAGCGGTATTTCCCGCTTCGGATCGAGCGGTATTCGACCGAACCCGACAGCGGGGGCGCAGGCCTTCATCGCGGCGGCAATGGCATTCACATGACCTACCGCTTCCTCGCTGATGGTGCGATTGCGATCCATGATGATCGTTGGTTCGTCCCTCCATGGGGCGTGAACGGAGGCCATCCGGGTGCACGGGCGCGCAAGGTGATCGAGCGCACCGATGGCTCCACCGAAATCGTCGGCAACAAGATCGAGGATGTCGAGGTTAAGGAAGGCGATTTGCTGCACTTCATCACATGGGGCGGCGGCGGCTGGGGTGACCCGCTGGAGCGTGATCCCGAGGCCGTTGGTCTGGAAATCCGCCAAGGATTGGTGACCGTGGAAGGCGCGCGCCATTACGGCGTTGTCGCGGATGAAGCTGGTGATATCGACACCGCTGCGACCGACGCTTTGCGTGCAGAAATCAAGGGGTCTCGCGGTGAACTGCCGCTGTTCGATTATGGCCCCGGCATCGAGGCACTGCGCGCTTCTTGTGAAGAAGAAACCGGTCTGCCTGCTCCTATCCAGCCCGTCTGGCATCAAGATGATCTTCGCGAGGCAGCCGAATAATGGGTGCATTGGAAGGCGTGCGTGTCGTGGAAATGGGTCAGCTTTTGGCTGGCCCGTTCTGCGGCCAATTGCTCGGCGATATGGGCGCGGATGTGATCAAGGTTGAACCGCCTGGAGCGGGTGATCCCATGCGCTTGTGGGGGCAAGGCGAAGAGAAAGTGCAATGGGAAGTGATCGGGCGAAACAAACGCTCGGTCACCTGCAATTTGCGCATTCCCGAAGGTCAGGAATTGGCGCGCAAGCTGATTGCGAAAGCCGATGTGCTGGTGGAGAATTTCAAACCGGGCACGCTGGAGAAATGGGGCCTATCGCCCGAAGAGCTGCACAAGGACAATCCCGGCCTGATCATCGCGCGAATGTCCGGCTATGGTCAGGACGGCCCGTATTCCAACCGCGCAGGTTTTGGCGGGATTGGCGAGGCGATGGGCGGCTGGCGCTACATTGTCGGCGACCCGGACCGTCCGCCCGCACGGATGGGTATCTCCATCGGCGACACTCTGTGTGCGTCCTATGGTTGCATGGGCGTGCTCGCCGCTCTGCATCACCGCGAGAAGACGGGCGTAGGGCAGGTGGTCGACACCGCGCTGTACGAATCCGTACTTCAGGTGATGGAGGGGCTGGTCCCCGAGTTCGACTTCAACGGCTTTATTCGCGAACGCTCGGGTTCAATCCTGCCCGGCATCGCGCCGTCCAATGTCTATCAATGCAAGGACGGGCATTTCATGATCGGCGCGAACAAGGATGAGATTTTCGCTCGCCTTGCCGCCGCCATGGGTCAGCCTGAGCTGGCCGATGATGATCGCTACGCCACCCATATTGCGCGCGGTAAGAACCAGACCGAGCTGGACGATATGGTCAATGCCTGGACAGGCACTTTGGCCGTGGATGAGGTCGAAGCGGCGATGATCGAGCACTCGATCCCCGCAGGCCGGGTCTACACCGCACCCGACATGCTCGCCGACCCGCACTTTCAGGCTCGCGAGGCGATCATCGAGGTCGAAACGGCTAACCGCGGCGCAATCAAAATGCAGAACGCCTTCCCGAAACTTTCCAAGACGCCATCAGGTGTGCGTCGGCCTGCACCCGCCACGCCGGGTGAGCACAACAGCGAAGTGTTCGCCGAAGTGCTGGGGTTCGGAGATGCTGAACTGGCCGAGCTGACGGCCAATGCAGCAATCTAGGTCGTCGGAGCCATCTGCATAAAGCCAAGATCAGGGCTGCCGAAACGCCCGATATTGGGCGAAATGCTCGGGACCTCTGATGGCGATACGCCAAACCACTGTGCAAGTGTCGATGAATACTCATCAACCGACGTGTCGGGCAGCAGGCGTCCGCGCCCGACCTGGTCAGCTGTTTCGACCGAAACGTGCGGTGCGCGGCCATAGTAACGGCCTCCATTGACGGCGCCGCCCATAACGAAGTGGTGGCTGCCCCAGCCATGGTCCGAACCATCGCCATTCGAAGCAAGGGTGCGCCCGAAGTCCGAAGCGGTGAAGGTCGTGACCTGATCAGCGACACCCAGCTCCATCGTCGCCCGGTAAAAGGCATCCATCGCGAAATCGAGGCCAGCCAGCAGACCTTCGTGCTGCCCGATCAAGCCGTCATGGTTGTCAAAGCCGCCCATCGAAACCAGGAACACCTGCCGTGTGACACCCAGCGAATTGCGCGCTGCGATGAGTGACGCGACGGTGCGCAGCTGATCTGCCAGCCGGTTCCCTTGCCCAAAGTCAGTCGCAACGCCGGAATTTTCCAACGCATCGTTGACGAAAGCGCCGTATTGTACGGACCGATCATTGATATGCGCGTAGTCCGCAGCAAGCACATTGCCCGAGCCACTTCGAAGGATCGTATCAAGCGAAGCAGCCGCTTCGTTTGAGCTGTATAGCCGGCCATTACGCAGCGGCCGCATCAGCGTCGCACCACTGGGAGACACTTGATACGGAACAGAGCTCTGGCCGCTCAGGAAAACTGCGTTGCCGGAAACGTTGATGCCCGTGAACATCGCATTGGTGTTGCCGCTTTGCGCAAGGTCACCCATCCGGCCGCCCCAACCAGTGGGAGCGCCTTCCGGTTGAGAGCTTTGCCAAGTTGCCTGTTGGTCGTTGTGCGAAAACAGCTTCGGTGGACGAGGGACGGAGTTGTTGTCGTATTGCGCCCGCGTCATCGGTGCGAGAAGTGGGCCAACGTTCAAGACTGGTGCAATCACGCCTTCGTCAAAACGCGTCTTCATCCGCCCGAGAGTTGGCGCCATCGCATATTGGATTCCGTCTGTCAGCGTCTGGTCGTCCGGCGTCGTCAGCACTGTGTTTGCGAGCGAAGCGCGAGACAATGCGATGCCGCCGCCGCCTTCGCCGCCTCCGCCACCGCGAATCTCAGAGTAGCGCGCGTAGTTATCCGGATCGAACGGGATCAGCGTGTTGCCGTGGTCATTTCCACCATAAAGGAAGATGCACACCAGAGCTTTGTAGCCACCAGAGGATGAAAAGGCTGCGGCCTCTCCCAATCCAGCAAGGCCCAGAGCGTAGGACGATGCCGCGCCCATAGCCGCCAACTGGCCGGAGCGACGCATGAACGCGCGACGCGATAGTTCTGCACTTTTGCCAATAAACATGCGTCGGTTCCTTACTTCTGGATCAGATAATCGGTGGAGGCCAAGGTCAGAAAAACCCCGACATGGACCCTGCGCAGCCGGTCTTCATCTTCTCTGTCCGCTCGAATTTCGACAGACTCGATGGCCGTCTGCATCGCATCGCGCACACTTGTAGAGAGTTGGTTTCCGGTAAGCAGCAGGTCGAGCCGATCGATCAGCGCGACAGCATTGTCGGCAAGGGCTGCTTCTTCGGAATAATCCAGCTCGATATCCCTGAACAGGAAGCCGGACGTTTCGACGGCGCGTTCCATGAAGTTGATGTAGCCCGCAACCGACGTTTCGTTCACCAACTGAAACTCCGGTGCAAGCAGGCTGTTATCCGCCACTTGCGAATTGGTGGGAAAATAAGTGGGCCGGAAGAAATTGAAAACGGATGGCGAGCGCAACGGCGACTGGCCTAGTCGGCTCGCCTTGTCGGACATGTCCCGCAATTCCCAATCGCCACTGATCGAGCGGATGCCGAAGGTGCGGCCCAACTGGGCAAAGCGCAGCATCGGTTCGCGAAGCTTGCCGAAACCGGCATTGCTGACATTGGCAGGATCAAGCGCTTCGTCATCCAACAGGATGGCTTTGAAAACCGCGCCAAGATCACCGCGTGCGCCAGAGCCGTTGTTTTCGAACACGGAAGCAACGCGCTGAACGTAACCCGGGCTCGGGTTACTCGTCACCAGACGCTGAATCATCTGCTTGGAGAAGAACGGGGCGACATTGGGATGATTGAACAGATGGTCCAAGGCCATGGTCAGACTGTCCGCTGCATTGGTACCTGCGGGAATTGTCAGTCCAAGGAAGGTCTTCTCTTCATCGGAATGGAAGCCCTCGCTTCGGGGATTGCGCCAACGCGAAGGATCAGCGGTCATAGGCTGATAGACATAGGCGACATCGGGGATCTGGCCGCTGCCATTCACTTCGGGCGTGAAGCCTATTCCAGTGTAGTCGAAGTCATAGCCGGTGAAGACCTTTGAAATGCCTGTGACATCTTCATTGGTGTAGGTTTCAATCGGCTGGCCGCCAGAAAGCCGCTGGGATCCATCGAGGTTGAGTTCGAACAACCCGATGGAGAAAAGCTGCATGATCTCGCGGCCATAATTCTCGTCAGGCACTCGTCCGCTGCGTGGATCTGCCTTACGGTTGCCACGCGTGTTCAGGAACACGCCCATGGCCGGGTTAAGTGTGATGTCTTCAATCAGATCGCGGAAATTGCCGAAAGCGTGCTGGTTTAGAACGTCCCAATAGGCGCCAATCGCCGAGCTTCGCCAAGTGATCTCGATACTGTTCAGGGACACAACGAAAAATTCAGAGAGCGCAAGGGCAAACCGTTTGCGCAGCGTATTCCCGCCCGTCATTAACTGTGACCAAATCATGTAGTCACCGACAGTGCGGTTAAAGTAGTAGCGGTTGGCATCAACCTGATCAAAACCGCGATCCGCCATGAACTGGCGTGAAGACTGGTCGTTCTGCGTCTGCATGCGACGATCCAGCCATGGCTCGTATCCCTGATCGCGCAATTGCGCGATGGCAGAGGTGCTTACGGCCAGATCGGCTTGAGACAGAAAGCGCGCAGCTTCCGCATCGCTTTGCGGGGCCCGGGCTTGTTGTATGGGAGGAGGGTTGCCGCCGGTGCCGCCACCGCTCGGAGGAGCGCTTCCGTCGCCTCCGCATGCTGCCGTGGCCAGCGCTGCTGCCCCTGCCACCGCGATGCGGGGTAGAGCGTTCTCTTGTGCCTCTGCTTCGCTGGATACTTCCGTGATCTCTAGTTCTTCGCTCGTTTCCTGAGCGTGCGACGCCGCCTGACCCGTCATCTCAATATCCCGTCGTTCCTGGTGCGACGCATAAAGCAGATCGATGCTCAACAGCGAATGATCATGGATACTTAATGCGGCTGTAAGGTTTTGACGCGCGATGAGCCGCTTGATTGCCCAATTGTTAGCAAGTTTGACTGACCATTCTTACAAACATCGCTTGCTATTGTTTGTCTGTTCCGTTCAATTGTTTCGACTTCCAAGCAGTATGGGGCGGCGGAGTGGAAGATAAAGAAGCGGCGGTCGCAGATCGCCCGGGGTTCAGCGCGTTTATTTCTTACAGCCACGCGGACGCGGCGGATGTTCGGAAGCTGCATGCAAAGCTTGAAGCGTATCGGCTTCCCAAAGGCTTGGGGCACATTGATGCTCTCAACTCACGAACGAACGGACTTGGGCTCGGCAAAGTCTTTCGGGACCGAGAAGATCTGTCCGCGGCGGAAAATCTCTCCGATGCTGTCACCGATGCGCTGTCCCGTTCCGAAGTCCTGATCGTCGCCTGCTCGCCCGACGCCAAAGCATCGCATTGGGTGGGGCAAGAAATCGCCTACTTCCGCGAGCACTGCCCCGGCCGCCCGATCCTCGCCGCGATCATGCGGGGGAGCCTGCCGAGGCATTTCCCGATGCGCTTATTGAAGGCGGCGTCGAACCGCTCGCCGCGGACCTGCGCAAGGACGGCGATGGATGGAAACTTGGCTTCCTGAAAGTGGTAGCCGGCATTGCCGGTGTGCCGCTCGACGCGCTGGTCCAGCGCGAAAGTCAAAGACAAATGCGCCGCGTGATGGCCGTCACGGGCGTGGTTGCACTGCTCGCCATAGTCATGGGCGTCATGACGACGATGGCAATTCAGGCACGCAGCAAAGAGCAAGCTCTACGGGAAAGCAGCGATGCTTTTATCGAGGAGCTGCTGACCGATGGACGGGAGGACCTGATTGGCCTCGGCAACCTTGAAGTGCTGGATAAGTTCAATGAACGCGCCTTGCGGTTTTATGAGCGTCAGGGCGATCCGGAGAGATTGCCGACCGACAGTCTGATCAACTGGGCGAGCATCTTGCACGATATCGGTGAAGACCAGACCAAGAAGAAGAACGGCGATCTCGACAAGGCTGAAGGTATCTTGGCGGATCCATTTCGGGCCACGACGATCCTTATGCAGCGCGATCCTGAAGAGCCGGATCACATCTATGCCCACGGCCAAAGCACCTATTGGGTGGGGCGGGTCAAGGAACTGCGCGGAGAATTTGAAGAAGCGGACAAGGATTTTCGCGCATACAGAACGCTCTCGCGCAAGCTTGCCAAGTTAGAGCCAGACTCGTTTCGCGCAGCCAAGGAGCTTGGCTTCGGAGAACTCAACCCGGGTATCATTCACTTCGAGTTCGGAAGGCTTGAAGAGGCCGCCAAAAGCTTCGATGCCGCGATTGCCTTCCTTACACTGGCAGACGAGCGCATGCCGGATCAGCGCGTGGCGGAAGAAGGTCTCGCCAATGCGAGAGCATGGCGTTTCGATGTCCACTACAACCAGGGCGAATTTGAACAAGCCCTCGACCAGCGACTGAAGAGCGCTGTGATCATCCGGAAAATCGCAAGAGATCACCCGGAAGACAAAGAAGCAGAATTCTCATTGTTGATCGCCGAACGGGCAATCGCGCTGACGCGGTGCAAACTGGGTGATGGTGATGAAGCGCGGCGCGAACTGACGCGCGTAGAGAACGGGGTCAAGGCGCTGGTCGCGCATGACCCGGAGAATTCGGACTGGTCTGATTTTTTGAAAAAGACGCGGTCTGACGTGGCGAAATTAAGCGGAAAGGAACAATGCGATGCCAATTCAAACTGAAGAAGAGATACAGGAGCTCATTGAAAAGGCCAATGGCGTTGCCACTTTTGCCGATCCTGACAATGAGGGAACTGAAGGTTCCAGATCAGGGAAATACACGGGACCTGGAGGGCGAGAGTACCGTCATCAAGGCCCTTGGATTGATGACCCACATGGATTTGCGAAACCTGAGCATGTTTACTTCTATTTCTTGAAGTTTGACTCTTCCGGTAAGCTTTCTAGCAGCATGACGTCCGAGGCGATTTCGGGAGACTTGGACTCTACCGTCAAGGGGCTCATTGAATCCGAATTGAGTGGTTCATCGATGGGCACGGCCGATATTGAAGACGTTCTCTGGTGGAAGCCCTCTTATCTGGTGGTGTATCTCGATTTCCCAGCTTGGGAGCTGATTGATCACTCAGATGCGAGTGACAAGAATGCGAAAAGAAGCTTCTCTCTGCATTTTCCTGAAGGGAAATACCGAGGCATTCCTCGCATAAAAAATGATAACTTCTTCAATGCCGAAAATCGCACTATTTCTATTGTGCGACCTAATGAATCCTCACCAACTAATGTGAGATATCTTTCGTGCCGAAACTTGCATCTTATTCCCCCGACTAATCGTCGGCGGAAACCGGGGAACCCTGCGCCCAACAATCAAAAAACGCACGACGACTACAAGTTTGATATTGCCTACAAAGTTCCGATTCCTGGCATCTCGTCAAACAAAAAGCTTGTTGTTACGATTGACCCAGGCGGCCGGAATACGGGGCCATAACCACTGATGCGATTGTACAACCAAATCCTCTCTCTCGCCCGTTCCGGCAATCCGGTTCGGGCGTGGGAGAGGTTTGGCTCTTCGGGGCTTGCGGAGGCCACCGGCGATATCAAGGCGCTCACGCTTAAGGGGCGCTTGCTTAAGGATCTTGCGGATCGAGCGGCGGGTGATGAGAAGTTGCGGCTCTATCGTGAGGCTGCGGATGCCTATCTCGCCGCCAATGCGATCCGCACCGATACCTATCCGCTGATCAACGCCGCGACGCTGGCTTTGCTTTCACAGGATACGCCAAAGTCGGCGGAGCTTGCGCAGCAGGTGCTCGGCCTGATCGAGAGCGATCCTGAGGAAGGCGAGACACCCTATTGGCGTGAGGCGACGCGGGCGGAGGCGTTGTTGCTGTTGGGCGAGCGGGCACAGGCCGAGGGCGCTCTCAAAGACGGCATCGTCAAACTTCCGCGCGCGTGGGAAGACCACGCCGCCACTATCGGCCAGTTCGAGCGTATTCTAACCGCGCAGGGCGGGGACGCCGCGTGGCTCGACGCATGCAGGCCCGCGCCTTCGGTGCATTTCACCGGGCTGATCGGGCTTGATCCCGACGATCCCACACTTGCGCGGGCGATCGAAGAAACAATCACTCAGCTCTCCCCCGGCTTCGCCTATGGAGCGCTGGCGGCGGGGGCTGACATTCTGCTGGCTGAGCGGTTGGTCGAGGCAGGCGCGCTGTTGCATGTCGTCTTGCCGTTTGACCGTGCCACGTTCCGCGCGGTCTCAGTCGAACCCTATGGCGCGCAATGGGCCCCGCGCTTTGATGCCTTGATGGAGCAAGCAGAGAGCATAGCCGAGCTGTGGCCCGAAGATGGCGCTCAGGAGCATCTGCACCCAATGGTCCACGCAGCCAATCTGGTCACGATGGGCCTATCCTTGCGCCGTGCGCACAGTTTGCGCACCGAGGCCCACGCGCTGGCGATCAAGGCCATTGGTGAACCACAACGATCGAACTTGGACATTTGGCAAAGCACTGGCGGGCAAGTGCATTGTGTGGAGACGCCTCGGGTTGCCAACGGCACGACCGGCGGCGTCACTCTTTCCGTTCAACTCAATGCTGTGCTGAGCGTGCGCGGCGCCGATCCCGCGAAATTGCTCGCCGGACAGGGGCTTGATGTGATGCCCGGCGATGAGACAGTTGAGTTTACCGGTTCGTTCGACCAATGTCTGGCGCTCTCCGCGCAATTGCATACCACTTTCCCCGAAGCGGCGGCAGGCTTCGTCACCTCGCTGATCCAGGCCGAAGACGCGCGGCAGTCAGCGGCAGCTCTGGCGTCCAGATTGGCGCTCAGCGCGGGCGAGGGACAGATCTATTCGGGGCCAAACGCGGCCATGATTGCCAAGGCGCTTGATCCGGCGCGGCGCGTCGAAGAACTTGGCGAGATCGGCACGCTGTCCGGCCCGCTCACGGTTTTCTCTATCGCCTGAGCAAAGGCTCAGAGCACCAAATCTTCCAGCATCCTTCGCGAAACGATCCTTAACCTATCTTCATCGCGTTCGATAATCCCGCGTCTTTCGAGGGCACTGATCGCGCGGGAGCCGGTTTCGCGCGTCGTCTGCGCGGTTAGGGCTAGGGCGGCGATGATCGGCGGCGGCGAGATTTCATCTTCGTCGCCAGCCATCCTTAGCAATTCGCGATAAAGTCGGCCCGTGGCAGACAGAGTCACGCGCGCGGATAGGCGATCGATCACAGCGCTCAACTGCGCGGCGTAAATCCGCGACATGCCGCCACCCAGATCAGGGCATTCTTCGATCAACCGCCGCAGGGTTTGCGTTTCAACCTGCAAAGCCTCGACCGCGCCGAAAGCCCGCGCGTCATAAGCGCTCTCATCCTCATGCTCGAACGCGCCGACCAGTTCGCCCGGCCCGAAAGAGGAAAGGACAGTGACCTGACCTTCCGCCGATACGGCTTGCAATTGCACCGTTCCGCCCAGGATCAGCCACAGCTGATCGGTCGCATCACCTTGGTGGATTAGGATAGCTTTGGCCGCAAACTCGCGCTCCGCCATGGCATCGGCAAGCGCATCGGCAGAGCCTTGCGAGCAATCCAGCACGCTTGCCAAAGCACCCGCTCTTTCAGCCTTTTGCCCGTTACCGCTCAACGAGAATTGCCCCTGTCTATCAATAAGACGGCAGCCTAACCATACCCGACCAAAACGCCAAGTGGGTTGCATTGCGCCACCCGCCAGCTAGGGTCGCGCTCGCATTCGGGATTATTCTGCCACGCGGCTACTCCATTCAGGGCCCTGCGAGAGAGCAGCAGTCGAATGCTGGCGAATAACACACGTTCATTCATGTCTGATACGCAAGACCAAGCATCACCCGAAACCGAAGCACCGATTGATCCGCCGCTGGTGGAACTGCCGATCGATACGCATGATCGCGGTTTCTATGACGGGTTCAGCCGTGAGGTGACGATCCCGGCAAAGATCATCGTCACGATGATTATTGTCTGGGCGCTGTTCTCTGCCGCATCGGAAACCCTGTTCGTTTCAATCTTTGGCGAAAGCGCAGAGCAGACGCTGGCCCGCGCCAACAGCAGCATCATTTCGCAGTTCAGCGGTTGGTATGTCTTTCTAGTTGCGGCCTTGATCGTCGTGTCATTGATCCTCGCCTTGGTGCCAAAGATCGGCAGTTTGCGGATGGGCGCGCCGGGAGAAAAGCCGGAGTTCTCGCGCTTTTCGTGGTTTGCGATGCTGTTTGGTGCAGGGATTGGCATCGGGATGCTGACCTTCTCGACCGGAGAGCCGCTGGCGCATTTCCAGAACAATCCGGATGTGATCGCGGGCAAGGTTGATGCTCTGACGGCGGAGAATGTCCGTTCTGCCTATATCTACACATTCCTGCACTGGGGCTTTGGTGCATGGTGCACGTATGCGCTGGTCGGTCTGGGGATTGGCTATGTCGCGCATCGCCGCGGGCTGCCGCTGACTATACGCTCCGCCTTGGCGCCCTTGTTCGGAGAGCGCATGTCGGGTGTCAGCGGGCACATCGTCGATATCGTTGCCGTGGTCGCGACCATCTTGGGCGTGGCTTACACGATGTCTCTGGGCGTGCAGCAATTTGTCGCCGGCCTGTTCCGTCTGACGGGCGCAGAGTGGCTGATGGTGGGTGACGCGGGGAGCGAGGTGGCTTCTAACTCTGCCATCGTTATCGCGCTGATAGCCCTTGTCGGTGCGTCGACGCTCAGCGCGCTTTCGGGCGTGGGGCGCGGGATCAAGTGGCTTTCCAATATCAATATGACCCTGTCCTTCGCGCTGCTGGCGCTGTTCGCGACGGTGGGCTCGGGAATGTATGCGCTCGAATTGCTGGGCGTTGGTATTTGGGATTACTTCGTCAACCTGCCGCAATTGTCGCTGACGCTGTTCAGCCGCGATGGCACGGAAGCGGGCGATGCTCTGGTCGATTGGCAGCTTGGCTGGTCGGTGTCTTATTGGGCGTGGTGGATCGCATTTGCGCCATTCGTAGGAATGTTCATCGCACGCATTTCACGCGGGCGGACGATCCGTGAATATATCCTTGGCGTCGCGCTCGTGCCTTCGCTGATGTGCTTTGTCTGGATGGCACTGGCTGGTGGCACCGCGATTGATTTGGAATTGAGCGGCGCTGCAAACGGAGAGATTGTCGGCGCAGCAATGGCGGACCAACTTTACGCCACGTTGGAAGTACTGCTGAGCCCGGGTGTTATGACTGTGGTGTCGGCCTTGGTAGTGGTGCTGCTGATGACTTATCTCGTCACCTCGGCAGACAGTGCGATCCTGATCATCAACACGATCAACGGCGCTGGCGAAGATGAAGGTTCGCGCCGGTTCCACATCATCTTCTGGGGACTGGCTCTGGCGTTTATCGTGGGATCGATGCTGATCGTGGGCGGGGTCGAAGCGATCCGGATCACGATGATCTTGGGCGCATTGCCGTTCTCATTCGTGCTTGTTGCGATGTGTGTGGCGATTGTGAAGGCCGTGGTGTTCGACCTGATCCGCAAGAAGCACGGTGTCCCGACAACCGCAGCAGCCTGCGAAGAGTGGGACGGGCAAGTATCGACTGGCGAGTAATTCGCGAGGTATGCTTCGCCTTCGCAAGACTAAATCAGGCTATGTTTGGTATAACTTAGAGTAACTTTGCCCGCTGTAAAAACAGAGCGCGTATAGCCGAAAATAAGTGCCAGCTGTACATCAGTACACTTGACCATTCTTCAATGAATTCATCAGGTCGTCGCGGATGTTGTTATTTTGCAACAGCGATTGCCCGACTTTCCAAAAGTCCGGATACGCCGGTGGTCGTCATGCATTAGGTTGCTTAGAGCCACCGACGTGGCGCGGAATGCTATTCCCTGCGCCCAAAAATATTAAAGGGTCTGCCGAGAGCTATTCTTGCTCCGGACCAAATTGTCTTAAGGGGACAAACAACATGATTAGATTTGCAAGCTGCGCCTCGGCGAGTGCGCTGGCTATTGCTGTCGCTACGCCTGCGTTCGCGCAGGATCAGGACACCACCGAAGAGAACGCGCAGGAACAGCGCGGCGGGGTGCAGAACATCATCGTGACGGCACAGCGCCGCAGCGAAGACCTGCAGGACGTGCCGGTTTCGGTTTCGGCCATCGGCCAGCAACAGCTCGAAGAGCTGAACATCGACACGTTCGAGGATTACCTTGAGCAGCTGCCAACTGTTACTGCTGGCGGCAACGGCCCGGGCCAAAGCACGATCTACATCCGTGGCCTCGCATCCACCACGCCGAACATCACCGTTGCCGGTGTTGCCGGTCTCGCGCCGAACGTTGCGCTGTATCTTAACGATCAGCCGCTGACGCAGCCGGGCCGTAACCTTGACGTATACGCCGCTGACCTTGAGCGTATCGAAGTTCTCTCCGGTCCGCAGGGTACGCTGTTCGGCGCCAGCTCACAGGCCGGTGTGGTTCGTCTGATCACCAACAAGCCGAGCCTCGGCGGGCTTGAAGCGTCGTTCAAAGGCGGCGTGTCCTTCACCAAGGGTGGTGAGGAAAGCTACCAGGGCGAGATCATGCTCAACGTTCCGGTGTCGGATACGATTGCCCTTCGCGGTGTCGTCTATCTCGACGATCAGGGCGGCTACATCGACAACGTTGCGGGCACCCGCGACCTGACCGAAAGCGCGCGCTTCCGTCCGGAAGGCTTCGTGCGTGAAAACGGTGTTCCAGTGAACGCAAACCGCGCCGGCTTCCAGTCGACCGCGGACCTTTCCGGTGTCACTTTCCTTCAGGCCGACAATGCTGGTCTGGCACAGGAAAACTTCAACGACACCACCTATTCGGGCTTCCGCGTCAGCGGCCTTTGGGAAATCGCTCCCGACTGGACCTTCAACGTTTCGCACCAGCGCCAGACGCTCGAGACCGACGGCGTGTTCTTCGCTGATCCGGAACTGGGCGGTCTTGATGACCTCCAGATCGAGCGTTTCGAAGAAGACCGTCTCGAAGACCGTTTCTCGAACACCGCATGGACCCTTGAGGGCCGCATCGCGATGCTCGATGTGATCTACACTGGTGCTTACACCGATCGCCGCAGTGAACAGCGCGCGGATTACACCGACTACCTGTTCGCCGGTCAGTACCTGCCGTACTACATCTGTGATGGCAGCGTGTCGTATCCAGGAGCGGGCAACAACCCGACAGGTACGTGTCAGGCGCCGAACCTCTACATCAACTCGTTCAGCAAGACCGAGGTGTTCACACAGGAATTCCGCGTCAGCACGCCGGAAGACTGGCGCGTTCGTTTCCAGGGCGGTGCGTTCTATTCGGACCTCAGCCTCGAAGAGCGCGTGGACTTCGCCTATCCGGGCAACACGCTGGCCAACCCGTTTGGCCCGTTTGCAACCAACTTCCCGCAAATGTCAGGCTTCATCTCTGATCCGGGCCCGTTCCCGGCTGAAACGATCTTCCGCAACGACATCCGTCGTACGGACGAGCAGTTCGGCCTGTTCGGTGAAGTCAATGTCGACATCGTTCCCGACCTTCTGACCGCTACCTTCGGCGCGCGTTACTACGACGTCGAAGTCGATTTTGAAGGTTCGGCGAATGGCTCGTTCTGTAACTCGGGCGCGGCGCAGGACGCCAACGCGTTCGGTACCGACATCAGCGATCTTTATGACGGTGATGGCCAGTTTACCTTTATCGGTTCGTGCAACGCAGCTTTGCGTCAGACATTCGATCTGAATGACAGTCTGGCTGACATCGAAGCGGCTGGCCTTTCTTCGGCACAGGCACAGCAGGTGTTTAACGCCATCCGCGCGCCCGACACCGCATCGACCGATGGTGTGATCGTCAAAGGCACAGTGACCTTGACGCCAAGCGAAGACACGCTGTTCTACGCCACCTATTCGGAAGGCTTCCGTCCAGGCTTCCTAAACCGTCCAGGCGGCGCAGTGGGTGCTGGCGGCTTTGTTGTGCCGTTTGAACTCGAAACCGACGAAGTGAAGAACTACGAACTTGGTTGGAAACTGGACCTTATCGATGGTCAGTTCCGTTTCAACGGTTCGGCCTTCTTCGTGGACATCACCAACCTGCAAACGCAGATTTTCGATCCTTCGATCACCAACCTGTTCTTCTCGTCTAACGCGGCGAATGCAGAGATCTACGGTATCGAAGCGGACTTCACGATCGCGCCTTACGCGGTTCCGGGTCTGACGATTGCCGGTGCGTTCTCGATCCTCGACACCGAGATCACAGAAGTTCTGATCCCGACCAACGATGTGATCGCCGGGGAAGAGCTGGCCTATGCGCCGAACTTCCAGGGTAACATCCGCGTTCGTTACGAATGGGACCTGTCGGACACGCTGGAAGCTTACATCCAGCCGCAGGTTTCGCACTCGGCATCGAAGTTCACCGACATCATCGAGATCAACAAGATCGAGCTTGATGCTTACACCGTGGCTGACCTCTCAATCGGCGTGAAAGCCGAGCAGTGGGGCTTTGAAATCTTCGGTGAGAACCTGTTTGACGAGCGTGCCGAAATCTCCGGCATCTTCGGCAACGACCGTGAACGCATCATCACCAACCGTCCGCTGACGATTGGTGCGCGTGTCTCGTTCGACTACTGATCCGAGACTAACCTGATCAAAGCGGCGGGAGTGGCGATGTTCACTCCCGCCGTTTTGCTGTCTAAGGCAGGCTTATGACGCGCGAGGAAACACTCAAACAGGCACAACAGGCGCTCCAATCGGGGCGCTTTGCCGACGGGCTGAGCCATGCGGACACCGTTCTGGCCGATGCGCCAGATGATGGCGAGGCTCTGTATATGGCCGCCGTTGCGGCGCGTTACTCGAAACAGCCCGATGCCGCGTCGTCATTTCTCGTCCGCTTGCATGCCGCGATGCCCGAATATGGCCGCGCGTGGCAGGAGGAGGGGCACCTTGCTCTTGCGCGGGGCAATAATGCAGCCGCGTTGGAAGCTTTCGCGCGGGCCACACGCTTCAACCCCGCCTTGGACGCCAGCTGGCGCGAGCAAGTTCGGCTTGGCGGTCCGGAGCAAGCGCAGGCAGCGCAGGCGCAGCTTGATCGCTTGCGCACTTTGCCGCGCGAATTGCTGGCGGTGACCAACCATTTGCATGAAGGCCGCCTGCTGCGGGCTGAAGAGTTCTGCCGTCACTTCCTGCGCCAGAACCCGCGCCATGTCGAAGGGATGCGGCTGCTTGCCAAGATCGGCGTGGAAATGGGCATATTCGAAGATGCCGAATTCTTGCTTGAAACCGCGACGCAGTTTGAGCCTGATAATGTGCAATTGCGGCTCGATTACATTGACGTTCTGCGTCGTCGCCAAAAGTTTGAGCGTGCCTGCGAAGAGGCCGAGGCGCTGTACAATCGCGACCGTGATAATCCGCTTTTCCAATCGCATTTCGCGATCGAGAGCATGCAAGCGGGCGAGTACAGCCGCGCCTTTGAACTGTTCGACAAGGTGCTCGAAAAGCTGCCCGGAGACCACGCGACGCTGACCAGCAAGGGGCACGCGCTCAAGACGATGGGACGGCAGGATGAAGCGGTCGAGAATTACCGCGCGGCCTTCGCGATCAAGCCCGACCATGGCGATGCCTATTATGCGCTCGCGAACCTCAAAACCTATACCTTCACCGATGCCGAAATGGATGCGATGCGGCAGCAGGCCGCACGCGGGGACCTGGCGTTTAACGACCGCGTCCACATCGCCTTTGCTTTGGGCAAAGCGCTGGAAGATCGTGGCGATTACGAGGGCAGTTTCCGCCACTACGAAGAGGGCAACACGCTCAAGCGCGCGCAGACGCGGTACAGCGCAGATGGGATGACCGAGGAGCTGGCGCGGCAAAAGGAATTCTGCGCGGCCGAGCTGTTCGCAAAACACGAGGGCGTTGGCCATGATGCGCCCGATCCGATCTTCATTCTCGGCCTGCCGCGCGCAGGTTCGACTTTGCTTGAGCAAATCCTTGCCAGCCACTCACAGATCGATGGCACGCTCGAGCTGCCCGATATTCTGGCGCTGGCGCACCGGCTGCGCGGGCGCAAAGCGGGCGAGCCGCAATACCCAGCGAACCTGCACGATCTTACGGCTGAGGATTTCGTCAAGTTCGGTGAGCATTTCATCGAAAGCACCCGCGTGCACCGCCAAGGTGCGCCGTTCTTCATCGACAAGATGCCGAACAACTTCCGGCATATCGGGCTGATCCATCTGATTCTGCCCAACGCCAAGATTATCGACGCCCGCCGTACTCCGATGGATTGCTGTTTCTCCGGTTTCAAACAGCTCTTCGCGCAGGGGCAGGAGTTTACCTACGGCCTTACTGAAGTAGGGCGGTACTACGCTGACTATGTCGATTTGATGGAGCATTGGGACGCGGTGCTGCCAGGCAAGGTTCTGCGCGTGCAGCACGAGGACGTGCTCGACGATCTGGAGGGGCAGACCCGGCGGATGCTCGATTTTCTCGAGGTGCCGTTCGAAGAGGCGTGTCTGGAGTTCCACAAAACCGACCGAGCGGTCCGGACCGCGTCGAGTGAACAGGTCCGACAGCCGATCAACCGCAAGGGGCAGGGCGCATGGAAACCGTTTGAGCCGTGGCTGGGTGACCTTGAGGCGGCTTTGGGCGACCTACGTTAGGCGCGCGCCATCGGGCACGTCTCTATCCGGTTCAACCAGCACAATCGCGCCTTCTGTGTTGGGAAATCCCAGCACCAAAACCTCCGACATGAACGGTCCGATCTGGCGGGGCGGGAAATTGACCACCGCCATGATGCGTTTTCCGATCAGCGTTTCGGGCGTGTAAAGCTCTGTAATTTGTGCGGAACTCTTCTTGCGTCCGATCTCTGTGCCGAAATCCAGCACCAGTTTGATTGCGGGCTTGCGCGCTTCGGGAAACGGGGCTGCTTCCATGATAGTGCCTGCCCGAATATCGGCCGAAAAGAAGGTCTTGGGCTCAATCGTCTCCATGGCGAGCTGTGTAGGAAATGACGCAATTGAAGTCGAGCAATTGCCAAGTCTTCGGAGGTGTTTCATCAACTAACCATGAGCGAAGGATGGCAATTCTGGATCGATAGAGGGGGCACCTTCACTGACATCGTTGCCCGCTCGCCCGACGGTGAATTGCTCACCCGCAAATACCTCTCGGAGAACCCAGAGCACTACGAAGATGCAGCCTTGCACGGGATGCGCGAACTGACCGGTGAGGACACACTGAGCTTCGACACCATTGACGCCATCCGTATGGGAACAACGGTCGCGACCAACGCTCTTTTGGAGCGCAAAGGGGAACCGACCATTTTGGCTATCACGCAAGGGCTGAGCGATGTTCTGGAGATCGGCACACAGGCGCGGCCCGATACCTTCGCGCTCAAGATCGAAAAGCCCGCACCGCTGTACGCCCATGTCGTCGAAATCGTCGAGCGTGTCCGGGCAGATGGGGCGGTTGAAGTCGCTATCGATGTGGAGCAGTCGCGCGAAGAATTGAGATCAGCTTATGCAAGCGGTCTGCGCGCCATCGCTATAGTCTTGATGCACTCCTATCTCCATCCCGCGCATGAGCGTCAACTGGCCCAGATCGCGCGCGAGGTCGGGTTTTCGCAGGTGTTGGTCAGCCACGAAGTCAGCCCGCTGTCCAAGATCGTCCCGCGCGGGGAAACCAGCGTGGTAGACGCCTACCTTACGCCCATCCTTCGCCGCTATGTCGACCGCGTGGCAGGGGCGTTCGCTGAAGAGCCCTCACCGGGCCAACTGCAATTCATGCAGAGTTCTGGCGGGCTGACCGACGCTGCGCAATTCCGTGGGCGCGATGCGATCCTGTCGGGACCCGCTGGCGGAGTGGTCGGTTGTGTCGAAACCGCCAAACGTGCCGGTTTCGATAGGGTTATCGGTTTCGACATGGGCGGCACTTCGACCGATGTGTCGCACTACGCTGGGATGTTTGAAAAGGTCTATGATACCGAAGTTGCAGGCGCGAAAATGCGCGTACCGATGCTGAATATTCATACGGTTGCCGCGGGCGGCGGGTCCATCCTGCGCTACGAGGACGGGAGGCTGCGCGTCGGCCCTGAGAGCGCGGCCGCCGATCCTGGGCCAGCGTGCTACCGGCGGGGCGGTCCTCTGGCAGTGACCGACATCAATGCGTGTCTGGGTAAGGTTCAACCCAAGCATTTTCCTGCAATCTTCGGCCCTGATCAGTCACAACCGCTCGATGCCGAAGCCTCTCGCAATGGCTTTGCTGCCATTGCCGAGGAACTGGGCGATGGGCGCTCGCCTGAAGAAGTGGCGGAAGGCTTTCTTGCCATCGCCAACGAGCATATGGCGCAGGCGATCAAGCAGATCTCAACCGCACGCGGGCATGACGTGAAGGACTATGTGCTCAATTGCTTTGGCGGAGCGGGCGGGCAGCACGCCTGCCTTGTCGCCGAGCGGCTCGGCATCGCAAGCATTATGGTTCACCCTTTCGCGGGCGTGCTGTCTGCATACGGCATGGGTCTCGCCAAGACCGAGGTCGAAGGCCAACGTGTCATCAACGCGAACTTGTCCGAAGAGGCCATCGAAAGCGCAAGGCAGACCGTCGCCGAGTTGCGCCAGGAAAATGTTGAGGCTCTGGGCGAGCAAGGTGTATTCGCGGAAACCACCACCCATAACGCCAGCGCAATGGTTCATTATGCTCGAACCGAGACGGCGATCCCAGTGCAAATCGGTTCGGTCGAGGCGATGAGGTCGGAGTTCGAGCGCTTGCACCGCCAGCAATTCGGCTTTTTCGCACCCGAGAAGCAGCTGGTGCTCGATACAGTTATCGTTGCGAGCGCAAGCGAAGGAGCTGCTGTCGATCCTATCGTCTCCAGTGCCTCTGCGGCGCATTCACCTGAGCCCGAAACTGTCACCCGCTTCTATTCAGGAGGAGAATGGCGCGAGGCGCCGCTGTTTGCGCGAGCAAAGCTTGCCCATGGTCACCACGTCAAGGGACCTGCGATCATTTCCGAGGACACGGGTACAACCATCATCGAACCGGGCTGGGAGGCGCGCGTTGATGCAGATGGCTGCCTGCTGATCGAGCACACCGCCTCGGCCAGTATGGAGCAGACACGCAGCACCGCGTTTGATCCCGTAACGCTCGAGATCTTCGCCAACCTCTTCATGTCGATTGCAGAGCTAATGGGCATTGTTCTACGCAACACCTCGCAATCGGTGAATGTGAAGGAGCGGCTCGACTTCTCCTGCGCGATATTCGATCCGACAGGCAATCTCGTCGCCAATGCCCCACACGTGCCGGTGCATCTTGGCTCGATGGATGCCAGCGTGAAGACGATTGTCGAGAGCGGGCAGGTGATCGCACCGGGCGATGCCTTCGTGCACAACAATCCGCACAAGGGCGGCTCGCACCTACCCGATGTGACGGTGGTTTCACCTGTGTTTGATGAAGCGGGGGAGGCGGTGCTGTTCTACCTCGCCAGCCGTGCGCACCACGAAGATATCGGAGGGATCAGCCCCGGCTCGATGTCGCCTCATGGTAAGAGCATCGGCGATGAGGGTGTGCTGCTCGACAATGTGAAGCTGGTTGAAGGCGGTGTGTTCCAGGCCGAGCGGATCGAGGCAATCCTTGGTGCGGGCGACTATCCCGCTCGCAACATCGCGCAGAACGTGGCCGACCTAATGGCGCAAGTCGCCGCCAATGCCGCTGGCGCGAAAGAGCTGCGCAAGCTTGTCGCGGTATACGGGCTGGAGGTGGTACACGCCTATATGGGCCACATTCAGGACACTGCCGAGGCTGCGGTGCGCCGAGTGATCGATGAACTGGATGAAGGCAGTTTCACCATCCACCGCGATTCCGGCGCTCATATAAGCGTAGCCATTCGCCCAGATCACACAGGCCGTAGTGTGGTCGTCGATTTCACGGGCACTAGCGCGCAGCAGGCGGATGCCTTCAACGCGCCACCAGCGGTGACGCGTGCAGCGGTGCTCTATGTCTTCCGCTGTCTGATCGATGATGACATTCCCTTGAATGCGGGATGCATGAAGCCAATCACGATCATCTTACCCGAAGGATCAATGCTCAATCCCGATGACAGCGCCGCCGTGGTCGCGGGTAATGTCGAAACCAGTCAGGCGATTACCGATGCGCTTTTCGCCGCGCTGGGACGGCTTGGCACCTCCCAGGGGACGATGAACAACCTCACCTTCGGCAATAAGCGCCACCAGTACTACGAGACGATCTGTTCGGGCGCGCCAGCCGGGCCGGGCTTTGACGGGGCGGCGGCGGTGCACACGCATATGACCAACACCCGCATGACCGATCCCGAGGTGCTGGAAGCGCGATATCCGGTCGTACTCGACGAGTTTTCGATCCGCCGCGGGTCCGGCGGCAAGGGCGAGTGGTGTGCTGGCGACGGGATAGCTCGCACAATCCGTTTCCTTGAAGAGATGGAATGCTCGATCCTGTCCGAAAACCGCGCGGTGGCACCTAAGGGAATTGCGGGCGGCGACGACGGTTTGACCGGTGCGAATTGGGTTGAGCGTGATGGCGCGCGCGTGCCTCTTATGGGCTGCGATGCGACAGTCGTCAGCCCCGGAGATCGCATCACCATTCAATCGCCCACCGGCGGTGGATTCGGGAGTAGAGTCGAAACATGAGTATTTTCCAGCGCCTCAAGAATTCGGGGCCCGGCGCGCTTGTCACGGCGGCCTTTATTGGGCCCGGCACAGTCACCGCTTGCACATTGGCGGGCGCGAATTTCGGCTATGCTCTGCTCTGGGCGCTTCTGTTTGCAACACTGGCGACGATGGCCTTGCAAGAGATGTCCGCGCGGCTGGGCGTGGTGACGCAGAAGGGGCTGGGTGAAACGCTGGCTGAATTACTGCGCGCCTCGCCATGGCGGTGGCCTTTGATCGGCCTGGTGTGCGTGGCGCTGTATCTTGGCAATGCGGCTTATGAAGCGGGGAACTTGTCAGGCGCAGCACTCGGCATTGCTGCCATCGGCGGTGAAAGCGACGGTGTGTTTCAGGGCAGCGTTATCGTCATCTCGATCCTCGCCGCACTGCTGCTGTGGTCAGGCACCTATCGTCAAATCGAGAAAGCTCTTGTGGTACTGGTGATCTTTATGGCGATCGCTTTTATCGCCACCTTTGTGATCGTGCGGCCCGATATCGCGGCGCTTTTCGCGGGGCTGGCGTTGCCGACCATTCCGGATGGCGCCCTTCTGACGATTGTCGCGCTGATCGGCACTACGGTGGTGCCGTACAACCTGTTCCTTCACGCCAGCGCGGTGCGCGAGAAGTGGGCAGGCGCAGAAGATCTTGCTGCCGCACGTACCGATACGATGGTCACAATCGGCCTGGGCGGGCTGATTGGCATTCTTATCGTCTCGACCGCCGCCGCGAGCCTATTTGCCGCTTCCGTAGAGGTCGAAAGCGCGGCCGATATGGCCAAACAGTTCGAACCGCTGTTCGGGCCAAGTGCCAAGTATTTGATGGGGGCGGGGCTGTTTGCTGCGGGCCTGACCAGCACTATCACCGCGCCGCTCGCGACCGGCTATGCGATCAGCGAGATATTCCAGATCGCGCCCGAGAAACGGGACCTCGCTATGCGCCTGATTGCGCTGAGTGTGATTGTCTGCGGCGCAGGCTTCGCCCTGACAGGTATCAAACCTGTCACAATCATACTCTCCGCGCAGTTCGCTAACGGTCTACTTCTACCGATTATCGCCGGCTTTCTGCTCTACGCCATGAACCAGCGGAGCATTCTTGGTGAATACGCCAATGGTAGGCTGGCCAACGCCATCGGGATAGGTGTGCTTTTGGTCGCCGCAGGGCTGGGCACACGGTCAATCCTCGCCGCAGCCGGAGCAATTTGAGAGGGCACTCTTCCCTTTGACCTTCCGGCAAGATAAGTTGCGTCAAGAAACCCAGCGATCAGTCGGAGAGAGCAGCAATGGCCAGTTTCACCCTCAACGGTAAGGAGACTTCTGCCGAAGTCGATCCGGCGATGCCGATTCTATGGGTCGTGCGCGAAAAGTTGGGCATGAATGGCACCAAGTTCGGGTGCGGCATTGCGCAATGCGGGGCTTGCACTGTGCATCTGGATGGTCAGCCGGTTCGCTCCTGCTCGACACCCATTTCCGAAGCCGAGGGCCGGGCGATTACGACCATTGAAGGCGTGGCTGGTCCGGATGGAGAGCTCAGCGCGATCCAGAAGGCATGGATCAGCGAGCAGGTGCCCCAATGCGGTTACTGCCAATCGGGTCAGATCATGAGCGCGACCGCTCTTCTTCGCGACAATCCAACGCCGAGTGATGAAGACATCGACAAGGCCATGTCGGGCAATATCTGTCGCTGTGGGACTTACACACGCATCCGCCGCGCGATCAAAGTCGCATCGGGTCAACTCGAGCCGCGCGAAGAGGAGGCTTGAGCCATGAACGACCAAACTTCTCCTGAGAAAAAAGAACGCGGCAAACTCGCCAAATGGAGTCGCCGCGGATTTATCGGCGCTGGCATTTTGGCGGGCGGCGGTCTGTTGATCGGCGTGGGTGTGCGTCCGGGTAACCCGATTGATGCGCTGATGCCAAAGGTCGCAGGCGGCGAAGGCGAGCAGCTGATCAACAGCTGGGTCAAGATCGACGCCGACAATATCGTCACAGCGATCGTCCCGCACTGCGAGATGGGGCAAGGTGCACATTCGGTTCTGGGTCAGATGCTGGCGGACGAGCTCGATGCCGCTTGGGACAAAGTCAAAGTGATGCAAGCGCCGACCGATGGCAGCTATGTCGTCGGTGATACCGCGCGCATGTTTGTCGCGCCGTTTACGATGCACGCCGCCGATTGGCTGGAGCCGACTTGGGACGGGCTGTTCACGCAGATCGGCCGGTTCGCTGACGTGCTGATCACGGGCGGATCGTCCTCAATCCGCACCACGGGTCAACATTCGATGCGCATTGCGGGTGCTGCGGCGCGGAAGATGCTGAAAGGTGCAGCGGCAGAGGAATGGGGCGTTTCCCCTGACGAAATCGAAACGCGCGACAGTATGCTGATCCACAAAGCATCGGGCAAATCGGCGCCCTATGCGGAGTTCGCTGCGAAAGCTGCTGAGCAACCAATGGATCAGACGCCGGTACTCAAGAAGCCTGCCGAATACCGCCTGATGGGCAAGAGCAAGGCGCGCACCGATATCCCGTCCAAGGTCGATGGCACCGCGGTATTCGGGATGGATGCAGCACCTGACGGGTTAGAGCTGTCCTATGCTGCAACCGTGCGTCCTCCGGTGCCGGGGCAGACTGTCAAAAGCATGGATGCAACCCGCGCCAAGGAAATGGGCGGAGTCTTGCAGATCCTTAATATGGGCGATTTCGTCGCGGTTGTGGCGGACAGTTACTGGCAGGCGCAGATGGCGCTGGGCACAATAAACGTGGAGTGGAGCGAGGCTGAAAGCCCGATCAAGACCACCAAGGATCAGTTTGACGCCTACGCCAAGGCGATCGACGAAGCAGGCGAAGACGGCGGCGAAGAAGCAGCGTCCAAAGGCGATGCCAAGGCTGCCTTTGATGGTGCCGAGACCAAACTCGAAGCCGAATACAAGGCGCCCTATCTCGCCCACGCACCAATGGAGCCGATCAATTGCACGGCCTTCGTGAAAGACGGGAAGGCCGATGTGTGGACCAGCACGCAGGTGCCACTGATGGTGCGCTCGGCGATTTCCGACGCGACCGGGCTTTCCAAAGACGATATCACGGTACACCACCCCTTTCTCGGTGGGTCATTCGGGCGGCGTCTTGAAGCGGTTTACGCGACGATGGCGGTGCGGATTGCGATGGCGACAGGCTATCCGGTCAAATCGGTTTGGAGCCGTGAGGAAGACACGCAGAAGGCGCTCTACCGCCCTGCAGAACTGAGCCGTTTCAAAGGCGGATTGGACAAGGGCGGCAAGCTGGTCGCCTATGACAACATCTTCACCCAGCGCAATGATCCCGCCGAGGCGAGCGTGCCGGGTATCTATGACATCCCGAACACGAAGGTGCGCGTCGCCGAAGCGCCATTGCACCTGCCCTTTGCGGCGTGGCGTTCGGTTGACCACTCACAGCACGGCTATTTCATAGAGAGCTTTATCGATGAAGCGGCTGCTGCGGCAGGTAAAGACCCGGTCGAGTATCGGATGGCCATGCTCGGCAAATCACCGCGTCATAAGGCCGTGCTTGAGAAGGTCGCCGAAATGTCAGGCTGGGGCGAGGAAACCGGCGAAGGCATCGGCAAGGGCGTGGCCATTGTCGAGAGTTTTGGCAGCATCGTGGCCGAAGTGATCGAGGTCGATATGTCTTCTGGCAAACCCCAAATGACCAATTGCTGGGCCGCATGCGACGCGGGTTATGTGATGAACCCCGATGGCTTCAGGAACCAGATTGAAGGCGGCATCGTCTACGGCCTGACCGCTGCGATGTACGGCGAGCTGGACCTGGAGGACGGCGCGATCAAGCAGAGCAACTTCCACGATTATAAGATGCTGCGCATGAACGAGACGCCCAATATCGAGGTGGCTATCATCAATTCGGGAGATGTTCCCGTTGGTGGTGCGGGTGAGCCAGGATTGCCCCCGGCAGCGCCTGCTCTGACCAACGCGATCTTTGCAGCAACCGGCAAACGCCTGCGCGAATTGCCAATTGCGAAGCAGTTTGCGTGAGGCGTTCTGAGATGGGTTTAACGATGCACAAAGGTGCAATTCTCGGCGCGAGCGCGCTTGTTCTAACACTCACGGCGTGTGGCAGTGATCCGGCCCCCGAGCCGGTCGAGCAGATCGTGGTCAGTGAGCCTGGCAAGGGCGCTACGCCTGTTTCCGCTCCTTCAACCGATGCGGGAGATCTTGTGGCGGCTGGTAAGGCCGCCTTTGCATCCTGCTCGGGCTGCCATGTTGCCGAGCAAGGCGCAGCTTCGATGGCTGGGCCAAACCTCTACGGCGTGGTCGGTCGCGAGGCTGGCGCGCTGGATGACTTCGCCTATTCCGATGCGCTCAAGGCTTCGGGCATCACATGGGACATCGCCTCGCTCGATAAATTCCTCGCCAATCCCAATGGGTATGTCGAGGGGACCAGCATGGTCGCGGGCGGTGTGACCGATGTTGAGCAACGCGCTGCGATTGTCGCCTATCTGCGCAGCTTGAGCGAGTAAGAGCACCGGCCCCCGCATGGAGCAGGCCAGCGTCTTCGAGTTTCTGGAAGAGTGTCGCCTGCGCAGGGAACGCAGCGTGCTGATTACCGTGTGCGCGGTTGAAGGCTCCTCCATGCGCAACCCCGGCACTGTGATGGGCGTGGCCGCAGACGGCAGCTTTGCTGGATCGTTGTCCGGTGGGTGTATCGAGCAAGCTGTGGTGGCCGAGGCGCTTAATGCGTTGAAAGCCGATGCGCCGCGCATGGTACGGTTCGGTGCTGGTTCGCCCTATCTAGATATCAAGCTGCCGTGCGGGGGCGGGCTGGACCTGCATTTTCAGCCCTTGCAGGAAAGCTTCCTCGCTGCCGATTGCGTCGCTTCTATAAGGGGACGGGAACCGTTTGCCATCCGCATCAGCGAGGACGGTGCGGAGCATATTGGGCGCTGGTGGCCTGCGTCTTTCGATCCGGAAACTGGGCATTCAACCTTCGGGCAATGGCCGATGCCCAAGCTGCAAATTATCGGTCACGGCGCAGGTGTTAGCGCCTTGGCGCAATTGGCCCGCACGCATGGCTGCGCGCTGCGAGTCCTGACACCGGATAGCGCGGTCATCGAAGAACTGGGCGAGCATGCGATCCACAGTCTGCTACTGGACCGCACCAGCCAGACCGACCTGCTGCTGAGCGATGCATGGACTGCCACGATCTTCCTGTTCCACGATCATGATTGGGAGATCGAGCTGATGGCTCATGCATTGGAGCAGCCGCATTTCTACATCGGCGCAATGGGCGGGCGCAAAGCGCATGCGTTCCGCACCGAGGCTCTGCTCGCCAAGGGTGTAAGCCAAGAAAAGATCGACACGATCCGCGCGCCGATTGGTGTGTTTCACTCCTCGCGCGACCCACAGACCTTGGCACTGTCCACACTGGCCGAAGTGATCCGTGCGTATCAGGACACTGACTTCGAGGCTGCACTTGGCTGATGACTTTCGTCTAGCGATCGCTGTTCTCGCAGCGGGGAAGTCTCGGCGGTTCGGTCATCAGGACAAGCTGAGCGCAATTTTTCGCGGTGAGCCGGTTGGGCTTCATGTGCCCGACACGCTGTCTCATGTTGCTGCCCATAAACGTGTGATCATCACTTCCAGCCTCGATCATGTCTGCAGGCCTCGTTGGGAAGCTTCTGGCTTCTCGGTTGTCAAAAATCCGAACGCCGATGAAGGCATGGGAACCTCTGTCGCCGTTGCTGCGCGCTTGGCTAGGCGCGCAGGAATGGATGCGATGCTGATTGCGCTCGCCGATATGCCGCTGGTCCCGCGAGAGCATTTTCTCGAACTGAGCGAGCGGGGACGGGCTGCCGGAAACGAGGCAATCCTCGCTTCGTTTGACAGGAATGCCAACATGCCTCCTGCCTTTTTTGGAAGTGACCACTTTGATGTGCTGAGCGAGCTTTCAGGAGATCGCGGCGCTGGTTATTTGCTTCGCAACGCACAGGCCATCGAGTGCCCACCCGAATGGCTCGCCGATATCGATACGCCGGAAGCCCTCGCCGCGCTGTCCTAGTTCATTGGCCTAGATCGCAGTGCTGAACCGGTGCTGCGTGTCGGCGCGGTAGCTGTCGAACAGTGAGGCGATCACGCGCGCGTAGGGCAGGCCGTCGGGTGTGATAGTCAGCTGCATACCATCCAACGTCGCTAGCCCACGATCCACGAACGGCGCCAGTGCGCCTTGGCTAGCTGTAAGCAGGCAAGGCGAGAGCGTCGCGCTGTTGTGGCACAGCAGCGCCTCGATCACGCGCCCGCGCAATTGATCCTGCGCCGAGCGGACAATGCCGTGCGCCGCCGAAAGCCGTCCTTGCGAAGACAGCATGCGGTACCGACCATTGTTCTTCTCGTTCTGTGCCAGCAGCTCGGGAAAGCCGCTGATTGACGAGGAGCCGAGGCCGATAAGCACATCCGACTGGTCATCGGTGAAGCCCTGAAAATTGCGCCTGAGAGTTCCTTCGCGCACTGCCTCGGCCATGGAATCTTTGGGAAGGGCGAAATGGTCAAAGCCGACCGCCTGATAACCTTCCCGGGTCAAATATTCGAAGCCATGTGCCGCCATCGCAAAGCGCGCTTCAGCGCCCGGCAGGTTGCTCGCATCGATCATCTTCTGCCGCGCGACCAAGTGCGGGACATGGGCATATCCGAACAACGCAATCCGGTCTGCTCCCAGCAGTTTGGTGTATTCGAGGCTGTCGCCGAGGTCCTCCTGCGCTTGTCCTGGCAGGCCGTACATCAGATCAAAGTTTAGCGAGGTGACGCCTGCGCCGCGAAGCCAGTCTATGTTGCGGCAGATCAGCGCATCGCTTTGTTCGCGGCCTATTGCTGTCTGGAGATGTGCGGCGAAGGTTTGCACCCCCATGCTAGCGCGGGTGATGCCCGCCTCAGCGATGGCTTCGCCCCACACGCTCGACATGCTCCGCGGGTCGAGTTCAATCGACCATTCGGTGTCTGCGAGGCGGAAATTGCGGTGGATCGCGTCGACCAGGTCGATGAACTCGCGCGGTTCGATGGCGTTGGGGCTGCCCCCGCCAAAGGCGATGCGGCGCACTCGCGCGCCTGCGGGTAGCTTGCCCGCGACAACCTCGATCTCGTTGTGCAGGGCGGAGAGGTAGCTTTCGCGTCGTTGACGCTTGCCCGATGCGCCGGTGTTACACCCGCAATAATAGCAGATCTTCTCGCAGAACGGGATGTGGAGATAGAGCGAGATATCCCCGCTCGCGCGCTCGATAGACTTGTCGATCAGCCCCTTCTCAAGCGGGCCGAAGTCAGCGGCGGTGGGATAGCTGGTGTAACGCGGCACCGGCGTTTCGAGCAGGTCTGAATGATAAGTCCACATGCAGACCTTAGAGCGGTCGAGAAGCTGCCCGTCTTTGCGCGAAATCAAATTGCTCGTTTGGATTTTTGGCGACAATTGCCCGCATGGCATCCCTTTTGGTGGCAATCCTTGGGCAATTCCTGATCGCGCTTTCCAAGAGGAATCTCGACCACTCCTCCTCCGCACATGGTGGCGGTGATCGTCCTCTCCGCTACGGGCAGTGGCCCGGTGATCATCGGAATCAGAGCGATAAAGGCGAGGGAGGAGAGGTTCATTCCGGCGTCTCCTCGTCGATCAGGATGCGGTTCGCCGCGCCGTCCATATCGTCATACTGGCCGCTTTTCATCGACCACAGGAATGCGGCGAGGCCGAGCGCGCCCATGGCGAGAGCGATGGGAATGAGGAAAGCAAGACCTGTCATGACCTGGGCTCCTTTGCGCTTCCCGCCAGTCGCAGCGAATTAGCTACCACTACGAGCGAGCTGATCGACATGGCGATGGCAGCGATGAGGGGGGTGACATAACCGAACAGCGCGAGCGGGACGGCGAGAACATTATACCCGATGGCGAAACCAAAGTTCTGTCGGACGATGCGCATGGTTGCCCGTGCGACGCGGATAGCGAGAGCAACCGGCATCATCTTCTCTCCCACAAAAACCGCATCGGCGGCCTGTTGGCTGGCATCGCTGGCGGTGCCGGGGGCAATGGAGGCGTGCGCGGCGGCAAGGGCGGGGCCGTCGTTGAGGCCATCTCCTACCATCAACGGTTTGTGACCCGCGTCGTGAAGGGCTTGAAGCGCTGCAATCTTGCCTTCCGGGCTTGCGGAAGCGGAGGCGCTGATCCCTAGTGCCCCCGCCACCGCGGCAACCGCTTCGTTGCGGTCACCCGAAATGATGCTGGCTTCGATGGCCTGTTCCGCGAGCGCAGTGATGGTGGCTTGCGCATCGGGGCGCAGCGGATCGCTAAAGCTGATCGTGTACCTGGTCTCACCAATGCTCAGCCGTGTGGCAAGCGAGGATGAGGCGGTGTCGGGGCGGCCCAGTGCGGCGGTGACCCCGTTCCATTCGCCGATCAGGCCCTCGCCGCTGACTTCTTTGACTTTGGTCAGTGATGCAGGCTCGACGCCCTCGGCGCGCAACGCGGTGGTGAGACCACGGCTGAGCGGGTGGCGGCTGGTTTGGGCTAGGCCGAGCGCGATCGAGCGCGCCTGTGCACTAAGTTCCGAGAGATCGGGGCGAGGCTCGCCCAGTGTCAGCGTGCCGGTCTTGTCAAACAAGGCCACATCGCATTCAGCAAGACGCTCGAGCGCGCTGCCATCCTTCACCAGCAGCCCGCGTTTGAGCAGCGCGCCGGACGCCACCACCTGCGCTGTCGGAACAGCCAACCCCAAGGCGCAGGGGCAGGTGATGATCAACACAGCGATCGCAATCACCAGCGATTGATGCCAACCCGCACCGGCAATCATCCAGCCAATGAATGCGATCAACGCGAGCGAATGGACGGCGGGTGCGTAGAGGCGGCTGGCGCGGTCGGCGATGCGGACATAGGCGCTGCGTGATTGGCCTGCCTCGTCCATCAGCCGCGCGATTTCGGCGAGTGTTGTGTCGCCGGCAACTGCCGTTACCCGCACGCGGACTGGTGAACCAAGGTTGATTGCTCCGGCATGGACTTCGCTGCCCACGCCGACGGGTTCAGGTGTGCTTTCGCCGGTCAGCATCGCGTTATCGATCGCGCTGCTGCCATCCTCAATCACGCCATCAGCGGCGAGCGCTTCTCCGGCGGCGACGAGCACCAGCATGTCTGGCTCCAACTGGTCGGCAGGGAGGCGTGAGGTGCTGCCGTCCGCTGCGATGACGCTCGCGCTCTTGCCCATCCGGCCCAGCAGAGCCCCGATTCCGGCGCGTGTTTTGGTGCGCATCGCTGCATCCAGCGCCCGGCCGATCAGCAGGAAGAACAGCAGCATGACCGCGCTTTCGAAGTAGGCGTGTCCGCCCCCTTCGACGGTCTCGTAAACGCTCAAGGCTGTGGCGAGCAGCACCCCGATGGAGATCGGCACGTCCATATTGGTGCGCCGGTATTTGAGCGCCATCCACGCGCTGGCAAAGAATGGACGGCCCGAATAGGCAATGACGGGCAGGGCGATGAGGCCTGAAAGCCAATGAAACAGCTCTCGCGTCGCGCCTTCGGCTCCGGCCCAGACGCTGACCGAGAGCAGCATGATGTTCATCATGCCAAACCCGGCAACGCCCACGGCGCGCATCAACTGCTTTCGCTCTTTGTCGTCCGAGCCGAGCGGATTGTCCGAAATCGCTTGTGACTCAAAACCGAGTTTGAGCAGCATTTGCGACAAAGCCAGATCGTCGAGTGCCGGATCATGCTCGATTGCGACCCGCTTTGCCGAGAAGTTCACCCGCGCTGCCGCGACTCCCTGTTGTTTGGGCAATTCGCGTTCAATCTTGGCGATACACCCGGCGCAGCGCATTCCCGGCACCGAGAAACGGGTGCTAACCTGTTCGACCTCGTGCAGATCATCAAGGGCGATGGGTGCGTTCACCGGATCTCGCTTTCCCCGGTCCAGTCGCTGCCCGCCGCTTTGATGGTGAGCCGCATGGTCCAGCGGCCCGGCTCGACCGGGGTGGTCGAGCGATAAGTACCTTCGATATTGGGCGCGAAGATCAGCGAGACGTATTCGCGCTCACCCAACGGGCGGCGCAGTTCGGCGGTCAGATCGGCGGCTTCTGGCACACCTTGCGTGGTGACAGTGACAAAGCCATCCGCATCGCGCGCAGCCGTCGCTTCCCAGCCCAGCGCCTTGTCGGCTTCGGCCTCGTCGATCCAATCGTTGAACTTCTGGCTCGCGACATAGGAGTTTTCGACCACGATCCCGTGAAAACCCCCCACGGCAAGGCTTGCCATGTAGAAATTGACCGCGATCACGATGCCAAATCCGCCGACCATGACCATCAGCATATGCTTGCCAGTGAAGGGGCCTTTGCGGTTTGTGGTGCTCATGGCGTGTCTCCTGCTCCGGCAAATTTGGTGGTCACCGCATCGCGTTCGGCCTGTTCGTCAAGCGAGGTGAGGCGGAAATCGAACTCGCTCGCGCTCTCGCCTGCGGGCACGGTGACATAGGCGCGCACGACCTGAATGCCGTCTGCGGGCACTTCGATGGTCTGGCTGGTGGCAGCATCATCGCGGCTGACGGCGTCGGTCCACATCACCGATCCTTCGGGAAGGCCAACCAGAGCCACTTCCATATCGCGCGGGCGCGCTTCCATATTGCGCAGGCGTAAGGTGTAGGCGTTTCGCACCGCGCCGTCCTTCATCAGCAGGAAGGGCGGGTTGCGATCGGGCGAGACGGTTAGGTCGGTGTGCGTGCGCGTGCCGAGCGAGAACAGCAGCGCAACGCCAATTGCACCCCAGATGCCGAAATAGATGAAGGTGCGCGGGCGCAGCAGCGCTTTCCAAGCCGGCTGTGCGGGAGCGCCACCAGCCTCGACCTCGCATTGCTCTAGAGTCGCATAGTCGATGAGCCCTCGCGGGCGACCGATATCCTTCATGACGCGGTCGCAGGCGTCAATGCACAATGCGCAGGTGATGCAACCGATCTGCTGACCTTCGCGAATGTCGATCCCCGTCGGGCACACCGCAACGCATTCGCGGCAGTCGATGCAGTCGCCGTACTTTTCAGGCTCTTTCTGCGCTTTCTTCAGGCTGCCGCGCTGTTCGCCGCGCCAGTCCTTATAGGTGACGATCAGCGAGTTCTCATCGAGCATTGCCGCCTGAATACGTGGCCATGGGCACATATAGATGCACACCTGCTCGCGCATAAATCCGCCGAGCCAGAAGGTGGTGAAGGTCAGGATGCCGACCGTGGCATAGGCAACGAAGGCGGCTTGTCCGGTGAAAAAGTCCACGAACAAGGTCGGCGCGTCGGCGAAGTAGAGGATCCATGCGCCGCCGGTCAGCAGACTGATGACAAGATACACCGTCCACTTTGAGCCGCGCCGCGCGACCTTACCTACGGTCCAGGGTGCCTTGTCGAGCCGCATGCGCGCGTTGCGATCACCGTCAAAGAAGCGATCGACATGCTGGAACACGTCGGTCCAGACGGTCTGCGGGCAGGCATAGCCGCACCATGCACGGCCCACAGCGCTGGTGACCAGGAACAAGCCGATGCCGGCCATGATGAGCAGGCCAGCCACGTAATAGAATTCATGCGGCCAGATCTCGATATCGAACATGTAGAAACGGCGGTTCGCGAGATCGACCAGCACCGCCTGATCGGGGGCATAGGGGCCGCGATCCCAGCGGATCCATGGCGTGATCCAATAGATCGCCAGTGTGACCGCCATAACCAGCCACTTGAACCGTCGGAAGGGCCCGTCGATCCGCTTGTTATGGACTGCCTTGCGCTTTTCATAGAGCTCGGAATGGCGCGGCGGTCCGCCCGAGCCGCCGCCACCTTTCTTGAGCGCGCCGCCCCAATCGCGAGGCGCAGCAGCGGTTGGGTTAGCGTTTGCCATTATCCCGCTCCGCCATCGCGATATCGTCTGCTTCGCTATCGGCTGGTTCGGCAGGCTTGGTCGCTTCGCCACCACCGCGCGAATGGACATAGGCTGCCAGCATCTTGATCGTCACCGGATCAAGCCGTCCTGCCCATCCGGGCATTACGCCGTGGCGCGGGGCCAGAATCTGGCGTTGGATCAGCTCCCTGCTGTCTCCATAAAGCCAAATTGCGTCGTTCAATGCCGGTGCACCCTGAATGCGGTCGCCTTCGCCATTGGCTTGGTGGCAAGCGGCGCAATTCTGCGCGTAGATTTCCGCACCCTTGGCATTCGCCTTGCCCTTGTCGCTCAGCGACAGGACATGCTCGGTGACCGCAGCCAACTCAGCCTTGTCCAGAATACCTTCATAAGCGGGCATGTAGTTGACGCGGGTTTTGTCCGAATCTTCCCAACGGATGCCGTGCACGAGCGTGTATTCGATCGCGTCGATATCACCGCCCCAGATCCAATCGTCATCGTTGAGGTTGGGATAGCCGAACTTGGCATACCCAGCGGCACCTGCACCGTGGCACTGCACGCAATTGACCTTGAACGCGGCCTCGCCGCCCGCAACCGCGCGCTGCATCAGCTCGGGATTGGCGAGCAGTTCAGCTATGCTCATTCCTGCCAGCTGCGCCCGGAAGTCGGCTTGCTTGGCTTCGGCGCTCTTGATGTCGGCAGCCAGATCGCCCCGGCTGGACCAGCCGAGTGTTCCGGCGGTCGCCTTTTCGATCATCGGCCATGCAGGATACAGCACGACATAGACTATGCTGAATGCGACGGTGGCATAGAAGGTCCACAGCCACCAGCGCGGCAGCGGGGTGTTCAGCTCCTCGATGCCATCCCACTCATGGCCGACAAACTCGGTGCCGGTTGGCTCGTCGATACGGGTTTTGCTGTTCTTTGGATCAGACATCATCGTCTTCCTTGAAAATCAGGTTCTTGGCATCGTCGACATGCTGGCTTGAGCGGGGCAGAAAATGCCAGATGCACAGCAGCAGATAGAGGCCGAAGATCATCACCAGCCCATAACTGTCGGCGAAGTGGCGGAAGAGTTCGTAGAAGCTCATCGGCCTTTCTCCTCGGCCAGTTCTTGCTGTGCGGCGGCGCTGTTCACATCGACGAGCGTACCGAGCATCTGCATGTAGGCGATGAGGGCATCCATTTCTGTCAGGCGGGTCGGATCGCCATCGTAATCGCGGATTTGCGCTTTGGGATAACGCTCCTCCAGATCACCGGCGTCGAGATCGGGGTTGCCCTGTGCCTTCAGGTCGACTTCCGCATTCTCGATATCCTTCGCCGAGTAGGGCACACCCACCGCGCTCAGTGCCCGCAAGTTCGCCGCCGGATCTTTGATCTTGAGATCATTGTCGGCGAGGAAGCTGTATGATGGCATGATGCTGTCCGGCACCACGCTGGTCGGCTCGATCAGGTGCTGTACATGCCATTCATCCGAATAGCGGCCGCCCACGCGTGCCAGATCGGGTCCGGTGCGTTTTGATCCCCATTGGAACGGGTGATCGTACATGCTTTCTGCCGCCAGCGAGTAAGGGCCGTAGCGCTCCACTTCGTCGCGGAACGGGCGGATCATCTGGCTGTGGCAGACATAGCACCCTTCGCGGATGTAGATGTCGCGCCCGGCCTGTTCGAGCGGGGTGTAAGGGCGCATCCCTTCAACCTGCTCGATCGTGTTGTCGATCCAGAACAGCGGAGCAATCTCCACAATCCCGCCGATGGCGACTGTCACCAGAGTAGCTGCACCCAGCAGGGTCACATTGCGCTCCAGCTTCTTGTGGCTGGCGAAGGCTTCTTTCTTTTCGGTTGTGTCTGTCATGATCCCGGATCCTATTCAGCCGGCTCGGGCGCAGCCCCGCTGTGCGGCGGGAGCGGGCGGTCGGCTTGTTCATCATGTTCGTTGTAACCAAGCGGCGCTTCGGCACGTTGATTGCCCGCTATGGTCATCCAGATGTTGTAGACCATGATCAGCGCGCCCAGCAGGTATAGCCCGCCGCCAAATGCCCGCATCCAGTACATCGGCTTCAGAGCAACAACGGTGTCGATGAAGCTGTTCACGAGGAAGCCAGTCTGCGGGTTGTATTCACGCCACATCAGGCCTTGCGTAATCCCGGCGACCCACATGCTGGCGGCGTAGAAAACGATACCAAGCGTCGCGAGCCAGAAGTGCCAGTTGATCATGCGCAGCGAATACAGCCGCTCCTTCTTCCACAGCTTGGGCACGAGGAAGTAGACGCACGCAAAGGTGATCATACCGTTCCATCCGAGCGCGCCGGAATGGACGTGGCCGATGGTCCAGTCGGTGTAGTGCGACAGGCCATTCACCGCTTTGATCGACAGCATAGGGCCTTCAAACGTGCTCATCCCGTAAAAGGCGAGCGCCAGCACCATCATGCGGATGATCGGATCGGTGCGGACCTTGTCCCATGCGCCGTTCAGCGTCATCAGTCCGTTGATCATCCCGCCCCAGCTGGGCATCCATAGCATGATCGAAAACACCATGCCCAGCGTCTGCGCCCAGTCGGGAAGCGCGGTGTAGTGGAGGTGGTGCGGACCGGCCCAGATATAAAGGAAGATCAGCGACCAGAAGTGGATGATCGATAGGCGATATGAGTAAACCGGACGGTTCGCCTGCTTTGGTACGAAGTAATACATCATCGCCAGAAAGCCTGCCGTCAGGAAGAACCCGACCGCGTTGTGGCCATACCACCACTGGGTCAGAGCATCCTGAACCCCGGCAAACACGCCGTAACTCTTCGCGCCCAGCAGGCTGACTGGCAGCGCGAGGTTGTTCACCACGTGCAGCATCGCAACGGTCAGAATGAAGGCGAGGTAGAACCAGTTGGCAACATAGATATGCGGCTCTTTACGCTTGAGCAGCGTGGCTACGAAGACAACGAGGTAGCAGACCCAGACAATCGTCAGCCACAGGTCGACGTACCATTCGGGCTCGGCATATTCCTTCGACTGAGTGATACCGAGTAGGTAGCCGGTTGCGGCCAGCACGATGAACAGCTGGTATCCCCAGAAGACGAAGCGGGCCATGCCTGGAAGGGCGAGTGTCGTACGGCAGGTGCGCTGGACGACGTAGAAGCTCGTCGCCAGAAGTGCGTTGCCGCCAAATGCGAAGATCACGGCCGAAGTGTGCAGCGGGCGCACGCGGCCAAAGTTCAGGTAGGGTTCGATATTGAGCGCCGGAAACGCCATTTGCAGCGCGATGAACACGCCCGCAAGCAGCCCGGCCACGCCCCAGAACATCGTCGCGATCACGCCCCAGCGGATCACGTCGTCGTCATACTTGTCCGGCCCCGGCGGCATCTTGAAAATGCTTTGGGCTTTGGCCAGCGGGTCATAGCGGTTGAGTGTGGTGAGCATCACCAGCACCACGGCAAACGCCACGATCCCCATATGGATCGCGAAGCCCGAGATCAGCGGCTCCGGCGATGGCTGCTATGCAGGCAAGCAGGATCAGTGCCCACATGCCTAAACGTCCGACTACAGCTTCCATGTCGATTATCCCTTTCGTCCCTGACGCCAATTAGCGCGGGGTGGAGTGGCGGTATTTGATCCAGATCAAGATTGAGGAGATTTCGTGGTCGAAGCCGGATTTCCGGCTTCCGTCGCCAGTTGGCGGATGTCTGTCAGGCGAACGCAGCTGCGCCCTTCGGTTTCGACAAGGCCCGCATCGCGCAGCTCGGTGAACTGGCGGCTGACGGTTTCAATCGTCAGGCCAAGGCTGTCGGCAATGTCGCGGCGGCCCATCGGCAGTGTGATCTCGCATGGTCCATTGGTGCGGCCAGTCAGTCGCGTGGCCATTGTCACCAGAAAGTCCGCAATGCGTTGCCGCGCGGACTTGTGACCAAGCTGCATCATCTTCGTACGGCTGCGATGCAGCGCTTCCAATGAGCGTGTCAGAACCGAGCGGAGCACCACCGGATCATCCTGCGCCACATCCAGAAATTGCTTTGCGGGAAAGATTACGAGCTCAAGATCAGTAAGCGCGATCAGGCGAAAATCCGTGTCGGATTGCCGTAGGACGGATACAATATCCCCATCAAAGTGGAATGCCAGAACATGGTCACACACTGCGCTGTCCGCACCTTGATCGCCGTCGCCCGGCTGAGCAGCGCCAGATAATGCAATGAGTTTTGCTGATCCTTCGGCTATATAGACCAAGCGGTCCTCGTCCCGGTTTCCGGCCAGCTCTTTCCCCTTGGAAAGAGCCTGATAGCGACCCACTGCGCACAGGCGCTCGGCAGTTCGCTCGGGTCCACTGCCAAACGGAACGCTCGCTCTGAAAGCGGCCATGCTGGCAAGCTCGGGAGAAGGGCTGATGGTCGCCATAATGGCACCGATCTGGCCTTAGAAATTCGATCCGTCTTTGATCCGTATCAATGTCGGGAAATTCCCCAGCGACCAAAAGCGCCCGCATGAGAGGCAATCTCCTGGGCCGCGACGGGCGGCCACTGCTTCTCATAGGAATGCTGCATTATGACAGGCGCAATGGTGCGTTCGCCACACGGTTTAGGCCATCAGGCCACCCGTTTGGCCGACGCTGACAACCAGCGCGCAAGCCTAAGCCCGATGCAGCGAAACTCCCTACGCTTTGCAATATCAAGGATCGAAAATCATGAAGAAGTCGTTGCTCCTATTCGGAATGGCCGCAGTAGCGATGGCCAGTTCACCAACCCTCGCGCAGGATCGCGCAGGAAAAGTTCAGCTGAAGGTTGTCGGCACAGCGGTTCTGCCTGATGGCGAAATCGATCAGGTCAATGTTGACACCGTTGGTCTCCCCGCAGGAACGGATACAGAGGCCAACGATAACTTCGTGCCAACGATCGCGTTCGAGTATTTCTTTACCGACAATTTCTCGATTGAGACCATCGCTGGCACCACGCAGCATGATGTTGATGCGGTCTCGGGCCTGCCGGTAGGTTCGGAACTCGTGTCTGACGGCCTATTGCTCCCCGCGACCGTCACGGCAAAGGCTCACGTCGATATCGGTGGTGTGAAGCCCTATGTCGGTGCGGGCGCGGCTTACTTTATCTGGCTGGACGTTGATCCCGGAGCGGCGACCATCCCGCTGGGAGTGACGCAAACCGATTTGTCCGATGAATTCGGCTTTGTGCTGCAGGCCGGTGTCGATGTGCCGGTTGGCGATAACGGCTTTGGTCTGACGCTGGATGCCAAGCGCTACTTTGTCGGCACAACCGCCCAGTGGTTTGCTGGAAACACGCTAGCCATTGAGACAGAGCACAACCTTGACCCGTGGGTGCTCAGCGCAGGTCTCAGCTTCCAGTTCTAATCACCACGGAGATAAGTTCCAATTCGGCCCCGCAAGTCACAGATGCTTGCGGGGCCATTTCGTTTCGATCCGAAAATCCCATCTGAAATGATGGACAGCGCCGCCAGCACGATTAAACCGGTGCGCGTATAGGAGAGAGTGAATGAACGAGTTTGTCCGTCGCCCGGAATCTTCCCGTGAGACGCATTGCACAGCCGAGCAATATGAGGCGATGTATGCCCGCTCGTTGAGCGATCCGGACGGATTTTGGTTGGAGCAGGCGCAGCGGCTAGATTGGTTCACTGCTCCGACACAAGGCGGCAACTGGTCCTATGACCCGGTCGATATTAAGTGGTTTGAAGATGGCACGCTGAACCTGTGTCACAATGCGGTGGATCGGCATCTTGAAACCCGAGGTGACGCAACCGCGATTATCTTTGAACCGGATGATCCGGCGACACCGGGCCGCACTCTGACCTATCGCGAGCTGCACGGCGCGGTGATCGAGATGTCGAATGCGCTCAAAGCCATTGGAGTGACCAAGGGCGAGCGGGTGACGATCTATATGCCCAATATCGTCGAGGGCGTGACCGCGATGCTCGCCTGCGCGCGACTGGGAGCGATCCATTCGGTTGTATTTGGCGGGTTCTCTCCCGAGGCACTGGCTGGGCGGATCGAGGATTGCGAAAGCCGCTTCCTCGTGACCGCCGATACCGGTTTGCGCGGGGCGAAATCCGTGCCGCTGAAAGCCAATGTCGATGCCGCATTGGATATCGCCGGCGGGGTCGAAGGCGTGCTTGTAATCAAACATACCGGCGCCGACGTATCCATGTCTGACGGGCGTGATCACTGGTATCATGATGTCAAATCCCACGCGGATTGCCCGTGTGAGGTGATGAGCGCAGAAGACCCGCTGTTTATCCTTTACACCTCTGGCTCTACCGGGAAGCCCAAAGGCGTGCTTCACACAACGGGTGGATACGGCGTGTGGACGGCGACCACCTTTAATTACATCTTCGATTATCAGCCAGACGAGGTGTTCTGGTGCACCGCAGATATCGGCTGGGTCACCGGTCATAGCTACATCGTCTACGGCCCGCTCATGAATGGTGCGACACAGATCGTGTTTGAGGGTGTGCCCAATTACCCCGATCACGGCCGTTTTTGGGACGTGGTCGCCAAGCACAAGGTCAACATCCTCTACACCGCCCCCACCGCGATCCGCGCTTTGATGCGTGAAGGCGATGACTTTGTGACGAGCCGCGATCGTTCTTCGCTGCGGCTGCTTGGCAGTGTTGGTGAGCCCATCAACCCCGAAGCGTGGCGCTGGTACTTCGATGTGGTGGGTGAGGGCCGCTGCCCGATCATCGACACGTGGTGGCAAACCGAGACAGGCGGTTGTATGATTACGACGCTTCCCGCTGCGCACGATATGAAACCGGGTAGCGCTGGCCTGCCAATGTTCGGCATCCGTCCGCAGTTGGTCGACAATGAGGGCGGCATGCTGGACGGCGCGACAGATGGCAATCTGTGCATCACGCACAGCTGGCCCGGTCAGGCACGCAGTGTCTACGGCGATCATGAGCGTTTCGTGCAAACCTATTTCAGCACTTACACGGGTAAGTACTTCACCGGTGACGGCTGCAAGCGCGACGATGATGGCTATTACTGGATCACGGGCCGCGTTGACGATGTGATCAACGTTTCGGGCCACCGCATGGGCACAGCCGAGGTGGAAAGCGCGCTGGTGCTGCACGATCTCGTCGCAGAGGCGGCAGTTGTCGGATACCTGCACGATATCAAAGGGCAGGGCATCTATTGCTACGTTACGCTGAATGCCGACGCTGATGTCTCAGATACAATCGTCGCTCACTTGCGCGCGCATGTGCGCAAGGAAATCGGCCCGATTGCGACGCCTGATCACATTCATCTGACGCCTGCCTTGCCCAAGACGCGCTCAGGCAAAATCATGCGCCGCATACTGCGCAAGATCGCCGAGAACGACTACGGTTCTCTGGGCGACACTTCGACGCTGGCTGATCCCGGCGTGGTCGATAGCTTGATCGAAGGGCGCCAGAACACCTGATCTGGCGCCGCTTCGCTTTCGCTTAGTGGACTTGAGCGTCCCCCGCGCCGCGCGGGACACGGATCGAGTCCACCAGCTTGCGGATTTCCGGCGGGGTCTTGGCCGTCATGCTCGCCACCGCGATGGCGACCGCGAAGTTGATCACCATACCGATCACACCGATCCCCTCGGGTGAAATGCCGAACAGCCAGTTTTCGGCGGTGTTGGCTGACGGTGCCCAGAGCTTGAAATAGGCGATGTAGCCAAAGGTGAAAGCCAGCCCTGATACCATGCCCGCGATTGCGCCCTCCTTGTTCATCCCTTTGAAGAAGATGCCCATGAAGATCGCCGGGAACAGGCTGGACGCTGCGAGACCAAAGGCGAAGGCCACAACCTGCGCCACCCATCCGGGCGGATAGATGCCCAGATAACCGGCTACCAGAATGGCAGCCGTAGCCGCAATGCGTGCTGCGAGCAGCTCGCCTTTCTCGGAGATGTCAGGTTTGAACGTCGTCTTCAGCAAATCGTGGCTGACCGAGCTGGAAATCACCAGCAGCAGACCCGCTGCGGTCGATAGCGCCGCAGCCAGGCCGCCGGCCGCCATCAGGGCAATCACCCAACCGGGCAGATTAGCGATTTGTGGGTTGGCCAGCACCAGCGTGTCGCGATCAACGTAGACCTCGTTTGCGTTGTCAGTGGTGGGAGCGTTGGCGATCACCCGTTCGCCATTGGGACCAGTCTCGCCGGTGAATTCGGGCTTGCCCTCAAAGGCAGGGCCCGGCCGATATTGCATGACGCCATCGCCGTTCTTGTCCGTCCACGCGTACAGGCCCGCATCCTCCCAATCCGTGAAAAAGCTCTCCACCTGAGCGTATTCGACATCATCGACCTTATTGATGAGGTTATACATGCCAAAGGCACCAACGGCCGGCGCGATGGTGTAGAGCATGGCGATAAAGACCAGCGCCCAGCCCGCTGATTTGCGCGCATCGGAGGCTTTGGGCACGGTGAAGAACCGCACAATCACATGCGGTAGACCCGCCGTACCCACCATCAGCGCCATAGTGATGCAGAAGATGTCGATCGTGCTCTTCTTCGCTGCAGTGTAGGCGCCGAAACCAAGTTCCACGAGCACATTGTCGAGCCGCTCCAACACGTAGGTGCCGCTGCCATCGTTCAGCTCTGACCCAAGGCCCAATTGCGGGATCGGGTTTCCGGTCAGCATGAAACTGATGAAGAAGGCGGGCACCATATAGGCGAAGATAAGGACGCAATATTGCGCCACCTGTGTGTACGTGATGCCCTTCATCCCCCCCAATACGGCGTAGATGAAAACTATGCCCATCCCGATGATCACACCCATCGTGATCTCGACCTGCAGGAACTGCGAGAAAACGATCCCCACGCCGCGCATTTGCCCGGCAATGTAGGTGAAGCTGATGAAGATCAGGCAGATCACCGCAACAACACGAGCAGCCTTTGAATAGTACCGTGTGCCGATAAAGTCAGGCACGGTGAACTGTCCGAATTTGCGCAAATATGGCGCGAGCAGCAGGGCGAGCATGACGTATCCGCCTGTCCAACCCATCAAATAGACGCTGGCGTCATAGCCCATGAAAGCGATGAGACCGGCCATGGAGAGAAAGCTCGCCGCGCTCATCCAATCGGCGGCTGTGGCCATGCCGTTGACAACCGGGTTCACCCCGCCGCCCGCGACATAAAAGTCCTTTGTCGATCCGGCACGGCTCCAAATGGCGATGCCGATGTAAAGCGCGAAGCTGGCGCCAACGAAGAGATAGATGAGGGTCTGCGTGTCCATTCTTTAGCGCCCCCTCAATCGTCTAAATCGTATTTGCGTTCGATCTGCCGCATGCGCCAGACGTAGAAGAAAATCAGCGCAATGAACGTGTAGATTGAGCCTTGCTGCGCAAACCAGAAGCCGAGCGGATACCCACCGAGGCTGAACTGATCGAGCCATTCACGGAAGAGGATGCCAGCGCCGAATGAAACCGTGAACCAGATCGTCATCAGGCCAATCAGAAGGCGCAGGTTCTCGCGCCAATAGGCACCTTCCGCTGCGCTCGTTTCTTGCGGCTTCTCTTCGGTCTGATTGTTGTTGCTATTGCTCATTGCTCAACGCCTCTCCCTTGCGCATTGTCATTACGCTATTCGCGCTCGGTGCGGCGGGCGAGAGCGGATGCGAGTTTATGCCCGATTGAGTTATGACGATCCGGCAAGCTTGATTACATCGCCAAGCGTCGGATTGGAGCGCAAACGCTTGCATTGTGCCATAAATAGCTCGGCAGCCGCGATCGCATCGGTCAGCGCATCATGTGCGCGGTATTCCGGCAAGCCATATCGGCTGCGGCATGCGCCCAGTCGGTAAGCGCCCGGCGCAGTCAGATTAGGGCTTAGATGCCGTTCTAACCTCAGGGTGCACAGGCTGCGCACCGGCACTGCGTCTCCGAATATTGAACGGGTCGAACGGGCGATGGCGGATTGCTCAATTCCAGCGGAATGCGCCACGACATAGTGGCCGCTCAATGCTTCAACCAAATCGGACAGTACGCGCCCGATTGGCTCACCCGCGGCGGCGCGTTCCTCACCGATGCCGTGAACAACCACTGCATCCCGGTCGAGCTCTGCCGAACTACGGATATCGCGCGACACAGCGCCTGCCATGGGAATGCCGCGTATACTGAATCTGACCCATCCGGCCTGAAGAAGGTGCGAGTCCCGCGTGAGGCCGTCCAGCTCAAAATCGAGCGCGAGCAAGGGCGCGTCGGCCAAAGGCGTTTCTGGCGATGGCCATGCCGCATTGGCGTAGTCACGCAATGCCGCATGGCGGGAGCCTGCAAGTGGCTTCAAGGCTCGCTCAAACCGCCAATTTGCGAACATCTCAGGCGATCCCGCCGGCAAAATTGCGTCGCAGAGCGTCCAGCGCTTCGCGGATCACTGCGAAAGCGTCTTTGAGATAATCACGTTCGAGCGGCGAGAGCTTTTCCGGCGCGATCAGGTTGTCAGGTGTTCCACCGCGCGCGATCTGTGCAGCCTGATGCTCAATGCGCAGTTCGTTGACCAGCAGCAGAGCATCCTCGAGGCTTTGCGCGTCCTCGCTGTTCATTTTGCCTGTTTTGACCAATGCGCGCAGCCGCCCGATTGTGCCGACTTCAGGTAAGCCTGCAGCCAAAGCCTGGGTCCGGGCAATGTCGACAATCGGCATGATCGCCTGCTTCTTCGCATTGAAGACCTTTTGCCCGTCCTCTGTCTTGTCCAGAACCAGATTACGGAAGAAGCCGAGCGGTACTTTGCTGCGCAACGCATCACGCGCGAGATAGCTAACGAATAGCGGGCTGTCTTTGAACAGACCCAAAGTATGCTCGCGCAATTGGCTCGAAAGCGCGTTGTCGCCATGCATGTGGCGCATATCGAAGAAGATCGTGGCGCGCAGGATCCGGTCTTCGTCAGGTCGCTGGATCCAATGCTCATAACGTTCTTGCCAACCCGACAAGGTGCGGCGCTGATCGGCGTTCTTCGCCATGATCCCGCCCCTGCAATAGACGTAGCCGCACTCATTCAGCACATCTGAGATTCGGGTGCCGAGCTTCTCGAAATAGGCGAATGCAGCTTCGTCCGCTTCGTCCGCAATCACAAACCCGTTGTCTTGATCAGAGCCAGTCAGCTGCTCTTCGCGCGCCAGCGAACCGAAAGCTACAAAAGCATAGGGACAGGGCGGCGGGCCAAGCTCTTCTTCAGCCAGCTGGGCGGCCCTACGATGGATTGCCTCGCCTAGTGCGGAGGTGAAGTGCATCACATGCGCGGCATCCATTCCTGACGCGACCATCTTCTCGAAGCTGTCGGGAACACTTTGGGAGGCCGCAATCAATTGTTCAGCGGTCTTCGCCTTAGCGATCAGCATTCCCGCATCAATGGCGCTGTGTCCGATCGCTGCCAGAATGTCGGTGGCGCTCAGGATACCGGTCAGGCCCCCATCCAGATCGACCAAAGGGATATGCCGGAACCCGCCCGATGCCATCATCGCCATCGCCTCTGCCGCCGTGCCATACATGGTAAGCGTGCGGGGACTTGCCGTCATGACATCGGCGATCGGGCGATCCAATGCGGTGTCGGCTGCCACAACTCGGCTGCGCAGGTCTTTGTCGGTGAAGATACCGGTCAATTGACCATCATCGCAGATCGCGAGCGTGCTGACCCCTTCGGCATCCATCAACCGGACCGCATCGCGAACGCTTACATTGCTGGAGCAGGAAACGGGGGTACGTGAGCCGATCAGCTCAAAGACCTGCTTTTTGGCGAGGTCAAAGCCGCTGTCTGCACGGCGGTGGGCGAGAGCATGTTTGAGCCGCTGCGCCTCGTCTTCGGCGAAGAACTGTCGAAACGCTGCTGATTTCTCGCGCAGAGCATGAAACGTCTCCGCGCTGACCGCATAGAGCAAGGTGTCTTCGAGCGCGGTCGTGGTGTTGCGAACCTCGCCGCCTCGCAACAAGGACGGATAGGCAAAACATGCTCCCTGTGCGAGCCGAGCGGTCAGTTCCTTACCCGCCAGCATCAATTCGACCGCGCCTGAACGGACCACATAGAGCCGTTCGTTGAGCGTGCCTGCTTCAAGGATGACTTCACCCGCCTTCCGATAGGTGACTTCGACCTGGCACGTGATGGCGGAGAGATCATCATCCTCAAGCGCATCGAACGGCGCCGATGCGCGCAGGAAGCTTGCGATTTCGCTGATCTCACTTGCCATCTCGTGTGCCTAGCCGATTACGGGGGCATTGGAAGTGAGACTTTGGTCTTGGAAACCTCAGTCCAGACCCAGCTCATCCAAGTTCATTGTCGCCGCATTGAAGCTGGCTGTAGCGAGCCGACCGGTCAACTCCGCGCGAATTGCCCGCACACGTGCATCGGCCGCGCTCTCTTCGCGAAGATTCACGAGGAAGAAATCGCCCGCGCCAAGGCGAAACCGCTTTCGTTCCGCATTGACCATGGCGGTGGCTTGCTCAACCTCCTGATCGGCGAGGTCAGCCAGACGCAGAGCCGCATTGAGATTGGTCAGGATATTGCCGAGCTCGACCTGAATCTGGTCAGAAATACGCCTTTGACGCAGCTCTAGCTCTCGCAATTCAGATTCCGCGCGCCGCAAGCGTCCGCGAGCCTCGCGTCGCTGGAGTGGCACGGTAAGGGTTACTCCGACGACAGTATCGGTGGAATCGAACGTGGGGCCGCCATCGCCCACGGCGCCGAAATCACGCGAAAGCTCAATCGATGCATCAAGGCGCGGTTGCATATCGTTCTGGCGCAGCGCGATCTTGTTGCGCGCGCGTTCCAGAGCGATTTTGAAATCCTGAAGCTCGGGGCGGTTTTCGAGCACTGCGTTGCGTTCCATCGCCATCAGCGTCTGAACATCGGGCAGATTGGCCAGCGTGTTTTCGTCGGGCAATTGCTTGCGCCCCGGCGTCACCAGCTTCCCGCTGTTATCGCGCAGATAGTATGACAGGCTATTCGCAGACGTTTCGAAATTCCGCTTCGCCTGTTCTAGCAAGGTCTTGCGCCGGATGATGTTCTGTTCGTTTTCGGTCAGTGCAATGCGCGGGATGGCGCCGGCACTGAACTGGCGCTGCAGACCGATGGCGCGCGCCTGTGCGATTTCCAAAAGCGCTTCGTAAACGCGGATTTCGCGCCCCGCGGCAACCCATGTCCAGTACGCCTTCAGCGCCTCATGCTGAACCTTCAGCTGGACAAGTAGGACATCGAGCCGAGCTTGTCCGGCGGCGAGGCGGGTGTCTTCGATGTTGAAGCGGCGCCTGTCGATATCCCGATCCCGCAAAAGCGAGAACAGCGCGCCCACTTTGAACTCGCCGACCTGGTTAGTGTTATAGATGTTCTCATAAATCGGGAAGCGACCGTCGGAGACGCGATAGCTCCCGAAAACTTTGGCCCCGTAAGGCTCCAGCGCTTGTGTAGCCTTTACTTCGCCAAAGCCGCCCGAGAACGTACCGGTGAAGCGGTCATAATACTCCGCCTCCAGCATCAGATCGAACGCGCCATCGGCAGCCAGTTGGTCTCCACGCGCTGCCGCTTCGCGCTCGAAGCTTTCAAGGATACTTGGAAACCGCAGGGCAGAGGAACGCAGAACCGTCTTGGGCATAAGCGGGCCGCTGCGAAGCGTCTGCTCAAGCGGTTGCTGGACCGGCTCGATATCCTGCGCCGACAAGGTCAAAGGGACTGCGCATGCCAACATGGCAAGCGCACCAGCGATCACGCCTCGGACGAGGCGGCGCATCATTGCGAAGCGCTTTGTCCGCCCGTGCCGTTTATGCCGTCATTGGCAGGGGGCAATTCGGGTGGGAAGTTGTTGAGTTGGCGCCAGATTTCATATCCGACGGGCACTGTCTCAAGCAGCACCCATGCCTGAACCGCTGCGCCAAAGCGGGCGTAGCGTTCTTCTGGCCAAGGGATCTCGGCATTCGGGTCCTCAGAGATCAAAACGCGGAAACGGCCATTGGGTTGGGCCTGCTGGTCGACACCGGTCACGATCCCTTCGAACGTGCCAACGGCGACTGAAGGCCAGCCGCTGAACTGGACCGCAGGCCAGCCTTCGAACTGAATGCGCGCAGGCTCTCCATACTGGATCAGCGCCACATCGCGCCCATCGACGAAAATTTCGACAACGCGCTCGGACGTTTCAGGCACAAAAGTCGCCAATACGTCTCCAGCACTCACGATGGTCGCGCTGTCACCCGCGTTTATGCTCTGAATGAATCCATCGCGCGGGGCGACGATGGTTTGCTCTGACTGGCGCGCAAGCCTGGTTTCGATCTGAGTGATCCGCGCTTGTGCTTCGGCGACCTTTCCGCGCATTTCGGCGACTTTGATTTGGGCGAGTTCATAATCGCGCCTCGCGGTCAGCCCTTCGCGGAAAAGCTCGTTCATGCGCCGCTCGTCTATCTCGGCAGTCGATTGGGCGTTCTGCGCCGCCTGGATCTGGATTTCAGCTTGTGTCTTTTCTGCGCGCAGTCGTTCCAGAAGATTGGGATCAACATCAGCGATGCGTGCGATGGGATCGCCTTTCAGGACCGCGCTGCCATCGCGCACGAACCATTCAACGATCCGGCCCGGTACAACCGCATTGATCTCTTGCTGCCGTTCGTTGGGATTGAGCGTCGTGACCACGCCGCGTCCGCTGGTGGTCTGCACCCAAGGAACGTAAATCAGGAATGCCAGAGTCGCGAGAAGACCGAGTAGCACGATGATAAAGACGGCGCGGAAGACGCGCGGTGGCTGCAGCTTCGCCAGCGTTTTGAAGTGCGCCATATCCTGTTCGAGTGTGGCCATCTTACTTGCCCACCTTTCCAGCAGGCGCGCCGTCTGGATCACCATCTATCAGCTTGGTGTTGTCCCCGCGCAAAGGCGAGCAGCCGTTCACAACCTGACAAAATTCGTCGAAGTTCTCGAAGAAGCGTTGCTGCTGCGCTTCGAGATACAAGAACCGGTCGAAACCAAGATCGATCCGACGGTTCGAGAAGTAGATGACCGTGGAATAGGCTTGCTCGCGCAGCTCGTTCACCGCCCTGGCTAACGGCTCTTCGTCAAGAAGATCGAACAAACGGCTCAGCACCAGAATACGGGGCTGTTCAAGCAGAGCATTGGCGAGCTTCAACTGCTGCAATTCAACCGAAGAAAACGGGTATCCGGTTGAGGCGATGCGCGTATCGAGCCCGTGTTCGAAAGTCGAAATCGTGTGCGTCAGCCCGACCGTTTCGAGTGCCCCGACCATCCGCCGCGTCGCGCTGTTCGGGCATGACAGGCTGAGATATTCGCGGATGGTCATGTCCACGAAGGATGCGCGTTCCAGCACGTGGACATTGTTGCGTAGGTTGTGCGCTTCGATGTCTTGAAGATCGATCCCACCCATCGTTGCAAAACCGCTTCTAGGAATGTCGTGAAGCTTCAGGACATTGGTGAAGAGTCGCTGCATTCCATGATGGCTGGCAGAGGCCATGACGATCGACCCGCTGGGGATTTCGAAGTTGAGTTCAGCCTCTTCATGTCGAGCCATGCCGCGAACGCCATTGAAGACGAGAGTGTGATCATTGCCGGTGACTGGATCATCGCCGCTCGGATCTTCCTGTTCCACATCGTAGAACAGCGAAAGCTCCTCGATCGCCGCGCACAGATCATAGAAATAGGTCAGATATGTGCCGAGTTGGGCAACGCCGAAAAACGCGACCGAGAGCACCAGTTCGGCCGCAACCAATTGGCCCAAGGTCAATTCACCTTGGATGACCAGCCAGCCGCCCAATCCCAGCAACACAGCACTGGCCGCCGCATACATAAACAAAAAGGCGAGCGCCTGCGCAAAGTGTTGCCGGAAATGGCGCTTTCGTTCTTCGATGTATTTGGCGGTGTAGTCGTCTGTCTTGTCGAGCGCATAATCGATGCGCCGCTGCGACTTGAAGAAGCCGTTGGAGTAGCCGATGGATTCCAACCAAGCTGCCGTGCCATGCTTAGCGTGCGACAGGTCAATCCCTGTGCGGATCGCACGCGCGCCCCAGACGAGCCAGATCAGCCAAATGAAGGCGATCAGGACCAGCGTGAAGCCAAGGAACCATGGGTGATACAGCGAGACGAGGAGGAATCCGACGGCGACTTGAAGCAGCACGGTGAATCCGCCGACGAACAGAACCGGGATCGCCTTTTGGACGTTGACCACGTCGAAATAGCGATTGAACAAAGCGCCCTTGTTCGCGTCCGTGAAAAACGGGTTCTGTGCGTAGACCGAAATAAGCGAAATCTCGGCCACCATACGGGCGTAAAAGCGGCGCGCGAAAATCTCGAGCAGGTGAATGCGCAGCGCATAGAGCAGGGCGAAGATCATCAGCAGGCCGAAAAGCGTGCTGGAAAGCAAAACCAAGGGTGCAGTCAAAGCTGTGTTAGCCACTGTATTCACGAGCATCTGAACCGAAATCGGTGTGGCCAGTGAAAGCACACTGATCCCAACGCCGTAGACGATGGCGAGCCAGTAAAAGCTGCTTTCCGGCTTCAAGATTTCAAAAAAGCGACGGAAAAACCGCACCAAAGATAGGCGGCTGCCGTAGCTCGGATTGTCAATGGCCATTGCCGTTACCCGTCAAATCCTGCGTTCCGCCATGGTGGCGATGGAGAGTGCAAAATCGAAACCGCGCGGTATCCCGGGCCAAACGCGGGGGCAGGCTATTGCCCACCACAACACCGAAAGAACGCACTGATTAAGTGGCGGTTCCATGGTCTGGTGATCCGCGGATGGTCGCCATTCTTCATCCGTGCGGCTAAGCGTCTGCGAATGATTGCGGACTCACTTCACCCGTCGGTGCCGGATTGACCGAAACATCGATCCTTTTGGTCGGAGGCGGCCATGCGCATGTCGCCGTGCTGGTGGACTGGATTAAGCGAGGGTGTCCGGGCCGCGCGACGTTTCTGACGCCTTATCCGACCTTGCGATATTCCGGCATGGTCCCCGGCTGGATAGCGGGCGAACATGATAGGGATGATGGGGTGGTTGATCTTGTCGGACTGGCGCGGAATGCGGGCGCCGAACTGGTTCCGGATCGCTGCGCGCAATTTGATCCGGATGAGCGGGTCGTGACCTGTGAAAGCGGTCGGGAAATCGCGTTCGATATCGCTTCCATCGACACCGGTGGTGTGGGCAGAGCGGCCGCTTTGCTCGGCGATGATCCGCGTATCCTTGATGTGCGTCCAATCGACCAATTTGTCGATGCGATTGCAGAAAAAGAGAGCAGCGAAGAGGTCGCTGTCATTGGCGGCGGCGCAGGAGGCGTTGAACTCACCTTGGCGCTACGCAATCGAGACAGAGGTAGTGCCACACAGGTCACTCTTATTGCCGGTGAAGATGGCCTTTTACCAGGCTTTTCGCCGAAGGTGATTGCGCTGGTCGAGAACGAACTGAGGCGGCAAGGCCTCACCATGCTCGAGGTGAATGCCAGGATTAAAGATGGGGCGCTGTGGGCCTCCCAATCCCGATTGAATCCGGACCTAATTGTCGCCGCACTGGGCAGCGCGGCACCTGATTGGCCGAGTGAGAGTGGTCTTGCGGTGGATCACGACGGCTTCATCGCGGTCGACGGCCACCAACGATCAACCTCGCACCCGCATATCTTTGCCTCAGGAGATGTGGCGGCGCGACAGGATATCGCCGTGCCGCATTCTGGCGTCCATGCGGTGCACACTGGGCCAATTCTGGCAGCAAATTTGCGCGATGCAATCTCAGGCAATAGTCCCGGAAGGAGCTACACACCGCGCAGCGCCAGCTTGTACCTGATTTCAACCGGCGATGGCGGCGCAATTCTCAGCTATGGCCGGTGGGCATTACAGGGCAAATGGGTCGGACGGCTCAAACGCTTCATCGACAAACGCTGGATTTCCAAATACGCGAAGCTGGCAAGCGGCTCGTAACGTTTCAGACGAAGCGCGCGAACCGTAAGGCGAACAAGGGGTACGCATGAAGAAACTGATTATCCTTGCAGCGCTCGCGGCGCTCATTGCGGCTTACTTTATCTTCGATCTAGGCAGCTATCTGACCGTTGAAGGGATCAAAGGGCTGGTTGACCAGTGGAAGGATTTCTACGCTGAGAACCCGGTGCCGGTTATCGCTGGTTTCTTTGTGATCTACGTCGCGGTCACCGCCGCATCGCTGCCGGGTGCTGCGATCCTGACATTGGCGGCTGGTGCGATGTTTGGCCTCGTCACCGGCACAATCATAGCCTCTTTCGCCTCGACACTTGGTGCCACGCTTGCCTTCCTTTCGGCACGCTATGTCCTGCGCGATACGATGGAAGACCGCTTCGGCGAGCGGCTGAAATCAATCAATCAGGGGCTGGAGCGCGACGGGGCGTTTTACCTCTTCACCCTGCGCATGATCCCGGCGGTTCCGTTCTTTGTCATCAACCTTGTGATGGGCCTGACCCGCATCAAGACTTGGACCTTTGCGTGGGTCAGCCAGATCGGCATGTTCCTTGGTACGATTGTTTACGTGAACGCAGGCACGCAGCTTGCGCAGATCGATAGCCTGTCGGGCATCGCGACCCCGGCTGTGCTCGGCTCTTTCGTACTGCTTGGCATCGCCCCGTGGATCGCGAAGGGCATCATTGGCGCGATCAAGCGGCGCAAGGTCTATAAAGGCTTTACGAAGCCCAAAAGCTATGATCGCAATATGGTGGTGATCGGTGCGGGCGCGGCTGGCCTTGTCTCGTCACTGATCGCATCGACCGTGAAAGCCAAAGTAACGCTGGTTGAAGCGCACAAGATGGGCGGCGATTGCCTCAACACCGGCTGTGTCCCGTCTAAGGCGCTGATCAAAAGCGCCAAGGTCGCAGCCCAAATGCGCAATGCGGACAAGTATGGCCTTGAAAGCCATGAGCCGAAGGTTCCCTTCAAACACACCATCTCCCGCGTGATGGACGCAGTGAAGGCTATCGAGCCGCACGACAGCGAGGAGCGCTACACCGGCCTCGGCGTCGATGTAGTGAAGGGCTATGCCAAGATTATCGACCCTTGGACGGTCGAGATTGCGCGCAATGACGGCAGCACGCAGCGCCTGACCACCCGCTCGATTGTGATTGCGGCGGGCGGTGAGCCGTTTGTGCCGCCGATCGACGGGTTGAAAGACAGCAATTACCTGACCTCTGACACGATGTGGGATGCCTTTGCCGAAATGGATACGCCGCCTGCGCGTGTGGCCATTCTAGGCGGCGGCCCCATCGGCTGTGAAATCTCGCAAAGCCTTGCGCGGTTGGGTTCGAACGTGACCCAGATCGAGATGATGGACCGCATCATGGGCCGTGAAGACCCCGAAGTTTCCGAGCTGGCCAAGAAGGCACTGGAGGAATCGGGCGTCACCGTGCTGACCGATCACAAGGCGGTGCAAGTCACTGGTTCTGCGGTGATCGCGGAACATGGCGGCTCCAAGGTCGAAGTGCCTTACGATGCGTTGATCGTGGCAGTGGGCCGTGCGGCACGCCTCTCCGGATATGGCTTGGAAGAGTTGGGCATCGACACCGCCAAAACGGTGGTGACCGACGAATTCCTCGCCACCAAATTCCCGAATATCTTCGCGGCTGGTGATGTAGCCGGACCATACCAATTCACCCACACCGCCAGCCACCAAGCATGGTTTGCTAGCGTCAACGCGCTGTTCGGCCAGTTCAAGAAGTTCAAGGCGGATTACTCGGTCATTCCGGCCGTCACCTTCCTCGACCCCGAAATTGCCCGCGTTGGCATCAATGAGACCGAGGCTGAAGAGCAGGGTATCGAGTACGAGGTGACCCGATACGATCTCGACGATCTTGATCGAGCGATTGCCGAGCATGAGATCAAAGGTTTTGTCAAAGTGCTGACAAAACCCGGCAAAGACACTATCCTGGGTGCGACCATCGTGGGCTACAATGCGGGCGAGATGCTGGCCGAATACACGCTGGCAATGAAGCACAAGCTGGGCCTCAACAAGATCCTCGGCACGATCCACCCCTATCCGACGATGGCGGAAGGCAACAAGTTCGCTGCTGGCGAATGGAAGAAGGCGCGCAAGCCGGAGAAGCTGCTGGCGCTGGTCGAGAAATATCACGACTGGATGCGCGGGTGAGCCTTTAAGTGGAACTGTTTGATCAATTCCGTGGCGTCATCGGGATCGCCGTTCTGCTCCTGATTGCTTGGGGGTTGAGCGAAGATCGGGCGGGCCGCCCGGGATGGCTCTGGATTGCGGGCGCGCTGGCTCTACAAGGCGTGCTGGCGCTAGCGATTGTGCGTGTCCCATTCATTTGGGACCTGATGGAATATGCGCAGAACGGCGTGGCGGCGATAGAGAAAGCTACCCTCGACGGCTCGTCCTACATGTTCGGTTATCTCGGCGGAGCGCCTCTGCCATTTGAGCTGAAAGAAGGCGTCGATGCGCCTTTGATCGTCGCGTTCCAGATATTGCCACTGGTTATCGTGTTCTCCGCGCTCGCGGCGCTGTTGTGGCATTGGGGTGTGCTGCGCTGGCTGGTGAATGGTCTGTCGTTCCTTCTGCGCAAGTCGATGGGTGTGAGCGGCGTTGTCGGCCTGTCCGGCGGGGCGAACATGTTCCTTGGTGTGGTCGAGAGCCCATTGGTGATCCGTGCCTATTTCGCGAAGATGAGCCGCGCCGAGCTGTTTCAGGTGATGGTGCTCGCCATGTCCACGATCAGCGGCGCGACTTTGGTGCTCTATGCAACGACCCTGAGCGAAACCGTGCCTGACGCGACTGGCCATATGATCTCGGCCTCGTTGGTGTCGCTGCCCGCCGCTTTGCTGATTGCGAAGTTGATGTTGCCGGGAAGGGCAGATGACGACGCAACTGAAGTCGAGAAAGAAGAACCAGGGCTCAAGTACGAAAGCAGCATCGATGCCATTGTGAAGGGCACGATGGACGGGATGCAGCTGTTCCTTGCGGTGATTGCTGTGATCATCGTGGTGTTCGCGCTGGTGTCGCTCACTGACATGGTGCTCGCGCTTCTGCCGCTCGTGGGAGACGAGCCGCTGACCTTGAAGCGCATTTTCGGCTGGTTGTTCGCCCCGCTGATGTGGCTGATCGGGGTTCCTTGGGCAGAGGCGCAGGCGGCTGGCGGCTTGATGGGGACCAAAGCGATCCTAAACGAATATGTCGCTTTTCTAGAACTCAAAGACATCACTGACGGTACGCTTGGCCCGCGCGGGCTGCTCATCACCACCTATGCTTTGTGCGGTTTTGCCAATTTGGCCAGCATCGGTTTGCTGGTGTCGACCATCGGCACTTTATGCCCTGAACGCCGCGCTGAGGCAGCAGGGCTGGGCATCAAGAGCTGGATCGCGGGCAACATAGCTACAGCGATGACGGGGGCCTGGATCGGGCTGGTGACCTTCTGATGCTCGATGCGAAGCTGCGCCCGCTGATCGATCCGCCGCTTAATCGAGCGGGGCGCGTACTGGCGGGTTGGGGCGTTACAGCGAACATGCTCACCTTCACCGGCTTGGCAGTGGGATTGGGCGGCGCCGTGGCGATTGCTTTCGGCCATGTGTGGATGGGTCTCGCGCTCATCATCGCAAACCGCGTACTGGACGGGCTCGACGGAGCTGTGGCACGCGCCTCTGCCCCGACTAGCTTGGGTGGTTATTTCGATATCGTTGCGGACTTTGCGTTCTACGTTTCCGTCCCGCTCGGCTTTGGCGTCATGGCATCGGCGAACACACTGCCGGCTTTGGTGTTGGTCGCCAGCTTTGTTCTTACCGGCGTCAGTTTTCTTGCTTTCGCCGTGATCGCGGCCGAGCGCGGTGACAGCACTCAGGCACATGGTAAGAAGAGTTTCTTCTATTCCACTGGCCTTGCCGAGGGCACCGAGACCATTGCGGTGTTTATCGCAATGTGCCTGTTCCCCGTATGGTTCGGCGTCATTGCCTATGCCTATGCGGGGCTATGTGTGCTGACGGTGTTTCAGCGCAGCGCGATGGCTGCGGCGCTGTTTCGCGACTGACTTAACGCTGTCCGATCCGCGCCTGTGTGGCTTCGCGCAGGTCTGCGATCCGCTTGGAATTGGCGCCAAGGTCGCTGGTGCCGACGCGGCTGACCGAACGGAAGTCAATCTGCGCCTCGCCCACGCGGGCGACCACATCGTCCTTGAACCCGAACCAGAATGTGGTGGCAACGCCCTCGACGCGGCCTTTTTCTACATCTGATGTGATATCGGAAAAGCCCAAATCAGCCATCGCTGCCGCCACAGCCTCGACCGCGTCCTCTTTCCCGGCACCTGCGAGTGGGAGCGGTGAAAGCGAGGCATAACGATCCGTGATAATCTGCGCGTGCGACTGAATGGCGAGTTCTTTGTCCGCGCTTTTCCACTTCTCCAAACGACCAATTGGCGTTTCGTAATCGGGCAGCGGGTTCGCGCCGGAATCTTCACGCGCCTTAATTTTCGCCTTTGAAAATGCGGGAGGGTTCGCCGTATCAGTTGCCACATCGTATATCGGGTTCTCAGCCGCCGTGCCGCGCGCTGAGATACCCAGATACGCAAAGAAAGCTGGCCCAAGCAGGGCAACTATGCCGATGGCGATCTTGGTTTTATCCCGCGGCGTTTTGAAAATCCCGATCAGAAGCACGGCGAGTGCTACAAGCGCCACTGCGCCGACCACCCACATGCCCCCGCCAAAGATCATGGTGCCCAATCCGAATTGCCAGCTCCAGAGGCCGAACTTCGTGCCCAACGCTGCAATCGCGAAATAGGCGGGAAGGAAAACGGTCAGCCCGAGGGCGAGTTTCGAATACCATGCGAGATTTTTCATGGCGTCTGTTTAGCGGCGTGATCGATCAACGCAAACCGACTTTCGCAACGCCTGGTGCGCCTCATGCAACTTTTTTGTCCTTTTACCGCCACATTCGGGAAACGCATTGCGTTTTGAACGTTTAGGGTTCGCATGGGCAGGCCAAGCGGCATCGGATCGCGACCGCAACAGCCTTCCTGAATGCCTTGGGATATTCATCTGCGGCTCGTCAAGAAGGGGGTCGCTTTAGATATTTAAGGGAATAACGACATGAAACGTAACGCCTTTCTGAGCGCAGTGGCAGTCACCAGCCTGTTTGCTGTTTCGGCATGTGGTGGCGAAGCCACTGACGCGCCGGCAACGGAAGAAACCGAAGAAGCGGCAACTGAAGAAACCGCGACTGAAGAAGAAGCCACCACAGAAGAAGCAGCCGAAGCAGCACCTGCTGTTGAAGCCAACGGCACCGTTATCGAAGTCCAGATGTATACGAAGGATCCGGACGATGCGAGCGGCCTTCAGGTCTTCAAACCGCGCCTCGTGAAGGCAAAAGTCGGCGATACAATCAAGTTCGTCCCGACCGACCCGACCCACCAGTCGGCTTCGATCGCAGGTATGATCCCTGAGGGCGTCGAAGGTTGGGAAGGCAAGGTCAACGAGGAAGTTTCCTACGTTGTGCCGAAGCCTGGCGTATACGGTTACAAGTGCACGCCGCACTACGCCGCAGGCATGATCGGTCTGATCGTGGTTGAAGGCGAAGGTTCGGACGCCAACGTCGAAGCTGCCAAGGGTGTCAGCCACCCGGGTCTCGCCGGTCGTGAGTTCGACGAGATCTTCACCGAAGCTGGCCTCTAAGCCAAACGGTTACGGCGAAAGCCAAACAGAAAAGGGCGGTGTGGTATGCCACACCGCCCTATTTCTTTGCTTCTGAGAACGCTTGGTCAGGCAGCGACTTCCATTCGTGCCAATTCGCACTGAGACCAGATTTCGCTGAGCGCGTTGATAAGGCGGGTGATGTCGCCGCTGTCATGCACTGGCGAAGGTGTCAGTCGCAGACGCTCTGTCCCTACTGGCACGGTCGGATAATTGATCGGCTGCACATAAATGCCGTGATTATCCATCAGCCAGTCGCTGATCATTTTGCACTTCTTCGCATCGCCCACCATCACCGGAATGATGTGGCTAGGGTTGTCGAGGTGCGGAATGCCCATCGTATCGAGCTGGCGACGAACCTCTTTGACACGCTCTTTTTGCGTGTCACGCTCGTGGTCGCTTTCTTTGAGGTGACGAATGCTGGCCGCTGCCCCGGCTGCCACAGCCGGAGGCAGGGCGGTCGAAAAGATAAAGCCGCTGGCAAAGCTGCGCACGAAGTCCACCAGGTTGGAAGAGGCTGCGATGTAGCCGCCCATCACGCCAAATGCCTTGCCCAGAGTGCCTTCGATCACGGTAATACGATCCATCAAGCCTTCGCGTTCGGCGATGCCGCCACCGCGTGGACCATACAGGCCAACGGCGTGAACCTCATCGATGTAGCTCATCGCGCCATGCTTCTCACACACGTCGAGGATCTCGGCGATGGGGGCGATGTCGCCATCCATCGAATACACGCTTTCAAACGCCACCAGCTTGGGAATATCCGCTGGGTATTCGGACAGCAAGCGGTCGAGGTCCTCGACATCGTTGTGCTTCCAGATCTTGTACGGCGCGCGGCTGTGCCGGATGCCTTCGATCATCGAAGCATGGTTGAGCGAGATCTGAGAAGACTACGCAGCCTGGGATCTTAGCTGCGAGTGTTCCCAGACCCGCCCAATTCGAAACATATCCAGAGGTGAAGAGAAGCGCGCTTTCCTTGCCGTGAAGGTCGGCAAGTTCGCGCTCCAGCTCTACGTGATAATGGTTGGTGCCCGAGATGTTACGCGTGCCGCCTGCGCCTGCACCGCATTCATCAAGGGTGGAGTGCATAGCCTCAAGCACCTTCGGGTGCTGGCCCATGCCCAGATAATCATTTGAGCACCAAACGGTAACCGCGCGGGTTTCATCGTCGACAAAGCGCGTGGCGTGCGGGAACTTGCCGCAATGCCGCTTGATATCAGTGAAGACGCGGTAGCGACCGTCTTCGCGAACGGTGTCCAGCTCGCTTGCGAAAAAGGCTTCGAAGTCCATGGCGTTACCCTCTGTTTCCATGTTGTCGTTCTTGAAAGTCATGACGGCGTTCCCGTCTGATTGCGTTGTTTTGAAAAGGCCCAGCCCCACAGCATTCCATCGCGAAATGGCAGGGCGAGAAAGATATGTTCGAGCGCGCCGAGCAGGCACAATGCGGTGAGCAGGCTGGCGCCAACCATCTCGGCGCTGCCAGTGGGTGCTGCGATGGCGAGGCTGGCAAACCACCATGCAACCGCAAGGATTGCCGCAATGGAACCCGCGAGGAGCACAGTCATACGATTGCGCCCGAAATAGCTCTTCAGATAGGAAAGATGCACCGGCAGCATCTCCGTGGAGGTGTTGGGTACACCAACGAACAGATTGATTTTTGAAGAGAGCCGCAGACCGAACATCAACACGAAGACGGTCGCGCCGATCTGGTTCGGTGCATTCCAAGCCAGTGAGATCAACATCAGTGCGGTGAGCGCCAAAGCGACTTCGTGGTGGATCACCGTCGCGCTTGCTTGTGTGAAACGTTCGATACCGCGCGCTTGCGGATCGGCTTCGATCCGGCGTGGACCCGCAGCGGCACCGGTAAGAAAACCGATTTCGTGCCATGCCCATACGAGCAATGCACCGCCAAAGGCTGCGTAAACCGCAAGTTGGGATATCGACCACGAGGCGATCAGAATCACAATCAAGCCGACCAAGCCACCAATTCCGCCCAGCATCAGGCTGCGACGGAAGGTCGCGCGCTCACGGCTATCCGCCCAGGCGATAAGGCCCGTTGCGAAAAACCAGATCGCGACCGTCACGATGAACGGTACAATATGACCGCTCCAGCTTACCATGCAGGATGAAGCCTGATCGATTGCGGAAGCGTGTTCGGCTTGACCGTCTGGAAGTACATCCGCGCGAAGTTGAAGCCTGCGCCTGCGGCACCGGTCATGCGTTTAAAGAAGCCGCCAATGCCGCCCTGCGCCTTGCCATCGTCGATCCGGTTTGAAGCCTTGCGCAATGCTTCCATCCGCGCGCGGAACTTCGGATCATCAATGTCGAGCTCAACAGGGAAGACCTGCTTGCTGATCTCGTTGCAGATGCGGAAGACTTCGTAGTCATACTCGGTCGGATCGACACCAAGCGCCTTATGGAACACCGGGCGGGCATGGTCGCGGACATACATCGTCGCATAGACCGAAAGCAGGAAGAACCGAATCCACAGCTTGTTACGCCCTTCGAGCAGCTGCGGGTCCGCGCGCATCAACATGGCGAAGGCTTCGCCGTGGCGGAACTCGTCATTGCACCATTCTTCAAACCAGTCGAAAATCGGGTGGAACTTGCGATCCGGATTGCGCGCGAGGTGGCGGTAAATCGTGATATAGCGGGCGTAGCCGATCTTCTCTGACAGATAGACCGCGTACCAGATGAACTTCGGCTTGAAGAACGTGTATTTCTTGGTCTTCGTCAGATAGCCGAGATCCACACCGATCCCTGCATCTTTAAGGCTTTCATTGATGAAACCGGCATGGCGGCTCTCATCGCGTGCGAGCAGTTTGAACAGCTGCTTCACGTCCGGGTTCTTTGTCCGCTTGGCGATCTCGGCATAGAGCACGCAGCCGGAGAATTCCGAGGTCATCGAGCTGACGAGGAAATCGGTGAATTCCTTGCGCAGTTCGGGCTCCAGCCCTTCGATAATGCCAGCGAAATCATCCTTGTGGCGGAAGTGCTTCTTGTTCGGGTCGCCCACCATATCCGCGATAAGCTGGTCCCACTCTTCGCGGACCAGCGACACATCAATCGCGTCCAGCGCGTCAAAATCGGTGGTGTAGAAGCGCGGCGTCAGGACGGTGTCCTGCGTCGCCAGCGCCATCGCCTCTTCGCTCGTCATCATTGCCTGATCATTGGCTTTGATTTGGGTGTGAGCGTTCATTTGATCCTCCCAGCGTTGAAGCTGACTTCGTACAATTCTGCCAAATCGAAATAGGCTGCTGCCTTCACGAGCAGGCGCTTGAATGGTCCGGCGCGGGTCACCGTGGCGGTTCGGTAAAACACTTCCTTGCTGCCGAACGGGATGGAGATCGGGTCTCCATGGACGCGCACCTTGTCACCCGGCTCCATCTCGATGTCGTCGGGCAGATCGACATGCGCGTGAAAATGCTCGCTGCTCTGTTCGACCGTAATGGTGCACGGCGTCTGGAATTCGCGCGCACTGGTATCAATCGGGGAAGGGGCGACACTCGCCATCACTTGGTCCCCTGCGGCAGCATTTCAGCGAACACGCGGCGGTTGTCTTTGCCAAAGGACGCAACCTCCACCGTTTCGCCCGTGGTGCTGTCGCTCAATGTCAGGTCGCCATTGGTCCATTCGATCAGATCGAATGCGACTTCCGGGCCGATTGCGCGGATGCGGCGCTGATGAACGAGACTGCGCGCGGTGGAGCGAATAAAGCCGCCCGTGCCAGGACCGTAGCTGGCGAGGACTTCGCCGCTCGCGCCGTCCTCAACGCGGACCGTGCCGCCCTGTTCGTCAAAGAAGCGGATCGTCCGGCTCTGAGCCATCGTTACGCCATCCGCCGCGCGCACTTCGCTGGGGATCGCTTGGCGTTCGAAGAACCCGAAACTGACCATTGCCGTTAGCACCACCGACAAAGCGACAACCGCGCCCATGAACATGAGCGGGAGCTTGTGGACGGCAAACTCGTCTTCTTCGTAAGTCCGGACGATTGCGGCGATGATCATGCAGGCGCTCCCTTAAGGCCGCCTTCGGTCATAGTGCCTTGGGCGACGCTATCTTTGATCTGCGTCAAATTTTGGTCGATTGCCTCATGCTGGGCACAGGCCTCGGCCAGAAGCGCGGCGACCTGATCGACATTGGGGATGGCGCGCAGCATTGGCTGCGGGTGCGAATAATGCAGCGGGCGGTTATGCGGCCACAGCAGCAACCATCCCAGCATACGTTCACCATTCACCTCGACAGCGATGTCGCCGTGACCATTGCCACGGTCTTTCAGATGGGCGGAACCGATATGTTTGAGCGGGATGTTGATCCGCGTCTCGATTGCCATGCCGATGCGCATGATAAGGCGAGCATCGGTGATGATGTATGTTGTTGTGCGCACACTCATCCAGGCCAGGCCTTGCATGATCGCGAGCGCGACAACGCCGAGCACCGCGCAAACCAGCGCGGCGTTGGGATTGCCGAGGATCACCGCGATCCCGATCAAGAGCACGAAGTAGAGGGCGAACTTGCGTGTGTGGAATGCCGAGCGGGCAAGGACGGCCAGATCAGGCCGCCCTTTCCACAATACGGTTTCGTTCGCCGCAGGCGTGCCCATTGGGTCGCCGTCTGCGCTCGGCCCGTCGATCTCATCAACCTCCGGGCGGGTCTCTGCGTGATCGTTTAGAGCCACGGTTCGCCCCGATCCGGCGTCGCATACATGTAGCCGCCGCCGTAGTAGGCCATGATCTTGTCTTCCTCGAGACGGGTGATCTGGCCTGCGGTTGCCACCTGCGGAACGTCGTCAAACTGCTCCGAAGTGATTGAGTCGATGTCGATCAGAGGAACCTGGTCATCCACCAGCGGCGTGATGCCACCAAGGAAGCCTTTCCCCTGAACCGCACATACAAACATCGGCGCAAGAACCTTCTTGCCCGACTTGGTTGTCACTTCGAGATAGCGGATGATGTGCTCCGACTGGTCGACCCAGATATCGCTGACTTCACCGGCCAGTTTCTTGTCGACGCCGTACACCGGCAGGCCAACAGGGTTCATGTCCTGCTTTGCAACCACGATGTCATGGCTGTCAGCGATAGGAACGATGCGCGGACGACCATCAAAGGTTAGGTCAGGGTAGTCCTCACGCTCTGCATAAGCACCCGGACCCATGGCTGACTTCATACCGTCGCCATTGGGTACCCATGGTGCCCCAGCAGAACCGAACGCTTGTTGCGCGTCGATACGATCCAGCTTGGATTGCGGATCGCGTGGCAGATCTTCGGGGGTGTAGGTGCCCCGGCCATGCGGCAGCTTGAAGGTCTTTTTGCCTGCATCCGACAGCGGAAGGCCGCGTTCAACAACGCCGGTCTGCTCATGCTCCAGCGGATAGCCTTCACGGCGGCTCTCGCGATTGAGATAAATCACGAGGCCCACAAAGAAGACGAAAAAGGCGAGGAAGGTCAGCTCGGCCACGTCGAACGTGCCGACAATGTAGGTTATACCTTCAGATTGCATTGTACTTTCCTTTCATTCGGAATCGGTGGCTGAGGCGGCAGCCGCCGGGGATCAAAATCCGTCATGTCGGGAACTCCCTCAGGCCAAATGGCTGGCCTGCATTGTCCCTAGGATCGTTGGTGGTTCTGCGAGCGTGGCCGACCAACGGTCCGATCGCGGCGAGACCTGCAAGAAGCAGCAGGATTTCGAGGATGTAGACAGTTCCGTAACCCGTCGCCCGGGTTGCCAGAACGGCGGAAAGGCTGCCGTCAGCGGCGAGCCATGCGAAGATGTCACGCAAACCCCCGCCAAGCGCGATCCCAGCGCCTGCACAGGTGGCTTGCACAGCACCCCATGCCCCCAACGCCAAACCGGCGGTGGAGGACTTTGCGAGGGCCATGGCTTCGATCAGTGTCCCGACGGAAAACAGACCAAGGCCAAGGCCGATTGCGGTTGCTCCAAGAAAGAGCATTGTCGCGGAGCCAAACGGTGCCGCGAAGATAACAAGCAGAAACGCCATCACGCCGGTCACCAGACCAGCACCCGCGATACGCAGCGGGTCACCGCCCCGAGAGAGTGAGCGTCCAGAAAGAACAAAGCCGACCAGCGAACCAAGTGCCCAAGCTCCGGTAAGCGAGGTAGTCGCGCCGACGGAGAGGCCAAGGACCTCGCCGCCATAGGGTTCGAGGAGCGCATCCTGCATTGCAAAGCCCGCCGAACCGATACCGATGCCGGTCAGAAGGCGCGCATTGCGGCCATCTTTGACGAAGTCGTTCCACAATTGGCTGAACGTCGGTGCGTCGGGGTCTTTCTTCGCCCGGTCACGAGTGCGCGCTTCTTGCTTCCACAGTGCGGTGAGGTTCAGGACAAACGTGACCACAGCGCAGCCTTGAATGACTTGCACAAGGCGCGTGGGTGAGAAGTCCATCAGCAGTCCGCCGATGACAAAGGCGCTGAACATCATGCCGACAAGCAGCATGACGTAAAGCAGTGCGACGGCGCGTGGACGCTTGTCTTCAGGCGCCAGATCAGTGGCCAAGGCGAGGCCAGCGGTCTGCGTGATATGGAAGCCCGCGCCTGTCAGCAGGAACGCGGCCGCAGTGCTCGTTATGCCAAGGATGAAGTCGGCCTCACGGCTGAGCAGCAGCAGTGCAAACGGCATAATGGCGAGGCCGCCAAACTGCATCAGAGTGCCAAACCAGATGAACGGCACACGCCGCCAACCAAGGGCAGAGGCGTGGGTGTCTGACTTGTGACCGATCAGAGCGCGGAATGGCGCGATCAGCAGCGGCACAGCAATCAGCAGCGCAACGATAAAACTGGGCACGCCAAGCTCGACAATCATCACGCGGTTGAGCGTGCCGTTGAGCAGTACCGCCGCCATGCCCACGCTGAACTGGAACAGAGACAGGCGAAGAAGCTGCGACAAAGGCAACTCGGTACTCGCCGCGTCTGCAAAAGGCAGAAACTTGGCGATCGCCTGGAAAATCTCCGGTGCAGGGCGGGGCGTGTCGGTCATGTCAGTTTGACAAGCTCCAATGCCTGACTGGTGTAGAACCCACTCGAAACACGCTGGGTGCGGCCAATCTTCCAGCCTTTGATGCGAGTCAGTTTGGCGCGCAGGGCGACTTCAGCGACCGGCACAATCGCGGGGGAGCGGTCACTTTTCGGGAAGACCTTGCCAACCTTGTGCATCGCGCCGAGCAGCTTTGTGTGCGGGGCGAAGGTGAACAGGATCGAATGGTTAGTGCGGCCGGCAAGTTCTTCGAGCGCGGCGACCAGGTCGTCCGGCTCGTAATGGATCAGCGAGATCCATCGCGACGACGTGGTCAAACGTTCCGAAGGCAGGATCGAGCATGTCACCCGCTTCCCACTTGATATGGCCGTGGCCGGTAAAACCCGGCTCGCGATCACGCGCGACTTCGACAAGGCCGCCAGCTACGTCGACACCGGTGACTTCGGCTCCGCGACATGCTGCACCAACAGCAAGTGCGCCTGTGCCGCAGCCCGCATCAAGCAGACTTGTACGGCGCATATCGGCGGGCAGCCAATCAAGCAGCGTCTTGCGCATCTCGTCACGCCCGGCACGAACCGTGGCGCGGATGCCGCTAACCTTTTTGTCCGACGTCAGATCAATCCAAGCTTGCCGGGCCGTGCTATCAAAATAGGTTGCAAGCGCCTCTCGCTTGTCAGCGTAGGCGCCCGTTTCGAAGGGTGTGGGAACGCGGCTGGCCATCATTCAAACCCCAGAAAATCAAAGATGTCGCGGTCTTTCATCGGCTCGGCCGCTTGCGGTTCGACGCCCGCCCAAAGCTGTGCGGCAAGGCGGAGATATTCGTCCTGCGCCTGCTTTACCTCGGGGCTGTCGTCCATTTCGAACAATGTGCATTTTTTGAGGCGCGAGCGACGGATCGCATCGACATCGCGGAAATGCGCGAGGCGTTGCATGCCGATTTCGTCGCAGAAACGGTCGATCTCGTCGGTTTCGCGGCTGCGATTGGCGACCACACCTGCAAGACGCACATCGTAATTCTTCGATTTCGCGCCGATGGCCGCGACGATGCGGTTCATGGCGAAGATGCTGTCAAAGTCGTTGGCAGCGACCACCAATGCCCGCTCTGCGTGTTGCAGCGGAGCCGCAAAACCGCCGCACACCACATCACCCAGCACGTCGAAAATCACCACGTCGGTGTCTTCGAGAAGGTGGTGCTGTTTGAGCAGTTTCACCGTTTGGCCCACGACATAACCGCCGCAACCTGTGCCCGCCGGAGGCCCACCAGCCTCCACGCACATCACGCCGTTATAGCCTTCAAACATGTAGTCATCGGGCCGCAGCTCTTCGCTATGAAACTCGACCGTTTCGAGAACGTCGATCACCGTCGGCATCAGCTTCTTGGTAAGCGTAAACGTGCTGTCATGCTTGGGGTCACAGCCGATCTGGAGCACACGGTGGCCGAGCTTTGAAAACGCCGCCGATAGGTTGGACGAGGTGGTCGATTTGCCGATCCCGCCTTTGCCATAGACGGCGAAAACCTTCGCGCCTTTGATCTGGTCGCGCGGGTCAAGCTGGACCTGGACCGAACCCTCGCCGTCTGGCTGCGAGAAACCGGATTTCGGTGTGTGCAGGTTCATAGTTAGCCGTCCCTCTCTTATTCGGCCACGAACACGCCTTCGAGGCGGTCTTCGAGTTCATCATTGGCTTCGCGCAGTGCGGCGAGCGTCGCGTCATCTGGCTCCCACAGTTCGCGGTCGCATGCTTCGAGCAAGCGCCCTGCGACCCGCGCGGACGCCTTTGGATTGAGTTGCGAGAGGCGCGCGCGCATCTCTTCGTCGAGCACGAAAGTCTCGGAAATCTTTTGATAGACCCACGGCGCGACTTGGCCGGTGGTGGCGGACCAGCCGAGCGTGCTGGTCACGTGCCCTTCGATCTGGCGCACACCTTCAAATCCGTGATCGAGCATCCCTTCAAACCACTTGGGATTGAGTGTGCGCGTACGCGCTTCGAGGTCGATCTGTTCGGAAAGCGTGCGAACCTTTGGCTTTCCGCGAGTTGCATCGAGGATGTAGACGGGGGCGTCTGCACCTTTGGCTTTCGCTACCGAGCGGCTGACCCCACCAAGCCCGTCCACATATTGGTCGACATCGTTGATGCCTAGCTCGACGCTTTCGAGGTTTTGATAGGTGAAATCGACGCCCTTGAGCGCGCTTTGAAGCAGATCGCGCTGTTGCACAGGTGTGCCGCTGACCCCGTAGGCAAAGCCCTTATTGATTTCGAATGCGTTGGCGAGTTCGTCAGGATCGGCCCATGCCCCGCCTTCGATCATCTGGTTGACGTTCGCACCGTAGGAGCCCTCGGCATTAGAATAGACGCGCAACGCCGCAGTTTCGATGTCGCAACCATGCTGCTGCGCATGGGCGAGACTGTGTTTGCGAACGAAGTTCTGTTCGAGAGGCTCGTCCGCTTGCGATGCCAGCAGCGCAGCCTCGGCAAGCATCCGGGTCTGCAACGGCAGCAAGTCGCGGAAGATGCCCGACAGTGTCATGACCACGTCGATGCGCGGACGGCCCAGTTCTTCGAGCGGGATCAGCTCGGCGCCTGCCAAGCGACCATAGCCGTCGCGGCGCGGTCGGGCGCCCAACAGCGTCATCGCCTGCGCGATTTGCACGCCCTCGGTCTTCATATTGTCCGTGCCCCACAGCACCATGGCGATGCTTTCAGGGTAAGGCTCGCCATTCTCGACGTGGCGTGCGATCAGTTTGTCGGCCTGATCGGTGCCCTGCATACAGGCATAGGCACTGGGAATACGGAACGGATCGAAACCGTGAATGTTGCGGCCGGTGGGCAGAACAGCCGGATTGGCAACAATGTCTCCGCCCGGTGCCGGCTGGACATAACCGCCATCTAGCGCGTGGATCAGTGAGCCGAGTTCGTCGCAGGCATCGATGGCGCCGCCCATCGTATCTCGGTCGCCATCCTCTGCGGCGTCGAGCATGGCGTCGAGCATGTCCTCGCGCTGTTCGCCTTGCGGATTGCGACCCAGCACATGCAAGCCATGCGGGATCAGGGTCTGTTCGAGCTCATAGAGACGACCCGAAAGGTCCTCAATCGCGCCCATTTCGATATCGAGCGCTTCGCATTGCACTGCGATCAGTTCGGCAAGGTCGGCGCGTTCGGCTTCGTCATCCGCGCCGGTCATGCGCCAGCGTTCGACGCTCGCCTTGAGCTCGGCGAGACCTTTGTAAAGGCCGGCCTGTGCCAGCGGCGGGGTCATGTAGCTGACCAGCGTGGCGGCGCTGCGACGCTTCGCCAGCATCCCTTCGGAGGGATTGTTCGCGGCATAGAGATAGTAATTGGGCAGATCGCCGATAAGCCGTTCGGGCCAGCAATCGCTGGTCATGCCAGCCTGTTTGCCCGGCATAAATTCAAGCGCGCCGTGAGTGCCGAAATGCAGAACGCTGTGCGCACCGAAATCCTCACGCAGCCAGCGATAGAATGCGCTGAAGGCATGTGTGGGGGCGAAGTTGCCCTCGAACAGCAGCCGCATTGGATCGCCTTCGTAACCGAAGGTCGGTTGCACCCCGACAAAGACATTTCCGAAGTGCGCGCCGTAAACATGGATGTGGCCACCATCGGCCTGCGCTTTGCCAGGGGCGGGGCCCCATTGTGCTTCGATCTCGGCCAGATGTGGCTCGCGGCGCACGTGCTCGTCCGCCGGAATACGGGCGGCGACATTGGCATCGGCACCGAAGCGTTCCGAGTTGCCCTTCAGGATGGCATCGCGAAGCTCATCGACGTTCTGCGGCAGTGCGACCGAGTATCCCTCGTCAGCCAACCTTTGCAGTGTCGCAAACAGCGATTCATAGACCGAGAGGAACGCTGCCGTGCCTGTCGCGCCCGCGTTCGGCGGGAAGTTAAACAGCACCACAGCGAGTTTGCGTGTCGCGCGCTCTGAACGGCGCAACTCGATCAGTTTCAGGGCCCGCGCAGCCAGTGCTTCGGCGCGCTCTGAACAAACCTGCATCGGGCGGATTTTCTCGGACACGGTGCGCTCACAACGTCGCTCGCACCCTTCGCATACGCCGCTATCACCGATACGCCCGCCAAACACGCTGGGGACGGTGGAACCGTCAAGCTCGGGCAATGCGACCATCATTGTCGCTTCGAGCGGCAGAAGACCTTGTTCGCGGCTGCGCCATTCTTCGATGGTCTGAAATTCGATCGCGTGAGCGGCGAGATAAGGCACGTCGAGATTGCCGAGCACTTCGCGCGCAGCGTCAGCATCGTTGTAAGCAGGGCCGCCCACCAGTGAGAAGCCGGTGAGGTTGATTATGGCATCCACGGTCGGCTTGCCGCGCTCGACAAAGAACTTCTCAATCGCCGGGCGTGCATCGAGACCGCTCGCGAAGACCGGAACGACCTCCATGCCTGCCGCCTCAAAAGCTTCGATCACGCCGTCATAATGCCCTGCGTCATGTCCAAGCAGGTAAGAGCGAAGCAGGATCAGACCGACGGTGCCATTCTTGCCGTCACCGCGCTTCTTGGCGGCGGCGAGAAGACGGGTGCTGTCCCCGATCTTTCCCTTGGCATGCGGATGATAGACGCCGGTTTCGGGGTATTCGAGCGGTGCCTCGGCAGGGGTCTCGCCCCGCCGCGCCTCGCGCTCGCCCGCCGCATAGCGATCGATCAGCGCACGGACCATGGCGATCACGTTCTCGTCCGACCCGGCTAGCCAATATTGCAGCGTCAGGAAATAGGCTCGTACATCCTGCGCGGTGCCGGGAATGAACTTTAGGATCTTCGGCAGGCGGCGCAGCATCTTCATCTGGCCAGCGCCAGAGCTTGCGCCTTGTTTCTTCGACCCGCGCAATTTCTTCAGCAGCGCCAGCGGGCCCTTTGCGGGCGCATCCATGCGATATCCACCCATGCGAGTGAGCTTCACGATCTCGCCCGCTGACATCAGGCACACCATCGCGTCACAGTCTTCGCGCCGCGCTTCGAGCGCGGGCAGGATTGCGCGCATGTGATCGTCGAGGAAGATCATCGTCGCGATGACGATGTCCGCTTCGGCAATTGCGGCTTTCACTTGTGTTAGCGCGTGCTCATCGCTGCCCCATTCGCTGGCTGCGTGAAGCTCCAACGAAATGCCATCCTTGGAAAGCGCATCATCTGCGCGTTCGACCGCCCCTTTCAGGTGATTGTCCAGCGTGACAATCACCACCTTGACCGGAGCAGGTCCGGAGAGGGAGGTCGAGACGCTACCGTGCATAATGCGCCTTCGCGTCGTAGAGCGTGTCTAGGTCGATTTGTGGCCGCCCTTGCTCGGCGGCAAAAGCTTCGGTGTTACGGCGCGCCTTGCCCCGCACGAAGAACGGGATTTTCTTTAACTCGCGCTGCGCTTCGTCGGTCCACATGGCGCCATCATGCGCTGTGACGAGTGGCTCTTCGGGTGCAGGCTCCGCTGGCGCGCTTGCGGGCTTCTTTGGTGCATGCGCCGCATGGTGTGAGGGGCCATTCTCGTCTGAAAACTCGAAGTCTTCGCGAAACATGGTGAGCAAGTGCTCTTCAAGACCCATCACCAGCGGGTGCACCCACGTGTCAAAGATCACATTCGCGCCTTCGAAACCCATTTGGGGTGAGTGACGTGCGGGGAAGTCTTGCACATGCACTGGCGACGAAATCACGGCACAGGCCATGCCAAGACGTTTGGCAATGTGGCGTTCCATTTGCGTGCCCAGCACCATTTCCGGTGCGGCTTCGATGATGGCTTCCTCAACCTCCAGATGATCGTCCGTGATCAGCGGATCGAGGCCATATTCCTTCGCTGCGGCGCGAATGTCGCGGGCGAATTCGCGGTTGTAGCAGCCGAGGCCAACAACCTCGAAGCCAAGCTCTTCCTTGGCGATACGCGCTGCGGCAACGGCGTGGGTGGCGTCTCCGAAGATGAAAACGCGTTTGCCGGTGAGATATGTCGAGATCGACACTGCGGCTCCACCATGGAAGCCGGGAATGGGTGTCGCCGAGGGCAGGCGTGGGATCTGCACCTGCCAACTCGGCGACGTCGACGATGAAACGCTGTGTAGCGCCAACGCCGATAGGGATTGAGCGAACCGCGGGCTGCTTGAACGTCCGTTCGAGCCAGCGGGCCGCTTCATCTGCAATTTCGGGGTAAAGGACGATGTTGAAATCGGCATTGCCGATCCGCGTGATGTCCTGCGGGGTCGCATCCAAGGGTGCGACGAGGTTCACTTCGATATCAAGCGTATCGAGAATCTTGCGTATCTCGACCAGATCATCGCGATGGCGGAAGCCAAGCGCACATGGTCCAAGGATATTGGCGCGCGCCTTACGCCCCTCTCGAGGGCCTGCGCCAATATCCTTGTCTGCAAGATGACGAACGATTTGGTAGAATGTTTCTGCCGCGCCCCAGTTTTCCTTGCGCTGGTAGCTCGGCAGCTCAAGCGGGATGGCGGGGCAGGGCAGGTCCATGGCTTCGGAAAGACCGCCAGGGTCATCCTGAATGAGTTCGGCAGTGCACGATGCGCCAACGATCATGGCCTGCGGCTTGAACCGCTCGGCGGCGTCTTGCGCGGCGTCTTGAAACAGCTGCGCGGTATCCTTGCCCAGATCGCGTGCTTCGAATGTGGTGTAAGTCACTGGCGGGCGCTTGTTGCGCCGCTCGATCATGGTGAACAGCAGATCAGCGTAGGTATCACCCTGCGGCGCATGGAGAACGTAATGCAGGTCCTTCATCGCGGTTGCCACGCGCATCGCGCCGACATGGGGCGGGCCTTCATATGTCCAGACGGAAAGCTGCATCGCCTACACCTCCAGCACGTCACGGCGCCGCAATGGCCGTGCAAAGAGTTCGGCGAGATCCCCAGCTTGATCGAAGCCGTGGATGGGCGAAAAGACCAGTTCGATGGCCCATTTGGTGCTGAAGCCTTCAGCCTCCAGCGGATTGGCGAGACCAAGGCCGCAAACAGTTAGATCGGGCTTGTCAGCGCGCACGCGGTCAAGCTGTTTGTCGACATGCTGGCCTTCGCTGATCCGTGCGGATGGCGGGATCAGATCAAGCTCCTGCGCGCAATGCGTGCGGTGCAGATATGGCGTGCCAACCTCGACCGGTTCCATGTCAAGCTCGGTTGCAAGGAAGCGCGCTAGTGGCACTTCCAGCTGCGAGTCCGGAAGGAAACTGATACGTTTGCCTTCAAGTGCTGCACGCGAGTGTTCGATGGCCCGCTTTGCGCGTTCTCGGCCTGGTGCACATACCGCATTGGCATGCGCTTCATCGATGCCGAAGGCGGCAGCGGCTGCTTTGAGCCATGCGGTTGTCCCTTCGGCACCAAAAGGGAACAGCGCGTCAATGCGCTGCGCGCCGCGATCCTCCAGCGCCATCGCCGTGTCCGACAAGAAAGGCTGAGCGAGAAGATATCGGGTGCTTGGACCCACGGCTGGCAGGTCGCGGGCGTTGCGCGCAGGCAGAGAGCCCACCCGCTCAATCCCGAGCTGTTTGAACAGCCGCAGGAATTGGTCTTCGACAATATCGGGAAGCGAGCCCACCATCAGCAGCTCTTGCGGAGCGTCTGCAGCAAGAGCAGGCATTTCCGGCACCAGCGCGGCGAGGCAAGCGTCTTCCCCTTGCGTGAAGGTGGTTTCAATGCCGCTGCCCGAGTAATTCAGGATGCGCACATTCGGCATATGCCGCGCGCCGAGGCGTTCGGCGGCTTTGCCAAGGTCAAGCTTGATCACTTCCGACGGGCAAGAGCCGACGAGGAACAGCGTCTTGATATCAGGGCGACGGGCAAGCAGGCGGTCAACAACACGGTCCAGCTCGTCCTGACAATCGACCATGCCAGCAAGATCGCGCTCTTCCATGATGGCGGTGGCAAAGCGCGGTTCAGCAAAGATCATCACACCCGCGGCGGATTGAAGTAGGTGGGCGCAGGTGCGGGAGCCGACGACAAGAAAGAAGGCGTCCTGCATTTTGCGGTGCAGCCAAACGATACCAGTTAGGCCACAGAAGACTTCGCGTTGACCGCGTTCACGAAGAACCGGACGGGCCGTCTCAGCCGGTTTTGCGCAGCCTTCCAGAGTACTCGCGACATTCATGCTGGCACCGCCTGTATTTGCGTGCCTTGAAGGCGCGCCATCCGAAGTTTCCAGAGGAACTGGCCCGCATTGATGAGGTAAGCGCTGTAAGCGGCGAGGGCGACAAGAAGCCTCTCTTCCATCGTACCGATGCCGCCAAACAGCATCACGAGGTAAAGCGTGTGCAACGCCAGGACGAGCATGGAAAACACGTCTTCCCAGAAGAAAGCGGATGCGAACAGCCATTTGCCGAACACGACTTTCTCCCAGATCGAGCCGGTTACCATGATGAGATAAAGAACAAGAGTTTTGACCACGATGGAGAAGTCGGCGGCGAGGGCGCCTTCGCCGGTGGTCAAGGTGCGGATGACAAGGCCGAGACTGACGAGAAAGACAACGAATTGGAGCGGAGCAAGGACACCTTGAACAATTGTCCAGACCGATTCGTCCCGTCTCCGGCGCTCATCTACTGTGTAGAGCGCTTTCCCCTTCCCCTGTGTGTCCGCCCCCGCAGCCTTTGCCGCTGGCCGGACCGGAGTCGTGTGGTCCGTGGTCGCCATTCCTCGCGATTGGCCTTTCTTGTCAGAGTCGCTTTGTAGAACTGCGACACATTCAGTGTCAAATATATTGGACGCCCAATTAAATTGACACTGTTTCAATGCTGAACAGCGTCGTTTGCCTATGAAGGGAAAAGCGCGTACACGGAGTCGTCCGCGCATTTTGACAATGGGATCCAGCCAACGTGCGCATGACGGCGTAGTTCGCCAGAACGCAGGCTATTCGGCCTGTCAGGCTGGGAGAGGCATAGTGCCACCCGAAGGTAAGTCCGGGATGATTGAGGCGGGGTCTGCTGCCCTTCGCAAAGTCATGTCCGGCTCGCTCATGCGCCGCAAATCCGAAACGGACGCTCCCGAGGCTAAGGAAGGTTGTTCCTCTCTCGGTGAAGACACGATCAACACGATCATCGAGAGCGAGATCATTCCGCGCCTTTTGTTGGCCCATTCTTCCGGCACAGTCGAAAAGTCGGGCGATCACAGAACTGAGATCGCGCTATCCGAAGCCAATCGTTTTGCGACCCTGCCCCTTGAGCGTGAAGCTCCTGGTTTGCTCGAGGAAGTCGACCGCTTCCTTGATGAAGGCGTCAGCATCGACGCGATCTATATTGACCTGTTGGCTCCTGCGGCGCGTCGTCTTGGTGAGATGTGGAGCAATGACGACTGCGATTTCGTCGATGTCACCATGGGCCTTTGGCGTCTACAAGAGGTCATGCGAGAGATCGCTGCGCGCACGCCCAATGTGACGAATGCGCTTAGCAGTCCGCGCAGTATTCTAGTCGCCCCGATGCCCGGCGATCAGCACAATTTCGGTGCCCAAATGGTTGAAGAGATATTCGCGCGTGGTGGATGGGACAGCCAATTGCTCTCCCGCCCCGAACGGCGAGAGCTTCTGGATACTCTTTCAAGGCGCGCTTTTGACGTGGTCGCGCTATCGGTTACACGAGATACACCAACGACCGCGATATCGAGCCTGATTAAGGCGATACGCGGCGTTTCAAGCAATCCACACATTTCTGTCTTGATTGGCGGAAATTCAGTGAACAACAACCCGGGCATGGTTGCCGAAGTTGGAGCCGATGGGACAGGCTCCGATGCACGCGCCGCCTTGGAGACAGCGAACCGGCTGTTTTCCGATGCGCCCGTCCAGGCTTATGAAATGCGGTAGGTCCCACTCCGAATGCTAACACGCAAGCATAGTATCAAAGGCAAGAGTCCGTTCGGGGCTGCAGCCGAGCTTTTTGATAGCCTCGACGCCGATGCGGCGATGAAGCTTGCCATGGTTGCTGGCGATATCACGCTCGTGCTCGACGAAGCCGGCACCATTGTTGATGCGGCTATTGATCATGGCGACTATCCCGGTTTTGAAAACTGGGTCGGGACCAACTGGCTCGATACAGTCAGCGACGAAACGCGGCCCAAAGTCATGGAAATGCTCGCCGCCGCGCGTCGCGGAGAAGTGCAGCACTGGCGTCAGGTCAATCATCCGACCCGTGAAGGCGATATTCCCATCCGATACGCCGTCCTGAATGTGAACGGTGGTGAACACCGCATCGCGTTTGGCCGCGATATGCGGGAAAATGGCCAAATTCAACAACGGCTTTTGCAAGTACAACAATCACTTGAACGTGATTACATGCGGATGCGCCAGTTGGAGCTTAGGTACCGACTGTTGTTCGAATTGTCTGGTGAACCTGTTCTCATTCTTGAGGCGGGTTCATTGCGCATTCGTGAGGCGAACCCGGCGGTGCACACGCTGCTTGGCGCGCGGGCTGGCTCTCTGCCTGGCAAGAAGCTGCTGACTGTGATCGACAAGAATTCAAGAGATGATGTCCAGACTGTAGTCGGCGCGGCGCTAGCGTCAGATTCGGTCGCGCCGGTAAAGATCAAGATCTCGAAAAGTGCGGGCGAAGTTCAGGCGATCGCGACAGGCTTCAGGCAAGATCGCGGACAGTTTATCCTGCTGCGCCTTATACCCGATATTGAGCATGCAGCGGTGCCTGCTTCGCCGGTTCCTACCTTGGTGGAGGAAATGCCGGACGCCTTCGTTGTTGCGAATGCAGACCTTGAAATCTCGCATGCAAATAGTGCCTTCGTAGATCTGGTTCAGGCTGCGAGCGTTGATCAATTGCGTGGTCGGCACCTGTCCGAAACGATCGGACGTCCCGGGATCGATCTGGACTTGATCCAGGGGCAGCTTGATCAGCATGGCGTGGCGCGAAATATCAGCACGGTCTTGCAGACTGGCGGCGATTTCGAAGGGGAACCGGTTGAAATTTCAGCGGTTCGTGGTTCTCATGAAGAGGCGACGTTTGCCTTCGTCATCCGCCCGACTGGCCGGCGTCTGCGTGACCTGCCTCCCGGTGCGCAAGACCTGCCTCGCTCGGTCGAGCAGCTGACCGATCTCGTTGGTCGCATGTCCCTGAAGGATATTGTACGCGAAAGCACCGATCTGATTGAACGGCTGTGTATCGAAGCGGCGCTTTCTTACACCTCGGACAACCGCGCCTCGGCCGCAGAAATCCTCGGCCTTTCAAGGCAAAGCCTATATTCGAAGCTGCACCGATACGGCTTGGGCAACCTAGGCGCCGAAGAGGAATAGTTTGGTTTCAATGCTTTAACGGCGTCGGGCGGCGCCTTCTCACTGAGGTGCGCGACCTTGTCCTGATTGAGTATCCGGAAGGCGCTTGGTTTCTTCTCCCCCGCTGCGACATATCCACAGAACTTGACGCTTAAACTCCGCTGAATTCAGGCGGAATTTCGGTGTTTTGACCGTACAGCGTCCAAAAATGAGACGAATGGCACGGCCATGTGTCAAATTTATTTGACGCATGGCTATGTCAGGCATAGCCTCACGCCATGGAACCATCCGTGGCCACGACTCGTCCCGCGCCGATCCCGGCGCCACGCGACGTTGTCGAGTTGCTACGCCCGATTACGTGGTTCCCGCCCATGTGGGCGTTTATGTGCGGTGCGGTTTCGTCTGGTGCAGGATTGGAAGGTCGTTGGCTGTTTGTGCTTGGCGGCGTGATGCTGGCCGGACCGCTGGTATGCGGCACATCGCAAGCGGTGAATGACTGGTTTGACCGCCATGTTGATGCGATCAATGAACCGCATCGCGTGATCCCTTCAGGACGGATTGCGGGCCGATGGGGCCTTTACATCGCAATCATCGCGACCGGGCTCTCGGCGCTAGTGGGCTGGATGCTTGGTCCGATCGTCTTCGTCGCATCGCTCGTGGGGCTCGCGCTGGCATGGGCTTACAGCGCGCCGCCGTTCCGGTTGAAGGCAAGTGGCTGGACCGGGCCTGCGGTCGTCGGGCTGACCTATGAAGGGCTAAGCTGGTTCACCGGTGCGGCTGTTATGCTTGGTGCGATGCCATCGACCGAATTGATCGTTGTGCTCGTGCTCTACAGCATCGGCGCGCACGGCATCATGACGCTGAACGATTTCAAGGCCGTGGAAGGCGACCGTGAGACAGGCCTTCGCTCCTTGCCGGTCACCATGGGTGTCAGCGGCGCGGCGAAATTCGCTTGTGCCACGATGGCGCTGGCACAAGTCGTGGTAATCGCGTTGCTTGCCATGTGGGACTACTCGCTATCCGCAGCGCTCGTGGCGGGCGTGTTGCTGGCGCAATTCGCTGCCATGCCGCGCTTGATCAGCGATCCCAAGAAATACGCCCCATGGTATAACGGCGTGGGTGTCACGCTCTACGTGCTTGGCATGCTTGCAGCGGCGCTGGGACTAGGGGGCTATATCTGATGGCCACCGCGCAACCTTTGGGTCTCAGCTGGCTTGGCATTATCCGCATCGGTTTGGTGCAAGCCAGCATAGGTGCGCTCGTCATGCTCTCGACCACGGTCCTGAACCGTTTGATGGTGGTTGAGTATGCGATGTGGGCTGCGATCCCCGCAGGATTGGTTGCTTGGCATTATGCGGTGCAGCTTACACGGCCATTGTGGGGGCAGGTTTCGGATCAAGGGCGCAAACGCGCGCCTTGGATCCTTGGCGGTATCTCAATTCTCGCCGCGGGTGGACTGCTCTCTTCGCATGCCACATTGATGTTGGCGGATGACTTTGTCACCGGCTTCACGCTTGCCGTGATCGGCTACACCTTGATCGGCGTTGGAGTGGGGATGGGCGGAACATCAGCTTTGGCCTTGCTCGCTTCGGGCGTCGCTCCGCAAAGGCGCGCGGCAGCGGCAGCGACGACATGGATCATGATGGTGGCCGGGATTGTGGTCTCCGCCATAACAGTGGGTGAACTACTTAAGCCGTTCTCTCCAGAACGCTTGATCGAAGTAGCGACTGGCCTCGCAGCGGTCACTATCGGTATCTCTGCGGTTGCTACCTTCCGCCTTGAACAGGGTCATGTCGTCTTCGAGGAAACGAAGAAAGACGAACCCGCGCCGGACTTCCGCGAAGCATTGCGAGAAATTTGGAACGAAACCGCTGCAAAGCGCTTCACCATTTTCATTTTCGTTTCGATGATTGCCTTCAGCATGCAAGATCTGATCCTGGAGCCCTTTGCAGGTCTCGTGTTCGGAATGGAGCCGGGCGAGTCCACGCAGCTGGGTGGTCAACACCAAAGCGGCATTCTGATCGGCATGATTGTCGCCGGGATCGGTGGCAGTGCGTTCAAGGGTAAGCTGACATCGAACCTGCGCCTATGGATCATTGGCGGGTGCATGCTATCCGCCCTTGCTCTCTCGGCGCTTGCGCTATCGGCGATGGTCGGGCCAGGTTGGCCGATCATTCCTAACGTAATTCTGCTCGGCTTTGGCAACGGCGTGTTCGCGGTGGCCGCCATCGGTTCGATGATGGGTCTAGCCGGAGCGGGCAAGAAGACGCGCGAGGGCGTTCGCATGGGCGTGTGGGGCGCAAGCCAAGCCATCGCGTTCGGGTTGGGCGGCCTGATCGGCGCAGTCGGTGTCGACATTGCGCGTGAGGCGATGGGGCATGACGGGCGCGCCTTTCAAATCATCTTTTCATTGGAGGCTGCGCTGTTCGTCTGCGCAGCAGCGCTTGCCGTTCGAGCAACGGGACAAGCAATTGGGAGGGGCGCAAGCGCGCCTGTGCGGGAGGTCGTGAGGGCATGAGCGAGAAACTTTATGACGCAGTTGTTGTAGGCGGCGGACCATCCGGAGCGACGGCAGCCAATGATCTGGCGATGGCCGGGCATTCGGTGTTGCTTATGGAACGCGGCGGACGGATCAAACCGTGTGGCGGTGCAGTGCCTCCGCGCATGATGGAAGATTTCGACATCCCGCAAAGCCTGCTGGTCGCGCGTGCGCGTTCGGCGCGAATGATCTCACCGTCAGGCCGCAAGGTCGATATGCCTGTGGGTGAGATCGGCTATGTCGGCATGGTCGACCGCGACGAGTTTGACGAATGGCTGCGTGAGCGTGCTTGCAAATCGGGCGCCGAGCGCCTGACTGCGGTGTTCGAGAAGGTCGAGCGCGATGACGAAGCCCATCCCATCGTGACCTTCCGTCGCAAGCGTGGCGGCCCGATCGAAAAGGTTCGCGCGAAAGTCATCATCGGTGCGGACGGCGCACGATCCTCTGTCGCCAAGCAATGTCTGCCCGGCGCCGAGCGGGTGCCATGCGTCTTTGCCTATCACGAGATCATCAAATCGCCCGAATTCGCCACCGAAGCCTTCGACGGTGCGCGCTGCGATGTGTTCTATCAGGGCCGTCTATCGCCTGATTTTTACGCCTGGGTCTTCCCGCATGGCGACACTGCAAGCATCGGTGTGGGCAGTGCGAACAAGGGCTTTTCCCTGCGCGGTGCCGTCGCCGATATGCGCGATGATCTCGACCTGTCACGCTGCGAAACCGTCCGCCGGGAGGGCGCGCCAATTCCGCTAAAGCCGCTGAAGAAATGGGACAATGGCGCGGATGTCATCGTCGCTGGAGACGCTGCTGGTGTCGTGGCACCTGCTTCGGGCGAAGGCATCTACTATGCTATGACCGGCGGGCGCTATGTTGCCGAGGCCGCGAGCGAATTCCTCGTCACCGGAGAAGCCAAAGCCCTGCGAAAGGCGCGCAAACGCTTTATGAAAGAGCATGGCCGCGTCTTCTGGGTGCTCGGGATGATGCAGTATTTCTGGTATTCGAGCGACAAGCGGCGTGAGCGGTTTGTGACCATGTGCGACGACAAGGACGTTCAGCACCTCACATGGCAGGCTTACATGAATAAGAAGCTCGTGCGGTCCAAACCGATGGCTCACGTGAAGATTTTCCTGAAAGACACAGCCCACCTTCTCGGGCTGCGTGCAGCAACGAGGTAATCGATCATGGCAAGCTTACCGATGCGCAGAACCTGGGTTCTACCTGGACTGCTCGCCGCCTTCGCCGCGTTGATTGTGGCAGTCATGGGCTCCTTCATCACCGATTTGGGGCCATGGTATCAAAGTCTCGAAAAGCCCGGCTGGCATCCGCCTGACGCGCTTTTCCCGATGGGTTGGACGGCGATTTTCGCGTTTAACACGTATGCGATCGTGGCTGCTTGGCGCGCGGCTCCCACCAGCGCGGTGACCGACCGGATCCTTGGTCTGTTTGCGCTCAATGCGTTTCTCAACATAACTTGGTCCATGCTGTTCTTCCGTCTCCAGCGTCCCGACTTCGCGTTTATCGAAGTGATGGCGCTGTGGCTCTCGATCCTCGCACTGATCTGGTATTGCGGACGCTATTCAAAGACGGCGGCCTTCGCCTTTGTACCGTATCTGGCGTGGGTGACCTTCGCTGGCGCGCTCAACTGGGCGGTGGTCGATCTGAACGGTCCGTTTGGCTGAGCATACGGGAAGGGCGTACGCATCGACCCGCTCGAAAACCTGATCACACAGTACTTTGAACCGCTTTTCGCGAGCGGCCATGCAGCTGACATCGTGCTGGCGGTGCTGGCGCTCGAGGCTTTGTGGTTGAAACTCGCCAAAGGTTGGGGCTTGCGCGCCATCGCAGGCCTGCTTGGCCCTGCGGTGTTTATTGTGCTGGCGGTCAGAGCCGCGCTAGTAGGCGCTGGCTGGGAGTGGGTTGCGCTGCTGCTTGCACTATCGTTTCCATTGCATGTGATGGATTTGCGGGCGCGGTTGGCGAACCACGACTGACGCCAAGCGGACTTTCCCGCTTCCCGTACTAATCGTTCGAGCCAAAGCGTGCGATGCAATGCCAAACCCATTTGGCCGTTTGATAATCCAGTTGTTTATCGCGAGCATGGCCAATGTCGGCAGGGGTGCTGATCTTCAGCTCGGTTATGGCTTCAAGGGCAGGCTTGGGCCGAAATTCGTGATAGGCGAGCAATTGTCCAAGCTGTAACTGGTAACCGCTGTGCCATTCAACATCACACCCCAATCGCGATGCCGCTTGCTCGATGGCTGTGCCGCGAAAGCTGGGATCTAGCACGACAGCTTCCACGTCCTCTTCGATGCTCAGCGGTCCATGCACATGGGCTTCGATATAGTTGTCGAGGATTGGATCGAGCCCGGAGGCATTCGCTTCGGCAAGCTGGATCAACGCCATGCGATCCGCCACGCCAAAGTCGCCCGGTCTTAAATGACTATCAGGATAACAGAATGTCGTTCGGGCTTGGACATGCGGGCGTAGTCGCAAATGGCAGGAGCCAAACCGCGATGATCCGCCGGTCATGCTGTTCCGGAAGTTGAGCGCTCCATACTTGGGTCTCAGCGCTGGATCAGCATCATCATAGGCACCGCCAAAGATATCGCTTTCCCATTCCCAACGGTCCCCGTCAGGCTTTGCAGAGAGGCCACCATTGCTGGTCCCCGTTTCGAATTGCGATTTGTAGAACCCTTCACGGGCAAGGCGTTCGATGGTGAGCTCGCCCTGAATTCTCGCGTCCGGATGGAAGTTCAAGGTGATCGGCATGACTTCTGTCATAGGCTGGCCGTGCGAACGCGAACGGACATGATCAATTGCTTGTTCGACGGGCGAGGGCATGGAGCCAACCTAAGCGGTGTCTTCAGGAATGGCCATGCAGGTGCTGCCACAACATCGGAACTTCCCACCAAAAAGCCCGGCCGCGTTCTCACGCAACCGGGCTCTTGGTTTGACCTTGCTATGGGGCCTGGGATTGGAGCCCCATGCCGGTCGGAAGTGCTATCCAGCTTTCGGAGCGAGGTAGTGCTCCTGTGCCCAGACGTACCAGTTATCGACCACTGTGCCTGACAGCAGGATACCGATCCCGCCGGTCAGAGTGGTGAGGACTGCGAACCACCACGCCCAGCGGTGGATCGATTCCATCGTGGCGTTGAAGCCCATCGTCCAGCGCCAGAACAGGCCAGCGCGTTCGGACGCCGTGCCGCGGTCCGTGATCTGTTCAATCTCGCGTTCACCGCCATAGCGGCCCACTGCAAGGATCGTTGCCCCGTGCATGGCGAACAGCACTGCTGAGCCATAAAGGAACGCGATCGAGAGCGCGTGGAACGGATTGTAGAACAGGTTGCCGTGGATCAGCGAGAAGTTGTTGGTCCAGTCCAGATGGCTGAAGATGCCGTAAGGCACAGCTTCTGACCAGCTTCCGAGAAGTGCGGGGCGGATGAAGCCCAACACCAGGAACAACCAGATCGCTGAAGCAAAGGCCCAAGGGATGTGCATCCCCATGCCCAGAGCTTTGGCCCGCATATAGGTCCGCACCCACCAGCACAAAACAGCGATGGTAAGGAAGGCACCCGTCAGGATGAACCAGCCGCCTTCATTCAAAGGCACCATGAAGCTGAAGCCGTATTCCGGTCCCGGAGGGTTCAGCGAAAGCCAGAACAGCTCACGAATGAACGTCTGCGGGCTCCACCCGGCCTGAGCCCAGAAATTGAACCCGATGATCAGGATCGCAAGCGACCCGAATGCCAGCGAAATGGTACCAAGCCAGCCAAGATAGACCGGGCCCAATTGAGCCTGACCGATCTTGCCCATCCAGTAATTGTAACCGGTGGCGTTGATGCGCTCTTCGCTCCCATCAAGATGCGGAACACCCGCTTCGGGCGGCCCCTTCACCTGAATCTGGGTAAAGATGTTTTGGTACGAACTCATGATACCGGACCTCCTGACCAGATTGGGATTTCACGCCAGAACTCCCAGAATTCCGGCCAACTGCCGACATAAAGGGTGCCTGAGATCACGATGCAGATCGCGCTCCAGAACGCTGCGTTCAGCGCCAGGAACAGACCCACACGGTGGATGCCGAGCGTGCCGACTGAATAGCCGATGAAGTCACGGAAATAGGTGTCTTCATACTCCGGGCCCTTCACGTCGGTGTCACCCGACGGGTTAACCGCCGACAGAACCAGACCGCCGTGAAGTGCCAATGCGAGGCAGTTCGTGAAGAAGAACGTGATCGCCAGCATATGGACCGGGTTGTAGTGGAAGTTCACATACATATACCCGGTGTTCGACACCCAATCGAGGTGCGTCCAAATGCCGTATGGGAATGCATGTCCCCATGCGCCCATCCAGATCGGACGGATCACATTCAGTGTTACGAAGGCGAAAACTGCGACGCTAAAAGCGATAGGAACATGGTAACCCATGCCCAGCTTGCGCGATATTTCCGCTTGTCTGAACACCCATGAATAAAAGGCGACAATCGCGCAGGCCGTTATGATCTGCCAGTAGCCCCCCTGATTTAAAGGCATGAGTGCGAGCCCGGCTTCGATAGCAGGTGGCTGAATATCGATTTGCCAGGGGTTGAGAGTGGGACCCTGAGCGGCAGCGGCGAAAATCAGCGCAATGCCAAGCAGCGCGCTAATTGCCGTCGTTACCCCAAAGAATCCGACATAAAACGGTCCGACCCAAAAATCGAATAGGTCGCCACCGATCAATGTGCCACCGCGCACGCGGTATTTCCGCTCGAAACTAAGGAGCGCCATAGGTCCATCCTTCCCGCCTCAAGGGCGGGTGTTAATCGTGTACGATCGAAACTCTATCCAAAGCGGTAGGAGGCAGGCAGGCGAACCTGCCCCCTCGCTTTTTCATCGATCAATCAGCCGGCGCCGGAAACGCCGCCAAGCCAGTTGTACCTCTCCGTGCTGAGCAGGATGAAGTGGATCGTGAAGGCCAGAACGGCCAGTCCGACATGCATCGCAACCAATGTGCGGCGAATGTCAAAGTGATGCCAAATCTTGTACATTTTCAATTCCTTTATGAATCGTCGTGGAAATCCAAAGACTGGTGCAAGCACCAATCATCGGTTCATCACTGGCCCCAGGGCAGGTTGAACCAAGGCTTCCAGGCGTACATCAAGGCATGCGCTACAAGCGCAATCGTGACGTAGAGGCCAAACATACCCATGAATGCACCATGGATCTCTTTCGCTTCGTCGTCAGTCAGATACGTTCCCACGCTTGGGCGATCAGGATCGTTCATTGCAGTTACTCCATATTATGGTGTTGGAGCGGGAGCCGGATGGCCCCCGACGAGTATCCGCGTGTGATCCCTTCCACGTGGATTGGTTTTGCCCCGAACGGGACAAACTGGTGAACCTGCTGGCGGAAAGGATGTGCGTCATGCGCTCTCTCCTTCCGCCAATGCGCCGACTTGATCGGCTGGCAGGCAATCTTTGGTAACTTGAGTTTCGCCTCGCGCGCGGGCGGTTGCTTCGGCGGCATCGCGCAGGCGTTTGGCGGCAGAAATACGCACCAGAACCGGTTGCGCTTCGACCAGCCGGTCGAGCAGCGCCTTGGCATCTGCGTCCCATGACACCTCGGCTTTGGCGGGTGTCGGGTCAATCTGGTCGAGATCGGTGCCGAGTGGCAGGATATGGAACAGCGCATCGAACAGCGCATTGCACACTTCCTGCACCAAATAGGTCGCACCGGAATACCCCATGAAAGGCGTGCCCGTATGGCGACGGATCGCTGCACCGGGGAAGCTGGCGGGAATGAACTGACCCTGCGGCCCGTGACCACCGCCGCCTGATGCAGCCTCGGCCATATACATCCGCTCGTTATAGCTGCCGAACATCACCAATGGCGGGTTGGCGCGGATTTCTGCGCGCACTGCTTCGTTATCGGGCTTTACGCCAGCCGAGCGGCTGAACGCGAAGGCACAGGGCAGCCCCATATCCTCTTCAAGGAAGTGGCGGATGCCGCGTGCGTATGTTTCGTTGGCGACGATGCCGAAATTGGCAGTGCCGAAGAAGTCTTGAGTGACCGAACGCCACAGATCCCACAGCGGCTTGATGGTCGTGTGCTTTTCGCGCTCGATAAACGGTTCGGGGTCAAGCCCCAGCTCTGCTCCCAAAGCGCGGAGGAACTTGGTTGTGCTCGAGAGGCCTACCGGCGCCTGGAAGTAAGGCCGCTCCAGCGTCTCGCACAGATTGCGGCCGAACTCGCGGTACATGCAGACATTGGCGTCTGCCGTGCCAAGCTGGCGGATATCGGCAAGGTGACAGCCGAGCGGGAAGACCACGCCGACTTCCGCGCCGATCCCTTCGATCATGCGGCGGATTTCCGCCAGATCGGATGGCATGTTGAACATGCCATAGGACGGGCCAATGATGTTGACCTTGGGTTTCTCGCCTTCCTTGCGCTCGCGCGGTTTGGGCGACTTTTTCGGGCCGAACTCGGTCCAAAGCCACGTCAGTGCACGGTCCGCGCTTTGCCACTGATCTTCGTCGATGGTGCGCGGCAGGAAGCGTTTGATGTTGGTGCCTTCGGGCGTAACGCCGCCGCCGATCATCTCGGCAATCGAGCCAGTCACCACCACCGCAGGCAATTCCGGGTCGAGCGTTTCCCAAGCGCGTTTCATCGCGCCTTCGGTACCGGTCTTGCCGAGCTCTTCCTCGCCCAGGCCGGTCACCACGATGGGCAGCTCATGCGGAGGTAGTGCATCGGTATAATGAAGCACGCTGGTCACTGGCAGGTTCTCGCACCCGACAGGGCCATCAATGATCACCTGTAGGCCCTTGACCGCCGTGAAGACGTAGGTCGCCCCCCAATAGCCGCCTGCGCGATCATGATCCAAGACGAGCGTCATGTGCCGACCGCCTCGGACGCCTTACGCGCCGCTTCGTTCAAGGCCGCATATTTCTTGCGGAATTTGGGGCGATCAACCGGAGTGTCTTCCCACACACCAGCAGCATGGGCATCGCCCACGCCTTCGAAAAAGTCGCGCATTTTGTCGAACCGATCCTTATTCGACATGGCCGCACCAACGACCTGCGCGAGACTCCCTGCTCCAGCGGGCCCCATGAGGGGGCGGGCAGAGATGAGATTGGTGAAGTAGAGCGCCGGAATGGCTTTCGCCTTGGCGTGCTGAACCACAGGCGTGGTCCCCACGGCGAGATCCGGACGGTATTCCTCGACTGCGGCGATGTCGTCTTCCAGACTTGCGCGGAAATTGACCTTCACGCCCTTGGCTTCGAGCCATTCGCAGTCTGCATCGGACCATTTGGTGCGCGGACAGGCGCTGCCGACATAGGGTACGTCCGCACCGCTTTCGATCAGCAGGCGGGCGACCAGCAATTCGGAGCCCTCATAGCCCGAAACGGTGATACGGCCGTTGATCGGTTTGGCAGCGAGCGAACCTTTGCACGCTCCGATCATGGCGTTCTTCACACCATCGACTTTGTCCTGTGGCAGTCCCAGCGCATCGCCAACCGACTGCAGCCATGCAGCCGTGCCATCAGCACCAACCGGAGCCGATCCGATGATCGGACGACCAGCAGCCTCGAATTCTCGGATGCTGGCGGTGTAGAACGGGTGGATTGCTGCGGCGAGCGAGCAATCGAGAGCGGAATAGAGTTCGCGCCATTCGCGGGTCGGGACTACGGGTCCAGCAGCAAGGCCGAGCGGTTCGAGCATCTGCCCGATTACCACCGGATCAGCGGGGAACATCTCACCTAGCAGCGCCACAGTCGGCTTGTCCGAACGTTCTTTTGGAGCGGCAACGGGGCCTGCGGCGATTTCTTCGCGCGCATATTTGAGCATGGCTCCCGCAAGCACATCCTTCGCCTCGGCATGGGTCGGAATGCCAAAGCCGGGCACGTCAATGCCTACAATCCGCACGCCGTTAATCTGATCGGGCAATAGCCGCAGCGGCACGCCGCTTGCAGTAGGGACGCAGAGATTGGTCACTACGATTGTGTCGTATTGCGCAGGATCGGCGAGGTCTTCGACCGCTTGCTTGATATCCTCGAACAGCTTGCCGGTGACGAGCGTTTCTGAGGAGAAGGGCACATAGCCCACAGTCCGCCGCGCACCATAGAAGTGCGAGGTGAAGGTGAGGCCGTAAACGCAGCACGCACTGCCCGATAGGACCGTCGCGGTGCGCTTCATCCGCAGTCCGACGCGCAATGACCCAAAGGCCGGGCACATTGATTGCGGCTGGTCGTGCGGGCCAACGGGATAGTCAGCCTCGTACTGGTCGAGAATGTCGCTCTTGCCTGCTTTGCGCGCAGCCTCTTTCATCGTCTCGGTAGACGAGCAGCCGCCAGCACTACCACCGCTCAGATCGAGCGTGTCAGGGGTGCGTTCCGCGTTAGAGGCGCCAAGGTCAGTCATCAGACGGTGTCGTAAATGACCTCCAGGCTTGGCTTCTCTTCAAAGGTTCCGCCGCGCATATCGGCCTGGGTGGCTGGGATCAGCTCGACATTCCCGCCGGTATCTTCCGGCGAAAACAGATCGAGGAGACCATCCTGGTCGAGAGGTTTGGGTTGGCGCGGCGGCGCCTCGGCGACATTGATGGCAAGCTCTTCGAAAAGACCTCCCCATTCGCCGCCCGGCTTTCCGATAATCTGGTAATTGGCGCTTTTGCGCCTGATGTCTTCGTCCGCTGGGATCGCGGTGAGGACCGGGATGTCGACCGCGTCGGCGAAGGCTTTCGCTTCACCGGTGCCGTCATCCTTGTTCACGATCATGCCAGCGACACCGACATTGCCTCCCATTTTGCGGAAGTATTCAACCGCGTGGCAGACATTGTTGGCGACATAAAGCGACTGAAGATCATTCGATCCGACGACGATCACTTTCTGGCACATGTCGCGCGCAATCGGTAGGCCGAAGCCGCCGCAGACAACATCGCCAAGGAAATCGAGCAGGACGTAGTCAAAGCCCCATTCGTGGAAACCGAGTTTTTCAAGCAGTTCGAAACCGTGAATGATCCCGCGACCGCCACATCCGCGACCAACTTCGGGACCACCCAGCTCCATTGCGAAGACGCCGTCACGTTGGAAGCACACATCTTCAATGGTGACATCTTCGCCGGCGAGCTTCTTCTTGGAAGAGGTCTCGATGATCGTCGGGCAGCTCTTGCCGCCGAACAGCAAGCTGGTGGTATCAGATTTAGGATCGCAACCGATCAGCAGCACACGTTTGCCCTGCTGCGCCATCATGTAGCTGAGGTTGGAAAGGGCAAAACTCTTGCCGCTGCCGCCTTTGCCATAGATGGCGATGACCTGCGTTTCGGAGGTTACTTCGCCGGTGTGCACCGGATCGGGCTCGTGCGAAGCTTCTTCGCGCAGCGCCTGATCATGTGTTTCAAGCATCGTCATTCGGCTGCACTCCAATCGAGAACCATTTTAAGACAAGCCGGATCGTTGAATGCCTGAGGATAGGCATCCAGCGCTTCGGTGGCCGGGCGACGGTCTGTGACCAGACCGTCCAAATTCAATTTGCCGCTTTCGATCAGCGCCTTTGTCTTGGCGAGATCATCGGGCTGCCATTCAGCCGCCACCCGAAAGCGGGCTTCCTTCATGAAGGCTGGCGGGAAGGCAAAGTTGATCCGTTGGGAGTAGAACCCGGCCAGCGTCACTTCGCCGCCCTTCGCGAGGCTGCCGATGAGAGTGTCGAAGATTCCGGAATCGCCGCTGGCATCATAGATCGAGGCGTAGTCGCGGCGCTCGTCGAATTCGGGGGCCATCACGGCATAGCCGCTAACTCCGCCGCGCCGCTGAGAATTGGTTTCCCAAACGGTCGGGACAGGGTTGCCGAGAGCGATGGTCAGGCGCGCGAGCAAACGTCCGAGTACGCCGTGGCCAACGATCAGATCTGGCGCTGCACCACCTTCGATCGCGTGCAAGGCAGTTGCTGCGAGAGCGCAAAGTACGCCCGCATCGCCAAGATTTTCAGGGATCGCGAGAGCCCGCGCCGATGGCACCACCAATTGGCTGGCTGTGCCACCAAACAGGCCGCGTGCATCGGCGTAACAATTGGCTCCGGGCACAAACACCCAATCGCCGATCCGTCCGCGCGCATCCGCGCCTGCGTCAATGATACGTCCGATGGATTCATAGCCGGGGACGAGTGGGTAACCCATGCCAGGGAAATTCGGCATTTGCCCGGTAAACAAGAGCTTCTCTGTGCCGGAGCTCACGCCGCTCCACGCCACATCAACGAGCACATCGGCAGACTGCATCGGATGCAGCTCAAGCTCCCGCAGCGCCAAACGCTCCGGTCCCTCAAGCAAAACAGCCAATGCGTTCATTCGTATCGGTCCTCTCCGACCATGGCCACATCAAGCCGTTTTCCACGACTCGCCTATTGCCATAATTCACCGATCCCACGGTTGTGCTACGCCTCACACTCTTAAGTGTCAATTCACGTGGACAGATTTGTTGTCAGGCAAACGCGATCACTATGCTGGCGTTGACCGGTTGCAGGGTTGCGACGGGCTGAGTGCGGGCAAATCCGGCTTCCAGCATCATTCCGCTGATTTCTTGAGGTGAGCGGGGGCGGCCGGACCCCATCGCCCAAAGATATAGACCGAAGAATGCTTCTCCCATGCCTTCGGCGCCCGGTATGCGCGCCATGGGTTCGGCTATCATAAGGCGTCCGCCTGGTTTCAGACTCTTACGGATATTGCGCAGCAGGCGCATTGCCGGCTCATCGTCGTGATCGTGCAGAATGCGCACGAGACTGATGATGTCGTATCCCTCGGGTATAGCGTCCTCGAAGAAGTTGCCTGGGTGAGTGGAAAGGCGATGCGCGCCGACTTCTTTGGCCAACGCGTCACGGCCTGTTGCAACCACCTCGGGCAGGTCGAACAGACCAAGTTCAAGATCAGGGTATTCGGCGCCGATGTGCTTCAGGAATGCGCCATGCCCGCCGCCCACATCAAGCAACCGTGCTCGGGGCGGGAATTTAAACGACGCCAACACCTGATCAGCGACGAAATGCTGGGATGCCGCCATCAGCTCCGAATACTCGGTGGTCTCTTCTCCGCGCTCTGCGGCGCCATGCAGCGCGCCGGCATAAGACCAAAAGCGCGAGAGTTCGGTGCCTTCACGTTTGTCGCTACGCAGCAGGGCAAGCGGATCCATAAGGTCACGGTACATGAGGCGGTGATGCCGGATCATCGCCTGCGCGCCATAGTCATGGGCCAACACCGCGCCTTGCTCGCCCAGCATCCACAGGTCTGGTCCGGGTTCCTCGGTCAACTGCAGGGCCCGGCCTGCGCGAAGCAAGGTCAGCGCAGCCTGTTCGGACAGGTTAATTCGGTCGGCGACGTGTGATGCGTTGACGGGGCCTTCCTTCAACACCTCGAACAAGCCGCTTTCCACCGTGGCGCGCAGGATTTGCGAGTATGAGAAGCCTGCCACGAGGTCGAAAGCTCCGCCTGCACGGTCCCGCGCAATGCGGCGGATCAGCGGCAATTTGGCTGCCCAATATTGGAATTTTGGATGCGCGAAGGTGGCGTTGCGACGCCTGATCCAGCCAATTTTCAGCTTCGTCCAGTCCACCCGTGATCCCAACTTTACAGTGTGTATGTCTATTTTGTTGGACAGATGATACAGTAAGGTCAATCATAATGTCGACTTATCGAGTCTCTTAAGGCTCGAGGGGAGGGAGGAACCTATCGCGCGCATCGCGATCATCGGCGCAGGAATTGGCGGGCTGACCAGCGCGGCTCTGCTGGCTTCGCGCGGGCACGATGTGACGGTTCTGGAGAAGGAAAGCTGGCTGGGCGGTAAGGCGCGCTGCGTCGAGGTCGATAGCGAACAGATCGCCGCTGGTCCCACAGTCTTCACTATGCGCGATGTGTTTGACGGCGTGTTCCACCAATGCGGCGCGCGGCTCGATGACTATGTGAACATCCGTCAGGCCGAGGTGATTGCGCGCCATGCGTGGGATGATCGTGGGACTCTTGATCTGTTTGCCGATCCTGTCCGCAGCGAAGAGGCGATCGGAGATTTCGCCGGGGCTGAGGCTGCTGCGGGATACCGATCCTTCCGCAACGAAGCGCGGCGCATTTACGAGGTGCTGGACGTACCATTCCTGCGCGGGGACAAGTCTTACACGCCGTTTCCGATGATGTGGCGCATCGGGCTGCACCGCATCGGCGACGCTATGGCGATGCGACCGTTCGACAATTTTTGGAAGGCGCTGGGCGGCCATTTCAAGGACCCGCGTCTGCAACAGCTGTTTGGCAGATATTCTACCTATTGCGGCTCTGACCCGTTTCGCTCTCCCGCGACCCTGATGCTGATCGCGCATACCGAGGCGCGCGGCGTGTGGCTGATCGAAGGCGGCATCCATGCGCTCGGCCGCGCGTTAGGCAAACTGGCCGAGGCAAAGGGTGCGCGGATCAAGACCGGAGCATCGGTCGCGCAAATCCTGACCGAAGGTAAGCGCACCAGCGGAGTGCGGTTGACCAATGGCGATGTAATTCAGGCCGATGTGGTCATCAGCAATGGCGATCCTGCCGCGCTGACCGCTGGCAAGTTTGGAGAACAAGCGGTGCGATCGGTGCCCGCAATGGCGCCGGACAAACGTTCGCTATCCGCCTGCGTCTGGTTTGCGCATGCCGAGACATCCGGCTTTGATCTGCAACACCATAACGTCTTTTTCTCGCGCGATTACCGCGCCGAATTTGAAGCCATCGCCGCTGGCCAGCCGCCGTCTGAACCCACTGTCTATGTCTGCGCGCAAGATCGCAGCGCCGATGCGGTCCAGAACGACGTGATCGGGCGCGAACGCATCCAGATCATCGTCAATGCGCCCGCCAATGGCGACACGCACACCTATTCCACCGAGGAGAGAGAGCAATGCACGCGAGCAATGAGAGCAACGCTGACGCGGTGCGGGCTGACGCTCGAGCAGGAGATGCCGCACGAGTTGGCGACACCTCAGGATTGGGAAGCGCTGTTCCCGGCAACGGGCGGCGCCCTTTATGGCAGAGCCTCACACGGTTGGGCGGCCTCTTTCCTTCGACAAGGGCCGAAAACGAGAATTCCGGGGCTCTATTGCGCTGGGGGAGCGACCCATCCATCCGCCGGGGTGCCGATGGCCGCCTTGTCCGGGCAACTGGCCGCCAAGACGGTCGAACGGGACCTCGCTTCCATGAAGACATTCCACCCGGCGGCTACACCTGGTGGTATGTCGATGCGATCAGCGCAGACGGGCAACACGGGCTGACTATCATCGCGTTTCTGGGAAGCGTTTTCAGCCCCTATTATAAGCGCAGCGGCCGGGGCGATCCGCTCGATCATGCCTGCATCAACGTGGCGCTGTATGGCCCGAATTCCCGCTGGGTGATGACCGAGCGCGGGCGTGCGAGCGTGGAACGGGACGAAGCCAATCTGGTCGTCGGCCCAAGCGCGGTGCGCTGGGATGGCAATGTACTCGAGATCACTATCGAGGAGCGCGACAAACGGCTGTTCAATCCCTTCCGCCGTGCGGTGCGTGGCAAAGTGCGCGTGCATCCAGAGGCGCTTAATCCCACCAGCTTCGCGCTTGATCCGGCCAAGAACCACATTTGGCACTGCATGGCCCCGCGCGCGCGTGTCGAAGTGGAGATGGAGGAGCCAGGTCTATCATGGTCGGGCAGCGGATATTTCGATCACAATCGTGGCTCTGAACCGCTCGAAGAAGGGTTTAAGGTTTGGCACTGGTCTCGCGCTCATATGAAGCGAGGCGCGGTGGTCTGTTACGAAGGAGAGCGCGGCGACGGCTCGCTGTTCGCCAGCGCAATCCGCTTTGGCGCGGACGGTATACCGGATGAAACGCCACTTCCGCCAACCGCCGGGCTCGACAACAGCAGGTGGGGCATAGAGCGGCGGACCCGATCTGAAATCGGAGTCGCCGAGGTGCGACGGACATGGGAAGACACCCCGTTCTACGCGCGCTCTGAACTGTCATCGCAGCTTTATGGCGAAGACGTGATCGCGGTTCAGGAAAGCCTCGACATGCGCCGCTTCGCATCAGGCCTGGTGCAGTTTATGCTTCCGTATCGGATGCCTCGGGAGAGGTAGCGCCAGCACTGGCGTCTTTCTCAGCCGCCTCACGCGCTTTGCGCTCCCGGCTTTCTCGCAATTCGCGGCGCATCTTTGACCATTGCCAGAACGCGATGCCGATCGCGATGCCGTAAAAGAACAGCAACTCGATCAGTCCGAGGTATGCTCCCATGATCTGGCTCCTTTCCTGCGTCGAGGCGTGGTGGCACCGCTGTCTGCGAAGTCCAAGATGAACTGCGCGGCTTTTTCCGGTGCTTCTTCGTGCGCAAGATGGCCATAGCCTTTCATCACTTCAAGTTGAGCATTGGGTAGCCAGCTGCGCGCTTCTTTGGCCCAGTCGAGCGGGATGGCCTTGTCGCCATCAGAATGGACCATCAGCACCGGATTATCGATCTCTTTCATTCGGGTGCGCAGCGTTGGAAGGTCCCAATTCGCCATCATCGCCAAGGCCCCTTTGGTGTGGCGCGAATTGCGCAGGAGCGCTTGGTAACAGGCCATGCCCTCGGCATCGATTTCGGAACCGGTGGAGCGATAGAGGAAGCGTTCTCCTTCTTCCCGAAAGCTTGCGGCAGCCGAGAAGATGCGCGGCACGAACGGATTAACGAACAGCACCTTGGCCAAAGCGGGAAACAGCTGCGCGGCGGGACCTGGGAAGGGACGCAATGCCGAATTGAGGCCCACAATCGGTCCGTCAAAACCGTGGTCCAGCGCCAGTTGCAGCCCCAAAGCTGCACCAGCCGAATGGCCAACAATCATCGCGGGATGGAGGCTTTCCCGCAGGATCAGATCAGCCACCGCGCACGCCATGGTGGGCAAGGCCATATCTTCCGGAGGGTGGCCGGTGGTGAAGGCGTGGCGCGGCAGGTCCATCGCGATGACATTGTATTGCTTGGCGAGCAGCGGCATCAGCCCGCGCCATGAATGGATCGATCCGCCGGTGCCGTGGAGCAGAAGCAATTGCGCCGCGCCTTCATCATCGGGCCCCATGCGCTGGACATGCCAAGTGGCTGACCCTGCTTTGACAAAGCGGCTCGCATCACGGTGCGGCCAGATAAGGCCATCACTGTTCCAGTCGAGCGCGCGGCTCATGCGTTGGCGCTCTGGGAGGCGTTGATGGCGTCGTGCAGTTTCTGTGCATCGGCGCGGGGCAGGGCAAGGAACCGCGCCTGCATCGCATCGGCCAGTGCAGGCCCTTCGCGGCCCGGTCTGGCGGATATATCGACCACAAGCGCGTCTATCCCTTCCCGCGCAATGGCCTTGGCGGCGGCCTCGGCATCCTCGGCGGCCTGTTTGCGCCCTGGTTGGCCCTCTGCATCGAGATTGGCGCGGCCATCAGTTAGGATAACGAGGCTGGGCGTGCGACCGCGTGAGGCGACCTGTGCGGCGACTTCGCGCGCAGCGTTTAGGCCCATCGCCAGAGGCGTGCCGCCGCCTCCGGGAAGCTCAGCCAACGCGCGGCGGGCGCGGGTGAGCGAGCGGGTTGGAGGCAGGAGCAAGTCAACGCTTTCGCCTCGAAAAGCGACCAAGGCGACTTCGGAACGCGTGACATAGGCCTGCGCCAGCATCAGCTCGACTGCACCCTTGGCTTCTGCAAGCCGTGCGGCGGCGGCGGAGCCGCTGGCATCGACGGCGAAGATGGTAACGCGGGCGGCCTTCTCTTCGAAACGGCGGATGCGTAGGTCGTCCTTGCGCATCAGGATCTGGCTGGTGTCGGACGCGTCAGCTTCGCGCCGTCGGACCTGTTGCCACGGCACTGCTGCACGCAATGTGTCGATCAGCGCGATCCGCGCACCGCCACGCGGCATGCCGGGACGGGCACCCAAAGGCTTTCCGCGAAGACCCGCCTTTTTCTTCTGTCCGGAACCCGAGCCACCAGCGCGGCGCGGGGCGTTGCCCTTGGCGAGCTGCGCCAGCAAGTCGGCAGGGATTGCGGCCTCTGCTGCCTCGACCAGCATATCCTCGAGAGGTTGGTCTTGTTGATCAGCGTTGCTCTCTTCCTTGCTCTCACCATTCTCCGGCGGCGGTTCGGGTGGTTGCTCGGGAGCTTCTTCTTGCGGCGGCAATTGCGTCGCGCGCGGTGCGAGCACGAGGCGGACCGCCGCTTCCAGATCGGCTTTCTCCGCCTTGTTGCGCCCGTAGAGTGCAGCATGTGCCCGCGCTGCCTCGCCGGCGAAAAGCAGCGGGCGGATACTGGTGATACCGAGCGCGGAGGCGGTGCTGGCTAGGGCTTCGAGTGCGGCATCTTCGAGCGGCGCGACTTTGAACAAGGGAAGCGATTTCCCCTTGGGCAGCGCCACATCCTCCCAAACCCGCGAATGCGTCAGGTCGCAATGGAACGCGCAGCGTTCGGCCAGCGCGATTGGTGGCGCATCATCGGCTTCCACGCTGTCATCGAGCAAGACCAGCGCGGGCCCGCCTTCGTCCATGGCTTGTGTCAGCCGCCCCGATATCGCTTCGGGCAGCCGCTCGGCCATCGGCACCAGAAGCGCGCCGTCCATTGCCTCCTCGAGCAATCCCGTCTGCATCACCGGTTTGCCCGCCGAAAGGCTCGCAGCAATATCGATCCCGCCTAGCAATCGGTCGTCATCGACATGGCCGGGCATCCGGCGCAGCGTCATGACGTCACTCAAAACCGTAACCAGAGCATCACGCGCCGGGCTGCTTCCGCGCAGGATGATCCCGCCAAATGAGCGGGGCGAGAAGGCCAGCAATCGGGCCGCGAGGGCGGCGTCGGTGATGGGGTCGGGGGTTTCCCCGCTGTTCACCCGAACAGCTCGTCAAGCGCGCGGGTGATGCGTGTGGTGGAGCCCGTTTCGTCGAGAACGTCGCGGCGCAAACGGTGGCGCAGCGCGCTGGGTGCAACTGCGATGAGATGCTCGCGTTTCACCGTCCGTGCGCCCTTGAGCGCGGCCAAGGCCCGTGCAGCTCGCATCAGGGTCAACTCTCCGCGCAGACCATCAGCGCCCACTGCGAGGCACAGATGCGCGCAATCGGTCAGCACGTCTTCGGACGGCTCCAGCTTCGCAAGCCGCGTCTTCCCTCGTGCGATCTGCTTGAGGATCTTCGCGTCTTCATCGGCCCATTCGGCGGCGAAAGCTTCGGGGTCGCGTTCATTGGCGGCGACCAGACGCATGATCTCGACCCGCGTTTCGATCTCGCTGGGTGTGCGCACTTCGACCGACAGACCGAAGCGGTCGAGCAGCTGCGGGCGCAATTCGCCTTCTTCGGGGTTGCCGCTGCCGATCAGCACAAATTTGGCAGGGTGGCGGACAGAAAGTCCTTCGCGCTCAACCACGTTTTCGCCAGAGGCTGCCACGTCGAGCAGTAGGTCGACCAGATGGTCTTCGAGCAGGTTGATCTCGTCGATATAGAGGAACCCTCGATGGGCCTTGGCCAGCAAACCCGGCTCAAAACCCTTTTCGCCCGAGCGCAGCGCCTTTTCGAGATCGAGCGAGCCGACCACACGGTCCTCGGTCGCTCCCAGAGGTAAGTCGACAAACGGCACTGGTCGTTTGCGTAAAGGTCCGCCGCCGCACACGTCTGGGTAGCGCTCGGCATCTTCTTTGGAGCCGCCATAGGGGCAATTAAGGTGCGCGGTGATCGGTGGCAGCAGACTGGCCAACGCGCGCGCGGCGGTCGATTTGCCCGTCCCGCGGTCGCCAAACACCATCACACCGCCGATGCTGGGGTCCACCGCAGCGATCAGCAGGGCCTGCTTCATCTCGTCCTGACCGACGATAGCGGAGAAGGGAAAGCGTGCCATTTCTCGCACCTTGTGGACGTTTGGCGGCGATTGGACAAGTTAAAGTGACAATTCAGCCTGACACTTTTCGCGCGCGTCCCTTTACCGCTTCGATGCGCGGGCGAGGAGCAGCACCGGGATCAGGCCCGCTGCAAACAGAATCAGCGCGGGGATCGATGCTTCAACGAGGCGTTCATCGCTTGCCAATCGGTAGGTGCGTGTCGCCAATGTTTCGAGGTTGAACGGGCGCAGGATCAGCGTTGCGGGCAATTCGCGAACGGTGTCGATGAACACCAAAGCGGCGGCGGCGAGCAGGCTGGGGCGCAGCAACGGCGCGTAGATGCGAATGAGCACGCGGGCAGGCTTTGCTCCGAGCGAACGCGCAGCTGCATCGAGCGAGGGCGGAATCTTTGCCAATCCACTATCGACCGAATTGTACGCCACGGTCAGGAAGCGCACCGAAAGCGCATAGATCAGGATCAGGCTGGTGCCCGTCAGCAGCAATCCGCCGCCGTACCCAAATGTGTCTCGGGCAAAGCGGGAGATGCCAACATCCACCGCGCCGAGCGGAGCGAGCAGTCCCACCGCCAGCAACGCGCCGGGCAAAGCGTATCCCAAGGTAGAAAGCCGGATGGCGCCGCGCACCATGCGGCTGTCAGACCGCTTCTTTGCGAAGCCCAGAACCAGCGCGGTGACCAGACACAAAGCCGCCGTTGCGAGGCCGAGCCACAGGCTTCCCTTTATGTAGGTCCAAAGCTCTCCCATGGCGGCGATGGCGCGTTCGTCGAAAGAGAGGCCTGCAAGGTGCAGGGCAGGGATCACGAAGCCTAGTAGCACCGGCAGAAGACATGCGATCAGCGCCGAGGCTTTGCCCCCGGCTGAAAGCTCGATCAATGGGCCAGCGTCTCGCTCGGCGAGTCCGTCTTTGCTGTCCGTCCGTCCGCCGCGTGTTGCTGCCTCGAAGGCGATCAACGCAACGACGAACAGCAGCATGATCGCCGCCAACCCCATCGCCGCCTGCTTGTCTCCCATCGAGAGCCACGTGCGGAAAATGCCGGTGCTGAAGGTGGGAATGGCGAAGTATTGCGCCACGCCAAAGTCGGCGAGTGTCTCCATCAGCACCAGCGCCAATCCGCCCGCAATGGCTGGCCGCGCGGAGGGCAAAGCGACTTGCCAGAATGCGCGGCGCGGTGTCGCCCCGAGCGAGCGTGCGGCGCGGAATTGCTGCTGGCTCTGGCGTGCAAAAGAAGCACGCGTCAGAAGGTAGACATAAGGGTAGAGCACAATGCCCAGAACGAACGCGCCGCCGACCAGCGAGCGGATGTCGGGGAACCAATACTCGCCCGCATTCCATCCCGTCAGGCCGCGAATCCCCGACTGCACCGGACCTGAAAAGTCGAGCAGATCGGCATAGATATACGCACCGATATAGGCCGGTACCGCCAGCGGCAGAACCAATGCCCAGGCGAGAACTTTGCACCCTGGAAACTCTGCCGCGCTGACCAGCCACGCACAGCCCACGCCGATCACACCCGCAATCGCGCCGGTCATCGCCATCAAGGCCAAAGTGTTGGCGATGTATTGGGGCAGAACGGTCTGTGAGAGATGCGCCAGCGCGCCGATGCCGCCACTCGCCCCGCTGACCACCACGGCGATGATCGGCACGGCCGCCAATGCGGCGATAAGCAGCGCGCCAAGTGTCCAGCCATTCAGGCGCAGGCCCGCGCGGCTTTGTGCAAGCCCGCTTGCCTCTGCGCCGTCAATCTGACTAAGGCGGCTCACCATTGATCGATCCGGACGGACAATTGAGTCTCGAATTTCGTCATATTGCCCATGCTTACGGCCAAGGAGCCAGTGAGACGCGCGCGCTGGAGGACATCAGTCTGACAGCGCAGGCGGGTGAGATTACGTGCCTGCTTGGCGCGTCGGGTTGCGGAAAGTCAACCTTGCTGAACCTCGCCGCTGGAATGTTGACGGTGCAAGCCGGCAGCATCCATCTGGACGGCGTATTGCTGGCTGACAGCCGCACCAATCCGCCCCCTGAAGACCGGCCCGTGGGGCTGGTGTTTCAGGACGGTGCGCTGTTTCCGCATATGACAATTGCCAAGAATGTCGCATTCGGCCTGCCCACATCGGAAGCGGGCGCGGTGGACGGCTGGCTGGAGATGGTTGGTTTGCCCGGACTGGGCGGGCGTTACCCGCATGAGCTTTCCGGCGGACAGCAACAACGCGCGGCCTTGGCACGCGCGATGGCGCCGGGGCCTCAGGCGTTGTTGATGGATGAACCATTTGCCAGCGTCGATATCGTCCTGCGGCGAAAGCTGCGGCGTGAATGCCGCGATTTGCTGTGCGCGCGCGGCGCAAGCGTGTTGTTGGTGACGCATGATCCCGAAGAGGCGCTGGATATCGGCGATCGCATCGCGGTGATGGAAGCAGGACGTATCCTGCAATTCGACACGCCCGATGCCCTGCGTAGTGCGCCTGCGGACGCGACAGTCGCGGCATTCTTTGAAGATTTGCCCTGAAGATTTGTAGGTCTGACACAAAGCTTCGCTTGCACTTTCTGTTTTAATAATGCAAATCATTCGCAACTAAGAATCGAAAGGCACTTCATGAAAAACGGTTTGGTTGCGGGCGCGCTCGCTTTGGCTTTGGCTGCGTGTGGTAGCAGCAATGAAAAGGGTGAGGGCGGTGATCCGCTGGCGGGCGTGGAAATCACCGGTGAGGTAAACATCTATTCCTCGCGCCATTATGACACCGATCTGGCGCTCTACACCGATTTCACCAAGGCAACCGGCATCAAGGTCAATCGGATTGAGGCCGAGGCGGATGCCTTGATCGAGCGTATTCAGAGCGAGGGCGAGTTCTCGCCCGCCGACTTGCTCGTCACGGTGGATGCGGGTCGCCTGTGGCGCGCCGAGCAGGCAGGTATTCTCGACACGGTTGAGTCCGAGACGCTGAGCGAGCGCCTGCCCGAGTATCTGCGCCACCCCGATGGTTTGTGGTTCGGCCTGTCGACCCGTGCACGGGTGATAATCTACAACAAGGAAGCGGGCGCGCCCGAAGGGCTCGCGACCTATTCCGATCTTGCAGATGAATCGCTCAAGGGCGAAATCTGCATGCGGTCCTCTTCGAACATCTACAACATCTCACTGCTCTCCAGCGTCATCGCGCATGAAGGCGCAGCGGCAGCGGAAGACTGGACCAAGGGCGTCGTCGCCAATTTCAAGCGTGACCCGCAGGGCAATGACACCGCGAACATCGAAGCCGTTGCAAGCGGCGAATGCGGTGTCTCGGTGGTCAACACCTATTACCTCGCGCGCCTTTCAGAGACCGATGAAGGCAAGGCGATGTTGGACGGGATCGGCGTGATCTTCCCTAACCAGGAAACCACCGGCACCCACATCAATATCAGCGGTGCTGGTTTGGTGAAGACGGCCAAGAACCGCGAGAATGCGATCAAGTTTCTCGAGTATCTCACCAGCGAGACCGCACAGTCTTACTTCGCCAATGGCAACCACGAATACCCCGTGGTGGCTGGAATCAATGCGACCTCCGCTGTGGAAGCTTTGGGCGAATTCAAACCCGACGAACTCGGCGCGGAAAAGATTGGTGGCAATCAACGTCAGGCGATCGAGATTTTCGACCGCGCTGGCTGGAACTGATCGTTCGCGGTCAAGGCGGGCTTTCACCCTTAATCGCTAAACTCCCTTGATAGGTGTGAGCGAAAGGTCCATCTGCGCGCACAACTTGCCGCGTCCTGCGGCGCAGACAGATCATCCGAGGCATTGAAGTGAATACGTCCATCCTTGACCGCGACCAGTTTCAGGAAAGCGGAGCGCTCTCCGTTGAGACGATCACGTATGTCCATCACTGGAACGAAGAGCTGTTCACGCTGAAGATGACGCGCCCGGCAAGCTTCCGCTTCCGTTCGGGCGAGTTTGTGATGATCGGCCTACCGCAGGAAAACGGCAAGCCGCTGCTGCGCGCATATTCTGTTGCCTCGCCCAGCTATGATGAGGAGCTCGAATTCCTCTCGATCAAGGTGCAGGACGGCCCGCTCACCTCGCGGCTTCAGCACATCAAGGTCGGCGATCCGATCTATCTCGGCAAGAAGCCGACCGGCACGCTGGTGACCGACGCGCTGCTGCCCGGCAAGCGGCTGTTCATGCTTTCGACCGGCACCGGCCTTGCGCCGTTTATGAGCCTTGCGCGCGATCCGGAAGTCTACGGCATGTTCGACGAGATTATCGTCGTGCACTCGGTCCGCCATGTGGCTGATCTTGCCTATCGCGAGCTGCTCGAGAGCAAGCTCGAAGGTGATCCGCTGCTCGAAGATGAGGATCGCGAGCGCTTCATTTATGTGCCAACCGTCACCCGAGAAGACTTCCACACCACGGGCCGGATTCAGACGCTGATCGACAGCGGTGATCTGTTCAAGGATAGCAAAGGTCCCAAGCACTTCGTTCCGGACGAAGACCGCGTGATGCTTTGCGGTTCCATGGCGATGATCAAGGACCACGCCGCCGATCTGGAAGCGCGTGGTTTTGAAGAAGGCGCCAACAACAAGCCTGGCCAGTTCGTGATCGAACGCGCGTTTGTGGGTTGATCACCTTTCTACTGAATTAATCGCCTATTCAGATAGATAAGCCCAGCTTCGTCGTTCAATCAGAGGAGCAGGCAATGGTGGTTACGCGCAATCTCGGTAGAGTTCTTGGTGCAGCAGCTTTGATCGGGACGGTTGCCGTTCCCGCATCCTTGTCCGCCCAGATGGCAAGAGGTTCGGGTCAGCCAAGCTATCACCTGATGCAATTGTCCGTCGACGGAAGCGCCGTTTCCAAGGACGAGTTTGCGGCCCAGACCGAGACCATCAAATCATGCGGTGACGCGCGCAAGCTGGGCAAGGCAATGGGCGCTGACATCAAGCGCAACCGTTTCGTTGCCAGCTGGAACCTTTCGCCATCGATGAAGAAAATGCTCGATCAGATGGACACCGGTGAGGCGTCCGAAATCGTCAGCAATGATGGCAAAACCATGCGTGTGTTTGTGATCTGCAATCGCGCGGGCTGACGCAAGCTGATGCGATTTTCGCACTTTACATGATCGGATCTCTCGGGGCAGTTGCAGGGTGCAACCTGACAATTGGAGAGAGCCCCCATCATGCTCGATATCGCGCATCGCACCGCCTACAACGAAGACCACGAAGCCTTTCGCGACACTGTTCGCAAAGTGCTGAACGAGCATATGGTCCCTCACCTCGACAAGCACGAGGAAGAGGGCATCGTCGGGCGCGAGGCGTGGAAGGCACTAGGCGAGGCGGGGATGCTGTGCCCCACTGTAAAAGAAGAAAATGGCGGGCTCGGCCTCGATTTCGGTTTCAACTGCGTGCTCGCTGAGGAGCTTGCCTATATCGGCACCAGCGCGGGCTTCACGCTGCAAAACGATATCACCGTCAACTACTTCGAGCGGCTGGGCAGCGACGAGCAAAAGGCCAAGTATCTGCCCGGCATGATCAGCGGCGATATCATAACCGCCATCGCCATGACTGAGCCGGGCACCGGCAGCGACCTTCAGGGGATCAAGGCCACCGCGATCGAGGATGGCAATCACCTCGTCGTCAATGGCTCCAAGACCTACATCACCAACGGCCAGAACGCTGATGTGGTGATTGTTGTTGCCAAGACGGACCCGAGCGCGGGCGCAAAGGGCACCAGCCTTGTTCTCGTCGACGCCGATACGCCGGGCTTTGAGCGCGGGCGCAATCTCGACAAGATCGGCCAGCACTCCGCCGACACGTCCGAGCTGTTCTTCCAGGATGTGCGCGTGCCCAAGACCAACATCCTTGGCGGGGAAGGTCGCGGCTTTATCCACCTGATGGAAGAGCTGCCGCAGGAACGCCTCTCCATTGCCGTCTCCGCACAAGGCGGAGCGCAGCGCGCGTTCGACGAAGCGGTCAAGTTCACCAAGGACCGCAAGGCCTTCGGCACAACGATCTTCGAGTTTCAGAACACCAAGTTTACCCTCGCCGACCTTCAGGCGAAACTGCAAGTCGGCTGGGCGCACCTCGACTGGGCCATTGCCCGCCACCTTCGCGGTGAACTGACCACGGATGAGGCTAGCGCGGCCAAACTGTGGCACACCGAGATGCAGTGGGAGATGGTCGACGCCTGCCTGCAACTCCACGGTGGCGCGGGTTACATGAACGAATACGTCATCGCCCGCCTGTGGCGCGACGCCCGCGTGCAGCGCATCTACGGCGGCACCAGCGAGATTATGAAGGAAGTGATTTCGCGGGCGATTTGAGGAGGAAGTCACTATGTCCGACCCACTCGACTTTACCAACAAACGCGTTCTCGTGATCGGCGGATCGGGCGGGATCGGCAACGGCATTGCGCAGAGCTTTCGGGCGCGCGGGGCGGAGGTTGTTGTCACCGGCACGCGACCCGACAGCGGTGACTATCTGGAGGCCGAGGACAGCGACTTTACCGGCCTGACCTACCACCAACTCGATGTAACCGACCGCGATGGCGCGGCAGCGTTTGCGGATACTATCGGAGCGGTCGACGTGCTGGTCCAGTGTCAGGGTATTGTGCGGTACGGCCGTCAGGAGTTTGCGCGCGAAGGCTGGGACAATGTGGTTGACGTCAACCTTAACTCGGTCGCCGATCTGGCCTGGGCGTTTCATGGCGGGCTGGCAGAGCGGGACGGGACTATGATCGTCGTATCGTCCGTCGCGGCGTTCAACGCGGCGCGCGGCAATCCGGCTTATGCGGCGTCCAAAGCTGGCGCGGCGAGCATGGTTATGTCTTTGGGAGAGGCATGGGCCCGTGATGGCATTCGGGTGAACGGCATCGCCCCCGGTTTCGTACCCACCAAGATGACCACGGTGACAACCGAGCATCCCGAACGGCGTGATGGCGCTTTGGCGATGATTCCCATGCGGCGGTTTGGAACTCCGGAAGAGATGGCGGGCGCGGCCTTGTTCCTCGCCTCACCACTAAGCGCTTATATGACTGGTCAAACGCTGGTGGTTGATGGCGGGCTGACATTGAGCTGAGGTTTCCTACCCCACTGATTTCGTGTCAGGTAAGGCGATGGAAACAAGCGCAACCCACCGAACAATGGAAAGTCACACATTGCGTGTTCGAAACGCGTCATTTCGCAAACGTTTTGAAAGCCTTGCTGTGAAAGGTCACACTTTCCATAACTGGCTTTGGTGTTTCAAGCATAAGGGAAAAGCCTCATGAAATTCACCCGCCTCGGAAACTCCGGCCTCTCGGTGTCCCGCCTGTGTCTTGGCTGCATGTCATACGGAGACACGACCAAAGGCTGGCATGGCGATTGGCTGCTGGGCGAGGATGACAGCCGCCCGTTCTTCCGCGCGGCCTTGGAAGCGGGGATCAATTTCTTCGACACTGCTAATGGCTATTCGGGCGGCACCTCGGAAGAGATCACGGGCAAGCTTCTGCGCGAGATGGCAAGCCGCGACGAGATTGTGGTCGCGACCAAAGCCTATATCCCGTGGCGTCAGGCGCCCAATACGGGCGGGCTTTCGCGCAAAGCCTTGATGCAGGCGGTGGATGACAGCCTTCGGCGGCTGGGCATGGATTACATCGACCTGTTCCAGATCCACCGGTGGGATGATGAGACACCGATTGAGGAAACGATGGAGGCGCTGCACGACATCGTGAAGGCGGGCAAAGCGCTCTATATCGGCGCGTCATCCATGTATGCGTGGCAGTTCGCCAAGGCACAGGAGACAGCGCGGGCGAACGGATGGACGCCGTTCATTTCGATGCAGAACCAGCTCAACCTGCTCTACCGCGAGGAAGAGCGCGAAATGCTTCCCCTGTGCGAGGATGAAGGTGTGGGCGTGATCCCGTGGAGCCCGCTTGCGCGGGGTCGCTTGGCGCGGCCTTTGGGTGAAGAGACAGTGCGCAGCAAGACCGACGGGTTTGGCAAGGTGATCTATCCCGAGGATGCCGCTGACGATGCGGTAGTGACCGCTTTGGCCGAGCTTTCCGAGGCACGCGGCGAGGCCATGGCGAGCCTTGCGCTGGCGTGGCACTTTACCAAGCCTGCAGTGACATCTCCGATCATCGGCGCGACCAAACCGCACCATATCGAAGCTGCGGTCGCAGCGCTTGATATCGAACTGTCGGACGAGGAAGTCTCGGCGCTGGAGGCTCCCTATCGTCCCAAAGCGCCTACCGGCATGGGCATGGCGTTGCCGCCGATGACGAATGTGACCGTGCGCTAGGCAGGCCCCAAGAAAAAGGGCCGCCCGGTTTCCCGAACGGCCCACAAGTTGGGGAGAGGTGTTGTTGTTAGAAGTCGGCGCTGAGCCCCAGTGAGAAGCTGGTGCCAACGTCGTAAGTGTTGATCTCGATCCGGTTGGCGCCGAGCTGCTGGAACTCGAAATTGTCACGGCCGAAGATGTTGCGGACTTCAAACTTCAGCGTCATCGGGATGCCGAGTTTGACATCCGAACGGGCGACGAAATCGACGGTCAGGCCCGGATCCTCGACCACGTCAGGCAAAGCGCCGCCACGAAGCGTGATGCGCTCGCTGGCATAGTTGAACAGGATGGTCGCCTGCTGCGTCTTCTCGGTGTCCTCGATACCGATCGAGAAGTTAAAGACGTGGTCCGACTGACCCACCAGCGGTGCTCCATCGTCGAACAACTGGTTTGCAAGCTGCGCAGGGTTGCCGGGAACCGGAGCGGTGTCGCCTTCGCCGACCGAGATCGACGACTGGGCAAAGGTGTAGTTCGCCAGCAGCATTAGCTGCTTGGTTTCCCAGACCGTGCCGCCCAGACCGAACAGGTCGATGGCGTACACGGAGTCGAACTCAAGGCCGTAAAGCTCGGCACTCGGTGCGTTGGCAAAGCCGGTAAGGACCTGACCTGAGGCAGAAAGGAGCGTGTTTTCGATCGGGTTGGTGATCTCTTTGTAGAAACCGGCAAGGCTGACGCGGTTCGGTCCGCCAAGGTAATGCTCGGCACGCGCTTCGAGGTTAACCAGCTCACTGTCGGTCAGGAACGGGTTGCCGCGGAAACGGCGGTTTGATTCCGGATCGAAGTAGCTTTGCTCGATCAGTTCGCGGAACTGCGGGCGGGCAATGGTCTGCGAGGCGGAGAGACGAAGTTGAACGTCGTCAATTGGTTCCCAGGTGATCGTGCCAGCCGGAAGAATGTAGTCGTTCATCAGGTTGGTCGATGTCGCACCCAGAACCGGTGTGTTGAAGATCGACTGGTCGAGATCAACGGTCTGCGTCGCGTCTTCGTAACGAACACCGGCCTCGATGGTCAGCGTGTCCGCCGCGAGCCACCGTAGGAGGCCGTAAGCGCCCTGAATTTCAAGCGCGGCATCAAAGGCCGGGAATGGCGATGCCTCGGTCAGAGTGATGTTGAAGTTATCAATCGCGATATCGTCGATGATGTTGCCAGGCTGGCGCAGGCCGAGCGCGGGAACTTGGGAATCGTCGATGATGTCGCCGGAAATGAACGGACGGAACTCACGGCTGACCGAACGGCGCTGTGTGTCCGAGTAAGCGTAGCCCACGGTCGCTGACAGGGTGTCAGTGACATCATAGGAAAGGTCCAGACTGGTGAACCACAACTCTTCCTGCAGATCGTCAAACGAGACAGTCGAAATGCCAGCATCGGAAAGCTGGTTGAAATAGGCAACGAACTGATCGCCGAATGGGTCACCCGGAATGTTGGTGCGGGTGTAGCTGAACGAGGTGTTGAACGGTGCCTCACGGTCGGTGCGGGCATAGCCGCCGCGTACGTCCACATCGAGCGCACCGAAGTCGAGCTCTGCCACAAGCTGGGTGTCCATCAGTTGGCGTTCGAACCAGGCGGTCTGCTGGGTCTGGAAATCGAAGCCGTCAAAGCCGGGCAGAGTGTCCGTGCCGGTTTCGAGACGCGCGGTTTTCAGAGTGTCGCGGATGTAGAGGTTGGTCCACCGGATCGTGTTGTCACCAAAGTCCAGACCGAAACTGAGCATGCCGTTCACCAGCACGCTTTCATCGGTGATGAAGGTGCGGAAGTCCTGGAAGAGCTCGGACAGGTCTGAACTGCCGCCTTGGCTGATGACCGTACGATTGCGCAGGCTGTTCTTGAGCGACGCAGTGGCGATGATGCCGAGGAACGTATCTTCTCCCAGCTCAAGCGAGAGACCGCCGGTGATGGAACCGGAGAAGTTCGGACGCTGCGAGTCCTCGCGCTGCAGGGTCACGAAATCGACCGGGAACAGCTCGGCAGCGATGCTCTCGCTCACCGAAATGGGCACCTGGCCAATACGATCGCCGCTGTTCAGGAACGCCTGAAGATTGGAAGGCGTGTCACGATCACCATTGTCGAAACCGAAAGAGTCGAGACTGGACCCGGCGTAGGTCAGTCCATTTTCAAATGTCGTTTCGCTGTCACCGCTGACACCGAAGCTGATCGAAAGGAAGTCTTCAACCGGAACGGCTTTGGTGGTCAGGTTGATGACACCGCCGCCAAATTCGCCGGGATAGTTGGCCGAGTATGTCTTCTGCACCAGTGACGATGCGACGACGTTGGTCGGGAAGATGTCTAGCGGCACAACGCGGCTGAGCGGTTCAGGGCTCGGCAGCGGAAGGCCGTTAAGCAGCGCGAGTGAGTAACGATCGCCCAAGCCGCGCACAAACACGCGGCCATCGCCGACCACCGAAAGGCCGGTCACGCGTCCAAGAGCGCCTGCAATGTCGCTCTCACCGGTACGAGCAATTGCCTCTTCATCAAGAACGTTCAGAACCTGTGTCGAAGAACGTTCGGGATCGCGGTTGCGTCTACCAACAACCAGGATGTTTCCGCCAGGAACCGAGATTTCCGGCTGTTGTTGTTCGTCTTCCTCCTCGACGGTTTCTTCCTGCGCCTCTTCGGGAGCGGGTTGATCCGCTTCCTGTGCGTGGAGAACCGACGGGAATGTCAGCGATGTGGTGAGAAGCAGCAGCCCCGCAAGGCGCGTTCCGGTCGACATAATCCTAGACCCCTTCATTTTAGGTCTTTGAAAACCGCGAGCCCGATCAGGCTCGATCAAGTACACAAAGGAGGCGCTCGCCGAGATGCGCGCGCCTCCTCAATTCAAAAGGCGCGATCAGTAGACCGGCAGTGAAATGCAATCACCGGTTGCGCTACCGAAGTTCATGGTCGCCGAGTTGCACGTCCAGTTGCCAAAATCTGTGGCAAGGCTGGCACGAACAGCACCGACGAAGCCCAGATTGTTGAAGAACGAGGAGAGCGCGGTCGGATCGAAAGCGGTCAAACCGTTTTCGCCGGTTCCGTTGACGATGTTGTTGGTCAGCGAAAGCGTGAACAGCAGGTTGTTGTTAGCGCCTGCATCGAATGCTGCCTGAACGTCAGCATCGCTTACACCGGAAGTGCCTCGGGTTGGGCGGTTAACGCCGTCACACACCACCGAGTTGAAGCCGATGATGGCGTTCAGTGTGATGGCTTCATCGATACGCAAACAAACATCATCGTCGGTGTCTACATCGATCACACCGTTGGTGAGACCAAGAGCCGGGCCGCCGCGTGCACGGATTGCCTGACCTGAAGCTGTCGAGCGCTGCACGAAAGTGAAGTTGTTCACCTGCATCCGGCTCTGCGGAAGCGCATTGCCAGGTGTGCCGCCCGAAAGATCATCGGGGCTGTCGAATTCAATCAGGCTGTCACCGGTGTTGGTACGCTGAACCGCGACCACAGTTTCGGCGTTCACCTGCGCGCCAGAGTCAACGTCGATAGAGTCATCCGATGCACCGATAACTGCCAACTTGCCGATGTTGACCGAGCCGCCGAAGAATTCGACACCGTCATCAGAGCTGTTGAACGACAGGAGATTGTTGATGGTCGTGCCAGAGCCCGTGCCGCCGGTCGTCAGCGATTGAAGCTCGTTTGATTGCTGAAGTTCGAAGCCCGAGAAGCGGACCTGGTTATAGGTGAACGAACCAGAGCTGTCCGCGCTATCCGTGCCGCCGAACGGTGTTGCGACCACGGTACCTTCGAGCTGCTGCTCACACTGTGGGTTCGCGTTCGGAGCCGATGCTGTGTTGAACACCTGCGTTGAGCAATCCGAAACCGGCGCGCGGCCAAGCAGAACGACACCGCCCCACTGTGCCTGACTGTTTTCACCGCTCAGGCCCAGAACGTTGTCCCGGCTGGTCCAAACGATCGGTCGCGAAGGCGTGCCGTTGGATTCAATCGCGTTGCCGCGGTTGACAACGAGGTATGACTCGCCCTGACCAAACAGGATCGCGCCTGGCTCAATGGTCAGCGTGATCGCGGTGCCGGTGCTGCTGAAGCCTTGATCGGTGCCGACATCAACGCGGTTTTGGATTTGGTAGAGCAGCCCGTTCACGAACGGGAGCGTATCATTTGCATCAAACGTAGCTGGAAGAACGCAGACCAGATACTCGCCAGTCGGACCTGTAAGCGTACCTGAGTTGGTGAGGCCACCAGTTGAGTTGATTGTTGGGCAATCGGAAGCAGGTGTCACGGTCGCCTGCGTCGGGGTGGGTGTAGGGCTTGGGGTGGGGCCGCCACCGCCAATGATAATGTCACCAGAAGTACCGGGCGAGACGATTTCGTCTGCACCGCAGCCGGCCAAAGCAACAAGACTGCAACCCAAGACAAGAGCACGTTGAATGTTTTTCACAGCGAGTGGTCCCCTAAGACAACCGAGAATCAGTTGAGCGCCAGAAGTGCGCGCGAGGCCCCGCTAGGGCTGGAAAATGACAGAATTCTTGCAGGCGAAATTTAGTTATGACAGCCGCGTCACAAGGCAGATTTATGACAGTTTATGACTCTTTTGAGTTGTCCACAGACAGTTTTGTGACACTGCATTACAGAAAAATTACATCCTAAAAACAAAGGCTAAGGGTGATGGTTGCGTTTCAACTCCGTGACATTGTTACAAAAATATTGCATTTTTAAGAAGTTCGATGCATTGTGGTCTCAACGCTACAGGAGAGAACGATGTTGAACCTTTCAAGCCTTGCGCTGGCGCTTGCCGCTCCGGCTGCACTGGCGGGGTCGCCCATCGCAGATAAAGATGCCGAGTCGATTGCCAATTCGGCTACGGAATTCGCGGCCGACTTGATCATGGCCGGCGACAAGCGGGCTGCAATGATGCGCCTCGAAGAGAAGCGCGATGCAGATCCAAAAGACCCTGCGATCCTGATCAACTTGGGCATTGCCTATGCGCAGCTCGGTTATGATCAAAAGGCCCGGGACCAGTTTAAGGGTGCTCTATCAAGCGACGTGTCGCAGGATCTCGAGCTTGCTGATGGTCGCACGATGGAATCGCGCCGCCTTGCACGTAGAGCGCTGCAAATGCTCGATCGCGGTGAGTTTCGCCCAACCTGATCTACATCGTCGCGCCTACGGGCGCCCACGGACGGAAAGGTTTCGGCAACATTAAGTCGATATTTACGACGGCGGGCCTTGCATTAGCGCGGTCTGCCGTTTGCTTTTTGGCGAGCGTCCCACTGTCACCCTGATGTCATTTACTATAGACAAAGGGGAGTGCATCGGAGGGTTCGTAAATGATTCTCGCGCGCGGGCGCATGTTCAATCTAACCGCTTCTGCTGCGGCGCTGTTTGCGGTGCTGCCGTTTCAAGCGCAGGCTGACGTGCTTGAGCTGGATGCAAAGGGCGCGCGCTGGGTTGCCGGTGGGCCCGTTGTCGCCGCGACGCCGCAGCCTTCAACCGTGCTCGCCTCTCCAAACCTTCAGAGCAATCTCGAAGGGGTTGTCAGCGACCCCCGTCTTCACGCTCTCGGCATTCCCCCAGTCTTTGTTGCGAAGGTCAGCGAACTGTCGCAACGCTACGCCCTAAGTCCTGCTCTTATTGAGGCTCTGGTGTGGCAGGAAAGCCGTTGGCGCAATGATGTCGTCTCGCACGCAGGCGCGCGTGGACTGACGCAATTGATGCCGGGTACGGCGCGTTATCTCGGCGTTGACCCCAATGATCCGATGCAAAATCTGGAGGGTGGAGCGCGCTATCTGCGCGAGCAGCTCGACCGGTTCGATGGCAATCTGGAAAAGGCTCTTGCCGCCTACAACGCAGGCCCAGGCCGCGTGATCAAAGCTGGCGGCATTCCGAATATTCGCGAGACCCAAAACTACGTCGCCGCAATTATGGCGCGGCTCGCCAGCCATTCCCGCCCGGCCGCATCGCAATAGAGTCGGAAATCGGGTATTAACACTGCTTTGAATTGAGATGGATAACTGCATGACTTCGCTTTTTCGTATGCCAGCACGCTTTGTTGCTTTTCTAACTATGCTGCTCACGCCCAGCCTTGCTCTCGCACAGGACCCGCAGGGCTCTGGTCCGATTGTCGGTGCTCTTGCATGGCTTCAAGGCACGCTGCTGGGCACTGTTGCCACCACTGTCGCTGTGATGGCGGTTGCGGCGATCGGCTTCATGATGCTGACCGGCCGGATGAACTGGCGTTTTGGTGCGACCGTCATCATCGGTGTTTTCATCCTGTTTGGCGCTTCGGCCATTGTCGCCGGCATTCAGGGAGCTGTCTGAGCCTCGATCATGAACGATCTCACGCGCCATCCCGTGCACCGTGCACTTACGCGGCCCCAGATGTTTCTGGGCGTGACGATGAATTTCTTCATCATCAATATGATGGTGACGACGATCGCGTTTTTGATCCTCAAGAGCTTCTGGATCATTCCGGTTCCAATCATCATGCACTTCATCGGCTATTTCGCGTCGCTGCGTGAGCCGCGCATCTTTGACCTTTGGATTACCAAGGTATCGAAATGCCCGCGTGTGCCCAATTTCAAGCGCTGGGGGTGCAACTCCTATGCGCCGTAAATCGGGAGCTGACGCATGACCAAGTGGTTTGGAGCTGCGGCGTGGAGCGCTAAGGAAGCCAAGATCGGCGACCGGCTCCCGTATGAGCGGCTGATAGACGAAAACACCGTCCTGCTGCGTGACGGCTCGGTTATGTCATCGATCCAGGTGCCCGGCCTGTTGTTCGAAACCGAGGACTCAGACGCGCTCAATGCCCACGCTGCGACGCGTGAGGTGATGCTGCGCTCCACGCTCGATGCACGGTTCGTGATGTATCATCACGTCATCCGCCGTCGGGTGGAAGTAGAGCTTGATGCTGAATTCCCGGACCCGCTTTCGCGGCACATCGATGCGCGCTGGAAGGAACGTCTGGCGGGTGGATCACTGTTCATCAACGATCAGTTTGTAACCCTGATCCGTCGTCCAGCGCGCGGCAAAGCGGGTTTGCCGGAAAAGATCAGCCGGTTCTTCTCCCGCCGTGGGCAGGAAGAACTGGAGGCCGACCCCCGGGATGTCCGCAGCCTGAAATCAGCTATTACCGGACTAGTCGCTTCGCTGTCGGCCTATGGCGCGCAAGTGCTCGGCGACTACGACAATCCGGCAAGCGCGAAAGGCGGGACTAATTCAGAGATGCTCGAGTTGCTCTCTGCGATTTACAATGGCGAGATGCGGCCGGTGCGGCGTCCACATGAAAGCACCGATATTGGCCATATGCTGCCGTATCGCCGGGCGAGTTTTGGTCTTGATGCGATGGAATTGCGCGGCAGCGCCGATCCCGATTTCGCCGCGATCCTAGGACTGAAAGACTATCCCGAGGCGACATCTCCCGGGCTTCTCGATGGGCTGCTGAGACTTCCTTACGAGATGATCGTGACCGAGAGTTACGCGCCAAACGAGCGGACTACGGCCCGTGAGCGGATTGATCTTGCGCTGCGCCGTTTGCGCTCGGTGGACGAAGAAGCGGCAGCCGAACGCACTGATATGATGGCCGCGCGTGATGCGCTGGGTAATGGCAGTGTGGGATTTGGCGATCATCACCTGACCGTGCTCGTGCGAGAGCGAACCTTGCCGCGTCTCGACGATGCGACGGCGGCATGTTCGGCAGCCTTGGCTGATACCGGTGCGATTGCCGTGCGTGAGGACACCAATCTCGAGCCGGCTTTCTGGGCGCAATTCCCAGGCAATGAGGAATACATCGTGCGCCGCGCGCTGATTTCCTCTGCCAATATGGCTGGTTTCGGTAGCTTTCATGGCTTCGCCTTAGGGCAGGCAGGGGGCAATCACTGGGGTGATGCGGTCACGCTGCTAGAAACCACGTCAGCCACGCCGTTTTTCTTCAATTTCCACCATGGTGATCTGGGCAACTTTTCGGTCATCGGCCCGTCTGGTTCGGGTAAAACCGTCGTGATGAACTTCCTGGCTGCCCAAGCACAGAAGTTCAAACCGCGCACGATCCTGTTCGACAAGGACCGCGGGGCCGAATTGTTCATTCGCGGCATTGGTGGCCGGTATGATCGCATCAGTCCGGGTGAGCCAACCGGTTTCAACCCGCTAGCCTTGCCAGATACGCCGGCGAACAAAGCCTTTTTGCGCGATTGGCTGGCGGTGCTGCTTGAGGCGGACGGTCCGGAGGAATTCGGCACGATCACCGCTGCAGTTGATGCGGCCTATCAGAACGATGCGGGTCTTCGTCGCCTGCGTCATTTCAAGGAACTGCTGGCCGGTGCCAAGCGACCCGAACCGGGCGATTTGGCGGACCGCTTGGGCGCGTGGATTGGCGAAGAGGGCGAACACGCATGGTTGTTCGATAACGAGCAGGATGCGCTTGACCTGGATCAGCGTGTGCTTGGTTTCGACATGACGCAGCTGCTGGAAAACCCGCGCCTGCGCACGCCGACGATGATGTACCTGTTCCACCGTATTGATGAGCGGCTGGACGGCGATCCGACCATGATCCTGATCGATGAGGGTTGGAAAGCGCTCGATGATGAGGTTTTCGCCGCGCGCATTCGCGATTGGCTCAAGACCTTGCGGAAACGCAACGCGTTGGTCGGCTTTGCCACGCAGAGCGCACGTGATGCGCTTGAGAGTAAGATCTCGACAGCGTTGGTCGAACAGACCGCCACGATGGTCTTCATGCCCAACAGCCGTGCACGGCCAGAGGATTATTGCGATGGCTTTGGCCTTACCGAGCATGAGCTTGCCTTGATCCGTACTCTGCCCGCGCACAGCCGTTGCTTCCTGGTGCGTCAGCCTGACGCCAGTGTCGTCGTGCGGCTTGACCTGTCAGGATCGCCCGAGGTCTTGACGGTCTTGTCAGGCCGCGAGGCTGCTGTAAGGCGACTTGACCAGCTGCGTGCAGAGATGGGCGACGCACCCCGCGACTGGTATCCTTCGCTCACCGGAACGGCATGGCCGGACGGCAGCACGCCGCAGGTCGATGCAAACGGCAATCCGCTTCCACAGGCCGCGGAATAATGGCGACCACCTGTGAACTTGCGGCACAAGAGGCGGGCAACGGCATTTCCGCTTCGTTGGTCGCGGTCGATTGCATCGCAACCGAACTAAGCGAGCAAGCCTTCGAGCGAATTTTTGGTACCGAGGGGCAGCTAGCCGCTGCGCTAATCATTCTGCTGACCCTGTTTGTAGCATTCTACGGGCTCAGCTTGATGCTTGGCAGGTCAAACCTGTCGATCCGAACTCTCGCCCCAAAAATGCTCACCGTTGGGCTCGTCGTGGCATTCGCCACCAGCTACGCGGCCTTTTCGACCTTCTTTTACGGCATTTTTGTCGATGGCCCGGACTGGTTGACGGGCGTGATCACCGGGTCCGAAGGCTCGGCCACTGCTACTTTCGCGCAGAAGCTTGAGGTGGTGTTTATCGCTGTGCAGCAGGCCAGCAATGGAATTCAAGACATCGATATGTTCACGCCGCCCGGCATGATGTGGATGGGCGCGACGCTGCTTCTGCTTGGCACTGTGGCATTGCTTGTCACGGCGCGGATTGGGTTGGCGCTGCTGCTCATTGTCGGTCCAATCTTTATCGTAATGGCCCTGTTCAACGGCACGCGCGGTCTCTTCACTGGCTGGCTTAAGGGTCTGGTGATGCTTGCATTCATTCCGATCTTCGCAGTCATTGGCGGTTCGATCATGCTTGAGATGGCGGTGCCAATCCTTGCCAATCTGGTCGCTGCGCCGGGCGAGATTGATCCGCAGGCTGCGATGGGTTTCTTTGTCGTCGGTGCGGTCCACGCGGCGCTGATGCTGATGGCGATCAAGATCACAACGAGCATGGTGGCTGGCTGGCAGGTGTTTGGCTTGGCTCCAAACAGTTCCGAGGAACGCGGCGTCGACACGTCTCGCTATCAGCCTGCTCTTAACCCGCCGGCTACTGCAGCCGCGAACAGTCGAGCGGCGCAAGTTGCCTCGTCAACGGCGGTGGCTGCAACCGGTACCCGCCGTGCCGTGGTGGCGCCTACGCAGACTGCGACGGCTGCCAATGACGGTGGCTCAGGCACCAACACAACAACCCGCGAGACGACTGTTCTCGCAACATCTTCAGGTGGCGGACAGGTGGAACCGCTAACGCCATCAACCTCACGCACGCGCGGGATCGGCAATCGTTTCCGCTCGGCAGGCGCAGGCAAAGCTCTGCGAAAATCGGAGAAAATCTCATGATCCGTGCCGATAAATTTCGGCTTACTTTCGCTGCCATTGGCGCAGCCGCAATGCTCTCTGTGGCGGCACCTGTTGCCGCTCAGGATTCGCGGCTCGTCACGCTTGTCTACGACGAGGCGGCCGTTGTGACGGTGCGCGGAAAAGTGAAGGTCCAGACCACTATCCAGTTCGCGCCTGACGAGCTGATTGAGAACGTCGCCATTGGTGACAGCGCCGCGTGGCAGGTTCAGCCCAACAAAGCGCAGACGCATCTGTTCGTGAAGCCGCTCGCTCAGAACGCGAAGACCAATATGACTGTGGTCACAGACAAGCGAACATATCTGTTCGATCTCGTCTCAAATCCGCGCGCGATCCCGGTTTATGTGATGCGGTTCCGCTATCCGGAACTGGAACGCCGGTTGGAGCAGGAACGGCTCGCGGCGGAAGCTTTGCTTGAACAGCAGCGTCAAGAAGCCAACTCCGTGGAATTGGCAGCGGCGGAAGACCCGTATGCTGTTCAGGACCCCGAAAAGCTCAATTGGGCTTGGGAGGGGAAGGGTTCGCCCGCTCTTCTGCCTTCGCGCATTTTCGATAATGGCGAAGCGGTGTTTCTGACTTGGCCAGAGGGAACTTCGGTTCCGGCCATTCTGGTGACAAACGAAGACGGTGACGAAGGGCCAGTCAACTTCATCCCGCGCGGGGATACGCTCGTGCTCGACAGTGTGCCTTCCAAGATTATCCTGCGCCTGGGCGAAGAAGAGGCCACTTTGACCAACAACGGCCCTGCACGCAGCGCGGATGCTTCACGCGGCAAGAAACGCGGCTCTTGATGACGGAGATAAAGTAATGCGCCTCGTCGGAAAGAAAACTGAAGACAGCGGTGATCCGCGCGAAACCGAGTCTGCGGAAATCATCGACCTCGCCAGCCGCGCGGGCTTTCCCGCGGTCGCCGATCGCAAGGCGAAGACCGATGGATTGGGACTCGCAGCAGGTGTCCTTATTGTCTGCGGTCTTGGCGCTGTCACGTGGTGGAGCATGAATGCGGCTCGCGTTTCGACAGATCAGGGCGTTGGCAATCCGAATGCTGTGCAGCCGGCGACGGCGCAGGCAACTGTCGCTCCCGTTCCTGTTTCGCCCAAGAAAGTGGAGCCGCCCAAGCCCGGCGCGCCCGCAGGTCCGCGTCCTCTCCCAGCGCCGGCTTATGCTACCCCTCCGGGTACTTCTGTGGTCACTGGGCCGACGGTCAACCCATACAACAGCCCTTCGCTTGTGTTTGACGGCAGCCGCTTTAGCGGTGGCACTCTGGCCGAAGGCGCTCCGATCCCGATCACGCCTGCGCCTTCTGAAACCAATAAGACCACCAGCACCAACAACGCTGCCGCCGGTTCTGCAGCAGCCTTCGCAAGCCGCATTGGCGGCGTGGGCGGCGGGCCGGCTCAAGCGGTTGCGATGACCAATCCCTCGACTACCGTGACCAAGGGGACGATGATCCCGGCGGTGCTGGAAACAGCCATCAACACGGATGTCCCGGGATATGTCCGCGCCGTGGTCAGCCAGGACGTGCGCAGCTTCGATGGTAAGCAGGTTCTGATCCCGCGCAGTTCGCGCCTAATCGGCCAGTATCAGTCCGGCGTACAGCAAGGTCAGCGTCGCGCCTATGTGATCTGGACTGACTTGATCCGTCCCGATGGTGCAACCGTTCAAATCCAGTCTCCGGCGGTTGGCTTTGACGGCACTACTGGACTTGCAGGCGATGTCGACACCCACTTCTTCAGTCGTTTTGGCTCCTCGATCCTGCTCTCAGTGGTCGGCGGTCTCGGGGCCATCGCATCGGGCGGAACAACCCTGATCACTGGTGCCGGTCAAAGTGCTGCCAGCACTGCCTTGCAACAGGATGGTCAGCGTTCACCGACCATTCGCGTGGCGATGGGTGAACCAATTCGTGTGTTCACAGCGCGCCCGCTTGATTTCAGCACGGTCACCAATTGAGCGGCGATATCCATCCAATTGGGTTCAATGTTGAGGACCCCACTGGCGAAGAGGCCGAAATCGCGCCTCCGGTGGGCGAGCGCAGTGTTTACCTCGATGCCTATCTCGCTCCGTTCAAGCGGTGGCTGGACCGTGACACGATCACAGAGATCATGGTCAATCAGCCCGGTGAAGTCTGGATAGAAGACGCATCCAATCCCGGTATGCAGCGCATCGAGACGCCTGAGATAGATGATCGGCTGGTGCAACGCCTTGCTGAACAGGTGGCGCGCGTCTCGCACCAAGGTATCAACAGAGAGCACCCCTTGCTTGGTGCAACGCTGCCCGATGGCGCGCGTATCCAGTTTTGCGGACCGCCCGCCAGTCGCAAGCATTGGACCATGGCGATCCGCCGCCACCGTCGGCTCGATTTGCCGCTGGACGCTTACGATTCAGGTCCATTGGCAGGCGAGCAACTTGTAGAACTGCCCGATCCGCAGGCCGAGCCTATTGCGTTTCTTCGCGAAGCCATTCGCCATCGCAAGACTATCCTAGTCTCTGGCGGCACGAGCACCGGTAAGACCACGTTTCTGAACGCGATGATGGGAGAGATCCCGAAGGAAGAACGCGTCGTTCTGGTGGAAGATACGCCCGAATTGCGCTTTCCGGGTGAGAATTGTGTGGGCCTTGTCGCCGTGAAAGGTGAGCTGGGAGAGGCCAAGGTAACAGCCAATGAGCTGCTTCAGGCGGCTCTGCGTCTGCGTCCGGATCGCATTGTTCTGGGCGAGCTGCGGGGCGCAGAGAGTGTGTCGTTCCTGCGCGCGATTAACACTGGGCACCCCGGCAGCTTCTCGACAATTCACGCGAACAGCCTGCGTGGCGCGTTGGAACAGCTTTCCCTGATGGTCATGCAGACGGGTATCGGCCTGACACGGGCAGATACGATAGCTTATGCCGCCGGTGTTATCGATGTGATCGTGCAACTCGGGCGCGATGCGAATGGCAAGCGCGGCATCACCCAGATTGCGGAAAGCAGCTCGCTCATCTGATCCGAGCGCCTTTCGTCACCTGAAATTGACATTTTCATGGTAGGCGGCATGTGTCTGGAGAAGCGATGAGCAGTCAACCGATCATAGACCCTGCCAACGATACCGACGGCGATATCGCTGTTGGTGATGACGCGGCGTATTTTAACCGAGAGCTTTCATGGCTGTCGTTTAACGAGCGCGTGTTGGCAGAGGCCAAGAACGAGCAATATCCATTGCTTGAACGGCTGCGCTTCCTCTCGATCTCGGGCAGCAATCTTGACGAGTTTATGATGATCCGCGTCGCCGGTCTTGTCGGACAGGCGCAGCGCGGGATTGATAAGCTGGCGATTGACGGGCGTACGCCCTCACAGCAACTCGTCGCCATCCGTGCCAAATTGGCCGAGCTTTCCGAAACGCAGCAAGACATTTGGCGCGACCTTCATGACAGGCTGATCGAAGCCGGCATTCATGTCGCGGACGAGCAGCGCATATCTCAGGAAGCCTATGACTGGCTTGAAGCGTTCTTCCTCGAGGAGATCCTGCCAGTCATCACTCCGCAGGCGCTCGATCCCGCGCACCCATTTCCGTTTATTCATAACGAGGGGATGGGGCTGCTGTTCAACTTGCGCCGCGATGCGGACAAAGAACAGATTATCGAGATGATCCTGATCCCGAGTGCACTGCCACGTTTTGTACGCGTTCCGGGGGATGTAAACGCGAGTGGTGAGGCGACATACATCTCGATTGCCAGCCTGATCCAACGCTATGCCAAGAAGCTTTTTCCCGGCTTCACTATCAAGGGCGATGGCCTTTTCCGCGTGCTGCGCGACAGCGATATCGAGATCGAAGAAGAAGCTGAAGACCTGGTGCGCACCTTCCGCAGTGCAATCCAGCGCCGCCGCCGAGGTCAGGTGATTCAGCTGGAGATGGAAGAGGACTTTGACCGCGAGGCTGAAGCGGTACTCCTCGAGCAGCTGGGCATCCACGAAGCGGCTGTGATCAAGACCGACGGGATGATCGGCATCGATGGATTGGCCGAAATCGTCAACGAGGACCGGCCTGATCTCAAATTCGACAGTTACTCGCCGCGGTACCCAGAGCGTGTGCGCGAGCATGACGGCGACCTTTTCTCCGCGATCAAGGAGAAGGATATCGTCATCCACCACCCCTACGAAAGCTTCGAGGTGGTAGTCGATTTCATCCGTCAGGCGGCGGCTGATCCCGATGTGGTGGCGATCAAACAGACGCTGTATCGCGCAGGCTCGCAGTCCTCGGTCATCAACGCCCTGATCGAGGCAGCGGAAGAGGGCAAATCCGTCACCGCGGTGGTTGAGCTGAAGGCGCGCTTTGACGAGGAACAGAACCTCAAATGGGCGACCAAGCTGGAACGCGCCGGTGTACAGGTGATCTACGGCTTCACTGATTGGAAGACCCACGCCAAGTGCGCGATGGTTGTGCGGCGCGAGGATGATGGTTTTCGCACCTACTGCCACTTTGGCACAGGCAACTACCACCCGGTCACAGCGAAGATTTACACTGACCTTTCGTTCTTTACGGCCAGCCCAAAACTGGGCCGTGATGCCGCCAAGATGTTCAACTTTGTCACCGGCTATGTCGAACCGAGCGGGCTTGAGCTGATATCGATTGCGCCGTTGAACCTGCGTGAAGAGATCTACGCTCAGATCGACAAAGAGATCAAAAACGCGCGTAAAGGAAAGCCCGCAGCGATCTGGATGAAGTGCAACCAGATCACCGACAAAGGAATGATCGACCGCCTCTATGCTGCCAGCGAAGCGGGCGTGAGCGTGGAGCTTGTCGTGCGCGGCATTTGTTCTCTGCGCCCCGGTATCCCGGGCCTGAGCGAGAATATTCGGGTCAAGTCAATCATCGGGCGCTTTCTGGAGCACAGCCGTATCTATGCCTTTGCCAGCGGTCACCCGATGCCGAGCGCTGACAGCAAGGTTTTTATCTCTTCTGCCGACTTGATGGGGCGCAATCTGGATCGCCGCGTGGAATCGCTGATACCCATTCGCAACCGCACCGTGCACGACCAGCTGCTCCAGCAGGTGCTCCTCGCTAACATGCTTGATACCGAGCAAAGCTGGTGGCTGCATGGCGATGGGAGCTATTCAAGGGTGGAAGTTGAGAAGGACGCGAAGCCATTTAACTGTCACCGCTACTTCATGACCAACCCATCGCTTTCCGGTAGAGGCGGCGCGCTGGAAGCGGGCGCGGTGCCAAGTCTCACGCTGCGTAAGGGACGCTCTGGATGAGCGCACGTCGCAAACGGGGGGATCGCGACGGAGTTTTTGCGGGCAACACGCCCGAGCGCGCCATCATTGATATCGGATCGAACACCGTACGATTGGTGCTCTATGGCGGCTCCATGCGCGCGCCCACCGTGTTGTTGAACGAGAAAGTCGCCGCAAAGCTCGGGCGCGATATCGGCAGCACTGGAATGCTCGCAAAAGAAGCGATCGCGTTGGCTATGCGGGGACTAGAGCGGTTCGCTCTGCTTCTGAATGATCTCGGTATCACCGACATTGAGACAGTGGCGACTGCGGCCGTGCGCGAAGCGAGCAACGGGCCGGAGTTTGTTGAGACCCTGCGCGGACTTGGGTTTGAACCACGCATTCTGTCGGGGGAAGAAGAAGGCGTGTTGAGCGCCCACGGTGTGCTGGGCGCTTTTCCCGGTGCAGAAGGCAGCGTCGCTGACCTTGGCGGCGGCAGTCTTGAGCTGGTTTCAGTGCGTGATGGGACGACGCATGATGCGGTGTCCTTGCCGCTCGGCACATTGCGCCTGCCGGACTATCGCGCGGACAGCCGCAGCGCGATGCGCAAGTCTCTTTACAAAGCGCTGAAGAAAGGCGCTCCAAAGCTTGAACCGGATCAGACACTCTATCTGGTCGGCGGAACATGGCGGGCCATGGCGGTTCTGGCCATGCAGTTACAGGGCCATCCTCTATCGGATCCGCACGGGTTCGAGGTTACGGCCAATGAGGCGCTGAAGCTGATCGAGGAAGTCCGCGACGAGACGCTAGAAAGCTTGAAAGCGCGCGAGCGAATTTCTTCGATGCGCGCCGAAAAGCTGCCCGACGCCTCTGTTTTGATGGAAGCCTTGATCGAGCGATTGAAGCCGAACCGGATTGTGGTTTCATCATGGGGCCTGCGCGAGGGTCTGCTCTATGATCGTCTGCCGCCGCACAGTCAGGCACAGGACCCTCTGCTTGCGGGTATCTCTGGATTTGCAACCCAGCGTGGCGCACCGCCGACCTTGGCCACCCGCATGGCGGCATGGACAGTCAACGCAGCGCCGTCTCGCAAGCACGGCACTGAGCGTTTGCGGATCGCCGCGACTATGCTGGCACTTGCGTCCATGCAAATTGAGCCAAACATTCGCCATCCACAGGCCACCGAATGGGCGCTGCACAAGCGCTGGATGGCGATTGATGGCGAGGGGCGGGCGATGCTGGCAGCTGCGATCGCGGCGAACGGAAACCGGCTCGACCTGCCTGGCGAAGTACGCGAGTTGGCGGGGAAGGCTGCGCTCAATGAAGCGATCAGCTGGGGGTTGGCATTGCGGCTCGCCAGGCGGCTTGGTGCCCGTTCGCGTCGCTCATTGCAGGTCAGTCGGTTGACGGTCGAAGATCAAACTCTGGTGCTGCGCCTGGGTACAAGCCACGAGGCGCTTTTCGGTGTACCGACGGAGAAAGACATCCGGTTGCTGGCAGGCCACCTGAGCCTGGACTGGCGAGTGGACATCGTCAGCGATGATCAGCTCTACCCTAGCGCTGACTAGGCAACCTTTTCCTTGCTGGAGAATGGCGAGAAGTCGGTGTCCATGTCGAACAGATCGACGCCCTCAGCTTTCTTCAATTTCCCGACGACAAGGTAAGTGACCGGCGTCAATAACGCCTCCCAAAGGACCTTAAGAAGCCAGTTTGTGATCATGACTGTGATCACAGCCTCGGTTGACCAGATGCCCCAGAATGCGATGGGGTAGAAAATCAGGCTGTCGACCCCTTGGCCGACGACTGTTGAGCCGATTGTCCGGCTCCAGAGTGCTTTGCCCTTCGTCCAGACTTTCATCTTCGCCATGACATAAGAGTTGACGAATTCTCCTGCCCAGAAGGCGATGATCGAGGCGACTACGATGCGCCATGTGCTGCCGAAGACAGATTCGTATGTCGTCTGGCAGATTGCGCCCGGTGGGCCATCTTTGCCGGACGTCAAGCTGACAGGGCCGGGGGGATTGTCGAAACCACTCGCCGCACAACTCCACCCGTCGAAGGCGGGAAGACTGACTACAACGTAGCTCATGAACGCGAGGAAGATCATCGCCGCAAAGCCGGTCCAGATAACTCGCCGCGCGCGTGCGAACCCGTAGATCTCGGTCAGAATGTCGCCAATGACATAGCCGAGCGGGAAGAACAGGATGCCCGCGCCATAGATGAACACGCCATCGGGAGCGGGCCACCAGCCTTCCGGCCAGAATGGCACGTCAATGAACGTGAGTTTCGCTGCCCCGATGATGTTTGAGAGCAGCAAAATGGCAACGAAGGCCGCCATCACGAACTCATAATATTTGAACGTAATTGGCGCTTTGCTGGTGGCGGCAATCCCGTCGTTTGGGTCGGTATCGAACTTGGCGGCGGGATCAGTCGTGTTTTCCATCGCTTCAGGGAATAGCGTCATTTGATTGCACGGCAAAGCACGCTATTGGCCCCACTGTCTGAATGACAGCGCGCGCCCTTAGCTCAGCTGGATAGAGCGCGGGACTTCTAATCCTGAGGTCGCAGGTTCGACTCCTGCAGGGCGCGCCAACCATCCGTCAGCTATTCGTCGTCGCTGGTGCACGGTTCGAGGTATCCCGAAGCGTTCGCCCGAAGCTGACAACTCCTGTTCAGCTTGGCGCCCCATGATTGACTACATCGATAATCAACAGGAGCCCTCCCATGTCCACCACTTCCCGTGTGTTGTTTGCATCCCTCGCCACCGCTGTTGCGTTGACAGCCATGCCCGCATCGGCCCATCCGGGGCATAATCATGACCGCATCATCGTTGATGGCTATCGCGTGCCCATCGCGCCCAACAATGACAGCAACAAGTGGTGGGTCGATTTCAAGACAGACATCAGTGAGGCACGCCGTGAGCTGCGCAGTGACCTGCGCCGCGCCACAGATGCCGAGGACCGCCGCGACGCGTATGACGAGTTTCACAACGAAATTGCTGATGCGAAAAAGGATTACACCAAGGAAATGCGCGAACGCGGTTATCGGGTGAAGAATTTCCGTGAGAACCGTCGGCGCTTTGCCGCGCGGTAAGATCAAGTATGACTGAAGTCTGGCGAGCGTGATCACGGTCACGCTCGCCATGCGTCTGCCCCGTTATTGAAAGCGCATCACCAGCAAGGTGAAGAACTTACAATGGGGAAAGACAATGAGAAAAGCAGCTCTGCTTATCGCAGCGATCACGCTTCCAAGTGCAGCACACGCGTCATTGGATATCGAAACGACCTGGGACAAGAATTGCTCATCTCCAGGCAGCATGGCGATCCGGGCCACCAACAACTACGCCTATCCGATCGACATGCGACTTTGCCTGAAGCGGACAACGGGCAAGTGGACCTGCTATGTCAGCCCTAATGTAGAGCCAGGAGAAACGGCTCCGATGTCGTATGGCTACTATGTCTGCAAAGCGACGGGTGATTACTTCTGGTCGGTGCGCCGGGCAGGGGCTTGGTCGGTCAAGTTTGATGATCCTCCGGGCTACAAACGCAACTGATCACCAGACATCCTTATTGACGATTAGCCGTCTCCAGACTTTGTGCTGGGGGCGGCTATCCGCGTGCAACAGTCTCAAGCAATTCCGATGTGACGGGATAGCCCGCATCTTCAAGGATGGTCAGCATTGGCTGTTCGCCTGTAGTGTCGATCCGCGGAATGATGGTTTTGACCGGTATGGCTTCGGCCTGCGCGCGGGCCTCTTCGTAAGAAGCAAAGAGCGCCAACCGCTCAAGGTTACGACGCGTCGGAAAGATCAGCTTGATCTCGCCGGTTTCGGCCATCTCCAATGCACCCTTCGCGCTAACCCAGAATAGGCGCGTATTCTCGGAGTTATCGATCGAAACATCGACATCGCCCGTGCCCAGATTGGCGAGATAAAAGCGCGTGTCATAGACCCGGCTGATATTCTCGTTTTTGGGGAACCAGCGGGCGAAGGGTGTAATCTGGTCAAGATCCAGTGACCAGTCGAACGCGTCCAGAACCGGGGCTAGGGTGCCTTTCTCCTCTAGCATTGCCCTTGCGTCAGCTGCAGTTTTCTCGGTGATATCGCCATTTAGACCCAATGCCAGACCGGTTTCTTCGAGCGTTTCGCGAATAGCCGCAATCTGGTGTGCGGCTTCGTCCGGACCGACATCCCCGTCGATAAAGGCGGAAATCCGCTCTCCCAACTCGAAGTCAGCCGGATCAACACGGCCGCCGGGAAACACCGCCATACCACCAGCAAAGCTCATTGTTCGGGACCTGACTGTCATCAGCACCTGTGGTGCACCGCCATCGGGATGGTCGCGGAATATTATGATGGTGGCTGCGGGAATGCCCCCTGGGGGCGTGCTCTGGTCTGAACTCATCACGATGTGATGGCGGCCTGATTTGCAATTGCCAAGAGGTGATCGCGTCAAGTTGGGCAACTGTGTCGGTTTGTTTTACATGTCCGAAAAAGGTTAACGCGCCGAAACCATCTAAGTATCAGTTTTTTCATGATTTCGTACTTTTGGCACGGTGGCTGCATCAGATAAGGCACGAAGTGGTCTTCGTAATAAGGTGCAACCTTCCTGGTCTCTGGTTTCACCTGAACCCAAACAAAAAACCGCCTCACCTGGTCCGTGAGGCGGTTTTTTTGTGGGCGCGATGCTGCCCAGAATTTGTGGTGAAGCGGCTCAGCCCTCGGCTTTGGCCACACCCTTCTCATCCATTGTCTGCTGCAATTCACCCGCCTCGAACATCTCCATCATGATGTCACTTCCGCCAAGGAATTCACCCTTCACGTAAAGCTGCGGGATGGTGGGCCAGTCCGAGTAGGTTTTGATACCCTGACGGATTTCCATGTCTTGCAACACGTCGACGCTTTCATAAGCCACGCCGCAATGATCGAGGATCGCAACCGCACGGCTGGAGAAACCGCATTGCGGGAACAGCGGAGTGCCCTTCATGAACAGGACAACGTCATTGTCGGAGACGATGGTTTCTATGCGGGCGTTGATATCTTCAGCCATGATTGATGCGGCCTTTTTGGAAGTTGTAAATCTGTCTGACGCTTACGTGGGAACCACAGTGGTGACTTGCAAGGCATGCAGCTCGCCGCCCATTTTGTCGCCGAATGCAGCATAGACCATCTTGTGCTGCTGGACGCGGTTCTTCCCCACGAATTGGGGCGCAGTGACCTTGGCGGCCCAGTGATCATCATCACCGGCAAGATCGGTCAGCTCGACGACCGCACCAGGCAATGCGGCTATGATGGCCGCTTCAATGTCTGCACCCTTCATCGGCATGACGTCAGCCTTCGGTAATCTGGCGTTTGGCTTCGGCAGCCATCTCTTCAAGCTTGGCGCGGATATCCGCCTCGGAGACATCTGTGCCAGCACCGGTCAAATCGCCAAGGAGCTTGCGAATAACGTCTTCGTCGCCTGCTTCTTCGAAGTCAGCCTGCACGACGGCTTTTTTGTAAGCGTCGGTTTCCTCTTCAGTCAGGTTCATGAGCTCTGCAGCCCATTCGCCCAGCAAGCGGTTGCGACGTGCAGCCACTTTGAATGCGGTTTCTTCGTCCATAGCGAACTTCGCCTCTTCGGCGCGTTCGCGATCGCTAAAATCGGTCATGTGTCCCTCCGGAAAATCGTTACTCTGAGATAGGAAGCGAGGCAGGGCGCGGCAAGCGCTTGTGCCAAGCAATTTGGCTCAATCCATCGTCACCACAAGCTTGCCGACGGCCTCGCGGTTTTCAAGCTTGGCGATGGCTTCGCCTGCACGCTCCAGCGGAAAAGTCTCTGACACCAGCGGATCGATCTTGCCTTCTTGCATCAGCGCGAACAGCTCTTTCACCTGTGCGACAAACTTGGCCGGCTCGCGCGCAGTGAAAGCGCCCCAGAAAACCCCGCAAATGTCGCAGGACTTGAGCAGAGTGAGGTTGAGCGGCATTCTGGCGATGCCGGCGGGGAAGCCGACCACAAGAAACCGACCTTCCCATGCGATCGAACGCAGCGCAGGCTCGGAATACTGACCGCCGACAATGTCGTAAACGATGTTTGCGCCTTCGGGGCCACAGGCGGCTTTGAACTTGCCCGCAAGCTCTTTCGATGCCGCTTTGTCCATCTCTTCGCGCGGATAGATCACAACTTCGTCCGCACCTGCTTTCTTAGCGACTTCGCCTTTTGCTTCGCTTGATACCGCAGCCACGACGCGCGCACCGAACGCTTTGGCGAGCTCAACCGCTGAGAGCCCTACGCCGCCCGCAGCACCGAGGATAAGGACCGTGTCGCCTTCCTTGATGTGCCCGCGATCTTTCAAACCGTGGATCGTCGTGCCGTACGTCATGAGCAGCGATGCAGCCTTTTCGAACGGAACGCCGTCCGGAACGGGGAACATACGGTTGGCGGGGACAATTGCCTTTTCACGCAGGCCACCATTGCCCATGCCAGCCATCACGCGGTCACCGACTTTGTAATTGTCGACACCTTCGCCGACCGCCTCGACCACGCCAGCCAGTTCGCCTCCCGGTGAGTAGGGCCGCTCCGGCTTGAACTGATAGAGATCGCGGATCATCAGCGTGTCGGGATAGTTGATCGCGCAAGCCTTCACCGCGACAAGCACTTCGCCTTTGCCGGGCGTCGGCACCTCGATTTCGTCAAGCGTCAGCGTTTCTGGCCCGCCAACTTCGTGGGTGCGGATGGCTTTCATGGTCTCTCTCCCGTCAGGATTGTGTGCCCGCCATCAACCAGCCCTGATCGGCGGTGCGGCGGTCTTCAAACTTGGAAATGCTCGTCTGCCGCTCAAGGGTGAGCGCGACCTCATCAAGGCCATTGAGCAGGCAGTGTTTGCGGAATGGATCAATTTCGAATGCGAAGCGATCTTGAAACTCTGTCGTGACTGTCTGTGTGTCGAGGTCGATATCTATGGCGTGGCCATCGCGTGCGACCTCCAGAAGGCGGTCGATCGCTTCCTGCGGTAGCACAACTGGAAGAATGCCGTTCTTGACTGCGTTACCAGAGAAAATGTCCGAATAGCTCGGTGCGATCACTGCGCGAATACCAAGATCAAGGATGGCCCACGCGGCATGTTCGCGGCTGGATCCACATCCGAAATTGTCGCCGGCAATCAGAATGGGCGAACCGGCAAACTCTGGATCATCAAAAACGTTGTCCTCGCTTGCCCGGATCGTTTCGAAAGCGCCCTCGCCAAGCCCTTCGCGTGTGATCGTCTTCAGCCATTTGGCAGGGATGATAATGTCCGTGTCGACATTCTTCGCGCCGAAAGGAATGGCGCGCCCATTGATCCGCGAAAGAGCTTCCATGATTGGTCCTCAGTCGGTCTCGGGCTGCTCGCCTGAGGGAACTTTATCGCTGCTAGGGGCATCACCCTTCTTCTGCTTGGAGCGTTTGCCAGCATAGAGCAGAGCAGCGGCGATGGCTGCTGAACCAATTGCTCCTGCGGCAAGGGCAACTTTGCCAGTGGACTTTTTGGGCGACTCTTCGGGGGTTTTTGTGTCGTCAGTCATAGGTCTTCTCATGGGCCGCGTGTGCAAGCATTGCAAGAAGTCAGCGCGTCAGTTCCCGCACATCTGTGAGCTTGCCGGTCACGGCGGCTGCGGCGGCCATGGCTGGGGAGACGAGGTGCGTGCGAGCGCCAGGGCCTTGGCGACCAACGAAATTGCGGTTGCTGGTCGAAGCACACCGTTCACCGGCAGGCACTTTGTCAGGGTTCATGCCTAGGCAGGCCGAGCATCCTGGCTCGCGCCATTCAAAGCCTGCGTCGGTGAAGATTTGATCCAATCCCTCTTCCTCTGCCTGCAACTTCACAAGGCCTGAGCCGGGCACAACGATGGCCCAACGCACATTGTCGGCTTTTCTGCGGCCTTCAAGAACAGCGGCGGCGGCGCGCAAATCTTCAATCCGGCTGTTGGTGCAGGAGCCGATAAAGATGTTCTCTACCGGCACATCGCGCATGGCTGTACCCGGGGTAAGCCCCATATAATCGAGGCTCTTTTGCGCTGCCTCACGCTTGCTCGCGTCGGCAAAGCTATCGGGTGAAGGGACATTGCCCCCAATCGCAACAACGTCTTCAGGGCTGGTCCCCCAAGTCACGGTCGGCTCGACCGCGCTTGCATCGACCACCACCGATTTGTCGAACACTGCGCCTTCATCGCTTCGCAGCGTGCGCCAATAGGCAACCGCCGCATCCCAATCCGCGCCTTTGGGAGCCATCGGCCGACCCTTGAGATAGTGGAACACCGTGTCATCGGGAGCGATCAGACCCGCCCGCGCGCCTGCTTCGATGCTCATATTGCAGACGGTCAGACGCTCTTCGACGCTCATCGCTTCGAACACTGCACCGCGATATTCGATCACATAACCCGTGCCACCCGCCGCGCCAATCACGCCAATGATGTGCAGGATTAGGTCTTTGGCGGTGACGCCCGGCCCCAATTCTCCCTCAACACGGATTTCCATCGACCTCGATTGCTGCAGCAACAGTGTTTGCGTCGCCAAAACATGCTCGACTTCGCTGGTCCCGATCCCAAAGGCGAGGGCGCCCAAGCCGCCATGACTGGCCGTGTGCGAGTCCCCGCACACAATCGTCGTGCCCGGCAGCGAGAAACCCTGCTCAGGACCGACCACATGGACAATCCCCTGCTCGTCATCAGCATCGCCGATATAGCGGATGCCGAAATCGGGCGCGTTCTTTTCCAGTGCCGCCAGCTGCGCCGCGCTTTGCGGGTCGGCAATAGGCACCTTACTGCCCGCTGCGTCGCGGCGAGCGGTGGTGGGAAGGTTGTGATCGGGAACAGCCAGCGTCAGCTCTGGTCGACGCACGGGGCGCCCGGCCAAACGCAACGCTTCAAACGCTTGCGGGCTGGTCACCTCATGCACCAGATGGCGGTCTATATAGATGATCGCGGTGCCATCATCGCGCGTTTCGACGACGTGCGCGTCCCAGATCTTCTCGTAAAGTGTGCGGGGTTTGCTGGCCATGGGCGGGGTTCATTTCCTCGTTTCGCGCTGCTGTTAGCGGGGCTCACACACGTCATGCAAGACAGCGGTTGATTTCGATCAAAATAGTCATGGATTCGTAAGGAGTTTCTCGCTAACTTACACTCATGTCAGCAACGCCTTTCAAATTCCCGATCACAGTCGCGCCCGAAGACATCGATTTCATGGGCCATGTGAACAATGCACGCTATCTGAATTGGGTCCAGGACGCGGTTTTGGCGCATTGGCAAAAGCTGGCCCCGGCAGAGGAAGTGGCGAGCAAAGCATGGGTCGCGCTCAAGCACGAGATCACGTATCGCAAACCGGCTTTTCTTGAAGATGATGTGATCGCCAGCACGGTGCTGGAGCACTACCAGGGCGCCCGTGCATTCTATCACACCGTGATTGAACGCGGCGGTGTCGTGCTGGCCGAGGTGAAATCAAGCTGGTGCTGCATCGACGCCAAAACCCTGCGCCCCGCCAAGATTGGCGAAAACATGCGCGAGTTTTTCTTCCCTGAGGGGTGAGGGCGCGTTTTCTTAATCCCATTCTGCCGGATCGAGAGCCAGCAACTCCTTTAGCTGCGCATAGAGTGCCGGTTCGTGATGCCGCAGCGCCTGCGGTCTTTCAAAGAACGTAACAACAGCCTCAGCGAAGAATTCCTCGTGATTGGTTGCGCCGTATGGGTCGATCAGCGTCTGATACCCGTGTTCCACGCGCGTGACGTGGTCACTGTATGCCTCCAGCATCGCCTTTTCCCACCCATCATAGGCTTGGCCCTTACTCAGGATCGGGATGCCGTTTGTGTGGCCGGTCAAGGCGTCGAGCTGGTGAGCGAATTCGTGGATCACCACATTGTGCCCGTCATTGGGGTCCAGACCACCTTCAAGCGCGTGATCCCACGACAAGACAACCGGCCCGCGCGCCCAGCTCTCGCCCAGCATTGCGTGGTGGTGTTCACGCATCACGTAGCCATCATGCGTTTCGCGCGGTGCGGTGAAGGTCGAGGGGTAGATTAAAACGGTCCGCAGCGTTTCGAACCAGGCATTACTGTTCACCACCAGCAAGCAGGCCTGCGCCGCGATCGACAGTCGCATGGGATCGGTAACTTCAAGGCCATTCTGACCATGAAAGGTAATCTGATCGAGGAACAGATTTATCCTGCCCTCAAGCTTTGGCCTCAGAAAAGCAGGAAGCCGGCGTGTCACGGGTACAAGGCGCGCAACAATGGCGCGCTGTTCACTTGTCAGGGGCTTTGCGAGAATTTGCCGACGCTTGCGCTGCTTCAACCAGTGACGAAGCCACAGCAAACCGCCAACGACCAAGCAGACACCTAGGATGACCAGAAGCGACATCCAACGAAGGTAGGGCTCTGCTGGTTCAATTGTTAGACCCGCGAGCGTCGACGCCGAACAATCAAGCAAAGCAATTGCAACGAATTCAGTCAGCCCCTACGCACCCAAATGGTATCCCCTTGCGTATCTAGAGACAGATGACCTCGCCAATTGCCCTTCCTGACCGCAGAGCACAAACCGTCATCGGTTTGGCGCTTGCACTGTGCGTGGCCGGGTCGTGGCTGGGCATCCATTTCTACGCGATGTTTGTGTTTGAACTGTCATGGGCGAGCCTGCCTATCGCTTTTGCGATGGCGGTTGTTCAAACTTGGCTGTCGGTTGGCGTGTTCATCGTGAGCCATGATGCCATGCACGGGAGCCTGGCGCCGGGGCGGCCACGCCTGAATGCTGTTATCGGAGGGGTCTTGCTGGCACTTTATGCGGGCTTCGGGTGGAAGCGGATGCGAGATGCGCATTTCATCCACCACAAGCTCGCAGGGCACGAGGGCGATCCCGATTTTGACGAGGACAATCCGTCAAACTTCTTCCGTTGGTATTGGACCTTTCTAAAGCGTTACTTTGGTTGGCGATCGCTGGTCTATGTCCACGCGGTGGTGGGGCTATACTGGTTCGTGTTTGACGTCCCGTTCCTCCAGATATTCATGCTTTACGGTGCGCCCGCGCTGCTTTCGTCCCTGCAGCTTTTCTATTTCGGCACGTTCCGCCCCCACCATCACGAGCCGGGCGATGATTTTGCCGATCGCCACAACGCGCGAAGCAACGATTTCGGGACGCTGGCGAGTCTCGCCACTTGCTTCCATTTCGGCTATCACCTCGAGCATCATCGTCAGCCACAGGTGCCTTGGTGGGCGCTGCCGGCGGCGAAGAAAGCGGGCGTCGGGATCACGCCGGTCGAATCGAAGGACGAACGACGGGAAGTGGTGGCATGAGCTGGCTAGAGATTTTTGCAGTGGTGCTGGGTGCGGTCCTCTTCATGGAGGGCTGGGCGTGGTTTGCGCACAAGTACATAATGCATGGCTTCGCATGGGGATGGCACCGCGACCATCATGAGCGGCATGACAATGCGTTTGAGAAGAACGACCTGTTTGCGGCTGTGTTCGGCACGATCAACGCCATCATGTACATATTCGGCTCGCTCTATTGGGAAGCCATGTGGTGGGCCGCGGTGGGCGTGACGCTTTATGGCCTGATCTACGCGGTCATCCATGATGGCCTGGTGCATCAGCGTTTCTTCCGCTGGGTTCCGAAGAAGGGCTACGCCAAGCGGTTGGTGCAGGCACACAAGCTCCATCACGCAACAATCGGCAAAGAGGGCGGGGTCAGCTTCGGTTTTGTTTTCGCGCGCGACCCAGCCAAGCTTAAGGCCGAACTGAAAGCACAGAAGGAAGCAGGCGTCGCCGTTGTGCGCGATGCTCAAGTCTAGCTAACGCCACAAGCGTGAGACAGGTAGGCGAGTTTTGGGAAGTGTGACTTTCCAAGCAACATTCTGACTCCATAGAAATTTCGGGCTCGCCAATCGCGCGATGTGTGACTTTCCAAATCGCAAAGATCTCGATGCACGCAATGAGCGTGGCAGCCGGATCAACCGTGAGAAAGAGCGCCGCGCCGCATAGCGCGCTCGCATCACAGTAGGAAAACTATGCGGCCGCCAGTCGTGCGGCGTGTTCCTTCACCAGAGCGATCATATTCGGCACGCCTTGAGTGCGGTTGCTCGACAGCTGGTTTTTGAGATCAAAAGGCTCGAGCGCGGCGGTCACGTCCATGCTCGCAACTTCGCCCGCAGGCTTATCCTGCACCGCGGAGATCACCAGCGCGACGATGCCTTTGGTAATTGCGGCGTTGCTATCAGCGAGGAAGTGCAGCGTCTCTGACGCTTCCGTCGGATAGACCCACACCGAGGCCGAACAACCGCGCACCAGGGTCGCGTCGGTTTTCAACGCGTCGGGCATATCCTCAAGCTCTCGGCCGAGCTCAATAAGCAGGCGATAACGCTCATCGCCTTCGAGGAATTCGTACTCTTCAAGAATGTCAGACAGGGTGCGCATGCGCCGCTATTTAGGGAGGCGGGGCGCAGTGTCCACCTGTGATTGGATTAAAGCTCAACTCCGCTAGCGATGGCTTCCAGCTTTTTGATGCGCTCTTTCAGGTCCGCCATCTCGATCCGCGCTGCGCCGACACCGGCCCCGCCTTCAATCTCTTTCGAGGGGCCCGTGCCGCGGTCCAATTCTTCCCGCTTTAGCTCAAGCCAGCCCTGCCATGCGCGCAGCAGAGCGAGAGCGACCACGCAAATCCCGACAACACAACTCGCGGCAATTACGAAGGTGGGTTCCATCATGGCTTCGTTTCCTCTTTTTCAGCACCCTTCGGGGAGGGGGTGGAATCTTCCAGTTCCCTGAGCGCTTCGATTTCGGCTTCGATCTTCTGGGTTTTCTTGGCGGCGGGCATATTACTGTCCGTCACAATGCGCTCGAGCACCTGAACACGCTCGCGCAGTTCATCGCGCTCCCGCTCCGCATCAATCAGAGCGCGTTCTGCGTCGGTTTCCCGATAGGACGTCTCATCCTGATGGCGCGCATGGTCTCGGTTGAAGCGAAGGACGCCCCAGACCAATATCGCGACGATAGCAATGATGACCCAGCCGCTCATGAATGGGCCTCGTCCAGTTTTCGTGAGTGCGCTGGCGCGCCATCGCGCAAAGCCTCGATTTCGTCTGACAGGTCGATGGATCTGTCCGTGGCGATGCGCTCCAAAACTCTGACACGCTGTTCTAGGCTGTTGTCCGACGTTCCGGTGTTTTGGGGTGCCTCGACGTTATCTGCTGCTTTCCGCTTGCGGCGCATCAGGAGATAGACGCCCGCTGCTGTTACAGCCGCGGCCACACCGATCATTTGCAAGGCATCCATAACAAGAGGGGTGTCCGCGCCAAACATCACTGAACCTCTTCTTCTTTCGCGTGCTCGATGGAGCCACGCAGCGCATCGATTTCGTCAGAGAGCAATTGTCCGCGATCTGTCGCGATCCGTTCAAGAACTTCGAGGCGATCTTCGATCATCCCGACGCGTTCGCTGTCGATCGAGCCTTTGCGGCCTGCCGAACGGTTTCCGTGCTCGACTTCCCAGCGTTTCTGAGCGTGAACTTTCTTGACGATGCTGTTCACCGAAATGCCGAACACCGCCGAAATGGTCACGATAAAGCCAAAGATCAGGATGAGATCGGGGTCCATTACGCGTTTCCTTTGTCCTCTTGGAACTCGAGAGCATTGTCTCTTAGGGCATCAATCTCGTTGCCGAGTTGGTATCCGCTGTCGGTGACAATGCGTTCGACGTTGTTGAGGCGATCCTTCATGGACCCGATTTCGGCGCGCAGCTCGGCGTTTTCCTGGGTCAACAGAGTGACGCGCTGTTTGGCCTCATGGTCGCTCGCAGGTTTCAATGACTGGCCCCATGCGCCTTCCAGCGGATAACCATGCTTGATCCGCAGGCGGGTGGTGTGGATCCATCCGGCAATTCCGGCAGCTCCAAGGGCCAACCCGCCGCCAATGATCCATGGCAGGTTCGGCACGATTACGGCTGCAGCATCAATGCTCATGCTTTTTCCTTTGTGTCGATGTTTAGCGGGACGCCTGCATCCGAGGCGCGGGGGAAGGGGTGTCGCGAAGCGCTTCGATCTCGTCCGCGAGTGAGAAGCCGCGATCTGTAACCAAGCGTTCGAGCACTTTGACGCGATCTCTCAGTTCGGTGATCTCGGCCTTCGTATGGCTGTCGTCATACTTCTCGCTCGGCGCGATGCGTGTCTCGTTGCCATCTTCGTCAGAGATGATCCCGTATTTGGCTTGCACCGCTTTGACGCCGCCCCAAACCAGAATGGCTACGACTGCTACTGCTGCCCAATCCATTATGCGCGCTCCTCTTTCGGAAGGTCCAGGGGAACGCCTGTGTCGGAGGAGCTCGGCTTATCGCGCAGGGCATCAATCTCGTCAGAGAGTGAATAGCCGCGGTCTGTAACGATCTTTTCGAGCACGATCATGCGGTCCTGCATGGAGTCGAGTTTCTCATTGAGTTCGCGGTTTTCCGCTTTCAGACGCGTTGTTTCTTGCGTGTCAGACCGCGCGGTTTTTCCGCCCCACTCGTCTTCCAGCTCATAGCCATGCTTTGCCCGGATCCAGTTGTTCAGGACCCAGCCAAAGGTGCTGATAGCTACAATAGCGATGACAAATTCGGGGCTGCCCCAATCCATTATGCTCTTTCCTTGCTTTCGATGTTGAGTGGAACGCCGGTGCCGGTGTCTTCAACCGAGCGGGTGTCGCGCAAAGCCTCGATCTGGCTCGCGACGTCATAGCCTTTGTCGGTGACGATGCGTTCGAGAACGCGAACTCGGTCCTCAAGACCCTGAACCTGTGAAGCGTACTGCGCCGCTTTTTCGGCGGTCGCTTCGGCAGTTGTGCTGACCTGCATCTGGGCGATCTTTTGCTTATGCTTGGCCCAGATCGCGACCATCGGAATGGTGCAACCCATGACGATTGCAATGATCGGGATCATTACTCCGAGTGTTCCAGCGTCCATATGTCGTATCCTCCAAGCGCTTTGGATCAGCGCAGTTTTTCGATTTCATCAGCGGTGCGACGCGCCGGATCAGTGGCGATCTGCTCCAGAATCGCGATCCGGTCCTGCATCAAACTGACAGTTTCCTTGAGCTCGGTGTTCTCGCTCGTAAGAGCCGCCTGTTCTGGCTCTCCATATTTGATCCGCGCCATCTCTCGGCGATGGCTAAGGAACATGTTGGACAGCCCAAGTATCCCGCCAAACACTGAGATCACCACCAGCCCGTTTAAGATTGCTTCTTCGATGGGCATTGTCTGTTCTCCCTGTTTGGCCTGGATCAGCGAAGGCGTTCGATTTCGGCGTTCAGGCGCGGATTGCTGCTGACGTAATGGCTTTCCACCGCAGCCAGACGGCGGTCGATATCGCGGAAATTCGCGCGGATCTCACGGGCGGTGCGCTTCGGGCTCTGCCGGACGCTCTGCCAGTACTTCTGCTCACCCTCATCTGCGTAGAGGTGAGGCGGTTTCTTGTTCAGCAGAAAGCCTGCGGCGAAATACATGAGGAAACCAATGGGACCGAGCGCAAATACTGTCAGCGCGACAGCGCCCATTCGGACCCAGAACGGATTGACACCGGTGTAATCGGCGATCCCGGCGCAAACACCCATCCATTTGCCATTATGCTTGTCGCGGTACAGCGTGGTGCGGGGGGAGTTCATGCCTTGGTTCCTTTCTTCTCTGCCATGAGCTGCTCAAGCTCACGCAATTGCTGGTTGTCTTTTTCCTGGTCTGCCTGGATGCGCTTGACCGGGTTGAACGAGGGGTCATCTGTGGCGACGAGACGCTCAACCGTGTCCATTCGCTCATCCAGCCGTTTGGCGAGGTTGTAGAGCTCTTCCAGCAGCACCTCGTCATCAGTCGTGATGGTGGCAGCCGTTTTCCATTTGGTCACGTAGTGGAGGATGATCCACGGCAGCGCGATGAAAATTGACATAACGGCAAATATCGGACCGATATCATCCATTTGAGAATTCCTGTTCTTTCAATTCAGTGTTGTTTCAGTCTTTTGCGTCCGGCTTGCCCAGCGCCTTTTTCATTTGTTCAAGTTCATCATCGATCGCATCGGCGCCTTCCAGCGCGGCGATCTCGTCGGAAAGCGACGGCGGACCGTCAGTGCCGATGGCAATCGCATCCGCGCGGCCTTCGGCGTAATCAACGCGGCGTTCGAGCTGGTCGAACTTCGCAAGGGCATCATCGGTGCGCTCGGTGCTCATCAGCGTGCGCAGCTTGACGCGATTTTCAGCGCTTTCGAGACGCGCCGCGATCTGTGTCTGGCGGCTGCGAGCTTCGCGCAGGCGATGCTGCAGCTTGGCAATGTCTTCCTCGTAGGCGCGCAGAGCGTCATCAAGCACAGCAATCTCTGCGTTGAGCTGGGTCGACATATCGGCGGCCTTTTTTCGCTCAACCAAAGCGGCGCGGGCCAGATCTTCGCGATCCTTCGACAGCGCCAGCTGAGCCTTCTCGCCCCAGTCAGCCTGAAGCCGGTTCAGCTTCACCACATGGCGATGCATTTCTTTCTGGTCTGCAATCGTGCGCGCCGCGCTTGCGCGAACCTCGACCAGCGTTTCCTCCATTTCGAGGATGATCATGCGGATCATCTTCGAAGGATCGTCTGCCTTGTCGAGCATGTCGGTGAAGTTGGCGGCGATAATGTCACGAGTGCGGCTAAAGATGCCCATAAAGGCTGCTCCGTCTAGGAAAGTATTGTTGCTTGCGGAGCGCGAGTCTCCGTTTTCGCTGTAATCCTGATTTTGCGTCGGAGTGGGGCTTGTACGCAAGGCCTCAATTTCTGCATCGAGGCGAGAGACGCGGCCGGTCTCTCTTTCGGGCTTCTCTTTGCGCACTGGAGTTAGACCGCGCGGCGCGAAAAGGCCTCCTTTTGGGCCGGAGCGTCGGCATCGGGGGTTGCCGTCGGGGATTGTTGCTCCGGCCCTTTGGGGGACTTTTTATCTTTGGTGTCGCGCTTGCTCATCAGGATTTCCACCGCTGCACTCAGGCGATTTCAACCGCGATGTGATCCAGCGCCATCGGCGATGCCGGGCCATGGACAGCCTCGAACTGGGTCGAAACTGCGATCAGCATGACCATCGCTGCGACAGAAGCCATTGCGGCCTGACCGAGCTTGCTGGCGAAGAATTCTGAGTTGTACATTTGGGTTCTCCCGAAAGTCTGAAAGTGTCTTGCCCCAGACTTTGCAACGGGTGTGCCAAACTCGAAAAACCGCAGAAATGCGTTGTTTCATAATGTATCCCCAAGGAGTATGTTGGTTTTCCTTGCCAAGCATTGGGAAAATTTCCTACATGTTGGCCATGGAGCGCGAAAACCAGTTTATTGGGCAGTCCGGAGCATTCCTCGATTCTGTTGAGCGGGCCAGCCGCGCCGCGCCTATGAGCCGCCCGGTTCTCATCATCGGAGAGCGCGGAACCGGCAAGGAACTGATCGCCGAACGTCTCCACCGTCTCTCCACCCGCTGGGACGAACCGCTCGTCACCATGAACTGTGCGGCGCTTCCCGAAACCTTGATCGAAGCTGAGTTGTTCGGCCACGAGGCAGGCGCCTTCACGGGTGCTACCAAAGCGCGTGCCGGAAGGTTTGAAGAAGCCGACAAGGGGACTCTATTTCTCGACGAACTGGGCACTTTGTCCATGGGCGCACAGGAGCGGCTGCTCAGAGCCGTCGAATATGGAGAGGTAACGCGCATCGGCTCCTCCCGGCCGATCAGAGTTGATGTCCGCATTGTCGCAGCGACCAATGATGATCTTCCGGCCTTGGCCAACAGCGGCGAATTTCGCGCTGACCTTCTCGACCGGCTGAGTTTTGAGGTTATCACTTTGCCGCCCTTGCGGGTGCGTGAGGGTGATGTGGCGGTGCTGGCCGAATACTTCGGACGGCGTATGGCGGCCGAGCTGGATTGGCATAACTGGCCGGGTTTCGCGGCGCATGTGGCCAGCCAACTCGAAGAATATGCGTGGCCCGGCAACGTAAGAGAGCTTCGCAACGTGATTGAGCGGGCGGTGTATCGCTGGGACGATCCGGAAGAGCAGATATCGTATATCCAGTTCGATCCGTTCGATAGCCCGTGGAAACCCAAGGCCCCTCCTCATCGCAGGGCCGACGGAACAGGCTCGGCTGCTGCTGCTGCGGCAACTCCGGCACCTTCACCAGCGGCCACTATGGTGCCTGAGATGGACAGCATTGATGACCTACGCGCCGCTGTCGATGCGCATGAAAGGTCTATCGTAGAACACTGCCTGGGTAAGCACCGTTGGAATCAGCGCCAAACGGCGAAGGCTCTTGGTCTGAGCTATGATCAGCTGCGCCATGCGATCAAAAAACACGGCTTGATGGAAGAAAGCGACTGACCCGTCTTTGGTCAGTTTTGGGCTTCTAAGCCCTTGTGTTTTAACTTTTCCGCAGTGAAATCCGCTTAAGTTGAACCCATCTAAGGGGACGTAAAGCGATGAATTTACTCAGCGGTGGTTTGTATCACGTAATCCGTGGAATCATGTTTCTGGCAGTCGTGGCTTGGATATTCATGGGCTACGCTTCGTACGAGCGCTCGAATAAAGAGTTTCAGCAAGTGAGATCGAATGCGCCTTCGCAACAGGGCTCGTTCGGTAGGGAGCGCCCCAATCCGAGCGACCCATACGCCTCACGCGTGAGGTCATCTCGCGAGCGCTACCATGATCCGTATGCTCGTGTGCAGGATGACGCGGTTCGCGACCAGACGATCAGCGAGTACTCGGGCAGCGACTGGGGCAGTTAATCATGCTGCTTGAGGGCACGAATAACGCTCTTTTTACTCTGGCACGCTAAAAGTTGATCCGAGCAGTTTCTTGAAAGGCAAAGCGATGCGCGCATTGGTTGACATTATTGGCACGGTGACAGGATCTATCCGTTTCATCTTTGGTATGTTCTTCCTGTGCATCTTCGGCCTGGGGTTGATGGCGACGGTCGGCGCCGGATTCATTGCACCCAAAGCCGCAGACAAGGTTGCAAAGAAAGCTGAGGAAGTCAGCGATCGCGCAATCGAAGCGGCCAAAGAAGATGCGCGCAATCGATCTTACGCGGCTGAAGGTTGGGGCTATCCAGCCGACTGACTATGACAATGCGTCGTCTCATCACTGATGTTGCTGATATTGCCAATCAGAACCTGAGCGGCAAGCGTTACCACTATAAGAACCAGCTCCAGAACAAGCCGGTCAAGAAACGCGTGGGCAACGCGGTGGCAGGTTTCTGGTTTCGGATGGTCCTGATCGGGCTTGCTTTTTCAACTATGGGCAGCGTCGCCACAATTTATGGTGCGTGGTCTAAGCAACAGGCAAGCGAAGCGGCTGCCGCCGCCGAAGCCGAAGATGCGCGGCAACGCAATCCATGGGCTTTGAAGAAATGACATTCTAAGCACGGCAAAGCTGTGATTGTCGCTAATGCACGCTTGCATTGTGCTTGGGGCGCGCCTATCTGACCCCCATCCCGACATTGCTGATGAAAGGATGCTGGCGCCGCAAGGGGCCGGCCCGAAGCAGCATTGTCATGCAACTTGACTACTCACGGACCCGATGACTGATCTCACCCGCCTGACACAACTGATCGAACCCGAGGCTAAGGCTCTCGGCTTTGAACTTGTGCGCGTGCAGATGATGCAATCCGAAGCGGGCGAGGGCGGTCAGGCGCTGCAGATCATGGCCGAAGACCCGACAACTGGTCAGCTCGTGATCGAACAGTGTGCCGAGCTCTCGCGCCGGATTTCCGATCTGATTGACGAGAATGAAGAGAACGGCATCGTGCTGGTCGAAGGTGCCTATCACCTAGAAGTCTCGTCGCCCGGCATTGATCGTCCGCTCACTCGTGAGAAGGATTTCGCCAATTGGGCGGGGCATGAAGCGCGCATTGTGATGCAAAAGGGCTGGACCGGTGAAGAAAAGGCTCAGCGGGTTTACAAAGGCATTCTGAATGGGCTGGAGAGCAACGTGCTTTCGCTCGACGATGCCAAACAGGGCGGCGTTGAGTTGCCCTATGACAAAGTTCACACGGCGAAGCTGGTCCTGACCGACAAGCTCATCGCCGCGACGAAACCGCTTGATGCAAGCGGCGCAGACACTATCGAAGAAGTTCAAGAAGAGAAGGCAGACGACTGATGGCCAGTGCCATTTCCGCCAACAAGGCAGAATTGCTTGCGATTGCAAACGCTGTTGCTTCGGAAAAGATGATCGACAAGTCGATCGTTATCGAAGCGATGGAAGAGGCAATCCAGAAATCGGCTCGTAACCGTTACGGCGCCGAAAACGACATTCGTGCAAAGCTTGACCCGCAAACCGGCGATCTCACGCTGTGGCGCGTGGTTGAGGTGGTTGAAGAGGTCGAGGACTACTTCAAGCAGGTCGATCTGAAGCAGGCCAACAAACTGCAAGACGGGGCGGCCATTGGCGACTTCATCGTTGATCCGCTTCCGCCGGTCGATCTGGGCCGCATCGACGCGCAAAGCGCCAAGCAGGTGATCTTCCAGAAGGTCCGTGATGCCGAGCGTGAGCGTCAGTTCGAAGAATTCAAGGACCGCGCGGGCGAAGTCATCACCGGTGTGATCAAGTCTGTCGAGTTCGGTCACGTTATTGTGAACCTTGGCCGCGCCGAAGGCGTGATCCGCCGCGATCAGCAGATCCCGCGTGAAGCCGCCCGTGTCGGCGAGCGTGTCCGCGCGCTGATCACGAAGGTCGAGCGCAACAATCGCGGCCCGCAGATCTTCCTCAGCCGCGCTGCGCCTGATTTCATGCGCAAACTTTTCGCGCAGGAAGTGCCCGAGATTTACGACGGCATCATCGAGATCAAGGCCGCTGCTCGCGATCCGGGCAGCCGCGCCAAGATCGGCGTCATCTCGCACGACAGCTCGATCGATCCGGTTGGCGCCTGTGTTGGTATGAAGGGTAGCCGCGTTCAGGCTGTCGTTCAGGAGCTGCAGGGCGAAAAGATCGATATCATCCCGTGGTCGGAAGACACCGCGACCTTCGTCGTTAACGCGCTTCAGCCCGCAACTGTGGCCCGCGTGGTTCTCGATGAAGATGAATCGCGCATCGAAGTGGTCGTCCCCGATGATCAGCTTTCGCTCGCCATCGGTCGCCGCGGCCAGAACGTGCGTCTCGCCAGCCAGCTGACCGGTCACCAGATCGACATCATGACCGAGGAAGAGGCTTCCGAGAAGCGTTCCAAGGAATTCGCCGAGCGTTCGAAAATGTTCGAAGAAGAGCTCGACGTCGACGAAACGCTCTCGCAGCTGCTTGTCGCTGAAGGCTTCGCTGAGCTTGAAGAAGTTGCCTATGTCGAACTGGCTGAACTCGCTAGCATCGAAGGCTTCGACGAAGAGCTTGCTGAAGAACTCCAGTCGCGTGCCCAGGAAGCGATCGACCGTCAGGAAGAAGCGCACCGCACCGCTCGCCGTGAGCTGGGTGTTGAAGACGATCTGGCTGAGATCCCGCATCTGACCGAAGCTATGTTGGTCGTGCTGGGCAAGGCCGGTATCAAGACGCTCGACGATCTGGCTGATCTCGCCACCGACGAGCTGATCGCGAAGAAGCGCGAAGCCCCGCGTCGCCGCAACAATGCTGATGGCCCGCCGATGCGTCGCCCGCAGCGTGAGCAAGACAAAGGCGGCGTGCTGGGTGACTATGGTCTGAGCGAAGAGCAAGGCAACGAAATCATCATGGCTGCGCGTGCGCACTGGTTTGAAGACGAGGAGCCCGCTGCGGCTCCCGCTGAGGAGGCCGCCGATGCGGACTCCACCCAATGAGCGCGTAACCCCAGACATCGTTGAAGCCACCAACTCTCCGAATTCGGGGAGCGAGAGGCGCTGCATCCTATCCGGCGAGACCCACCCGCGCGACAACCTCGTTCGGCTGGCAATTTCTCCGGATGGCGATGTGCTGCCAGACCCGGGTGCCAAGGCCCCTGGACGGGGTGCATGGGTCGCGCCGGACCGTGCGGCGCTTGAAACCGCGCTGGAGAGTGGCCAATTCAGAGGCGCGTTGGCGCGAGCGTTCAAAGGCGCGAAGCTTAGCGTGCCCGACGATCTGCCCGACCGGATCGAGGACGCACTGCGCAAAAACGCGACGGATCGACTGGGTTTGGAGCTTCGTGCCGGGAACATAATTCTTGGCTCTGGCCGCATTGGCGATCAGGCCCGCACGGGCCGCATTGCGTTGCTCTTGCATGCCAGTGACAGCAGCGAGGATGGACGCAAAAAGCTGGATCAGGCTTGGCGCGTTGGCATCGAAGAAGAAGGGTCAGGCAAACGCGGGCTGGTTATACCACTGGACCGCAACGCTTTGTCTGTGGCATTGGGCCGTGAAAATGTCGTCCATCTGGGCGTTTCGGGCCATGCACACGATCTGCGCGCGGCGCATCGGGTCAGCCATTCGGTTAGCCGTTTGGCAAAATTCGTTGGCACCGATGACACGCAAACGGCGCTGCCAGAGCCCGTTTTGCAAGACGACATAGAGAATACTGAAGGATAAACGAGCTAGCATGAGCGACGAAGAGAAAAAACCTGCACGCAAACCTCTTGGCCTGAAAAGGGCGGTGGATGCTGGCGAGGTCAAGCAGACCTTTAGCCACGGCCGCACCAACAAGGTTGAGGTTCAGGTGAAGCGCCGCCGTAAGCTCGTGAAACCGGGCGAAACTCCGGCTCCCGAACCTGCGGCTGCGGCGCCTCCGCCACCACCTCCGCCCCCTCCGGCGAGCGAAACGCCTGCCGCGCCGAAAAAGCCGGCTGCGCCAAAAGAAACGCCGCAAGAACGCGTCGCGCGTCTTCAGCGCGAGGCCGAGGAAGAGCGCCTGCGTCTCGCCGAAGAAGCGCGCAAGCGTGACGAGGTGCAAGCCAAACAGGCTGTCGAGGACGAGAAGAAGCGTCAGGAAGACAACAAAAAGGCTGAAGAAGAAGCTGCCAAGCGCGCCAAGGAAGAGGCCGAGGCCGCTGCCAAAGCCGAGGTGGAAGCGTCTGCTGCTGAGGAAGCCGAAGCCAAGAGCGGTAGCCCGACACCGGCTGGCCGCAAGTTTACGCCTGTCGCACGTCCGGAGCCCAAGCGTCCGGAAAAGAAGAAAAAGAAGACAAGCGTACCGCTAAAGACACTGGCGGTGGCGGCAAGGACAAGCGCCGTTCTGGCAAGCTCACGGTTACGAAAGCGCTGAACGAAGACGAAGGCCGCCGTGCCCGAAGTCTCGCGGCGCTGAAGCGTGCGCGCGAGAAAGAGCGCCGTCTGCAGGGCGGTGGTTCATCCAAGCCGCGTGAGAAGCAGATCCGCGACGTTGTCGTGCCCGAAGCCATCACCGTGGGCGAACTCGCCAAACGGATGGGTGAAAAGGGCGCAGACCTCGTCAAAGAGCTCTTCAACCTCGACATGATGGTCACGGTCAACCAGACCATCGATCAGGATACCGCAGAGCTTCTGGTCGAACAGTTCGGCCACAATATCGAGAAGGTTTCCGAGGCCGACGTTGATCTGTCGACCGAAGAGGATGTCGATCCGAAAGAGACTCTGAAACCGCGTCCGCCGGTTGTGACCATCATGGGCCACGTCGATCACGGCAAAACCTCGCTGCTCGACGCATTGCGCGGCACCGATGTGACGCGTGGTGAAGCAGGTGGCATCACCCAGCATATTGGCAGCTATCAGATCACAACCAAGGATAAAGCGAAGATCACCTTCCTTGATACGCCGGGCCACGCCGCATTCACCGAAATGCGTCAGCGTGGTGCGAACGTGACCGATATCGTCGTGCTCGTTGTGGCGGCGGATGACGGCATCATGCCGCAGACGATCGAAGCCATCAATCACACCAAGGCTGCTGGCGTCCCGATGATCGTGGCGATCAACAAGATGGATAAGCCCGAGGCTGATCCGAACAACATCCGCAGCCGTTTGCTCGAACACGAAGTGATCGTGGAATCGATGTCGGGTGATGTGCAGGATGTCGAGATTTCAGCCAAGGAAAAGACCGGTCTGGATGAACTGCTCGAGAAGATCGCGCTTCAGGCTGAATTGCTTGAACTGAAAGCGCGCCCTGATCGTGACGCTGATGCGACTGTGATCGAAGCACAGCTCGACAAGGGCCGTGGTCCGGTCGCAACGGTGCTGATTACGCGCGGGACGCTCAAGCGTGGCGATACCTTCGTGGTTGGCACCGAAAGTGGCCGTGTCCGCGCCATCGTCAACGACACGGGTAAGCAAATCAAGGAAGCCGGCCCATCCATGCCGGTTGAGGTCCTGGGCCTTGGCGGTGTTCCGTCAGCTGGCGACCAGTTGACCGTGGTCGAGAACGAACAGCGTGCACGCGAAGTGGCTGATTACCGGAAGGAAAAAGCAACCGAGAAGCGCACCGCTCTGGCTCCAACCAGCTTCGATACGATGTTCAACAACCTTGCTTCGAACGTCATCGAATGGCCGGTTCTGGTCAAAGCCGACGTTCAGGGCTCGGTCGAAGCCATCGTTAATGCGCTGCACAACCTCTCGAACGACGAGATCAAGGTGCGTGTGCTTCACGCTGGTGTGGGTGCGATCACCGAGAGTGATGTGACACTTGCGGGTGCTTCGAATGCGCCGATCATCGGCTTCAACGTGCGCCCGAATGCGAAGGCTCGCGAGCTGGTGAAGCGCGATAACGTGCGCATGATGTATTACGACGTCATCTACCACCTCACCGAAGAAGTCGCGAAAGAAATGGCTGGTGAGCTTGGTCCAGAGCGGATCGAGACCGTGGTTGGCCGTGCGCACGTCAAAGAGGTCTTCAAGTCCGGCAAGAAGGACAAGGCAGCTGGTCTGCTGGTCGAAGACGGCGTCATTCGCAAAGGACTGTTCGCACGTCTCACACGCGAAGATGTCATCGTCTCGGCGACGACCATCGCTTCGCTTCGCCGTTTCAAGGACGATGTCGACGAAGTCCGCTCTGGCCTCGAATGCGGTGTGGTTCTGGAAGACACGAACGACATCCAACCGGGCGACCAGCTGGAAGTCTTCGAAGTCGAAGAACGCGAGCGCGTCATCGAGGTGAATTAAGGAGCCTGACCGGTGGCGAAGATCTGGGAAGGCCAGCGTTCGCCCTCGGCCGTTTTGATGGGCAGCGAGTTCGTCTCCTTTGACGAGGAGAAGGGTGAGCTGACCACCCGGTATACCCCGCCGCCCGAATTCGCGTCTCCGCGCGGTGCGGTGCAGGGTGGGCTTATTGCGGGCTTTCTCGATGAAGTCATGGGTGGTGCGCTGCTCGCGTCCACCGATGGCCAGCGCCTGCCGCTCAATCTCGACATGAATCTGTCGTTCCTTCGCATGGTCCCGCTTGAGCCGATCATAGCGAAGGGCCGCGTTGTGCGCGCGGGCAACCGCGTCGCGTTTCTTGAGGGTGAGCTCTACGACAAAGAAGGTCGTATTCTCGCACGTGCCCGCTCAACCGCTCTGCCGACTGACGTTCCGGGAGGTATGGAGTGAACGACAGCCAGTTCTTCCCCACCGACATCTCTCCGCACACCGCTCTGCTCGGGTCCGAGTTCGAGTCTTGGGATGAAGAAACCCAGACGGCGACGATGCGGTTTACCGCCAAGCGTGAGATGATCACCGCGCGCGGCAGCGTGCAGGGCGGGCTGGTTGCAGGCTATCTCGATGATGTGATGGGATACGCGCATGTGCGCAGCACCGAAGGCGTGCTTGCCCCATTGACCCTAGAATTCTCCATGTCGCTGCTAAAGCCCGTTCGCGAAGGACCCATCATTGGCAAAGGCCGTGTGGTGAAGGCAGGACGCCGTGTAATCTATCTTGAAGGCGAATTGCTCGGCGAAGATGGTGAAGTGCTCGCCCGTGCTACTTCGACCAACATTCCCACGCCGCGCCCGACCGGTGCGGGAGAGGGGATGACCTGATGCCGCGCTACCTCGCCCTGCTTGGCAGCATCAATATCGGCGGCAATCGGGTCAAGATGGTCGATCTGAAAGCCGCATTTGCCGATGAAGGATTTCAAGATCTTGAGACGGTCGCTGCAAGCGGCAATCTCATCATCACCGACACGCGTGAACCGGTTCTCATCGAAAAACATGCCGAACAAATCCTCGCCGACCGTTTCGGCTTCAACAGCTGCGTGATGGTGCGGACACAGGACGAGGTTCAAGCGGCGGTGGATGCCAACCCGTTCCATGGCACTGGCCCAGGACATGGATCGGACAAGATGGTGCACTCAATCTTCCTAAGCGCGCAGCCCGAACGCTCGGCATTTGATGCGCTTCTCGATGAGCACAAGGACAAGGGCAGCGAGAGGCTTGCGCTGGGTGAGCGGGTCCTGTTCCTCGATTATGTTCACGGCGTTGGCGTGTCTGACCTGTCGAGCAAGTTTCTGGAAAGGCGTCTCGGCGTGAAGGGTACGGCGCGGAATATGAACTCGCTCAAGAACATCCTGTCGAAGATGGGCTGACTGCGCTAAGGCGCCCGGCATGGCTAAACGACAAGACTTCACTGCTGAACAGCAATCCGTGCGCGTCCTGAAGGTGGGCGAGCGGGTGCGGCATATCCTGTCCGAATTGCTGGCGCGTCAGGAAGTGCATGATGAGACTGTCAGCGCCTCCAACATCGCGGTGACCGAGGTGCGCATGTCTCCTGACCTGCGCAACGCCACCGCCTACGTGAAGCCGCTGCTGGATGCTGGCGAAGATGATGTCGTGGTCGCGCTGCGCCAGAACACCGCATTTCTTCAGCGCGAAGTGGCCAAGCGCCTCGGACTGAAGTTCGCGCCCAAGCTTAAGTTTCGCAAAGACGAGAGCTTTGCCGAGGCAGATCGCATCGAAGAGCTTCTGCGCGATCCGAAAGTCGTCAGAGATTTGGGCGATGACCTTGCAGAAGGCGACGAAGCCTAAGTCAGGAGCACTCGAAGGTCAGCTGCGTTTTCGAGAAATCCCCTTCCGCCATGGCTTCGGGTGAAATCCAGAACTGGAACAGCCCCATATCAGGAAACCCCAATTCGGCCACATCATCATAGGATAGCTGCAAAAGCAGGTGGTCGCACATATGGTCGTCTCGGTTGTATTGAATACAGCCACCCACGCCAAACATGAGATGGGGGTATTGCAATGGGCGGCGAAGCTTTTCGTTGATGTACTCCAAAACAGCATCAGGAATAGCTTCAGCGGTGGCTTGGTCTCCGGTAATCATACGCCGCAGACATGCGCTGCGTATGTCCTCTATGCGGTATGAAACATGATATCGGCACAGGTCCTCAAAATCCGAACGGACCTTGCGCATGACTTCTTCGAGGATTTGGATTTCCTCTTTGCTCATCACTTCCCAAGGTTTGCGGCCTCGGACAAAATTCTCGAAGTGGTGGATCACTTCGGCGAGGCCTTTCCTCTCCTTTTCGAGCCTTGGAAGCTTTTCGCGATTCCCCGCCTCTAGAGCGGTCCGCAATTGGCGCAGGACGAGATCAGCACCGTACCACCACATTGAGTCTGCACCTTCGATCCCCTGCTTCGCCGCTTCGTTGGTCGAGAGGGAGTATTTTCGAGGCTCGACCAAAGCATCAAGGGCGCGATCCTGAGCGTTTTCGATCGCTTCGAGGTCCTCATATTCGTCGCTTACTTCGGGCAAGTCTTCGGGCAAACGCAGGCGGAACGCGTCCACTGGCCAGAACGGAAAGAGCTGCTGCGTTGCAAGTGAAGGACTTTCCGGCAGCGGGTAGTTGGTTTCTGTAAAGGCATGCGGCAGATCGGTTGGCGCTGCCGTTTGCGGAAGATTGCCTTTGGGCACATGGATCACCGCGCCGTCTCCGATGAAGAAAGCCAGCGAGCCAGTATTGGGCAGTGGCGTGTCGGGATGCGCCTCCGCAATCTCAGCCAGATCAAGTTGCGCGACAAAGGGTAGCGGCACACCGTCTTTGTCCCGTGGCCATTCGGCTTCGCCCAGCCTGGGTAAGCCGCCAAGGTGTGATCTATCATTGGACCAGTCGCGATCCTTCTCGCGCCTTTTGCGCACAATGGTGACAGGGTCGATGCGCTGACCGTGCGGCGTTCCCCGGCGTATCCATTCGGCAGCCAAAGCCTCAGCCTGACCATCAATGTCCTGAAACTCAGATTCGCGGGCCGCGGCCTCAACAGCTTCAGTATCCTCTCGGTCCAGATCCTGTTCAGTATGAGAAGTCAGATTGGCAAAACTGCGTTTGCGTGCTGGCGGCGGGGTGTTATTCTCGGCCGGCTCTTCCTCTACCTTGCGGCGGAAGCGCCGTTTCTTAGACTTTGGCGGTTTGGTTTCTGACGGCGTCCCTTCATCCTTTGCGGGCGGCGCGTAGGCCAAAGCAAGGGCTGCGAGCAGCGAGAGGATGGCAATCGCGGACCATTTCCCAACTGCATTCACTACAGGCATAACGGCCGAGTTTACGATGGTTGTCGCAACAGCGATCCGCCGTGTCTCGGTGTCGAGAGTGATTGGAGAAAACCAAACCAGCACTGCGAGCGCCACGCAGAATATTGCGATCATGCTCGTTAGTTTCAATTTACCCAGCGCAGCTTCCATTAAACGACCTCCAAATGGGGAAGGCGCTGCATTAGTCTGTTAAGGTTAAATCGGGACTAAGGTCTTCCAAACACGCCTGTTTAGCGAGGGAGCATTCGGGCGCGCAGCGTGATGTTGACCTTGTTGCCGACAATCAGCTGGAAGCTTTTCATCCCATAGTTCCTGCGGTCGATGCGTGTGGTGCCGGTGAAGTTAATCGGCCGACCACGCGCCACTTTGAACGGGTTCTGATCGAAAGTGACGCTCAACGTCTCGCTTCGGGTTACACCGCGTGCGGTCAATTGGCCCGAGACGGTTCCTTTTGTCGCGCTGGTCATGCTCAGAGACCGCCCAACGAACCGCACATTCGGGTACTTGGCCGTGTGAAAGAACTTGTCTCCCTTAAGCCGTTTCGCCGTCGAAGCGTCTGATGCGGTTAGCGCTCTCGCATCAAACGTGACATCAATCCGCGCACGCTGCGGCTGATCCCGCACAATTGTCACTGAGCCCGACATCTTGGGAAACTGCGCAGTTCTGCTGCCAAGCCCGAAGAATGACACTTTGGCTGTGACATTCGATGCGCCCGCATCAAGCCTGTAGTTGAGCGGTGCCGAACTGTTGGCGAGCGCAAGAACGGCAATAAGTGGCAAAAGGGAAAGTCGCTTGGCCTTGATGCCCATAACTCTCCCTCCCGTTTGCCGATCCGTCCCTAAGCCCGCCTACTATGTCGATCCGGGCACCGAGTAACTCACCGCTGCATCCGGACCCAGCGGGATCCCGAGATAGACCCATACCACAATGAGCACGATGCCCGATATCAGCAGCCAGATGGAATATGGCACCATCATCGCCGTGAGGCTGCCAATCCCGAAGTCCTTTTGCCAGCGCTGTGCGAAGACAAGTATGAGCGGGAAATACACCATCAACGGCGTGATGATATTCGTGGCGCTGTCACCCACGCGGTAAGCTGCGGTTGCACCTTCCGGGCTGATCCCAAGCAACATGAGCATCGGCACAAGAATGGGTGCAAGCAACGCCCACTTCGCGCTGGCTGACCCGACGAACAGGTTGAGCAGGCCAGCGAAGACCACCATCAGTCCAAGGACGAGCGGGAGGGGCAAGCCGGTGGATTTGATCGCATCAGCGCCGTGCACCGCCGAGATAAGGCCAAGGTTTGACCAGCCAAACATCGCCACGAAATGCGCAGCGGCGAATGCGAGGACGAGGTAATATCCCATGTCCTTCATAGATTCCGACATCATCGCAACCAGATCACGGTGGTTCTTGATCGCACCCACAGCCCGGCCGTATGCCCAACCCGTTAGCAAGAATAGCAGGAAGAACGCGGCGACAAGGCTGCGATATAGCGGGGCAAGCTGTGCGTGAATTGAGCATTCTGCACCCGGATTGGCCTCGCAAACAGCTTCGTCGATCAAGGGCGTGCCGGGCGCGAAAACCATCAGCACCCACAGTCCAACGACGAACAGCGCCGCAAGGCCAGCATGACGAAGGCCCTTGCTGACCAATGCATCATCGGGCTCGTCCGCAGTGGCCTGCTGAGCGCTCTCGCTCTCAATTGCCTGCGTGCCACCGGTCCAGGCGCCAAGGCGCGGCTCGATCACGCGATCGGTCACGAACCAGATGATGGGCAGGTAGAGGAATGTCATCGCAGCGATGAAATACCAGTTGCCCGCAATGTTGGTCGTCCAAGACGGATCGAGCGCGCTGGCATTCACTGCTTCTTCGGTGATCCCGAACAGCAATGCATCTAGCTGGCCCGGAGAGATATTGGCCGAGAAGCCTCCGGATACGCCGGCAAATGCTGCGGCAATTCCGGCAAGCGGGTGTCTCCCCGCAGCGGCAAAAAGGATGCCAGCAAGCGGGATCAGGACCACGTATCCTGCATCCGCAGCGTGGTTGCCCAGCATCGCGACCAAGGCGACAACCGGGGTGAGCAGAGCGGTCGGCGCGCTCTTGACGGCTTTGGACATGCCCGCCCCGAAGAAACCGGAGCGTTCGGCAACGCCAGCACCCAGCATCACGACCAGCACATACCCCAGCGGGTGGAAGTGAGTGAAGGTCTTGGGCATTTCGACCCAAAGACGCTGGATATTCTCGGGCGAGAGAAGGCTAACCGCTGTTTCAACGCGAAGCGCTCCAGTGGATCTCGTCTATCGCCGTTGGATGCACCGCAGAGACGCCTGCCAGTTCTGCGATGATCGATACAATGACCAGTGCAATGATCAGATAGAAAAACAGGAAAACCGGGTCGGGCAGCTTATTGCCGCTCCGCTCGATCCACCCGAGAATGCCACCCATTCCGCTTTTGTTTTCTGAAGCTGGCGCCGTTGCCATCGAACAATCCCCAATTCGATTGATGTGTATATTGCGAGGGCTAGCATTGCGCCCCGCGCCTGTCTGCCCTCTGAATGGCGGGCCTGTTGATGATCTGGGGACGAGGTTTCGTGGCCAAGCTGTATTTTTACTACGCCAGCATGAATGCGGGTAAGTCGACCACGCTGTTGCAGGCTGATTTCAATTACCGCGAGCGCGGAATGCGCACGATGCTTTGGACGGCGAAGCTGGACACGAGGTCGGAAGGCATGGTCCGCAGCCGCATCGGTCTGGAGAACAATGCCCACCATTATGAACCGGATTCTGACCTATGGTCGGCCATCTCTGCCGAGCAGCAGGCTGAGCCGTTGGACTGCGTAATGGTGGATGAGGCGCAGTTTCTGACCAAGGCTCAAGTCTGGGAGCTTGCCCGGGTCGCGGACGAGTTGGGCATTCCGGTTCTGTGCTATGGCCTCCGCACCGATTTTCAGGGGGAACTGTTCCCCGGCTCTGCAGCGCTTCTTGGCATTGCTGATGCCCTCGTCGAGCTCAAAGCGGTGTGCCATTGCGGACGTAAGTCCAGCATGAACCTGAGGGTTGATGCTGATGGCAATCCGGTAAAGCAAGGCGAGCAAACCGAAATCGGCGGCAATGACCGTTATCTGGCGCTCTGCCGAAAGCATTTCAGTGCTGCCTTGAATGGGTAAGCCCGATCGCGAGGCTCTGAATACAGTTCTGCAGGCGGGCGATGTCCGTCTGGAGCAGCTGGCGGAACGTCACATCGAACCGCTGCGGCTGGCCTGTGCTGAAGACACCGAGATATGGGAAATCTACCCAGTGAACATGCTGGGCGAGGATTTCGATGCCGCGATCAAACTGTTTCATCAGACAGACAACTGGGTTCGGTTTGCAGTCATTGATGCGCGCGAAGACAAAGTCGTGGGATGCACCAACTTCATCAACCCTGATCAATGGGGCGTGGTGGAAATTGGCGGCACATATTTGGCGCCGGGCGTTAGAGGCTCCGACTTCAACCGGACCAAGAAGAAGCTGATGATCGAACATGCCTTTGCATGCGGCTTTCACAAGATCGAATGGCGCGTCGATACGCGTAACAAGCGTTCCATGGCGGCAGTGCTGAAACTGGGCGCGGTGCAGGAGGGTATTCTGCGGCAGAACCGCGTAACGTGGACGGGATATCGCAGGGACACTGCGGTTTTCGGCATGCTTCGCGAAGAGTGGACTGGTTGAAGCCGGACCGGCACCCTATCTAGGCCCCATGTCCGATACCGTTCAGTTCGCCCTGATCCTGATCCCCTGCCTCGTGATCGCCATTGTCTTTCACGAGGTGGCGCATGGCTATGCAGCGAAGGCGCTGGGAGATAACACCGCGAGCGAGAAGGGGCGGCTCACGCTCAATCCTATCCCACATGTCGATCCGGTAGGCACTCTGCTGGTGCCTGGGGCTCTGGCGTTATTCGGCGGCCCGGTGTTTGGCTGGGCCAAGCCGGTGCCGGTGGTTGCCGGGCGGCTGCGCAATCCGCGCTATGGCATGATGGCGGTGGCGGCGGCAGGGCCGGGCATCAATTTCGTGCTGGCTGCGTTCGGTGCAATCCTGTTCGGCCTCACACAAGCAGAACCACTCGTGTTCGGAGCCAATTCGTTTGGTGCGTCGATCCTTGAGAACGGAGACGGTGAGATGGCTGTGCTGTCGACAGCCATATTCTATTTCATCTTGCTCAACTTGTTCTTGGGCATGTTTAACCTGCTGCCAATTCCGCCCTTCGATGGGTCGCACATTGTCGGTGGGCTGCTTCCGGCCAAATTGCGCGTGCATTGGTTCAAGCTTCAACGGGTCGGCATGGCCTTGCTGCTGGGCTTGATCGCCGTCAGCTGGGTGTTCGGCACAGGCTGGATCGCTGCGGTGGTGATGCCGCCGGTCGCCTATGTGCTGGATTACTTCATGGCGTTGGCTGGCTTTTTTAGCGGCCTCTAGGCGCTCACAGCATCGATAAAGCGTGCTTGCGGGTGCTTGGCGAGCAAGTCGCCCAGCCATGTCTCGCGTGTGCCAGCCTCGATGCAGGCGACGATGCACCCGCCAAATCCGCCGCCAGTAAGCCGCGCACCCATCGCACCAAGCTCCACGGCGCTTTCAACCAAAGCGTCAATTTCCGGCAGAGACATTTCGAACCAATCGCGCATCGAGGCGTGGCTTTCATTCATCAGCGCGCCGACCGATTGCATATCGCCTGCCTGCATCGCGGCGAGCGTGTACTTCACGCGGGCATGCTCGGTCAGGCAATGCAACGTGCGGCGCTTTGGCATGACTTCGAGGTCCGCCGCCTCAACATGTGCTTGATCGAGCAGGCACAGATCTTCGGTGCCGAAAAAACGTTTGGCCGCGTCGCACTCTTCTTTGCGCGCGGCATAGCGCCCGTCGGTTAGCTTTCGGGTCAGCCCCGAATGCACCACCGCCATTTCGTATCCCGCAGGTAGGGCGACCAGATTGTATTCCAGCGCCTTGGTATCGAGGGCCATGGCCGTGCCTGGCGTCGCGAGCGCAACAGCCATCTGGTCCATGATCCCGCACGGCACTCCCATGTAATTGTTCTCGACGCGCCTAGCAGCCACAGCAAGCTCGACGTCGCTCTGCGTGCCACCGCCGGCCTCTCGTGCCGCCTTCAAGATAGCAACGATCAAAGCAGCTGAAGACGAGAGGCCCGAGCCTTCGGGAATGGTGGAGGTGACATCCAGTGAAGCCCCTCCATCCAGCAATCCCAGCGCATTCGCCTCCCGTATGGCGCCTACACAGGTGTCTGCCCATTCGCCCACGGCATCATCGGTCAGATCGCGGATCGCAGGTGCATCGTAGTTGTTCGACGTGACGGCCACGGTCGTGTCACCGCGCGGGGAGAGGGTAACCTCCAGCCCGACCGATAGTGCCGCCGGCAAAACCATACCGCCGTTGTAGTCGGTGTGTTCGCCAATCAGGTTGACGCGGCCCGGTGCGCGGGCAGTGAACTGACTAGACATCGGCGACCCCGCGCAGAGCGGTCACAGCGCTTTCAGGCATCACATCGACGGTGAAGACTCCGGTGTGTTGCTCGACCGAGGCAAGATACTTGACCCGCCCCGGCGCGCGAAGCAGCGGGTAGAACTGGACAGTAAAGTGGTAGTTTTCCGCGCCGCCACTCGGGGCGGCATGGAATGCCATCATCGTCGCCGCTGGTTGCTGGAAAAGGGCGTCATAACGGCGCGTCACTTCTCCCAGCCAATAGGCAAGGCCTTCAAGCTCTTCATCAGTGCAGTCCCATGGTCCTTCGCGGCGGATACGCGGGGCGATCCAGACTTCGTACGGGAAGCGGGCAAAGCGCGGGACGAAAGCTGCAACAGTGCCATGTTCGCCGAGGCCATAATCGGGGAGGGCGGCAGAGATTTCCGCGCCGAGATCATAGCCTTCCGCAAAAGCACCAATAGCGCGCTGCTGAACAAGTGGAGTGCGCGCGAATCCATAAATCTGGCCGTGCGGATGATGCAGGGTGACACCCACCTCGTCACCGCGATTTTCAAACGGCAAGACATATTCGCAGCCCTGCGCGAACAGTGTTTCGTACCGGTCGATCAGAGCGGACAAATAGACCAGACGGCGATCCTGTCCGATTGTGTCCAAGCTGCCCTGCGCATCGGGCGCATAAACAACCACATCGCAGGCGCCTTTGGCTGGTTCGCTGATGATGCCATTCAAGTCGACTGCGTTGCTGGCACTGGGGTGGAACGCGGCAAACTTGTTCTCGAACACCGCTAACTCGAAGTCTTCGAACGGCATCTCTGTCTCGGGACCATCAGGACGAGTGGGCGCAAGCGGATCTTCGGCGGCACTGGGCTTGAAAGTCCGGTTTTGACGATGCGCGGCGTAGACATTCCATTCGTCGCGCAAGGGATGGTAACGCAGCTCTCCGCCTTGCGCGATGTCGTCAGCCGTTTCCTTGACGACCGGTAGTGCATGGGCGCTCCGACCATAAAGGTGCAACATCCGCCCGTCGGCCTTGCGATGATCGCGGCGATAGACCTGTCCGCCAAGCGAACGGGGTAGGACAAGTGGATCGCTCACGCCGCGACCTTGAGGCTCGCGAACCAGCCTTCGATTTTGGCCTGTGCCTCAGAATCAAGATGCAGCTTCAGCTTGCTGCGTCGCCACAGCACATCATCGGCGGTTGTCGCGAATTCGTTATCGACGAGATACTCAAGTTCGCGCGCATAGATGCCGCCACCCATGTTCTCGCCTAGATCATTGAGCCCCTGCGCGTCCCCCATCATATCCAGCATCCGCGTGCCATAGGCGCGGGCCATGCGCAGCACCGTCTCGCCGTTGAGCCAAGGGAACATCGCCGCCATGTCCACCACAAAGCGGTCAAAATGGGCGGGGTCAATATCACCGCCGGGAAGCGGGGCATCAGCCGTCCAGCTTTTTCCTGAAATGCCAAGTTTCTCAATCGCATGCTCGGCGAGCTTGCGATAGGTTGTTATCTTCCCGCCGAAGATTGAAAGCAGTGCTGGCTCACCCTCGTTTGCGCCACGATCCAGCTCGAACACATAGTCTCGGGTCACAGTGGAATTGGAGGCCGAGCTGTCATCATAGAGCGGCCGCACGCCGGCGTAGCTCGATACGGCTTGTTCGGGCGCGATGTCCGTTTTCAGATATTCGTTTGCGGCATCGCAGATATAGCGCGCTTCCTCTTCCGAGATATCAATACCTGTCGGGTCGCCTTCAAAGCTCTGATCGGTGGTCCCAACCAGTGTGAAGTCACGCTCATAAGGTATTGCAAAGATGATACGATCATCCTTGTTCTGGAAGATATAGCAGTGATCGCCTTCGAACAGTTTCGGGAAGATCAGGTGGCTGCCTTTGACGAGCCTGAGGTTTTCGTGCGCCTCGCCCTGAATGGCGCGGCCCAGCACTTTATCGACCCATGGACCGGCAGCGTTGACCACCTGCTTGGCGGTGACTTTCGTTTCATTGCCATCGCTGCGTAAAGTCGCTGTCCAAACCTTTTGACCTCGCTCCAGGCCAATGCACTCTGTCCGTACACGGATGTCCGCTCCGCGCTCTTTCGCATCCAGGCAATTGAGGACAACGAGGCGGGAATCTTCGACCCAGCAATCCGAATATTCGAAGCCCTTAACCAGCCGGTCTTCCAGAATATCGCCGTGCGGCGCAGCGCGCAGATCAACGGTTTCGGTCCCAGGCAACAGCTTGCGGCCGCCCAGATTGTCATAGAGGAACAACCCCAAACGCAGCATCCATTTCGGGCGTAGTCCCTTGTCGTGCGGAAGAACAAAGCGCAGCGGCCAGATGATGTGCGGCGCGATGTTGAGCAGCCGTTCGCGTTCAATCAGGCTTTCGCGCACCAAGCGGAACTCGAGATGTTCGAGATAGCGCAGACCGCCATGCACCAGTTTGGTCGAGGCGCTCGAGGTCGCTTGCGCCAGATCATCCTTCTCGACCAGACACACTGACAGCCCGCGTCCCGCAGCATCGCGCGCAATGCCGGCGCCATTAATGCCGCCGCCGATAATCAGCAGATCGAATTTCTCGCTCATGATGAGGCGTTATTGCTCCGCTTTGCAGTGATAGAAAAGACAGGTGTCTGGGAACGTTAGAGGGGGCTGTATCCCATGTCCCAACAATGCGGCACCCGAAAACACTGCGCCATCACCCATAAGGCGTGCTTCATCCACGATTGAAGGCGTGCTGATGGACGGATTGTGGAGGGGCCAGACCATGCGCAGGCGGTATCTCTTTTGGGGATCAAGCCCACCGAGAATGATACGCGCAGGCTGCGTCGCCAGCTCACTGTCCAGTTTCGCAAATGAGAACAACGCTTCGTTTTTGTCATCAGCAACACAGCCAATCAGGCTCGTATCCTTTGATGACGCAAGACGGAGGAATCGGCCTGAGTGAATTAGATCACGATGCTCCTTGTGAAGAGCTATGCCCTGTCGCAGCACTTCGAGATCGGCGCTTTTTTCAGTCCGAAGATCGAGTTCCATCCCCATGTGGCCAAACACGGCGCTTGCGACGCGGAATGGCATCGAGAATTTCCGGCCGGTTATATGACACGTCTTTGGCCCGATATGATTGCCGAGCACGCGCAGCGGGAAGAAGTATGAAGCCCCGCGCATGATGTGATGCCTCTGCCTGGCATCGTTGTTGTCGCTGGTCCAAATACGGTCGGTGTGACGCAGGATCCCAAAGTCGGCACGCGCCCCACCTGAAGAGCAGCTTTCGATCTCGAGGTCGGGGTGTGCATTGCGAAGCTTTTCTAGCAATCGATAGACGGCCAGTGTCTGGCGATGCATTGCGCCGCGCCCGCTGCTTCCCGGGTGATTGGTGTCGCGGTTCATGTCCCACTTGATGTACGCAATGCCATACTCGGTCACGAGATCGGTGATCTTGCTAAACAAATAGTCGAAGACTTCGGATTTCGTCAGGTCGAGCGTAAGTTGGCCACGAAAAGGAACTGCCTCCACTCCCTCGGCCTGCAAAACCCAATCCGGATGCGCGCGATACAAATCGCTGTCTGGGTTCACCATCTCAGGTTCGAACCAAAGACCAAATTCCATGCCCAGAGATTTTACTCGATCGACAATTGGATGCAGACCATCGGGATAGACGTCTTTCGACACCCACCAATCGCCCAGACCGGCTCCATCGTGCCTGCGTCCGCCGAACCAGCCGTCGTCAAGGACGAAACGTTCAGCGCCAACCGATGCAGCGGCTTCGGCGAGCTCGATCAGCGCCTCTTCATTGTGGTTGAAGTAAACCGCTTCCCAAGTGTTGTAGTGCACGGGGCGAGGTTTCTTGAACGCGCGCCGATCAAGAACATCGTTGGCAAGATGATTGTGGAACTTGTCCGAGGCCCCATTCAGACCGTTTTCCGACCATACCGCAAGCAGGTCTGGGGTCTGGTAACTCTCTCCGTTTGCCAATCGAATTTCGCCGGGAAAGGTCATCTCACCCATCTGAACCTGGGAACGACCATCATTGTGCCGATCAATGCGCCAACGATGATTGCCACTCCAGGCCAGGTGGAAGCCCATGACCAAGCCGCTCGTTTCGTTCGTATCAGCGGTGACCGCAAATCCGCCAGGGAAGACATCGTGACTGGTCCGTCCAGCTTTGCTTTCGCGCACGATACTGCCTTGAAAACTGTCAACGCTTTCAACTTCAAATTCGCCAGACCAGCGCCCGGTAAAGCTGAGCACGCGATCCAGCCGGTGATCGAGAGGCAAGCAAAGTGAAGCGCACCAATCGACCTCTAGAGTTTCCTGCGCGAGGTTTTCGAGGCGCGTGCTGCATCGCACGACACCCGTGGTCGGGTCGATCGCTAAGCTGTGCTCACAGGCGATGGCCAGATTACGATCACGGCAGTGGATGGAGATCGCATTGTCACTGAGACGCTCGACCCGCTCAATTCTCAAGTCAACGGCCCAGTCCTGACCCGCGCGATGGGCTATCAGTCCTGATGGACCCGAGATACCTGTTCCGATCTCGTTCAGCATCGAACCGCGCAAAGGCACGGAGGCGCTGCCCGGAGCATGTTGCCGCGTTGCCAATAGGGCTAGTTCTCTTGAGGACGCGCCGGGCAGATCAGGTCCAGCGTAAAGAATGATGGGCCGGGTAGATGGGGTGGCCTCGATGGCGAGAAGCGTGCCGCCAGCTCTTAGCTCGATATAGGAATGCTCAATGCTGGAGCGGTCCGCGGGATCACGAACAGGTACAGGCCCATGTTGAGTGACAGATGCGTCATCAGCCCCCGATTGGCCATTGCTGGCAGTCTCCGTCGCGAAATCGCGCCCAGTTTCGGCGTTCTCAGCCATCCAACAAATCCATCCGCTCTCGCACCGCACCGATTCTGTGCGGTCTCTCCCGTCCGGTCCCCCGGATTCTGGTAGGTTTCACGCGAAAGTTTGCGCGTTGTGAAGAGACGTTTTGGTGCTGCATGAATATTTTGGTATCAATCTTCGATTGCGTTGAGAGGTTGGCAGAATGTGGGAAGAAAAAGTCTATAAGCAAAATCTTCACCTGTCTCCAATTGGCGGCATTAAGATTGCCTGTTTTCTGAACAAGGGTGTTGGGGTCCTGACGGCCAGGCGCACTCTCCCTCATTTTACGCTCGTCTACGTGACAAGAGGTTACGGGCGATATCGTGATGAACGTGGTGCCGATCTGCCTGTGAATGCCGGCGATGCTATTCTTGTCCATCCGGGCGTTGAGCACTGGTATGGCCCTCCTCGTGGAGAGAGCTGGGACGAGTTCTATCTGGTTTTTGAGGGGCCAGTCTTTGATCTATGGCGTTCCTCCGGTTGCCTTGATCATGATCGACCTGTCATTTCCTTGAGGCCGATGGATTTCTGGAGAGATCGAATTCTTGGCCTCATTGGCGGTCAAAAGGCGACCGGCGAAAGCGATCTGATGCGAGAGACGGTGCGGCTCCAGGAGCTGCTCGCGGATATTGTTCAGGCAGGCGATAAAGATCTGGGAGATGATATTGCGTGGTTAGAGCAAGCCAAGTCGGCCATCGCCAAGACCATGGATGTAAAAGCGGCTGCAAGCTTGATGGACCACTCTTACGAGGCATTTCGCAAGCGGTTTCGAAAGTTGTCTGGGCGTTCGCCGGGCAAGTACCGGACGAGCTTAGTTATGGAACGGGCTTGCGACATGCTGAGCGAACCGGGTGTCCTGTTGCGAGATATCTCCGACGAACTGGGGTTCTGTGATGAATACCATTTCAGCCGTCAATTCAGCAAAACAGTGGGATGGTCTCCGTCCGAGTACCGAAGCAGAATTGGGAGAGACCCAGCCCGATTTGATAATTTGGGTTAAGTCAAAGCTGCGTTCTTTGAGGTGGTATGACTCCAAGCGTTGCAAATTTCTGACAGTTGAGGCCTTAGCGGCCGTAGATTTCCCCAGATCATCCCAAAAAATACATGCGTGTCCAATCCGCCCATGGAATTGTGCAATTGTAACGGCACATTTCTTACCACGCCTCAACAAAAGGGGGCTCGGCACCATCCTGATCGTCTCGTGATCACAGCCGGATGGGCCTAACGGGAGAGAGCCATGAAGTTTTCCATGCGGGCCGCTTTGGCCCAAACGGCTGCGTTCGCAGCAATCGCTATTTCGGCACCTGCAGTTGCTCAAGATGCTGCAGACGAGCAACAGACGGTCGAAGGTGAAGAGAACACCATCGTCGTCACCGGTTTCCGCAAGAGCCTTCAGGATTCGATCAACTTGAAGCGCAACAGCCCGGCGGTTGTTGATGCCGTTTCCGCAGAAGATGTCGGCAAATTCCCGGATGCAAACGTCGCTGAATCGCTTCAGCGCATCACTGGTGTCGCGATCGACCGCTCGGGCGGTGAAGGACAGTTTATCACCGTCCGTGGCCTCGGCCCTGAGTTCAATGCCGTGCTGCTGAATGGTCGTACGCTCGCCACAGACAATGATGGACGTGAATTCTCGTTTGACGTTCTGTCGTCTGACATCATTCAGACTGCGGAAGTCTACAAATCAGCACAGCCAAGCCTGCAGTCGGGCGGCATCGGCGCTGTGGTCAATGTGACAACCGCCAAGCCGATTGATCGCCAAGGATTGAACGTATCGATCTCTGGTGCGGCCATTTACGAAGATTTGAGCCAGGATTTCGGTACCGATCTCAGCGGTGTCATTTCATGGTCGAATGGTCAGGTCGGTGCACTTTTCGGCGCTTCTTACAACAAGCGTAACGCACAGATTGATCGCAACATCACCAACGGTTTCGCTCTGCGCGAAGGGGATGCAGCGATCTTTGCTCCAGAAAGCTCTTCGGGTCTAACAGCAGGGGATATTGGAGCGCTTCCCACAGGCGCGCGCGTTCAACAGCAGGTCATTTTCAGTCGCGACATTCAAGATCGCGAACGCCTTACGTTGAATGGCGCCCTGCAGTTTCAGCCTTCGGATGGTGCGTTGATCACCATTGATGGCCTGTATTCGAAGTTCGAAATCGACTCGTTCGACACGCAGTTTTCGGGCTTCTTCAGCCCGCCATTCCTCGACCCGCAAATTGATGCCAACGGAACGGTGACGTCATTCAGCCGTCCCAGCATTGATTTCGCTAACCGGAACCCGGCGATCGCTAGTCAGGTAGGTCTGTCGCAGAACGACAACGTGCTTACGTCAAACAATCGCGAGGCGGAGACCTTCGCGATTGGCGGAAACATCGAACTCGACGTGACGGACACCTTCCAGCTTGTCGGTGATGTCTCATGGTCGCGCGCTACACGTGACGGGACAAACCCGTTTGTAGTGCTGGGTGCGCTCGCTCCGACATCGCCTTTGATTGAGTCGAACAGCACAACTGGCATCTCGACGATCACAAATATCAACACTGCTGACTTCGTCGATCCCACGATCCAGCGTCTCCACTTCGTCAACGTCAACCGCACCATGGTTGAAGACGAGGTGTTCGAAGCGCGAATGGATGCGGAATGGGACGTGGATGCAGGCCCGCTGGCAACTGTCAGTTTCGGTGGCATTTACACCGATCGCACCAAGTCACGCGATCTGTTCGATAACTTCGCTGATCCAGGTTTTGGTTCGCTTACTGCGGCGCAGATCTTCTGTGCCTATTGCGGCTATACCGTACCGTTCGACACCTCGATCCTCAGCACCTTCTCGTTCGATGGATTCCTGAACGGTGTTGACGGTGCTAACACGGTTCCGCCTGCCATTTTGAACTCCACATTCGCGCAAGCCTTTGCCGAGCTCAACAACCCGGCAAACATTAACGATCCAAATCGCACCGGTGGCAACACTGCCGATCTTCTCGCCTATCTGAACAGCGGGAATCTTGACCCCACGCTCGGTATCTACACGCCGTCCTTTAACCCGGGTGGCAGCTTTGCCGTGGATGAGCAGATCTACTCGTTGTATCTCAATACTGAGTGGGGCGGCGAGTTTGGCGGTGGCACGCCTTGGTCGGCCAATATTGGTTTCCGTGTTGCATGGACGGATGTCGTCTCCAGCGGCATCGATCAGCCGGTCATCGAATTCCGCGAAACACCCGGCGATACCCAGCTGGAAGTGGTATTCGGCAATGCGACCACGATCTCAGTGCCGAATGACTACGTAAACTTCCTGCCATCGGTTAACTTCATGGTTGAGCCGTCCGCAGACACTGTTCTGCGTCTCAGCTACGCCAAGACAGTGACTCGTCCGACGCTGACAGCGCTCGGTGTTGCTAACACTTTTGGTGGCCGTTCAAACGCTCCGTTGAGTGGTGGTGGCAACCCGCTGCTTGAGGCATTCGAAGCAGACAACTTCGACATTTCTTTCGAGTGGTACTTCGACACCCTCAGCTACTTCAGCATCGCTGGGTTCCATAAAGAGCTTGGCAACTTCATCGAGACGTCAACCCTGCCGGTGACCAACACGGTCATTTTCCCGGCGGGCAATGGTGGTCGTTTGGTAGATGAAGCAGTGCAGGTTACCTTCCAGGACACCCGTCAACGCAACGGCCTGTCGGGCTCAATCACCGGTCTTGAGGTTGCTCTCCAGAAGACGTTCGAGAACGGCTTCGGCGGCATCATCAACTACACTTATGTAAGCTCAACGCGTGACAACGCGCCTGCTGGTGATCTTGGCTTTAACGGTTTTACTCCGCACACGTTGAATATCACCGGCTTCTATGAGGACGGACCATTCGCGGCTCGTGTCTCTTACAACTACCGTGATGGCTTCCTCGTGCTCGGCCAGGCCGAGTTCAGCGAGCCTCGCCAGCGTGAAAGCTTCGGTCAGGTCGACTTTTCGACCAGCTATGAGTTTAACGACCAGTTCCAGATCTTTGCCGAAGGTCTGAACGTCCTGGGAGAGGACACGCGGGACTTCTCGCGCTTCCCGAACCGTCTGCTCACCTATGAGCGCACAGGTGCCCGGTACACGGTTGGCGTTCGCGCCAAGTTCTAAGTCAATCGGGCCGGGCCACTGAGCGGTGCCTGGTTTGATATGGGAAGGCGGGCATCTCTGGGGAGAGATGTCCGCCATTTCCTTTTAAACGGACTTGCTGTTCGCTTCTGACCTTGGAACAGTGGGATTGAGGCCGCGCCGATCGAGCGTGGCAGGAGAGGGATTTCAATGAACGCCATTCAGGTCGCGGTCTTCCTGGCCATCACCGCAGCGATTGCCTTTGCCACCTATTTGCATTGCCGGGGGCAGCGCAGCGGCAGCGATGAGGGACGGGACTACTTCCTCGCGAATGGCGGGTTGGCGTGGTATTTTGTGGCCGGCTCGATCACGCTCACAAACCTGTCGACCGATCAATTAGTCAGTATGAACGGCAATCAGATGCTGTTGATCGCTTGGTGGGAATTGGCCGCCGTCGTCGGCCTGTTCATTCTCGCCTTCGTGTTCCTACCCGTTTATTATCGGAACAACTGCACCACAACGACGGAATTGCTGCAAAAGAAGTACGGTGACAAGAACATTCGTGCGCTGATTTCATTGCTTTTTCTAGCCGGCAATCTCTTCATTTTCCTCCCGGCGATCCTGTATGGCGGGTCGCGCTTTTTCCTCTCCTTGCTGGAGCTCGATGGCGGTCTCCAGAATATCATGATGGTCTCGGTTGTCTTGGCCACAGTAGGTGCCGCCTACGCGATTTTTGGTGGTCTTCGCGCCGTTGCGGTGTCGGACACCTACTCGGGTTTTCTAATCCTTGGCCTTGCCATTTTGGTGGTGTTGTTGGCGCTCAATAAGATCGATTGGGATTTCAGCGGCATTCCTGCCGAACGATTGACGCTGATTGGAGACAATGACAGCGACATTCCGTGGCACACGCTGTTGACCGGTATGATCTTTATCCAGACATTCTACTGGTCAACCAATCAGACCATCACCCAGCGCGCGATGGCCTCGCCCACGATCAAGGAAGCCCAGAAAGGCGTTATGGCAGCTGCTGCGATCCGCTTGCTAATTGTTCCGATGATCGTGGTCGTGCCCGGTATTGTTGCGTTCAAGCTGTTCGGTGATGTGCCTCAGGATGGCGCCTACGGAGCTATCGTCGGTGCGGTTCTGCCGCCGTGGCTGTCCGGCGCATTTGCGGCGGCTTTGTTTGCAGCGGCTCTGACCACCTTCAACTCGATCCTGAACGCAAGCGCTGCATTGTATGTGTGCGACATGCATGAAGCTTATATCGGCAAGGCGAAGAGAGTCGGCCGGTTGGGTGCAATTGTCTCGATCATCATGAGCCTGCTTGCTCTGGCTCTGGTGCCATTCTTCGCCAGTCAGGAAAGCCTGATCAACACGGTGCAGCAACTCTATGGCCTGCTTTCTATGCCGATCCTTTCGGCATTTGCGGTGTGCTTGCTGTTCAAAAACGTGAAGGCAGGCGCGGCGATGATCGGCGTGGTCACGGGTGTGATTTTCTACGGAATGTGGTCGATGGTGTGGGAACCCGCACATTACATACACGGCATGTTTGTGACCTTGATCCTCTCGATTGCGACATCTTTGGTGATGAACAAGCTGGTGTTTGGCGAAACACCGGTCTTCTCGCTTGGCGGAGCCGAGTCTGAAGGCATGGAAGGTGAGGCCAGTGTGGCGCAATCCTTTACTTGAGGGCGGACGTGACTGCGTTTAGCGGGGGCGCATGAGCGACCTGAAACCCCCGCCACACGGCTGGATTATCCTCGACAAACCGCGCGGGCTTGGTTCGACGCAGGCTGTTGCGGCGGTGAAGCGAAATTTGCGCGAGGGAGGGTATACCAAGATCAAGGTCGGGCACGGCGGCACGCTCGATCCCTTGGCCGAAGGGGTTCTGCCAATTGCTTTGGGCGAAGCGACCAAGCTGGCGGGGCGTATGCTTGATGCCAGCAAGATCTACGATTTCACTATCCAGTTCGGGACCGAGACCGATACGCTTGATGCCGAAGGAGACGTGGTGAAACGCGTCAATCGTTACCCACCAATGGCGGCAATCGCCGCCGTGCTCGAGAACTTCACCGGAGAGATCGAGCAGGTGCCTCCGGCTTATTCCGCTCTAAAGGTTGATGGAAAGCGCGCTTATGATCGGGCGCGGGCTGGCGAAGAGGTAAAACTCAAATCGCGCCGAGTGACGATCCATTCGCTTGCTATGGGTTCGGGCTATGAAGGCCAGGGGGCAGGGCTGCGTTCCAGCTTCCAAACCACCGCCGGGCGGCCAGACCCCTATGACCCCTCCGCACCGCTCGAACTGGCGGATTGCGTGACCATCACCGCCCACGTTTCCAAAGGCACCTATATCCGCTCTCTGGCACGGGATATCGCGCACGCTCTTGGAACGGTTGGCCATGTTACCTATTTGCGTCGGACAAAGGCGGGACCGTTCACCGAAAGCCAAGCGATTTCGCTGGACAAGTTGAACGAAATCGCTAATGGCGCGCAATTATCTGACCTACTCCTGCCGTTAGAGGCAGGGCTGGACGACATCCCGGCCCTTTCCCTCTCTCAGACAGACGCGCAGGCGGTCCAACAGGGCCGGGTCTTGTCTGAACTGCCCCAACCATCCGGGCTCTATTGTGCGATGCTGGATGCACGTCCCATCGCGCTGGTAGAAATTCAGGATGGGACGGCGAAAGTCGTCAGGGGTTTTAACCTACCCGATGTCGCTGAGTAGAAAGAGAAAATACATGTCGGTAGCACCCGAGCGTAAAGCAGAAATCATCAAGGACAACGCAACTGTCAAAGGCGACACAGGTTCGCCGGAAGTCCAGGTCGCGATCCTTACCGAGCGTATCAAAAACCTGACCGAGCACTTCAAAGCCAACCACAAAGACAATCATTCGCGGCGTGGTCTGCTTATGATGGTCAACAAGCGTCGCAATCTGCTTGCATATCTCAAGAAGAAAGATGTGGAGCGCTACAACAGCCTGATCCAAAAACTGGGTCTGCGTAAGTAAGAGTTTTGGAGGCGGCCCCCTGCGGGCCGCTTCTTGCATATGGGACGCAGAAAATAGAGCGTCTCTCGAATAGGGGCAAAGGCTGCAATTCGGCGGCCTAGCCTTGGGGCTTGTAAACCACGCCCCACACCGGAGCGAGTCCGGTCTAACTCGCAAATGTAGGCCCCGTGCGCGCAATAAGGCCGTGCGGGTCATAAAGGAAAATCAATGTTCGACACGAAAACCGTATCGCTGGAGTGGGGCGGAAAGACCCTCACTCTGGAAACAGGTCGTATTGCCCGTCAGGCTGACGGTGCTGTTCTGGCCACCTATGGCGAAACCGTGGTGCTGTGCGCCGTGACCGCCGCAAAGAGCGTCAAGGAAGGACAAGACTTCTTCCCGCTGACCGTTCACTACCAAGAGAAATTCTCCGCAGCCGGCCGTATCCCGGGCGGCTTCTTCAAGCGCGAAGGCCGCGCCACGGAAAAAGAAACGCTGACTTCGCGTCTCATCGACCGTCCGTGCCGCCCGCTCTTCCCTGAAGGCTTCTACAACGAGATCAACGTTATCGCTCAGGTACTGAGCTATGATGGTGAGACTGAGCCAGACATCGTTGCGATGATCGCGGCATCGGCCGCTCTGACCATTTCAGGCGTTCCGTTTATGGGCCCGATCGGCGCAGCGCGCGTCGGCTTCACCAATGATGGCGAATATGTTCTTAACCCGACCGTCGCTGACGCGCTGGGCGAAGACGGCCGTCTCGACCTCGTCGTTGCCGCAACACAAGACGCGGTGATGATGGTTGAATCCGAAGCGAAAGAACTGACCGAGGAAGAAATGCTCGGCGCGGTAATGTTTGCTCACGAGGAAAGCCGCAAGGTTATCGGTGCAATCATTGATCTCGCTGAACAGGCCGCAAAGGATCCTTGGGCTCTCGACCCGGTTGAAGACAAAACCGAAAAGATGGACAAGCTGCGCGCTGCCATCGGCGCGGACCTCGAAGCCGCTTACAAGCTCACCAACAAGGCCGAGCGTCAGGATGCGGTCAACGCTGCCCGTGAAAAGGCGCGCGAAGCTTTCGCTGATCTGGCTGAAAGCGATCCGGCTGAATATCTCGGCACGCTCAAGCTGGTGAAGAAGCTCGAAAGCGACATCGTTCGCGGTTCCATCCTTAAAGACGGCACCCGCATTGACGGTCGTAAGCTCGATCAGGTTCGCCCGATCGAAGCCATGGTTGGCCTGCTGCCACGCACGCACGGTTCGGCGCTGTTCACCCGCGGTGAAACGCAGGCGATCTGCACCACCACGCTCGGCACCAAAGACGCTGAGCAGATGATCGATGGTCTCGAAGGTCTCAGCTACAGCAACTTCATGCTGCACTATAACTTCCCGCCCTACTCGGTCGGTGAAGTGGGCCGCTTTGGCTTTACCAGCCGCCGCGAAACTGGTCACGGCAAGCTCGCATTCCGCGCGCTGCGTCCGGTTCTGCCCACAGTTGAGGACTTCCCGTACACGATCCGTGTTCTGTCGGACATCACCGAGTCCAACGGTTCGTCCTCGATGGCGACCGTTTGTGGCGGCGCGCTGTCGATGATGGATGCGGGCGTTCCGCTCGCGCGTCCAGTTTCGGGCATCGCGATGGGCCTGATCCTTGAAGGCAAGGACTTCGCAGTTCTTTCCGACATTCTGGGTGATGAAGACCACCTCGGTGACATGGACTTTAAAGTGGCCGGTTCGGAAGAAGGCATCACCAGCCTTCAGATGGACATCAAGGTTGCCGGCATCACCAAGGACATCATGGAGAAAGCTCTCGAGCAGGCGAAAGCCGGCCGTGCGCACATCCTTGGTGAAATGGCCAAGGCACTTACCGGTGCCCGCACTGAAGTCAGCAAGCATGCTCCGCGTATCGAAACGATGCAGATCGACAAATCGAAGATCCGCGACGTTATCGGCACGGGCGGCAAGGTGATCCGCGAGATCGTTGCTGAAACCGGCGCCAAGGTCGATATCGACGACGAAGGCACGATCAAGATCAGCTCATCGAACGCCGATGAAATCGAAGCCGCGAAGAAGTGGATCGAAGGCATCGTCGAGGAAGCCGAAGTTGGCAAGATCTACAACGGCAAGGTCGTGAACATCGTCGATTTCGGCGCGTTCGTGAACTTCATGGGTGGCAAGGACGGTCTCGTCCACGTTTCCGAAATGAAGAACGAGCGGGTCGAGAAAGTCACCGACGTTGTCAGCGAAGGCGACGAAGTGAAGGTCAAGGTCCTCGAGATCGACAATCGCGGCAAAGTCCGCTTGTCGATGCGTGTTGTTGACCAGGAAACCGGCGAAGAGCTCGAAGACACCCGTCCGCCGCGCGAACCGCGCGGTGACAAGGGTGGTCGTGGCGGCCGTGGCGGTGATCGCCGTGGTGGCCGAGGCGGTCGCGGCCCGCGCCGTGATGGCGGCGGCGACAAGGGTGGTGATGGCCCGGCGTCGATGCCCGACTTCCTGAAGGACTAAGTCTTTCAATACTGCAATTTGAGAAGGGCCGCTCGACAGGGCGGCCCTTTTCGTTTCTAGGACCAGCTATGCTTCCTCGCGAAACCATTGCTACTGCGCAGATCCCGGACGGCGACACGCTTACGCTTGTCAGCCATGGGCGCGATTTCATCATTATGCTTGGGCGTGACGAACTGATGGGCACGCGCATGCAGTATTCCGAGGAGCAGCTGGCCGAGCTGACCCTAGCGCAGCTAAAGGCCAAGGCACCGCGGGTGCTTATTGGCGGCTATGGAATGGGTTTCACCTTCCGCAAGGCACTGCAAAAGGCGCCCGACCGCGGCAAGGTCGTGGTGGCCGAGATTGTACCGGAAATCCTTGAATGGGCGAAGGGGCCGCTGGCGCATCTGACCGGCGACACGCTCGGCGACCAGCGTGGCACGGTGGCTCTGCGCGATGTTGCCGAGCTGATCAACGAAGCAGGGAAGGGCGCGAAGTACGACGCGATCCTGCTCGACGTCGACAATGGCCCCGACGGGATCGTGCGCGGTCCCAATGATTTGCTCTACACGCCTACTGGCCTCGCCAAAGCACGCGATGCCTTGAACCAAGGGGGCATCCTCGCCGTTTGGTCGGCGGCGCCCGATCCAGCCTTCACCCGCCGCTTGAAAGATGCTGGCTTCGCGGTCGAGGCGCGGGAGGTGCGTGCGCGGCCCAATAACAAAGGGCCTCGTCACACAATCTGGTTTGGCACGAGACGCTGATTTAAAAGTCGTAGATCAGCGTGATCCGCGACAAGGTGTCCGTCTGCACAGCGCCCGAAGGTGGATTGCTGTCATACTCAATCGCGTAGGAAACGCGGGCGCTAATGCGGTCGCTGATCTTGGCGTTCAGGCCGGTGACGAAGTTGAGACTGGTGTTGCTTGAATCGATGATAGCTTGTGCGCTACCGCCCCCTTCGGCCACGGCATTGGTGTCATGCGTTAGCTTCAGCCGGTCTGAGATATCCCAGTCGAAATCCAGCCCAAGTAGCGCGGCGATGCGGCTTTCGCTGGTGCCGTCATTAAACTCTGTGATGCGATAGGCTGGGCCAGCTTTGACGGACAGCTTGATGTTGTCTTCGTCCAGCACGCGATAGCCGATCCCGCCCGAGACCGCATATCGACCGGAGAAGCCTTGAAACCGATCGCGCTCATATTGCGCCAGGGCATAGGCGAATAGGCGGTCACTGATCTGAAGGTTCGGCTCATATGCAGCGAAGTACTGCTCGCGCGTCACGACGCCGTTTGTCTCTTGGTAATCTGCACGCCCGGTCAGCTTGTGGCGCCAGTTGATCCCTTCTCGAGTAAGCGAGATACCTGCTGTCAGCCCGGTGTTGCTGGAGTTACCGGTGGCTCTGAATGCGCCCAATTCGCCCTTGCCGGTCCAGTTTTCGAAGATCCCGGCATTGCGGATTTCCTGTTCTTTGGCCTCTGCAGCTGCCGCCGCATTGGCAGCCATATCCGCCTCGAACCCAGACAGAATGCCGTCCAATTCCGCCACATCATCAGGATTGGTTTGCTTGGCCAGTTCAATCACGGTTTTGACCTTGGCCTCGTCACCGCTTTCAATCGCGGCGTCGATCATAGCACGCACCGGGGCAGGCACATCGGCGAGCGCCGCGCTTGGCAAGGCGAGAGCAACAACTGCTGAGAAGACAGAAAATGGCAGCGTTTTCATAGAGGTCCTAGTCTCCAAGTACGGGGACTGGCCCCATGTAATCCATCTTCGAAAGCGATACATTTTTTGACCGCAGGATGTCGTAAAAGGTTGTTGCGTGGAAAAAGAAGTTGGGTTGATTGAAGCCGAGCAAGAAGTTTTGCGCAGTCAGTTCCATCAGCCGCTTGCCGCCTAGAACGAAGCCGGTCGCGTTGTCAGCGATCGTCTCGAGCTTATCGGCTGACACCGCAGCCAGTTTCGCTTGAGCGTCATCGACCATGGCGCGCATGCTGTCCCAATCCTTGGGCACATCGGTGAAGTCGGGTGTGAACTCGCCCGTCTGCACCTGCTCGAGCGCGTATCCCGAGTGAACCCAGCAGGCACGCACATGCCACGGCAGCGTCCACATCCCTTCGACAAGACATGCCTCGATCAGCTCCGCGTCTTTGAGGCAGTTGTCTTTCACGTGGGCCTCGCCCTTGTCGATCAGGCCGCGCAGGCCGCCAAGGATCTGCTGGCATTGCGGGACGAAGGCTTGGTGAAGAGTAAACGCCATGGTGATTGTCTCCGGTCAAATGAAAAAAAGGCCCGGCAGCGCGAAGCAACCGGGCCCTGATTGTGTGGGTGATTAACGAACGCGCGGTCCGCCAAAGGGCAGCGGCGGTGGCGGTCTGCGTGCACCACGCGGCAGCTGTGCCTGATAGGCACGGCCGCAGTGCTCGACGCAATAGGGGAAGCCTGGGTTCACCGCTTCACCACAGAAGTGAAAGTCCGGCTCGCCCGGGTGGCCCATTGGCCAGCGGCACACTTTGTCCGAAAGATCGAGCAAACTGGTCTTGTCGGCAATTTCGGGACTTGGCTTGGCCGGAACAAGGCGGCGTGGCGGAGCGGGCGGGATTGGTGCCTGCTGGTCACCGGGCCCTTGACGCAGGAAGCCACCCGGACCGACCGAAACGATCTTGGGAAGATCAGGGGTCGGGTTAGGGATCGGCTGCGATGGCGTGGCGTTTGCGCTCGAGGATGGTGCCTTCGGCTCGGCCTTTGCCGTCGTTGCCGCAGTAGGCTTTGCCGCAGGCTTGGCTGTAGCTGGCTTCGCCTTGGGCGCGGCTTTCTTCGCCGGAGGCTTGGCCGGGGCCTTTTTGGCGGCCGCCTTTTTGGTCTGGTTGGCTTTCACCGGGGAGGGGCGCGACTTGAGACCAAGCCGGTGCGCTTTACCGATCACGGCATTACGGCTGACGCCGCCCAGTTCTTCCGCGATTTGGCTGGCGGTGCTTCCACCTTCCCACATCTTTTTGAGCGTTGCGATGCGCTCGTCAGTCCAACTCATAAATCGATGCTCTTTCGTTCTATCTCTAATCCAGCACCCGTCTTGCAAGCGGCGGATCGAAGCCGTAGGCGCCATGCCATGACTGATCCAGTTTACGCCACCGATAAAACGGACGCTGCTCCCGTTGAAAATCTGGCCGGGGGGAGCACCCGGTTCCCGCCACGTGGTCAGCCGATTATCACCGGGATCAACCGCATTGGCGTGTGGAGCCTCTATATGAAGGAGGTGCGCCGGTTTCTCAAGGTGCAGACGCAGACGATTTGGGCTCCAGCGGTCACAACCTTACTGTTTTTGGTCATTTTCACGGTCGCTTTAGGCCGTGAAGGGCGCGAGGTGTTGGGCGTTCCATTCGCGACCTTTGTTGCGCCGGGCCTGATTGTCATGGGCATGATGCAAAATGCCTTCGCCAATTCCAGCTTCTCGCTGCTCGGGGGCAAGATACAGGGCACGATCATCGACTACCTGATGCCGCCGCTGTCACCCGGCGAATTGATGGGCGCTATCGTTGGCGCGGCCGTCACGCGCGCCATTATGGTGGGTGGAGCGGTTTCGCTCGCCATGCTGCTTTGGCCCGGCGTTTCCTTGGGCATTGAGCACGTATGGGCGGTTGTCTGGTTTGGGCTAATGGGCAGCGTGATGCTGGGGCTGATTGGCCTTGCGACTTCTATCTGGGCCGAGAAATTCGATCACAACGCGGCGATCAGCAACTTCATCGTTGCGCCGCTCTCACTGCTTTCGGGCACATTCTACGTGATTGAAAACCTCGCCCCAGCGTTCCAAGCCATCAGCCGCGCCAACCCGTTCTTCTATGTGATCTCAGGCTTCCGCTATGGCTTCTTAGGCGAAAGCGATATCGGGACGAGCAGCGACGTCGTGGTTGCGGCTGTTGGGCTTGGTGCGTTCAATTTGGCGATTGCTGTGCTGGTTTATCTGGTTCTTCGCTCAGGCTGGAAGCTCAAAAACTAACCAGCTGCTCAATGCGTCAGCGAACGGCGCATCCGATAACGCCCGTCCTTAAACTGTTCGAACAGTTGCGGCAGTGTCGGGTGCTCCACAGGTCCGCCATCCGCATCGGCCAGCAGATTTCCCTGGCTGACATATGCGACGTAGCTTGAGTCTTCATTCTCGGCCAGCAGGTGGTAAAACGGCTGCTCGCGATCGGGGCGGATCTCTTCGGGGATAGACTCGTACCATTCTTCGCTGTTGGCGAAGACCGGATCGATATCGAAAACCACACCGCGGAAATCGAACAAGCGGTGGCGCACCACATCGCCTATGCCAAAGCGTGTGCGGGACTGGCGCGGCGCAACAATCGTGCGGCCTGCCTGATTAGAGAAGAACTCGGCGTGCTTCATGTGTCGAAATATGGACCTTCGCATCTGCAAAACAAGCGTGAAGAGCGCAGCGGACGGAGATATGCCCGAAATTTCCGTAACGCAGGGTCTTGGCAAGGCGCAGAGGCTGCGCTAACGGGCGCGCTTCCGATGACCATTAGCGATGTTATCGCACCGCGGAGAGATGCCGGAGTGGTCGAACGGGGCGGTCTCGAAAACCGTTGTGCTCTCACGAGTACCCAGGGTTCGAATCCCTGTCTCTCCGCCACAAAATCCCGCAGACCCTAAGGTTTTGGGCTCAGATCTGTCGAGATGTGCCTAAAGGTGTCCTAGACAATGCTTGGTTGCGGTCACAGCACGGCCTGGCCTAGCTAAAGATACAGCAGCATTGCTTGCGGCCTATGCCTGTCAGCGGCTCTTGCAAATTGAAGTAGAAAAGCAGCCAGTCCGCTCACGACCTACAAACAGACTAGATATAAACCGAGCTTCAGATTCATGAGCGGTCTATCAGAAACGTCAGATGCGTGGGGCCTCATTGGAGACTCAGAACTACCCTCGCCTACTTGATGTTCACGGCGTCGTTTCGCAGACTTGCCACACGATCGACAAACAGATCGGGGCGCTGATATGGAATCAGTTCACCAGCGCCCTCCACGACTTCCAGCGATACGAGCGGATTTAGCCCGCGAATGTAGTCGAGATCTGCGGCCACAATCGAACCGATTTGCCCGGGCACAAGCCAATGCAAAGGCATCTGTAGCTTCGGCACCCAACCAGTTACATCTTTCGTCGCGCACATCTCTTGTTCGCGCCTAAAAGCCATATGACCTTGGGCGAGGACATGGCGGATAGACCCGCGGAGTAAGGCTTTCACCTCAGGATCGGCAAGCGTCTCGATGTCGACACTGGAATCGGTGTAACCGCGCGAAAGATAGAAGTCGGGGCCCCGTTGTTTCACCATCCGATAGCCAATTCGACATACGATATCGAGCACGGCTGGCGCATCTTCCGCCAGCTTCACCATTGTGAGCTGATTGCGCGGCAGACTTGAAAGGCGGCTAGGCGCGATGTTCCATGGGAGGCTGATACACAATAGTGCCGATACTAGATCCGGTCTGCGCATAGCGAGATGGATCATATAGAACTGGCCGCCCCGGCTGGTCACGATCGGTATGCGTTGAATGCCCAGCGCTTCGCAGAGCTCCTCAACGGCGTCGCCCCCATCGACCATTTGGTCCTGTGTGGTCACAGGATCGCTGTTTCCGTGCCCGGGGAGCGAAGGAGCAATCAGCTTTATGCCGCGTTTCTCCAGATCTTTGCACATTGAGTCTGGAAGGAAGGAGAATGATGTCTGCCCGGCGACGAATAGTATCGGCTCGCCATCCTCCGCACCCATCCAGCTATAGGCGAGTTTCCGGCCATCTCTGCGTGTGATGAGCTTCTCGCGTCCCAGCGGATCGGACCAAGTCAGATCCACGCGCTCACGCTGAAATGCCGCACGAGCGCACAAGAGAGCTAAAACCCTGATCAGCTCGGCCTTTGAATGCACCTCAGCCTTACCCAATATGCTCTTCACTTGAGTGCGAACTGTTGCCAGAGACGCGCCTCTTTGGTCAGCCACAAGCTGGAAATCACGATATACAAACAGCAACCGGGCGATCTCAGTTTCAGCGTTCGTGAAACCGAACACTTTTTTGAGCGCGGTCGAAACAGCCGGAAGCCATTCGAGCTCTAGCGAACGAACGACCGTATACGGCTGCGGGACTCCGCCAGATTCAAGCTGATAGACCTCGGCCAAGGCGTCGTAGCCGTCCTTAGGAACGATGCGGACAATCGCGTAGTCTGTGTTCCCTTTTCCCAGCCCGCTTGACCGCACTGCTCGAAAATCGGCCAGAGAGTCATCGCGAACCCAATCGGTTCCGGCGCTGACTCCTTGTTGGACCCCGAAATACTCAGCCGCACCGTCATTCAGCGCGGCGACCAGCCCATTGGGTGTCAGTACCATGGCAGGCGCAGGAGTTTGCGAGACGGCTTCTTCCAGCGGGTCTTCGATCCGCACTGCATTGCGGTCTTCCAGAAGAAGCTCTTCGATCGAGGCCAATTGGCGCCGCAGCACGCTGTCAATCAAAGGGATACGCGGTTCACGATTAATCGCCGAAAACTTACGTTCCCACGCATTGAGCATGGCATCATAGGCTTCGCTATCGGTTAGCGATCGCCATGATGTGGAGACAATATCCAGGTCAATATCACGTCCGTTTTCGGTCATGCTCGACGACTATATCACGGCAATTTCAGGCGCATACCCTCTGTGAGGTATGACAGCCTGAACCGCCTTGAGCCAATCCTCCCGCACAGTTTTGAAGGAGGATGATTCATGGCAAAATCTCATACACTCAATCCAGTGCGCGCGGCTCTTTTGGCCGGCACCGGTGCACTCGCTTTCGCGGCATTGATCGCAGGCGCTCCGGCAAAGGCCGATGATTGCCTGCTGGACCGCGATGATGATGGCGATGTTGATCTTACAGACAATGATGGCGGAGCGGATTCGGAGGACGCCAACGGTCAGACCGCGTGCGGCGTGGGCGCTTCGGCAACAGGCGACTTTTCAACCGCCGTTGGTACGGCATCAACCGCATCCGGCAATCGCAGCATCGCCATTGGCAATAACCCGACCGCTTCAGGAGAAGGCGCCATCGCTGTCGGCAATGTTGCGACGGCTACGCTTGAAGATTCTATCGCCATTGGCTTTCAGTCCGATGCCACAAGAGTGGGCGCGGTTGCATTGGGCGGCAACGCACAAGCGGTTGGGCTTGGAGCCATTTCTATCGGCGTAAACAGCGATGCTACGGTCAATGGCGCTGTTGCGATTGGGGACACGGCACAGGCAACCCAGAACGGAGCGATTGCCATCGGTGACCTTGCCCAATCCAGCGCCATCGGCTCAGTCGCGTTGGGTGACAGCGCGGCGGCCAGTGTTTCAGGGGCGATTGCAATTGGCCAGCTGGCCCAGTCCGACGCAACAGGTGCAATCGCGTTGGGAGACAGCACACAAGCCACAGTAGATGGCGCAATTGCGATTGGGGACACGGCGCAAGCAATCGAGGACGGAGCAATTGCGGTCGGCGACAACGCTATCGCAAATGCGGACGGGGCTGTTTCGCTTGGTGACGGAGCTGATGCATTGGCTGATGGAGCCATAGCCATCGGTGATATAGCAGCGGCTAGGTTTGATGGTGCGATCGCAATCGGTGACCTTGCAAGAGGTAATGCCGAAGGCGCGATTGGCATCGGCGATTTCGCAGATGCCGATGGCGATTATGCTATCGCTCTTGGTGCTAAATCAGACGCGTCAGGCGTGGGATCTGTGGCGATCGGCGGCGGCGACGGCCTGACCACGTTTACGCAAGGCGCCCAAGCGACAGCAGACCAATCGATAGCGATTGGAGAAAGAACAGTTGCTGATGCAATCGCGGCCACAGCAATAGGTCTGAACGCAATTGCAAGCGGCGAGTCGGCTGTAGCCTTGGGCAGATTCTCTGACGCCAGCGGTGAGGACGCGATATCAATTGGCAGAAGCACCTCCGCCTCTGCTGAACGCGCGGTGGCCATTGGTGATAACGCGGACGCCTCAGCAATCGGAACGGTTGCTATTGGTGAAGGGGCTGAAGCCACTGGAGATCAAGCGATCGCCATAGGAGGCAGAAACGATGCCAATATCTTTGGAGCTCAGGCGATAGCGGCCAATGCAATTGCGCTCGGCGCTGACACCAACGCCAGCGATTTGAGGGCCATCGCGATTGGCCTTGAAGCAAATGCTGAGGCCGAGAACTCAATTGCGGTCGGATACCTTTCTGACGCATTTGGTTACCAAGCTTCCGCGTTTGGTGCCTTTGCGAATGCCGTGGGAGACGGATCGACAGCGCTGGGAAGAGGCGCGTTAGCCAGTGGCGATCAATCTATCGCTGTTGGCGCCGGTAATGCATACGGAACCGGAGCCATCGTAATCGGCGGTGACGGCGTGGACGATGATAGTTTGGGGACCAAGTTTAGTCGGGCAATCGGTGATGGAGCGATCGTTCTGGGTGCCGATTCGAACTCCGAAGGGGCTGGCGCCATCGCCATTGGAGAAGGCGTTTCCACGCTGGGCGATAGCGCAATTGCTATCGGGGCAGATGCAGGCGATGTCGATGATTTGGGCGCTCAAGCAACCGCTGAAAGCGCAGTCGCATTGGGCGCCGACACAAACGCCTCCGCCCTTCGCGCCGTTGCCATTGGTAGTGGCGCAACTGCAGAGGAACAGGACGCGGTCGCGTTCGGGGTTGATGCTTCTGCAACGGGGGCAAACGGCATGGCCATCGGACGCAACGCCAACGTGCAGGCTGGCAATGCCTTCGCCGCAGGGGTCAACGCCCGTGCTCTGGCGCAGAACGGTTCGTCATTTGGCTCAGCTGCGCGGGTGGAGGGCAATTCTGGCACCGCAGTCGGCGCTAACTCATTGGTAACCGGTACGCGCGGTACGTCTGTGGGAAGTCAGGCCGAAGCAGGTGCTTTTGCCACATCCGTAGGCAATTTCGCGCAAGCTGGTGGCACACAATCAACCGCCGTCGGCTTTGAAGCCGTGGCCGCGCAAACTGGCTCAACCGCGATTGGTGCAGGTGCAACGACCACAGCTGCCAACCAGGTCACCATCGGCGGTGCAGGTAGCGCGGTGCGGATTGGTGATGTTGCGGCTTCCACCGCGGCGCAGGTTGGCCCGGTTGAAGCCGTGACGGTAGATGGCAATGGCGTGCTTGGCACCACAGCTGTCGCAACAGCCGCTTCAGTCGCGAATATCCGTGTCTCGATGGATGCCATGTCAGCGATTACGGACGCGCAGTTTAACGCGCTGGAGAATAGCGTCTTCGCACTCGATAGCCGTGTGACGGGGCTGGAGTTCCAACTGCAAGACCTTGATGACCGTCTGACCGGCGGCATCGCGGCCAGCATGGCTCTTGGTGGTCAGATGGTGGTGCCCGACAGCACGGTCTCGTTCAGCCTCAACGCTTCGACCTATCAGGGCGAGCAAGGCTTTGCCGGCTCCATCTCGGCCCGCGTGGCAGAGAAGGTCTACATCTCGGCAGGCATTGCAGGCTCTACTGCACCGGAAAGCACAGGTGGCCGCGTCGGCGTCGCCTTCGGGTTCTAGAACACTGGTATGTGTGAAAGTGGGCATCAAGCGCGAAAGTGATGTCAGCTTTACTCACTGAGGTTTTCGCTATCTCATCCCTTTCGGCCCCAGCCGCAGCCGGAGCTTGAGCTCTTCCTCGACATCGGCATCTGTCATCTTGGCTGGGTCAATTATGGTTCGCTCGATTGCTGTTGCCGCAATCGGGGGCGCGCCCTCATCATCGCCAACTAGGGCCTGCTTGGGCTTTCCATAGGCGCGATCGAGGATGGCATTGGCGGCGCTCACCCTTGCGGTGGCCGGCTGATCTTTGTCCTGCATAACGGCTGCGAGCGTCTCAAGGACCTCAGCTGTGTATTCCCTTGCCGCTTCCTTGATGGGCGATTGCACCTTGTTGGGCGTGCCCTTTTGCGCCCGGGAAAGGGCATTAGGCGCTTTGGCAAAGGAAAAGCCAGCCGGGAGGAGGACCCGACTGGCTTCCCTTGGCCTAAGGCAGCCCAAGTTGGAGCTACTTAGAATTCAAGGCGGACATTCAAACCACCGGCGTGCGATTGGTAACCGCTGGCAAAGCGCCCGCGATATTCTGCGCCTAGGGAGAATTTGCCTTCCTTGATGAAGTCGATGCCAGCACCGATGTCGAACCGACCTTCCGATGCATCATCTGCGACCAGTACGAAACTGTCCGCGCCGCCGTTGAAAGAGCCGGCTACTGCAAACGGATCGTTGCTGAAGTCGTAGGCGTAGTCGACGCTAACAAATGGCACAGCACCGGATTTGCCTTTGCCCGCCACACGCAATCCGACACGCGCTTCAAGGAACTCCACGCTATCGCTATCGAGCGTCAGGCCCAGACCGCCAGTTTCGGTAAAGGTGTCACGCGAGAGTTCGGCATAGCGAAGACCGCCGCTTGGCGTGATTTTTACACCTCCGGTATCGATGTCGTAGCCGACATTGAAGCTCGCATAGACACCATCGACATCGCTTTCGCCTGAGACCGGAGCACCGATCGCTGTACGACGGTTATCAACCGAGGAGGTCGAATATCCAAGTTCACCATTGAGATAAGCAGAACCTAGATTGATACCAGCATAAGCACCGATTTGCAGAGCTTCGATTTCGCTGACAGCATTTGCACCGCCATTCGCATCAACATTGATATCCGAATAGTTGAACAGAACTCCAACGGTCGCCTCCTCGCCAACTTTCCCATCAAGACCGATGGTGAAGCCAGTTGCTTCGGCATCATAGCCAAGCGAACTGAGGCTGCTTGCATCTGCGTCGACGCCGCGGGCAAAAGCTGCTCCCCACAGTCCGACACCTCTTCCGCTCAAACGATCCTCAACCTGCGAACTGGCGAAACGTTGAGTTTCGTAGATCTCGCGGGTCACACCGTCATTGATTGCGGGAAGCAAAGCCAAAGCAGTGTCTTCGAAATCGGAAGCCGACGCCGAAGCGTTCAATGCTGAGAAGACGTTTACGGGCAGGCGGTTGTTCGACACTGCCGACGTAAGCGCGGCGCCAAAGTTGCCGATGTTTGCATCGGCGGACACATTGGTAAGGTCAGTCGCGCCTACCGTCACCGAAACCGATCCGAGATTGACAAAATAGTCGACCAGGAAGTCGCTGTCGGTCACGTTTACAGCCACACCATTGTTGGTGAATGTGCCTGTCTCGGTGATGACATCGATTGTCGAACCGATGTCGGCCGCTGTGATCTGGGACGTGGCGACATTCACTATGCTGCCGTTTTCAAGGACAACATCGCCGTCCACCGCCAAGCTATCGACACCCAGTTCGAAGCTCAGAGTGCCGGCGTTGATGAGGCTTCCGTTGATCGAACGCGCACCGACAAAAGCCGTTGTGCTTCCGGCATCGGTGCTGACCCCAACCGAGTTTAGAACATCGCCTTGGATCGAATTTCCCAGGCCTGTGATTGAAAGGGTGTCATCGAAAGCGGTCCCAACGAAGTTCCCAATCAGAGTTCCGCCATTGTTCACGACATTCACTGCAGAAAGAGCATTGCCAGCGAAGAATGCGTTGACGCCGCCCGACAGAGTTCCGGAATTTGTGATCACAGCTGCGGTGTGGTCACCTGCACCAAGATAAATGCCGTGATTACCACCTGAGATCGTGCCCGAGTTGGTCAAGGCGCCTTGGAAATCGATGCCGTTTACGACACGTACGCCAGCAACGGGACCTTGGACGCTTTCAGAGTTGATCAGGCCGGAGTTGGTGATCGTTCCATCAAAAACGCCTGTGTTGCCGACATTGCCGATGCGCACGCCGTCACCAGCTTGTGCATCCATGGGTGACGCCTGCCCGCGGCCTTGAATGGTGCCGGAGTTACTCAGGTCGAAGGTGTTTGCACCGTCAACTGCTCCGCCAATTTCTGCGCCAAAGCCAGAGCCTTGATTTCCAGAACCCGCGTCAACCACACCGGCATTGTTGAAGGCGAAGTTATCGGCCGTGCCGTCGGCGTAGACGGTGCCATTACGCTGGTTGCCTGTTCCAAGGATCTGGCCGCTGGCGAGATTGTTCACCGTTAGGCCAAAGCCATCGATGTTGAGAGCTCGGCTACCAGAGCTGATCACTCCCGAGTTGTTGACTGTGGCTTGCGAGAAATCACCGCCGCCAGCAGGGGTCGGATTGCCGAAATACAGGCCGTTCTGAACTCCCGAGATCGTACCTGAGTTATCGAGTACGCCTTGGAAGCTCACACCATTGACGAACCGGATACCAGCTGCGGTGCCATTGGCAGCTTCGCTGTCAATCGTACCGGTGTTGGTGATGTCGCCGACAAACAAACCGTCAGTGGTTGCATCCAGAACACCCATGTTGCGCGAACGCTCGAAGCGCAGGCCATCACCTGCAGTTGCGGCGCCGGCAGCAGCGTTGCCGCGGCCTTGGATCACGCCATCATTGTTGATGTCAAACGCGCTACCTCCAGAACCGGCAGATGCCAGCTCAACTGAGAAAGCGGCACCTTCATTGCCCATACCAGCATCGATTGTGCCAGTGTTGTTGAGCGTGAAGCCTTGCGCGGTGCTGTCTGCGTAGACGGTTCCATTGCGCTGGTTCCCAGTGCCAAGGATGGTGCCAGCGTTGTTAACCACAAGACCGCTTCCATCAATATTGAGCGCGCGACTGTCAGAACTAATCACGCCGCCGGCAAGGTTGTTTACGACGCCTCCGGTATGGTCTGCCCCGCCAGCGGGGACTGGGTTACCGAAATAGAGGCCGTTGTTCACACCAGAGATCGTGCCGGAGTTGTTTATGACGCCCTGGAACGACACACCGTTCACGAAGCGAATGCCCGCGGTGGTGCCGGCAATCGCTTCGGAGTCGATCGTACCGGAGTTGTTGATCGTTCCTGTAAAGAGGCCGGTTGTCGAACCCTCCAGAATGCCTCCAACACGCGTGCGTTCGAAACGAAGTCCGTCGCCAGCGGCGCCAGTCCCCGCCGATGCTTGCCCGCGACCTTGGATCACGCCCGAGTTGTCGATCGTGAACTCGTTGCCCGCGGCATCCAGCTCCACAGAGAAGCCAGCGCCTTCGTTGCTCATGCCAGCATCAATGGTACCGGTGTTGTTGAGTACGAAACCCTGGGCTGTGCTGTCCGCATAGACCGTGCCGTTGCGTTGGTTGCCAGTTCCCATGATGGACCCTGTGTTGTTTACGACCAAGCCAGTCCCATCGATGTTGAACGCGCGGCTGTTGGAGCTGATCGTGCCAGCATTGTTGACCACGCCGCCTGTAAGATCTGCGTTTCCAAAGTAGACGCCGTTCCACACGCCTGAAATGGTGCCAGATGCCTCGTTAGTCAGCGTTCCGCCGAATTCGATACGGTCCGAAAAGCGGATTCCAGCGACCGGACCAACTGCGCTTTCGGAAGCGATCGTGCCACGGTTGGTGATGTCGCCGTCATAGCGATAGGTCGGTGCAAGACCAGGACCGAAGAATCGGATACCATCGCCTGCCGTTCCGGCTGGAGCAGCGGCTTGGCCGCGTCCTTGAATAATGCCGTCATTGGTAATGGAGCCTGAGCGAGGTCCCATACCACCAACTTCGATAGAGATGGCTGCACCGTCATTGCCCATGCCCGCGTCGATGACGCCTGTTGCCGAGTTGTTGATAGTGATGTTGTTGGAAGAGCGGTTGCCGTAGATCGCGCCATTGCGCTGATCGCCTGTGCCAAGAATGACGCCGCTGTTGTTAATTGTCACGTCGCTTCCATCGACGTTGATCACGCGCGATTCACCTTCGAGACGTCCGGTCGCTGCATTGTTGATCTCAGCGCCAGTCGTGCCTTGGTTCACCTGGATAGTTTGTGTGATGCCGGTGGTTGCAAGTGTACCTGAATTGTCGACCGTAACATCGTTGTTGTCGACTACGACAACAGGAGCACCGGCAACGGTGCTTGTGACACCTGCTGCGGTGGAGATTGTTTCTCCATCCGCCGTCGAAGTGACAGTCATATTGTCGCCATCAACAATGACTTGCTGCGCGTGCGCTGCACCTGTTGAAAGCAATGCGATTGAAGATGAGGTGATGAGCAGGCGACCGATAGTGGGCGCTTTGCCTTGGGGGTTTGGAGTTTTCATTGTGCTGCCTTTCAGTCCATATTTGGGTGGAAGGCGGACCAAGGGGTCGTGAGTTTGTCCGCCTTCCGAGGCAGTCAGATATGAGCAGAATGTCGGGCCGTATAATACAAGGTTTCAATGGGTCTAATAGGCATAGCCTATTACCTAAAACACTGATTTTATTATTATAAAAGGAGAATGGGCATGACAAAGGAGCCAGTGCCATCCGCACTCGCTCCGCCCGATTTTCAGTTCGATATGCTTGCTATTCGAGGCTTAAGCTAACGCGGTTACACCCGCTGGTGGTTCATCGTGGATTTGGCTGCACAGTTTGCGCAAGATATTCTCGCGAGGGCAGCCAATTCGGGAGACGAAGCCGACATCCCGGCCATAGGATTCATTCTCGACATCGATGAAGGAAACTTGAGGGTTTGCACAGCCGATGATCCCGCAAGCCAGTTTCGGGACTAGGCAACAGCCAAGGTCAGGACGCAGATAATGCGACATGGTCAGAAAGTTGGTGGCATGCATGCCATCGGGCACGTCAATGCCGATATTCTTGTCCTCACAGAGTGTGATCGTCTCCGCCCTCAGGCAATGCTCTTGTGTCAGCAAGAACATTTCTTCTCGCGGAATTTCGTGCGCATTGATGGTGCTCAGGTTTGCCAATCGATGTCCTTTCGACACCATCAGAGATAGCGGCTCCCTAAATACGGGAGAGAACTTATAGCCTGGCAGTTCAACGGGGCCGCTAATCAGAGCAACATCTATTGTGCGCGTATCCAACTCGTTTAGTAGATTGTCGGTTGGAAGCTCGCGGAAGATCAGTTTCAGCTTGTCCGTAGTCTTAGAGACCGTTCCATGAAGAAATGGCAGCACAAATGGGGCGAGAGTCGGGATGATGCCGATGCGAAGAGGTGCGGCGAGAGGGTCATGATATTCTGCAGCGGTATCGGTGATACGTTGTGCTTGTCGTAAAACTTCTTTCGCAGTGGTCACAATCCGTGATCCAGCATCAGTGATGTGGACACCGGAATTTGAGCGCGCAAACAGTTCTACGCCCAGGCGCTCCTCTAGCTTCTTCACCTGTGCTGAAAGCGAAGGCTGACTGACATGGCATGCTTCGGCAGCGCGACCAAAGTTCCGATACCGGTCAATCGCGGTAACATATTCCAAATCGCGTAAGTTCACTTGCCATCTCCTCCTTGGTGAGTGTTCGGACGAGTTTCGCGATTGGTTACAAAAACTGCTTTGGTAGAAAAGTTGGATCCCGGAATGCTCGACAGCCTTTGCCGCGGTTCGAAGAATCTAGGCTGCGTATGGAGACAGGAGCTAGTTCTGATATCGACAAGCCCTTCCGCTAATTCTCCCAAGATGGGAAGGGGACGCCTGCCAGCTCGGCTATGAATTGGCGTGGGCTGACTCCCCTATAATCCATGGCTCATCGCGAAGCTTGAGAAGGACAGCTACACGGTTCTCCACTTCAAGCTTCTGCAAAATGGCCGAGACATGATGCTCGACCGTGCGCTGCGATCGTGACATTTCGTCGGCGATTTCAGCGTTGTTGAGACCTTGAGCAAGGTGCTCAAGAACGATCATTTCCTTTGCTGTCAGGCCGAATGGGTTTTCGCGGGCGGCGCGATATGGTCCTCTTGGAAGCGTTACGTCTTCGCGCTTGATGCCGCGGCTGTTCAGCAGCTCGGTTAGACGCGCGACAGGCGCCTTCGCGTCTTGGCGTTGCAGCGCTGCGAGGCCGGCGGAGATTGTTTGCGGATTCTCTGAAAGGCCGAAACACAGATTGGCCAGATAATCCGCGCCGGTGCGGGCGAATTGCAATCCTGATGCCGCGAAATCGCCGTGAATGGCTGGCCCGAAAGCAGTGTCACTGGCTCGATCGGCTGGCTTCGGTTGTTTACCCAGCAAGAGTTTCCAGAATACGACCTCAGCGCGAGTCCAAAGGCTAAAGCAATCAGGGTCGATGCGCTCCAAACCAGCGCATGCCTCTGCAGCCAGCATTTCGGACCCTGTCAGCCAGGCACGTTCCAGCATGCCGATCAGAACCGGAATGCGATACTGGACTTCGCCGGTTGCAAGAGCATCACTGTTCGCTTTAGCAAGTGTGTGGGCGGCTTTGTCATCGCCAAGGCGGACCTGCGTTCGGGCCAGCATGATCCGGGCGGGCAGCTTCATAAGCAGGGTTTGGCCGGACGTTGCGATAACCGAGCGGCAGATATCCTCCGCTTCTCTCAATCTTCCCTGTTCCAGTCGCAGCTGTGCTTCGCGCCCCAACAGATAGAACGTCCAGCTATCGAGGTCGTGATCAGTATCGAACGCGATACCACGTTTCAGGACATCTTCAGCAAGCGCCAGCTTTCGCATGTCGACAGCGTATTCGGATAGATTGGTGAACACCCGCGCCGCGTCTTCATGCAGGTTGTGCTCCAGAGCTATCTTAAGACTGCGCTCGAGATCGGCAATGCCGTCTGGATCGCCAAGGAACATCTTGGCTGTTCCGATATTGTTGCGCGCGTGCACCTCGACTTCAGGTGCGTTCGCTCCGGCCAATTGCTCAAGCGCGCGTTTGCCCCAGTCGATCGCATTTTCCATTCGGCTGGAAAGCATCTGCATTTGCGAGCGCATGGAGTAGGCGAATGCGAGGTGACTGGCGTCCTTGATCTGCTCGAGCAGGCTTATAGCATCGTCCAAGTATCGCCTGGCTTGCACGGCTTCTCCGCGATACCAATGCAGGCGAGACAGGTGCCTCAAATTTTCAGCGATCTTTTCCTCGCGTCCCAGCGCGCGCCACATGGTCAATGCGTGTCGCCTTGCTTCGATCACGCGGTCGTCAATCCGATGCGATATGGCCGCTTCATAAGCCCAGTTCTCGTATAGATGCGCAGCCTCCTCTGGCTCCGCCTCGTCGACATACTGAAGTGCCGCCTCAAGATAGTCGGCAGCTTCCTTGTGAGCACCCAACTGCGCGGCGTTGCTCGCAGCTATTGGGGCGAAGTGCAGCACTTGTGCGGCATCCCCGGCGCCTCGTGCATGGTGCAACAACTCCCCCGCGTCATAGCGTTCAGGATGTTCCAGCATGCTGCGAAGGTGCTCGTGATGCAGGTTGCGCTTGTCGATAGAGGAACAACGATTTGAGGTGGCCATTCTCGCTAGCTCATGGCGAAATCGCAGTTGGCCGCCTGCACTTTTGTGAAGGATCGACAAATCTATCAGATCCTGGATCAGCCGTTCATGATTCTCGATCCAGGAACAGTGCAGGTTAGGGTCAATTGGGACCGGTATGATGCTGAGCGCCTCGAGCAACCCAATCTGCTGAGGCGAAAGGCGTGAAAGACGGCTGTTCACCGCGTCCTGAACCGAAACCGGCACTTGCTTTTCAACGCCATTGCCAGCGAGAATTTCAGAGAGGAAGAATGGATTTCCTCCGGTGATTTCCAGCAGGTATTCGGCATCGCGGCCGCTTTCCTCGGCAAGCCGCGCAACGGCCGCGAGCGATAGTGGCGCAAGCTCGATCCGATCCATCTGTGCGCTGGGAATATCCCCAAACACCCTTAGCAAGGGATGCGTTCGACCGAGCTCGTCATTGCGATAACTGACAATCAGTAGGGTGCGACACATTGTGATGCGGCGACCAATGAACCGGATGAAATCAAGCGTGCCGTTATCTGCCCAATGCACATCCTCAAGGATTAGCACGATTGGCCTTTCACTCTCCGAAAGGTGAGCCAGTAAGCGCGAAAACAGCTCAAGACCGCCAGCGGTTTGCCAGTCTTCGCCAAGCCCTCCCAGCATTGCGACGATATCATGTACCGGGCCCAGCGGACGCGGAGTCAGAAGCGGATCGCACATTCCCCAGATGCACTGAAACTCGTTGGGAAGCCGGTCGGCAAATTCGCGGAGCATCGCGGTTTTGCCAATTCCCGCTTCTCCGCCCACAGCCGCGACATGGCCGCCTCTGTCCGCTACTTTGAGCAACTCAGTGAGCTTTGCGAGTTCGCTGTCCCTTTCCGCGAGCATGTCCGTAGTTTGCCGCAATATTCCCGGATCGAACAGGGTGAAGGCAAAAATTGGGTGACCCCGATCCGAAAATTGGGGGTGCGCACCGAAGCATTGTGAAATCGCGAAATTCACAAAGACGCTTCATAAATGGAGCGTCCAATGAACTTCACAAACGCCTACCGCACGTTGAGCGTGTTATCAGTGTCTGCATTTGCTCTTGTCGCGCCCCCGGCGCACGCGACGACAGTCATCGAAGCCTTCCAAGTGTTCCCTGACAGCGACAACGGCATCGGCCGAACCAGGATCGTCGTGGAGGGCAATCGGCAGCGCTACAAACGAGTAAAGACGCAAACCGTATCGATCTGGGTCCGGATGAAAGGCCATGCTCCAGCACGGTCACGAGGGCATCAGGGAAGCCAGATGAAGATCGGTTCCTTTGTCTACAATTTCAGCGAGCCGGATGACCCTCGCATATACCGTATTGATCTTCCTTATCAGCCACCGAGAAACGAGAGCTTTGATTCTGTGCTGTTTTGCAATGGAAAGCTGAATGCGCTTTCAGGCAGAGCGCGGATCGAGTTTCTTAGGAAAGGCGGCACTTACACCCTGCGGAACGCTTATGATGGCGAACTGAGTTCAAGCTGGCTGGTTGGTGATCGCCCGGGCATCGGTTTCGAAGATCCTCCGACGGTCCAGACCTGGGAAAACAGTGTTGAGATCATCGCTCAGGTCAAATGTGCGCCCCTGGATCGAAATGCCGGCAGAACGAGGACCAATCCAAACTCTTCTCCCGCTAGCGATCCGGCGCCACAACGCACCAACCCACCGCCCCGACGGACCAATCCAAAGCCAACGGTGAAGCCTCTGTCCCTGACGACGGCTCCGGCCAACGTCGAACAATTCGGCAGGTGGAAGTGCCCAAGAACAGTTCGTCTTCGCGGACGGGTCAATGTGCGGCGCGCCTTCGAGGGAAAAGCGATCTTCCTCGGCGCGCAATGGCTTTCGGCTTCGACTGATCTTTCCTTTGATGGAGAAGGGGGACGGTACATCGTCGCCAGCTATCCCTTGGATTGGTCAGTGGGCGGGCTGACAACTGCGACCAACTCCGCCCCGAGAAAGCAGCTCAGCTTCACTTTCAACGTCAGCGATGCCGACGGTGAACTGAAGCGCAGCGAGCGCAAGAACATCACGATCAAGTGCAAGAGAAACGGATAGAAGCAAAGCGAGGAGCCAGCCATGAAAACTGCAATCAGTATCTGTCTCGCCGCGATGATGGGTTTGTCGACTTTCGCCGCCGCGCAGGAGCTTCGATCGAGCTCCCCAGATCCTTCGCGCTACATCGCATCTTCGTTGCTCAAGGAAGCAGGTGGATCGTTGAGGCTGAAAACGAAGAGTGGCGCGTCGTACTCGGTGACGAGTATCAAAACCCCAAGGGGCTATCCGGGAAACTGTCTTATCGATCGCGCGTCGCTCGAAAAACAGGTCGAGCGGCTTGGTCTTGCTGGCAAGATCGGACCTAGTGGTGCTGTCATAAAGATGAAGGCAACCAGATCGGGCAATCAGACGATTTGCTCAGGCGAAGGCAGTGGCTGTCTCGTCATAACGTCGGACTGGGATCCCGATGATCCAGTGCTCCCGAAATGAGTGGTTGAGTAATTAATGAATCACTCATAGCGCTTTGCACGCAATAAATATAATATGAAACACCCATCCATACGCCATTAATGTCGCTCAATGCACAAGACCCTCGACCGGGCGATTGCGAAGCTGCAATCCGGTTATCGAACAGGGGGAAGTGAAATGGCGCATCTCAAATCCAATATGGCCATGATGGCGGCGGCCTTGGCGGCGCTGTCCTTTGCGGGGCCGATGGAGCCTGCGCAGGCCAACAAATCAAACAGCCCGGCCGCCAGCGCGAAAGGGCCCAAAACGTCAGCTCCCAAGAAGAGTGTGAAGCGTTCGAAGCGCAAAGCCAATCGCCCCTCTCGTCGTGCCAAGGCGCGGGCTGCACAGATTGAAGCAGGCAAGCAATTGCTCCACGCCCAATACAGAGGCGTTGTTGCCAAGCGCAGCCGTGACGCACTGAAAGCTCAGGTGGCTCAAGGGAAACCGGCTCGATCGGTTGCCAAGAAGTCGCGGCCCGGCGTTTTTGCTCGGATCGGTGCGTTCTTCTCCGGCCTCTTTGGCAGCAAGGCAAAAGCCGAAGCGCGTCGTGGAACGATTGTGAGCGTCCAGCTTGATCGGCTGGTTCGCAATCCGATCAACAACCGTGCCGAGCAGCGCAACGACACTTAGAAGAATTAGCCAAATTTTTCGAGGAAGCCGGTGGCGTACGTCGCCGGCTTTTTTGCGCCATCACCGTCTATTCGTCGGGATAGACCACGCTTTCTTTGTCGAATTCGCTGAGCACCGAGAGGTAGGGCAAGTCGGGGTGCAATGCTCCATCCACTGCGACATCGCGCATGGCATAGTTGGCGAGATCTTTTGGTGACACGGCAACGTCCCAAACTCGCAGCCCGCCGATGACACCACTGAAAGCGCTATCGCCTCCTCGCGCAGATCCGACGTAAAGGCCCTCACTGGGCAATGATGTGAAATCGATGTCGAGTTCTGCCACCGCTTCATTGTCGATCATGACGGTGGTGGTTTCGCCATAATCGATCAGTGCCACGTGATGCAGCTTGCCGTCCGTAAAGTCGAATGGAGCGACATCGACTTGCTCTCCAGAGACGACTGTCAAACCATCCCGCGCACGGTTCACCGCCACGAGATAGGACGCACCTTCAGACCCCGCGTTTGACACAACCACCGGATCAAATTTTGGAGAGTCTGACCAGTCTGGCTTGACCCAGAACTCTATGGTCATCTGGCTAGCCGGCTCCAGTTGCGGAGCCGGATCGAATGCCAGGCTGTCCATGCCATCAAGAGCAAGCGTGTCGAGCGTGTAGCCTTCTTCACCTTCGACGGAAGGTGCGGAAGGACCGCCGCACCCCGCCACCAAAAGTATGGCCAAGGGTAGCGCGCTCCAGCGAAGCTTCGACATTCCGATCAGTTTACGCGCCTTATGGGCGTTTCGTTCAATCATGCCCAAGCCCCCTTATCGCTTGCGATATATGCGTGCGCGGAAAAGCACATTCATCGGATGTTTGGGGTGCTTCTTGCTGTAGGTGCGATACATCACCTTATCGACGCCCAAATCATCGACGGGGATCGTGAAGCTGCCGACATTGCCATTGATAAGTGTGCTGTCACCCAAACCATCTTCAATTACATTTCCGCCCCAATTAAAGGTCAGACCCAAAAGCTCATCCTTGGTGCCGCGAACGACGATGGGCTCAACGGAATTGGCGAGGAAATACCGGTCAGGATTGTTCTTAGCGAGCTTACACTGCGCGCGCTTCCAGTCATTCCACCGGGGAAGCGAAGTGGTTTTGTTGCCAAGTCTCTTGGTGGGATCTGTCATGCCCAGACTGAGCTGACCCTTCATCGAAATCCGAGTTTCCAGATTCACTTGGCCCTGCTGCTTGTGGCAGCCAATGTCCCACGGCTCGATATGATACTCGCGCACCGCTTGCTGCCGCTTGTCAGACAAGAGCGACGCATTCTCTACCATGTAGCTTACGATAGCCTGACGCAGCTTGTCGCGCACTTCGCCATAGATTTCTTCCTCGCCCGGAAAGTTCAGCGGGTTCAGCAACAGGTGGAGCGGACGAAGATCGGCAAGGATCGGGTAGGGCGTGCCGGTGCCGCCCGATGCCTGAGAGCCTGTGCCGCCAACCATCTGGGCCTCTTTGACGGACGCTTGGGCCAGAAAGCTGTTGCTTTCGATGTTCTCTTGATAGCGCCCACCCTGTGCGGAAACCGTGATGCCTTTGATCGCGGCCTTGCCACCAGCATCGATGCTCTGGCTGTTCTGCGACCATTCTTCGAGCGTGTTCTCAGAGAATTCGGCCCACATACGAGCAGCCGAACCGTAGGTGACCGAATGCGGATAGTGCGTGCCGAACCGCTCGATCAATTCGTCATACCGGCCAAAACGGCGCGCATCCTCGACGGCGTCAATAAATGAGTCCGACAGCCGAACGAATGGCTCGTCAACGACAAGGGCGTATAGCTTGTGGCGTTGCCAGGCTGTGGAGATTGAGCGCGCTTCCGCGCTGCGCATACCGGCCGTATTTGATTGCGCGTAAGAAGCACCAACGGCTCCGCCGGCGGCATCACCCAGTCCAGCACCGACCTTTCCTCCGACATTCCATGCGACCGTTTCCTGATACTGGCGTTCGGTGCGGATCATGGTCGAACGTTCAATGCGACCCTCGGCGCCTTCTGGAACCAACTTAAAGCCCAGAGGGACAGTGCGCTTTTCTACGATCGCGTATTCGTTCGCATTGGCTGCTTCGAAGACTTCGGACTTTCCATTTAGGTTCAGCTCGAACATATCCTGAGACACGACATCGTATCCGCGCCGGCTGGCCCGCAAATTGTCGAGGTTGAACCCGATCATAAACGCGTCGACCGAACTCAGATCTGCAGCTTCGGTCACGTTCGGGACTGGACGGTAGAAGTTCTCACCATTGATCCGCAGACGGGTCCGGCCGCTGCGTGTTACGCTGACATAGACGGTTCCCTCATCGCCAGAGCCTGATGCGCCGTCGATGCGATAAGCGCGACGTTCACCGCCCGGTGTAAACACGTCCTCCATTGCGATATCGTCGCTGGCGCGAGCGGTCATTGGCGATTGATTGCCGGTTGCGTCGCGTATGGTGAGCGTTGCTGCATCATCGCTTGCTTCGACCAGAAGCTGCGACGGTGTGACATAGGTGCCGTGGGTCAGGTTTGGATTAAGCCCCGTGCCATCGGGACCATCAAACAGGTTTGGCCCTGCATCCCGGTCCAGTGCCAGCGGCAGGTCCTGCGTCCAGACGCCGTCCAAACGAAAGCGGCAGTCCCCTGCTTCAATCAGGGTCGCTGCTTCGTCATCAGACTGGATCAGGCGGCCCGCAACGACCCGAGCCCGCGTCGTCGATTGCGATGCTCCAGCGCTGGTGCTTGCTTGATCGGGATTGGTAAGGCCGCATTCCGTCGAAATCGCCTCGGCATCGATTTCCGCACCTTGCGCGACTTGCAACGCTGGTCCGTCTGAACCCAGCACCCCGGAATAATGGAGCCCGGCAAAGCTCGCCCCACCAACGACAGTCAAAGCTGCAATCGCAATTGCTGGCTTCTTCAATTCCATCTGACTTCCCCCACTCAAGCCATTAGTATAGTCAGCAACAAGAGCATGCACATTGTGAACTGCGTCTGTCCAGTAATGATAGTGAACTGTTCATACGGAGCGCCGAAGGCGATGTCCGCTTCGGATTGGGCTGGCTTCGGCGATGCCTACTTGAGATGAGAAATCTGCAATCGCCGCTTTCTCCCTTGAAATTTGCCTCTCACTCGGCTTGTTCAGTCCCTCATTGAAACTGACAGATTCCTAGCCCGGGAGAGCAATCCATGAATCTCGACTTCACCCCCGAAGAAAACGCGTTCCGCGATGAGGTTCGCGCATTCATTGAAGAGAACCACCCCAAGCATCTCGAAGGCATGGGCAACCGCGAAGACATGTCGCCTGAAGACATGACCGCGTGGCACAAGATCCTCGGTAAAAAAGGGTGGGCCGCACCTGCATGGCCGGTCGAATATGGCGGCACCGGCTGGACCCCGACGCAGCGCTATATCTGGTCAGAAGAGAACGCCCGCGTGGGCACCTTTATGCCTCTGCCGTTCGGCATTGCGATGGTTGGTCCGGTGATCTACACCTTCGGCAACGAAGCGCAGAAGCAGCAGCATCTGCCAGGCATTCTGTCGGGCGATGTGTGGTGGTGTCAGGGTTATTCGGAGCCGGGCGCCGGGTCTGACCTCGCCTCGCTCAAGACCACGGCCGTGCGCGATGGTGACCATTACGTGATCAACGGCCAGAAGACCTGGACCACGCTTGCGCAGCACGCCGATTGGGGCTTCTTCCTGTGCCGCACCGATCCTGATGCGGAAAAGCCGCAAGAAGGCATCAGCTTCATCCTTGTCGATATGAAATCGCCCGGTGTTGAAGTGAAGCCGATCAAGCTTCTCGATGGCGGTCACGAGGTCAACGAGACGTGGCTCACCGACGTGCGCGTTCCGGTCGAGAACCTCATTGGCGAAGAGAACAGGGGCTGGACTTATGCCAAGTTCCTGCTCGCGCACGAGCGCAGCGGGATTGCGGGCGTGGCCCGTTCGAAGCGTGGTGTTGAGAAACTGCGCGAAATCGCGGGCAAGGAATTGCTCGACGGTGCGCCGCTGATCAACGACTTCGACTTTGCGCGCAAAGTGAGCCAGCTTGAGATTGACCTCGCCGCACTGGAGATCACCGAGCTGCGCACACTGGCTGGTGAGCAGGCGGGCAAGGGGCCTGGGCCGGAAAGCTCGATCCTGAAGATCAAAGGCACCGAAATTCAGCAGCGTCTGACCGAACTGACACTGGAAGCGGTCGGCAGCTATGGCACGCCATACTACGGCAGCATCGCGGACAAGGTCATGGGATCAAACGAATACCCCATCGGCCCCGACTATGCGCACCCATCGGCTGCGACCTATTTCAATATGCGCAAAACCTCGATCTATGGCGGATCGAACGAAATCCAGCGCAACATCATCACGAAAATGATCCTGGGCCTCTAAGGCACCGAAAAGGACACCGAGGGGAACAGAAATGGATTTCAACTTCACTGAAGAACAGGACATGGTGCGTGACGGGCTGTCGCGCATGGTCCGTGAGCAATATGACTGGGAAACGCGCCGCAAGGCGATCGAAAGCGAAGCAGGATGGCGCCCCGAAGTGTGGGCGCAACTGGCTGAGCTGGGCATTCTCGGCATGCCGTTTGGCGAGGCCGATGGCGGCTTTGGCGGCGGCGCGATCGACTCCATGGTTATCATGCAAGAGTTTGGCCAAGGCCTCGTGGTTGAACCTTTTGTGCCAACCGTAGTTTGCGCTGGCGGCTTTCTGAAGCATGCCGGTACGGATGCACAGAAAGAAGATCACCTTGCTGCGATCATCGGCGGTGAACGGGTCTTCGCTTTTGCCTATGCCGAGCCGCAGGGTCGCTATGACTATGCCGATCTCACCACCACCGCGAAAAAGGACGGCGACGGTTATGTGCTCAACGGGCACAAGTCAGTCGTCATCGCCGCACCGTGGGCGAGCCACCTGATTGTCACGGCACGAACGTCAGGAAGCCAGCGCGATAGCGACGGTGTAAGCGTCTTTGTTGTCGACAAATCGACCGATGGTGTCGTCACGCGCGACTATGAAACGGTCGACGGTCGCCGCGCTTCGGAAGTCTATTTCGAGAACGTCTCGGTGCCCGCTGCTGCTCTGATCGGAGAGGAGGGCGCTGCTCTTCCGCTGATCGAGAAGGTCACCGACGAAGCCATCGCTGCGCAGTGCGCCGAGGCCTGCGGCGCGATGAAGGTCGCGCACGCACAGACACTCGAATATTCGAAACAGCGCAAGCAGTTCGGCGTTCCGATTGGTAAGTTTCAGGTTCTGCAACACCGCATGGTCGATATGTACACCGCCTATGAAACTTCCGTCTCTCTGACCTATCTTGCGACCTTGAAGCTGGGCGAGGCGGACACTGTGCGCAAGCGCCATGTCTCGGCAGCCAAAGTCGGCGTCGGCCAGTCGGCCCGTCTAATCGGTCAGGAAGCGGTTCAGATCCACGGCGGCAACGGCGTGACTGATGAATATGCCATCGGCCACTACTTCAAACGACTAACGATCTTCGAACACGAATTCGGCAATGTCGATCACCACATGAAGCGCCACGTCGCGCTTTCGTGAATGCGAGGCGGGCGCTTATTGCGATTGGCAAGGGCGCCCGCGCTTGCTTCCCAAAATCGAACTACCTAGGCTTTCACCGATTGAGGATGAGAGGGTTTTTGTAATGCGTAATCTGACTTTGGCACTGGCTGTGAGTGCAGCAGCGATAAGCACTGGCCTGCAAGCCCAAGAGTCGGAGACGACCTACGACGCGGAGATCACCCGCACCACATTCAACATCCCGCACATCAAGTCCGATAGTTGGCAGGGCGTGGGCTACGGCGTTGCCTATGCTTATGCGCAGGACAATATCTGCATGATCGCCGAGGAATTCGCGACGGTTGCAGGAGAACGCTCGCTGCATTTCGGGCCGGAGAACAAGGTTGTCCTGGGCTTTCGCGAGACGGACAATGTCACTTCGGACGTCTTCTATCGCAGTCAGATCGATTTGCCCGCCTTGCGCGCAGGTCTGGCCAAGACCAGTCTGACTTCCCAGCAACTGATCGACGGATACGTTGCGGGCTACAATCGCTTCTTGCGCGATCATGGCGGTGAGAAGCTGCCGGATGAATGTCGCGGTAAGGGTTATGTCCGCGCAATCACCAGCGACGACATGCTGCGCCTGAATGAAAAGCAAATGCTACTGGCCAGTTCGCTGGCGGTCGCGCCGGGCATCGCAGGCGCAACACCTCCGGGTGGAGAGGCTCCGACAGACACGGCAGCGGTCATCATTCCGGGCCCCGATGATGCGCGGTATGGCAGCAACGGCTGGGCTTTCGGCAGCGAGACGACGGCGGATGGTCGCGGCCTTGTAATCGGCAATCCGCACTTCCCATGGGAAGGCCCCGCGCGTTTCTGGCAGTTGCATATCACCGGGCCCGAGGGCTTTGATGTCATGGGCGTTGGCATTGCCGGTACGCCGTTCCCAACGCTTGGCTTTAACCAGGATGTGGCGTGGACTCACACCGTCACGGCTGCGCGCCACTTTACGATCTACTCGCTTACGCTCGCCGAGGGTGATCCGACCAGCTACATGGTCGATGGCGAAGCGGTGAAGATGGACGCTCGCGAGATCACCGTGCCGATGCCGCGCGGAACCGAGCCGGTAACACGGATTCTCTATTCGACGCAGTTCGGCCCCGTTGTCGCGCTTCCCGGTACGCCGCTGGGCTGGAGCGAGGGCACGGCCTACGCGATCCGCGATGCCAACACCGGCAACCAGCGTGCGATTGATACATGGCTCCGGATCGGACAGGCCAAGGACGTTGGTGAGATCGAAACGGCGATTTCCGAGACGCTGGGTATCCCGTGGGTCAACACCATTGCCGCCGACCGTGATGGCAACGCGCTGCACGCAGACATCACCGCAGTGCCGAACACGCCGACCGAGTTTATCACTGCCTGTTCGACACCAGTTTCCGGCCTTGTCGCGAACCTCGTGACGCTACTCGATGGTACACGGGCGGAGTGCGATTGGCGCGCCAATGGCGATGGCCTGCTCCCCGCCGATCAACAGGCGAGCCGCACCCGTCAGGACTATGTCACCAACTCCAACGACAGCTACTGGATCAGCAATCCTCGCAAGCCGTACGAGCAACTCTCGCCCATTCTCGGGAAGTTCGAACAGGCGCTCACGCTTCGTTCGCGTTCCAATTTCATCGAGACCGAGGCACTGATCAAGAGAACCAAAGTTGATCACGCTGCGGCGAAAGAACTGACTTTCGGAAATAAGAGCCTCGCTGCCGACATGGTGGTTGATGGCGTGCTCGAGGAATGTGGGACCAAAGCTGGTCTTGCCGAGGCTTGTGAGGCTCTTTCCAAGTGGGACAAGCGGTTCGACGCGGAAAGCCAAGCCGCCTATCTCTTCGTCGCGTTCTGGAATAAGGTGCGCAACCGTAGGGACCTGTGGGACACGCCTTTTAATCCTGCGGAGCCGGTCTCCACGCCCGCGGGCTTCACCACCGACAGCAAGGTTCGCTCGGAACTCTACGACGCTTTGGTTGAAGCAGGTGCCGAACTGGAAGAGGCAGGCATTGCTCTCGATGCGCCGTGGGGTGAAGTTCAGGTGCGGATGGATGGCAAGGAAGCCATCGCCATCCACGGCGGACCGGGAACCGCTGGTGTTCTGAACATGCAGCGCAGCCGCCCCATCGAAGGTGCGATTACGCCGGTGCACGGGTCAAGCTACATCCAGATTGTTGGCTTTGATGATGAAGGTCCGGTCGCTGAAGCGATCCTGAGCTATTCACAATCGACCAATCCTTCTTCGCCGCACTATGCAGACCAAACGCGGATCTATGCCGAGAAGGAATGGCATAAGCTTCCGTTCACTCCCGAAGAGATCGAAGCGCAGAAGACCGGCGAGACCATCCGCATTTCCGAATAGGTCTGGTTGAAACCCATCGTCGCGGTGATCGTATCTACAGTATGAGCAACGCGGCATCTCCTTCGGTCAAAGTCTGGTTTGACGGCGCGTGCCCGCTTTGCAGCCGGGAGATCGCTGTGATGCGCCGCATCGACAAAACCGGAGCCATCGACTTCATTGATGTCTCGGAAGGCGGTGATCCGTCCTGCCCGATTGACCAATCGCAGCTGCTCGCTCGTTTTCATGCCGAGGAAGATGGGACGGTTCTGAGCGGAGCCGCAGCCTTCGCCGCGATGTGGCGTGCGATCCCGCGTTTGCGCTGGCTCGGGCTGCTTGCACGTAACCGCTTTGTCCTGCGCGTGCTGGAGCGGCTGTATCTTGTGTTCCTCAAAGTTAGGCCGGCGCTGCAACGCTTTTTCCAATAGAAAATGCGGCGCATCGTTTGACACCTCGGCTTGTGCGGCTTTCCTTCCGTCAAGGTCTGCACGGCAGAATTCGCCGTTTGACCCCGTCATCCACGAGGTTTCGTTACAAAAATTGAGTTTCTACGGTAATTTTAGACTCAGTTTTCCACAGGGTATCTGTTAATTAACCACCAGAAACGAATCGCGAATCGGGGACGCGACAAATGGAAAAACCAACCATCGTATCGAGTGGTCCGGACTCAATGGGCCGAACCGTTTGTTTTGGCGACGAAATGTCTCGCCGCGCGCGCTACGGCCGAATTCAACCTATGAACCAACGCAATTCGATCGGCCGCACCATCTCTCGCTTTATCTCGGGCCGCTAAGTCAGCCGCCCGATTTTGCCACGGTGACCAGCTTCGTCTCGGTGTAGCCGAGATAGCCTTCGACGCCGCTTTCCGAACCAAAACCGCTGTCACCCGTTCCGCCAAACGGCGTTTCAGGTGAGCCGACACCAAAGTGGTTGATTGCAACCATGCCTGCGCGCAGTGCGCTCCCCAGATAGTGGCTTTCATCCAGATCAGCCGTGAAGGCGTAAGCTGCCAATCCGTAGCGCAGCGAGTTGGCGATGCTGACCGCTTCCTCGATATCGTCGTAAGGCACGATCCCTGCGACCGGGCCGAACGGCTCGTCGTTCATCAGCTTGCTGTCGCGTGACGGCGCAGCGATCACGGTCGGTTCAAAGAAGTGGCCCGGGCGCTGGATCACCGATCCGCCAGCAACAATCTCGCCCTTCTCTCCGCCCAGCGCGCCCACCAATTCGGTCATCGCGGTCACGCGGCCTGCATGGGCAAGGGGCCCCATCGTGACGCTGTCATCGACGCTGGCATCGCCTACTTCGATTTCCTTGGTGCGCGCGGCAAACTCGGCGACGAAGCGGTCATACATGCCGCGCGCCACCAAAAAGCGTGTGGGCGAGACGCAGACCTGACCCGCATTGCGGAACTTGGTGCCGACGCAAGCGGCGATGGTGCGTTCGAAATCCGCGCTTTCACCGATCACAACCGGTGCATGGCCGCCCAATTCGGCGGTGAAACGTTTCAGGTCTTTCGCTGCGAGCTGACCAAGATGCTTGCCCACTGCAGTGGAGCCAGTGAAGCTGACCTTGCGCGTAACAGGCGAGGCGATGAGGTGTTCGGAGATCATGGCCGGATCGCCGTAAACCAGATTGATCACGCCATCGGGCATCCCGGCATCGGTGAAGCATTCGACCAGAAGCTGCGCCGAAGCGGGTGTGGTCTCGGCAGGTTTGAGCACGCACGAACAACCCGCGGCCAAGGCTCCCGCGAGTTTCTTTGCCGGCAGGTTGATCGGAAAGTTCCATGGGGTGAACAGCATGGCTGGACCGATGGGCACTTGCATCACGCGCTGTTCGAGCAGGCTGGCGCTGCGGGTCGGGACCAGACGGCCACCTTGGCGCTTTGCTTCCTCTGCCAAGAAGTCGATCAAGTCAGCTGCGCCGACTGTCTCACCCAGAGCCTGCGCATGGGGTTTGCCCATCTCCAGCGTTATGACGCGGGCGATGCCTTCGGCGCGCTCGCGCAGCAATTCGGCGGCGCGGCCGATGATGCGGTAGCGTTCAATCGCGGGCGTCGCGGCCCACTTCGGAAATGCGTCTCCGGCGGCAGCAAGCGCAGCGTCGAGTTGTTCTTTCGAAGCTTTGGGGCATTGCCCGATCACTTCCTCACTCGCAGGGTTGGCGACCGGCATGGCGCCTTCGCCGCCATCCGCGATCCATTCGCCACCGATCAGCATTTTTACGGTTGGATAAGTCGTCATGGGGTCTCTCCAAACTGGGATTTCGGTGCTCGTGGCGGCGTTTGATCGCAAGGTGGCTGATAATTCCATTCGTTTCAATTGAAACTTTATTGCGCATCTTGTATTGCGACGCTGTTCGACATCCCCAGGAGAGAATTATGCTCGTCGGCGTTCCCAAGGAAATCAAAAACCACGAATATCGCGTCGGTCTGACGCCCGAATCGGTGCGCGAATATGTCGCGCGCGGGCATCAGGTCATCGTCGAAACCAATGCCGGAATGGGTATCACCAAGACCGATGACGATTATCGCGCAGTGGGTGCTGACATCGTCGATAGCGCCGAAGAGGTTTTCGCCCGCGCCGATATGGTGGTGAAGGTCAAAGAGCCGCAGCCCAACGAGTGGGTGCAGCTGCGCGAAGGGCAGATACTGTTCACCTATCTCCACCTTGCGCCCGACCCCGATCAGGCGCGAGGATTGATGGAAAGCGGTGTTTCCGCTGTTGCCTATGAGACCGTTACTGACCGTGATGGCGGCCTGCCGCTGCTTGCGCCGATGAGCGAGGTTGCGGGGCGTCTCGCTGTCGAAGCCAGCGCGCATTCGAGCCACGCCAACAATGGCGGTCGAGGCATCCTGATGGGCGGCGTGCCGGGCGTGCTTCCGGCGAAAGTCGTGGTGATTGGCGGCGGTGTCGTCGGCACGCATGCCGCGCGCATGGCGGTGGGCCTTGGCGCGAATGTCGAGATCCTAGACCGTTCGCTGCCGCGCATCCGCGAGCTGGACGAGCTGTTCGAAGGTCGTGCGCGCACCCGATATTCCAATGCCGGCACGATCGAGAACGCGATCACTGATGCTGACGTGGTGATTGGCGCCGTGTTGGTTCCGGGCAAGAGCGCGCCACGTCTGGTCACCCGCGACATGCTGGGCCTGATGAAGTCACGCGCGGTGTTGGTCGATGTGGCGATTGACCAAGGTGGTTGTTTCGAGACTTCGAAACCGACCACGCATGAAAACCCGACCTATCTGGTTGATGACATCATCCACTACTGCGTCGCGAACATGCCAGGCGCGGTGCCACACACATCCAGCTATGCGCTGAACCATGCGACATTACCGTTTGGTCTGGCGCTGGCGAGTAAGGGGCTGCAGGCCTGCGAAGATGATCCGCATCTGGCGCCGGGTCTGAACGTTCACGCGGGCAAGATTGTCAACGCGGACGTGCAGGAAAGCCTGGGCTTCTAGGCGCTTTTACTCAGCCGGCTCAGGTTCCCAGAACTTGGTCTTGGCTGGCGGGGGCGAGGGTTTGAACTCGCTCTCGTCCAGCGCGTCCAACGCGCGTGCACGGTCAGCATCAGAGAACTCGCCTGAAGTCAGGCAGAATTCGACCGCATTGCCGCTGGGGTCGGTTGTGTAGATCGAGTGACACCAATTGTGGTCAATCTCGAACACTTTCAGACCTGCTTTCTGCCACTTCTCCCGCCACGCATTCAGCTCTTCGACGGTGTCGACGCTGAAGGAGTAGTGGTTGGTCATCGGCGGTAGCTTGGCGGCCTTGTTCAGATCGAAGATATAGTCCTCGGCATTGGGCGTGTCGTGCAGTTCCCAGAACGCGATGAAGGTGCTGTCATCGCCGTCCATTCGGTAAAAGAAGTGCTTGCCCCATCCGCCGGTGATGACGGGCGCAACTTCGACTTTGACCAGCTCGAAGCCCATGATGCCTTCGTAAAATGCGTGGGTGGCCTTCATGTCTTTCGCGGCGAGAGCGAGGTGGTGGTAAGGCATCAGTCGGTCTCCTTTTCATCGACCATCGACATAACGTCGGCGCTGTCGCCGGTGGGTGCGGGTACTTCGACCACGCGCTCGTCCACATCATCATATTCAAGGCGCAACGCGCGGCTCATCACGGCGTGCATCATGTAAGTGCAGGTAACGTAGGTGAGCTCAAGTATCTCCTCATCGGAGAGGCTGTTCTTGAGCGCTTCGATTACCGCATCGGGCACACGGCCCCGCTGGAGAACCAACGCATCAGTGTAGGCGAGGACAGCACGTTCAAGGGGTGAGAAGCAGCTGGCAACTGACCAAGCTGGGATCGCCTCGATCTGTTCTTCGGTCAGCCCGACATCGCGCGATGCTTTGCAGTGCTGCGAGAAGACGAACTGCGAACCCACTGTGAAACCCGCGCGGGTCTGTCCCAGCTCGCGCAGTTTGGGATCGAGTTTGCGCTCCGGTGAGCGGTAAAACTGAAAGCCTTCGGTCGTGTGTTTGAAGGCATCGGGCACGATGTTGAACACTGTCCACCAATTGCCGGGCGTGCCGGTCGCTGTGCCGGGTTGCTCGACCGGATCACGATCTCCGAATAGCAGATCGAAAATGCGGTTGGCGTAGGGGTTTTCGGCCTCGCGGCCCGCTTGCTTCAATCGCGGCATAGCTTTCCTCTCACTCTCTCGAACCATTGGGTGACTGATAAGTTTCGGCATCTCAAGGCGATTGTTGGAGGTCAGAGCGCTCGCGCCAAAATTGACTTGCATCAATTCGAACAAATGGTGCGCCGATCTCGCGGGAGTTGCGCAAAGCGAAACATTATATTGGCTTTGCCGACAAAGACTCGCTCAGGGCGCCCGGTGCGAGGCCGGGTAGAAGGGGACGAGCCACTCGAGAAAGACCCATGAAGCACATCGATCCCGCTCCCCTCGTCCGTCAGGTCAATTGGGACGCTGACCTCGAAACCCGTGTCGCGCCGGTGACCCGCAGCGACAAGATCGCGTTTGGCTTCGTGAAGCTGCTGCGCTTCTTCGCCGACACCTTCTTCGCCAAACGCTATGGCCACCGCGCCGTGGTGCTGGAAACCGTCGCGGCTGTGCCAGGCATGGTCGGCGGGCTGTGGCAGCACCTCAACGCGCTGCGAAAGATGCGCAATGATGAAGGCTGGATCCGCACCCTTCTGGAAGAAGCAGAGAACGAGCGGATGCACCTGATGACTTTCATCGAGATCGCGCAGCCCAACCGGTTCGAGCGGCTGCTGATCGCAATGACCCAGCTGGTGTTCTACAACCTCTATTTCTTCCTCTACCTCTTCGCCCCGCGCACTGCGCACCGCGTGGTTGGGTATTTCGAAGAAGAGGCGGTGATCAGCTACACCGCCTATCTCGCCGAGGTGGACGCCGGCCGTCATGAGAATGTGCCCGCACCGCAGATCGCTATCGATTACTGGCAGCTGCCCTCTGACGCGCGCCTGCGCGATGTCATTATCGCCGTGCGCGCCGACGAGGCCGAGCACCGCGATGTGAACCACAGCTTCGTTGATCGCATTGACGAGCGCCGCGCCGCTTGACGTGAGGCAACGCACATGCTCCCAATCCTCGCACACCAGAGGAGTGGGGACACATGAAGACCAGAGCCGCCGTCGCATTCGAAGCCAAGCAACCGCTTGAAATTGTCGAGCTGGATCTGGAAGGCCCCAAAGCGGGCGAGGTGCTGGTCGAGATCATGGCAACGGGCATCTGCCACACAGACGCCTACACGCTCGACGGATTCGACAGCGAAGGGATATTTCCCTCGATCCTAGGCCATGAAGGCGCTGGTGTGGTGCGCGAAGTCGGGCCGGGTGTGACCTCGGTCGCGCCGGGCGATCACGTGATCCCGCTCTACACGCCCGAGTGCCGCCAGTGTAAGATGTGCCTATCCGGCAAGACCAATCTGTGCAGCGCCATCCGCGCCACACAGGGTCAGGGTTTGATGCCTGATGGCACCTCGCGCTTTTCGTACAAAGGCGAGACGATCTACCACTATATGGGTTGCTCGACCTTCTCGAACTTCACGGTGCTGCCTGAGATCGCGGTCGCCAAAATCCGCACCGATGCGCCGTTTGAGAGCGCTTGCTATGTCGGCTGCGGCGTGACGACGGGCGTGGGTGCAGTGGTCAACACGGCCAAAGTTGAGCCGGGCGACAATATCGTGGTGTTCGGGCTGGGCGGGATCGGCCTCAACGTCATTCAGGGCGCGAAGATGGCGGGGGCGGACCGCATTGTCGGCGTCGATATCAATCCTTCCAAGCGTGAATGGGGCGAGAAGTTCGGCATGACCGACTTCGTCAATCCGAAAGAGACTTCGAACGTGGTCGAGCATTTAGTCGAGCTGCTCGATGGCGGCGCGGACTACTCGTTCGATTGCACCGGCAACACCGATGTGATGCGCGATGCGCTGGAGTGCTGCCACAAAGGGTGGGGCACTTCGATCATCATTGGCGTTGCCGAAGCGGGCAAGGAAATCGCAACGCGTCCGTTCCAGCTGGTCACAGGCCGCAACTGGCGCGGTACGGCATTCGGCGGGGCTAAGGGCCGCACCGATGTGCCCAAGATCGTCGACTGGTACATGAACGGCAAAATCGCTATCGACCCGATGATCACCCACACACTTTCGCTCGACGAGATCAACAACGGCTTCGACCTGATGCACGCAGGCGAAAGCATCCGCAGCGTGGTGGTGTATTGATGGCGCACAAGGTCACTCTGTCCGACAAATTCGCGCTGTTCGACGAGCATTGGGCGCCGCGCCTTGCCGCGCGTTACAACGGTAACGAAGTGCGCCTCGCCAAGGTTGAGGGTGAGTTTCATTGGCACCAGCACGAAGACACGGACGAGCTGTTCCTCGTGATCGAAGGCCAGCTCGACATGGAATTCCGCGACCGGACCGAAGTCATGGTGGCGGGCGATCTGATCGTGGTCCCGAAAGGCACCGAGCATCGCCCCTGCGCGCGCAAAGGCGAGGTCAAGCTGCTAGTGATGGACGCCGATGGCACGCCGAACACTGGCGATGCAGAAACGGCTTTCGTACCGATTGAAGTCTGAAACCATGCGCGGTGAAGCGGGTTTGATGGCCGATCTTGGCGTGCTCCAGATCCCGAATACATTGCATGAGCATCAGGCGGTCTTCACCGTCGAAGAAAGCCGCGACATCAAGGATCATATTGCGTGCCACCACACCAAGAACCTGTTTCTGAAGGACGCCAAGGGCGCGTTCTTCCTGATCACAGTGCCGGGTGAAGCACGGGTTGATCTGAAAACCGTGCCACAAGTGATTGGCAGCAAACGGCTAAGCTTTGGCAAGCCGGATGCGATGGAGCGCTTGATCGGTGTCACGCCCGGCTCCGTGACCCCGCTGGGAATGATCAACGCCGAGCCGGGCAGCATCCAGCTGATCTTGGATGCACCTTTGGCCGTGCCTGATGATGTGGGTGTTCACCCGCTGAGAAACACCGCGACGCTAACCGTGGCCGGGACCGACATTCTAAAGCTGGCCGAGCATTGGGGACACCAGCCGATCGTAGCCGATATCCCGAAAGTTGCTGACTAAGCCTGCACCACCGTCTGCTCGATTGCGCCGAAGATCGAGTGGTTGTCCTTGTCGCGCATCTCGACCTTCACCGTGTCACCGGGAGCCATAAAGCGCGTTTTCGCTTCACCCTCGGCGATAGTTTCGATCATGCGAATCTCCGCGATGCAGGAATAGCCGAGGCCACCTTCGCTGACCGGCTTGCCCGGACCGCCATCCGCGCCCTTGTTAGAGATGGTGCCGGAGCCGATGATTGTGCCCGCGCTCAAGGTGCGGGTTTTGGCCGCGTGCGCGACCAGATCGGCGAGGTTGAACGTCGCATCCACGCCCACTTCAGCGCGGCCGAATGCTTCACCGTTATAATCGACCATCAGCGGTAGATGGATCAGCGAATCCTTCCACGCATCGCCCAATTCGTCCGGCGTCACGCAGACAGGGGAGAAGGCGCTCGCGGGTTTGGACTGGAAGAAGCCAAAGCCTTTGGCGAGTTCACCGGGGATCAGACCGCGCAGGGACACATCGTTGACCAGCATCACCAGCTTGATGTGCTTCGCCGCGTCCTCGGCAGAGGTGCCCATTGGCACATCGTCGGTGATGCAGGCGATCTCGCCTTCCATGTCGCAGCCCCACGCCGTGTCACCCAGCGGGATGTCGGCGCGCGGGGGCAGGAAAGCATCGCTGCCGCCCTGATACATCAGCGGATCGTGGTAAAAGCTCTCCGGCACTTCCGCGCCGCGCGCTTTGCGCACCAACTCAACGTGGTTGATATAGGCCGAGCCGTCCGCCCATTGGTAGGCGCGAGGCAGCGGCGAATGCGCCTCACGCTCGTGAAAGCGCTCGCACGGCACCGCCTCGTGCTCGACATCGGTGTAGAGCATTTCGAGCTTGGGCGAGACATGCGCCCAATCGTCCAGAGCCGCCTGAAGCGTCGGCGCGATATTGTCGGCAGCGCAGTAGCGCGTGAGGTCTTTCGAGACGACAACCAGTTTCCCGTCGCGCGATCCGTCATTGAGTGTGGCTAGCTTCATTTCTGGTACTCCGGGCTGTCGGGCTGATTGTCTGGATAGGCGCGCTGGAATCCGGGGAGAGCAAGGCATGCCTCCTCGATCCGCGTCATGTGGGGGTAGGGCGCAAGGTCGAACTCAAGCTTGCGCGCGTTGAAGAGCTGCGGGAGCAGGACCACTTCGAACAGGCCGGGCGTACCGGTCAGGAAATCGCCGCTGCCGATTTGCGCCAATCGCGCCTCAACCGGGTCGAGCGTGCGCGCCAGCCAGTGGTGGTACCATGTGTTCACTGCCTCATCATCGTGCCCCAGCGGATCGCGTAAATACTTGAGCACCTGCAGATTGTTGAGCGCGTGAATCTCGGTCGCGATGGCATAGGCCAGCTCGCGCACGGTATAGCGGTCCTCTTTATCCTCGGGCAGCAGAGCGGGGGTGGGATAGGCTTCTTCGAGCCATTCCAGCATCGCCATGGATTGCGCACGATCACGGCCATCGGCTTCCAGCATCGGCACGGTGCCGAACGGGTTGCGCGACGTGAACGCCTCGCCCGATTGCTCGGATGTGCGCAGATCAACCGGAATGACTTCGTAGCTCAACCCCTTCAGTTCCAGCGCGATGCGCACGCGGTAGGAAGTCGAGCTGCGGAAGTATGCAAACAGGCGCATCAAAACGCGGCGATCCCCGTGATGCCGCGGCCCAGGATCAGCGCGTGGACATCGTGCGTGCCTTCATAGGTGTTCACTGTTTCGAGGTTCACCGCGTGGCGGATGACCTGATATTCTTCGCTGATGCCGTTGCCGCCGTGCATGTCGCGCGCCTGACGGGCGATGTCCAAAGCCTTGCCGACATTGTTGCGCTTGACGACGGAGATCATGTCCGGCGCGAACCGGCCTTCATCCATCAGACGACCGACGCGAAGGCTCGCTTGCAGGCCCAGCGCGATGTCGGTGAGCATATCGGCTAGCTTCTTTTGATAAAGCTGCGTTCCGGCGAGCGGACGGCCGAATTGCTTGCGATCAAGACCATATTGCCGCGCGGCGTGCATGCAGAATTCCGCCGCACCCATCGCGCCCCAGCTGATGCCGTAGCGTGCGCGGTTGAGGCAGCCGAACGGACCTTTTAAGCCCTGCACATTGGGCAGCAGAGCATCTGCGGGCAGCTTCACCTCGTCCATCATGATCATGCCCGTGGTGCTGGCACGCAGCGAGATCTTGCCTTCGATCTTTGGTGCCGAAAGGCCTTCCATCCCCTTTTCAAGGATAAATCCGCGAATGCCGCCACCGTGTTCCTCTGACTTCGCCCAAACAACGAACACATCGGCGAAAGGCGAGTTTGAGATCCACGTCTTAGAGCCGGAGATGACATAGCCATCGCCGTCTTTCCTGGCGTAAGTCTTCATGCCCGCTGGATCAGAACCGGCATCGGGCTCCGTCAGGCCAAAGCAGCCAATCAGCTCACCCGAGGCAAGGCCCGGCAAGTACTTCTTGCGCTGCTCTTCCGATCCGTAGGCGTAGATCGGATGCATCACGAGGCTCGACTGTACCGACGCCATCGAGCGGTAACCGGAGTCCACCCGCTCAATCTCGCGCGCGATCAGGCCGTATGCGACGTAGGAAGCATCCGCGCCCCCATATTCTTCAGGGATAGTCGCGCCGAGCAGACCGGCCTGACCCATCAACGGGAACAGTTCGGGTGCGCTCGTCTCGTTGCGATAGGCTTCGATCACGCGCGGCTGCAGTTCGCTCTGCGCAAAGCCATTCGCGGCTTCGCGGATCATCCGCTCGTCTTCGGTCAGCTGGCCATCAAGGTCGAACGGGTCCTCCCAATTGAACGGTACAAGACCGGCATTGGCGAGGTCGGGCGATGCGGGGGCGTGCACTTGGTTGCTCCTGAAACTTGTTTCAGAAGTGCTTTCGCAGGCTTGGGATTGAGTCGCAAGGATAGCGTGCGACTGTTCCGGATTAAGCGGGTTCGAAAACCTTGCTGATCATCTTCAACACCTCGGCAGGCGGGCATGGCTTTTCCAGCATCAATGCACTGGGAAATTGCGCCTGCACTTCGTCGGGTGAGTGTCGTCCGGAATGGAAGATAATCGGCACCTTTTCATCGGCCAGCGTTCTTGCAAGCTGGAATACACTGCCATCGACCAACGAGATATCGAGTATCGCGAGGTCCGGTTTGTCCATCTGGAATGCCAGCATCGCGCTGGACACGCCGGTGTGTGGGCCCTCTATCTCAAAACCGGCTTCGGCTATTGTGTTGCATAGGTCCATCGCGACGACCAATTCGTCTTCTGCGACAAGAACGCGCTGCGCCATGTCTCCCTCCCCTTTTTGCCGATCCCACCTTTCTCAATGCAATTTGGACACCTCTGTTCCCTGAGGCTTATCCATTCTGGCCGAATTTCTCCGCGAAGCCTGATTCCTCGCCAGCGGCCAGCAGCTTGGCCTGTGCGACCCACTGATCGCGGGTGATGCGCCCGGCGAAGCGCCCCAAAGAGGCATCGACGCGTTCGACATCGGCGTCGCTCCATGCGGCGATCTGCGCAAATGAGGTTACCCCTTGCTCCCCAAGCATAGTGGCAATTTTCGGACCAAGCCCCTTGATGCGCGTTAGGTCGTCGGCAGCTGCACCTGAAGTGCTGGCGGTTGCTGCAGGCGTCTTCTCGGGTTCAGGTGCAGTTTTATCGGCGGAAGGCGTTGAATCGATAAAGGCCTGATTGCGCGCTGCCGGTGCTGCGCCTTCGTCCAGCACATCCTTGGGCGCGCCCTCATCACGGATCACCCGCGCGCGGCGGTTCAAGCGCATGACGACAAAGATGGCGACCAATGCGCCAATGATGCCGCCAATGATCATCGGCATATATTCGGTAAGTTCCGGTGACATAATCTGCGCCTTTTCGGATGTTCTTTAAACGCAGCGTTGCCTTAGCGCAGGGCCTAGCGTCAAGGCGTCTGTGGACTGCGCAAAAGAAAGGCCAGCATGGAGGTAAAACCATGCCGGCCTTCATTTGAAATTGGGCTGCTTGCCTCAGCCACCCTTCATACTTGCCGCCAGAGCGTTAAGTTGGATGAACTCCTGACGCCAGTAATTGTCCTGATTGCCAGCGAGTGCGCCGATATCCTCGTGGGTAAATCCGTTCATAAGGTTGTCCCCGCGCAGCACCTGACCAAAGGCCGCAACTGCAGTCGCGAAGGCGAAGTCGCCGCGCGGTGCCTTGGCTCGATCCAGCGCATCGGCGTTGACGATGGTGTCGATCAGCTGCGAAGTCGTGCCATTTGGCATTTTGTAACGCAGCTTCACATGCGCGACCTCGGGCAGGCTCTTGACCAGCGGCTTCTCTTCATACCTGCGCGGCGTGATCCAGCCTTTGGTTCCGGCGGGCACGATTTCGTAAATCGCGGTCACCTGATGCCCGGCACCGATATCGCCTGCATCGACACGGTCATTGTTGAAGTCTTCTTCACGCAGGATGCGGTTCTCGTATCCGACCAGACGATATTGGCTGACGCGATTGGGGTTGAACTCAACCTGGATTTTCACATCCTTGGCGATGGTGAAAAGGGTTGAGGACATTTCCTCGCCCAGCACCTTTTTCGCTTCCAGCGCGCTGTCGATGTATGCGTAATTGCCGTTCCCGTGATTGGCGATCTGCTCCATCATCGCTTCGTTGTAATTGCCCGTACCAAAGCCAAGCGTGGTCAGCGTGATGCCGGTGTCGCGTTTCTTCTCGATCAGCTCGACCAGAGCATCGCGGTTGCTCACCCCGACATTGAAATCGCCATCAGTGGCGAGGATCACGCGGTTGACGCCGCCCTTGATGAAGTTGTCCTCGGCAATGTTGTAAGCAAGTTGAAGACCTGCGCCGCCAGCGGTTGATCCACCTGCGTTGAGTTCATCGAGCGCACGACGAATGGCTTTGGTGTCGTTGGTCGGCTCAAGCACAAGGCCCGCCGCACCGGCATAAACAACGATCGAAACCTTGTCGTTCTTGCCCAGCTCTCCGGCAAGGCCTGACAGCGCAGTTTTGACCAATGGCAGCTTCTCCGGACGGCCCATCGATCCTGACACATCGAGCAAGAAGACGAGGTTTGAGGCAGGACGCTCGGCATGGTCAATGTCATAACCGCGCAGGCCAATACGCATCAGATATGTGTCGTCATTCCACGGTGTCTTGGCGACATCGGTGGTGACCGAAAATGGCTGCGAACGATCTTTGGGCCGGTCATAGTCATAGCGGAAGTAATTGATCATTTCCTCGGTCCGCACCGATGCCTTGGGCGGCATGCGGCCTTGGGAGAGGAAACGGCGCGTGTTGGCATAGGCGCCCGTGTCGACATCGACACTGAAAGTGCTGACCGGCTCGGCTTGGGTCAGTTTAACTGGCGAGACTTCCTTACCGTCATACTGCTCGCGGCCCGGATCGGTCGGGATAACGACGGGAGGAACGGCAATACGCTTTTGAATGCCACCGACAGCTTGTGCCTCGGCCATCCGATTGCCGGTAGCCATGACAGGCGCAGGTTGCGGGGGTGGTGCGGATACAGAAGGTGGCGTTGGCGGGGGCGGCGGTGCCTGCGCCAATTCACCGTTTGGCATCCCTTCGCAACTGGCGATCAGAACACCCAGAACCAGAACACTTGAAAGCTTCACCGCACGCATCAGCACGACTCCCCTAATAACCCTGCACACAAAGTCTGGGCTCAGCCAGTGAATGCGGACTGAATGGTCTGTCAGGGTTTAGTCAGGTAGGCGTTCAGGCAGCGGGAGCGGGCGCTTTACGGCCGAAAAGCGCGCGGTCTTCTTCTTTGAAAACCCGCTTCCAGATCACGAACAGATAGGTGCCAAGGATCGCCCAGACGCCGAATGCCAGCTCTACCCATTCGGGGAAGGTCGGCAGTGCATCGTATCCGATCATGGCGTTGAGCGATTCAGGCAGCATAGTGAAGCAGAAGCCGACCAGCACTGCGGGTCCCGTCGCCCAGACAAGCCCCCAGTTCCAACTGCTCACGGGCGCTTTCAAAAGCCGTGAAAGTAGGCCCGCTTTGATCAAACTCGAAAGGCCCAGCGCGATAAACAACGCTACGGCGGCCCCGCCTGCTTTGAACCCCTCATCCAGCCCACGCTCCTCTGCCATGGAAATGAAGAGAATGGTAAGCGCGGCTTGCAGGGTGATGATCCCGGTGCTGATCGTCAAATTGCGCTTCTTGGCCATATAGACCAACACGCTTTCGGACACGACAGCGGGGGAGGCGACCACCTCTGCGGCAAGCAGGATCACAAACGCGCCGGTGCCGCCGACGATCGCAGGCCCGGCGAGTCCCATGATCGCCTCGCCCGGAATGGCAAGGGCTATTGCAATGCCCAATTGCAGCGTCATGATCCAAAAACCGACCTGGCGCACCTGCGCGGCGATGGCTTCCTTATTGCCGCTTTTGAGGTTCTTGGTCACCACCGGCCCAAGGATCGGCTCGAACGCGGTTTTGAGCTTTTGCGGCAGTGTCACCACTTCCTTGGCGAAGAAGTAAATGCCCACCGCAGCAGGCGACGCCGCTTGGCCCAACAGGAAGACATCGAGCAGCCGGGTCCCGCGCTCGATCACGTCAGCGCCGACCAGCGGTAGTGAACGGGAGCACATCGAAGCGATGTATTTCGGTCGCGGGGCCCATCCGGTTGGCAGACCATAGGTGCGTAGGAACGAAAAGAGGGCGACGGCCAGCGCGGCATACACCGATGTGAGGAAGGCCAGCGCCAATCCGCCATCCGATATCACTGGTATGAAGAAAAAAACGAGCACTGCAATGGACTTGGTCCAAGGCTCGACAATGGCGCGGGCGCGCACGGTGGTGGCGATGTCGTATTTATAGGCCTGCGCGGCGAGCAGGATCTCGGTCAGTGCAATCGCGGGGATGGCGGCGATCATCCACATATCGAAATCGGAGTTGGTGCCGCTCGGGAAGATCACTGTCGGGAACAGCAACAAGATCAGGCAGGCGACGAGCGAGAACGTCAGTGAGGCGAGCATTCCGTCGAATACCAGGTTCGATTGCGGGATATGATCATGCTCGCTGCCATCGGTCAGCCGTTTGGCAAGCCCGCGCTTCTCACCCAGCGCGCAGATCAGCGCGAATATTTCGATAATCACATAAGCAGCGGCAAAGCGGCCCATCTCGTCGACGCCATAGAGGCGGTATCCGATGAAGAGGAACGGGATGCCACCAAGCGCACGGATGATAAAACCGAGGGCATTGGTGCGGCCACCCTTGGCAAGCGCCTGCATGTCCTCACCGTTCTTGTCGGGTCCAGTGTCGGCGGGCTTCTGGCTCACGCAGCGCCCCTTGCTCGGCCTTGAGCGGACGAGCGAGCAGGGCTGCGACCACAGAACGCGGATCTTCACCGCCGAGCATCGCGCTGACCGCTGTGACTATGGGCATGGCGATACCGCGTTCTTCGGCCAGTTTGGCCAGTACCGGTGCGGTGTGCGCGCCTTCGGCAACGGTTGTCCGGTCCGCCATCAACTCGGCAGCAGACTCGCCTTCGCCCAGCGCTTTCCCAAGGGAGAAATTGCGGCTGGAGGTCGAGGAGCATGTCAGAACCAGATCACCCAGACCGCAGAGGCCTGCAAGCGTCTCGGCGCGTGCGCCAAGGTTCTCGCCAAAGCGTAGCATTTCGGCATAGCCACGCGCGATCAGTGCCGCGCGGGCGTTTTGGCCAAGCCGCAATCCATCGACCAGACCGCAGGCGATGGCGAGCACATTCTTGATCGCTCCGCCAATCTCCGCACCAGTCACGTCGTCCGAATAATATGGCCGGAATGCTGGTCGCGCGATAGCAGGTTTCAGCCGCTCCCACTGCGCCTCGCCACCGCCACATGCGAGGGTTACAGCGGTGGGCAGGCCAGAGGCAACCTCATGCGCGAATGTTGGGCCGGAAAGGACGGCAATCTCGCTGTCAGGGCAGGCCGTGCGGGCTACATCATTCATCAGCCTTCCGGTGCCCGCTTCGATACCTTTGGAGCACAGCACCAGATCGCGTGGAGCTTTGGGTAGCTGGCTCAAGACGGTGCCGAGCACCTGCGCCGGGGTTACGCCAAGGACAATGTCGATATCGGCAAAATCGGCGAGATCACCTGTGGCGCGGATGTTCTCGGAAAGCTCGGCACTCGCCAGATAAGTCGGGTTGCGATGGGCGGAGTTGATCGCCTCGACCACATCGCTCTCATAGGCCCAGAGCAAGACGTCGCGTCCGTCGCTGGCGAGCATTTGCGCAAGGGCAGTGCCCCATGCGCCCGCGCCGATCACGCCAACACGGTTCACGCCTTCACCCCCGCGCCGCGCACTTTCTCGGCATCGGGGTCAAGCGGCCATCGCGGGCGCGCTTTCAGATCGAGCGGATCGGACACGAAATCGGCTCCTTCGGCCAGCAGCCGTTCGGCGCCTGCCCAGGCGATCATCGCCGCATTGTCTGTGCAAAGACCCATTGGCGGCGCAACAAATCGCATAGAGTGCTGAATGGCAAGGGCTTCGAGGGCGCCGCGCACAGTCTGGTTTGCTGCCACCCCGCCAGCCACCACAAGCGCGGGCATCGGCCCGGTCTGCGCGAGCGCAAATTCGAGCCGATCGATCAGGCAATCAACCGCTGCTTGCTGGAAACTCGCGGCGATGTCCTTCGGTTTATGCTCCTCGCTTTCAACGGTGCGAAGCACCGCGCTTTTGAGGCCAGCAAAGGAAAAATGCGGTTCCTTCGATCCTTTGAGTGGGCGGGGCAGCGGCACTGCTGTCGCATCGCCCTCCAAAGCCAGCTTCTCAACCGCAGGCCCGCCGGGATAACCGAGGCCCAAAATCTTCGCGGTCTTGTCAAACGCCTCGCCCAACGCGTCATCAATCGTGGTGGCAAGGCGGCGATACCAGCCTACGCCCTCGACTGCGAGGATTTGGCAATGCCCGCCGGAAACAAGCAAAAGCAGATACGGGAACGCTAAATCGGCATCGGCGAGACGCGGGCTTAGGGCATGGCCTTCAAGGTGATTGACTGCGATCAGAGGCTTGTCCGCAGCCATCGCAAGCGCTTTGCCGCTGACCAATCCGACCATCACGCCGCCAATTAGTCCGGGGCCAGCAGTGGCAGCGATGGCATCCACATCGGCAAGCGCAATCCCTGCATCATCCAAAACGCCTTTCAGCATCGGAGCAAGCCGTTCGGCATGGGCGCGCGCGGCGATTTCGGGGACCACGCCGCCGTAAGGCGCGTGCTCTTTTTCCTGACTGGCAATGCGTTGCGCCACGATGGAGCGGTCGCCTTTCACGAGCGCGACAGCCGTCTCGTCGCAGCTCGATTCTATCCCGAGCACGAGCAATTTGCCGTTCAAACTGTGCGACACTGATCCCATGAAGCTTCCACTTAGAGACTGTGCGGGCTAGGGCAAGCGTGCCTATGAGCCAGACACCAGACAATCCCGCCGGCGCGGACGTAAAAATGCGCCTTGGAACCCGGAACTCGCCGCTCGCCATGGCGCAGGCGGTGGAGACCCGCAAGCGACTTTGCGAAGCGCATGGCTGGAGCGAGGATCAGGTCGAACTGGTCGAGGTGCTGGCCAGCGGGGACAAGGTGCTCGACCGCCCGCTGGCCGAGATCGGCGGCAAAGCGCTATGGACCAAGGAACTGGATGTTTGGCTCGCCGAAGGGCGCATCGATGCCTCGGTCCATTCGGCCAAGGATGTTGAGACCATCCGTCCGAGCGAATTCACCTTTGGTGCGATGCTGCCGCGTGCGGACAAGCGAGACAGTCTGGTCGGAGCCAAGAGCATAGCCGATATTCCGCAAGGTGCAGTGGTCGGCACAAGCGCTCCACGCCGAGCGGCTCAGCTTCTGAATTTGCGTCCTGACTGCGCCGTTGTGACCTTCCGCGGCAATGTGGCGACGCGGCTAGGCAAGCTTGAGGCGGGCGAGGCCGATGTGACATTCCTTGCGGCAGCTGGATTGGAGCGGCTGGGCCAGTCCGAAGTTGGCGCGCCGCTCGACGAAAGCGAGTGGATTCCCGCCGCTGCACAAGGCGTGATCGTGATTGAGTGCCGCACCGATGACGATGCGGCAAAAGCGGCGCTGGCAGTAATCGGTGACGATACCGCGCGAGCCGAACTCGAGGCTGAGCGCGCACTGCTCGAAGCGCTAGGCGGCACATGCCACAGCCCCGTCGCGGCTTTGTGCAGCACAAAAGGCGAGACAATGACCATGCGAGCCGCGATCTTCAGCCCCGATGGCAAAGAACGCGTCGAAGGCACCGCCAGCTTCACCGCCAGTGATTTCGCACCTGTCACGGCGCTGGCGAAAGACATGCTCGACCGTGCCACCGCGGCGGTGACCGACCATTTCACCGGAAACGCATGACGCGTATTCTTGCCATCCGGCCCGAGCCGGGGCTGACCGCCACGCTGAAGCTGGGCGCGGAAATGGGTCTAGAAATCCACGGAGAAGCGCTGTTCGAGATACACCCTGTCGCATGGCAGGCCCCCGATCCCGCAAACATCGATGGCCTTCTGATCGGCAGTGCAAACGCGATCCTGCATGGTGGTGAGCAGCTTACGGCGTTCATAGACAAACCCGTTTATGCGGTGGGCGAGACGACAGCGGCGGCGGCCCGTGCGGCCGGTTTCACCGTCGAGAAAGTGGGCTCGGGCGGCTTGCAATCGGTTTTGGATGAGCTCCCCGAGCCCTTGCACCTCTTACGCGTATCGGGCGCCGAGCATGTGCCTTTGGACGCACCCACTGGGATTACGATCGACACGGTTGTCGCCTATGAAAGCGTGGTTCTGGCTCTGCCGGAAGATACCGTATCGCTGCTGCAGGAACCGTGCATCGTTCTGCTCCACTCCGCCGCTGCGGCGCGCCATTTTTCCGAAGAATGCGCCCGTCTTGGCTTAGATACCTCCTCGGTCTCTTTCGCAGCTCTGGGCCCTCGTATTGTCGAAGGATTAACCGGTGATTGGCATTCCATCCACATCTCACCGCGCCCCAAGGACACAGACTTGCTGGAAATGATCCGCAACCTGTGCATATAAGAATGTAACTTGAAGACGCGGCAGGAGCCGCGCACGGGGTCGCAGAACGGGAAACGATGGCATCGAAGTACGGTAGTCGCCGCAAACCATCCTCTAACCGAGGTCTTTTATTGGCCACGGTCGCATCCTTTGTCGCTGGCGGAATGCTCGTTGGCTATGCTGTCTGGTACAATGTGAACCCGGACGCAGGCGAAGGCGTGTCCTCCAGACCGGCAGTCGAAGCCAGCCCCAGCGCGGCGGCAACGGATAATGGCGGCATACTGACGTCCCCGCCAACGCCCTTGGCTGAGGCCCTAGAAGAGCTCGAAGATCTCGACCCTGACAACCCTGAAGAAGCGGTGGAAGCTGTTCGGACGGTGGCAGAGCAGACCGGCGGCATCGGCCAGCGTCTTGCTGCGGCGGAACAACGCCTGGGTGAACTCTCGCTTCAAACAGAGCGCGCGTCAGAGAATGCGGCGCAGCTTGAAAGCCTGCTGATTGCTTTTGCCGTTCGCCGTCTAATTGAACGCGGGGACGAGCTTGGCCTGTTGGCCGATCAGCTGCGTCTTCGCTTTGGCGACGATCGCCCCAATGCTGTCAGCACAGTAATTAATTTCTCACGCCGCGATACACCGCTGAGAATTGACCTTCTTTCCGCACGTCTGGAGGGGCTGGCGCCCGAGCTCACTCAGAGCGAGTCTGGGTTCTCGTGGGGACGGTTCACCAGCGAGTTGAGCTCTTTGTTCATTGTGCGCAGGCAAAGCACGCCTTCGCCACAATCCGATCAACGCATCACACGCGCACGCCGCGCTTTGGAACAGGGGCGGATCGAAAACGCGATTCAGGAGATCAAAGGCCTTCCCGGTGCGCCCGCTGCGCAAGAGTGGATCGCCGATGCCGAGGAATATGCCCGCGTGATGGATGCGCTGGACAATATCGAGCTCGCGGCGGTTCTCGCCCAACGCGGTTCGCAGGAAACGTCCGAAAACGACTGATTGGCGCGGCTCAGGCGCGCAGCAGCTCCGGCAGATCACCCGAGACCCCGCGGGCTTCGTCCATGAAGAACGTCTTAAGCACGCCGGCTCGCTGTACGCCTGCCATGCCGAGACGACGGATGGCCGATGCGGTTTTGCCCGGAGCGCCGAACAGGCGCGTAAGCCCATCGGTTGCAAGCGCGACCATAAAACTGTCGAGCCCGCGCCAGTTTTCATAGCGCTTGAGCAATTGCGCATCACCCGGATCAAGCCCGATGCGCGCGCCATCTGCCAGCACTTCGACTAGGGCTGCGGCGTCGCGCAGACCGAGATTGAGGCCTTGGCCCGCGATCGGGTGAATGCCGTGCGCGGCATCGCCCACCAGCGCGAGACGAGTGTCGGTGATCTTGGCGGTGTGGTGGAAGCCCAGCGGCCATGACGATCGATGCCCGACTGTTTGAACTTTGCCCAAAATATCGCCGGTGCGCTTCTCAACCTCGGCAATGAAGGCGCGGTCGGAGAGTTTGGTGACGGCATTCCCGTCTTCCTCCGATACGGTCCATACCAGCGAGCAGCGATGGGTGCCGTCCGCGTCATCATTGAGCGGCAGCAGCGCAAAAGGACCGGCAGGGTAGAAAATTTCCCAAGCTACGTGATCATGCGGCTTTTCATGGGTGAGGCCGGCGATGATGGCGCGGTGTTTGTAATCCCACTTGGCGATAGTGATTCCGGCGCTTTCGCGGGTGGGAGAGCCGCGACCTTCCGCGGCGATCATCAGGCGGCCTTTGAGCTTGCGTTTATCCGCAAGCACCGCTGCAACGCCAAATTCGCTGCGCTGGCGCTCGATGATTTCCGCCTTGGAAAGCCAGTTGATGAGAGGTTCGTCCGCAGCTGCCTCGAACAGGGCGAGGCGCAGATTGCGGTTAGGGAACATGCGTCCCAGCGTGCCTTCATCCTCGCCCGGCACAAAGTCGATACGCCCCGGCTTGTTCTGATCGGTCACTGCGATGCTGCTGATCGGCGCACCAATTGGCTCCAGCCCATCGGCAATGCCGATATTGCGGAACAAGTGCCAGCTGGCGGTCGAAATGGCGGTGGCGCGGTCGTCGAAGCCTTCGGCGGTCAGTTCCGCCGGATCAGCGCGGTCGATCACATGGCTGGACAGGCCCTTCTTCGCCGCTGCGAGGGCAAGCGTCATGCCGACCAATCCTCCACCGAGGATCAGGAGGTCGCGGGTTTCTGTATCTGGATTAGCCATGTGTCACCTTGTTCGCTTTGATTGCGAATACGATATGACCGCCCTAGAGGTTCCGCCGTGCCACACGCAAGAATGTTCCCACGCCTGAAAGCCCTGTTGTTCGCATGGGCCATTGCGTTCGCCGCATTGGCGGGCGGAGTGGCGCATGCGCAAGGAGCCGATGAGCCGCGCACGGCTCGCTATGGCGACGGCAATATTGCGGTGCGCCTGATGGCCGATGGCCTGCCCAGACCGGGTGAGGAATGGATGCTCGCCCTTCGGTTCACCCCGCGCAGCGAGGAATGGCACGGATATTGGTCCAATCCTGGTGACGCAGGGAAGGGCCTGGAGCTTGAGCTCGACCTGCCCGAAGGCTGGAGGATGGGCGAGGCGCTGTATCCGGTGCCAGAGACGCTGGTTCAACAGCTGCAGACCGGCCCGTTGATGAACCATATTTACAAGGGTGATTATTCTGTTCTGATCCCCGTGCAGGTGCCTGCTGATGCGGCTGTCGAGGGCGTTCCTGACGTCGACGGCTTCGTCGAATACCTTGCCTGCACGGACACTGTGTGCGTGCCGCAGGACGCTGTGTTGAATGTAGGCGTCGGCGGTGATTTCGCGCGGTGGCAGGCCGAAGTCGCTCCGCTAATCGACGCGCAGAGCCGGTTTGCAGTCACGGACAATTTCGTTAGGCTGGCGGTCCCGTTGCCCGCTTCGGTGAACCTCAACGGCCCGCATGCCTTCATCGCGAACGAACGGCTGGTGGAGTACGCCGGGACGCAGACCTTTTACCGCGACGGTGACATGTTGGTGGTCGAAATTCCGCGCGATGGCGATAATCCGGCGCCGGACACGGTCGAGGGTATTCTCTCCTTTGGCGGCGACACCGGCGTGCGCTTTGTTGCCGAGGCGGGCGAAGTGCCTGTTGGTGTGACCAAGATCGCCGGTCCGGTCGGAATGACGGGTACACCGCCGCTTTGGACGCTCATCCTAGGCGCGTTGGTGGGTGGTTTGATCCTGAACATCATGCCCTGCGTTTTCCCGATCCTGAGCCTTAAAGCGATTGCGCTGGTGCGTTCAGGTGGCAGCGAAGCGGAGGCCAAGCGCGAGGGGTTGGCTTACACGGCGGGTGTCGTGGTCGCATGTGTTGGCCTTGGTGCGCTGATGCTGGCCTTGCGCGCAGCGGGCGAACAGGTTGGTTGGGCGTTCCAACTGCAAAGCCCCGGCGTGGTTATTGTGCTGCTGGTGCTTGCTGCGATGATCACCGCGAACTTTGCTGGAATTTTCGAACTTCCCTCTCTCAGTTTCACCCAAAGTGGCCAGCCCGCCGGAGCCTTCGCGACCGGCCTTTTGGCGGCCTTCGCAGCCACACCATGCACCGGACCATTTATGGCGGCGGCCTTGGGCGCGGCATTGTTGCTGCCAGCACCGCAGGCCTTGCTGCTCTTCGCCATGCTGGGGCTAGGTCTGGCGCTTCCGTTCCTTCTCATTGGCTTCATCCCAGCGCTGCGCCGAATGCTGCCCAAGCCCGGCGCGTGGATGGAGCGGTTCCGGCGCGTCATGGCGATCCCGATGGGGCTGACGACGCTCGCGTTGATCTGGCTGACAGTGCAGCTGGGCGGGCGCGGCTTTGCGCTGTTTGCGCTGGTGATGCTCTTCGGGATTATCCTTGGCCTGTTTGTGGTCGGACGGCTTCAGCGCGCTGGCAAGATGGCATGGCCCGCTTTTGGCCTTGTTGCCGCGCCGTTCCTGATCTTCGGAGCGTTCGCGCTGCCCCATGCCTATTCCGCGCAGGCCAGCGATGCATTCGAGTCCATCCTCGCCCCTCGTGAGTTCAGCCGCGAAGCGTTGGCCGAAGCGCGGGCATCGGGACAGCCGGCTTTCGTCTGGTTTACCGCCGATTGGTGTGTGACCTGCAAGGTGAACGAGAGCATCGCCATCGAGCGCGAGAGCACACGCGCGGCGTTTGAGAAAGCGGGCGTGATCGCGATGGTGGGAGACTGGACCAGCGGCGATGAAGACATCACCGCCTTCCTGAGCGAGCAGGGCGCGGCGGGTGTGCCGCTCTATCTATGGTATCCGGCGGGTGGCGGCGAGCCGGAGCAACTGCCGCAAGTGCTCACCGCCGATATGCTCAGCGAGCGGGCGCAGAATTCTCAGGCGGCGTCTCGGAAGTAGTCTCTTCGTCGGACCCCTCATCGGCTTCATCTTCGAGCACAATTCCGCGACATTTCGCCAGCAATTCGGTCGGTAAAGCGCTGGCGTTGAGTGTGACCATGCCGCCGCCTGGCACCGTCGCGGTCAGCTCTTCCTCGCCGATAAACGGTTCCAGCCGCACATCATCCGCCGCAACTTCTCCCTGCCACAGGAACCGTCCGCCAATCTCGGTCGCGTCCACCTCGATCCGGCCAATGCGCTCGTTTCCGATCAAGGCCATCATCGCGCCCGCGCCTTCGTCAGCCACGCTTATGCGGGTTAGTCGGATGCGGTTGTCAGCGATGCTCGCGCCTTCGACGCATTCCAGTGCCATCATCGCCGGTTCGCCGGGCAGGCCATAGACCATGCGCGTGTCGCTCGTGCCAACCCAGCGTGCACCCTCGCTTTCGGGGGAAGGCAGCGGGTCTGACGCGAAAGTCGGCGCGGCTTCAGGCATATCGCGGTTCATCCCCGCATCGGTAGGCGGAGGCTTGCAGGCGGCGATCATCGTCACCGCGCACACCGCCGCACACAAGCGTATCATGCCCTTTGCATCCATGCGCCACCCATATTCATGTGGTTACGCATCGCGCAATGCGAATTATCCTTCGCCTGTTTAAATGGGAGGGATAACTCGTGGCCAACACTTATATTGCGCATCGTTCGGCCAAGCGGATGGGAGTTCTTCTGGCGTTCCTTGCTATGATGGGCACGCTGATGCTGACCATTGACCTCTCGTTCCTGTTGCCGGACCCATCGGAGAGCTTTCGCGCGGGGAGACGTGCCAGCAGGCTTGAGACGTTGTTGGCTGTGCTGCCGTGGGTAGGTGGAGTGGCGCTGGTTGTGGCTCTGGCACTCTTGCCAACCTTGCTCCGTAAACGGGTGGAAATTGAAATTTCAGGAGCGGGCATTGCCTACCCGCCAGCATCGAATGACACATTGCCGTGGGACCGTATCGAGAGGGTTGCGGTGCGCAAAATGGCTATGGCTCGCGTGCTGGCCGTAACAATCCGCGACGCCGAGAGCTTCCCTATCAAACCCATGGCCCGCAAAGTCGCCGAGCTAAACAAGACGACCGGCGACTATGGCGATATCAACATCGAAACGATGCGCTCAGACGGTGACTTCGACGAGCTGGTTGCAGCGGTGGAGGGTTATGTGACGGTCGAGCCGATGAGCTAAGGCTTTCCGCCCATCCTTTTGTACCGGGTCTTCCCGTATCGCGTTTTCCGCGTGCCCGGCTTGCCTTCATTGCTGCGCCCCACAATAGGCGCTTTCTTCTCGCCATCGGGCAGGCCGAGCTCGTCGTTCTCCAACCGGCGGATCTCGTCGCGCAGGCGACCTGCTTCTTCGAATTCGAGGTTTGCGGCGGCGTCCCGCATCCTCTTCTCAAGATCTTCGATGTAGCTGCGCAGATTATGACCGACGAGGTTGTTGACCTCTTCATCGCCCGTATCGACGGTAGCACTGTCCTTCGATGCTGTGTCGGCGACGATATCGGCAATCGCGCGTTTGATCGTGGCCGGCGTGATCCCGTTCTCTTCGTTGAACGCCTCTTGCTTCTCGCGGCGGCGGTCGGTTTCCGCCATCGCGCGCTCCATGCTGCCGGTGATGCGGTCGGCGTAAAGGATCACACGGCCATCCACGTTGCGCGCTGCGCGGCCAATGGTTTGGACGAGCGAAGTTTCGGAGCGCAGGAAGCCTTCCTTGTCCGCGTCCAAGATACACACGAGGCCGCATTCGGGAATGTCGAGCCCCTCGCGCAGCAGGTTGATCCCGATCAGCACGTCGTAAACACCCAGCCGCAAGTCACGGATCAGTTCGATGCGTTCCAGCGTTTCAACGTCGGAGTGCATATAGCGGACCTTTACACCCGCTTCGTGCATGAACTCGGTAAGGTCCTCGGCCATCCTTTTGGTGAGCGTGGTGACGAGCGTGCGGTAGCCCTTCTTCGCGGTGGCGAGGCATTCCTGAATGCAGTCCTGCACCTGATCCTCGACAGGGCGCACATCGACGGGTGGGTCGATCAGGCCGGTTGGCCGGATTACCTGTTCGGCGAAGACACCGCCGGTCTGCTCCATTTCCCAATTGCCGGGCGTGGCCGAGACGCAGAATGTCTGAGGGCGCATCGCGTCCCATTCGTTGAAGCGAAGAGGGCGGTTGTCGATGCACGAGGGCAGGCGGAAGCCATACTCCGCCAGCGTCAGTTTGCGCCGATGGTCCCCGCGTGCCATCGCGCCGATCTGCGGCACCGTCTGGTGACTTTCGTCGACGAACAGCAGCGCATTTTCGGGCAGATATTCGAACAGAGTGGGCGGCGGCTCGCCGGGTAAGCGGCCTGTGAGGAAGCGCGAATAGTTCTCGATCCCGTTGCAGCTGCCCGTCGCGGCGATCATCTCGAGATCGAAATTGGTGCGCTGTTCGAGCCGTTGGCGCTCGAGCAGTTGGCCCTCTTCCTCAAGTTCCTGAAGCCGGTGGGATAGCTCGAATTTGATCGCTTCGGTCGCCTGCTTCATCGTCGGGCCGGGCGTCACGTAGTGCGAGTTGGCATAGACGCGCACCGTTTCCAGCTTAGCGCCAGTCTTGCCCGTCAGCGGATCAAATTCGGCAATTTCTTCAATCTCGTCGCCGAAGAAGCTGATGCGCCATGCCATGTCTTCGTAGTGGCTGGGGAAGATCTCCAGATTGTCCCCGCGCACGCGGAAGCAGCCGCGAGTAAAGGCGGCGTCATTCCGCTTGTATTGCAGCGCGACCAGCTTGCGGATTAGCTCCCGCTGATCAACAGTGTCGTCTTTCTTGATGTCGAAGATCATCGCCGAATAGGTTTCGACTGAGCCAATACCGTAGAGGCAGGAAACCGAGGCAACGATCAGCACATCGTCGCGTTCGAGCAGCGCGCGGGTGGCCGAGTGGCGCATCCGGTCGATCGCTTCGTTCACGCTCGATTCTTTCTCGATGTAGGTGTCGGAGCGGGGCACATAGGCTTCGGGCTGATAATAGTCGTAATAGCTGACGAAGTACTCGACCGCGTTTTCAGGGAAGAAGCTTTTGAACTCGCCATAAAGCTGCGCGGCGAGGATCTTGTTCGGCGCGAGCACGAGGGCGGGCCGCTGCAAGGTTTCGACCACCTTGGCCATGGTGAATGTCTTGCCCGATCCGGTTACGCCCAACAGCGTCTGCGTTTGGTCACCGGCCAAAGCGCCTTCAACCAGTTCCTTGATAGCCGTCGGCTGGTCGCCCGCCGGCTCATAGTCAGAGACCAGCTTGAATGGCTTGCCCGGCATCGACTTTTCCGGGCGGGTGGGGCGATGCGGGGTGAAGTCCTCCCCGGTTTCAGGCTCTTCTAAGCCGCGACGAATGACGAGTTCGGACATGCGTGAACATATGGGGCACAAAGTGGCATGTGTGAAGAGTGTGAAAGAATGTCGCTATTCGCCAAGTGTTTTTCGCCAAAGACCTGCTAAGCCTGACGCCAATCTTTTGAGGAGGAATAGATGAAGTACGCATTTGGAACCGCTGCATTGGCGCTCGCACTCGCTGGCTGTAGCGGAGGCTCTGGCACAGATGCTGATACGGATGGAGACGGCAAAATCAGCGGTGAGGAAATGGCCGCAGAAACGCGCAAAGATGGCGGCGAGATAAAGCCAGAACCGGGCAAATACAAAGTCGATATGACATTCATATCAGTCGAAGGGATGCCCAAAGAAATGGCAGATATGATGGGCTCCCGCATGAGCACGTCGACCGAGTTCTGCATGACAGAAGAGATGGCCAAGGACGGCTTTGGCCGGAATCAGAACGACTTCGATGAAGACGATGATTGCACCGTCGGCAAGTACGATATCGAAGGTAATGACTTCGAGATGCAGATGACGTGCAAGTCAGGCGAAACGGTCGAAATGGAAATGTCCATGAAGGGCACTGTCAGTGCCACCAGCTCTGATCTTGAGATGACTTCGAAAGGCATGATGCCCGGCATGGAAAATGCCGAAGTCAAAATGCAGATCAAGCAAGAACGCATCGGTGACTGCGACGCCTGATGCGTATGAACTAACGCAGGGAGAACCGTTTCTTCATCGAGTATTCACCGCGCTTCGGTAGTCCTCGGCAACTATGGCGAAACGGTTCACCCTTTCCAGTCTCCGCGACATCGCAATGAGCGAGGGTGAATTCGCGCGCCGATTGGCTTTGGCGCGTGAAGGGATATCTCCGGATCAGGAAGCCGGCAAACCTGATCTGAAACGCATTCTGGGTGAGCTGGATATCCTTGCCGAGCCTGCGCGCCGCATTGTGCGGCGGTTGGAAATCAAGCCAAGCGATAATCCGCGCACAGTCCTCGTGCTGCCCGGTTTCGCGGCGCACCCGCGCAAGATGCGGTATCTTGCAGAGCAGATTGAGCGCGCCGGCCACACCGCCAAACGCTGGGGACAGGGCCGCAATTGGGGACCGACGCCCGAACGCTTTCAGCAGATCGAGGAGCGTTTGCTCGAAGTCCACCGCGACGCCGGTGAACCAGTAGTCTTGCTGGGATGGAGCCTTGGCGGCGTTTATGCCCGCGAGCTGGCACATCGTCATCCAGAAGCCATTGCCAAAGTGATCACCATGGGCTCCCCTTTTTCGGGCAGCCCGCGTGCGAACAATGTGTGGCGGGTCTATCAGTTCATCACCGGCCATCAGGTCGACGCGCCACCGGTTGAGGCCGATTTTTCTGCCAAGCCACCGGTCGAAACCGTTGCACTGTGGAGCCCAAGCGATGCGGTCATTGCCCCGCGATGCGCAGCAGGCACGCAAGACGAGCGCGACCGCGCGGTGGCGGTGCGGTGCAGTCATCTGGGCTTTACCTATTCTCCTGATGTCATCAAGGCCGTTCTGAAAGAGCTAGAACGCGGCTGAGTTCTCGCGCGATTTCCGCTTTAACTTTCGCGCGCTATCGGTAAGTATCCTTAGCAGCTGCAGCACACAGGGGATGGGCTGCCTTGCATCAGGGAACGCATGGTCGACCGCATCGACGGACAGCCTGACAATTTTGACGAGATGTTCGACAGTGCCGGACAGACTCGCCCTGCCTACACCGATTATTGCGACTGGCTCGATGATCAGGAAGACGGCTTCCTGCGCCGCAAAGCGACTGAGGCGGATGACAGTTTCCGCCGCACCGGAATCACTTTCAATGTCTATGGCGAGGATGATGCCGAAGAACGGCTGATCCCGTTTGACATGGTGCCCCGAGTGATCACCGCAAGCGAATGGCGCAAGCTGTCGCGTGGGATCGAGCAACGTGTGCGCGCGCTAAACGCCTTTCTCTATGACCTCTATCACCGGCAGGAGATTATTCGCGCGGGCCGCGTGCCGGATCGTTTGTTCAAAGGGAACGATGCTTGGTTGCCGCACATGGTCGGCTTCACCCCGCCAGGCGGAATCTACACCCATATTGTCGGCATTGATCTGGTGCGCACGGGGCCGAACGAATTCTACGTGCTCGAGGACAATGCCCGTACGCCATCTGGTGTCTCCTATATGCTGGAGAACCGCGAGACGATGATGTCTATGTTCCCGGACCTGTTCAGCAAGGTGCCGGTGGAGCCTGTGTCGAATTATCCGCGCAAGCTTGCCCGTTCGCTCGCCGCCTGCGCGCCGCCGGCGACCACAGGCAAACCGACAGTCGCGGTGCTAACGCCGGGAATCTACAACTCCGCCTATTATGAGCACGCCTTTCTGGCCGACCAGATGGGCGCCGAACTTGTCGAGGGCGGTGATCTGCGCGTGGTCGATGGCCGCGTCCAGATGCGCACCACGCGCGGCTACAAACCGATCGACGTGCTCTATCGCCGCGTCGACGACGAATATCTCGACCCGCTGACATTCGAGCCGAGTTCTATGTTGGGCGTACCAGGCATCATGGATGTGTACCGTTCCGGCGGGATCACCATCGCCAACGCACCGGGCACGGGCGTGTCGGACGACAAAGCAATTTACAGCTTCATGCCGGAGATCGTTGAATTCTACACCGGCGAGAAACCGCTGCTGCCGAATGTCCAAACTTGGCGCTGCGCCGATCCGGACAGCCTCGCTTACGTGCTCGACAATCTGGAAGAAGTCGTCGTCAAGGAAGTGCACGGTTCGGGCGGATACGGCATGCTGATCGGTCCGACGGCAAGTAAAAAAGAGATCGAGGCGTTCCGCGCGAAGCTGCAGGCCAATCCCGAAAACTACATCGCGCAGCCGACACTTTCGCTTTCAACCTGCCCTATCTTTACCAAGAAGGGCCTTGCCCCGCGCCATGTGGACTTGCGTCCGTTTGTGCTGTGCTCACCCAACGGGATCGAGATTACACCGGGCGGGCTGACGCGTGTGGCTCTGAAGAAAGGGTCATTGGTGGTGAACTCGTCTCAAGGCGGCGGCACCAAAGATACGTGGGTGCTGAAAGACTGATGTTAGGCCGGACCGCCAATGGAATGTTCTGGATGTCCCGCTATCTTGAGCGGGCCGAGAATACCGCGCGCCTGCTCGAAGCGGCGCTGCGCATGGCGATCACGCGCGACATCGAAACGGCCGAGGCAGAATGGCGCTCCGTCATCGCCACAATCGGCCAACGCTCCGCATACGAAGCGGTCAACGGCGCCTATGATGGCCACTCGGTCTGGAACTTCGTGCTGCGGGATAAGGCCAATCCGGGCAACATCCGCGAGATGTTCGGTCTGGTCAGGCAGAACGCGCGCACGGCCCGCACCAACATTTCCAGCGAGGTGTGGGAAGCGGTCAATGAAAGCTGGATGCAGCTCGACAAGAAGCTCTCGCGGCCCGTCAGCCAAGGGCAGGTTGGCGATGTGCTCACCACGATCCGGCAGGCGGGCACACGCTTTCACGGAGCCTTTGACGGTTCGATGCTCCGAAACGAAGGCTATCACTTCGCGCGCTCCGCGACGTTTGTAGAGCGCGCTGAAAGCACCGCTCGTATTCTCGACCTCAAATATTTCCTATTGCTGCCTTCGGTTTCCTATGTCGGTTCAAGTTTGGACACCGGCCAATGGGATCAGGTGCTCCGTTCGGTTGCGGGTGCGCGCGCCTATAGCTGGCTCAATGCTGGCCAAATCGATGCGCGCGGGATTGTTGAGTTCCTCGTTCTGGATAGCCGTTTCCCGCGCAGTCTGGCCTTTTGTCGCAGCGAGCTGCGCGATGAATTGGCCGCGCTCGCCCGCCTACATGGAAGCGACGGTCGCGCGAACGAGCTGATGCGGGAGGCCGATATCCTCATCAACGATCTCAGTGTTGACGACATCTTCGATCAGGGCCTGCATGAATTCCTGATTGATTTCATGTCGCGCAACGCCGCCATCTCCAGCGCCATCGCCGAAGACTATAGGTTCCACGCCTGATGCGCCTCTCGATCCGCCATAGAACCCGTTACACTTTTGATGATCCAGTGGTGCACGCGCTGCAGCGCTTGCGTCTGACGCCGAAGGAAACGCAGGGGCAGAAAATCATCAGCTGGGAAATGGGATACGAAAACGCCCACGCCGAGCTGGAATATGACGATCAGCACTTCAACACTTGCACATTGATCACGGTCGAGCCTGACACATGCGAAGTGACAGTGACGTGCAATGGCGTGGTCGAAACCACCGATAATGCTGGCATGATCGGCCGGCACTCGGGCCATCTGCCGCTTTGGAGCTTCCTTGGCCAGACCAAGCTGACTAAGCCGGGACAAAGAATGCGCGCGCTGATCCGCGAAGTGCCGGGGCCGGAAGAAGGTGCGAAACTCGATTATCTTCACGCTCTATCGGCCAAGATTCTCACCGATGTCGCCTATTCCAAAGGGACTACGCAGGCGGGCACCACGGCTGAGGAAGCTGTAGCCGCTGGCCATGGTGTGTGTCAGGATCACGCGCATATCTTCATCGGTGCTGCGCGCGCGGCGGATGTTCCGGCGCGCTACGTGAGCGGATATCTGATGATGAACGACCGAGTGGATCAGGAGGCGATGCACGCCTGGGCCGAAGCGCATATCGACGGGTTAGGCTGGGTCGGCTTTGACGTATCCAACGGGATCAGTCCGGACACCCGCTATGTCCGCGTTGCGACAGGCCGCGATTATGTCGACGCTGCGCCGGTCAATGTCATCAGCTATGGCACCAGCCAGCTAACGGTAGATGTCTCGGTCGAACAGCAACGCGAAGAACAGTGATGATAGTCGTTTCCAACGCGCGGCTTTTCGACTAATCGCGCGCCTCGACTTTCGGAGACTCAGATGACGTATTGTGTTGGCATGGTGCTCGAAAAAGGCCTTGTCCTGATGAGCGACACGCGCACCAATTCGGGCGTCGATAACATTTCCACCTTCCGTAAGATGTTCCATTGGCAGGTGCCGGGCGAGCGGATGATTGCAGTGATGACAGCTGGTAATCTCGCGACCACGCAGGCTGTGATCAGCAAGCTGGAAGAGCGCACCAAAGAGCCTGATCAGCGCGAGACGACGCTGCTCAACGGCCCAACCATGTTCAACGTCGCCACGGAGATTGGGCGGTTGCTCCGGAGCACTATCGCCGAAGCGCAAGCGTCCAACGGTGATCGCGGTAAGGGACGGTTCACCGCATCCATCATCGTCGCAGGCCAGATTGCAGGGATGCAGCCGCGCCTGTTCATGATCTATCCCGAAGGCAACTTTATCGAAGCGAGCTGGGACACGCCGTTCTTCCAGATTGGCGAGACCAAGTATGGCCGTCCGATCCTGATCCGTGGTTATGATCGTGACATGAGTTTTGAAGAAGCGGTAAAGCTGCTGATGGTCTCGTTTGACTCTACGCTCAAAGCCAACCTGTCGGTCGGCTTGCCGCTCGATTTGCTGGTGATCGAAAAGGATCAGTTCGCGCCGCTTCACGAACACCGAGTGACGCATGATGACCCGTATTTTGAGTCCGTCTCATCGGGTTGGGGCGATGCGCTTCGTCAAGCATTTCAGTCGCTTCCTGACTACTCGCTGGACGCTGAGTAAGGCCCATTTGCTGGCCTGGTTTGCGGTTTCTTCTTAACCACAACTCAGATTCCCGTTCAAAACGGACCTCAATTACACTAACATAATCAGTTGCTTGTAAAATTTGAGACGCGGCATTGCTCCAGATTGGTGGAGGTCTCGCGTGATACTACTCAGGCTTTCTGCGTACCCACTAAGCATGACACGCAGAGCCACACTCCATTTCATCGACTCCTCAAGCCGTCATCGCGCTGAATTAGCCCGGACCGGATTTGCCCTAGGCCATCATTCGGAAGTGTATGGCGATCTTTCAGAGTTATCGGTTCATCCCCCGCGAGAGGGCATCATCGTCGCTCGCGATAACCCCGAGGACGGCGGGGTCGCGAGCGTCCTCGAGCGCCTCGGGCGATTGGGAGTATGGTTGCCTTTGATCGCAGTCGGTGTTCAGCCGAACGCGACGCGGATTGTCGATGCGATCAAGGCCGGGGCGCTGGACTATCTCCCTCTACCGCTTGACCCTGAACGGTTTGGCACTTGCCTTGCGAGGATTGAGGAAGAGGCCGAAGCGTTCACACAGTCACGCCGCCGCATGATTGAGGCTCGGGACCGAATTTCCAATCTGTCTGGCCGCGAACGCGAAGTGCTCGATTGGTTGGCCGAGGGTAGCAGCAACAAGGTCATCGCGCGCGAGCTGGAGATCAGTCCACGCACGGTGGAAATCCATCGGGCCAACATGATGAACAAGTTGGGCGCGCGGCACGCTGCCGAAGCCGTCCGATTGAAGCTTGAGGCCCAATTGGAGGCGAGGCTGTCCGCTTGAGTGGAGAGGCTCAGCGGGGGCAATACCGCTGCCCCTGACGGCTCCGTTGTTCGGCTGCCCCAACTGCCGGACAGCGGGGCCGTAATTCTTTTAAGCGAGCTACCCGATCAGCGGCAGAATTTCCCGCCACCTTGTTCAAGGTGGAAATGATCCTCGTGATCCTTGTTGTAGTTCGGACCAAGCACCGTACCGAAGCGTTTGCAGGCGCTCTTATGCACCACGCGCAGGAATTCGCGTTCGGCTGCGCTGCCGCCATTCCAGTCCTGCTTGAGCATGATCGTGCGGCCATCCTCCAGCACAAAGCCCGACACGTCGATCGCCTCGGCACGGGCGTGGGCAGAGCGACGCTCTGTGCCCGCGACATTGCGGCAGGCATAGCTGCCCATGGTCACGACACGCTCCAACCCGCTGCCCAAGATCTGCTTTGCCGCGCGGTCCACTCCGTAGCGGACCCAGCCGCTGAACGCGTTGGCGGCAGTGCATTTGAGCGCGCCGATATTGGCCACCCCGAATTGCCCGCCATCACCCGACAACGCCATCAGTTGCACCGTGCCCAGCTTGTTACAGCCTGGCGCGGCATAGGTATCGGGCAGCGCCTCGAACCGCGCACCCGCAGCGCTCAGCTCGCTGATGCAGTTCATATCCTCAGGCTGCACCGCCACGCTTTGCGGCGCGCTGGCCATGCGGTTTTGAGCCGGACGCACAATCGGCGGAGGCAGGCGTCGGCCGGTGTTCGCCGCTGTGCTGACCGGGCCTGACATGCGGGCCGGTGTGCTGACCGAAGCCGATGCCGTGCTGGCCGCGCCGGTGGTGGGCGCCTTGCCCTGAGGGATGATCCCACCGCACGCGCCAAGCATGGTTGCACAGGCAAGCAGCGGGAAAGTCGATACAGATTTGAGTCGATGCGTCATGGCTAAGGACTATTGCCCAAACACCATGAACCAACTCGCAAGAGTTAGCGTTAACGCCGGTTTACCATAGACCTTTCAGCCACATGAACAGGCACATAGAGCTTATGGCAGTGCCTCCTCCTCCTGCTCCCACAACTCAATCTTAACCCCGTTGGGATCGAGCAGCCACGCAAACTTCCCATAACCCTCATCCACGGAGTCGAGCACATCGACCCCCTTGGCCTTCAGCGCGGCGACAAAGCCATCAAGGTCATGCACGCGCAGATTGATCATAAAGCCGCCCGTGCCCGGCTTGATGTACTCATCATCCTTGAAATGGCTGATCAGCGAGTAGGGATTGGGCTTTGGCTCCTCTGACCACGCCATCTGCGGCCCATATTCGCCATCCACGCCCAATACGTCGCGATACCAAACCCGCGTCGCCTCCGGATCCGCCGCGACGTAGAACACCCCTCCCAGGCCCGTAACTCTTGGTTCGTCAGTCATGTCGCACCCTCCCTTATCGACTCGCTGTGTAATCCCGGCCGCAAGTGTGGCGGCAGTTTGCCAGCGAGGGAAGGGGGCGCGCCAATGCCCTCGTTTCGCCGCGCATGGAGAACGCCTGAAACAGCTGACACAGTGTCCTGAATCAAAAACGACTGCCCGCGCGCGAGCGTGCGTCGGGTGTCGTTGTGCGTCCGGCGTGACGTGAGCTGTAACGGTAAGAAGAGAAAACCATATCGCCACACAGTACAGCGGCGCGGGCGGGTAGGAAAATTTGTTCTTACGATGTTATCCCGGCCAAAAGACCGGGATAACATGCGTAATCCGCAGTTTCTGGTTGCCGCCTGTCAGGCGCAAACCTCTTTCTTCACGCGGTCACCGACAACGATAATCACGCCGACGACTGCTTTTGCCCAACCGGGGAGAAACTGCTTAAGGAATTCAAGCGCACTCTTAGCGTAGTCCCAATTGTCACAAAATACCTCTTTGACGTCCGCGACAGACGCAAGTTCCGCACGCTCGGAATCGATGCGCGAGAATTCCTCTTCGACGATAGCTCTGATCTGCTCTGACATTTATTTCTCCTGTGCCCCTAAGGCATCCGCAGACGATGCCATTCTGCCCTGCAGAGAGGGAACGCATTCACGGCGTCTCCGCCAGGCAAGGCGCGAGCGTTAGAACATGTGCCAGTTGCGTCCCCGCGTGACGCAGGTCACGGTCTGATCACTTGCGGGCAGAGGTGCAATCATCGCTCGGAATGAACAGGATAGGTTAGGTGGGTAAAACCAATATTTGCCAGCAGCTTGTATTTGGCTTTCCCAAGGGCAACAAAGGTGATCAGCTGGAGACTTTGCTTTGATCACAAGACGTTCCATAATCGGCGGATTCCTGGCCAGCCTTGTTGGCAAGCTTGGTTTTGCGCGTGAACAAGAGACGCCAGTCTACACGACCTATGGCCGCGAAGGTGAGCCAATCGACATCGAAGGTCTCAAGGCTTCGCTTGGATTTCCGATAGAGGAAGTTGAGGGCAGCAAGGCCTATTCGCGATGGCAGCAATTGCGTGCAAAGGGAGAGGGCTATCCGGTAATTGTTGGCGATGCCGAGCAGCTTGCTCAGTTGGTCGAACAGGCCAGTTTCCGAAACGATGAAGATCCTGAAACGATTATAGCCAAGGCCGCAGAGTATAATTTTCCGGATGATCTGATCGCGGCACGGCAAAAGAACCTTGAAGAATATCTGAAGAGCTATCCCAACAGCGGCACTCTCGAAGAGTTCCAGCCGTTTGTCGGTGAATGGCCCGCCGTGGCTCCAGCGAGCCCCGGACTGACGGTTCACGCGGATGTTTTGAGCCAAAAGCCCTATGCGCGCTGTTTCATTGTCATCTTCCCGACGGACAAAGGTTACGAAGTTCCGGCATACGCTAAATGGGGCGGATGGAATGCCAATCCCATGCCGGAAGTGCATGTTGCTGCGCTCAGGTCATGGGAGCAGCGATACGGCGCGCAGCTCGTCGGTATGGATTCCGCAGTCTTCAACCTGAAGCTCGAACGTCGCCCAACTTCTCGCGAAGAGGCGATGGCGCTGGCGCGTGAGCAATACGCATACTGCGAGGACATCGTACTTCAAGGCGTCAACTCGCTCTCTAATCTTGCCGCATCCAACTTAGAATCCGATTGGTGGTATTTCTGGTGGGATTGAGCCAGAAGTGACAGCGACGCCAATTATCCCAAACCAAGGACACCCACACCATGACCAACCTCTCCCGCTTCACTGGCAAGACCATCATTGTCACCGGCTCCTCAACCGGCATTGGTGAAGGGATTGCGCGGCGGTTCTATGATGAGGGGGCGAATGTCATCATCAACGCGCGCAATGCGGAGAAGTGTGCGGAGACGGCGGCGACAATGGACGCCGAGCGCGTGCTGGTGGTCGCGGGCGATGTCTCCGATCCTGAGTTCGCCAATGAAATCGTTGCCAAGACGGTAGAGCGGTTCGGCGCGCTCGATCACCTCGTCAACAATGCCGGTGTCGCCGATCAGGGCCTGCTGCACAAAATGAGTGATGCGCAAATTGACCGGGTGATCGACATCAACGTGAAGGGCGTCATCTATATGACGCGCGCGGCCTTGCCCGAACTGATGAAGACGCAAGGCAGCGTCATCAACATCTCCAGCGTCTCTGGCATTGGCGGGGATTCCATGCTGCCGCTTTACAACGCGTCAAAGGGTGCGGTGACGAACCTGACGCGCGGTCTTGCGCTGCAAGTGGGTGCGATGGGCGTGCGGGTGAACACGATCAACCCCTCGGTCACGCGCAGCGACATGGTCGAAGACATTCTCAACAACGATGGCGCGATGAAGATGATGATGAACCGCATGGCGATCAAACGGGTGGGAGAGCCCGAGGATATCGCCGCCGCGGCCGCTTTCCTTGCCAGCGAGGACGCAAGCTTTATCACAGGGGTGAACCTGCCGGTCGATGGCGGCGTGAGCGCGTCCAACGGTCAGGCGAACTTTATGGGGTGATCGTGCGGATGGCGAACTGGAAGACAGGAGCAGCGCTGGCAGCCCTGCCATTGCTCGCGGGGTGCGGTCTCAACGCGCTCAACCTGCATTCCAGTCCGTTTGGCCACAAGGTCGATATTCGCAATCAGAAGACGCACGAATTTCTCGCCACCAGCGGGCCGGAGGAGCTTGGGTCTCTTGGCCTGTCTATTCCTTTGCGCGATGCGACAGCGGATGGCGAGGTGGTGGGCCTAACTGTGTCGGGCGGAGGCATGCGCGCGGCGGCGTTCACTCTCGGCGTGATGGAGGGTCTGGAAGAGTTTGGCGGTCGCGGCCCGCACAAGACCGCGCTGGACCGCGTGGACTTTATCAGCTCGATTTCGGGCGGATCATGGGCGGTGGCGGCGTTTCTGGCGGACCGGTCTCAACATCCTACAGCGCGGCTGGTAGACAGGCGCGAGGACATTGCGCAATCCTTCGCGGAAACGCGCAAGACGAAAGTGCGGTGCTGGGCGAATACGATGGTCGCCGATGTGACGCGCCGGCTGACATATGACGACGTCTATGGTGGACCGAATGGAGCAACCTTGCCGGTCGCATTCTTCGGGGCGGCGCTTTACCCCTCACAATCCTCTTTCGTGTTCACCGCGCCCTATCTGAAGAAATACGCGGTTCGCGATCTGGGCGATTATTGCAACGAGGCGCGGATTACGGATGTCGGCGCGGATCTGGGGAAGGTGCCGCTGGGTTATGCCGCCTCGGCCAGCGGGACGGTGCCGGGCTACACATCGGCCTTTGCCGCAACCGATCTGTGCAGGGGCAAGGCCTACTCTTTCTGCCCTGAAAAGCCGAAAAAGCGCCGCAACACGCTGCAATTCGTCGATGGCGCGTTTTACGACAATATGGGCAATAAAACGGCGTTCGAGCATATGCTGAGCCTGCGCCGCGCGGCTGGCGGTGTGTTGCCCCAATCAACTATCATAATGATCGATTCCAACCCTGACGAGCTCGATCAATCGGTACGCCGCAGCAAGCGCAACAGCAGCAATTTCCTCGGTTACGCCTTTGCCTCGAGCCTGCCCAATCAGGACGCGAGCTTTTCAAGACTGGCCAAGCGGAAGTTTGAAGCGCTTGGAGTAGGGCAGCAGAATATCGTCCTGATCGATTTCGACACGCTTGCCGGATTTGATCCGGTGAGTGATCGGGCGCACCTCAAAGGGCTTGAAGTGCTCGCCGACTTTGCCGCGCGCGGCGTCACGTGCCTTGATGACACAGGTGAGCAGATCAAGCGGAAGAAGTTGAAAGAGGCGCCCGAGACAGTGCCTTCGATAGATGCGAGCCTGAAGGCACTGGCCCAGAAAGGTGGCGACTGTGCAGCGATGAATTTCCTGCGCGCCGGGTACATGCACAAGACGACATACCGGTACGACAAATACGAATTTCAGCTGCGCTATGAGCTGGGCGTTTTGGCCGCTCGCAAGAACCGCAAAGAACTAGACACCGCTCTCGGCGGCTGATCAGACTTACGCCGCGTCTTTCTTACGCTTGGCCTTCTTGCGCTCGTGCGGGCACAATTCGGTTTTGCGCAGACGGATGCTCTGCGGCGTTACTTCGACCATCTCGTCATCATCGATATAGGCAATCGACTGCTCCAGCGTCATGCGGCGCGGCGGGGTCAGACGGATGGAATCGTCCTTACCCGATGAACGGATGTTGGTCAGCTGCTTGGCCTTCATCGGGTTGACCTCAAGGTCGTCCGGTTTGGCATTCTCGCCGATCACCATGCCTTCATACAGCTTCATCTGCGGGGCAACGAACAGCTCGCCGCGCTCTTCGAGCATGTTGAGCGCGTAGGCGTTGGCTTCGCCGTCGCCGTTGGAAATGAGGACGCCGTTGATGCGGCCTTCGATGGCGCCTTTGTAAGGGCCATACTTTTCGAACAGGCGGTTCATAATGCCCGTGCCGCGCGTGTCGGACAGGAATTCACCGTGATAACCGATCAGGCCGCGCGATGGGGCGGAGAAGGTGATGCGGGTCTTGCCCTGACCAGACGGACGCATCTCGGTGAGGTCGGCCTTGCGGCGCTGCATCTTCTCAACGACGGTGCCCGAGTGCTCATCATCCACGTCGATGACGACGGTCTCGTATGGCTCCATGCGCTGGCCGTCTTCTTCGCGGAAGAGAACCTTCGGACGGCTGATGCCGAGCTCAAAGCCTTCACGGCGCATTGTCTCGATCAGCACGCCGAGCTGCAATTCGCCGCGCCCGGCAACTTCGAAGCTGTCCTTGTCATCGCTTTCGGTGATGCGGATGGCGACATTGGTTTCCGCCTCGCGCAGCAATCGATCGCGGATCATACGGCTGGTGACTTTGTCGCCTTCGCGGCCCGCAAGCGGCGAGTTGTTGACGCTGAAACGCATGGCGAGCGTGGGCGGATCAATTGGTTGCGCTTCAATCGGAGCGGAAACGCCGGGATCGCAAATTGTGTTGGCAACGGTCGCCTTTTCCAGGCCTGCGAGCGCGATGATGTCGCCGGCTTTCGCGCTTTCGACCGGAACCCGCTCAAGGCCGTCAAAGCTCATCAGCTTGGTTGCGCGGCCTGTTTCGACAACATTGCCATCCATATCAATCGCGTGGATCGGATCATTGACCTTAAGAGTGCCCGACTGGACACGGCCCGTCAGAACGCGGCCCATGAAGTTGTCACGGTCAAGCAGCGTCGCAAGGAAGCTGAACGGCGCATCGATTTCGAGCTGCGGGGAGGGTACGTGGTCGACGATCAGCTTGAACAGCGGATCGAGCGTTCCATCGCGCGCAGTTTCATCGTCGCTGGCATATCCATCGCGGCCCGATGCCCATAGCGACGGGAAGTCGAGCTGCTCATCATTGGCGTCGAGCGATGCGAACAAGTCGAACACTTCGTCGAGAACTTCTTGCGGACGGCCATCGGGACGGTCGATCTTGTTGACGACGACGATGGGACGAAGACCAAGTGCCAGCGCCTTGCCGGTCACAAACTTGGTCTGCGGCATCGCGCCTTCGGCGCTGTCGACCAGCAGGATGACGCCATCGACCATGCTCAGAATACGCTCCACCTCAGCGCCAAAGTCGGCGTGGCCTGGCGTGTCGACGATGTTGATGCGCGTGGTTTCGCCATCAGGGCCTTCCCACTCAACGCTGGTGCACTTTGCCAGAATGGTGATCCCGCGCTCTTTTTCGAGATCGCCACTGTCCATCGCACGTTCTTCCACGCGCTGGTTGTCGCGGAATGTGCCCGACTGGCGGAACAGCTGATCGACCAAAGTCGTCTTGCCGTGGTCAACGTGGGCAATGATCGCGACATTGCGAAGCGAGGAGGGGATGACATCGATTTGCTTTCGGTTTGGCGGTCGCAAGAGCCTTGCAACCGACTAATAGAGCGCCTTTCAGCGCGATTTATTTGTTTGAATTGTGCTGGCGCGACAAATGCTGCGCTGCACAATATGCATGTTTCACGCCGCGCGTAGCCCAGACATATCGCTACGGCAAGCACTGTTGCAGCGAAGTCCGTGCATTGCGGCAGTGCAACATTGCAGATTGCAACTGTTACGGACGCGCAACATCCCACCTCTAAGGCGCGGAATTGCGCGGGTTTGCGGCTTGTCGCACGGGCAACACTCGCCTAATGAAGTGGTCTACCAGTCGAGATGTGTGCGCATTTGGGGTGTGCAGGATCGTCATTTCGGTTGGAGGGATTTTAGGAGAGGAACTTACATGCGTTCTATTTCAACCGGCTCAGCCGGCACTTATCGCGTCGCTCTGCTCGCAGGCGCTGCGGCATTTGCATTGACTTCACCTTCGGTCGCTTTTGCGCAAGACGCTGAGACGGACGAAGACGAGGTTGCAGCACCCGATTTCAGCCAGGGTATCATTGTTACCGCATCTAAGCGTGAGCAGACCCTGCAAGAAACGCCAATTTCGGTCTCTGTGACCACCGGCGAAACGCTCGAAGACGCGCAGATCCGCGACGTTCTCGACCTTCAGACAGTTACCCCGTCGCTGCGTGTTAGCCAGCTGCAAACCGCATCGGCATCGACCTTCATCATTCGTGGCTTCGGTAACGGCGATAACAACTTCGGCATCGAGCCTTCGGTTGGTGTCTTCATCGACGGCGTGTTCCGTTCACGTTCGGCCGGCGCTCTGTCCGACCTTCCGAATGTTCAGCGCATCGAAGTTCTGAACGGCCCGCAATCGACGCTGTTCGGTAAGAACGCATCCGCAGGCGTCATCTCGGTTGTGACCCGTGAACCGCAGTTTGATTTCACCGGTTCGCTTGAAGCCACCTACGGCAACTTCAACGCCTTCACGATCAAGGGCGACGTGACCGGCCCGATCAGCGAGAACATCGCTGTCGCGTTCGATGGCAGCTACAACCGCCGCGATGGCTTCGGTGAGATCGTAAACCTTGGCGAAGACATCAACGACCGTAACCGTTGGAACGTTCGTGGCCAGATCCTCATTGAGCCGAGCCCCGACTTTAAAATCCGCGCGATCGCCGATTATTCGGAAATTGACGAAGTTTGCTGCACCGTCGGCAACGTCGTGTCCGGCCCAACCGCTGCTGGCATCGTTGCCGTTGGCGGTCAGCTTCCGGACTCGAACGACTTCTTCGGCCGTGAAGTGTTCCTGAACTTTGTTCCGAGCAACACGGTGAAGAGCTGGGGTGGTTCGGTCCAGATGGACTGGAATCCAACCGACACTCTGACGTTGACCTCGATCACGTCGTATCGTGAGCTGGAGAACTTCTTCCTCACCGACATCGACTTCACCAGCGCGGACATTGCAACCGAAACCCGTGCGCAGCAGCTTGAAACCTTCACGCAGGAATTCCGTCTTGCTTCGGACTTTGATGGTCCGATCAACTTCCTGCTTGGCGGTTACTACTTCGACGAGAAGATTGATCAGCAAAGCGCCATCCAGAACGGCAGCCAGATCCGGAACTTCTTCGAAATTCTGGCGGGCGAAGACCCGGTTGCTGTTCTCACCAACCAGCCGACGCTGTTCAATGCCCTCGAAGCGCCAGTTGCTCTTGGTGGCTTTGGCTTCGGTCAGGAAACGATCTTCAACACGCCGCTGCTGACTGATGAAGTGTACTCCATGGAGAACACTGCTTGGTCAATCTTCGGCACGATCGATTTCGAGCCAGTAGACGGCCTGATCTTTACTTTCGGCGGTAACTACACCGACGACAGCAAAGACTTCGCACTGTCGCAGACCAGCTTCGATCCGCTGGCTCAGGTCAACTTCGTTGATGCCTTCATCACTGGCGCAACTGGCGGCACGGTAACCAACCGCGCGGCGTTCCAGGCTCTGCCTGCGGCGAACCAGGCGGCGTTGCTGGCAGCGGCGACCGATCCGAACATCAACCCGCTTCTGGGTCTGGCTGCGTTCCAGTTCCAGCCGCCGTTCGTTAACATTCCGAACGCTGTTGAAGATGGCCGGACCCGTGACGACAAGTTCACTTACCTGCTGCGTGCATCGTATCAGATCTCGCCAGAAGTGAACGTCTACGCAAGTTACGCAACCGGCTTCAAAGCAAGCTCGGTCAACCTATCGCGTGACAGCCGTCCGCTGGGCACCGACTTCGTTGCTGGCCCGGGTGGTTCGACCTTCGCGGCACCGGATTCGCCGATCCTCAACGCTGGGCTCGCTGTGCCGAACCTTGTATCGGGTACGCGTTTCGCTGGTCCTGAAGAAACCGAAGTCTATGAAGTCGGTATCAAGGCTGCCTTTGACGGTGTGGTTATCAACCTTGCCGCATTCGATCAGACGATTGACGGTTTCCAAAGCTTCGCCTTCACCGGCACCGGTTTTGCCCTTCGTAACGCGGGTAGCCAGTCGGTCACCGGTTTCGAGCTCGACAGCTCGATCTTCCCGGCTGACGGCCTCGTGCTGACCTTCGCGATGACCTACCTCGATCCGCTGTTTGACAGCTTCCCGGGTAGTGTTCTGGGCGATCTGACCGGTGAAGTACCGGCCGGCATCCCAGAAATCGCGATCTCGACCTCGGCGACATACACGCATGAATTCGGTGACTCGGGCAACACCCTCGTGACCCGCATTGACTACAGCCACGAAAGCAACACGGCCATCAACAACGGTCTGCCGACCTTTGGCCCGAACAACTTCCGTCGCGAAGTCAATCTGGTGAACGCATCGACCACGCTGAAGCTCGACAATGGCGTCGAAGTCGGCGTGTGGGCGCGTAACCTGTTTGATGATGAGTTCATCACCACCGTGTTCGACGGTGTGGCACAGGCAGGCACGGTTTCGGGTTACCCGAACGCACCGCGCACCTATGGCGGTGTGGTTCGCTTCCGCTTCTGATCTGACATAAAGTCAGTTCAATAAGGGGCTCCGCCAGCAATGGCGGGGCCCTTTTTTGTTTGAGCTCTAGGTAGGAGAAGCCAACTAAACTTGGGATGCTCTGCGTTTCTGAGATTGCGCTTTGACTGAAGATATGCAGACTTCAGGTAATCGGGGAGGCCGTGTGTAGGACGTGCTTTTCTCAATGATCAGGGGGCACATATGACATTTGAAATCGGCAAGGTCTTCTCAAATACCGTCGCCATGATGAAAGAGCGTTGGCTTTCGCTGCTTGGTCTATGGGCAATCTTCTTCGGCATGCTTGCCTTGATGATGCTGGTCATTGGCGGGGTGTTCAGTGGTGTTGTCGCCTCCCTTGCGGGTGGTGTCACGGGCGGAGCGCCTTTGGAGGACTTCTCTTCGTTGGGCTTGGGCCTCGGAATGATGCTCCTGTTCATCGTGATCTACTTTGCGTTTCTGTTGATCTTCTTTGCTCAGCAAGGCGCGATGGTTGCCAAGGCATCTCCCCTCCTCACAATTCCATTTGGCGAAGCAGTGAGGCGCGGGTTCAAGGGGTCTCTTACCTATGTCGGAATCCTGTTGCTGTATCTCGTCGCCAGCCTCGTGCTTGGACTGATCCTGACACTGGTTTCACTGATCATGTCTTTCCTAGGCAGTCTTGGTGAGATCATTGTTCAAGTCGCCCTGTTCGTTGGTTATGTATATCTCGCCTGCCGTTTTTGCGTGATTGTTCCGGTGATCACGGTCGACAAGGTGTTCAACCCGATCACCGCAATCAATGAAAGCTGGCGGATAACCTCGGGCCATGTGCTGAAGATCCTTGCTGTGCTCGCGATCACGGCTTTGATTTCGCTGATCATCTTTGTTCTGCCATTCGCCGCTTTGTTCGCCGCGTTGGGAGCCAGCCTTGGAGATGTGGGGCTGGGCGGGGCGATAACGGGGCTCTTCACGGGGTTCTTACTGTTTGGCGTGCTTTACCTATTCTTCTCGATTTTCAGCGCAGCCTTAATCTCATCGCTTCACGCTGAAGTGAGCGACAATCAAGCGGCGGCGCTTGGAGAGACTTTCGAGTAATTCAGGCCGTATCAGACCCCCGCCGTGAACCATGTTTATGGTATTCACGGCGGGGGTCTGACGCGTGATGGGTGACCGCAACGATCGGCCGGAACTCGGGCCGATCCAACCGAGGTCATGCCATGCTCAAACACATGTTTTTGCCGTATCGCCGGTACTTCGATTTTCGCGGCCGTTCGAGCCGCGCGGAGTATTGGAGCTTCTTCCTACTAATGGCGGGTATCATCGCCTTGACCGCTTTGCTCTACGCGCAAGCGGGCGCGTTCGAGCCGGGATTTGATCCCGAGACCAGCGATCCGGGCTTTGGCTGGACGCTTGGCACCGCAATCTTCGGCATCTTCTTCTTGGTCAGCGGAATTCCGGCTTTAGCGGTCGAGGTTCGCCGGTGGCACGATATCGGCAAAAGCGGGTGGTATTGGTGGATCCGCTTCATCCCCTTTGTCGGCACGATCATCGTGCTCGTGTTTATGGCGATGAAGGGCAATGCCGGTGGCAACCGTTATGGGCCCGACCCGTTGCCGGGCGGAGACGCGCACACTTTCGAGTGAGCTGCGAAGGGCGGGCTATAGCTCGCGCAGCGCCTGCGCTGGTTTGGCCCGCAGCAGCGGCAGCGAGCCACCCAATGCAAAGGCCAGCACCATACCGAGGCCAAGACCAAGCACCGCGAGCACCTGACCCCAATCGGGCAGCCAGTCGAACTCGAACAGCTGAGTGATAATCACCCAGGCGAGCGTCGACCCAAGCCCCAACGCGACCAGCGCCAAAGCTGCGGCAATAAGTCCGTATTCGGCGAGCTGCATCGACAGGATTTGCCTCCGGCTAGCACCCAGAACACGCAGGACGACGGTGTCATAGGTCCGTGCCGCACGAGCTGCCGCAATGGCTCCCATCAGGACGGCTAGGCCTGCCAACACCGCAACAGCAGCGGCGGCGAGAGTGGCAAGACCAACCTGCTCAAGGATCGTGCGAGCCTCGGTCAGCACGTCACCGGTTTCAATCACAGAGCTGGAAGGGAATTCCTGCACCAGTTCGCGCAGCAAATCGCCGCGCGCGACTTCATCGCCATCCTCGGCAAGCTCGATGGTCGCGGCAAGGTTGTGCGGAGCATCGGCCAAGGCGTTGCGGGAGAAGACAAGGGTGAAGTTGAAGCCCATGCTCTCCCAGTCGATCTCGCGCAGATTGGCGATACGTGCGGTGCGCTCGGTGCCGAGAACAGCGATAGTCAGGTAATCGCCCACTTCCAGATCGACCGCGTCGGCAAATTCGCGGTTGATAGAGACCTGCGGTTCGCCGGTGTGATCTTCATCCCACCATTCACCATCCATGATGCGGTTGCCGACTGGCAGTGTGTCTGAATAAGTCAAACCACGTTCGCCATTCAGCACCCACGCGCCCTCTGGGATCTCCTCGAGATCGGCCACGCGCTGCATATTGTCCTTGGGGCCATAGGCCAGCACCGCGCCCCGCAAGGTTGGGACAGCACGGATGCCTGCATCGGGGAAGCGATCTGTGACGAGCGTTTCGAAGCGCTCCTCTTCCTCTACCGGCACATCAAGCACAAAGTAGTCTGGGGCCTCCTGAGGCACGCTGCTTTCGATGTTGCCATCGATGGCTGTTTGGACACCGGCCAGCAGGACAAAGGCGGCCAAACCAAAGCCCAGCGCGGTCACCAGCGAACCGGTCGGTGCACCCGGACGATGGATATTGGCCAATGCGCTGCGCAGGATCGGGTTGGACGGGCGCGGCAGCTTGCGCGCGATAAATTTGATGCCAAAACCAAGCAGCGCGAGAAGACCGAGAGCGATAGCAGCGCCGCCAAGGAAGCCGGTCGAGAGCAGCGGCTGATCGGTCGTTCCAATCGCCAGTGCGCAGATTGCTGCGATGCCGAGTACCGTCGCACCGATCGCGCGCCAATCACGGGCGAGGGGGACGATGGAGCTGCGCATTAATGCCATCGCGGGGAAACTGCGCGCGCGAAGGAGCGGCGCAGCGGCAAAAGCGAAGGCGACGAGCAGACCATAGCTGGCTGCGAGGATGAGTGGGGCGGGCTCGATCACAAACCCACCTTCAACCGGCAGCAGACCTTGCAGCGCCATGCCGAACAGAGGGGTGATAAGGATGCCGACAATCAAGCCCAGCACGGTCCCGACAAAGGCGGCAACGGCGATCTGCAGCGCGTAAATGCGCACGATGTCGCGCGAGGTAGCGCCGAGGACCTTCAGCGTCGCTATGCCATTGCGCCGCGCGTCGAGATAGGACGAAACACCACCTGCAATGCCGATGCCGGCGATCACCAATGCCGCGAGGCCGACCAGTGTCAGAAAGTCGCTCATCTGCTGCACAAAGCGGTCAGCGCCCGGCGATGCGCGGTCGCGGTTGCGGAAGTCAAAGCCACCCTGCGGGTAGGCATCGGTCAGGACCTCCTCGACCTCTGTCGGGTCCTGACCTTCATCAGCGAAGGCGATCCGGTGCTTGCTTTGGTAAAGCGAACCGGGCGCGATGAGACCAGCGTTAAGCGGGATTTGCTTCGCCACTAGAACCGTCGGGCCGAGCTGAAACCCTTCGGACAAGCGGTCCGGCTCGTTGTCGATCACTCCTGCGGCGCGCAGGTCCATGGTGCCGACGCGGAATGTCTCGCCAAGCTTGATGTCGAGCCGATCGAGCGCACCCTGCGCCAAGTAGGCATCGGTCCCGACAGGCGCGCCGGTTTCGGTGCCGTCCATCAAAGTCAGAGTACCGAACAGCGGCCATTTGTTGTCGACCGCCTTCAGCTCGATAGGAGCGGTGTTCTCGCCCGCGCTGGCCATGGCTTGCAGGCGGAAACCGCCCGACACTTCGCCATATTCTTCAAGCGAGCCGAGTTCTTCATCCGATAGGTCGCGTTGCCAGACTTCAACCTCAAGGTCTCCGCCGAGCAATTCCTGTCCGCTGGACGCCAACTCGCGCTCAATGGCTGCTGTCAACGTACCGATAGCGGCAAGGGCAGCCGTGCCGAGGAAGATGCACACCAGCAGCAGGCGCAGACCCTTGAAGCGCGCATTGAGGTCACGCCGCGCGATCTTCCACGCTGCGCCCCATGACAGGCCCGAGGAATTGCTCACTCGGCGGCCTCTTTGGCCGGAGCGTCTGCTTTTGTGTCAGACACAATCACACCGTCCGCCATGGTCAACACGCGCTCGCACTGTTCGGCGAGTTTGCGGTCGTGCGTAATAATCAGCAGCGTCGCGCCGGTCTCATTGCGGCGGGCAAAGAGCAGCTCAACGATCTCAGCGCCCGTGCCGACATCAAGGTTGCCAGTCGGCTCGTCAGCGAAAATCAGTCCTGGCCGCGGGGCAATGGCGCGTGCAATGGCAACGCGTTGCTGCTCACCGCCGGAAAGTTGCGTGGGGTAGTGGCCGATCCGGTGGCCAAGGCCGACCGCTTCCAGTTCCGCTTTTGCACGCGGCGTCGCGTCGGCGCTGCCTGCCAGCTCCATGGGTGTCGCCACGTTCTCAGCAGCGGTCATGGTCGGGAGCAGGTGGAACGCCTGAAGCACGATGCCGATGCGACCGCGCCGTGCGGCGGCCAGACCGTCTTCGTCCAGACTGGTGAAGTTCTGTCCAGCGACCATCAGATCGCCGCCTGTTGCCCGCTCCAACCCGGAAAGCACCGCCATTAGCGAGCTTTTGCCCGAACCGGATGGCCCGAGCAGGGCGACAACCTCGCCATGTTCGATATCGAGGTCGATCCCTTTAAGGATGTCGACGGGCGCGTCTGCACTGCCGAGGGTCAGCGTCAGATTGCGGGCGGAAATGGCTAGGGGACTTGTCACAGGCTCCAGATGGCATAGGGGTGGGTTGCAAACAAGATACTCAACTTGGAGCCCATAGATGCAGGATCACCGCTGGTCGAAACGATTTGCCGGAACGTTGAGCGTGGTAGCCGCGCTTGCTCTGGCTGCGTGTAGTGAAAATGCCGAGGAGGCCGCTGCGGTTCCCGATGATGCGGAAGCGGGCGCGGTTGATGATGGGGCAATCATCCCTGTTATGGGGCCGGAACGTCGGATTGTGGCGTTCGGAGACAGTCTGTTTGCGGGCTATGGCCTGAAGGACGCCGAGGGCGACAGCTACCCTACTAAGCTGGAAGCGGCTCTTCGCGCAAAGGGCATCAACGCCAAAATTGCCAATGCCGGCCTGTCTGGAGACACGACAGCAGGCGGGAAGAAGCGTCTGCCCTTCGTGCTCAACGCTCAAGAGGAAAAGCCCGATCTCTTCATTCTGGAGCTGGGCGGCAATGACATGCTGCGCGGGATTGCTCCCGATGAAGCGCGCGGGAACCTGACGGCGATGCTCGATGAGCTTAAAGAGCGCGAAATCCCCGTGCTGATGATGGGCATGCGCGCACCGCCGAATTACGGGCCTGAATATCAGCAAACGTTTGACGCGATGTATGGCGAGCTCGCGAAAGAATACAATGCGGCGCTGATCCCGTTCTGGCTCGAGGACATTTACGAAGATCCGACGCTGTTCCAGAAAGATCGTATCCATCCCACGGTTGAGGGGATTGAGAAACTGGTGGAATCGACGCTGGATGCTGTGGCTGACGCTATCCCCGAGTCAGAAGAGGGCTAAAGCCGCTCCAGCGCACCCCCCACAACGCGCCAGACCGCTGCTTCGGCCTCGATATCAGCGAAGGGCGCCAGTTCGGTGCCGGTCATCCAGATTTGCGCTTTGCCATTGCGCAGGCGCTTAAACAGCTCGCTGCGGCGTACGGGATCAAGGTGTGCGGCGACTTCATCAAGCAACAGCACGCTCGGCCTTCCTGATGACGCCAAGACGCCATGCGCGAGCGTGATTGCGATCAGCATCGCCTTTTGCTCCCCTGTCGAGCAGGAAGCTGCTGGCTGACCGGAAGAAGCCATCACCACTTCCAACTCGTCGCGATGCGGGCCTGTGAGCGCTCGGCCAGCGGCGCGGTCTCTGGGGCGCTCCCGGGCAAAGCTGGCAAGAAGCTCGGCGACTTCGGTTGGACCGCCGGCGCGATAGGTCAGGATTGGGCGGGCGAAAGGCTCAGGGGGCAGGGCAGACAACTCATCCGCCAACATGGAGATAAGCCGCGCACGGTTCGCGGCGACCACCGCACCATGCTGTGCCGCCTGTGCCTCGATAGCGTCGAGCCACCGTGCATCGCCATTGTCCTCGAGCAGCCGGTTGCGCTCGCGCAGCGCGTTTTCCAGCGCGGTGACGCTTTTGGCATGGGCAGGCTCCACTGCGAGAGCCATGCGGTCGACGAAGCGCCGTCTTGCGCCTGCGCTATCGGTGAACAGGCCGTCCATCGCCGGAGTGAGCCAAGAGACAGCATGCCACTCTGACAGAGCATTGGCGCTGCTGTCTGCACCGTTGATGCGGACCAGGCGGCGCGTGGGGCGCTCCAACTCAGTATAAGTGCCAATGCGTGCAGAGACCTGCCCTTGCTCGATCAGGCTCGCGCCTATGGCAAAGGCACCCGGTTCATCGCTGCCCGGCTCGCTTCGAGCAAGATCCGCCAGGTTGGCGCGGCGCAAGCCGCGACCGGGGCTAAGCAGAGACAGTGCCTCGAGCACATTGGTTTTGCCGGCGCCATTTTCCCCCACCAGCAGATTGAAATGCGCCGTCTCCGCCAGCTCGCTAGCGGCGTGATTGCGGAAGTTCTGCAAGGTGATCTTGGTCAGCGCCATCGGAGATTAGGCGTTAGCATGCAGGTGGATTTTGACCAGCGGGCCGAATAGCGAAATCACCGATCCCAACATATGGGAAAAATTCCCAACCTTTCGGTTTCATTAACGAAACGCGATTTTACATTTTGATACAAAACCGCAGAAATCCGCCATTTTCTGAGTTTGGCACGGCTCCTGCAAAGTGTTTGGCATCCAAGGGAAACACCCAAGGCACTACGAAACAAACCTAACAGGAGACTAACAATGACCAACACTGATTTCTCAAACCGCTTCGCCGCCGCCGCTTTCTCGGTGATCTTCACGGCCGCAGCATTCGCATACGCCATCATCCCGGCAAGCCCCACGCTGGTTGCATAACAACCCGCAATACCCCGCAAGAAAGGAATACCCCCATGTTGAACAGTGAAACCGGAACCCGCCTCTTCGCAGCTGCTTTTGCAGTGATCGTAACGGCCTCCACCTTCGCTTACGCAATCATCCCGGCAAGCCCGACGCTGGTTGCTTGATCACTCACCACTAGACACACGAAAGGAAACGTTGGAATGATTACCCCCGCTGATTTTGGTTCAAGACTGCTCACCGCAGCCGCTGCCATTATCGTCACTGTCGCAGCCATGGCCGTTGCCGTGGTCCCCGCAACCCCGAACGCTAACCTCATTATCGGAGCCGTCGCATGAACAAAGTAACTAAGTCGAACAGCACGCCGCCAAGCCGGAACTTCCGCTTGGACAAGCATAACGGCAAGCTGATGGGCGTTTGCAGCGGCATCGCCAATTACAGCAACATCGATCCGATGATGGTTCGCCTCGGCTTTGTAGTTGGCGCTCTGGTTAGCTTCGGCACAGCAGCTCTGGTCTATCTCGCAATCGGTCTGATTGCGGACTAAGTGCAGCGTAACGACTAAGCGGTTCCCGGTTTTTCGGACCGCTGCACACCGATCTGATCAAACCGGGAGGGGCCCATCGTGGCCCCTCTTTCGATTCTTACATCGCCGAGATACCGCCATCGAGCTTGATCTCAGCGCCGGTCATGAAGCGGCTTTCATCGCTGGCGAGATAGACCACGGCATTGGCGATATCGTTCGGCTCACCCACAAACTTCAACGGGATCTGCCGCGCGAGCTTGTCCAGCAACACTTGCTTGTCGAGCTGATGGTGCTTGGCTGTGCCATCCAGAATGGGCGTGTCGACAAAGGTCGGGTGAACGGAGTTGCACCGGATTTGCATGTTCATCTTCGCGCAGTGAAGCGCGATCGACTTGGACAGCATCCAAACGCTCGCCTTCGATGCATTGTAAGCTGGCATTGTGTCGCTCGCGATCAGGCCCGCAATCGAGCTGATATTGACGATCGAGCCAGGCGCATGGTCTCGCATCAAGGGCAGGGCGGCCTGACAGCCGTGGAAGATCGAATTCACGTTGATATCGAAACAGCGCTGCCAGTCTTCGAACTTGCAGGTCTCAATATTGCCCGCGACGCCGATCCCGGCATTGTTGACCAGAACGTTGAGCCCGCCCAGATGCTGACGCGCTGCGTCCACGGCGTCGTCCCAGTCTTTCACATCAGTGACGTCGTGCCCAATGCTGAAGGCGGTGCCTTCACCCATCTCTGCGTTCACGATTGCGGCGGTTTCCGCTGCGCCTTCGGCGTTGATATCGGTGGCAAGGACCCGCGCGCCTTCTTGCGCCAGCCGGATGCAGTGTGCGCGGCCAAGCCCCTGCGCGCCGCCAGTGACCAGTGCCAGTTTGCCTTCGCAGCGTTTCGTCATCTCAATTCTCTCCCAAATATTCTGGTGTCAGCAGCATCGCGATGCGCACATCGACGCCGTGGCCCGCCTCGCGCCATTTGGCGACAAAGTCGGATAGGCCCGCAAGCGGCACGCGGTGCACGTTTATATTTTCGTCGGAAACTCCGCCGCCTTCGCTGACTTTGGTCAGGTCAGTCGCACGCAGCAGAGTGAATGCTTCGGAGACCATGCCGGGCGAGGAGTAGAACTCTCCCAACACCTCGAGCGTGTCGGCGCGGTAGCCTGTCTCTTCCTCAAGCTCGCGCGCGGCAGCGCTTTCAGCGCCTTCGCCCTCAACATCGGCGTGATCGCCGACCAGTCCTGCGGGGATTTCGAGGCAGAAACGGCCCAATGGCACGCGGTATTGGCTGACAAGGATCACGTGGCGTGTGCCGTCCGCATCCTCATCTAGCGCGATGATCGCAGCCGCACGAATACCGCGCGCCCGGCCAACATATTCCCAGCGGCCACGGGTTTTGGCGGTGATGAACTTGCCTTCCCACTGCACCTCTTCGGGCAGGTCGGCGTCACGGTCTCGGATTAGCTCGATATCGTCCATGGGCGAACAGCCCTAGACTTCGATCAGCCTGTCGGGAAGCTCGTTTTCGTCGTCTTCTTCAATCGGGAAGTGTTGTGCGAGCACAAAGCCGACATCGCGTACGCCCACGGCCATGCCCTCAGCGATCCGGCCTTCGCGGATTTCGTCGAGCATTTCGGCCATCGCTTCACCCCAAACCTCGGCAGGGACTTTCTCGGCGATGGAATCATCGGCGACGATCTCAGCGCGGTGTTCGCGCATGGAAAGGTAGATCATCACGCCGGTCTTGCCCTTGGTTCGGGCCTCTGCGCCAACCTTGAAGTGCTTGATCGCCTGTGCGTGCACCCGCGCAGTCTTGGTTGGGCCCGGGATCAGCGCGAAACGCACCGCGTCTGACAGGAAAATCGCCGTGCTGGCGAGATAGGCGAGCAGACCCAGAGCAATGGTCATGCTGGCCAATTCACCAATCGACCATTCGTGGCCCCAGCCACCGATCAAGGCGTCCCAAAGGTCCATGAAGGGTGCCGGGATGAATGCGAACACGCTCATCGCGGTGAAGGCGATGGCGGCGCAATACAGTTGGATAATGTCGGAATAGCCATCGCTGCGGTCGGCCAGAACGGTGACGATCTCACCCGATGTGCTCAGCTCCGCCTGTTTGACCGCGTCGGATACGATCTTGTGCTGGTCTTGGTTCAGATAGGACATTGCTCACCATCCCCCTGAGGCGCCACCGCCTCCGAATGAACCGCCGCCGCCGGAGAAGCCGCCGCCAAAGCCGCCGCCTCCGCCGCCCCAGCCGCCGCTGCTGCGGCCGCCCGAGACTGCGCCGCGCACAATCGCGCTGCCGACTTCCCAAAGGATGATGTCGCGCGCCGTGCGGCCCCAGCCATCGTCGTCGTCATCCCAATCGTCATCATCATCGTCGCGTTTGCCCCAGGGACCCTTGCGACGCTTGCGATATCTGCGGCGACGTTTGCCTGCACCCAAGATGGGCAGAACGAAAAAGAAGAAGATGAAGCCGAGCCAGATGATCGCGCCGATCGGAATGCCGCCGCTTTCGCTGTTGGCCTGCTGCTGCTGTGCGGCTTCCTGAGCCACGCGCGCGGCGTCTTCGGGCGACAACTGCAGCTGGGCTATGATCGCATCGGCGCCCGCGGCAATGCCGCCGGGGTAATTGTCATTACGGAATTGTGGGACGATATCGTTCTGGATGATCTGCGAGGATATCGCGTCGGTCAGATACCCTTCCAGGCCATAGCCAACTTCGATCCGCACGCGCCGTTCATTGGGGGCGACCAGCAGGATCGCACCGTCATTACGCTCCGCGTCACCGATGCCCCATGCACGGCCAAGCTGGTACCCGTAATCGGCAATGTCATAGTCTTGGAGACTGGGAACCGTCGCGATCACTAACTGGCGCTCGGACTGGGTCTCCAGCGCTTCAAGTTTCGCGGTCAGCTCGGCTTCGAGGTCGGCAGGAATAATCTCCGCACTATCGACCACGCGGCCCGACAGCTCGGGAAATTCCGGCTGCGCAAGGGCAGGGGCGGCGATAAGCGCGAACAATGCCGCGAGCAGGATGCCGATCTGTCTCATGCCGCTCCCATTGGGTGAAAGTGTGGAAGCGCTTACCCGTCAGAATTGGGCGCGCGCGGTTGATTGGTGGGGCAAGAAGCGCCCCACCTTTGCGATCTCCGTCGCTTAGTCGAGGTTCATTTTCGGTGCGACTTCGGCGCCTTCGGTTGCCGCTTTGTATGGCACCATCGGCTCTGCACCGTGGATGATGTTGGCGCCGATTGTGTCGGGGAAGGTGCGGATGGTGGTGTTATAATCCTGCACCGCCGCGTTGTAATCGCGGATGGCGACGCGGATGCGGTTCTCTGCCCCTTCGACCTGCGATTGCGCGGTCTGGATGTTCTGTGTGAATTTGGGATCAGGGTTTGATTCCACCGTGGCGAACAGGCGTGAAAGGCCGCTGCCTAGTGCGTTCTGCGCCTCGGCATATTGCGCCATTTTGTCCGCGTCGTTCAGATCGTCTCCGGTGACTTTCAACTGACCAGCTTGCGAGCGCGCTTCTGCCACGCCGACGAAGATATCGGTTTCACCATCGCGGGCTGCCTTTACCAGCGATTCAATGTTCGGCAGCAGGTTAGCGCGCGATTGAAACGCGGCTTCTACATCACCCCATTTGGCTTTGGCAGCTTCTTCAGCGGTCGGGACCGAGTTGATGCCGCAAGCGGCGAGCGTGAGCGATGCTGCTGCGGCGAGAACGCCGCGACCGAAAGTCTTGAAATTCATACTGGTCCCTCCTGAAGGCGCGATATGTGCTGTCACACAGCGCCAAGTGAATGCGTATTACATATATAGCACACCAAAGGCCCGTTTCAAGCTGTTGGAGTTTACATCGCGCCGCTTGGCAATCACACTGTGACCTGTAAAAACACCGCCAATTCACCATTGCAGGAAGGGATCGCAATGCTTCAGGAATTCAAGGAATTTATCGCCAAGGGCAACGTGATGGAGCTGGCCGTTGCGGTTATCATCGCAGGCGCATTCGGCACGATTGTCGCTTCGCTGACGGATGACATCATTATGCCGGTTGTCGGTTACGTTTTCGGCGGCGCAGACTTCTCGTCCAAGTTTATCCTGCTTTCGGCTCCCGAAGGCTATGAAGGATCGATGACCGACTACGCCGCACTCAAGGAAGCGGGTGCCGCGATGATCGGTTACGGCGCGCTGATCACGACGATCATCAACTTCATCATCCTCGCTTTCATCATCTTCCTGCTGGTCCGCTACGCCAACAAGGTGAAAGCATCGATGGAGGAGCCTGCCGAGGAGGAAGCCCCCGCAGGCCCGACCGAGATCGAGTTGCTTACGGAAATCCGCGACGCACTCAAAAAATAGCTTTGCGTCCCGCAACAGCGCGGGGCAGCAATACACTTCACATTAAGCGGGCAGGGTCTATATAGGTCCTGCCCGTTTTTTGCGGGCTATGGCGATAAATTGCTGCGTGCAATAGGCACAACGGACCCGGGGGCAGTACCCGGCGGCTCCACCATAAAGCTCTGTTTTGCAGGGCGTTTTGACGGGGCCGAACTAGGATCGACGTGGGCTGAAAAGCGTAGTTTTTGCCCGGGCTGAAAACCCCGTAAAACTGTTCATTTTTATAAGTGCAAACGATAACGAAGCACTCGCAGTTGCAGCGTAATGTGACGGCTTAACGGCCTGAATTTACAAAGCTAAAGCGCGGTTGGACCCACCGGGCAACAGAAGCGGATTCCGGGGCTCCGGGGGTAGCTAGCAACAGAAACCCCCACCTATCCCCTTCTTGCGTGCACTCACGGTCTGCCATTCATCTTGGCTTCATAGCTAGAATGCATCTATATCTCTGTATTCAGGTGGATTTCAGGAGAGTTCGATGCGAATTCTGTCTTTTGCGATTGGTGGCTTGGCATCTTTGGCTGCGCTCTCGACAGCGCCCGTTTCCGCCGAGACACGCGAGGAATACCTCGCACGCTTGCAAGACATTTGCGAAGTCGAATGCCTTCAGCCGCGCCAGTTCCAGCGCACCGCGCGCAAGCTGGGCACCAAGAATAAAGACGACATGGCGTTGATCATGGACGTGAAGTCCATTCGCCGTGTGGGCGACAAGATCCAGCTCAACAATATCAGCATCGAGCTTTCGCATTTCGAGATTATCGAGGCGCTTGGTTCTGCGGGGATCGATACGACACAACGGTCAGGCATCGGAGGTCTGCCGAGTGGTGCGATTGAGCGCGTAAACCCTAACATCGTCGCAATCGAGATTGATCAGGAAACGCTGTTCAATCTGCTCAATCCGGTCTTGCCCGAGGATGTCCGTGCGGCTGCACAGTCGGAGATGGGTGAGATTGTCGTGGATGGAAAGCGCGACCGGAAGCTTAAGGCGCCCACCATGGCTGCTTTGGAAGCGGCCATCCTGAACCGCCGGATCGTGGTGCGTGGTACGCCGCGCTTGGAAGTCGGCCTGATCGGCGCGCGCCGGGATTTCCGCCGCAAGCAAGCCATCCTGGAGGTGGACAATGCGGACGAAATGATCCTGCTTCCGCGTTACGACAAAGATGGCAAAGCGATTTATGGCGGTGAGTTTAAGCTTACCGATGCTGGCTAGAATAGAGTTCTATGCGCTTCAGCCGAAAGCCGGCGATACGTTTTGTGATTAGATATAGTTCGTGACTCTCTTCACAAAACCATGAAATTGCTGTATCAATTCAAAAAAGCAATCGATCAAGATATTGAATTGGATTGCGCTACTTAGTTAGTCTTTTGCTTTACATGAGTTAACTTTTTTGACGCGGCGGGCAATCGTATTGTGATGATGAGCGAGGCCTATGGGAGTGATGTGTCGCCCCAGACTAAAGTGACTAACGCGCAAGCAGGTTTGAGTTATGATCGAACAGCAGAAGTCCCGGTGTAAACAGGCCTATCAACCGCCGCGTTTGACTCGCTATGGGTCTCTTGCGAAACTCACGGCGTCGGGCAGTGGTTTTCGGACCGAAAACAATATGGGCATGGGACAGATGATGCGTCGCCCGTGACCAAAGAAGTCAATTCTCAGGTGAGTGCGATTTATGAGTGAAGAACAGAAGGCCCAGAGCAAACGAGCCTATCATCCGCCTCGTTTGAGCCGCTACGGGTCTCTTGCGGAACTCACCGCCTCAGGCAGCGGCCCCATGGTCGAAAACCTTGTCGGTATGGGTATGGGAATGATGCGTCGCCCGTAACGGCGTTTTTCAGTCTTTCGACTTGAGCTCTTCCAGCTCTTGTTTCGCTTTCAACCCGTCAAGAATGGCCGCGCCAGCCAGCATCACGGCTGCACACGCCGCAAGGAAAAGCGCTTCACCCCAATATGGCGGATATTCTTGAAGGTAACCTAGGCCGCGCGTGGTTGCGCCAAGAGCCAACGCGTAGATGATCACAAAGGCTTCAAACCTGTTTTTGATTACAAACAGCCTTCCGATCTTGCGCAGCATTGCTTCCCCTTCTTCGTTAACACTTTTCTGAGCAAACACCGTGCCAACAACGGCTGGCTGCGGGATGCGCTGGTTAACGTATGACGGAGTGTAAACGCGCCCGACGGCAATGCAATCGCGTTAACCCAGTTCCTGGAGTTTTAACGACGCCAGCAAGGCTGCACGCGCGGCAATCACGGTCTTTGCAAGCGTTTCGGAGCCGATATCGGCGGGGTCAATCTGCTCTGGCCAGTAGTGGCGGATGATGCCTTCGATCATCTCGGCCTTGGCTTCATCAAGCATGAAACGCGGGTCAACTGTCACCGGATCGCACACGACGCGCAGGCGCAAGCAAGCTGGTCCGCCGCCATTGGCCATGCTTTGGCGCACATCGACGGGTATGACTTCGCGGATAGGGCCGTTCGACGCCATCATCTTCTCGCAATAGCCCCAGACCGATGCGCTCTCTCGGCATTCCTCGGGCACGATCAGCACCATGCCGCCATCGGGAAGAGTGATCAGTTGTGCGTTAAAGAGGTAGGTCTTGATCGCTTCTTCGAGAGTGACCTCGCTGGTGGGCACTTCAACCACCTCGAGCGCAGGGAAGGCCGCGCGGATCGCGTCATAAGCGCCTTGCTGATCGGCGAAGGCCTGCTCGTGGGTGAACAACACGCGTTCATTGGCGACCGACACGACATCATTGTGAAAAGCGCCGGTTTCGATGGCGACGGGGTTCTGTTTAATGAACACTGCCCGCGCCGGATCGAGCCCATGGGCGCGCGCGACGAGGCGGCTGGATTGTTCGTGCTGGCGTGCGGGAAACTTGCCGCCGGGGAGACCATAGACAAACACCTCGACGCCTGGCGCGCCGTGCCCTTCGCAAAAGCGCATATGGTTGGCCGCGCCTTCATCGCCAAAGGTGGGCGGTGCGGCGTCATGGACAGTGAAGTGTTTGGTGTCGCCAAACGCGATCTTTAGCTGTGCCTGCGTGTCGCGCCATTCCTGCGCGCGGTGGAGCATCGTGATCAGGTTCGCAGGCGTCAGATGGCATTTGCCATCCTTTGTGTCTGGCGCAGGGCTGACCGTGGCGGCGTTGGCGGTCCACATGCTCGATGCAGACCAAGGCGCAGCGCGCAAAGCCGGGTTCTCGGTCCCGTCATAGGTGAGCGATTTGGCCAGCGCGTTGTTTGGGCGGGGCAGAGGCAGCAGGAAGCCCTGCACACCGATCCGCGCCAGATTGCCGCGCATCTTTTCCACGCCCTGTAGCGCTGCCGCACGCGGGTACGAGGGGTCACCCTTGTGGCTCGCGCTGGCGATATTGCCGAGGCTGAGGCCTGCGTAATTGTGTGAAGGTCCGACGATGCCATCGAAGTTGATCTCTGTCAGATTGCTCATCGCCCGACGCTCCAGATGGTGTCGCCTACGCCGACATCCAGTGCATCGGCAGCAGCGGCATCTATCGCAATACCGCCTTCGCCGTCCATCTGGCGCGCGCCGTAGCATGCGCGGAATGAATCAAGCTTGCCGGTCGCCAGGATCGCGCGCTCGCCTTCTTGCAAGTCGACATTGGTAATTGTGGCTTCGACGCTGTTCTTCACGCTCGTGACATCGTCGGTGTGCGCGACCATGGTCGGCCCGCCGTCGAAAATGTCGACATAGCCATCGTAGCGGAAGCCCTCATTCTCCAGCATGCGCATCGCCGCGCGGCCCGAAAGGTGCGGGACGCCGATAACCTTGCGTGCCTCGGCATCAAGCATCGCAACATAGACCGGATGCTTGGGCATCAGATCGGCGATAAACTGGTTGCCATTGATTGCGTTGAAATAGTCGGCTTCGTTGAAGCTCATGCCGAAGAAACGGCCCGCGACATTGTCCCAGAACGGGCTGTCGCCGCGCTCATCGATAATACCGCGCAGTTCGGCAATGATCTTGTCGGCAAAGCGCGTGCGGTGCATCGCAATGAAGAGATAACGCGAACGGGCGAGCAGCAGGCCAAGACCTCCGGCGCGCTCATTCGGATGCAGGAACAGTCCGCCAACCTCGCTGGTGCCCTCCAGATCGGTAACGAGATTGAGCATCTCGGTACGGACCGTACGGTCAAGCTCTGCCGAATACTGGGTCAGCGTGTTGAGCCGATAAGAGTAGAACGGCCATTGCTGCCCGACCTGACTCATCAACTGACAGGTGCCGATGACTTTCTTGGTTTGGACGTTTTCGAGCACCAGAACGAACTGTTCATCCGCGACCTCGTCCTCGGTGTTGGCGAAGGCCTCGGATGCGCGTTCTAGTTTCGCCGACAGCGCGTTGCGATCGGCTGGCAGGTTGGTGAACCCGCCACCGGTCAGCTTGGCCATCTCATAGAGGTGCTCAAGATCGGAAGTGCGCGCTGCGCGCAGACGAAAGGTCAATTCAGTGCTCCCTGAGCAAGGCGTTCGATCACTCGTGTAGAGAGCGCGGCGCGTTCGGCAAGGCTGGAGACGATCAGGAATTCGTCGGAAGAGTGGATAGACCCGCCGCGCACGCCCATTGTGTCGACTACGGGCACTCCGCAGGCGGCGATGTTGTTGCCATCGCACACGCCGCCGGTGGATTTCCACGCGATGTGCTGGCCCAACTCCTCGCCACATTCTTTGACCAGATCGAACAGACGCTGCGCCTTTTCATCAACCGGTTTGGGCGGACGGGTGACGCCGCCATGGCGATGCGCAGTGATTTCGTGTTCGCTCTCAATGCTGCGCAGCAAGGTTTTGAGATCACTGTCAAACCCCTCCATCGCCTCGGTCGATTTGGGCCGGATGTTGAAGCGCAGTACCGCGTGATCGGGCACGACATTGTTCGGGCCGCCACCTTCCAGCTTGGCCGGGTTGATGGTGATATCCTCGCGCTCCATGGCTTTCAGCCTCAGGATCAGATCCGCCGCCGCGACCAGAGCATTCCGGCCATCATGCGGGTTGCGACCGGCATGGGCGGACTTGCCCTTTAAGGTGATCGAGTAATTCCCCGTGCCGCCGCGCGCATGGGCTAGCGTACCATCAGGCAGAGCGGCGGGTTCATAAGTCAGCGCCGCCAGTTTGCCCTGCGCCATCTGCGCAATCAGGTCTGAACTGGCGAGCGATCCTGTTTCCTCGTCAGAGTTGATCAGCACATCATAACCGAGCGATCCGGCGTTGGCGGTCTCCTCAAACGCTTTGAGAGCGTGGAGAATGACCGCGATCCCGCCCTTCATATCGGCCACGCCCGGCCCGTTAAGCACATCGTCTTCAAGCCACGTCTGCGACTGGAACAGGTGATCGACGGGGAACACGGTATCCATATGGCCGGTAAGCAGAATGCGGCGGTTGGCTGTGGACCGCACACGCAGAACCATATGCTGGCCATGCGCTTTCTCGAACTCACTGCCATCGGCGGCAATCGCGGTTACAGGCGCCGGGTCGATCAGCTCGATCTCTCCTGGCAACGCTGAGAACGCTTTGGCCAGCGCGCTCGCTTGCTTTTCCAGCCCCTCAAGGTTGCTGGTCCCGGTGTTGATGGCACACCACGATTGTACCGTTTCCAGCATTGCCGCAGCGTCAAAATCTTGGGGAGTTGCTTGTTTCATCTGAAACTACCCCTAGCGGGCGAAACCGCCGCTTGCCAAGGCGTTGCAATCCGCTTTTCCATCCGCCATAGGCTCACCCGTCCTCCTCCCCAGGACCCAAGCAATTGGAGCCATGAGGACCCCACATGACCATGACGACCCGCGCCGGCCTGCAAATCGATGAACAGCTGGCCAATTTTCTCGAAACGCAAGTGCTCGCGCCACTAGGACGCAATGCCGATGCATTCTGGCGTGGATTTGCCGGACTCCTTGCCGATTTTGTCCCTCGAAACAGGACACTGATAGGCGCTCGTCTTGATCTACAGAAGCAGATCGACGACTGGCACATTGAGCGTCGCGGCAAAACGCATGATGCCGCCGAGTATCGCTCGTTTCTGGAAAGTATAGGCTACCTCGTCCCCGAACCGGGCGACTTCACCATCGGTACGCAGGATGTCGATGCAGAAATCGCCACAATGGCGGGTCCACAGCTGGTGGTGCCGATCCTCAATGCTCGCTTCCTCCTGAATGCGGCTAACGCGCGCTGGGGTAGCCTGTATGACGCATTTTACGGCACCGACGCGCTCGACGCGCCGGCTGCAAAGCCCGGTGGCTATGACAAGGCACGCGGCGATGCGGTGATTGCGCGTGGCCGCGAGTTTCTGGATCAGGCGCTTCCGCTAATTGATCAAAGCTGGGCCGATCTCAAAGACGAGCATGACGGAAAGCTTCGGGACGAGAGCCAGTGGGTCGGACACACTGAAAAGGGCCTGCTGTTCCAGAACAATGGCCTGCATATCGAAGTGGTGTTCGACCGCGGCACTCCTGTGGGCGCAGACGACAAGGCGGGTATTGCTGACATCAATGTCGAAGCCGCACTCACCACGATTGCCGATTGCGAAGACTCGGTCGCAGCGGTCGATGCTGAGGACAAGCTGCTAGCCTACACCAACTGGCTGGGCATCATCCGCGGCGATTTGGAAGAGAGCTTCGAGAAGGGCGGGAAGACACTGACCCGTACGCTCAACGGCGACAAAACGTACAAAGACAATGCGGGCAACGAGCACACGCTTTCAGGTCGCAGCCTTATGTTTGTGCGCAATGTCGGCCATTTGATGACCAATCCGGCGATCCGCTTGGCCAATGGCAGCGAGATACCCGAAGGCATTATGGATGCGGTGTTCACGTCCGCGATCAGCACTTTGGATGTCGAGGGCCATGCTAAATACGGCAACTCGAAGCCCAAGAGCGGTCAGGGCAGCATCTACATCGTGAAGCCCAAGATGCACGGGCCCGAAGAATGCGCCTTCACAAACGACCTGTTCGATGCAGTCGAGGACCTGCTCGGCCTGCCGCGCCACACGATCAAGGTTGGCGTGATGGACGAAGAGCGCCGCACCTCGGCCAATCTCGCTGCCTGCATCCACGCGGTGAAAGACCGGATCGTCTTCATCAACACCGGCTTCCTCGATCGCACGGGTGATGAAATTCACACCTCAATGCAGGCTGGCCCGATGATGCGCAAAGGCGCGATGAAGGGCAGTGACTGGCTGCAGTCTTACGAAGCGCGCAATGTCGCGATTGGCCTACAACACGGCCTGTCGGGCAAAGCGCAGATCGGCAAGGGCATGTGGGCCGCGCCCGACCTGATGGGGCAGATGATGGTCGAGAAGATCGGCCATTTGCGTGCTGGCGCGAACACCGCATGGGTGCCATCCCCCACCGCCGCGACTTTGCACGCACTGCACTATCATCAGGAAAACGTGTTCGACATTCAGAAAAACCTGCCCGAACCCATGGGTCTTGATGCTCTGCTGACCATTCCGCTTGCCGAGAACACCAACTGGCCCGAAGACGAACTGCGCGACGAGCTCGACAACAATTGTCAGGGCTTGCTCGGATACGTGGTCCGTTGGGTCGATGCGGGCGTGGGTTGTTCCAAGGTGCCAGACATCAACGATGTCGGTCTTATGGAAGATCGTGCCACCCTGCGCATTTCGTCACAGCATATCGCCAACTGGCTGCACCACGGCGTGGTGAGCGAGGACATGGTGATGGACAGCCTCACGCGCATGGCGGCCAAGGTTGACGCGCAGAACGCGGACGACCCGTCCTACGTGCCGCTGACCGGCAACGAAAACGCACCGGCATTCAGCGCCGCGCGCGACTTGATCTTCAAAGGCGTTGAACAGCCATCGGGCTACACCGAGCCGCTGCTGCATCAGTGGCGGCAAGTCCACAAGGCAGGCTAAAGCCGGTTCCCTAAAGATCTCTGCATGCTAACTGTCATTCGCGGTCAGTTGGTGTTCACACGACTCATCGCACTCAGAGCTCAGCTCAGCGCAGGTGCTGGGCCCAAACGGGGGAATCCAAATGACAAATCTTACGACGAAAGCGGCGATGAGAGCATCAGCAGCCGCGGCACTTTCGCTTGCCATGTTGGCAGGCCCTTCCTCAATTGCGAAGGAGCCAGCACCGCAAGAAGAAACTCCGGGTCTCACTTTCACGGTTACCGAATATGCGGTCGGCCCAGTCTACCTGGGCGCATCGGTGGGCGAAGCGAAAGCCAATTCTCCCGGATTGAAGTTTGTGCGTGGCGGTGGACCGGAAAACAGCATCGTCGTTGATGTGATGCAGGGTGAAAAGCTTCTGATGCAGCTCTTTACCCAAGAAGAAATCGAATATGATGATGAAGGCAATGCTCCGCCGATCGATGACGCCGCGCTGATCACAGGCATCGATATCGTCGATCCGCGTTTCAAAACGCTGCAAGGCCTAAGCATCGGCGCAGATGCAAACCGTGCGACGCGGGCATTTGGCAAGATCACGGAGATGTACAATTATCCTCACAGCGGCGAGACTCCGACTTACGTATCCAAGCCGGATTATCTCGGGCTGACACTGGGTATGCCAGAGGGTGCTAAGGACCATCTGGCAGGCGTCTACACGCAGTCGGAAGCATGCGATGATGGCAATCCGAATAGATGCCAGGTTGCCGTCAGCACACGGCCCGGCGCGATCATTGCCAGCATGGGCATTGGACTTGGCACGAGCCAACCGCAGACCATCACCGAAATCACAGGTTTGCCGGAGAATATGCGAGTACTGGTGAAGGGACCGACGAGCGAAAGTTGTGAAGCCGGAGACAACACTTCTACTTTCGTGATCTGGACTAACTATCCGGAGACCAACTTTGAAACCTTGGTCGAAGTGAAAGGCGGCGGAGCTTGTACTGACGAGTATCAGTCAATCAAACGTGTCGCGAGCGACAGCCAGCACCTTGTCAAAGTGGGCGATTTCAACTTTGACGGGGTAACCGATCTTGCCCTCTATAATGGCAACAATGGCGGCTACGGCTCGATGTCGTACAACGTCTACTTCTTCGATGAGTCATCCGCTTCCTATTACGAGGTCCCACAGTTCAGTGAGCTGACGATGAGCCTCGGCATGTTCGAAGTCGATGAGATTGAGCGGATGCTTTATGTGAACGCCAAATCGGGCGCGGCGTATTCTTCGCGCAGTGGCTACACCGTGGTCGATGATGAACCGCTGATGGTTTACCAGCGCGAAGTCGAGTACCTGCCCAGCGGCGAGAAGCAGGTCACCGTGAAGAAGATGGTCGACGGGAAATGGCAGACCACGACCGGGATTGATACCAGCGAAGACTGAGCAAAAACTGCTCGATCTTCCGTGGGTTCGGGCTATGCGGTATGCCTCTATCGCACGAGGTAAACACAAGGCATGGCCCGTTCCCGCCGGCGCAAAATCCGGTCTTCACGCAATTCGCCAGGTAGCGCATTAAGAGCGATTGCATGGGTAGCGCTGTTGGCGGGCCTGCTGTTTGTCGGATGGCAGGCGGAGCTATTTCGCTATCTTGGAGGGCAAACTGATCCGACATCACAGGGCGCGTTCGACCAGTGGATTGATCAAGTAGAAGACCGCGGTAGCCAATATGCTGCGTTTCAGTCTTTTCTCGCTGATCAGGGGGTCGGCGATGTGGTTCCGCCGTGGCAATTGGCGCGGGTGGACCGGGAATATGCCGAGCGATGCGATCTTGATATCTGGCGCCTGCCACCTGAGGAATTGTGGCCCAACATCGTGCCAGCACTGCGATTGGTGCGCGACCACGTCGAGCCGACTGTCGGCGAGGTGGAGGTGCAAAGCTCCTATCACTCGCCCGAGCTCAATGTCTGCGCTGGCGGCGCAGAGCGATCGCGTCATATCTCCTTCGAGGCTCTGGACCTGTTGCTGGTGAACCGGCGCAGCGACCTTGAGGCATTCTATCAGGAACTGTGCGTGATGCAGGATGAGGCCGGGCCGGAGAGCCGAATGGGCTTGGGGGCGTATTACGACGGCTCCGATCCGCTCTATAACCGCAAAGGGCGGTTCCATATCGACGCGGCAGGCTATCGAAGCTGGGGCCGCAGCTACACCCGTGCGACGAGCATCTGCCCGCGCGGTTAGCTTAATGCGCGGGCTAGGGCTGTGAACTCGGCGACGCTGACCGTTTCGGCGCGGCGGGTCAGGTCTATGCCCACGGTTTCAAGCGCCTCCAGCGCGCCGGGCACGCCTTTGAGGCTTTGCCGCAGCATCTTGCGGCGTTGACCAAAGGCAGCCTCGGTCAGGCGTTCGAGCGTTCGGGCATTGACGCCTTCGGGAGCCTCGGTTGGGGTGACATGAACCACCGCGCTCATCACCTTGGGCGGCGGGGTAAAGGCGCTGCGGTGAACCTTCATCGCAAGGCTTGCCTGACTTCGCCACTGCGCCAAGACCGCGAGGCGTCCGTAGGCTCCCGAGCCTTCTTTGGCGACAATACGCTCGGCGACCTCGCGCTGGAACATCAGGGTGAGCGATTGCCATTGCGGCGGCCAGTCCGCTCCGCTGAGCCATCCCACAAACAGAGCAGTGCCGACATTGTAGGGCAGATTGGAAAGCACGTGGAACGGCTGGCCACCCATCAATTCACTGTGATCGAGCTTCATCGCATCGCCTTGAACGATGGTGAGCTGATCCGGAAAGGCGTCGCTCAGTTCTTCAAGCGCAGGTATGCAGCGCGTGTCCATTTCAATCACAGTGACCTTCGCACCAGCCCGCAACAAAGCGCGGGTCAGGCCGCCGGGGCCGGGGCCGACTTCGAGCACATTCGCTCCGCTTAGATCACCTGGAATGGCGGCAATGCGCGCCAGCAATTGTTCGTCTAGAAGGAAGTTCTGCCCCAGCGCTTTGGACGCGGAAAGGCCGTGCCGCGCGATTGTCTCGCGAATGGGGGAGGTCAGACACCAGCGCGGGCCGCTGCCATGGCGCCGGCCATGCGGATGGCGGCCATCATGGCGCCGGGGTCAGCCACGCCCTTACCCGCGATGTCGAACGCGGTGCCGTGATCGGGCGAGGTGCGGATAATCGGGAGACCCAGCGTGACGTTGACGCCTTCATCCACTTCAAGCGCCTTCAACGGGATCAGCGCCTGATCGTGATACATGCACAGGGCCGCATCATAGGTGCTGCGTTTGCGTGGCATGAACAGCGCATCACCGGGTACGGGGCCGACAACGTCCATCCCCTCTGCTCGAAGTGTCGCGATGGCTGGTTCGATGATCTGCGCCTCTTCGGCCCCGAACTTGCCGCCTTCGCTGGCATGCGGATTGAGCGCTGCGATGGCGATGCGTGGCTGTTCGATGCCGAAATCGCGTTGCAACGCCTTGGCCGTGATCCGCGCCTTATGGATGATCAATTCGGGGCTGAGCAGGGCGGGCACATCGGCGAGCGCGACATGAACCGTCAGCGGCACTGTCCGCAAAGATGGCCCCGCCAGCATCATGACCGCATCGTCTGACATCATCCGGCAGGCTGCGGCGAGAAATTCGGTTTGGCCGGGAAAGATAAAGCCCTGCGCGGCAAGGCCAGCCTTCTCAACCGGAGCGGTGACCATCCCGACGGCTTCTCCTTCCACCGTCAGCTTGGTCGCCCATTGCAACGATGTCAGTGCCAGCTTTGCGCCGTGTTCAGTCGGCTCGCCGGGTGTGAAGGGCACGTCGAAGCCAGCCAGAACTGGCAGACCCGCATGGAAGGCATACTCTGCCTCATGCACCTGCGCGATGGGAACGATAGGACAATCCAGCCCGCGAGTCTCAGCCGCCGAACGCAGCGTTTCCATGCCACCGACGACAAAGAATGGATGCGGCCGCCTGCCATCCACCGAAAGCTCAGTGCGCCGGACCCAGCATTCCGCAATCAGCTCAGGGCCGATCCCAGCGGGATCACCCAAAGAAACTGCCAACGGGAACTGAGGCGCGCCCTCGGTCACTTATCCTCGAGAGTGCTCAGTTGTACTCGACATAAGCGTCGTTGCGCAGGTCACGCAGATAACGCTGTGCGCGCTTACTGATACGTTCCTCGCGGATCTGGTTCTCGATTTCCTCGGCAGATGGAAGACCCTGTTCTTCAGGATCATCGCGACCGCACAGCATCAGGACACGCACGCCATCTTGCGGGGAGCCGAATGGCGGTGTGGATTTGCCCACTTCGAGGCCAAGGACGAGGTTTTGCAGCTGTTCTGGCAACTGACGTGCTTTGATAGCATCGTTGGTAACCACTCTCGCGCCAACACTTGCGCCGCGCGCTTCCGCGTCCGAACAGCTGGTCAGGCTTTGCACAAAGGTCGTGAATTCGGTTAAACGCTTCTCAGCCGTGGCCTGATCAACGTCTTGCGGGAAGTCGATCGAAATCTGCTTTAGCGACAGTGTGGCATCACGCGGGTCGGCAGACAGAACCTTCCGCTTGTCGATCAGATAGAGGATCGAGAAGCCGCCCGGAATCTCGATCGGCCCGACCAATTGGCCGTTCTGCATTTGACGTGCAGCGTTGGCCAGAGCGGGGGCAGCGTTTCCAAACGCAAGAACCCGGTGTCACCGCCCACAGCTGCAGTCGAAGCTTCGGAAAACTGGCGAGCATAACCTTGGAAGCTGCCACCACCCTGCAACTGCTGAATGATCTGCTGCGCATTCTGGAGAACGGTTTCGCGGTTTTCCCGCGTGGCCGAGAGATAGATCTCACCAAGGCGATATTCCTCGGTGCCCTTCGATTCCTGCAGACGACGCAGGCGTTCCTGCACTTCCTCTTCGGCAACATTGACGAAAGAAGTCACGTTGCGACGCAGGAGGTTTTCCCATGCCAGCTCGCCTTCGATCTGGCGCTTCAGTGCGTCAGGCGAGGAGCCGATCGAGAGCAGGTATTCGTCCATCTTGTTCGGTTCTTGACCGAAGTTCTGAGCCGCAAGCTGGGCATAAGTCTGCTCAACTTCTGCTCTGGAGGCCGGAATTTCCTGCGCTGCGGCTGCCTGAATCTTGATGGTTTCATCCACCAGATTGCGCAAAACCTGCATTTGAAGGCGTTTCTTTTCGTCTTCGGTCACCTGATTCTGGGATGCAGAGGTAACCAAGGCAACGCGCTGGTTGATGTCAGTGCCGGTGATGACATAGCCGTTGACCAGCGCAGTTGCGCCGCGCTCATTGGGGTTATCGCCCTTGATGATGCTGATATCGGTCGGCACGCCAAGCGGGTTTGCGGCAGTCGGCTGCGCTGTGTTTTGTGCGGTCGCCGCGCTCATTACGCCTGTCGTTGCCAGAGCGCCTGCGATCGCCAATGCGGCGCACGATTTTGAAAGAACCTGCAATTTCACGGTATTCCAATCCCGGTTTTAAATCTCAAAAAGCGCATTTGCCCAAAACGCGCAAAAACCCCCTGCTGATAGTCCCTTTGTCAGACCAAGGATTAACCCTCGCTGAGCCGGATCTATGCCGTCACCGCGCGCCTTAGCCGCTTTTGCAGAGCGTGCCAATTCACCACAGAGAGTTTTGTCCAAGCTGCTGTTGGCTATCTCTATTGGAAGCCCAAATTGCGCAGCGCGAAGAACAGCTGGAACGTGTTTCCGCGCTCCGCATCACCCGCGGTGATAAAGTCGCGGCGCCATGTCAGGCCGAATTCGATGCAATCATCTTGATATGCGACGCCCAAACGGGTTCGGATCGGTTCGAAACCGTCGGGGTTGAAAACCGGATCTTCAGCCGCATCGGTAAGGTTGAAGACGCCCGATCCAAACACAGACCAGTTGTTGGCAAAGGCAACGCGAGCAGCGGCGCGGAATTCTTCGCGGTCCTGCAAATCCTCAACCGTGGTAATATCGCGATCTAGCCGCAGATAGCCCACTTCGAGATAGGTCTTACGGCTGCCGACTGTCGCGTCGATCTCGTTCCGGCGGATCGCCAGATTGTCCTTGTCCAACCGGAACCGGTGGGTGAATTTCACGAAATCTTGAAAAGCGATTTCGGTGCGTCCCACGAAGTCGGAGACGCGCTCGGATAGGCCGGTGCCGTCAGGGAAGATCTCACGATCTGCATCAACGCGGTAGGATTGACCGATATTGGTGCGGACACTCCACCCCGGCTTTGTCAGTTCCCAATCCACACCCCATGTCAGGCGCACACCATCTTCGACGCGGTCATAGCCGGGGAAGCGGTTGAGCGCGAAAAGGTTGGAGTCTTCCAGATCGATCGCACGGGCATCCTCATTAGGCACGGCTAGGTTGCGGATCTTGGGACTGGCAACCAGCTGCACGCGCGGAGTGATCACTTGCGTTCCGCCAAATGCTTCGCCTGCAAATGGCCACTCCAGATCAACCGCCGCGATGGCAACACCGCGCGCGGTCCAGCCTTCATTGCCGCGATAGACTTCGGTCAGGGTCGAGAGCGTATCGCTGGTGTGATAGACGTCCCCGCGAACCAAGCCGGTGACGGTGATGACCTGACCAAGGCCGGTGAGCCGCCGCATATCCCATTTCGCCCCGGCAAAGGCGCGCTGAGTGTCCTGCCCATCGGTCCGCAGCAATGCGAGGGTGTTCGCCTGTAGCTCGATCTCCCCGCCCAGAACCGGCTCATCAATAATCCGTCGATAATCGATGGCGGGAAGAGCGACGGGAATTTGCCCCTGGTCGGCGTTGATACGCAGAGTTTGCGTGGCCCACCCGGCAATGGAGAAATACGAGCTTTCGTCTATCCGCTCGACATTGAAGGTGGAGCGCAAGCGGTCATCACGGCTGATGTCATACCGGCGCAGGAAGGTGCGGTCGCTCGCAACGCGCAATGACCCAGTGACGCTCCACTCCGGATCAAACTGGAACCGGCCATTGGCCGCGATGTAGCCGCGCGGATCGCTTTGTGTGGTGGGCACGCCGGTGAAGTCAGCTATGCGGCTGCTGACCGTTGCGTAACCGGTGATCTGGTAAGCGCCTTTGTCCGTGAGATGGCGCCACTGCGCCGTCGCCATGGGGGCTACGCTGGAATAAACACGCGCGCCCAGTGTCAGATCTTTGTTGGGTGCGAGGCGATGATAGTAAGAACCCGACAGCTCGAGGCCGTTCACGTTCGTCACGCGAATGTCAGGCACGAGAAAGCCCGATTCCGCCCGTCCGTCAGTGCGAAGGGAAAGGCCGGGAAGCGGCAGAATGCGAGCCCCGAACAGCTCCAGCATCGCGCCTTTGAAACGAACGCGTGACTCATCAGGCGAGTAAGTCACGCGGTCGGCGGTGATCCGCCAGCTCGGATTTTTGTCGCACCCGCCTTCGCCTGTGACGGCGCAGGCGGTGTATGCCGCATCGGTCAGCAGAATGGTGCCGTCTTCGCCGCGCTCACCTGATCGAGCTGCCAACCTGCCGCCCGCGCGCAGAGCCACAAGCAGGTCAGACATCGCACCGGCTTCGAACTTGTCGGTTAGGTTCAGGCTTTCGGTGTAGAGCTGATTGCCTGCATCATCGACGGCCCGGATATTGCCGGTGGCGGTTATCTGGCCTGACTTGCGGTCCCAAACGACTTCGTCGGCGCGAACGGACTGATCTTCACTGCGCAGGATCACATTGCCGCGCGCGGTGACGATATCTTCTTCGTTCTCGTATTGGAGCTGATCGGCTTCGAAATCGATTGAGTCGTATTCGCGCTTTTCAGGTTGAGCTTCGAAAGTCGGTTCTTCGTCTTGCTGGGTCGCGCGCTCGAACGCTTCAATCTCTTCGGTATCGAGCGGTTGTCCACTTGCCTGGTCCTGCGCGCTGGCCGATTCTGCTGCGAACAGCGAAAAGCACCCGAACGCAGCGATAAGGGCCGCGCGGGACGAAGCGTGCAGAAATGGAGTGCGTGCGCGTGGACACAAAGCGGTGCGTGACACAGCCAGAGAACCTCCCGACATGGCTTGCCTATTGCACCGCTGGCGCTTAATCGCAATCGCCATTCCCTGTCGGTGCACACACAGTTCCAAAACGCGGCTGTTCAATGATCCCGGCATGGCCAGTTTATGCCCCACGCTCAAACGCTTCGGGGGCGAGAATTAAGCGGAGTTTTCATGCAAATCCTCTTCACTGACACCATCCCTGTCAATGTCCGGCTTAAAGCCCGCATTGTGAACAAGGGCGATACGCTGGACGATCTCGACACAGCGATTGCCGAAGGCGCGGCAGCCGCCCGTTTTAAAGGCAACGCTGGGCAGGTGTTTGAAGGGTTTTCGAGCGCTGACGATGGCCTTTCCCGCATAGCGGTCTCGGGCGCGGGGGACACGGGCGCAGACAAACGTCGTCTCCACCTTGAGCGGTCTGGCGCTGCTCTGACCGCTAAGTTTTTGTGCTCGGGCGAGACGAGCATGGTGCTTGATCTCGGTCACGCGGATCTCTCGGCCGAAGAAGCCGGAGCGGTTTTGCTGGGTGTGCGGCTGCGCGCGTGGCGGCATGACGTCTATCACACAACGCTTGCCGCCGAGAAGCGTCCGACGCTTGAGACGGTGCATGTGGTCAACGCGCCCGAAGGAACCGACGAGGCATGGGACAGCGAGAGCGCGATTGCCAAAGGCGTAGAGTTCACTCGCATGCTCAAGACCGAGCCGCCCAACGTTGTCTATCCGGAGAGCTTCGTGGCGCTGTGCGAGAAGGCTTTCGAAGGCACCGGCGCGGAAATTACCGTTCTCGATGAAGCCGAAATGGAAAAGCTTGGCATGGGAGCGCTTCTCGGCGTTGGCCAAGGCTCTGCGCGCGCTTCGCGCTTGCTCGCGATCCGCTGGAACGGTGGCGGCGATGAGGCACCGACCGTGTTCGTCGGCAAAGGCGTGACGTTCGACACAGGCGGTATCTCGTTGAAGCCCGGACCTGGCATGGAAGATATGAAGTGGGACATGGGCGGCGCTGGCGCGGTTGCTGGCGGAATGCTTGCGCTGGTTAGCCGAAAGGCCAAAGCCAACGTCATTGGTGTGATGGGCCTGGTAGAGAACATGCCCGATGGAAACGCGATCCGTCCTGGCGACGTGCTGACATCCATGAGCGGCCAGACTATCGAAGTTCTCAACACCGATGCCGAAGGGCGGTTGGTGCTGTGCGACGCGCTGCATTGGGCGCAAGAAGAATTCAAGCCGGCCCGCATCGTCGATTTCGCTACTCTAACTGGCGCGATGATCGTTGCTCTGGGCCATGAGCATGGCGGCCTGTTTTCGAACGATGATGCTCTTGCCAATGATCTGTTGGCAGCGGGCACTGCAACCGGTGACAAGCTTTGGCGCATGCCGCTGGGGCCAGCTTACGACAAGCTGATCGACTCGCCGATTGCCGACATGAAGAATATCGGCGGACGCTGGGCCGGTTCGATCACTGCGGCCCAGTTCCTTGAGCGCTTCATCAAAAAGGGCACCCCATGGGCGCACTGCGACATCGCAGGCACTGTCTGGGCGGATAAACCCGGCCACACTTGGGATAAGGGTGCGACGGGTTACGGAGCCCGTCTGATCGACAGACTGATTGCCGACACGGTCGAGAAGTAGGGCCTCTCTATATGGCAAAAATGCGCAAGAAGTCTGATCTTCCATCGAAGATCTGCGCGGCTTGCGGATTGCCCTTCACATGGCGCAAGAAGTGGGAGCGCGATTGGGACAATGTGAAATATTGTTCTGAACGCTGTAAGCGCAACAAGAAGGCTGAAGCATGAAGGTCGATTTCTGGCAGCTTTCGCGCGATCCGGTGGAGAAAGTCGTTGCCTTGATCGCTCAGCGCGTGCTCGACCAAGGCGAAAAGCTGTTGGTTGTCAGCAGTGATCCAGATCAGCGGCAGGCCATTTCCAAAGGGCTTTGGGCTGCCGGGCCAGAGAGCTTTCTGGCCAATGCCGAAGCGGATGCGCCGACCGCACAATCCCAGCCGGTTCTGCTTTCCGAAACGCCTGATCCACTTAACACCGCGAGCCATGTGATCTTCGCCGATGGAGAGTTTCGGGACACCGAAGGCTTCGACCGCGCATTCCTGTTGTTCGACGAAACGACGGTCGCGCAAGCACGCGAAGTCTGGAAATCACTCGACAGCGGCGAGGGTGAACGCAGTTTCTTTCGCCAAGATGGCGGCAAGTGGGTGAAGGTCGCCTGAAACCATGCTAAGCGGCGTCGTATGTCGCATCGTTACTTGTTGCCTCTGCTTCCGTTCTCGCTTGCTCTCACGGCATGTGGCGATGGATCGTCGGACCTGTTCCCAGAAGAGGACGGCAGCGGATCGGGTGCCGCGATCAACGCTGATGGCTCTTCTGCGAGCACCAAGACCACGATTGAGACACCCGAAGGCGGCACGATCACACAAGAAACCGGAGCAAACCTCGCGGTGGAATTGCCGGCAGGCCTTACATTGTTTCCGGGCGCGAAGGTTGTGGCCAACACCCGCACCACCTCGGATCAGGGCAATCAGACCACGATTATGTTTGAAAGCAATGCTGCTCCGGTCGATGTTATCGCACACTACAAGAAAGAGGCGGAAGAAGCCGATCTTGATCTGCCGATTGACCTGACTTTCGAGGACAGCAGCACAATCGCCGGTGACCGTGCTTCAGACGGATTGAAGCTGACGGTCAGTGCCTCTCGTCTCGAAGATGCAGATGCGACAACTGTGATGCTGAATGTCATTCGAACTAAGGCCGATTAAGCTTGGCGAGCGCAACAATGCGCATAGGGCTTGAAGCGGCGGGCACACGCGGCTAGAGGCGCGCGCAATTCAAACCCCGTTGCGTGGGGAAAGCCTCGCGCCATTCTCAAGGAAAAAGCCATGGCGGTCACCCGCACATTCTCAATCATCAAGCCTGATGCCACCAAGCGTAACCTTACCGGCGCTGTCACCAAGATGCTGGAAGAAGCGGGCCTTCGCGTCGTCGCTTCCAAGCGCATCCACATGAGCCGCGAGCAGGCAGAAGGCTTCTACGCCGTGCACAAAGAGCGTCCTTTCTTCGGCGAACTCGTTGATTTCATGATGAGCGAACCTGTGGTTGTGCAGGTCCTCGAAGGTGAAGACGCTGTGAAGCGCAACCGCGACATCATGGGCGCAACGAACCCGGCGGAAGCTGCAGACGGCACGATCCGTAAGGAACACGCCCTGTCGATCGGCGAAAACACCGTCCACGGTTCGGACAGCGAAGAAAACGCCAAGATCGAAATCGAGTTCTTCTTCAGCGATGACGAAATCGTCGGCTAAACCTAGCCGCTCGAAACCACTATCATTTTGAGACAGCAGCCATTGTCCCTGAACAGGGGCAGTGGCTGTTGTTCATCTGGTCCGCTATATCTTCCGCGTTCTTGATCTCGCGAAAGCTGGAGGGGGCCGCGCAATGGCGAGCCATATCTATTTGAAAATGAGTGCAGGTGTTGTTGCCATTGGCCTGCTGGTCGGCGGCATTGGCATCAGCTCTAGCCAGTCCGGCGACAAATCCGGCGTCACGGTCACGCCAGCTCCTGCCTCGGCCCAGAACAGCGTCGCGGAAGAATTTGACGCTGCGCTCGGCAGCTCTGCCCCGTATCGCATCATTGGTGTCGGCGACATCATGATGGGCAGCGATTATCCGTCTCCTCGCATGGACCCGAAGATCAAGCCGGGTGCAGACCCTGCCGATGTGATGGGGCAGGAGATGAAGGACCTCTTCAAATCCGGCGATGTTGTGTTCGGCAATTTCGAAGGCACACTCTACACCAGCAGTGCGGGCGCCAAGTACTGCCGCAACCCGGCGGTGTGCTATGTATTCCGCAGCCCGCCTTTCCACGCCAAGTATCTGAAAGATGCAGGCTTCACCATGATGTCCAATGCGAACAACCACGCGCGTGACTTTGGTGAAGGCGGACGCAGTGCGACGTTCAAACACTTGCGCGAAGCCGGCTTTGCCGTTTCGGGTGCGGATCAGGACGGTCGCCGCATTGGCGTTCAGACGCTGGATGATGGGACCAAGGTCAGCCTTGTTTCCTTCGGCCACAATCCGGGCCTGCCCAAAGTGCACAACCTCGCCGGTGTGCGCTCGCTTGTCTCACGGGCCGATGCGCAATCGGACATCGTTGTGGTCTCTTGCCACATCGGGGCCGAAGGTTCGAAGCACCACCGCGTGACTCGCAAGACAGAGATGTTCCTGGGCGAAAACCGTGGCAATCCGATGGCCTTTGCGCGCGCAGCAGTTGATGCAGGCGCGGACGCTGTGTTCTGTCACGGCCCGCACATCCCGCGCGCGATCGAGGTCTATAAGGGCCGCTTCATCGCTTATTCGCTCGGCAACTTCTGGACCTATGGCCGCTTTAACCTAAGCGGGCACAACGGCCTTGCTCCGATTGCTGACATCACCGTTGGCAAAGATGGTGCGCTGGAAACCGCGCGCATCGTTTCGGCGCGTCAGGATCGTCCGGGTGGCCCGTACATCGACAAGACCGGAGCTGCAGCGCGTCGTACAGCAGAGCTGAGCATGCGTGACATCCCCGAAAGCGGGATCAGCATTGCTGCCGATGGCACGGTGAGCTGGAAGAAGTAATCGCTGTCAGTTCTGACTAGAGAACCGCTCAAGCTGGGCCGAATGGTCCCGGTGAGCGCCTTTCTGACTGACTGCCATAGTCTTGCGCATGGCCGCCATAGCTGCGTCTGTTAGCTCAAGCCCGAGCTCTGAATAGGCGCGGGCTATCTCGGCCTCCCAATCGGCGTTCAGAGCATCAAAGGAAAGGCGCGTAACCGGACCGTTCCAGTCCGCAAGCGCGGCTCCAACCCGCTGCTCGCGCAGGTCAATCTTGTGCTGCCACAGCGCCTTGATCTGATCGACCGAGCAACTGTCTGACTGGATCGCCATCTGGTTCGCGGCCAGCGATACAGCACTGCGGTGGACGGCCTGCGTGTCGCGGCTCGCGAGAACCAGTCGGGCATCGGGAAACTGGGCGAGAAGAGTGGCCAGGTCCTCAGAGAATTGCGGCGCCTTCATCACCCGAGGCAGGTGCGCGTTGCCACGCAAAGCTGCGTCCGTCCGAAGTATGCGGGTCAACTCGCGGTAGACCGGAGCAGGATCGCGCGCTTCGCTCCACGCCGAATAGCTCGGGATGCGCCACTGGGATTCGTAGATCGAATGGTTGAGCGCAACGGCAAGCCAAGCCAGCTCTTCTTCAACTTCACCGCTTGCCATCGGGTGAATCGACTGCATCCATGGATTGAGCCATTCGAGCATCTTGAGCTCTGCTGACCCTTTGAAGCGGCGCAGTGTCAGATTGCTGGGTGCCGGATGATAGGCGTCGCAGTAGCGTGTGTGCGAATGCGCAGGATCAGCGGCCAGCAGCTTGTGAATGCGCGTGGTGCCGCTGCGCATATGACCGATCACGATGATGGGCGGGGCAAGCTCGGTTTCGAGCAATTCCGGACGTTCCTGCCACGCCTTGCCCAGCTTCAACCGGTTGCTGATCACGCGGACAAGCTGACCATAGGCCATCGCTTGGCCAAGAGGATTGAGATCGGCTTCGGCAGTCGCAGCCCCGGTTAGTTTGCTAAGCCTCAGCCGGAAATCCGCGACATCTTCCTCGCTCCGGCCAGCATGTTCGGCAGCCTCGTCAAAGCCCTTAGCCGCGATTGTCCAAAGGTCTTGCGCGTCCAGCGATGGCGCGGGCAGCCATCCTTTTGTCCATGCTTTACCCAGAAAGCCATTCGCCCGTTCGGCCCATTTGCCACGAGCCAAGAGATGCTCGCGCGGGGGAGGGGGCATCAGAACATGTCCGCTGCATCAAGCAGCTTGGTGAGTCGCCCGGGGGCGACGCTGCGCCAGCTGCGTTGGAGCCATTCGCCGACGTGATCCCAGTCCACTCCCGGACGGTTCAAGATCACGCCAACCCAGCCGCTTGCGCCGTAAAAGGCGGGCTTGAAATAAATGTCTGGCTGACTTTCAATAAGGTTGAGGAGCTCGTCCATACCGCTGGTTTTGACCAGCAGGGCCATGTGCTCGCTACCATGGTGGCGATCCGCGAAATAGGCGAAGAACTTGCCCGACTTCTCGCTGCCGACACGAAAGCCGGGGGAGCCATGGCTCTCGCGCTCATGCGTTTCGGGCAAAGCGAGTGCTAGCTCTCGCACCTTGGCGAGCAGATAGTCGGGATCGTTCCCGCGTGAGACGTAATCGGCCACGGCACGCGGATAAAGCTGGTGTTCGGCCAGCTTTACGCGCTCGGCGAGCGTATCGGGTGTGTCGTTTGGCGCAATCGCCACCCGCACCTGTTCCAGCACTTCGCCCGCGTCGAGCTCCGCGGTGACGACATGCACGCTCGACCCGGCGTGGCTGTCACCGGCTTCCATCGCCCGCGCGAAGGTGTCGAGGCCCTTATACTTGGGCAGAAGAGAAGGGTGGATGTTGAGTATGCGGCCCGCCCATCGCTCGACGAATTCGTCCGAGAGAATGCGCATATAGCCAGCCAGCACGATGGTCTGCGCGCCCGACTCCAAGACCGCCGCCTCCATCGCAGCATCATGGTCTGCGCGGCTGTGGCCCTTATGCGAGTGGACAAAGGTCGGGATGCCTTCAAGCTCAGCCAATTCAAGGCCGGCAGCCTCGGCTTTGTTGCTGGCGACGAGCACAATTTCGTAAGGACAGCTTTCGAGCCGGCTGGCGAAGATGAGCGCCGCCATATTGGTGCCAGCGCCGGATATGAAGACAGCGATTTTGGCCTTCTCAGCCAAGATGCGTTGCCTCCCAAGGGGCATACGATGACCACACACCGGCATCGCCGCGCACCGTGCAGCCGCGCTCGCCTTCTGCGGTGTGGCCGACGGTTACAACCGCCTCGCCCGCCGCCTGAAGCTTCTTCGTGACAGCTTCGACATTCTCTTCTGCCACGGCAATCACCATGCCGACGCCGCAATTGAAGGTGCGCGCCATTTCGGCCGGCTCGATGGAGCCTTGGTCCTGCAGGAAGGCCATCAGACCCGGCTGCTTCCAAGCACCAGCATCGACATGCGCGTGGACCCCCTTGGGCAGGATGCGCGGAATATTCTCGAGCAAGCCGCCGCCTGTGATGTGGGCAAGGCCGTGGATCAGACCGTCACTGATCAACGGGAGCAGTTGCTTCACGTATATCCGCGTTGGCTCAATCAAAGTGTCGATCAAAGCGCGATCCGCATCGAATGGAGCGGGTGCCGCTATGTCCCAGCCGAAATCAGCGGCCAGTCTGCGAACCAGCGAGAATCCATTGGAGTGCACACCTGAGCTAGCAAGACCGAGCAAAACGTCACCGGCGGCAACCCGCTCTCCGGTCAACTGTTCACCGCGCTCCACTGCACCGACGCAGAAGCCCGCAAGATCATAGTCGCCATCGGCATACATGCCTGGCATTTCCGCCGTTTCGCCGCCGATCAGGGCACATCCCGCCTGTTTGCAGCCATCGGCGATGCCGGCGACCACACGCTCGGCAACGCCATTTTCAAGGCGCCCCGTGGCGAAGTAATCGAGAAAGAAAAGTGGCTCCGCGCCTTGGACGATCAAATCGTTGACGCACATGGCAACCAGATCGATGCCAACGGTGTCGTGGCGATCATAATCAATTGCCAGTTTCAGCTTCGTCCCGACGCCATCATTGGCCGCGACCAACAGGGGGTCTTTGTAGCCGGCTGCCTTGGGATCGAAGAAACCACCGAATCCACCCAGTTCACTGGTCGCTCCGGGCCGCGCCGTCGCCCTGGCTAGCGGGGCAATAGCCTTCACCAACGCATTGCCAGCTTCGATCGAAACACCGGCTTGCTCGTACGTATATGGGGAGTTTGTGCCACTCATGCGCTCGCTTTACCCTTTCGCGCTTGGAATTCCACTCGCGTTTGGGCAAAAGGCGCTCGATTTCCCCGATGGTTATGACCACGCATCCTTCTGGCCCGCATATCGAGGCCCCCGAGACGCCCGGAAACCGGCGTTTGCTGCGACAGGTTCTGGCGGCTGTGGTCGCGTTGGCGATTCTCACATTTGGCTATGTCTGGGTGAGTGCGCAGGTCTCGGGCGACAGAGGTATCGCGCCGACCGCTTCGAGCGCCGATATCCTGGTCAGCGATATCGAAGTCGACGTGACAGCAAACAGCGCGACCGAAGCTCGCAACAAAGGCTGGCGCGAGGCTCAGCGAAAGGCATGGGCGAAAGCCGGAGGGCCGGCAGTATCCGCAGGTCAGCTCGATTCTATGGTGTCGGCGATCGTCATCCAACGCGAGCGTTTGGGGCCGAAGCGGTATGTCGCGAGCTTGGGTGTTATTTTTGACCGACAGCGCGCGGGTAAGTTCCTCGGTGGTGCCGCTCGCAAGCGCAGCTCGGCGCCGATGCTTCTTGTTCCTGTGACGGCGAGTGGCGGCGCGTATACAACCTATGAAACCCGCAATCCCTGGCAACGCGCTTGGGCGGAGTTCAATCCGGGCACGAGCCGAGTCGACTATGTTCGGCCTAGCGGAGCCGGTGGCGATTCGTTGCTGCTGAATTTTGGCCAGACCAATCGTCGCAGCCGTGCATGGTGGCGCACTACGCTTGATCAATACGAGGCGGCTGACGCCCTGTTTGCAGTCGCTCGTCTGGAGCATCAGTTTCCAGGCGGTCCAATCAGTGGAAGTTTCGTGGCACGCTACGGACCCGACAGCCAGCTGCTCGAAAGCTTCGAAATGACTGCTGACAGCTCCGATGCTTTGCCCGACATGCTGAGCGACGCCGTGAAGAAGATGGATGATATCTTTTCCAAGGCCGTGGCCGACGGAAAGCTGAAAGTGGATCCAACGCTTAACGCTGCATCAGCTGCGAAGGCCGATCCTGCCGTATTGCGCCTGATCGAGATTGGCCGTGCGCTTCAACGGCGCGAGGAAGCGGCGCTGGGCATCGATAGTAGCGAAGACGCAAACGAAGGGTCGTCTGAAGATCCGACCGAAGGTGAGGGTGAAGGCGAAGGTGAGGGCGAAGGAGAAAACCCGACGCCGCCGCCCGTGGCTGTGGTCAGCACAGTCACGGTTCAGTTCGCTACTCCCGATCCGATGTCTTTCGACGCGTCGCTTTCCGGTGTGCGGGGCACCTCGGGCGTCAGCGGCGTCGCCGTGACGTCCACCGCTATGGGCGGGACTTCTGTCATGAGCGTCACCTTCAACGGCACTCCGGAACAGCTTGCACAAGCGCTCCGCTCGCGTGGCTTCCGCGTCAGTGGCGGTGGCAGCTCGCTTTCGATCAGCCGTTAAGCGAGGGCTGCGACCAGTGGCAGACACTCGAGAACCTGCATCCCAGATTGCCTTGCCGCTTTCGCTCGCAGGCCAAGGTGCGCCCGAGCGGATTGTCATCGGAAATGCCAATGTGCATGTCGCCGAAGCTCTTCGCGATCCATCAAGCTGGCCGTTTGGTGTCGCCGTGCTCACGGGCCCCGATCGTTCGGGAAAGTCGCTGCTCGGTAAATGGGCGCGCGAGCAGGGCATGGACGTGCTCGATGGCGTGGATGCGATGGACGAGGACGAGGTTTTTCACCGCTGGAACGCGGAGCAGGAAGGCGGCACGCATGCCGGTGGAAAGCTGCTCCTGATCGCTAATTCGCAGCCTTGGGAGATCGCATTACCTGATCTGCGCTCTCGCCTTGGTGGTTCGCTCCAGCTTGAGATCGGCGTTCCGGATGATGCGATGGCTGCTGAGCTTCTCGACGCGATGGCTGAGCAGCGCGGCTTGTCACTGGCGGCTGGTGCGGCAGATTATCTGATCCCGCGCGCCCCGCGCAGCTTTGCCGCCTTGGAGAAGCTTGTTGCGACAATTGATCAGATCAGCCTTGAACGCGCCGTCCCGGCCACCATGTCGGTTTGGAGGGCTGCTCTGGAAGCGGTCGAAGGGCCTGAACAAAAGCGTTTGTTCTAGGCCGAAAAGATAAGCCGTATTTGCTTTTACGGGCATTTGGTGGGAGAATCCTGGCATGTTTGATCGGCTCAAAAGCTATCTGGACTCCATTCATGCCCGCGATCCGGCACCGCGTTCGCGTTGGGAAATCCTGCTGTACCCGGGCGTCTGGGCGCTGGGCTTTCACCGGCTTGCGCATTGGCTGTTCGAAGCGAAGCTGTACTTTCTCGCCCGCTTTGTGAACCATTTTTCACGTTTTCTGACAGCGATTGATATTCACCCGGGTGCGACGATCGGGAAGAACTTCTTCATCGATCATGGCTTTACCGTCATCGGAGAGACGGCCGAGATTGGCGACAATGTCACGATCTACCAGTGCGTCACGCTGGGCGGGACCAACCCGACCAACGGGCAGGGCGGCAAACGTCACCCGACCCTCGAAGACAATGTCATTATTGGCTCGGGTGCGCAGATCATCGGACCGATCACCGTGGGCGAACGCGCTCGTGTCGGCGCCAATGCGGTGGTGACCGACGATGTGCCCGAAGGCGCAACCATGGTGGGCGTGAAGGCGCGCTCGACGCTGGTTCCGGCGGAGCAGTGGGCCAAGGATTTCATTCCCTACGGCACTTTGTGCGAGGACGCAGAAGGCAACCGCGTCGATTGCATCGAAAAGCTCGAAGACGAGCTGAACTCACTGCGCGGTGAGATCGCGGAGCTGCGCGAGCAGCGCACCGCGACGGAAGAACCGGAGCAGGGTTCTCTCGATCTCAACAAGAAAAGCGGAACCGCTAGCTGATGAGTGCAGGCTCGGGTTCGGGAAGCCCCGGACAGGTCCTTCCGTTTCCGGGAAAGTCGCAAGGCCAGGTAGGCTTCGACCGCAAGGAACTTCAGCGTATCCTTGACCTCTATGGACGCATGGTCGCAGCTGGCCAGTGGCGCGACTATGCAATGGACTTTGATAAGAATGCGGCCACATTCGCGGCCTTTCGCCGCGCGGCAGAACGCCCTCAGACGCGGATCGAGAAAAGACCTGCTCTTCGCAACAAGCAGGGCATGTGGACTCTGTTTGGCGAACACGGCCAGGTGGTTAAGCGTGGCCATGAACTGCCGGGTGTACTCGCTCCTATCGAACGGCGCCTGATGAAGGCCGTGGACGAGGGCTAGGAGGCGGCTTGCGAGCTCTTGCGCATCAAAATCACGAAAAGCCCAATTCCAAAAATTATGTCGAAGGCTGCGCAGAGCGGCGGATACCATTCGGCGACGCCAGTGTGCGGCCCAACAACCGCGTCATAGATGCCGTGCAACAAAACCAAGATTCCAATTGCAGGCGGCCATTTAAGCATCGCGCCTTGCGCTATCGCTCCAGCAACCAACGCGAAAATCGCTTCGTACAGGATGTGCTGGTCGCTCGAACTGGCGAGGCGCGCACCAACGTAGATCCAGAGCATCACGGCAAAGACAATGAAGCCCTGCATGGCCAGCTGCTTCTCCGGCATACGCGCAAAAAGGGCGAGCAACGCGCCTGCGCTACCCGCCCCTAATGCTACTGCAATCCAGTACTCGGTCATTTATCCGCGTGCGCTGTCAGGGCCAGTGCCGGTGACTTTCTGCATCGCTTTCAGGATCGCGCCCGACTGCTCGCTGCCCGACTGCGGGGCGACGAGGTTGGTGAACGAGCTGATGTCGTCCCAGCGATCGGCAAAGCCTTCTACGGTGCGCTCGCCATCCGGCAGCCACACGGCGTCGTTCATCACAACCCACGAGCTGTGATAGCCGCCTGCGCCAGCGCCGATGATGGCGTTGGTCGGTGCGCCTTCGCTGACGAGGTAAAGCGCAGCCGGAACCACGTTCACCGGATCGAACAGCTTGAATGCTTCTTCAGGGAAGAGGTCTTCGGTCATGCGCGTGCCAGCAACCGGCGAAAGCGAGTTGACCTTGATGTTGTACTTCGCACCTTCGAGCTGCAGCGTCTTGGTCAGACCTGCGAGGCCGAGCTTGGCTGCGCCGTAGTTTGCCTGACCGAAGTTGCCGAACAGGCCGGTCGACGAAGCGGTCATAAGGATACGGCCGTATGCCTGCTCACGGAAGGTTTCCCAGCAAGCCTTGGTGACGAATGCCGAACCGGTAAGGTGAACCTTTAGGACGAACTCGAAATCGTCCGGGGTCATCTTGGCAAAGGTCTTGTCGCGCAGAACACCCGCGTTGTTGATCAGCACGTGCACGCCGCCCCACTTTTGCTTGGCGTCGGCGACCATCTTTTCCATCTGCTCGTACTCGGTGACGCTACCGCCATTTGACATGGCTTCACCGCCCATGGCTTCGATTTCTTCGACAACCTTCAGGGCCATGTCAGAGTGACCGGTGCCGTCGCGAGCGCCGCCCAGATCGTTGACGACAACCTTTGCGCCGCGGCGCGCGAGTTCGAGCGCGTATTCGCGGCCCAGACCGCCGCCGGCGCCGGTGACGATGGCTACCTTATCCTTGAAGTCGATGCTCATGGGAGTGATCCTTCCGTGCGTATTGTTGTTATGTGTGTGCCCGCTTTACGGACACGTAAACGTAAATCCCGGCGCTGCCTGACACTTTCTTTGCTGCGATGCAACAGGGGGAATTGCAGAGGCCCTATGCCGTAAGGGCAAGCATGTCTCTAGAGTGATTCCAAGGCGGAAATCAGGCCATCGAGCGAGATCAACCACAGCGTCCGCGCCCAATTCATGCGCAGGCTTGTCGCAATAGCCATATGCCGCGCCAATTACGGGCACGTTGGCCGCCTTCGCTGCCTTCACATCGTAGGTTGAGTCGCCCACGAAGGCGAAGGCACCGCCGCCGCAGCGCTGCTGCGCTTCAAGCACGGGATCAGGGTGCGGTTTGGAGAGGTATTTGCCATCCGCGCCTTTGCCCATGCTGTCGCCGCCGATGACCGTTTCAAACGGCTCGATAAAGTCGATCTGGGTGAGGATGGAGCGAGCGAACTCTTCAAACTTGTTGGTCACCACGGCCACTTTGACGCCCCGCGCTCTCAACTCGGCCACGACCTCACGTGCGTGGGGGTAGGGCGCGGAGTGCACCGCGTTGTTCTCTGAATAGTAGCGCAGCATCGCCTTATAGAGACCCCGAAAGTCGTCCCCTTCCAATCCGCCGGGAATGCCGCCCTGATCCTGAATCGCTTGCGCCAGCATCATCTTCGCCCCGCCGCCGATAAGGTCTTTCGAGCTGTCTACCGGCACAGGAGTGTAAGCACCCAGCGCAAGTGCATGGTTCACTGCCGCTCCCAAATCACGGAAAGTGTCGAGCAGCGTACCGTCGAGATCGAACCCCACGGCTTTGAATGGAAAATCGGGCATAGGTGGAGCAACTGCGCGAAGGTTCTTCATTCTGCAAGCATTTGATGGCAAGCGCCGCAAAATGAAAAACATGGTAAGACGACCCCTATGACTGATTTCGCCGCCATCATCCTTGCCGCGGGCAAGGGCACCCGCATGAAGAGCGACCTGCACAAGGTCCTGCACCCGATTGCAGGCAAGCCGATGCTGATGCACCTGCTCGACAGTTTCGAGGAGCTGTCGCCTACACAGACCGTGGTTGTGGCAGGGGACCGGCGTGAGCAGTTGGAGGCGGCGCTGGAAGGGCGCAATGTCACGACCGCTCTGCAAGACCCGCAATTGGGCACGGCACACGCGGCTCTGCAAGCCAAAGACGCCCTCGCGGGTTTTAGCGGCAATATTCTCGTGACCTTTGGCGATGTGCCGATGGTGCAGGCCGATACGGTGCGCAAGCTGATCGCGGCACTGGATGGCGGGGCGAAGGTTGCTGTGCTCGGCTTTCGCCCTGAAGATCCGCTCGCCTATGGCCGTATCATCGCCGACTCTGATGGTTCGGTGCTCAAGATGGTCGAGTTTAAGGATGCGTCGCCTGAAGAGCGCGCGGTAGACCTTTGTAATTCCGGCCTGATTGTCGCACATTCGGACGATATGTGGCCACTGCTGTTGAGCGTCGGCAATGACAATGCGCAGGGTGAGTATTACCTGCCCGACGTCGCCACCAACGCTATCGCACGCGGGGGCAAGGTCGTCGTGGTCGAGTGCGATGCGGATGAAGTCGCAGGCATCAATTCGCGCTCCGAACTGGCTGGTGCAGAGATGCGCTGGCAGGCAGCGCGGCGCGAACAGGCCATGGCTGACGGCGCGAGCTTACGGGCGCCAGATACCGTTTTCTTCAGCCATGACACGACCTTAGGTCGCGATGTCACCATTGATCCTCATGTGGTGTTTGGCCCCGGTGTGACTGTCACCGATGGCGTTCATATCAAGGCCTATACTCATCTCGAAGGCGCCAAGCTCGCCAAGGGTGTGCAGGTTGGACCGTTCGCCCGTCTGCGTCCTGGCGCGGTGCTGGAGGAAGACAGCTTTGTCGGCAACTTTGTCGAGATGAAGAAGGCGACCTTGGGCAAGGGCGCGAAAGCCAGCCACCTGTCTTACATCGGCGATGCCACTGTGGGTGAGAAAGCCAATATTGGCGCCGGCACGATCACCTGCAATTACGATGGTTACTTCAAGTATCAGACCATAATCGGCGACCGGGCCTTTATCGGCTCGAACTCAGCGCTTGTCGCTCCTGTGAAGATTGGCGCAGACGCTATCGTTGCTGCAGGCAGCACGGTCAGCCGCGATGTTGGCGATGGCGAACTGCGCATGGTTCGCGCCGAACAGCTTGTGAAACAGGGCTGGGCCGACCGCTTCCACGACACGATGAAAAAGAAGAAGGCGGCTCAGAAGAAAGACAAGTGAGCAAGGATCAGAATTGCTGGCTCTGCGGGCGAGCGTTTGAAACGCTAATCCAGTGGCATCATCCGGTGCCCAAATCGAAGAAGGGCCGCACCACCGTGCCGGTCCACCCCATTTGCCACAAGACGATCCACGCCAACTTCACCAATGCCGAGCTGGCGCGGATTGGTGACGACTTGGAGGCGATCCGCTCCAACCCTGCCATCGTCAGGTTTGTCGGCTGGGTGGCTAGCAAACCGCCGGACTTTCACGCGCCGACACGCCGATAGACAACATCCGGGAACCAATGGCCCGCGTAACTGCTGATAGAATGCAGCAATAAAGGAGCGCTCGCAGTGGGAATGAGTAAGTGGATCGCCGCGGGCGTGGGTTTGGCCATGATGGGATCGGTCATCGGATCTGCCCAATCGGACGACAGTGAGGAGCCTCCATTCACAGTCATCTCCGAAGAAGGCGGCTTTCAGGTGCGCGATTATGGCACCATCGTCGTTGCCGAGGTGACACACAAAGGCACGCGGCGCCAAGCAAGCGGTCGCAGCTTTCAGCGTCTGGCAGCGTATATCTTCGGTCAGGATCGCCCCGATGGCGGCGAGAAGATCGCGATGACCTCACCCGTTATTCAGGAGCGTATGCCCAGCGATGAAAAGATCGCGATGACGGCGCCGGTTATCGAGGAACAGACGGCTGAAGACACGTGGCGCATGCGCTTTGTGATGCCCGCCAAGTACACTCTCGCGACACTACCAGCGGCCCCCAAAGACATCACCCTGACCGAAGTGCCCGCACGGCGCATGGCGACAGTGACCTTCAATGGCTTCGGATCAGCAGAGGATCTGGCGATGATGGAAAGGATGCTTCTGGAGTGGGTCGATAAAAACAAGCTCAAGACAATCGGTGAACCGGAGTACGCGTTTTACGATGCGCCAATGGTGCCGGGGCGTTTCCGTCGCAACGAGGTTATGATCCAGATCGCGCCCTAGCGATCCGATCAACCCAAGAAAAAGGGCGGCTCCTACAGTGGGGCCGCCCTTTTCGTTTGCGTGGTGAAGAAGGCCTAGCCGCCGTTCTCGCTGTCGTCCGGTGCATCCATCAGTCGTTGCATCAGGTAGACATATTGCAGCGCCTGCAATTTCGCGCGCTGCTCGTTATCGACACCGCCCGAGTGACCGCCGGTCATGTCTTCGAAGTAGTAGTAGTCGTGGCCGAGCTCTTTCAGCTTGGCCGCGCCTTTGCGAGCATGCGCCGGGTGGGTGCGGTCATCGGCGGTCGATGCCCAAAGGAACGGCGTCGGATACTTCGCGTCTTTCACGATTTTTTGATACGGCGAGTAACCATCGATCCACGCGCGTTGTTCCGGAATGCGCGGGTCGCCATACTCACCGATCCACGATGCTCCGCGACCGATCACGTGATAGCGAAGCATGTCGAACAGCGGGATGGCGACAATCGCCGCACCAAACAGATCAGGGCGCTGGGTGAAGGCGGTGCCGACCAACAGGCCGCCCTGCGAACCGCCCTGAATGCCGAGGTGCTCAGGCGAGGTGAACTTGCGGTCGACCAGGTCCTGACCCACGGCAATAAAGTCATCCCATGTCCGCTGCTTGTTCTCGCGGATAGCGGTCTGGTGCCAGCCGGGGCCGAACTCACCGCCGCCGCGCAGGTTCGCCAGCACATATGCGCCGCCCTTTTCGAGCCACAGCTTGCCCGTCGTGCCCATATATCCGGGCAGGCGGGGGATCTGGAAGCCACCATAGCCGCTCATCAGGATCGGCGTTTCACCGTCCATCTTCATGCCTTTCGGCTTGACGATGAAATACGGAATTTTGGTTCCGTCCTTTGAGGTCGCTTCGTGCTGCTCAACTTCCATGCCAGCCGAATCAAAGCGCGAGGGCGAGGTCTTCAGCACCTGCGGATCGCCAGATCCATAGGTATAATAGAGGGTGGTCGGGTTGAGGAAGTCGGTCACGGTGAACATGATCTGCTCGCTCTCGTTAGAGCTTGCAGCGATGCCAACTGTGGCGTTGTCGGGCAGGTTGACCTGCTCGCTCACCCATTTGCCGTCTTCGAAGTTGAACTTCATCACCTTGCCGACGACATTGTCGAGCATGCCAACATAGAGAGCGCCTGCGGTGATCGCGCCGCCGCGTTTGGTCTGACGGTTACCCGGTGCCCAGACCAGCGTCTTGGCGGCGCCGTTGGGGTCTTTCTTCCACTCTTCCAGATCCATGGCGATCAGGCTGTCAGCGGGGAAGGTTGTCCCATCGACCTCCCAATCGACATCGGTGGACACGAGGATGTGGCCATCCACGATTCCGTAAGGCGATGCCTTTTTCGGGATATCGAGCTTGGTCCATTCGTCTTTGACCGACACGTAATATTCGGCTTCGTGGAAGCTGACGCCTCGGAACGCTGTCATGGCTTGCACTTCGCCCGTAGCGTCGCGCAGCAGGCTTGCGCCCGCCCAAACATCATCGGCCTGACCACGGAAAACTTCCGGCGCATCGGCTATATCGGTGCCTCGACGCCAGATGCGGCTGGTGAAGGGATATTCGCTGGCGGTTAGCGTGCCTTCGCCAAAGTCGCGGCCAACCATCAGCGTGTCTTGGTCAATCCACTGGATGCCGCCCTGGCTCTTCTCGGGCAGCTCGAAGCCGCCTTCGATGAATGTCTTCGTTGAAGTGTCGAATTCGCGCATGATGGTGGCGTCTTCACCGCCATCCGACAGGGCAATCATACATTTGTTCAGCGCTGGCGGGAGACAGGTCGAGCCTTTGTAGACCCATTCCTTGCCTTCAGCGGCCGCCAACGCGTCGACGTCCAGAACAGTCTCCCACTCGGGATTGTCGGTCTTGTAAGATTCAAGAGTGGTGCGACGGAGCAGACCCTTTGGGTTCTCCTTGTCTTGCCAGAAATTGTAGAGGCCGTCTGGGCGGAAGCTCACGTAAGGAACGCGGTCTTCGCTGTCGAAGATAGCAAGCGCTTCGTTCTTCAGAGTTTCAAAGCGTGGGTCGGCTTCGAGCACACCCAGCGTGCGTTCGTTTTCCTTTGTCACCCACTCAAGCGCTTCATCGCTTCGGGCTTCCTCAAGCCAGATATAGGGATCTTGTTCGGGGCCGGGGATCGGAGCTTCTTCGGTGGCGTTTTCCGCGCTTGCGCCGGTTGCTGCAGTGATCGTCATGGCTGCTGCCAATGCGAGTGTTGAGACAAGTTTCAAATGTCCTCTCCTTAGGGGAAATCAGTGCAACCAACGTGGCAACTGCAAATGCAAAAGTGAAGCAGATTCGAGATGCTAAGGATCGTTACAAGAGTTTACTGGCGAGAGTGAACGCGCATTAACGTTTGGGGCCGTACTTGCCGCCTCAGCGCACGCAGAGGCGCAGGAACAAAGGCAATAAACACAACATGTCTCACGTTGAGGAATGGGTACCCAGCCAACTCTGGGTAAACGGCCGCAACAATTCTGTAGCGTTGGTTTGGGCATCGCCGACTCATGCGGAATTGGTGGTCGGTGCAGATGTCGAATTGTGCGTTGGACAATTGACTGCCTTGGTAGTCGGCGGCTTTCTAAGCCTTCCGATGCGGGCAGAATTGCGCAATGGTCGCCACGTTTTGCTTCGTTTCGCCCAACCGCCGCATTCGTCCGTGCTGGATTTGCTGGAGCAGGAGCTGGCTGTCACCGGTGTCGCCGCCGCCCGTGACGCTGCCGAGGAAAGCGCCACGGTTTCGGACTACCGCTTCGATCAAACGGTTTGGGGTGATGAAGAGGCGGAAGCCGCCTAACGAGATCTAGCCCTCGACGCCGGGGAAGTTGGCGTAGAAGTCCCGGTATTCCTGCGGCAGTTCAATACGGTCGAACGCGCCGCCATAGCCCAATACGAACATCACTCCGATTAGCGGTCCTGCCGCTAGAGCGTATCCATGCCAAGCGCGGCTCCCACGAAAATGCAGCGCGGCGAGGAGATGGCTGAACAACGCGATCACAGCGAGCGTATAATAGGGGGCAAACCCAAACTTGATCGGCTCGATCAGAAGCGTCGCCGAGGCCCAGTAGAAATTGGTATCCAACCCGAAGCCAAGCCGTGTGATCAGCGCCGCGCTGGTGTGCGCGACGATGAAAAAGGCAAGGTAGCACGCGCTGAAGAACTGCACGCGGTGCCAGAAGCCTTTGCGCTTACGTTTGGCAATGCTCGCGAGTAGCCGGAAGCCCAGCATGACTTGCGCAGCAAACGCGAGAACCAACGCAATTTCGATTAACGGAAACTGATAGACCGCGCGCACCCAACCGAGCGCGTTGGCGTGCGCCTCGATCCCGCCGATAGTCGTGAAGTGAGTGGCGAAGTGCACCGCGATGAACAGCAACAGGAATCCAGCAAGATTGCGGTGCGCGCGTTTTGCTTGCGCTACTCTGTTTGCCATGCCAGACCTCCTTATCGGACAATTTATATCCGGATAAACTTTATCCGGTTAAGGAGTCAAGCATGCAGCTGGGCAAGGGTGTAGAATGGACCGCGCATATCTGCACGGTGATCGCTGTTCTGCCTGAAGGAAAAGGGCTGAACGTCGATGCTATGGCGGATTTCTTCGAGGTGCCTTCGGCCTATCTCGCCAAACAGATGCAGTTGCTGCGCCGCGCGGGGATCGTGGATTCCTTGCGGGGGAAGGGCGGAGGATATCGTCTCGCGCGCAGCCCGGACGATATCAGCCTGCTTGATATTGTGGTCGCGATCGAAGGGCCGATGCCAGCCTTCCGTTGCACCGAGATCCGGCAGAACGGGCCGTGCGGACTGAAGCGCAAGGACTGCAAACGCCCCTGTGAGATAGCTGCGGCCTTTGCCGATGCCGAGCGGGTCTATCGCGAAGCGCTGGCCTCACGCACGCTTGCTTCCATCATGCAGGAAGCGACTGAGAATTCGACGCCGGAACACCTCATCGATATCGCGAGCTGGATCGGCAAGCAGGTGGCGTAAATGAAAAAGGGCGACCCGTGGGCCGCCCTCTATTCTATTCGTTTGTGAAGCAGATCAGGCTTCGACGTGTTCCGCGAGGACCGTCAAACCATTCTCGCCCACTTCGGCAAAGCCGCCGCGCACTTCGATGCTTTCCGGCTCAGCGCCTTCACGCGTGTAGACCTGCACCGCACCGTCGCGGATGGTCGACATGAAGGGCGCGTGGCCTTCCAGCACACCGAATTCGCCTTCGGTTCCGGGGACGACGACCATGTGGACGTCTTCCGAACGGACCAGCTTGGCCGGGGTTACGAGTTCGAAGTGAAGCGCCATGTGACTTAGGCGTCCTCAGCCAGCTTGGCGGCTTTCTCAACCACCATGTCGATGCCGCCAACCATGTAGAAGGCAGCTTCCGGCAGGTGATCGTATTCGCCGTCTACGACAGCCTTGAACGACTTCACTGTGTCTTCGAGCTGCACAAACAGACCCGGGATGTTGGTGAAGACTTCAGCCACGTGGAACGGCTGTGAAAGGAACTTCTGGATCTTGCGCGCGCGGGCGACGACCAGTTTGTCCTCTTCCGAAAGCTCGTCCATGCCGAGAATGGCGATGATGTCCTGAAGTGACTTGTACTTCTGCAGCGTTTCCTGAACGCGGCGAGCGGTGTCGTAGTGCTCTTGGCCGACAACACTTGGCTCGAGAACGCGGCTGGTCGAGTCCAGCGGGTCAACCGCCGGATAGATGCCGAGCTCCGAAATCGCGCGCGACAGCGTGGTCGTGGCGTCCAAGTGAGCGAACGAGGTTGCAGGGGCAGGGTCGGTAAGGTCATCTGCGGGAACGTAGATGGCCTGAACCGAGGTGATCGAGCCCTTGGTGGTCGAGGTGATGCGTTCCTGCAGGTTACCCATGTCGGTCGACAGGGTCGGCTGATAGCCCACAGCCGAAGGAATACGGCCGAGAAGTGCGGACACTTCCGAACCCGCCTGCGTGAAGCGGAAGATGTTATCGACGAAGAACAGAACGTCCTGGCCTTCCTGATCGCGGAAGTATTCCGCCATCGTCAGACCCGACAGAGCAACACGTGCACGTGCGCCGGGAGGCTCGTTCATCTGGCCGAAGACCAGCGCCACTTTTGAACCTTCCGATACAGCGTTGCCGTCTTCGTCCTTGGCGATAACGCCTGCGTCGAGGAATTCGTGATAAAGGTCGTTACCTTCACGGGTACGCTCACCCACACCAGCGAACACGGACACACCGCCGTGGCCCTTTGCGATGTTGTTGATGAGTTCCTGAATAAGAACAGTCTTGCCCACACCGGCACCGCCGAACAGGCCGATCTTACCACCCTTCGCGTATGGCGCGAGGAGGTCGATCACCTTAATGCCGGTCACGAGAATGGCGGCTTCGGTCGACTGGTCGACAAAGGCCGGTGCCTCGGCATGGATCGCTGAGCTCTGGTCGGCGCCGATCGGGCCGCGCTCGTCAATCGCTTCGCCGACGACGTTCATGATGCGGCCGAGCGTTTTCGGGCCAACCGGTACAGAAATCTGCGCGCCGGTGTTGATCACTTCAGCGCCGCGAACGAGGCCTTCGGTGGCGTCCATCGCGATGGTGCGAACGGTGTTTTCACCAAGGTGCTGTGCGACTTCGAGAACGAGCGTCTTGCCGTCGTTCTTGGTCTCCAGCGCGGTCAGAATTGCGGGCAGTTCACCTTCGAACTGCACGTCGACGACAGCGCCGATGACCTGGCTGATGGTGCCGTTGGTGGTCTGGTTGAGGACTGGTGCGGTGGCCATGTGTTTTTCCTTAGCCTTCAATTAGAGCGCTTCTGCGCCCGCGATGATTTCGATGAGTTCGGTGGTGATCGCGGCCTGACGGCTGCGGTTGTATTGGATCGTCAGCTTGTCGATGAGGTCGCCCGCGTTGCGCGTGGCGTTGTCCATCGCGGTCATCGAAGCGCCGTGCTCCGATGCCTCACGCTCAAGCAGAGCGCCGAAAATCTGCGTCTTCACATAACGTGGCAGCAGCTCTTCGAGGATTTCCTCTTCGCCCGGCTCGTATTCAACCACAGCGCCGCTGTCTTCGGTTGCCTCGGGGGAGGGGACCGGGATCAGCTGGTTGGTGGTCGGCTCTTGAGCCAGTGCCGATTTGAACGTCGGAAAGATCAGATGTGCGACGTCAAACTTGTCGTCTTCGAACATCTGGATCAGCTCGTTGGCGATGGAATCGGCCTCTTCAAAGCCCGGCGTGCGGACGTTGGAGGTGTCGAACATCGCATCAACATCATTGGGGTATTCGCGCTTGATCGGCGCGCGACCCTTTTGCCGACGAGGTAAAACGTAACCGTCTTACCCGCAGCTTTCAGCTTTTCTGCTTCGGCCTTGGCGGCTTTGACGAGGTTCGAGTTAAGACCCCCGCACAGGCCCTTGTCCGTGTTGACGAGGACGAGAAGGTGACGCTGGTCCGCGCCCGATCCAGCCAGGAGTTTCGGAGCGCTGTCGCCCGAAACCTTGCCTGCGAGCGAAGCCATCACCGTCGCCAGACGCTCCTGATAAGGGCGCGAGGCTTCGGCAGCGGTCTGCGCACGACGAAGCTTCGCCGCGGCGACCATCTGCTTGGCCTTGGTGATCTTCTGGGTCGACTTAACCGACCCGATCCGATCCTTGAGTTCCTTCAATGAGGGCACGTAAGGCCTCCCTTATGCGAACTGCTTGGCGAAGGCTTCGAGACCGGCAACAACGCTGGCCTTGGTGTCGTCTTCGAACTTGCCGCTGTCGCGGATCGCGGCGAGCACATCGGCGTGTTCGCTGCGGAAGAAAGCGAGCATCTGCTCTTCGTACTCGTTGACGCGCTCAACAGCGATGTCATCGATGAAGCCGTTGGTGCCGGCAAAGATCGACACGGTCTGCTCTTCGAACGGCATCGGCGCAAACTGCTTCTGCTTCAGCAGCTCGGTCAGACGCGCACCGCGGTTAAGCAGCTTCTGCGTCGAGGCATCGAGGTCCGAACCGAACTGCGCGAACGCAGCCATTTCGCGATACTGAGCAAGGTCAAGCTTCATCGAGCCCGAAACCTTCTTCATCGCCTTGGTCTGAGCTGCACCGCCCACACGGCTAACCGAAAGGCCGACGTTAATGGCCGGGCGGATACCCTGATAGAACAGGTCGGTTTCGAGGAAGATCTGGCCGTCGGTGATCGAGATCACGTTGGTCGGAATGTAGGCCGAAACGTCACCAGCCTGCGTTTCAATGATCGGCAGAGCGGTGAGCGAGCCCGAACCATTGTCCGGGTTCATCTTAGCCGCACGCTCAAGCAGACGGCTGTGGAGATAGAAAACGTCACCCGGGTAGGCTTCACGGCCCGGAGGACGACGCAGCAGCAGCGACATCTGACGGTATGCGACGGCCTGTTTCGAAAGGTCGTCGTACACGATCACGGCGTGCATGCCGTTGTCGCGGAAGAATTCACCCATCGCGCAGCCGGTATACGGTGCGAGGTACTGAAGCGGTGCGGGCTCCGAAGCGGTGGCAGCGATAACAATGGAGTATTCCATCGCGCCGTTTTCTTCGAGCTGCTTCACGATCTGGGCAACGGTCGAACGCTTCTGACCCACAGCGACGTATACGCAGTAGAGCTTCTTGCCTTCGTCATCGCCGGCATTGACCGTCTTCTGGTTGATGAAGGTGTCGATGGCGACAGCGGTTTTACCGGTCTGACGGTCACCGATGATCAGCTCGCGCTGGCCGCGGCCAACAGGAACCAGAGCGTCAACAGCTTTCAGGCCGGTCTGCACAGGCTCGGAAACCGATTCACGCGGGATGATGCCCGGTGCTTTCACTTCAACACGCTGACGGGTTACGTCCGTGATCGGGCCTTTGCCGTCGATCGGGTTACCCAGAGCGTCGACCACGCGGCCCAGCAGACCTTTACCAACCGGAACGTCCACAATGGTTTCGGTCCGCTTGACGGTGTCGCCTTCTTTAATCTCGGCGTCGGAGCCGAAGATCACGACGCCGACATTGTCAGCCTCGAGGTTCAGAGCCATGCCCTGAACGCCGTTGGCGAATTCGACCATCTCACCAGCCTGAACCTTGTCGAGGCCGTGGATACGGGCGATGCCGTCACCAACCGAGAGAACGGAGCCGACTTCGCTGACTTCGGCTTCGGTGCCGAAATTGGCGATCTGGTCCTTGATGACCTTTGAAATTTCTGCGGCGCGGATTTCCATGTGCGTAGTCCTTTAGGCCTTCATGGCTTGCGAAAGTGAGTTGAGACGGGTGCGGATCGAGGCATCAATGCGCTGCGAACCGATTGTTACGACAAGGCCGCCAAGAAGATCGGGATCAACGTCAGCGCTAAGCATAACGGTGCGACCCTCGCGGGCGGTCAATTTGGTTTTCAGCGTCGCCAGCTGCTCTTCCGAAAGCGGATGCGCGCTGGTGACCGTGGCGGTAACTTCACCGCGCTGAGCGGCTGCGATGCTTTTGAATGCAGCGATCATGTCGGTGAGCTTAGAAAGGCGGCGGTTCGACGCCAGCACACCAAGGAAGCTGGTTGTCAGCTCTGACAAGCCAAGATGCGAGGCAACGGCAGCGACTGCTTTACCTTGCTCATCGCGAGAGAGCTGTGGGTTTGTGGTGGCTGCGGCAAGGTCGTCCGACTCGCTCAGCGCAGTGCCGAGTTTCTCGAGATCGGATTCGACGGCAGTTACGGTGCCCTGTTCGCTCGAAAGATCGAACAAAGCCGAGGCGTAACGCCCTGCCAGGCTAGCCTGAATACCGGCGGAAGTTTCCACGCGTTTTTGGTCCTTTTAGGTCCGGAAAATAACGATGCATCGCCTCGGAGGTTTTGGGTACGCGGGGGTAGCCCTTCCAAAGCTGGCGCGCGCCTAGCAATGTCTTTCCGATTCCGCAAGCGAAGCGGCACGTGAAATATGGACATCATCTCTTGCTTGCGGCAAAACTCGCATCAAAGGGCACAAATGCCCAAGGGAGAGGAATGATGGAATTCACGCCGATGGCGCCGAAATGCGGCGTAGAGGTCACAGGTGTATCGCTTGCCAATTGCAGCGATGCCGAGATGCAAGAGATCAAGAACGCCATTTATGAGCATGGCGTGGCCGTGTTCCGTGATCAGGAATTCTCACCTGAAGATCACATCAAGTTCGGCAGGCGCTGGGGCGGGATCGATGTGAACAACTATTTCCCGCTGCAAGAAGACTTCAACGAAATCGCGGTGGTCAAGAAAGAGCCGGACCAAGCAACCAACATTGGCGGGGCTTGGCACACCGATCACTCCTATGATCAGATCCCGGCAATGGGATCAGTGCTGGTCGCTCGCGAGCTTCCGCCGAGTGGCGGCGACACAATGTGGGCTCATATGGGGGCCGCCTACGATGCACTGCCCGATGATCTAAAGGCGGAGATCGAGGGTCTCGAGGCGTTTCATACGGCGGACCACGTGTACAAAGCCGATGGCCTCTATGCTCAGACCGATATGGGCGAGACCCTGCGCGGGCAGGACCTAAAGACTGGCGCGGTGCATCCGGTGGTGATCCGTCACCCTCAGACCGGTCGCAAGCTGCTCTATGTGAACACGGCCTTCACAATCAATTTCGTCGGTCAGACACGCGAGGAAAGCCTGCCGCTGCTCCAACGTTTATGTGATGCCGCCCTGACGGAAGACAATCAGTGCCGCCTGCAATGGAAACCGGGCACAGTCGCCATCTGGGATAATCGCACCAGTTGGCACAATGCGATGAATGATTATCAGGGCCACCGCCGAGAGATGCACCGCATCACGCTGAGTGGTGAGGCACTGGCGGCTTAATCCTCTGCTACGGGGTTTCGCGGCACACGCCGCGGGCTCTTGTGGCGCAGTCTTCTTTGCGGATGTCTTCGTAGGCCGCGAGGACGAACTTCTCCAGACGGGTTGAGGGATCGTTCGGGCGCAGAGCGTAGAGGCCGCGCAGGAATGCGCGGTCAAGTTGTGTCATGCGCTGCGGTGCTTCGCGCGGTGTTGTGTCGAACAACGTCAGAATGGTGTTGGCTCGCGCTTCTTCGTCCAACTCCACGACGGGCTGAGGATCGGCCAGCAGCTTCATCGTGGCAAAGTCAGCAAGCTGATCAAGATGCACATCACTCATGCGTTCCACATCAAGAACCAGCACAGAATACACGCGTTCCATGCTGAAAGGGATCTTGAACCGTGAAGTTCCGCCGCTTGATGTGGTTGGAACGCCCTGACTGGCGTTTTGGGAGATAGCCGCTGCACCCGCAACGCCTGCACCTGCAAAGCTGCCGTTTTCAGGAAGAGGTCTGCCTCGAACGCCGGCGATGCGCGATACCGACCATCCCACCGCAACATCTCCGCGACGCTGAGCAGCTTTGATCTTCTGATTGGTTTTGGGGGTGAACAGCCGTGGCTGATTCTTTCGAAGCCTGGCGATCAGCTCATCGGGGTTTTTGACCACTGCGACAACGGCGTTGTGCTTGCAGCCCTCTTCGGCAACGGCAAAGCCTGCATTCTCGGTGTTGGCACGGATGCGGTCGGCAACTTGCCCGTTGAAGCGCTCGCCCAAACCCGCGACTTGCAAGCAAAGCGGCGCTTGGAAGCGTGTCATCGGACGCAGATTGGTGCGACCGCGCATCGCGATATCGCGCACTGCATCGCGGACTTCTTCTTCCTCGACCTGCCGCTCACCTTCGACAATGATCGCATTCGTGGGGCCGGTGCGCAGATCCACCGATTGCTGCTCTTCGGGACCGGCGTCCTGTGATTGGGCCAGCGCCCCAACGGCACTTACCGCGAGCAAGCCAGAAAGTGCGAATTTGGTTGCGACCCGCATGCTGAAGACTTCCTTCCACCAGTGTCCTTCTGCCAAGCGTATTGGCTCGAAGATGAACCTAGGCTTTCAATTTGACCGGATTGGATGTGCAAGTATCGGATTTAGTTGAGCTTTGCCGTCTCGGTCTCTGGGCCTTTTAGATGGCCTATTTCCGCTCGCCGTCCGTGCGAATGGATTGGCAAGTGTAGACGAGCCGTTCATTGGGTCTCTCGGGAAGCAGTGACAGAACTTCGGACTGCTGTTCCCCTAGGCGGTTGGAGGCGCCTTCTGATCCGCAAGCCGGCGGCTTGTATTTGCCCCGCGCCGCGCGCGCTTCGGCCATGGCACCTTGACCTAGGAGATAACGATCCGTTCGGAAGGTGCGGCTTTCGGGATCGTAAGTGTTGACCGAAACGGCAGCCTCTTCGTTAGGCACGAAGACACGCGACCACTCGCCATTGCGCATCCCGTATTGCGTGCGCGCATTCACACAACCATCGGCGGACCAGTCAAATTCGACATCATCCGTTCGCGCGCCTGTCACACGGCTGCGGTCCGGATCGAATGTGCAAATGAGCGTGCCTTCGCGTGCTAGATCGGTCGGCGCATCCGGCTCTTCGTCGCTGTCACCTTGTTTTAGGGCGGCGTCCACCCGCCGATCAATCTCGTCAAAGCTGGGCCGCGAAAGCCATGCAAAGATCGCAGCCGCCAACGCCGCGCTCGCTAGGCCTGCACAGATTATCGCCCGTGGCTGCTTTTCTGCGTCATGGCGCAATTGCATGGCGGCATAAGCCAATCCAATGGCGACAAGGAGCAAGACCATCGCCAGAGCCATCGCGTTCTCTCGCTCCTCCATGATCTGGCCTTGCGCTTGCAGTTGGAGCTTGGCGCGCTGATCACGCAGCTCAGCTTCACGCTTTTCGATCCGTTCCTGCGCTTCAGCACGCTCTTGCTCATAGCGCTCGCGCTCGGCGGCGTTGAGCTCTTCAATGGACCGGCAAGGCATCGCGTTTGTGCGCGGATCAACGTCGTTGTCGCGAAGGAATGGCAGCAACTCGCGCAAGGATACCGCGAAATAGAACTCGGCATCCGATCCATCCGAATCCGCACCAAAGGAATTCACACCCAAAACCCGACCGCAGCCATCGAGCAAGGGACCGCCCGAATTGCCGCGTGCAATCGGAGCGGTGTGCAGGATCGTATCGAATTGGCGACTGGGGCGTTCCCCAGACAGGAAGCCGCGCGATTTGACCGGTGGCTGTGCCTTGAAGATATCGTCGATCTCCAGCCCCTGCGCCAAATCGACATTCATCGGGTAACCGACGGCTGAAACCTCTCCCATCCCGCTGGGCACATTGCCAGCAAACACGAGGGGAGGGAGGCGCAATCCGCGTTCCGCGACTTCCAAAAGGGCGAGATCGTTGGTCGGGCTAACTGCGACGGGTCGGACAAATGCACCGATATCCCCTTGACCCTGCGTCTCGCTGGGTATGATCGCAATCCGCAGCGTGTCATCGAGCACAGCTTCTCGGATGACGTGTGCGTTGGTGACGATCCGCGTTGGTGTGACGGCAAAGCCGGTGCCGTGGCTGATCGGGACAAATTCGTCCTCCCCTTCCTGAGCAATCAGAACCACCCGAACGACACCGCGCGCTGCAGCGTCCACGTCCGCAGGGTCAGCATGAGCGGAAGCTGGCAGTGCGAACAGCATGGCGAGCACGGCAAGAAGGCGCAGATACAGTGTCATTCCGCGCTGACTTATGCACGCGGCGCGATTGACCGCAAGGTTCGGGATGCGCAAGGCTGGGGCTTGTGAGATCACAATGGCATGACGACACAGACCGACCTTACCGATGATCAGCGCTGGCAAATCGCGTTGGCGAAAGACCGCCGCTTCGATGGCGTCTTTGTAACCGGAGTGCACTCGACTGGTATCTATTGCCGACCCAGCTGCCCGGCGCGCGCACCTTTGCGCAAGAATGTGAAGTTCTATGCTGGGCCGGAGGATGCAGAAGCGGTGGGTTTGCGCGCGTGCAAGCGATGTTCCCCCAACACGCAGAGCTCCGAGGAAGCATGTGTACTGGCGGCGATCGCGGCGATCCGTTCGGGTGAGGCGACCACGCTCGACCAACTGGCCCATCTCACCGGCTATTCTCCCACCCATTTTCAGCGGCTGTTCAAGCGCACAGTCGGCCTCTCGCCGGCCGCTTTTGCTCGAGCGTTGCGGGAAGAACGGGTGCGCGAGGCGCTGGCAGGCGGGGCGAATGTGACAGATGCTCTGTATAGTGCGGGGTATTCGGCCCCGTCACGCTTCTACGAGGACACGAAAGGGAGGCTTGGCATGCAAGCAAGCGATTGGCGCGACGGTGGGAAGGGCCGCACGATCCACTGGAGCGTGATCCCGACATCGCTAGGAAACATGCTGGTCGCGGCGACCGATAAAGGCGTGTGTTGCCTGTCCTTTAGCGAGGGCGAGCAAGAGCTGCGTGACCGCTTTCCCAAAGCCGATTTGGTGGAAGGCAGCGGCGAATTCCGCAGTCTGTTCGAACAAGTTGTCGCCGCGGTGGAAGAACCGTCGAGCGACAATTCGCACATACCACTCGATGTGAAAGGCACCGCATTTCAGCAACGCTGCTGGGAGGCCCTGCGCCAAATCCCGGCTGGCGAAACGCGCAGCTATGGCGAACAAGCGGCGATGCTCGGCAACCCCAAGGCCAGCCGCGCAGTGGGCAGCGCCAATGGCGCAAACAACATCGCCGTGTTGATCCCCTGCCACCGCGTCGTGCCAGCCAGCGGCGGAGTGGGCGGATATGCTTATGGGCCGGAGATCAAGGCTGAATTGCTCAAACGGGAGAGAACATAATGAGCGACAACTTAGCCGTGGCGCGCGCCATGTTCGATGCGTTTCAGGCGGGCGATATGGAGGCGGCGCGGGATATACTGGCTGAGGACTTCAAAGGTTCGCAAAATGGCGGGCCGGATATGGATCGGGCAACACTGCTTGGCTTTTCCGGCGCGGTGAAGGCAGCGGTCCCTGACTTTCGGTATGAGGAGATTGTTTGTGCGGCCACCGACACAGGTTTTGTCGAAGAGCATACCGTGCGGGGCACTTTGCCCGATGGCGATCAAATCAACCTGCGTTTGTGCGTTGTAGGAACGGTTGCGGGTGGCAAGGTGACTTTTCTGCGTGAGTATCTAGACAGCGTGGGAGCCGCCGGACTCGCGAAGGCATTGGCCGGTTGAGAGTTTCGGGAACAAAACTGAACTATAGCGTTCATTAAGTCGAATGCCGTCCGGCAACTGACTTCACATGGATGCGAACAATGCCCGATTTCCCGTTAGATACTGCTACTGAACTCACGTCTCTTGGCGAAGGTCAACTGCAGTCCAAAGGCGGTGATGCCTATTGGAATTTCCAGTCTGCATTCGGCGGCTGGGCGCTGGCACTGGGTTACTCCGCTATTCAGCAAGACGTGCCGCAGGAAGGGATGCTGGCGAGCGCTACGGCGTCGTTTCTGAAGCCGTTGCCTCAAGACGCAATGGGCATATCGGTGCGCACTTTGCGTGAGGGGCGGCGCACGTCGTTTGTCCGCTCGGAATTTGCCGCCTCGGCGGCGCCTGATGATCTTGTCTTCACCGCCGATTATGTCTTCTCCGACATGAAGGAAAAGCCGCTCAACTATGCGTGCGATTTTCCGGATGTGATGCCGCCCAAAGATGCGCCGCGCTTACCTGACAGCCCCGGCCCAAAATTCCTCAGCCGATATGAGCAACGTGTGGCTCTGGGGCAGCCATTCTCCGCGCAGAAGCGCCCGCATTCGGCCTTTTGGGTGCGTGATGTGGCGAATCGGCCATGGGATGCGAAGGCGCTGCTCGCTGTGTCGGACACCCCGATGCCGCGCACGTTCTTTCTCGATGCGACCCCGCGGTTCGGTGCGACGGTGCAGTACGACCTGCACATGTTTTGCAATCAGGATGATCTTGCTCAGATCGGCAGCGATTTCCTGTTGATTGAAGCCACCAGCGACCGGGTCTTCAGCGGCCGCTTTTCAGCGACAACGCGCATCTGGTCGCCCGATCGCAAGTTGCTGGCAATCTCGAACCAGCTCGCATTTTACTGAACCGCCCTCAGGCCGAAGCGCGCCGTGCCTCTTTAAAGCTCACCAGCTTGCGGCGATCCTCATCCCACAAAGCGAGCACCATCGGCTTCAGCGTCTGATGCATCGAAAAACGGTTGAGCGTCTTCAACTCGGCATGCGCCTCGAGCACCTCGGGCAGCCGGTAGAAAGGGATGCTGCTCGCCAAATGATGCACGTGATGGATGCCGATATTGCCCGTGAACCAGCGCAATGGCTGCGGCAAAGCGAGATACGATGACCCCATTAAGGCGGCATCCTGAAAAGACCAGTCTTTCTGATGGTCCCAATGCGCGTCCTCATACTGGTGTTGGATGTAGAACAGCCAAACTCCTGTGCCAGCAGCAATCAGCACAGTTGGCAGTACAACCAGCAAAGTCGGCAGCCAGCCAAACGCGTAAACCAGCGCCGCAAGTATCAGCCCGAGCACTGCATTCGTGGCCATCGCGCTGATCCAGTAGCGCCATCCTTCGCGCATAAGACCGACCGGCAGGCGATGGCGCAGCAGAAAAAGGTAAATCGGGCCAAACCCAAACAACACGAGCGGATGACGATAGAGGCGATAACCGATCCGGCCCCATGTCGAGCTTTCGCGGAATTCGCGCACCGTCAACGTATCGACATCGCCAAATCCGCGCTTGTCGAGATTGCCCGTGCGCGCATGGTGGCGCGCGTGCGACAATGCCCAGCAATCATAAGGCGTGAAGGTGAACACGCCGAGCGCGCGCCCGATCCAAGTGTTTGCAGTTTTCGAACGAAGGAACGCGCCGTGCCCACAATCATGCTGGATGATAAACAGTCGCAGCGTCAGCAACCCGGTGAGGGGGAGCAGGGCGAGCGCGAGGTAATACCCTGCCTCAACCGCAAACAGCATCACCGCGCTCAGCGTCATGAAGGGCAAAGCGGTAATCGCCAGCTCCCACAGACTTCGAACAGTCCGCGGATCGCGAAAGGCGTTGAGTTCACGGGCAAGCGCCTTTGGGTCGAGGCTGATTTGCGAGGCGACTGGGGAAGTTGATTGGGTCACATCCTGACGCTTACGCAGCAAATGTTGCGGTGTCACGAAAGCTCGACGAGCGACGTTTGAAATCAGTCCAGTTTCGGAGGGAAGCCGGGTTCGGCCTTCGCCATCGCACGCTGATACGCCTCGCGCGCGCCGATGCGCTGGAGGTATGCTTTCAGGTTAGGCATATGGCCGATGCTCATATCGTTGAACGCGCGCGCTGTCGTGAGCGAGAAGCCGAGCATGATGTCCGCCGTGGTCATCGCAGATCCGCCGAAGTAATCCGTTTCACCCAGCCGCTGTTCGATATGTGCCCAAGCGTTGGTGATGCGCTTCATTAGCGGCGGCGGCATCTCCGCACCCACGGCGTTTACTGCGATGCTCATCATGCCATTGGTCATCAGCGTCGCGTTGGCGAAGTGATACCAATACAGGTGATTGGCGAAGTCGGGGTGGTCCGGACCCGGGACCAGACCGGTGTCCGGAGCATACTTGCCGACGATGTAGTCCATAATCGCGCCGCTCTCACCCAGCACCAAGTCGCCATCGGTTATGACGGGAGCGATCTCCATCGGGTGCAGTGCCTTTAGCTCCGCAGGCGCCAGCCGTGTTTCAGGATCACGGTTGTAGAGCTTGAGATCGTATTCAATGCCGAGCTCCTCGCATAGCCAGACAATACGCTCGGATTGTGAAATGCGAAGGTGGTGGATGGTCAGCATAATGGGGCTCCAGACAACTTGATGTGGTTCGTCGAGGACCAGCATTTGCTAAGGTGCGACCGGAAGTCGAGAAGATTGTTCAGCAAAGGTTCCTATTGTCGCCGATATTCATACCAAACTAGGGGGGAAAATTGAGAAAGCTTGCTTCTTGTCTTGCCGGGCTCGCCGCGTTCGCGACACTTTCTTGTGCGGGCGTCGAACAGATTAACTCAGCACCCCCAGGGCGCACCCTGTTTGAAGGTTATGAATGCCGCTATGCGAAGACGCTCACTTACGGCGCCTTTTCTTCGAATTTCAAAGTGCGCGAGGACGGGACCCTGTTCGAAGGGCATTACCTCAGCTGGAATTATGAGCCACCCTATGTGCCGCTTGAGCCGATTGAAAATGCCGGCGAATACCGATCATGGGAGCCGAGATTCAGTGCATCATGGTATCGCGACAAAAGCGGTCAAGTTTCAATCGATTATGGAGTCATCCATATCACCCGCCATCTGTTTCCAACTGATCCAAAGGTTGCGCGCAAACCTCCGCTGTTGCGCCTAGGCTTGCGAGCCGATCCCGACGCACCCAATTTCAGCGGGTCCGGCTTCATTGAGGCCCAACCACAACGTGCAGGTAGCCTGTTTATTCGGTCCAACTGGACCGAGTTTCGTGCCTTCTTTCGCGGGACTGACAGGCTCTGGCTGGTCGCGCTTAAGGACGACCGTCACATCGTCGATAGGATTGAACTCAATCGTGCAATGCTGACTGAGCTTATGGAAGCACAGCCTATTGCTGTGTCCGAGCTGAATGACCTACGCGCGAATTTTCGCGAAGAATGCGAGTTTACAGATGATCTAGAGGGCGATCCGATTATCGTGACTTAGCGCGCCCACCCTTTGTTGGCCGGCTCCAATGTGTCGAGGAATTTCTCGGCGCTATCGAGGTAGTCCTGCTTCTTCTCATCACCCATCCGGTCCCACGTCGCATAGATGCGGCCAATGCGGTGATTGCTTGAAAGCCGATCGCGGTGGCGGTCCATGAAATGCCAATAAAGCGGATTGAACGGGCAGGCATCATCGCCCGTCTTCTGGCTGACCTTGTACCGGCATTCTTTGCAGTAATCGGACATCTTGTTGATGTAGTTCCCGCTCGCCGCGTAGGGCTTCGTCGCCAGCTTTCCGCCATCGGCATACAGGATCATGCCGCTGACATTGGGCAGTTCCACCCATTGATAAGCATCGGCGTAAACCGCGAGAAACCAGTCCTGAACGTCCTGCGGATCGATCCCTGCGAGCAGGCAGAAATTACCGAGCACCATCAGGCGCTGGATGTGGTGGGCGTGTCCGTTGTTGTGGGTTGAGCGGATGCAGTCTGACAAGCAGCGCATATCCGTTTCACCCGTCCAGAAGAACTCAGGCAGCGCGCGGTTGGCGTCGAGCTCGTTGTCGCTCCCCAGACCCGGCATGAAGAGCCAGTAAAACCCGCGCACATATTCGCGCCAGCCGATGATTTGGCGGATAAAGCCCTCAACCGAATTGAGCGGCGCTCTGCCGTCTTCGTACGCCTGTTCAGCGCGCTCACACAGCTCCATCGGGTCAAGCAGCCCGCAATTGATGCTGGTCGAAAGCATCGAGTGGAACATGTCGTCCGACCCGTGGACCATCGCGTCCTGATAGGGGCCGAACTTCTCGATCCGCTCGGCGAAGAAAGCATCGGCTGCCTTTTCCGCCTCTTCGCGGGTGACAGGCCATTCGAACGGCTCGAGCCTGCCGAAGTGATTGGCAAATTGGTCTTCGACAAGCGTGATGACTTCGCTTGTAATCTCGTCCGGTTCGAATTTGGGCACTGGTGGAGGATCAAGGTCGCCTTTTGGCGGTTCGCGGTTTTCTTTGTCGTAGTTCCAGTCGCCGCCGGTCGGTTTGCCGTCCTGATCCATCAGAAAGCCGGTCTTTTTGCGCATCTCGCGGTAGAACAGCTCCATGGTCAGCGCCTTGCGTTCGTCGGCCCAATCGCGGAATTCGGCGTGTGAGCAGACAAAACGATCATCGGGCAGCAGCTCGATCGCGCAGGCGAATTTGTCCGGCCATTCTTCTATGGCCTGCTGCACCCGCCATTCGCTGGCTTCGACCACATGAATCGCGCGCGGATCGTGGCGTTCGATGGCGCGGGCGACTTCGCCGGTGAAGCTACCTGAATTGCCTTCATCCGTTAGTTTTACATAGTCGACCGCCCACCCGGCCTCGCGCAGTTCGGCGGCAAAGTGACGCATGGCGGAGAAGATCAGCACGATCTTTTGCTTATGGTGTTTGACGTAAGTCGCCTCGTCCCACACTTCCATCATCAGGATGACGGTATCATACTTGCTCCGCCCGCGGAGGCTGGCGAGATTTTGGGTCAGCTGGTCGCCCAGAATAGGGACGAGGATTGGATTGTCTGAAGGCATGGGACACGAACGCCCCGCGCCGTAAGTCAGTTCCTCTTATTCCTCAGCAGGAAAACGTTTGTCGCAGGCGTCGAGGAAAGCGACCGGATTGCCTTGTTCAAACGCGACGCGGAGGCTTTCGGTGAATATCGGAATTGCTTCTGCCTCAGTTTGGAAATCGACATAAGCAGCAGGATCGGCCTGAACCATGCTGTCGAACTTCGCTTCAAAGCGCTTCGTCAATTCTGCATAGAACTCAGTTTTGCCATCCGATTTGGCACCATCTTCTGAGATAATCCCATTCACGTGCTGAACCAATGTGTAACATGACAACACGGCATCACGGTCCTCATCAGGCAGCTGAGGCACCGATCCCTTGCCGGAAATCCCAAACTTCTGATCGCACTGACCGACAGCTGTGTCGTAGTCTTGATAATTCATGTCTTCGATGAGCTTACTGTCTTTGCCTGGTATCAAGTTGGCGTAAGCGGTCTCCAATTTGAAGTCTTCCGATTTTGCCGAAGCGATCATTGGATACGTGATAATTGCGGCATAGGCAGCCAGCGAAGTAGGCTCACCTTCTTCAAAGTCACCTGCATCGCGGAGTGATAGTGCTTTGGCCACGAAACAAACCGGCGCGGCCTCGGCAAGGCCCGCCGGAATATCGACCGGATCCGGCGTGCAGCCGGCCAGAGCGACTGAGACAGCGGCGAGTGAAAGTGCGGTGGCGCGCATAAAATCCCCCAAAGAAGTTTGCTCGCAGCTTGTTGCACGAAGGCGCGCGGCTTGCACCCGCTTTGTCGATCAAGTTGTGGCTAAACGAAGCTGTAGGGGTCGATGTCGATGCCCACGCGCACACCCGGCGCGAATTCCATGTTGCCGATCCAGTCGCGGATGACGCCTTGCAGATTGGCGCTGCGCCGCGCGTTGATGAGGAAGCGGTAGCGGTATCGCCCTCGCAAAAGTGAAAGTGGGGCAGGGGCAGGGCCAAGAATATAGAGATCATCCACCTTGGGCCTGCGATCACCCAGCCGCGCGGCCGCCTCACGCGCTTCTTTCTCGTCCTCGCTCGACAAGATAATCGCCGCCCAACGTCCGAAGGGAGGCGCGCCAGCATCACGGCGTGCATCGGTTTCGGCTTCGTAGAAAGCGTCGCGGTCGCCATTGGCCAAAGCTGCAATCACAGGTGCTTCGGGATGGCGCGTTTGGATCAGGACTTCACCCGGTTTCGCCCCGCGTCCGGCACGGCCCGCGACCTGTGCGACCTGTTGGTATGTACGCTCGGCCGCGCGCAGATCGCCGCCCTCAAGGCCTAGATCCGCATCGACAACCCCCACCAAGGTAAGCTCGGGGAAGTGGAAGCCCTTGGTCACGAGCTGTGTTCCGACGATCACATCGATGGCCATGTTCTCGGCCTCGGCGATGAATTCCGCGGCGCGGTCCGGTGTGCCCAGAGTGTCCGAGGTGGCTACGGCGACACGGGCAGCGGGGAACAGCTGGGCGACTTCATCAGCGATGCGCTCAACGCCCGGTCCGCAAGCAACCAGACAATCGGCCTCACCGCATTCTGGGCAAGCGTCTGGCGGCTTTGTTTCGAGCCCGCAATGGTGGCAGGCGAGGCGGGCGGACAGGCGGTGTTCGACCAGCCAAGCGCTGCAATTGGGGCATTGGAACCGGTGCCCGCAATTGCGGCACAGGGTCAACGGCGCATAGCCGCGGCGGTTGAGGAACAACAGCGATTGCTCACCTTGCTCCAGTCGCTTCTGCAACGCGTCGATCAGCGGTTTGGCGAGCCATCTTCCGCCCGCGGGCTTCTCGATTGTCAGGTCGATCAAATGCACATCAGGCAATTGCGCGCCGCCAAACCGGCTGGGCAGTTCCAGCTTCGTATACGTGCCCGTGTTGGCCATGTGCAGGCTTTCCAGAGCAGGCGTCGCACTGGCGAGCACCACGGGAATATCCTCAAACTGCGCGCGCATGACCGAGACATCGCGCGCGTTGTAGCGAACACCGTCATCCTGCTTGAACGACACTTCATGCGCTTCGTCGACCACGATCAGGCCAAGATTGGCGTAAGGCAAAAACAGTGCCGACCGCGCGCCGACGATCACCTGCGCCGAGCCTTCCGAAATCGCGCGCCATGCGCGCCGCCGTTCGGTCGATTTTAGCGAAGAGTGCCATTGCACCGGCGGGGTACCGAACCGTTGCTCGAACCGGTGCAAGAAGTTCTCGGTCAACGCGATTTCAGGGAGCAGCACGAGCACTTGCCGCCCCATACGGATCGCTTCGGCAACGGGTTCGAAATAGGTTTCGGTTTTGCCTGAGCCGGTCACGCCATCGATCAGGAACGGCTCGAACGCTTTGGCCTCAACCGCTTTTACCAACGTCTTGGCCACGCCCATTTGATCGGACGACAAGGCTGGCTGATGATAGTCTGGATCGGCGGGCGGGTAAGGGCGATCAATGGCGACCTCGACCGGTTCGATCACCCCTTGGTTCACAAGCCCGCGCAACACCCCTTCGGATACGCCTGCAATCCCAGCCAATTCGCGGATGGTCGCTTGCTCGCCATCCAGCGCTTCGATGGCCGCTTGGCGTTGCGGCGTCATTCGCTCGGGCATGCCGCCTGACAGCCGATATTCGGTCGTGGTGGTTGGTCCACCCAGCGCCCCGCCGCTGGACAGCACCATGCGCGCAACGCTCGCGAGCGGGGCGCAGTAATATTCGGCGGTCCATTCGATCAGACGGCGCAGAGGCTGAGACAATGGCGGCACCGCCACCACTTCGCGCAATGCCCTCAGTTTCGAAGCATCAACTTCCGCGCCCGGCAATCGCCCTTCGTCCCACACAATCCCCGTGACAGCACGCGGCCCCAATGGCGCAACCACAACGCTGCCTGGCTCCACGCGCATCCCCTCGGCCAGCTTGTAATCAAGCGGACCAAGTGCAGCGTTAAGGACGAGAAGGCGGACGCGATTTTTCACTTCGGCCAATATGGGCACGTGCGATGCCATCTCACAAGCCGTGGACGGTTTCTCTCAACGGCTTGGTGTGCGCATACTGCGTGTGCCATCCCATTCTGCAACGAATCGCACAGTTTCCGTGAGAGGACCGCCGCCATGAAATTCTTCGCAGACACCGCCGAAATTGACGAAATCAAGGATCTGGCCGCGACCGGGCTGCTTGATGGTGTCACCACCAACCCATCGCTGATCGCAAAGTCGGGGCGCGACTTTATGGAAGTGACCAAGGAAATCTGCGGCCTGACCGATGGTCCGGTTTCCGCTGAAGTCGTGGCGCTGGATCACGCAACGATGATGAAAGAGGCCGAAGTGCTGCGAAAGATCGCGGACAATGTCTGCATCAAAGTGCCGCTTACGGTCGATGGCCTGAAAACCTGCAAAGCGCTCACCGAAGACGGCACAATGGTCAACGTGACCCTGTGCTTCTCGGCCAATCAGGCGTTGCTTGCGGCGAAGGCTGGCGCAACGTTTGTCTCGCCTTTCGTCGGTCGCCATGATGACAATGGCTTCGACGGGATGGACCTCATCGGCGACATTCGCCTGATCTATGACAATTACGATTTCGGCACCGAAATCCTTGTCGCCAGCGTACGCCATGTCACCCACGTGCTCGAAAGCGCCAAGATCGGCGCCGACGTCATGACGGCCCCACCGAAGGTGATCCACGCGCTGTTCAAACACACGCTGACCGACAAAGGGATCGAAGGTTTCCTCGCCGATTGGGAAAAAACTGGCCAGTCGATCATTTGAGTTGGTGTGAGCCCCTGCAACCGCAGGGGCTCGGTTTCCAACACAGCAATTCCGCGTTCCCGCTTCCGCAGGGGCGCAACGGTTGCTAACGACAACTCAAATGGCTGAAGAATCTCCTCTCGATACATTCAAACAAGCTTTGACCGGAGCCGCGCGAGCAATCTCGCACGACCCGGAGGTTGAGGTTGCCTGGAGCGCGGATGTACCGGGCGCGGCGGGTAACCGTTTCCGTGTGCCGCTGCCTGCGCGTGACCTACCGTCCGAGCAGGTGACCGAAGCGCGCGGCTTTGCTGACAGCTTCGCGCTCAAACTGCGCCATCACAATGCTGGCCTGCACGCCATGGGCGCACCACCCGAGCCGGTGGCGCGCGCGTGTTACGACGCGATCGAGCAAGTTCGCTACGAGGCACTGGGTGCCAACCGTTTTGATGGGATCAAGGGGAATCTCGACGCCGCGACCGAGCTGCGGACTGCGAGCGACCAGATTGTCCGCGCGCAGAATTCTTCTGAGGTACCGTTCCAGACCGCTCTGTCTCTGATGATGCGCGAGAAGCTGACCGGAGAGCCTGTGCCAGAGAAAGCGCAGGCGGGTCTGGCGCTAGTCCGTGACTTTATCGAGGACACGGTTGGCGATGATTTCGCCGCGCTTGGCGAGAAGCTCAACGATCAGGAAGCCTTTCAAAAACTCGCGCTCGATATACTGCGCGATCTCGACCTCACCCGCCCGATGGATGCGCCTGACGAAGCCGACAATGACGAGGGTGATGAGGAAGAAGGCGCCGATGAAGAGCAGGGCGGCGATGAGCAGCAGGAAGGGGACGCCGATCCGCAAAGCGCCGAAGCTGCCGGCGAAATGGCGGAGGGTGAAGGCGAAGGCGATGCCGACAGTGAGTTCGCGCCGGATGACGAGATGCAGGACGGCGAACCGGGGGAGGAAGGCGACGCCTCCAACGCCCCCGTGCGTCCGAACCGTCCGCAGGCAGACATTCCCGAAGGCCTCGAATACAATGCTTTTACCGAGAAGTTCGACGAGGAAATCGCTGCGCCCGAGCTGTGCGACAGTGAAGAGTTGGACCGCCTGCGCGCCTACCTCGACAGCCAGCTGACCGGATTGCAGGGCGTGGTCACGCGCCTCGCCAACCGTTTGCAGCGCCGCCTGATGGCGCAGCAAAACCGCAGCTGGGACTTCGATCAGGAAGAGGGTGTTCTTGACGCCGCGCGGCTCTCCCGCGTGGTCGTTTCACCGGGCACTGCTCTTTCCTATAAGGTCGAGCGGGACGTCGAGTTCAAAGACACGATCGTCACGCTCCTGATCGACAATTCGGGCTCGATGCGCGGTCGTCCGATCAGCATCGCGGCAATCAGCGCCGACATTCTTGCGCGCACTTTGGAGCGCTGCGGGGTCAAGACCGAGATTCTGGGTTTCACCACCCGCGCGTGGAAGGGCGGGCAAAGCCGTGAGGCGTGGCTGGCTGATGGCAAGCCGCAAAATCCGGGGCGTTTGAACGACTTGCGGCACATCATTTACAAACAGGCTGATGAACCGTGGCGTCGCGCACGGCGCAATCTCGGCCTGATGATGCGCGAAGGCTTGCTAAAAGAAAACATCGACGGTGAGGCGCTGCTCTGGGCGCATTCCCGCCTGATCTACCGCCCCGAAGAACGCCGCATCCTGATGGTGATCTCCGACGGCGCTCCCGTAGATGACAGCACTCTAAGCGTGAACTCGGCGGGCTATTTGGAAGCACATCTGCGCGGCGTGATCGAGTGGATTGAGAAGGCTTCTCCCGTCCAACTCGTCGCAATCGGTATCGGTCACGATGTGACGCGCTATTACAGGCGCGCGGTGACGATCATGGATGTCGAACAGCTAGGCGGCACCATCATGGAGCAGCTTGCGGAGTTGTTCGAGGATGAGAAGGGGCCGGGGCGGCGGTGAGCGCGAAACAGCCCAAACGCGAACCTGTAAATCCAAAGCTGCTCGATGTGTACGAGCATGCGAAGGCTGACTTTCCAGGGGCATACGGCCAGTGGCTTCGCATGATCTATGGCTTTATGATTGCGCATAACTGTAGCAATCTCGAAGCGGAAAGGCTGGCGCTTCGCAATCCACATCGACGACGATGGGTCGAGCGAGCAATCAACAGAGGCAATCCTTGTCGCAAATACGCGCTCGCTCATATCCGCATCAACGGGCATAAATCGCTCATCGAACGCGAAGGCGAAACATTCAACTTCAGGATACCACCGCAATGAACGTAACCGAAGCCGTCACCAGCCGCCGCTCTGTGCGGGAGTTTCTCGACAAGCCGGTTGAGCTCGAAACCATCCGCAGGGTTATGGACAAGGCGCGCTGGGCAGCTTCGGGGTGCAATTACCAGCCGTGGGAAGCCTCGATCCTGACGGGGGAGCCGCTCAAAGAGCTTCAGGCCAAGATCACCACCACGCCGCCGCAACAGGCCGAATACAATTGGGACGCGCCCAAGGAAGAGGACGCTTACAAAGAGCGCCTCTATGGCGTTTCGAAAGGCATGTTCGACAGCATGAACATCGCCCGCGATGATGGCGAGGGGCGGATGAAGGCGATGATGCGCAACGCCACCAGCTTCGATGCGCCCGCGGTCATGTTCGTCTATTTCCCGCGCCTGATGCAGGAGGCGCAGTGGTCAGACACCGGCATGTGGCTGCAAACGGTCGCACTACTGCTGCGCGAGGAAGGGCTCGACAGCTGTTTTCAGGAATACATGGCGCTTTACGCCAATGTAATCCGCGACTTCCTCGGCCTCGATCACGAACGCTACATGTTCTTCTGCGGCATGGCGATCGGATATCGCGACCCCGACGCGCCGCTGAACAATTTCGAGCGCGAGCGTGTGTCGCTGGATGATCAGGTGAAGTTTCTCGGTTTTGATTGACCGCGCGCGCCAAGCGCAGCAAAGCGCCCATCGCAATGACCGACCTCAAACTCTTCAATTCGCTCACCCGCGAAATCGAGCCGTTCGTTCCTGTCCATGAAGGCGAGGCACGGGTCTATTCATGCGGTCCGACGGTCTACAATTACCAGCATATCGGTAATATGCGCGCCTATGTGTTTGCCGACACGCTCGGGCGCACTCTGCAATACAAAGGCTTCAAGCTTACTCACGTCATCAACATCACAGATGTGGGCCATCTGACCTCTGACGCCGATGAGGGCGAGGATAAGATGGAGAAGATGGCGGCGTCCCAAGGCAAGAGCGCATGGGACATCGCCAAGTTCTACCAAGAGGATTTTGAGCGCGATCTAGGCCGATTGAACGTCCAGCAAAAGCAACATCCGCGCGCGACCGAATATGTCGAAGAGATGATCGCGTGGGGTGAGCGCATGGCGGACAAGCACTGCTACGAGCTGGAGAGCGGCCTCTATTTCGACACTAATACCGTGAAGGACTACGGGCGGTTAGCGGGGCATGACCCGGAACTAATAAACGAAGCTCAAGAGCTCTCACGCAGACTCCGCAGTATCCCAACGGACAACCCCGCGGAGATCAAGCAAGCCATCTATTCAGAGGTTCAGAATTTCGTCCATATCGCCACGGAGTTGGGGAAGAGCTCACCCGCCAAGAAACTACACGCAGAGCTTCTTCAGATATTCGGAGAAATGCCCTCGCCTGATGACGACCAATTTCTGATAAAGTTCGAGTCAATTACGGCTGAGTTTCGGGCATTTCTCGAAAGGACCAAGAGCGAAGGGCGGATCGAGGCGGTTCAAGGAAAAAGAAACGAAGCCGACTTCGCGATCTGGCGCAAAACCCCGGCGGGCGAAACGCGGCAGATGGAGTGGGACAGCCCATGGGGCAAAGGCGCTCCGGGTTGGCACCTCGAATGCTCGGTGATGGGCGAAAAGCTGCTCGGCTTCCCGTTCGATATTCACACTGGCGGGATTGACCACCGCGAAATCCACCACCCCAACGAGATCGCGCAGAACCAGGCGTTCTGCGGATGTGAGGGCCTATCCGACGCGACCAATTCGGGCGCGAAGATGTGGATGCATAACAACTTCCTCGTCGAGCGGTCAGGCAAGATGTCGAAGTCTTCCGGTGAGTTCCTGCGGCTGCAATTGTTAATAGACAAGGGCTTTCACCCGCTCGCCTATCGCCTGATGTGTCTACAGGCGCATTATCGCAGCGAATTGGAGTTCAGTTGGGAAGGCCTGGAAGCAGCGCTTACGCGGCTGAAGCGAATGGTGATGGCAGCCGAGCGCTTGAAGAACGAGGTCGCCGAACTGCAGGCCGAGCATCCCAAATTCGCTGGACCGCTTACCAAGTTTGATGAAGCAATGGCGGATGATCTCAACACTGCGATTGCTCTGACCGCGCTCGAAGATGCGCTTGCGGTGAAGAAGATTTCGGGCGGCATCAAGCGCGCAGTGATTGAGGCGATGGATGCAGTGTTGGGCCTCAACCTGTTTGGTCTTTCGCGTGAAGAACTGCGCATCCGTCCGACATCTGCCGAGATCACCGAGGCCGAAATCGAAGACGCACTTGCTCGCCGCAAGGCCGCGCGTGCGGAAAAGGACTTCGCCACATCGGATGCCATCCGTGACGAACTCGTTACCAAGGGCGTGGAAGTGATGGACGGCGATCCCCTGGGCTGGGACTGGGTGCTCGCATGACCAAACTCGCTATCTCCGGATTGATCCGTCCGCTGCTCGAACCCCGCCTGCCAGACGATGTCGATGTGCGCTGGTTTATGACTCCCGAAGAAGCCATCGAGGCGGTCAAGGGTGCCGAGATCGGCTGGTTCGATTCCAACAACAAAGACGACATGGTGAAGTCGCTCGAAGCAGCGACCGAGTTGAAGTGGCTCAACTCGATTTATGCAGGTCTCGATTTCCTGCCGATGGAAACCCTGATCGAGCGCGGGATCACCGTCACCAATGGTGCAGGCATCAACGCGATCACCATTGCGGAGTATGTGGTGATGGGGATGCTCAACATCGCAAAGGGTTACCGCGAGGTCGTGCGCGCGCAGGAACGGCGCGAATGGCTGCTGGATAGTCCGGGCAAGCGCGAACTTGCCGGTTCGAAAGCTTTGTTGCTGGGTTACGGCGCGATTGGCAAGCTGATCAAACCGCGGCTTGAAGCCTTTGACGTCGATGTGACGGTGGTGCGCCGTTCGGGTGGTGAAGGCGTGCTGACGCCCAATCAATGGCGCGACAAGCTCGGTCAGTTTGACTGGGTGATCCTCGCTGTACCTGCGACGCCAGAAACCGACGGAATGATCGGTGCGGATGAGCTTGCGGCGATGAAATCGGATGCCGTGCTCGTTAATATCGCGCGCGGGCAGGTGATCGACCAGCCGGCCTTGGTCGAGGCGCTTCAGGGCAAGCAGATCGGCGGCGCATTTCTTGATGTGACCACGCCGGAGCCGCTGCCGGCCGATGATGTCTTATGGACGCTCGACAATGCACATATCACCATGCACCTTTCGGGCCGAGCGCAGGACAAGATGTTCTTCCGCAGTGCCGATCGTTTTCTCGACAACCTCGACAAGTATCGTCGCGGCGAGCCGATTGGTCCGATCTTCGATCCCAAGCTTGGCTATTGAGCGCGGTCACTCATCGGGTAAGGTGAATCCCGAAATAGGAGACCGCCCGAATGTCCGACCAAACGAACAGCAGCACCAAAGCCTCTGATCTGTTTGTCGAATGCCTTGAGGCGGAAGGCGTCGAATATGTCTTCGGCGTTCCGGGTGAGGAGAACCTCGACCTGCTCGAAAGCCTCTCCAACTCCTCAATCAAGCTGGTTTTGACCCGTCATGAGCAAGGCGCCGGCTTTATGGCCGCGACCTATGGGCGGCACACCGGCAAAACAGGGGTATTTCTGGCGACACTTGGCCCAGGTGCGACCAATATGGTGACGGCGGTTGCCTACTCGCAGTTGGGCGGAATGCCGACGCTCGCGATCACTGGGCAAAAGCCAATCAAGCATTCCAAGCAGGGGCGGTTCCAAATTCTCGACGTAGTCGACATGATGGGCCCGATCACCAAATTCACACATCAGCTGCATTCGGGCGACAATGTGCCAAGCCGCGTGCGCGAGGCGTTTCGGCTTGCCGAAGAGGAAAAGCCCGGCGCGACGCATCTCGAGCTGCCCGAAGACATTGCCGCCGAAGAATCGACCAGCCGCCCGATTGCGGCCAGCATTGCGCGGCGCCCCTCTGCTGAAGTGAAAGCGGTGCGCCTAGCAGTTGAGGCTATCGAGAATGCGAAATCTCCCGTGCTTGTCATCGCGGCGGGCGCAAATCGCCGGATGACCAGCAATATGCTGCGCGAATTCGTCGAGAAAACTCGTATCCCTTTCGTCACCACGCAGATGGGCAAGGGCGTGCTCGACGAACGCCACCCGCTGTTTATCGGGTGCGCGGCGCTTTCGTCAGGCGACTTCTGTCACCGCGCGATCGAAGATGCCGATCTGATCATCAATGTCGGTCACGATGTGATCGAGAAACCGCCGTTCTTTATGAACGAGACCGGCGCCAAGGTAATCCACATCTCCAACACTACCGCTGAGGTGGATCCGGTGTACTTCCCGCAGATCGAAGTGATCGGCGATATCGCCAACGCAATTTGGCAGATCAAGGAAACGATCACGGTTCAGGAAAGCTGGTCTTGCGGGCGCATGCTCGAATATCGCGAAGCGGAGCTTAAACATTCGCAGCCGCTCGAAGACGATGCGCGCTTCCCGATCTTCCCGCCGCATCTGGTGAAGCAGGTGCGTGAAAGTATGCCAGAGGACGGCATCATATGCCTCGACAACGGCATCTACAAAATCTGGTTCGCGCGCAATTACACCGCGTACCGGCCGAACACTGTCCTGCTAGACAACGCGCTTGCGACGATGGGTGCAGGGCTGCCCAGCGCGATGATGAGTGCGATGCTCTATCCCGAGCGGCGATCCATGGCGATCTGCGGCGATGGTGGGTTTATGATGAACAGCCAGGAGCTGGAAACGGCGGTGCGCCTCGGCCTCAATCTCACCGTGCTGATCCTGCGCGATGATGCCTATGGGATGATCCGCTGGAAACAGGCCAATATGGGTTTCAAGGATTACGGTCTCACCTACAACAACCCCGATTTCGTCAAATATGCCGAAAGCTACGGCGCGCATGGCCACCGCGTGACCAGCAGCGAACATCTCGCCGATGTGCTTGCCGAAACCGGAACGGCGAACGGCGTTCATGTCATAGACTGCCCAGTGGACTACAGTGAGAATGATCAGATCTTGAACCACGATATCAAAGATTTGAGCGCGGCTTTGTAGAGCGCGCGCCAATGCAACACGGGGGAGCATTTATGATGAAAGCGAGTATCGGTCTGGCACTTTCCGGAGCTGTGGTTGCAAGTGCAGCGCAGGCTGAGGAGGCTCAGTCGAGCGTCCATCTCTACGACATTGAAGCGCGGCTTCTTTACGAAGAGAGCGGCACCCTTTCTGACGATATCACGGCGATGAAGGACTTTGTCGCATGGAACACCATCATTGCGGAGGGCTCTGCCAAAGAACCGGCGACGGATGTTCTGGTTGCCGTAGTGCTGAATTCGGGCGGCGAGGTTTTTAGCGAGACGCCTCTGACGATCCGTGCACTTGGTGACGGAGGCAAGGTCCTGTTTGAGCGGACGTTCGCCAGCGTATTGGTCGACGGAACAGCGCACCAGTTCCTGTATCTCAAAGACGCGACCTGTGAGGGCGAAATCACCCTCGAAGCCAAGATGGGCGACCAAAGCCGGTCGGAAATGATCGAGCTGTTCTGCGGCGAATAGGAGAACCGATGCCAAGCCTGAAAGACACCTACCCGCTCTATCTCAACAACAAGGCCGAGCAGCCCAACACCGATCTGGCTGTCACGGATAAATATACGGGTGAGGTGGCTTTCCGCGTCGCGAAGGCCGGGCCGGAAATCATTGACGAAGCGATTGCGGGCGCGGTGCGGGCAACGGAGTCGATGGCGCGGCTGGCATCTTACGAAAAGCAGGATGTGCTGATGCACTGTGTCAATCGCTTCAAGGAGCGGTTTGACGAGCTCGCCTATGCGCTGTGCGTCGAGGCGGGCAAACCAATCAATGACAGCGAGGGCGAGGTCACCCGTCTGATCGACACCTTCCGTATCGCTGCCGAAGAATCGGTGCGCAATTATGGCGAGGTCATGCCGCTCGATATCTCGGCACGGGCGAAGGGGTATTCGGCGATGTGGAAGCGCGTGCCGATTGGCCCGTGCAGCTTTATCTCGCCCTTCAACTTCCCGCTCAATCTCGCCGCGCACAAGATCGCACCTGCTATCGCTATGGGTTGCCCGTTTGTGATGAAGCCCGCGTCCAAAACGCCGCTTGGTGCGATCATCATGGGTGAGGTGTTGGCCGAATGTGATGTGCTGCCCGAAGGCGCGTTCTCGATCCTGCCCGCCAGCCGCGACGGGGCGGACCTGTTCACGGAAGACGAGCGGCTGAAGCTGCTCAGCTTCACAGGATCGCCCGCCGTTGGCTGGGCGTTGAAAGCCAAGGCTGGCAAGAAGAAGGTCGTGCTCGAGCTCGGCGGAAATGCAGCCGTGATTGTCGACAAGGATGCCGATCTCGATGATGCGTTGGGGCGGATCATCTTCGGCGCATTCTACCAGTCGGGCCAATCGTGCATCGGGGTTCAGCGCATCCTGATCCACGAAGATGTCTATGATGCATTCAAGCCAATGCTGGTCGAGAAGACCAAGTCTCTGATCGCAGGCGACCCAAAGGACCGCGACACTTTTGTCGGTCCGATGATATCCGAAGGCGAGGCAACGCGGCTGAAAGGCTGGATCGACGAAGCCATCGAGGGCGGCGCGGACCTTCTCACCGGCGGCGGGCTATCGAACGGCAACATGCTCGAAGCGACGCTGCTCGAGAACGTCCACCGCGATGCCAAGGCACTGAACGAAGAAGCCTTCGGGCCGCTCGCGATTTTGCAGAAGTTCAGCACGTTTGACGAGGCGCTCGACGAAGTGAACCGCTCCACCTTCGGCTTGCAGGCTGGTATTTTCACCCGCGATCTGTTCCAGATGTACGATGCGTGGGACCGGCTCGAAGTCGGCGGCGTGGTGATCAACGATGTGCCCAGTTACCGCGTCGACAACATGCCCTATGGTGGCGTTAAAGACTCCGGGCTGGGCCGCGAAGGTATCCGGTTCGCCATGGAGGACATGAGCGAAATCCGGAACCTTGTCGTGCGCAGGACCTAGCTCTCCTCCAGCAACAACAGCACAGCCGTTACCTGCATCCGTTCATTGGCTCCGAAGCGATGGTCGACATCACGCACGGTCGCATCGGCCACCAGCTGACCGGGAATGGTGAACTCGTGATCGGGCAGGGCGGCGATAAAGTCTTCGCCCACCTCAACCGCCTCATGCCCGTCGAAATCGAGCACCACCTCATGCCGCGTGCCGGTGAAGGTGATGGAGGACCACGCCTTCTCTTCATGTGAGAGCAGGTTCGCGCGACCCTCGGCGAGCATGAGCAACGCCTCGCGCACACGGTCGCCCGTGGTGCGTTTGGGGCGATAGCGGCGAGCGCGGGGCTGGGCCGACTTTGTCTCGATATCCAGATCAAGCAGCATAAGCCGGCTCCCGCCATAGGATTGCGCCGATAGTGGCTGATTTGGTTTCGATGCGTTGTTCGAAAGGCTCGGGCGCTTTGCCATAGGCGCGCATCCAGGCCCGGGTTCGCGCCTCTGTCTTGGCGCGGGGGATACGGCCCATGCGCAAATCCAGAACGAAGCGCGGATCGTGGGCGGCCAAACGCCCGAACTTGGTGGCTGGCATATCGTGCTCACGCATGAATTTTTCGACGTCTCGTATCAGCATAGTGCGTCCCTCTTGCTGCGGTGGATGGATGGCGAATCACTCAATGTTCCTAATTTGTTCCAGTTGAAATCCTACTTGTCTAGGAAAAATCCTATGCTATAGGGGAATTATGGAACATCTCACCAAAGCAGAGCGCCATGCGCGCGGTCGGTTGCAGGATATAGTGCGTGACAAGCGCAGCAGTTTTGCGGAGCTTTCGCGCCTTCTGGGGCGCAATCCGGCGTATTTGCAGCAGTATGTGACGCGCGGCAGCCCGCGCCATCTCGACGAGCCGGACTTGCGGAAAATCGCAGCGTTTCTAGGTATTTCTACTCGGATCATCGAAACGCGGCGGTTTGATGATAACGACTATGATGCTCCCACAGTGCGGGACAATGTGCCTGCAACACCAGAGCGCGGCGAGTGGGTCGATGTGCCGCGCTATGCCGTCGGGGCCTCGGCAGGGCCGGGCGCATTGCCGGGAGAGGAAAATTCCTACGATTCGTTCCGATTCTCGCGTCGATGGCTCGCGGAACAGGGACTTGAGAAGTCCAAACTGTCCGCGATCACGGTCGAGGGGGACTCGATGGAGCCGTTGCTCAACGATGGCGATGAAATCCTCGTCGATCTATCCGAGCAACCCTATCGCGACGGTATCCATGTTGTGCGCATGGGCGACACCCTAATGGTCAAACGCGTAGCCAGCGCCGGAGGAGGGCGCTTCTCGTTGCTCTCACAAAACCTCGCCTACCCGCCCGTGAGCGTGGCGGCGGAAGATATCGAGATTATTGGTCGAGTAGTCTGGAAAGGTGGGCGGATTTAGCCCACATAATCCACATGGTTTCCTTTGGGCGAACAGTCTTGGCCGTATTTTTGGCCTCGTTGGTGAACAACATCTTGTTTTTCGCTGCGCCTTGGGACGCATGGTTGAGACCAGAGACTCACTTTGGAGCAACTGATACTTGGAAAATACCAGATTGGGGTTTCCTAGCTTTCGCCCAGTTTTTCGTTTTTGGATTTTGCGTTGTGGGTCTCGTGGTGCTGTTGATTGTGGCCCGGCTGCTAGTCCCTCACCAGTTTTCTGGCATCGTTGGTAAAGTGGTGTTCGTGGCACTTGGGGGGATGGTCGGTGGCACTATGTTTTTGGTTCTTTTCACTGATTATCATCTTCTGGACGCCGCGTTGGCCTCGGTGCCTGGCGTTGCCTTCGGAGCAATAACCGCTTTGAGCTTCGCGCTAATCTGCGCCGATTGGTTCCGGCGGTGGGAAGAAACACCCCTTGCCGAAGACTGAGCAAACTTCCATGTGAATCCGATGACCGACAAACCCACACCCCCCATGAAAGCCGCGATCATTCCGGTGACGCCGTTGCAGCAGAATTGTTCGCTGATCTGGTGCACTGCCACCAACAAGGCGGCGCTGATTGATCCGGGCGGTGATCTCGACAAACTGAAAGCTGGTGTCGCCAAAGCCGGGGTGAAGCTGGAGAAGATTCTCATCACCCACGGGCATCTCGACCATTGCGGTCAGGCGGGGATGCTGGCGGATGAGCTGGGCCTGCCGGTCGAAGGGCCGCATAAGGATGACCTGTTCTGGATCGAGCAGCTCGATGGCGATGGCGCGCGCTATGGCATGGTAGCCAAGAGCTTTGAGCCGACCCGATGGCTGGAGAACAACGACACCGTTACCGTTGGAGACCTAACGCTTGACGTAATCCACTGCCCCGGCCACACGCCCGGCCATGTCGTGTTCTTCCACGCACCCAGCCGCTTTGCGGTGGTCGGCGATGTGCTGTTCCAAGGATCAATCGGCCGCACAGACTTTCCGCGCGGCAACCATCAGGACCTTATCGATTCGATCACCCAGCGCCTGTGGCCGCTCGGCGAGGATGTGATGTTCATCCCCGGCCACGGCCCGACCAGCACGTTCGGTCAGGAGCGAAAAACCAACGCTTTCGTCTCGGACTACGCGTTGTCCTAAACTACACCCGCACCGATCAGGCTCGCCATCACTGCCAGGCCGAGCAGCACCAACAGCGTCACAATCGTGCCGATCATGCGGCCGATTTGGGCTTTGCCGCCGTCCATGCCGAACGCGTGCGCGACGCGGGCGATGATGTAGATACCGGCGACAATGGCCAGCCACGGTTCGCCTTTGCCCGAAAGCTCGATCGCCGCGATCAGGATCAAGACGAAAGGCGTGTTTTCGACGAAATTCGCCTGCGCGCGCATCCGGCGTTGCAAGGGCTCACTGCCGCCATCGCCAATGCCGATGCCCTGTGCCCGGCGGACGGCGCCGACGCGGATGGCAAGCCAGACATTCAGAACCGCCGCAGCCGCAGCGGCAGCCAGTGTTACCGGAAGCATTTCCATGATTGATCCCCTCTCAGATACTTGGCGACCCTGCTAACGAGGGGCGAGGGTGCTGGCAACGCGGGAGATTTCGCTCTGCACAACGCTTGCAAGACGCCGAAAAGATGCTATGTGCCGCGCCTTCCCGCCAAAACCGGCCCGGATGTTCGCGCGAGCAAGCCTTGTGCGCACCGTGGGTCTGGCTTAGAGGCGTTCACAGAATCACGAACGTTTTGCGACGTTCAACACACGAATTTACCTAAGGAACTGGCGTAGCCATGGCTGTCCCTAAGAGAAAAGTATCCCCGCATCGTCGTGGTAATCGCCGCGCTCACGATTCGCTGAAAGTCGAAGCATTCCACGAATGCAACAATTGCGGCGAGTTGAAGCGCCCGCACAACATGTGTGGTCACTGCGGCTATTATAACGGCCGTGAAGTGATGGTGCCGAAGGGCATCTGATCCCCTCTTTTTGCAAAGGAATGAGCGCATGAGCCTGCCGCGTATCGCGATTGATGCGATGGGCGGCGATGAAGGCGTGCGCATCATGGTGGAAGGCGCTGCGCTCGCTCGGCGCGCCCATGATGGATTCAAGTTCCTGCTGGTAGGTGATGAAACGCGCATCAAGGCTGCGCTCGACAATCACCCCAACATGCGCGGTGCATCGGAAATCCTGCATTGTGACGATGTGATCGGTGGCGAGGAGCTGCCGAGCAAAGCCATTCGCCGCGCCAAGACAACATCGATGGGTCTCGCTGTGAATGCGGTGAAGACTGGTGAAGCCGGAGCCGCTGTAAGCGCGGGCAACACCGGCGCATTGATGGCGATGAGCAAAATCGCGCTGCGCACCATGCCTGGTATTGATCGTCCGGCGCTGGCTGCTTTGCTACCCACGCTTGAAGATCACGATGTCGTGATGCTCGATCTGGGTGCCAATACCGAAGCGAATGCGCGCAATCTAGTTCAGTACGCTGTGATGGGCGCCGCCTATTCGCGGATCGTCAATGGATTTGACCGCCCGAAGGTCCGTCTGCTGAATATCGGCACCGAAGAGATTAAGGGCACAGAGGCCCTGCGCGATGCGGCGGCCCGCCTGCAAGCTGCCACCGAAGACGCCGAAGGCGGTCTGGCGTTAGAGTTCGACGGCTTCGTTGAATCCGACAAGATCAACCGTGGAGAAACGCATGTGGTTGTGACCGACGGCTTCTCAGGAAACATCGCGCTTAAAGCGATCGAAGGGTCGGCACGCTTTGTGACCGATCTTCTCAAGCACGCTTTTACCAGTTCGCTGCGTTCGAAGTTCGGCTTCCTCGTTTCGCGCCCAGCCACCGAGCTTCTGCGTCACCATCTAGACCCGAACAACCACAACGGCGCGATCTTCCTTGGCTTGAACGGCGTGGTTGTGAAAAGCCATGGCAGCGCAACGGCAAAGGGCGTTGCCCATGCGGTTGGCTTGACCGCCAGCCTGCTCGAAAACAAACTGATCGAGCGGATCGCGCACGACCTTGGCGAACTCGGCGAAGAAGCGCTGCGGGACAATGGTGGCAGCGAGGCTGCAGCGTGAGTGGATCGCGCCTGCTAGGCACTGGGTCTGCCTTGCCCAAACGGGTGGTGACCAACGCCGAACTGGCCGAACAAATCGATACCAGCGATGGGTGGATCGTCGAACGCACCGGTATTCGCCAGCGTCATATTGCAGGCGATGATGAGACGACCGCATCTCTGGCGACCGCAGCCGCGAGAGCTGCGCTCGATGACGCAGGGCTGAAACCTGCTGATATTGATGTGATCGTGCTGGCGACCGCAACACCGGACAACACGTTCCCTGCCACCGCGACCAAGGTGCAGAACGCGCTGGGCTGCAATGGCGGGATCGCTTTCGACGTTGCCGCAGTGTGCTCCGGCTTTCTCTACGCGCTGACAACTGCCGATTCGCTGCTGAAAGCGGGGCAGGGCACCCGCGCATTGGTGATCGGTGCAGAGACATTCAGCCGCATCCTCGATTGGGAAGATCGCACCACCTGTGTGCTTTTTGGCGATGGCGCGGGAGCGGTTGTACTCGGTGCGCCCGATGCCGACGCAGAAGCGGGCAAAGGTATCCTTGGCAGCCGCTTGCATGCAGACGGTGCGCAGCATGATCTGCTCTATGTCGATGGCGGGCCTTCAACCACCAAGACAGTCGGTCATCTTCGTATGAAGGGCCGCGAAGTGTTTCGCCATGCGGTTGTGAACCTTTCTGAAGTTCTGCACGAAGTGCTTGAAGAAACACACCTTTCCGCTTCAGATATTGACTGGATTGTCCCGCACCAGGCGAACAAACGCATCCTTGATGCGACCGCCAAGAAGCTTGGTATTCCGGCAGAAAAGGTGGTCGTCACGGTCGATCAGCATGCCAACACTTCGGCGGCATCGGTGCCTCTCGCGCTGGATGTGGCGCGGCGCGATGGCCGGATCAAAGCAGGGGATCTGATCATGCTTGAGGCAATGGGCGGTGGGTTCACCTGGGGCGCGAGCTTGATCCGAGTTTGAGTTTAGGCAGCAGCTGATGTGCAAAACTTGCACCTCACGTGCGATCACGTTTGCGAAAAGTGCGAAAAAACAGTAATCAGTTTACATAAGGTCTGGGTCGCACCGACTTAGGAGAAAGCGCATGATGCGTTCAGTTGGTACGCTCACCAGAGCGGATTTGGCAGAGACAATTAATCGCAAGATGGGATTCAGCCGTGCTGAATCGCTCGATCTCGTCGAGGCTATCCTTGATAAGATGAGTGATGCCTTGGCCAATGGAGAGAATGTAAAGATCTCCGGCTTCGGCAGTTTTGTGCTGCGCGACAAGAATGAGCGGATCGGCCGCAACCCGAAAACGGGTATTGAAGTGCCAATCACCCCGCGCCGGGTGATGACCTTCCGCGCCAGCCAGTTGCTCAAGGAACATATTGCAAAAGGCAGCTGATATAGATGGCAGATTTCGTTGACGGGAAAGAGGATGGTGCCCTGCGCACCATTGGTGAAGTCAGCGAAGCGCTTGATATCAAGCCGCACGTCCTGCGTTACTGGGAACAGCAGTTTTCGCTGTTGAACCCTCTTAAACGCAGCGGCGGGCGCCGCTATTACCGCCCTGAAGATGTCGCACTGGTCGAACGGATCAACAGCCTCGTCAATGAGGAAGGCTACACGCTAAAGGGCGCAGAAGCCGTTCTTCGTGCGTCTGGCAATCCGCAATTTGACCGCCGCAAAAGTGATCGCCGTTCGGGGGATCGCCGGGTGAGCTCAGATGCCACCTTTGAAAAGCGCGCAGACGAACCCGAAGGCGAGGTAGCAAGTGCAGCTGGCGTTGATGTCAGCGAGGCTGTCGAGAAGCTAAAGGCGATCCGCGCGCGGCTGAAACAGGCCATCGAAGCCTAAGCGACAAAGCGGTTCGGCGGCTTATCTGAACGCGATATCGCCAGCGATCATGCATTTCGCATCGGAATAGCGTGTTCGAACGGATGCGCAGACTGATTGCGCCGCGCCGTCAGGGCGGCGGTAGGATACCCACATTCCTTTGCCTGCCCGCGTTCTCGCGGTGCCGCTGGGTGATCTGCCATTCAGTTCACGCAAAACGTCGATCGCATGATCGCGGCGGCCCTCGAAGTTGTCATCTCGCACCACCAGCAGGAAGCGTGCATTGCCGTTCTGTTCGACACACTCAAATGCAAAACCGCGAGCTGTGAAGTGAAGCACGGCGCCAATGCATGAAAGGTCATTTGCCGTGCGCGGCTGCTGCGCTGCAGCTGGTTGAGGCAGGGAAGAGAGCGCCGCGACGGCGGCCCCCAATCGTTAGAAGTCCGCTCGATCTCAGCATCGCTATCCTCCTTTTACTATTCCGCCGCCATTAACTCCGCTTCGCCAAGGTCCACGCTGACGAGGCGAGAGACGCCTTTTTCGGCCATAGTCACACCGAACAGGCGGTGCATGCGGCTCATAGTCACGGCGTTGTGCGTGACGATAAGATAGCGTGTTTTTGTTGTGCGGACCATGGAGTCGAGCAGATCGCAGAATCGCTCGACGTTAGCGTCGTCCAACGGCGCGTCGACTTCGTCCAGCACACAGATCGGGGCCGGGTTGGTCAGGAACAACGCAAAGATCAGTGCGGTCGCCGTCAGCGCCTGCTCTCCGCCCGACAAAAGTGACAAAGATTGCAGTTTCTTACCCGGCGGTTCTGCAAAAATCTCGAGACCAGCCTCGAGCACATCCTCGCTGTCGATCAGCGCCAGATGGGCTTTACCGCCCTGGAACAGGCGCGGGTAAAGCTCTTGGAAGTGCTGGTTCACCTCGTCAAAGGCGGCGCGCAGACGTTCACGGCCTTCGCGGTTGAGATTCCCGATTGAACCGCGCAGGCGGCTAACGGCTTCGGCCAGCTCTTCCTGTTCGGAGGCGTTGGCGCCGTGCTCTTCCTCGATCCGCGCCAGCTCCTCGGCAGCAACGAGGTTCACCGGTCCAATGCGTTCGCGGCTGGCGGTGAGCTTGTCCATTTCCTCGGATTCTCGCGAGGAATGGCTGACACTCTCTTCGTCGAATTCAAACTGGGATGAGAGATGCGATGGCGGGCAGTGGAACCGCTCGCCTGAGATGCGCGCCATCTCGCTGCGGCGTGCTTCCTCGTTCTCTGCGCGAGTAGCCAGCGTCGCCCGACCTTCGCGCGCTTGCGCCAGTGTTTCGCCAGCATCGGCCAGTCTGCGTTCAATCGCTTGCAGCGCTCTTTCACATTCCTCGCGCGCGGCCTGCGCTTTCTCGAGCTCTTCGGTCAGCCGCTTGCGCACCGCATCGCCTTGCTCGATTTCCTCGATCAGAGAGGCAGGCTTGGCGGCGATGATGTTGTGCTCTTCCTCGATTTCTTCGAGGCGCCGAGCGGTTTCGGCGAGGCGCTGAGCGGCTTCGCCTGAGCGAGCCTGCCAGTTGGAGCGGTCCCCCTTTTGCGCGGCCGCCCGCTCGCGCATCACGGCGAGGCTTTGATCGTGCGAGGCGAGTTCTGCCATGGCAGCCTGAACCGCGGCCTTTGTCGCTTCGTTCTTCGCCTTGGCGGCTTCGAGCGAAGCGCGACCGGCATCGGGAGCCGGGAGAGCCTCGCGCGCTGTTTTGGCGGTTGCCAGTTCGGCCTCGGCTGCGGTCACTTGCTCGGCAATATCGCCAGCGCTTTGTTCTAATTCAGCAAGCCGAGTGGCGAGACGCTCTTTGGCCGCTTCGGCCTGATCAAGGCTGCGCAAAGCTTGCCGCTCGGTCTCGATCGCACCCGCAATCGAGCGTTCTTTGGCTACCAGCTCGGTTTGCAGCGCGGACAATTCTTCGCGCGCACCGCGTTCCTGCGCTTCGGCAAGTTCGGCTGCGCCGCGCAGATCGGGCAGTTGGTTCTCTAAGTCTGCGAGACGGTTGGCCGCCTCCAGCCGCGCTGCCTCGGCAGAGCCTTCACCGCGTGCGATAAACCCGTCCCACCGGCGCAGCGCACCAATCTTGGTGACTAGCCACTCACCGGGGCCAAGCGCGCGGCCGTCATCCTCTTCGGCAACGTGGACCAGCGCGAGGCGGGCGCGGAGTTCTGCCGGGCAGTCGGTGACGTGGTCGAGCAGACTATTGCCAACCTGCGCGGGGGCATCGCCTCCGGTCCAGAACCGCCCGTCGGTTGGTGCGGCCGGTTTACCCAGCGGTGATTTTGCGTCGCGGCCCAGAGCAGCGGCGAGGGCGCGTTCATAACCCTTTGCCACGCGCACCTTGTCCAGCGCTTTGGGTAGGCCTTCGCCGCCTTTGGCACTCTTTGCGCGGGCATCGCGGTCACGCACTAGCGCATTGTATTCGCGCTCGATCCCCGCCAGTTCGGCCTTCGCGGCGGCAAAGGCGCTGGAGGCGTCATCGCGGGCTTGTTGCAGATCGGTCTTGCGCGTTTGTTCGGCTTCAAGAGCTTCGCGCAGCCGCGCCAACTCGCTTGCTGCTTCGTTAGCGGCTTCGCGTGCGGCGATCACATCGTTTTCGGGATCACTTGTGCCCTTTAATTCGGTCTGAGCAGCTGCGATCCGGTCGCGTTCAGCGGTGACACGGGCGAGGCGGGTTTCGGCCTGTTCGATTGCCGCTTCGGCCACGCGCCATTCGGCTTCAACGCCTGCATGGTCAGCGGTGGCTTTGGCGAGATCGAGTTCGGCGGTGCGGCTTGCTCGCTCGGCCTGCTCGCTGCGATTGGCGATATCGGGACGCGCGGCTTCGGCAAGGCGCAGCGCCTCTTCGCTCTTGGTCAGTTCGGTTTCGAGCCGCTTGAGCGCCTCTGCCGCGTCGGAAGTCAGGCGGTCAGCCGCCACGCGGTCTTCTTCCAGACGAGTGCGCTGGCGAGAAAGATCGGCAAGGCGCGTTTCGGCCGACTCCAACTTCTCAGACAAGGCCGCCATGCGGTGACCATGCGCGCTCGCATCGTCGCGGCGGTCGGCGAGTTCATCGCGGGCATCGGCGAGTTTCTGCGCTGCCTCGGCCTGCTCCTTCTGGATTGCTTCGACCGCTTTTTGCGCTTCGACCACGGCTGCTTCCGCGCCTTCGGCCGCAGTGCGTGCCTCTTTCGCGGCATAGGCGGCGTCGCGCCAGCGGGCGAACAGAACGCGCGCCTCGGCCAGTTGGATCTTTTCGGTTAGCTTGGTGTAGCGCTCGGCCTGCTTGGCCTGACGCTTCAACGATGAAATCTGCGAGTCCAGACCCGCCATCAGGTCTTCAAGCCGGGCGAGGTTTGCTTCGGTAGAGCGCAGCTTGCTCTCGGCATCTTTGCGCCGGACATGCAGACCAGAAATCCCCGCCGCTTCCTCCAGCATCTTGCGACGCTCGGCGGGCTTGGCTGCGATCACCTGAGCGATTTTGCCTTGGCTCACAAGGGCAGGGGAGTGCGCACCGGTTGCCGCATCGGCGAAGGTCAGCGCGACATCTTTGGCGCGCACATCGCTGCCATTGACACGGTAGGCGCTGCCCGCTCCGCGCTCGATCCGGCGAGTGACGACGAGCTCTTCGCCCTCATCATCGGCGGCGTGCAGCACCACCTCGGCGAAGCCGCGTTCTGGCCGCGTTGATGTACCGGCGAAGATGACATCTTCCATCCCGCCCGATCGCATCGACTTGGCAGAGGTTTCCCCCATGACCCAGCGGATTGCTTCGAGCAGGTTGGATTTGCCGCACCCATTGGGGCCCACGACCCCGGTTAGCCCGGGTTCGATGCGCAGTTCAGCAGGCTCTACAAAGCTCTTAAATCCACTGAGCTTGAGCTTGCTGATCTCCATGGGTGTGGCGTGGCCTCCGGTCGCTTATTCGCTGCGTGCGCCGGCGCGCTGCAAAATAGGCTCGATCTGCTCCCATTGGCGCTCTTCCAGCACCTTGCCATTCAGGAAGAAAGTGGGCGTCGCTTGCACGTTCAGCTCTTTGGCCTGTGTGTCCGAAGCATTTGCGATAGATTCGATCTTATCGGTGTCAGCAAGGCAGGTTTTTGCCTGATCAGCGGACAGTCCGCGCGAAGCGAAAAAATCAATCAAACCCGCAGCTTCCGCCGCAGCTACAAAACGCTGTTCGGGAGGCAGGTTACCTGCGGCGTTGTAAGCTTCTGCATTCGCTTGGAAGCCTTGAATGATCTCTTCAAAGCTTTTCCAAGCCTGATCAGAAAGCGGCTGCATGCTCTCTTTCGGGCCACAGGAAACAAGCGTTGCAATGATCAGATCTTCAAACCCGCGAATTAGCTGGCGCTGCTCAAAGCTGACCACACCGGTCGAGATGTATTTCTCTTTCAGCGTTGGCTTTGCAGATTGTGAGAAGAACGCACAGGCGTTGCATGTATGCGACGCGTATTCGACGAGCTTGATCGGCGCATCAGGGTTACCCACTTTATAGCCCAGCTCTTCCGTGACCGTAACGGTATCAAGCCAGCTTGTTCCTTCAGGAGCAGCGATGTTCGCGATGGGATCACCTGCAATCTCAGCGCCAGCCGCATCATCAGTGCCGTCCCCGCAAGCGGTAAGGGCGAGTGCGAGCGAGGCCACCAGCGTGGTGCCCATTTTCGAAGCGGTGAAACGAGTGGATTTCATCACAAGTGATCCTTCGGTTGAAACTATGGTTCTATAGGGGCGCCCCAAGGGGGGCAAAAGCATGAGTAAAAAGCTTGTGCAAAAATGTTGCAGTTTTGAGTCAAAGCTGGGGAAAGGACGCCGAGCGCGCGATTTTTCCCGATAACTGTCCCGTTATTGGCCGCCATTTGCGGATGGGCGCGGGGCAAAACGCTGTGACAGCACCGGATAGAGCGCGCTCCAATCGTGCACATCGGTCAGCATCTTCCCGTCAAGCGCAAAGCTGGGCGTGCCGCGAACGCCAAATTCGGTGCGGTCAGCCGCGCCGTTGTCGATCAGCTTTTGAGCCGCCGCGTCATCACTGAGGCAAGCTGTGACCTGTGAAGCTGTGGCCCCTCGCGCGATCAGCTTGTCATCCAAATCAAGCGCCGCAGCCATACTGATACGGGCCGATTTGTCGGCACGCTGCCAGATGGCTTGCTGGCTTTGCGGTGATTTGATCGCCTTTTGCAGCCAAATGCTTTGCGACCACATGAAATCGCGGTGACGCGCTTTGAACCCCTTGTCGTCGCCGCATGCGACCAGCATCGATACGGTCAGGTCCAGATAATTGCGGATGACCGGGCGCACTTCGAGGTTCATCTTGCCCGGCACCAGCAAAGTCAGATCAATCGCCGGATCGCCTTGCTTGGCAAAGGTGGCGCAGTGGCCGCAGGTGTAGCTGATAAACTCGATCAGCGTTCCCTCAGCGTCGGGATTACCGACCAGATGCCCGCGCTCAGTGCGCTTGACGTCGCCGCTCCAGTTCTTGTCCTTAGGTGCCTTTTCGAACGCGCTGCTCTGATTGCTCAATCCTTGCTGCGCTCCAACAGAAGCCGTCATGGCGAGTGCACCTGCAAGTGCCGCGGTTCTGGCTAGTGTAGCGATCACGTCTGGTCGTCCTCTTTGGTTTCTTTGTCGCCCAATGATCGGGCGAGGGATTCAAGTACGGTTCTAAGCTCTGGATCACCGATATCGCGCAAGCTGTCACCCAGTTCCATCGGGATCGGTTTGAGCGAGGGTGGCGCCTTCGGTTTCTCACTCGCGCCTGAACCAGATGGTGCCTTAACCTCGCCTTGCCGGATTTTGACCCGCGCCACCGCGCTATAGCCGAAAAAGCGGTTCACCCGCTCGATAATCTCAGGGGTAACCTGCTGGATCAGCGGGGCGTGAGCGGGTTTGACGACGAGTTGCAGGATGCCTTCAGATTTCTCACCGGGAGGAAAGCGGATCGCCTCTGGCGTGCAGACCAATGAGTGGGTGGGGCCGACAATCTCTGGCCAACGCGTGACGACCGAGCTTTGCACAAAGCCGAAACGACGAAAGGCGGTGCGACCAATATCGGGCATCAAATCGCCAATCGGCTTTGCCGCGCCGCCACGAGGGCGTTCGTACTTTTTCGCAGTTTTGCGCGGGCCTTTGGTCTTGTCGCTTCCCATCGTGCGAATGCTCATGGCATAGGCGCGGCGTGACCGCCACCATCTCTGACATTCTTCTCGACTGGTATGACAAGCACGCGCGCGAATTGCCGTGGCGTACGCCGCCGGGTCAGCCGCGACCCGATGATCCGGCATACCCGTATCGTGTGTGGCTTTCCGAAATTATGCTGCAGCAGACCACTGTTGCTGCGGTGAAGCCGTACTTCGCCAAGTTCTTGGAGATTTGGCCAACCGTCGATGATCTCGCGGCAGCGAGCGATGACGAGGTCATGGCCGCTTGGGCGGGGTTGGGATATTATTCGCGCGCCCGCAATCTGGTGAAATGCGCCCGCGAAGTCGCGGCGATGGGCGGATTTCCCTCTGCCGAAGCGGAACTGCGCAAGCTGCCCGGATTGGGTGCCTATACCGCGGCGTCCGTGGCGGCGATCGCGTTTGGTGAGCGTGCGGTGGTGGTTGATGCCAATGTTGAGCGGGTCGTGGCACGGCTGTTCAACATCGAAGAGCCATTGCCCGCGGCTCGCAAGGCAATCCGTACGCATGCTGAGACCATTACGCCCGCAGAGCGCGCAGGTGATCTGGCGCAGGGCATGATGGACCTCGGTGCAACGATCTGCACCAGTAAGACACCGCGCTGCCTGCTTTGTCCCTTGCGAGAGGCGTGTGCTGGGTATGCGTCTGGTGAGCCCGAACGCCTGCCTGTGAAGCCTCCGAAGAAAGCCAAGCCCGAAGTGAAGGGCACCGCCTTCTGGATGGAAAAAGATGCCCATGTCTGGATCGTCACGCGGGAGGGCACAGGAATGCTCGGCGGCATGCGCTCGCTACCCGATGATGGCTGGAGCGCGCGCTCTGACGGCTCAGGCGAGGCACCAGAAGTTGGGGCATGGGAAGAGCTTGGCGCTGTGCGGCACACCTTCACCCACGCGCAACTCACCCTTTCGGTCAGGCGCAGCGAAGTTTCGCGAGAGCCTTCCGGGCAGGGCGAGTGGTGGCCAATTGAGCGGCTCGACGACGCTGGATTGCCGACACTATTCGCCAAAGCCGCGCGCTTGGCGCTGGCGCGCGATTAGATAAATCCGCCGCCAATCATCAGGCGCACAACGGCGATCAATCCGACGAAAAGGCAGAAATTGCGTCCGCTGTCGCTGCGCGAAATCGCGCCGAGGATGACGCCAATGCCGATTAGTGGAAGCGCAAGCCAATTGGCCCAACCCAGGAACGGTATCAAACCTGGTATAACCAAGACCAGCGATACCAGACCGAAGAGAAATGCGAGTAGATTTGCCATGTGTCTTATATGGGTAAGACACCATTCAGGTTCAAGTCTCTAATGCGATTTCATTCTCGCTTCCTGTCCAGTTGCGATTGACCACTCAACGCATCTGCCCCAAACAGCTTTCAAACAAACGTCCGGAGATCCCTGATATGGCCACTCAAGCCCTCAACCCCGCTCTGTCTCGCCGCGCATTGTTCCGTGCGGGCGGTTATGCCGCTGCCGGTGCCGCGCTCACCACGCTGCCATTCGGTCGCAGCCTGTTCGCGCACGATGTGTCGCAGGCGTGGCCCAATGTCGCCGCGATGGCGAACAAGTATGTCAGTGAGGGCAAGGTTGCCAACTTGCTGCTCACTTTCGGCTGGGGTCAGGAAGATCACGCGCACACAGTCGGCGGAGGGAAGTTGTCCTTCACTGAGCAATCAGAAGTGGACGAGAACACACTCTATCGCATCTATTCGATGACCAAGCCAATCACCGGCATGGCAATCATGATGCTGATTGATGAGGGCAAGCTGACCCTCGATCAGCCGCTGCACGAAGTGCTGCCGAAGTTTAAGGACATGCAGGTGCTGGTCGATCCTAAGGGATCGCTTGAGAACACCGTTCCTGCGAAGCAGGCGATCACGATCCGCCATCTGCTGACCCACACATCGGGCCTGGATTATGTACTGGCCGGAACAGACACGCCGCTCTTAAAAGCATACGCCAAAAAAGGCGTAATCGGCGGTCAGGCGAGCAAACTGCCGAACCCCGCCATCGACGGAAAACCCGCAGAAGGCCTTGAGGCGATGGTCGACAACCTTGCCGATCTGCCGCTGCGTTTGCAGCCGGGTGAGACGTTCTACTACTCGATGAGCATCGATGTACTTGGCCGCGTGGTTGAGGTCGTATCCGGCCAAACGTTGGCAGAATTTTTCCAGACCCGTTTCTTTGACCCGATGGGCATGACGAGCACCTATTTCACTGTGCCGCAAAGCGAGGCCAAGCGTCTCACTACCAATTACCTCGTCATGGGTGAGGCGACTCTGCCGATTGATCCGGGTGCATCCTCGATATACGCCGAAGGCCCGCCCATCTTCTGGGGTGGTTCAGGCCTTGTTTCCACACCAAAAGACTATGACCGTTTCCTGCGCATGGTGCTGGGCTACGGCATGCTTGGAAAAGAGCGCATCATGGGTGAAAACGCGGTGCGCAAAGGCGTATCCGACCTGTTCCCGGAAGGTGTGAACCTGAAAGGCACATGGATGGAAGGTCAGGGCCACGGTGCGGGCGGACGTTCGGTCAACGGCACATATGGCTGGGGCGGCGCAGCGGGAACGCTGGGCGCGGTTGATTTCAATCTTGGCCTGCGGACATCGCTTTGGACGCAGTATATGCCAAGCGACGTTCATCCGATCCGCGATGAATATATGGCCGCGATGGAGAAAGACCTCGCCGCAATGAAGGCCAAGAAAGCGGCCTGATGCCAGTATCTGCGCCGATTGCGTTTTCGGGTTCGCCGATAGACCGCGCGGATAATATCAGGGTTGATCCGGAGGCGCTGGGCGCGCGGATGGATTGGCGCGCGCGAGTGCTGAAGCTGGATGGCTTGTTGCCTGAGATCGGCGACCAAGGCGGTCTGGAATGGGGCACGCTTGCCGATGTCCCGCCGGAAGCCGAATTGGTGTTCCTTGGCTTGCTCGATGACAAAGCATGCTTTGCGCCTGTGCCCGATGCAGGTGCGACAGGACCCGCCTATGCCATGCCGCGCGCATGGCAGGTGATGCAGCTGCTGAGCCCCGAGGATCTCGCCATTTACGGTGGCGCGCGCAGCCTGTGTGATTGGCATGCGCGGCACCAGTTCTGCGCCAAGTGCGGTTCAAAGACCAAGATCGCCAAGGGCGGCTGGCAACGTTCCTGCGACAATTGCGGTGCCGAACACTTCCCGCGCACCGACCCGGTGACGATCATGCTGGTCGAGCATGAGGACAAGCTGCTCCTCGGGCGCCAACCGCGCTTTCCGCCAAAGATGTATTCCGCGCTCGCAGGTTTTGTGGAGCCGGGTGAGACGATCGAGGAAGCGGTGGCGCGCGAGATTTGGGAAGAGGCGGGCGTGCGCGCACATTCGGTGGAGTATATCGCCAGTCAGCCATGGCCATTCCCCAGCCAGATGATGATTGGCTGCACGTCCAAGACCGATGATCCGGAACTGACCATCGATGAGACCGAGCTCGACGATGCGCGCTGGTTCACTCGCGAAGAGCTGGAAGATGCGCGCCATGCGGGGCCCAAGGGCAATGAGCAGCTGATCTTCCCCCAGAAGTTCGCGATTGCGCACATGCTCGTAACATGGTGGCTCGACAAATGAGCGGTTGCGCACCTGACCGCATGACTATCGACATCTATTCGGATGTCATGTGCCCGTGGTGTCTGATTGGATATGGCCAACTGACCAAAGCGCTGGGCGCATTAGACGGCGAGATCGAAGCGCAAATCCGCTGGCGTCCGTTCGAGTTAAATCCTGATATGCCTGCTCAGGGCGAGGAGCAGGAAGCGCATCTTCAACGCAAATATGGTCGCTCCAAAGAGGAAGGCGCGGCGGTGCGTGGACAGATGCGCTCGATTGCCGAACAGGCAGGGGTGTCACTCAATTTTGAAGGCGAGGGCGAAGCGCCGCCAGCGATGATGTGGAACACCCGCGATGCGCACAAGCTGTTGAGTTTCGCGCTAGAGCAGGCGGGACCGCAGGTGCAGACCGATCTGAAACTCGCGCTGTTCAAGGCGCATTTCAACGAGCGTCGTGCGCTGAATGATCGCTCCGTTCTGCTCGATATCGCCGCCAGTGTCGGCCTTCACCGCGAAGCGGCCAAGGCCGCGCTCGACGACGCGGAGCTTGAAGCGCGCGTTGTCGCCGAAGAGCGGCAGGCATGGGATCTCAACATCTCCGGCGTCCCCGCGATGATCGTGAATGGCAAATTCATGATCCCTGGCGCGCAGGCTCCCGATGTTTACGTGAATGCCCTGCGGCGTGTGGCGACGAAGTCGCGCGATGCGGCATCGGAACCCAGCAACTCCTGACCCGTTCGGACTGACATGAAAAGCATCCTGATCGCCGCCATGGTCACCATCATCGCCTTCGCATTTGGCCATTTTGCCGGATCAGAGAGCGTCGAGGTGTTCGGCTACTCCGCCTTCTTCCTCTGCGTCGTCATCGCAATGGTCGTAAACTGGCTGGTTTTCCTGCCGTCTGCTGCGGCTAAGTCTGACACGTTCTACGACACAACCGGCGCGATCACGTATCTTACGGTCACGGCCTTCGCCTGCTGGGCCGCGATTAGTGTGCAAGGCTCGCTTGATGCGCGCGGGATCGCGCTCGCGGTCATGGTGGCGATCTGGTGCATCCGGCTGGGCAGCTTTCTGTTTATCCGTATCCACGCCATGGGAGGCACGGATTCGCGGTTTGAAAAGATCAAGGTGAACCCCGCGCGTTTTCTTGTGGCGTGGACGCTTCAGGGGCTTTGGGTGACACTCACCGCAGCGGCGGCGCTTGTCGCCATCACCGCAGAGCAACGCGCACCGATCGGTATCTGGTTCTGGATTGGCAGCGCCGTCTGGGTGTTTGGCTTCGCATGGGAATCCATCGCTGATGCGCAGAAGAGCGCGTTCAAGAAAGACCCGGCCAACAAGGGTAAGTTCATCAATGTCGGTCTGTGGAAGTGGTCCCGCCATCCGAACTATTTCGGTGAGATTACTCTCTGGCTCGGTGTCCTGTTGATCGCCGTTCCGGTGCTGACCGGATGGAGCTGGCTGGTGGTCATCTCTCCAATCTTCGTCTTCCTGCTGCTGACCAAGGTGAGCGGTGTGAACCTGCAGAAGAAGCAGGCGATCGAACGCTGGGGCGACGATCCGGCATATCGCGAATACCTCGCCAATACACCCGTGCTGGTGCCGCAACCACCCAAGGGATGACACCATGACCGACTTCGCCCCGAAAACAGCAGTGATCACTGGCGGGGCGAGCGGTATCGGGCTGGCGCTTGCCAAACGGCTGGCGGGGCAGGGCGTGCAGGTAATGATCGCCGATCTGCCGCGCGACAGCCTTGAGCGAGCAGCCTTGATCGACGGTGTGGTGACTCAGGCGTGCGATGTCTCCGATCTCGCCCAGGTAGAGGCATTGGCGGATGCTGCTTTCGAGACCTTCGAGACCGTTGACCTGGTGCTCAACAACGCTGGCCAAGGCGGGGTTCGCGGCAAGATGTGGGAGGTCGATCCAGACGCCGCCCGTGCGCATTTCGATGTCAATTTCTGGGGCATCTGGAACGGGTGCAAAGCCTTCGCTCCGCGCTTGATCTCGCAAGAGACCGCCAGTGCCATGTACAACACGGGCAGCGAGAACAGCTTCTTCTGTGCCGTGCCACAAACCGCCGCCTATATCGCGGCGAAGCACGCGGTGTTGGGCATGACAGAGAGCCTGCGCGAGGACCTGCCCGATCATGTTCACGCCGGACTGATAGTGCCCGGATGGGTGTTCACCCCGCTGGGGCCAGAGCAATTCATGAAATTCGGGATGGATGTGGATGCCTATGTCGACATCATCCTGCCGCAGATTCTCGCGCGCAAACGCTTTGTGGTCAGCCACGGATACAACACCGTGCGCATTGCCGAACGCATGGATGAGCTGATGGCAAGCTATACCGAGCACGCTTTGCCGGTTGAAGAGGATGCGCGCCATGATGTGCGGTTGGTGTTTGCGCAAATGCGCGAGGCCAGCAAAGCGGGTGGGAACGAATAGCCTCGCCTGCTATTAATCACCTAGGGTCAAGGCGTTGTCGCTGGCGATCTATGGGATGTCTGAAACGACTTTGAGGAGGTTTTTATCGTGATCCGCTTGTCTTCCAAACGCCTGATTGCTGCCACGCCTTTGATTGCTTTGCTTGCTGCTTGTGGCGGTGAAGCGGAGACCGGAGGCGAAACAGCTGCTGCTTCCGATGCGCCAGCTGAGATCGCCGAGCGTCAGGAGAACTTCGAAGCAATCGGAGATGCCTTCAAAGCAATCCGCACACAGTTTGATGCCGAAACGCCTGACCTTGCTGCGATTGCAACCGCCGCCGGAGACATCAACGAGCGTGCGCAGAAAGTGCCGACGCTGTTTCCGGCTAGCACCGGTATGGATGACGGCTACGACACCGAAGCGCTCGCCACGATTTGGGAATCGCCTGAGGAATTCGAGAAAGCGGCCGCCAATCTGGTTGAAGCCAGCGCCGCGTTGAAAGCCGCTGCGGAAAGCGGTGATGCAGCTGCGACCGGTGAAGCAGCAAAAGCCATGGGCGGGACCTGCAAGGCCTGCCACGACAAATTCCGCGTCGACAAAGACTGATCTGCGGATAGCCGCACCGCATGGCGACCAAAGCCGTCAAGATATGGGATTGGCCAGTACGGGTGACGCACTGGTCATTCGCTCTGCTTGTACCGGCGATGTATCTGACCGCCGAGAATTCCGAGTGGGGCCTGCATATGCGGCTCGGCCATGTGCTGCTGGGTCTGCTGATATTCCGCGTGATCTGGGGTTTTGTTGGCACCGACACCGCTCGTTTTTCGAGCTTTGTGAAGGGGCCCAGCACTGTAATCGCGTATTTGCGCGGTGGCTCCGATCCCAAACGTGAAATCGGGCATAGTCCGTTGGCTGGATTGGCTGTGCTGGCTCTACTAGGCCTGATGTTTCTTCAGGTCTCGATGGGCCTCTTTGCCGGTGACCCGTTTGACGGCGCCACGGGTCCGCTCAACGAGCTCGTGAGCATCACCACCGCCGATTGGCTGACCGACACGCACGAATGGTTTTTTGGACGATCTTCGCCATGATTGGCCTGCACCTTGCCGCGATCGCATTCTACAGCGCGAAGCTGCAAAACCTGATCGGTCCGATGATAGTGGGCAAAGGCGAGAAGGCGCTTGAGGTGGAGGGCAATTCTCACCACTCATTAAAGGCGCTGATCGGCAGTATTGCCGTCTCTGCCGGTATTGCGTTTTGGATTTATCTCGGCGCGCCGCCTTTCGCGAACTGACGTATCGAGACTTTGCGCTCGCTAACGATTGGACGCGATTTTACGAGAATTTACAGGGTCTGAGGTGGGGGATTCACACCCTGTTTAAGACAGTCTATGTATGCCACCATGACAGCGGGGCCACCCGCATTGTCTTGGAGATGTATCATGAAAGCGCGTTCCAATAGGTCGATTGCCGTATCGCTTGCAGTGTTGGCGGGCCTGACTTTCTCTCATGGCGCGGCTGCGCAGGATCGCCCGGGCGATGCGGAAACCCCAAAACCCACTCTCAACGAGACAGAGCAGAGCCAAAACCAAGCCGCGAAAAAGCCGGCAAAGATTGGATCGCTGCTCGATGTCGTAAGACCCGACTTTTCGGCTGATGGTGAGGGCGAACAAGCCGGTGAATTGCCGACGGAAAGTGAACCATCCAGGTCGCCTCAAACAGTCGCGCCTGACGATCTGGATGATAGCAGCGGCTCTTCAGATGCGGGCCGGGCGACTGACTACAACTCGTCGCGCTCGAATAAGAGCTTTGCCGCGCCTGCCGATCTTGATGAAGGTGGCGATAACGACGATGCCAACCCCACGTCGACGGTCGAGCGCAAGTCTGAAACTCCGGACTAAACCAGCCCCAGCTTTTCCAGCTTAGCGGCAAGCTTGCCGGGGAGCGCATCGCCGATGTCTTCGCCCGGATCGAGATCGCGCGGGGGTTCGCCTTTCAGATAACGCCAGCCTTGGTGCGCGCGTTTGGGGCGGGGAGAGACACGAACCAATTCCGGTTTCAATTCTATCCGCCAACGTGCGTCATCACCTTGGGTGAAGCCGGTGATCTCCGAACGCGCGACGATGCTGTGTTGGTGAATCCAGTATAGTGATCCGCCGATGCACTGCTCCCACTTCGTCGGGCGGTACTTCGTCGTCAAATAGGGGCTGCGGCGACCCGCATACCAGCTTTCAATATCGGCATAGCTCTTCGCGCCGAACGCGATTTTCGTCAGATGAAGGGGCATGGGATCAAGATAGGCGAACGGCGCCCATGCTCAACCCATCGGCACCAATCCACTCACAACCGCGAGGCCAAGGAACGCGAAAAAGCCCATGGAATCGGTGATCATCGTCACGAAGACCGATGAAGCGACCGCCGGGTCCTGACCCATCCGCTCGAATGCAACCGGCACAAGCACACCCGCAAGCCCGCTGATCGCAATATTGATCACCATGGCGAGCGCGATGACGACGCCCATCTGCCAGCCGAACAGGCCCCAAGCGGCGAGGCCGATCAGCACCGCTACAGTCACACCGTTGAGCAAAGCCACACGCAATTCGCGCCAGACAATGCGCCAAGTGTTCGATTTGGTCAGCTGATTGGTCGCTATCGCGCGCACGGCCACGGCCATGGTCTGCGTGCCTGCGTTTCCGCCAATGCTCGCAACAATCGGCATCAGCACCGCGAGAGCCACAAGCTTCTCGATCGCCGCACCAAAGAAGGCGATGATCGCGGAGGCGACGACAGCGGTGCCAAGGTTTGCGACCAACCAGCGTACGCGGCTGGAATAGGCTTCCTTGATCGGCTCGTTGATGTCGCCATCGCCCGCACCCGAAAGCAAAAGCGCATCCTCGCCCGCCTCTTCGGAGATAATGTGGACGATATCATCCACTGTGATCTGGCCGACCAGACGCCCGCTATCATCCACAACAGCAGCAGAGATCAGCGCGTATTTCTGGAACATCAGGGCGACCTCTTCCTGATCCATCTCTGCCGGGATCAGGGTTTGATCGCGCTTCATGACGTCGGTCAATTTGATGGAGCGCGGGGTGGTGAGGATCCAGTTGAGCGCACAGGTGCCGACCGGATGATACCCTTCGTCAATCACGAAGACTTCAAAGAAATCATGCTCCAGATCGCCTTCGATGCGGAGATAATCGATCAAATCGCCCACAGTCAGGTGCTCGGGCACCGCCATGAAGTGGCGGTTCATCAAACGTCCGGCGGTCTCCTCGGGATAGGCAAGCGCGCTTTCAACCGCGGCCTGCGTTTCCGGTTCCAGCTCGGCGATAATCGCCTTCTGGTCGTCCTCGTCGAGGTCTTCGAGCAGCTGGACCGCATCATCGGTTTCAAGCTCTTCCGCGATGGTGGCGACGTCAGCGGGCTCGAGTGCCTCCATCATCACTTCGCGCACGTGATCGTTGAGTTCGGCGACCACGTCGCTCGACATCAGATCGGTGATAGAAGCGGCAAAGTCCGCGCGGTCATCGCTGTCGAGCAGCTCGATCAAGTCGGCAACATCGGCAGGGTGAAGCGGCTCCACAAGGGCATAGACCGCACCCTTGTCGCCTGCATCCAGCGCGTCACGCACACTGTCGAGAAATTCCGGCTTCAGACGGTTTTCTTCGTCGTGACGCTCGTCATCGATGCGGTCATCGGGGCGCACTTCTTCCTCGCCCGTATCGGCGATAACCGCGTCGTCTTCGAGGAGTGCCGGATCGACCATGGGGCGGGTTTAGAGTCGGCGTTGTGAAAAGCAAGCAGATGGCGATTTCACGCGGGTGACATCGGCTCCCAAAGCGGTTAGGCCGTGCGCAAATTCAACAGGAGATATTCGCAATGGCCGATAAACTGACCTTCACTCTCGAATCCGGCGATGTTGTCATCAAGCTGCGTCCCGATCTGGCCCCGGGCCATGTCGAGCGCATCACCGAGCTTGCCGGTGAAGGCTTTTACGATGGCGTGGTGTTCCACCGCGTGATCGACGGCTTTATGGCGCAGGGCGGTGACCCGACCGGCACCGGCATGGGTGGCAGTGACAAGCCTGACCTGAAAGCCGAATTCAACGCAGAACCGCATGTGCGCGGCACTTGCTCGATGGCCCGTACGCAGGTTCCAGACAGCGCTAACTCGCAGTTCTTCATCTGCTTTGGCGATGCCGAGTTCCTCGACGGTCAATACACCGTGTGGGGCCAGGTCGAGAGCGGCATGGAACACATCGACGCGCTGCCCAAGGGTGAACCGCCCGCAAGCCCGGGCAAGATCGTGAAAGCGACGGTTGCCTAAACAACTGATCCTGATCGGCATTGCGGGGCTTTTCCTCGCGATGCCGAGCGGGGTCTTGGCCCTGCCGTCTGGAGGGCCGGAAAATGAGGGTGTGGCAGTGTCTGATCGTATCGACGCTGTGATTGCGGCGCTGGAAGCCGACCCATCGCCCGAAGCCCTCAGCCGATTGGAAAGCCTTCTCCAGCGGGCGCAAGTCGCAGCGGAAGAGGAAGACAACCCGAACTTTCGCGAAAAAGAGCCGGTCGAACCGCTGTTGCGCGAAGTGAACGCCATCCTGCCGTTTGAAACGGACCGCGCTTACTTCAAGAGCCTGTACGGGTGGACCGACACCGAAACGCTCGCACGGATCTGGGCATTTGAGCGGCCAGAGGTGGTGACGGACCTTTCGAGCAGTGAAATCAGGCAGCTGATCGAAGCCGCTGACAAGCACATAACTTCGGACAAACTCGACCGTTTCATCTGGTTCCTGGACCAGTCACTGCCAGAAGCATTCAACACCGATCTGTTGTTCTACCCTTATGCCCAGTGGGACTATGACGGGGTGACAGACGAGATCATCAAGCGCCGACAAATTTTCGCCGATGGCGGCAAAGAGGCGTTAAAAGCGCACGAACAAGAAACAGCCAGACAGACTTTGCAGGCTGGAACCGCTCCTTTTGCTACTTTGCGCATGGCCTTGACCAAACTGGATGAGGAAGAACAGGCGCAGTTTGCCGCTATGGTGGAGGCGAAGGGCAAGGAACCGGTTCCTGCAGAAGAAGCCATTTCTGACTAGGCTTCAACTCGCGTTCGCTTTGTTGTAGTGGCGCGGCCATCATGAAACCGACCGACACCCCCAAGACCTACCGGGTCAAGAGCTTCGGCTGTCAGATGAATGTCTATGACGGTGAGCGTATGGCTGAATTGCTGGCCGAGAAGGGCATAACCGAAGCGCCCGAAGGCGAGGACGCTGACCTTGTTGTTCTCAACACGTGCCACATTCGCGAGAAAGCCGCGGAGAAGATTTACTCCGACATTGGCCGCCTGACCAAGGGTAAGACGCAGAAGAAAGCGCCGATGATTGCTGTCGCGGGCTGCGTCGCTCAGGCTGAGGGTGAAGAGATCATGGCGCGCGCGCCAGCAGTCTCCATGGTGGTCGGTCCGCAGGCCTATCACCGCCTGCCCGACATGCTGGATAAGGCGGTGAAGGGCGAGCGGGCGACCGACACCGATATGCCCGCAATTGCGAAGTTCGACAGTCTCCCGCAGCGCAAGCGGCGTTCGCCAACGGCATTTCTGACGGTGCAAGAAGGCTGCGACAAGTTCTGCACCTATTGCGTTGTGCCTTACACGCGCGGCGCAGAAATTTCTCGTCCATACAGTGACCTGATCGCCGAAGCGCAGAAACTAATCGAAGCGGGTGCGCGCGAGATCACGCTGCTGGGTCAGAATGTGAATGCTTGGAGCGGCGAGAACGACAAAGGTCAGCCGGTCGGCCTTGGCGGGCTGATCCGCGCGCTGGCCAAGCTCGATGGATTGGAGCGCATCCGCTACACCACCAGCCACCCCAACGACATGGAAGACGACCTGATCGCCGCGCATGGTGAGATCGACAAGCTGATGCCGTATCTCCACCTGCCGGTGCAGTCGGGCAATGACCGCGTTCTCAAAGCGATGAACCGCGCGCATACGGCGGAAAGCTATCTGCGGCTGCTCGAACGCTTCCGGGAAGCACGGCCCGATATTGCGCTGTCGGGTGACTTCATTGTCGGCTTCCCGGGTGAGACCGAGGCGGAGTTTGAGGATACCCTCAAAATCGTCGACGAGGTCCGCTATTCCCAAGCGTTCAGCTTCAAGTATTCTCCGCGCCCCGGCACGCCGGCGGCGACGATGGACAACCAGATTGCCAAAGAGGTGATGGATGACCGCCTCCAGCGCCTGCAAGCGCGCCTCAACCGCGATCAGGAAGCGTTCAATCACGCATTGGTGGGCAAGACCTGCAAGGTCCTGATCGAACGCAAGGGCAAGCATGCGGGCCAATGGCTGGGCAAATCACCATGGCTCACCAGCGTCTGGTTCGAAGGAGACAGTGAGATCGGCGATCTGATCGAAATGGATCTGGTCGAAGCAGGGCCTAACTCTGTGATGGGTCGCCCCAAATCGATTGTGACGACCTGATTTCAGCATTACCATGCGGTGACTTTCCACCGCTGCGATACCCGTGCGAACTTGCCAAGCGGGGAAGGGGCCTTACCTTTCCGACTCGAAGGGCGCGTGAATTGTCGTAGTGCGCCCAAACGCAAAGGAACCTATGGGCCGCAGACCTACCCGCAAAATTGATCCGGCGGTTGTGCCGGAAGCGATCAATCCCGATGACGCCGCGAATGGCGTGATCGGTCAGGCCAAAGCTGAGCTGACCTTTGATAACCAGTCCCTGCTGGGCCCGCTTTTCGGTCAATTCGATGCCAATCTGGTGCAGGTGGAAAACCGCCTTGGCGTGATGATCCATGCGCGCGGCGATCAAATTTTGATCGAAGGCCCCGCTGATGCCGTGGCCCGCGCCCGCGAAACGCTCAACACCATGTATGATCGGCTCGCGCAGGGTCAGGATCTGGATGCGGGAGCGATAGAGTCGCTGATAGCTATGTCGAATGAGCCAACCCTTGAGGGGATTATCTCGGGCGAGAAGAAAGAGCCGCCGATTATGATCCGCACGCGGCGCAAGACCATTGTGCCGCGCTCCGCCACACAGATTGATTACATGCGCGCGCTGGTGCGGGACGATATCGTGTTTGCGCTGGGTCCGGCAGGAACGGGTAAAACCTATATCGCGGTCGCGCAGGCGGTCAGCCAGCTGATCAGCGGCAGCGTGCAGCGCCTGATCCTCTCGCGTCCTGCGGTTGAGGCCGGTGAAAAGCTGGGCTTTCTTCCAGGCACCGAGAAAGAAAAGGTCGATCCCTATCTGCGCCCACTCTACGACGCGCTCAACGATTGCATGCCGCCCGAACAGGTGCAGCGCCGCATCGACAGCGGCGAGATTGAGATTGCGCCTATCGCATTTATGCGCGGCCGGACGCTCGCCGATGCTTTCGTGATCCTCGATGAAGCGCAGAACACCACGCGCGAGCAGATGAAGATGTTCCTCACCCGCTTTGGCCAGAACAGCCGGATGGTGGTGTGCGGCGATCCGAAACAGGTCGATATTCCCGGTGGTGTGCAATCGAGCGGCCTCAACGATGCGGTCTCTCGGTTGGAGGACGTCGATGGATTCGGCACCATTCGTTTCACCGCCGCCGACGTGGTGCGCCACCCGATCGTGGGTCGGATCGTTGAAGCCTATGAAGGACCAAACGCCTGAGATTGCCGGGATAGCGTTCCGCACTCGTCACCGCTACAGACCCACATATGGCCGACCACAAACCCGCTTACGAAATGGCAGCGCCGTCCATTCGGCCTTACGTGCAGCCACTTTATCACGGCGCGCTGCCGATTCCATTTCAGACTACTGATGAAGACGGGCGGGCGATCAGCCTCGCCGATGATTTCCTCTCGGGTCAGCATCTAATCCTCGTGTTTCTCGGCGATCCGGCCAGCGACAAGAACGCGCCGCTGCTGCGCGCAGTGGGCGAACTGGCTGAGCGGTTTGAAGCGGTCAATGCGCGCGCGCTCGCGATCACGGCCTCAACCAATGCGGCGGACAACCGTGCGCTGAAGCGCGACAGCAGCTTCCCGTGGTCAGTGGCCTCCGATGCGCGGGGCGGAATTTTCGCGTCCTATGGTCTGTTCAAAGGCACCGACCTCACCAATCGATTGGTGCTGCTGACCCCGTATCGTCAGGTGCGCGCATGGTTTGATATTGAAGGAGACGCCACGGCGGCGTTGGCAACGGTAATGGAGCTTATGGAAAACTCGACAACCGCTGATGAGGCGAACTGGATCCCCGCCCACGCGCCGATCCTGACCGTGCCCAATGTCCTGACCCCGGAGGAGTGTGCCAAGCTGGTGGAATCGGTTGAGACCGAAACCCCCTTTATGGTGCGTCAGCCTCGCCCCGGAGAGATTGCGGGAAACTACAAGATCCCGGTCTATGATCGCGAGCGGCAGGATCGGATCGACCTGATCGTCAAGGACCAGAACACGCTTGCTTTCCTCGATGGGCGGATTTTCGAGCGGGTGACGCCAATGATCAAGAAGGCCTTTGCCTTCGATGTGCAGCGGCGCGAAGACCTGCATATCGCCCGCTATCACGGCGCGCGCGAAGGGGTAACGATTGGCCACCGCGACAATGTCGAGCCGCCAGGCGCACATCGCCGCTTCGCGCTGTCGATGAGCCTGAATGATGATTACGAAGGCGGTGAGATCACCTTCGGTGAGTTCAGCCAGCGCGGCTATCGCGTACCGGCAGGAACGGCGATGGTGTTCTCATCCTCGCTGCTGCACGAGGTGCAGGAGACGACTTCGGGCGTTCGCTACAATTTGATTTCGCATTTTTTCTGAGGCGCTTGGTTCTGATGCAATGGCACTGCGCGACAAACAGGTGTTGTCATGGATCTTCCCACTAAAGGGAGCCGTGGTTGGAGCGCGTTCTGGTTCGCCAAATACGCGGCCTTTTTTGTTTTCCCAGTCCTGATCCTTGCCGCCATCTTTTTCGAGCATGACGGATGGTTTCTCGGTCTCGCTCTCTATTGGTTCGCGTCGATTTCATTCCTCGCTTGGCGATCTGCATCAGCGGAAGTCGGCTTGGGTTGGCGTTTGGGGCTTGGGTTCGTGATGGGGGCAAGCCTTGCCTATTCGGTCATGCTTGTCTTCGCCGCGCCAGGTGACACGAAGATTTGCTACGATCGGCTGATTGCGCCAACGCGCGCAAGTATGGGATTTAACCTCGGACCTAGCCCCTATTGCGAAGGCACGCGGCTTCAGGATGTGCAGGTCGATTGATGCAGGTTGATATCGACATTGAGGATTGGTCGGCGGGCGATTGGGAAGCCCTCACCGGGCGCGCCGTGGATGCGCTGGGCGAGATTGCACCCGAACTAGCCAATGCCCGATTGATGACGAGCGTGCTTTTCACCACTGACGCAGAGGTTCACACGCTCAACCGCGAATGGCGGGAGAGGGACAAGCCGACCAATGTGTTGAGCTTTCCGATGCTTGAGCGTGAAGAATTGCTCGATCTGGGGTTGGAGGGGGCTCCTGTGATGCTCGGCGACATTGCGCTGGCGCATGAGACTTGCGCGCGTGAAGCGGCGGAAAAAGAGGTCACGCTTGAAGACCACACCGCCCACCTCATCATCCATGGCCTGCTGCATCTGGCAGGCCACGATCATGTCCATTCCGACGCGGAGGCCGAGGCTATGGAAGCGCTCGAAATCGCGGCTCTTGCCAAAATGGGTATAGCAGACCCATATGGTGACCGGTTTTTGAATGGAGGAACCTAAACAGGGCCATGCCCGATTCCAGTAATTCGTCCGCGGGAGACGCGGAGAGTAGCGGCGGCTTTTGGGCCGCGCTTAAGAAGATACTTCGTACCGGCGACAGCGATCGTTCGCTTCGGGCTCAGCTCGAAGAGGCGATCGACGAGCACGAAGACGAAAACGACGATGACGACGATCACGATAATGGCAACGGCAATGGCGACCTTTCACCGGTCGAACGCCAGATGCTGCGCAACCTGCTGCACTTCAGCGAGCACGACGCCGACGACGTCGCGGTCCCACGCGGAGAGATTGTTGCGGTAGACGCCGCGATCAGCTGGGAAGAGCTGGTCGCAAGTTTCAGCGAGAACGGCCATTCGCGCATGCCGGTGTATCGTGAGACACTGGATGATGTGATCGGCATGATTCACATCAAGGATGTTTTTCCCTTCCTCGCCAATGGCAAACCGCCGCCCAAGGACTGGACTACGTTGATGCGTCAGCCGCTTTACGTGCCGCAGGTGCGTGGGGCGCTGGATGTGCTCGCGGATATGCGCTTGCGGCGCGTGCATCTGGCAATTGTGCTGGATGAATTCTCTGGCACTGACGGTCTCATCACCATCGAAGACCTCGTTGAAGAGATCGTCGGCGATATCGAGGATGAGCACGACGAAACGCCTGAAGAACTGATCGTTCCAGTGGGCGAGGGGATGTGGGATTGCGATGCCCGCGCCGAGCTTGAGGATGTGGCCGAACTGGTAGATCCGCGCCTCGAAGAGGTTGAAGAATCAGTCGATACCCTTGGCGGGCTTGCCTTCGTGCTGGCCGAACAGGTGCCACCTGTTGGCACCGTTGTGGAACATCCAAGCGGCTGGCGGATTGAAGTAACAGCGGGTGACGAGAAGCACGTTACCCGCCTGCGGCTGCACGCCCCCGAAGTTGCGAGCGACTTGCAATAATCGCACAAAAGACAAGATAATCTCGCTTTTTCTTCGATTTTTTGCATCCAAATGGCTTTTCAAGCGTATTTCTTTCCATAAAGGAGAGAGAGGAATGCCTGCACGTCGTTTGCCCCCGCTGCGCGCACTCGAAGCGTTCATGCGCACTGTGCGCCTTGGATCGGCGCGCGCTGCGGCTGAAGAAATCGGTCTCAGCCCCTCTGCGTTGTCCCGCCGGATCACCAATCTCGAAGAGTTCGTGGGCAAGAAGCTGTTCACGCGCGCGCGCCAATCGATGCAGCTGACCGATGAAGGCCAGGCATTCTACGAAGCGGTGAATCCGCATATGGAAGCGCTTGCGCGTGCGGTGGAGAGCCAATCAGACAATATCTCGCTGCTGCGTCTGCGCCTTGGTGTTCTGCCGATGTTCGGCAGCAATCGCTTGTTCCCGCGTCTGGGTGAGCTGCGCAAGCGTCACCCGCTGCTTCACATTGATATCGACACAGGTCCGCACCTTGAGGACCGGGTGGGCGACACGCTGGACGCCGCAATCATCCTCTCACGCGGCCCTGCATCTGGCCTGCACGCGGTGCGCCTGGATCACAATTTCGTCCACGCGATTTGCAGCAAAGAACTGGCGAACAAGGTCCCGCCCGAGGGGACGGAGGATCGCTTCGCGAAGCAGACTTTCCTGATCCACAACGAGTTTCCCGAAAGCTTCGTCGCGTGGAAGCGCGCGCATGATCTGGAAGATATGGAGCCTGCGGCGATCGACCATTACGACTCAGGGCAACTGATGCTGGAAGCGTCCGCGCAGGGGCTTGGCATCGCGATTATGCACGACGATCACCTTGGGCGTCTGGCCGACACGCGGCTTACAACCCTTTCGGATAAGCAGGTGGAAAGCCCCTACAGCTATTGGTTTGTGTGCAAGCCGACGGCGCTGGAATCGCGGCCAGTCAGACTGTTCCACGATTGGCTGGTGAGGGCTGGACTCTAAGGCCTACTCGGCTTGGGTCGGGACAGGCTTGTCGCGCGGCGCTTCGTAGCGGATTGGTGCAACATCGTGGTTGAAGTCCCTTGGTGAACAGCCGATCTTCTCGATCATCACTTCCTCGATACGGCGGCGGGCTTCGGCGCTGATCGCTTTGCGACCGCGGAAGTCTGCCGGACTAAACGGCTCCAAGAAGTGCAGGTCGAGCGTGAAGCTGCCCTTGCGAGACAGTACGCGCTTGGCATTGTTCAGACCACCTTCTTCACCGATCCACCCGACCCATTCGGCGACAACGCCGTAATCGATAAACACTGGCTGCACGAGAACGCCCGGCGGCGGCGGCTCCAGCACGCTGAGCATGCTCGATTTGAACGGCAGCAAGGACTGACCGTCGGTTGTGGTGCCTTCGGGGAAGACGGTGACCGACCAGTTGTCCTCCAACGCTTCTTTCAATGCATTGATTTGCTCGGCCACACCCATGCGGTGCTCACGCTTCACGAAAACGGTGCGATTGAGCGAGCAGAGCCAGCCGATCACGGGTGCCTGCGCCAATTCGGCCTTAGCCACAAAGGCGGTGCCCGATGCCCCCGCCATAGAGAGGATATCCAGCCATGAGACGTGGTTGGCGACATAGAACACGTCGCGTTTTAGATGGGTGCCATGGCTGACGACCTTCGCGCCGGAGACCCGCGCGGCATAGCGCAGAAACAGCATCGGGAAGGGCGAGCCATAGGCAAAGATGCGGTAGAGGTAGTGCAGCGGGACAAATATCAGCAGCAGCACAATCAGCCCAATCACGCGCAGCGAAAGACGCAGCCAGCCCATCATCGACAGCGGTGTATCTTCGCCGCGTGCCGCGGCCACCCGCAATTCCCAGGCTTTGGCTTCGGACGGTCGAATTGGGCGATTGGGCGGTGACAACTCAGTCATCGCGGGAAAGCCTGACGCCGTACAACTCCATACGGTGGTCGACGAGGCGATAGCCGAGCTTTTCAGCGATCTGGCGTTGGAGCGATTCCACTTCAGGATCGACGAACTCAACAACCTTGCCGGTTTCCACATCGATCAGGTGATCGTGGTGAGCTTCCGGCACGGGCTCATAGCGGGAACGGCCATCGCCGAAATCGTGACGGTCAAGGATGCCCGCTTCTTCGAACAGGCGGACTGTCCGATAGACGGTGGCGATTGAGATCTTTGGGTCAATGGCGGATGCGCGGGCGTGGAGCATTTCCACGTCAGGATGGTCTTCGCTTTCCGAAAGCACCCGCGCGATTACGCGGCGTTGCTCGGTGATGCGCAATCCCTTCTCTGCGCACAGCTGCTCAAGGTCTATCTTTTGCGTCAAAATGCACTCCGCCAGTTGAGATAGGCCCCACCAAGTGGCTTCGGGCCCAACGGCTGTCCTGCCTTACCCAGAGGTTGCCTGTATCTCAAGCTGGCGCAGTGATTGTTTACCGGCCTAATGGCCGAAGCTTATTTCTTGCGACGTCCGCGACCGGTGCCCGGCTTGCGACCGAGGCCGATTTTCTTGGCGAGATCACGACGCTTGGCGGCGTAATTGGGCGCAACCATCGGATAGTCGGCTGGCAGGTTCCAGCGTGCGCGATACTCTTCCGGTGTCATGTCGTAATTGGTGCGCAGATAGCGTTTGAGCATTTTCAGCTTCTTGCCGTCTTCCAGACACACAATGTAGTCTGGCTTTACCGATGCGCGGATCGACACGGCGGGTTCGGGCGGGGTGTCATCGGCTTCGCCGTCATCGCCTAGGCCAGCCAGCGCAGAATACACGTTGGTGATCAGTTCAGGGACTGAATCCACGGCCACATCGTTGTTGCTGACATGCGCAGCAACGATGTCGCTGGTCAGTGTTATCAGCGTTTCTTTGTTCATCTCCATGTCAAAATCTTGCATGAGTTCCTCGCTACATTTTATTTATTTTTCGGATTTTTCCGATGGATTCGCCAATGAACCCGCCCGCATCAAAGTGCAAGCGTTGGAAAAGGCCATTTTCAGATTAATCTAAAATTGGGCTAGTCTAGATTATACAGCCGAAAGTAATCGCATCGACACGGCTTCCATCTAACATCTTGTAATAGTTTGGACGTTCCCCAATCGGCTGGAAGCCAACTTTACGATACAAAGTCTCAGCAGGATTGCCGCGCCTCATTTCAAGGAAGATACGTTCGGAACTGCGCTGACGGGCCGCTTCGAACAGTTTTTCAATCAGGACTAGTCCGAGCCCGCGTGATCGGAACTGTGGTCTGACTGCAATCAGGAGCAGTTCTTCTTCACCCGGAGCCGCGCGACTGAGGACGAAACCGGCGGGTTCGCTTGTGGTTTGCAAGCTTGCCAGTCCATCCGGGTCGACTAGCAACGCATGCGTTGTCGGCATGACGAGCGCATCGCTAATTTGGCGGCGGTTCCATGCTTCGCCGTAAGCAGGATCAAACGCATCCTCCATGACCTGCATGATCTGATCAATGATGTCGTCGGTGGTGATCATGCTGCTGCCTGCGGCTTGGCATCGGGCGCGCGGCCATAGATGGGAGAGAGCGAGGTGGTCAGCAGATCCTTGGCAATTCTGTTGGCCTTGCTCGCATCAGGGAGCGCGGTGATTGCGGAGGCAGGCTGATCGAGAAGATCGGCAAGATCATTGGCACGGTTGCCGATGATGGTTGTTTGCACGTTGCCAGCAGCGGCTGCTTCCGGTTTGAGCGATGCGAATTCGTCCATCGGGCCGGAAGTATCGAAGTTCTGGACGAAGAATTCACCGTGGCCGCCGTTCATGCAGACCGTCGCGGGGCCGCTTGTGTCCGTGCTGGCATAGACCAGCGCCAAGGTCGGGTAACCGAGCACCCGCGCGCGCCATGCCACGCCGAGCGCCCTTGCGGTCGCAATTCCGATACGCACGCCTGTAAAGCTGCCCGGACCAAGCGAGACCAGAATTCGATCCGCGCGCCCTTTGTCGGGCAAGTAGGCGATCATCGGTACCAGAGTTTCTGCATGGCCGCGCCCGATCTCGCGATGTTCGTTGGCAATCAAATTGTCGCCTTCAAACAACGCAATTGAGCACGCTTCGGTGGCGGTTTCTATCACAAGAGTGCGGTTTGCATCAGGCATGTCTCAGCCCCTGCCGCACACTGCGCACACCTGCAAGGATTGAAACCGCTTAGGCGATGGAATTGAAGGTATCGAATTCTGGGCGAGGAGAGCGATCAAAGATGCTTTCTGGATCGCCATAACCGACTGAACAGATGAAGTTTACGCGGTGGCGCGGTTCATTGCCGAAGAAGGCGGCGTTTACGGCATCTGCATCAAAGCCGGACATCGGACCGCAATCGAGGCCGACAGCGCGTGCAGCGAGCATCAAATATGCGCCCTGCAAAGACGAGTTGCGGAATGCGCCTTCTTCTCGGCCCTTTTCGTCGCCTTCAAACCAGCTTTTCGCGTCCGTATGCGGGAACAGCCAAGGCAGTTCTTCGTGAAAATCGATATCGTATCCGATCACGGCGGTGACGGGGGCTGCAACGATCTTGTCTTTGTTTCCTTCCATCACGCATTCGGCGAGATTCGCCTTGGCGGCGTCCGACTTCACCCAGACGATCCGCACCGGCTGCATATTGGCCGAAGTGGGGGCCATCTTCATCAGGTCCCAGATGGCGTGCAGCTGTTCATCCGAAACGCCCTTGTCGAGCCAGCCATTGTAGCTGCGCGCTTCATTGAACAACTGTGCGAGGGCTTCGTCCGAAAGGACGTGATCGTGGAATTGCTGGGTCATGGTGATCCTTGGATACTAGGCGGCGCGAACTTCGAGCACCTCGGGAACGTAGTGTTTGAGCAGTCCCTCAATCCCATGCTTGAGCGTGGCGGTGCTTGATGGACAGCCCGAGCAGGCGCCTTGCAAAGCAAGATAGACAACGCCGTCTTGAAAGCCGCGATAGGCGATGTCGCCACCATCGCTGGCGACTGCCGGGCGCACGCGGGTTTCAAGCAGCTCCTTGATAGAGGCGATGATTTCGCCATCCTCTTCGCGGTCTTCGACGGCCATGCCATCGTCTTCTGCAGGAACGGAGATGCCGTCCGCGGTGCCACCGGCAAACAGGGGGGCTTCCGACACAAAATGATCGAGCAGGATGCTGACGACCTGCGGCTTCAGTGCGCTCCAATTGCTACCCGGAGCGGCTGTGACCGTCACAAAGTCCCATCCGAAGAAGACGTTGACCACTTCACCCGTGTCGAAAATCGCCTGAGCCAGCGGGCTCGCTTCGGCGGCTTCAGGCGAGGGGAATTCGCGAGTGCCAGTGGGCATTACCGTACGGCCGGGAAGGAATTTCAGGCTCGCCGGATTTGGCGTCGTTTCAGTCTCGATAAACATGGCTTAGTATGTAGGTGGCGCTGGCGGCAGCGGCAATGGGCAATTGGCGGAGAGATTTCCGCTCAAACCATTCACTATCCCTTCACACGATCTGTCCCTATATACTGCCTATGAAATCTCCCTCACGTGCAGCGCGCGCTGCGTTTCTACTCCTCGCCCCACTTTCGCTGGCCGTTCCCGGCATGGCTCAGGAGCAAGCCGCTCCTCCGCCGATCAGTGTTGCGATTGATCCCGAGCCGCAGCCTCCGGAACCTGTTCCCGCGCCGACAGCGCTACAAACAGGTGAAGAAACGCCATGGCTCTACGAGGGCAGCGATGTCCCGATTGATCGCCAGTGGCTGTTTGGGAAGATGGACAACGGCCTGCGTTATGCGGTGCGCCGCAATGGCGTGCCCCCAGGTCAGATCTCGATCCGCGTCCGCGTAGATGCAGGCTCTTTGCACGAAAAGGATGAAGAACAAGGATTTGCACACTTGCTGGAGCACTTGCTTTTCCGTGAGAGCGAGTATCTGGAGCAGGGGCAAGCCATCGCGACCTGGCAGAGGCTTGGCGCGACATTTGGTGCCGACGCAAATGCCGAAACCAGCCCTACGCACACCGCCTATAAACTCGACATTCCTGACATCGATCGGGCCAAGCTGGAGCAGAGTATCAAGCTGCTCTCTGGCATGATCAAAGCGCCGGTTCTGAGTGTTGAGAACGTCGATGCTGAACGCCCGATTGTTTTGGCTGAAAAGCGTGAAAGCGGCGGTGCAGCAGAGCGTGTGGGCAACGTTACTCGCAAAACGTTCTTTGCCGGTCAGCGCCTCGCCACACGCGATCCGATTGGCACGGATGAAACACTAAATGGGGCGACAGCTGCTGGACTGCAGGCGTTCTATGACCGCTGGTACCGCCCTGAAAACACGGTGATCGTGGCATCAGGTGATGCCGATCCTGAGCTGCTGGCCGGGCTGGTCGAAAAGTGGTTTGGCGATTGGAAAGGGAAAGGAGCCGCGGAAACGGCACCCGACTTTGGTGACCCGATTGCTCCTGAAGGCGCAACGCGCGCGGCGGTAACCGATCTTGCGCTAGGCGAGGTTAAGGTAACCGTTGAGCCGGACCTTCCGCGCAATCTGACATATGCGGTCATGCGTCCATGGCGGCAGGTGCAGGACACCATCCTCTACAATGAAGGCCTGATGCTGGACTCTATCGCACAGGCCATCATCAACCGCCGCCTTGAAGTGCGTGCGCGGGCTGGGGGCAGCTATCTGTATGCTCAGGTGCAGCAGGATGACATTTCGCGCTCAACCGACGCAACCTTCGTCAGTTTCGCGCCTCTCACCGGCGACTGGAAGACGGCCCTTAGCGATGTGCGCGGCGTGATCGCCGACGCATTGAAGACCGCACCCACGCAGGAAGAAATCGACCGCGAAGTCGCTGAATACGATGTCATCTTCGCCAATCAGGTTGAACAAAGCCGCGTGCAAGCCGGATCAGAACTCGCCGACCAGCTGGTGCGCGCGGTCGACATTCGCGAAACAGTCGCCTCTCCCGAAACGGTGCTGGACGTTTTCCGTGGCATGAAGAAGCGTTTCACCCCCAAGGAAATCCTCGCGCGGACCAAAGCGCTGTTCGAAGGCGATGTGGTGCGGTCTGTCTATGTGACGCCAGAGGCCGGCGAAGCGGACGAGCAGACGCTCAAACTTGCACTGGCGAGCGAAGCTCTCGTCGACAACACCGCGCGGCTGGCTGAGAAATCGATCTCGTTTGATGAGCTTCCCGCGATTGGTGAGCCCGGCGCTGTTATCGCCAACGGACCGATCGGAATTCTGGGCATCGAGCAGTTCAATTTTGACAATGGCGTTCGTGCGCTGCTGTGGTCCAACGATGCCGAGCCTGGCCGTGTGACGGTCAAAGTGCGCTTTGGCGCCGGTTACCGTGGTTTTGATGCGGACAGCGCAGTATATGCCGGGCTGGGCGAAATGGCGCTGGTTGGCTCGGGTATTGGTGAGCTTGGCCAGAACGAGATCGACCGTTTGGCCACTGGCCGCAAACTTGGTTTCGATTTCGCGATTGATGATGGGGTATTCACCTTCACCGCGCAAACACGCTCTGATGATGTGGCGGACCAACTGTATCTGTTTGCCGCGAAGCTTGGCATGCCGCGCTGGGATGGCGATCCCGTTGTGCGGGCAAAGGCTGCGGCGGAGCTTGCCTATAACACCTATTCCACCAGCCCTTCGGGCATCATCAACCGCGATCTGTCCTATCTGCTCAGCGACAAAGACCCGCGTTTTGCGACGCCGACTCCGGAGCAATTGAAAGGCGTGACACCGGAGCAGTTCCGCAAGGTTTGGGAACCGCTGTTGAAGCAGGGTCCGATCGAAGTGCTGGTCTTTGGTCAATATGATCGTGAGGCGATTATCGAGAAGATCGGCGCGACCTTTGGCGCCTTGCCTGCGCGCGATCCGATTGATCCGGCGGTTGCAGGACGCGTTCCGGTGTTCCCGACCGACACCGATGCACCTTCGGTTCTGACCCACCGTGGCGATGCCAATCAGGCGGCGGCTGTGGTGACGTGGGAGACCGGGGGCGGCGTGCCGAACCTGCGCGAATCTCGCCGATTGGAAATTCTCGCCCAACTGTTCAGCAACCGTCTGCTCGATGCGTTGCGTGAGCAGGCCGGGGCGAGCTATGCACCGCAGGCATTCTCTGACTGGCCCACTGATGTTTCTGCTGGTGGCACGATCACCGCGTTGGCGCAGCTGGAGCCGGAGTTTGTGCCGATCTTCTTTGCCGAAGCGGAGAACATCGCGAAGGACCTGGCCACCAATCCGCCGAGCGCAGATGAGCTTGCACGGGTGACCGAGCCGCTCGCCAACCTTATCCGGCGTGCGTCAACCGGCAATCAGTTCTGGCTCTACAATCTTGAAGGTGCGACCACAGATCCAAGGCGTATCCAATTGCTGCGCAGTGTTCTGTTTGACTATTCACAAACCACACCGATGGCGATGCAAGAGCTGGCAACGAAGTACCTCCTTGGAAAATCGCCTGTGCAGATTGCTGTGATCCCACAAGGGCAATCGCTAGCCAGCCTACCTGCCGATTATGTGCCTTCAGCCCCTAAAAAGACCGAGGTTCAGGGGCCGGGGATCGGTGCTGCGTCACCCTTAGTTGGCCGCTGATCGGCCCATTCGATCAGAGTGGCCCGCGAAATATAGTTGTCGCGAAGCCCCTTACGGCTTTACAGATTGATCATTGCTCCGTACCCGCGCGGCGCAAGGCACGGGCCGATTGGGAGATTGCGGCCTCAAACATTTGATTGGACGAAACGAAACTACAGTGGCTCAGAATTGGACCCCCGACGGCTGGAAAGCCCACGAAGCACGGCATTTGCCGCAATACGAAAGCGCAGAAGAGCTGGCGCAGGCAGAGTCTACTCTGCAGGCCTATCCCCCGCTGGTCTTTGCTGGTGAAGCCCGCGCCCTGAAAGCGGACCTTGCTGAGGTTGCCGCTGGTAAGGCGTTCCTGCTGCAAGGCGGCGATTGTGCGGAAAGCTTCGCCGAGTTTCACCCGAACAACATCCGCGACACTTTCAGAGTGCTTCTGCAGATGGCGGTTGTGATGACCTTCGCCAGCAAGCGACCAGTGATCAAGGTCGGACGCATGGCTGGCCAATTTGCAAAACCGCGTTCCTCTCCGACGGAAACCAAAGGCGATGTAACGCTGCCAAGTTATTTGGGAGACAACATCAACGGCATTGAATTCGATGCCGAGAAACGCCGTAACGATCCCGACCGTATGGTTCGCGCCTATTCCCAGGCGGCGGCGACGCTGAACCTGCTGCGAGCCTTTGCCGGTGGTGGATACGCCAACCTTCGCCGTGTGCACCAGTGGACGCTCGATTTCATGGGCCGTACCTCGTGGACCGACAAGTTTGCCGAAACCGCAGGCCGTATTGGCGAAGCGCTCGACTTCATGGAAGCGTGCGGCATTGACCCGGCGACTGTTCCGCAATTGCAGGGCACCGAATTCTACACCAGCCACGAGGGGCTGTTGCTGCCCTATGAAGAGGCTCTGACCCGTCAGGACTCCACCACGGGCGATTGGTATGCGACCTCCGCCCACATGCTGTGGATCGGTGACCGCACCCGTTTCCCGGGCAGCGCACATATCGAATTTGCGCGGGGCATCGACAACCCGCTGGGCATGAAGTGCGGACCGAGCCTTGAGCCCGATGCGCTGCTTGAACTGCTCGACACTCTGAACCCCGCTCGTGAGCCGGGCCGGATCACCCTGATCAGCCGCTATGGCCACGACAAGGTTGAAGAGGGCCTGCCCAAGCTGGTGCGCGCGGTGAGGCGCGAAGGCCATCCGGTGGTGTGGAGCTGTGACCCGATGCACGGCAACGTCATCAAGTCAGACAGCGGATACAAGACACGTCCGTTCGACCGTATCTTGTCCGAAGTGAAGGGCTTCTTCGCTGTGCACCGTGCAGAGGGCACACATCCGGGCGGCATCCATATCGAGATGACCGGTCAGGATGTGACCGAGTGCGTTGGCGGCGCGGTGGCCATCACCGATGATGCGCTGGGCGATCGTTATCACACCCATTGTGATCCGCGCCTCAATGCGGAGCAATCGCTGGAGCTCGCTTTCCTGATTGCGGAGATGCTGAACGACGAAGCCGCATCGCGCGATGCCGGAGCAGCTGCCGACGCAGCCTGAACCTTTTATAGGTGAATTCCGCTAGCAGCGCATAAGCCGCGTAGTGACGATAGCTGTTTATCGCTCTTGTTGGTCAACGAGAGCGAGACAGCATGATTGCATCTTCCACTTCCAGTCCAAAATTCGAGACTACGCCGTCAGTCCTATATTTGCTCTTCGGCGAAGGGGCATTGTTGATCACCAGCTCGATTCTGGCTGTGATTGCAGTGGTGGCGATGCTTTTCGCCTCTGCTGCTCGCAAAGAGGTGCGTGCCAAGGGGCTGTTGGCGCAATCGCAATTGCGAAAGCTGAAGCAGATGCGGCGCACCGTCCATATGGCCGAAACAATCGCCGAGCTGGGCGTCTGGCAATACAATCCGGCGACCGGCGAACAGGAATGGTCGCGTGGTATGAAGGCGATATTCGGTATCGACGATGATGAGCCTTTTGTGGAAGGCGATGCCGAAACGCTGCTTTTTGCAAACAATGTCGATCTGGTTAGCAGTGTGCTTCTCCACCGGGCAGAAACGGACACCTACAATCTTGAGTTCGACATAATCGACCGGCTTGGCGCGCCGCGATCAATTTTGGTCCAAGCGTACAATTTACGTCATCCCAGCGGCGGCATTGCGAATGTTGTCGGCGTTGTCCGCGACGTGACCGATCAATTGGCGCATCAGCGGGATCTCGAGCTTTCGCGGGAAGAAGCGTTGGTCGAGGCTCGCCAAGCACGCGAGCTTGCAGAAACCGATCCTTTGACCGGTCTCGCCAATCGTCGCCGGGTTATGGCCAAACTGGACCAGTATTTGATGCAGGCCCGGCGTAAAGGAGCAGGATTATCCATGATCCTGTTCGATCTTGATCACTTCAAGGCGGTCAATGACACCTTTGGTCATCCGGAGGGCGACAAGGTACTGCAGAAGGTTGGCAAAATTGCCTTGGCGCAGGCCCGCGCGAGTGACCTTGTTGGCCGTGTGGGAGGCGAGGAATTCGTCTGGATCGTAGAAGGTGCGGATCAGAAAACCGCTCATAGTCTCGCGGATCGATTGCGGCGCGCGATTGCTTTGCAAACCGGAGAAGGCGGAACCCCGGATGTAACCGCGAGCGTGGGATGCGCGCATATGCAACCAGGTGATAGCTCGCTGACTATCTTCTCCCGCGCGGATCGAGCGCTGTATGCGGCCAAAGATGGTGGCCGCAATCAAGTAAGACTAGCCGCGTAGGAGATGGGCACACCGCTCCGCTGTGACTTTCAATTGACGCATCTTTGGGGCATGTCTGCCTGACACCAAGGCCAGATATGGGAGGCTGCGTGCCCCAGTCCATGCCAGATACTGCAAGCCGGGATCGCTTTGATTTGCGCGACAATTTTCTGCGCACGCGGGCTTTGACCGAGGCTCTTGTCGAGCAGCTTTCGGATGCGGACGCAACGATCCAGTCTATGGAAGATGCCTCGCCCGCCAAATGGCATCTGGCGCACACGACGTGGTTCTGGGAGACATTTCTGCTGCGCGATCATGCGCTGGGATATCGGCTGTTCGACGAGCAATGGCCGTTCCTTTTCAACTCCTATTATGAAGCGGAGGGGGAGCGGATAGGCCGCTTTTCGCGCGGCATGTTGTCGCGGCCATCGCTGGCGCAGGTGCTCGACTATCGCGCACACGTGACCAACGCGATGGAACCGCTGCTAGATGATCCGGCCCATGCTGACCTGATCGCTCTCGGCATCGCGCATGAGCAGCAGCATATCGAGTTGCTGCTGACTGATATTAAGCACGCACTGTTCCAGAACCCGCTTGGTGTGGCGATGTGGGAAAAGCAGCCGCAACGGGGCGAAGCGCTGGACAATGACTGGCACCAGCACCCGGGCGGGATTGCCAGCATCGGCCATACGGGCGAGCGCTTTGCTTTCGACAATGAAGGCCCCGCGCACCGCGTCCTGCTGGAACCCTTTGCGCTCGCCAGCACATTGGTCACCAATCGCGAGTGGGACCAGTTTATCGATGAAGGCGGGTATCAGACCGCATCTTTGTGGCTCTCGGACGGCTGGGCGTGGGTGCGGGACAACAATGTCTCAGCGCCTCTCTACTGGCGGCGTGGCGAGCACTTCTCGCATCAAGGCTGGCAACCCCGCGATCCCAACGCGCCGGTGACTCACATCTCCTATTTCGAAGCGGATGCCTTCGCTACTTGGGCAGGCGCGCGCTTGCCGACCGAGTTTGAGTGGGAAGCGATTGCGCAAGGCCATGATGCGGCTACGGGCAATCAACTCGATGCCGCCGCTGCGCCGCTACCAAGCGGCTCAAACGACCTGTTTGGCGATTGCTGGCAATTCACCCGCTCAGCCTATTTGCCGTATCCCCGCTTCCAACCCGCCACGGGTGCGGTGGGCGAATACAATGGCAAATTTATGAGCGGTCAGTTCGTGCTGAAAGGCGCAAGCTGCGCGACGGTGCGTGGCCATTCGCGCGCTTCCTACCGCAACTTCTTTTACCCCCATCAGCGCTGGCAATTCACGGGCCTGCGGCTGGCAAAGGACATTTGATCCCATGACGACAAGTAAGGGCCTGCGACTGGTCGAACACGATGAGGACGGCATCGACACGAAGTTCCGCGCAGATGTTCTTGATGGCCTGTCGCAAGAACAGAAAGCGATCCCCGCGCGCTGGCTCTATGACGATGCGGGCTCGCAATTGTTCGAGGATATCACCCAGCTTCCCGAATACTATCCGACCCGCGCCGAGACAGAGATCTTGACCGAGCGCGCGGTGGAGTTTGCCGAGCAAATTGCGAAGGGCTGTGCGGTCGTGGAGTTTGGTTCTGGCAGCTCAGTCAAAACACCGTTGCTGCTGCGTGCGATTGATCCTGCTGCCTATGTTCCACTCGACATATCCGGTGATTTCCTGCGAGCCGCCGCTGCGGATTTGGCGGAGAAGTTTCCGGGCCTTGCAGTGCATCCGGTCGAGGCGGATTTTATGCGGCAGGTTGAACTGCCGAATGAGGTGGCGGAGCTTCCCAAGCTCGGCTTCTTCCCGGGTTCGACCATCGGCAATATGGTCGCGCGCACCGCGGTCGATCTGCTGCGTTCCATGCGGGAGACTCTGGGCACAGGTGCGCAGCTTCTGATCGGGATGGACCTGATCAAAGACGAAGACGTTCTCGTCGCCGCCTATGACGATGAAGCGGGCGTCACAGCCGAGTTCAACACCAATATGATCCGCCGCATCAATCGTGAGCTGGATGGTGACATTCCGATCGACGCATTGAGCCATGAGGCGCGCTGGAACGATGAAAACGCGCGGGTGGAAATGCATCTGGTGGCGGGTGAAGCGCTTGATTTCAGCGTAAGCGGTCGTGCCTTCACAATGCAGGAAGGCGAGACGATCCACACCGAGAACAGCCACAAATTTAACCGCCGCACATCGAACATGCTCCTGCTCGCAGGGGGATGGGAACCGCAGAAGCGTTGGCTCGACAGCAAGCAGCGATTCTCGCTTATCCTAGCGGAGGCCAAGCCGCCACGTTCGGCGCCCTGAAACTACACGCGGCCCCGCGCGTTGGGGTGGCATGGGATCACATCATAGCGACATTCTCGTCATCGGTGCGGGCATGGCAGGGCTTACCTGCGCAACCCGTCTTGCACACGCAAACAAATCCGTCATCGTGCTCGACAAAGGGCGCGGGCCGGGTGGGCGCATGGCCGCGCGGCGTGCCGAGATCGCCGGAGAAACCGTGTCGTTCGATCATGGCGCGCAATACTTCACCGTGCGCGATCCCGAGTTCACGGCGGTGGTCGAGGAATGGCATCGGGATGGCGTGGTGGCTCCGTGGACCGATGCGGGTGATGATGCCTGGGTTGGCGTGCCAGGCATGAATGGTCCGATCCGAGCCATGGCCAATGCACTTGATGTGCGTTGGGGCGTGCGCGCTGAGCGGCTGTATCACACGGGCGATCACTGGTGCGCGAAGGCCGGAGAAGAAAGTTTCTGCGCTGAGACGATCCTGATCGCGATACCCGCCGAACAGACAAGCGAGCTGCTCGACGAGGCCGCACCTGATTATGCTGCAATCGCTGCTGGCGTAACGTCTCAGCCTTGCTGGGCGGTCATGGCCGCGTTTTCGAAGCGCTTGCCGATTGATGCGGACACACTGCGCGATCCCGACGCGCCGATTTCATGGGCCGCGCGCAATTCAGCGAAACCGCAGCGGGCAGGGGAGGAGTGCTGGGTGCTCCATGCGTCGCCAGAGCACACGCGCGGTCATCTCGATGTGCCAAAGGAAGAGGTCGCGGCGATCTTGCTGGAGGATTTCTTCAAACAGACCGGTTGCCAGCCCGTCGAGCCGATCCACTGCGTTGCGCATCGCTGGCTTTATGCGATGCCGGATAAGGTGGAAGGCGCAGCCGCCCGTTTTGATCCGACGCACCAGATCGGGATTGCGGGCGACTATCTGCACTCTCCGCGTGTCGAAGGCGCGTTTATCTCCGGCGCTGCACTGGCAAAGGCCGTAACGGACGATTCAGAGTTAAGCTGAATTCAGCGATCTAGGGAAAGTTGGCTGGGGTGGCAGGGATCGAACCTGCGAATGCCGGTACCAAAAACCGGTGCCTTACCACTTGGCTACACCCCAGCAGTCTCTCGCAAGAGAGCGCGCTCTATAACGCGGCTGTCACAGATGTGAAGGGCCTGCGAGCGCCGATCAGCGAATTTCTACAGCGGCGTACCGCGCCGCGCGCTGAGATCGGCTTCAACCTGGGCAATTGTGGCCCGGTCAATCTTGTAGAACAACAAGGCGCTTGCTGCCGGAATCATGATCAGAGCAGGGATCAGGGCAAAAGCAATTTGAATACCCATAATCGCGAATTCCGTTTGCTCCGCGCCCGAGACGAAGCCGGTTTGATCCAGAACCACGCCGGGGATGAACGATCCAAATCCAATTCCGGCTTTCACTCCGAATACGGAAGCGGCGACGACCAAAGCCGTCATCTGCCGGTTGTTCTTCCAGTCGATGTACTCGGCGATGTCAGTGAACATGGAATACGACAGGACCATCAAAATTCCGAAGCCGATCCCGACGAGATATTGCACACCTGTCTGCTCCCACACCGCATCGAGTGGCAGGAAATAGAATGCTGTGATCATCGTACCCTTCAGGATGCCCGCCGCGATAAGCATGTGCGCTTTCTCAAAACGCCTTTGCAGGATCGCGCCCAAAACCACGCCCGAGACTTGACCCAGAGCAAGCGCCGTCAAGAACAAGGCGGCGCGGTCAAAGAACAGGAACACCGGCGTTCCATCGTCGCCTACCACATATTTGAAGAAGAACGGGGCCGATGCAGCGCGTGCTGCGATTGATGTCACGCCGAGGATTGCTGCAATCGCCACCACGATCCATGGGATCGAACTCAGCAGTACGCCCAAATCGCCTTTGAGCGAGCCGTTTTCCTGTGTCGGCGGAATACGCTCTTTGGTGGTCGCAAAGGCGGTAAGCAGGCAGAATATTGAAACTGCGGCAATGCAGGTGATCGTAAGCTGCATGCCAAGCCGTTCGTCTCCGCCGCCAAGCTCGCGCACCAATGTCGTCCCCAGTGCCCCGACAAGAATGCCGCCGCTCGCGGAGAAGAACATGCGGAAACCGGTGACGTTGGAGCGCACCTGAGACGACGGCGAGATCACGCCCAACAGGCCGCCATAGGGCACGTTCACGGCGGTGAACGCAAGCATGCACAGAGTGTATGTGACATAAGCCCAAACCAGCAGCGCGGTTGTGCTCAGGTCTGCTGGTGCGCTGAATATCAGCACCATCGACACACCCAAAGGCACAGCGCCGAACAGGAGGTAAGGACGATATCGACCCCATCTCGTTCGTGTGCGATCAGCAATTGCGCCCATCATCGGATCGGTGAAGGCGTCAATCAGCTTGGTGATGAGCAACATCAGGCTGACGGCTGCCGGGGCAAGGCCACCCTGATCGACAAAATAGTAGAGGAGGAAGAACCCAAAGAAGTTGAGCATCAAGCCCGAAGCAAGATCACCCACGCCATAGCCGAGCTTCTCGCCGAGGCGCACTTGGTCAGATGAGCCTGTTGGCAATGCTTACTCCTGTGGGATCGTTAACACGACAATGGGCCGGAAGCCCGCCAACATCTAGCGGAATCTTCCAGCCCATTCTCGTAAGCTATCGATCAAGCGTCAGAAAGACCAGTCGAGCGTCTTGCCATCAAAGTCGGCAGCTGAGTGGCGTTCAAGCAATTGTTCGCTTTCATCGCCCCACGCCTTGTTGACGATCCGCCCGCGTTGGACACCGGGACGTGCGGCAATCTCACGCGCCCAGCGGCCCACGTTTTTGTATTCGTCGATCGAGAGGAAAGTCTTGGCCTCATTGTAGATCGTGCCCGCCACGAATGGCGCAAGCCACGGGAAATTTGCCATATCGGCGATGGTGTAGTCGTCTCCGGAGAGGAAGCGCGTTTCGCCAAGACGCTTGTCTGCCACGTCGAAAATCCGCTTGGTTTCCATCGCGTAGCGATTGATCGGATACTCATACTTCTCAGGCGCATAAGCGTAGAAATGGCCAAAACCGCCGCCGATGAAGGGGCCGGTGCCGACTTGCCAAAACACCCAGCTGAGCACTTCGGCGCGTTCGGCAGGATCGGTCGGAAGGAACTCGCCGAACTTCTCGGCAAGGTGGACAAGGATCGCGCCGCTTTCGAACACGCGGAACGGCGTGTCGCCGCTCTTGTCGACTAGGGCGGGGATCTTCGAGTTGGGATTGATATCGACAAAGCCGCTGGTGAACTGCTGACCTTCGCCGATATTGACGGTGTAAGCGTCGTATTCAGCGCCTTTATGGCCGAGCTCCAACAGCTCCTCGAGCATGATCGTGACCTTCACACCGTTGGGCGTGGCGAGGCTGTGCAGTTGAAAGGGGTTATTGCCTTCTGGCAGCGCCTTTTCCTCGCGCGCGCCAGCGGTGGGGCGGTTGATGCTGGCGAAGCGGCCTCCACTCTCGGTTTCGGCGCTCCAGACTTCGGGTGGAGTGTAGGTTGGATCTGCCATGTACGGGTGCCTCCTGTTGGTGTTCTCTTTGTTGTTTCGAGAGGTGGGGCATCACGGTTACGAGCGCAAGTCAGCGCGGCGTGCGGTTTTGCTTTGCGCGCTGAAAGCCATCCTTGACTGGTCGCTTTCCACAACACTTGCACCGTGTATCCCAAAAGGATACTGACGTCTGCATGCACTTGGCTGGACACAAGATTCGCCTGTGGCGAGAGGCGCATGATCCGCCGCTTTCGGCGGAGGAGTTTGGCGCGCGCGTGGGCGGGCTTGAGGGTGATCCGCCTTGGCCCAGCCGCACCGTCTATGGCTGGGAAGCCAAAGGCAAGGTCGCGCGGCCCAAGGTCCAGAAACGCCTTGCAGACCTTGGCATTTGCGATCCCGCTGACTGGCTTGAACCCGCCCCCGAAAACGAACCACCCGCAAAGAAAGCTCAGCCCATGAGTGATACGCACCCCTTCTATGACATGCACACGCACGGCTTTGTTCGCGTGGCCACGGCAACGCCGGCGCATCGCACGGCGGATGTGGCGCACAACACCGCTGGTGTGATCGCCGAGGCGCAGAAGGCACATGCGCAGAATGTCGATCTGGTGGTGTTTCCGGAGCTGTGCCTGTCATCTTACGCGATTGACGATCTGCTGATGCAGAACGCGCTGTTGGATCGTGTGGAAGAGGCGGTGGCTGAGGTGGTCGAGGCATCGGCCAAGCTTTCGCCGGTGCTCGTCATTGGTGCCCCGCTGCGCCGCACGGGGAAGCTCTACAATTGCGCGCTGGTGATCGCGGGTGGTGAGCTGCTGGGTGTGATCCCCAAATCCTACCTGCCGAATTATCGCGAGTTCTACGAGAAACGGCATTTCAGCCATGGCCGCAATTGTCAGGATCTGTGGATCCCGGTTGCCGGTGAAGAAGTGCCGTTTGGGACCGATCTGGTCTTTTCGGCTGGGAACCTGCCGGGCTTTACCTTTGGCGTAGAAATTTGTGAGGACTTCTGGGCGCCAAACCCGCCGGGCACGCTCGCGGCGCTCGCCGGGGCGCAGATCCTGTGCAACCTCTCCGCCTCTCCCATCACCATTGGCCGCGCGGATGATCGCCATCTGCACTGCCGCTCGATGAGTGCACGCTCCATCTGCGCCTATGTCTATTCGGCCAGCGGCCATGGAGAGAGCACCACCGACCTGAGTTGGGACGGGCAGGGCGTGGTTTATGAAATGGGCGACCTGCTCGCAGAAAGTACGCGCTTCGATCTGGAGCCGGAGCTTTGCGTGGTCGATGTCGATTTAGACCGCATCGCCGCCGAGCGGATGCGCAACCAGACTTTCAGCGATGCCGCCGAAGCCCAAGACCGGCCCGAGGATTCATTCCGCCGCGTCGTGTTCGAGCATGCCTTTGCCGGGGTTGATACGGGGCTGAACCGCCCGATCCGCCGCTTCCCCTTCGTGCCCAACAACACGCAGACGCTGGACGATGATTGCTACGAGGCGTTCAACATTCAGGTTGATGCTTTGATGCGCCGGATCACCGCAACGCATGCCAAGAGCCTTGTCATCGGTATTTCGGGCGGGCTCGATAGCACTCACGCGCTGATCGTCGCGGCGAAGGCCTGCGACCGGCTTGGCCTGCCGCGCACCACCATTCGCGGCTATACCATGCCCGGCTTCGCCACCTCGGATGGCACCAAGTCGAACGCATGGAAGCTGATGGAGGCGATGGAGATCACCGCGGAGGAGATCGACATCAAACCCGCCGCGCGGCAGATGTTGGAGGATATGGATCACCCGTTTGCGGACGGTGAGCCCCAATACGATGTGACCTTCGAAAACGTGCAAGCGGGTCTTCGCACCGACTACCTGTTCCGCTTGGCGGGTCACCATAAAGGCTTCGTCGTCGGCACAGGCGATCTTTCAGAACTGGCGCTGGGCTGGTGCACCTATGGCGTAGGCGACCATATGAGCCACTACGGCGTCAATGCTGGCGTGCCCAAAACGTTGATCCAGTATCTGATCCGCTGGACGATTGAGACCGAGCAGTTCTCGAATGCGTGCGGTGAGGTGCTGGGCGCGGTGCTCGATACAGAGATTTCGCCCGAGCTGGTGCCAGCCGATGCCGATGGAACAATCCAGAGCACCGAGGAGAAGATCGGGCCGTATGAGCTCAACGACTTCTTCCTCCACCACATCATCCGATACGGGCAGCGCCCCAGCAAAGTGGCATTCATGGCGTGGCATGCTTGGCAAGATGCGAAATCCGGCCTGTGGCCCGCGGGCTTTCCCGATGAGCGCAAAAACCAATACCATCTCGCCACCATCGCTGATTGGCTTGAGAAGTTCCTGAAGCGCTTCTTCGGCTTCTCGCAATTCAAGCGGAGCGCGCTTCCCAACGGGCCAAAGGTCAGCTCGGCTGGCGCATTGTCTCCGCGCGGAGACTGGCGCGCGCCATCCGATGCGGTGGCCGATGTGTGGCTCGAAGAATTGCGCGAGAGCCTTCCCAAAGACTAACTTCAGCTAACCTGAACAGAGGCTGCCAGCCGATCTCACAATCGGTTCAGTGCCCCATCTCCATTTGTATCCGGGTGTAACCACACAGGTGCAAATCACACAGGGGAATGGTGGCGATGAACAGGAAAGCGAGAATCTTGGTTTGCGGGGCAGCGGCGGTGATGGTCAGCGGTTGTACGGTTGAGGAGATGCAGTCTTTTGCCTTAGGCGCAACGGTGGCGTTGGTCGCGGCAAGCGCTGCGCAGCAAGACACCTATCAATCGGCCTATGGCCCGACCAGCTGCGACTACGGCTATACGCTTGAGTTGGGTTATGACGAGTATGACAATCCGGTCCGCTTTTGCGCTCCGAACTCGCCTTACATGAGCCAGGAAGAACTGAACGCGCTGGCTGAGCAAGCGGACTGACTTCCAACAAGAAGAAGCCGGAACGCCCAAAGACGACCCGGCTCTCATCTTGCATGGTTTGATTTTACTTACTTCCGATCAAGCGCAAAACGGCCTGGTCCGAATGCGGCAATCGCAAACATGCCGCCGCCAATCGCGAGGTTCTTGAGGAAGCTGGTCATCTGCATCTGGTCGGCAAAGTCATTGTGAAAGACGATGGCACAAGCGATGCTGAACAGTCCCAGCGCTCCTGCGGCGTAACGGGTCTTCAGTCCGACTGCCAAGAACAGACCTCCGATGATTTCCAGCGCGACGGTTCCGGCAAAAACAACTTGCGGGAACGGCAGGCCGACGCTGGCAATATAGCCGATGGTTCCTTCGGCACCTCCGACTTTGTTCACACCTGCGAGAATGAACAGCGCAGCGAGAAGAAGCCGCGCGGCGAGCGCCAATGCGTCTTGCGAACCTGTTTGAGATGATGCCGGAAGCGGGCTGTTGTCTTGAGCGATTGCGGTCATGATAGTTCTCCTGGGGAAGATAGTTGAAACGGTGAGCTGGAAGGCTGCTTAAGCGACCAGAGCAGCGGCTTGGTCCTTGGCTTTGGCGATTGTCTCTTCGCCGCCAGCGCCCATGATGCCATCGGCCGCAACCAATTCGACGTCGGTGATGCCGATGAAGCCGAGGAAGAACTTCAACCAGCTCGACATGAAGTCCATATCGCTGCCAATCGGCGTGCCGCCTGATGCCGCTGCTATGTAGGCCTTCTTGCCGGTCAGCGCGCCGACAGGGCCGTTTTCTGTGTAGTTGAAGGTAGTGCCCGCGCGGGCAACCAGATCGGCCCAGGCTTTGACCACGGCTGGCACTCCGAAATTGTAGACTGGCACGCTGAACACAATCGTGTCGGCGTCCTGCAGTTCTGTGATCAGAGTGTCGGCAATTGCAGCGAGCTCGGCCTGCTCAGCCGTCCGATCGGCAGCGGGGGTCAGGTTGGCGCCAAAACGAGCGCCGTCAACGAATGGAATGTCATTGGCGGATAGGTCACGCGTGGTGACGTTTGCACCTTTGGCTTTCAGACCATCGATAATGATGTTGCCGAGTGTGTTCGAAACGCTTTCGTCGCTGCGAATGCTGGCTTTGATATGAAGGACATTGGACATTGGGAATTCTCCGAATTGGAAGGGAAAAGGGGTGAGCCAGCCGGGCTGAGGGGGATGGGGATACGTCCCGGCTGGCTCTGTAGGGTTAGGCTGCGTCGACCAGCACCACTTCGCTGTCTTCCAGCGCGGTGATGGTCACAGCTTCGGCGCGTGTGATGGCCACGCCATCGCGAGCGTTTGCTTCGACATCATTGACGCGCACCTTGCCGGTGGCCGGCACGAGGTAGAGGTGGCGCCGTTCCGAGGTGATGTCGTACGTCACGCTTTCGCCCGCTTTGATCGTTGCGCCGAGCACTTTCGCGTCGGTGCGGATCGGCAACGGAGTGTTGTCATTCGCGCTATCGTCAGCGGCGCCCGTCGGCACATTGCCGCTGGCGAGTGTCACGAACTGACCGGCACGATCGCCTTTGGGGAACTGCTTGGCACCCCAGCTTGGCTCACCGCCGCGTTCGCTCGGAATGATCCAGATCTGGAACAGAGTGGTGTCCTCGTCTTCCAGATTGTATTCCGAATGCTGCACTCCGGTGCCTGCGCTCATGACCTGCACATCGCCGGCTTCGGTGCGGCCTTCATTGCCCATGCTGTCGCGGTGGGTGATGGCGCCTTTGCGGACATAGGTGATGATCTCCATGTCGTTGTGCGGGTGGGTAGGGAAGCCGGTGCCCGGTGCGATGGTGTCATCGTTCCAGACGCGGATTGGACCCCACTGCACGCGAGCCGGATCGTGATAGCTTGCGAAAGAGAAGTGATGCCGGGCATCCAACCAACCGTGATTGGCGGCACCAAGGCTCTCAAACGGACGCAGTTCGATGATGGGTTGTGTCATTGCATATCTCCTGTTTCGGAGTGGGCTGTCCAAGGGATTGTGGATCGGCCTCGCTCTGTTGAAGTCGGAGATAGGCGGACTCGTTTGCTCGGATAAGTGTGATAAAACTGCTCGAAATGTTCAGATAATCTGAATATAAGGGCTGCGATGAAGCTCGGTGACCCCAGCCTTGATCAGCTCCGCATCTTCCTTGCCGTAGTGGAGCATGGCAGCTTTGGCGGCGCGGCGCGGGCTATGAACCGTGCGGTTTCGGCGATCAGCTATGGAATTGCACAGTTGGAGGCTCAGCTGGCCGTGACCCTGTTCGAGCGGGAAGGCTCGCGCAAACCGGTGCTGACCGAAGCGGGTGAGGGGCTGCTCGCCGAAGCGCGTAGTGTTAGTGACCGGGTTGACGCATTACTTGCCAAAACTCGCAGCCTCCATGCCGGTCTGGAATCGAGCGTCGGTCTGGTGATCGATGTGATGGTGCCCGGTGAAGTCACTGCAAAGGTGCTGCGTGATTTCCGGCAGATGTTCCCAACCGTTGCTCTCTCGCTCAATATTGAAGGGCTGGGTGCAGTGGCGGCCTGTCTTCTCGACAAGGAAGCCGAGTTGGCGATTGGCGGGCCAGTGATCGCCGACCATCCGGCGCTGGAGCGTCAAGTGGTGGGATCGGTGGAGTTGGTGCCGGTCGCCGCGCTTGACCATCCTCTAACGGTTGCGGTCGCCAACGGGGAGGCGAAGCCAGGCACTAGCCGCCAATATCTCCAGCTGGTCCTGTCAGACCGGTCTTCGCTGACGAAAGATCGCGAGTTCTCTGTCCTCAGTCCAGAGACATGGCGATTGGGTGATTTGGGCGCGAAACACACCCTGCTGAAAGAGGGGCTGGGCTGGGGCAATATGCCGCGTGAAATGGTCGCAGGTGATCTGGAGCGCGGACGGTTGGTAGAATTGGACCTGCCGGAAAAGCCCGGCGAAGCGGCGTATCAACTCAGCGCGCTATGGCGCCGCGATACGAAGCTGGGTCCTGCGACCAGCTGGCTGATCGATGCATTCCGCGAAGGGCTTAGCGGCTGAGTTCAGCGGGTACGCTGCGCCCATATGCTGGCTTCGGTGGTCGTTTCGAAGAATTCCAGCTCAAGTTCCGAGGCGAGGCGGCGATATTGCAATTTGACCAGCGGAGACGCGGCAACCAAGGCCAAACGATCAAGCCCATTCTTCTTGGCAAGGCTTAGACTGTTCTGGATCGCGTCGGCTGTCTCGCGGTTCTGCGTCACGAAGTCATTCATGTCGCCGATTGCAGCGAACGGGGCCCCGCTTTCGATGAATGGTTTGGCCGCGCGGCCAAGCTCGACCAAGAAAGCCTGCATCGTTTCCTGATCCCAGAATCCCGAGATCGCGTAGCGCAATTCGCGCCGATCATTGTCGGCAGAAATCGTGTAGCTGTTGTCTCGACTTTGCATTGATCGTGATCCCCTCCTGCGCCGTCGCGTGGGACCGTACCTAAGAGGAGTTAAGAAATTTGATCAGAGCAAAGCGGTTAGGCAGCGTCTGCATAGGGGCGTCGTAGCCATGTAAGGGCTTCGCTTTTACTTTCAAAAAACTCGACTTCGAGACCCTCGCTCAAACGCTTGTATTGGAGCATGACAAGCGAGGCGGCGTTGAGGATCGCCACACGTGTGAGCCCGAAGGATTTCGACATCATCAGATGGTCGCGGATGGCCTCACCCGCTTCTCGGGTTTGGGGGACAAAATCGGTCATATCGCCAAAGGCATGGATACGTCTTTTCTGCTCCACCAGCGGCAGAGACTCTTTGCTCAAGCCCCGAAGGAAAGAGCCCATGCGGTCCAGATCCCAGAAACCGGCAACCGCGAAGTGGATTTCACCGCGCGCGATGTCGCTCGAGATTGTCGATGTCGGTTCAAGGTGTTCCATGCACTTACGGATAATCCCTTGTTCTTAAGATTACCTTTGCTGGTTCGTATGGCTCTAACCAGTCGTGCAGCCCGGCCCGAAGATGATCGGATCATCCCCCGCTTTCCAAGGTGTGAATTTGGGCATGATCGACTTGAACAGATCGCTGGCAAGATGCGCTTCGAGCCACGGGTGGAGATGCGGGAGACCTTGCGCGTCGAACCAGTCGCGATCGGTGTTCGCGAATTGGCGGATAAAGGGGAACAGCGCCACGTCAGCGAGGGTGCGTTCATCGCCGGACAGGTTAGCCCGTGGTCCAAGACGCGCGTCGAGATCGTTCAGGACCGCAAGACCGGCAGAACGGTGATCGAGGCGGAAGGTGGTTTCGTCTCCCGCTGCTTCTTCAGGGTAGCGAGTGGGGTATTTGTAGCGGTCCAGCGCGTGTTTGAATGGACCATCATTGCGCGTAATCAAGGCGTCGTCATCACCCGCCAGCCAGTCTTCGGGATCGTTCTGAGCCAGTGCCCAGCGCATGATCGATATGCTTTCGTCAAACACCCCGTCGGGCGTGACCAGCACAGGCACCGTCGCTTTGGGAGAGGCTTCGATCAACTGCGGCGGTTTGTCGGCCAGCTTTACCTCGCGCAGGATCACCGGAACGCCTGCGATCCAAAGCGCCATGCGCGCGCGCATCGCGTAGGGGCAGCGGCGGAACGAATACAGGATACCTCGTGGTTCAGTCATCGTTTTTCCCACGCTGTCTTGCCAATTCACGCTGACGCTGCCGTTCGGCATAACGGGCGCGTTGCTCGGGCGTTTTCTCGTCAATGCAGTGCGGGCAGCTTACGCCGTCCTTGTATGCGGAAGAGGCCATCTCTTCATCAGTGATCGGGCGGCGGCACGCGCGGCACAGCGAATAATCGCCTTCTTCAAGGCCGTGTTTCACCGTCACCCGCTCGTCAAACACGAAGCAGTCGCCGTGCCATGTGCTGTCTTCCTCGGGCACTGTTTCGAGGTACTTCAGAATTCCACCTTTGAGGTGATAGACATCCTCAATCCCCTCGGCGCGCAGGAAGCTGGTCGATTTCTCGCAGCGAATGCCGCCGGTGCAGAACATCGCGACCTTCTTCTTGCCCTCAAGCAGGTCATCGCGGTGTTCACGGAACCATGCGGGGAATTCGCGGAAGCTCGTGGTGTGGGGATCTACAGCGCCCTCAAACGTGCCGACGGCCACTTCGTAATCGTTGCGCGTGTCGATCACGACCGTATCCGGGTCCGCGATCAAAGCGTTCCAGTCCTGCGGATCGACATAGCGACCGACGCTCGCGCGCGGATCGATGTCGGGTTCGCCCATAGTGACGATCTCGCGCTTGAGCCGCACCTTCATGCGGTGGAATGGCATGTCCGAGGCGGTCGAGAATTTGACCTCTAGGTTCGCGCAGCCGGGGAGCTGGCGGATGTGATCGAGCACCGCTGCAATGGCGTTGTCAGTCCCCGCAATGGTGCCGTTGATACCTTCCTTCGCGAGCAGCAGCGTGCCTTTAACGCCAACAGCTTCGCATTGGGCGAGCAGCGGGTCTTTCAGCGCCGCCGGATCATTGAACGGCGTGAACTGGTAGAGGGCTGCGACTTGGAGGGATTTAGTCATTCCTCGTCTGGGTCTTCAATGGGAATTCGACGCCAAGGGGGTTTGGCGGTGGCGGGCTCCCAGCAATCTTCTAGTTTCGACGCAAAGTCCGTTGCCCAGCCGCTCGGTAGTCCTTCTTCGATGTGCCCGTCATATCGGAAGTCTGTAAAGTAATTCGGGCGAAAGCGGACCGAGGCGGTATCATAGTGGATGATGATCGAAATTTCATCACTTGGGTCGGTGACCAGCGGCTCGCTGAACCAGCTGATATCATCTGTGCTGCGCGCATGGCTTAGCGCAGCGGGACAATCAGCAAGATCGGCCTGCATCCACTCAACTGCGCCTTGATCGAGTGCTTCTCGTAATTCCTCGAGTGAACTGATCCCGCGTTCCGCAAGATTGCCCAGCAATCGGGTTCCCCGCCACCTTTGACGCTCTGGCTCGCCATCATAGGGCGCGCGGATCATGCGAGCCTGCAAACGGTTCCTACACGAACGGTCGCCCTCGGGATCATCGACGTGACAACCCTTAAAGAGAGCTAGAGCATAGACAGGATAGTCCCAATCATCGCCTAAATATCGGATCGTGAGAAGCGGAGCGAACCCATACTCGTCTTGAAACAGTTTCTCAGGGTCAAACGCTTCGGCAAGAACCGCGCTTTGAATGTCAAACCCGGAGGATACATCCGCCGATGCCGGAGTGGCGAGAATGACAAGCAGTGGTCCCAACACGGCTTTCATACCCGCATTACCCAGCCGTGTTTGTCTTCGATCGCGCCATTTTGTACACCGACTAACTTCTCGCGCATCTTGTTGGCCATCTGGCCGATGCCGCCGGTGCCGATGGTGAATTCGCCATCGGGTGAGGCGACGGTGCCGACCGGCGTGACCACTGCAGCGGTGCCGCAGGCGAGGGTTTCGAGCAGTTTGCCGCTCTCCGCTTCCTCGCGCCATTGGTCGATGGAATAAAGCTCCTCCCGCACTTCCAGCCCTTCCTCACGCAGCATCGCAATCAGGCTGTCGCGGGTGATGCCGGGCAGGATCGTGCCGGTCAGCGGCGGGGTGATGACGCTGCCATCGTCGCGGATGAAGAACAGGTTCATGCCGCCCAGTTCCTCAATCCACTTCTTCTCGACCGCATCGAGGAAGACGACCTGATCGCAGCCATGCGAAATGGCTTCGGCCTGCGGGACGAGTGATGCCGCGTAATTGCCGCCAGTCTTGGCCGCTCCAGTGCCACCGGGGCTGCGCGCACGTAATCTTGCGACACCCAGATCTTCACCGGATTGACGCCGCCTTTGAAGTAATTGCCGCTGGAAACGAGGATGACGACGAACTTGTATTGCTTTGCCGGACGCACGCCGAGGAATGCTTCGGAGGCGAACATGAACGGACGGATATAGAGCGAGCCGCCTTCGACCGGTGGCATCCAGTCCGCGTCGGTCTCTACTGCCAGCTTCACCGCATCGAGAAACAGCGCCTCAGGGATTTCCGGCATGGCCATACGACGCGCGCTGGCGTTGAAGCGGCGGGCGTTTTCCTCGGGACGGAACAGGCACATGCCGCCATCCTCATGCTGGAACGCCTTCATCCCTTCGAAGATTTCCTGCGCGTAGTGCAGCACCGAAGCGGCAGGATCGAGCGCGATCTTCTCGCGCGGGCCGATGGTCGCGTTGTGCCATCCGCCTTTCGCCTCATCATAGTCAATGGTGACCATGTGATCGGTGAACACGGTGCCAAAACCGGGATCGGCAATCGCGGCTTTGCGCACGTTATCGTGCGTCGGGGCAGGGTGAGGAATTCGTGTGAACTGCATGGCTTTGGCGATTAGTCTTGTGCGGCGAGCGGGGCAAGAGATCAGTGCCCGATTGCCGCGATGAAATCGGGTGCTACAACTGAGACCTTAAACCGTGGGGGAATTTCAATGTTGTCGAAGAGTTTTGCGTCCATCATCACCATCGCGTTGCTGACGGGATGCAACCAGACAGAGGCAGAGGCGCCGGTCGAACCGACTCAGCCTGAGACCTCTGAACCGGCGGCTGCCGATCCGAAGCCAGCGGAAAAGCCAGAAGATACGGCCGAAGGGCCAACGCCTGCGACAGATCTGACCTGCGGATACCCGGCGAGAGTTGGCGATACAGCCAAAACGATCATGGATCGGTTTGGTGACAACGCCAAGCTTGAGACATTAGGCGGACCGGAAGGAATGGAAATTCCCGGTATCATCCTCTGGGACGGCGACCCCAAACTTGTGGTCGAGATCGGATTTGAAGACGAGGCGCGCACGAAGTTGGACTTCGTTCGGGTTTCTGAAGGCTCGTCCTGGAATATCAAAGACCTGAAATTGGGCGATACGCTTGAGAAAGTGCGTGCGGCGAACGGCCAACCGGTGAAGTTCTACGGGTTCGAATGGGATTATGGCGGCGCAGTGAGCAGCTTTGAAAAAGGCAAGCTGGATAAGAACGGCCAGTGCATCATTCAGATGACGCTGACTTATGACTGGGACAATTTCGATTACTCTGACGGTCTGGCCGGAGATGTGGAGCTGTCATCGGACGACGAGATCGTGAACCAGAAGGCAATCTCGATCGTGCAGATGGGGCTGGGCTATCCGCGGGATGCCGAATAGAGGCCAATGAAAAGGGCCAGACTTCGCCCGTAGGAAGTCCGGCCCTTTCATGGTCAGCGGCGGTAAGCGCCGCTCACGAAGTCTTACTCGGTGTCTAGATCACCGAATATACCTCGCGCGGAAACTTGCCGACCTCTCTACTGAACCATGAGACATCGGATCACCTCCTTTCGCGCTTGTAAGCCAAGACCCTGCCGTATCACCGGGGGCCGAGTGCCGCGTTCGCCGCTGGCCTCACGCACATAATTGAGTCGGAGCGGGTGCGATGACAAGACTTGAATTTTAGTTTTCCCACGTCATACTCTCCGGCCTCGCCAGATGAGATTTGGCTTAGACGCTCGGGGTTCCCCTCGGGCGTTTTTTTGATTCCGGAGGCGCAGCGCGTGCGCATGTGGACAGGCTGTGCAGAAGCCTGTGGATATTAATGTATAGAATCGGGGGCAGGGTTAGCGACAGTCTTCGATCACGCGGCTCACTTCGACCCATGCGGGGATGTAGAGCGGCGTCGCGCGCGGGCTGGTGACGGCAAAGCGCCCTTTGGTGATTGCCATTGCATCAAGGATCGGATCACTCGCCGCGAACTCGGCGGCCAAGATGCTGCCTTCACCCAGCGTGTTTGCATTGAATTCGAGCGAGGCCGTCTCGGTATCGACCCGCATTTTCTGCTCGCCGCGAAGGGTGGTTGGGCGATTGAGGCTGATGCGACGCGCCGCCTTGTCACAGCGCATCATAAAAACTGCGTCGCGCGCAGAGGTGCCGAACACAGCGCGGCTGTCGGCGCTCGTCTGGCTGTAGAACCAAGTCCCGGGCGTGTGCGGTTTGTCGGCGAAGTTGGTGTATTCAGTGGGGTCGATCGACAGCGATATGGGTGCAGGCGGCGCCACCACGACTGGTGCAGGTGTCGGCGATGGAGTTGCAACAGGGGCAGGCGCGGGTACAGCGACATCGGGCACTGCGTTCGATGCGCAGGCTGCCAGAGTGAAGGTGAGGGCAATGGCGCCGACGGCGTGAAGGTAGATCGCTTTCATACCGCCTAAATGCGCGCTAACGCCTGTCTCGTCCATGACCAAACCGAACAAATCCTCCAAAAAGAAACGTGTCGATCACCTGCTCGTCGAACGTGAGCTGGTTGAAAGCCGCACGCGCGCGCAGGCTTTGATAATGGCGGGCACGGTTTTTTCCGGCGAGAGCAAGATAGAGAAGCCAGGTCAGCAAATCCCCGAAGATGCGCCTCTTGAAGTCCGCGGGCGTGATCACCCTTGGGTCAGCCGCGGCGGGATCAAACTTGCCCATGCGATTGAACACTTCGTTCTCGATCCGTCCGGCGCGGTGGCCATGGATGTGGGCAGTTCGACGGGTGGGTTCACCGATGTGCTTCTGACCAACGGTGCAGAGCATGTCTTCGCCGTCGACAGTGGGACGAACCAGCTGGCGTGGAAGCTGCGGCAGGACCCGCGCGTTACGGTGTACGAGCGGACCAGCGCGCGCATTCTGACGCCTGAGCAGATCGATCAGCCGGTCAATTGGGTGGTGTGCGATGCGAGCTTTATCAGCCTATCGAAAGTGCTGGAACGCCCGCTCGAACTGGCGGCGAAGCAATGCCAGTTGGTTGCATTGATCAAACCGCAGTTCGAGGTCGCGCGCGAAGAGGTAGGCAAGGGCGGTGTGGTTCGAGACACCGCCTTGCACGAACGGGTCTGCGCTGAAGTTCGCGAGTGGTTGGAGGGACTTGGCTGGGATATTGAAGGGATCGTCGAAAGTCCGATCACCGGACCTCAGGGCAATGTTGAGTTTCTGATCTCAGCCAAAAGGTCCTAATCCCAATCCAGCGAATTGAGCTTCGCATCCAAATCAATCGGGATTTGTGAGAGCACTTCGATGCCGCTCGCCTTTTCGTATCCGTCCGGACCGTGTTCGGCCTCAAGCTCGGCCTGCTTCGCATCGCGCTCACGCAACAGTTGGGCGATTTCATTCCGATACAGCGCGACCATGGCGGTGACGAAGCGGTTGACCAGATCGTCTTCCTTGGTGTGATCGACGTTGAAGTCGGGCAGGTGCTCAATCATCGTTTCCGCGGGGAACAGAAATTCGTTGGTCACAAAGCGGTTTACCGTGAACCACGATTTCGGGATGCCGCTGGTGTCGATGGACAGGCAGACCAGGTGGGTCACATGAGCGCGGGCATCTTCGCGCTGCGGTGGCCAAACTTTTGGCTCCAACCCTTCGGGCAATTGGGTGCGGTGCAGGAACAGGTGGAAGTGGCCGTGTTCGTCTATGTCCCGCTTGCCCGGCTTGTGGACGTGATAATACCAGCGTGATTTGCAGAACTTATCGCGCGCATCTTTCTTTGGGTAATGCGTCCAGAACGTCGCCCCTTCTTCCGGCACCACGCGCAGCATCAAGGGGCGCTGTTCTTGCGCCATCTGTGTGATGGTTTCGATAACAGTTTCGGCGGCTTTGATCGGGGTCATATCGGGCTTTGTCATATTGCACGGGGTATAGAATCAATTCGGCCGGCAGCAACGTAAGTTACCACCGGCCGAATTTTATCTGATCAGATGATCAAACTGTGCGATTACTCAGCAGCTTCACAGCCTTCAGCTTCGCAACCTTCAGCTTCGCAGCCTTCGCCTTCGCAAGAAGCTTCACAGCCTTCACCTTCGCAAGAAGCTTCACAGCCTTCGCCTTCGCAACCTTCAGCGGTTTCGTTGGCTTCTTCGTCAGCTGCGGTTTCTTCGGTGGTTTCTTCGCCAGCTTCTTCAGCCGGTGCGTTGCAAGCAGCGGTGGTCAGAGCAAGGCCGCCAGCGACAGCGAGCATCGATGCAAAATTCTTTTTCATTGAACTAGTTCCCCTAAGTTTAAGCCCCTCAGTGGGCAGGACGTTGTTAGTGAGGTTCTTGCCTCGGCACGTCCCGAATCGCGGCAAGAATGTGGCGACGCTATCAGAAAGTCGCGCAATGTCGAATGTTGATTGGGATGTTTCTTCAATCACACCACATTTTTTTCGATTTGTGCGCGAAATGGGGACATGAGGTCTTGCTGCGAAGCCGATCTGATTGGCGTGCGCGGTGCAGATGTGTATCGCGCGAGCATTGATTGCGGGTGGTGTGCGATTCTGCATGTTCACCGGTCCCAGCCTTGAGAGAGCAGACATGAACCTTCTGGCATCCAAGTCGCAATTGCGGGCGAGCTTCTTGCGCTGGTCGCTCTTCATGGTGCCCTTGATCGTGCTCCTCGGCTTTCTGTCCGGTGAGTTTGGCAGCCCTGACACTGCATGGTTTGCGGGTCTGAACAAACCATCGATCTTCCCTCCTCCTGCTGTATTTGGGATTGTCTGGGCGGTGTTGTTCACAATGATCGGCTTCTCGGTCGCGCTGGTCGCGAGTGCGTGGGGCGCGCATGGGCGGGGCGTTGCCTTAATCGCCTTCGCCATCCATTTTCCGATCACGCTCGCCTGGACGCCCGTCTTCTTTGGCGCGCAGAATATGCAGGGCGCGCTTTATGTTTTGGGTGCGGCGATCCTGACGTTGATCGTTACGATCTTCTTCTTCGCCCGCGTCCGGAAGCTCGCCGCCGCGTTGTTGGTACCGTATTTCGCATGGGTCTGCTTTGCGACGGTGCTCAATTACGCCTTCATTCTAGATAACCCTGATGGCGGTACCGCGACAGACAGCGGTGCCGTGGAGCGCATCGAGCTCTGATCGTGTGATCAAATCGTCTTGCTCTTTTCCATCGCGATAGCCACATAGCGCGTATGCAAAGCGAAAACCCGATAATCGCCGACTTCGTCAAACTCGCCAACAGCGCGGCAGGTACCATGGCGGGCATGACCCGCGAGGCCCGCGAAAGCGCGCGTGAGCGCATGCGTGAGGCCATGGGCGGTATGGACTTTGTCAGCCGTGAAGAGTTTGAAACGGTCAAAGCCATGGCACAAAAAGCCCGCGAACAGGCCGATACTCTTGAGGCGAAAGTTGCCGAGCTTGAGGCAAAACTGGGCAAGTAAGCCGCTTCAGCTGCTCACTGCGGCTTTGAAACCAAATTCATATCCTCTACGTTTCTCGGGATAGAGATCCCGTCACGATAGAGGCCCCCATGACTCGCAACTCCCTGCTTTGCACTGCCGCCGTCTTGGCTGCGGTGTTGCCTACTAGCGCAATCGCTCAAGACAGCGCGGAGACCTTTGGCGGGGCCAAGGGCGCGGATATGTCGATCGAGGCAATGGAACCGACAAGTGGTGATGTCACCATTGGCCGCGCAGGCGATTATCCGGCGGACATAGCCCGCTATCTCCTCGCAAACGGCCCGGGCAGCGCCAACCTCTCACCTGATGGAAAGACAATCGCTTTTGCGTGGGACGTCACCGGCGAAAGCGAGCTGTGGGTGATGCCCGCCGAGGGTGGTGTGCCACAGCAAGTGACTTTCAAGACCGGCGTAAGTGCGCCGATCTGGACACCGGATGGCAAGGGCCTGTTCTATTCCGCCGATAAGGACGGCAATGAACAGCCGGGATACTTCGTTGTCACCGCAGACGGAACCAAGGAAACGGAAGTTTTGCCGGCTGCGCGCGGAGATTTCCGCCGTTTTGGCGATTTCGCGAGCGACGGCAGCTTTGTCTACGCGTCGACAGCACGCGGCACCGGCGTGTTCGATGTTTATCGCGGAACGATGGATGGGAAGAGCGAGCTAATCGTCGAGGCCGAGCGAGGTCTTGCGCCGCAATCCATCTCTCCCGACGGCAAGTATGCACTCGTGACCGAGACCGTTGGAGAGGATGGTGACAACCTCTATCTTCTGGACCTGACCACCAAGCAACTGAAAGCGATCTCCAAGCCGTTGGAAGAAGACAGGGCCAGTCACACGTTGGGAGGGTTTGAGTGGTGGCCCAATTCAGCCGGTTTCTACTTCTCCACCAACCGTGATCGCGAATTTGGCACTCTTTCCTTCTACAGCATTCAAAGCGGTACCGCACAGCGGGTCTTCGAAACGGGCACTGACGTTGAAAACCTGACGCTATGCGGTGATGGGCCAGCGGGCAGCTATTTGTTCTTCACTCAAAACGCGGACGGGTTCGATAACCTTCGCGGGTGGCACACGACCCAAAAACGGCCGCTCGAAATGCCCGATCTTCCTGAGGGCAATTACACACTTGATTGCGAGGGTGATGCCAACCTGCTCGTTGGCGTAAACGGATGGAAGACACCCGGTGAGTTGTGGATGACTAATCCAATCGCCGGAACCGCCAGAAAGGTGTTCAGCGCGAACTATGCCGGGCTCGATCCCGAACGGCTCGTGCGGCCTAAGGTGTTCCGCCATGAATCGCGCGACGGGGTCTTTTTGCAGGGGCTGCTCTATTTGCCGGAAGGGGCGGAGGCAGACGAAAATGCGCCGCCAGTTGTCTTCTCTGTTCACGGTGGCCCGTCGGCCCAGTCGCAAGCGACCTATGATGCCATCGCACAGTATCATGTCGCGCGCGGCGTCGCGGTATTCGAACCCAATATTCGTGGCTCGACGGGTTTTGGTCGGTCCTATGCGCGCTTGGATGACCGCGAGAAAAGGATCGATTCCATTCGCGACCTTGTGGAGTTGAAAGATGCCTTAGCAGCCAAAGGCCTGATCGATGGAGACCGTGCGGCGGTTATGGGCGGTTCGTACGGTGGTTACGCCGTGAACGCCGTTCTGGCCGAATTCCCCGGCGAATTTGCCGCTGGCGTATCGCTTTATGGTGTGGCCGACTGGGTGACCGCACTGGAGATCGCGTCGCCTGCCCTGAAGGCGGCGGACAAGATCGAATATGGCGACATCTCTGAGAAGAAGTGGCGCGATTTCTACACCGTCAATTCGCCAATCCGCAAAGCGGACCAGATCACGGTGCCGGTCCTGTATTCGCACGGTGTCAAAGACCCGCGCATCGATATCTATGAGACCGAAGTGATGGTGAAAACGCTACGCGCCAATGGTATCGAGGCCCCCTTCATCCGCATCCCGGACGAAGGCCATGGCTGGCGCAAACTGTCGAACCAGCTGTTCTATTATCGCAAGCAGGCCGAGTTCATCGAAGAAAAGCTGGGACTGACCGACAAGGGCGAGTAATGCTGCGCGCATGCAGCTTAGCGCCCGTGCCATCCTTGTCGCCTCGCGCCCGCATGGAGAAACAGCCTCCATCGCGCGTCTGATGACCGAAGAGCATGGGCTGGTCGCGGGCTATGTTGCGGGCGGGCGTGGGCGGCAATTGCGCCCCGTTATGATCCCCGGCAACCGTGTCGCGCTGGAGCTGCGTTCAAAATCGGACAGCCAGCTGCCATTTGCGCGGATAGAGCTGGAGGAAAGCCGCGGACCGTGGATGACCGAGCCTTTGCCCGCCGCAGCAATCAGCTGGGCTTGTGTACTTACCGCCGCTGCGCTGCCCGAGCGTGCGCCGTACCCCGCGCTCTACAGCGCCCTTGATGCACTTCTTTCGGCCATCTGCCACGCGCCATCTGCGCGCGGCTGGCTGGCGGCAATGAACACCTACGAAGCGATGTTGATGAGCCAGCTTGGCTATGGCGGAACAAAGCCTGACGCCGCCGCCGATCTGCCCGCCCAGTTCGAGACCTTTCGCAAATTGCACACACCCTTATCCCGCTACCTGCTTGCCGACAGCAAAAGCGATGTTATGGCCGCCCGCGTGCTGTTGGGCGAAAAGCTCGCCCGCATGATTAAATGAGGAGCCCCTCATGAAGATAGCGGTGTTGCCCGGAGACGGGATTGGTCCTGAAGTCACCAGCGAGGCGGTGAAGGTGCTCGAAGCGCTCGATCTGCCGGGTCTGATATTGTTCGATGGCGATGTGGGCGGGGTGGCCTACAAGCGTCATGGCCATCCGCTTCCTGCCGAAACGCTGACCATCGCAAAGGCTTGCGACGCCATCTTGTTTGGCGCTGTGGGTGATCCGGAATGCGATGACCTCGCGCGGCATTTGCGGCCTGAGCAGGCCATTCTGGGGCTTCGCAAAGAGCTGGACCTGTTCGCCAATCTGCGCCCCGCCAAAGTGTTTGAGGGGCTGGAGCACCTTTCTCCGCTGCGCCCTGAAATCGCCAAAGCGATGGACATGATGATCGTGCGTGAGCTGACCGGCGATGTCTATTTCGGTGACAAGGGCCAACGCGGTGAGGGCACCGGACGCACGGGTTGGGACATGATGTCCTATTCCGCTGCAGAGGCGCACCGCATCGCACAGGTCGCGTTCCGCACATCGCGTGCGAGGAACAACAAGCTGCGCGTCACCAGCGTGGACAAGGCCAATGTGCTCGAAACCAGTCAGGTTTGGCGCGACACGGTGAATGAGGCGGCGGGTTCGCATCCCGACATCGACTTGCATCACATGTATGTCGACAACGCCGCGATGCAGATCATCAGCAATCCCGATCAATTCGGTGTGATCCTGACCGGCAATCTGTTCGGCGATATTCTGTCTGATCTGGCCAGCGCGGCGGTTGGCTCGATTGGTCTGCTGCCCAGCGCCTCTGTCGGGGAACGTCAGACCGATTACGGAATCTTTGGCCTGTATGAGCCGATCCATGGCAGCGCGCCCGATATTGCGGGACAGGGTAAAGCGAACCCGATGGCGACGATCCTGTCGGTCGCGATGATGCTGCGCCATTCGTTTGGCCGTGAAGAAGATGCTCAACGGGTTGAGCAGGCAGTCGAGAAAGCTCTGGCAGACGGCATTCGCGGCGGCGATCTGGGCGGTGAGCACGGCACGGCCGAAATCGGTGAGGCTGTGCTGGCGCGGCTTTGATCCCATAGCGCTCGCTCAGAGATGCTCGAACTCGCCATCATCCTTCCCACGCTGAATGAGCGCGGCAATCTTGGACCGCTGGTCGAGCGTATCGAGGGCGCGCTGGGCAAGGGCGGCTGGGAAGTCCTGATTGTTGACGACAACAGCGCGGATGGCACTGCGGATGAAGCCCGTGAGCTGGCATTGACCGACCACCGTGTGCGGGTGATCCAGCGGATCGGGCGGCGGGGATTGGCCAGCGCCGCAATAGAAGGCTTCTGCGCCACCGCCGCGCCTTATGCTGCGGTTATGGACGCGGACCACCAACACGATCCGGCATTGCTGCCCAAGATGCTGACCGCGCTGAAAGCGGGCGAGGCGGAAATTTGCGTTGCCAGCCGCTTTGCCGAAGGGGCGAGCACCGAGGATTGGGCCAATCCCGAGCGCGAGAAGCTTTCCGGCATGGCCAACGCGATGGCGCGTCGGTTGACCGGTGTGGAATTGTCCGACCCGATGAGCGGGTACTTCATGCTGCCAACCGCCACGGCCCGCGCGCTGGTGCCGCGCCTGTCGGGCATCGGGTTCAAGATATTGCTCGATCTGCTGGCGACCTCCGATCACCCGATGCGGGTGAAGGAATTCCCGCTCAAATTCGCCGCACGCCGCGAAGGGGAGAGCAAACTGGACCGCGCCATCGCCTTCGATTTTCTCGCAGGTCTTTATGACAAGACGCTGGGTCGGCTTATCCCGACGCGGTTCGCGCTCTTCGGCACGGTCGGCGCGTTGGGCGTGATCGTGCATATGGCGGTGCTGGCGAGCGTTCTGTTCGTGTTCGAGCGAACGGCGGGCCTGTCCTTCACCATCGCGCAGGGCATCGCGGTGCTGAGCGCGATGAGCTTCAACTTCTGGCTGAACAACTGGCTGACCTATCGCGACGCGCGGCTGACCGGCTGGGGAGAGGTGCTGCGCGGCTGGGCAGGGTTCTGTGCGACGTGCGCGGTGGGCGGCTTTGCCAACGTGGCGGTGGCGACTTTGCTGCAGGCCAATGGTGTCTACTGGGCGCTCGCAGCCTTATGCGGGATTCTGATCGGATCAGTCTGGAACTTCGCCCTCAGCAGCCGTTTCGTCTGGGGGCGGTATTGAACCTTCGCGAGCGCTCTTTCCGAAATTGAACGTGAGCTTGCTCACCACGCACGGTTGATTGGGCGTGTCTGTTGTCACCGCCTGCAGAGCGCGGAACATGACCTTGGAGAGCGTTACCGACTGCGCGTCGGTGAGGTTGGAACCGGTCCACCATGAACATTCAACGAAGCGTCCTGATCTGTCGACGCGGCACTGAAAATTGACTTCGACAGGAACGGGTAAAATTCGTTCTACATGGCTCGGAAAGGCGCGGAACAGTGCATCCTCGTCGATCGAAAGCTTGCCTGCCGGTCTTGGACAATCGGGGTAGCCGTCTTTCCCCACGGGCGGCGGGGCAATCGCCAGCGAAAGAGACAGAGCTGTCAACAAACTGTGCATCACTTAACCCCACCCATCCAGCCAGCGCCATTTGATGAACGCACGGTCGCTGCCGAGATCGGCTGCGGTGAGGACCGGCCAGAAATAAGCGAACATCAGGACGCTCAGGATCATCACGCCTACGCTGACCCAGCGCCAATTTGGTGCGCGCCACAAATCGCTGAGCGTCAGCGCCAAGGCGCCGAGCAGGAACAGGCTGGGCATCACATAGTGATAATAGAACTGCACCGGCTTGGGCGCGATCAACCAGAAGCCGAAGGCAACGCCATAGCCGACGACCACGGCCAGCTTCGCCCAGTCATTGCGGTGTAGACCCGACACCAGGCACCACAGCAGCGCAGGCAGGCCTAGCAGCATTGTCGCTGGATTGCCGATCAGCAGTACCCCGCGCTGCACGCCTTCGCGCATCTCGTAATAATACCAGATTCCGCGCGTGTTCGTGATCCATTGCTGCCAATTGCTCATGTAGGGATGCGGATCGACGACTTGCTGTTGCAGGTCATACATATGCAGGTGCAACCCAATCAGCCCCTTTTCCGCCACCAGTGACGGGCGCAAATATTCGTGCAGATAGGCTCCGGGCCAATAGGTCAGGGCATAGACCGTCAGCGGCAGCACACCGAGCCACAGGAAAGCTTCGGCCAGAGACACACCCGGCACCGGCATGCCACGTGTGCTGGTGATCAGGTGCTTGCGCCCGGCAGAAAGCCGCGCGGCAAAGAAGGTGATACCCGGCACAATCGCCAGTGGGATGGCGTTCCATTTGGAGGCGAGGGCAAGCCCAACGGCTGCGCCGCAAATGGCCAGCCGCCAGCGGCCTTGCTCCGGCTTTTGGATGGCGGAGGCGAAGAACCATGTCGCCACGCACAAAAACGCCGCCATCGTGATGTCCAGCATCGCAATGCGGGCTTGGATGAACAGGTGAAATCCGGTCGCCAGCAGAATGCCAAACATAATCGTGGCAACGCGGTCATTGCTGGCATGCCACAGAGCGCGCATGCTGGCCCCGACCGCGATGACACCGGCCACCAATGACAGAATGCGCCAGCCAAACGGATTGTCACCAAACCAGTAGATACTGAGCGCCAACAGTTGCTTGCCAAAGGGCGGGTGTTCGGGATTGACGTACTCCCCGTTCTCACCGGTTAGCAGCGTCATCCATTCCTTGGCCGCCGGGATGTAGTGAACCTCGTCAAAATAGGCGAAGTCGAGAACGGTCAGCCGGACGCTCGCCAGCAGGCCGAAGATCAAGGGGATCGCAAGGCACCATATCCATGGATCGCTCAAGGCGAGATGGGTGCCGTGAAACTCCTCGGCGACGGGCTGCGGGGAATAGTCATCCTGCGACATTACGGGCGATGCGTTAGGCAGCCCGCAATGTCGGGGCAAGCGTGTTTACGCTTTTGCTGCCTTTGCAGGCTTTGTTTCGCCAGCTTGTTGACTTTCAAGCCAGAATAGCCGCGCGATCATGGCGAGAAGTCCGATGCTGGCGGTGCAGGCGGCGAGCAGACCCCATAGCGGCACGTTCATGCCCACTGCTCGTGCGCGGGGTGCGATGAAGAACAGCGCGATGACAACGCACATTACGAGATCCCACCACACCTGAATTCCGGTAAGGTTCACTGTGTGGTTGGTCCAGAACATGACCACGCCTTCGGACCAAATCTGAACCGCCGTGTATGCCGCAAAGCCGCCGCATAGCATCGCAGCAAGGGTGGCGTTGCCGCTGACCGGCTTGTTGATGATAATGTGCAGGAAGGCCGGAAGGGCGAGAACCAAGACGGCGACGAAAGTGACTTGCAGGATATCCATGACGGCGAATCTCCGAATTATGTAGCGAGTGCTACAAACGCTGGTAACTGATTGTAGCACTCGCTACAAGGGCAAAATGTCGAGTGCTCAACTCTCTCGTGAAACGCTTTTGCCACGCCTTGCCGCGCATGTCCTCAATAATGGGCTGGGCGGAGCGAGCCTTCGCCCGCTCGCCAAGGCGGCCGGGACCAGCGACCGGATGTTGATTTACCACTTCGGTAACAAGGAGGCGCTGGTTGCGGACCTGCTTGAGCACATTGCCGGCATTTACTCGACCGCGCTCGAAGCAGCGATGGGGGCGGAGCGACCGAAGACCCGCGCCGAGTGTTTTGAGCGTGTTCTTGAACAGGGGCGTCACCCGATGATGCAACCCTTCATGACCTTGTGGTGGGAAATCGTTGCGGGCAGCGCGCGCGGTGTTCCCGGCTACAAAGAGGCTGCGGACGCGATGATGACCAAGCAGCTCGGCTGGCTCGAAACGCAAATGCCTTCGGATGATCCTGATCCCGCAGGAGGCGCGCGCTATCTCATGACGCTGTTGGAGGGGACCCTGATGCTCGGTGTAGTCGGCCATGATGACACTGCAAGCCAAGGATTGGTTGCGGGCGGGCTGTCCGCAGACTAACTCTCCCGGCAAGATGAAGAAAACCACTGGCATGGACCGCGCAAAAACGCGCAAATGGCGACCCGCGACACAATCTGTGCGGGGCGGCACTTGGCGCAGTGAGCATGGCGAGACGAGCGAGGCGCTGTTCCTCACATCCGGCTATACCTATGACGACGCGCAAACGGTAGCAGACCGGTTTGCGGGTGACGCGCAGGGCATGACCTATACCCGCCTTCAAAACCCGACTGTCGCGATGCTGGAAGAACGCATCGCGCTGCTCGAAGGGGCAGAGGCATGCCGTGCACAGGCCAGCGGTATGGCGGCGATGACGGCGGCCTTGCTCAGCCAGCTTTCGGCAGGCGATCACGTGGTCGGCGCGCGTGCGGCATTCGGATCGTGTCGTTGGTTGCTGGACCATTTGTGCCCGCGCTTCGGCATTGAAGTCAGCGTGATCGACAGCACCAACAATGCGGCGTGGGAAGCGGCGATCAAGCCAAACACCAAGGTGTTTTTCTTCGAGACCCCTGCCAACCCGACGCTCGATATCGTGGATCTGCAATATGTATGCGACCTTGCACGGGCACACGGGATCACCACGGTGGTTGATAACGCCTTTGCCTCGCCTGCTTTGCAACGCCCGATGGAGTTCGGCGCGGATGTGGTGGCTTACAGTGCGACCAAGCTGATGGACGGGCAGGGCAGGGTGCTCGCCGGCGCGATCTGCGGGACCGAGCAATGGATCAACGAGGTCCTGATGCCGTTCCAGCGCAACACCGGCCCGACCATCTCGGCTTTCAACGCATGGGTGGTGCACAAGGGGCTCGAAACTCTTGAGCTGCGCGCACACCGCCAGAGCGAGAATGCCGTCAAGCTGGGCGAATTCCTCGAACCGCGCATAACGGCAGCGGACGGTCACATGCGCCATCCCGGTCTTCCAAGCCATGCGCGCCACCAGATGGCTCTGGACCAGATGGATGCGACCGGCCCGATCTTCGCCTTTGATGTTGGGACGCGTGAGCGTGCCTTCCAAATCCTCGACGCGCTGGAGCTGGTCGATATCTCTAACAATATTGGCGATGCGCGCAGTCTGATGTGCCACCCGGCCAGCAGCACCCACGCCAATCTGGGTGATGAGGCCCGCGCTGAAATGGGCGTGTCCGAGGGGCTGCTGCGGATCAATGTCGGCCTTGAGCATATCGACGACCTGCGCGAGGATATGGATCAGGCTTTGAGCAAGGCGGGGATTTAGGATGCGTTCGATCATAGCATTGGTCATGGCGACGCTAGCTGCGCTGGCTCCACAAAGTGCGGCGCTGGCTGAAGAAAGATATGCTGAACTTCGTTCTCCACCCCACCCGGTGATGGTCGAGTTTTTGCAAGAGATTGAAAACGGCGAACTGGAAAAAGCGGCGAGCCGCATTGCCTCTGTGAACGATATGTTCGGTCGCCAGCGTTTCTATCAGTACTTCACCCAAGCCGAGTTGGTCGCATTGCTCGCCAGCTGTGAGCTTGCGGAGCACACCTCGCTCAAAACCGCCGTAGCGATCGAGAAGATGATCTGGGATTGCCCTGACGACCAGCAATATTCGATGATCTTCAATCACGTTGGCGAGGACGCGAACCCGTATTTGTACGTTGGTCGGATTGAGACCTTAACTGCGAAAAAGGCCCGGGAAGAGGAAGTACGGAAGAAGTTTGAATCCGGCGAATTCCCTCCTCCCATTGTCTTGGGTTCTGGCGTCACGACCGAACCGCGCGCGGCTTACGAAGAACGCATGCGGCTGAAGGAGTTGGAGGAGGCCAGAAAGCGGGATTTGCTGGGGGATGCGGTTTTATCCGGCGATCTCGAGAAGCTTGCCGAATTCACCAGTGACGCAACCAACGTCGCGTATATCACTCACGATCGCTACTTCGATGTGGAGATAAAGCACGTCAACGGGTTTGGCATGGCGGATGCGCGCGCAGTCTTTCAACGGGCATTTGAAGAGTTGGGCAAGCCGATTTCGGTCCAGTGCTTCCGGCCAACCGGCAAGTGGGCGCCAGAAAGGTGCGAGTGGCGGTTGGAAGACACTAAGAATTCCCTGTATGCTGAAATGAACTTTGCAGGCGAGGGCGGCTCGATGAACTCGATCCGCGTCTATCGCGAGTCAATCGAAGAGGCGGCAAAACTGCGGCAGCAGGCGGTCGAGCTGGGCGTGATCGAGGGCTGACACGTTCGGGAAGGAGGAAGATGCAGGCCAAGGTCGATCTCAAGAAAACCGAGAAGGCGTATTTCACCGCGCCTTCGAAGGATTTCATCGAGCAGACATTTGGCCCGCATTCCTACTTGATGATTGATGGCCAGGGCTCGCCCGGCGATTCACCAGAATACATCGCTGCGCTTGAAGCACTTTATCCGCTGGCCTTCGCGACCAAGTTCTTCAGCAAGATCGAGCTTGGTCGAGATTACGTTGTGGCCCCGCTCGAAGGGTTGTGGTGGGCCGATGATATGGACGCTTACACGCAGCCCGGACGGCGCGATGAATGGCGGTGGACTTTGATGATCATGCAGCCGGACTGGATCACGGAAGACCACGTTGCTGCGGCGCGTGCCAAGAAGGCAGACTTGGACCTATCCCAAGTCAGGCTGACGCAATTGGAAGAGGGTCTGTGCCTGTCAAAGCTCCATGTCGGTCCGTTTGAGGATGAAGCTCCAGTCCTGCACAGATTGCACCATGAAGTTATCCCTCAGCGCGGATACACCTTCAATGGTCACCATCACGAGATCTACCTGTCCGACCCCAGAAAAACAGCGCCCGAAAAGCTGAGAACGATCCTGCGTCAACCGGTGCGTGCCTTATGAAGCTCATTTCGATCGCGGCCTTGTTCGCCATTCTCGCCACAAGTCTTTCAGCGAGTACGGCGAGTTCGCCCGTCGACGCGTTTGTCGAGGCGGAACTGCCCGGCAGTGCGGCACCCGGAATCGCCTACACGCAGGTGGACGGGGGCCAGATCTTCGCGCAAGGTTCCGGTGAACGGGTCAAAGGAAGCGGCACTCCGGTTGATGCCGACACTGCATTCCCTGTCGGGTCCGTGACCAAGAGCTTCACCGCTTTGGCGATCATGCAACTGGTCGAGGCCGACAAACTTGACCTCGACGATCCGGTTTCCAAGCACCTTGCCGCATTCGCTGCGGGACCGGCGAACGCGGTTACTGTGCGCCAGCTGCTCAATCACACCAGCGGATATTCGACCGTTCAGGGGAATAGCCATCACGGCGAAGTTGATGCCTCACGCATCGGTTTGCTCGAGTACGCCGCGCAGCTGGGACAGGTTGAGCCGGTCCATGCGCCCGGGACAGTGTGGGAGTATTCAAACGCGAATTACCAAATACTAGGCGCGGTGATCGAGCAGGTTAGCGAACAATCGTATCCCGACTACATTGAAGAGAACATATTCGAGCCGCTTGGCATGACGAACAGCTCGATTGCGGTAGATGCAAAGCTTGAGAATGTCGCGACTGGCCACCGCCCATGGTTCGGCGGGGTGCGGGCAGCCGAAGGTGGTGAAGCCTTGGCGATCAATGCGCCCGCCGGTGGTATCATGGCGAGCGCCAACGATATGGGGCGCTACCTGAAAATGTGGCTGAGCGAAGAAGACGACATCGTTTCTGCCAGCGCCAAGGCAAGCATGATTGAGCCATCCAGCGACGTGTCGCCTTTGTACGGGCTCGGCTGGTCGATCGATCCGGAACGCAAGACGGTGTACCACACGGGCCTCGTGCCGGGCGGTGAAACGCTCGCGTCTTTCAGCCCTAGTGATCGAAAAGCTGTGGCAGTGATGGTCAACGCCAATGGCGGCTTGGGCTTCGCGGACACATGGTATTTGATCGGTGGCACCGGCGCGCGGGCGATGGGCCAAAACCACGATGATGATGGCTCACGCATGGGCCCCAAGATCGCCTATCTGTCGGTTGCCCTGCTGCCGCCCTTGTTCGTTTTGCTGATGGTCGTCGGCTGGGTCTCGCGCGCCAAACTGCGCGCCAAACGCGGATCGACAGCCGGAAGGCTCAGCCTTTGGTTCCCCGTGCTGGCGATGTTTGTCCTCGCATGGATTTTTGTTTCCATCCTGCCCGCGATGTTTGGCGGGTCGCTTGCAACGATCCAGCTTTACCAACCTGACTTTGCATGGTGCTTGATAGCGGCGGCGGTGCTCGCTCCGGCTTGGGCGCTGCTGCGTGTTGTATTCGCGTACACTGGCGACGAAACGACGGTCACGGCTGCCTGATCTCTCCGGTTCAGTGTCAAACTTCGACATTTACGAAGACGGCTTGACTGAATATTCACCGACTGTGTTCGATATGCTCTTAGTCTATGCAGCCGCCTGCGTTGCAGGCAGTGCGGTCGCTGCGTTCCTCCGCTCGCGAATGGCTTTTGAGGTGATTGTATTAGCAATCCTGATCGGCCTCGTGCTGGGTGGCGGGGCTTCTTTAAGCTTCTTGCCATTGGTCAATGAGCTGCGTGACGGCATCGCGGGTGTGATGATCGGTGCGAGCATGGTGGCCGGTTTCACAGCGGCCGTTGGAGCTGCGGCCACTTTGGGCATTATCCGTTTGGCACGCGCGATTTTGAGACGGTGAGAACTACTCCGGTGGTTGTGCGTTGCAGCATAAACGACTAGGCGCTGCGCTCCCTCCCGAATTCAGGTAGATTCCATGACTCAAGCCGCCACTTTTGCGGACACCTTCCAGCGTGATTGGCTCGCGCAGCCTCGGCAGGACATTCTTGCCGGTATCGTTGTCGCGCTTGCGCTGATCCCAGAAGCCATTGGATTTGCACTGATCGCGGGGGTTGATCCGAGCGTGGGTCTCTACGCATCGGTTGTGATTGCGATGGTGATTGCATTTACGGGCGGGCGTCCGGGCATGATTTCTGCTGCGACGGCGGCGGTGGCTGTCGTGGTGATCCCGCTGGTGCGCGATTACGGGGTCGAATACCTCTTTGCCGCGACGATCTTGATGGGGATTTTCCAAGGCATCGCGGCCGTGCTGCGGCTTGACCTGTTGATGCAGTTTGTCAGCCGCTCCGTCATCACCGGCTTCGTGAATGCGCTCGCGATTCTGATTTTCATGGCGCAGATCCCTCAACTGAACCCGTACAATGACGGTGTGGGCTGGGAGACCTTTGCGATGGTCGCGGCAGGGCTTGCGATCATTTACGGCTTCCCGCGCATCACAAAGGTTGTGCCGAGCCCGTTGGTGGCGATCGTCCTGCTGACAGCGGCGACAGTGTTCTGGGGCATCGACGTAAAGAACGTCGCGGGCGAGGGCGAGTTGCCCGATGGCCTGCCATTCTTTGCGATCCCGAACGTGCCATTCACGCTCGAAACCCTCCAGATCATCGCGCCATACTCGCTGACGATGGCCGCTGTGGGCTTGCTCGAAAGTCTGCTGACCGCGCAGATCGTGGACGATATGACCCATACGGACAGCGACAAGCGTCGTGAGAGCGCAGGGCAGGGCGTCGCTAACGTCGCCGCCGCCTTCTTCGGCGGAATGGGTGGCTGCGCGATGATCGGGCAATCGGTCATCAACGTCGCATCCGGCGGTCGCGGGCGGTTGTCGACATTCGTCGCGGGCGCTTTCCTGCTGTTCCTGCTCACCGTGCTTGGTCCATATGTGGGGCAGGTGCCCATGCCCGCGCTGGTCGCGGTGATGATCATGGTCAGCATCGGCACGTTCAGCTGGAACTCGATCCCGAACCTGCAACGTCACCCGTGGCAATCCTCGGTCGTTATGGTCGCGACTGTCGTGGTTGTTGTGTGGACGCACGACTTGGCGCTGGGTGTGCTGGTCGGCGTGCTTCTGTCAGGCATATTCTTTGCGCAGAAAGTCACGCAGCTCTTCACCGTCGAACGCGAGCGGAGACCGCATTCGTCGGTCTACCGCGTGCAGGGCGAGATCTTTTTCGCCAGCGTTGACAAGTTCATCGATCAGCTTGGTCCGGAAAGCCAGTACGAAGACGCCGCGCACAACGTAGTGATCGACGTGTCCAAGGCGCATTTCTGGGATATCTCTGCCATCGGTGCGCTGGAAAAGGTGATCGAACGTATGCGTCGCAACGGGCGGCACACGCGCGTTGTCGGCTTGAACACAGCAAGCGCTGACCTGTTCGACAAATTCGCGCTGGAAGACCGCACCGGGATCGAGCTCGGGCTGGATCCCATGAGCTGAGGCTAGAGCAGGCGAGACTTGCTGGCGCGCACCGCCCTTGATGTGATACTATTGCCAAATGAAGCAATGGTTTGCGCGTCGCTATCTCGATCTGCTTGGGTCGATCTACATCTACAACGAACACCGTGGTTACACGGCTCTGGACCGCGTGCTGGATGCCGTTCGCGCAAAACATCCCGAGGCTACCGAGTTCATCGCTGCGGTCGAAAAGCACCGGGCGGACGAGCGCAAGCATTACGTCATGTTCAAGAGGTGGTTTGAATTGCGGGGTCAGATGCCGATCGCGCTCGACAGAACCTTTGGCCATATTGATCGCTTCATTGAGATTACCTTCGGCACTCCGATTGACAGTCTGGACACCGAAGCCATCATCGCGAGCGATGATCTGTTTGAACGGCTGTGCCGCGTTATCTCACTGACCGAGAAGCGGGGCCTCAAACAGGTCGAAAATCTGCTCGATCACCCGATCGTGAAGCAGGATAAGGCCCTCCATAAGATCTTTCAGGTCGTGCATGTTGATGAGCCTGATCACTTTGAGCCCTACGATAAATGGCTCGCCGAAAATGCGCGCCGCACGCCGAACGCGAAGGAACGGTGGATCGACCGGATGATCCATTCCGAGCTGCTCTTCATCAAACTTCCTTTGTTGTTCCTGTGGTTTGGCGCACCGCGTCGCACAGAGTGGCGTGACGCGGGTGAGACCAACCCCAAGCCAATGCCCAAAAGCGTCGCGGTTGCCTGATAGTTAGTCGATGTTGAAACGGTTCTTTACCCGCCGCGCCGGTGGCATGTTGGTGCGCAATACTGTTGTCAGCACCGGCGTATTTGTGATGGGGCTGGTGGTCTTATGGCTGTTCGTGGAGCAGGGCGGGATGAACCCCACGATCGCCACGGGGATCAGCTTTATCCTTGCCAATTCGACCCACTACATCTTCGGCCGGACATGGATTTTCGCGGGGACGGATCGCGACGTGTCGTCCGGCTATGTCTACTTCTTCGCCAATGCCCTTGTCGGCCTGGTCATCACCGTCAGCCTGTTCTGGATCCTCACCGAGTTTACGCCGATCAATTATCTTGTGGCGCGTGTGATTGTGTCCGTGTTCGCAGGGCTCGCCATGTTCGCGCTGAACGCATCGCTCAACTTCAAACAGCTCTAACGGAGCGTCACACCATTGGCTCGTGCGGCGCGGGTTGCTAGGCGTGCTGACACACGCACTGCTTACAGATCTTCAGGGGGATCCACTTCATGTCCAAACGCGTCGAACTCATCTTCGATTTTGTCAGCCCCAACGCCTACCTGATCTGGTGGCCGTTGCGCGATCTGGTGCGGCGCACGGGAGCGGAGCTCGATATTACGCCGGTGTTCTTGGGCGGCATGCACAAGCTTACCGGCAACGCGCCGCCGATGATCCGTGATGCAGAAGTGAAGGGCAAGAACGAGTATTCCGCTCTCGAAATGCGCCGCTTCATTGCCAAGCACAACCTGACCAAGTTCAAGCTGCACCCGCAATTTCCGTTCAACTCCATCACGCTGATGCGCATGCTGACGGCGGCTGAAGAGGATGGCCGCGCGGTGCAATTCGTAGAGAGCATGCTGCCTGCGATCTGGGAAGAAGGCGTGGACATCACCAACCCCGAAACGCTCGGTGCCGCGATCACGGAAGCGGGCTTTGACGCTGCCGACCTGTTCGCGCGCTCTCAAACTGATGAGATTAAGGAAAAGGTGAAGACCAGCACCGCACATGCAGTTGAGCGTGGGGCTTTTGGTATCCCTACCATGTTTGTGGGCGACGAGATGTTCTTTGGTAAGGAGCGCTTGGGCCAGATCGAGGAAGAGCTTACTTCCTAGCGCCTCTCAAACTTGCATTTTCTTCCTCGATTCATAGGCTTGGCCATGTGTTGATTCGGGGTCGTTTCATGAAGCATGGTTTTTCGCGCGTCGGTTTGTGGCTGGCAGGCGCGGTTTCGTTCGCATTGTCTTCAACCAGTGTGCTGCTTGCTCAAGAGCCGGAAGCGGAGGTGATTGATGCTGTTGAGGCTCAGGTCGAAGAAAAGCCAGCGGCAGCGCCAGCTTCAGGCGAGGCGGTCAATCCGCCGCCTTTAATCCCGACAGAGAATTTCGCCGGACGATCGGCATTCTGGAATGCGAAGCTTTCGCCTGATGGTTCGATGTTCTCGTTCCTGCGCAAACGCAACGGGGAAACCGAATTTGTCGTTGTCGATGTGGAGACCAGGAAGGTGGTAACTGCGTTCCGCACGCAGAAGGATGACCAATTGGGTTGGTATCGGTGGGCAGCGGACGACAAGATGCTTATCTCGGTCTCGACCATGGGTAATTTCCTGGGCGATGAGGTTCGGTTTAAACGGCTCATCCTCGTCCAGCCCAGAGCGGGCACGCTCGATTATCTTTTTGGCAAAACCAGCGTGGTTGAAACCGACAACGTAATTCACACCGCTAAAGATGGGTCCTATATTCTCGTTGCGCTGCAGCGGTCGATCTATGACTATCCATCAGTGGTGCGCCATGAACTGGTGCCAGATGGCAAAGTAACGACTGTCGAAAAGCCGAAAGAAGGCGTGTGGAATTGGGTGGCGGACGATGATGGCGTTGTCCGGATGGGCACCTCATACCGTAACAAGCGCCTCCGCATCTATTACCGCCCTGACGCAGGTTCCAAGCTTAAGCTGATTGCCAAGATCAAAGATAGCGACGAGGACGACAAGTACTGGGATGCGCTGCAGATCTTGAGCGGATCCGACACCGGATATGTCTTGTCTGAGGGAGAAAATGGTCGCGTTGGACTGCGCCGGTTCAATTACGCCACACGTGAAGAATTGGACACGGTCTATGAGCATCCCGACTGGGATATCGAAGACGTTGCTCTAAAGGACGGTGAGCCGATTGCGGTATTCTACACCGCCGACCGTGACGAAGTGCATTGGTTCGATGAAGCGCGCCGCAAGCAGTACGCAAGCCTGCGCAAGGCTTTAGGCGATGTGGAAATCTGGGTTACTTCGCGGGCCAGGGATGAATCGCGCCAACTGGTGTGGGCGGGCAGCGAAGCCGATCCCGGTGTCCTGTATCTCTTCGAACCGGGTGCCAACAAGCTTGATCAGATTGCCGAATACCGGCCCAATCTCGATTTCCGTCTGCTCGCAAAGCCCAAGCCGGTCAAATACACTGCGCGCGATGGCACACCGATTCCATCCTATCTGACGCTTCCCAAGGGACGTGAAGCGAAGAACCTGCCGCTAATTATTCTGCCCCACGGCGGGCCCTATGGCGTGCGTGACAAGCTGCAATACAATGATGAAGTGCAGCTTCTCGCGAACCGCGGCTATGCAGTGCTTCAACCAAACTTCCGCGGCTCGGGCGGCTATGGAGAGGCGTTCTTCGAACTCGGCACAGGCGAAATCGGTCGCAAGATGCAGGACGATCTGGATGACGCCATGGATTGGGCGGTCAAAGAAGGCATTGCCGACAAGGACCGCGTCTGTGTCGTCGGCGCGTCCTATGGCGGCTATGCCGCGATGTGGGCAGTGCTCCGGAATCCCGAGCGTTATCGCTGTGCAGCTAGCTGGGCAGGCGTTACCGATCTGGACCGCCAGATGAAATATGATCGCCGCTCTTTCTCCTCGGGTAGCAGTTTCAAACGCTGGCGCAGCCGCGTGCGCGGCGAGGATCAAGAGCACATGAAGAATGTGTCACCCTACCGCACGGCTGCGACGCTGAATCGTCCGCTGCTGTTGGCGCATGGTACGAAAGATGTCGTCGTCCCGTTCCGTCAGTACACACAGTTTGAAAAAGCGGCCCGCAAAGCGCCGGTCAAGCCAACGACCTTGGTAATCAAGGATGAAGGCCACGGCTTTTCGTCAGCCAAAAATGAGAAGGCTTGGTACGACGCGCTTGAGGCGTTCTTAAAGAAGCATAACCCGCCGGGCGAGGCGGCCTCTATGACAAAATAGCCTCTCGCAGGAGCGGCCGGACGACTTTGAGGGCTTTGCGGCCGGCGCGATGCGTCATCATTGCGCGCGGCGCACTAAATCCACGTAAGACTTGCACCAAACGGCGCGATCTGCGGTCAATTCGCAACATTGATCGGGATACAGGGTGGATTAAGCGCGTTGGGTCTCTTGTGAGTGACAAGAGAATCGCTACCTTGGAAATGATATGAAAGAGCTCTTCCAACACGCCGCTGTGACCGACGGGATCACCGTCCGAGTTGCTGTCAATTTTCTTCCCGAGCAATCGCATCCGGAAGCAGGCAAATGGTTCTGGGTCTATCATATCCGGATCGAAAACGGTTCTCATGAGCCGGTGCAGCTCCGCACCCGCCATTGGCGCATCACTGATGCGCGCGGCATGGTGAACCATGTCGATGGCGAAGGTGTGGTGGGCGAACAACCCAAGCTCGCGCCGGGTGAAAGCCACGATTACGTCTCTGGCTGCCCGCTGACGACGCCGCACGGCTCAATGGAAGGGTTCTACACCTTCCTGCGTTCGGATGGCTCACCGCTAGAAGTGCGCATCCCGTTCTTCCCACTGGCGGCGCCGGCTGAAGAAGACCAGCAACGCTAAATTTCGCTTTCAGGTTGAATTGAATCCGTATCTTGCGGGGGCTGGCGCGCGCGCTTAGAGCGCATCATCGTGAAACGCACACATCTCCCCTTGAACGCACTGCGCGTCTATGACGCGGCGGCCCGGCATTTGTCCTTCACTCGCGCGGCAGACGAGCTGGCGGTGACACCGGCGGCTGTAGGACAACAGATCCGCGCGCTGGAGGACCACCTTGGTGTGGTTCTTTTCCGGCGCACGTCCAAGGGTTTGGAGCTTACACCCGAGGGCGCGGCTGGTCTGGATGCCCTGCGCGAAGGGTTTCTGAGGTTCGAAGAAAGCGTGCAGGCGATGCAGGCAGGACAGGCGAGCGATCGCTACACCATCGCCGCTCCGCGCGAATTCTACGCCGAATGGCTCGCGCCGCGTCTGGCGGTGTTTCAGGCTTCGACCCCCGGCGTTCTGTACAGCTTCGTGGCCGACGAAAATGCCGATTTTACTGAAGCCAATCTCGATCTCGCGATCCGGTTGGTGGATGGCCCGGGCGAGTTGGAAGGTGTTCAACTCGCACCTGCCGAACGTGTAACCGTCGCAGCGCCGAAGTGTCGCGATGCATGGATTGATTGGCCTGGCGCGCAACTGCCCGAAGGCACCAAGCCTTGCATCAAAGCGGGCAGTGCAGGGCAGGCGCTGTCCTCTGCGCTCGCGGGCATGGGGCGCACCGTCCTGCCAAAACCTCTGGTTGCCAGCGCGATCGAGGCGGGCACGTTGGAAATGATCGACGGACCCGACGAATCTCTGCGCGCTTACTGGCTCGTTGCGCCCACCCCGCAATGGCGCTCCAAGAAAGTAAAAGCGCTGGTCGCCTATTTGACCGATGCGTGATGTTCCCACTCTGACGACCAAGCGGTTCACTATGCGCCCGCTTCAGTCTTCGGACACAACGGCGCTGTTTCCGACATTGGGTGACCCTGAACAATGTACGTATCTGACACGCGCGGAGTTTAGGGACGAAGAGGAGCTGTGGGATTGGCTATCTTCATCTGAATGGCCTGGGCGCACATGGATTGCCGTCGACGATACAGGTGATGTTGCCGGGCGCTTCACGGCCAGCCCCGGTCACCAGTCTGGCATTGAAGAAATTGGCTATATCGTCTGCAAGCATCGTCAAGGTGACGGCGTTGCGCGTGAATGCAGCGAAGCTCTTGTCGCGCATTTGTTTCAAGACGGCTCGCGCAAACTTACTGCGGAAGTCGACACGCGAAATACGGCCTCGATCCGCCTGCTGGAAAGCCTAGGCTTCACCCGAGAGGCCCACCTGCGCGAACACGATGAAACGCATATCGGTTTGTGCGATGTCTATTGGTACGGGCGGCTCAAGACCGATTAAAAGTTGTCTCATTTAGTAAACGTTGCAGCAAGGATTTGCGACGTATGGCGACTGCCAATGAGACGTTCTCCCCTCGCAACACGGGGTAATTTGGTTGCCGCGCGTCTCTGATAACCTCTTAATCGGGTTACCCTTCGTTAAGCATATCGGTTTCACCATTATTTAATTGCATAGGTCATATGCCATCGGTGAATCTAAACGCCGAGGGCACCCATGAAGTTTAACCTACGCAAATTGTTGGCCGATGAGGCAGGCAACACGCTGGTCATCTTTGCTGCGTCACTTGTACCGCTGACCATGATGGTTGGCAGCGGGCTGGACATCAGCATTACCTACATGGCTCAAGCCAAAATGCAGAACGCATGCGACGCCGCCGTGCTGGCAGGACGCCAGTCGATGGAAGGCAATGCGTGGAACAATGAGGCCAAGCAGGAAGCCGAGAAGTTCTTTGACTTCAACTTCCCCAGCGGCACGCATGGCGTTGAGAACGCAGTCTTCAACGTGGACCAGGATCAAGATGACCGTGCACAGATCACGGGCGAGGCATCCGGAACGGTTCCGACCTCCTTGATGTACATCTTCGGCTTTGACGAACTTCCGATCTCGGCTGAATGCGATGCAAAGCGCGACCTTGGTCACAACGATGTTGTGCTTGTGCTCGATACAACGGGTTCGATGGCGTACGCCCCTTCGACAGGCGGAACGTCAAAGATCACGCGTTTGCGCAACGGCGCAGCCGGCCTCTATCGTGCGCTTAAGGATGATGAGAACGGTTCAATCACCCGCTACGGTATGGTTTCGTACGCGCACACGGTGAATGTTGGACGTTCGCTGGCCAACCGCGATATTCTTACTACCCAGAACTACGTCGATTGGGTCCAGGTATGTGGCTATTACAGCTGTTGGTGGGAGCGTCGCACCAAGGACGTCCATATCGAAGATTCATCTTGGGGTGACCCGAGTGAAACCGCCAACCGGAACAAGCGCAATTTCCGCACCAGCGGCATCGGTTGTATCGAAGAACGCCCCAGCATCGGCAACAGCTACTCTCCGCACCATATCGAGAACACCATAACTCGAGCCGATGTTGATGAACGGGCTACGAACGGAAACGACACCGATCGTCAGTTCGGTCGCTATGATCCGAATGTCCAGGAAGGTGAATCGCAAAGCGGTTGCCCTGGTGAGTCTCGCAAACTGCGAACCTATGGCGGTGAAACTGGCTTCACCAACGCAGTGGCATCGGTCACCGCAAATGTGACGGGCGGTACTTACCACGATGTCGGTATGCTGTGGGGCACGCGCTTTATTTCTCGCACCGGTTTCTTTGGCTCTGATAACCCGACCGAACGCGACGGCATTCCAGTAAACCAGCACATCGTATTTATGACCGATGGTTTGCTCGATACTGGTGGCCGTCTCTATTCTGCGCACGGAATCGAAGATTATCAGCAGCGTACACAGGGCGGCGGCACGTATGAATCACGGCACATTGCCCGGTTCAACGCGGTCTGTGATCTTGCCAAATCCATGGGTGTCACGATCTGGGTGATTGCACTCGACGTGACCGATACGGACGACGTTAAACCGTGCGCGACCAGCGATGCTCACTTCTACACCTCTGATGGTTCTGACCTCGAACAAGTCTTCGAACGTATTGGTCAGGGCATCGGCAACTTGAGGCTGACGAAGTGATGGGCGCGGTGCATTTTCTCCGCCGCCTTGCCGCTGACGAGGAAGGCGCGACGATTGTCGAGTTCGCGATCATCGCGCTGCCGATGTGCACGCTCCTGCTCGGTGGGCTGGACCTTGGGTATCAGAGCTATGTCCGCTCAACGCTTCAAGGTTCGCTCAACGATGCAGCGCGTAAGGCCGCTGTGCGCGACCCGAACTTTGTCGTCGCTGGCGACACCGTCGAAGAGAAGGTTCAGACTTACATCAAAGGTGTCACGAACAAGATTGCCGTGAATGCGACGATCAACGTTTCGCAGAAGAGCTTTTTCGACTTCTCCGATGTGGGCAACCCTGAAAAGCTGATGACTGATGTCAACGGCAATGGTCAGTACGATGAGTTCGATGGCGATTGTTACGAGGACGCGAACGACAATGGTTCGTTTGACATTGACGCCGGCGTCGATGGCCGTGGCGGTGCGAACGACGTGGTGTTCTACTCCGCCAACATCTCGATGCCGCGCCTGTTGCCTTGGCACAATTTCGTGCCGGGCATGTCTGACACGATCGATATGACGCTGGAAACCGCTGTGCGCAGCCAGCCTTATGGCACGCAGGCAACCGCGCCGGTCATCTGCGGGGTGCCGGCATAATGGTTCGCGGCATGATCAGACTTCCCCGTTTCGTCCTCCAGCGCCTGCGCCGGGATGAGAGCGGCCTTGCGTTCATCGAGTTCGCCTTTGCGGCGCCGATTTTCATCACGCTGGTGCTGGCCGGTATGGAGCTGACCAATTTGGCGGTGTCCCACCTGCGCGTCAGCCATATGGCGATGACGGTGGCGGATAACGCCGGGCGCGTCACATCGGGAATTGACGAGGCCAACATCGAAGAAGTTTTCGCGGGCGCCGAGCTGATCGGTGAACCGCTGGATTTTGAGGCGAACGGCCGCGTTGTGCTGTCTTCGCTCGAAGAGAACGGACGCAGCGGGAGCGACGCCGGACAAGTCATCAGCTGGCAACGCTGTTGGGGTGAGATGGATGTCGATCCCAAATACGGTGAAGAAGGCGACGGCAAGAACAACGATCTGCTCAAGGACGGTCTGGGCGAAAGCAGCAATCGCATCACCGCCGGCGCCAACACCGCGCTGATGTTCGTCGAAGTCACCTATGACTACCAACCGCTCGTCGGCACAGGTTTCTTCACCGCGCCCACCATCCGGTATGAAAGCGCGTTTAACGTGCGCGGTCGCCAGAACAACGCGATCACCAACACGCAGAGCCTGACAGTCAACGACTGCGACTAAGCGTCCGGGCCCGGGCTCGCACCGGCCTTCTTCTTCTTTGCCTCAATCTCCAGCCTGATCGCTTCCACCTTGCGGTCAATACTCGCGCGCACGGCTGCGATGTATTCGGGGGAATTGAGCTCGCGCAGCCGTTCCTCCTCCACCTCGCGCCGGATGCGTTCGTAGAGCGGATCACCCGGCCCGACATGCGCGGACGGGGCATAGCGCTCCGCCAGCCGCGTGCGCAGGAAGAACATCACCAGCGCCTCGTTATGCACCCGCTCGGTCGCGACGACCTCTCCGCCACGCACTATGGCCCGTTCCGCCCCCTCGATCGCGCGCGCCAGAGCGGTGTCCTCCAACCGCTCCACGCCCAGCGAAACCGCCCGGTCCCACGCCCGCGCAAAGCCCTCTGCCCCCGGTTGATGCCGCAGCTTGTACAGCGCCTCCATTGATCGCCCGATATGCCGCGCCGCCGATGTGACAATGCCGGTGGCGGCCAGATGCGCGACGAATTCGCGCTGCAAATCCGGCGTGATCGAGTTCGAGCGCGGATGCTTGTGCAGATAGGGCTCAAACGCGAGCAACGGATCGTCGGGCGAGGGCGGCTCCGAGACGAAAGCGACGCGGCTGGTGGCTTGGCGAGGGATTTTGCGGGTGGGGATTGGGGGAGACGCCGCCATCAGACCTTTCGCCCGGCAAGGCGCGTAAAGAGCCGCTCATTCGCCTCACGCCGGGCGGCGACATTGGACAGAGAATGTTGAGAACGATTGTGATCGGAGTGCATCATTTACGTGTGTCCTTGCGCGGAATGGGCAGGGATTGGCGCATGAAGCAGGTTTTTCTTAAGTAGGAAAACTTGGAGTGGGATGCGGTTTAGTTCTTGGCTTTCGCAGGTTTCTTTAGCAGCGCGCCAATGCATGGCAATGTCGGGCAGCCTAGACGAATGAAAAATATCAGCTACTCTGCGCCCAATCATCGCTCTGATTAACTGGGGGAATTAATGAAGACGACCTATGTAGCTTTATCGCTCGGCGCGTTTGTACTTACTTCGGCGTGTAGTCCTGCTGTCAATGACCGGATCATTTATGGGTTGGGGACGCCGCCGCCTGCCGCAAGTGAATTCAAGTACAATGATGATGAAGAATCTGACATCCAGTTGTATACTTCGCTTAGAAACCTAGGTGACGTCTCAGTTGAGTTCACTCCTTCTAATGTGCTGCCATCACGGCTTGGACCATGGCGTAGAGAAGCATCTGAAGCAGGAAACTCAGTTATCGTTTGTGATACAGTAGAGGCAGCGGGTGGTATTGCTCTTGCAATTCCGTCCCTAGCTAAAGAAGCTGCAAAGCTTATCTATGGTGCTGCGAAGTCGCAGGTAATCTACACTCCTGTGAAGGAGTTTAATATCATCGTAGAGTACAGTAGCAGTTCAAACAGACTTACGGGTGCACGCTTCATTGACAAAGCGACACCTCTGGCTGTCGCGAAGAGTGAGTATGGGAACTGTGGCTAATAAGCTCAGAGGCTTGGTGCTATGCGTTAGTTTCCTGGTCACATTCATTCCCGGTCATTTAGGCGCTCAAGAAGGTGGCTCAGTCTATGAGCGAAATGGTCGCTGGGTTGGTATGGGTAGTGGTGGCGAAAGGATATTTTTTCACTATGTGAATTACCGTCCCGAAAGTGCTTTTGGTGCCGTCGTACCTGCGAGCCAACTAGTTTTGGATGGATTTAAGAATCCTGAAACGCCAGCAGGAATGTCGTTAACTGCCAAAGAGCGGGCGATAGTCTCAGGTATACGGATCCGCACGAGCCTTGCTCCGACCACTGGATTTAGGGCGATTCACGATAGAACTGGGCGTTGGATCGAAATACCGGCGCAAGCGGCGGTTTTCCAAGTCTATTTGGTGGGAGCTTTTTCTGACAGTGTCGCCACTAATCATCTTGGGCATTTTAATCTCTTCATGATGAGCGAAGCGGATTTTTGGCAAAATCGTAGCCCACGTTGGTATACTGGGAAGACATACTCAAATTACATCGGAAGTGTTCAAGCGCCAAAAAACTACGATCGTAATCGTGTTTCTGCTGGCGTCACTATGTCGGTGAACTTGTCTATGATGCTGCACGAGATTTGCCACCACATCCTTGGCCATATTGATAGGCCGATGATAGAAAAGTTTCGAAAACTTCGGCGTAATGCTGACAAGGACGGCCTTCGGAATCTCTCGATAGCAAACGAAATGGAGGCAGATAGATGCGCCGCTGAACGGGCTGCGCCCATTGGTCTGCCTCCCGACTTTCCGTTGTTGTTGAACCTTTCGTCATCGATTGTGATGGGCGACAGTCCGACCAACAGCCATCCCACCGGTTCGGAGAGAGTGAGGCAGGCTTACCAATATTCTTCCGAGGCGTTGAGCGTACTTAAAGAGAAGGACGACAGCGTTCGCCTAACCGACAGTGATTACGCGGATATGATTGGTGAGGTTTGGTCTGCTCTACAGAATTGGCAACTTCTTTACGGACCGAAGGAAAAATCCAACTGATCTTGCTCTGTGATGATCGCAATCACTTGACCCGGTCCCAACACTCGCCTAAGCGGCGCCGCATTCGAAGGTAACGTGCGTAGCCGCGCATCGCTTTCGCGCAATTGAGCTGAACATTGGCGGTTCCAGATACCTCCATGCCAAATGGCACGGTAAATGGGTCGGCAAAGTAATCCGGTGCTTTGAATGTGCTGGGTGGAGCGTTTCAGGCTCGTGCCTCTTCTCCGGCTTTCCGCTTTCGCGGAAATGGCAGATGGAGCGCACGAAACTGCTTCTCTTCATCTTCGGTGCCTTCAAACGCCAAACAGGTGAAGAGTAACTTATGCCAACTATCAACCAGCTGGTCCGCAAGGGCCGCACTCCGCAGAAGGCCAAGTCTAAGGTCCCTGCTATGGAGCAGAACCCGCAGAAGCGCGGTGTCTGCACGCGCGTCTACACTACGACGCCGAAGAAGCCGAACTCCGCTCTGCGTAAGGTTGCCAAGGTGCGCCTGACGAACCAGCGCGAAGTCATCTCCTACATCCCGGGCGAAGGCCACAACCTGCAGGAGCACTCGGTTGTGCTTATCCGCGGCGGCCGTGTTCGCGACCTTCCGGGCGTTCGTTACCACGTCCTGCGCGGCGTTCTCGACACGCAAGGTGTGAAGGACCGCAAGCAGTCCCGTTCGAAGTACGGCGCCAAGCGTCCGAAGTAAGTTTTGATCAGGTCCGGCTGCGGACCGCTCCCCCTCTCGGCTACCCTCACGGAGTAGTCTTTGGGTGGCCGGGAGGGGGAGTGGGCCGGAGCCGCAAGGTGGATCGGATGATCCGCCGCACTCCGAAGGAGTTTTAAACATGTCACGTCGTCGTCGTCCCGAGAAACGGGTCATTCTGCCCGATCCCAAGTTTGGTGATCAGGTTCTGTCGAAGTTCATGAACAACCTTATGCTCGACGGTAAGAAAGCCGTTGCAGAAGGTATTGTGTACAGCGCGCTTGATGCGGTCGAGGCGAAAGCCAAGAGCGATCCGGTGCAGCTGTTCCATGATGCGCTCAACAATGTGAAGCCGCAGGTCGAGGTTCGCTCGCGCCGTGTGGGTGGTGCTACGTATCAGGTGCCGGTCGAGGTTCGCCCCGAGCGTGCGCAGGCGCTGGCCATCCGTTGGCTGATCGGTGCGGCTCGCGGTCGTCCCGAGACAACCATGAGCGCGCGTTTGTCGGGTGAGTTGCTGGATGCTTCCAACAACCGTGGCAACGCCGTCAAGAAGCGCGAAGACACGCACCGTATGGCAGACGCGAACCGCGCGTTCAGCCACTACCGCTGGTAATCGGTTGTGGACGGGCAGGGTTGTTGGACTTCTGCCTGTCACAATCATCACTATATGGGGCGCTGACCGTTTCAGGCGGCACCCTCTCACGTAAGGAAACCTAGATATGGCCCGCGAATATCCGCTGGAGCGCTATCGCAATATTGGCATCATGGCGCACATCGATGCTGGTAAGACAACCACGACCGAGCGTATCCTCTACTACACCGGTAAATCCTACAAGATCGGCGAAGTCCACGATGGCGGCGCGACGATGGACTGGATGGAGCAGGAGCAAGAGCGGGGGATCACAATCACCTCGGCTGCGACAACCTGTTTCTGGAACCCCGAAGATCCCGACATGGATCCAATGGGCGATCCGGCAGCTCTGCGCGAAAACACACCCAAGCACCGCATCAACATCATCGACACACCAGGGCACGTTGACTTCACAATTGAAGTCGAGCGTTCGCTGCGCGTTCTTGACGGTGCGGTAGCGTGTTTCGACGGCGTTGCCGGCGTTGAGCCGCAATCTGAGACTGTTTGGCGTCAGGCTGACAAATACAGCGTTCCGCGGATGTGCTTCATCAATAAGCTTGATCGGACCGGCGCTGACTTCAAGTACTGCGTTCAGTCGATCATTGATCGCCTCGGTGCGACGCCTGCTGTGCTTTATTTGCCAATCGGCATTGAGAGCTCGCTGATTGGTCTTGTTGATCTTGTAAACCAGCGTGCGATCACTTGGACCAACGAAGACCTTGGTGCTTCGTACGAGTTCGGCCCAATCCCTGACGACATGGCAGATGAAGCTGCTGAATATCGTGAAAAGCTCATCGAACTTGCTGTTGAGCAAGACGACGACGCGATGGAAGCTTACCTCGAAGGCAATGAGCCTGACGTGAAAACGCTCAAAGCGTTGCTGCGTAAGGGCACTCTGGATCAGGCTTTTGTCCCGGTCATTTGCGGTTCTGCCTTTAAGAACAAGGGCGTTCAGCCGCTTCTGGACGCTGTGATCGACTACATGCCGTCGCCGCTCGACGTTGAAGCAATTAAGGGTATCGTTCCTGGCAAGGAGGAGACCGAAGAATCGCGTCCATCTTCGGATGACGAACCGTTCTCGGCGCTCGCGTTCAAGATCATGAACGACCCGTTTGTCGGCTCGCTCACCTTTACCCGCATCTACTCCGGTCACCTGTCGAAAGGCAGCGTCCTGAACTCGGTGAAGGACAAAAAGGAAAAGATCGGACGTATGCTCCTTATGCACTCGAATGAGCGCGAGGACATTGAAGAGGCATTTGCCGGTGACATCGTTGCTATCGCTGGTCTTAAAGAAACCACGACGGGTGACACGCTGTGCGATCCTTCGAAGCCGATCATCCTTGAGCGGATGGAGTTCCCGGATCCGGTTATCGAGCTTTCGGTTGAACCGAAAACAAAGGCTGACCAAGAAAAGATGGGCGTTGCGCTCAATCGTCTTGCTGCTGAAGATCCGAGCTTCCGCGTGTCGACCGACCACGAAAGCGGCCAGACGATCATCAAGGGTATGGGTGAACTTCACCTCGACATCCTCGTTGACCGTATGAAGCGTGAGTTCAAGGTCGAAGCGAACGTCGGTGCGCCGCAGGTGGCTTACCGTGAATCGCTGGGCAAAGAAGTTGAGCTCACCTACACCCACAAGAAACAGTCGGGTGGTTCGGGTCAGTTCGGTGAAGCCAAGGTTGTGGTCACCCCGGGTGAACGCGGCCAGGGCATCATCTTCGAAGACGAGATTAAGGGCGGTAACATTCCGCGCGAATACATCCCGTCGGTTGAAAAGGGCATGCGCGAGCAGGCTGAAAGTGGTCACCTGGTCGGCTTCCCGATCATCGACTTCACGATCCGCCTGATCGACGGCAAGTACCACGATGTCGACTCGTCGACTGTGGCCTTCGAAATCACCGGTCGCGGCGCCATGCGCGAAGCGGCACAAAAAGCAGGTATCAAGCTGCTTGAGCCGGTGATGAAGGTTGAAGTGGTAACGCCGGAAGATTATCTCGGCGACGTCATCGGCGACCTCAACAGCCGTCGCGGGCAGATCCAGGGCACAGACAGCCGTGGTAATGCTCAGGCCGTTGAAGCGTTTGTGCCGCTTGCCAACATGTTCGGCTACGTCAACGAACTGCGCTCGTTCACGCAAGGGCGTGCGCAGTACACAATGCAGTTCTCGCATTATGACGAAGTTCCGGCCGCAGTTGCGCAAGAGGTCAAGGAGAAGCTTGCTTAACTGAGCAAGCAAGGCTAGGGGCGGCGCCTGATTCAGCGGGGCCGCCTTTTCTCCCGCAAAGAGATCAAAATTTTGAAAGAAGGTTATTGAGAAATGGCGAAGGAAAAGTTTGAGCGTAATAAGCCGCACTGCAACATCGGCACCATCGGTCACGTTGACCATGGTAAGACGACTCTGACCGCGGCTATCACCAAGGTTCAGGGCGCTGCTGTTGATTTCGGCAACATCGACAAAGCTCCGGAAGAGCGCGAGCGTGGTATCACCATCTCGACCGCTCACGTTGAGTACGAGACCGACAACCGCCACTACGCGCACGTCGACTGCCCGGGCCACGCTGACTATGTTAAGAACATGATCACCGGTGCCGCGCAGATGGACGGGGCTATCCTGGTTGTGAACGCTGCTGACGGCCCAATGCCGCAGACTCGCGAGCACATCCTGCTGGCACGTCAGGTCGGTGTTCCGGCTCTGGTTGTTTACATGAACAAAGTTGACCAGGTCGACGACGAAGAAATCCTCGAGCTCGTTGAACTGGAAGTTCGCGAACTGCTTTCGAGCTACGACTTCGACGGCGACAACATTCCGATCATCAAGGGTTCGGCTCTGGCCGCTCTCGAAGGTCGCGATCCTGAGATCGGTGAAAACTCGATCAAGGAACTGATGGCAGCTGTTGACGAGTACATCCCGCAGCCGGACCGCCCGGTTGATCAGGACTTCCTGATGCCGATTGAAGACGTGTTCTCGATCTCGGGTCGTGGTACTGTTGTGACCGGCCGCGTCGAAACCGGTGTTGTGAACGTTGGCGACGAAGTTGAAATCGTCGGTATCAAAGACACCACGAAGACGACCGTTACCGGCGTTGAAATGTTCCGCAAGCTGCTCGACTCGGGTGAAGCTGGCGACAACATCGGTGCTCTGATCCGTGGCGTTGGCCGTGAAGAAGTTGAGCGTGGTCAGGTTCTGGCCAAGCCGGGTTCGGTTACGCCGCACACCGAGTTCAGCGCAGAAGTTTACGTTCTGTCGAAAGACGAAGGTGGCCGTCACACGCCGTTCTTCGCGAACTATCGTCCGCAGTTCTACTTCCGCACCACCGACGTCACCGGTGAAGTGATCCTCCCAGAGGGCACCGAGATGGTGATGCCGGGCGACAACGTGTCGATCAACGTCAAGCTGATCGCTCCGATCGCTATGGACGAAGGTCTGCGTTTCGCTATCCGCGAAGGTGGCCGTACGGTTGGTTCGGGCGTTGTTGCCAAGATCAGCAAGTAAGCTGCTGCCTCGATTGAGGCGCTAGAAAATTCGGGGGCCGGTGCTCAATGAGTGCCGGCCCCCAATTTATGTGAGGTGGGTTTTGTCGCGCGAGCGGGGAGGCCGGTCCTTGGCAGTGATATTTTCGTGCGTGATGGGGTTGCCAGATTCCAACACTCTCGATATACGCGCGCCAACTTCAACGGAGATTCGTTTCCGTTGTTATGAAATTTGATGAGGCCATCCGCTGACGGATTATCCAAAGCGGGTCTGGCCTTTTGTTTTTGAGAGTTGGAAACAGCTCTTTGGCTCTTTCGCATCGGTGTAGGTAATGGAAGCTCAGAATATTCGTATTCGCCTTAAGGCGTTTGACCACCGCGTTCTCGACCAGGCTACTGGCGAAATCGCAGACACGGCTCGCCGTACCGGCGCTCTTATTCGCGGCCCCATTCCCATGCCGACGCGTATCGAGAAGTTCACCGTGAACCGCGGCCCGCACATCGACAAAAAGTCGCGCGAGCAGTTCGAGGTGCGCACCTACAAGCGGCTGCTCGACATCGTGCAGCCCAACGCCCAGACCGTCGACGCTCTGATGAAGCTCGATCTGGCTGCTGGCGTAAACGTCGAGATCAAGCTGGCCTAAGCCGCTCGACATCGTCCCGCTGGTGGGACGTTAAACCGGCCAGACGATTTGGAGCTCCATGGCTCCGCTGAGTGCAAGCTCGGCAAGACATATGGATACCGCCGGTTTTTACCGGGCTGCGTCCTCCGTCTCGCTCAAACAGCCACATGGTTGGGAGGGCGTCAGCCCGGACGGGGTTGCAGCATAAAAATTTGGGTTGGCACGCACCTCTGGGATGGTCCCTTGGGTGCCTCTGTAAGGAGTAAAGACGATGCGCACTGGCGTGATCGCAAAGAAAGTCGGGATGACCCGCCTCTTCCAGGAGGATGGACGGCACGTACCTGTGACCGTGCTCGCTCTGGAAGATTGCCAGGTTGTCTCCCACCGCACCGCAGACACGGATGGCTATTTCGCTGTTCAGCTGGGCGCGGGCGAAGCGAAACAGAAAAACGTAGCAAAACCGCAGCGTGAGCACTTCGGCAAAGCCGGTGTTGGTCTCAAGCAGCGTGTCGCTGAATTCCGTGTTGAGAGCGAAGAAGGTCTCGTACCGGTCGGCTCAAAGATCAGTGCCGAGCACTTTGTTGCTGGCCAAAAGGTCGACATCACGGGCCACACCCAGGGTAAGGGCTTTGCAGGTGCTATGAAGCGTTGGGGCTTCGGTGGTCTGCGCGCTACCCACGGTGTTTCGATTTCTCACCGTTCGCACGGTTCGACGGGTAACCGTCAGGATCCGGGCCGCGTGTTCAAGGGTAAGAAGATGGCTGGTCACATGGGTGATCGTCAGCGGACCCAGATGAACCTCGAAATCGTGCGCACCGACGCCGATCGCGGTCTTATCTTCGTGAAAGGCTCGGTTCCTGGGTCGAAGAACAGCTGGATGCTGGTTCGCGACGCTGTGAAGTTGAAGATGCCTGAGGATCTCCCGTTCCCGGGCGCGGTGATCGACACCACTCCTGCGAAGGAAGAGCCTGCTGTTGAAACTCCGGTCGAGGAAACTCCCGTAGAGGCAACCGCAGCCGCCGACACTCCTGCTCCGGAAGCTGATGCTCCCGCAGCGGAAGAGAAGAAGGAAGACTAAGCCATGAAGGTGAAGGTCCAGAAAATCGACGGGAAGGCCTCGGGCGACATCGAACTGAACGATGACGTTTTCGGCGTAACCCCACGTGCAGACATCCTGCACCGTGTTGTCACTTGGCAGCTCGAAAATCGCCGTGGCACGGCTCGCCCGACGCGTGAGCGGTCGGACGTGGCGCGCACCGGTAAGAAGTTCGGCGCGCAAAAAGGTTCGGGTGGCGCACGTCACGGCGACCGCGCTGCTCCGATCTTTATCGGTGGTGGTAAGGCTCACGGTGCTCGCAAGCGTGACTTCAACCAGTCGCTGAACAAGAAGATCCGTGCTCTCGGTCTCAAAATGGCGCTTTCGACCAAAGCTGCTGACGGCCTCGTCGTCGTTGACAGTCTTGAGCTGAAGGATGCCAAGACGAAGGCGCTCAAGGGTCACTTCGACAAGCACGGTTTCAACGGCAAGGTCCTCGTAATCGACGGTGAAACCGTCAACGACGGCTTCCAGAAGGCCGCTGGCAACCTCGTTGGTGTCAACGTTCTCCCGGCAGCGGGTGCCAACGTTTACGACATCCTCAACCACGACACGCTGATCCTGACCAAGGACGCTGTCGCCAAGCTGGAGGCGCGCTTCAATGGCTAAGAAGCAGGAAATTGACGCCCGTCACTATGACGTGATCCTGGCACCGCACATCACCGAGAAGTCGACACTGGCTTCGGAGAACAACGCGGTTGTCTTCAAGGTCGCTGGCGACGCAACCAAGCCGCAGATCAAGGAAGCTGTTGAAGCTATCTACTCTGCACAGAAGGCAAAGGTTGTTTCGGTCAACACGATCGTGACCAAGGGCAAGACGAAGCGCTGGCGGGGTAAGCCCTACAAGCGCTCTGACGTGAAGAAAGCGATTGTCACGCTGGCTGAAGGCACGATGATCGATATCACTGAGGGTGTAGGCTAATGGCACTCAAGAATTACAAACCAACAAGCCCGGCGCGCCGTGGCCTTATTCTGGTCGACAAGTCCGGTCTCCACAAAGGTGGCCCGGTCAAGTCGCTGACCGAAGGCAAGCGCAAGACCGGTGGCCGTAACAACAAAGGCCATGTGACTTCGCGCGGTATCGCCGGTGGTCACAAGCAGAAGTATCGCTTCATCGACTTCAAGCGTCGCAAGTGGGATGTCCCCGCGACTGTCGAGCGTATCGAATACGATCCCAACCGGACCGCGTTCATCGCTCTGCTCAAGTACGAAGACGGCGAACTGGCCTACATCGTCTGCCCACAGCGTCTTGCTGTTGGCGACACGGTGGTTGCTGGCGAGAAGACCGATACGAAGCCGGGCAACGCCATGCTTCTGGGTCAGATGCCGGTCGGTACGATCTGCCACAACGTTGAGATGAAGCCGGGCAAGGGCGGTCAGATCGCTCGTTCGGCAGGCGCTTATGTCCAGCTCGTCGGTCGTGACCGCGGCATGGTCATCGTGCGTCTCAACTCGGGTGAGCAGCGTTACCTGCGTGCCGATTGCATGGGAACGGTTGGCGCGGTGTCGAACCCCGACAACCAGAACCAGAACTTCGGCAAGGCCGGTCGCACCCGTTGGAAGGGCCGTCGCCCGCTGACCCGTGGTGTTGCAAAGAACCCGGTCGATCACCCGCACGGTGGTGGTGAAGGCCGCACCAGCGGTGGCCGTCACCCGGTTACCCCATGGGGCAAGCCGACCAAGGGTGCCCGCACTCGTAAGAACAAGCAGACGGACAAGATGATTATCCGTTCGCGTCACGCGAAGAAGAAGAGGTAATAGACGATGGCACGTTCCGTCTGGAAAGGTCCGTTTGTCGAACTCAGCCTTCTCAAGAAGGCCGAAGACGCACAGGAAGCGGGCAACTCGAAGCCGATCAAAACCTGGTCGCGCCGTTCGACTATTCTGCCGCAGTTCGTTGGACTTACCTTCAACGTTTACAACGGTCAGAAGTTCATCCCCGTAGCCGTTTCGGAAGAAATGGTCGGCCACAAGCTTGGTGAGTTCGCTCCTACGCGCAACTTCCCGGGTCACGCGGCTGACAAGAAGGGCAAGCGATAATGGGCAAGGCAAAATCACCTCGCCGCGTTGCGGACAATGAGGCGCTCGCCGTCGGCACCACGATCCGTGGTTCGGCGCAGAAGCTCAACCTCGTTGCCGAGCTGATCCGCGGCAAGAAGGCCGAAGAGGCCATGAACATCCTCTCCTTCTCCAAGAAGGCGATGGCGAAAGACGCCAGCAAGGTGCTCGCATCGGCGATCGCCAACGCGGAGAACAACCACGATCTCGACGTCGACGCGCTCGTCGTTGCCGAGGCTTCGGTTGGCAAGTCGATCACCATGAAGCGTTTCCACACTCGTGGTCGCGGTAAGTCGACGCGCATTCTGAAGCCTTTCAGCAAGCTGCGCATTGTCGTTCGCGAAGTAGAGGAGGCCTAATCCATGGGTCAGAAGAGTAACCCAATCGGTCTGCGTCTCCAGATCAACCGTACGTGGGACAGCCGCTGGTACGCCGAAGGGCGCGACTATGCCGGTCTTCTCGCTGAGGACATCAAGATCCGCAAATACATCCTTGAAACGGTGCCGCAGGCAGCGATTTCGAAGGTTGTGATCGAGCGACCGGCCAAACTGTGCCGCGTATCGATCTATGCGGCTCGTCCGGGTGTCATCATCGGTAAGAAGGGCGCGGACATTGAGAAGCTGCGTTCTAAGCTGTCGACCATGACCGAAAGCGAAGTGAAGCTGAACATCGTTGAGATCCGCAAGCCGGAAATCGACGCCAAGCTCGTCGCTCAGGGCATTGCAGACCAGCTGATCCGCCGTGTGGCTTTCCGTCGTGCGATGAAGCGCGCCATGCAGTCGGCCATGCGTCTTGGTGCTGAAGGCATCAAGATCGTGTGTGGCGGCCGTCTTGGTGGTGCCGAGATCGCTCGTGTTGAACAGTATCGTGAAGGCCGCGTTCCGCTGCACACGCTGCGGGCCAACATTGATTACGCTGAGACCGAAGCACTCACCGCTTACGGCATCATCGGGATCAAGGTTTGGGTCTTCAAAGGCGAAATCCTCGGTCACGATCCGACCGCGCAGGACCGTCTGATGATGGAATCGCAAACTTCGGGAGTACGTCCGGCGCGTTGAGCGTGGGACGGCTAAAAAGGTAAGAGAAAATGCTTCAACCGAAGAAAACCAAATATCGTAAGGCCTTTAAAGGCCGGATCAAAGGCGACGCTAAGGGCGGCACTACGCTGAACTTTGGTGCCTATGGTCTCAAAGCGCTTGAGCCCGAGCGTCTTACTGCGCGTCAGATTGAGGCCGCTCGTCGTGCTATCACCCGCGCCATGAAGCGTCAGGGCCGTCTGTGGATCCGTGTGTTCCCTGATGTCCCCGTGTCGAAGAAGCCTGCCGAAGTTCGTCAGGGTAAAGGCAAGGGTTCTGTCGAATACTGGGCAGCTCGCGTAAAGCCGGGCCGCATCCTGTTCGAACTCGACGGCGTTGATGGTCAGTTGGCCGCGCTCGCATTTGAACGCGCAGCTATGAAACTGCCGATCAAAACCAAAGTTGTTGCCCGTATGGGTGACACATCGCACCTGGGAGGCAACTGATGGCCGACATCGAAGACCTTCGCACCAAGACCGATGATCAGCTGTCCGCTGAACTGACCGATCTTAAGCGCGAGCAGTACAACCTGCGTTTCCAGGCTGCGACCAACCAGCTCGAAAAGCCTTCGCGCATCAAGGATGTCCGTCGTTCGATCGCTCAGATCAAGACGCTTCAGACTGAGCGCGCTGCGGCTGCAAAGGCGTAAGGAGTAGACAATGCCGAAACGTATCCTGATCGGAACTGTCACCTCCGACAAGACCGACAAAACCGTGACCGTACTGGTCGAACGCAAGGTGAAGCACCCGCTTTACGGGAAGATCATCCGTCGTTCGAAAAAGTATCACGCTCACGATGAGAAGAACGAATACACGCTGGGCGATGTTGTCCGCATCGAGGAGACCAAACCGATCTCCAAGACCAAAACCTGGGCTGTGAAGGACCGGGTTGTTGCGGGCGGTACGCAGGCGATCGAAGCTGATCTGGACGTGGCAGAAGCCACACCGGGCGGCGCAGAGTAATTTGACGAGGAACTGCTGAGCCCCGGACGGTAATCGGGCGTCCCAGCAAGCCAAGAGAAGGAACCGGATCAATGATCCAGATGCAATCCAATCTCGACGTCGCGGACAATAGCGGCGCAAAGCGCGTCCAGTGCATTAAGGTGCTGGGCGGGTCTAAGCGACGTTTTGCCTCCGTAGGCGACGTGATCGTGGTTTCCGTGAAGGAAGCCCAGCCACGCGCGAAGGTCAAAAAGGGCGACGTTCACCGTGCGGTGATCGTGCGCACCAAGAAGGACGTTCGTCGTCCTGATGGCAGCGTGATCCGTTTTGACAGCAACGCTGCTGTTCTCGTGAACAAGAGCGAAGAGCCAATCGGCACTCGTATCTTTGGCCCGGTGGTCCGCGAACTGCGCGGCCGCGGCTTCATGAAGATCATCTCGCTCGCTCCGGAGGTGCTGTAACCATGGCTGCCAAGATTAAAAAGGGTGACGAAGTCGTCGTGCTTTCCGGCAAGGACAAGGGCCGTAAGGGCACCGTCCAGCAGGTTATGCCGAAAGACGGGAAGGTTGTTGTCGAAGGCATCAACGTCGTTGCGCGTCACCGTAAGCCGAGCCAGCAGAACCCACAGGGTGGCATCGACCGTTTCCCGGCTCCGATGAACATCTCCAAGGTTGCTGTTGCAGATCCCAAGGATGGCTCGCCGACCCGTGTCCGCTTTGAAACCAAAGACGGCAAGAAGGTCCGCGTCGCTGTAAAGAGTGGGGAGACCATCGATGGCTGATTACACGCCTCGCAAGAAGGCCCAGTATGACGACGAGATCGTCAAGGCCATGACCGAAAAGTTCGGTTACAAGAACCGTCTCGAAGTTCCGAAGATCGAAAAGATCACGCTCAACATGGGCGTGGGCGAAGCGAGCCAGGACAAGAAGAAGGTTCAGATCGCTGCTGAAGAAATGGCCCTGATCTCTGGTCAGAAGCCTGTCATCACCAAAGCGAAGAAGTCGATCGCTCAGTTCAAACTGCGCGAAGGCATGCCGATCGGTTGCAAGGTAACCCTGCGCCGTGACCGTATGTTCGAATTCCTCGACCGTCTGGTGACCATTGCAATGCCCCGCATCCGCGACTTCCGCGGCGTAAACGCGAAATCGTTCGACGGTCGTGGCAACTACGCAATGGGCCTCAAGGAACAGATCGTGTTCCCTGAGATCAGCTACGACAAGATCGACAAGGTGCGCGGCATGGACATCATCGTGACCACCACCGCCAAAACCGACGAAGAGGCGCGCGAATTGCTGCGTCTGTTCGGCTTCCCTTTCCAGGGTGAAGCCAACCAAGAAAAGCAAGCGGCGTGAGCCGGTAAAGGAAGAGAGCTTAAGTCCAATGGCGAAACTGAGTTCCATCAATAAGAACGAGAAGCGTAAGGCTCTCGTGAAGAAGTACGCAGCTAAGTACGAGAAGCTGAAGGCGATCGCGGATGACGAAAGCCTTGATGAGAGCGAACGCCTCATCGCGCGTCTCAAGATGGCTGAGATCCCGCGCAACGGTAACCCGACCCGGGTTCGTAACCGCTGTGCCACCACCGGCCGCCCGCGCGGCTATTATCGCAAGTTCGGCATCAACCGTATCGAACTGCGTAACCTCGGCAACCGTGGTCTGATCCCCGGTCTGACCAAGTCGAGCTGGTGAGGAATTAACAAATGGCTATGACCGATCCACTGGGTGATATGCTCACCCGTATCCGCAACGGCCAGCGTGCGAAGAAGGACAGCGTCCTTTCGCCCGCTTCCAAGCTGCGTGCGAACGTTCTCGAAGTGCTTCAGCGCGAAGGCTACATTCGTGGCTACAGCGATGATGCTTCGGGCAAGCACCCGCAGCTGCGGATTGAACTGAAATATTTCGAAGGCGAGCCTGCGATCAAGCATGTCGCGCGCGTTTCGAAGCCTGGCCGCCGCGTCTATTCGGGTTCGCAAGAACTCCCGGTTGTGCGCAACGGACTGGGTATCACCATCGTATCGACCCCGCGCGGTGTTCTTTCGGACGCTGAAGCACGCGACAACAAGGTCGGCGGTGAAGTGCTCGCGGAGGTGTTCTGATGAGCCGTATTGGTAAGAAAGCTGTTGCGATCCCGGGCGGTGTTACCGCTACGATCGACAACGGCCAGCTGACCGTGAAGGGGCCGAAGGGCACTCTTTCGATGGGTCTGTCCGAGCTTATCGACTACAAAGTCGAAGGCGACGAAATCCAGGTCAATCCGGCCAACGATTCCAAGCAAGCACGCTCTTTCTGGGGCATGCAGCGCACGCTGGTGTCGAATTTGGTTGAAGGTGTAACCGAAGGCTTCTCGAAGACGCTGGAAATCTCGGGCGTTGGTTATCGTGCCAAGTCGCAGGGCAAGACCCTGAAGCTTGAGCTTGGTTTCAGCCACGACGTCGACCTGACTGTGCCGGAAGGCATCGAAGTCAAGACGCCAGATCAGACCACGGTAGAAATCAGCGGCATCGACAAACAGGCTGTTGGCCAGTTTGCTGCCGAAATCCGCGAATGGCGTAAGCCTGAGCCTTATAAAGGCAAGGGCATTAAGTATCGCGGTGAATACATCTTCCGCAAGGAAGGGAAGAAGAAGTAAGATGGCAAAACTATCTCTCTTTGAACGTCGCCGTCGCCGTGTTCGCACTGCGCTCCGCTCGCGGGCCGGTGGTAAGCCGCGCCTTTCGGTGCACCGCACTGGCCGTCACATCTACGCGCAGATAATCGACGATGCAGAAGGCCGTACGGTCGCAGCTGCTTCGACGCTGGGCGCGAAGAAGTCGGGCGCAAATGTCGACGCTGCCTATCAGGTTGGCAAAGACATCGCCGCTGCTGCGAAAAAAGCTGGTGTGACCACTGTCGTGTTCGATCGCGGCGGGTTCCTGTTCCATGGCCGCGTTAAGGCGCTGGCCGATGCCGCTCGCGAAGGCGGGCTGGAGTTCTGATGATGGCTGACGAAAAGAAACCAGAAGAAACCGCCCCTGAGGCTGTTGCGCCGGAAGCAACTCCGGAAACCGCAGCACCCGAAGCGGCAGCTCCTGCTGCTGAGGCGGCTCCGGCTGAAGAAGCCAAGACCGAAGCACCCGCTGAAGCTGCTCCTGCAGCTGAAGAGCAAAAGGGTCGTGGTCGTGGCCGTGGTGGCAACCGTGAAGGCGGTCGTGGCCGTGGTCGCGGTGGTCGTGACGGTGGCCGAGGTCGCCGCGAGGAAGAAGATGACGGCATCATCGAAAAGCTGGTGCACATCAACCGCGTCTCGAAAACGGTGAAGGGTGGTAAGCGTTTCGGCTTTGCTGCACTCGTCGTTGTCGGTGACGGTCAGGGCCGCGTTGGCTTTGGTCACGGTAAGGCTCGTGAAGTTCCTGAGGCAATTACCAAAGCAACTGCTGCTGCGCGTAAGAAGATGATCCGCGTTCCTTTGAAAGAAGGCCGCACGCTTCACCATGATGGCAATGGCCGTTTCGGTGCTGGCAAGGTCACCGTTCGCACGGCGCCTCCGGGTACCGGTATCATCGCCGGTGGTCCGATGCGTGCAGTGTTTGAAAGCCTCGGCGTTGCTGACGTTGTGACCAAATCGGTCGGCACGTCCAACCCGTACAACATGATCCGCGCCACGTTCGAGGCGCTGCAGGACCAGACTTCGCCGAAGTCGGTTGCTCAGCGTCGCGGCAAGAAAGTCGCCGACCTTCTGGGTCGCGGCGGCGCTAGCGAAGCCGAAGCAGCAGTCGATGCTGCGGCTGTAGCGGAGTAAGATCCCATGGCTACCATCAAGATCAAACAGATCGGTTCGCCGATCCGTCGTCCCGAAAGCCAGCGTAAGATCCTTATCGGTCTTGGGCTGAACAAGATGCACAAGGTCGTTGAGCGTCAGGATACCCCTGAAGTTCGCGGCGCGGTCGCGAAGATCCCGCATCTTGCGAAGATCGTGGACTAATCAAATCTGGGGCCTCGCAGTTGCGGGGCCTCACTCTTTCAGCGCGAAGAAAAGCGAAAGCGAGTGCAAACTATGAAACTCAACGACATCCGTGACAATGCAGGCGCCCGTAAAGGTCGCATGCGCGTGGGCCGTGGTATCGGCTCTGGCAAAGGCAAAACCGCAGCACGCGGTCAGAAGGGTCAGAAATCCCGTTCTGGTGTTGCCATCAAGGGCTTTGAAGGCGGCCAGATGCCGCTTCACATGCGCCTGCCAAAGCGTGGCTTCAACAACAAGTTCGCCAAGGACTTTGCTGAAGTGAATATCGGCATGGTGCAGAAGTTCATCGACGCCAAGAAGCTCGACGGGAAGAAGGACATCACCGAAGAAGCGCTTCGCGAAGCCGGCTTGGTTCGCGGTGGCAAGGACGGTGTGCGTCTACTCGGCAAGGGCGAGATCAAAGCTAAGGCGAAATTCGTCGTTGCTGGTGCCACTAAGGGCGCGATTGCAGCGGTTGAAAAGGCCGGTGGCAGCGTCGAAGTGACCGCGCCGATCAACGCCGAAGTTAAAGCCGCCAAGCAGGCTTCCAAGAAATAATCGGACAAAATCAGGGCGGGGGGTTCGACAACGGGCCCCCCGCTCCCTATTTATCGTCTCTGACACCGCAGCTGACCTTGTTGGCGCGGCCAAGAATTAGGATCGACGATACCCATGGCATCACGCGCCGATAACTTCGCCAGCAACATGAACTTTGGCAACTTCGCCAAAGCCACCGAGCTGCGCCAGCGCATCTGGTTCACAATCGGCGCTCTGATTGTGTTCCGTTTCCTCAGCTTCATCCCTCTTCCCGGCGTCAACCCGGCTGCTTTGCAGAACCTGGCTGAACTTGGCCGTGGCGGCATCCTCGACATGTTCAACATGTTCTCGGGCGGCTCGCTTGAACGGATGAGCCTGATCGCGCTGGGCGTTATGCCATACATTACCGCGTCGATTGTGGTGCAGATGGCGGCGGCACTTCACCCGACGCTGGCTGCGCTGAAGAAAGAAGGGGCGACTGGGCGGCAGAAGCTGAACCAGTATACGCGCTACGGCACAGTCTTCCTTTGCGCGATCCAAGGATACTTCCTTGCCGCGGGTCTCGAAAGCTTCGCGAGCCAGTCTGGCATCGCGGCGGTGGTGAACCCGGGCTACATGTTCCGCATTGGCGCAGTCATCAGTCTTATCGGTGGTACCATGTTCCTGCTGTGGCTGGGTGAGCAGATCACATCGCGCGGTATTGGTAACGGTGTTTCGCTGATCATCATGGCGGGCATCGTCGCTCAGTTCCCGAACTTTGCCAGCAACCTGTTCGAAGGCGGCCGTACCGGCTCGATCTCTCCGGGCATCATCATTGGCTTCATCATCATGGTCGTGGTGCTGATCCTATTCATCGCGTTTATGGAGCGTGCGCAGCGCAGGCTGCTGATCCAGTATCCGAAGCGTGCGACGCAACAGGGTATGATGCAGGCAGATCGCTCGCACCTGCCGCTGAAGCTCAACACTGCTGGTGTTATTCCACCGATCTTTGCAAGCTCGTTGCTGCTTCTGCCGCTGACGATCACGCAGTTCGCCGGTAACTCGGTTGACACTGAAAGTGGCGTTGGTGCCAGCATCGTGTGGCTCAACCAGTACCTGGCTCATGGCCAACCGATTTACATGCTGCTCTATGCCATCGGCATCATCTTCTTCTGCTTCTTCTACACTGCGGTTGTGTTCAACCCAGAAGAGACAGCTGATAACCTGAAGAAGAATGGCGGCTTCATTCCCGGCATCCGTCCGGGCAAGCGCACGGCAGAATATCTTGAGTATGTGCTTTCGCGCATCACCGTTGTTGGCGCGATCTACCTGACGCTGGTCTGCGTCATTCCGGAATACATGATCGCTCAGACAGGCATCCCGCTGTTCCTCGGCGGCACCAGCCTTCTGATTGTGGTCAACGTGACGGTTGATACGCTTAGCCAGATCCAGTCGCACCTGCTGGCGCACCAGTATGGCGATCTCATCAAAAAGGCTAAGTTGAAAGGCCGCATGCGCTAAAGCATGAAAAGGTTGGTCGGGCGCGCCAACGCGCCTGGGTGACTGTGGCGTGACAATAGGGGACTAGCGCTCGTGAACATCATTCTTCTTGGCCCTCCGGGCGCAGGCAAAGGCACGCAGAGTGCAGGGCTGGTCGAACGCCACGGCATGAAACAGCTCTCAACCGGCGATATGCTTCGTGCGGCTGTGAAAGCTGAGACACCCGTTGGCCTTGCGGCGAAGGCAGTGATGGATCGCGGCGAGCTGGTTTCCGACGAAATCGTATCATCACTGATTGACGAGAATCTGGCGACAATGCCTACAGAGCAGGGCGCCATTTTCGACGGCTACCCGCGCACGGCTGCACAGGCTGACGATCTTGACCGCATCCTTGCCAAGAACGGCCGTTCGCTTGATCACGTGATCGAGCTGGGCGTCGATGTGGATGCTTTGGTGGAACGGATCACCGGTCGCTTCTCCTGCGCCAGCTGCGGTGCGCTTTATCACGACACCGCGAACCCGCCCTCCAAAGAAGGCGAGTGCGATGTTTGCGGCTCTACCGAGTTCAAGCGCCGCCCGGACGACAATGAAGAGACCGTGCGCACTCGCATGGAGGAATATCGCGCCAAAACCGCGCCGATCCTTCCAGGCTATGAAGCGCGTGGCATTGTGAGCCGCGTTGATGGCATGGGCGCAATTGACGAGGTCGCCAGCGCGATTGACGCGATCCTCGGCTAAGGTCGGCGCAGTCTCGTCTTGGGGCTTTTCCAATTCTATCTGATCGCCTAGGTCCGCAATCGGACTTGGGAGACTCCTTCAATGCATAAGACACTTGCCGCTTTCGGCGCCGCGCTCATTTTCACCGCAACTGCTGCTCAGGCCGAAGTGGTTGAGGCCGATGCCAGCGGGTTTGTGACGCGTGACGAGGCTGTTGTTGAGGCGTCGCCCAAGGAAGTGTGGCTGGCGCTGATCGATCCGTCGAAATGGTGGAATTCCTCGCACACGTTCACTGGGGACTCAGCCAACTTATCTTTGACGCCGCAAGCGGGTGGATGTTTTTGCGAGAAAGTCCCAGAGGTCGATGAACCGGGTCGTTTCACGCTGGAAGGCAGCGTGGAGCATCTTCGCGTTGTGAATTCCCAACCCGAAGTCGCAATCCGATTGGTTGGCGCGCTGGGTCCTTTGCAAAGCGAGCCAGTCAATGGAGTGCTGACCGTGGCCTTAACCGAAGTGGAGCAGGGGACGCGGATCGTCTGGGAATACCATGTCGGTGGCCGGATGCGGTTTGAAATTCCGGTTATCTCCAAAGCTGTCGATGGTGTCATGACACAGCAGCTCAATGGGCTATCCAAACTTTTGGGCCGCGTTGATTTGCCTAAGGAGGAGGAATCCTCCGTCGACGGTGAGGAAGATACATCCATAGGGGAAGAAGGCGCAGAAGAAGCCGACGATGCTCCTGCTGATGGGGAAGAGGCGCCGGCAGACGAAGCCAGCGCTGAATTCGAAGATGCCTTTGGCGAGCCAGTTACGAATGAGCCGGAGCTGTTACTGTAATCGGCGCACTTTGCGTTAACTGCCGTCAAGGTGTATGACATCCTTGAAATCGCATCGTAGCCGCCCATATCTGCGGCTCGGTCGATAATGCGCGCCTAAGTGTTGACCTTGCAGGCAGAATCAACGTAAGCGCGCCGCTCATTCGACACGTTCGAAACCAGTCCGGCAGGCACTGCCCATTCGTGGTGTGCCATCCGGACTTTTGCCGTTTTTAGGCTGGTCCAGAACGTTTCGATGAATTGAGCGTTGAGATAGGGCAGGCGGTTCAATCCCGTAAATCCCTGTGGAGCATGGAGAATTAAGTGGCTCGTATTGCCGGGGTAAACATCCCCACAAACAAGCGTGTGATCATCGCGCTGACGTATATTCACGGAATTGGCCGTACCACGGCTGTCCAGATTGCAGACAAACTTGGCATTCCGCACACTGCGCGTGTTCAGGACCTCACCGATGAGGAAGTCCTGCGCATTCGTGAGACAATCGACGCGGATCACATGGTCGAGGGTGACCTTCGTCGCGAAACCGCGATGAACATCAAACGTCTGATGGACCTGCGTTCGTATCGCGGTCTTCGTCACCGTAACCAGTTGCCCGTTCGCGGTCAGCGCACGCACACCAACGCCCGCACCCGTAAGGGTAAGGCCAAGCCGATCGCAGGCAAGAAGAAGTAAGCCAGAGCATTTTGCTCAAGGCTTTTCCCTTCTTCCAAGAAAATAAGGAATACGAGAAATGGCACGCGAACCCGGCAAGGTAAGACGCCGCGACCGTAAAAACATCTCAAGCGGCGTTGCGCACATCAACGCCAGCTTCAACAACACCATGATCACCATCACCGATGCGCAGGGCAATGCGATCAGCTGGTCCAGCGCCGGCATGATGGGTTTCAAAGGCAGCCGTAAGTCGACGCCGTATGCAGCACAGGTTGCTGCCGACGATGCCGGCAAGAAAGCCGCCGACCACGGTGTGCGCACCCTCGAAGTCGAAGTGAAGGGCCCGGGTTCGGGTCGTGAGAGCGCGTTGCGCGGTCTTGCTGCAGTCGGCTTCAACATCACGTCGATCCGCGATGTGACGCCAATCCCGCATAACGGGGTGCGTCCGTCGAAGCGTCGTCGCGTCTGATCCGTAACTGCCCCGGCGGCTTTCGGGCCGCCGAGACTTACTCGGACCGGACGCGCCTCTGACTGGCGTCCCGGTCCGCACACATTTCAACCCGCTGCAAAGCGAATTAGGGGAAATCCATGTCCGTCAACACGAAGAACTGGCAGGAACTCAAGAAACCCAACCAACTCGAAGTCAAAGAAGGCGGAGACAAAGGTCGCAAGGCAACTTTCGTCGCTGAACCGCTCGAGCGCGGCTTTGGCCTGACGCTCGGCAACGCGCTGCGCCGTGTTCTGCTTTCGTCGCTTCAGGGTGCCGCGATCACTTCGATCAAGATCGAAAACGTGCTGCACGAATTCTCTTCGCTCGCTGGCGTGCGCGAAGACGTGACCGACATCGTTCTGAACGTGAAGCAAATCGCTCTCAAGATGGAAGGTGAAGGCGCCAAGCGTCTGCAGCTTTCGGTCACTGGCCCGGCTGAAGTGAAAGCTGGCGACATCGCTGTAACCGGCGACATCGAAGTGATGAACAAGGACCTCGTCCTGTGCCACCTCGATGAAGGTGCGACGCTCAACATGGAGCTGACCGCTGACGTGGGTAAGGGCTACGCTCCGGCTGTTCAGAACCGTCCGGCCGATGCGCCGATCGGTCTGATCCCGGTCGACTCGCTTTACTCGCCTGTTCGTCAGGTGAGCTACAAGGTTGAGAACGCTCGTGTTGGCCAGGAGCTCGACTATGACAAGCTCTCGCTGACCATCGAAACCGACGGGACCGTCACTCCCGAAGACGCTGTGGCTTACGCTGCGCGCATCCTTCAGGACCAGCTGACGCTGTTCGTCCACTTCGAAGACGGCATCCCGCAGCCGCAGTCGGCCATGATCGGTCAGGCTGCTACGCCGCAGGAAGACGACGCCAACCAGCTCAACCGTTACCTTCTCAAGAAGGTCGACGAGCTCGAGCTGTCGGTGCGTTCGGCCAACTGCCTCAAGAACGACAACATCATCTACATCGGCGATCTGGTTCAGAAGACCGAAGCCGAGATGCTGCGTACGCCGAACTTCGGCCGTAAGTCGCTCAACGAGATCAAGGAAGTTCTCTCCAGCATGGGTCTGCGCCTCGGCATGGACATCCCGGGCTGGCCGCCAGAGAACATCGAAGAAATGGCTAAGAAGCTCGAACAAGAGCTGCTCGGCTAATCAGGTTCCGGCGGCGCACCTTAAGCGCCGCCAGTACCGGGCTACCTCATACGGGCCCCTTACAAACTGAAGGAAGAATACAATGCGTCACGGAATTTCACAGCGTAAGCTGAGCCGTAAGTCGGGCCACCGTAAGGCTCTTTTCCGCAACATGTCGGCTGCTCTTATTAAGCACGAGCAGATCGTCACAACTCTGCCGAAGGCGAAAGAACTGCGTCCTTACGTCGAGAAGCTGATCACGCTGGCCAAGCGTGGCGGCCTTTCGAACCGTCGTCTGGCCCAGAGCCGCTTGCAGGACGAAACGCAGCTGAAGAAGCTGTTTGACGTTCTGGCCGAGCGTTACAGCGACCGCGACGGTGGTTACACCCGCATCATCAAAGCCGGCTTTCGCGACAGCGACGCTTCGCAAATGGCTGTCATTGAATTCGTCGACCGTGACGAAGATGCACGCGGTCAGGACAGCGGTCCGGACATGAGCGAAGCTGACGAGTACGAAGACGCCTAAGTCTTCGCACCATGAGATAGAAAGGGGCTGGCAGAGCGATCTGTCGGCCCCTTTTCTTTTGTGCGGGCAGGGTTAGTGTCGCACGCATGAAGAATTTGACCCTCGCGCTCACCGGCGCTGCGCTCGCTCTTTCAACCACCGCAACCGCACAGTCGGCTCAAGACAAACTGGACGAGCGATACAATCGCGCGCTGGCCGCAGGATATAAGGCGCTGTTCCTGTGCGGCGCTCTTGCAAACTCTGAGCGCAATGGGACAAACAGGCTCGAAAACAGCGTGAAGGCGTGGGAGCTGACGGGTGTCTATTCGAAGATCGACCCCATCGTCCGAACTTTGGAGCACCGCGTTATCCGAGCCGAAAATCGCATGATCAGTCACGTTGAGGTCGACTGGGCTGACAATATGCCGCCAAGATTTGCCAAAGCTTCATTTGAAGATGGTTGCCGACTTGCGCCTATTGGTATGGAGCCGGGACCGCCTGAGAGTGATGCCCCGTTCGAGAAGGACAAGCTAAAATCCTGGCCCACTTCGCCAGATGGTGGACCGATGTTTCCGCCGCAAATCTTCACGTTCACCGACCGTAATCCATACCAGACGCAAATGGCGGCAGCGCTTGATGGCACTTATGGTGAGGGATCGCGAACCACAGCAATCGTAATCGCGCAGGGGGAGAATGCGTATTCGCGTTATGTTGATCCAGTAAAGATCGACCGAGAGAACCTGGCGAATTCCGTCGGTGGCTATACGCGCAGCACACCCCAACGCACTTGGTCCGTCGCCAAAAGCATCGCCGCGACCTTGGTAGGAGCCGCGGTTCACAAAGGTCAGATTGATGTAGACGCCGCCGGAGTGCGGGAAGAGTGGAAGGATGATGCGCGCAAGGATATTACCGTCGACCATCTACTGCGAATGGCATCGGGTCGATACTCCGACACTCCAGGCAACCGCACCGATCCGCTCTATGCGGGCGGCTCAACGGTGGAGGAGACCGCGACCGATTGGCCGCTGATCCACAAGCCGGGCAAAGTTTATCGCTATGCCAACAATGACACATTGATGGCGATCAAAGCGATCACCGACCGCACCGACGACTTTGATCCTCAGGCATTTTTCAAAACAGTGGGTATGTTTGGCACCGTCGCCGAAACCGATTGGTCAGGCGATTACATCCTCTCAAGTCAGGTTTGGACAACCGCTAATGACCTCGTCGCGCTAGGTAAACTACACTTGCGCGACGGTGTGCTCGAAAATGGCACCCGTATCCTTCCCGAAGGCTGGACCAAGTATGTCTCCACCCCTTCAGGCCCGCAGCCAGAAGGACGCGGGTGGGGCTATGGTGCGGGGTGGTGGCTGTTCAACAACCATCAAGGCATCCCGAAGGATACGTTCCTCGCGGCGGGCAATCGCGGACAGTATTTGGTGATTGTCCCCAGCATGGATCTGGTGATCGTACGGCGCGGGGAAGACATGGTGGGCACCCGTTTCGATATCGAGGCATTCACCCGCGATGTCATTTCAGCAATCAGCACGACAGACGGCTAATACTGCGACACTTCGTTACTTGCGTTCAGATAAAAGGCATTTAACCTGAACAAAGGCTGCTAGACCCCTTCAGGCTCAACCAATAGCGAGATCATCCATAAGGCCCTTGTAGCCGACGCAATCACGCATCGGCCTAACCCGAGGAAGACCCTTATGACGGATCTGAAGAAGACTCTGACCAAAGGCACGCTCGGGACTGTCGCGGCTGGCGCGATGGCCCTTGCGACTGCCACCCCTGCTGTAGCTAAGGACCGAGATGGTATCGGTGCCGAGGAAGTGATTGCCGGCGCGCTGATTATCGGCGGAATTGCCGCCGCGGCGGGCGCATTTGACGGCGATGGTGATCGCAAGCGGAATTACCGCGACAGACGTTATCACGACCGACACTATGATCGCGGCAATTGGAACCACCGTGGCGATTGGGATCGCGGTTGGCGCGGGATCAACTCTCGCCAAGCTGTCAACCGATGCAGCCGCGTAGCCGAACGCCAAGCGCGTCGATTTGGCGGCTACCGCAACGCTCGGGTGCTGCGCATCCGCGACGTTGATCGCACCCGCTATGGCTACCGCGTTGTAGGTCGCATGGAAGTACAGGGCCTGCGTGGACACGGCTATGGTTATGGCAACCAAGGCTACGATCGCGGCAAGTTCGTCTGCTACTTCAATGGCGGTCGACCCCAGATCGATTTCCGCGGCATTCGCGGCCTCTGATCGAACAGGGCTTTTGGGCCCCTAAGTCCCCGGGGATTCCTCCTGCGCGCTCCAACGCGTGGTCCCCGGGGCACCCCAAAACCAAAGCGGCAAACTCTCCCTTAGATGCCGCAAGTCCCGATAGGCGGTTCAGGTAAGCGTAAGCCTGGGCCGCCTATTCATTTGTGGTCAAGAGAGCGATTGGTGGACGCTCACATCCAAACAGGAGGGAGCACATGGCTCTAATTTCTCGTTTCGGAGCGTCTGTCGGCTTGGCCGCTGCGCTTTCGATGGCTGCAACACCAGCTTTTGCTGCCGAACTTCCGCAAGGCATTGTCAAACAAAGCGCGTCGGGCAACGCGATGTTTGCTGATTTTGATACGTCTCCGTTCGACACCACCACAATCGATGCCGATACCGAGATTTCCGAATGGCGCCGGGGCTGGCGCCGTGGCCGTTGGCGCCGTCATCGCCGGGTTGATGCCGGTGATGTGTTGGCCGGTGTGCTGATCATCGGTGGCATCGCCGCCATTGCGAGCGCGGCCAACAAAAAAGACAATCGTCACCGCGACCGTGATTACGAGCGTCGCGATGACCGGCGTTATGATCGTGACCGCCGTGACAATGGCTCTCGTGGGCTCGACAACGCGGTTGATCAATGCGTGAACCGGATCCAGCGCGATGTACGGGTGGACAGCGTTGATAGCGTTGACCGCACAGCGCAGGGTTGGGTGGTCACGGGCTCGCTGTTCAACGGCACGGGCTTCACCTGCGCCATCGACAACAACGGCAAGATCGACGCGATTGATTATGGCGACCTGGGCGGAGCGAACCTGCGCGGGGTTTCGGCCACAGGTCAGGTTGAAGACAATCAATGGGACGATGACCGTTACATCGCCGCGCGTCAGAACGTGCGGGGCGCACAGCCTTATCGCACCGCAGGCACGCGTTCCGATCAACCGCTTGTGCCACTGACAACTGATCGTCAGCCAGCCTATCCGGGCGGCCCGCTGCCGGGCGACGAATAGAGCGCGGGATTAGTCTTCAGATGAAGAAGGAACGGGGTCGGCTTCGGCTCCGTTTTCTTTTGCGCGATAGGTGGGCAAGCTGATTTCCCAGTGGATTGCGGCGGCACGCAAGATGAAGCCGGCGCCGAACGCACCGATCCAGATTGGCCAATTCGCTATCATCAGTGTCGGTGCGATCAGCATCCCTACCACGGTAATCGACGCACTGAGCGCGGCGGCTGTGACATAGAGTTCCGGCTGCATGATGATCGACGGACGTCCCGCAACAACGTCGCGGATGATACCGCCGACACAACCCGTTATGATACCCATCAGCACGGCGGGGACCGGGGGAATGCCATAGGCCATCGCCTTCGCGCTGCCGAGCACGGCGTAGGCGGCAAGTCCCAAGCCGTCCGCCATATCGAACAGCTTGCCCTGCCACAGCTTAACGGGTGTGAACCATGCGATGAGGGCGCAGGCAAGGCAGACCGCCGCCACCCGTCCATCAGTCACCCAGAACACTGGTGCTCCGATCAAGAGATCGCGCACGGTGCCGCCGCCAACACCTGTCACCAGCGCAAAAAACGCCATGGTGACGAAAGTCTGCTGCTCCCGAGCCGCGATAACCGCGCCGGAGAATGCAAAGACAGCAATCCCAGCGATGTCGAGCACATCGAGGATAGGAGTGAGAATTTCCTCGTTCATACGGTGGGCTCGGGCACCTTCACACGCGTCTTGCGCCGTCTGAACATCAACGCACAGCCGATGACGGCTCCCGTCAGGCCAAGCGCTGCGAACAGGATCAGGATCGGGTGACTGGTGTCCTCACGCTCGGAAATGTCCATGATGTGCAGGCCCCATGCAAAATCGAACCAGCGCCACCAGCGTGTGCGCACCGCCTCAATCTCGCCGCTGTCGCGCCCGACATAGACATTGGTGCCATCCTCCAATGCCACCTGCCAGACGGGGGAGGGGCGACGGAAATCGAATGGCACGCGGTCCGCGGGAAAGAAGGTGACTTTGCTGACTTTGTTGCCGCCTTCGATGCGTCGTTCCACGAGAGTGCGTGCGGCAGCCGCATCGAGAGGCGCAATGGCCTCACCGGTTTCGTAGTCGACCCGCGTCGTGATGCCGTCCAGCGTGGTCAGGATCGCCACAGGACGCCCATCCTGCATGGTTAGGCGCATGTCTTTCAACTGAGCATCTGCATCGGCGAGCGCGCTGCTTTCAATCACCAGCGCCTGATCGGAGATATCCTTGCGCAGGTGATTGCCGCGCACTTCCTCGATCGGCTTGATCACCATGAACAGTCCGGTCGCCAGCCACATTACGATCGGCACGCCTACCAGCCATCCAAGCCAGATGTGCCACTTGGCGAATGTTTTCATGAGATTGGTCTTGGCCAAGGTGCTGCCTTTCCTTGCGTTGGCTGGCCCATGGCGAAAGAGCGCTATCCGTGCAAGAGTTTCCCGAGCTCGTGCGCGGCCTGAATGCAGTCCATGTCGCTCCACCGCGGACCAATAACCTGCATTCCGCAGGGCAGCGTTACGCCCTCCGTATTGCCATCACCGATGGGCAGCACTGTCGCCGGCAGATTGGGGAAGGTCGCGAGGCCCGGCCATGCCAAACCTCCGCCTGCAGGCACATCCTCGCCGTTTATCCGCAGAGTCGAATTGAACACCGAGCCTTCGTGATGCGGGATTGCCAGCACCGGTGCGGGCGGCGCGAGAACGAAATCGTAGCGTTCAAACAGCTGTGCCCACTGGAACTCGCACACGGCCTGTGCATCGAGCAGGTCGAACCAGTCGGTGGCGGTTGCGCGTTTGCCATCGGGGGACGGAGCACCACGCGCCATGGCGATATTGAGCATCCGCAGATAGGCGGCTTGTTGCATGGCGAGATCGGGAAGCAGGTCGGTTTCATACTCGATCTCAACGCCCGCATCCTCGAATGCCTTGAGCGCCGCCATGGTGGGCTCGGCGACACCGCTATCCAACACGCTATCGGGATGTTCGACGAGCGCGAGGAAACGGCAGCGGGAGATGGGCTTGCCATAACGGGTGTGCTGCTTGATCGGGACGGTGGCCCCGATATCGACCAAAACAGACAAATCGAGCGCGTTACGCGCAAGCGGTCCGGCAATTGAGAGAGCGCCGTCATGCGCCGCGACGAAGCCCTTTCGCTTTGCCATTTGCGGGTGGTCGTGCCCTTGTTTGCTAACCAAGCCCCAGCTCGTCTTGTGTCCCCACACGCCGCTGAAGTGAGCAGGCACGCGGACCGAACCGCCAATATCAGTGCCATATTCGCAAGGCACCATGCCGCTGGCGACCGCCGCTGCACTTCCGCCCGATGATCCACCGGGTGAGCGATCAAGATTGTGGGGGTTCTTTGTCCGGCCATAGACCGGGTTGAAGCTTTGCCAATCCGACAGATCGACCGGCACATTGGTCTTGCCGACGATCACTGCGCCCGCCTTCTTCAAACGGCGTACCAGATCGGAATCCCGCGGCGCGATGTAGTCGGTTAGCCGCTCGTGCCCCCAGCAAGACTGCAGTCCTTCGACATCGAAGCTTTCCTTGATGGTCATCGGAACGCCGAACAAGGGCTGGTCTTCGCCGGGGCCCGCCTCGTCCAGCGTCTTTGCCCGCTCATACGCACGCTCGAAATCCGGCACGGCCAACGCGTCAATTTCTGCGTCGAGTTTCTCGATACGGGTGATGGCAGCGTCCACCGCCTCCACCACGCTCATCTTTCCAGCGCGTATAGCTTTGGCGGTCTCCACCGCTCCCGGTTTGTCAGTCAGTTGTTTGTAAGCCATGCAGTGATTGTTCCCTCTCTCACCCGCTTGGTAAGCGACGTGTGAGAGAGGAGCAATCCGCGATCGACTATTCCTTGGGTGCGGGAATTTCCTGTCCGCCCTGAAACAAAGTCAGGCCGGTGACTTTGCCGCCTTCATCGCGGGTAAAGTGGACCTGTGCGTCGACGACCTTCAGGAAATACTTGTCGCCTTCTTCACGGAACAGCTGATTGGCCCCTTGGCCAGTAGCCTGGGCCATCAGCTTTCCGCCGTCTACGAAGATTGTGATCTTGAATGTCGGGGCGAGCGCATAGGTGCCTTCCAGCTCCGCCATACCCGCGTCATCGACTTCGGATGCGACACGATCTGAGTTGAGAACGACACTGCCGCCTTGGGCCACCGTCATCAGGTTTTTGCCGATATTGCTCGCCGCGCCGCCATTGAGATTGGCGAGCACCGCCACGGTCACGTTCCGATCCGTGTCGTACCCCAGCCATGCGTTGAACCCCTGGATCCCGCCGCCGTGCCAGTAATGCGTGCCGGTCTCCGTTTTGGCATAGACCACGCCGTGCGCGTATTTGTCGTCACCAATCGCATCAAGCGGGGTGGGTGTCAGAAACTCCTCGAGGCTTTCTGCTGAGAGCAGCTTGCCCTCATAAAGCGCGGTGTTCCATTTGTGCAGATCGCCCACGGTCGAATACATGGCGCCCGCGCCAGTTGGGATGCCCATGTAAACATAGCTGGCGTTGGCGGGACCTTCGCTGCTTGGCATGTATCCGGCAGCGCGCTTTGGCAGGACGACGGCGCTCACGTCGAAGCCGGTTGCATTCATGCCCAGTGGTGAGAAGAACGCATCGTAGAAGAACTGATCAATCTCCGTATCGCCGACACGCTCCACAATACGGCTAAGCAGAACATAACCAGAGTTCGAGTAGCTCCACTCGCTGCCCGGCTCGAAATCGAGCGGCAGATCCTTAAACGATGCGATCAGCTCGTCCTGCGTGGTGTCCAGCTTGCTGAGGTCGCTGAAACCCTCAAGCGATGTGACATTGGGCAGGCCCGCCGTGTGGCGGATCATCTGACGCACGGTGATCGCTTCCCAAGCATCGGGCGTGTCTTCGAGGTAGGTCGAGATCGGCGCATCGAGCGACAGCTTGCCCTGTTCGGCCAACATCATAATCGCGACGGCGGTGAATTGCTTTGTGACCGAGCCAATGCGGAACTTCGTGTCGGTGGTGTTGGGGATGTCCCACTCCAGATCGGCTGAACCCCATGCGCGCTCAAGCAAAGCGCCTTCTTCGTTGGCGACCAACACCGCACCCATAAATGCGCCCGTGCTCGCTTCGGCCTCGACAACCTCGACCATTCGATCTGCGTTCTGGGCTGCTGCGGGCAGGGCGGTCGCTGCCAAAGTCAGCGGTGCAAAGGCCAAAGCAATAGTGTTCAGGCGGATCATCAGGGGTCCCCTCTAAGGTGTATCATTCGTATAATACACATGCCAAAATGAACGGCAAGCGGAGAGATCAGGTCTTGTCGGCCAGGTATCGGTCCTCGGCCTCGTAGTCGAACAGGTCCCACGGATAGGCCGAGAGCTGCGAGAAAGCCTTCTCCCACTCGTCGAACCGCTGCTCGCGCAGCCATTGTATGCTGTCCTGCACGCTGCGCCGGTGGAGCGACTGGCGTTTGAACCCTGCCTCGTATGCTTTGTCGCTGTTGATGATGAACGGGAAGGGAAGTGACCACGGTGTGCGACCGACGCTGCCGACCGGTTCGTCCTCCGTGCCATAGAACCGCACACGCTTGCTAAAGGCTTCGGCGACCAAAAGTCCCATCTCGCGCACGCTCGGCGCGTCAATATCGGCACAATTGTAAACACCGCCGCGATCCTCCTCAGCGAGAAACAGCGCCAATTCGCCGATGCTGCGTGCGTCTGTCGTGTGGAACTGGCTCTCGCCTTCGAAGGCCAGAGGAATGATGCTTCGGCGATCTTTGAGGCGTTTGACAAACCACCATTCGCGCGGGTGACGGCTCCATGGACCATAGACCGCTCCGGGGCGGATGATGGCGGCGTTGCGCTCGAACCGCTCGGTAGCGGCGCGCTCCATGCGGATTTTGCGGCTGGAATAGCTTTGCGGGCCGGGCGCTACTGTGACCTGTTCCTCGGTCACGCCAAAGCCGAAATCGGGATATCCGTTTTCGGCGGACTTCTCGAGACTGCGACCGCCATAATCGACATAGACACTGGCGGTGGAGATGGTGATCAGGCGACCGACCCGGTCGGGATCGTAGCGCCGCACATCGCCTTCGTCATAAGCGATGGTGTCAACCACGATATCGGCGGAAGGGGCTGGGTGCTCCCCCGCGATGTATTGCTCGAACCGCGCATCATTGTGCGCCCAAGCCGGCATTGACCGAGCGAGCACTCGCACGTCCCATCCAGCGTCAAGAAACGCCTCGCAGGCGGCATAGCCGATCTGTCCGGCTCCGATGATGGCGACTGTTCCGCTCAATTCCGTCCCCTCAGTGCTGGCAACGCTAGCCCAATGCCAAGAATGGCTGCCGCTCCATAGCCAATCAGAGGAGTGGGGTAGTCACCGATCAATGACGCCAAGGTGAACCCGCCGAGCGCTCCGGCGAGGGCGTAACGGGTGGCTTTGTCGGCGGCTGGCGCGTGCAGGATTATGGCGTGGGCTGCGATCAAACTGAGTGAAAGAAGCGTCGCGATAAGTGGGCTGGTGCTGAACAGGTCTGGCAGGATGCGCTCGACAAACTCCTGTGGCGAGAGGTTTGCTAGGAACAGGGCCGCGCCACATGTGAGAATCCAGAAAATGGCATAAGCCATCCAGTTCGGATGACGGTCTGCGACGGTCATTGCGAGCGCGGCTGTCATCAAGGCCAAGGCCGAAGCGGGGTCCGGCTGGAACAGCGTCAACAGCATGGCTGACACGAGCGCGATGTGTCCAAACTTCTCATCCCTATTGCTGAGAACCGCGATGAGCGGGATGACTAGCATCCCGACATGCAGGCTAAACCCGCCGAGTGGAAGCCAGCGCGCGATGCCTTCGACTTGCGGTCCGGTCAGCAGTGGTAACCCGAGCAGTGCTACAAGCACGAACATGAGAATGCGCACTGTTTTCTCGTCCGAGGGCAGGCGACCGAACGCTGCCCAAAGCGCAGCTGCAGCTAGTGCGCCCGCATTGACGTAGAGATAGCTCGACGGTGCGCCGAACAGCGCAAGGTAGGCTAATCCCGCGCCGCACGGGATCAGCAAGGCGAGCGCCGCGACGGCTCGATTTTTCCAATCGAAACGCGCGGCGCTGTCCATCACATGTGGATCGGTTTGCCTTGGACCGCCATCGCCGCTTCTTTCAGCGCTTCGGCGTGGGTCGGGTGCGCGTGGCAGGTGTAGGCGATGTCTTCGGACGTTGCGCCGAACTCCATCGCTTGGGCTGCCTGTGCGATCATGGTGCCCGCAAGGCTGGCGACGATATGCACGCCCAGCACGCGGTCGGTTTCCGCATCGGCAACCACTTTGACAAACCCGTCGGTGTCGCGGTTTGCCTTGGCGCGGCTGTTGGCCATCATCGGGAACTTGCCGACCTTGATTGTATGGCCTGCCTCTTTCGCTTCCGCTTCAGTCATGCCGACATCAGCGAATTCGGGCATGGTGTAGACGACACCGGGGATCACCGCGTGGTTCACAATGCCGGTCTGTCCCGCGACGTATTCGGCACAGGCGATGCCTTCATCCTCGGCCTTGTGCGCCAGCATCGGGCCAGGCACGACATCACCAATCGCGCGAACGCCATCGACCTTGGTGCGGAATTCGTGATCGATCTCGATCTGGCCGCGCTTGTTCAGCTCCAGCCCGATATTCTCGAGGCCCAGCTTGTCAGTGTTGGGGCGACGCCCGATCGACACCAGCACATGGCTCGCTTCGATAGTCTGCTCGTCGCCACCTGCCGCTTTCTCGACGGTCAGCGTAACTTTCTTGCCCTTGACGTTCGCGCCAGTGACCTTGTGACCGAGCATCAGGTCCATGCCCTGCTTCTTGAAAATGCGTCCGGCTTCCTTGCGCACATCGGCGTCCATGCCAGGGAGCAGCTGGTCGAGGAATTCGACCACGGTGACTTTTGCACCCAGCCGCCGCCAGACCGAGCCAAGCTCCAGTCCGATCACGCCGCCACCGATGACGACGAGGTGTTCGGGCACTTCGGAAAGTTCGAGCGCGCCTGTTGAATCGACGATACGCCCTTTGGCATTGTCCACATCGACACCGGGCAGCGGGGTGACGCTGGAGCCTGTGGCGATGATGATCTCCTTTGCGGTGACGGTGTCATCGCCGACGGTTACCGAATGCGCGTCCTTGAATGAGGCGTGACCTTTGATCCAGGTGACCTTGTTCTTCTTGAACAGGAATTCGATCCCGCCGGTCAACTCGCCCACCGCCTTAGTCTTCTCGGCCATCATGGCCTTGAGGTCGAGCTTTGGCTTGGCGGTGATGCCCCAAGTCGCAAAGTGGCCGCCTTCGGCTTCCTCGAACAGCTCGGAACCGTGCAGCAATGCCTTGGAGGGGATGCAGCCGACATTGAGGCAGGTGCCGCCCAAAGTCTCGCGGCTTTCAACGCAAGCGGTCTTCAGCCCTAGCTGCGCCGCGCGGATAGCGGCGACATAGCCGCCCGGGCCAGCGCCGATAACAAGGACGTCATAATCGTAATTGTGGTCAGCCATGGGGAGTCTCTTTTCCTTAGAGGTCAATCAACATCCGGGTCGGATCTTCGATTGCTTCTTTGATAATCTTCAGCGCGGTCACGGCTTCGCGGCCGTCGATCAGGCGGTGGTCATAAGACAGCGCCAGGTACATCATCGGGCGGATTTCGACCTGACCGTTGATCGCAACCGGGCGATCTTCGATGCGGTGGAGGCCCAGCACAGCGCTTTGCGGCGGGTTGATGATCGGGGTCGACATCAGCGACCCGAATACGCCGCCGTTGGAGACGGTGAATGTGCCGCCGGTCATGTCTTCCATGGTCAGCGTGCCTTCCTTGGCGCGCGCACCGAAATCGGCGATGTCCTTCTCGATGCGGGCAAAGCCCTTCTTGTCAGCATCACGGATCACAGGGACGACAAGGCCGTTTGGCGCGGACACTGCGACCGAGATGTCGACATAGTCGTGATAAACGATCTCATCGCCTTCGATATAAGCGTTGACGGCTGGCACATCTTTCAGCGCCAGACATGCGGCCTTGGCGAAGAAGCCCATAAAGCCGAGGCGGATATCATGCTTCTTGGCGAACAAGTCTTTGTACTTGGTGCGCGCTTCGATGACCGCGCTCATGTCCACATCGTTGAAAGTGGTGAGCAGCGCAGCGTTGTCCTGTGCGCCTTTGAGGCGCTTGGCGATGGTCTGGCGCATGCGGGTCATCTTCACCCGCTCGTCATTGCGTCCGGCGGCCGGAGCACCAGCACCAGCAGGAGCGGCGGCGGGGGCAGGGGTAGGCGCAGCGTCCTTGGCCTTGGCAGCCGCAAGCACGTCTTCCTTGGTTAGGCGACCATCCTTGCCAGTGCCGTTGATCGTCGAGGGATCGACACCGTGTTCGAGAACAGCGCGGCGCACAGCAGGCGACATGGTGATCGTGGCATCGGGTGCATCCTTGGCCGCTGGAGCGGGCGCCGGGCTGTCCGATTTCGTCTCGGCAGGCTTGGCGGAGGCTTCAGCACCTTCGTCAATCACAGCGATGACCGCGCCAACTTCAACGGTGTCACCCACGGCAGCGCGGTGTTCGACCAGCACGCCAGCAACAGGCGAGGGCACGTCAACCGCGACCTTGTCGGTTTCGAGGCTGGCAATCGGTTCGTCGGCGGCGACCGCGTCGCCCGGCTGCTTGAGCCATTCGCCGATGGAGCCTTCTGTGACCGACTCTCCAAGAGCCGGGACGGTGATTTCAGTGGCCATTGTGTTTGTCCTTGAGCCTATTGAAACTGCGATAGATTACGAAAGACCGAGCGCGTCTGCGACCAGCTGTTCCTGCTGCTGCGCGTGGCGTTTGGCGAGGCCGGTTGCGGGCGAAGCCGAAGCTTCGCGGCCGGCATAAGTTGGGCGCATGCCCTTATGACCTGCGTCGGTAAGCGCGTCCTCGATCTGGTTCTGCACAAAGAACCACGATCCGTTGTTCTTCGGCTCTTCCTGACACCAGACGACGTCTTTGAGGTTGGTCATCCGCTTCAGACGCACTGAAAGCGGCTCGCCCGGGAAGGGATAAAGCTGCTCGATACGCACGATCGAGACGTCTGTCAGACCTTCGGCATCACGCTTTTCGATCAGGTCGTAGGCGACCTTGCCTGAGCACAGCACCAGACGTTTGATCTTCTTGTCAGCCGCGCTGTCGGGCGCCATCGACGGGTCCGACTTGATCCGCATGAAGTGGTTTTCGCCCAAGAACTCGTCCTTGGTGCTCTTCGCCATCGGGTGACGCAGCAAGGACTTAGGCGTCATGATCACCAGCGGCTTACGGAACGGGCGCAGCATCTGGCGGCGCAGCACGTGGAAGTAGTTTGCCGGCGTGGTGATGTTGCACACCTGAATGTTGTCGTTGGCGCAAAGCTGAAGGAAACGTTCGAGGCGCGCGGAGGAGTGCTCCGGACCCTGACCCTCGTATCCATGCGGCAACAGCATCACGAGGCCGTTGGCGCGCAGCCACTTGGCTTCGCCGCTGACGATATACTGGTCGATCATGATCTGCGCGCCATTGGCGAAGTCACCAAACTGCGCTTCCCACAGGACCAGCGATTTCGGGTCGGCCATGGCAAACCCGTATTCGAACCCGAGCACGCCGTATTCGGACAGGGTCGAGTCATACACCTCGAACTTACCGTGGGGCAGCGTGGTCAGCGGGATGTACTTCTCTTCGGACTTCTGGTCGATCCAGACCGCATGACGCTGAGAGAAGGTGCCGCGTCCGCTATCCTGACCGGACAGGCGCACGCCATAGCCTTCCATCACAAGGCTGCCGAAGGCGAGCGCTTCACCGGTCGCCCAGTCGAAGCCTTCGCCGCTGTCAAACATCTCACGCTTTGCCTTAAGGACGCGGCCTAAGGTACGGTGAATGTTGTGACTTTCTGGAACCTCGGTGAGCACTTGGCCGAGCCGGTCGAACATCTTGGGTTCAATCGCCGTCTCGATATTGCGGCGCGCATTCTCTGGATCGGCAGGCTTGTTGAGGCCTGCCCAGCGACCGGCGAACCAGTCCGCTTCGTTGGCGGAATAGCTCTTGGCTGCTTCGAATTCCTCTTCAAGCAGAGCGTTGAACTCGGCAGCCACCTCATCGCGGTGTCCATCTTCGATTACGCCTTCTTCGATCAGGCGCGCTTCGTAATGCTTGGACACTTTCGGGTGCTTGCCAATCGCTTCGTACATCAGCGGCTGGGTGAACTTGGGTTCATCGCCTTCGTTGTGGCCGAACCGGCGATAGCACCACATGTCGATCACGACGTCGTGGTTGAACCGTTGGCGGTACTCGACCGCGAGTTTGCAGGCGAAGGTCACCGCTTCGGGATCATCGCCATTTACGTGCAGGATCGGCGCCATCACGCCTTTCGCCACATCGCTGGGGTAGGGCGAATTGCGCGCAAAGCGGGGCGAGGTGGTGAAACCGATCTGGTTGTTGATGATGAAATGCAGGCAACCGCCCGTGTCATAGCCGTTGACGCCCGTGAGGCTCAGGCTTTCCCACACCACGCCTTGGCCAGCGAAGGCGGCATCGCCGTGGATCAGGACGGGCAGAACTTGCTGCTTGTCATCCAGATCATCGCGGACCGCCTGCTGCGCGCGTGCCTTGCCCAGAACAACGGGGTTTACCGTTTCAAGGTGCGATGGGTTTGGCGTCAGCGACATATGGACGCTGATCCCATCAAATTCGCGGTCAGTGCTGGTGCCGAGGTGGTATTTGACGTCGCCCGATCCGCCGACATCTTCAGGATTGGCCGATCCACCAGAGAATTCGTGGAAGATCACTTTGTATGGCTTGGCCATCACGTTCGCGAGGACGTTCAACCGGCCACGGTGGGCCATGCCGTAAATGATCTCGCGCACACCGTCTGAGCCGCCATGCTTGATGACCGCTTCGAGCGCCGGAATCATGGACTCGCCGCCATCAAGGCCGAAGCGCTTGGTGCCGACATATTTCTTGCCGAGGAACTCCTCGTAAAGCTCCCCACGCATCACCGCGGCAAGGATCGCTTTCTTACCCTCAGGGGTAAACTGGATCGTATCGCCAGGGCTTTCGAACTTGTCCTGAAGGAAGCGGCGCTCCTCGGTGTCGGCGATGTGCATGTATTCGAGGCCGACTTTGCCGCAATACACCTCTTTCAGCCGAGCATGCAGCTTGCCGATCGTGGTCCATTCGAGGCCCATGACGTCGCTGACATAGACGTCTTCGTCTTCCATCCCTGCGAGGCCATGAAATTCCAGCGTCAGATCCGCTGGTTCTTCACGCTTGGCCGATATGCCCAATGGATCAATATCCGCCGCCAAGTGGCCGCGCACACGATACAGCCGCACAAGGGTCATCGCCTTGTTCGAGATGTCCGCCGCGTGTTGCAGCGCCGCCTGATCCAAAGGCTTGCCCGCCTTCTTCGCCGCTTTCTCGATGGTATCCTTGGTGACGCGCATTTGCGTCGGATCCATCGCGCTCGCGAGATCGGCATCCGCATCCGCAACCTCGGCCATCCACTTGGGGTTGCCCCAGGAAGGGCCGGGCTGCGGTCCTTCCTGGTCGTAGGATTCAGGGATGAATGTCTGAGCTTCTTTGTTCATGGCTTTTCTCGCGGGGAGGAGAGTACTGGTCCTTACGCCATCTCTTTGAGCATGGCGTCGAGCGTGGTGCCGAGCTCGCTGGGCGAGGGCGAGACGCGGATGCCCGCATCTTCCATCGCGGCGATCTTGTCGTCAGCACCACCCTGGCCGCCCGAAACGATAGCGCCAGCGTGGCCCATGCGGCGCCCCGGAGGTGCCGTGCGACCAGCGATAAAGCCGACAGTCGGTTTGCTGCGGCCCTTGGCTGCTTCGGCTTTCAGGAAGGCTGCTGCCTCTTCTTCGGCCGAACCACCGATTTCACCGATCATGATGATGCTTTCGGTTTCAGGATCATCGAGGAACAGGTCGAGCACGTCGATAAAGTTGGTGCCGTTGACCGGGTCACCGCCAATGCCAACCGCAGTCGTCTGGCCAAGGCCTACGGCTGTGGTCTGGTGCACGGCTTCGTAAGTGAGCGTGCCCGAGCGCGAGACAACGCCGACGCTGCCCTTCTTGAAAATGCTGCCTGGCATGATGCCGATCTTGCACTCTTCCGGCGTCAGAACGCCGGGGCAGTTCGGGCCGATCAGGCGCGATTTCGAGCCGGTGAGCGCAGCCTTGGCGCGGACCATGTCAAGCACCGGAATGCCCTCGGTGATGCAGATGATCAGTTCCATCTCCGCATCAATTGCCTCGCAAATCGCATCAGCGGCGAAGGGCGGGGGAACGTAGATGCACGAAGCGGTCGCGCCGGTGGCTTCCTTCGCATCACGCACCGTGTTGAATTGGGGCAGACCGATGTGGTCGGTGCCACCTTTGCCTGGCGTTACGCCAGCCACCATCTGCGTCCCGTAATCGAGCGCCTGCTGCGTGTGGAAGGTGCCGGTGTTGCCGGTCATCCCTTGGGTGATGACCTTGGTGTCTTTATTTACGAGGATGGACATCTAATTCCCTTTTTCTGGTTCAAGCGAGTTGGACGGTCGCCCGCCAAGAAGAATTCCAAGCCCAAAGAACAGCCATCCAGCTGCCAAAGGGCCAAGTATTATGATTAGGAGCATCTTGCCGTATGGGTCGACAAAGATGCTGGGACCGTCGTTTGCCATTTCGAGAAAAGCTACGAAGCCGAAGAAAGGTGCACTAATCGCGACGGCCCACAAGCAAAGATGGCGCGCTCCGAGCCAGGCCATACTAACAAAAAATATGATGCAGGCAGTAAAGATTAGGACAATCATCACGCCAGCGAGCTATCCAGCCCCTTACATGCCTCAAGCAGTTCCTCGACCGCATCGGTGCTGACCTTGAGGTTGGCTTTCTCTTCGTCGCTGAGTTCGATCTCGACAACTTCCTCGGTGCCGCCTGCGCCGATTACGGTCGGGACGCCGACATAGAGCCCGTCGAGGCCGTATTTGCCTTCGACATAGCTGGCGCAGGGCAGGATGCGCTTCTGGTCGCCGAGATAGGCTTCAGCCATGCTGATCGCGCTGGTTGCCGGCGCATAGTACGCCGAGCCGTTGCCGAGCAGGCCAACAATCTCGCCGCCGCCTTTGCGGGTGCGGTCGACGATTTCGTCGAGGCGCGCAGCATCGACGCCCTTGATCTTGGCATAGTCATCAACCGGAATACCGTTGATGGTGGTGTAGCTTTTGACCGGGACCATGGTGTCGCCGTGGCCGCCGAGGACGAAAGCGTTGACGTCCTTGACCGAGCAATCAAACTCCCAAGCAAGGAAGGTCGCGAAGCGTGCGCTGTCGAGCACGCCCGCCATGCCGACCACTTTGTTGTGCGGAAGACCGGAGAATTCACGCAGCGCCCAAACCATCGCGTCGAGCGGGTTGGTGATGCAGATCACGAAAGCGTCGGGGCAGTTGTTCTTGATGCCTTCGCCAACCGCTTTCATCACTTTCAGGTTGATGCCGAGAAGGTCGTCGCGGCTCATGCCAGGCTTGCGGGGAACGCCTGCGGTTACGATCACAACGTCTGCGCCGGCGATGTCGGCATAATCGTTAGAACCGGTGATCTTGGCGTCGAAGCCTTCGATCGGGCCGCACTGCGAAAGGTCGAGCGCTTTGCCCTGTGGCATGCCTTCGGCGATGTCGAACAGGACGATGTCGCCCATTTCCTTTTTCGCGGCGAGGTGGGCGAGCGTGCCACCAATCATGCCAGAGCCGATAAGCGCGATCTTTTTGCGTGCCATGTGGGGTATTTCCTTCCCTGATCCTTCGGGACGAAAAAGCATTCCTCCAACTGATGCGAACCCCCGTCCCAAGAAGCGTTGTGCATCAGCGCGTCTAAAGGCGAGGTAGGCGGGTGAGCAGGCGATTGCAACCGTCAAAAGGGCGCATGTAACAACAATTTATGCGACTAGTTCGCAATTGCAATAAAGGTTGGCGTTTAGACGCATCCTTAGTGGAAACTGTCTGTTGTTGTTGGGATTAGCTGGGCTACGCCAGCCAACATGCGTCAGGCGCTGGCGCGCTTGCGCTCATCGTCGCGTTCTTGGGCGAGAAGCATTGCCGCCAGATAGTCTGGCACCGCGCGGCTGAAGTAGTAGCCCTGACCAAGGTTACAGCCCGCTTCACGCACCGTCTCGACCTGTTCGAGCCGCTCTAGACCCTCGGCGACGATATCCATCTCGAGCGTGTTGGCCATCTCGGCCACGGCGCGGATAATGGCATCGCTCTTCTTGCCGACATTGGGACCGGAGACGAAGCTGCGATCGACCTTAATCTTCGAGAACGGGAAGTTGTTGATGTAACCCAGCGAGGAATAGCCGGTACCGAAATCATCAAGCGCAAATTTCACACCGATCTCGGAAAGCTCCTCAACGAATGCTGCGGTTGCGTGGTTGTCCTCTACGAACAGGCTTTCGGTGACTTCGAGTTCCAGCCGACGCGGATCAAGTCCAGCTTCACGCAGAGCGTTACGAATACCCAGTGCTGCACCCGGAGCGCGGATTTGCAGCGGGGAGAGGTTCACTGCGACCGTTACATCTTCCGGCCATTGCGCTGCGGTGCGAGCCGCTTGGGCGGTGATCCAGTTGCCCAGTGTTACGATAACACCGGTTTCCTCGGCTACGGGAATAAACTCGTCCGGACGTAGCTCGCCCTTCTCAGGGTGGAACCAGCGCACCAGCGCTTCGAATGTCTTGATGCGGCCCGTTTCCAGGTCGACGATTGGCTGGAAGAAGATTGAAAGCTCATCGCGTTGCAGAGCGATGCGCAACTCGTCCTCGATTTCACGGCGACGCACCAGATCGCGGGTCATGGTCTTGTTGAAGAAGCATGTCTGCGCTCGGCCACCAACTTTGGCGTGATACAGCGCAAGGTCAGCACCCTGCATCAGAGTATCGGCATCTTCGCCATCTTCGGGGAGAATCGCGACACCAAGAGAAGCGCGAACCTCCAACCGGTCTGCTTCCACGCGCACCGGACGCATAATTTCGGCGTGCACCTCGCTTGAGATGTGCTCGGCATGCTTGCGATCACGGATGGGGCAGAACAGAACAAATTCGTCACCACCAAAGCGCGCGACGGTTGAACCTTCTGGAGCAACGTCCTGCAGACGGCTGGCAACTTCGGCCAGAACCTTGTCGCCGACGGGATGGCCCAAAAGGTCGTTGACTTCCTTGAACCGGTCAAGGTCGACCCAGATCAACGCGAGTTTGTCATCTGCACCGACTTCCATCAGTGCCTCGACCATGGCGTGGTTCAGACCGGCACGGTTGGCGAGGCCGGTGACCACGTCGGTACGGGCCAGAATGCGCATCTTTTCGGCCAGCTCGGCGCTCTCTTCGGCTTTGTCGAAGCTTTCGCGCAAAGTTCTGAAGATGTTCAGCGCGATCGACATCATGGCCGGAACCAGCAGCAGGATCGTCACTGCCAAAGCGATCATCGCAGCGCTGCCTATTGCTAGGCAAACGACGATAATCGGCACGCAGACGAGCGTTAGCTGCCCCAAAGCAATCGTTGGGCGCCCGGCATTGCGAGACGCCACTCCCACGCCGTAACACAGCGCGTTGGCGACCATCATGATCTTCGCATCAGCAGGCGTTGGATACCAGAGCACCAGAGCGGCCAAGATGCTGATTGTCAGAGCATAGCTGAACGCGCCCATTTCATAGAGCACTTCGAGCATCCGCGTGCTGCGGCTTTCAGATTGGGGGTGAAAGCAACAGCTGCTCCGACACGGACGATTGCGACGATTGTGAGCACCGTGAAGCAAACGTAGATTTCTGTGATGTCGGAGACCCAGGCGGCCACAGCTGCAGCAGCGACACCGGCCAATGCGCCAATCGCGAGGCTGGAAGGGTTAGCGTAGAGAGTTGTTACGAGCAAACGTTGCACGCGTGCGGAAACCTGGTCCGAACGCGGACCAGATGCGCGTCGCGCACGTAGTTTCGTTAGAGTGCTCACAACTCCCATGACACATGTGAACTAACGTAAAGTGGTCAAGCGGAGGTTAACGCGATGCTTACCGCGTTTTTCCTTATTGCTTTTGGGATGTTACAATCAGTCGTTTGAAGACTGATTTGGCAATTCCAGGGGCAAAACCGTGTTTCTGGCGCCATTTGCCTGATCCGCAATGCGCCGATCAAGCGTGCGGGTGATGCCAAGCCACCAGTCATACGCTTCGCGGTCACCTGCAAAGAAAGCATCTTCTGCTTTGGCCCGTGCGGCCCGTGCTGCGCCGAGACCGTGCTGGGCAAAATGCCGAAGCGCTGCGCGCAGCATAGCGTCGCTGGGTGCTTCCTTTGTGGGAAGCGGGCTGTTGTCGTTGTTGGCGCTGGGAAAAGTCGGGCACTGCAAAACCCTCGCCAAAGGCGATGCGTTTGCGATGTTTGCAGGAGCAAAGTGAATTGTCATCACGCGCGCTTTTCCCGACCCGTTCTTCTTCTTGGATGCAGCGCGATGAGCCGTCATGGCGGCGCGCACCTTATTCAACGATGAGACGGGATTAGCTGGCCTAGCGCTAAGGCTTGGTGTGGTAACACGGTTTCGAAGCGATTAACCCTATTACTCCTTCGGGGTATCAGCCGGAGGCGCACCAGGAGATGGTTCACCTGGCTTCTTCTTCCACTGGCCCGCGTTGGCATAAGGCGATTTGACATCGCCCGAGCGCGGCAATGGGGGTGGGGCAGGTGCAGCGGTCGGCGCCGGCGTTGTGTTTGCAGAAGCATTATCATCGGAAGCTGCGCGCGCTGGTCGTGAAGATGGCCTTGAGGCGACCGCACGCGGGGCGCTGCGCGTTGAAGAGGCTCCGGCGCGGCGCGGTGCAATTGCAGGGGCCGGGGGTACTCGTCCACCAACCCTAGGCTCGATGCCAGAATAGGTACCGGTAAAGGCGCTTTTCTCGCCCTCTGCTCCACGTGCCCGGTAAAATCTGTGCGCGCCCACGGTGCCGATCGGGCTGAGCGTTGCCGCCCAGCCGGGCGTTGCCCAGCGAGTGTGGTAGTGTGTGGCTAGGCCAATCGGGGCGTACACTTTACCCGCCAGCGCATCTCTCGCCATGTCTTGGGCGCGGGTCCAGCCCGAGCCGGCTGGCTTGCGAGCTAAGCTTCCGTCGCAAGCGAAACCGAATTCGCACGCCGAGCCACGGGCCGATTTCTCATAGGCTACGCCGCAAACGCTGCCTGGCCATTTGGGGTGCGCTACCCGGTTCAAGATGACCTGTGCCACCGCGCGCTGCGCCGCTTCGCCCTCGGTTCCGGCTTCGTAATACACCGCTTGGGATAGGCATTCTTGCGCGCGTGCCTGGCTGGACATGCTTCCAGCAACAAAGAACGCCGAAGCTGCGGGGCCAGCGTCGATCAGCGCGCCAACGTCGCGCCCAAATTCTCCACCCGCGGCAAGAGGATCCGAAGAAGGAAGCGCGACGAGCGACTCATCGGAAGCGTCGATGTAATAGAACGCGGAGCCGGGAAAGCTCATGCCCGCTTGTTCGAACGGCATCGCATCTGGGCCACCAATCCCTGCCATCCAATCGGCTTCAGCCGGGGCAGCACCCGGTTCTTTACCGAAATTGCCTGAGGCAGCTGCCGCTGGAATAGCCACTATGGCCAGCAGAAACGCAATGCGCTTGCGCATCGAAAACTTAGGCTCGGGCTTTGAGCTGATTTCAGCGTGCTCGTCAGCGGGGCTAGTTTCAAGTTCTGCCTGATCGTGAGGGACCGGTGCTTCCGAAAAGGCTTCATCAACCGGCGGTGTATCCTCGATCACCTCGGGTGCCGGATGGGCCGTCTCATCAAAGATGTCTTTAACCGGAACCGGCGGAGCAAAGCTCTCCATTGATGGGAGATCGCGACGCATGCGCTTGCGCGGCTCGCCAAGCTCGATGGGCTTGGGCGGCGTGAAGCTTTTTCTTCCTAGGCGGGTGATCGTGCTGTCGGTCATGGCGCGCTTAGGCGCGTATCCTGAAAGTGCGCTTTGGCGCGAGGGGGAAGGCGTGTGCCGTCCCGATAGCAAACACCTTTGATCAAGGGGTTAACAGAGACCTTGCAGGGCGTCTTGCAGGCGCGAAGACCTGCGCCTATCGCTGACCCCGTTTTATGGCGCGCACGGCACTCTCTTTCGGAAAGCGAACTCGCAGCGCGTTTCTAAGCGCGGTTTTGGCCATGTCGGCATGCAGTGCGCCTGCCGAAGCGCCCGAAAACGACAAGCCCACTTTCGTCAGTCTCAACCCATGTCTCGATGCGATATTGGTGGAAGTCGCTGAGCCCGACCAAATCCTCGCGCTTTCGCATTACAGCCGCGATCCTTCGGCCAGCTCAATGGACACAGGTCTGGCCAAGCAGTTCGGGGTTACTGGCGGCACGGTTGAAGAGATACTCGCGCTGGAGCCCGATATAGTTGTGGGCAGCACATTCATGTCACCTGCGACCCGCAACGCGCTCGCCCGGCTCGGCTTACAGGTTGAGGCGTTTGGCAGTCCGGCCTCGGTTGATGACAGTATTGAGCAGGTCGAACGTCTTAGTACGCTGGTGGGTGGTGACGCCGATGCCGACGCGTTGATTGAGGAAATGAGGCCCGCGCAGTCCGCCCATAGCGGGGAGACGGCGCCATCAGCGTTGCTATGGCAACCAGGTGAGATTGTCCCCGGTGGCCAGACACTCATCGTGCAGCTGATTGCGGAGGCAGGGTTTTCGAGTCACGCCGAAGCACTAGGTTTGGGCCAGGCGGATCGGGTTTCACTTGAACAGGTGCTCGCATCGCCGCCGGACCTTCTGTTGGTAGCAGGCACCAGCCGGGGCCAACGCCATCCGGGCCTCGACGCTCTTGAGGGCGTTGCGGTTGAAGTGTTTGATCAACGGCTGCTCTATTGCGGCGGCCCGACAATCGCCAAGGCCAGGGACAGGCTCGCCCAGATTCGCCGTGAGCTTGAAAGTCCGGCATCATGAACCGTGCTGTCCTTGCCTTTGCCGCGATGCTGCTTGTGCTGTTTCCGCTGTCGTTGCTGGCGGGGCGGGTGTGGATTGATCCCGCGACGACCCAGAACGCAACCGTTATCCTGATGGAGCTGCGCCTTCCGCGAGCGGTTCTGGCGTTGATTGTGGGGGCAGGACTGGGCGCAGCGGGTGCGGCGATGCAAGGGTATTTGCGCAATCCTCTGGCCGATCCTGGACTTTTCGGGATTGCACCAATGGCAGCGCTCGGCGCGGTCGCCAGTTTCTGGTTTGGAGCGCTTCTGCCCACCGCTTTTGCCAGCTGGAGTCTGCCCGTCTTTGCGTTGACGGGAGCAGGGCTCGCCATGGCACTGCTCGCCCTGATCGCCGGTCGCACGCCTTCGGGAGCAGGCGGGGGGATAGCGCTGTTCACGCTGGCTGGCCTGATGATTGCCAGCCTTGCTGGAGCGCTCACCGCTTTGGCGATCACGCTTGCGCCCAATCCGTTCGCGCTTTCGGAAATTGTCATGTGGCTCAATGGTGCATTGACTGACCGTTCTTGGCGCGACGTGATGATTGCCGCGCCACTGGTCGCACTGGGCATTGGGACGCTGGCCCTGGCAGCCCGTTCGCTCGATGCGCTGACACTTGGGGAAGATGCAGCGCGCTCTATGGGCGTGGATCCAACCCGATTGCTCTGGCTGCTTGTGGTGGGCGTAGGCCTTACAGTCGGCGCAGGTGTAGCGGTCGCCGGGATCATCGGCTTTGTCGGCCTGATCGTCCCGCATCTCGTCCGCCCATTGACCGACCGTTTGCCATCAAGCCTGATTTTGCCCAGCGCGCTCGCGGGTGCATGTCTGGTGTTGCTCGCTGACAGTGCGGTGAGAGTGCTGCCGTTCGTCACTGAACTGCGCCTTGGCATTGCGCTCAGTCTGATTGGCGCGCCATTCTTCCTGTGGCTGTTGCTGCGTATGCGCCGGGGGATGCTGTGATGCTTGCCGCTCAGGATCTATCAATTCGCCGGGGCGGCAAGCGCGTGGTTGAGAGTGTTTCAGCCAAGCTGGAGCCAGGCACAATAACCGCTATTTGCGGCCCGAATGGCGCGGGCAAATCAAGTCTGCTGCTGGGGCTCGCAGGGCTGCTTTCGGCAGAAAGTGGCGCTGTATCGCTCGAAGATGCTGACCTTGCCGCGATGCCAACGCAGGCACGCGCCAAAGCATTGGGCTACCTCCCGCAATCAGCCGATGTCGCATGGGACGTCGCGGTCGAGAGCCTCGTCGCGCTGGGCCGTCTGCCGCACCGCGACGCGCGCCAAGAACCTGTCGAAGCCGCATTGCAGGCCCTTTCTCTGACTGACCTGCGCCATCGACCCGTCAGCCGGCTCTCAGGCGGCGAACGAGCCCGCGCATTGCTCGCCCGCGTTCTCGCCGGAGAACCCCGCTGGATCCTCGCTGACGAGCCGCTCGCTGCGCTCGACCTCGCGCATCAGCTCAATCTGATCGCTCATTTCAAATCATGTGCGAAGGCGGGGCAGGGCGTCGTCATAGTGCTTCATGATCTCACGCTGGCGATGAACCATGCGGACCGGGCTCTGGTGATGCAACATGGCCAAGTGATCGCCGATGGTCCCCCCGAAACGGCGCTTTCGGCCGAAAAAATCGGCAAGGCTTGGGGCGTGGACACAGGCTGGATCGGAGAAGAGGGCGCACGAGCACTCGTCCATCGATAGAGGATTGGCGGCACTCCATGGACACAGAACGTCGGATGGGGACCCGAAGGATGCCCATGGAGTACCTACTCTTGAATGCCTTACAACACGCTGGAGCGACCCGAAGAGCCCATCGCAAGACTTACAAAGAGGACTACATACGTAACGGCACAAACAGCCAGCGGGACTTCATTTTTCCTGTAGGGCAACGTAAGATACTGAAAGTATGTTAAAGTCTTTCAAAATGGGTCGGAAAAAAGCGGGAGGCACCCCCTAAGCGGCACCTCCCGTAAGGTTCGAGGAACTCTCGCTTGGAGAGCCGAGCACCAGACTGGGTCGCTAGGCCAGTGCTCTGGTTTGTCGTGGGCGAAAGCGGAGAAGTTCACGTGTGATGGGGGTCACGGGGCAGAGGGCTTGGCGGTCTCTTCAGTCAAAGCCTTCGCACACGTTTCCGATGGCGAGAGCTCTGGAAGCCAGACAACCAACAATCCAAGGATAATCAAAATTACTGCTGCCGGCGCCTTTGATAGAGAGTCGATAAAGCCGGGAAGAGCCTTCACGATCTCTATCAGATTGGCCATCGACTTGCTCTTCTCGGCCCCGCCTAGAGCCTTGGTTTCTTCGCCTTTCTGGCGTGCTTCTTGAACCAGAATGTAAATGGCCGAAAAGCCCTGAATGATCAGAAGCACAATCGCTGCCCAGAACGCGAAAACCGCGATGGTGTAGAGGCTGTCAAAAAGTTCGACGCGATCCTGAAGAAAGGTGCGGCATTGCTCGATCAGGCTAAGCTTGGGCTTCATGGTCACGTTCTCCTACGCGTTGTGTGCTTTGCATTCTTGATTAGCTGTTACGGTTCACCTCACACCAATGGGCCGAGAAATGGTTGGTCCGCATTCGTCTCAATCGTCGCGAGATTAGGTGTGTGTTTGTTCGTCACGCTGGTCACCAGCCTTGTGACCTCAGCCTCGACCTCGCGCGCTGACATCCCTGGCTTAGCGGCAGTTTCGAGCGCCCAAGTGAATACGCTTCGTTTTTCGAAAACTCCGGGCGAGACCTCGATCTTTTTTACAATAGCTTGTTCCTCTTCTTGCGCGGCCCCGAAATGGACGGAGTTGATCAGATCGCTATCGAAGACGATGGACTTGAAGAGGCTGCCGTGCTTCTTGATGGAGAGATCTGAAGGTGGAACAGCGCCGTCATATTTCAGATCGCCGGAGGAGATGAATTTGGCAATCTCGCCCTTCTGAAGGTCCACTCGCGCCTGACTTTTACCGTCTTCCGGTTCGTCAAAGCTGAATTTCTTATAGAATTCACCGCCGTGGCAAATGTCGTAGATGGCGTAGAAAGAGACATCGGGGCGTAGGCGTTTCTTAAGAAAGGCGCTCATCCATGAATCCGGCAAGAGCGATGACGATGTTGCCTCGTGCGGTACGATTGCCTCCGAATAATCCTCCTTCACGGGATCGTACATCCGGTAGCCGTGCGCCGTGATGTAGAACAGGGCCACATCGCCGGGATGACTGCTATCGACCAGATGGTTGAGCGCATCAATCAGGCCACGTCGTGTTGCTGTTGCGTCTTGCAGTGTATTGATGTCATCGAAACCGAATGTCGATGCGATACGTTTGAATGCTGCCAAGTCTAAATCGAGACCGGGAAGGTTATGCCTTGGATCGGCATATTGCCCGATGGCGACGCACAATGCTCTTTTCTCTGGCATTTTTTTCTCCATAGATCGAGAAACAACTCCAAAGCACGGACTATTTCACCGCGTCTTCGATTGCCTTTTTCAGTGCTTTGCCAAGATCACTCTTGTTTCCTTCAAAAGCTTCGCTGAGTGCCTGAAGCGCGACGCTGGGATCTTCGCTTTCCGTAACGATTGCCGAGATATTGTGGCGTGGCGCTTTGGGGACAGAGAATGAAAATGACGGTCCAAGGGGGTTGGCTTCGCATTGGCCATCTTCGCCAGTGTTATAAGTCTTGCCGATCTCGAAGCGACCCATATTGATCAGGTTTGCAGCCGGACTCTTGTCTTTGCCGCCATTCGCCTTCGGGCTATTCTTATTTTTTCCTCCTGTGGCCTCATCCTTCGGTTTGTCTTTAGACTTTGAGGTGCCCTGATTGACATCTATCCCATTAGCCTCTGGGAAATCACCTACGGGTGCGAAGCTGAATGCCAATGTGATCTCTTTGCGACCTTTGCCTCGGTTTCTGGCGCTGGTATCCGAATATGTTAGACAATCCGGTGTCACTGTCACGACAAGCGATTTTGAAGTCGCGTTCTGCTCAATGGTTACAGCTGATTTGAGGCTGAAGGCGGGCTTTGATCGTTTGGCATCCCCTTCCGCAGCACGTGAAATTGTCAAAGTGCCGTTCTTACAGTTAACAAACTGGTCGGTGCTGTTGGCGGCCGTCCAGCTACTTGTGCGCGCCTTTTGAGCTGCAGCGAGACTTTTGGAGATGACTCCGATGGCTGTGTCCACAGCGATGCCTACGATGGGAGCTAGTATGGCAGCTTTTGGAATCCCGTCATCCTTGCAAGAGAAAACGAGCCTGTTGACCTCTCGAATGCCTTCAGCCGTTGCAGCGCTTTCGACCCCAGCATATCGGAGGGAATTTCCTCCACAGCTGGCGAGCACAGTGGATGCCATTGCGATTGCCAATACAGATTTCTTCATGCTTCAATCCCCTACTTGTGGTGAGGCGAGGACTAGAAGAGGTCGCCGCAGGCAACGCGTGACCGACGTCACGCTGTGCCAAATTGCTTTTGTGATCTCAGATCATGCTGGAATCAGCGCCACCCGGTTACCGTTGGAACGCTGCGGCTGCGGATCAATCTGGACTTCGGCTTCGAGCCGGGGGAGAATGGTGCTTTCTGACACCTTAAGTCTGAAGCTCCAAAGACGCGAGCATGTCCGCATCAGACGCCGCTGTGTCAAATACACGCGCTTTGTCCAGGCGGCAGGTCTCGGCCGGCTCTTCATTAGGCGGCGCAGGGCTTTGGAGGTCGTGTGGCAGCTCAAGCTGCAAGCCGCTCGCTCGATCGCGTCGATTTTTGGCTTGTTGTGGCGCTCAGCACAGAGTTGGCCACGGGCAAGCTCGACCTGCATTGTACATGCGGTCGAGCTCATCCATATCTCTGGCCCTCTCTCGAGGAGCGGCGCCTAGAGGATGAAATTGCTCTCTAGCAGCGGGATATTGCCGTCGAGGCGGATGGCATAGTCTGCCGCTCCGTCACCGTCGATGTCCATGAAGATCATGGTGTTGGCGCCATCATTCTCGAAGCGGAGCTCTCCTGCCGTGCCCGAGAACGCATCGGTGCCCACAAAGGTGAAGGAATCGTCTTCACCGCCAAGGATCGCGTCAACGGCTGAGAGGTCGATAATCTCGCCCTGCGCGGCATTGAAATCGAGAATTCGGTCCGCGGTGTTGGCAGTGAGCCCGTCAAAATCACCATCAGCAAAGACGAAACTATCCGCACCGGTGCCCCCGGTCATGCTGTCACGGCCAGCACCGCCAGTCAGGATATCGACGCCTGCATCGCCGAAAAGGCGATCATTGCCAGCTTCGCCCATAAGGGTGTCATTTTGGCCTCCTCCGCGCAGCGTATCGCTGCCGCTTCCGCCATTAAGCTGATCATTGCCATTGCCACCGTTCAGGATGTCATTGCCAATCCCGCCGAACAGGAAGTCACCGCCAGCATCGCCGTTCAGGATGTCGCTGCCATCACCGCCGTTCAGCGTATCCGCACCTGAATTGCCGAAGAGGCTATCATTGCCAGATTCGCCGATAAGCGTGTCACTGCCATTGCTGCCAAACAGAGAGTCGTCACCGCCTCGACCGTTGAGGGTTGCTGCTTCACGCCCGGCAAACATCTGATTGTCGAGGAAGTTGCCTGTTCCTTCGTTCGCTGCTCCGGCAAGACGCAGGATTTCCTCGCCATTGCCCAATGTATAATTGATTGAAGCGCGCACCGCGTCGATGCCCCCGTCATCTTCTTCAAACACGACGTCGCCAACCTGAGTGACGAAATAGGTGTCGTTGCCGGCACCGCCGCGCATCAAATCATCGCCAGAGCCGCCAATAAGACGGTCATCTCCGTCACCGCCAACAAGCACATCATCGCCGCCAAAGCCGAGCAGCAGGCTGCCGACATCGGGATTGGCGCGTAGCTCATTTGCGCTCTGGTTGCCGAACAGCTCATCTGCCGTGCCCGCCAGTTCAAAAGCTTCTACATTGCGGAAATTTACTGGCTGCGCGCGGAAGTTGATGCTCGAGATCACCCGATCCACGCCTTCGCCGGCGAGTTCGGTCACACGATCACCCGCGTCATCGAGGAAATAGACGTCGTCGCCATCACCGCCTATCATGACGTCAGCTTCGCCAAGGCCGTCTATTACATCGTTGAAATCGCCGCCCGTCAGATTGTTGGCATTTTCATCGCCAAGGATGCGATTTCCAGTCGGACCACCATAAAGGACGAATGCACCTCCTGCGAATTCAACGCCATCCGTATTACGCAAAAAGCTTGATCCGATCACAAGGTCATCGAAGCCATCATTGTTGATGTCTCCGACACCTGACACACCACTGACGCCCACATTACTCACATCGTCATTTTCGATGACGAAGCCGTTGAGGCCATCCAGCGCTGTTAGGTCAATTTCAGCATCAAAACCCTGATCGGTGCCAAAAATGACAAAGCTCTCATCGCTAAAGCCGCTGACGGCAAAATCATCAAAACCATCGCCGTTAAAATCACCGATGCCTTCGATATACTCGCCGAACCCTTCATCGATCTGGTCCCCCACAATTTTGAAACCGTTGGTTCCATCAAGCGTGGCGACATCGAAATTGGGTCCGAATGGATCGGTTGATCCGAAAACGACATAGACCGCGCCAACCCCGTCTTCACCCCCTTCGCCGGTGAAATCATCCGGGAGGAAACCCAGGGCGGAGACCATAAAGTCATCAATGCCATCGCCATTCACGTCGCCGATACCGGCGGCATTGAAGCCAATTTCATCAAAGCCGTTCTCGGCATCGATTATGAACCCGTCAGTGCCATCGAGCGTGTCAAGATCGATAACTGGGTCAAAACCGGCGTCAGAGCCGAATACGACGGCGGCGAAACTCGAATCCTCAAAGGTCTGATCGTCGAAGCCGAATGGACCACCTACCAAGACATCGTCAAAACCGTCGCCGTTAATGTCCCCGATACCGGCGACAGAATTGCCGAAACTTGCACCACCAAAGCCTTGCAGTGCCACACCGTTGGTGCCGTCAAGAATGCTGGGATCGAATTCGTCCAGAAACGGATCGGTTGTACCGAAGATGACGTAGGCAAAGCCATCGTCGTTGAACACATCCTCTTTGCCGGGCCCGTTTTTCAGTCTTGCGCCAACGATGAAGTCTTCGATCCCGTCTCCGTTGAAATCGCCGATACTATCAACGTCACTGCCGAGCAGATCACCCGCCAAGATGCCGTGAAGGCGGAAACCGTTGGTGCCGTCCAGATCGCTTACGCTCAGATCAACAAGACCAGCATCGTCTCCGAAGATGACGAAAGTGGACCCATCTCGGCGTTGCCCTTCGAATGACTGCAATTCAGAGCCGATAATGATGTCGTTGAAACCGTCGCCATTGATGTCCGCCCCGGAAGCGGCATCGCCAAGTTCACCAAATCGCTCGGCACCATCGATCCTAAAACCACTCGTCCCATCGAGATCGGCCAGCAGAAATTCATCGCCAAACCCGCCAGCATTGCCGAATATGACGTAAACGCGTCCTTCGCCAGATCCACCGGGAATGTCGAAGCTGTCAGCGATGATGACAAAGTCATCGATCCCGTCACCATTCACGTCGCCAACAGGTGCAACGACGCTGCCTGTTCTGGCAAAGCGCTGCTCACCCAGGATCCGCGTTCCACCGCGCTCGGTGATTTCTGTCAGTCTAACTCTTGCGCCGATGCCCATGTCGATTCTCCACTGTTCCGTGGTCGCGGTTAATCAGCCACCGTTTGAATCACCGTTTGAAAAAGCGTTGTAATGCACGACAAAAAGCGTTGGAATCTGCGCTTCCGTGAGATTTTCATCGCAACCAGTGAAGGGTTTCGATCAAGGTGGCTCCTGTTTCCTCATTCTGGTTGGAACCCTCTGTGTTCAACCACCGTTGAACAACTGCGCCGCGCAAACCATCTTTGAGCGGCGACTTCGCGGGCGGGGGATCAGGTTACCTCGCGCTCTTGACCTATGCGAACATTTCCGGAACAGAAACGCTCATGAGCCTTACCAAAATCTCCGTCCGTGGTGCCCGTGAGCACAATCTCAAGGGTGTCGATATCGATCTGCCGCGCGATGCGCTTATCGTGGTGACGGGACTGTCGGGATCGGGGAAATCGAGCCTCGCGTTCGACACGATCTATGCCGAGGGGCAGCGGCGCTATGTTGAGAGCCTTTCGGCCTATGCGCGCCAATTCCTCGAGATGATGCAGAAGCCGGATGTCGAGCATATTGACGGGCTCTCGCCGGCAATCTCGATCGAGCAAAAGACCACCTCGCGCAATCCGCGTTCGACCGTCGCGACGGTGACCGAGATCTACGATTATATGCGGCTGCTGTGGGCGAGGGTGGGGGTGCCTTACTCGCCCGCAACAGGTGAGCCGATCACCGCGCAGTCAGTGTCGCAAATGGTCGACCGGGTGATGGCTCTGCCAGAGGGCACACGCGCTTATCTGCTGGCGCCGGTGGTACGCGGGCGCAAGGGTGAATACCGCAAGGAGCTGGCCGAGTGGCAGAAGGCCGGCTTCACCCGTGTGCGGATCGACGGGGAGCTGTACCCGATCGAGGAAGCGCCGGCGCTCGACAAGAAGTTCAAGCACGACATTGAAGTGGTGGTTGATCGCCTTGCGGTGAAAGAGGGTTTGGAGACGCGGCTGGCGGACTCGTTTGAGACCGCGCTGAAGCTGGCGGACGGGCTTGCCTATATCGACCTCGCCGACGGCGTGGTGCCGGGGCGAGAGGATGAAGCCGATACTGGTGGCGCGATGAAAGGGGCGGGCATCCCGGCCAACCGCATCGTGTTCTCGGAGAAGTTTGCCTGTCCGGTGAGCGGCTTTACTATCGAGGAGATCGAACCGCGGCTGTTCTCGTTCAACTCGCCGCAGGGTGCGTGCCCGACATGCGACGGGATTGGCGAGAAGCAGCTTTTTGACGAGCAGTTGGTTATCCCGAACGAGGCTTTGACGCTTAAACAAGGTGCGGTGGCTCCGTGGGCGAAGTCCAACCCTCCGTCGCCGTATTATATGCAGGTTCTGACCTCGTTGGCGAAGGCCTATGATTTTACCGTCACCACGCCGTGGCGCGACTTGGAGCCGGATCAGAAGCTGATCATCCTCCACGGCACGGGCGGGATGCCGGTTGCGCTGACGTTCAAGGACGGGCGCAAGGAATACACCGTCAACAAGCCGTTCGAGGGTGTGATCGGCAACCTCAACCGCCGCCTGATGCAGACCGAAAGTGCGTGGATGCAGGAGGAGCTGGGCAAGTTCCAAACCGCTCAGCCGTGCGAGACGTGCGGGGGTAAGCGCCTGAACGAGAAGTCGCTGGCGGTGAAGGTAGCGGGCACGGACATTGCCGAGCCGGTGAAGATGAGCGTGTCGGATGCGAAGGCGTGGTTCCTCGCACTTGATGACAAGCTGACCGACCAGCAATCGCAGATCGCCAAGGCAATCCTCAAAGAGATCAACGAGCGGCTGGGCTTCCTCGACAATGTCGGGCTCGACTACCTCAACCTTGACCGCACCAGCGGCACTCTGTCGGGCGGGGAGAGTCAGCGCATCCGCCTTGCCTCGCAGATCGGCTCCGGCCTGTCCGGCGTGCTCTATGTGCTCGACGAACCCAGCATTGGCCTGCACCAGCGCGACAATGATCGGCTGCTGGAGACGCTCAAGCGCCTGCGCGATCTCGGCAACACGGTGATCGTGGTCGAGCATGACGAGGACGCGATCCGTCAGGCGGACCATGTGGTTGACCTTGGCCCCGGCGCGGGTGTGCGCGGCGGCGAAGTGGTGGCGCAGGGCACACTCAAACAGATCATGAAGGCGAAGAAGTCGCTCACCGCCGATTACCTGACCGGCAGACGCGAGATCGCGGTTCCACAAACCCGTCGCACAGGCAACGGCCATCAGCTGACCGTCCACGGCGCGCAGGCGAACAACCTCAAGGACGTGACCGCCAGCATCCCGCTCGGCACCTTCACCTGCATCACCGGCGTCAGTGGCTCGGGCAAAAGCTCCTTCACCATCGACACGCTGCACGCAGGCGCGGCGCGGGTGCTCAACGGCGCGCGCGTCATCGCGGGCAAGCACGAGAAGATCACCGGCCTCGAATATTGCGACAAGGTCATCGAGATCGACCAGTCCCCCATCGGCCGCACCCCGCGCTCCAACCCCGCCACCTACACCGGCGCCTTCACCAACATCCGCGACTGGTTCGCCGGCCTGCCGGAATCGCAAGCGCGCGGGTACAAGCCGGGCCGCTTCTCCTTCAACGTCAAAGGCGGGCGCTGCGAACAATGCACCGGCGACGGCCTGATCAAGATCGAGATGCACTTCCTCCCCGACGTTTACGTGACGTGTGAGACATGCGGCGGCAAACGCTACAACCGTGAAACGCTGGAGGTGAAGTTCAAAGGCCACTCCATCGCCGATGTGCTGGATATGACGATTGAGGACGCGGAGGAGTTCTTCAAAGCCGTGCCCCCGATCCGTGACAAGATGCGGATGCTGAACGAAGTGGGCCTCGGCTACGTCAAGGTCGGCCAACAGGCGACGACATTGTCAGGCGGCGAAGCGCAGCGCGTGAAACTGGCCAAGGAGCTGGCGAAGCGATCCACCGGACAGACGCTCTATATCCTCGACGAGCCGACCACCGGCCTGCATTTCGAGGATGTGCGCAAACTGCTCGAAGTGCTGCACCGTCTGGTGGAGCAGGGCAATTCGGTCGTAGTGATCGAGCACAACCTCGACGTGATCAAAACCGCCGACTGGATCGTGGACCTTGGCCCGGAAGGCGGCGTGCGCGGGGGTGAGGTTGTGGCGGAAGGGACGCCAGAGGAGGTGGCAAGCGTCTCGCGCTCATTTACCGGACAATACCTCGCCCCCATGTTGAAACGTCAGCAAGAGGCAGCCGAGTAGCGTTCCGCACAACGCCGAGCGCGCAAGGCCGACCGGCCGCCCGCAGCGACGCGACCAAAGGTCGCGTGAGCGAGGATTTCGCGGCGCGGATGCGCTGCGGAAAACAAAAGCCCGCGCTCGTTTACGGGGCAGTATTTGAAGCCGATGCTTGAGAAAGGTGCGGCGCGGGAAGCGGCGGAGTGACTTGTTCGAGCAGCCCAGGTTAGGGCGCGATCTCGGCAAGAGCTTCAATCTGTAGGCCCACGCTTTCTTCGAGCAGGCTACCAAACTCGTGACCAGCATCGCGAAGTGCCTCTTCAACTCTGGGCAAAAATATCTTTCCCAGAGCGAATTCAAAGCTGACTGCTTCACCAATAATTTGATCCGTATTTGCGCGGTTTGGGTTGGTGCGGAGAATCTTGTGCTTAAGATCAGCTCGTTTACGCGTGATTTTCGACGCAAGTCTCGCTTGTGCTCCGGCCAAAGCTGTATCGATGGCCTCTTGTGCCACCACCTCGTCAACTTCAAGAACAGCAGAAATGTGGGCGGGGCGACAGAAAAAGTGTTCGATGTCGGTCAACTCAGAAATATAGATCGATGCTCTTTCGGGGAGATCCTGTTCGTACTTTTGTTGCGCCCATTCGCGTTCGGCTTCCGTCATGCAATCGCCATCACGATACACTAGGACCCTGTTTGCTTCTGAGAGTGAGAGAAAATAGTCTATGACGATGCGTGTGGCTTCAAAATTATCGACTCCGTTAAATGAAACGAACTCAACGTCCTCTAAGTCCCAACCATTTGAAATAAGAATTTTCTCTAACTTGTTGGTTTTTTCGTCTTCGGCAAAAACAATGGTTTTGGGACGTTCGTCTGACAGTGATGAGAACCGATCGAGCGCACCGAGGTCCAAAAGCAACCCAGCATCAGCATCCTGATCATTTATAATCTGACCGTCACTAAGCCAATGGAGCGAACCAAGCGGATTATTCGTTATTGAGTCAAAGACGTGCCGCGAGTGGCTTGCCAGAACAATCTGTGTGTTGGCGCTATCTGCTAGCGCGAACAGCATGTCGATTAATAGTTTTTGATTTCCAGGGTGCAAATGTGCATCCGGCTCATCGAGAAGCAGCAATTTTGGTTCGTATAGAATGACGTAGGCCGCGAGTTGAAGTGCTTGTAGACATCCGGTGCCTGAGAGCTCCAAAGGGTGCCAAAAACCATTCAAGAATACTTCGCTAGATATGTACTGATTGAGGTTCTCGTCAAACTGGGTTCGGACCTGAAACCTTGGAAAAATGTTTCGCATCAATAACTGCAAGGCGCGCTTTTTTGCCGCATCCTCTTCCAGTCGAAGTAAGATGTTTCTCAAAAACAAGTTTGCATCCCCTTGTGCAATACCTGCTTGAACTATTGAGTTTGCTCGCCTTTCCTCCGCTAATGGTATTCCTGCGAGTCCAGGCACAAACACTGAGAACGGTGTCAACAAATCCGAGGCGGCACGAAAAAACGGCGAGTATTTATTGTAGGCGATCGAGATATTTGCGTTCTTTCCGCGATACAATGAAAGCTTGAAAGGTTGCGGGTTTCCTTGACCATCTTTGTACGTGAACGAGATCTGGGGGCCGACATTTTGTGTCATCGCTGTGCGATGATTCATTCGCATGATTTCTGTTGTAGGTAGGAAAGTGAACTGGTTTACGCCCAAGGTCGTGGCAGGAAGATTTTGGCTCTTGCCGTACATTCTCGCGGATCGAAGCGCACTAATCGCAAAGTGGATCGCTTGGATTATGGATGACTTGCCAGCGTTGTTTCCGCCAATGATCAGATTCAAATCGTCAAGATCGATTGAGACGTCATCGATATTCTTGAAGGAGCTAATTCTGATACTTTCTATTTGCAACAGGCCAATCCTCAATGAACAAACAATGAAAGGTTTTTAGTAGCTATAGCGCACAACTCGGTTCGTACTTCAAGATTTTCTGAATTTCTTCCCTGAGCGCCACAACACCACGTATGCGGACTAAATCCGGGAGGTAGTCAATTGTTGACGGCCATGGCTCTGAATCAGGTGCTTAGACAATCGCAGTTCCTGCGAAGTCTAATTTCCTACCTCCACCTCATCCACTAATTGGATCGGTTCCCCAAATCCCCAGAGGAACAGAACATGCCCGACCTCACCCCCACCGACTCCACTCCCATCCCTCCGCACTTCTCGCGCGATGACCAGGCCGTGTTCCTCGATAGGCTTGCGCAGTGGGGGAATGTGACGGCGGCGGCGCGGGTGGCTGGAGTTAGCCGCGCGACCGCTTATCGCATGCGGCGGTCTTGTCCGCGCTTCAAGAAAATGTGGGACGCGGCGCTGTTGCTGGCGCGGCCTCAAGTGGAGGCGGTGCTGGCCGACCGGGCGCTCAACGGCACCGAGGAGTCGGTGTACTACCACGGCGAGGAGGTCGCGACGCGGGTGCGCTATGACGCGCGGTTGCTGCTGGCGCATCTGGGGCGGCTCGACCGGCTCGAGGACTCGCGCACCATCAGGCAAACCGCCGAGGGGTTCGATTGGGAGCTCGCCAAGTTGCTTGATGCCAAGGAGGTGGAAATGGTCGAATGCGTGCCGTGCGAGGAGGAGGCGCCGGAAGAGGGGCAGGACGCTGCGGGGCGCTCCGAAGGGCAGGGCGGTTTTTTGGCTCAGGACACTGTGTCAGCTGTTTCAAGCGTTCCTGAGCCGCGATGAACCAAGGGGTGGCCTGCGCAATCTGTCGCCGATGGACAAGCGTGTGGGCCGGGTGTGCGGTATGCTCCGATCCTTGGATTGGAGGGAACGATGGAACACAGGACACAGAGCATACGGGTGATCGCGGGCGCGGCGGCGCTGGCGCTGTTGGGGTTGCCGGTGGCGGGGCACGCGGCGGGCTACCTCAAGATACCGAGCATACCGGGTGAGAGCGAGACGAAGAAGGACTCGGGCGAGGCGCATCTCGACTATCTCGTGATCACGATGGAGAATGTGATGGTCACGCGGAAAGGCGATGATCACAGCAGCGGGGATGAGCACGAGATCGAGTATGACATCGCCGCGGGGGCGCTGAAGCAGACAGCGCGGCCCAAGATCGCGGGTGTGACATGGGGCGCGGTGAAGCCGGCGCGCATGGCGACGCGCGATGCAGCGACGGGGCTGCCCACGGGCAAGCGCCAGCACAAGCCGCTGAGCACGACCAAGCCGATCGACAAGGCTACCCCGATGAAGATGCGCGCGGCGGTGCGCTGGAGCGGCTGTGGTGTGGGTCGGCGGTTTGACCACGTGCTGCTCGGCGATGGTGCGGGTAAGGAGTACAAACTGCCCAACGCGGCGGTCACGGCCTGCGCGCGCGAGCATGTGAGCTTCACCTACGACAAGATCACCTCCTGACCGGACCTGATCGGGTATGAGTCCGCCCCCTTTTCAGGCGGGCCCGGATTTTATAGTCTTCTCCCCATCGAGGGGCTCGCATCACCGGAATAAGGGAGCCGGTGGCCTCGCGAAATGCCCCACGATGTCGGGATATCGATGGGAGAGGGATAATGATGAAAGGGACAATGCGCGGCGCTCTTGCGGGTGCCGGATTGGTGATGGCCGTGCCGTTGGGCGCGCAGGATGATGCGGAGCGCTATGCCTATGTCAGCACGTCGTTGTTCGGCGAGTATGTAACTGACGGCACGAGCGACGGGAAGGGCGCAGGCGAAGATGCGAGCGCCGACTTCATGGCTGAGTTCGACTATGTCGATGGCAAGATCTGTTACCTGCTTGAGCTGACAGAGATCGACGACTTCACCGCCGCCCACATCCACAGAGGCACTCGCAAAGAGAACGGCCCACCGGTGATGGAGCTGAAGCTATCGGAAGATGGCAACGACGTATGCGCGCCGGCCGATACCGCTCTGATGAAAGAGATGGAGGCGAAGCAGGAGCAATTCTACGTCAAGGTCCACACCAAGGCATTCCCGAATGGAGCAGTGCGTGGGCAGCTGGGCGAATAGAGAGATTGTCTTGCAGCCAGGCGGCGCTTGCGGCTAGCAGGAGGCAGGGGAAACAAACAGGGGGTCAGGACGTGGCAACAGCCGCTGCCAAGCGCGCGTATGACGTGAAGCCGCTCTTCGCAGAGCCGTATTTCGTGATGAACATCGCCGATGCAATTAGCGACAAGCAGGTTGAGTTCATCAAATCGATCAAGATGATCGAGAACCAAATGAACCACATCTCTGAGGAGCTGTATCTGTTCGATCGCCCCGAGATGCGGAGCATTTCCAAGGCGGTTCAGGAAGGGCTCGATATCTACACTTCAGAGGTGATGGGCGGCTCACACAAGCTGAAAGTGACGCAGAGCTGGGCGTTGATGAACCCGCCGGGTGTGGGGATGCACAGCCACACGCACTCGAACTCGATTGTTTCAGGATCGCTGTACTTCGCCGAAATGCCCAATCCTCCGGGCAATATGATCTTTGATAGGCACAACACCTATCGGCAGATTGAACTGGATGTTCGGTCCGAGAAGCAGAACATCTATAACGCGCAGCGCAATGCGATCATTCCCAAGCGCGGTGATCTGGTGCTGTTCAGTTCAAGCATCCAGCACTACGTTGAGCCGAACAACTCTATGCAGAACCGTCACTCGATCGCGTTTAACACTTTCGTGCGTGGGACCATTGGGTCGTTCTGTGATGTGAGCGAGTTGAAAGTCTGAACTAACCGTTCAGCCAACTTTCCTACCCGTAATGAAGTCTGCCACACCGCTTCTAAGCGGTGTCGTGAGGGCAGAACTGAGTCGAGCTGAGCCCAAAAAGCAAATGGGGCCGGCATTGCTGCCGACCCCACTCTCACCAGCGCGTGGTCGCTTCGGTCTTTCGGGTCTTCCGGCGAACCTTCCGTCCCGTTTTTCCGATGCGCGCTTGGCGCCCGATGTCTTGCCCTTTCGCACCGAAGCGCGTCCGGGTTTGTCACCGGCGCTCGCGCCGGCATCCAGCTTCCACTTGACGGGGCAGTCCAAGTGCGCCGAGCCGAAACCCTTTGCTCTTGTGTCTGCTCCTTGGGCGGGAGCCGTGGCCGCGTCTCGTTAGTGACTGGCTGTTCTGTGCGTCCAGTTCGGGCCGAAACCCTCCTCTTTCGCGAACTGCCGGTCCGATCCTTGGCCGAACCGATGATCTCGCTTCGCGCTCTTCTCAAACGATCCAGCTTGCACTTGGCCTGAACCTTATGCATGCCATCTCTCAAAGGGCGCGTGGACAAAGATCCTCGCATCCTTGGAACTCTAAAGCCTCACAAAATCAAAGTCTTGCGACTTGCTTTTCTGATGCTCCGTGTTCCGAAGACAGGTTGAGATTGCGTCGGAATCGGCGGTCTGACAAGCAGCGCAACACCGACTTATCCACTTTTCACCAGATCATCTGTGGACAGCGGTGGACAACTCAACCGTTCATCGCATTTGACAGTTTGAGCGGGAACGAAATCGAAGAGAGGCGAATCTCACCTTGCCCAATAGGCAAGGCGTGCTTTTCGATTCTTTCAATCAGATGAAACGCAATTCAGCGAGTCGCAACTTCAGTGAGGCAAGACCTAGTCGCGCTGACGGTCTCGCTGGGCGAGCAGTTTCAGGCGCAGCGCGTTGAGCTTGATGAAGCCCTCGGCATCATGCTGGTCATAAGCACCAGCATCGTCTTCGAAGGTCACATGCACTTCTGAGTAGAGCGAGTGAGGTGACTTCCGGCCAACTACGCTTGCCAGGCCTTTGTAGAGCCTCAGCCGAACCGTGCCGCTGACCTTCTCTTGGCTGAGGTCGATTGCAGCTTGAAGCATCTCACGCTCGGGGCTGAACCAGAAGCCGTTATAGATGAGTTCGGCGTATTTCGGCATCAGTTCGTCTTTGAGGTGTGCTGCGCCGCGATCAAGTGTGATCTGCTCGATGCCACGGTGCGCGCAAGCGTAGATCTCACCGCCCGGCGTTTCGTACATGCCGCGCGATTTCATGCCGACGAAGCGGTTTTCGACCAGATCGAGCCGTCCGATACCGTGCTTGCGGCCCAAGTCGTTGAGCGCAGTTAGCAGACTAGCGGGCGACATCGCTTCGCCATTGAGCGCAACGCCATCGCCGCGCTCGAAATCGATCGTGATGTATTCGGGCGTATCGGGTGCGTTCTCCGGGTGATCGGTGCGCGAATAGACGTAGTCCGGTGTCTCTTCCCACGGATCTTCCAGCACTTTGCCTTCGGACGAAGTGTGAAGCAGGTTCGCATCGGTCGAGAACGGGCTTTCACCCCGCTTGTCAGTCGGCACCTTGATCTGGTGTTTTTCCGCCCACGCGATCAGCGCGGTGCGGCTGGTCAGGTCCCATTCGCGCCACGGGGCAATGACGTGGATGCTCGGATCAAGCGCATAGGCTGACAGCTCGAAGCGCACCTGATCGTTGCCTTTGCCCGTTGCGCCGTGAGCGATCGCATCGGCGTCCGTCTCGTGCGCAATCTCGACCAGACGCTTTGAAATCAGCGGGCGCGCGATGGAAGTGCCAAGTAGATAGTCGCCTTCGTACCGCGCATTGGCGCGCATCATCGGGAAGACATAGTCACGCACGAATTCCTCGCGTAGGTCTTCGATAAAGATGTGCTTGTCCGGGATGCCCATGGCGCGTGCCTTGTCGCGCGCGGGTTCAATCTCTTCGCCTTGGCCAAGGTCAGCGGTGAAGGTGACCACCTCCAGCCCGCGTTCCACGCTCAGCCATTTGGCGATCACAGAGGTATCGAGGCCGCCCGAATAGGCGAGGACTACACGTTTGATGTCGGACATAGATTGGGCCTTGGGTTCTGGCTTGAGTTGGTTGCGCGGCGGCTAGCACCGGCAAGGCCCCTCGGCAATAAGGGTAGAGCTATTTGGGACCCTATGAATTCTTCCTCATCAAACGCTTCTCCTCACGCTCGATATAGCTGCGAGAAAGGGGAAGGGCGTGGCGTGTGCGGATGTACTGGATCTGGTAATTGCACATGCTGCCATATTCGAAGACCGTGGCCGCACCGGCGAGGTAGAAGGTCCACATGCGGAAGAAACGCTCATCGTACATATCGATGATCGCCTCCTTGTTCTTCATGCAGTTGTCGTACCAGCAGCGCAGCGTCTTTCCGTAGTGGACGCGCAGCGTTTCGATGTCGCTGGCGATCAGGCGGAACTTTTCGCTCGATTCCACGGTCTCTGAGAGGGCGGGGATGTATCCTCCGGGAAAGATGTATTTTCGGGTGAAGGCGTCGGTTGACCCGGGTGATCCCATCCGGCCAATCGTGTGGAGCAACATAACGCCGTCGTCAGTCAGGAGTTTGCCGCATGCCTCGAAGAAGGTGTCGAACTGCGGCTGCCCCACATGCTCGAACATGCCGACAGAAACGATGCGGTTGAACTTACGGCCCTCTGCCGCGAAATCACGATAGTCGACCAATTCAATGCTGACTTTGTCGGCGAGGCCCGCCTGCCTGACTTTTTGCCGAGCAAGATCGGCCTGCTCTTCGGACAGGGTGATGCCGGTGACATGGACATCGTAATTCTTGGCCAGGAAGATCGCCATCCCGCCCCAACCGCAGCCGATGTCGAGGATGGTATTGCCTTTCTTGATGTTCAACTTCGCCGCGATGTGCCCGAGCTTGGCCGTCTGGCACTCGCCCAGCGTCTCGACCCCTTCAGGCCAGTATCCGCAGCTATATTGCCAGTGCTCTTCGTCCAGCATCAGCGCGTAAAAGGCATTGCCGATGTCGTAGTGGTGCGCGACGTTGCTCTTTGCGCTGACCGCGTTGTTGACCTTCTCGAACGCGTAACCTGCTGCATTGCCGATACGGCGCAGCATCGAAGGGGGATCAATGTCGCCGCCCTCATCCCAGCGATTGTTCGCGCGCAGCAGAGTGACGAGGCCCATGATATCGCCTTCTTCGACGATCAGGCGACCGTCCATGAAGGCTTCGGCGGCGCCAAGGCGCGGGTCCATCAGGATATCGCGGGGCACCGCATCATCGGCGAAACGAAGGATTATGTCAGGGTAGCCTTTAGCGGGTTCGCCATAGGTTTTGTCCGATCCATCGGCGAACACCACGCCTAGTCGGCCCTTGGTAACACTGCGGCCTAGGAACTTGTCGAGAAGTACTTTGCTCATTGCGATCCCATCTTGTTATCGGCCCCCGACACTCGCCCACAATGGCGGTCACTTGCGCTGTGTCAACAATGGGATAAACCTGTGCGCATGGCAGAGAACAAGACCCAGCAAACTGATGTGGCGGTGGAGGAGTTCATCGCCTCGGTCGAACCCGAAGCAAAGCGAGAAGATGCCAAGGTGCTCGACGCGATGTTCCGAAGGGTGACCGGCGAAGAGCCGAAGATGTGGGGGGCAAGCATCATCGGCTATGGCAGCTACCACTACAAATACGAAAGCGGGCGCGAGGGCGACTGGATGCGCAGCGGCTTTTCCCCGCGCAAGGCAAAGCACTCGCTCTACCTGATGGGCGGGTATTGTGATGAACTTGCCTCGGGAGAGCGCAAGGAAATTCTTGAGCGGCTGGGCAAACATGCCGAGGGCAAGAGCTGCCTATACGTCAACAAGCTGGCCGACGTTGATCTGGAAGTTTTGGAAGAGATGATCGCCAATGACTGGGCGAATATGAACCGGATTTATCCGCCAAAGTAATCAGATACCGGCGTACCACTGGTACCCATATTCGTCTTCCCAGAACCCGCCTTTGCCTTTGCCGATATCGTCAAAGCTGGCGACCGCTTCGATGGCGGTGACGTATTTGGCGTGTTTGTAGCCTAGCTGCCGTTCGATCCGCATGCGTAAGGGAGCACCGTTCTTCTCTGGCAGTGGCTCACCGTTCAGTTCGTGCGCGATGATGGTCTGTTCGTGATAGGCGTCAACCAGATCAACGCTTTCGTAATAGCGTTCTCCGGCGATTGTGTCGGCACAGCGGAAGACGACGAATCTGGCTTCAGGTTTGATCTTTGCGCGGTCAAGCAGTTGGCCCAGTTGCGGCCCTTTCCATTCGGCAATCGCGCTCCACCCCTCCACACAATCGTGTCGGGTGATCTGCGTTCGCTGGGGAAGGGCGCGCACTTCATCCATGGAAAGCGAGAGTGGGTTCTCGACAAGGCCCGTCACTGCCAGTCGCCAATCGGCAAAACCGTTGGAGAGGCCTGTGCGGTACTCGGGTGTGTTCACCGTCGTCGAACCATTGCCGCGAATGTCGGGTGAGCGTTCATCAGGTGCGTATTCAGGGGCGAGCCGTTGCCGGCCTGCAAGCGCGCGGTGCGCCGCACGGTGCCAGTCCTCGGCGGTATCGAGAACCGCGCCGCCCCATTCGCTCTTGCTAATCTCGGAGCAGCCGCTTGCGCCCAGAGCTGCCATTCCAGCGAGCAGCGATCGGCGTTTGATATCAGTCATGGGCAGCCTCCATTTCGGCGTCACCGCCATCAATCATGCCCCAAATTTGCTTCGATGCGCCGGAGACCAAAACCATCGCTACATGGATCACGACAAAGGCGAACACCGCCCATGCAAAGATGAAGTGCAGCGAGCGCGCACTCTGTCGTCCACCCAGAATGTCGACGAGCCACGGTGCGGCAGGCTCAATTCCCGGACTGATCGCGAGACCGGTGAACACCATCATGGGCAGGAGGATGCCATAGACAGTGCCGTAGGCGATCTTCTGAAGCGTGTTGTACTTGCCCTCATGCGCGTCGAATCGACCCCGCAGATGCTCGCGAATATCGGCGAACAGATGCGACGGCTTCCACTCACGCAGACGCGTCATAATAGAGCGGGCAAAGTGCCGGCTGACCAGCATGTTTACCCACATTGCAAACAGACCAACGCCAAAGAACCATGCGGCGATATTGTGCCAGTCGCGCGCAATGGCGAGGCTGTAGTAGCCCGGGATGGTCGCCCATCCGGGGAAGCGGATCACGGCGGTCCATGCATCGGCTGGATCGAAGCCGTAGTCGCCCCAGTAGAGGTATCGATGCGCATTCGAGATGTTGAGGCCTGACATGAACAGCACGATCACCGCCGCTGCGTTGATCCAATGCCAGACCCTTGTGAAGAGCGAGTGGCGCTTCACGCGTCTGCTCCTTCGCGCGCAAGATAAATCACATCGCGTCCCTGCGAGAGCAGATGCTGCCCGCTGTCGATAAACAGGGTGGAGCCGCTCTTTAGCGCGCCAGAGGCAAGGAACAGCGCAGCATCGACGATCTCGCTCGCATCGGTCTTGCGGCCCAGCAGGTTGAGCTTGTGCGAAACCTCGGTCTCGTCCTCGGTTTGGTCATGGCTGGCCAGAATGGCGCCGGGCGCGATGCCGTAGACGCGGTCATATGGTCTCGCAGCGCCCTCAGCCAGCATCGGAATGGTCGCGGCGAGGGCGTGTTTGGACATGGTGTAGCTGAAGAAGTCCGGATTGGGGTTCTCCAGTTTCATGTCTGTCACTTGCACCACACTGCGCACGCCATCGCTTTTGGCATGGGATAGGAAGGCTTGCGCCATAACAGCAGGGCTGACCGCATTCACTTGCATCGCTTCGTAGTTCGTTGCGAGATCGAGTTTGGTTGCATCGTCATAGTCAAAAACCGATGCGGAGTTGATCAGACACCGCCAATCGGGAAGGCGCGCAGCCAGTTCTTTGATCATCGCGCGTGCCGCTTCGGCATCGGTTAGATCGCATTGCACTGTTTCGGCAGAGGGCAGATCGGCGGCCAATGCATCGGCTGGATCAGAGGATGATTTAAAGTGGATCACCACGTGCCAGCCTTCCCGTGCAAAGCCGCGAACGATGGCGGCGCCGATGCGGGTCGCACCACCTGTGACAAGGACGGCTGGCTTGGTCATGCGCTCGGCCTATCAGGGCAGAATAATCGGTTCAATTGGCGCTCACCAGCTTCGCTGCCGCTTTCTCTCGCAAACGCGGAGTAAGGCGCTCCAATTTGGTCAGCTCCGCCAACTCCTCTTTGGTCGCCTTGCCAGCCACCAATGCCTCAAAGGCGCGCGCGACAGTCCAATCCGCGTGGCCAATCTCGAGACGTTCGAGCACATCACCTGCCTCGCAGTCGCCGATCTCAAGGACTCGGAAGTACCAACCTGCGCGGCCAGTCTTGGAGATCTTGGCCACCATGCCCTTCGCCCCAAAGCGGTGCTCGATCTTCCAGCATGGCTGACGTGGTTGGCTGATCTCGATCAATGCATTGCCGACACGAAACCGATCGCCGATATGGACGTCAGTTTCGTCAAATCCGCGCACAGCAAGGTTCGAACCGAATGCGCCCGGTCGGTCAAGCAGGCTCGTGTCTTCCAATTCGCCCTGCCACCAATCATGGTGATCGAGTGGGTAGAGATGCACCGCCATTTCGGGCCCGCCATGCACGCGCCGATCGGCCTGCTCGTCCGGCGCGAAACCGTCCTCCAGCAACTGCACCACACCTTCGCGCGGACGCTTGGCAATTGCGCTGGTCTCCGCGCCGTTGAAGGGGCGGGCAGTTCCGGTGCAAATCGCTTCGACGGTTAGTTTCATGGTGCCCTATTGATGCTTTTGGCCGGTAATGGCCAGCCAGTCTCGCTGGGTGCCATCGCTGGCTTTTCCCGCAAACATTGATTGATCGACGATTCTGAATCCAGCAGCGCGATAGCGTTCGATCAACCAGGCCGCCGTTGGGAAGTTATGCAGTCGCCCCAGCAAATCGCGACCTTCGCCTGCCCCGAGTTTGAAACTGGCGTAGTGATAGCCTTCTGGTTTCAGCGCCCCGTGGATACGTGCCAAAACATCTGGCAGCTCGGCCTGGGGGCAATGCAGCAAGCAGGCGTGCGCCCAGACCGCGTTATATTCCGACGACGCCTCTAGCTGATCGAAGCGCATCAGGCGGGCATCAAGACCCCAGCGCTCGTTAGCTTTCGCCACCATGGCGGGAACACCGTCGGTTGCGTGGATATCAAAACCGCGTTTGCGTATCTGCGCCGCATCGCGACCCGCGCCACAACCAAGCTCCAAAACCCGCGCTCTGGGCTCGAGACGATCTAGAAAACCATCGAGATGTCGGCTGTAGCTGATCGAGGGATCAAGCGAATAGAACGGTGCTTGCGATTGATAAAAGTCGTAGGTTTGGGCGTCGATCACATTGGCGCTCAATCTTTGAGATGCTTTTCAAAGAACGCGATGGTCGCAGGCCAGATCACCTTTTGCGCTTCAAGCGTCGCTTGATCTACCTTCGTGCTGGTCCCGTCGCCCGATAGAAAATGCCCAGCATCAGTAAAAACTAGACTTACTGTCGGTAAGCCAGATTCGGCACGGCGCTCTGCAATAATCTGCGCCATTTCGCCTGAATTCCAAACGAGATCTGCATCGCCGCCGGCGACGAGAAGCGGCTCGTCGATGGCTTCTACATCAATGCGTGCGGCGACTGCGCGGTCTGGGTTGGCATTTCGGCCTTTGTCATGTGGTAGTCGCAGGCGAGGGCGACCATCCGGCCCGGTGGGGTTCGAGAATTCTTCTCCCATCCCATCATATGGTACGAAGGGGAGCGGCTCGCCTTGCCAACTGAAGCTGCTGAGCTTGCCCTCATACGGACCGGCGCCCCAGCCTTCCCAGACGACGTCTGTGGGCACAATAGCCGCAATCGCGGCGAAGCCATCGATTTTGGAGCCAGCGAGGAGGGCAAATTCGGCCCCTTTGGAGACACCATAAATCCCGATGTCTTCGGACTGGATATCCGTACGTTTAGCTAGCCAGTCTTTTGCCACGCCTGCCTTGTCGACCGGGATATTCACGAAGGCACTTGGAAGGTCAGGAAATTGCTTCGGCTGACCGCCCCATGCTGGCGAGTAGTAGGGAACGCCAAGTACCGCGTATCCCTCGGCCAAGAAGCGTGGTGCAAGGCTGCGCGAACCGCGGTCGCCGCCCTCACTCCCTCCCAGTAGGATAATGGCTGGAAATGGGCCATCACCCTCGGGTTTCATAAAGAACGCGCCGGGTAGCGCGTCTCCCACCATCACTTCTGCAGTCGCGGGAGCCTGCTCTTCTTGGGCAATGGCAGGGGCAGCGGTGACTGTTGCAGACCACAACAAGTTCGCTGCGAGAAAGGTGCGTAGACTCATGGAATTATCTCCTGTCTCGCCTCCCACTGTAGGGCAGCTACGAACAAGAGCAATGGCAGGATGCGTTACTCCGCAGCAGCAGCGGCGGCTTCGCGGTCTCTTTCGGCGCGACTTTTCTTTTGCGCGGCGGTTTTCAGCTGACCGCAGGCTGCGTCAATATCGCGTCCGCGCGGCGTGCGCACCGGGGCGCTGATGCCCGCCTCGAATACGATATTGCTGAAGGATCTAATCCGGTCAGGGTCGGAGCATTCATAACCAACGCCGGGCCATGGGTTGAACGGGATCAGGTTCACCTTGGCGGGCAGGTCATATTCCTTGATCAGACGGACAAGTTCGTGCGCGTCTTCATCGCTGTCATTCTTGTCCTTCAACATCACATACTCAAACGTGATGCGCCGCGCGTTCGATGCCTTGGGATAATCGGCGCACGCCTGAAGCAGCTCATCGATCCCGTATTTCTTGTTCAGCGGCACGATCTCATCGCGCACTTCCTTGCGCACGGCATGCAGGGACACGGCAAGGTTCACGCCGATTTCTTGCGCGCACCGCTCCATCATCGGGATAACCCCGCTGGTTGAAAGAGTGATACGGCGTTTAGACAGAGCCAAGCCTTCGCCATCCATCACCAGCTTCAGCGCGTCACGCACATGGTCGAAATTATACAGCGGCTCACCCATGCCCATCATCACGATATTGGTCAGAAGGCGGCCATCGGCACGGTATTCGCTTTCGTCTTCCTCATCCGCGAAATCCATCTTGCCTTTGGGCCATTCACCCAAAGCATCGCGGGCCAGCATGACCTGACCGACAATCTCCCCCGGTGTCAGATTGCGAACAAGGCGCATCGTGCCGGTGGCACAGAATGTGCAGTTCAACGTGCAGCCAACTTGGCTTGAAACGCACAAAGTCCCGCGATCCGCATCGGGGATGAACACCATCTCGAAATCGTGGCCATCATCGGTTTTCAGCAACCATTTGCGAGTGCCATCGGAGCTGTGTTGCGCTTCGACAATATTGGGGCGACCAACGATAAACCGCTCGGTCAGCCAAGGCCGCATAGTCTTGGCAATATCGGTCATCGCGTCAAAATCGGTGACGCCGCGATGATACAGCCAGTGGAACACCTGTTTCGAGCGTAGCTTGGCTTGACGCGCATCCAGCCCCGCATCTTCGAACAGCTCGCGGATGCGGAGGCGGGGCAGGCCGATCAGGTCGATACGACCATCCTCGCGCGGCGTGATGTCACGCGCGACGGGAACGGGATCCACCTGTCCGGGGATCGACATGAGATCAGTATCTGCCATGATTAGGGCAGCATATAGTCGCGGATTTGCGCGAATGCCAGTGCTCTAAAGGCGCGCGCATCCCACCACCGCTGCGTCAATCGCAGTGGCTGCGCCGGAAAGGCTGTATCTCTGAGAAAAGCTGCGATTATCAGTGTCGCGAGCGCTGATCCGCATGGTGGACGAAGACCGCATAGCGGCGACTATCGCTGCATCCATCTGGCGGTTCTGCGCCCAGGCGTTGCGACCCTTTGTGGCTAGCACAAAGCTGCGATCTCCGATGGTCAAATTCGCTCCCTTGCCACCGACTGCACGGGGCAAGCGGAAGTGCACCTGATTGCGGACCTTACGGCCCGGCCATGTTCCGATGCTCGCGAAGGATGATGCTCCCGAACGCGGCTTGGCAATCGCATAACAGCGAGGGCTTTTGGCATCGCGAAACGCTGCCCAATCTGAGTACACACCAAGCGAGTCCTTGGCGGCCGCGGGAAGGGCTAAGATGGCCAAAGGAAATAGGAGCAGCAGCTTACGCATAGTCGATTGCCATCACTTCCCATTCTTTCGCGCCGCCGGGAAGCCTTACCAATCGCAAATCCCCAATTGCCGCGCCACGCAGCGCCTCGGCCATAGGGGAGTTCCAGCCGATCCGACCTTTGCTCGCATCCTGTTCGTCATCGCCAACGATGGTCACAGTCTTACGCGCATCATCTTCATCGGCGATCTCAACCGTGGCACCAAAGAACACCTTCTCTTTGTTCGGTTGATCTGCGGGATCGACCACGCGACATGCCTTCATGCGTCGCGAGAGGTATCCCAATTCTCGGTCAATCTCGCGCATGCGCTTGCGGCCATAGAGGTAATCGCCATTCTCGCTGCGATCACCATTGCCTGCGGCCCAGCTGACGATCTCGACAATCTCGGGCCGCTCTGTGCCGAGCAAATGGTCATAGCGTGCTTTGAGAGCCGCCATGCCTTGCGGAGTGATTGGTGGACCGGGTTTCGACGCCATATGGCGGGCTCTTTAGAAGAACCCGCCGATAGTACGCGGCAGACCCGCCTGCTCGGGATACATGTGAGAATAGCTGACGGCGTTCCCGAGGACGCGCATCACGTAATAGCGCGTTTCGGTGAACTTGATCTTCTCGATCCATTGCTGCCAATCGACCGCGCCGGTGCGAGGGTCGCCATTGGCACGCAGCCACTTGTTCACATTGCCGGGACCGGCGTTGTAGGCGGCGACTGCGAGTGGAACCGAGCCATCATAATACCGCACCATGCGGGCAAAGAACGCATCGCCCAGCGTGATGTTGTATGATGGATCGGTGAACAAGCCCGAGGGACGATAAGGTAGGCCGAGCTTACCTGCGGTCTCCCTAGCGGTACCCGGCATCAGCTGCATCATGCCGCGTGCGCCGGCGTGGCTTTCACGCGTGCGATCGAACTCGCTTTCCTGACGCATGATGGCGTGGGACATCGTCCAATCGTTCAGGACCGGTGTTTGTACGGTAGGGAAGCCGACGCGCGCCAATTCGTTGAAGCCGGATTCTTCGGCTTTGAAGCCCACAACAACTGCCATTTCTTCAAGGCCGGTATCTCGTGCAAGCTCACTTACAAGGGCAATATCTTCTTGAGACTCTGCGGCTTCACCAATGGCCTCGAAGAAGCGCCTTTCGACGCGCCAATCACGGCGGTTTTGCGCGATAGCCCGGATGGCCTGAGTTAGCGGTTTGTTGTTGAAATCAGCACGTGCCGACGGATCGGCTGGCGGCTGTGGCAACCCTGCGAAACCAGGCATTGTGCGACCCAAGGCTTCAATAGATAGCTGACCATAATAATATTGCGGGTATTGCGCGGCCATTTCGAAGTAGCGCGCCGCGTCGGCCGTCTGACCTGCCCGACGCGCTGCACGACCAGCCCAGTAATAACCCTTTGACTTTGTCAGCGGCCCACGCGCCGCGTTGCCATAATTAAGGAACATCGGCGCCGCGGTCGCGCCATCACCCAAACGCCAGAGCGCGTTGGTGCCGCCTTTCCACATCAGGTCAGTGTATTGGTCGCGCAACTTGAACGACATTTTGGAAATGTCAGTGCCTGGAGCAAACAAATCGTTGGTCTTGCTGGCGATTTTCACCGTGTCGCGCACCGTGGCCGCGGAGGCGAGGGCGAGCATGTCATCCACAAACGCTTCGGGATCATGTGCTGGGGCGCGGAAGTTAGGGCGGTTCGCAAGGACCTGAATTGCTGCTGCAGTCTGGCGACGCGCTCGCAGGTGATTGACGAGAGTGAAGGTGTAGCCCGCGTCGAAATTCGCCTCGTTCGGAATGCTGAGCCCGGCGCTGCTGGGCATTGAGCCATTCAGAAGAGCGAGACGTGCCATCGCAATTTCGCGCTGCGTTTGGGGAAGCGTATTCAGCATCCGTGTGGCAGCGTTACGCTCGCCTTGCCAGAGCAAGGCATCAACCCGCGCCACATTGTCATCGGTGGTGAGCTGCGAACCGAACATGCCTTTGATGTATGCTTCAGCGGAGTCGCTCATTACCCCGCCACGCCATGCCGCGCGCGCCATATCGGCAGCTTGCGGGCGTTGCTGAGATGCAAGGGCCAGCGCGTAGGCAGCGCGGCCGTGGTTGGTCAGCGGCGGGTGTTTGTCGAAATAGTAGATCAGCGAGCTGGGCGAGGGGGCTTCATTCTTCAGACCCGCTTCGGCGCGCAGACGAATGATCTCCATGCGCGGAAATTCGGGGTAACGGGCGGCGAAATTGGCGTATTGGGCAAAGCTAAGGCCGCGCGTCTTGTTGAGATACTCCCAACGGTCAATCGCCTGATTTATGCTTTGCTGGGAGAACTGCGCGGGTGATGCGCTGCTTTGCCGCTCAGCAGAGGATGGGCTGGAGAGTGCGCCCACGCTGGCCGTGGCCAGAGCAACTATTGCGATAGGACGATTGAAGAGTGTTTGGCGGGGGAATTTGAAAGGCATGCTGGACATGATGCCGTTGGTCTCCTTATCACGCGCTGAACAGCGGCGTGTGTAATATGGTGCGTCTGCTTTGTAAGATAAATGTCTGATTTAGGAATAACGCAATGTTCAGCGGCTCAATTCCCGCTCTAGTGACTCCTTTTCGCGACGGATCGTTTGATGAGGCCGCTTTTCGGCGTCTGGTCGATTGGCAAATCGAGCATGGCAGCGCCGCTTTGGTGCCTTGTGGTACGACAGGCGAGGCTTCCACACTTTCCAACGCAGAGCACCATCGTGTGATCGAGGTATGCATCGAGCAGGCGGCTGGGCGCGTTCCCGTGATCGCCGGTTGCGGCTCAAATGACACCAAGAACGCGCTTTTGCATATGAGCTTTGCCAAGAAAGCGGGCGCTGCGGCGGGGCTGTGTGTCGCTCCATACTATAACCGACCGAGTCAGGCAGGGATCATCGCGCACTTCAGCCATCTTGCAGAGAACAGTGACCTGCCGATTGTTCTTTATAATGTGCCCGCGCGGACCGTGACCGATATTGAAGACGATACGGTCGTGACTCTGGTCAAAAAATTTCCCGACCGCATCGTCGCCATTAAGGATGCAAGCGGAGACCTTTCGCGTGTGGCCGATCACCGCATGGGCCTGTCGAGCGACTTCTGCCAGCTTTCGGGCAATGACGAATTGTGGCTGCCGCATTCGGCCGCAGGGGGCGCGGCGCAATTTCGGTGACGGCAAACGTTGCGCCGGCCTTGTGCGCTGAATTCCAGGCGGCGATTGCTGCAAATGAGCTCAAGAAAGCGCGCGAGCTGAATGATTGCCTGTTCCCGCTTCACTATGCGATGTTCTCAGACGCATCTCCTGCGCCGGTGAAGTATGCGCTGAGCCGCGTTCATGACTGGATCGAGCCGTCGGTGCGTTTGCCCATCGTCGAAGCCAGCGCAGAGGCCCGCAAAGCCGTTGACGAAGCGCTCGAGCATGCGGGACTTTTGAGTTGAATGAAAACGTCATCCTGAGGTGCAAACTGCCCTTAGAATTTGATCCGAAGGGACTTCAGGCAGATTATGAGCGCCTGACCCAGGGCGACTATGGAGATGTCTATAACTCCTATTTGGAGCCGGATACACTTTATTTCGCGACGCTTATTGAGCCGGAATTCGTGCCCGAAATGGACCGCACTCCGGATTTTTACCCCAATGCACTGCTCAGAAGGTGCCCAGCATTTTTGGAAGTATTTGAGGCGATTGAGTCGCCAATGGAGTTGATGCGAGTGCATAAGCTCGCACCCGGTGCCTCAATTCGGCCTCATCGCGATGTAGGCAGGTCCTTTGAAGGCGGCGTGTTCCGTATTCATGTTCCCATTACGACCGGGCCGGGTGTTGAGACGATCCATGCCGATGAGCAAGTCAGTATGGCCCCCGGAGAATGCTGGTACATCAACTTTGATTTGAAGCACGAAATCCACAATCGGTCGGACAAATGGCGAGCGCACCTGATCATGGACTGCCGCCGGAATGATTGGTGGGACACAATAATGGCGCAAGCGATTTAAACGGGGCTTTCACTTGGCGCGCGCAGAGCCTATCTGCGCTGCATCATGGCAAAGCCCAAACCCGAGACCTTCGATAAGCAAAAAACCGTCGCGGAAAATCGCCGTGCGCGGTTCGATTATCATATCGAGGAGAAGTTTGAGGCTGGCCTTGCTCTTCAAGGGACAGAGGTAAAGGCACTGCGCGCGGGCGAAGCAACAATTGCCGAAAGCTATGCCGAAGTGAAAGACGGTGAAGTGTGGCTCATCAATTCCAATATACCGGAATACAGCCACGGCAATCGCCAGAACCACGAGCCGCGTCGTCCACGGAAATTGCTGCTCAACAGTCGCGAGATCAACAAGCTGTTCGGCGCCGTCGAGCGCAAGGGTATGACGCTGGTTCCGCTGTCGGTCTATTTCAATTCGACGGGCCGGGCGAAGGTTGAGCTCGCGCTGGCCAAGGGCAAGCAAGCACGCGATAAGCGCGCCACGATCAAGGACCGTGACTGGAAGCGCGACAAGGCTCGGCTGATGCGGGAGAAGGGCTGATGAGCCTGCTCTCCCTTTGTTTCGAGTCAGACCGTTTCACCCACACGGCAAGCCGAGAACTAGGCCTCAGTTCACCTGTTGGTCAGAACTCAAAAGCTATCCATATTGAAACTATGGTGGCACGCACTTTCACAGAATTGTTCGCACATGCTGACGGTGCGCATTTGCGCCGTGGGAGTGACGTGTGATGGCGCGGGAAAGCAATCGCAACACTTGGCTATCTGACAAGATACGCAAGTACATGCCCAAGCGCGAAGAGATGGCGAAGAACAAGTATCTCGCCCCGATTGCGCACAGGTTCCTCTCTCCGGAGTTGTGGCGCTTTACCCGCCGATCGGTACCGCGCGGCGTTGCCTTGGGACTGTTCAGCGCGTTTATCATTCCAATTGGCCAGATATTTCTGGCGGCTTTCTTGGCACTGCCCCTGCGAGCAAACGTTCCGCTCGCAGCGCTGGTTACCTTCGTCACCAACCCGTTCACTATCTGGTTCTGGATTCCGATTGCGAACCGTGTCGGTAACTTCATGATCCAGATTGATGCAGAGACGGCCAACGAAGCAGCGCGCCAGTTGGAGAGCAATCAGGTGCAATGGGCTGCCGAGGCGGGCGAGATGGCTGGATTGACGATCTTGGGATTCGTTGTGCTGGCTGTTTCGTCGGCAGTAGTCGGTTACTTTATTGCGGTTGGTGCGTGGCGCGTGCTGGTTGCACGCAGGCGGGCAAAACGTCTCGCTCAGATGGAAGAGCGTCTCGACCAGGGGCTCAACCCGAATTAAGGCTACACGTCTTGGCAGTCACAAGAACCTGCCGCACAAAGAAGAAGTTGAGCGCTTGAAAAGCCTGATCGACATTCCTGCAGATAGCGATAATCGGCTGATGCTGGTGGCACTGGGTGGTGCGCTGGCAGTGAGTGGTGCTGTACTTTTCGCAATGACCTCAAGCGGCGTGATTGCGTTGTCTTTCGTCCTCGGTGCGCTGATCCTGCTGGTCGGCTACTTCGCGATCGAACATCTGCGCGCGGCACCATCGCAATCGGTGGAGGCTTCGCAGGATTGGTCCGTCACAGTAGCAGCCATCGAACAGGTTGGAGAAGCCGTTGCCATAACGGATCGCGCCAACCGCCTTGTTTGTGCCAACTCGGCGTTTGTCGATGCATTCGGTGTCGATAGCGCGCCGCCTTCGTTGCCGCTTGAGCGGCCAGAGCTTGAGGCGGTTACCCGTCTGGCACGCATCGCATGGCGTGACGGTGTGGCGGCGCTCGATGAGATGGCGAGTGACGATGGTGCGCAATACTGGAGCGTTTCCGCCGAGCGTGTGGGGCGCGGCGAAGACCATCTGATCTGGCGTTTCTTCCCGTTGCTGGAAGCCGATGAGCTGGGTCTTGATGAGCTTGATCTGGGCGGCCCGTTTGGCGTCTTGTTGAGCCGCGCAGGGATCGAAACGGCGATCACCACTTCAGACGGCGTAATCCGGTCTGTCAGTGCAGGGTTTGCCGAGCGCGCGGTTGGTGACGCCGCGGCGACATTGGCTGGCCAGGATTTCGTGTCACTTCTTCGTTCCGACGACCGTGACCGGATCCATTTCGCGCGTGAGGGGCGCGGCGGCACGCCGCAGACACTGATCGATGTGCCCTTAAGCGATCCGGCGGTTGGTGGCGGTCTAGGCCCCGATGAGGTCACCTCTCTCATGCTACTCGTCGATAGCGGTGTCGGAATCGGTAGCGGCTACGACGGTTCATCCAAAGCAGGCGTCGCTCAGCTTGAGGCGCTCCTCGGACAATTGCCGCTTGGATTGGCAATGACAGATCGCGATGGCCGTTTCCTCTTCGGCAACGACGCCTTCTTGCGCTCGATTGAGCGCGATGGGCGCGGGCTACCAGCTTTTCCGACCGATCTGGTTGTGAAGGAGGATAAGGCTGCATTGTCCGACGCCGTTCGGCGTCACGGACGTGGCCCTTCAACCAGTGGCAATATGGCGGTGCGGCTGGTCAATCAGCCAAACGAGCCCGTATCTCTGGGCTTGGCCGGCGTCAGAGGGTTGGGCGAGCCGGCCGTGTTGCTCAGCCTTGCTGATTCTAGCGAAGAGAACCAGCTCAAGCGACAGGTGGCGCAAGCGACCAAAATGCAGGCGGTGGGCCAACTGGCAGGCGGTGTTGCGCATGATTTCAACAATGTGTTGACTGCGATCATCGGTACCTGTGACCTGATGCTGCTGCGCCATACGCCGGGCGACAGCGACTACGACGACATTCAACAAATCCGCGCAAACTCCAATCGAGCGGCTTCACTGACCCGTCAGCTCCTCGCATTCTCGCGCCAGCAAACACTGCGCCCGGAAATCCTCCAGTTGCCTGATGTGGTGAGCGAAGTCAGTCCGCTGATCAAGCGCCTGCTAGGCGAGAAGATCACCTATTTCGTGCAGCACGACCGTGATCTGGGCGCAGTGCGCGCTGACCCGCAGCAGCTAGAGCAGGTCATCATGAACCTTGCCGTGAATGCGCGCGATGCAATCCAGTCGAATGGCCCCAAAGAGCTTCGAGGAGCGGGGCGCATTTCGCTATTCACCCGCAGCATTCAGGCCAAAGACGTGATGCAGCTGGGATCGGAAATCCTTCCAGCGAGCGATTACACCGTCCTGATCGTACAGGATACCGGCGGGGGCATTCCCACCGAGGTACTGCCCAAATTGTTCGAGCCGTTCTTCACGACTAAAGAGCAGGGCAAGGGCACCGGTCTTGGTCTCTCAACCGCCTACGGTATCGTCAAACAATCAGGCGGGTTTATCTTTGCGGACAATGTGACTGGCAAAGATGGCAAGCCAACCGGGGCCCGCTTCACGGTCTACTTCCCCGTCCATCGTGGGGAGGCGCCGCAAAAGCGAGAGAAGCCCAAGCCATTGCCATCATCCGATTGGTCAGCGGGTGGCAAGATCCTGCTCGTCGAAGATGAAGACATGGTTCGAGCAGTGGCCGAACGTGCACTTGCCCGTGCAGGATTTGAAGTGACGACTGCGCCGGATGGCGAGGACGGGCTTGAAGAGATCACAAAGGGCGGTGCCTTCGATATGGTCGTCAGCGATGTTGTGATGCCGGGTATGGATGGCCCCGCGATGGTTCGTGCGATCCGCCAGCAACGGCCCGAAATCCCGGTCCTGTTCATGTCTGGCTATGCCGAAGAACAACTGCGCAAAGACATCAATATTCCGGATATGCACTTCATCGCTAAGCCGTTTAGCGTTGCTGCGATCAGCGAGAAGGTCAGCGGCATTTTGCACCAGGCGAAAGCGGCGAAAAGCGAAGACGGCTAACGTTCTCATCCGGAAAAACGGTGAATTTCAGAACATTCACCTTGGATACACATGCATCTTCCATCATACTCGCCAGCAAATCGGGGAGGGGAATGGCATGTCCAACCAAGTGTTTTCGCGCGCTGCCAAAGTCGCTGCGCTTTCTGCCACCGCATTGATCGCAGGCGTTGCCGCGGCACAATCGGTCCCTGATCCAGATGAAAGCGCGCAGGGCGATGTGTCGCTGACGATATACAACAACAGTCTCGCGCTGGTTCAAGATGTTCGTCAAATCAACATCGCCGACGGCAAAAGCCGGGTCGAGTTTCCCGATGTCTCTGCCAGCATCCGGCCAGAAACGCTCAGTTTTTACGCGCCTGATACGACCATCATCGAGCAGAACTTTGATTTCGATCTGCTCACCCCGACGAAGATGATGGAAAAGGCCATCGGGCAGACGGTGACCTTGCTGCGCACCAATCCTGCCACGGGCGCGCAAACGCGCGAACGGGCCAAGGTGCTCTCAACCGCAGGCGGTGTTGTGATCCAGATTGGCAACCGGATTGAGGTGCTGCGTGATGATGGCTTGCCGGTGCGCGTTATCTTTGACCGCGTCCCGCCAAACCTGCGCGCTCGCCCGACGCTTTCCGTGAATGTGGACAGCAGTCGCGCCGGCACCCGTCCAGTCTCGCTGCGTTATCTTTCGCGCGGATTTGGCTGGGAAGCTGACTACGTCGCGCTCTACAACGAGCAGGAAGACACGATCGACATGCAGGGTTGGGTAACCCTCACCAACAATTCCGGCACCACTTTCAACCGCGCCAATGCCGTGCTGGTGGCGGGTGATCCATATCGTTCACGCGGACGCGGATTCGGCTCACGTGGGATGACCCGCGCGGGCACTGAGAATGCGGACCGCGAGCAGTTGGGTGATTATTACCTCTACCCAATCAGCGGCCGCACAACGATTGCCAACAACCAGACCAAGCAGGTCAGTTTCCTCGATGTGCAGGGCGTGCCTGCGCGCAAAATCTATTCAACCAGTGCTCGCTGGCAGCAAAACGACACTCAGCCACGAAGCGTCGCCAGCAAGATCAGCTTCTCGACGTCGCGTGATCAGGGGTTGGGCGATGCTCTGCCTGAGGGGACTGTTCGGTTCTATCAGCGCGACAGCCAAGGCACACCGCAATATATCGGCGAGAATGGCATCAGCCACACGCCGATGGGCAGCGAACTCTCGCTGGCGACGGGCGAAGCCTTTGATGTGAATTATCAGGTCGAGGTCGAGAAGCGCGAGACCATTACTGGAAGGGAATGGGAGCGCACAGCGCGCTACCGTGTGCTTGAAGACGGTGAGGAAGTCCGCCGCGTTGATGTTGAACGGCCCAAGACCTTCTACCGCACCACCATGCGCTACACTGTGTTCAATGCGAAGAGCGAGCCGGTGAATGTCGAGCTGACTCAAACAGGCCTCAATCGCAATTGGTGGGCGAATGACTACCGTATTGTCAGCGAGGATATCGCAGGCGAGCAGCTCAATGCTGACCGCCGCAAATACACGATCCCCGTGCCCGCAGAAGGCAAAACGGTTATCCGCGTCACCTACGAAACCCGCTACTAATCGGTAGGGGCAGGGTGATGCGGTTTTCCGCCCTCCTTTTGGCCGCCGCGGCGGTCGCGATGACGCCGGGCGTCAGCGCTCAACAGCGCGCTGTGGTGGAGGCCTCTGCGCCTTCTGATCTGTCCGTCACCATCTACCGCGATCCTTATCGTGATCCTGACGTTGAGATGGACACTCGTTTCCCCGGAGGTTTTGCCATGATCAGCGAGACTCGCACAGTCACGCTGCCTGCAGGCCGGTCTACGATCCGTTTTGAGGGCGTGGCTGAAGGAATGGTGGGTGTCACTGCTATTGTGACTGGACTCCCAGGTGGCACAATCGAGAAGAACCGAAACGCCGAATTGCTGTCTCCTGCGGCGCTGGTGAACGGTACACTGGGTAACCGCGTCACGATCACGCGCGCCAATCCGGGTACAGGGCAGTCTGTGTCGGAGCAGGCGACCGTTCGGACCCGCGCTGATGGCGGGCTGGTCCTGCAAACGAGTCAGGGCTTTGAGGCTGTGCGTTGTGCTGGCTTGCCTGAAAAGCTGACCTTCAACCGTGTACCCGATGGCCTGTCGGCCAAACCGATCTACTCTGTCGATACGCGCAGCGAAGCGGGCGGCACTTTCGAAGTGACGCTGACATACATCTCTTCAGGCTTTGATTGGCAGGCCAACTATGTTGGCACCATGGGCCGCAAGGAGCCGGGTGGCGACGAATTCAAGATGCAGATGCTCAGTTGGCTGACATTGCTGAATGACAACGGGCAGAGCTTTGACAACGCCAAGCTTCAGATCATCGCAGGCAAGCTCAATGTTGATAGTGATTTTGAAGATCTGTCCGATCCACCTGTGGCCGAGCCGCTTCGGCTGACTTGCTATCCCATCGGCAACACCAAGAGAGGTTCACCGATCCAGAACCTATTGCCGCCGCCCCCACCTCCACCACCGCCTCCGCCACCAGCCGCGCCGATGGCCGACCAAATGATCACGGTCACGGGGTCGCGACTTGTAAGGGAGGAGCTTGAGATGGCTGCTCCTGTTTCTGTTGTCACAGCGGAGGAAGAAGACCTCGGCGATCTCAAACTATTCCGTGTGCCGGATCGCGTAAATGTTTCGGCCAAGGGACAAAAGCAAGTCGCTTTCCTCAACAAGGATGAAGTCAAGGCTCGCTACCTCTATTTGACCGGGTGCAACGTCAATGATCCTGATATGCCCGGCGAGGATATGAACCCGTCGGGCATCCTTCTCGTTACCAAGAACGAAGAGGAGAGGGGGCTAGGCATTGCTTTGCCGCAGGGTTCGATGACACTTTATGAGCCGACATCAGGCGGCGTGCGTCTTTCAGGTAAGACTGACCTCAAAGACTATGCGCGCGGGCAGGAGGTTGAGCTGGAGCTCGGCCAGAGCTCGCAAGTGCATGCGAACTGCTCCGCATTGCAGCACAAGAGCTATCGCAAGAACCTCGAGAAGAATAAATGGGTGAAAATGTTCGCGGTGCTCAGCAATGCGAGATCCCCATCCGATCAAGGTCCGCGTCCAATTGGGATGGAGCAGCGATTGGGATGTTCGCTTTCCGCGTGAAAAGGTCACCGTGAAGAACGGCTACAAGACGGTCGAACTGGAAGTTCCAGCCAATTCACAGGAAGAATATCGCTGGAAAATACGCACGACAGACCGGAACTAGAGGCTGTCGAGAAAAATTTCGTTCCCTACTTGTTCCATGAGAACAAATCAGATACATACTGTCCCACACAAGGGGCGGTCGATATCTTTTTGTCGACCCTAGGCAAGTGAAGGAGCGCATGCGATGGCTACGAACCTCAAGCTGGTAGAGAAGGAAAATAACGTGGACCGTCAAAAGGCGCTCGACGCGGCACTGGCGCAGATTGATCGCGCATTCGGCAAAGGCTCGGCAATGAAGCTGGGTTCCAAGGAAGCGATGCAGGTTGAATCAATTTCGACCGGATCGCTGGGTCTGGATATTGCTCTGGGTATTGGCGGCCTGCCTAAAGGCCGCGTCATTGAAGTGTATGGTCCGGAAAGCTCGGGCAAGACCACTCTGGCTCTGCATGTCATTGCTGAAGCGCAAAAAGCGGGCGGTACTGCGGCGTTCGTCGATGCCGAGCATGCGCTTGATCCGGTCTATGCCAAGAAACTGGGCGTGGACATTGATGAACTGATCGTCTCTCAGCCGGATACCGGTGAGCAGGCGCTCGAAATTACTGACACTCTCGTACGTTCAAACGCGATTGATGTGTTGGTGGTCGACTCGGTGGCGGCGCTTGTTCCCCGCGCCGAAATCGAAGGTGAGATGGGCGATTCCCACGTCGGTCTCCAAGCGCGGCTTATGTCCCAATCGCTGCGCAAGCTGACCGGGTCGATCAACCGTTCAAAGTGCATGGTGATTTTCATCAACCAGTTGCGCATGAAAATCGGCGTGATGTACGGCAACCCTGAGACGACGACAGGCGGCAACGCGCTCAAGTTCTATGCTTCGGTGCGCCTCGACATTCGCCGCACTGGTCAGATCAAGGACCGTGACGAGGTGATCGGCAACTCGACCCGCGTGAAAGTGGTGAAGAACAAGGTGGCGCCGCCATTCAAACAAGTCGAATTCGACATCATGTATGGTGAGGGCATTTCCAAGAAGGGCGAGATACTCGATCTTGGCGTGAAGGCTGGCCTCGTAGAGAAATCGGGCAGCTGGTACTCTTACGACAGTGTGCGCATTGGACAGGGGCGTGAGAACTCCAAGACTTACCTTATGGAAAATCCGGAAGTTTGCGACCGGTTGGAAGCCGCTATTCGCGGTAAAACCGACGAGGTTGCCGAGGAAATGATGACGGGCCCGGACGCGGACTGACCCATCATATCCTCAAGCGGGTCCGTTCACGGATAAGGCGAGCTGCGCTCCCGCCCGAGAGACCGGAAAACCGGCACACGCCATCCCCGTTGGCGGTGCCGGTTTTTCTGTTTTCTAGCGAACCATTCCAACGAATATGTCGGCTGTGGTCACGCTATATCTTGTCGGCTCGCGCCCTATTGCCTAACTGCCCAATCATGACGTCTACCAATGATCTTCGCCGGTCGTTCCTCGACTACTTTGCAAGTGCCGAGCACCAAGCTGTGCCTAGCGCGCCGCTGGTGCCATATAACGACCCGACGCTGATGTTCGTGAATGCGGGCATGGTCCCGTTCAAGAACGTTTTCACCGGCTTGGAGACACCACCAGCTCGGCGCGCGACCTCGTCACAGAAATGTGTGCGAGCAGGGGGCAAGCACAACGATCTCGACAATGTCGGATACACCGCGCGCCACCACACCTTCTTCGAAATGCTCGGCAACTTCTCGTTCGGCGACTACTTCAAAGAAGAGGCGATCCTGCATGCCTGGACGCTGCTAACGAAAGAGTGGGGTATCGCGCCTGATAAGCTGACGGCGACTGTCTACCACACAGATGATGAGGCGTTTGACCTTTGGCGCAAGATTTCGGGTCTCCCTGAAGAACGCATCATCCGTATTTCAACCAACGACAATTTCTGGTCGATGGGAGACACTGGTCCGTGTGGTCCGTGTTCCGAGATTTTCTACGACCATGGCGATCAAATTGCTGGAGGGCCTCCGGGAAGTCCCGACGAGGATGGTGATCGCTTCGTCGAGATCTGGAACCTCGTTTTCATGCAGTATGATCAGGGAGCGGACGGTGAGCGAAAGGACTTGCCCAAGCCATCGATCGACACAGGTATGGGGCTCGAGCGGATCGCAGCTGTGCTCCAAGGAGTGCACGACAACTACGACACCGATACCTTCAAATCGCTGATCGCTGCGTCGGAGAACCTGACAAACGTTTCTGCTGACGGCGAACATGCTGCGAGTCACCGAGTGATCGCCGATCACCTGCGCTCCACCAGTTTCCTGATGGCCGATGGCGTGCTGCCGTCAAACGAAGGTCGTGGATACGTTCTCCGACGCATCATGCGTCGCGCAATGCGTCACGCACACCTGCTCGGGGCAGGAGAGCCGCTGATGCATCGACTGGTTGGCAACCTCGTCACTGAAATGGGCCAGGCTTACCCTGAGCTTGTTCGAGGTCAGGCGCTGATTGAAGAGGTGCTGCTGCGCGAGGAGACGCAATTCCGCAAGACTCTGGATAAGGGCTTGAAGCTGCTCGACGAAGCGACCGGCGATATGAACGAAGGCGGTGAGCTTGACGGCGAAACGGCTTTCAAACTCTACGATACATATGGCTTCCCATACGATTTGACCGAGGATGCGCTGCGTGCGCGCGGCATCGGCGTAGACCGTGACGGCTTTGATTCCGCCATGGAACGCCAGAAGGCTGCCGCCCGCGCCGCGTGGAAGGGCTCTGGTGAAGCTGCATCGGGCGAGGTGTGGTTCGACATTGCCGAACGCGAAGGCGCCAGCGAGTTTACGGGCTATGCCTCAACCTCGGGTGAGGGCGCAGTGGTTGCCATCGTGAATGGTGGCACGGAGGTGCAAAGCGCCAGCGCGGGTGATGAAGTCGTTATCCTGACCAACCAGACACCGTTTTATGGTGAAAGTGGCGGTCAGACTGGCGATACCGGTTCGATCAGCACGCCAAACGGGCTTTCGGCAGAGGTATCTGACACATCCAAGCCGCTTGGTCGTTTGCACGCGCATCATGCGATAATCAGCGCAGGTGAAATTGCGGTGGGCGATACCGTCCACCTTGATGTCGACGCGAGCCGCCGGACAAAAATACGATCCAACCACTCGGCGACACACCTGGTCCACGCGGCGCTTCGCAACCGTCTCGGCGGTCATGTGACGCAAAAGGGATCGCTTGTTGCCGAAGACCGCTTGCGCTTTGATTTCTCACAGCCCGGTCCACTTACGGCTGAAGATGTCGCTGCAATCGAGGCAGAGGTTAACGCTGAGATCCTCGCCAACGAGCCTGTCGAAACGCGGCTGATGAGCCCAGACGATGCAGTTGAAGCCGGAGCGCTCGCCTTGTTTGGCGAGAAGTACGGCGATGAAGTCCGCGTGCTTTCAATGGGCCGCAAAGGCGAAAACGCGCGCAATTACTCGGTTGAGTTGTGTGGTGGCACCCACGTTGAGGCGACGGGTGATATCGGTCTGTTCCGTATCATCTCGGAAAGCGCAGTGTCATCGGGTGTCCGCCGGATTGAGGCGCTGACGGGTGAGGCCGCACGCGAATGGCTGGTGGGCCGCGAGGAAGCCTTGAAGGCCGCGGCTGGAGCCATCCGCGCCACGCCCGAGGAAGTGCCGGGCCGCATTGCTGCATTGCTCGATGAGCGCAAGCGGCTCGAGAAAGAGCTAGCCGAAGCGCAAAAGGCGCTCGCCCTTGGTGGTGGCACTGGTAGCGATGCGAGTGGCGGCGATGAAGAGGTCGGGGGGTCAAATTCTCCGGTCAGGTGATCGAAGGGCTCAATCCCAAGGAGCTTCGTCCACTGCTGGATGAAGCCAAGACCCGCCTTGGTTCAGGTATTGCGGCTATTGTCGCTGTGAATGACGGCAAGGCCAGCATTGCAGCGGCGGTCACACAGGATTTGACTGATCGGTTTAGTTCAGTCGATCTAGTTCGTGCCGGTGTGGAAGCGCTTGGCGGGAAGGGCGGCGGTGGCCGTCCTGATATGGCGCAAGGCGGCGGACCGGACGGGACCAAAGGCGATGACGCAATTGCTGCGGTGAAAGCGGTGCTGGCAGGGTAAATGCTGCGGACTAGGCTTCGGACGTCGAAGTTCGGAGCTTAGGCTTCTGGTCCAGCCCCCCATCGCGCTCAAGCCGCTCGCGATATTCGTCCCGCTTCTCGTGGATCGAAGCGATCACTGGGCCCATAGCGACACCGATATCAACCAAGACGGCTTCAGAAAGTTGCAGTGAGCTTTCGAGATTTTCCGGCACAGCATGGCTGGCACCTGCGCGATAGAGAGATGCTGCATGATCCGTGTCGCGGGCGCGTGAGACGATTAGCAATTCGGGATGCTCATTGCGTAGCTTTGAAACCAGTCGCTGTGCCAAGATGGGTTCGTCCATGGTCAGGACTACGGCGGGTGCTTGCTCCACTCCTAGTCTCGACAGTGCGTCGCCACGCGCCGCATCGCCGAACGTCGCCCTGTATCCGTCACGTTTGGCACCGGAGATGAGGTCTGGGTCGGAGTCGAGCATCACATAAGGCTGTTCATGCTTGACCATCATATCCGCGATCAGGCGGCCAACGCGTCCTCCGCCGATAATGATGGTGCGTGCCTCATCCTGATCCTCTTCAGGCAATTCAGGCACGTCCTCTACCCGGCGCGCGATCACGCGGCCCAGCTTTGCGAGCAACGGAGTAACGGTGAGGCCAATGGCGGTGACGATCTGCCAGAACTGCGCCGTTTCGGTATCGATCACCAAAGCGCTTGTTGCGGCGGCGAGGACAATCAAGGTTGTTTCGCTTGGGCTGGCCATCAGCACGCCTGTCTCGGCAGCGGTGCTTCGCCGCGCGCCCATCAGGCGGAGCAATGTGCCCGTGACAATGGCTTTAAACACCAAGACCCCGACCACAGCGGCAGCAATGCTTCCAATGTCTTCCCAGATCGACATCAAATTGATGCTCATCCCGATGGTGATCAGGAAGACGCCGAGTGCGAGCCCCTTAAATGGGTCCATGATGCTTTCGACTTCGCCGTGATACTCGGTTTCCGCGATAAGCAGACCAGCGATCAGCGCACCGACGATCGGAGATAAGCCTGTCGCCGCGGTGGCGAGACTGGCGCCGATCACGACTAGCAAAGATGCCGCAAGAAACAGCTCCGGGCTTTTGGTGCGCGCGGCTTGCGAGAATAACGGGGGAAGGGCGTATCGTCCCAAGACAAGCAGGACTAGCACTACCAAACCGCCCTGCCACAGAGTGTCTGTAAGTCCGGTCATGCCTTCAGCCTGCGCGTAGGGAGACAACGCGCCAAGGATGAAGACTATCGGCACGATCATAATGTCTTCGAACAGCAGCATTGAGAGAGCTGCGCGTCCAACCGGCGAACGCGTGCCCGATATCGGCAGCACAATCGCTGTGGACGAGAAGGCGAGGGCGAAGCCGAGCGCGAGCGCTGCGGTCCACGTCATGCTGCCTGAGAGGCTGAAAAAGGCAGCTCCGGATGCGCCGATGATGAGCAGCTCGAGCGAACCAAGACCAAAGACGAGCTTCCTCAGCTGCCACAGCCGGTTGAAGGACAGCTCTAGTCCAATCGCAAACAGCAGCAGGATGATGCCGAAGTCGGCAAAGGGAGTTAACCGGTCGGGATCCGATATCGTCACATATTGAAGCCAATCGAACCGATCGACCAATGTGCCCAGGCCATAGGGACCGACGAGAACTCCAATCAGGATGAACCCGATGATCGGTGTGATGCGGAATCGAGCAAAGACCGGAATCACAATGCCAGCAGCGCCCAGAATAACGAGCGCGTCCTGCATTACCGGAGAGAGTTCGAGTTCGCCTGCCACCGTAGTCCAATCTAACCCGCTATTGGCCAGGTGTCATCGCTTTACGAAAAAGGGTGAGCCCTCACTATGACGGGCCACCCTCATTCTGAACATGAAATTTGTCGCTATGACTGAGCCAATTAGGCCCAGCTCTGCATTTCCGTTTCGAGATTGCGGACGATAGCCTCGAAGAATTGCTCGGTCGTAAGCCAGTTCTGGCCCGGACCGATCAGCAGCGCGAGGTCTTTGGTCATCTCGCCCTTTTCAACCGTTTCGATGCAGACGCGCTCGAGTGTTTCGGCGAAGCGCACCACGTCAGGCGTGTCATCGAACTTACCGCGATACATCAGGCCGCGCGTCCACGCGAAGATGGAAGCGATCGGGTTGGTCGAAGTCGCCTTGCCCTGTTGGTGCTGGCGATAGTGGCGGGTGACGGTGCCGTGCGCAGCTTCGGCTTCAACGGTCTTGCCGTCCGGTGTCATCAGAACCGAAGTCATCAGACCCAGTGAACCAAAGCCTTGCGCGACAGTGTCAGACTGAACGTCGCCGTCATAGTTCTTACAGGCCCAGACGAACTTGCCGTTCCACTTAAGCGCGGAGGCGACCATGTCGTCGATCAGGCGGTGTTCGTAGGTGATGCCGGCAGCTTCGAACTTGTCGGCAAACTCTGCGTCGAACACCTCCTGGAAAAGGTCTTTGAAGCGGCCATCATACTTTTTCATGATGGTGTTCTTGGTCGACAGGTATACCGGCCAACCACGGTCGAGGCCATAATTCATCGAAGCGCGAGCAAAATCGCGGATCGAATCGTCGAGGTTGTACATCGCCATTGCGACGCCTGAGCTCTGGAATTCGAACACGTCGAGATCAATTTTCTCGCCATCTTCGCCTTCGAAAACAAGGCGCAACTTACCAGCGCCTGGGATCAGTGTGTCGGTGGCGCGATACTGGTCGCCAAATGCGTGACGGCCAACCACGATGGGGTCCGTCCAGCCCGGAACCAGACGCGGCACGTTGTCGATCACGATTGGTTCGCGGAAAACAACGCCACCGAGGATGTTGCGGATCGTGCCGTTGGGCGAACGCCACATCTTCTTCAGGTCAAATTCTTCAACGCGCGCTTCATCAGGCGTGATGGTAGCGCATTTCACGCCAACACCATGCTCCTTGATCGCGTTGGCCGCATCGATAGTGATTTGGTCATCGGTTTCGTCACGCTTTTCGATCGAGAGATCGTAATATTTCAGGTCCACATCGAGATAAGGCAGGATCAGCCGCTCGCGGATCCATTGCCAGATGATCTTAGTCATCTCGTCGCCATCGAGCTCGACAACTGGGTTTTTGACCTGAATTTTTTGCATGAGAAGAGTCCCGCCTTCCTTGGTGCGTTCTTGCGCTCGGCTTCGGGGAGCCAAACGCGTCTTTGCTTTGTGATACAATCCCTGCCGCGCGCTTTAGCAGAGGCGGGGCTACGTGCAAGTCAACCGTTCCGAATGAGCGAGGCAATTGCAGCAATGCGGGTTGCGCGCCGCGCACAACAAAAAACCCGCCGGGGAGGCGGGTTTCTGATCCAGCAATGCCGGAGAACGATGGTGGGCGTACCAAGATTTGAACTTGGGACCCCTACGATGTCAACATAGTGCTCTACCCCTGAGCTATACGCCCGCACCATCGATTTACTCCGTGGACCGGAGTGGGAGCGGCCATCTAACGTGCGATCACTGATCGTGCAAGCGATTCGAGCCGACTTTTGAAGTTAGAGCGATGCTTCCTGCGCCTCTTCAAAAACGCGTTCAACTTCGAGGACAAGGTCGCGAAGGTGGAACGGCTTTGACAGCACTTTGGCATGTGGCTGTTCGCGGCTTGCCCGGAGTGAAACTGCAGCGAATCCGGTGATGAACATAACCTTTGTGCGCGGGCTAATCTCGGCGCAACGTTGTGCTAGCTCGATCCCGTCCATTTCAGGCATCACGATATCCGAGAGGAGGAGATCAAAATGCTCTTTCTCCAGCAGTGGAATCGCATCGGTGCCACGATCGACGGTGGCCACGTCATAACCCGCCTTGTTCAGCGCGCGCTCCAGATAGGTGCGCATAGCCTCTTCATCTTCGGCAAGAAGGATCTCGCGGAGCTTGAGAAGTTGTCATTCGGGCTATCTAGCACCATCGACTTAAGAAATCTTATCCATTGGCCATGTGCCCAGCTTTGAGACGCTGACTGGTCAAGCTGTGAATTTTGCGTCGCGCTGGGCACTTTTATCGCAATAATCTGTTTTGACTCAGAATGTGAAACGCGGCAGCAATTGGCTTAATGACTGGCAAGGATCCCAAATCAAACGAGAAACCGAGTTCCGGTCCGAAAAGCACGGCTAGTGTGCAAACGGAGTTGAAGCGCGTGTCCGGTGGCGCAATCCACGAAGCGACTGACGAACGGGCATTCCGTTGCATTTCACCGCATTCCTTGCCCATGCCGGTCCTGATTGCGGTTCCTCATGCAGGAAGAGCCTATCCAGACAGCGTTCTGACCCAGATGCGCGATGAAGAACTGTGCCGATTGCGATTAGAGGACCGATACGTCGACAAATTAGCGGTCGAAGTTGCTCGGCAGACGCGCACTGGATTGCTCGTGGCCAACGCCCCGCGCGCAATGCTCGATCTCAATCGCGCACATGATGACGTCGACTGGGAAATGGTAGCGAACGCACGCTTACGGTTGGCTAGAGGGGCGAAGCCGAGCAGGAGGGCCAAGAGCGGCCTTGGTCTCGTGCCGCGTAGACTGCCGGGTTTCGGTGAGATTTGGCGTCAACCACTCTCGGCGAGTGACTTGGACAGGCGGATTGAAGGAATACACCGCCCATACCACGAGTTTCTATCCGAAGAACTGCGCCGTATCCGTGACGAATGGGGCGTGGCGCTGCTGGTTGATTTACACTCTATGCCGCCGCTTCGAGCAACAGCAGGTGATGCGCGCGCGCCGGAGATAGTGCTGGGCGATCGGTTCGGAGCCTCTTGTCACGGTAGCCTGCTTTCACGCGCTTTCCGGTTTTTGGAAGAGCAAGGGTGCTCAAGCGCGCACAACCGGCCTTATGCGGGCGGATATGTCTTGGATCGGCATGCGGCGCCGTCGCGCGGCATTCATGCGATACAGGTTGAGGTTTGCCGCTCGTCCTACCTGGATGAAAAACTGGACCAGCCGTCTGAAGGGCTGCACACGCTATCTGGTGTCCTAGCCGGGTTGGTAAGAGAGCTTGGGGCACAAGCTGCACGCCTTGGCACAAGCACAGACTTTGCTCAGGCGGCTGAGTAGTTCGCAACAAGCCTCAGACTGTTAGAAAGAAAATGGCCGGAAGCGCTTGGTAGCGCCCCCGGCCATCACATTTTCTACGTGCCAAATCTTTAGCTCGCGGCAGGCGCATCGCCATCGGCAGGCTGCATTTGCGGAACCTTGCCTTGGATGGCCTGACGCTCAAAGATCTTACGCATCAGGTTGAGCGAGAACATGTGAGCGTGGATCAGCATCAGCATGCCGTTCTTGTTCAGCGCCTCAAGCTTGTCAGTCGGCAGTTCGCGCAGCTTGGCTTCATCAACCATCTGGAAGCCGCGATAGACGAACGGGGCATCAGGGGCTTCGCCACGGGTGATCGCAATCTCGCCGTCCATCAGGATGTCGAGCTTAGCCAGCTCTTCAACGAAAGCGCGGGTGCGCTGGCCAGACTCTTCGAATTTCTTACAGAATTCGAGGACGTTGTTGGTGTATTCGGTCGGCTGGCTATCAGCGAACAGCTCGTGGCCTTCTTTTTGCTTCTTCACAACGCCAGCGGTCGGATCGAAGCAGAGCGACATATCGTCTGAGTCCGGCTGAAGCTTGGCAAGGATGAAGGGGTAGCGGCGGATGTAGGCCGGAATATACACGTCCGGAACCATCTTGCCGTCTTCGCCGATGAAGGTGTTCACACCATCGTTCAGGCCAAACAGAGCAATCGGCAGCGGGTTTTCACCAGCGGTGAAAACGATCGGATAGTCGCGCTGTGCGTCGATGAATTCATCAACTGTCAGCGGAATGGCGTGGGTTTCTGCCAGGAAGGAGGCATCGTCAAAACCACCGACTTTCCAGTCGCCGTGATCACGGCTGTTGAGAGGAAGCAGGTCTTTGTAAAACAGCGGAAGTTGTGGCTGCGGCGCGGTGGCCATTGTTCGTCTCCGATAAAGAGGTCTGGAAATTGTTCTCGGTGTTGTGATGTGCCCGTCCAGAACCCATCCAAAAACCGAACGCGCTGCGCCTTAGGCGGTCGCGCCGTATGGTGCAAGTCGTGCGCGCTATTCGCTCACATTGGGACGAGCTTGCCGGGGTTGAGGATGTTATCGGGATCCAGAGCAGATTTGACCGATCGCATCATGGCAAGGGCCACAGGATCGCTTAGCCGTTCCAGCTCGCCGATCTTCATTTGTCCAATGCCATGTTCAGCGCTGATCGAGCCCCCCCATTGTGTGACCAGGTCATAAACATGCGCGCTGATGCGTTTCCCTTCGCCTTCTTCCCACTCTCCGGGCACCGTGCCTTTGGGAGCGATGATATGGAAATGCACATTGCCATCACCCAAATGGCCAAAGGCGACACCGCGAGTACCTTCATACGCTTCTTCGATCGCGGGGATTGCAGCGAGGATGAACTCGGGCATCTTCTCTACGGGGACGGAAATGTCATGCTGCATGGCAGGCCCAAGCGCACGCTCTGCCGCGGAAATGGAATCACGAAGCAGCCAGAAATCTTCCGCCTGGCGTTCATTCGAAGCGATAACAGCATCGTTGAGAAGGCCGCTTTCCATCGCTCCAGCCAATGCGGTTTCCAGTTCTTCACGAAGCGTTTCGTCCGACCCGGAGACGGAGGCACATTCGATCAACGCATTCCAACTTGGGGTGCTTGTCAGTGGAGCTCGCGCGTCGGGCAAGTGAGACAGGACATTCTCGAGGCAGTGATCGGGTATGACCTCGAAGCCTTCCAGGGTGTCACCCATAAGTCTCTGCATATGTTGTAGAAGTGCGCGTGCTTCAACGATGCTCGAAACGCCAGTCCACGCTGTTGCTCGCGCGGTTGGGTAGGGGAGCAATCGCAGATTGACTGCTGTCACAATGCCGAGAGTGCCTTCCGACCCAATTAGGAGCTGTTTCAGGTCAAAGCCGCGATTATCCTTCTTAAGCGCGGTCAGACCATTGAAGACGGTGCCATCGGCCAGAACCGCCTCGATCCCCAAGATCTGCGCGCGCATGGTTCCATGGCGCAGAACCTGCGTGCCCCCAGCATTGGTAGATACCAGCCCGCCCATCGTCGCAGAGCCCTTGCCGCCCAACGTCAAGGGGAATCGCATTTTTGCTGCTTCTGCCGCGTCATGAAAGGTCTGAAGGATGACACCGGCTTCGCAGACAGCTTGGCCAGCCGAAGCATCCAGCGAACGAATACCGTTCATGCGGCGCAGGGAAAGAAGAAGAGCGTCACCTTCGTCATCTGGCGTAGCACCGCCAACCATGCCGCTATTGCCCCCTTGGGGTACAATTTTGATCTTTTGCTCCGCACACAGCCTCACCAGTGCAGCAACCTCATCCGTTGATCCGGGGGAAGCGAGTGCAAAAGCCTTCCCGGTGTAACGGCCGCGCCAATCAGTCAGCCAAGGCTCCAAAACCTCGTCGTCGGTCTGCAGTCCCTTGGATCCAAGCAAATCGCTTGCCGCATCCATAAAGGCATCTTTGATGGTCGAAGTGATCGTCATTGTTGCGCCTATGCCACAGGATTTGGTGAAAGCACCATCCCTTGTGACCCACTTGCCACGAAGGTTAAGGCAGCGTTCAATCGATTAGGCTACGACGCCGACACCCGATGTCGCGGTGGAAGCAAACGGCAGCGGTAGGTTTCGAATTGGAGGAGGCTTCCGAGCTAAACAGCAATGGCAAGCTTGTACGCTCTTGCAGCGCCTGTAGCGCTTTTACTGCCTGTATTGGGTCAAAGCGCCTCGATGCCTTCGGCTGGTTTAGGGGCGGCGGCTGCGCTAAAAGTTTCTGCCAGCGAATCCGTTTCCGAAACTGCCGGGCCAGTTTGCAGCAAAGATCAGGACGTCACACAGCCGGTCAGCGATGGGCCGAACCCTCTCAACGCAATCCGTGAACGTCAGACCGTGAACCAAATCCGCGTGGAGCAACGCGTGATTATCCGCATCTCCCCTCGTCGGACTAACAACAGCAACAGTCTGTTTGCCACTCTCCCGCGCCGATCCCTCAACGCGCGATATGAAGAGAAGAAGATGGAAAAGTGCATCCCTGTTTCGGGAATTGCTGCTGTTCAGACAGGAAGCGGAAACCAGTTGCTTCTGTTCCTGCGCGACCGCCGGATCGTAAAGATCAACCTCGAAAAGGCCTGCCGTGCACGCGATTTCTATTCTGGCTTTTATGTCGAGCGCAGCAAAGACGGAAAGCTCTGCGTAGATCGAGACAAACTGCAATCGCGCACTGGCGCCAATTGCGAAGTTGATCGGATGCGTCAGCTGGTAGCCGTCAGCAAATAATTGACACCTAAAATCTGCGAGGGCGGCCCGCTTCCCCAAACATTGACTTTTCGGGCGTTTTTGCCCAGACGCGCAGCCTGTTTTCGGGGCTAATTGGCGCCGCATCCATCTCGGCGCTCGCGTCATCTAATATCCGGACATATTCAACCTTATGACTTTTGCCGATCTCGGCCTTTCTCCTGAATTGCTCAAAGCCGTCGATGATGCTGGCTACACCGAGCCCACTGCCATCCAGGCGGAGGCAATTCCTGCTGTCCTGATGATGAAGGATCTGATCGGGATCGCGCAGACCGGCACGGGCAAAACCGCAAGTTTTGTTTTGCCGATGATCGATGTGATGGCTGCAGGCCGCCGCCGAGCGCTGATGCCGCGTTCGCTGATCCTAGAGCCGACCCGCGAACTTGCGGCGCAGGTTGCCGAGAACTTTGAGAAGTACGGCAAGAACCATGATCTCAAAATGGCGCTGCTAATCGGCGGCGTGCAGATGGGAGACCAACTGAAGGCTCTCGACGAGGGTGTCGATGTCCTGATCGCAACCCCGGGTCGTCTGATGGACCTCTTTGAGCGGGGCAAGATCCTGCTTTCAGGCTGCGAATTGCTCGTGATCGATGAAGCGGACCGGATGCTCGACATGGGCTTCATCCCAGACATCGAGTTCATCTGCGACAAGCTGCCTGAAACGCGCCAAACCATGCTGTTTTCAGCGACAATGCCCGCTCCGATCGAGAAGCTGGCGAAAAAGTTCCTGAGCAATCCCAAGCGAATCGAAACGGCGCGTGCCGCCACCACAAACAAGGATATCACTGCGTTTAAGGTGCCTGTGCAATCGCGCCAGAAGCGCGAAACGCTGCGTTGGTTGCTTCAGAACGACCATGTCGAGACCGCGATTATCTTCGCTAACAAGAAGACTACGGTTCGAGAGCTCAACAAGAGCCTGCAGCGTCACGGTTTTGCCAGCGGCGAAATCCATGGCGATATGGATCAGAACTCGCGCCTTAAAGAGCTCGATCGGTTCAAGTCCGGCGATGTGAACATCCTTGTGGCTTCCGACGTTGCGGCTCGCGGGCTCGACATCAAGGGCGTCTCCCACGTCTTCAACTTTGATACGCCGTGGCATCCCGATGACTACGTCCACCGCATTGGCCGCACGGGCCGGGCAGGGGCCAAGGGGCGCGCTTTCACCTTTGTCGCCAAGGAAGATGCCGAAGCCATCGCCAACGTTGAGAAGCTGACCGGCAGTGCGATCAAGGTGTTTGGCAAGGAAGACGTTCGTGTCGAACTGGCCGCAGCGAGCGAAGAGGCCAAGGAAGAAAAGCCCAAGCGTACTCGCAGCCGAAACAAGCGCGAAGACGAAGGTGGCGAGACACCCAAGAAGCCCCGTCGTGAGAAGTCGTCTTCTGATGAAAAGCCTGCCCGCAAGGGGCGGAGCCGCAAGCGTGATGAAGACGATGAACCTGTGCCTGTAGGCGAATGGAATGGGCCAAAGCCTGGCTTTCTGGGCGTCGGCTTCAAGGACTGACGTTCACCACGCTGCCTTGAGAGACAATGTTTCCCAGCAAAACTGCACCTGAGAGATGGGCTGACGGACTGATCCATGCGGTCAGTCTGGTTGGTTTTGCGATCGTCAGCGCGTTCTTGCTTAACATGGCCGCGATGCGCGACGAACCTTGGGTCTTAAGCGCAACGATCATCTATGTGCTCGCCGCCTTTGCCTCGGTCGGCATTTCCTTCGCGTATCATTTGCTACCACGCCATGATCTGAGGCCAGTACTTCGCCGCTGGGACCATGCCGCGATTTACATCGTGATTGCCGGGACATTCAGTCCGCTGCTGGTCTTGTCAGACACGCGTAGTGCGTGGGTGCTGCTGACGATTATCTGGATTTGCGCACTGGTCGGCTTCGCCTTCAAAATCTTTGCGCCTCAGATCGACTCGCGCTGGTCGCTGGTGTCTTACCTTGGGCTGGGGTGGTTTGGCCTCGCTGCGCTGCCTGATTTCTGGACGCAACTCCCCAAGGGAACCAGCTACGCCTTGCTCGCGGGTGGAGTGCTCTATTCTATAGGAACGTGGTACTATCGCCAGAAAGAAAGACGGTATCGCTATCCCATCTGGCACGCATGGGGCACGCTGGGCGCGACGTCGTTCTTGACCGGAATTTGGGTTGCTTTGGCGGGGTAGGGACTAGCCCACCACGGTCACAAAGCTGTCAATCACGCGTTTTTCGCCCGCTTCTTCGAACTGGATGGTCAGCTTGTTGCCTTCCTGATCAATCACGCAGCCGGTGCCGAACTTGGCGTGGGTGACCATAGCGCCGATAGCGATGTCGCTGCGGGGCTTAGCGGCGAAGCTCGCGGCGCTGCGGCCCGGTTCTGCCAAGCGCGTCTGCTTGGTTTCGTACCCTGACGTCAGTGCGCGCCGCCATCCGGGACCACGCGCTTGCGAGCGATCGGGACGGCTCTTGGCGACATGGGCGAAGGGGTCTTCGCTCTCGCTCCAATTGGCCTGCCATAGGGATGCCCCGCCGGTAAGCGTTGTTTCCTGTTCGATATGTTCTTCTGGTAGCTCTTCGATAAAGCGCGATGGGATCGAGCTGGTCCACTGGCCATAGATGCGACGATTGGCGGCGTGGTAGATCATGCAGCGGCGGCGCGCTCGGGTGATGGCGACATAGGCGAGGCGGCGTTCTTCTTCGAGGCTCGCAAGTCCGCCTTCGTCCATCGCGCGCTGGCTGGGGAACACGCCTTCTTCCCACCCGACGCAGAAGACATGATCGAATTCGAGGCCTTTGGCCGCGTGGATCGTCATAATCGTGACGGTCTCTTCTTCGTCACCACGATCATTGTCCATGACGAGAGAAACATGTTCGAGGAAGTCGCCGAGTGTTTCATATTCCTCCATCGCGCGAGCCAGTTCGGAGAGGTTTTCCGCGCGGCCAGCGCTTTCGGGAGAGCGATCTGCCGAAAGCATGTCGTTGTAGCCGCTTTCATCAAGAACAAGGCGCAGCAGATCAGCAGGAGTGAGATTCTCCGCCGCTTCGCGCCATGCGAGGAACTGCCGCATCAAACCACCGATTGTGTTGGCGGCACGCTTGGGAAGTTCGTCGCTGTCGGCCAGTTCCAGCGATGCAGCGGCGAGGGGAAGCCCGACGCGCCGCGCATGCTGATGCATTTTCTCCAGTGTTTTCGCACCAAGCCCACGTTTGGGCTGATTGTAGATGCGCTCGAACGCCAGATCGTCTTGCGGCTGTGCAATCACTCTCAGATAGGCGAGGGCATCGCGGATTTCGGCGCGTTCGTAGAAGCGGAAACCGCCAATGATCCGATAGTTCACGCCGATCTGGATGAAGCGGTCTTCAAATTCGCGCGTCTGGTATTGAGCGCGCACGAGGATTGCGACCTGATCCAAAGGTGCGCCTTCGCCTTCGAGACGTTCGATTCCTTCGCCTACGCGGCGCGCTTCTTCTGGAGCGTCCCATACGCCGACAACTTTGACTTTGTCGCCGCCGTTGGCCTCGGTCCAAAGCGTCTTCTCGTGTCGCTGAGAATTGGCGCGGATCAGGCCCGACGCTGCGCCAAGGATATGCGGGGTGGAGCGGTAATTTTGTTCCAGCCTGATCACCGCCGCGCCGGGGAAATCCTTTTCAAACCGAAGGATATTGGCGACTTCTGCCCCTCGCCATGAATAGATCGACTGGTCATCATCGCCGACCACGCAGATGTTCTTGTGGGTCTGCGCAAGCAGGCGCAGCCAGAGATACTGCACAGCGTTTGTGTCCTGATACTCGTCGACCAGAACGTACTTCCAGCGTTGCTGATAGTCGGCAAGGACATCGTTATGCTTGCGAAAGATATTCAGGATGTGCAGCATCAGATCGCCGAAATCGCAGGCGTTTAGTGCTTTCAGGCGGTCCTGATAAAGCTGATAGAACTGCTTTCCTTTACCATTGGCGTAGGCTTCGTTCTCGGTCGCATCGAGGTCACCAGGGTTGAGGCCACGGTTTTTCCAACGATCAATTAGGCCGGCGAGCTGGCGAGGGGGCCATCGCTTCTCATCCTCGCCGCTTTCCACGATCAGTTGCTTGAGCAATCGAAGCTGGTCGTCCGTGTCGATAATGGTGTAATTGCTCTCTAGCCCCACCAGCTCGGCATGGCGGCGCAGCATCTTGGCGCAGATCGAGTGGAAAGTACCGAGCCATGGGATGCCTTCGCTGTCGACACCCAAATGCCCTGCGACTCTTTCGCGCATTTCGCGTGCGGCCTTGTTGGTGAAAGTGACGCAGAGGATCTGGCTCGGCCATGCGCGGCGGGTGGCCACCAGATGTGCGAGCCGAGCCGTCAGTGCTGCAGTCTTGCCTGTTCCAGCACCTGCCAGCATCAGCACCGGACCCTCAGTGGTCAGCACCGCCTCGCGCTGCGGCGGATTAAGTCGCGCAGCATAGGCTGGCACCTGGCCTTCCGGCGGGATGGCTGGAGTGTTGGGTCGGGCGGAATCGGTCATATCAAGAATGCGAACAAGTAGAGAACGTTCACGATGGCTGCAAGCCTGCAAGCGGTGCGGAGCAGACAGGTCTCATATCCAGAATTTCGGTTCGCCGCGCCTTTCTTTCGGCTTTCGCCAGTGTGTGTCTTTGGCGCGCTGCGCCGTCCGCAGGAGCCTATACGAGAGCGGCCTGCCTATCCATAAAGGGCGCGTCCAGATGAGGGGAAAACCATTTGGATGGGTCGCGTTCGTACACGCTTGGGAACCACACAAAGGAGAATCCCATGCGTTATAATTTCCCCATAAGAACATCAGCGATGATCGGCGCCTTTGGGCTCGCACTCGTACCAGTTTCTGGCATTGCCGCCCCTATGGTTCAGGAGGAGGCTGCGCCTTCGCCAGATGGATCGGAGCCGACGCCTGACCAGAAAGCGTCCATGGCTCAGTGGCCCGAAGACATGCGGCTGTCGTACTCTACGTGGCCTGAGGACACCAAAGCCTACTACTGGACTCTGAACGAAGCGCGGCAAAAGATGTTCTGGGGGCTCGCAGACCCTGACAAAGTTACCTTGAGCCGCATGACGCCTGAGGATCAGGAAAAGACCTGGACGCGGATTGAAGGCAGAACCGCACCGAAGGCCGAATAGCCCGAGTGACTCCGTAATCGGGCTAAGATGCCGGGCGGAGCAACGTGAGCTTTGCCTTGCCCACACGCCGCTCGGCATCGACTGCCAGTCCGTCGACTTTGACATCCTCTTTCGCGGAGGTTTCAACAGCCATCCACGTTGCGTCTCCAATCCAGCCCAGGCGCAGCAGGCGATCGAGCGCAACGGCGCCTGCTCCGGTCTGATAGGGGGATCCAGCAGCAGAAGATCGTACGGCTCTTGCGCAGCGCGCAGCTGCATAACTGAGCCGTTCTCAATCCTTGAGCGCTTTAGAGCGCCCAATGTCGACAGGTTCGTCTTGATTACATCAACCGCGCTTCGATCCTGCTCGACAAACAGGCAATGCGCGGCACCGCGGGAAAGCGCTTCAATCCCTAATGCACCCGATCCGGCGAACAGATCGGCGACGCGCAGGCCTTCAAACGTGCCCAGCCTGCTTGTGAGCATCGAGAACAGCGTTTCTCGCGTGCGATCGGCGGTGGGGCGGGTGGCATCGCCCTTGGGTGCAGTTAGCTTGCGACCACGCCACTCACCTGAGATGATCCTCATCGCTTGGCCTTTTTCAGACTGCTGACGAACCGGTCGAGATCGCCTTTCCGAATGCGTGCGGCCTGTCCACGCCCCAAATCGCCTAGTAGGAATGGCCCATAGGCTGTGCGGATTAGGCGGTTCACTTTGAGACCGAGATATTCAAGCACTCGGCGCACCTCACGGTTCTTGCCTTCTGTGATTGTCATCTCGATCCAGTTGTTCTTGCCCGAGCCGCCGTGCTCCAAATTGGCGTCAATGGAGCCATAGCGAATGCCGTCAATCTCAACTCCTTCGGCAAGCGCTTCAAGCTGCTCTTGGCGGACATCGCCGAATGCGCGCGCGCGGTAGGTGCGCGGAATGCCTGTGGCTGGCAGCTCCATCTGGCGTTTTAACCCGCCATCATTTGTAAGCAGCAATAGGCCTTCAGTGTTAAGGTCCAACCGACCGATTGGCATTAGGCGCGGAGTATCCTTGGGCAATGCGTTGGTGAGCGCAGCATAGATCGTGGCGCGGCCTGCTGGATCGCGTTCGGCAGTAATCAAGCCGGTGGGTTTGTGAAATGCGTAGAGCTGTGTGGGTTCTGGAGCCGCGACAGGCTTCCCGTCGACGCTGACACCCCTGAGGCTGGTTAGGAATGTTGCAGGCGTGGTGACCGGCTTGCCGTCGATGGTGATGCGGCCCGCTTCGATCATACGCTCGATCTCGCGGCGGCTGGCAACACCGGCGCGCGCGAGCAGCTTCGCGATCCGATCACCTTCAGGGCGGGGTTCTTGAGACATCCCGCGCGCCTAGGCGCTCAGTTCACTTCGCGCAATGCGTCTTGAACGATAGCGTCAAATCGCGCGATCCCGCCTTCGAGCGTGCCGAGCGTCAATTCCTTGATTGCACCGCTTTCCAGTCCTTGTTGGCCCAGTTCTGCGGCGCGGAAGTCCTCACTTGCAAAAACTCCGCCGTCGAGCAGGTCCCAACTGCGCTCCCAATGATCGCGGGCTTTTTCGGTTTTCGGTTCCTCGGGAATGAGCATGAAATCCTCGACCAGCGTGAGATTGTGAGCCTGTGGCATCAAAACCATAACATTCACATAGTCGGGGCTGGGCACAATCACGGTGCCGACGAGAAGCTGATAAGCAAAGGTCACCACGCGGCGCATTGCATCCATATCGGTCAGATCGATCCCGTCCATCTCTTCAAGCCGCCCAACGGCAGAACGCAGATGCGGCCCGATGTTATCACCGCTGGTGATGCCATCCTTGAAGAACGGTCCGATGGTTTGCGCATGCAGACGGGTGACATGGTAGCTTTCCAGGAACGCATCCATGATCAGCTTCCAATTCCCTTTGACCGTGTGAGTCTTGCGGCGGAAGAGATAGGACTGGTCCATACCGAAGGCGGTGAAATCTTCGCCCAGCCGTTTAGCATCGGAGAAGTCCGCACCTTGCTCGGGAGCAAACCAGATCAGGCCGCCTGCCTCACACGAAGGTAGCTCGATCAACCCGAACTCGCCCTTATCCATGCCAGGAAATGTCTCAGGGCGGGGCAAAGCGAGCAGCTTGCCATCAAGGCGATAAGTCCAGGCATGATACGGGCACACTAAGCGTTTGGCGCATTGCACATCGTCGCCTTCTACCAATCGGGTCCCGCGATGGCGGCACACGTTGAGGAACACATGCGCTTGGCCTTCGGCATCGCGGGTGATGAGCAGTGGGCGACCGGTCGCATCATGCGGAACCGCCATTCCCGCTTCTGGCAAAAGAGCGGATGGAGCAAGCACTTGCGGTAGCCGGTCAAACAAGGCGGCTTTCTCGCGCGCGAAGTGCTTCTGGTCGGTGTAGCGATTGGCCGGCACGCTGCCGATTACATCGGTTTCGCGCTTTTCTCCGCGCCGGATCGCCTCAGCCAACGCCAATTGGCTGTCGCTTGGCCGCAATCCGGTGCTTTGCCCCCGCTTTTGTGTTGAGCTTGCGTTCATGTGCTCTTCCCTTAACTCCCTTACGCGCTAATCTGGCACAAATTGGCGCGCGCGCAAATGCGCGAAGGCCCAAGGGAGAATTCATGACCGACGTCGCTCTGAACGAACAATCGCGGGTCTCGCGCTGGATGACTTTGTTCGGCTCGCTAACCCAGCCGAAGACGGGGTATATGTTCGTCTTCGGCTTTGCGTCGGGCCTGCCATACGCTCTGCTGCTGGGCACGCTTTATGCGTGGCTGAGCGATGCCGAGGTCGACGTGGAGACTATGGGTGTCTTCTCGCTAATCGGGCTGGCTTACGCATTCAAATTCTTGTGGTCGCCTGCGCTCGACCGGATCGATGTTCCGGTGCTCTCACGGCTGGGCAAGCGCAAGCAGTGGATCGTGACGGCGCAGCTCTTGCTCGGCGCGATCCTTGTCATCCTCTCGATGCTCAACCCGCTGACCTCGCTCGGCTGGTTTTCGTTGCTTGCCGGTATGGGAGCCTTCGCCAGCGCCACGCAGGACGTGGTGATCGACGCATGGCGCGTGGACGTCGCGGATGAAAAAGCGACGCTCGATATCCTCTCTGCAGTGTTCCAGATGGGATACCGCATCGCAGCGCTGGTAGGTGGCGCGGTTGCCTTGTTCATGGCGGAGAGGCTTGGCTGGCCTACTGTTTATGCCAGCATGGGCGGCATTCTCCTGGCCGTCGGTTTTCTTGGACTCTTCGCGCCCGATGCGCAGCGTAGCGAAGAAGTGATCGCCGCCGAGCGCACAAACCTTGGAGAATTGCGGCAGCCTGGTCAGCTCAATCCTAAGCTACGAGGTTGGGCATTGGGTGCCGTTGGTCTGCTGTGGGGCTGGGCGTTGATCACTGTTCTGGTGTTCATGGTCCGCTCGCTCAATTCGGACCCAGATGCGCGACCTGACTCGACCGCTTTCGTCAGCCAGATGGGGCCTTTGATTGTGATCGCGACCGTGGTGATCCCTGGCATAATCGCCGCATGGCTTGAGGCGATGCGGAAGAAAGGGCGCTATGTGCTGACCGAAGCGGCACAATCTCGGGGCGGCTTGGATAACTTTGTCGACCACGGTTACCGCGCTCTTATCCTGCCGCTGGCAGAGATCATCGGGCGACTGAAATGGGCAGCAATCCTCGTGATTGCTCTCGTTCTGATTTACCGCATCACAGACTCGATTTGGGGTAGTTTTGCCTATCCATTCTATCTGGGTGAGCTTGAATACACGAAGGATGAAGTGGCGATTGCATCCAAATTCTTCGGCGTAGGGGCCATCATTCTGGGCCTCGCACTTGGCGCTGCCTTGATGACGCTGATCGGCCGGATGATGACCCTGACCTTGGGCGCACTTCTCGCGGCTCTGACCAACCTGCTTTACGCTGACCTCGCCTTGGGCGGTTCACGCATGCAGGCGGTGAGCGATACGATTGGCTTCACTTGGTTGGCAGGATTGTTCGGTGCGGATGATCGCTTGTCCAAGCTCATGGTCACCATCGGCATGGAGAACCTTGCCGTCGGGATCGCAGGGGCAGCGTTTGTCGCCTACCTCTCAAGCATTGTGTCCAAGCAATACAGTGCAGTGCAATTCGCTTTGCTGTCGTCGCTTACGATGCTTGTCGGCACGCTTGGTCGTCCGGCGCTTGGGCAGTTGATTGAGGAGCGAGGCTATTACGACGTTTTCATCCTCACCACCTTGATCGGGATGATTGCGGTGGTCCTTTGCCTTGTCGAATGGGTGCGTCAGGCACGTCTGGGCGAGAAAGGTGCAGGCATCGTAACCGGTGAAGTGCAGCCGGCCGAATAGGCGCTAGTCTGGTATCTCGTCGTTGAGCTTGAGAACTTCGCCCGCGAGGTAGAGCGAGCCCCCGATCAGGATCGGGTAATCGTCGCTTGGGATGTTGAGCAGCGCGTCCTCAAGGTTGTCCGCCGCCCGTGCATTTGGGCCAAAAGCTTCAGCCGAGTGGCACGGATGGCCGGGCACCGGAACGACTGTAAGGCTGCGCACGCGGCCGCCCAATGGATTGAGCAGAGCGCGTGGGTCTTTGCCCTCTATCATGCCAAGAATGAGGTGGATATCGTGCTCGAAGAAGTCGGCGATGACTTTACCTGCGCTGGGATTGTGTCCGCCGTCTAGCCAGACCGTTTGATCGGAAACTAAGGAAGTCAGTGGGCCGTCAGAGAGGCGTTGCATCCGAGCGTGCCAACTGGCTGTTCTCAAGCCCTTCGCAATCGCTTCCTTGTCGACCTGAACCATGCGTTGCACACGCAGCATCGCGATCGCTAGGCCAGCGTTATGCGCCTGATGCTTGCCGGGCATAGTAGGACCAGGAAATGAGAGCTGTTCTTCCGGGCTGTCCCAGTAGAACCCCAACTCGCTGGGAGTATCTCTCTTCCACGAATTCCAATCAATCCCGAATGGCCAGCAGTCTGTTTCGACCTGATTGACGACGTCTCGGATCGCTGCCTGAGCGCTTTCTGGATACAGCCTGCCCAACGTCACCAACGGCACCCCCGGCTTCGCAATACCCGCTTTTTCGAACGCGATTCGTGCCATCGGGTCTTCAGGTACGCCTTCCTCTGGCGCCAAGAGGAACCTCTCGTGGTCCAGCCCCAGCGCTGCTATTCCGCAAGCGGCAAGCACGTCAGGCTCCAGCACATTGGTCGCATCGAGCCTGCCGCCAAGCCCCACTTCGACCACGCAAGCATCGGCGGGGACGCGGGCGAACTCGGTGAAGGCGGCGGCGATGGTGATCTCGAAGAAGCTGCATCCCAGCCCCTCGGCGGCGTCGAACACTTCCTCTAGCAGCGCCGCGAGGCGTTCGTCCTCGATCAGCTTGCCGGCCACTCGAATACGCTCGTTGTAGCGTACAAGATGCGGCGATGTGGTCACGTGGACGGTGTAGCCTTGCGCTTCCAGCATCGCGCGCAGGAAGGCGCAGGTGGAGCCTTTGCCGTTGGTGCCCGCGACATGGAACACAGGTGGCAGTCGCTTCTGCGGATCACCCAGCCGCCTCAGCAATTCTCGAATATTGTCGAGCCCAAGCGTCCCCTGGGGCAGGCTCAATGCGTTCAATCGGTCCAACTGCGCCTGAACGCGCGGGTCGTCTGACCGACCAACGTCATGCATGGGGTTTAAGCGGCCTTTTGTGGCTGGAGATAGGCCAGCACATTGGCGAGCGTCTCTTTCAGCTCGTGACGGGAAACGACCATATCAACCATGCCGTGCTTATGCAGATATTCGGCGCGCTGGAAGCCCTCGGGCAATTGCTCGCGGATCGTGTCCTGAATGACGCGCTGGCCCGCAAAGCCGATCAACGCGCCCGGTTCGGCGATATGGACATCACCCAGCATCGCATAGCTCGCCGTAACACCGCCCGTGGTCGGATCGGTGAGCACGACGATATAGGGCAAGCCGGCTTCTTTCAGGCGACGCGTCATCACGGTCGCCCGTGGCATCTGCATAAGGCTCAGGATGCCTTCCTGCATCCGCGCACCGCCAGCTGCGGTCACCACGACATAGGCAGCCTTGCGGGCGAGGGCGCGTTCGGCACCGGCGCAGAACGCCATACCCACGGCCATGCCCATCGAACCGCCCATAAAGGTGAAGTCCTGCACCCCGACAACGGCTGGCCGGCCATCAATGTGGCCGGAACCAACCACAAACGCGTCTTCATGCGGGCTCTTCGCTCGCGCAGCGCTCAGGCGGTCAGTGTATTTCTTGCTGTCTTTGAACTTGAGCGGGTCTTGCGTCACCTGCGGCTGGGGCAGCAGGTCAAAACCCTCATCCAGTAGCAGCTTCAGACGCGCATCGGCGCCGATGCGGCCATGATGGTTGCACTTGTGACAAACCGACTTGTTCTCTTCATACTCGGCAACGAACAGCATTTCCTGACAGTTCGGGCACTTGATCCAGAGATCCTTCTCGGTGCTCTTCTTCTCTTCGCCAAAGCCGAGCGAATTGCGGACGCGGTTGAACCAGCTCATGTGTTTGATCCCTTCATGGCGTTGACCATGCTTGATGTGAGCTCTTGTAGCTTGGCCGGAGCCTCTGCGCCATACTCGCCCACCAGATCGACGAAGGCAGAGCCAACGACGACGCCATCGGCGACCTTGGCAATATCGGCGGCCTGTTCCGGCGTGCGCACGCCAAAGCCGACCGCGACAGGCAGGTCGGTTGCGGCTTTGAGCCTACCGACAGCGTCTTCAATCGAGCCAGCGGCGGCCTGTTGCAAACCGGTGATCCCGGCGACTGAGACGTAGTAGAGGAACCCGTCCGACCCTTCGAGCACTTGCGGCAGGCGCGCGGCGTCTGTCGTCGGCGTGGCGAGGCGGATTGGTGCAATGCCAGCCTCGCGCAGTGCAGGGCCAAGCTCAGCATCTTCTTCGGGCGGAATGTCGACGCAGATCACGCCGTCAACGCCCGCGCCCTTTGCCGCATTGGCGAACCACTCAGCTCCGCGACGGATCATGGGATTGGCGTATCCCATCAACACCAAAGGCACATCAGGGTGGCGCTGACGGAAGTCGTAGGCGGTTTGGAGCACGTCTGCAGTGGTCGTGCCAGCACCCAGCGAACGCAGGTTAGCACTCTGGATCGCGGGACCGTCCGCCATCGGATCCGTGAACGGCATGCCCAACTCGATCACATCGGCGCCGCCCGCAACCAGCGCATCGAGGTTCACCGCGGTGTCCCCATCGCCAGCTGTGATGAAGGCGACAAACGCGGGGTTGGGCTTCGCAAAGGCGGCGGTAAGGCGATTAGAGGTGTTCATACTAAGGGAGCCGGAGCTGAATGCTGATACACTTGAAACACAGTCCTGAGGTTGGAATCGTTGGGGGTTATCGGCAGGGTTGTCATGCGGCGCTTTTTGCATTGAATGAGGGGTGTAGGACAGGGGTTGGTGATTACTGGCCCCGCCCCAATCGCGAAGAGAATGAGAATATGATCTTCAATACACTCAAAGCAATCAACCCAAGTAATGGGAGTATTAGCAGCGGGAATGTTCCGGTCGAGGGATCGGCATGGCATAGAGTGAAGAACTTGCTGCTCGGGTCATTTTCCGGACAATGCATGTAGTGCAAGATACCGGAAACGAGGATCGAGAGACCGGCGATCCCATAAAGAAGTATAGCCAGTATCATACCGTAACCGCTGAGAATCCTGATCACTGCATTTTTCGGTTCTCGAAGGTGCCAAAAGTCGGCGATGTGCCAAATGATCGCTGGCACCGCCATGATCATTAGAACGATGAAATGGCTCATCGTCGTCCAATAGGAATATAATTCTCGGTCGTCCCAGCCCATCGGGTAATCCTGATCTGCGTAAAACAGGTCGTGCGAAAGCAGGAGGACGAACTGCGCCATAAACAAGACACAGATTGTAACGAACACTCTCAGAAATCTAGTCTGATTGTCGTTGGTCACAGGCTCAAATCTCCACCCCGAGCTTTTCGGCCACGGTGAAGATGTCCTTATCCCCGCGTCCGCACAGGTTCATGAGGATGATCTGGTCCTCGCTCATTTCCTTGGCGCGTTCGGCGACAGCGGCGATGGCGTGGGAGGGCTCCAGCGCGGGGATGATCCCTTCGGTGCGGCAGAGCAGTTGGAATGCGTCCAAAGCCTCGTTGTCGGTGACGGCCGTGTATTCGACGCGGCCCGACTCTTTCAGCCATGCGTGCTCGGGACCGATACCGGGATAGTCGAGGCCGGCGCTGATCGAGTGGCCTTCGGTGATCTGGCCGTCCTCGTCCTGCAGCAGATAGGTCTTGTTGCCGTGGAGCACGCCGGGTGTTCCGCCAAGGAGACTGGCGGCGTGTTCATCGCCATCAAGGCCGTGGCCCGCCGCTTCGACACCGAGCAGCTTGACTTCGGGATCATCGAGGAACGGGTGGAACAGTCCCAGCGCGTTGGATCCGCCGCCGATACAGGCGACCGCGAGGTCGGGTAGGCGACCCACACGCGCCAGCATTTGCGCGCGCGCTTCCATGCCGATCACGCTTTGGAAATTGCGGACCAGCTCCGGGTAAGGGTGGGGGCCTGCCGCGGTGCCGATGATGTAGAAGGTGTCATGAACATTCGCGACCCAGTCGCGCAGCCCTTCGTTCATGGCGTCTTTAAGCGTAGCGCCGCCGCTGGTGACGGGGACGACTTCCGCGCCGAGCAGCTTCATGCGGAAGACGTTGGGCGATTGCCGCTTCACGTCCTCGGCGCCCATATAGATTACGCAAGGCAGGCCAAAGCGCGCGCACACAGTCGCAGTCGCAACACCGTGCTGGCCTGCGCCGGTTTCCGCGATGATGCGGGTCTTGCCCATGCGCTTCGCGAGCAGGATCTGGCCGATGCAATTGTTGATCTTGTGCGCGCCGGTGTGATTGAGCTCGTCGCGCTTGAACCACACCTGTGCGCCGCCCAGCGCCTCGGTCAGGCGTTCGGCGAAATAGAGCGGGGAAGGGCGGCCAACATAGTGCTCCATCAGATCGTCGAATTCGCGCTGGAATTCGGGATCGGCCTGTGCCGCGCGATATTCGCGCTCCAGATCAAGGATCAGCGGCATCAGTGTTTCGGCGACATAGCGTCCGCCGAACTGGCCGAAATGCCCGCGTTCATCGGGGCCGTTGCGGAAAGAATTGGGTTGTTTGTTCATCAGGGGGTCTCTGCTCTGAGCGCCGCTTCGCAGAAGGCAACGATCTTGTCCACGTCCTTAACGCCAGGGGCGCTTTCCAGACCAGACGATGCATCGACGAGTTTTGTTCCGGTGGTCCGGATCGCGTCGGCGACATTGTCTGCGGTCAGGCCACCTGCAAGGCCCCACGGGACCGGATGGTCATGGGACTTGAGCAGGCTCCAATCGAAGCCGACACCGTTGCCGCCCGGCAGTGCACCGTCGGCTTGCGGAGGAGGGGCATCGAACAACAGTCGATCCACCGCGCCTTCAAACCGGCGAGATTTCTCAAGGGTTTCGGTGCTGCGCACACCAATGGCACGCCATGTTTCAACTCCGGTCTTATCCCGCCACATCTTGAGCCATTCAGGCGTTTCCTTGCCATGAAACTGGATCACGTCCGGCTTCACCAGATCAATTGCCGTTCCGATGGTCGCGGGTTCGGCGTTGACCAGCAAGAGAACGGTTTTGACCCGCTTGGGAACTTGTGCGCGCAGCTCAGCTGCCTGCTCCAGCGACACGTGCCGCGGACTCTTGGCAAAGTGCACCAGCCCCACATGCGTCGCCCCCGCCGCAATGGCCGCATGGACCATCTCAGCGCTGGATAGTCCGCAAATCTTGATCTGGGTCTCGCTGCTCATCGTTTGTGCTTGATTCTCTTTCCTAAAAGCTCTGATCTATGGGTCGCGTGATAAGCGCAAGAAAGGGCTTTTGCCATGTTGGGTCGTATTCTGTTTTCTATGCTCGCTGTCATCGGTATCGCCGCGTGCAATCCGATTGAAGTGCTGGATGATGCCTCTGCCGAAATCGACGCGTTTCATCAATCGTGGAACGACACAAATCTCGATGCGATCTGGGACAGCACCGATCCCGAATTCAGGAATCTGGTTGGCCGCGAGCGGACCGACCTGATGGTAGGGGACTTCCGCGAGATATTGGGCGAGGTCAAATCATCAGAACAGGTGAAGTTTGACATCAACACAGACGGTGCGGGCACCATTGTAGTGGTGGTGATGCAGACCCAATTCACGAGCGGTGAGGCGGAGGAGACGTTCGCTTACCGCAAACGCGGTGAAGGGATGCGACTGCTGCACTACTTCGTGCGAAGCGATGCGCTGGCCGATTACGATTGGTCAAAACTGGAAGGCGAGGGCTTTGTAGTCGATTATAGCGACCAACCCGCAGAGGCGCAGGCGGCGGAGTAGTTTACAGCGTCGCCTCAATCGCCCTTGCTGCTACCTCTGGATCGTCTGCCCGGCTGATGGGGCGGCCAATCACCAGGACGCTGGCGCCGTTGTCGCGGGCGGCGCGGGGGGTGACGACGCGTTTCTGATCGCCGGTGCCGCTGCCATTGGGGCGCAGGCCAGGGACGACGAAATAGCCGTCTTTCCATTGCTGATGGACTTTGCCGACTTCGTGACCAGAACATACGATGCCGTCGAGTCCAGATGCGTGGGCCAGTTCGGCAAGGCGCATCACCTGCGTTTCCGCGCTGCCATAAACGCCGGTCGCAGTCAGATCGCTTGAGTCCATGCTGGTGAGGGTGGTGACGGCCACGACTTTGCAACCATCGGCTGCTGCGGCCTTGGCATCTTCCATCATTGCGCGTCCGCCGCTCGCGTGGACGGTCACAATCTTGGGCTCGTAGACATGGATCGCCATCATCGCGCTGGCGACCGTGTTGGGAATGTCGTGAAACTTGAGATCGAGAAAGATCGGCAGGCCCAGATGCGCGATCTCGTGGACGCCGTGCCCGCCATGCGCGCAGAAGAACTCGAGACCCAGCTTTACCCCGCCGATATGCGCTTTGACTTTTTCAAGCAGTGCTTTCGCCGGCTCGATCTGTGGCACATCGAGGGCGAGGAAAACCGGGTTGCTCACTGCGCGTCCTTTTCGGTCAGTTTCGTCGCGGTGCTGAGAAGATCGTCGTTCTGTGGTTCTTCGGCTGATTGCGGCTCGATTGGTGCCGGTGTTGCCTCTTCTTTGCGCTGTGCCGCCAAAGCGCTCGATTTGATCGAGTTCTCGAGGCTGCGGATGCGGCGCCCGAGGCTCCATTTCACGCTTCGGTTGTATGCCCACATCGGCAGCACACCCAGAAGCCAGAAGACCAGTGCAATGACGCCCACTGGCCAGTTGAACACCATAGCGTCGCTTGAGGTTGGCCAGATGATCACATCATGCTTCTCGCCATAATTGATCATGACGAAGGCCACGACGAACGCGGTCAGAAGCACCCAACCCAGAGTTTTTAGAATTTGCATGAGCTAAGCTCACCTCCCTCGCGACCCGATGGACTTGTAACCTAGGCGGTTTGACCCGTGAGTCTAGCTTGCAGATCAGCCGAATACGCGGTCGAACACAGTATCCACATGCTTGAAGTGGTAAGCGAGGTCGAATTTCTCTTCGAGTTCGTTCTCGCTGAGCGCGGCCGTGACGTCGCTGTCGGCTTTGAGCAGGTCGAGCAGCGAGAGCGTGCCATTCGATTCCCAGACCTTCATCGCGTTGCGCTGGACAAGGCGATAGGCATCATCGCGGGTAATGCCGGCTTGGGTGAGGGCAAGCAGGACGCGCTGCGAATGGACAAGACCGCCCATTGCATCGAGGTTCGCCTGCATGCGCTCCGGATAAACGAGGAGCTTGTCGACCACACCGGTCAGACGTGCGAGGGCGAAATCAAGGGTAACGGTGGCATCGGGGCCGATGAAACGCTCGACCGACGAGTGCGAGATATCCCGCTCGTGCCACAGCGCCACGTTTTCCAGTGCGGGAAGGGCATAAGCGCGGATCATGCGGGCCTGACCGGTCAGGTTTTCGGTCAGGATCGGGTTGCGCTTATGCGGCATTGCGCTCGAACCCTTTTGCCCCGGCGCGAAATATTCTTCCGCTTCCAAAACCTCGGTGCGCTGCAAGTGGCGGATCTCCACAGCGAGCCGTTCAATCGAAGATGCGATCACTGCGAGCGTCGAGAAGAACATGGCGTGGCGGTCGCGCGGGATCACCTGGGTCGAAACTGGCTCGATCGTGAGTCCAAGTTGTTCGGCAACATAGGCTTCGACCGAAGGGTCAATATTGGCGAAGGTCCCCACCGCACCGGATATTGCACAAGTGGCGATTTCCTTGCGGGCGGCCTTGAGTCGCTCAAGATTACGTTCGAACTCCACATAGGCCTGCGCCAGCTTCAATCCGAAAGTTGTCGGCTCGGCATGAATGCCGTGGCTGCGACCAATGGTCGGTGTGAACTTATGTTCTTCAGCTCGGCGTTTGAGCGCGGCGAGAAGCGCCTCGAGATCTTCGATCAGAATTGCAGAAGCGCGGTCCAACTGCACCGCAAGCGTGGTGTCGAGCACATCCGAGCTCGTCATACCCTGATGCATAAATCGCGCTTCGGGGCCCACTTGCTCAGCTACCCAGTCGAGAAAGGCGATGACATCGTGCTTGAGCACCGCTTCCTTTGCGTCAATCGCCGCAACGTCGATCCCCGGATCGGTCTTCCACCAATCCCACAGCGCTTTTGCCCCGCTCTCGGGCACCACACCCAGATCGGCGAGCTTTTGCGTCGCGTGGGCCTCGATCAGGAACCAGATTTCGTACTTGCACTCTGGTTCCCAGATGGCGGACATATCGGGGCGGGCATAGCGCGGGACCATTGCAGGTGATTCCTTAGACGGTGGGACAATTTGTCTTGGGCGGCTATTGCCCGCAGGGCAGATTGGCAAGGGCGGGGTGGTGACTCTCCACTATGCGTTCTGCTGTTTGTAACTCTTGGGGCAAGTCTGCGAACCAGCGGGCAGGAGGACATCGCGACAATGACAGGCACAACCGCAGAATCGGTGCGCAGCGGACGCACGCGAGCTGCGCGTGTGGGAGGGCTGCTTGGACGCGCAACCAAATGGTACCTGGGAAGCGGTGAGTTCTTCTGGGGCTTTACCGACGTTGTTATCCGCTTTTACGTCGCGGTGTATTTCCTCAGCTCCGGCATCGTGAAGGCGCTGGATTGGCAAACGGCGGTGCTGCTGGCGAGTGAGGAATATCCGGTTTCATGGTTGGCGCCCGTGCCTGCGGCGGCATTGGGTCTCTCGGTTGAACTGATTGCTGCTTCGCTGTTTCTCGTCGGACTTGTGACCCGTCCGGCAGCCGCCGCGATGGCTGCGCTGACGATCATCAGCCAGATCGTCTACATCCCGACCACGAGCAACCTGTTGGTCGCCGCAATTCTGGTTTGGTATGTCTTGGGCGGTGCAGGCCGCTATTCGATCGATCACATAGTCGCCAACCGCGCAAATGTGACCGGCGGTTCACTCTCGCGGCGCGTTGTCCTTGTCGGGGCATGGCTGCGCGAGAACGCGGCACCCGTGTTAATGGCACTGACGCGAGATCTGGTTGGGCCTAACACTGCTCGTCTATGCTGAGGTTTTCGAGCCATCCATTGCGGTACGCACATGGTTGCCGACCACGATCTTTATGGGCTTTCCCGTTTGGCTAGCGGTCATTTGCGCCGCACTGGTGTTTGCCGGTTTCGCCGCCAGTCCGGTTTCTTATCTGCTCACCATCCTGATCGGCGCTTTGATGATCGCAGGCGCTCATCCTAATGTAACGCTTTTCCCGTTTCTCTATCTCTCGATCTACGAGGCGAAGGGGGCGGGGGTCTTTGCCGTCGATGGCGCGGTACAGCGATGGCTAAAACGTCGGAAGTCGAAGATGAAGCCTGTGTCAGATCAACCCCTTAGCGCGTAGGCTGACATGCCCTTCGCGTCCAACGATAACGTGATCGTGGACGGTGATGCCCAGCAAACGCCCGGCCTCGGCGATTCGCTTGGTGATCTGGATATCGGCCCGCGAAGGCTCGGGGCTGCCACTTGGGTGGTTATGGACAAGGATCAGCGCGGTAGCGCCTAGGTCCATGGCGCGTCGGATGACCTCGCGCGGATGGATCGTTGCCTCATCAATGGAGCCGTCGCCAACATGATGATCGTCAATCAAGCAATTCTTAGTGTCGAGATACAGAACTCTAACCCGCTCAACGGTCAGGTGCGCCATATCGATGGCCAGATAGTCGATAAGTGACTGCCACGAGCTAAGCACCGGTTTCTGTGACACTTCGCTGCGCGCCATTCTTCGTGCCGCAATCGAGACACTTTTGAGCGCTGCGGCGCTGATCTTTCCTACGCCTTTGACTTGCTGAAGCGCCGCTGGATCGGCGTTAAGAACACCGGCCAGCGAGCCAAATTGCTTGATCAGCGCCTTGGCCGTGGGCTTCGTGTCCCCCTGCTTGATCGAGGCAAACAGCAGGTATTCGAGCACTTCATAGTCGGCGAGCGCCTCTGCCCCACCTTTTAGCAACCGCTCACGCAGCCTCTCGCGATGGCCTTTGCCCGCCGCCTTTGACGATTCCGATGATGAATCCTGCGCAGGATTTCTTGCGGTTTCGGCAACTGAGCCAAAATCGAAGCTGTCATTGTCTTGCGGCAAAGTCGCCCCCGATTTGCACCATTCGGAACATTCTTTGCCTCTTCAATGTGATAGACGCAAGAAAACCCGCTCTCGTGGTGCTATTTCGGGCGAATATGACCCCAGCTACTCGCTTGGCCCATCCCCTGTATGCTATGGCGGCGCCGGGTTAGTCGCGGCAAAGTCCATCCATCGTGTTGACTTGGGTTTTGCCCCCTTCTAAGGGGGCGGCGCCCTTGGCGGGCACTTCTTTGCGCGTGCCTTGCAGCCCATTCACAGGAGGCAGGTATGAGCGACGAAAAACCCGCACGGGAACCCATCGCCGAGGATGCGCGGATCGATGCGCTCGAGGAGCGGCTAAAAGCTGCACGCGAGCGTGAAGATGAGCGTAACAGGCCAAAGGTAAAGGGAGCCGACGCGAATTACCGCGCAGGCAACCGTGTACTGGCGGATTTGCTCGGTGGGATTCTCGGAGGATGTGTGATCGGCTTTGCGTTTGACGCGATCGTCGGGACCACGCCCTGGGGTCTGTTGGTTGGTCTGTTCTTCGGGATAGGCGTTGCCTTCAGGAACATTTTTCGTGCGGCGAACACGGGCTCACAAAACCCTGAATAGGGTTGGGCGCGTTTCATAACTAGGTATCAAGGACCGACAGATCGTGGCAGCCGAAGAAGGCAAAGTCGATCCGATGAAGCAATTCCAGATCGAGCCATTGTTTGGCTCGGAAACCTGGGCGATTGCTGACGGCTTCAACATCGCATTCACCAATTCCGCCCTCTGGATGGCGATCACTACAGTATTGCTGTGGGTGTTTGTCGCTGGCGGCATGAAGCGCGAGCTTGTGCCCGGACGCTGGCAGATGGCGGTAGAGAGCTTCACTGGCTTCATCGACGATATGCTGGAAGCAAACGTGGGCAAAGAAGGGCGCAAATATGTGCCTTACATCTTCAGCCTGTTCATGTTCATCCTGTTCGCCAACCTCCTCGGCCTGCTGCCGATCGGCGTGCTGGGCCTCCACCCGTTCACGTTTACCAGCCACTTCACCGTCACCGGCGTGCTGGCTGTGATCAGCTTCTCGATTGTCCTAGTAGTCGGCTTCTGGAAGCACGGCATCAAGTTCTTCACGCTGTTCGTACCGCATGGCACCCCGGCGCCGATGGTCCTGCCGATCGCGTTGATCGAGTTCTTCTCGTTCCTGATCCGCCCGTTTAGCCTCGCGCTGCGTCTGTTCGTTGCCATGATGGCGGGACACGTTCTGCTTAAGGTTCTTTCGAGCTTTGTCATCGACGGCATCAACGCAGGCGCTGGCATTGGTGTTCTCGTCAGCCTGCCGAGTTTCGCCCTGATGGTCGCCATCAGCGCGCTCGAAATTCTGGTGGCCGGCATTCAGGCTTACGTTTTCGCACTGCTCACGTCGCTCTACATCAACGACGCCGAGCATCTTCACTAAGTTTCACAACTACCCTTTCCAACTTATTCGATTTTCCAAGGAGTTTTTAAAATGGAAGCAGAAGCAGCAAAGCTCGTCGGCGCAGGCCTCGCAGCAATCGGTGCCGGCATGGCCGCCATCGGCGTGGGTAACGTCTTTGGTTCGTTCCTTGAAAGCGCACTGCGCAACCCAGGTGCCGCAGACGGCCAGCAGGGTCGCCTGTTCATCGGCTTCGCCGCTGCCGAACTTCTCGGCCTGCTGGCGTTCGTCGTCGCGATGATCCTGATCTTCGTCGCCTAATCATTTGTGATGCGGGCCGTTCGGCAATTGCGCCGGGTGGCCCGTATTCATTCTTACCAACGCTAACCTCGGGCCCGTTTCATGCCTCAGATAGCCCAGCTCCAAGAGTTCTGGTCCAGCCAGGTTTTCTGGACACTCGTATTCTTCGCGATTGCGTTTTTCGTGATCGGCCGCGGGATGGTGCCCAAAGTTATGGGAACCGTTGACCTGCGCGACAAACAGATCGCTGACGATCTCGCCGCGGCTCAGGCTGCGCGCGATGCGGCGGACGATCAGGAAGAAGCATGGCGCGAGCGTGAGAACGAGAACCGTGCCAAGGCACAGGGTCTAATCGCTGATGCCAAAGCCAAAGCGGCGGCGACGTCCGAGAAGAAGCTGACTGCGGCGCAAAAGCGGCTCGATACCAAACTCGCTAAGGCGGAAGAGGAAATCGCAGCAGCTCGCGCCAGCGCGATGACCGAAGTTGAAGGTGTTGCTGCCGAGGCGACACAAGACATCGTCTCGCGCCTTGCCGGTGCCAAGATTGACAAGCGGACCGCCCGCGCGGCCGTGAAGAAAGCGCTCGCCAATGGGTAACATTCTCACCCTTCTCGCATCGGATGCGGACGGCAAGGCTGCGCCAGCGGCTTTCGGTATTCAGGATTATCAGTGGGTGTCGATAGCGATGCTCGTACTGATTGCGGTGTTCATCTGGAAGAAGGTGCCCGGCCTGATCACCGGCGGCCTCGACAAGAAAATCGCCGAGATCAAGCAGCAGCTTGATGAAGCCAAGTCGCTGCGCGCAGAAGCTGAACAGCTTCGCGACGAGTATGCGGCAAAGATCGCTGGCGCCGAAAAGGACGCCGAAAAGATGATGGAAGGCGCAAAGCGTGAAGCTGACGCTATCCTCGAAAAAGCCGCAGCAGACAGCGAGGCCATGGTCGCGCGTCGTAAGCGTATGGCTGAAGACAAGATCGCCGCTGCAGAACGCGATGCTGTCGCCGAAGTGCGCGCCAATGCGGTCGAGGCAGCAGCGGTTGCCTCGCGCAAGTTGATCGCAGAGAAGCACTCTGATGAGGCCGACAAGGCCCTTGCCGACGAAGTGATCGCGTCGCTCTAAAGACAGTTTTCCGTTTGGACAGGGGGAAGGGCGGTCCATCGGGCCGCCTTTCTTTTGCGCGCCTATTTCCCGGGCTCGAACAGGACTTTGCCGACCAGCTCGCGGTCTGCCATCGCCTCAAATCCCTCACGCCAGCGCGAAAGGGGAATGGTGCGGTCGATGGCGGGGGATATACGCCCGGCCTCGGCAAGCTTGGCGATTTCCGCGCTGATCGCGCGGCCTCGCTCCGGAAAGCGCCGGGCATACTCGCCTGCGCGCAGGCCGACGATCGAGAAGCCCTTGATGAGAGGGATATTGGTTGCGACCTCGGCGATCCGACCGCTGGTAAAACCGACCACGATCAGCTTGCCAGCAAAACTCACGCATCGGGTCGATTCGTCGAACACATCCCCGCCGACTGGATCGAACACTATGTCACACAGAGCTCCGTTGGTGATCTCGCTGACCTGCTCACGAAAACGGCCTTCGGAGACGACCACGACATCTGGCTGATAAAGCGCAGCAATCCGCTTACGCTTTGCCTCGACACCTGTAGCTGCGATCACCTTGGCACCCAAAGCCTTGGCGATATCCACCGCGGCAAGCCCAACGCCGCCGCTTGCGCCATGAACAAGCACCCATTGGCCAGCCTTTAGTCCACCAAGCTCAACGAGGCCGGTGTAGGCAGTCGAGTAGGCCGCGCCCATCGCGGCACCCTGAGCATACGAGAAGCCTTCAGGAACAGGCGACAGTGCTCGCGCAGGGAGGCTGGCGTATTCGGCAAAGGCTCCGGTCTTGTTGCCACCCATAACGCGATCACCCGCCGCGAAACTGCTATCGGGGTCGGCCTCTAGCACCTCGCCTGCGCATTCAAGGCCGCTGGTGAAGGGCGCTTCCGGTTTGAACTGATATTCCCCGCGCGTCATCAGCAAGTCGGGAAAGTTTAACGAAGCGGCGCGCACATGCACCAAAACCTCACCGCTCGCGCGCTCTGGTAGGGGCATATCGACCAGTGCGACGCCGCTCAGGTCGTCTGACAGCCTCTCAACACGAAGGGCCTGCATGATCGCTTAGAAATTGTCCTTGGCAGCACGCAGCGCAGCGAAGGTCTCGTGCGGGGCGGTGCCGCCCCATTTTGCCATCATCGCCGGATCGTCTGCCCGCAGGAACGGGTTGGTCTCCAACTCACGCTTGAGCACAGTCGGGACCGTCGGTTCGCCGCGTTCACGCTTTGCATCGATCTCGGCCGCGTAGGCCTGCAATGCGGTGTTTTCTGGATCAGCATGCAAGGCAAAGGCTGCGTTCGCTTGGGTGTATTCATGCGCACAATAAAGAGTGGTCTCGGTGGGCATCCGCTTGATGCGGTCCAGACTATCCCAAAACTGCTTTGGCTCGCCTTCAAACATCCGGCCACAGCCCAATGCAAACACTGCATCACCAACGAAAGCGATGCCTTCTTCAACGACGTGAAACGCAATGTGGCCATTTGTATGGCCCGACACATCGATCACTTGCGCCTGATGCTCGCCCAAACTGACAGTGTCGCCATGGGCCACTACGTGGTCGATGGGGAACTTACCTTCGACCTCGGCAGGACCGGTGATCGAGCAGCCTGTTGCATCCTTGATCGCCTCGTTCCCTCCGGCGTGATCGGGATGCCAATGCGTGTTCCAGATATGCGTGATCGTCCAGCCCTTGGCCTCGGCCTGACGCAGATATTCCTTCGCATCCGGCGTATCGATGGCCGCAGTTTCTCTGGTCACAGAATTATGGAGGAGAAAGCCGTAATTGTCTGAAAGGCAGGGGAATTGATGGACGGTGAGCATGGTTCTACCTTTCAGATACAGTCATTTAGCGAACGAACACGTCAACGCGCTGGTTCCCTGCACTGTCTTGCAGAATATCCACGCGAACGCGAACGTCTCCATTCATTAGCCGTTGCGATGCGCTGGCGTCGATCTTGCCCCGGGCGACCATTCGCTCCATCGCAGCACGGTTCTTGGCAGAGCCGAAGAACTGGTCTTTCTGATCACCGGGCTGGGATATGCTGTAGCGGTGAACATTTGCGCGATCCTGGCGAAGCACTTGCCATGGCGCGGTAAGACGGTTGCCGTTGCTGTTCAACAGATCAGCCTGACCGATATAGGCGGTGTACGAACCAATCGGCTTCATTTGCCCTGATGACGTGTTCTTGATCGAACTATCGGATTTCGCCGCCGAAGCAGGCTCTGCTTCGATGGCTTTGGTTTCGGTCGCCGTGGCGTCTGGCTTGGCTTCCTCACTGGCCTTTTCGGCCTCCAGCTGAGCGACCCGTTCTTCGAGCATCTTGTTGCGTTCGTCCGCGCGGATTTCTTCTTCCGACGGGCCACTGTTGCAAGCCGTCAATGCGCCAAAGGCCAAAGCTCCGACAAGTTTCTTCACGATAAAGTCTCCCCCATAAGTCGCCTCGGAAGGTCTAAGTTGTATTGCTGAATTAGAAAAGGCCCGCCTGCATCGCTGCAAGCGGGCCTTTCTGATTGCCGTATTGGCGTTTGGCTTATTCGTCGCCCTTCTTGAGCGCTTCGCCAAGGATGTCGCCGAGCGATGCGCCGCTGTCGGACGAACCGAACTGTGCAACCGCTTCCTTCTCTTCGGCGATCTGACGCGCCTTGATTGAGAAGTTTGGCTTCTTCGAGCGATCGAAACCGGTGACCATCGCGTCGACTTTCGCGCCAACCTGGAAGCGGTCAGGACGCTGTTCGTCACGGTCGCGGCCAAGGTCGCTGCGCTTAATGAAGCCGGTCGCGCCATCGTCGCCAACCTGAACTTCGAGGCCGCCATCCCGAACTTCGAGAACGGTGACAGTGACGGTCTGGTTTTTCTTGAGCGAGCCAGCTGCTGCTGCGCCTGCTTCGGTCGGAGCGCCTTTTTCAAGCTGCTTCATGCCGAGGCTGATGCGTTCTTTCTCAACATCGACGTCGAGAACGACAGCTTTGACCTGCTCACCCTTGCGGTGCAGAGCCAGCGCGTCTTCGCCCGAGATGCCCCATGCGATGTCCGACATGTGGACCATGCCGTCGACATCGCCGTCGAGACCAATGAACAGACCGAATTCGGTGGCGTTCTTGACTTCGCCTTCGACTTCGGCGCCTACTGGGAATTTCTCGGCAAACTCGTCCCACGGATTGCGCTGAGCCTGCTTGAGACCGAGCGAGATACGACGCTTGTCGCTGTCGACTTCGAGAACCAAGACTTCGACTTCCTGCGAGGTCGAAACGATCTTGCCCGGGTGGACGTTCTTCTTGGTCCAGCTCATTTCGCTGACGTGGACCAGACCTTCGATGCCGGCTTCCAGTTCGACGAACGCACCGTATTCGGTGATGTTCGTGACGTGACCCGAAAGCTTGGCGCCAACCGGGTACTTGGCTGCAACACCATCCCATGGGTCGCTTTCAAGCTGCTTCATGCCGAGGCTGATGCGCTGCGTATCCTGATTGATGCGAACGATCTGCACGGTCACGGTCTGGCCGATTTCGATGATCTCGCTTGGGTGGTTAACGCGCTTGTAGCTCATGTCGGTGACGTGGAGCAGGCCGTCGATACCGCCGAGGTCAACGAAAGCACCGTAATCGGTGATGTTCTTGACGACACCGTCGATAACCTGGCCTTCGGCCAGCTTGTCGATCAGTTCGCTGCGCTGTTCGGCGCGGGTTTCTTCAAGAACGGCACGGCGCGAAACAACGATGTTGCCGCGACGACGGTCCATTTTGAGGATCTGAAACGGCTGCGGCACTTCCATCAGAGGAGTGACGTCGCGAACCGGACGGATATCGACCTGCGAACCGGGCAGGAACGCCACGGCGCCGTCGAGGTCGACCGTGAAGCCACCTTTGACGCGGCCGAAGATGCGGCCTTCGACGCGCTTGCCTTCGCCAAACTCGTTTTCGAGCTTGTCCCATGCGGCTTCGCGGCGCGCACGGTCACGGCTGAGCATCGCTTCGCCATCGGCGTTTTCGACGCGGTCAACGTAGACTTCGACTTCACCACCAACGGTGAGGCCGTGATCGTCTTCGTTTCGGCTGAATTCTTTGAGATTGACGCGGCCTTCGGATTTGAGGCCTACGTCGATGACAGCGTAACCGTTTTCGATTGCGGTCACGGTGCCTTTGACAACGCGGCCTTCGAAGCCGCCATCGGCTGCACCGCCGAGTTGTTCGTTAAGAAGCGCTTCGAAATCGTCGCGCGTAGGGTTGGGCGAAGTCGCCATAGGTGAGGGTTTCCTCGATTTGTTAGCTACCGGCCACCGGTTGTCCGGGGTCTTTACCGCCGCCTGACGCACCATTGCGCTGGCCTTGCGGGCAAGAGGCCGACATCTGCATGGGGCCGAATGCCACCGCACAGGTCCTGTCCATCCATCAGAATGTCCGAGAACGGGCGCGCGCCTAGTCCAAAGGCGGCGCAATAGCAAGCGAAATGGCGATGAGGCGGAGATGCATCCGATGGAATCGGAAATCAAACCAGGGGTTTAAGCATTTCTAAGGCTTATCATTCTAAGGCTCAAGTCGAAGTTTCTATGATCAAACACGATTCTAGGGGTGATATGATGAAGACCGTTAAGCTTGCTGTGACGCTCGGTTGCGCGACGATGTTGAGTGCATGTCTAGCCGGAGATCCGCACACTTTTACTGCAACGCCAGAGCAGATGGCAGATGCGATGATTGGCAAATCATCGACTTACATGCGCAAGCAATACAAGCACACGATGCGCGTGACAGGCGGTTCAGCCAAAGGCGTAAACGTTGCGCTTTCGGCTGATGGCGGACGCGTGACCAACTGTCGCATTCGTTTTGAAGCGGTTGATGAAAGCACCACCCGCATTGTTCCCGATTGCGGAAAGGCCAAATCGGCCATCGCCAAAAGCCGCGTTGATTTCACGAGAGTGAAAGTCCTTGAACAGGCGAAGCATATTCTCACTGGAGAGCCTGTTGACGTCGCGTTTCTTGAAAGCGCTCTGATGACCCACTCCATGAAGAATTTGCCTCAGATGCAAGGCGAAGCGCTCGCGATGGACCGTCAAATGCGTGAGATGCAGAAGGAATACTCGCAGAGCAAAAAGGAAACCGCACGTGCGGCAGAAGGCTGGGGTTCTGAGTAAGACCTAGTTTTTCGTCCGGGGCGCGAAAACCTCGGCGATCGCTTCGATCACGACCTCAAATGCCTGATCTTTGTCGAAGCTGGTGGTGTCGATAACCAGCGAGTCCGGCGCTGCGATCAGCGGTGCGTCTTTCCGATTGATGTCGCGGGCGTCGCGCTCAACCACATCCTTTTCGGTTTCGATAAGCGTCATGTTCACGCCGCGTCCTGTCATTTCCATCCACCGCCGGCGGGCGCGTTCGGCCACGCTGGCGGTGATGAACAGCTTTACGTCAGCATCTGGCGCGATGATGGTGCCAATATCGCGCCCATCGAGCACGGCGCCGCCTTCTTGAGTAGCGAAGGCACGTTGGCGATCGAACAAGGCCTTACGCACAGCGGGATGGACTGAAACACGGCTCGCGAGGCTTCCTACGCCTTCGCTACGCAGCACAGGATCATCCAGAAGCTCCGCCGGAAATTCACAGGCAGCGAGAGCATCTGCCTCGCTATCTGGATCGCTATTATTTAGCGAAACCTGATGGCCCACCGCGCGGTAGAGCAGCCCGGTGTCCAGATGCGGAATCCCGAAATGCTCGGCGATCTGCTTAGCAATTGTTCCTTTGCCCGAAGCCGTGGGGCCATCGACGGCGATGATCATGAGAAGATATCCTTGGCCTTCTTGGGCGTTATCATCCGTGCCTCTTTCGCCTTCCAGCGGTGGTGCAGCCAGAGAAAACCAAGGCTGGCGGCAATAATATTGGCGCTCATTGTAGTGAGATCGAATGCGCCGTCATTCCAATACAGAGCCGAGCCTATAGCGGCGCCACCCAGAACCAAAGCGGCCAATATCCTGCGGATGATCATGGAGTTGCTGTTTCCGCCTTATCAGCGCGAGCCCGCATGGCCTTTGCGAGGCCGACAATAGCAATCGCGGCCCAAAATCCTTCGAGCACGAGGCTGGGCAAGTTGGTGTGAACAATCAAGCTGATCGTCAGCAGCGCTGCACCGGCCAGATTGGAGCCATGGAGAATGAACGGATTGGGCTCATCCTTAAGCGTTAGATAGGCGTATGCTCCAATGATGCATGCGGTGCCGAAGAAGCCAATAAGGCTGTAGATATCGAGCTCGGCGGTCATCGCGCCGCATCCTCCAGCATACTCATGAACGTCGGAAAGCTTGTCGCGATCGGCGCAGTATCGTCTACTGTTACGCCATCAGTGCTGGCGAGGCCCGCGACGGCCATGCTCATAGCGATGCGATGGTCCAACTTGGTCGCGACGCTGGCATTGGCGGTGCCTCGCAGGGGATTCCCACCTAAACCGTGGATGGTCAGGCCGTCTTCCTGCTCTTCAACCTCGACACCAGCCGCGATCAGTGCATCAGCCATCGTTGAAAGACGGTCGCTTTCCTTGACCCGTAATTCCTCGAGGCCGGTGGTACGGGTGGTCCCTTGCGCCATGGCCGCTGCCACAAATAGGACGGGAAACTCGTCGATCATGCTGGGGGAGAGGGCGGGGTCTACGTCTATGCCGGTAAGCTGTGCGTGCCTGACACGCAGATCCGCCACAGGCTCGCCGCCGACTTCGCGTGGGTTAAGTTCTTCGATATCAGCGCCCATCTGCCGCAACACAGTGACGATGCCCGAGCGTGTTGGGTTGAGACCGACATTCTCGACAGTAAGATCGCTGCCTGGAACAATGCTGGCGGCGACAAGGAAAAATGCCGCCGATGACGGGTCACCGGGTACCACAACATGCTGGGGCTGTAGATCGGCCTCACCGGTCACAGAGATAACGCGCTCGCCATTCTCTTCGGAAACCTCGACAGGAACGCCGAACCCGCGCAGCATTCTTTCGGTATGGTCTCGAGTGGGCACCGGCTCGATCACGGTCGTCGTGCCGGGCGTGTTGAGCCCAGCGAGCAACACCGCACTCTTTACCTGAGCGCTTGCGACCGGAAGGCGATATGTGATTGGCGCCGCGGGCAATGATCCGCGCAGCATCAGGGGAAGGGTGCCTCCGCTCGAAGCCTCGAAGCTCGCCCCCATTCTTGAAAGTGGCTCGATCACGCGGTTCATGGGACGGCCGGACAAACTCGCATCGCCTATAAAGGTGGCGCTAAACCCATGGCTTGCGAGCAGTCCCATGAGAAGCCGCGTCGAAGTGCCCGAATTGCCCATATCGAGCGCCCGCTGGGGTTCCAGAAGGCTACCAACGCCTGCTCCGCTGACGCGCCACACGCCGTCTGCACCGCGTTCAACCTTTGCGCCCATCTGACGCATGGCCTCCGCGGTCGACAATACATCTTCGCCCTCGAGCAACCCTTCAATGGTGCTTTCGCCCACTGCCAATCCGGCAAACATGATCGCGCGGTGGCTGATCGACTTGTCGCCGGGAACGCGGATATTGCCCTTCAGCGGGCCCGATGCGGTGAAAAGATGACTGCTCATTTCGCGCCGGTCTTTGACAGCGCCCCACGCTTCTGGCAAGGCGCGCCCGCTCTTGATTCCGGTCAAAACCGGTCCCAATACAATGCGCATACATATGCTTGCCGAGAAGCAAGCGAATTCAAGGATTTTCAAATGGCGAAGCCAGAATGGGGCACCAAGCGTTCCTGCCCCAAATGCGGGGAACGCTTCTACGATCTGGGTAATGACGAGCCGGTGACCTGCATCGAATGCGGTGAAGAATGGTACCCTGAGCCCGTGCTGAAATCGAAGCAGCCGATCCCGCTGGATGAAGCGGACAAGAAGAAAGACGGCGAAGCAGACAGCGATCTGGGCGGCGATGATGATGATGAATTGAAGGACATCGAAAACATCGACGACGATGATGACTCGCCAGACAACGATGTTGACCTTGGTGGCGACGATGACCTTGGCGTGTCCAAGGGCAAAGGCGACGACGACGGCGACGACGACAATTAATTCTTGCGTTTCGCGGGGAGCGGCCATAAACGGCGCGCTCCTTGCGAGAGCAGGGGTTTGGCTCTATATTTATAGGGTCGCAAAATCGATGGAACGGGGCCTTAGCTCAGCTGGGAGAGCGCAACACTGGCAGTGTTGAGGTCAGCGGTTCGATCCCGCTAGGCTCCACCATCGAACACATACAAGTCGAGATTTCTATCGAGGGATTTCGCACGCTGGCCGACGAGGTTTCGTCCGCCGGCGTTTTTCGTGTGTATCAGGTGCTACGGCATTTGAGAGGAGTAGTTGAAGATGTTTGACAATCTGTCTGATCGCTTAGGCGGCGTCTTTGACAAGCTCAAAGGCCGCGGTTCTCTAGGTGAACAGGATGTTCGTGATGCGATGCGCGAAGTGCGTATTGCATTGCTCGAAGCCGACGTGGCCCTGCCGGTCGCGCGCCGCTTTATCGATGCGGTCACTGAAAAGGCCATCGGCGCTGAAGTTCTGAAATCGGTCAAGCCGGGCCAAATGGTCGTCAAGATCGTGCACGACGAGCTCGTGCGCACGCTTGGCGGTGATCCGGAGAATCCCGAAAGCGCGATCACGGGTGAGGGGCTGAACCTCGAAGCCAAACCGCCGGTCGTCGTGATGATGGTCGGTCTACAGGGTTCGGGTAAGACGACCACGACCGCTAAACTCGGCAAGATGCTGCGCGAGAAGCACGGCAAGAAGGCGATGATGGCCTCGCTGGACGTAAACCGTCCGGCGGCGCAGGAGCAGCTCGCAGTGCTTGGCGAGCAGGTCGATGTCTCGACCCTGCCAATTGTCGCGGGCCAGCAGCCAGTCGATATCGCGCGTCGTGCAATGGAGAGCGCGAAGCTCCAGAACTTCGACGTACTCCTGCTAGACACTGCGGGCCGTCTGCATGTTGACGAAGCGCTGATGGCCGAGATGAAGGCTGTCAGCCAGGTTTCGGCGCCTACCGAAGTGTTGCTGGTGGTCGACAGCCTTACCGGTCAGGACGCGGTCAACGTCGCGCAGAGCTTCACCAACGAAGTCCCACTCACCGGCGTCGTGCTCACCCGTATGGATGGCGATGCGCGCGGTGGTGCGGCGCTGTCGATGCGCGCGGTCACAGGCAAACCGATCAAGTTCGCCGGTACTGGCGAGAAGCTCGATGCAATCGAAGCATTCCGCCCCAATTCCGTCGCCGACCGCATTCTCGGCATGGGCGATGTCGTCAGCCTGGTCGAAAAGGCAGCGGCGACAATCAAGGAAGAAGAGGCCGAGCAGCTCGCCAAGAACTTCGAGAAAGGCAAGTTCGACCTCAACGATCTGCGTATGCAGTTGAAGCAGATGCAGAATATGGGCGGCCTGGGCATGCTCGCGGGCATGATGCCGGGCATGAAGAAGGCGAAAGCGGCAATGGCCGCCGCCGACATGGACGACAAGGTTCTGGTCCATATGGACGCGATCCTCGGTTCGATGACCGAGAAAGAGCGCAAAAACCCCGCGCTGATGAACGCGAAGCGCAAGAAGCGCGTTGCGGCGGGCAGTGGCACAGATGTTCAGCGCGTCAACAAAGTCCTGAAGATGCATCAGGAAATGAGCCGCGCAATGAAACAGATCAAGAAGATGGGTGGGCTCAAAGGCCTCGCATCGATGTTTGGTGGTGGCGGAATGCCCGGGATGGGTGGCCCCGGCGGCGCTGGCGGCGAATTGCCGCCCGGTCTCCCAGGTCTAGGTGGACCCGGCGGCGGCCTTCCACCGGGCCTTCCAGGCCTTGGCGGCAAACCAAAAAAGTAATTCAAAATTCAATCAAATTAGCAAGTTCAACTCGAAAGGTAATCTATCATGGCAATTGCACTCCGGCTTTCGCGTGGCGGCGCCAAAAAGCGTCCGTACTACCGCATCGTTGCAGCCGACAGCCGCGCACCGCGTGACGGCAAATATCTGGAGCAGATCGGCGTCTACAACCCGCTGCTCGCCAAGGATGACGCAAACCGCGTGAAGCTCAACGAAGACCGCGCCAAGTACTGGCTCGGCGTAGGCGCACAGCCTTCGGACCGCGTTCTGCGCTTCCTCGACGCTGCTGGCATCATGGAGCGTGAAGCACGCAACAACCCGAACAAGGGCAAGCCCGGTGAAAAAGCTGTCGAGCGCGCTGAAGAGAAGGCTGAGAAGCTGAAAGACGCCGAAGAAGCAGCGAAGGCCGCTGAAGAAGAAGCAAAGGCAGCAGCCGAAGCGCCTGCCGAAGAACCTGCAGCTGAAGAAGCACCTGCGGAAGCTCCGGCCGAAGAAGCGGCTGCAGAAGAAGCGCCCGCTGAAGAAGCCGCTGTCGAAGAGGCTCCGGCTGAAGAAGCAACCGAAGAAAAGTCGGAAGACTAAGCCTTTATGGCTGACACGCCCAATGCGCCGGGAATGGTGGAACTTGCTGCCATCACCGGCGCGCATGGCGTGCACGGAGAGGTTCGCCTCAAATTGTTCGGGGAGGGCGTCGATACGCTCTCCGCGCACAAAACTCTCAGCGCCAAAGAATCCGGTGCTGCGCTGACCCTCAAGAAGATCCGCCCCGACAACAAGGGCGGCGCTGTGGCGCGCTTTGCCGAGGCGACCAATCGGACACAGGCTGAAAAGCTGCGCGGGACCGTTCTCACGGTGTCGCGCGAAGCTTTGCCGGCGCTCGAAGAGGGCGAATACTACCACGCCGATCTGGTTGGCTTGCGGGCCGAGACAGATGCTGGCGACGTGCTTGGCAAGGTCACCGCTGTCCAGAATTTCGGCGCGACCGACATCATCGAAATCGCGAAAGACCCTGCTCCCGCCAAGGGCATGAAGTCGTTTATGGTCCCAATGACCAAGGACGCGGTGATCGAATGGGACGCGGAAAGACTTGTGATCGCAGCGGAATTCGCCGACGATTAAGCGCATGACCAAACTCAACGTTGCCATATGCCAAGCGGCACCCATTCCCCTGGATTTTGCAGGGGGAATCGAGAAGGCGGCGGGCCTTGCTCGCAAAGCTATCGATGACGGCGCGCGGTTTGTTGCTTTTGGCGAGACGTTTTTGGGTGGCTATCCGCTGTGGCTCGATGAGGCTCCCGGCGCGGCTTTGTGGGACCATCCGGGCACAAAGGCGGTCCATGCCATCATGCTCGAGCAGGCGATTGTGCCCAATGACGAGCGGCTGCTGCCTTTGCAGGAGCTGTGCGATGAAAGCGGTGCGTGCATCTCCATCGGCGCGCATGAGCGGGTGCGCTCTAGCCTCTACAACAACCAACTTCTCTTCCGCACCGGCCTACCGCCGCTCGACCACCGTAAGCTGGTGCCCACCCATGGCGAGCGCCTGATCTGGATGCGCGGCGATGGTTCAACGCTGGGCGTGCATCAGGCGGACTGGGGCCGGGCAGGGAACCTGATCTGCTGGGAACACTGGATGCCCTTGGCCCGCGCAGCGATGCACAATCTGGGCGAAACCGTCCACGTCGCGGCGTGGCCGACTGTGCGCGAGGAATATGCGCTGGCATCGCGGCACTACGCGATGGAAGGGCGCTGCTTTGTGCTCGCCGCAGGACTGGTGCAGCACCGCGATGACCTGTTCGACGGGCTGGAGCGGGTTGGGGGCAACGCGGAGGCTAAAGCGCTGTTTGAAGCCATCGAAGGCGAGCAGCTCAACCGAGGCGGATCATTGATTATCGCACCCGATGCGCGGGTGCTGGCGCAGGCTGGTGAGGGAGAAGAAATTCTCCACGCCGAATTGGACCTGAGCGAGATCGGGCAGGGGCTAGCGAGCCTCGACACCGACGGTCATTATTCGCGGCCTGATGTGTTTGAGCTCAATGTCGACACGCGGGCGAAGGACGGGGTGAATTGGCAGAACTCATAGTCGCTTTCGTGGTGTTTGGCCTCATTGGATTTGCGTTGGTGATTGCCTTGGCAGTCCCGACAGCCCTTTTGGTCGCCTCGATATTCCGGCGACTGAGCTCGATTGTCGTTGCGTCGGTGGTGCCGCTTTTGATTGTGACGCCCGCACTATACCTCGCATTCCTTCTTTCTTTTGTCAGGCCGGGGCCGTGTCCGACGGTTAGTTATTCGCTTTATTGTGGTGACGATCCGGTTCCGTGGGGTAGTGTCGTCGCTTTGGTCCTGTTTGCAGCCTGCAGTTGGTTTGCGTCGTCGCACCTAAGTCGTAAAGCAATTGAGCGCTGGCGTTCATGACCTTCGCCTCCACCATCCTCACCCTCTACCCCGAGATGTTCCCCGGCCCTCTAAGCACCTCGCTCGCTGGCAAGGCGCTGGAGCGGGGCGATTGGTCTTGTGTGACCGTGAACCCGCGCGAATTCACGACTGACAAGCACCGCACTGTTGATGACACGCCCGCTGGCGGCGGGGCGGGAATGGTCCTCAAATGCGACGTGATGGCTGCGGCGCTCGATAGCGTTGCCGATGATCGCCCTATTCTCGCCATGACGCCGCGCGGAAAGCCGATTACGCAGGCGCGCATTCGCGAGATTGCGAGTGGTCCGGGCGTCACCATTATTTGCGGCCGGTTCGAAGGTTTTGACGAGCGCCTTTTCGAAGCCCGGCCCGACATAGAAGAGGTCTCGCTCGGAGACATCGTTCTATCGGGCGGAGAGACGGCTGCGATCACCATACTTGATGCTTGCATTCGGCTGCTTCCCGGCGTAATGGGCGCGGCTTCTAGCGGGACCGAAGAGTCGTTCGAAAACGGCCTCCTCGAATATCCGCAATATACCCGACCTCAAGAATGGGAAGGGCGCACGATCCCCGAAGTGCTGCGATCGGGGGATCATGCGAAGATTGCGGCATGGCGTGAAGCCAAGTCGCAAGAGATCACTCGGTTACGCAGGCCGGACCTTTGGCAGCGTCATACGGACGCTGGGGACCAGTCTGCCTCTGGCGCGCGGCGAAAAGATGAAGGAACGGACCAGTGAACCTGATCCAGCAAATCGAAGCCGAAGAAATCGGCAAGGTTGAAAAAGAGATTCCAGAATTCCGCGCGGGCGACACCGTTCGCGTCGGCGTGAAGGTGAAGGAAGGCAACCGCGAGCGTGTCCAGAACTTCGAAGGCGTGGTCATCGCGCGTTCGAACCGTGGCATGGGCTCCAACTTCACCGTGCGCAAAATCAGCTTTGGCGAAGGTGTGGAGCGTGTGTTCCCGCTGTACTCGCCGATCGTCGACAGCATCACCGTGGTGCGTCGCGGTGTCGTGCGTCGTGCGAAGCTGTATTATCTGCGTGGCCGCACCGGTAAGCGTGCGCGTATCGCCGAACGTCGGGACAACGCGCCTAAGGCGTAAGTCTCGCACCAGCGAATTCGAAAGGGCGGTCCTTAATGGGCCGCCCTTTTTCGTTGTGGGCCTTGCGTTTGAGACGTGCGATTGCGAGGGAGAATGCCAACCGTTTCGAGTTGAGAGGCCTCCTTTGACATGCGCTTACCGATTTTGGCCGTTGCCGCCGCACTGCTTGCCACACCAGCTATCGCTGACGATCACGCAATGAGTGAAGAACAGAAGCTCACATTCGAGCGCGTCTTTGCCTCGCCTTCGCTAAATGGCTCAAGCCCGCGTCAGGCGAAGCTATCGCCCGATGGCAAATACCTAACCCTTCTGCGCAACCGCGATGATGATGCCAATCGGTACGATCTCTGGGGGTTCGAGATCGAGAGCGGCGAGTGGTCGATGTTGGTCGATAGCGAAAAGGTCGGGACGGGCCGCGAGCTGTCTGAAGACGAAAAGATGCAGCGCGAACGAGCACGTGTCGGCGGGCTCTCCGGCATCGTGTCCTATCAATGGGCGAGCGATGGTTCCGGCGTGCTGGTGCCGCTCGACGGCGATCTGTACTTCGCGAGGCTTGATGGCGAGGTCACGCAGTTGACCGACACCGAGGAAAGCGAGCTCAATCCCAAATTGTCCCCGCGCGTTGGTGCGGTGTCGTTCGTGCGTGACCGCCGGCTTTGGGTGGGCGGTTTGGGCGAAGAGCCTGAAGCGATCACGCCCGAGGAAGGCGAGAACATCCGCTGGGGCGAGGCTGAATTCGTCGCTCAGGAGGAGATGGGACGGCTGACCGGATATTGGTGGGCCCCTGATGAAGAGAGCCTTGTTGTTCAGCGCACCGACGAAAACCCGGTCGGCATCGTCACCCGCGCAGCCATCGGCGCGACGGGGACCAAGGTTTATGACCAACGCTATCCGGTTGCGGGCTCCGACAACGCGATTGTCGAGCTCTACATCATCACTGACGGTGGCAAGCGCACCAAGATTGATCTTGGTGAAGAGACGGACATCTACGTGGCCCGTGTCGATTGGGCACCGGATGGCAGTGCGATCTATGTTCAGCGTCAGAACCGCGAGCAGACCGTGCTCGATATGCTTAAGGTCGATCCCGATACGGGCGCGAGTGAAGTGTGGTTCACCGAAAAAGCCGCGCGCGAAGACTACTGGATCAACCTCGGCAACGACTATCGTTTTCTGCGCGATGGATCATTGCTGTGGTGGTCAGAGCGCGATGGATTTGGGCAGTTCTATCGCTTCAAAGGTGGCGAATGGACGCAACTCACGTCGCTTCCAAGGCAGCACACGAGCTTGGTTGGTGTAGACGAGGAGGCAGGAGAGTTCTTCTATCAGGCCACCGATGGCGTTCTAACGCAGCAAATCTATCGTGGGAGCTTGGAGCGACTGAGCCGCCCAGCTTTGCTGACTGACCCCGAATACACCCATTCCGCCAGCATGGATGGCAAGGGCCAATCACTCTACATCACCCGTTCGGCGACAAATCAGCCACCACAAAGCTATCTCGCGGATAGTGGCGGCAATCGCATCACTTGGGTCGAGGAGAATAAGCTCGACGCGGATCACCCTTACACCCCGTATATTGCGAGCCATGTGACCCCCGAATTCGGGATAGTGAAGGCCGAGGATGGGACCGATCTGCACTGGATGATGCTCAAACCGGAAATGGAGCCGGGCAAGCAATATCCTGTGTTCTACTATCACTATTCTGGCCCTGGTCCGCAGATTGTGACCAAGGCCTTTACCGGCGCTCTGGCGCAGGCCGTGGTCGATAAAGGCTACATCTGGTTCGAGCTCGACAATCGCGGCACCGCCAACCGCGGAGTCGATTTTGAACAGCCGCTCTACCGCGCAATGGGCGGCGTGGAAGTGCGCGACCAGAAAGTCGGAGCGGAATATCTCAAGTCTCTCGATTTCGTCGATCCTGATAAGATCGCGATCTATGGCTGGTCCTATGGCGGCTATATGACGCTCAAGCAGCTGGAAGCCGATCCGGGCCTTTATGCTGCAGGCATTTCAGGCGCTCCGGTGACCAGATGGGAGCTATACGACACCCATTACACAGAGCGGTATATGGGCGACCCAAACAAGGTGCCTGAAGCTTATGAGAAAGCCAGCGCCATCCCCGATGCGACCAAAATCAGCGACCCGCTGCTAATCGTGCACGGCATGGCGGATGACAACGTGGTGTTCGAAAACGCCACCGAGATCATCAGCGTCATGCAGGAAAACAACGTGCCGTTCGAGATGATGCTCTATCCTGGCTACACCCACCGTGTGGGCGGCGAGCAGATCAGCCCGCATCTCTGGAACACCTATTTCCGGTTCCTCGAAGCGCACGGGGTGACACCGCCGGAGTAAGGCAGCACTGCAGCCGCATAGGAATACTTTGTTGCCAAGCGCGGATGGCTCGCTATCCCGCGCTGCAACAGACATCAGGAGTAAGTGAAGTGGGTTATCGGGTGGCCGTTGTCGGCGCGACCGGAAATGTCGGGCGCGAAGTAATGCAGATCCTTGCTGAACGCGAGTTCCCCATTGAGGAAGTCGCCGCCGTAGCGAGCAGCCGGTCGCATGGCACCGAAGTCGAATTCGGCGACACGGGCAAAATGCTCAAATGCAAGAATATCGAACACTTCGACTGGGCCGGCTGGGACATCGCTTTGTTCGCGGCAGGCAGCGGACCGGCAAAGGAATACGCACCCAAGGCGGCGGCAGCGGGCTGCGTCGTGATCGACAACTCCTCGCTTTACCGGATGGACCCGGATGTGCCGCTGATCGTGCCGGAAGTGAATCCGGATGCGATCGATGGCTACAAAGAGCGTAACATCATCGCCAACCCCAACTGCTCGACCGCGCAGCTGGTGGTCGCGCTCAAGCCGCTGCACGATGCCGCGACGATCAAGCGTGTTGTCGTCTCAACCTATCAGTCGGTCTCTGGCGCGGGCAAAGCAGGGATGGACGAGCTGTTTGAGCAAAGCCGCGCCATCTTTGTCGGCGATCCAGTCGAGCCTGCGACCTTCACCAAGCAGATCGCCTTCAACGTCATTCCCCACATCGACGTCTTCCTCGACGATGGTTCGACCAAGGAAGAATGGAAGATGGTGGTTGAGACGAAGAAAATTCTCGACCCCAAGATCAAGCTGAACGCCACGTGCGTCCGCGTGCCGGTGTTTGTCGGCCACTCCGAAGCGGTGAATATCGAATTCGAGAAGGAAATCAGTGCCGAGCAGGCTCAGGAGATCCTGCGCGAGGCGCCGGGCATTATGCTGATCGATAAGCGCGAGGACGAAGGATACGTCACACCTGTCGAGAGCGCCGGTGACGGAGCAACCTATATCAGCCGCGTGCGCGAGGACCCGACTGTCGAGAACGGGCTGACATTGTGGTGCGTTTCTGACAATCTGCGGAAAGGAGCCGCGCTTAACGCGGTTCAGATCGCCGAACTGCTTGGAAGGCGGCATTTGAAAAAGGGGTGAGGGAATGCGTCAATTTATTGCAGCGGTAAGTTTGGTGGCTCTAGCCGCCTGTGGCGGGACCAAGGAAGAGGAAGCGCCGGTACCGGTTGAAACTGTCCCTGCAACATCGACGCCGACACCCAGCCCAAGCCCGACCGAGAGTGAAGATCCCGAGCCTGCTCAGAAAAGCGCGCTGAAGCTGATGCAAAGCGGGTTCACCGTAGGTGACAAGGTCTTCGCATACGAAACAAGCCGCAGTCAGGTGGAGGCATCACTTGAGGCCCTTTTGGGGGCGCCTTCGGGCCGCAACGCAATGAATGAATGCGGGGCGGGACCAATGGACTTCACCGATTATCCCGGCGGCGTGACCGTGAATTTTCAAGAGGACAAGCTCGTCGGCTGGAACTGGCGCAGCCCGCAGGATGGCGATGCGGCGGCACCAGTGGAGATTACAACCAACAGCGCGGCGCAGATTGGAACGGCCAAAGCTACCGTCGAGGCAGCGAGCGGTTTTGAATTGATTGAAGACAGCACGTTGGGCGAGGAATTCCAGCTGGGTGAGACGCTGTTCGGCTTCTTCGAGGCTGGGAAAGTCTCGATGCTGTATTCAGGCACTCAGTGCTTCTTCCGTTGATTGGAGGCCTAGCATGACACTTCAGGCTGACCTATTTTTCAGCTTCCGTTCGCCTTATTCCTACCTTGCGGTGGGACGGTATCGGGCGATGGCGGCGGAATATGACCTAGACATCACTCTGCGCACCGTTTGGCCGATTGCCATTCGTGACCCCGATATCCTGTTTACCGGCAATCCGGCCGCACCACGTTACATCCTAATGGACTCGATGCGTACGGCTGCATTTCTTGACTTGCCGATCGCGTGGCCTCGCCCGGACCCAGTGGTCCAGAACCTGATGACCCGCGAGATTGCGGCAGATCAGCCGCATATCTACCGAATTGGGCGGTTGGGTCAGGCGGCAACCCGCCGTGGCAGGGGCCTCGCCTTTGCGCACGAGGCCTCACAAATCATCTGGGATGGCACGGTCGATGGCTGGAACGAGGGCCATCACCTTGCGGGTGCAGCCGAGAGAGCGGGGCTAGACCTCGCCGATATGGAAGCCGAAGTCACCAGCGATGCCGAAGCGCTCGATGCTGAAATCGCCGCTAATCAAGAGGCTCTGGAAGCGGCAGGCCACTGGGGTGTGCCCACGCTGGTGTTCGATGGCGAACCGTTCTTCGGCCAAGACCGCGTCGATATGGCAAAATGGCGCATGGAGCAGAAAGGCCTGACGAAGCGGTGAGGTCCGAGCAGTTTGCTTCGTTCGATGGCACCAGCTTAGCCGTCCACCGTGTCGGCGAGGGCCCTCCGGTCATCCTTCTCCACGGTCTGTTCTCCAGTGCGGAGATGAACTGGATTAAGTGGGGCCATGCCGACCGGCTAGCAGCAGCAGGGTTCGAGGCGATCATGCTCGATTTCCGCGTGCACGGGGAAAGCGAGGCTCCTCGCGATCCGGCGTCCTATCCCGAAGGTGTCTTGGTCCGCGATTTGATGGCATTGCTCGATGATCTGGGGCTTGAGGATGGCGAGTTTGACCTTGTGGGTTTCTCGCTCGGTGCACGCACTTCGCTTCATGCCGTGGCGAGCCAAGTTGTCGCGCCGCGCAAACTTGTTGTCGCCGGGATGGGCGTATCCGGGCTGTCCGAGTGGCAGAAACGATCGACATTCTTCAAGCGAGTGATTGACGAGTTCGACACGATCACACGCAACGATCCGGCGTATTACTCGCGCCAGTTTCTTAAGTCCCAAGGCGTGGACCGAGTGGCGGCCCGTCTGCTTCTGGATGGAATGGGTGACCTCGATGTCGCCAAACTCGCAAATGTCACCATGCCCACTGCCGTGGTGTGCGGCGAGCGCGATCAAGACAATGGCTCTGCCACCGAACTCGCCGACCTTCTGCCCAATGCGCGATACATCAAGGTGCCGGGTGGCCATCTCGACAGCGCGACTAAGCCCGAGATTGGCGAGGCTATTGTGGAGTTTCTTGGTGCCGTATGATGTTCTCTAGACGAGTGGCTTTGCGATGGTTCTGGTTGGGCGTGGCCTCATTTGCGGTCACTTTGCTTATCCATTTCCCGCTTATAATCGATGCGGTCCCGGGCGGCATACTAGACCATCAAGCTGCGCCAGACGCTGCAGCTGTCAATCGTATCCAAGACGCATGGGCGGGTGAAGGACTGATCGGTCTCGCAGCAGCCGCGATGATAAGTGATTTGATCTTCATTCTGATCTACGGGTCAGGATGCATTGTTGCTGGCCTGCATTTCCGTTCTGCAGTGAAGTACTGGCCTAGCCTGCTTGGGTGGGTTGCCATTTTCTGTGGCGCCATTTTTCTGGTCAGCGACATCGTCGAAACATCACTGCAATTGGTTCAAGTGGTCCAGTTCTCAGGTGAGGACCGATTGGCCGGGATTGCGTCTCAGATGGGTCCGTTGAAGGTGAATACCTTCATCGCGGCCTTTATCTGTGTGATTGCCGCGCAGTTCATGACGCGCAAAGCGGCTTCACAGGCTTGATTAAGCCCGCTTGCAGGTTCACCCTGCCAGGCAGTTTCAAATGCAACTTTATCCAACGAGGATCATGTCCATGAAATCCGCTGCTTATGCGCTCAAGTCATCACTTGGTGCGATTGCCCTAACTCTTGCTGCTTCGCCTGTTCTGGCGGATGATCATGCCACTGAGACGGTTGTTGGCGAAGCGGAAGAGTTAGTATTCCCTTTGACGCCTGAGGGTGCGGAGCAATTTGTTGCAGCGGCCGAGAAGGAGATGCTGGAATTCTCGAACCTGTCTTCGCACGTCTATTGGTTGCAGGCGACCAACATCAATTATGACAGCAACAAGCTGGTGGCTGAATACGGCGCGCGGGCAACGTTGATGAGTGTGAAATACGCCAAAGAGGCGGCGCAATACGCAGGAATAGAGGGGTTAAGCCAAGAGGTCCGTCGCAAGCTTGATAAGATGCGCAACGGGATATCCATGCCTGCACCCTCGCGCGATGGCGCAGCAACGGAATTGTCGGCAATCGCAACCAGCCTCGGTGCGCAGTATGGCAGTGGCAAAGGCACACTGAACGGTGAGCCGATCAACGGGTCCGATATCGAAGCGGAGATGGGGAACCTCGAGCGCACACCCGATGAGCTCAAGGAAATGTGGACCAGCTGGCACAACAATGTCGGCGCGCCGATGCGCGAGGACTACATCAAAATGCTCGGCATAGCGAATGAAGGGGCCAGCGAGCTCGGCTTTGCCAATGTCGGCACAATGTGGCGCTCCGGCTATGACATGACACCGGAGCAATTCGCCGCCGAAACAGAGCGGATGTGGCAAGAAGTGAAGCCGCTCTATGTCGCGCTTCACACCTATGTCCGTCGCAAGTTGAACGAGAAATACGGCGACGAAGTGCAGCCCGCCACTGGTCCCATTCGTGCAGATTTGCTCGGCAATATGTGGGCGCAGGAGTGGGGTAATATCTACCCGCTCGTGGCTCCGGAGGGAGCTGGCGATATTGGATATGACCTGACCGATCTCATCGTTGGCAAAGAGCTCGATGCCGTCGAGATGACAAAGGTTGGTGAACAGTTCTTCTCATCGCTGGGCTTTGACCCGCTACCGGAGACTTTCTGGGAGCGCAGCCAGTTTACCAAGCCGCGCGACCGAGAAGTTGTCTGTCACGCTTCCGCCTGGAACCTGGACAATATAGACGACATCCGGATCAAGATGTGCATCAAGCAAAACGCGGATGACTTCATCACCATCCACCACGAGCTTGGCCATAACTACTACCAGCGCGCATACAATCATCAGGATTACCTGCATCTCGACGGTGCCAATGACGGTTTCCACGAAGCGATTGGCGACATGATCGCGCTTTCGATCACGCCGGAATACCTGGTGCAGATCGACATGCTCGAACCGGAGCAAGTGCCTAGCGCCGACAAGGATATCGGGCTGCTGCTTCGACAGGCGATGGACAAGGTTGCATTCCTGCCGTTTGGCCTGCTTGTCGACCGCTATCGCTGGGGCCTTTTCGATGGCAGCATTGCATCAGAAAACCTCAACAGCGGGTGGACTGACCTTCGCACCGAATATCAGGGCATCGTCCCACCGGTTGAACGCAACGAAGAGCAGTTTGATGCTGGTGCAAAGTACCACATTCCCGGCAACGTCAGTTACACCCGCTACTTCCTCGCACGCTTGTTGCAGTTCCAGTTCTACAAAGCCGCATGCGACACCGCCGGGTGGGAAGGGCCGCTTCATCGCTGCTCTTTCTATGGCAATGAAGCAGTCGGCAAAAACCTGAATGCAATGCTCGAAATGGGCGCATCGAAGCCATGGCCTGACGCTCTTGAGGCATTCACAGGCGAGCGACAGATGTCTGGCAAGGCGATGGTTGAGTATTTCGCTCCGCTGATGGAGTGGCTCGAAGAGCAGAACAAAGGCCAGGAAGCTGGATGGTGAGGAAGCACCTCTCTTTACTGGCATTCGCTGCACTTCTCGGAGCATGTGCTCCAGCGCCTAGCCCAAACGGAGAGGGCCAAAGTGCGACCGTTTACGCGCCTCTGAAGGAGGACCTGAAGCCGTCGCTGTTCGTCGCGAACAAGCGCGGAAACACCTTGTCCAAGATTGATCTTGAGACAGGGAAAGAGGTGCTGCGTCTCGACAGCTGTACCAATCCGCACGAGCTCGCGACTTCGCCCGATGGTCAAAATGTTGCGCTAGCCTGTTACGGCGGAACGACGGTTGAGGTGTTTTCCACCCGCGATCTTGAGAAGCAGTATACTTTTGATCTGGGCGAGAATGCGCGACCGCATGGTATCGTATGGCACCAAAGCGGCACGATCTACGTGACGGCAGAGGGCCGGCAGTCGATCTTCAGGATCACTGACCCCGTTGACGGCTTTTTCGAGGCGAAAGAGCTGCAGCTGCAGGAGTTTCCAACCGACAAACAGGGCAGCCATATGGTTGCCGTTTCTCCCGATGAAACCGCAGCTTGGACGACGGACCTTAGTTCTAAAACGGTCACGCGGATTGATCTGACCGGCAAGGCCAAGCCACTTTCGGTGACTGTTGGTGAGGAGCCGGAAGGCATTGATCTGTCGCCCGATGGCAAAACGCTATGGGTCTCGGCGCGTGGCTCCAATCAGGCATTTGCGCTTGATCCCCTCACGATGAAAGTCCGCGAGACTGTTGACACCGGACGTTTCCCGCTGCGCTTGGCAATTCGGCCGCAAGGCGACGTAGCGGTTACCTCTGACCTTGCCGATGGCGGTTTGACGGTGATCGATCTTGCTGCGGCAAAAGTCGTGCGCTCCATCGCCGTATCCAGCCCTGAAGAAGTGCAGCAACGTTTTCAGGTTACGATCCTCTGGTCGGACGACGGCAAGCGCATCTATGTCGCCGAAACCGCGTCAGACACCATCGCAGAGGTGGATTACGAGAACGGCAAAGTCTTGCGGCGTATCAAGGTCGGCAAAGGCGGTGACGGCTTGGCTATCCTGCCCTGATTGGTTAGTCCGTCTAGTCTGCGGAATGCGGCAATGAACGGACAAAGAAGTTTAGAAGAAAGAGGTGTTTGACCTATGAAGGCCACGCTCAAGATATTTCTGACCAGCCTGATGGCGGCCGTATTGCTTGCATCGCCTGCGCGGGCTCAAGCTCCGCAGCAGCAGGCCGTGACGCAGTTTAATGACGCGACGATTTCGCGATTGCTCTTGGATGTGCAGACAAACTTCAACATCGAGGCGGGACCAGGCGGCCAGAAAGTTTTCCGCGCAAGCGCTGATGGCGGTCTCGCTTTTACCGTTTCACCGCGCGCTTGCTCGGAAGAGCAGGGATGCACCGGATTGATGCTTATTGCTGTCTTCACACGCAACGACAGCCGCAATCTGGGCGAATTGGATGCGCTTCTGCATCGCTACAACGACCTCAATCCGTCTGCGAAAGTGTATCGGATGGAGAACGGCACCGTGGTTCTGCAAAGCTATATCAACGCGGCATTCGGTATCAGCTATGCCAATGCCCGGGCGCAGCTCCTGGTGTTTGGCCAGGAAATCGTAAAGGCGCGAAAGACGCTGACAGACTTCGGCGCAGAACGCTGAGGCGCATTGGTCAATTTGCAGCCCGCAATTGGCCGATGAATTGATCAGTTGAGGTTTCCAGCGACGTAACGTTGGCCAAAAGCTGTGTTGTGGTGACGCCCAGTTCCTTCGAAAGCTCTTTCGCATCATGCGCAATGCCGGCCAGCGACTTGCTCCGCTCTGCCATATCTTGCACGTCACCAACGGCGCGCCTTGCGTAGTCTTCGATCGTATCGGCAGAGCGGCGTTGGTTTTCGACATCGTGCCGTATTGCCGTGGCGGCGTGTTCAAGCTGTTGCACGACAGTTTCGATGGCGCTGAAGCTGAGCTCCGCCTCTTCTGTGCCTGAACGCACTCCGCTAAGTAGATCCTCAATCTCGGTAGCGGCGATGGCGGCCTGTTGTGCAAGCGTTTTCACCTCTTGAGCTACGATGGTGAAGCCACGGCCTGACGCGCCAGCTCGTGCAGCCTCGATGGCGGCATTGAGCGATAACAGGTTTGTTTTCTCAGCTATCTGAACGATCGCTTTGGTCGCTTCCCCAATCGTGTCCGAACGATCAGCGAGGTTACCCATAGCCTTGCCGCCCAGATTCGAGCGTTCGGTGGCGCGCGCGGTTACGTCTGATTGCTGGCCAACATTGACCGCGATGTTCGCGATCGATCCAGAGAGCTCAGCAACACCGCGCGCGACCGTCTCAGCGGCGCGGGTTGCGGTGTCAGCTGTTTCTGCAACCTCGTTGGCGCGAAGGTGGGCATCGTTGGCCACGTGGTCGAGGTTCTTGGTGGCCTTCTCGAGAAGGCGGGCCGTGGCTGCGACAGAACGAGCGACGGCGGAGACTGTTTGCTCAAAGTCTTGTGCGAACTTCTCAAACTCGGCCTTACGCTCTCCAGAGCCCTCGACTTTGGTCTCTTCTTGCTGGGCAAGTTCGCGTTCCCAGCGAAGCTGTACGGCTTGAAGCTCTGCATCCTGTTGATCGAGATCTTCGCGTGCCTTTATCAGGAGGGCTGAAGTTTTGTGGAAGGTTGAGGTGACAATGCAAAGAGTCCCCCCGATCAAGCTGAGGCCAACAGCCTGAACCAGAATGTCCAAAATCGATTCTGAAGCGAAAAAAGCCGTAATAGCATGCAGCAAGATGGCCGTGACGCACCCCATGATGATTGAACGCACGTCACAGAGGAGCCCGAGCGAGGCGAGGGCGATGTAAAGGCAAATGTGCATATCAACCTGCCAGCCCGTGTTATGCAGGACGAAGAAGAGCAATGCGGCTTGGGATACCGCCATCAAGCTGAGCCCCATTCGTGCTTGGCTATCGACACGCTTTTGTTTGGCGTGGACTGTCGAACCAATGTTTAGCGCAGCGCTACCCAGAGCTGCGAGAAACGCAGGCTGACCTATAAAGAATCCCAGAACCGCGAGAAGTGCTGTGACGCTCCATCCGCCAATTGTGATCAGGCCATGACCGCGTTGCCTTAGGGCTGTAATCTTTTCGATCATGCGTCGCTCTCCCATTGGGTTGAGCGGTCCACAGAATCGGCTAACTCGTCGATGTGAACATCTGGCAGCAGCAACGATGAAGGGGCGTCGTTGAACTGAAGATGATCGGGTAGAAGCCCATGTGAAATCGAACCCACTTGGGCCCAAGACTTGGCTCCACCGGTTGACGAAATGATTGATTGCAGACCGCTCATGCGGCCCTTGTCACCGATCTTGGTTATCACATGAGTGGCGTGGTGATCCGTAGAACTACTCGGTCTCTATCGGCCTGGCCTTACCTGAAGGGCGGTTCATTAAAGGCGCGCAGTTTGCGACTGTGGAGGCGGTCTCCTTCGTCTCTCAAGTGGGCACACGCTTCAAGACCGATCTGGAGGTGTGCAGCAATCGCCTCTTCGTAGAACTTGTTGGCCTGACCCGGCAGCTTGATTTCGCCGTGGAGAGGCTTGTCCGAGACACAGAGAAGAGTGCCGTACGGAACCCGGAAACGGTATCCCTGAGCAGCGATCGTCGCGCTTTCCATTTCGACCGCAATGGCGCGGCTTTGGGAGAAACGCTTGGCTGAGCTGGAGTAGAGCAATTCCCAGTTGCGATCATCTGTCGTCACGACCGTGCCGGTGCGCATGCGTTGCTTAATGTTCGCGCCTTGTACGCCCGACACAGCTTCAGCCGCCTCGGCGAGAGCCAACTGCACTTCCGCGATGGGAGGGATGGGCACTTCCGGTGGCAGGATCGCGTCCAGCACATGGTCATCACGCAAATAAGCGTGGGCTAGTACGAAATCGCCAATCTTCTGACTGGAACGGACGCCGCCGCAGTGACCGATCATCATCCAGGCATGGGGACGCAGCACGGCCAAGTGGTCACAAATTGTCTTGGCGTTGGACGGACCCACGCCGATATTGACCAGAGTGATGCCTTTGCCGTCTTCGCGTTTGAGGTGATACGCAGGCATCTGGTGCTTTCGCCAGGCAGTGTCGCTCAGTTCTTCCTGTGCGTTCTCGGTCGGATCGCTGATGCTGAGGCCACCAGCACCGGAAAGGCCGGTATACCCGCCTGTCCCGATCTGCTGCGCACCCCAGTTCACGAACTCGTCAACATAGCGATGATAGTTGGTGAACAGGATAAAGTCCTGAAAATCGTCGACGCTTGTGCCGGTGTAGTGAGCGAGGCGGGCGAGTGAGTAATCGGTCCGCAAACCATCGAACAGCGAGAGCGGCATGTCCTGATCGACATCGAATTCGATCCCATCAGCTAGCTCATCTCCGATGAGGGCGAGGTCTGTTGAGGGGAAGTGCTGCGCGATATCCGTCGGGGCAATGCCCACCATCGCAGCACCCGCATCGCCATCAAGCACATATGGGAACGGGATCTCTTGTCGTGAGCGCTCAACAGTCACGTCAATGTCGTACTCCGCTGCGATCAGCTCCAGCTGCTCCTTAAGGTAAGGCGCGAATAGATCGGGGCGGGTTACGGTTGTGGTGTATGTCCCCGGCATCTCCAACCGGCCAAAGGCACGGCTCCGATCCTGCGGTTCTCCAACTCCCGAATAATGCAAAGTCAGCTGCGGATAGGCGTAGCTGCCGTCTTCACGCTTTCGCTGAGGGGGCACGGTGCCAGTGCGGCCAAAGGCCATGACATCGTTGCGAAGCGTTGTGACTGCTTCCTTATAGTGGCGTTGCAATTGTTCGATAATGTCAGAGATTGGGGTCATGCAGTAATCCTTATTGTTTTTGTTTTTGGCGACAAGGCAGTGCCAGATTTGGCAAAAATGCTCTTGTTACAAAAAGGGCGCGGCAGTCTCTCGACGCCGCGCCCTTTTGATTGTTATGCGCTAAAAAGCGCGAAAAATCAACCTTAGGCTTCTTCTTCGCCAGCAGCTTCTTCTGTTGCTGCTTCTTCCGAAGCTTCCTCAGCAGGTGCAGCGCCTTCTTCAAGAAGCTCGGCGGGGATCTCACCCGGCTCGAGGCCTTCATTGTCGATACGCGTGTCAGCAGCCGCCTCCTCAATTTCCTTCTGCTCTTCTTCGAACAGCTGGGCGAGGACGTCGACACCCTGCGACTGAAGCTCGGCTTCGTCGTCGCTGCGTGCCACGTTGGCTTTGACAGTCACGTGCACCTCAGGGTGCAGAGCTACGGTCACATCGTGCATACCGATCATCTTGATAGGCGCGCCCATGATAACCTGCTTCTTGTCAACATCGTGACCTTGCTCAACCAAGCCAGCGACCATGTCGCGGACATTGACCGAACCATAAAGCTGGCCAGCGTTGGACGAAGCACGGATCAGAATGACTTCTGCACCGGCAACCTTTTCGCCCTGCTTTTCAGCAACACCACGCTTTTCGGCGTTCTCTTTTTCGAGACGCTCACGGTTGGCTTCAAACACGGCCTTGTTGGCGTCGTTCGCGCGCAGGGCTTTCTTCTGCGGAAGAAGGAAGTTGCGAGCATAGCCGTCTTTAACGGTGACGATGTCGCCAATGGTGCCGAGCTTTTCGATACGTTCGAGGAGAATGATATCCATGTTCTTTCTCCCTTATTTCACGATGTACGGCAGCAGGCCGATGTGGCGAGCGCGCTTGATAGCCTTCGCCAGCTCGCGCTGCTTCTTGGCCGATACGGCGGTGATACGCGACGGCACGATCTTGCCACGCTCGGACATAAAGCCCTGCAGCAAACGCACGTCTTTGTAATCGATCTTTGGAGCATCATTGCCCGAGAAAGGGCAGCTCTTGCGGCGGCGGAAAAACGGTTTAGCCATCAGTCACGCTCCTCACGGTCAGAGCGACGCTTACGGTCACGCTCGTTCTTGCGCATCATCACGCTCGGGCCATCTTCGTGCTCTTCGACACGGATGGTCATGTAACGGATGACGTCTTCGTTGATACGGGTCTGGCGCTCGAGTTCCTCAACCACCGAGCCTGGGGCGTCGATGTTGAGCATCACGAAATGTGCCTTGCGGTTGCGCTCGATTTTGTAGGCGAGGGATTTGAGGCCCCATGTTTCGGTCTTGGTGACCTTGCCTTCGTTCGCTTCGACGATCTCGGTCGCCGTGGCCGCCAGCGCGTCTACTTGGGCCTGTGAAAGGTCCTGACGCGCGAGGAAGATATGCTCGTACAGAGCCATCCTGCGTTCCTTCATATTGCATGCCGATCGCTGACTTCCTGCGGGATTGCAGGGCCCCTCCGGCTTTCTTCTTACCCACCGTGGAAACAGCGGATGCGCGCACATAGCTGTTTATGAGGGGAATGCAAGCCTTGTGCGTCGTGCAGCAGCGGGGCAGGCATTGCGCAAACACACCAACGGGGAACACACGAATGCCTTCAGGTTTAGCAGCGCTGCTGGATGATGTTGCGGTAATTGCGCGAGCAGCGGCGGCGTCCGCCGATGATATTGCTGTCGCAGCAAGCAAGGCAGGCTCCAAAACGGCCGGGGTGGTGATTGACGATGCCGCGGTGACGCCCAGCTATGTCACTGGTCTTTCACCAGCGCGCGAATTGCCGATTATCTGGGCGATCACGAAGGGCAGTTTGTTCAACAAACTGATCATCTTGCTGCCGGGCGCGATCGTGTTGTCGGAGTTCCTGCCTTCGCTAATTATCTGGATCCTCATGCTTGGCGGTGCCTTCCTTTGTTATGAAGGTGCCGAGAAAGTCATGGAAAAGCTGGGCGGGGCAAAGCACGGCAAGACCATTGATGACGAGATCAGTGATCCTGTGGCTTTTGAAAAGCAACGTATTGCCGGGGCCATCCGGACCGATTTGATCCTGTCGGCAGAGATTATGGCGATTACTCTGAGCGAGCTTGATCTGCCGACTTGGTGGGAACGCGGTTTGGCATTGGCGCTGGTCGCGTTTGTCGTGACGGTTGCGGTCTATGGCACTGTCGCTCTGATCGTGAAGATGGACGATGTCGGCCTGAAGATGCTGCGGGAGAGCGAGGTCACCAACGTGCGCCGGTTCGGGGTGTTCCTTTTGCGGTCAATGCCCAAGCTTCTTGTCGCGCTCTCTTTCATCGGCACCATCGCAATGCTTTGGGTTGGCGGCGGCATCATCGTCCACGGCACGCATGAGGTGGGCTTCGATCTGCTCTATGACATCGCACACGGAGCGGAATACGCAGTGAAGGGCGTGACAGGCGCACTTTCCGGTATCGCTGGTTGGGTGACCTATGCCGGTGTTTCAGCGATCATCGGGCTGGCCTTGGGCGCTGTCATTGCGTTCCTACTGCACAAGGTTTTCGGGTACGAAGGAGCGCATTGATGGCGCGTCCCACGCTCTACACCTGCGCGGGATCGAGGGGCTGCGCGCAACTTGGGCGGCGGAAGAAGCCGAGGTCGATCTGGACCTGAAAGTGCTGCCGTTCCCCCCACGGTTTAAAGCGCCGGAGTATCTAGAGATCAATCCGCTAGGCACTGTCCCCATGCTGGTGGATGGCGATGCGCAGATGACCGAGAGTTGCGCGATTGCGCATTACCTTGCGGCAAAAAGAGCCGAGGCCGGTCTGGTGGTCTCTCCGGAGGAGCCAGACTATGCGGCGTATCTCGACTATACATATCACGCCGACGCTACGATCACTTTCCCGCAAACGGTCTACATGCGGTTTGCCTTGTTCGAGAAGGACAAGGGTTGGGCGGATGCCGGCCACGCGTACGGCAAGTGGTTTCACAAGCGACTAGTGAAGGTCGAACAACGACTGGCCGGCCGCGAATTCTTGTGTGCTGAACGCTTCACCGTCGCTGATATCTGCGTGGGTTACGCGTTGATCCTCGCCGAGAAGGTTGGACTAGATGAGGGCGTTCCAGACAGCCTGAAAGCCTATCGTAAGCGGTTGACCAATCGAGAACCCTATCAGCGAGCTGTCAGCCGCGAAGAGGCTGGCTTGAAGGCGCTGAACGTCGCGCCCTAATCCACCGGTCGATCAAGCTGTTCGCCGCATTTGCCGCAGGTTCTGTTCGGCCACGGCACCACCAGCATACCTCGAAAGAACAGGTTTCTGCCGCAAGTCGGGCAATTGTACCTCAGCATCGGTACATTGGCGATCACCAGCCCGACCGTGGCGATACCGAACGCGATGAATGAGTGTCCGAAGAAATACTCGCTGGCCATGACAAATGTGATCGCAATCACGAGCCATGCGAGCATCCGCTGGGCATGGAGTTTCGCGATATTGTAGAGGCTGGCCTTCATGCCAGACGCTCGAACACGCTTTTTGCGAAAGTGCTCAGCGTATCGTCGCGCGCACCCATAATGACGATACGGTCGCCTGGCTGGGCAAGTTCGACCAGCCTGTCGCCGCATTTCTCACGGCGTGCGATGTGCTCGGCTTGCGGGGCGTTCTCACCACTCGCGATAAGCTCGATTATCCGCTCGCTGCCTTCGCTGCGATCTACCGTGCCGCCAAAATAGACCGGATCACACATCAGCGCGAAGTCATCCCGCTCCAATTCATCTGCGAAAGTTTCCGCCAATTCATGTCCCATTTGTCGCAAAGGACCATATCCATGCGGCTGAAAGAAGGCGATAACGCGGCCCGGCGTGCTTTTCAGTGTTCGCAAGGTTGCGGCGCATTTCTCCGGATTGTGACCAAAGTCATCGACAATCGTGATGTTGCTTGCCGTTGTGCCTACGACATCGAAGCGCCGAGCCAAGCCCTTGAAGGATCCGAGAGCGCTGACCGCCTCTTGCAGGCCAATTCCCGCAGCACTCGCGGCGGCAATCGCGGCCAGCGCGTTCGAGAGATTGTGCATGCCTGGCATTGGCAGGGTTAGCGGGGCGATTTCCCGACTGCGATTGTCGAGAACCACAGCGTTGGTCCCGAATGTGTCCATCGCGATGCTATCCGGCTCGACCGTGATGTTGGCATCCTGCGTCGTGATCCCAAAACTGACCAGCTGATTTGCACGATCAGCCAGGCCTCGTGCTTCTGCATTATCGAAGTTCACCACACCACAGCCGGATGCCGCGAGATAGTCGCCGAATAGCTGGCGCAATTCCTCAAGGCTTTTGTGGTCTAGACTGACATTCAGCAGCACACCGATGGTCGAGCGATACAGCGCAATCGTCCCGTCGCTCTCATCAACCTCGCTCACATAGATTTCAGGCCGCCCAACGCGGGCGCTGGCGAACGGATTGCCCTCGTCGATGAAATTTTTCATCACCGCGCCGTTCATCACGGTGGGGTCAGAACCGTGCTCGGCCAAAATCCAGGCAATCATTCCCGTGACGGTCGATTTGCCAGAGGTGCCGCCAATAGCGACGGAATAGCCCGCTTCGTTAAACAACGCCGCATTCAAGTCTGCACGGCTCATGCGCGGTGAGCCAAGCTCCTTGGCGCGCACGACTTCGGGCACCGTGTCCTCAACGGCGGCGGATGCTACAAGTATTTGCTCACCAGATGTTAGCCCGCTTCCGTCTTGGGGGTGCAGCGCGAAGCCGTTTTCCGCCAGCCATGCAAACTTCTCAGGTGTCCGCCCCTGATCACGGCTGCGGTCCGATCCGGCGACTGCATGACCTATGCCGTGCACAATTTGGGCAAGCGGGAGCATTCCCGAGCCACCGATCCCGCAAAAAAAGAAAGGGCGTCCCGAAATGTCGGGCGTATCAATTTCTGACATGGCCTATACGGTTATTGGCTTGCACTCGGGCTGACAAGCGACCTAGGCTGTTTGCATGACAAATATTGCCATTTGTGCACCGGCAACGCCGATCACGCGCGATCATGCTGCGGCTCTTGAAGCGCTTGTCGCGGCCGAATTCTCCGAGCATTCGGTTACCTTTCACGATCAGTGCTTTGAGCGGCAGGGGCATTTTGCTGGCGATGATCTGCGTCGGCAGACTGGCTTACTCGAATGCGCGAACGATCCCGCATTTGACGCGGTGTGGTTCGCAAAGGGCGGATATGGCTCCAACCGCATAGCCGAAAGCGCCATTGCCCAAATGAACGCCAGCGCGCGAGAGAAGACCTATGTCGGCTTTTCAGATTGCGGATATCTGCTGGCTGCACTTTACCGCAACGGCATCGGGCAGTGTGCGCATGGCTCCATGCCTGTCAGCGCTCGGTCTGAGGGTGGGCGGCAGGCGGTGCGCCGTGTGCTGAAATGGTTTAGCGGGGATAATTCAGGTCTAGAGCCGAGCGTCGACGGAACGACTCCGACGGTCGCCTTCAACCTCATCACCCTTTCTATGCTGACAGGCACGCCCATGATGCCAGATCTCACCGGCCATATCGTCATGGTCGAGGAAGTGAGCGAGCACCTTTATGCGATGGACCGCTGTTTCTTTAATCTTGCAGGGGCTTTGCCGCGCGCGGCGGGTCTCCGGCTCGGAGCCGTAACAGCCGTGCCTGAAAACTATGTCGAGTTCGGCCAGGATGAAGTCGAAATCGCGCAATATTGGTGTGCGCGTGCAGGCATTCCCTATCTCGGCCGCGCTGAGATTGGCCACACCACTGCCAACAGGGTTGTGCCGTTCGGGCTTGCGAGTCCCTTCGGCGGTAATTAACCGCGCCGCCAACAGGAGAAGTATTCATGCGAGCATTCGTATTTCCAGGGCAGGGCAGCCAGAAGGTCGGCATGGGCAGTGAGTTGGCCGAGGCCAGTCAAGTCGCTCGAGAGGTCTTTGAAGAGGTTGATGAAGCGCTGGGGCAAAAGCTCTCGTCGATCATGCGCGAGGGGCCTGAAGATCAACTCACGCTTACCGAGAATGCTCAGCCTGCAATCATGGCCAATGCGATTGCGACTTTGCGTGTGCTGGAAAGCGATTTCGGCGTCTCACTGGCTGACAAAGGCGATTGCGTAGCTGGACACTCGTTGGGTGAATACACCGCTCTATGCGCCGTGGGGGCGTTCTCGCTTGCGGATACTGCGCGACTGCTGAAGCTGCGTGGTCAAGCTATGCAGGCGGCTGTGCCAGTGGGGGAGGGCGCGATGGCTGCTCTGCTCGGCGCGGACATAGAAAAAGCGACAGCACTCGCCGCCGCAGCTGCGGATGGTGATGTGTGCGAGGTTGCCAACGACAATGATCCGGGTCAGGTCGTTATCTCAGGTCACAAGACCGCGATCGAACGCGCAGTCGCGCTCGTCAAAGACCACGGGATCAAGCGCGGCGTGCTGCTCCCTGTTTCGGCGCCGTTCCATTGTTCGCTCATGAAGCCCGCCGCAGACCGTATGGCGGAAGCACTGGCCGATACGCCTCCAGGTGCACTCACGTTGCCGCTTTTTGCCAATGTCACCGCTTCAAAGGTCACCGATCCAGAAGAAGAGCGCGCATTGCTCGTCGAGCAGGTCACCGGCCGTGTACGCTGGCGCGAAACTGTGGCAGCGATGCACGAAGACGGCGTTGGCCAATTCGTAGAACTGGGTGGCAAGGTGCTTACCCCGATGATCCGCAAGATAGCGGTAGAAGCGGAAACCGCCAGCCTGATCACGATGGAAGAGCTTGAGGAATTCGCTAAGCTCTGCACATGACGCTTATAGCCTTTCTTGCTGCCTCGGGTCTTGTTTTGTCGAATGCCGCGGAGCGTATTCCCGAGCCAGTGCGCTGTGTTGTTACTGGATTGTCCGAAGCGGATAGCAGCGCAATTGACGATTGGGCTTCGCGCTATTCCTTTCCCGACATTAGCGGACGTGATGCGGTCAACGCAATTCTGAGGCGCAAAGCGGAAGCGTGTGGCAAAGACGAAGGTTGGGCCGAGGATAAGCAGGCTGAAGCCTTAGCAGCCGCAATGACTGCGCTCGAAAGAGAGACGGCATTCGCGGCCATGCCTGAAGCAGCCGGTCGGTTGGCCCAATTTCAAGCAACGCTCGACGAAGATGAGCTTGAGCGATTCAGTAACGCAACGGCCTTGGTGTTCGGGCTCACATTGCTGGAAGCGATTGGGGATGAACGGTTGCCCAATGAGGACAAGGTTCTTCAACAGTTTATGACGCTTGGTTTGACCAATCAAATAAATACCGCAGCTCCCGAACTGACCGAACAGCAAGTCAATGCGGTTTTTCATCTGGGTCTATTGGACGGAGGGCTGCGCTTCGTTGCTGTGTCGTTTGCCAGGGCGGATGACATAGCGCCCGCTGGTTCCAAGAGTAGTGAAGAGCCGACTACGACGACACCACTGCCCTCCGGCGATTGAAGGCTACGACTATGGGAGGACGTCCATTGACTCAACTGCATTGGATTGGCGACTCCAACCGACACTTGCTTGACAATGTCGCACCCGGAACTTTCGATCATGAAATTAGCGCGGAGCGTCTCACGAAGTACCTCTCGAGCTCGGGAAATTGGATGTGTCTGGCGTTGCGCGACGGTCTTGTTGTGGGCATGTTGATGGCAGTCATCCACGATCATCCTGACAAGCCGACCGAGCTATTCCTTGACGAGATCGGCACAGGCGACGATTGGCGACGGAAGGGCATCGCTCGCGCGCTGCTCAAGGAATTGTTCAAGCGCGCAGACACCGAAGAGATAGAAGAGATTTGGTTGGGGACCGAAACCGACAACATACCCGCAAGAGGATTGTATGAGAGTTTCGGGCACGAGCGTGAGGACGCCGTGATCTATTACCTCGACTGGTGAGGAGACGTAACGAAGATGTTTTCACTTGAAGGAATGAACGCGCTGGTCACCGGTGCAAGCGGCGGCATCGGTTCGGCGATTGCGACCGCGCTGGCGAAACAAGGCGCGCGAGTGGCCCTGTCCGGCTCCAATGGCGACAAGCTGCGTGTCTTTCGCGAACAGCTGATCAGCGAAGTCGGCGGTGACCATGTAGAAATCACCTGTAACCTGTCCGACACCACGCAGGTCGAGGAGCTTATTCCTGCTACGCTCGATACGCTGGGCGGGATCGACATTCTGGTGAACAACGCCGGCATCACCCGCGATAACCTCGCCATGCGTATGAAGGATGACGAGTGGGATCAGGTCGTTTCGATCAATCTCGAAGCCGCATTTCGCCTTATGCGGGCCAGCGCTCGCCCAATGATGAAAGCGCGCTTTGGACGCATCATCAACATCACCAGCGTTGTTGGCCACACCGGCAATCCGGGGCAGATGAATTACTGCGCGGCCAAAGCTGGCCTGACCGGCATGACCAAGAGCTTCGCGCAGGAAGTCGCAAGCCGCGGCATAACCGCCAACTGCATTGCTCCGGGCTTTATCCGCACCGCCATGACTGGCGCGCTAGATGAAAAGCAGACCGAGGCGATCAACGCCCGCATCCCGATGGGTCGCATGGGCGAGGGCGACGAGATCGGTGCTGCCTGCACCTTCCTAGCCAGCCGTGAGGCGGGTTATATGACAGGTGAGACTCTGCATGTTAATGGCGGCATGGCGATGGTGGGGTGAAGCAGGTTTGATGAGGCATCATCATCGTTCTTGGGGATTTGTATGTTTAGATTTACGTCGTCTTTCGTCGCTATCGCGGCTTTCGCTGGAGCCCAACCGCTTATGGCACAGCAGCCAGAGGTGGTTAATTGCATAGGGAACTTGACGGATCCTGCCTTCGCTACTCTTTTAGGGGATGATGTTCTGAATGCGGCTGAGGGCGGGACCGGAATACCGGTGAGCACGTCCATATCAATTGGTTTCGCAGCCGCTGCCGCGACCTGTGTTGCAGAGCACAAGATATCGAGAGACAAGGTTGAGCCCGCCATACAATCGGCGATATCATTGCTGATGATTTTGGAGCTTGAGGGACGAATAGCCAAAACAGGCCTCGATCTCGGCCCGACGAAAGTCATGTTGCAACAGAAAGCCGCAAACCCCAATCTGGATACGACGGCGTACATGGATGCTAGGCCACAAGAGTTCGCTCTTCCTTTCAATAAGGCGGCGGCAAATTCTGGCAAATCCGCTGAGGCCATCGCCTCTATGGTTGGGGCCTATATGGGGGTGGTGCTGTTGAACAGGCAGGCCAATGCCGTGCTGACCGGCAGTTGACGGCTGCTTATCCCCAAGCGAATCCCTGCTCTCTCCTTCAGAAACTTGCCCGTATCCATCTTCGCGCTAAGGTTTTTGCCAATTCCCGAGCACTGCGGGCGACTCCAGCCGTCCGTGTGCTCATCACGATGAAGCAATAGGGCCAAGGTTCATGAAGGCTACGATCGAACGCGCAACACTCCTCGGGTGTTTGTCCCACGTCCAATCGGTGGTGGAGCGTCGCAACACCATCCCGATCCTCTCAAACGTGCTGATCGATGCGAGTGACGGCGGGACGGTTAAGGTTATGGCGACCGACCTCGATCTTCAGGTCGTGGAAACGATGAGTGCAGCCTCGGTCGAGACGCCCGGCGCGATTACGGTTTCGGCGCACCTGTTGTTCGATATTGCCCGTAAGCTGCCTGAAGGCTCTCAGGTGAGCCTTGAGACGGCCGAGAACCGTATGGAAATCAAAGCGGGCCGCAGCCGCTTCAAGCTGCCCACGCTGCCGCGCGATGATTTCCCTGTGATCGTCGAAGGCGATCTACCGACCAGCTTCGAGCTTCCGGCCAAAACGCTGGCTGAAATGATCGATCGCACCCGTTTTGCGATTTCGACCGAGGAAACGCGATACTACCTAAACGGCATCTTCTTGCACGTGACGGACGACGATGAGCCTGTCTTGAAGGCCGCTGCAACCGACGGTCACCGTCTTGCGCGCTTCACCCTGGCGCGACCTGATGGCGCAGAGGGCATGCCCGACGTGATCGTCCCGCGCAAAGCTGTCGCTGAGCTAAGAAAGCTGCTCGAGGAAGCTGACGGCAATGTTCTGGTCGATCTGTCCGCCAGCAAGATCCGCTTTACGCTGAGCGGTGAGGGCGGGGTCGTGCTGACCAGCAAGCTGATCGACGGAACCTTCCCTGATTACAGCCGCGTCATTCCGACCGGCAATGACAAACTCTTGAAAGTTGATCCAAAGAGCTTCTTCCAAGGCGTTGATCGCGTTGCGACAATCGCCACCGAGAAGACACGCGCTGTAAAGATGGGTCTCGATAAGGATCGCGTTACCCTTTCGGTCACATCACCGGATAACGGCACCGCGACTGAGGAGTTGGCCGCCGACTATGACTCGGATGGATTCGAGATCGGCTTCAACGCCAACTACCTCAAGGACATCCTCGACCAGATCGACAACGACACTGTCGAACTGCACCTCGCGGATGCAGGCGCGCCAACGATGATCCGCAAAGACGAGAACAGCCCTGCACTCTACGTGCTGATGCCGATGCGGGTCTGATCGCAGCTTCGCGGACTAATGCCTGACGTCCGCATCTTTGGCACGGTCATATCGACTTACACTCGCATTGTTCAGACCGCTTGCGAGGAAGCGGGATTAAGCCACGAGACTATCCCGACTCCTGCGCGATCACCGCAGAACCGGCATCCCTTTGGCAAAGTGCCTGTGGTGGAGGTTGACGGGCTTGAGTTGATCGAAAGCGTCTCCATCGCGAGCTACATCGACAATGCACATAACAGCGCAGCATTGCAGCCAAGCGATCCGGTTGCGCGCGCGACATGCGACAAGTGGATAGCACTCGGAAACAACTACCTCTTCCCGCTGTTCGAAAACGGGCTGATCATGCCGTGGATCATGCACCGCATGGGCGGCTTTCCGCTGGATCAGGACGTGATCGAGCGTGCTCTTCCGAATATCAGCCTCTCGCTCGGCCATATCGAGGGTGAGCTGGGCAAGGACGGTGCCTGGACGGCCAACGGCTTCACTATGGCGGATGTGTTCCTTTACCCCATCATGCGGGGCCTCGAACTGACGCCGCAGGGTGAAATGGGCATCGCGCAATGCGATCACATCAGTGCCTGGCTGAGGGGTTGCGAAAAACGTCCTTCTATCGCTGCAACACGGTGGGAAACCGAACCGGACTAGGCTAGGTCAATGCTTAAAGAGGAGGAGACACCCCGATGAGCCTTTCACAAGTCCACGTTCGCAAGAATGAACTCACCAGTGCAGCAATGGCCGAGGTACCGAGCAGCGATCTAGCCGACGGTGCCATTCGGCTGAAAGTCGAGAGTTTTTCGGTCACTGCCAACAACATCACCTATGCCGTGGTCGGTGACGGGTTTGGATATTGGAACTTCTTCCCGCCCAAGACCGACGAGGATGGCATGGGCATCGTGCCGATGTGGGGCCATGCGAAGGTAATCGAAAGCAATCACCCCGAATTCGCCGTGGGCGAGCGAGTCTATGGCTACTTGCCGATGGGCACGCATCTGGATGTGCGGCCAGGCAGCGTCACACCGATGAGCTTCTCCGATACGACCGATTATCGCCAGCCGATGAGCCCGGTCTATAACAACTACACCCGACTTGCCGCGGACCCGGAGCATGATCCGGCGCGTGAAAATGAGCGGATGATTTATGGACCATTGTTCAAGACGGGATTCATCATCGATTACTTCATGCGCTCGGAAGACTGGTTCGGTGCGACGCAGGTGGTGATGACCAGCGCGTCTTCGAAAACGTCGATGGGCCACGCTAGCTGTGCGAAGCTCAATTCCCCAAACATCAAACGGATTGGCCTGACCTCTGCCGGTAATGTCGACTTCGTGAAATCGACCGGTCTTTATGACGAAGTGGTCGCCTATGATGACGTGTCATCGATTGCCAACGAGCCGACGGTAAGCGTTGATTTCGCAGGCAATCCCAAGCTTTTGGCGAGCATTCACCAGCATTTTGGCGACAATCTCAAATACTCATGCCTCGTTGGCGCGACACATATCGAAGAACGCGGGGCGGGCTTTGGTGCAACGGGCGATCTGCCCGGGCCAAAACCGACATTGTTCTTCGCACCAGATCATTTTGTTGCGTTCTTCAAGGAGCATGGCCCGGTTGAAGGTGGCAAGCTCGCGGCGGCGGCGTGGCACAGTTTCCTGCAGTCGGTCGAAGGTGCGATCGAGATTGTGACGCTGCCCGGGCTGGAAGCGGCGCGGACGACCTATTTGGAGATGATCGGCGGCAGCGTTGATCCGGCCAAGGGGATCGTTATCGAGCCCTGAGCGCGATCAATTGCGTTGGACGGCGTAATCGAACAAGCCGTCCAATTGCGCTGCGTGCCTCTGAGCGATCTTGTCGGCCGTATCCGCTTCGGTCGGGACAATGCACCATCCGCCGCCTTTGGCGAGCGCAGCGTCCAGTCCTTGCTCTAATTCTTCAGGGCCTGGCTGCGCGCGCCAGTGATCGCCAATCTCATCCGGGGCTTGCCGCGCGCCTCCGAAACGCTCGGGCCGGGCTTGAGCCGCGTTCCAGATCTGGGTGTTGAGTATGCCGGGGCACAGAATTGTGACGCCAACCCCTTCCTCTGCCAATTCGGCGGTCAAAGCTTCGCCGATGGCTGCGGTCATCTGTTTCGTGGTCGCGTAGAGTGTGAACGGGCCACTGACCGGTGTGACCGATGCCGAACTGGCTGTAATGCCGACGTGCCGCGAACCGGTGTTGCCCTTGAGCGCTGGAAGCCATGCCTGTGCGGTGTGAACAGGGCCCATCACATTCACGCCCATGAGCCATTCCAACGTGCGCGCCTTCGCACCGGCCACGGTGTCTGCGGTTCCCACACCGGCGTTGATCCAGAGTAAGGATGGCTGGACACCCATTGCGATCATCTTTTCGGCGACGCGTGCGGTTTCTTTGGCATCCGAGACATCGCACCCATGGGCGAGTGATCCGTCGCCGCACAGCCGCGCGGTTTCTTCTGCCTCGTAAGCGTCGATATCGAGGGCGCAGATGCGCATACCCTTCGCCGAGAAATGCTGTGCCAGCCAGCGCCCTATGCCTCGGCCGGCTCCGGTTATGACAGCCCAGTCGCCTTGATTGGGCTCGAATGCGCTCATTCAGCAGCCTCAGCCAAAGCAGCCCGCTGTGGCCCACGGATCAGTCCGCCGGGCGTTTCACCGGTCCATTTGCCGTCTTCGAAAGTCACCACGCCACTCTTGATGGTGCAGGCATAGCCATCAGCCTTTTGCAGCAAACGCTTGCCACCTGCTGGCAGGTCAAAGGCTAACCACGGGCGGCCCAGTTTCAACCGCTCCATATCGATCACATTGATATCGGCGAGGTAGCCCGGCGCGATGACACCGCGATCTTCGAGGCCATAGAGCACTGCCGTATCGTGGCACTGGCGCTTAATCGCGTTCTCCAGAGTAATCCGCTCGCCGCGTTTGCGGTTCTTCACCCAGTGTTCGAGCATGAAGGTGGGCGAGGCCGCATCGCAAATGGTGCCACAATGTGCGCCGCCATCAGAGAGCGAGTTCACCGTATCATCGGCGTGCTGAAGCGGGTGGAGGAAATCGAGATTTCCCTCGGCATAGTTTAGGATTGGCAGGTAGATAAAGCCGGTCGCGTTTTCGCGGCACAGCATGTCGTAGGCGTATTCCTGCGGGTCGATACCAGCCGCCTGCGCGCGGGCGTTCACGCTGGCTGTTTCGTCTGGCTCGTAGTCGAAATCCGGGTCCATTTCGTATTGCAGCGCCCAGCCTTGGGTAATGACCATGACGACACCAATGATGTCCATCGGAGCCTCGGAATAGTCGTTGGCTTCGCTCAAAAGCTGTTTCTTGAACGCGGGATCGAGCAGCTTGGCTTTCTGCTCGGCCCAGGGCAGCTCAGCGATGGATTGCCAGCTGGGGCGATACAGGAACGGGTTTACCGTTCCTTGCCACGCCATAATGATGCCGTTCCCACGCAGCGCGATCTGGGCCACGATGTTGGCGCCATTGTCATTTTCGGCGCGCATGGTTTCGATCTGCTCTTTGAGCGGCATTTCCTTGGCAATGGATTCCAGCGCCGCGAAGGTAACTGGGATGCCGGCCTCGCGGCTAAGTTTGCCCATCCACTCAAACTCATTCCAGTCGCGCTGAAGGTCGCTCGCCATTTCGAACACGGCATATCCGCCAGCATCCTTGGCGCGGCCCATAGCGTGACCGATTGCTACCAATTCCTCCGGCGTCGCGGTGGTGCCGGGCACCAGCTCGCCATCGACCGATTTGTGCAGCACGGTGCGTGAAGTCGAGAAACCAAGTGCGCCCGCCCGCACGCCTTCTTCGACGATATCGGACATTGCCTTGATGTCGTCGGCGGTGGGAACAGCACCAGGCTGCTCGCGGTCTCCCAGAACATAAGCGCGAACCGCGCCATGAGGGACATGAGTTCCGACATCGACGGTGCGAGGCATCTTTTCGAGCGCATCGAGATATTCAGGGAAGGTCTCCCATTCCCACGTAATCCCTTCAGCGAGGGCTGTGCCGGGAATATCCTCGACGCCTTCCATCAGGCTGATCAGCCATTCGTGCCGGTCGGGCTTGGCAGGGGCAAAACCAACGCCGCAATTGCCCATCACCACTGTGGTAACGCCGTGCCAGCTGGACGGGGCCATCTCCTGATCCCACGTCGCCTGACCATCATAGTGGGTGTGAATGTCGACAAAGCCCGGGGCGACGACCTTTCCATTTGCGTCGATTTCCTGTTCGGCATCACCCCGAACAGTGCCAACTTGCGCAATCAGTCCATCCTTGATTGCGACGTCCCCGATGAAGCTATCCTCACCCGTTCCATCAACGATGGTTCCGCCCCTGATAATCAGGTCAAATGCCGGCATGGTCTCTCTCCCAGTTTTTCTTTGAAACCTGGTTATCACATCGCGCGGCCTGGTGCTATGCTTGGGCTATGGCTTCAGAATTCAGTTGGAACCCGCCCGCAGACAGCGGAGTTTCGGTCCGAATGGTGCAAACCGCAGGCTTACGCTTTGAAGTGGCGGAGGCAGGCGAGGGCGATCATCTCGCGCTGTGCCTTCATGGCTTTCCGGAAATCAACTATTCTTGGAGGCATCAGATCCCTTTGCTGGTGGAGAAGGGGTACCGCGTCTGGGCGCCCAACATGCGTGGATACGGTGCCACTGACCGGCCCCATGAGATGCGCGAATATGCATTGGACCGGCTTACGCAGGATGTCGCCGATCTGATTGATGCGAGCGGTGCCAAGAAAGTGACGCTGATTGCTCACGATTGGGGTGCGATTGTCGCATGGATGTTCGCGATCCTGAAGCTTCGGCCGCTGGAACAGCTTGTGATTATGAATGTGCCGCACCCTGGACCCGCGCGGCGGGAAATGCGGCGGTGGCGCCAGTTACGGAAGAGCTGGTATATCTTCTTCTTCCAGCTTCCGCGCCTGCCAGAGATTTTGCTGGGCAGGAAAGATGGTGCTGCGGTTGGTAAGCTCTTCGAGCGCACCTCCAGCAATCCCGAACGGTTCGGGCCGTCAGTGCAGCGAACTTACAATGATGCCGCAGCACGACCCGGCGCGCGGAGAGCAATGGTCAATTATTACCGCGCATTGCTTCGCCACAGAGATAGCGTTGAACCCGGTGAACTGAAGGTCGAGGTTCCGACTTTGATGGTGTGGGGTGAGGATGATGTCGCGATCAGTATCCATTGCACCGAAGGCACGGCGCAATGGGTGCCCGATCTGACGCTTAAGCGCTTACCCGGAGTCTCTCACTGGGTACAGCAAGACGCACCTGAAGAGGTGAACGCTATTCTGGAGGATTTGCTGAAGGGTGGTTAGGCCGCCTCTGCTTCGGCTTCCGTTTCAGGAGCGTCGTAGAAATCACGGATTGTGTCGACGCATTCATCCTTGTGACTGAGCAGGAACAGGTGCCCACCATCCTTGAACACGCGAAGTTCGCTGTTCGGGATCAGCATGTTCAGGAATTTGCCGTTTGTGAGCGGAACGATCGCGTCATCGTCGCCCATCATAATCAGCGTCTCCTTCTGCAGCAGGAAGGGTAGTGCAGGCGCGCTGGTCCAGCCGAGCATACAGAGCAGCTGATACATGTATCCACGTGGGGAGGGCGGCTTGAGCAGGGACATGTGTCCCTTCTTGCCCTTCGTTTTACCAAGACCTTCGCCGTAAAGCGTCTCAAAGTTCTTCAGCATGTAGTCCATGTCGACGTAGCGACGTGGATTGGCCATTTTGGTGAGCGCTTTCGGGCTCCCTGGCATCATCATCATGCCGGCGCTCGTCGCAACGAGAATGACACGCCGAGTGCGATTGGGGTGCTGCATGGCGAAATGCTGCGCCATACCGCCGCCCCAGCTGATACCCATCACATCGACTTCTTCGACACCCAGCTGATCAAGTAGCTTTGAGGCCGTCCAGCTCATCGTGAACGGATTGTACGGGATCAATGGTTCAGGTGATTCGCCCACACCAGGCATGTCGAACATGATGAAAGGGCGCTCGGGCAGCGCGTCCGCGAGCGGCGCAACCGCTTCGATATTCGCGCCGATGCCGTTGAAGAACAGAACAGGCAAATGCTGGCTGGGCTTATCCAGCCTCCACGTAGCGGTCCGTAGCGTCCGTCCGCCCACATTCATCATGGAAACGACGGCATTTTTCATTGGATCAGACACGTAGTTTTCGTCCTTTCAGGCACCCATGGAGGGCGTGTAGCCTGGGTGGGAAGCACCCTCGTTGATCCCTAACGGGGGTGCTTCCCATAAGCTTGTTATTCTCTCTTATTGCAGGCCTCTATCAGACTTCTTCGACGACGTAGAGTCCGGGGGCCGGGTCGCTTGGGGAATGTGCCTTGCTGCCCAATTCCTTGGGCGCGGCGACTTTCTTGCCCGCGCGCTTCTGGATCCATTCCATCCAGTACGGCCACCAGCTGCCTTTGACCTCTTCGGTGCCTTGCAGCCATTCGTCAGCGGTATCAGGCAGTTTGCCCTTCTTCTTCTGAACGAAGTACTTCGCCTTCGGATTGCCCGGAGGGTTCAGGATCGCCTGCATGTGGCCAGATTGGCTGAGCACATACGTCACGTCTTTGGAGCCGAACAGCTTGGTCGAACGGTACGTCGCTTTCCATGGGGTGATGTGATCGGTCACGCCGCCGAGGATGAAGAGGTCTGCTTTGACCTTTGTCAGATCGATCGTGTGATCTGCCATCTCCACAGTTCCTGCCTCAACGAACGCCATCTTCTCGAAAAGAGTCAGGAAGTCGCCCATCAGACTTGCCGAGAGGTTGGTCGCGTCCGAGTTCCAGTAGAGGACGTCGAATGCGGGCGGATCCATACCAAGCAGGTAGTTGTTGATGACGTAGCCCCAGATCAGGTCGTTGGGGCGCAGCCATGCAAAGCCGCGGGCCAAGTCATCTGCTTTGATAATCCCGGCTTTCTCCGCGCGCTTGCGAGCGAGCTTCATGCCGTTGTCGCTTACAAGTGACGCTGCTTCGATATCGGTGTTCTTAGGGTGCAGAACACACACCATCAGCGTCAGAGTGCCCAAAATGTCGTTCTTTGTCGCGGCCAGTTTAGAGGCAAGCACAGAAGCTGTCTGACCTCCAGAACAACCAGCCGAGACGTTGACCTTCTTGGAGCCGGTGATTTCGGAGACGACCGAGAGCGCTTCTTCGCAAGAGGCGATGTACTCGTCCATGCCCCATACGCCTTGTTCTTTGGACGGATTGCGCCATGAAATGACGAAAGTCTGCACGCCATTATCGACCTGCCATTTGATGATCGACTTCTCTGGCGAGAGGTCGTTGATGTACATCTTGTTGATCTGTGGCGGGATTGTCAGCTGCGGGATCTCATAGACCTCGTCAGTCGTGGGCGCATACTGGACGAGCTCAAACATCTCGGTGCGGTAGACAACGGCGCCTTTGGAGGTCGCAATGTTCTCGCCGATCTTGAACGGGCGCTTGTCGACCTGGCTGACCATGCCCTTATTTTTGGTCAGGTCATTATAGGCATTCTGCAGCCCCTTGATCAGAGAGAGGCCACCAGAATTGATGATCTGTTTCTGCGCGCTGGGATTACCTGCGAGCGTATTGGTCGGGGCGATGCCATCGAGAATGATGTTGGCTATGAAGTTAGCGCGGTTGCGCTCGAGCTCATCAAGCTCAAGCTCCTCAAGCCAGCTGCGCATGCCCTTTTGCACGGCGAGATAATACTGTGCACCAGCACGGAAGAATGGGTTGTACTGCCAAGCCGGATCCATAAAGCGCTTGTCTTTGGGATCGGGCGCAAGTTCGCTTTTACCGGTCATGATCTTGACCATGTCCTCACCCATGGATTGGGCGTGGCGAACGAAGCGGCGAGGATCGCTGGCCGTTTCACGCAGCAAAAGGGCGACCGCGCTTACGAAGTCTTCGCGCGCAACACCGATCAGTGGTCCGAGTGCATTGGTGGATTGTGATGCTTCGTTTTCAAGCTCGACCGGTCCGGTCATGTTCTCATTCTCCTTATCCCAGTCTTCTGGGCTGAAAGCAGCATTAGCGGCAATTGCAGCAAACGAAAACCGCCGATGTAGAGAACCAAAAACCGATCGCGGAGCAGTGATCGAACTCGTCCTTACGCTTTCGCAAGTATTTGCGCTTAAGGCACCATTAGCGCTTTTTCTTACCGGTGCACCTTAGGAGACTGATTGCGATGGCAAGCCTGCTGTCACGCTTTTCAAAAACGGAAAAGTCCGATGCCGCATTGCCAGACGCGTTGCCGTCGGAGGTGGCACCTATCCGTGATAATGATATCGAGCGCCGTGTCGAATTGCTGGATAGCCTTGAGGGTACCGGTGTAGGGACATTTTGGGCGAGCGACCGTGAAGGCCGTTTAATCTACGTGTCTCCTGCTGCGTTGAGAGAGCTTGATTTGACAGTTGATCAACTGTCCAAGTTCAACATCCAAGAGTTCTTTCTTGCCGACCGCGATGGCGAAGAAGGAGACATGGGTGAGAGCAGAGAACGCCCGCTGCGCTTTCGCCTTGCCGCTCGCAACTCAATCAATGCGGCCAGTGTGCAACTGGGGCTCGAGGATCGCGAGATCTGGTGGGAAATCGCGGCCAAGCCGCATTTCGATTCTGATGGAGAATTCACCGGCTATCGAGGAACGGCGCGTGATGTTTCCGATACATACGAAGAGAGGCGTGATAAGGAACGCCGGTCTCAGTTTGACACGCTGACCGGACTTGCCAATAGATATCGGATGGCTCGACAACTGGAGTCTTCCTTGAAAGCTTTCCAGGTCTCGAAGCGCACATGTGCTTTAATGATGATGGACTTGGACCGGTTCAAACAAGTCAACGATACCCTTGGCCATCCTGCTGGAGACGAACTGCTCAAACAGGTCGCAGCCCGCATTAAGCGGATCATTGGAGACCAAGGCGAGATTGGTCGATTGGGAGGCGATGAATTTCAGATCATCTTGCCAGATATCGACGACCGCGGAGATCTGGGTGATCTTGGACAGCGGATCATTCAGATGGTCTCACAACCGTATTCGATCGAAGGAAGTCGAGCGATCATCGGATCTTCGATTGGCATCGCCATCGCACCATATGATGGTGTCGAAGCCGAAGAACTGACCAAGTCGGCAGACCTTGCTCTCTATGCCGCCAAGGGCGGTGGACGCGGCCAGCATCGGTTTTACTCAACCGACCTAAAAGACAGTGTAAACCACCGCGCGGAAATTGAAGAGGACTTGCGCGATGCAATCGCTCGGGACGAGCTGTTCCTCCATTATCAGCCAATCGTATCGGCCAAGACGCATGAAATTGCTTGCATGGAAGCGCTCATGCGGTGGGAGCATTCGGAGAAGGGCAGAATCCCTCCAGGTGACTTTATTCCGGTCGCCGAGGAGGTTGGAATTATTCGTGAGATGGGTGAGTGGGCCCTTAACGAAGTCTGCAATGAAGTTTGCAATTGGCCCGGCGACTTGAAGGCAGCAGTGAACGTCTCAGCCGTTCAATTCGCCGCAGATGATTTCGTGGAAATCGTTCGCAAAGCCCTAAACAACTCTGGAGTAGAGCCAGGGCGCATTGAGCTCGAGATAACCGAAAGCGTTTTCATAGGTGATGTCGAACGTTCATTGCGGGTTTTCAGAGAGTTGAAAGATCTCGGTGTTCGCCTCTCACTGGATGACTTTGGTACTGGTTATTCGTCGCTAAGCTATTTGCGCGACGCTCCTTTTGACAAAATCAAGATCGATCAGAGTTTTGTCAGAGGGTGTTCTGCCCAAGACTCGAATAACCTAGCGATCGTCGCAGCTGTCGTTAGCCTCGCAAACGCCCTTGGCATGGAAACGGTAGCTGAAGGCGTTGAAGCAAAAGACGAGCTTAAGCTCGTGACGAGCCAAGGTGCCACGCATTTGCAGGGTGTACTCTTCTCGAGACCTGTCGCGGCACAAGAAATCATGGACGAGATTGCAAAAGGCAAACTGCAACTGACCCCGAGGGGACCAGAAAAATTCCGCGACGACAGATTTACCCAATTCCGAAAAATCAGCCTGATACACGGCGATCATCGCTACAGCGTTCGGCTCCGCAATCTCTCCAAATCAGGCGCAAAGATTGAAGGGCTGGTTGGGGTGCCTTTGGGCGAACAGGTTGTTCTCGATCTTGGCGGCGGGCAACTGGCTGTTGCTACGGTGCGCAGGAGCGAAGGAAGCAGTCAGGGCGTCGAATTCGAGACTGCATTGGTAAGCGACGGAGCGGAGGGCCTTTGCACTCGTCACCGTGTTTCGCCTTACCAGATTGAGATGGCGGGTAGGCCGCTTAGGTCGCTTGGCGAAGATCCATATGCAGCATTAATGCATGGTCAGACCAATTCATCACCTCGCGCTTTCTCGGAAGTGCAGCTGTCTCGCTAGGCGATCTATCCCTTTGCTTTAATGCGGATAAATCTAGCCGGCTTAGGCAAGCATTAACGGTCGGATAAGCTCGATCGGTAGGCAAAAAATTAACCAAAGCAGCCTAAACCTTTAGCAAGACGAAATTACTCGTCGCGCAGGTGAGGAGGGCTGGCTTAAGTGCCGCTCAGAAGTCTTTTATCGTCAAAGGGAGCCGGTCGCCAGTCGAGCGGTCCGGTGAGTGACGCCGCCACGGTTTTGTCCGATGGTGAGAAGCTCGCCATGCTCGCAGATCTTGAACAGTCCGGTCTTGGATGGTTCTGGGCGAGCGATGCTGCTGGCAAATTGACTTACGTCAGCGCTGCGATTGCAGAGCGCCTTGAAATCGAAATGGACGATTTGATCGGGCATCAACTCGCTACCCTTTTTGAACCTATCGAAGGGGACGGGCGCACAAAGTCCCTGGCGTTAAAGCTGGGAGCACATAAGTCATTCACTGCCTTCGACGTAATGGCGACGAAACGTCCAGAGGGCGCAGTTCTTCGGCTTTCAGGGCAACCGTGCTTTGATGGCGAAGACTTTGCCGGCTTCCGCGGTACCGGCAGCGATATCACCCAACAGTATTATCGCGAAGCCGAAACCATGCGGCTGGCCAAGTATGACTCGTTGACCGGGCTCTCGAACCGTCATCGCATGTCACACGTGCTGGAAAGCACTCTCACTGCGTTCAAGACAGCAAAACGCAACTGCGCTGTCATGATGCTTGACCTCGATAAATTTAAGCAAGTCAATGACACCATGGGCCATGCCGCCGGTGATGAGCTGCTCAAGCAGGTTGCTGATCGGCTCGGTCGAGCAATTGAGCGTGAGTGTGAGATAGGGCGTTTGGGCGGTGATGAATTTCAGATTATGATCCCAGATCTCGACGATCGCGGTGAGCTGGGTGAGATTGCGATGAAGATCATCACTATGCTTTCCCAGCCCTATTCGCTGGATGAAGGCAGAAGTGTGATCGGCTGTTCTGTCGGCATCGCTGTGGCGCCTCACGATGGTGTGGATCGTGAAGAGGTTGTGCGGTCAGCCGATTTGGCTCTCTATGCAGCCAAAAACGGTGGGCGAGGACAGTTCCGTTTCTATTCTGGCGATCTTGAGAATGAGGCAATTTTCCGTCGCAGGCTGGAAGAAGATCTCGGAGCGGCGGTCCGCGAAGATCAGCTGTTTCTGAAATACGAGCCAATGATCGACGCCAAAACTCAGCGGGTCCGCGCATTGGAAGCCCATGTTTGCTGGCAGCATGAACAACGCGGAGAAATCGACGAGGAAGAGTTTGCCTCGATCGTTGATGGTTCTGCTCAAGCAGTCGACGTCGGAAGATGGGCCATTTCGCAAGTCTGCGAGCACGCTGCTGACTGGCCAGAGAGCGTTCGGGTATCTGTTAATGTACCGGTTGAGCTCTTCAGGTCGCCTCAATTCATCGATGTGGTGTCGGCCGCTCTGCAGAGCGCAGAATTGCTTCCTGACAGGCTAGAGCTGGAAATCAGCGAGGCTGTATTCTTCGGCGATTCCAATGACGTTGATCGCACGCTCGCCCAACTCTTCAAACTAGGCGTACGATTGACGCTAGATGAGTTTGGCAGCGGCTATTCATCGCTTGCCTATTTGCGCCGCGCGCCTTTCGACAGCATCAAAATTGATGGGACGCTGATCGAAGAAGCGGAGCGCTCAAGTAAAGGTGATCTTGGTCTGATCAAGGCCATCGTCGCTCTTTCCAGCGCCCTTGATATGGAGACAATTGCGAACGGCATAGAAAGCTCGCAACTCTTATCATCTCTCGCGAAATGCGGTGTGCAGGTAGTCCAAGGCCCCATTTTCACAGATCCGCTTACATTGGATATTGTTGCCAAAGAGCTGACCGGTGAAGCATGGAGAATATCACCGAATGAAGGACGTGAGAGACGCGCTAAACGCCGCACGGTATTCCGTAGCATCCAGGTCATTCATGATGACCATTCATATGAAGTCACACTGCGAAATCTCTCTAAGACAGGTGCCTTGATCCAAGGCCTTACTGATGTTCCTAAGGGCACGCAGTTTGTGGTCGATTTGGGAGGTGGGCAGTTGGCCGTTGCCACTGTCATCCGGACAAATGCAGACACGCAAGGCTTAGAGTTTGAGCAGTCGCTCGTCGAAGACGGTTCAGGCGGTCTTTGTACGCGAAACCGAGTTTCACCCTATGCTCTGGCATCGGCTGGCGCTCCATTGGCCGCATTGTCTGCCGGAAGTTATAAAACTATGGAAGGAGGGACATTGGGCGAAAGCGGTAGCGTTCCGCAATTCGCCTATGTCAATAGCGCGATCAACGAAGTTTCATGAGCTACTGATCAATACCGTCAAACAAACTGTGGCGGATGTTGCGATTTTCGCGAATGACATTGGTGTGAAGCATCGCTAAATCGCGGTGCAAATGACTGACCTTTCCAAAATTCGTAACTTTTCGATCATTGCTCATATCGATCATGGCAAGTCGACGCTCGCTGATCGGTTGATCCAGTTCACGGGCGGCCTCACAGAGCGTGAGATGACCGAGCAAGTCCTTGATAACATGGACATTGAGCAAGAGCGCGGCATCACCATCAAGGCCCAGACGGTCCGGCTCGACTACACCGCCAAGGATGGCGAGACGTATCAGCTCAACCTCATGGACACGCCCGGCCACGTCGACTTCGCCTATGAGGTCTCCCGCTCCCTCGCCGCATGCGAAGGCGCGTTGCTGGTTGTAGACGCCGCACAAGGTGTCGAAGCGCAAACCCTCGCCAACGTCTACCAATCGATCGAGCACGACCACGAAATCGTCCCCGTCATCAACAAGGTCGACCTGCCCGCCGCCGAACCCGAACGCGTGCAGGAGGAGATCGAAGAGGTCATCGGCCTCGACGCATCCGAAGCCGTCATGACGTCAGCCAAAACCGGCATCGGGATCGAAGACGTGCTCGAAGCCGTCGTCGCCAAAATCCCGCCGCCGAAAGGCGAACGCGACAAACCGCTCAAAGCCTCCCTCGTTGACAGCTGGTACGACCCGTATCTCGGCGTCGTCATCCTCGTCCGCGTGGTCGAAGGCGTCCTCACCAAAGGCCAGCAGATCAAGTTCATGCAGGGCGGCACACAGCACCTTGTCGACCGCGTCGGCTGCATGCGCCCCAAGATCGAGCAATTGCCCGAACTCGGCCCCGGCGAAATCGGCTTCATCACCGCGCAGATCAAAGAGGTCGAACAGGCCCGCGTCGGTGACACCATCACCACGGTCAAGAACGGCGCCAGCGAAGCGCTCACCGGATATAAGGAAGTGCAGCCGGTGGTGTTCTGCGGCCTGTTCCCGGTCGACGCCGCCGACTTTGAAAAACTGCGCGAGAGCATCGGCAAGCTGCGCCTGAATGACGCATCGTTTAGCTTCGAAATGGAAAGCTCCGCCGCACTCGGCTTCGGCTTCCGTTGCGGCTTCCTCGGCCTGCTTCACCTCGAGATTATTCAGGAGCGCCTGTCTCGCGAATACGATCTCGACCTCATCACCACCGCGCCATCGGTCGTCTACCGCGTCCACCTCTCCAAATCGAAGACCGAGGACGCGACCACGATCGACATTCACAACCCCGCCGATTGGCCCGATATCAACCGGATCGAGACGATCGAGGAACCGTGGATCAAGGCGGTGATCTACACGCCCGATGAATATCTCGGCGCGATCCTGAAACTGTGTCAGGACCGGCGCGGCATCCAGACCGACCTTACCTATGTCGGCGGCCGCGCACAGGTGACCTACGAATTGCCGCTCAATGAAGTGGTGTTCGATTTCTACGACCGCCTGAAATCGATCAGCCGCGGCTATGCCAGCTTCGATTACGAGCAAGTGGGCCTGCGCGAAGGCGACCTTGTGAAGATGAACATCCTCGTGAACGCCGAACCCGTCGATGCGCTATCGCTGATCGTCCATCGCGGCGTGGCGGAAGAGCGGGGCAGGGGCATGTGCGAGCGCCTCAAAGACCTGATCCCGCGCCACCTGTTCAAAATCCCCGTCCAAGCCGCCATCGGCGGCAAAATCATCGCCCGCGAGACGATTGCGGCGATGCGCAAAGACGTAACTGCGAAGTGTTACGGCGGTGACATTACCCGGAAGAAGAAACTGCTCGAGAAGCAGAAGAAGGGTAAAGCCAGAATGAGGGAATACGGTAACGTCTCGATCCCTCAGGAAGCTTTCATCGCTGCGCTGCGGATGGGTGAGGAATAGCGAAGGCGCCTAACGCCGGCGCTTTCGCAGAAAGCGACAAGTTAGAAGCCGGTGCGCGCAAGCGCATTCCGGGCGAGCTCGGCGCGCAGTGTCGAGGATCGACGGCGTGGGCCTTCGGAGCATTTTGCCAAAAACAGAATGCGGAGCCGGGCCGCGGCGGCGGAGACGCAGCAACCGGCAAACCATCTCGCAACCTAATCGAACAGGAAAGAGAAGACGCCTCCCCGGGAAGGCTTCGATGGCTTGTTCGTAGACTTTGTCGCTTGCTTTTCCGAAGCGTCGAAAAAGTCGGGCTGGTCGGTTGCTGCCTGTTTGTGGGCGCCTCTGCCGGAAAAACGTGCAGCAGCTGCTTCTCGTTGCTTCTGAATCAACAGTTCGACTTCTTCCCGGTATTTTGACTTAAGGTAAACCCAGTCACGACCGAGAGCTGTACGAACCTTTGCGACAGCTCTCACGGGGTCCAAATTGAAGTGTTCTTTCTCAATATTTAGCCGTGCGAGCTTATCATGAATCTTCTTCTCGTCTTTGCGCGGGTTCCGCGAATGGAAAGCTGCCACGACGTGGAAGTTTCCTGGAACACCGGTGCCACTAATCTGCTTGGCTCTTACGAAGACATCCCCGTTGGTCATGCCAATTTTGACACCGTCAACCTGAGTATTTTTTAAGACGTATACGCAGCCTGCAAATTTGTGGAATGTCAGAAGAGGTGCTTCGCATTCTTCACAATGTGCACTCTTGATGCTGTCTGTGAGTATTAGCGTGTTCTGAATGCCACATGCTGAGCAATTCAAACCGACCTGGTATACGTTCACACCCAAACTCCCAATCAATAAACAAGTCGAAAGCGTGACTGAGTTGTGTTGAATATTTCGAGGCATCCACACGTACAAAGTCTAGACGGTCGACAGTTGATGGTTCATATGTTCATCGAAATCAAGGCGAGTTCTCAATGACCTTCGGCGTTTTCATGCACAAGGACGGGTCGATCTACGACGACATTCCCGAGGTGCATTACCAATTTCCGAAGATTTACCTTAGCCGCGCTAAGAAGATGGTGGGCGACTGGATTGTCTATCGTGAGCCGGTCAAGCTTCCCCAGTCAAAAGGCTTCTTCGCTGTCGCAAGGGTGGAGAAGATTATCGAGGACCCAAATGTATCTGACCGATTTCGAGCTCTAATCGAGCCGGGCAGCTTTTTGCCCTTTGAGCCTACCGTTCCGCATGTAGTCGATGGTCGGCCAGTCGAACGCGACCTCGCCAACGCGCAAGCCGCCGTGCGCCCGCTGTCGGATTCAGACTTTGCACGCATCATAAAACTCGGACTTACTGACGAAGACACGCTTCCGCGTGTTGACGATCCTGAAAGCGAGAACCGCGTTCGTGACGAACAGACGCCTTTCGAGATAGACCGCCCACTCGTCCAATCGCTCATGTTGCGTCCATTCCGCGACAAGGCGTTCCGCCGCGCTGTGCTCCACGCCTATGACGGGCGCTGTGCCGTTACTGGCTGGAAGCTGGTCAATGGAGGAGGGCGGCTTGAAGCCGAAGCGGCACATATTCGCCCCGTCGAGCATGGCGGGCCGGACTCGATCCGCAACGGATTGGCGCTGTCCGGTACCGCGCACTGGATGTTTGATCGTGGCTTGATCGGCGTTTCGGACGATCATGACATCTTCATCCATCGCAAGGTAAACGACCGAGAAGGTGTCGAGGCGATCATCAATCGCAGCGGCAAGTTGATAGCGCCACAGCGCGAGGCCGACCGACCTCATCCGCAGTTTCTTGGATGGCATCGCGAATTTCATGGGTTCGCTGTTTGAGACGGCTACTCCCCTCCCGCAGGCGGGAAGGGTTTTATTTCTCCCAAGATTGATCCTTGATCGAATGCCATTTCGGCCAAGTCTCCGGCTCCACCACCACAACCTTCTTCGGCGGCGGGGTGGCGTTGACGAGTTTGCGCGGACCTTGCGCTAGCCTGCGCCGTTTCTCCTCATCCGCCTTTATCGCATCGAGGTCGCGGTTGCGTAGGGTCTCGAAGTGGTCCCATGCTGCGCGGGTTTCTTCTGACAAGGTTTCCCATTCGCGCTGGCGCCGCAATTCGGCTTCGCGGCGCAGGCCTTCGATCTTGCGGTCGATGCTGGCGCGCACCTCTTGCGGCGAAACGCGCCGCTGCTCCTTTTCCCATTGCTTCCTGAACTTCTGGCGCCACTTGGCCTTGAGCCGCCGCTTCTCCATATTGCCGACCGCGTTGAGGCCTTTGAGGCTACCCCCGTTTTTGGCTCCGTTGACGCTGGCGCCGAAGCGTTCGGGGGAGCGGTTGCGGAGCATGAACATCAGCAGCCGGTCGTTGACCTTCTTTCGCACGCCGACCAGCTCGCCATAGGAATAGACCGGCTCCTCCACGCCGTTCAGCGCGCGGTCCATGGCGACATCCTCAAGCCTCTGCACGCCTAGGTCGAGCGCGGCGGCCCATGCCTTGCGAAACTCCTCGGCACCGGGCTGGCGGCGCAATTGGTATGCGCCCACGGTGCTCATATCGACCGCTTTGCACGCGGCGGCGACGGAGCCGGTGTCGGCGAGCGCTTCGATAAAGCGGCGTTGGCGCGCGGGCGTCCACCCGTCATGCCGCTGTCCCTTGCGCGGGACGGGGGTGAAGTCGGGGATCTGCGATGCGGGAACGGAGAGGCGGGTGGTATGGGGTTCTTTCTGGCGGGTCATGGGGGAGCCTAAGTCAGAAAATGTGGGTGTAGGACAGGATTTGCGTTTCTGTTCATTTTTACGTCAGGTTACATGAACAATTGTACTCGTCATCGCGGTGCAATAGAGTCGCGGCATTGGGGGAAATGTGATGAAGACGGTGGCAATCACGGGCGCTCTGGCAGGGGCCTTCGCAGCAATGGCGAGCGGTGCCTCGGCGCAGCAGATTGGTGAGAACCCGCCGGTCGAGGTGCGGAACAACAGCGATGAAACGCGCAAGATCTGCTTCCACAAGCCGAAGCGGGTGACGTTGCTGCCCAAGGGGTGCGTGACCTTGAAGGCGGGGGAGCGGATTTTCTGGGATCGCAAGCAGAGTTTCACGCCGTTCAAGGTGAAGGTCTACAAGAAGCGCAAGCTGGTCGACAAATATCTCTACTCCCGCGATCTGCCCGGTGACACGGGGAAGATCATTGTCAGCGAGGGCCAGCGCTTCGGGTGGTCGCGCTTCAAGAACATCGGGAGAAACTACACGGTCCGCGCGTGCAACACGTCGCAGCCGGTCGATGTGTGGTTCTCTCTCGGGATGGACTCGGACTACGGCATGCTCAGCGAAGGGTGGTGGAGTATCCCGCCCGGCGAATGCCGCAACATCGATGTCGGCGAACGCATGCTCAAGAACTGGAACCTCGGGATGAGGCGGCTTCCGCGCATGTATTACTACGCGCGCACATACGGCGATGATCCGAAGTTCTGGAATAAGGGCCGCTCAAGCAAGACGTTCTGCATCAACAAGAACAAACAGTTTGCAGCGAAGTTGCAGGGCCAAGCCGACTGCGAGAATAACCAGGTCAAAAGCACCTATCGGCGGCTCGGCCTGTTTACCCCGCGAACCGTCGAAACCTTGAAGGTCGCGTTCTAAGCGATAACACCGCGCGGCAATTGCCTGTGTGCATCAAGTGAAGCTTCACTTGGCGTTCACGAAAGCGGTGGCTATACGGCGAGCCATGACACGCATGTTTCGTTCAAAGATTGTTCGCTCCGCGCTGATTGGCGCCGCTGCCACCGCCACCGCCGCTTGTGGAGGTGGTTCGGCCAACGAAGACGTCGCCTATGTCGCGCGCGATGTTGAGTCGCTCTACGCAGAGGCGCAGCGCCGGATGGACCGTGGTAACATCATCCTAGCGGCCGCTTTGTTTGACGAAGTGGAGCGCCAGCACCCTTACTCGCCATGGGCGCGCCGGGCGCAGTTGATGAGCGCATTCAGCTATTACATCGCCCGCGATTACAACAAAGCGATCCAAAACGCGCAGCGCTTCCTTTCGATCCACCCGGGTAACAAGGATGCGCCTTACGCCTATTACCTGATCGCGCTCAGCTATTACGAGCAGATCAGCGACGTGAACCGCGACCAGAAGATCACCGAGCAAGCGCGCACCGCTCTGCAAGAAGTGAACCGCCGTTTCCCGCAAAGCGAATACGCCGCCGATGCGCGTCTGAAGCTTGACCTTGTCGCCGATCACCTGGCTGGCAAAGAGATGGAGATTGGCCGCCATTATCAGCGTTCGGGTCAGTGGCTTGCCGCTTCAATCCGGTTCCGCAACGTGATCGACAAGTTCGACACCACCAGCCACACGCCAGAAGCGCTTTACCGCCTGACAGAAAGCAACTTGGCGCTCGGAATTCCGAATGAAGCGGTGAAATACGCCGCCGTTCTGGGTGCTAACTATCCCGGCGATGAGTGGTATGAGAAGGCGTATAAGCTTGTGAACAAGCACGCGTCCGGCGTCACTGCAAACTAAGCTTCGGTCACTGCACCAACAACTAGGCTAACACTGCGCCGCTCTGGTGATACACCTGTGCGGACAGGGCCAGCCACGTTGTGAACATCACCATATAGGTCCATCGGCGCGGCCATTGATGGACGACAAACAGTGTCGCCGCTGCTGTTCCCATCAGGGCCACCAACGGTGCCCATGCTGCCCCGAAACCAGCCCCGACCAGCGCTGATTGCAGCGCAATGCTTGCCCATTGTGCGGGGAGAAGGGCGAGCAGCCACGCGGGCAGAGCACCCGGGTCCGCCAGCGCAGTGAGGACAATCGCCGCCTCACCCGCAACGACAAACACTGCAATCCACCAACCCTTGTTTCCGCCGCTGCGGGCAAACAATACGCCGCGCGCGGCAAAGCTGATGCTGGCGGCAATAATGGCGATTGTGAAATTTAGGACATTGGGCGTCCCTATGCTGCCCAAGACAACGGCCAAAAGGGTCAGGCATCCCCCCGTCGCCACGGCCCGCATCACGCCCTTCGGAAAACTGCCATCGATCGAGCCGGTGATCATCCCCGTTGCCATCAAACCGATCGCGAGAATGAGCGCGCCTGCGCCATCAAACGGCTTGGCATCCGGACCAAAGAACAACATCACCATCGCCACCGCAGGCGCGAGAACGCCGGTCAATAGAGCGGTTGGCCAAGCAAGTCGTGGCCAGATCGGATCAATGAGAGTGTCGGATTGCATCGCGATAGCAATGAAAGACGCGAGCGTTCTTGTCGAGGCGGAGAATGGACATCCCAAGGGTTGGCTGGAGTACGTAGCCAGCGGAAATGCGGGCGGCGGCATTCCCACGCCGCCGCCCGCATACCTTAGCTTCAGAAGCTCTTCTGTAGCCCTGCGGTCAACGTATAATCCGTTGGCATCTGCGGGCCGTTCAAGTTTTGAAGGAGAGGAATTCCGCCTTCAATTCCAAGACGCCATCCTTTGAGAGTGCCGCCGGTGACGGCGAAGTTTATCCCGCCAAATGCTGTCACGGTTTCACCACCTTGAAAATCCGGATTGGCGGTTTGCACCGGGCCAGCGATCAGAGGGTCTTGCCCATCAATCCGGCCGATGGTCTGGGCTTGGAGCCTTCCGGACACCGCCACGCCGGGGGTGATCGCCGCTTGACCCCAGATAGTCGCCATGCCGCGATTGCCGAACGAATATCCTTGATCATTGTCGCCCAAGCGCACGGTTCCTCTGATCTGTGCTCCCCAGGCAAAGCTATCGTCCTGATCGCGATAGGTGATGCCTGGTTCCAGATCCCATGTGCCACTGCCGATTTGCATCGGATAGGGCGTGCGCACTGTGGGCTGCATGCCCATTGGTGTCAGGATCTGTGCCTCTTCGGTGATGGTGCCGGTCGGGACAGAGATTCCGGCATTTATATGGACCGTATCGGTCAGGCCAATCAGTGCTGAAACCTTGGTATCGCCAAGGTCCGCTGTTGTCGTGCGGAACTCACCGAGACGCGTGCTGCCCATGCCCCCTTGGAAAGTGATGTGGTCCATTTCTTTGGTGATGTAATTGCCCATCACCATCAGCGTGACCGCGTCGCTAAGGCCGTACATGATCCCTGCCATATGCATGTCCATCCGCATGCTGGTGGGGACGATGCGCAAGGTCGGGGGCTGACCCGGCGCGCCAAAGAAGCGGTTTGGCACGGTGGTGGCGACCTGTTCCGGTGTCACATCATCACGGCCAATCTGAATGCCGGCCATGTCCATATGCATCAGACGATAACTGACCATCCATTCGCCAGCGCCATGACGATGGTCGCCCATTACGCCGATTGGGGCATGGTCAAGCGCGTTGACGCCGCCGGACGTGTCATCATGCCCTTCATCGGCATAGGTAGCGGTTGCGCCAAGCATGGCGCCGGTGAGCGCGAGCATCGAGCCCGCTTTGAAAAGCGATTTCATTAGAAACTCCAATTGATCTGAATTTTGTGGGGAAGTCAGATCAATTGAGGTGGGCCTGTCGCCTCATAAGCAGGGTAAGGAGGTCGGGTCGCGAGGGCAGCAATTTCCTCGGGTGAGGGTGGACTGCGGGGTGCATTTGTGCCGTTCAATTGTACCGGATCAGCGGGCAGGGTTGGCCCGCAAGCCGCGCAGCACGGGTTCGCTGAATTGCTGTCTCCATGATCCGAATGCTCATCGCCATGATCGGCTATGGCATGATCCATGTCATGTTGCATCGGCATTGCGCCATGCTCCATCGCCGGTGACGCTGCTTGCGCATTGTCAATACAGCACGGCGCGCCCAGCACGGTTCGCAGGCCGATGGCCAGCAAAAGAGCAACCAATAGAAAAGGACGCTTGCGATGATACACTGTCACTTGCCTTAAAGTTCCAAAGGCACAGCGCAAGCAATTGTTCCCCAGCTGTTCAAATTCTGCGTGCATTGTCGTGACCTGCGCCAATGAGTGAGTTAGAGCTTGCGGCGATGCTCACCCGTCTATCCATCCGCAACATTGTCCTGATCGAAGCGCTCGACCTTGAATTCGGGCGCGGGTTGGGTGTGCTGACGGGTGAGACGGGCGCGGGTAAATCGATCCTGCTCGATGCGCTGGGCCTGATTTTGGGCGACCGCGCCGAGACGCGTTTGGTACGTGCGGGTGAGGATAAAGCCAGCGTCACCGCCAGTTTCGAATTCGCGAATCTGCCTGCGAGCATAGCTGAGGCGCTAGATGATGCGGATATTGAGCTTGAGCCGGGAGAGCCGCTTTTGCTGCGCCGGCAGGTGAAGGCCGATGGCGGTTCCAAGGCGTTTATCAATGATCAGCCGACCAGCGTTGCGTTGCTGCGTGAGCTCGCTCCGGCATTGGTCGAACTGCACGGTCAGCACGATGATCGCGGCCTTGTGAACCCGCGTGGGCACAGGGCTTTGCTGGATCGGTATGCGGGCACCGATCTCGATGGATTGCAGCGCCGCTGGCACAGCTGGGCCAAAGCTGAGGCGCAGCTATCTGAGGCGCGCGCCGAGGTTGAGCAGGCGAAGCTGGATCAGGATTTGCTGATCGCGCATCTCGCCGAACTGACCGCGCTGGAGCCGCAGGCGGGTGAAGAGGCACGCCTCGCCGCGACGCGCTCTGACATGCAGAAGGGCGAGAGGCTGGCGGGCGACCTCGAAGAACTGCGCCATGTCTGGGAAGGGTCGGACTCGCCGCTCGCGTCACTTCGTGTGGCCGCGCGCAAGCTTGACCGGATTGCTGAAGAGCACCCTCTCCTCACCGAGGCTCTGGCGGCGCTCGACCGCGCCGTGATCGAGGCAGGCGAGGCGGAAGAAAAGCTTGAAGCCGCGGGCGAGGCTTTGGTGCACGATCCGCAGGCCTTGGACGCTGCCGAAACGCGTCTGTTTGAACTGCGCGCGCTGGCTCGCAAGCACCGCTGCGAAGTCGACCAATTGCCCGAAGTGATGCGTGATATGCGCGCGAAGCTCGATGCGATCGAAGGCGGTGAGGCGACCCTCGACGCTTTGGAAGCGGCGGCGAAGGAAGCGCGCGAAGCTTACGTCACCTTCGCCCAGAAAATACAGCAGGCACGGATCAACGCGGCGAAGAAGCTCGACAAGGCGGTTGCGACCGAACTTACCCCGCTCAAGCTTGATGCCGCGCGGTTCCAGACCAGCATCACCGAGTTGCCGGAGGACAAGTGGGGCGCGCATGGAATGGATGGGGTCGAGTTCCTGATCGCAACCAATCCCGGCGCCGACTTTGCACCGCTGGCCAAAATTGCCTCGGGCGGTGAACTTTCGCGCTTTATCCTCGCGCTTAAGGTCGCGTTGGCGGAGAAGGGCGGAGCGGCGACCATTATTTTTGACGAGATAGACCGCGGTGTCGGCGGCGCAGTCGCAAGCGCCATTGGCGAACGTCTCGCGCGCCTCGCAAGCGCCGAAGGTCAACTCCTCGCCGTCACGCACAGCCCGCAAGTCGCTGCGCGCGGCAATCAGCACTACCTGATCGCAAAATCGTCCAAAGGCACTGTTACCAAGACGGGCGTTGTTGAGCTTGATGCGTCAGGCAGGCAGGAAGAGATCGCACGCATGCTGTCTGGCGCGGAGATCACGTCCGAAGCACGCGCGCAAGCGGATCGACTGCTGGAGGGCGTGTGATGGAAGTAATTGGCGGATTGATCGCATCGTTGGTGGCGATGACGCTGCTTGCAGGCGTGGGTTTGATGACAGTGGTCGCGCTGGCGCTGATGGCGATTCTGGGTCTGGTGACCGAGCTGAGTTTTAAGCGGGTGTTCTTCATCTCGTTCGGCGTTGGCCTGCTTGCGCCCTTATTGCTCGCAATGGGCATTGGCGGCGCGGTTGCCGATGGTTCGCTTCAGGAGGAATTGGGCAGGGAACTGGCAGACGTTGTCGACATGCCCGAAGGGCTTGGCGACAGGTGGGGCGAAGCGTTGCCCAAGCTGCAAGAGATTTCGCAAGATCTTGAGGCGGGCGATATCACTGAAGAGGAAGCCGAAGCCCGCGCCAAAGCAGTGCTGAGCCAGTTTGAAGGCTTGAAAATCAGCGTTGACGTCAACGGCGAGAACTTCGTGATTGGCGATGAAAGCGGCGCGGAGGGTGACACAGAAGAGGGCAGCGGCGTTCCCTTGGAACTGCCCGAAGCGGTTGAGGCAAACAAATCCGAAGGAAACGAAGGACAATGATCGAGTATGGGCGTGGGAATAGCTGAATTACGCCCCATGCTTGCAGTTTCAGCGCTGGCATTGGTCATCGCAGGCGGTGTTTGGCTCTCAACTCGCCTTTACGAGCATCCAGAGCCCGCAAGCCCCGAAGAAGCAATCGCTGTGGCTTTGGTGGCGGATGCCGATGAATATCTTCGAATGCTCCCTCTGGTCGACGAAGAAGACGGCAGCACGATTACTGAAATTTCGACGTGTGTGAAGTCGGAGTTCCCGCTCGAATATCCCGCCCTCAACGAAGCCCTTCGCGGGAAGAAGCTGCGTGCATATCCGAAAGAAGATTGCTCCTTTGAACGCGATTACGGTCCCCATGGAATGTTCGTCTATGTCGACCACTTCTCCGATCCTGGGGGTGAGGCGGCTATGGCTGTCGATGTGACGTATTCGTGTGCCAGCAAGACGCGTTGCACCGTTCAGGTCGAATACCACGGTGGTGGGCGAAGCTACGAAGTAGCGCGTACTCCACGTGGTTGGGTGGTCGAGCGGAGCAGGACGGAGTGGGTGGTTTAGACCGCACAGGGCATGCCTTCCAATCTCCTCTCCCGTCCCGTTTGGTCGATGCTCAACAATGGGCAGGCGTCACTGGCGATTTCAACCGGCTCAGCGCTCAGGATTGATCCGCGGTATGGCCCATTTGCAGCCGCTCCTGATCACAGCGCCTCTGCGCAGTCTGATCTGGCCGAAATTGCCCGATCTTCCCCGCATCCGATCTGGATTGTGGAGCCCGAGGAATGGCCCGCGCCGCCCGGCACCACAGTCGTACGCACGGCACCGCTGGTGCAGATGGTTGCGGATGGTGCCGCATCGCTATCGGAGCCCGACCCCGAGATTGTTCCGCTGGGCGACGTAGACGTTCCCGAAATGACCGAAATCGCGCTCGCGACCAAGCCGGGGCCGTGGGGCGAGATGACGCATCGATACGGGCAGTTCTTTGGCATTCGCGATGGTGGAAAGCTGGCCGCGATGGCGGGAGAACGGATGCGCCCTGCGCCCACCTTTGCGGAGGTCAGCGGCGTGTGCACATGGCCTGAATATCGCGGCAGAGGCTATGCCCGCCGCCTGATCGCGCATGTTATTCAGGCACAGCGCGCGCGGGGCGACACGCCGTTCCTCCATTCCTACGCCCATAATGACACGGCCATTGCGCTGTATGAAAGTCTGGGCTTTCGGATCACGCGGCGCGCGATGGTGACGATATTGTCCGCTGACTAAGCCTGTCTATTGCCCGTAAATGCGTGCCGATTGGCCGAGGCGCTGCTTTGACGTGTTGGTTGGCACCGCGACGGTGTCAGCCGGGTCATAACGCTTGCCGACGGCTTCTGCTGGCACGTAGATCTCAACCTTGGTCTGGCGGTAACCCGATGGGTCAAAGCGCACCCAATACCCATCAGGATGGCGGCTCCAGCGGTTGGCGGGGATATTGGTAAGGCTGCCTTCGCCAACGGGCGCGACTCCTGCAAGCACGGCAACCCGCTCAAGATCGGAATAGCTTGAACCACCCGACAGCATGCGCCTCATATCGGCCTCTGCCTGAAGAACGGCGCGCACCGGACCCGGCGTGCCGCCGATCAGCCCCTGAACTTGGTTGTTCGTGAGGACATCGAGCGCGTTGCGATTGAGCGAGGCGAGCTGCTTTGTTGTCAGCAAGCGAGCGGCGACGGCCTTTGACTTCGCATTGAGGTTTTCAAATTTCGCCCGCGCGATGATTGCCCACAACAGCACCTGAATATCGCGCTGGGCGATATCGGGATGATCGACCGAGTTGCGCAGAATCGCGTCCACCGCCTTGCGCTGCGGGCCTTTGAGCGGCGCGTAGAGATAGCCGTCGCCGCCCTTCGGACCATAGGTGCCCGCTTTCAGGCAATAGCTTTGCGCGGTCATGGTGTAATACCCCGCGGCGAGCACGAAGCGGTTTTTCTTATCCAACGGCAGGCTGGCGAGATCCTGCGGTGTCCCCGGATCAAATCCGTCGCGGTTAGGATCGGCGTAGATCGCATCCTGAATGCTGGTGGTTATCGGCGGCTTACCCTTGAGCAAGTTGGGCAGTTTCACCTCTGGAGCCAGATCGCGGATCAAGCCGCGGAATTGCGCCTGAGCTGGTTGTATCGTCACGAGGCTTAAGCCCATAGCGGCGACAAAAAGCATCAAAATGCGTTTCATTGGATCATTCCCCCATGAATGTTTGTGAGGCCGAGCTTACACTTGGATTGAACAATATGCTTGGCGAAACCCGACACTTTCCAGATGACATCTTCCTAAGGGTCTCTGGTCGAGATCGCTTTGAGCGGGTAAGGCTATATCGATGTCGAAGAATGCGCCTGTATCCGAATTGACCGAAGCTGACGCAGCCAATGAACTGATGCGGCTCTCGCGGACGATTGCAAAACACGACAAGCTGTATCACGCGCAGGACAATCCAGAGATTTCCGATCAGGAATATGACGCGTTGGTCCGTCGTAATGCCGAATTGGAAGGGGCGTTTCCGCATCTGGTTCGCGAGGATTCTCCTTCGAAAAAGGTCGGACACGAGGTCGCCGCTTCGCCGCTGGGCAAGGTGACCCACGAACAGCGCATGATGAGCCTCGACAACGCCTTCAACCGTGAAGAGGTGGAGGAATGGGTCGCGCGGGTGCGGCGCTATCTCAATCTGCCAGAGGACGAGGCTGTCGCGATCACGGCAGAGGACAAGATTGACGGCCTGTCCTGCTCGCTGCGTTATGAGCAAGGGAAGCTGGTCCGCGCCGCGACGCGCGGGGACGGGCAGGTGGGCGAGGATGTCACCCCCAATGTCCGCCACATCAGCGATATCCCGCAAGAGCTTTCCGCCAAAGGCGACAGAGGCGTGCCCGAGGTGTTTGAAGTGCGCGGCGAGGTTTACATGTCCAAGGCCGACTTTGCCGCGCTTAATACGGCGCAAAAGGAAGCGGGCGGCAAGCTATTCGCCAACCCGCGCAACGCCGCCGCTGGGTCTTTGCGGCAAAAGGATGCGAGCGTCACCGCCAAGCGTCCGCTAAAATTCTGGGCCTATGGCTGGGGTGCGGCCTCGGACGTGCCCTGCGACACGCAGAACGCTATGATGCGAATGATCGAAAGCTGGGGCTTCCCGCTTTCGCCATTTCTCACACTGACGCAGGACACTGACGGGCTGATCGCGCACTACGAAGAGATTGGTCGGCAGCGCCCTGATTTGGGCTACGATATTGACGGCGTTGTCTACAAAGTCGATCGGCTCGATTGGCAGCAGCGGCTCGGCTATGTCGCCAAGGCTCCGCGCTGGGCCCTGGCGCACAAATTCCCTGCCGAGAGGGCGCAAACGACGCTGGAAGCGATAGACATTCAGGTCGGGCGCACGGGCAAATTGACGCCGGTGGGCAGGCTGGCGCCAGTACTGGTTGGCGGGGTGACCGTCACCAATGTGACGCTGCACAACCGGGACGAGATCGAGCGGCTCGGCGTGCGTCCGGGTGACCGCATCGTGATCCAGCGCGCGGGCGATGTGATCCCGCAAGTGGTCGAGAACCTCACCCGCGACGAAGAGCGCGAACCATTCGTGTTCCCCGAAAAATGCCCCGAATGCGACAGCGAAGCGGTGGCTGAAAAGGGCGAGGTCGATGTTCGCTGCACCGGCGGGTTGATTTGCCCTGCACAGCGCACCCAGCGGCTCGAACATTTCGTCAGTCGAAAGGCGCTGGATATCGAGGGCTTGGGCAGCAAGACCATCGCGCAGTTCTTTGCGCTGGGATGGCTCGAAAGCCCGGCGGACATCTATCGTTTGCGCAATCGCCGTGAAGACATTCTCGCGTTGGAAGGCTGGCAGGAGAAGTCGGTCGACAATCTCCTCGCTGCCATCGAGACGAAGCGCGAACCCGATGCCGCGCGGCTGCTGTTCGGACTGGGCATCCGCCATGTGGGCGAGGTGACCGCGCGCGACTTGCTGAAGCATGTCCACGAATTGCCAGCTTTGCGCGACCTTGCCGCGAAAGCGCGCGACGGCAATGAGGAGGCCGCGCAGGAGATCACATCTATCGATGGCGTGGGTGAAACGGTCGTTACCGCGCTGGGTGATTTCTTCCACGAACCGCATAACGTGACCGTGTGGGAAGACCTGCTGAGCGAAGTCAGCCCACCGCGCTACGAAGTCGAAACGCTCGACAGCCCCGTCGCGGGCAAAACGGTGGTGTTCACCGGCAAGCTCGAAACCATGAGCCGCGATGAAGCCAAGGCGCAGGCCGAACGCTTGGGTGCCAAGGCCGCAGGCAGCGTTAGCGCGAAAACCGACCTGTTGGTTGCCGGACCGGGCGCGGGCTCAAAGCTGAAAAAGGCGCAAGATCTCGGTATTGAAACCACCGACGAAGCGGGCTGGGCGGCGATTGTGGCGAAGGCGGGCTAAAACAATGGGACGCAGAATGGGCATTCTTAGAACCGGTCTTTTGGCCATTTCAGTTTCGACATTGGGTCTGGGCTTTCCGGCGCTCGCACAAGAGGCTGCGCCCGCTGAAGCGCCTGTCGAGCAGGCAGCCGAGATGCTGGTCATCCCGTTCGATCCTCCCATCGGCGCGCCGATCCGTTACGCTATGACCTTCGAGAAGAAGGGACCGCGCGGCTCTGGCCCCATTACAATGGAGCAGGAGCTACAGTTTGAGCGGGGCGAAAATGGGTTCATACTAAGACTACGAAACTACGCCATGATCGCTGGTGGTCAGCGTTATGACCTGACCGACCCGCAGATCATGCGAGCCATGCCAGTTGGCCTGCGCCCGTTTGTGATGCCGCTTAGAGTTGAATTGGACAGCACCGGCGAAATGGTCCGCATGCTCGATTGGGAGGTGGCGAAAAAGGCCATCCTCGACCTGCCCAAGACTCTCGCAGAAATCGAAGGTGAGGATCCAAATTCAGCGGCGATCAAGGCGGTCGAGCGAATCTTGGCGCCTTACCTGAATACCACTGCTGAGAACGCACCGGACCTGATGATACGCGGGTGGCCAAGTGTCTTTGGCTATGGCGGTATCGAGATGGAAGACGGAGTCTCCTATTCAGCCGAGACCGCGACCCAAAGCGATGTCGTATCCGTCACTTTGGAAGGAACGGCGGTCGTGTCGCTATCGCGTCAGGCGGACGGAACTCTCAGTTACAATCAGTCCACCTACATTGATCCCGAAAGCCTGCGTCAAATGACCGGTTCTGTCGTGGCTCTTTTTGAAGGTGAAGGAGGCGCGGGCCCATCGGACGAGGTCAAGAAAGAGTTGGCTGCAATCACGATGGTCGATGAGCTGGATTTCCAGCTGGATGGAGAAAACGGGCTCCCGATCTCGGCGAGCGTGAAACGGATAACCAGTGTGAACGGCAAAGATGTCGGCGGGCAGGAAACCACGATCAGACGGATCAGCAAGTGAGCGATTTCTTGCGAGATATACACCCGCAAGCTGTCCGCATCTCAGACGCTTTGAAGGCGCGCAGTGAGAAGATTGCGGTGGCCGATGGCGCTACGGGCGGATTGATCGGCGCCAGCCTTCTGACAGTGCCGGGTGCGCTGAAATTCTATGTCGGTGGCGGGATTGTCTATTCGTTTAAGGCGCGCGACGTTTTGTTTGATCTGCCACGCGATGCCTATGAAGGGATGCGTTCCGCGACCGAGGACTATGCGCTGCTTCAAGCACGCGCCATTCGGGATAGGCTGGGCGCGGACTGGGGCATCGCCGAAAGCGGGTCTGCCGGTTCCAGCAAACACCCGATGGGCGTCGCCTCCGGTCGCAGCGTCGCGGCGGTCGCAGGGCCGGACGGGTTCGAGCGAACTGCTGTGATCGAAACGCAAAGCGATGACCGGATCGACAATATGCACGCCTTCACCCGCAACGCTCTCGACCTGCTGGAAGAGGCCTTGGACAAATAATTTTGCGCCCATTGTAGAATCCGGGTTGCATCATCCGTCTCAAGGTCAGAGCCTCGCCATTGTGGCGCGGTCCATGACGGAGAATAGTGATGCAATACATGCTGATGATCACCGAAGATGAGAGCATCTATGAAGGTGAAGATGGCGCGGCGCTGATGGAAAAGACTTTGGCCGGTCACATGGGATTGGCCGAGAAACTCGCGGCGAAGGGTATCCCTTTTTCAGGAGAACGCCTTAAGCCCGCGGACACCGCGACAACCATCAAATGGGACCATGGCAGCCATGTGTTGCATGACGGCCCTTTTGCAGAGACGCATGAAGAGTTGGGTGGCTTCTACATTATCGATGTTTCCAGCCTTGATGAGGCACTGGAGTGGGCAAAACTGATTCCGATTCCAGGCAAAGGCGCGATCGAAGTGCGTCCGATCTGGCCGATGGAAGGGTGAGCGCAAACGCATCTCTTGCTTCGGCGATAGCCGATGCGCGGCCACGGGTGGTTGCTGCCCTGGCCGCGCAATTGCGTGATCTGGATGCGGCGGAGGATGCCTTTGCCGAAGCGAGCGCGGCGCTGATCGCCAGCGGCACGACGCCGGATCGCCCTTCTGCATGGCTGTTCACCGCCGCCAAGCGCAAGGCGATTGACGCGATCCGTAAGCGCGACGCCGAAACAAGAGCCGCAGACGGAGCGGCACTGGTGAGCGATATGGCTAATGTAATCAAACTTCCCGATCCGATCCCGGATGAGCGGCTGCGGCTGATCTTTATCTGCTGCCATCCTGCGCTGGCGCCTGAGGCGCGCGCCGGGCTGGCGCTGAAGGTCATTTGCGGCTTGCCCGTTGGCGCGATTGCCAAGGTGTTCCTGACCAGTGAGGCTACGATGTTTCAGCGCATCACACGGGCAAAGGCCAAGGTGCGCGATGCGGGCGTATCGTTCGAACTTCCACCTCGAAAGCAATGGAGCGAGCGGCTTGATGCCGTGCTGCTTACGCTCGAGCTTGCTTACACCGTTGCTTATCAGGATGCGGGCGGAGAGGTCGATCCCGAGCTTTCCGAAGAGATTGGGCGGCTGTGTGCGATGGTGGCGGAATTGATGCCGCGCGAGCCGGAGGCGCTGGGATTGGCTGCATTGGTCGCACTAGCTCGATCGCGAGAGAGGGCGAGGATCGATGCGGATGGGGCAATGGTGCCCTTATCGCAACAGGAAACGTCGCGCTGGGACATGGCGATGATCGAGCAGGCGAGGGCGTGGATGGACGATGCTGCAGCGCTCGGGCGAAGTGGTCCGTATCAGATCATGGCCGCTATCCAGCTGACCCATGCGCGGCGCGCCTTTGATGGATCAACAGATTGGCGCGCCATCCTAACGCTTTACGACGCGTTGCTGACCGTGCGCCCGAGCGTCTTGGTGGGACTCAACAGGGTTATGGCCTTGGCTCAAGTGGAAGGCGCGGAGCAGGGGCTCGCGGCGCTGGAAGAACTGCCCTCTGAAAAGCTCGCCGACACACGCCCATACCAAGCCGCGCGCGCAGAATTGCTGTCAAAGATTGGGCGGACCGGGGATGCCGTCGTAGCGCTGGAGATGGCTCTCGCGCTCGACCCTCCGCGTGCGGAAAGACTGTTCCTCACCGGAAAGCGGCGCGAACTGAACGCAGTTTAGCGCTTCAACCTCTCCTTGGCGTGCCTCAGCTTGTGCGGCGGCGGCGGAACCACAACACAGCCCAATCGCCATTCTGGATGCGACCTGCTGGGCGGCATCCGGCGCGGATATAGGCGGCGCGCACGGCGCTTTCCTGCTTTTCTGCGAGCAGTCCGGAAAGGATGATATGCCCGCCCGGTGCGGTGGCCTCGGCGAAAGCGGGGGCAAGCTCAACCAGTGGCCCGGCAAGGATATTGGCGATCAGAATGTCGTAGGGCCCGCGCATTTGCAGCAGGGGATCGTCCATCCCGTCGGCAACCACCATAGTCATCGCGCCCGGTCCTGCGCCCAGCGGGATATTGTTGAGCGCAGCGTTGTCTTCGACGGTGGGTGCGCAGACGGGATCAATATCCGAACCGGTTGCTCTGGCATGGGGCCACAAAGCAAGGGCTGCGAAGGCGAGAAGCCCGGTGCCGGTGCCGATATCAGCCACATGGCGCGCTTTCACACCCTGACGCTTCATATGCGCGAGCATGGCCAAGCACCCGGCAGTGGTTTCATGCTGACCAGTGCCGAACGCCTGTGCGGCCGGAATGACAAAGTTGATTGCGCCTTCCTCTGGCTCGAAGCCGGGGGTGTAGACGTGAAATGGCCCGGCGTGGATGGGCTGTGTGCCTTGCTGGCTGACCTCCAGCCAGTCCTCGTCCGGCAGCTTCTCGATGGCGAATTCGGGCGGTGCGTCTTCAAACAGGCCCTGCAGCGCGGCCACGTGGGACTTGTCCGGCTTCTCGGGATACCACGCTTCCAGCACCCACTCGCTGGGCCGATCCTCCGCGACTTCACGCCCTGCGATCACGAGGTTGTAATCCCACTCCTCAATTTCGTCATGCGCAAGGAGTGCGGCCTGCACGACAGGCTTGGGTGCAAAGCCGGAAAGTTTCCAACTGGTGGTCATTCCGCAGCCTGTTCCTTCGCGAGCCGCGCATCGAGCGCCTTGGTCTTGCTGTCGGCATACTCCTCACAGGTCATGCCGCCTTCCAACGTGCCGGTCGCCGCGCGTTTGACCATGCGGCTGTGCGAGGGGTGAGGGGTGAGCAGAATGTCGCATTTCAATTCGCGCAATCGGGCGATCCCCGCGCGGAATTCGGCGACATATTCGGGGTGATCGGAGAACTTGTAATTATCGCGGCTGATGGGGGAGAGGCTGTCTGCGTAGACGATGGTTTTGCAGACATTGCTCTCTCTTGGACCCTCACAGGACTCCCACTGCCAGCTCAGCGCGCCGGGAGAGTGGCCGGGTGTGGCGATCACTTTGATACGCTGAGGGCCGATTGTCATGCCAGTAGCCACCTCTCTCTCTATGCGCACCGGTGCCATTGGCTCATGCATCCCAAATTGGGGGTCATCGGGGTGATCATTCCCCGTGCGAAAAACCGATGCTGCGGCAACAGAGGAGTAAAACTCGGCATCTGGCACGAGCTGCTGTATCTTTGCATGACCGCCAACATGGTCGAAATGCTCATGGCTGTATAAAACGTGACTCACCATTGGAGGGCCCGATAAATGCGGGCGCAGAGAGGCTATGTTTGCAATCACGGTTTCAACGCCGACGGAAGTGCCGGTGTCGATCAGAGTGTTGCTGTCGATGTAGTCGGTGCCAAATTCGTTAGCGATGTAGATCGCAGAAATTCCGCATGTGCCAACGTAGTATGTGTTTCCGTAAATCCGAAACGGGGGTGCTGGTTTGTCCCACTCGTCCCACGGCTCACACGCCTCCGCAAAAGCAGCGCGATCTGCCTCGTCATCAGGCTTTGATTGGACTGCGGGGGTGCTTGCACAACATGCAAGCGTAAGGGCGGCCAGAGCTGCAAAGGATCTACCGGACATAGCTGGCTCCATTGGCGTCGATTACCGCTCCAGTCATGCTGGGTGGGGCGTCCAGCGCGCAAAAGGCGATAATGCGTGCGATTTCTTCAGGCTCGGCCACGCGGCCCAGCGGGATGTCGGCAAGCAGGCCCGCTCCGCCGCGGCTGTCGAGATAGTCATCTGCCATGCTGGTGTCGGTAAAACCCGGTGTGATGGCGTAGCTTAAGATGCCTTCACTAGCATAGGCGCGAGCTATCGTCTTGTGCATTGCCACCATCCCGCCTTTGGCTGCTGCGTAGTGCCAGTGAGCAGGCGAATCCCCGCGATAGGCGGCGCGGCTGGCGACATGGACCAGGCGTCCCTTGATCCCATTGGCACCCGTTCCCTTGGATTGCCAATGTTTGATCGCAAACCGGCTTAGCTGCGCGGCGGCGGTTAGGTTGATCCGCAAGGAATCCTCCCACGCATCCAGCCACTCGATGTCAGAGCGGTCGATCCGGTTGGCTTCGAACAGCCCGGCATTGTTCACCACCGCATCAATCTGTCCCTCGGCGCGGTCCAGTGCTTCATTCCAGAGCATCTGCGCGCCCAAGGGATTGCCAAAGCCTGCAGCAATCGTCTGATCATCCACCGCGCGGGTGGCGTGGCCGATGACTTTGACACCGCGTTCTTCGAGCGCAGCGCGCGCCGCAGCGCCAATTCCACGGCTGGATCCGGTGAGGAGAATGGTCGTCATGGCAACCTCTATCCGAAACTTTGCAAGTGCCTGTCCAGAACTTTGCAAGAAATCGTGAGCCTTCGCGTCTTGCCTCACGCGGTGCTTGCGCTAAGTGGGAGCCACAAATCTACGTGGATGGGATATTCATGAGTCAAAGACCGCTTTCGCCGCACCTCCAGATATGGCGCTGGGGGCCTCATATGCTGGTGTCGATTCTGCACCGTGCAACCGGAGACGGGATGGCACTGGTCGGGCTGGGTATCCTCGTTTGGTGGCTTGGTGCCCTTGCGAGTGGCCCGGCAGCTTACGAGACGTTCACCGGCATCATGACCTCGCCGATCGGCTATGTCGTACTCGTCGGCCTCTCTTGGGCCTTCTTCACGCATATGATGAGCGGCCTGCGCCACTTCGTATTGGACATCGGTGCAGGGTACGAGCTTGATACCAACAAGATCTGGTCGATCGCATCGCCGATCATCGCCATCGTCCTGACCATCGCCTTTTGGGCGGTGATCATGGCCAAGCAGGGGATGATCTGATGGGTAACGGCACGTCAATCGGCAAAGTCCGCGGTCTTGGTTCGGCGCATGAAGGCGCGCATCACTGGCTGGTTCAGCGGTTTACCGCCATCGGCAATCTGGTGTTGATGAGTTGGCTTCTGATCAGCTTCCTGACGTTGAGTGATCTTAGCTACACCACTGTCAGCGCGTGGATCGCAAAGCCCATTCCGGCAACGGCGATGGTCCTGTTGATCATCAGCCTGTTCTGGCACGCGCGGCTGGGGCTTCAGGTGCTGATCGAGGATTACCTCCACGAAAGCGGCACCAAATTCGCGGCACTTGCCGCTCTCAATCTTGCAGTTATCGGCGGCGGCGCCTTCGCGATCTTCAGCGTCGTGCGTCTCGCCCTTGGAGTTTCCGCGTAATGGCTTCTGAAGCTAACGGCCCAGAATTGAAGGGCGCATACAAGATCATCGACCACACCTATGACGTGGTTGTCGTGGGTGCGGGCGGCTCTGGCCTTCGCGCAACGATGGGCGCAGCCGAAGCAGGCTTGCGCACGGCGAACATCTCGAAGGTCTTCCCAACGCGTTCGCACACTGTGGCGGCGCAGGGCGGTATCGCCGCTTCGCTGGGCAACAACACGCCCGATCACTGGACTTGGCACATGTACGACACCGTGAAGGGGTCGGACTGGCTGGGCGATCAGGACGCGATCGAATATCTCGCTCGCGAAGCCCCGCAGGCGGTTTACGAGCTTGAACACGCGGGCGTCCCGTTCTCTCGCAACGAAGACGGCACGATCTACCAGCGTCCGTTTGGCGGTCACATGCAGAATATGGGCGATGGCCCTCCGGTGCAGCGCACCTGTGCTGCCGCTGACCGCACCGGCCACGCGATGCTTCACGCGCTGTATCAGCAGAGCCTCAAATACGATGCGGACTTCTTCATCGAATACTTTGCGCTCGATCTGATCATGGCTGACGTCGACGGCGTTCAGCAATGCGTTGGCGTGATGGCCATGTGCCTCGACGATGGCACGATCCACCGCTTCCGCGCGCAAAGCGTTGTGCTGGCAACCGGCGGTTATGGCCGCTGCTATTACACCGCGACTTCGGCGCACACTTGCACCGGCGATGGCGGCGGTATGGTGCTGCGCGCGGGCCTCCCGCTGCAAGACATGGAATTTGTGCAATTCCACCCGACCGGCATTTACGGCGCGGGCGTTCTCATCACCGAAGGCGCACGCGGCGAGGGCGGATACCTCACCAACTCCGAAGGCGAGCGTTTCATGGAACGCTATGCTCCGTCAGCGAAGGACTTGGCGTCGCGCGATGTGGTGTCGCGTTCGATGGCGCTCGAAATGCGCGAAGGGCGCGGTGTGGGGCCAGAAGGCGACCATATTCACCTGCACCTCGACCATATTGACCCCAACGTGCTGGCTCAGCGTCTGCCCGGTATTACCGAGAGTGGTAAGATCTTCGCAGGCGTCGACCTGACCAAGGAAGCGCTGCCGGTTACGCCGACCGTTCATTACAATATGGGCGGCATCCAGTGTAACTACCACGGGCAGGTCGTGACCATCGGCAAGGATGGCGATCCGGACACGATTGTGCCGGGCCTTTACGCTGTTGGCGAAGCTGCCTGTGTCTCGGTCCACGGTGCGAACCGCTTGGGCTCGAACTCGCTGATCGACCTTGTGGTGTTCGGCCGCGCAACCGGCATTCACTTGAAAGAGAACACCGTTGCGGGCGCAAGCCAGCCAGAACTGCCGACAGACAGCGCCGACTTCGCGCTGACCCGCCTCGACCACTTCCGCTATGCTGACGGTGGCTCGCCCACCGCCGCGATCCGTGCTGACATGCAGAAGGCGATGCAGAAACACTGCGCTGTGTTCCGTGATCAGGCGCTGATGGACGAAGGCGTGACGAAGCTGGCCGAACAGAACAAGCGAATGGAAGACATCCACGTCACCGACAAATCGCTGATCTGGAACAGTGACCTGATCGAGACGCTCGAGCTCGACAACCTGATGGCTCAGGCAAATGTCACGATGGCTTCGGCGGCCAACCGCAAGGAAAGTCGCGGCGCCCACGCGCACGAAGACTTCCCTGATCGCAATGACAAGGAATGGATGAAGCACACCGTCGCATGGTTCGATGGTTGGGGCGGACACGGCTCAAACGGCCGTATCGACTACCGCCCGGTCCACGAATACACGCTGACCGAGGATGCGGAGTACATCGAGCCTAAGGCGCGGGTGTATTGATGCGTCTTTTGGGAGCTGCATTAGCGATTTCTGCAATAGCGGCTCCCGCCAATGCCAGCGCCCTTTGGCGCGATGCACAAGCTGGTGAGACGCCTGCGCAGACCTTGCAGAAGCTGTTTGATGCCAAGAGCAATCCTGACCCTTCCAACATCAAGGGTTCGGCATGGTGCGAGGTGCACATCCCGAGGGTGCAACTGGCGCAGCGCGATTTCGAAGTCTGCTTCTATTATGAGAACAAGAAGCTAGTTCAGGTTTCGCTGGATCATCTTGGGGCGCTGGATGAAGCGGGCGCCAAGGCTGCTTTTGATGAGCTGCTCGTTTCGCTGCGTTCGCAATATGGCGCCGAAGGGCGCTTGGAACGCAAGTCAGGCTTTATCACGCGCAGTGAGGCACGTTGGTCCAAGCCAGGCCGCTCCATCAGCCTGTTCATGATGAAGCTTGGTGACACGGATGCGACCGTCAAAGTGCATTTCCGTCCTCCGGTGAGGTAGCGTTCAATCGCGGCAGCTTTGAATGCGCCTCTTGACGCGTGAGGCTATTCCACAGAAGTTGCACATCATGCTCAAACGTGTGCTTCTTTCGCTGGGTGCAGCTGCGGTGCTTGCTTCGCCAGCACCGGCGGATGATGCAGCTGTCTCGGTCACTTCAGTCGAGCCGCCTGCGCACACTTTGCCGTTTCCCAATCTCGGTATTGGCAAGACCCCGCGAGAACGGCGCGCAAGCTTTGACGCCGCGCCGCAGATGCACCGGGGGTTTAGCGCCGCGCATATTCTTGAACAGCGGCGCCGGTTGGATCGCGCCCTCGCACGGCTACAGCCGCAGCGCCCCGGTGTGGTCGATGCTTATGTACTCACCATCGCCCTTGATAGCGATAAGGTGTTCGCGCGAGAGGCGCGTGAGAGCGGGCGGGTACTCACGGAGCGTTATGATGGGGCAGGGCGCACGCTTACGCTCGCGGGCCCCGATGGAGAGCGCGATGATCTGCCGCATGGCTCGATTGATGCGCTGACGGTCAGCCTCGCGGCGATTGCCGAGAAGATGGACCCAGCTGAAGACGTCTTGGTATTGTATTCAACCAGCCACGGGCTCGATCTGGGACTGGCCTATCATTACGGGGACCAAGGATACGGTATCCTGAGTCCCTCCCATTTCCAGAAGGTGCTGGACGAGATCGGGATCAAGCGGCGCATTCTGATTATCAGTGCATGTTACTCGGGTGTGTTCGTGCCCAAGCTCGCCAGCCCTGACACAGCGATCATGACGGCGGCGGCGGGTAATCGCACATCCTTTGGCTGCGAGCCGGACAGCGAATGGACCTTTTTCGGCGATGCCCTGATCAATCGGGCGTTGCGCAAGCCGCAAACGCTGAGCAAGGCATCACTTGAAGCGAACCTCAAGGTGGCCGAGTGGGAGACACGCAAACGTCTGCTCGCATCCTTGCCGCAGACAGTCATCGGTGATGGGGTGAAGGCGTGGCTGCCAAACCTTGAAGCCCGTATGCCGACAACTGCCAGCGAACCAGTCGGGCGGTCTTCTGCAGAAGACTGAGCGCGTTTCGTCCGCTTAAGTCTCGACAGTCCACCACACTGAGTAAGCCAAGGCGCGCGAACCACACCCTGATGTTGGATCAGCCGCCTTTTGTGCCACGCTGCGCCCCTTGTTCTTGTCGCGGCATTGGCTCGTGCCCCAGCCGGACTGAATCATGCTTTTGGGCCAATAGATGCCGTCTTCCGGTGCAACGAAGACAATCTTTCCTTTTCCCGAAGCCTCGATGTACTTTCGCTCTGTGGTCTTGCGCATGAATGGGGCGGGGGCCAGACCTTCGCGGATGTAAAGGCTTACGCGTCCCGACGAGATGGTTGCATCATAATGCGCGACAAGCTTTTCGCCTCTGTTCAGGAACGCCGGGCTGTTAATCGAAAGAGGCTCAATCTTTGCTTTCGCCAAGGTCATGCCAACTTGTGAACCTGTTTGGTATCCGACAAGTGGGACAAAACCGGTCATTCTGCAGACCGTGGCGACGAACACGAATGCAAACGCCACGATAGCAAAGTTCACACCATGCTTTCTGGCAAGTTCCCAACCGATATCGCTTCCAGAAACAGAAAAGAGGTTCATTCTCACCACCCGGATCTTTTTCGTGGAACTGGTCATAGGCCGTGAGCCCCTAAAGATTGGTAATCATGTCGTTTGTCGACTGAAATCAGCGCTTCATTGATCAAATAGCCGTCTGAATATCCGTTAATCCACGCTTCATGTTTACAGACGTAGTCGTCATGCCTACAGACGTAATCGTGAACGAGCGAGGAGGACGCTTTGCCCGGTTCTGAAGACATGAAGCCCGAACGCATCTCGGAGGCCGAGCATGCAGTTATGGAGATCCTTTGGGATCGCGGGACGGTTTCCGCCACCGATGTGTGCGACGCCGTGTGCGAAAAGCGCGGATGGAGCCTTGCGACAGTAAAGACGCTTCTTTCGCGGCTTGTGCAAAAGCAAGCGATTGCGACGCGTCCCGACGGTCGCCGTTACCTCTACAGCGCATTGATCGAACGCTCCGATTATGTCGGCGGTGAATCGCGGCGTCTTGTGGATCGCCTGTTCGGTGGTCGTGCCGCTTCACTGGTTGCGCATCTCGCTGAGACTGAGGCGCTCAGCAATGACGATCTCGCGGAGATCGAAGCTCTGTTGAAGGAGTTGAAGCAATGACCGATTGGCTGTTTGATACGCTCCTATGGACAGCCGTGTTGATCGGCTTTGTTCTTCTTATCCGTCGTCCGGTCGCGCAGCATTTCGGCCCACAAATGGCCTATGCCTTGTGGGCACTGCCAATGATCCGGCTATTGCTTCCACCGATCCAACTTCCCAGCTGGCTTGCCCCTGAAAAGGTGGCACCCACTGATAGTTCGAACCCTGTTTTGAGCCCCGAACCCGCCACAATTATTGCGACTCCAGAGGCTGTGGCGGGATCAGGACCGGCGGCGCCCGATTTGGCCACATCACACCCCCCGCAAGGGCTGTTTGAGTTCATACCCTGGCTCGAGCTTGGCCTGGTGGTGTGGTTGGTGGGCGCCGCCATCTTCCTGTGGATGCGGTTTTCGAATTACTTTAGCCTGCGCGCCGACTTGCTCGAGGACGCGCGTGAAGTGGGACAGTCAGGCAATGTCCGTTTGATTGAGACCGGTGGCACCAGCGCGCCGCTTGCGTTTGGTGTGCTGGACCCAGTGATCGCCTTACCCGATGGCTTTATGGCCAACCCTGATCGCCATGCTCGTGATCTGGCTCTGGCGCATGAGATGGCGCACCATGGTGGTCGCGATTTGCTGATCAACATGCTCGTTCAGCCGCTCTTTGCTCTGCACTGGTGGAACCCGCTTGGTCGGTATGGTTGGCTCGCTCTGCGCCGCGACCAAGAGGCTGCGTGCGATGCCCGCGTGATGTCCCAACAGCCCGCCGAAAAACGCGCCGTATACGCCAATGTCATTGCCGGCTTTGCCGCCGGTTCAAACGTCGCCCCAAGAGCAAGCCTGACCGCGCCGATGGCGTGCCCCGTCTTGGGCGACAAATCGATTATTCAACGTTTGAGGAGCCTGAATATGTCTGACCAATCCCCCCGCCGTCGCATTGCTGGCCGTGCCATGCTTGGTGCCGCTGTGCTTGCCCTGCCGCTGACCGCTTCGATTAGCTACGCCGAAAGCGCAGTGCCTGTGGCGCCTGCTGCACCCGTGGCGCCTAAGGTTGCGTTTGCGCCGCCAGCACCGCCCGCTCCACCGATTCCGCCGGTTGTCGCACTGGCTCAAGAGATCGCCAAGATTGATCCCGACACCGAGGTGATCGAGAGCGAAGAGGGACGGACCGTCATCATCAAGCGTGACTACGACACTGATGGCGATGGCAAAAAGGAAAAGCGCGTCGAGAAGATCAAGATCATCAACAAGGGCGATAAGATGAGCGAGGAAGAGCTCGAAGTGATGATGAAAGAACTTCGCGCCGGGCTCGCCGAAGCTGACACGGTGATCAAAGATATCCCGAACATCGTGAAAGAGGCGATGGTCGACATCGATATGGACACTGACGGGCAGCGCACCGTGGTGAAGATGAAATGCCGCGGCAATTCCGATGAAGTCGCTTCAGTCGAAGAGGCTGAGGGCAAGATCAGGAAGGTCTATATGTGCCAGTCTCGCATTATGGCGCAGGCGCTCGAAGGCCTGAAAGAAGCCCGCAACGAGATCGCCAATGACAAGGAAATGAGCGATGAAATACGCTCCAACATCCTCGAAGCGCTCGACGAGCAGATCAAGGCTTGGAAAAAAGACGTGGGCTGATCGAAGCAACCAAACCCATCAATATGGCATGATTAGGCGGGCACCCTTGGGGTAGCCCGCCTTTTCATTGGCAGCTCTTTGGTTGGGTTCACAGGGCATTCAGTTCATCGCTCGCAATGCACGGTTCGTCGCGAGCATAGGAGGATGAAAAATGACGAGTGAGCGAAGTCCCGGAGTGAAGCTGCTGATGGTCGGATTGGTCGGCGGGGCGCTGATCATTCCCTTGGTGATGGTCTATTGGCTTGTGAGCGATCGCCAGCATCAAGCGCGGGTTGCACAAGAATCTGTAACTGCGGCGTGGGCAGGGCCACAGACGGTTTCAGGCCCATTGCTGGTTGTCCCGTATCGGACAACACGGCAAACCACCGAGCAAGTGAACGGCAAAGCCGTCACCCGAAACGTTCGAGACCGAAAGCATCTGTATATCGCGCCCAGTTCGCAGAAACTGACGAGCGATATCGATCCCGAAGTACGCACGCGCGGGGTTATCCATCGAACGGTCGTTTATGATGCCGAGATTGACGGCACAGCTCGCTTTGCCATACCCGATGATTTGGATCGTTTTGGTGTGGAGGCCAATCAGCTGATCCTGGATCAGGCATATATTCAGCTGCCTATTTCTGACCCGCGTGGCCTGCAAACCGATGCGACGATGACCTTGGACGCCAAAGACCTGGCTCTTCGCCCCGGCCTCGGCAACGATCAGACCGGAGGCGGTGTCCACGCGTTTGTCGATTGGAGCGAGGGCCAGACCCTGTCGCTCGATTTTGCCTACAGCCTGCGCGGCAGCAGCAGTTTCAGCATGATCCCGCGCGGCGCGGAGACAGAGCTTTCCGCAAAATCCAGCTGGCCGCACCCAAGCTTCGCAGGAGGGTTCCTACCCGGTGATGCGGACCGGGAAGTTTCGGCGGATGGCTTCAATGCGAAATGGTCGATCTCAAATCTTGCGTTGGGTCAGTCATTGGTGAGCACCACTGCTCCCGGACAGGCTCTGCCAGCGCAAGATACCTCGGTTGACGAATACCACTTGGCCGAGGCTGCGGGTTCAGTTGAGCAGATGGCGACCATTCGCCTCATGGAACCGGTTGATCTCTACAAACAGGTTGAGCGGGCGCTGAAATACGGTTTCCTGTTTATCGGGTTCACCTTCGTGGCATTCCTGATGTTCGACATTGTCGCGGGAGCGCGCGTTGCATCGGCAGAATATCTGCTGACCGGGGCGGGATTGATCCTGTTCTTTGTGATGCTGTTGGCCTTTGCAGAATTGATCGGCTTTGCCGCGGCATATGTCGTCGCCAGTGCAGCCATCATCGGGTTGCTCACCAGCTACAGCGCAGCAGTGCTGGGCGGGTGGAAGCGAGCCGGAATGATCGCGGCATTGCTCACCGGTCTGTATGCGGTGCTCTACGTCCTGCTTAATCTCGAAAGCTGGTCTTTGGTTATCGGCGCAATGATGCTGTTCGTGGCTCTGGCAGGTGTGATGTACGCCACCAGGAACATCGAATGGTCGGAGGTTAAGGTCGCCGAGGACTCTGGCAGCGGGTCCGAAGCCGGAAGCGGAGAAAGCGGTATTCGCGCTTGATTCAAAGACCCGATTTAAGAAGCCGGGGCGGGATCAATCCCGTCCCGGCTTCTCTATCAACTGAAGTCGAAATACACGTCGCACGATGACCCGTCGGCGCTTTGGAAACCACGGCGCAAGGCATCCATACGCTGCTCGCTGGTGCCGTGCGTGAAGGCTTCCGGATTGATCCGTTGCCCTGCGCGACGCTGGATTGTGTCGTCACCGATGGAAGCTGCTGCACGCAGGCCTTCTTCCATGTCCCCGCGTTCGATCAGGTTGCGGTTTTTGCCCGCCCATACGCCAGCGTAGCAATCGGCCATCAACTCCATGCGCACCTGAAGCTGGTTTTTCTGGCTTGGATTGCGCTGTTGCAGGCTGCGGACTTGCGTGGCGAGGCCGGTGATGTTCTGGATGTGGTGGCCGTATTCGTGGGCCATGACGTAGTAACGTGCAAAGTCGCCCGGTGCGCCCAGCTGCTGTGCCATCAAGTCATAGAAATTGACGTCAATGTAGATGCCCATGTCCGCCGGGCAGTAGAACGGGCCAGCGGCTGACGAAGCGCGGCCACACCCGCCAGTATCGACCGGACCCGGTTGATAGAGGACAAGTTCAGGCTCTTTGAATTGCGCGTTAGAACGGGCGAAGATCGGCTGCCATGTCTCATTGAGATTGGTCAGCGCGTTGCATGTTTCGGTCGCATAGCGGTGGCTGGTGCAAAGCTCGGTTTCTGACTCCGTCCCGGCTTGCTGCTGCGCTGGCGCGCCGCCGCCTTGCATCTGCCCCAACTGGCCAAGCATTTGCGCCGGATCCACGCCAAATACGACCGCACCGATGATGGCGATCACAATCGTACCGCAGCCCAATCCGCCTGCGGCACGCGCTCCGCCTCCCCGTGCTCCGCCACCGCGGACTTTTATCTTTGATGTGTCGAACCTTTTAAGCCGCACTGGCTGTCCCTCCCGAATCCCGTGCCTTTGCGTGCAAGAGTTTACGCAAAATAGCTGGACAGCAACAAACGGCACGGCAAAAGCAAAGTCCAGACAATTTACACAGCGGAGTTGGCAATGTTCCTCAAGGGAAAGCGCGCACTGGTTACCGGCTCAACCTCTGGCATTGGCCTTGCGGTTGCGCGGGCGATGAGTGCAGAAGGGGCCGATGTGATCCTTAACGGCTTTGGTGATGCCGACGAGATTGCCAAGCTGACCGAGGAACTGGGCGCGACCTACAATGGCGCGAACCTTCTGGACCCGGAGGCTATTGAGACCATGATGGAGGAGGTCGGCCCGGTCGATATCCTGGTCAACAACGCCGGCATGCAGTTTGTTTCTCCGGTAGAGGATTTCCCGACCGAGAAATGGGATGCGATCATCGGGCTGAACATATCGGCTGTCTTCCACACAACGCGCCTCGCGGTGCCAAGGATGAAAGAGAAAGGCTGGGGCCGCATCATCAACACCGCCAGCGCCCACTCTAAGACGGCATCTCCATTCAAGAGCGCATACAACGCCAGCAAGCACGCGGTGGATGGCTTTACCAAGACCATCGCATTGGAGCTTGCTCAAACCGGCGTGACGGCCAACTGCATCTCTCCCGGATATGTCTGGACCCCGCTGATCGAAGGGCAGATTCCCGATACAATGAAAGCGCGGGGCCTGAGCCGGGATGAGGTGATCAACGATGTCCTCTTGGCCAAGCAGCCGACGAAGAAGTTTGTCCAGCCCGACGAGATTGGGGCTTTGGCCGTGTTCTTGTGCCGAGAGGAAGCGGGCAATGTGACCGGCGCGAACTGGAGCATCGACGGAGGCTGGACAGCGGAATGATCCAGAGGCTTAGTTACGTAATCGTCGCTGCCGTTGCGACGCTCGGCCTGTCAGCTTGCGCCACGCTGCCGGTTGCCAGTGTCTCAGAAAGCGAACGCGCAGAGATTACGGCGCGCGTTATGGACGACATTCGTACGCTTGCGAGCGATGAATTTGGCGGTCGCAAACCCGGAACACCGGGAGAGACGCTGACCACTGACTTCATGATTAAGGAACTGCAGGCCGCGGGCTTTGTCTCGGGCACTAACGATCCCGGTAGCGATTGGCTTGCGCCGGTGCCGCTTGTGTCGACGCAGCCGGACATGTCGCGCTTGGTCTTTGTCAACGGTTCGGAGAAGACCGAGTTCGGTTCCGATTCAAAGTCCGCCGTTGTCTTCACCTCTCGCCGCCGCAATTTGGTCGAGGGGGCAGACGTCCTTTTTGCCGGCAAGCTGGGGCAGGAAGTTCCGCCCGAAGATGTCGAGGGCAAAGTGGTCGTGATGCTAGGTGAGCCGGGCGTAAGTCCCGCTCGCCGCGCGGCTTTGTTTACAAAGAACCCTGCTGCGATCCTGACCGTGATCGAGAATGACGATGCGGTGGCGAACATTCGCCGCTTCCTTGGCCGCGACCGGATCGAATTGAACAGCGATGATCCCGCGCAAATGAGCGGCTACATCACACGTGCTGCCATGGCACAGGCTGTTGGTTCCGAGGAATGGGATGCGCTGTTCTCCGCTGCCGAAACGGATGATTTCGAACCCGTCGAGCTCGACTTCAAAGCGACGGTCGAAGCGACGTCCAAACGCGAAGATTTGGCCAGCAACAATGTGATCGGAAAGCTTCCCGGCACAAAACCCAATGCTGGTGCAGTCCTGCTGCTGGGCCATTGGGACCATCTGGGCGAATGCGGTGCAGACGATGCCGAAGACCGTGTGTGCAACGGTGCGGTCGACAATGCGAGTGGCATTGCCGTTATGCTCGAACTCGCGCGCCGGTTGAACTCCGGCGGACCGTTTGAACGGGACATCTATGTTATGGGTACCAGCGCCGAGGAATCGGGTCTGTTGGGTGCGCGCGCCTTTATCGAAAACCCTGCCTTACCGCTCGACACGATCGTTGCCGCGTTCAACTTCGACACCATCGCCATTGCGCCCGCTGGATCGAAGGTCGGATTTATAGGGGAGGGCGAAACACCGCTGGATGCCATCGTGCGCGAAGTGGTGATGGAGGCGGGCCGTGAGCTGGGTGACAAGCAATACGCCAACAGCTTCCTTCGTCGACAGGATGGCTGGGCCCTGATGCAACAGGGCGTTCCAGCGGTGATGATCTCTTCGGCCTTCAGCTCCCAGGCCGTGCTGGGCCCATATCTATCCAGCGACTATCACCGGGCATCGGACGAGATCGAGAAGATCGAGTTGGGCGGCGCGATTGAAGACCTATTGCTGCACGAAGAGCTGATCCGGCGGGTCGCCAACACGACACTTTATCCCGCACCTGCGAAATAGGCGGTCGATAGTGGCACACATGCTCTAGCGTCAGGGCGAAACCCGCCCTACATGGACGTGCACGATTCGCTCCACCCTTTGATGAAAGCAGCCGCGTGCCCATGGATATTCCCCTCGGTCTTACCTTTGATGATGTTCTTCTCCGTCCGGCGGAGAGCAACGTTCTGCCCAGCATGGCGGATACACGCACGCATCTGACGAAAGATATCGCGCTTAATATTCCGGTTCTGTCTGCCGCGATGGACACTGTGACAGAGGCCGATATGGCCATCGTCATGGCGCAGATGGGCGGCATAGGCGTGCTTCACCGCAATCTTGACGTGGACGAGCAGGCGGCAGCTGTGCGCGCGGTCAAGCGTTACGAAAGCGGCATGGTGGTCAATCCGATCACTATTGATCCGGACGCTACGCTGGGCGACGCCGAAGCGATGATGGCGCAACACAAAATCAGCGGCATTCCGGTGACTGATCCTGCGGGCAAATTGGTCGGCATACTCACCAACCGCGATGTGCGCTTTGCCGAAAACCCCATGCAGCCCGTGCGCGAGTTGATGACGACGGAGGACCTCGCAACGGTGCCGCTGGGCACCAGTCAGGAAGATGCGCGTCGTCTGCTGCACCAACGCCGGATCGAGAAGCTACTGGTGGTGGACGATGCGTATAAATGCATCGGTCTTATTACGGTCAAAGACATCGAAAAGGCGGTGAACTACCCCGATGCGACCAAGGATGAAGGCGGTCGTCTTCGCGTGGCCGCAGCGACCACTGTGGGCGACAAAGGCTTCGCCCGTACCGAAGCTTTGATCGACGCAGAAGTCGACGTGGTCATCATCGACACCGCACATGGCCACAACGCTGACGTGTCCAAGGCTGTCGAGCGGGTGAAAGCGCTCAGCAACTCGGTTCAGGTCATCGCTGGTAACGTTGCAACAGCGGAGGCCACGCGCGCGTTGATCGACGCAGGCGCGGATGGCGTAAAAGTCGGCATCGGCCCGGGTTCGATCTGCACCACGCGCGTTGTCGCAGGTGTTGGCGTTCCGCAGCTAACGGCGGTTATGGAAAGCGCTGCAGAAGCGGCGAAGTCTGGTGTTCCGGTGATCGCTGACGGTGGCCTGCGCACCAGTGGTGACGTGGCAAAGGCTCTCGCGGCCGGCGCATCGTCTGTGATGGTCGGTTCTATGCTTGCCGGCACAACCGAAAGCCCCGGCGAAGTGTTCCTCTACCAAGGCCGCAGCTACAAAAGCTATCGCGGGATGGGCAGCGTCGGCGCGATGGCACGGGGCAGTGCAGACCGTTACTTCCAGCAGGACGTATCGGCGATGAAGCTGGTGCCCGAAGGCATCGAAGGTCAGGTGCCGTTCAAAGGCCCCGCCGCCGATGTTGTTCACCAACTCGTGGGCGGTGTGAAAGCGGCAATGGGCTATACTGGCTCTGAAACCATCGCCGATCTGAAACAGCGCGCGCAGTTCGTCCGCATCACCAATGCTGGCCTTTCGGAAAGCCACGTTCACGATGTCGCGATCACGCGTGAGGCTCCGAATTATCCGACGCGTTAAGGGCCTTTTGTGACCCCCTCTGCACGGGTTCAGGCGGCGATAGAGCTGCTCGACCAGATCATTGATGCTGCGCGCAGCGAAGGCTCGCCCGCGGACCGTCTGATCGCGGCCTATTTCAGAGAGCGCCGCTACGCGGGTTCCAAGGACCGACGCGCCGTGCGAGAGCTTGTCTACCGCGCGATTCGCCATTGCGGGCCAGTGCCCGAGACAGGGCGCGCGGCGATGCTGGCATTGGCCGAGACGGACGAGACGCTGCCGCCATTGTTCGACGGTTCGACCCACGGACCACCAGCAATCGGTGCGTCAGAGCAAGCCGCGCAGGCCGGATATGCGCCGCAATGGCTGACCGAAAAGCTCGGTAAGTCAGGGGTCAAAGGCGATGCGCTCGCCGGAATGCTGGATCGCGCTCCGCTCGATATTCGGGTCAATGCGCTAAAGGCCGACCGCGACGGGCTTGAGCTGCCCGAAGCGGGGGAACCGCTCGGCGCACCGCAGGGGCTGCGCTTGCCAGCAGGCACGCAGGTTGAACAATGGCCTGCCTATCGCGAGGGCATGATCGAGGTTCAGGACCACGGGAGTCAGCTCGCAAGCCTCGCCTCAGCCGCGCGGGGTGGTGAGACTGTGATTGACCTATGTGCCGGGGCAGGGGGCAAAACTCTCGCGCTCGCGGCGATGATGCAGAACCAGGGCCGCTTGATCGCCTGCGACACCGACCGCCGTCGCCTGTCCCAACTCGCTCCGCGTGCAGAGCGTGCAGGCGCGGGTATCGCCGAGCAACGCGAACTCAATCCGAACCGTGAGATGGAGGCGCTGAGCGATCTCGCCAATGCGGCAGATCTGGTGCTTGTGGATGCGCCGTGTTCTGGCACCGGCACATGGCGGCGCAAGCCAGAGGCCAAGTGGCGGCTGACGCCAAAGCGCCTCGAAAGATACGCCGCATTGCAAGACCATGTTCTCGATCTTGCTGCCAAACTTACGAAACCCGGCGGTCGTATCGCCTTCATCACCTGCTCGTTGCTCGATCAGGAGGGAACGCAGCGCGTCGATGCCTTTCTGGATCGGAACCCGGGCTGGTCAGCCGAGCCAGCTGAAATTCCGCTCGGAACACCGCACGGCAAAGGAATGCGCCTCGATCCGTTCCACCACGGCACGGACGGGTTTTTTGTCGCCATCCTGCGTTCATCATGATAGCCGTATCGATTATGGCTAAGCCCATCTTAACCCGGCTTGCTGACCTCAAGGAGCCCATTATGCGTTTCGCGCCCGCCGCTGCTGCTTTGTCTCTTTTCCTCGCTACCACTGCGAGTGTGACAAGCGCGGGCGATAGCAAGCCCGATCCGCGTGCCGAATCTTTGGTCATGCAAGGCAAGGCAGCTTTGGCTGCGGGTGAGACTCAGGCTGCGATTGACGCATTTGAAGCCGCGCTTGCGGTGGATCCGGCTTACACGCCGATCTTCGTGGCGCTGGCTGAAGCTGCCCGTCAGGATGGGCTGCAAGGCAAAGCGATCCGTTATTATCGCGAAGCTCTGGAGCGTGATCCGGGCAACTTTGCTGCCATCGCGGGCGAGGGCGAAGCGATGGTCGAGAAAGGCGCATTGGAGAAGGCCAAGCGCAACCTTTCGCGGCTTGAGAGCCTGTGCGGGGCGTCGTGTCCCGAAACGCTGGCGCTGCAATCGCGCATCGCTGCGGGTCCGCCAGCTCGCCTCGCCGCGGAAACCGCTCAGGATAAGCCTGCCAGCAACTAAATCTTGGTTTTGAATTCCTCGACCAGCGCGGCGTAGACATCGCGTTTGAACGGGACGATCAGCTCGGGCAGTTGTTCGGGCTCAACCCAGCGGTAATCGTGAAACTCGGGCGGATCATGCGCCTCCAAGTCGATATCGGCATCAGTGCCGGTAAAGCGACCGAGATACCAATGCTGCTCCTGACCGCGATACTTGCCCTTCCAGATCTTGCCGAGCAATTCGGGGGGAAGGTCGTATTTCATAGTCTCTGAGGCAGGCCCAACGACCTCGACCAAGTTCGCACCGATCCCTGTTTCCTCTTCCAACTCACGCAAGGCGGCGGTTTCGGGGTCTTCGCCCGGATCAATCCCGCCTTGAGGCATCTGCCAGAAGCCATGCGCGCGGTTGTCTATCCGCTCGCCGACAAAGACCTTGCCTTCGCTGTTCACCAGCATGAAGCCCGCGCAGGGGCGATAGGGTAGGTCACTCATCCTATGCTGCTCCAAGCTCGGTTTTCATGGCCGAGATGATGCGTTCCAGATCGGCCTGAGCGCTCGGCACCGCACCGCGCAGATTGGTGAAGCTGTGGGTGACGCCTTCGACTTCGATAAAGGTGAAACTGCGCCCGGCATCGGCCAATGCTCTGGCATAATCGCGCCCGGAATCGCGGATCGGATCAAGGCTCGCGGTAACCAGCACTGTGGGCGGCGAGGTCGAATGATCGCCATCGATGGGAAAGCCGCGCGGATCATTCCGGTCGGCTTGATACCCCGCATCGAAGAATTCGATGGCGGCTTTGGTCAGCACAAATCCATCGGCAAATTGTTCGAGGCTTGCGGAGCCTTCAACTGCGCTGGCGAGCGGGAAGATCGGCACTTGCAGCACGACTGGCACATCGGCGGGGTTCGCGGCGAGTTGCTGACCAATGACAATCGTGGCGTTGCCGCCTGCGCTGTCTCCAATGGTGATGATTCCGGTTGCCTCTCGGCCCAATTCGGGTGGGCTGCTGGCGACCCAACGGGTGGCGGCTTCGCAGTCGATTATTGCAGCGGGGAAGGGCGCTTCTGGCGCGCGGCGATAGTCGACCGCGACAACGGGCAAGTCCATCAGCGCCGCAATCTCGGTGCACAGCGCATGGTGCGTGTCGAGATCGCCAATCACAAATCCGCCGCCGTGATAGAAGGTGATAATCGGACCATTCTCGCGGGTTTCACGCGCATCATACAGGCGCAGTGGAATGTCTCCCGCAGGGCCCTTGCAAGTGAGGTCTTTGATCACCGCCAGTTCGCGCGCTGGACGGTCCGCCATCCCGTGCAGCGCGCCGTAGCTCGCGCGAGCTTCCTCCAGAGTCATATCGGCGATTGAAGGACCGTTCATGGCGGCAAGGCCATCTAAAAAGGCCTTCATATCGGGCCGAATATATGGGGTGTCGGTCATGCTCTTGTTCTCTCCCGCGAAGTGCTTTGACGGACCTATGCACGATCGTTAAACTCTTGCAAATGAACAAGCTCTCCGTGGCCTTTCTGGGTGTGATGACGATCTTGTTCGCATCGTATCCCGCGACCGCCTACGCCGAGAGTGAGCCCGACGAATCCTCTGCAAATGAGAGCTATCTGCTGGTCGAATTGCTGGGATCAGCGAAGATGATCGGTTTCCCGGCGGTGTGTCCCGGTTCTAGCCCAGAAGATGACAAATCAGAGATTATCTGCTTGGCTGAATTGTATGAAGCGCCCGCGCGGGTCATCCATCATCTGGGCGGAGTGAAGACGAAGCGGCGGCTCAACATCCGGTTTACCGCTCATTCCTTCCACGCGGTCTGGAAGAAGGATGTTCGTTTCCTGCTCAGCGTAGTCCCATTCAACGATAAGGGGCGCCGGGGCCATTTCGCATATTCATGGAATTGGGAAGACGAGAAGGGTGAATTCTGCGTCAGCGCAGATGGCCTTGAGAACGCGTCCCCACCAATCCGCGAGTTCTATTCCAAAGGGCATATCCGCAAAGCAGGTGCGCGTGATGAGAATTGGTCGCGTGGATGGGAAATCGCATGCACCAAAGGACGTCGGATCAGGGGTCGCTAGTTGGACAATCTAACACACAGCCTTGTTGGCGCGGTGCTCGGGCAAACAGGGCTTAAGAAGAAAACGGGGCTGGCTATGCCGGCACTCATCATCGGAGCGAACCTGCCCGATGTGGATGCGGCGTGTTTCATGTGGCTGGAAGGGACCGAGCATCTCGGTTTCCGGCGTGGGATCACGCATGGGCCACCTGCTTGGGTGTTGTTGCCGCTGGTGCTGGCAGGGCTGCTGTGGTGGTTTGATCGCTGGCAGACGAAACGTGGCAAGCGGCCGGAGAAACGCCTGCCGGTCAATTTCAAATGGCTCTATCTGCTCGGATTGATCGGCTGCTTGACTCACCCGGCACTCGATTGGCTCAATGTCTATGGCATCCGACTGCTGGAGCCGTTTTCCTCGCAATGGTTCTATGGCGACACGCTGTTCATTATCGATGTGTGGCTGTGGGCGCTGTTGATTGGCGCGATCTGGTGGGGCGCTCGGCGTGAGAAGGTGGGCGGGGACCAGAGGCCGATTGCGATGGGCGCGATTGCGGTGATGCTGGCGTATATCGCGGGGAACGGAGCCTTCACCGCATACACCTATGATGCGCATCAGCATCGTGAGGCCAGCCTTGATACAATTGTTAGCCCGCTCCCGCTGACCTTTTGGAAGCGCGAAGTGATAGGCAAAGAGGCACGGGGTCTTTGGAGATCATCAGAATGGCCACTCACCAATCCGACGTGGCCGACGGGCTCCAATAGCTTTTGTTTTGATGATTGCCCGGGCTATCCGAAGGAGCAGGTCTGCCAGCTGCCAGATTTATCGACAGAAAGAAGCACGAACTCACAAGTTGACGCGTTTCTCTTCTGGTCACGCGCGCCGTTTGCCGTCCGCGCAGAAGATGGTTCGATAACTCTGAGAGACGCACGCTTTGTTGACCCACTGACGGGTGATCGCTTTCTAGTTCCTCTGCCCGATGTCGAATGCGAGGAACTCACTGACGAGTAGCGCGCTTTCACTTCTATGAGTGACACACAAATCGTCTGGCTGCGACGCGATCTGCGTTTGGCCGACAATCCCGCCCTTTATGAAGCCGCCAAGCGCGGTCCGGTTATCGCGGTCTATGTACTCGATGATGAGTGTGCAAAGACTCACACTTACGGCGGCGCATCGCGGTGGTGGTTGCACTATTCGCTCGCCAATCTTGCGGAACGTTTGGAGGCTCGTGGATCAAAGCTGATCTTGCGGAGTGGGGACGCCGTCGAGCAGCTGACCAACATCGTTGCGAAAGCCGGTGCCACAACAGTTCATGCGAACCGCCATTACGAGCCATGGTGGCGCAAGGCGCAAGGAGCGCTGGCGGAGAAGCTCGACCTTCAGCTGTACGATGCGAATTACCTACTTCCCATCGGATCGGTGACCACCGGATCGGGCGGGCAGTACAAGATTTACACGCCGTTCAGCCGTGCCGTGCGCGCACAATTGCCGCCGCGCGATCTGGTGCCGGAGCCAGAGACACTGTCTTCGCCCGCAAGTTGGCCAGCCAGCGACAGCTTAGCCGACTGGAACCTGCTGCCGACAAGGCCGGACTGGTCCAGTGGAATCGAGGATTTCTGGAGTGTCGGCGAAGAGGCCGCTCATGCCCAACTCGACTGGTGGAGCGATCATGTCGATGATTACGAGGACAAGCGGAACTTCCCCAGCCTCGACAAGGTTTCGCGCCTCTCCCCCATCTGCATTTCGGAGAGATCAGTCCGGTGCAGATATGGCATCACTTCGCAGACCGTCCGGGCAAGGGGTGGAATATCTATGAAAGCGAGCTGATCTGGCGCGATTATGCCCAGACCGCCATCGCGCAATTCCCGCTCTATGCGCGCGAGAACTATCGCGAGGATTACGATAAGCTCGAATGGCGCGATCCGGAGACGGACGAAGCCGCCGCGCGCGACTTGAAGGCGTGGCAGAAGGGCGAGACCGGATACCCAATCGTCGATGCGGGCATGCGTCAGCTTTGGAAAACGGGCTGGATGCACAACCGCGTTCGGATGATCACCGCCAGCTTCCTGATCAAACATTTGCTGATTGACTGGCGGCATGGCGAACAGTGGTTCTGGGATACGTTGGTCGATGCCGATTATGCCTCCAACGCGACCAATTGGCAGTGGACTGCTGGCACGGGCGTCGATTCGAACATGTTCGTGCGGATCATGGCTCCGCTCAGCCAGTCTGAGAAGTTCGATTGCGCGCGCTATATCCGCGAATATGTGCCTGAACTGGCCGATCTTGGTGAGCCATACATCCACGATCCCGAAGAGCATGGCGTCCGACCCCAAGGCTATCCGCGCAAAATCATTGCGCACAAAGCAGCGCGCGAGCGGGCATTGGCGGCGTATAAGAAAATCAAAGTGGGATAGCATCTTGCCCCAAGCCCTTCGTCATGCGTAAGAAACTGCATGACGACGCAAAGGGTGAGAGGGGATGCTTTGCTCAGCGGCGGCGCGAAATTCGCGCCCAAGCCGGGTTTCTTCGCACGCCTGCTGACCCCCGGCTTCAACACGATCATTGACCGCATCGATGCGGGGCTAGAGCGCGGATCGATGATTGCGCATCTGCCCGGTGGAACAACGCGGATGCTGGGTGGCCGCGCGCCGGGCTTTGAGGCCGAAATCCACCTGCATGATTGGCGTTCTCTGCTTCGTCTGGCGACCAATGGCGTGATTGGCTTCTACCAAGGATACGAAGCGCGCGAGTGGGATACACCTGATCTGGTGCAGCTGTTTGCGGCGATGTCTGACAATGTCGCGACGCTTGGCAATGCGGCGCGCAGTTCCGGCCCGTTCAAATGGGCGGCCAACGTCGCGCACCGGCTGAACCAGAACGACAAGGCGGGTTCCGTGCGCAACATCTCTGCGCACTACGACCTTGGCAACGATTTCTACGCGCATTGGCTCGATGCCAGCATGACCTATTCCAGCGCGCTGGGCTGCGCGGATGATGGGCTGGAAGCGGCGCAGAGGCGCAAGATCGAGGCTCTGACTGCGCGCTTGGGCAATCCGGAGCGTGTGCTGGAGATCGGCTGTGGCTGGGGCACTCTTGCTGACCATATCTCGGAAACGGGTGCAAAGGTCACCGCGATCAGCCTGTCCGACGAGCAATTGGCCTATGCCCGTTCGCACACCGATCCCTTCATCGATTTCCGCAAGCAGGATTATCGCGATGTCGGCTTGGGTGAAGCACCACACTTCGATGCGATTGCCAGCTGCGAAATGGTTGAGGCCTTGGGGCGCGAATACTGGCCCGATTTTATGGACTGCCTCGCACGCAACCTGAAACCGGGCGGACGCGCAGCGATCCAGTACATCTCGATGCGCGATGATCTGTTTGAAGCCTATGCGGAGAACGCCGACTTCATCCAGGCGTATATCTTCCCCGGTGGATTGCTGATCAAATCATCCGAGTTTCGCGGGCTGGCTAAAGCGCGCGGGCTGCATTGGCAGGATCAGACCGATTTCGGCCTCGATTACGCGGAGACCCTGCGCGAATGGACGGTTCGGTTCGATCGTGCTGTTGAAACTGGGCAATTGCCCGCCGGATTCGATGATAGGTTTGTGCGTTTGTGGCGGTTCTATCTCGCCTATTGCGAAGCAGGGTTCAGGGTCGGAAACATCGATGTGCATCAGGTGACGCTGGTGAAGGAATAAGTGGCGGGAGAGGCCCAATGAAATTCACAACGACGATGGTGGGGAGCGCTCTGGCGCTGGCCTTGGCTGGGTGCCAGACGACGGGGCCAACACCGGAAGATGCAGCTGCCGCCACCGCGAAACCGCCCGTTAGCGGGGTTGAACTGAAGACCCCGGTGCAGCGCGACCCGTCAGAGCTTCAGGTGCTGTTCTGGAATAGCGACCAGCGCTCGGCGCGGTTCCGCGAGATGGAAAACTGGTTCGCGGGTCATGAAGTGCCGGCGGCCAACACTCCGTCCAAGCTGCCCGAAGGCGAACCGCTCAGCGCCGAATTGCAGACCGAGATCCGCGCGCTGATGAAGGAAACCAACGCTGCTGGCCTGATGGTTCTTCAGGGCGGCAATATCCGGTTCGAGGAATACGGCCTCGGCATGAAAGCTGGAGATCGCTGGACCAGCTTCTCCGTCGCCAAGAGTTTTACCTCGACGTTGCTCGGGACGGCAATCAAGGATGGCTACATCGACAGCATCGATGATCCTATCACCAAGTATATTCCGGGCCTTGCAGGTTCAGCCTATGACGGCGTGACTGTCCGCCATGTCGCGACCATGACCAGCGGCGTAAAGTGGAACGAAGATTATACCGACCCCAACAGTGATGTTGCACAGATGAACCGTTACGTGCTCGAGTACGGGCCGAATGCTATTGTCGAGCAGATGAAGCGTTTGGGCCGCGAGGCAAAGGCGGGCGAGAAGTTCGTCTACAAGACGGGTGAGACCAATCTTCTCGGATTGCTGGTAGAGAACGCTGTTGGTCTTTCGCTCGCAGAGTATTCCCAGAGCCGCCTTGTGGAACCCGCTGGTCTTGCGGGCGGATTGTTCTGGATGACAGACCCACGCAACGGCAACATTGGTGGATGCTGCCTTTCCATTACCTTGGCGGACTATGCCCGTGTCGGCGAGTTCGTGCGCACCGGCGGTAAGGGTGCCGATGGCAAATCGGTTGTGCCAGAGGGCTGGTTTGCGACCGCAGGCTCGCGCTTGGTCGACTTCCAGAACGGCGGCTTTGGTTATGGATACCAATGGTGGACCTATCCCGGCGGCAACTTCGGCGCGCAAGGAATCTTCGGTCAGGCGATCAATATCGTTCCTGAGGCCGATCTCGTTGTCGCAGTCATCAGCAATTGGCCGACCGCGACCAGCGGCGCTTACCGCGCAAAGACGGGCGCCGTGGTTGCCAAAATTGCTGAAGAAACGACCAAACCGGTCAAGGTCTGCGGAGACTGCGGCCCCAGTTAGATCGCGGTGCGGTACACGCCCGTGTTGGAATAGCGCTGCAGAATGTTGTCGTGCACGATTGGGCTAAGCAGCTCGGCAAACGCGCAACCAACGATGCAGTTGTCCCACCAGACCACCTCGGCTTGAAGCGATTCGAGACCGGGCAGGGATAGCCACACGACCTGACCTTCGTGCATCCGGTTGATCGAAGAGGCAGAGAAACCGGAGATCGAAAGGTCGTGCACCACGGTTTGGAAGGCGCGGCCTCCCGAGGCGCGCAGGGTCGCCGGGATGGTCAGTTTCGTGCGGGCAGCGCAACGATCTTCCTGCGCGGCGATCTCATATTTGTCTTGTGCAGTAGGCATCACAAATCAAACCTTGTCCAAACGCTGGTCTCATTAGCTGTCGGTCCGGTGGTCAGCCGGTTCGCACGTGATGCGCGCGCGGGAGTAACCAGCGTCTGAATCGGTTGGGTAAACCAGAAATTAGGCATGTTTGGCGTCGTGCAGGGTGCAACGCGCAGAATGGGTGGCGTCAGTCGACGCGTTCGCGATGCCCGGTCGGGAAGTCTTCGGTTGCCAAAGCGACGAGACGGTCTGCCACCACTTTGGGCTCCTTGAGCGTTTCGGGGTTCTCGCCGGGATAGGCGCGGGCGCGCATGTCAGTGCGCGTGGCTCCGGGGTCGACAATGGCGACGCGAACAGGGCTGAGTTTTTCGACCTCGGCAGCGTAGGTGTCGAGCAGGTTGTCGAATGCAGCCTTAGTAGAGCCGTATGCGCCCCAGAAAGCGCGCGGCGATGCGCCAACACTGCTTGTCAGGCCGAGGACACGGCCCGCTTTGGCGCGGCGCAGCAGCGGGTCAAAGCCAGCCAACAGAGCCTGCGTGGCGATGATATTGGTCATTACAGCTTGCGTGAACTGCTTCGGCTCAACCTGGCTAATCGGTGTGAGCTCTGGCAGATATGCCGCTGAAATACAGAGGATATCGAGAGCTTCCCAACGTCCAGCAATCGCGCTGGCAAGACGGGTGACAGCATCCGGCTCGGTCAGGTCGAGCGGGGCGATTGTGGAGGTGCCGCCCAGCGCATGAATCTGGTCCTCGATCTCTTCCAGCGGCTTCACTTTGCGTGCCACAAGAATAACGTGTGCACCTGCTTCCGCCATGGCCAAGGCCGTCGCCGCGCCAATCCCGCGGCTCGCGCCGGTGATAAGGGCTGTGCGCCCCGAAAGCGGTTTACTGTCAGACATTTGGGGCCTTCTTTGAATTCAGTGTTGTAAGCGACTTATGCGGCTTTTGGGTCAACCAATGGGAGCTGTGCAGCCTTTTGCTCGCTAAGCGAAAGGTCGGTGAGTGAAGTGGGGTACTCGCCGGTAAAACAAGCGTCGCAGAATTGCGGACAAGTGCTGTTGCGCTCCTGCGCTCCAACTGCGCGGTATAGGCCATCGATGGAAATGAATGCGAGGCTGTCTGCCTTGATGAAGTCACGCATCGGCTCGACGTCCATTTGTGCGGCAAGCAGTTTTGACCGCTCCGGCGTGTCGACGCCATAGAAGCAGCTATGGGCCGTCGGCGGGCTGGCCACGCGGAAATGCACCTCGCTGGCTCCAGCTTCGCGCATCATCTCGACGATTTTCATCGACGTCGTGCCGCGCACAATGGAGTCGTCGATCAGGACAATGCGCTTGCCTTCGACGAGACCGCGATTGGCATTGTGCTTGCGCTTCACGCCCGAATGGCGCGCACTGTCCGATGGCTGGATAAAAGTGCGCCCGACATAGTGTGAACGGATGATGCCCAGCTCGAACGGCAGGCCCGATTCTTGCGCGTAGCCAATCGCCGCCGGAACACCGCTATCAGGCACTGGGACTACCAGATCCACGTCGCACGGGTTTTCCATTGCAAGCTGCGCGCCGATGGCTTTCCGTGCCTCGTACACGCTTTGGCCGGCGAAGTAGCTGTCGGGACGGCTGAAATAGACATGCTCAAATATGCACGGGCGCGGGGCCACTTCACCGAACGGATGAACGCTCTTGATCTCACCCTTGAAATCGACCTGCAGCATTTCACCTGGCTCGACTTCTCGGATTAGCTCGGCACCGACCACGTCAAATGCGACGCTCTCGCTGGCAAAACAGATCGCATCGCCCATTTTGCCCATCACCAGCGGACGAATGCCAAGCGGATCGCGGCAGGCGATCATGCCGTCGGGCGTTGTCACGATCAAAGCGTAAGCGCCTTCAACGAGACGCAGCGCATCGATCAGGCGGTCGGCAATGGTGGGGTAGCGCGATGTTGCAACAAGGTGGATGATCACTTCGGTGTCGGAGGTCGACTGGAAGATCGAACCTTTGCGAACCAGATCATGGCGCAGCGTCTGAGCGTTCGAGATATTGCCGTTATGCGCCACAGCAAAACCGCCACTGGCAAGCTCCGCGTAAAGCGGCTGCACATTGCGCAGACCCGATCCGCCGGTGGTGGAGTATCGCACATGACCCGATGCCATATGGCCGGGAAGTTCGGCAATCGCTTCCTGGGAAGAGAAGTTTTCCGCCACATGGCCGAGCCCGCGGCGGGAGTAGAATTCCTCGCCATCAAAGCTAGTAATGCCAACCGCTTCCTGCCCGCGATGCTGCAAAGCGTGCAGGCCAAGTGCGGTGGCGGCAGAGGCATCGGCTGCGTTGATTGCGCCGAAAATGCCGCATTCCTCACGCAGCTTGTCCCCATCCTCATTGAGGTAAGGGTGGGTCAGATTTCCGAGCTGTCCGATATCGGTAGTGGCCATCGCTTGTAATCCGCTGCGCTGCTCCGGCTGAGTGCCCGCGTCAATGACGATGTTACGGGTCAATTACAAGGGTTATGGCCGTGCTTTCGTCCGCTTTTTGCGCTTACCAACAAGCGCCAGGGCGAAGTCCATTGTGCGATTGGCGCATGGCTCCTAAAGCGCTGGTTCACATAAGGCACTTCAAGCACCTGTTTTAACGATGCTCACTCCCTTTGAACGCATGATCGCGAAGCGCTACCTTTGGCCGGGCAAGGGGGAGGCGTTCATCGCACTGGTTGCCGGAATCTCCGTCGGCGTGGTGATGCTCAGCGTTGCTTTGCTGGTCGTGGTGATGAGCGTAATGAACGGCTTTCGTGGCGAGATGCTGGACAAGTTCGCAGGGCTTAATGGCCACGCTATTGTTCAAGCGTTCGATGGCAAGTTGGAAAACTGGGAAGGCGTGCTTGAGGATGTGCGCAAGACCGATGGTGTCACCGAAGCTTCTCCGCTGATCGAGCAGGCTCTGCTTTCAAGCAACAATGGCCGCGTGGTTCCAATCTTCGTGCGTGGCAACACGCAGGAAGATATCGACGAGCTTCAGGAAAAGCTGGTGTTTGGTGACCTATCGCGGCTCAAACCGGATTCGAACCAGATTGCCATCGGAAACCGTCTCGCCGCCAATCTCGGCGCCCGGGTGGGTGACACGATCACGATCATCAATCCACAAGGGCGTTCGACACCGTTCGGCACATCAATCCGTCAGGTGCCTTATGAAGTGGCGGCAATCTTTGAGATTGGCCTTTACGATTTCGACGAGACCTTCGTGATTATGCCGATGCAGGACGCGCAAACGCTCTTGCTGCTGGGTGACACGATCGGGTTGATCGAGGTGAAAGTCACCGATCCGGACAATGTCGGCGAGATCCTCGCGCCAGTTTCAGAGAAGTTGGTCGGACGCGCGCAGATCGCTGATTGGAAACAGATCAACTCGACCTTGTTCGAAGCGCTTGAGGTGGAGCGCGTCGCGATGTTCTTCGTGCTCAGCTTTATGGTTTTGGTGGCCACGTTTAACATACTCAGCAGCCTCGTGATGCTGGTCCGCGCCAAGACCCGCGACATTGCCATTATGCGCACAATGGGCGCGACGCGGCGCAGCCTGCTCAAAATTTTTGTGACCACAGGCACCACCGTTGGCGCGATCGGCACCGTGGTCGGCCTCGTGCTTGGTTTCATCATCCTCTATTTCCGCAACCCGATTGTGGACGGGATTGCTTGGGCCACCGGCGTTCAGATTTGGGACCCGCAGGTGCGTTTCCTGACCAGCCTTCCTGCCCGCGTGGATGCGTGGGAGATCATTGGCATCGCCGCGCTGGCGATGGGCCTCAGCTTCCTGTCGACGCTCTATCCGGCGCTCAAGGCGTCGGGCACCGATCCGGTGCAGGTGCTGCGTTATGAGTAATGCGGATCAGATCGTTCAATTGCGTGGCTTGACCCGCAGTTTCGAGCAAGGTGGCGAAACCATCGAGGTTCTTCGCGGCGTCGATCTCGACATCATGCCGGGCGAAATCGTCGCTCTGTTGGGCCCTTCAGGCTCGGGCAAATCGACCATGCTTCAGGCGGTCGGCTTGCTTGAAGGCGGCTTTGGCGGGACGATGAAGATCGCCGGAGAAGACGCAGCCAACCTGCCGCCAGACGGAAGGACCAGGCTGCGCCGTGAGCATCTTGGTTTTGTCTATCAGTTCCACCATCTGCTGCCCGACTTCGACGCGCGCGAAAATGTTATTATGCCGCAAATGATTGCAGGTGCCGATCGCGCGGCGGCTGAGAAACGGTCGGACAGTTTGCTCGCCAGCCTCGGCCTAGGCCATCGTCTGACCCACCGGCCAAGCCAGCTTTCGGGCGGTGAACAGCAACGTGTCGCCGTGGCGCGCGCTTTGGCGAACCAACCGACACTGGTCCTAGCTGACGAGCCAACCGGTAATCTGGACGAGACAACCTCTGACACCGTGCTGGGCCAATTTCTGGAGCTGGTGCGCGGGGAGGGCAGCGCTGCTCTGGTCGCCACCCATAACGAACGCCTCGCCAAACGTATGGACCGCGTCGTTCGCTTGCATGACGGTGTGCTTGAGTAGATAACCTCCGCAAACCGTGAGGGAGGTTATGATGCATTCCGCAGTTTTGGCATTGCTGCTGCAATCCACTTCGCCAGTAGCGGAAGAGCCCGCGTTGGCGCAGCTCGCCCCACCACCTGCGCCGTGCGACACGGAAGCCCACAAGGCGTTCGACTTCTGGATCGGCCAATGGTTTGTCTATCCGACCAAGAGCGAAAAACAGGTTGCCCGCAGCGCGATATCAAAGATGTCTGGCGGCTGCGTCGTCAGAGAGACATGGATGCCGTTTAAGCAGCCGGGCGGGACAAGCATGACGATGCTCAACGCGGACACAGGTCGGTGGGAGCAAGTCTGGATCGGGGCGGACGGCCAGCGTGTCGAATTCGAAGGCGGTATCGTTGACGGCAAGATGATCCTCACCGGATACTGGAACAATCTCGGTGGTCCCGGAAAGCACGCGCTGGTGCGGATGACGTTTTCACAGCAAGAGGACTTCAGCGTCCGCCAGTTTGGCGAGGCCTCGACCGATCATGGCCTGACATGGCAACCCAGTTTCGACTTCCTATATAGGCGCGAACCAATTCCGGTACCGAAGGATCCCTGATGACCACAATTGCCGATTTCACCGTCACCACCAATCGCGGCGAAGAGCTCGACCTTGCGACCAAGCAGGGAAAAGTTCTTCTGGTCGTCAACACCGCAAGCAAATGCGGGTTCACTCCGCAATATGACGGGCTGGAAAAGCTGTTTCAGGATTTCAAGGACAAGGACTTCGAAGTGCTTGGTTTTCCCTGCAACCAGTTTGGTGCGCAGGAGCCTGGCAATGCCGACGAGATTCAGGAGTTCTGCAAGGTCAATTTTGGCGTCACCTTCCCGCTGATGAAGAAGATTGACGTCAATGGCCCGGATGCATCGCCGCTTTACGACTGGATGAAGAGCGAGGCGAAGGGGTTGATGGGCTCGAAATCGGTGAAATGGAACTTCACCAAGTTCCTGATCAACCGGGAAGGCGAAGTCGTGAAGCGCTATGGTCCGCAAGATACCCCCGCGAGCATCGCGAAGGATATCGAGAAACTGCTTTAGGGCGCTCTACTTCCAGTGCCAGCGTAGGGGTTTCGTGGTTTCGCGCACGAGCTTACCCTTGGCCTCCAGGTCGAGCTGTACCGTCTTGGCCCACCAACCGCAGGTTTTGCCTTGCGGAAACAACTCTTCGCTAAGGTGCGGTTTCACGGCTTCTCGAGTTTCCGCCTGGGTGAAGCCCGGCGCTGTGCGGGGCAGAGCAGATTCGAAAGCGGCGAGCATGTCAGCGTATTTTGCGGCGTTCACGCGCGTGGACCGGCCCGGCGTGTTGACGTTTTCGACTTCGATCATGTCGGTCATGCTTCGCTCCCGTTTCGCGTCCACTGCTTATCCCCAATCCGGATGTTAGCCAACTTGAACATGATTACGTGAGGCCTAATCTCCAACTATGCCTTTCGCACCCTTCGTCCCGCTGCGTGTTCTCTCGTCTTATTCGATGCTCGAAGGGGCTATTGACCCAAAGGCGATTGCCAAACTGGCGAAAGAGCGCGGGTTTCCGGCCATCGCGACGTGCGACCGCAACGGGCTTTACGGCGCGGTCATGTTCGCTGGCGGCTGCAAAGGCGAAGGTGTGCAGCCGATCATCGGGACGCTGCTCGGCGTGGCGCGCGGGGATGAAAGCCAAACGATCGACTACCTCCCGCTCTACGCGCAAGACGAGGCTGGGTATGACAATCTGTGCCACCTCGTTTCCAAAGCGCATCTGGAACGCCCGCTTGAATTGGAACCGCATGTCGAATGGGCGGATCTGGAAGGCCACACCGACGGGTTAATCGCTTTGACGGGTGCGGGCGAAGGCGCGCTGACCCGTCTGCTTGCAGAAGGTCAGGCTTCGGCTGAGCAAGTGGTTGATCGGCTTCAAGCGTTGTTCCCTGATCGGCTCTATATAGAACTGGCACGCTGCGGTGATCCGGTGTGCGAAGCGGCGGAAGAGAAACTGATCGACCTCGCCTATGCGCGCGATTTGCCGCTCGTAGCGACCAACCCCGCCAACTTCGCTGAGCCGCATATGCACAAGGCGCATGATGCCATGCTGTGCATTGCGGGCTCAACCTATATCGAGAACGAGGACCGCAAGCGCACCAACCCCGATGCTTTCGTCAAATCGGCGAGCATGATGGAGGAGCTGTTCGCCGACATTCCAGAGGCGGTGCAGAACACGCTGGTTGTGGCGCAGCGCTGCGCCTACGCGCCGCCGTACCGCGATCCGATCCTGCCAAGCCTTGCGGGTGACCTCGAGGGCGAGGCGAAGATGCTCGAAGAGGAATCGCGCAAAGGCCTCGAAGCGCGGCTTGAGCCGTATGAAGATCTCACGGAAGAGCAGCGCAAAGAGTATTATGACCGGCTCGATTACGAGATCGGCATCATCGTCAAAATGGGTTTCCCCGGTTACTTCCTGATCGTTGCCGACTTCATCCAATGGGCGAAAGAGCAGGGTATTCCTGTGGGGCCGGGGCGTGGTTCTGGTGCGGGCTCGATTGTCGCTTGGGCGCTGACCATCACCGACCTTGATCCGATCCAACTTGGTCTGCTGTTCGAGCGTTTCCTCAACCCCGAACGTGTGTCGATGCCGGACTTCGATATCGACTTCTGCGAAACGCGGCGCGGCGAAGTCATCCGCTATGTGCAGCAGAAATATGGCGCAGATCACGTCGCGCAGATCATCACCTTTGGTAAGCTGAAGGCGCGCGCCGTGCTGCGCGATTGCGGTCGTATCTTGCAGATGAGCTATGGTCAGGTTGATCGCCTCACAAAAATGGTGCCCAACCATCCAACCGACCCGTGGACTCTGCCACGCGCGCTCAATGGCGCTGCCGATTTCAAGAAGGAATACGACAACGACAACGAGGTGAAGCGCCTCGTTGATCTGGCGATGCAATTGGAAGGCCTGCCGCGCAACTCCTCGACCCACGCCGCCGGTGTGGTGATTGGTGATCGACCGCTCGCACAGCTTGTCCCTCTTTATCGTGATCCGCGTTCGGATATGCCGGTGACGCAATACGACATGAAGCATGTCGAGAGCAGCGGGTTGGTGAAGTTCGACTTCCTCGGGCTCAAGACACTGTCGGTGCTGCGCAAAGCAGTCGACTTGCTCGAATTACGGGGGATCACCATCGATCTCGGCGCGCTGCCTTTGGATGATAAGGCGGTCTATGACCTTATGCAGGATGGTAACACGGTCGGTGTGTTCCAGCTGGAATCCGAAGGAATGCGGCGCACACTGAAGGCGGTGAAGCCCTCCAACTTCGGCGACATTATCGCGCTCGTCTCGCTCTATCGACCCGGTCCGATGGACAACATCCCACTGTTCGGACAGCGTAAAGCCGGCGAGGTGCCGATTGAGTATCCGCACCCCAAACTCGAAGGCATTCTGGCTGAGACCTACGGTATCTTTGTCTATCAGGAACAGGTCATGCAAGCTGCGCAGATCCTTGCCGGATACTCGCTTGGCGATGCAGACTTGCTGCGCCGCGCCATGGGCAAAAAGGTTCAGGCCGAGATGGACAAGCAGCGGGGCCGGTTTGTCGAGGGCTGTAAGGAAGTCTCCGACATCGATGCCAAGCAGGCAAACGAGCTGTTCGACTTGATCGACAAGTTTGCAGGCTATGGCTTCAACAAGTCGCACGCGGCTGCTTACGCTTTGCTCGCCTATCAAACCGGTTGGCTCAAAGCGCATTATCCCGAAGAGTTTTACGCGGCCGCCATGTGCTTCGATATGCACCAGTCGGAGAAGCTGACTGTGTTTGTTGATGATGCGCGGCGTTACCCGAATGAAGCAGACGGGGTGGTCGTACTTCCGCCCGACATCAATTCGTCCGAAGCGCGTTTTACGGTCGAGCAGACCGATCACGGCTACGCGGTGCGATATGCGCTCGCCGGAATACGCAATGTCGGTGAGAAAGCGATGGATGCGATTGTCGCCGAGCGGCAGGCGCATGGACCATTCGAAAGCCTCAAGGACCTGTGCGAACGTATCCCGCAGGGCGCGATGAACCGCCGTCAGCTCGAAGGATTGATCTGCGCCGGTGCGCTGGATGGATTGGAACCGAACCGTGCTTTACTGTTCGAGAACGCTGACCACCTGCTAGCGGTCGCGGACGCCGCGATCCGCGAGCGTTCCAGCGGGCAGGGCGGTTTGTTCGGCGGTGAGGATGCGCCGAGCGAAGACCTGCGATTGAAAGAGACCACGTCTTGGACCCCGCGCGAAGTCATGGCCAAAGAGCGCGAGAACTTTGGCTTCCGGTTCGCTGGAGACCCGCTGGCCGATTTCCGTGCGGTTGCCTCCGCCCAAGGTGCGCGAACGCACGCCAGCTTGATGCAGTCGGAAGTCGGTGCGGGCCAGCGGATCAAGGCCAAGATTGCCGTTGTGATCGAGGGCGCGAACAAGGCCAAGACGCGCAAGGGCAAGGACTTTGTCCGCATCGACTTTGACGATGGCTCTTCGCAGTTCTCCTCGGCCTGTTTCGAGGAGTCGCTCGTTTCACAATTCCTCGATTGGGCGCAGAGCAATGAAAGCGTCCTTCTGGATGTCGAGCTCGACGCTCCCAATCCGGGTGAGCCGCCGCGCCTTACCGTGCGCGGAGCGCGTCCGCTGTCTCAAATCAGCGGCACCACAGCGATGATCCTGCGTGCCGATGTCACCACCATTCAGGCCCTGCATGACCTCAAGCTGGAGCTGGCCACGGGTGATAACGCGCCGGGTGAAGTCATGCTGCGCCTATTCACCGCTGACCATGACGAGGTGCATGTCCGATTGGGCCGCAACTTCATCCTCGACGGTGAGCTCGCCGAGCGGCTTCAGGAAGTGGATGGCCTCGAGAACGTGATACTTGAGCCGCAGCGATCAAGCGCGCGCCTCAAACTCGTCGCTTAGCGCCACACTCTCACCGCTGAATCTCCGTTGCAAAGCCGCACTCACCTCGGCACAAGAGGTGCAGAGAGACATCAATTTTGTTGGAGAGAGACAGCGATGCCCGCAACCAAGCTTGGAGCAATGCAAGATCAGACCATGCGGATCACCAATGTGATCGATCACGCAGCCCGTGAAAGCGGTGAACGTGAGATCGTCACGCGGTGGTTTGACGGGACCGAGACCCGCACCAATTGGGCAGGCATCCGCACCGATGCGTTGAAGATGGCGCAGGCGCTTCAAGCTTTGGGGATTGAAAAGGGTAACCGCGTGGCCAGCCTTGCCATGAACCACTCGCGCCATTTGGTCAGCTGGTATGGCGTAGCCGGGATGGGCGGGGTGCTGCACACTGTGAACCCGCGCCTGTTCGAAGATCAGCTCGAATACATCGTAAACCACGCCGAAGACCGCGTGATGCTGTACGATGCGATGTTCCAGCCGATCATCGACAAGATGAAAGACCGCTGGACCACCGTCGAGCACTACATTTGCTTCGACTCTGGCGAGCATAGCACCGCGTTTGAAGATTGGATCGGTGCCCAAGACGGTGAATTCGAGTGGGTCATGGGCGACGAGCGCGATCCGTGCATGATCTGCTACACCAGCGGTACAACGGGCAACCCCAAGGGCGTGCAGTATGAACACCGCTCAACCGTGATGCATGCTGTCGCTGGTCTGCAGCCGGCGGCGTTCAACTTCTCCAGCGCATCGGTGATGTTGCCGGTGGTGCCGATGTTCCACGCGGCCAGCTGGGGTCTGCCCTATGCGGGCGCAATGGCGGGGATCAAATTTGTATTCTCCGCGGTGAACGATCCGGCGGTGCTGCACGAATTGATGATGCGTGAAAAGGTCACGGACAGCGCTGGTGTGCCGACCGTGTGGCTCGCGCACTTCCAATATTGCGACAAGGAAGGCATCGACCTGCCGCCGCTGAAAGCCGCGACCATTGGTGGCTCAGCCTGTCCGCGTTTTATGATCGAGCGTTTGATGAAGAACGGCACCCGCGTGCAGCACGCATGGGGCATGACCGAAACATCACCCATCGGCACCGTGGGCGGCCCGACCTGGAACTGGGACGAGCTATCGTTCGAGGAGAAGGTCGATGTGACCGCAATGCAGGGGCGCCCGATCTATGGTGTCGAGCTGCGCACGGTCGATCTCGACGACATGCTGACCGAATTGCCGCGCGACGGGAAGACTTCGGGCGCTCTCCAAATTCGCGGTCCCTGGATCATAAAACGCTACTTCAAGGCCGAACAGGACGCCGTGAACAACGAAGGCTGGTTCGACACTGGCGACGTTGGCATCATTCACCCGGATGGCACCTTGCAGCTAACCGATCGCACCAAGGATGTGATCAAATCGGGCGGCGAGTGGATCAGTTCGGTCGAGCTGGAGAACGCAGCCGTGGGCCATGATGGCGTCGCCGAGGCCGCGTGCGTCGGTATGCCGCACCCGAAATGGGATGAGCGTCCGGTTTTGTTCGTCGTCAAGAACGAGGGCGCGGATGTGTCGGCAGAAGATGTTATCGAGCATCTCAAGCCTATCGTCGCCAAATGGTGGCTGCCCGACGCGGTCGAATTTGTCGACGACATCCCCCACACCGCCACTGGCAAGATCAGCAAAAAGGACCTGCGCGACCGGTTCGCTGACTACAAGCTGGAAGGGTGAGTGTGACCTACTTCATCGACCCGTCGCCAGAAAACTTTCAGGCGTTCAAAGATCTGCCGCGCGATGAGCCGATCCATATGCTCAACCTCCTCAGGTACCGCGACCTTGCGGAGTATCCGGAAGGGCACGAGCACCATGGCAATGGTTGGACCGGGCGCCGCGCCTATCAGGAATATGGCAAGACCTCCGGCCCGATCTTCGCCCGCGTCGGTGGCAGTATCGTATGGCGCGGCGCGTTCCAGACGATGGTGACGGGGCCGGATGACAAGCAATGGCACGACGGCTTTGTCGCCCAATATCCCAATTCCGGTGCGTTTTTCGAGATGATCAAGGATCCGGACTATCAGAAGGCCGTGGTCAACCGGACGGCGGCTTTGGTCGATAGCCGCCTGATGCGGTTTGAGCCGGGCGAAGCTGGCGGGGGATTTGGGTGAGGTGCGCCGATTATTCGCGGTAACACTAGTTCTCTCAGCGGCACTTTCTGGTTGCGGCTCCGGTGGTGCAAGAGCTGACGGAAAGATTGAGCTGGATAACGGCCAGGTACTGACAGCCGTAGACCTTGCAGTACTCGAAAGAGCCGAGAACGAAAGAGTTCAGCGCGAGTATCAGAGAGAGCTCAGCCGGTTGGAAAAAGACGATTGGTTCAGCGCGCCACCAGACGACTACGGCTGGGAACAGCCTGATATCGTTCAAGAAGAGTGCTTTCCTGTTAAGAAGCCCGATATTGCTGGTGCAATTGCGCGCTTGGAAGAGCGGGCTACTATTAGACTAGATCCGACCGAGGCGGATAAGCTCTTGGCGACGAAGCCTCTCAGCCCATTGAATGAAGCTGTCCTAGTTCGTTCTTTTGGCACACCCAACAGTATTGCGATCGTTGAAATACGTGAAGATCACGCGCTTGTTAGCATTAGCGCACTCGGTTCATTCGGGGGAGGTAGATGGCCTTGTGTGGCCGACCTGCAGGCGTTGCCGGAGAGACTGTTGTTTAGTTTGTCTATTGCGGGCTGATCCTGAGTTTAGCGCAGGCGATGTTGCGCCTTATCCAGGCATTGAAGGAGCATTCAGCATACGTATGCACAGCATGGCCAACTGGTCTGAACTGACGAGCATTGGCAGTATGTCAGCATGACCCAAAAGACAGTTGCCATGCTCACTGCCGGGGGCCTTGCTCCGTGCCTTTCCTCCGCGGTTGGCGGGCTCATTGAGCAGTATACCAAGATCGCGCCCGATGTTCGGATTATCGCCTATCGCAACGGCTATGCGGGGCTGCTGACCGGCAACTGGATTGAGGCGTCGGAGAAGGTCCGCGCCGAGGCCGGTCGTTTGCATGCCTTTGGCGGCAGTCCGATTGGCAACAGCCGGGTGAAGCTCACCAATGTGGATGATTGTATCAAGCGCGGACTGGTCGAGCCGGGGCAAAACCCGCTCCATGTCGCCGCAGAGCAATTGACTCGCGACGGGGTCGACATCCTTCACACCATTGGCGGGGATGACACCAACACCGCCGCTGCCGATCTTGCCGCCTATCTGGGCGACAATGACTATCCCTTGACCGTGGTCGGCCTGCCCAAAACCATCGACAATGATGTGATCCCGATCCAGCAATCGCTGGGCGCATGGACGGCTGCGGAGCAGGGCGCGATCTTTGCCCGGAACATCATCGCCGAACACTCCGCCAATCCGCGGATGTTGATTGTGCATGAGGTGATGGGGCGCGATTGCGGATGGCTGACGGCCGCCACGGCCAAGGAACACCACGATTGGGTGAAGACCGCGCCTTTCGCCGAATGGGTCGATAACGCCGCCGCACGCTGGGATGTGCACGGCGTGTTTGTGCCCGAACGCCCGATTGATATCGCCGCCGAAGCGAAGCGCCTGCGCGCGATTATGGACGAGCAGGACGGGGTGAACCTGTTCATTTCCGAAGGGGCAGGCGCGCGCGAGATCGTGGGCGCGATGGAACAGGCGGGCGGAGAGGTTCCGCGCGACGCCTTTGGCCACGTAAAGCTCGACAAGATCAACCCTGGCGCATGGTTCGCGGAGCAGTTCGCCAAAGAACTGGGCGCTGAGAAGGTGCTGGTGCAAAAGAGCGGCTACTTCTCCCGCTCGGCCCCTGCGAACGCTGCGGACTTGGACCTGATCCAAGCCTGCACCGCACATGCCGTCGAGGCTGCGCTGGCAGGTCAGTCAGGCGTTGTTGGACAGGACGAGGACGCAGATGGCACCTTGCGCACCATCGAATTCGAGCGGATCAAAGGCGGTAAGGCGTTTGATGTGAGCGCGCCGTGGTTTCTGGAGCTGCTTGGCGAGTTAGGGCAGGGGTGATATTCTTCAATCTCTTCAGAGTAGGTATTCTCAAGATATCAAACGCTTGGTGACGCCCAATTTGGCGAAAGTTGCCATTGCTCATTGGGGAGGTGACTGAAATTGTCCGAAGCGAAAGAGAACTACGATACTGACGTGAAGTTCGTGCGCGAAGTATACAATGACGCGCTGCGTTATTGTAATCGTCTGTGGCTCGCGGCGATGTTCTTTGGGCTAATCTACCTCTCTGCCTACTACAGCGTTCGGACAGGTATCGGGTCCGAGTCGAAAATTTTCTGGTCGATGGAACCAGGCTTTGCAATTCACGCAATGCTATTTGCTCTAGCAGCTACAAACATAGTCTACTGCAATGCACACATTGTCGCTTATCGCCTAGCGCATGTTTGGAACAGCTTACCGAACAAGACTCAATTTCTGTATTTGGCACCTGGGTCTGCGTGGAACAGACTTTATCCCTCACTCGGGGGAGTTTTGCCTGGAAGCTTCTATAGCGCGGCCAAGATTGTCTTTGATACTTTGATCGGCGCATTGCCCGCAGGAATCTTGGTGTTTGGAGTCTATTCAAATTGGCAGAGCGGATATGAGATACACCCAATATTATGGCTCTCACTAATTGCTCTCTCAATTACCTCGCTTTTCTTCACGGTGCTTCTAATTAAGGAGCTTAGTCCATACGGGCTTGCGCAATCTGGCACTGATTAGGTTGCACCGAGGATCAGTCTCGCAATTGCATGCGAATTCAAAGCAACCGCATCTGCCCGCCCACTTCAGGCCGCCTGAACCGTGAGCAATCGAGTTCATACTTCACCTTCCCGATCCCTGCTTTCTTGCATGCAACCTTGAACCGCGCCCTAAACAAATCGGCCCAGACGCCGCTGGGTTTCATGCGGGTAAAGAAGTCGGGATCGTTGTCGCGGCCTCCTCGGATCGAGCGGACTATGCTCATCACTTTGCCCGCGCGTTCGGGATAATGGACGTCGAGCCATTCGCGGAACAGGGGCGCGACTTCGTGGGGTAGGCGCAGGGGTATCCAGCCGACGCTTTGCACGCCGATTTCGCCAGCGCGCGCTACGATGCCCTCCATAAACTCGTCGGTGACGGCGGGGATAATGGGCGAGACCGAGCAATGGGTGGGAACGCCCGCTGCGACCAATTTGGCTAGCGCTTCGAGCCGTTTCGCTGGCGAAGAACAGCGCGGCTCCAGCTTGCCCGACAGCACAGGGTCGAGTGTCGTTACGGACACCGCCACAGCAACCAACTTCCGCTGCGCCATCGCTTCGAGCAGGTCGAGATCGCGCACAACCCGGTCGGACTTGGTAGTGATCGTCACCGGATGACGGTAATCAAGGCAAACTTCCAAAATGTCTCGCGTAATGCGGTAGTCGCGCTCGATTGGTTGATAAGGATCGGTGTTGGTGCCCAGTGCTATGGGTTTGGGCCGATACTTCGGTTTCGCGAGGGTGTCGCGCAGTAACTCCGCTGCGTTGGGTTTGGCAAACAACTGGGTTTCAAAGTCCAGACCCGGGGAGAGATCGTGAAAGGCGTGGGTAGGGCGCGCAAAGCAATAGACACAGCCATGCTCGCACCCGCGATAGGCGTTGATCGAGCGGTCGAACGGGACATCGGGCGACTGGTTGAAGCTGAGGATGGTCTTTGGGTGTTCCTCGGTCACATTCGTGCGCAGTTTGACGGGCGGTCCGTCCAACGCCTGCATGTGATCACGCCAGTCGCTATCAACCTCGCGTTCCGCCAGCCCGAAGCGGGTGGGGACGTTGGCCGAAGCCGCACCACGCCCGCTTTCGACGTCTGGATGCGATGGGGAACGCCCGGTTCTCATAATGAGAACATATATAGAACAAACCCGAGGTTGAGAAGTCTACTTTTCTTGTAATCTCGGCATCAGCTCAACGAAATTGCAGGGCCGATTGCGGCTGTCGAGCTGCTCGGCAAGAATGCCGTCCCAGCCATCCTTAACTGCGCCGTTCGATCCCGGCAGGGCGAAGATATAGGTCCCCCGAGAGAGCACAGCATGCGCGCGGGATTGTACGGTGCTTGTGCCGATGGACTTAAAGCTGAGCCACCGGAACAGCTCCCCAAAGCCGGGAATGTTTTTCTCTTTCACGCGGTCCAACGCCTCGGGCGTCACGTCGCGACCTGTCAGGCCGGTGCCACCGGTGCTGATAATCGTATCGATTTGGCCGTCATCAATCCATGTGTTGAACTGCGCAGCCAAGAGGTCGGCATCATCGGCCACAATTGTTCGTGCGACCAGATTGTGACCTGCATCGGTAACGCGCGCAGCGAGGATATCGCCCGACGTATCGGTCTCAGGTGTTCGTGTGTCGGAAACGGTCAGGATGGCAATGTTGATGGGCGTGAATGTCTTTGCCTCATCAAACGCCATGTCCGTTCTCCCGTTAGTTGCCAAGCCTTGCGGTGCGGTTCGTAACGGGTCGAGGGAACTCTGGCCACTGGCCTTGTGCAAGCGCACGGCGGCTTGGGCTGACTTTGACGCCGGCTGCGCGCTCATACATCCAGTAATTGCGCATCACGATGGCGACATAGCCGCGGGTTTCCCAATACGGGATCGATTCCATCCATAGCAGCGCGTCACCCTGATCGTTGATCTCTGTGTTCCAACGGCTGACCGGAGAAAGGCCCGCATTGTACGCCGCCATGATCTTGGGCAGCTTGCCCTGCGTTGCGCGGCTGTCACGCAGCAGTTCAAGGTGTTGCTGGCCATAGGCGAGATTCACTTCGGGATCATTGAGGTCAGAATAGCTCGCACCGAGGTTGAGGCGGCGGTTATGGTCGCGCGCCGTGCCCGGCATGATCTGCATCAGGCCGCGCGCATTGGCGGGGCTGACGGCACTGGCGCGGAAGTTTGACTCCTGCAGCGCGTGGGCAAAGGCGAGCGACGGATCGACGCGCCATCCGGTGACCGGCTTCCAGCTTGCGACCGGATAACGAAGCGACGGCTCGCTGCGCATTCCGCGCGGCGCGTTGTGCGCCATAAAAAGCTGAGTGGAAGGCATGCCGATCTCACGAGCGAAGCGCGAAAGGGCAGGGTAATCCGCCGGATCACCAACACGCGCCTGATGGCGCAGCACTTCATCGGCCAGGCCGGAACGGCCGATCTCGGTCAGCGCCGCGGCGATTTTGACGTTGTACACATCCGAAAGTTGGTTCCAATCGTCCCCGTTGAACTGGCGGGCAACCGCATCGCTGGAAGGTTCCATGCCCAGCTGATCAATCGCCAGCATGCCATACAGCGTCTCGTCATAGCGGGCGGCGGCACGGAGGTGATCTTGCGCCTGGCCCGGCTCGCGGCAGCGCACGAGCGAGCGATGCGCCCAGTAATGCGCGGCAGCGGTCAGCTCGACATTGGTTGATGTCTGAGCGGAGCGGGCAAAAGCCTCTCCTGCAAGCGCACAGAAGCCCTGACGCCATGCGGCAAGGCCCGCTACCCACTCACCTTCCGCGACCCAAGCGCCGCCGCCTTCACGGACCTTCTCCGCCAGAGCCAACGCATTGGCGTCATCATTCTCGATATAGAAGCTCCAAGCGACGCGCTGACGCCATTCGGCGAGCGCTGCTGGGCTGAGACGGCTTTCGACACCCTGCAGCGCTTCATATGCACCCATCGGGTTGTCATTCTTGATGTTGCTTAGAATCGCTGACTTGGTGCTGCCAGGCATCGATCCGTCTTTGACCGTGCGTGGGCGGATGCGTTTGGGGGCATAGGCCTGACGCTGGAAACGCTGCGCACGGGGAAGGGCAGGAATGCTGCTTACACCGCGTTTCTTACCCATATTGGCCAGTTGCTGCGCCTGAGGCAGGTGCACGCCCATCGCAAACCAGTTCTGGATCTGCGAAGCATTGACCTTCGGACTGCGCGAATGGGTGTAGAATTCGGCATAGGCGGCCTGATGCAGCACTCCGCCATCGCGTTGGTTCAGCAGATTGCGGACTGTGTCCCACTGCTGACGGTCAATCGCGGTGAAGATCGCTTTGTAGTAATTGCGTTCATCGGCAGAGAGTACCGCAGGCACGTTCGTCTGCGGACGTGCGACATTGCTGTAGTGCGCAGCCATCGTGTTGTCGGCTTGAGCCGAAGCGGTGACGGGGAGTGTAAGGGAAGTTGCGGCAATCAGAACGGCGAAGCCGGCACGCCAATTGGAAGTCTTCACTGCATTACGGACCATTCGTTCCATCTCCGCCAGAACCTAGCTTTGAGCCGGGGCATTGCCATCAGGCTATCGAGCCCCTCGCTCACCATCAAAGGGTGTGATGAACTGTTCTGGTTGATTTCACGTAAAGATGTTTCGCCTTTTGTTACCCCGTGCTGCAAAAGCGGCAGGATGTTTGAGCCAAAGGCGATTAGTTTCTTGGGTGCGACAAGCTGCACATGCAGGGCGAGAACCGCGCCCAATCCGGCCTGATTCGCAGCACTCGTATCGGCCATTGGGGTGTGACGCGGCAGGGTGGAAGCATAGTAAACCTGATCTTCAGATAGACCCATCGCGTTAAGCATGTTGGCCAGCAATCGACCCTGTGGCCCGCTGAGCAATTGCTCACGGTCGGTTTCTTCGGGGTCAATGACCAAAACCATTACTTCGGGATTGGCATTGCCGCGCGGGGGAATACGGCCACGTGGCCCGATGGGATCGAGACCGGGCGCAGAGGTCCAGAATTCGTGGAAGTCAGCCAAAGTCGAAGGCGGCGAATCGCCAAGAAGATCGACAGGTTCACCGCGGAGAGGTTTTTCCTCTTCACCTGTGGCACTCGCGATCAATGGATCACTTGCCGCTGCGCCCTGGCTCCCCTGAGCGGCCTGCACCGCTTCAGCCTCGGCCGCGTCAATCAACCACGCCGTAGCGTCATCAGTGAAGTCACAGTCCACGCCCGCCGCACGCCACCATGCAAGGCTCGCATCAATCTCGTCGCGCAAAGGGGGGGCTGAATGGTCATGCTTTCCTTCCCAGCCCTTGACTGTCTGGAGCGGGGTTAGCAAGTGAGTTCATAGAGAAATCAGGCAATCCGTCTGGAATAACAAACCGAGGGTTAGAAGAGCGCATGAGCGAACGGGAATCAATGCCATGTGATGTCGTGATTGTGGGTGGAGGTCCGGCGGGCCTTTCTGCTGCAATCCGGCTCAAGCAGATCAATGAAGAGCTAGAGGTGGTTGTCCTCGAAAAGGGTTCTGAAATTGGCGCGCATATTCTTTCGGGCGCGGTGGTTGATCCAAAGGCGCTTGGCGAGTTGTTCCCTGACTGGCGCGACATGGATTGCCCGATGGCGGAAACGCCGGTGACTGACAACTGGCACTGGGTCCTGTCAAAGAAAGGCAAGACATCGCTGCCGCACTTCATCATGCCGCCGCTGATGAGCAATCACGGCTGCTACACTGGCTCGCTCGGCAACATGACCCGCTGGCTGGGTGAACAGGCTGAAGCCCTTGGCGTGATGGTATTCCCGGGCTTCCCCGCATCGGAAGTGATGTTTGACGATAATGGCGCCGTGCGCGGCGTTATCACGCAGGACATGGGCATTGCTGAAGATGGCTCGCAAAAGGGCGACTATCAGCCCGGCATGGAGATCGAAGCGAAATATACCCTCTTCGCAGAGGGCGCGCGTGGTCACCTTACCAAGCAGATGAAGGCGAAATACGACCTTGAGGCCAATTGCGAGCCGCAGGTCTATGGCCTCGGTATTAAGGAGCTTTGGGACATTGACCCGAGCAAGCATGTGCCCGGCCGTGTGATTCACACCCAGGGCTGGCCGCTTAGCGAGAGCCAGACTTGGGGCGGTGGTTTCTTCTATCATCAGGCGAACAATCAGGTCGCGATCGGCTTCGTCACTGCGCTTGATTACAAGAACCCTTGGGTCTCTCCGTATCAAGAATTCCAGCGTTGGAAGACGCACCCTGAAATCAAAGCGATCCTCGAAGGCGGCACCCGTGTCGCTTACGGCGCGCGTGTTATCAATGAAGGCGGCTGGCAGTCCGTGCCCAAGCTGGCATTCCCGGGCGGCGCGCTGATCGGTTGTGCGGCTGGTTTTGTGAACGTGCCCCGCATCAAGGGCAGCCATACCGCAATGAAGAGCGGCATGCTGTGTGCTGAAGCCATTGCGGAAGAGATCGCCAACCACGAGAGCCAGCCCGAGCTGCAAGGATATGAGCCTGCGGTCCGCTCAAGCTGGATCGCGGACGAGCTGAAGAAGGTACAGAACGCTGAGCCTGCCGTGGCCAAATATGGCGAGGATATTGGCGCGGTTCTGGCGGGCATTGATATGTGGATGCGCACGCTGAAAATCGGCCTGCCGATCAGCATGAAGCATCATGCGGACTACACCATGACAGGCCGCGCGGACCTTTATCCCAAGATCGACTATCCCAAGCCTGATGGCGTGATCAGTTTCGACCGGCTGACCAATGTTTCGTACAGCTTCACCAACCATGCAGAGGACCAACCGATCCACTTGCAATTGGGCGATGCCGAGCTGCAAAAGGCGAGCGAGTATGACGTGTTTGGCGGACCGTCATCGCGCTATTGCCCGGCGGGCGTCTATGAGTGGATCGAGGAAGAGGGCAAGGAGCCCAAATTCCAGATCAATTCGCAAAACTGCGTCCACTGCAAAACCTGCGACATCAAAGACCCGAACCAGAACATTAACTGGGTGACGCCTGAAGGCGGCGGCGGGCCTAACTATCCGAATATGTGATGTCTCCCAGAGCTAGAAACGCATTGCTTGGGGTTTTATTGGTCGGCGGCTCGTTCGGCCTCGGCATGCTATTTCAAAGCTCACGCCAGTCGCCATCCGAAGAAGCTTCCGAGATGGAAATTCGCAATGTCTATCGAGAGGCTAGGAGCAAAGGCTTCTATGACGCTCGGCGTAACGAAGAGCTGGAAGATGATCCTCAAGCGCTTGATGCCTTAAGGCGTTGGGCCAAGAAAAATTATGTCGCCTCATACGATCCGAAAGACTTCGCAATCGAGAAAATGTTCATTCCGACCCAGAACCAAGGTGACGGACAGAGCTGCATTTCGCTCGCGTTAAACCCACCGGCACCAAGCGGTTCTCCCGTCTATTGCTATCGTAACGATACGACGGATCTAGTTGCAGAATTCAGCAACGTCGAGTGATGTGCCAAACCGCCTACGCCAAGATCAATCTATCCCTGCATGTCCGCAGGCGGCGCGAGGATGGGTATCACGAGCTTGAGACGCTGTTCGCCTTTGTTGATGCGGGCGACACGCTTCAGCTCAAGCCGGCGTCCCAGAACGAATTGCTGATCGACGGGGAATTCGGGGCAGGGCTTTCGTTTGATGCCGACAATCTTGTGATGCAGGCAATCAACGCCTTCACAACGCATCAGAAATACCGCGTGCTCCTGACCAAAAACCTGCCTGTTGCGGCGGGAGTTGGAGGCGGCTCTGCTGATGCGGCGGCGGCGTTTCGCGCGATCGTCTCGGCCCATGCGACCGACAAGACCTTCGGATTGCCGGTGGATTACAACAAGCGTTTGGCCAAAATGGGCGCTGATGTTCCCGCCTGCGTCGAAAGCCGCACCTGCATCGGGCGCGGGACCGGCACCGAGCTGGAACCGGCCGATGACAGTCTGAAGGACACACCCGTACTGCTGATCAATCCACGCATTCCGCTCTCCACCGGGCCTGTGTTTAAGGCTTGGGACGGCCAAGATCGCGGTCCGCTGCCCACAGGCACAGCGCGCGAAATCGCCGAGCAGGGGCGGAATGACCTGTGTGCACCCGCTATCAATATCTGCCCGCAAATCGCTGATGTTCTTGAGGAACTCTGCCGCGACACCGCGTGGAAGGTTGAAATGTCGGGATCAGGCGCCACATGTTTTGCATTGTATTCAAATATTGATGAGCGAGACGATGCCGCCCGCCGGATTGCCGAAGCGCAGCCCGATTGGTGGCAGATGACAGGGCGACTTAGATGATCGATGGAATTCCATACCGCCAGATTGGTGAAATCAAGCGTGGCGGTCTGGTTTGCGTTGCTGATCATGCATCGAATTTCGTGCCTATTGAGGTGCCGCTGGGCATCCCTTCCTCACTGCTGAGCCAGCACATCGCGGTCGATATCGGCGTGGACGGCGTGGCCGAGCGTATGGCGCGCCGACATGGCATTCCTGCGCATCTCGCAATGGTTAGCCGCCTTGTGGTCGATCTTCACCGTGAAGAGGATCACCGCAATGTCGTTCCCACCGAAAGCGACGGGCATTTGATCCCAGGCAATATTGGTGCGGATGTTGAAGGACGGCTCGATGCGTATCACCGTCCGTATCACGATGCTTTGGGCAAGTGGCTTGATGAAGCGGATCCGGAGCTCATCATCTCGCTGCACAGTTTCACGCCCAAGCTGGAAACGAGCGCCGATGCGCGGCCGTGGGAAGTCGCGCTGCTCTACAACGAAGACGACCGTGCCGCGCGCCACGCTATTCGCCTATTTGGCGAGCTTGGCCTGAATGTCGGTGACAATGAACCGTATTCCGGTACCGAACTGAACGCGACGATGAACCGCCATGCCGAGGCGCATGGTAGGCATTACTGTGCGGTCGAGGTGCGTCAGGACCTGATCGGCACTCGCGCAGAGCAATCGCGTTGGGCAGCAATGATCGCCGATGTTATGGGAAGGGTTGCGCTGGCGCTCGACTAAAGGCAGGGCTTTATGTCGCGAAACCCCAGCGACAGGAAACAAAATGTCTTTCGACAAGTCCAAACTGCCAAGCCGCCACGTCTCGGTCGGTCCAGAGCGCGCGCCGCATCGTTCTTACTACTATGCGATGGGCATGACCGAGGAAGAGATTGCGCGTCCCTTCGTCGCAGTCGCGAGTGCGGGCAACGATTCCGCGCCGTGCAACACCACCTTGGACGCTCAGGCTGATATCTGCCGTGAAGGCGTGATCGCCGGAGGAGGGACCCCGCGCCGGTTTAACACCATCACCGTGACCGACGGTATCGCCATGGGCCACCAGGGCATGAAGAGCTCCTTGGTCAGCCGTGAAGTGATCGCGGACAGCGTGGAGCTGTCGGTGCGGGGGCATTGCTATGACGCCATTGTCGGCTTTGCCGGGTGCGACAAGAGCCTGCCGGGCATGATGATGGCGATGCTACGGCTGAATGTGCCGAGCATCTTCGTCTATGGCGGATCAATTCTGCCGGGTGTCTACAAAGGCGAAGATGTCACCGTCGTCGATGTGTTTGAGGCCGTCGGTCAGCACGCGGCAGGCAATTGCCCGCTGCAAGAGTTGATCGCGCTCGAAAAAGTCGCTTGCCCAGGGCATGGCGCATGCGGTGGTCAGTTCACCGCAAACACCATGGCTTGTGTGGGTGAAGCAATCGGATTGTCGCTGCCAAACAGCAATATGTCGCCGGCACCTTACAATTCGCGTGAAGAGATCGCGCGGGCCGCTGGCGCGCAGGTCATGAAGCTTTTGGAGATAAACCTGAGGCCACGCGACATCTGCACCAAGGCCGCTTTTGAGAACGCAGCGCGGGTAGTGGCGGCGACCGGCGGATCGACCAACGCCGCGCTTCACCTTCCTGCGATGGCGAGTGAATGCGGGATCGATTTCGACCTGTTCGACGTCGCCGAAATCTTCAAATCGACGCCTTACATCGCTGACCTCAAGCCGGGCGGCAAATACGTCGCCAAAGACATGCACGAGGCGGGCGGTGTCTATATGGGCATGAAGACGCTGCTCGATGGCGGTTTCCTTGATCCCGAGCCGATGACAGTCACGGGTAAAACCCTCGGCGAAAACATCGAAGAGATCACGTGGAACCCCGATCAAAAGGTTTTTTACGATGTGAAGACCCCGATCACGCCCACAGGCGGTGTGGTTGGTCTGAAGGGCTCGCTCGCTCCTGATGGCGCGATTGTGAAGGTCGCTGGCATGGAGCGCCTGCAGTTCTCAGGCGCTGCGCGCGTGTTTGACCGCGAGGAAGACGCCTTCGCGGCTGTCGAAGCACGAGACATTGCCGAGGGCAGCGTCATCATTATCCGTTACGAAGGCCCGAAGGGTGGTCCCGGCATGCGCGAAATGCTCGCGACCACCGCTGCGCTGTATGGTCAGGGCATGGGCGAGAAGGTTGCGCTGATCACCGATGGCCGCTTCTCGGGCGCAACCCGCGGTTTTTGCATCGGCCATGTGGGCCCCGAGGCGGCTGAATGCGGCCCCATCGCGCTCGTCGAAGACGGCGATACTATCAGCATCGATGCCTTAGCGGGCACTATCGAGCTAGAGGTAGACGAAGCGACCTTGGCGGCGCGCAAAGCCCAGTGGCAGCCGCGTACCAATGATTACCAGTCGGGTGCCCTTTGGCGTTATTCACAAACCGTGGGACCGGCCGTCAAAGGTGCTCTGACCCATCCTGGAGCCAAGAACGAACGTCATGTCTTTGCGGATATCTAGCCTCATCCTCGCCACGGTCCTGTTGGCGGCATGTGCAGAAGAGAGCTCGCCGCCAGAAGGCGAGATGATTGACTGCGCGATTGGCGCGGGGTCTGATTTCTCCAATGTCTGCACGCTTGAGAAGGCGGCTGACGAAGAGGCCACATTCCTGCTCCATGCGCCAGATGGGTCATTCCGGCGGCTGCTGATTGATCCGGCATCGGGCGAATTTGGCTCGGTGGACGGCGCAGATGATCTCGAGATCGTCGATCAGGATGGCGAGTTGGCCGAATTCCGGATTGCTGAAGACCGTTATCGCATCCCCCATCGGCTCGTGCGCTTGCCCGCACCAGCGGAGTGACCGAGACCCAAATCCTGACTGCTGCACAGATGCAGGCCGCCGAACAGGAGCTGTTCGACCAAGGCACCAGCGTCAGCGAGTTGATGGAGATTGCCGCAGGCGGCGCTGCAGAATGGATACGACGACTTGCAGCGGGGCGAATCGTGACCGTTCTGTGCGGACCCGGCAACAATGGCGGAGACGGCTATGTCATCGCCCGAAGGCTGCGCGAAGCTGGCAATGCGGTGAAAGTGGTTGCACCGGTTCCTCCCACGACCGACGCGGCAAAGGCGGCATGCAAGGCGTGGGGCAGTGGTGCCGCAACGTCGGGCAAGGACATTGAAGGCAGCGTATTCGTCGACTGCCTGTTCGGAACAGGCCTTTCCCGGCCATTGCAGGCTGAGCATGCGCTCTTGCTGCGAGATTTGGAGGCGCGGCATGATGTTGCAGTTGCGGTGGATTTGCCTTCGGGCGTCGCGAGCGACACCGGGGCTGTCTTGAACGACAAGCTGCCCAACTATGATGTGACACTTGCCTTGGGGGCTTGGAAGTTTGCCCATTGGGCACTTCCAGCGCGCGCTATGATGGGGACCAAACGGCTCGTCCCGATTGGGATTGATGCAGTCGCCGGCGCAGCCAGATTGATTTCAAAACCAAAGCTCTCTGCTCCTGCTTTCGACGCGCATAAATACAAGCGCGGATTTCTGGGGATCGCCGCCGGGACCATGCCGGGCGCGGCACTGCTTGCGGCAGAAGCTGCCCAGCATAGCGGGGCGGGATATGTGAAGCTGTATTCGGGCAATACAGCCGCGAATGCGGGCCCCGGTCTGGTCGTCGATGACTCTCCGATTGATAAGAGCTTGTCTGATGAGAGATTGAGCGCTCTTTTGGTAGGGCCTGGCCTTGGCAGAGATGAGCAAGCACAAGAGCGGCTCGTCGCAGCGCTTCAAAGCGGACGTCCTATCGTTCTTGATGCCGATTCTTTGTTGCTGCTGCGACCGGAAATGCTCGAGCCGAACCAACCGATTCTCGCCACGCCACACGATGGTGAGCTGGATGTGCTTTGTCGTAGCTTTTCGGTGATCGCGGAGGGTCGCCGTAGCCGCGCTCTCGCGCTCGCAAAGGCCAGTGGCATGGTTGTCTGCGCCAAGGGACCTGACACCTATGTTGCCGCGCCAGACGGGAGGCTCGCAGTTGCTCCACCCGCGACAACGTGGCTTTCGACCGCCGGTACGGGTGACGTGCTCGCAGGAATCGCCGCAAGCCGAATGGCTTGCGGCCGCGAACCGTTCTCTGCCGCATGCGAAGCCGTGTGGCTGCATGGAGCTGCGGCTCGGACGTGCGGTCCAGCTTTCGGCGCCGAACAACTTGCGAAAGCGGTACAACAGGCTGTAGCGGCCTGCTTGTGAGCGAAACCATTATCCGCATTGCCGCGCGTGGCGACGGTGTGACCGCATCCGGTATGCACGTCTCCGGAGCGCTTCCAGATGACCGCGTCGCTGACGGTGCCATTACTGAACACGGCCCGCATCACATTCGGCCAGCCTGCAAGCACTTTGGCGCGTGCGGTGGGTGTCAGCTTCAACATGCCGATGAACCTACACTCGCGCAGTTTGTGCGGGACCGCGTCTTCAACGCCGCGGAAGGGCAGGGGCTAGTCGTGAGCCAGGAATTGCAAGCGCACCTCTCACCCCCACAATCCCGCCGCCGCGCGACCCTGCACGGTTTGCGCACTGCCAAGGGTGCCGTGTTGGGCTATCGTGAAGGGCGGTCGCATAAGGTAGTCGATCTGGCCGAATGCCATGTAATCGCTCAGGAGCTGGCGGCTTTAGTCAAGCCACTGCGCCGGCTCATTGCGGAACATGGCCCCAAAGGCGCCGTCGATTGTCGATTAGCGCTGTGTGATCAGGGCGTTGATCTGGGTCTTGCGAATTTCCCGCTCGAAGGGCTTGGCCCGACCGAGGCAGTGCTTGATCTAGCCAAAGACAACGACTTAGCTCGCGTGACGGTCGATCAGGGTTACGGTGCGGAGACGGTGTGGGAGCCTGAGCCATGCACCATTGGTATGTCCGGGGTGCCCGTTCCATTTCCGTCTGGTTCATTCCTTCAGGCTACCGCAGATGCCGAAACGCAGATGATTGCCGATGCGCGCGATTGGCTGGCCGAAACCGGAACTGTGGCCGATCTGTTTGCTGGTCTGGGAACATTTGCCTTCGCCTTGGCCGATGGCAAACGGGTACTGCCGGTGGAAGCCGAGCAGGCGGCGCACTTGGCAAGTAAGGCGGCGGCTCCACGTGCAGCGGGCAGGTTGGCACCGATGCACCGCGATCTGTTCCGCAATCCCTTGCAACCTGCCGAGCTCAACCGCTTTGACGCCGTTCTGCTTGATCCTCCACGTGCGGGGGCGAAATCGCAGATCGCAGAGATTGCACAAAGTGAGTTGAAGCGCGTGGTCTATGTCAGCTGCAATCCATCAAGCTGGGCAAGGGATGCCGCGACATTGACAGCTGCGGGCTTTGAGCTGGCAAAACTGCGTCCGGTCGGTCAATTCCGTTGGTCGACCCATGTCGAGCTGATCAGCCTGTTTATCAGGCCCTGAGCGCGGCGAGAATTCTCTCATAGAGCCAGTCGCGGTGCGCAGGCTCGACATAGGCGTGGCTTGCCCCTGCGCAGCGTTCGATGCGTGGATCGCTCGCGTCCCACGCGCGCTCAAATTCTTGCGCCGTCATGTCCGTGCTCGCCAACAGGATGTGAACCTGCCCTTCAAATTCGCTCAACCCGTCGCGCATTTCCTGAGCTAGCGATGATGGTGGCGGGGCAGGACGCAATGATTTCACAACACCGCTTGCGAGCTTTTTTAAGTTTACGCCGCCCTTGAGAAGCCGTGCAATCTCGTTGGGGTCTTTTAGCTTTTCAGCATATCGCGAGCGGATAGCCGATGCGGGTGGTGACGTGTCATCTTCATCATCGTTGCTTTCGATGGTCCACGGATTAGACAGGATTAGGCCGTCAAATCCTGCACCAGAACCCAGCATCAAGGCAGAGGCTGCGTCGCAGTTTCCGAAGGCTATGACGCGCTCCATTTGCGGGCTGATTGCGCGAAAGGCCTCCAACGCGGCTTTGATATCCTTCTTGCTCTTGCGGAAACCGCGGTTCTCGCCTTCGCTGTCTCCGATGCCGCGACGGTCGAACCGGAACACGGGGAAGCCTGATTTGGCTATTCGCGCGGCCAAAAGCGATTGCCCCGAGAAAGCACCGGACCGAATCTCGTTGCCACCGCTTACGATTAGGAGGCCCGTAGTCGCAGGTGCACTGTCGAGTGTTCCGGCGAGCGTGTGCTTTGCGCAGGGGAAGGGGGTGTGAAGCCGCATCAGTTGGCAGCCTCCAGAACACTGGCGAGCATTGCGGCAAGCGTGTGTGCCTGCTCGGCGTCTTCATCCGGCTCTGCGCGCAGCCATAGTCCCGCGCCGCCAATCTCAGATTGCGTGATGACGCGCTGACCCGCTGACGCTTCGGCCTCAGCGCTTTCAAGCTGTGCAATCATATCGGACCCAATCGGCCAACCTGCCAGGGTTAGGCCTTCGATACGCCCTAGCGCCAGAAGTTGATCGCTTCTTTCGTCGATGCCCGCTTCGCGTGAGGCGATCATCCGGGCACGGATCAGCCCGCGCAGCAATTTGGGGCCAGATTGCGATGCGTAATGCCATCCGGGCAGCGCAGGCGGAGCGATCAGGCTACCGGCGCGGATCGTGAGCACATGTGTCGCCTTCACGGCGTCTGCTGCCGCTTCGGCTGCTTGCCGCCAACCCGCAATTGTTTGCTGGTCCAGTGGCGCCATACTTTCATTGCACCCCGGCAGGTCTGGCAGGAAAGAGTCAAATCCCTGGATGTGAAGCTTGCGCATCAGTTCAAGCGTGAAGCGGCGCATCCGGTTCGCTTCATCAAACCATGCAGGCAGGATCAGAATTCGGCTCTCGCGGCCCCGATCAAACGAAACCAGCATTTCCTCCGTCGCAGAACCGTCCGCATTCGGCGCTGTCCAGCTGCCGATCGCGGTGTCATGTTCTCCGGTGTCGGGGTTCAATCTTCGATGATCTTGGCTTCGGCGAAAGCGAGCAGTCCGCCATAGGTTTCGAGCATTTCGCCATCGACATCATCATCCTCGATCACGATATCAAGCCGGTCTTCCATTTCGGTCAGAAGTCCGGCGACGGCCATGGAATCTAGCTCGGGTAAGTGGCCGAAAAGGCCGCTATCGGCGGAGAGAGCTTTCGCCTGCTCCGCGTCGATGCCCAACACATCGGCGATGATCGATTTGAGCTCGCGATCAATCGCGATCCGGCTCATGCCCAGACCTGATTGCTTGGGGCTTTCAGCGTCTACCGACTCTGTGCTCATAGCTTTGTGATCCCTCGTTTGGACGGCGCGTTTAGCTAGGCATGGGGCCAGGCGCAAGTTTGAGCCATTCGTCACTGATGGTGCGGTTCCAGGCAAGCTTGACCAGATCAAGCCATGCGCGCGGTGATTTCATGTCGAGACAGTCGATCCGGTAGCGATAACGGATGTCTTCCATCCAGTCTGATTTGTAAGGCTGGGTACCGGTCCCAAAGTCGATCAGTGCGACCTTGTCCTGATCGATCGCCCATTCAAACAAACCCGCCGAAAGCGTCGTACCAGCCGAGAGGTTGCGATGCTCTTCGAGGTGCGCGAGCTTATGGATGTAAGCTGTGCCGTTCTCGACGGTCCAAAACTGCGCGGCGATGGCTTGGCCATCATGGAACGCCAACCCTAGCCTTAGTCGGCCAGCCTCACCTTCTGCTTGGGCAAAGGCGCGTAGCATCTCAGGCTTGCCTTCTTCAGGCTTCCAGCTTGCGGCGTAGATGCTCTCGTAGCGCGCCCAAGCCTCGGCATCGAAGCTGTCATATATGGCAACGTCGACCTTCTTGGCTTTGCGCTTGAAGGTGGTGCGTAAGGGGCCGGGGCGAGCCGCCCAGTATTCTGCGAAACTTCGTCCGTTCAAATAAAGTACGTGATTGGTGTCGCAGCGGGTGACCTCGACGCGCCAGCCTGCTTTGCGGAAGGCTTCGACCAGGCGACTTGCTGATCCATCTTCGTCAGGAACCGGCTCCAACGTCACACGGTGTGTCTTCGCACGTAGTTGTCTGGCGATCTCTGCCAGCGATGCGTCGCCCTTGGGGCCATCTGGAGCAAGAGGACGCCATGTGAAACCGTACCAATTGCGTAGAGGCACAACCTGACCTGCCTCTTGCATCAATGGCAAAGCGGCTTGTGTGTTGTTTTGGTTCGCGACTGCAATAAGCGGTGAGAGACCGGTTTCCTCTAGCAGAGCGTACCATTCCGCCCGATCAAAAGGAGAAGGAGCGCGCACGTTTGCATCTTGAGCAAACAGCTCTTGCACAACGTTAACGCTATCGTGATACCGAACATCGATCACGTATTGAGGCTCCACACCGTTTTCATGTCAACCAGTCCCGATCCTAAGCCCTATCCGCTGGACCACCTTGCCGAATTGGCAGGGCGGGCCGGTTATGAAAGCGCGCCGGCGCTGGTGCTTCGAAACGAGACGCTTACCCACGATGCGTTAAGCTTACGTGTTGATCAACTTGCAGGGTGGTTGGCGCGTGAGGTGCCGGACAAGGGCGCACGGGTGGCAACATGGGCGGCGAAGGGTGAGCTGACCTGTCTGATGCCATTGGCGGCGGCGAGGGCGGGACTGGTCCATGTACCTATCAACCCGCTGTTGAAGCGCGCGCAGGCGGCACACATTCTGGCCGATAGCGGCGCTGGCATGCTGATTGCCAACAAAGCGCGGATTTCTTCGCTCGAAGAGACCGATTTTTCTGGTGTGGTGCTGGATGAGCAGGCTGCGCTTGATGCGGCGTATGAAGCGGGCATTGCTCACGGCCTCTCTGACGCTGACCCGAATGATCTCACGGCAATTCTATACACAAGCGGTTCGACTGGCAGACCCAAAGGCGTGATGCTCAGCCATGCCAATCTGTGGCTTGGTGCGGTGAGTGTTGCCCATTATCTCAAGCTGGCGGGCGACGATGTGACGCTAGCCGTACTGCCGCTTTCGTTCGATTACGGGCAAAATCAGCTTCTTTCGACGTGGTATGCTGGCGGCAGTGTCGCGCCGCTCGATTTCCTGTTCCCGCGCGACGTGGCGAAGGCATGCGCCAAACATGGTGTCACGACGCTCGCAGCGGTGCCTCCGCTTTGGGTGCAACTGACCGAGATTGACTGGGGCGACGCCAGTGCATCTTTACGGCGACTAACGAACAGCGGTGGTGCGCTGACGACCGAATTGGTGAAGGACCTGCAAGGAACTTTTCCGCAAGCCGACCTTTATCCGATGTACGGTCTGACCGAGGCGTTCCGGTCGACCTATCTCGACCCATCACTGGTCGACAAGCACCCAACTTCAATGGGTAAAGCGATACCCTTCGCAGAAATTCTGGTTATCGATGATGAAGGCAATGTCGCTGCTCCTTGCGAGGACGGCGAACTTGTCCATTGTGGCCCGTTGGTTGCGCAAGGATACTGGCAGGACCCCGAGCGTACGGCTGCACGCTTCAAGCCCGCGCCCGAACAATCGGAATATGGCGGAACGGCGGTTTGGTCGGGCGACAGGGTGATCCGCGAAAAGAACGGCTTGCTCTATTTCGTCGGTCGCCGTGACGCGATGATCAAGAGCGCTGGTAACCGGATCAGCCCGCAAGAAATTGAAGAAGCGGCCATTGCCAGCGATCTGGTGCAGGAGGCAGTGGCGCTGGGCATTCCCGATGAACGGTTGGGCCACGCGGTGCATCTTGTGGTGCGCGGTGTCGAGGATGAGGCCGAGCGCGCGCTTCTTGCTAGGGCTTTGAAGGCCGAACTGCCCAACTTTATGCAGCCCCAGGTGATCCATTGGCGCGACGCCATGCCGCTTAATCCTAATGGAAAGATCGACCGCACCGCTCTATTGCGCGAGTTGACGGAGGCGGCCCAGTGACCAGTAAAATGCCGAAAACTAAGCCTGTTGGCCCAATCCCGGCCGGTTATGAAGCGATCGCCGGCGAATTGGCTGTCGGCGGACGTCGCGCCAGCGAATTGGTTGCGCAGGCTGGTCGCACCCCATTGTTCGTCTATTCACGCGATCACTTGAATCTACGCGTTTCACAGCTTCGCGCGGCTCTGCCCAAGCGGATCGGGATCAATTACGCGATCAAGGCCAACCCCCATCCTGATGTGACAACTCATATGATGGGGCTGGTGGACGGCTTCGACATCGCCTCGTCAGGCGAATTGGCGATGACTAAGCGCGCCGGTATCGATCCTGCCAAGGTCAGCTTTGCCGGACCAGGCAAGCGTGACGATGAACTTGAACCGGCAATCGCCGCTGGTGTTACGCTCAATTGCGAGATCTCACGGCGAGGCTATGCGGTCGCTGGCAATTGGCCAGCGGATCGGCAAAGCGCCGAAAATCGCCATTCGCGTGAATCCAAGCTTCGAGCTGAAAGGCTCAGGCATGAAAATGGGCGGAGGCGCCAAGCCGTTCGGCGTGGATGCGGAGAACGTACCCGAACTTGCCAGACAGGTGATTGCTGAAGGGGCTGAATGGCGCGGATTGCATATCTTTACCGGCAGTCAGGCGCTTAGCGCAGAGGCGATCATCGATGCGCAGGCCAATGTTCTGAAATTGGCGGCAGATTTGAGCGACGCGATTGGCGAAGGTTTGCCCAAACTAAATATGGGTGGCGGCTTCGGAATTCCGTATTTTCCCGGCGATGAACCGCTTGATCTGGATGCAGTGGGCTCAGCATTGCATGAACGGTTTGCTGATCTGCCCGCCGCCCTGACTGATACGGACCTGTGCCTCGAACTTGGGCGTTATCTCGTCGGTGAAGCGGGTGTGTATTTGTGCCGTGTCATCGATCGGAAGGTTAGCCACGGTGTCACATATTTGGTCACCGATGGCGGTCTGCATCACCAGCTCGCCGCCTCTGGCAACTTTGGCACCGTTGTTCGGCGCAATTACCCGGTCGCGATTGCCAGCAAATTTGGTGCTGAGGCGGACGACGTAGTTAATGTTGTGGGGTGTCTGTGCACCCCCCTGGACCGGCTCGCGGACAATGCAGATCTCCCGCGCGCCGACGTCGGAGACCTTGTCGCGGTGTTCTGTGCGGGTGCTTATGGCGCGACCTCGAGTCCGGAAAATTTCCTCGGTCACGGGCCCGCAGAGGAGCTTCTCCTCTAGGGTTTCGTTAACGCTCTGAAAACCAGTGTCCCGAAACGGGAATGACCTGTTTTTCAGGTATCAATACTAATCTTATGTTCACCATTTTCAGCGAGAAACCCCGAGTAATTCGCGGATCTCGTGTCGCAGGTCGCTCCTGCAAACCGCATCGAGGTCCGCCTGACCAGGTCAAGGAACCCTATCGATGCTTAACTCGCTGTCTGTCCTCCGCCTTACGGGAATTGGCGTAACTGCGCTCGCGCTTGGCGCGTGTGCTGGTGGACCATCAACACAGCTTCCCGCAGCCACGATCAACACCACGCAGGTTGAAGCGCCGACCGAGGATTATGTTCTCGGCCCGCTCGACAAGGTGACGATCCACGTTTGGCGTAACCCCGAACTGTCCGCCGAGGATATTCAGGTCCGCCCTGATGGCCGGATCACCATTCCTCTGGTGCGCGACATGGTTGCCGTGGGCAAGACGCCGACGCAGCTGGAAAAAGACATCGCTGTAAAGCTGAACGAGTACATCGAGCAGCCAATCGTCTCGGTCATCGTCAATGAATTCAACGGCGCTCTGCCGCAGCAGATTCGCATCACGGGCGCCGGCGCTCAGCCGACTGCGCTAGCTTACCGCGCGAACATGACCTTGCTTGACGCCATGATTGCCGTGGGCGGCTTGGGAGAATTTGCAGCGGGTAACCGCGCAACTCTGACTCGCTACGACGTGAAGACAAAGCAGAACAAGATCTATCGGGTGCGTCTCAAAGACTTGCTCAACAAGGGCGATGCGAGCGCCAATGTCGCGCTGAAGCCAGGTGACACGATCTCCATTCCAGAGAGCCGGTTCTAAGGGGCGGTTCGGCACATGAGCGATATCTTCGACGAACTGCGCATCGCGCTCTACTCAATCTGGCACCGGCGTTGGCTGGCGCTTGCGATTGCCTGGGGCATTTGTGTGCTGGGGTGGCTGGTCGTTGCCATGATCCCCAATTCCTACGAATCCAAGGCGCGCATCTATGTGGATGTGCAGGATGTTCTTTCCGAACAGCTGAAGATTGCTGGCGATGGCGAGGAAGAGATCATGCGTGTTCGCCAAACCTTGGCGAGCGCTAAGAACCTTGAGAAAGTCATCACCTCTACAAAGCTTGGCGAAAACATCACCGAGCGCACGCAGCTTGAAAGCGCAATCGCTGCTTTGGAAGAGAAGGTGCAGGTCACCAGCGAGCAGGATAACCTTTTCGAGATCACTGCGACCGTTTCCAAAGGTGGTCTGAGCGATGCCGAGAACGCGGTTCTCGCGCGTAACGTGGTTCAAAAGCTGCTCGACATCTTCCGTGAAGAGCACATTTCAGGCAACCGCGCGGACATCAACAAGGCGATTTCCGAGCTCGACGAGCAGTTGGCCGAGCGCAAGAAAGAGCTGGAGGCTGCCGAAAAGCGCCGCATCGATTTCGAGACCGAAAATCCGGATCTGGTTGGTGGCACCGAGACCCTTCTTGGACGTCTCGAGGCTGCTCGTGCAGAAATGCGCGGCATCGAAGCCGATCTTGCGGCCGCTGAAGGCTCGCTCGCTTCAGTCAACGCCCAGATCGCAACCACGCCGCAACGCATTGCTGACACCCGAGCTGGAGCACCGAGCGGACCGCGCGCTGCTTTGTCGCAGGCGCAATCGCAATTGGCGGGTCTTCGCTCGCGTGGTTTGAAAGAAAACCACCCGGACGTGCAGGCGGCGGTCAAGCAGATCGCTCTTCTTGAGCGTCAGGTTGCGGTGGCTGGTCCGGAATCCGAGAACACCATTCCCAACCCGGCCTATTCCTCGCTGATCGCGATCAAAGCCGATCGTCAGGCGTCGGTGGAAGCATTGCTCGCGCGCCGCGCTGGCCTTCAATCGTCGCTGTCTTCACTGATGGCAAGTCAGGCGAGTGAACCAGCCGTTGCGGCCGAAGCCAACAGCATCAGCCGCGACTATGACGTGCTGCGCGACAACTATGAAAAGCTGCTTCAGGACCGCGAAGCGATCCGCACGCGCGGTGAAGTAGACGACAATTCGAGCCAGTTCCGCTTCGATCTTATCGATCCGCCAGTGGTGCCTCAGAAGCCTGCTGCGCCCAACCGTCCGCTGTTGCTACTCGGCGTGCTCTTCGTGGGCCTTGCGGGCGGTGTAGGAGGCGCATGGGGCATGAGCCAGTTGCGCTCGACATACGCCACACCGCAGCGCCTTGAACGCAGTCTTGATCTGCCGGTCATCGGCTCGATCTCGCTTACCATTTCGCAGGCTGCCAAGGCACTGGAACGCCGCCGCCTTAAACAATTTGCCGGAGCCACTGCTGGGCTGTTCGGCGTCTTCGTCATCCTTCTAGCGATCGAGTTTGTCTCGATCGGGTCGGTTGCGTGACGGGGCAGGGATCAAAACGATGACCGAACATAGCAAAATCAAAAGCGCGAAAAGCCCACAGGGCAAGCCAAAGCGCGGGTCGATCTTCGAGCGCGCTGACGCGGCATTCGGACTGGAAAAGCTCAAGGCTGCGGCCATGCCGACGCGGCTGCCGGAAGTCGAAGAGCGGGTTTCGCGCACTGTGCGCCGTAAGCCAGAGGCTACGCAAATGCGCGCGGCACCGGTTGCGCCGTCTGCTCGCAAGCCTGAACCCGAAGTAGCGCAACGCCGCTTTTCCGAGCGCCGCGTTGCCCTGAATGGTCCCTATGTTGAGATCAGCCGCGAAGTTCTGCGTGAAGAAGGTCTGATCGTCCCGGAAGATTCCGTAAGCGGTCTTCTTGAAGAATTCCGCATCGTTAAGCGTGAACTGCTTGCTGATGCCCGTGCCAGTGATGAAGAGGCTGCGCGCCGCATTTTGGTGTGCTCGCCACATCCGGGTGAGGGCAAGACCTACTGCGCTGTCAATCTGGCAATTGCATTGGCGGCGGAGCGCGACATCGAGGTCGTCCTCGTTGATGCTGACATGCTTAACCCTTCGGTACCGAGTCGTCTTGGTTTCGAAACCGATCAAGGGTTCATGGATTGCCTTGCGGACGACCGGCTTCGCCCCGAAGATCTGGTTATCTCGACCGATATTGAGGGACTGTTTGTCCTTCCGGCCGGTCGCCGCAATGCGCGTGCGGCCGAATACCTCGCCAGCAACCGCACCGCGGAGGTGCTGGACCGCCTGACCAACGGCGCACCAAATCGATTTATTATCTTCGACACCCCACCAGCACTGGCTGCATCCCCCGCTGCTGAACTGGCCGCTCATGTCGGTCAATCCATGTTGGTGGTTCGTGCCGATCAAACCAACCGCGCAGCATTGGAAGATGCGCAGCAGCTTTTGTCGGCATGTCCAGACATCAAACTGCTGCTCAACGCTGCCCGGTTCAGCCCGTCGGGTCGCCAGTTCGGCGATTACGGCGCCACGGAGCAATAATCATGCGCCATTTCCCCAAACTTGCCATGACCGGACTTATCGCTGCGGTCGCCGCTTCACCTGCCATCGCGCAGGAGGAAGAAGGCCGCACCACGACGGTTCAGCCGTATATCGAGGTCAATCAGATCCTCTCTGCCGAGCTGACGCCCGGCGATGATGTCGTGACCTTCACCCAGATTGCGACCGGTGTGGATGTGAACACACAGGGCCGCAACTCCGGCGCTTCCGTCTCGATCCGTTACGAGCGCAACATCGGCTATGGTGACGATGTCGACACCAACACGATCAGCGGTGTCGCACGCGGTTCGCTCGGCCTGGGTCGTGGCGCTTCGTTTGAAGCGGGCGCGCTAGCTAGCCGCACACGTGTGGATGGCGGTGCCGGTGTTTCGAACAACCCGCTTTCTGCTGAAGATGCAGAAAGCCGCCTATACAGCGTCTTTGCCGGACCCAGCGTGAACACGCAGGTTGGCGCGGTGAATGTCGCCGGTGTGGCTCAGGTGGGTTACAACCGCTTTGAAACCGATAATGCGCTGCTCGATCAAAACGGCGACCCCGTTGACGTGTTTGACGATAGCGTGAGCTACACGGGCCAAGTCCGTGCCGGCACTCAGGCGGGTGATGTCCTGCCTGTCGGCATCGGTGCTACCGTGGGTGCGTATCAGGAAGATATCAGCAACCTCGATCAGCGCATTCGCGATGTTTACGCGCGTGCCGATGTGACCGTGCCGCTGACCGACAATTTCGCAGTTGTTGGCGGTGTTGGTTACGAAGACGTTGAGGTGTCCAGCCGCGATGTTCTTCGCGACATCAACGGTGATCCAGTGCTCGACAACACCGGTCGCTTCGTGACCGACGAAAGCGCGCCGCGCCAAATCGCCTTTGATGTCGATGGTATCATTTGGGATGTTGGTGTAACTTGGAACCCCAGTTCGCGGACTTCGCTGTCTGCTACGGTGGGGCGTCGTTACGACTCGACCACGTATTACGGCAGCTTCGCCTATGCTCCGGACAGCCGCAGCGCGCTGAACATCTCAGCTTATGACGGGCTGACCAGCTTTGGCGGTGCGCTCAACAATTCGCTTGTCGGCCTTGGCAGTGATTTTGAAGCCTTCCGTGACCCGCTTTCGGGCGATTTCACGGGTCTTGTAACCGGTGAAGAAGGCGCTGGTCTGACGAACTCAATCGGTTCGATCCGTTCGGCTACCTTCCGCAACCAAGGCGTTCGCGCCAGCTATCAGCGCCAGATCGGCCAAACCAACGCGGCAATCGCAGCGGGCTACGACCGCCGCGAATACATCGCTGCTGCGGGCACAATCCTTGAGGCGATCGATGGCATCGCGGACGAAAGCTACTACGTCCAAGGCGCATTGAGCCGCCCGGTTGGCCGCAGTGGCAGCCTTGCTGCGAACGCGTACGTCAATTGGTTCGAAAGCGGCATCGATGGCGGCGATCTGACTTCCTACGGTGCATCGGCCCAGTACACTCAGGCCATCACCAATAAGATCTCGGCCCGCGCTGCACTCGGCGTGGATTACATCGACAGCGAATTCACGGACGAAGACTTCGCTTTCGCAACAGCCCTGCTTGGCCTGCGCTACAACTTCTGACGGAGCCTTTGAGACCATGTACGAACAATTCTACGGCTTTCGTGGGCGCCCGTTTCAGCTGACCCCTGATCCGCAGTTCTACTTCGAGAGCGCGAGTCATCGCAAAGCGATGTCGTATCTCGGATACGGCCTCAATCAGGGTGAGGGCTTTATTGTCATCACCGGTGAGGTTGGTGCGGGTAAATCGACGCTGGTTGCCCATCTGATGGAGCGCGTTGATCCCGATCAGCTAACCGTGGCGCAGATTGTGACGTCGGCGCTGGATGGTGACGAGCTAATTCAACTGGTCGCGCAGAGCTTTGGCCTGGATGTTGAAGGCCATGACAAAGCGACTGCTTTGAGCGAGCTTGAGCTGTTCCTTCAGGAAGAAGCGCGCGAAGGTCGCCGCTGCTTGCTCGTTGTTGATGAGTGTCAGAACCTTGAATTCACTGCACTTGAAGAGCTTCGCATGCTCTCGAACTTCCAGCTGGGTTCGCACCCTTTGCTGCAAAGCCTGCTCCTAGGTCAGCCGGAATTCCGTCGCACTGTTGCGCATCACCCCGATCTGGAGCAGCTGCGTCAGCGGATTATCGCATCGCATCACCTCGAAGCGCTCGATGCGAACGAGGTCGAGGACTACATCCAGCACCGCCTTTCGTATGTCGGTTGGGATGGCCGTCCGCAGTTTGGCGAAGGTTTGCTTGAGGGACTTGTTGAGCACACCGGCGGCATTCCGCGGCGTGTGAACCAGGTGATGAACCGTCTGCTTCTGCTTGGCGCGATTGAAGAAAGCGAAACGCTTTCGGTTGAAATGCTGAGCGCCGTTATTGCTGAAATGTCTTCTGACCGTGAACGCGGCTCGAGCAAAGACGCCGGCCCATTGAGCATTGAGCCTCAGGCTCAGCCAGTTGCAGCAGCGCCTGCAACCGAGAGCGATATCGATGCCGTTCCTGCCACTGAAGTGGCGGCTCTGCTTGCCCAACGCGACGCACGCACGGCCGAACTGGAGGCAGCGATCAATGAACTGCAAGCGGTCAGCGCTTCAGCAGGCGCCGCCGCAGGGAATAGCGGGCCTGATGCTTCTGCAGAGGTGAACGACACATTGGTGCGCCTGGAACAGCGTCTTGAAGAGCAGGAGCAAAGCTTCCGTCATGTTCTGGCGATGCTGATCGAGTGGCTTGAGGAAGATCCGTCGCGCGAGGCCGCCTGATATGTCGGCAAGTGATGCCCCTGAGATCGTCAACGGCCTGTCCGTTGATGTTGAAGACTATTTCCAGGTCGGCGCGTTCGAGAATGTAATCGACCGCGCCGATTGGGATCTCGCACAAGACCCGTGTGGAAAGCAATGTCGACCGGATCATCAATCTGTTCGGTGCTGCAGGGGTGCGCGCGACCTTCTTCACACTGGGGTGGGTGGCGGAGCGTCATCCTGCATTGATCCGCCGTATTGCTGATGCCGGCCACGAGATTGCCAGCCACGGATATGACCACGCGCGAGTCTTCACCTTCAATCAGAAGCAGTTTGGCGAGGACATCCGCAAGGCGCAGCAGCTGCTTGAGGATTGTTCTGGTCAAAAGGTGACCGGATACCGCGCGCCCAGCTTCTCGATCGATCAGCGCACGCCGTGGGCCTATGATGAGCTAATCGCGCAAGGATATAACTACTCCTCCAGCGTCGCGCCCGTCACTCACGATCACTATGGCTGGCCAGAGGCGCCACGTTTTGCGTTCAAGCCTGTAACGGGTGCTGACTTGGTCGAAGTGCCGGTGACTACAGCAATGCTGGGTGGTCGGCGCGTTGCAGCAGGTGGGGGTGGTTTCTTCCGCGTGCTGCCCTATGCGTTTTCCCGCTGGGCCATCCGTCAGGTCAATGCGCGCGAAGAACGTCCCGCGGTGTTCTATCTCCATCCGTGGGAGATCGATCCCGATCAACCGCGTGTGCCCGGTGCGCCGCTCCGCTCTAAGCTGCGCCACTACACCAATTTAGACAAGATGGCGGCGAAGCTGACCGATCTGGTCGGTGAGTTCTCTTGGGACCGGATGGACATCGTCGTTGAGCGCGAAGCCAAACGGTTGGTCCCGTTCGAAACGTCTCCTGCGATCAAGGAGATGGCCGCGTGAATGCTCCCGTCCATGCAGGTCAGGTTGTTTCTTCCGTCGACTTTCGCGACACCGCGCAGGTTGAGCGGATCGAGGCATTCGTGGCCGAGATGGATGCAAGTCTGTTCCATCGGCCTGCATGGCTGATCGCCGTAGAGCGCGGAGCCGGCCAACAGGCTGGTGGCCTGATCGTAGAGCAAATGGGTGTGATTACCGGTTGGCTACCACTTACGCATGCTCGCTCGCTTCTTTTCCCGCCCGCGTTGGTTTCCAGCGGCTTTGGTGTAGGTGGCGGTATTTGCGCCGAAAACGAAGGGGCTATGGATGCTCTTGCCCGCGCGGTTGAGAAACTCGCGGTTCAGCACAGCTATTCCAGCGTCGAATTGCGTGGTGGTGCAGTGCCGAATGGTTGGCGCAGCTGGGATGACAAGCACTGTAACTTCGAGCGTGATCTGGCTGCCGATGATGAGTCAGAGCTGCTTGCTATCCCGCGCAAGGCCCGTGCTGAAGTGCGCAAGGGCCTGAAATTCGAGCTTCCGGTCAAGGTGGGACGTAGCGCAGATGATCTTGCCGCGCATTACTCCGTCTACAGCGAGAGCGTGCGCAACCTGGGCACTCCTGTGTTCCCGAAGAAGCTGTTTGCGGAGATGCTCGAAGCGTTTCCGGACAGCAGCGATATCCTGACCGTCTTCAAGGATGACCAGCCTATCGCCAGCGTGCTGTCATTCTATCACAACGGTGCGGTCATGCCTTTCTGGGGCGGGGGAACTTTTGCCGCGCGTGGCGCTCGTGCGAACGAGCTGATGTATTACGAGCTGATGCTCCACGCCCGCAGACGCGGAATGAAACGCTTCGACTTCGGTCGCTCCAAGACTGGCAGCGGGCCGTTCAATTTTAAGAAGAACTGGGGATTTGAGCCCAAACCGCTGACCTATTGCGAATGGACTGCACCGGGTGCCGAAGCGCGCGATGTTGATCCGACGAGCGAGCAATACAGCCGCAAGATCGATCTTTGGAAAAAGCTTCCACTGCCGTTGGCCAACACAATCGGCCCGTTCATTGCGCGCGGTCTCGCATAAGGGGCGGACAATGGGCGATATCCTCTTCCTTGCGCACCGCGTGCCATTTCCGCCCAATCGCGGTGACAAGATCCGTGCGCACCATCTGTTGCAAAAGCTGGCGAAGTTGGGACGGGTGCATGTCGGCTGTTTTGCCGAAAATGATGAAGACCGCAGCGGCAAGGTGGAGCTTGAGGCGCTGGCCGCTAGCCACGCGATCATCGACCGCAAGAAACCGCTGGTTCTAGCGGGGGTTGAGGCGATGCTCGCGGGCAAACCAGTAAGCCTGACTGCGTTTCACAGCACCCGTCTCGAAGCATGGGTGCGCGAGATGCTTGAGAAGAAGGCGATCGATACAATCGTGATCTTCTCGGGTCAGATGGGCCAATACGTTCCTGACAATTTCCGCGGACGCGTGATCGTCGATCTGTGCGATGTCGATAGCGCCAAATTTGAAAACTACGCCGAGGCGGGTGAGCGTGTGTGGCTGAACTCGCGCGAGGGTCGTATTCTGGCCCGTGAAGAAGAACGGCTCGCCCGGCGTGCTGACGCGACTATCTTGATCAGCGACGCGGAAGCAGCTTTGTTTCGCAAGCGTCTGCAATTCCCGTCGATGACGAATGTACAGGTCATCGGCAACGGCATCGATGCCGCGTTATTTGATCCAGCAAAGGTCAAACCGCATGCCGAACTGTCCGCCACCGATGGCCCGCATTTCGTCTTCACCGGACAGATGGATTACCGCCCAAATGAGCAGGCGGCGCTGTGGGTGATAGATGAAGTCATGCCTCGTGTGCTTGCGCGTTTTCCGGATGCGGTGTTCCATATTGTGGGACGCAATCCGACGGCGGTTCTCAAAGAGCATGATGGCGCGAACGGAATCAAGGTTTGGGGTGAAGTGCCAGACGTGCGGCCCTTCATTGCGGCGGCGACCTGCGTTCTTGCGCCGCTGCTGATTGCGAGAGGCGTGCAGAACAAAGTGCTCGAAGCCATGGCGATGGCGCGGCCGGTCCTGCTTACTCAGCATGCAGCGACCGGCATCGATGCTGTAGATGGCGAGCATTGGCTGGTCAGCGATCCTGATCCGCAGGCCCTGGTTGGTCGGTTTGAAAACCTGTGGGTCGACAAAGATAAGGCTGAACAAATCGCAAAATCAGCTCGCGAATTTGTACTCGCCAATCACGCGTGGGACGCGATGTTGTCGCCCCTCGAACAGCTGATTTCGGGCGAGGGAGGGGCAACCCGCGATGCAGCCTGAAGCGATCATGAAACGATCGGGCATTGGCCCCTATCTGGAGCGAATTCCGGCCGACTGGCGCATGCCTTTGGCCGCATTGGCAGCCAGCGTGCTCGCATTGGTGCTGGTGACGCTGCGCGAGTGGGGCGAGATGTTTCACCAGTGGTGGGAGATCGATACGTACAACCATATCCTCCTGATCCCGTTCATCATCATCTGGTTGGTGGTGTTGCGCAGTGAAGAGGCTGCAAAGCTATCTCCGCGCGCGTGGCTGCCCGGGTTGGGGTTGGTGGCAGCCGGGCTTGGGCTTTGGCTGGTTGGAAGAGCGACCGACATCAACCTGATCGCGCACGCAGGGGCAGTTGGGGCGGTGCAGGGTGCCATTGTTGCGGTGCTCGGATTGCGCATAGCGCTCTTCTTCGCGCTGCCGCTGTGCTTCATCGCCTTTGCCGTGCCGTTTGGTGACGAGATCATTGAACCGCTGCAAATGATCACCGCCTCGATTGCGATCACACTCACTCACGCAAGCGGTGTCGCGGCGGTAGTTGACGGCATCTACATCGAAACGCCTGTTGGCCTGTTTATCGTCGCGGAGGCGTGTTCGGGCGTGAAATTCCTGATTGCGATGGTGACGCTGGCCGTGTTGGTCTGCTTCACGCGATTCAACAGCTGGACCCGCCGGGCGATGTTTATGGCAGCCTCAATCATCATCCCGATCCTCGCCAATGGCGTGCGCGCATGGGGCACGATCTATATTGCGCAGTTCCAGGGCGTCGAATTCGCCGCTGGCTTCGATCACATTTTCTACGGTTGGATATTCTTCGCTATCGTGGTTGCAGTGCTGCTCGCTGGGGCTTGGCGCTTCTTTGAGCGAGAGCCAGAGGACTATGGCTGGAGCGCTCAGACAATCGAAAACTGGGGTTGGGTCGCGCGTTTAGAGGGCAAGCCAGCACATTCAGGTCTCGCCTTTGCTTCTATTCTCGCGCTTGCAATCACAGGCGCAGTGCTCGCCGCGATTGTTGCGCCTGCGGCAATCGGCTAGGCCGCTGCCGAACTATGTGCGGGATAGCTGGGATCTTTCATGCCGAAACACCCAAGCCGGTTGATCCGGTGCGGGTTGAACGGATGTGCGATGCGATGGTGCATCGTGGCCCCGATGGTGCGGGCGTTTGGACTGCACCGGGCGTAGGGCTGGGGCATCGCCGCCTTTCGATCATCGATCTCGAAGGCTCACCGCAGCCCATGTTATCGGCGGATGGCAGAGCAGCCATTGTCTTCAATGGCGAGGTCTATAACTTTGCTGAACTCCGCCGTGAGTTGGAGGCAGGAGGCGCAAAGTTTCGCACCAATGGTGACACTGAGACCATCCTTGCCGCATGGCAGCGCTGGGGACCTGATTGCCTGAACCGCTTGGACGGCATGTTCGTCTTTGCACTCTATGATCTGGAAAAGCGCCAGCTGTTCCTCGCCCGCGACAGGTTCGGGGTGAAGCCCCTGTTTATGGCGCAGCTTTCAGATGGCGGCTTGGCCTTCGCATCGGAACTGAAAGGGCTGCTCGCGCACCCGCTGCTGCGCCGCCGCGTCAATCCGCAGGCGCTCGATGCCTATATGACATGGGGCTATGTGCCCGATACGCATTCAATCCTGCGCGGGGTGGAGAAGCTTCCCGCTGGACACTTCATGCTGTTGGAGCAGGGCAAGCTCGTGTCTGGGTCACGCCAGTGGTGGGATATAGATTTCACTTCGCGCGAGAAGGGCAGCGAAGGCGATTTGTCGGCGCACTTGGTCCACCTGATGCGTGAAGCAGTTCAATCGCGCATGGTTGCCGATGTGCCACTGGGCGCTTTCCTGTCCGGAGGTGTCGACTCATCGAGCGTAGTTGCGCTGATGAGCGAGGCCAGCAACGAGCCGGTGCGCACTTGTTCGATTGGTTTCGACGTCGAGGCCTTGGACGAAACAAGCTACGCGAAGCAGATCGCAGAGCAGTTCGGTACCGCGCATGAGGCGCGCACCGTAGGTCAGGACGATTTCGGCGAGATCGACCGATTGGCGGCTATGTTTGATGAGCCCTTTGCAGATGCCTCTGCATTGCCCACGTGGCGTGTGTGCCAGTTGGCGCGAGAGAAGGTGACGGTCGCTCTATCGGGTGATGGGGCAGACGAGGCCTTTGCCGGTTACCGTCGCCAAGTGTTTCATCACAACGAGGAGCGCGTGCGATCATTCCTTCCAGCAGGTCTGCGCGGACCGTTGTTCGGCGCATTGGGACGCATCTGGCCCAAGGCCGACTGGGCACCGCGTCCTTTGCGAGCCAAGGCCACTTTCCTCTCCCTAGCGGAAGGTGGGGAGGAGGGATACGCACGCGGCTTGTCCGTGATGACAGCTGACCAGCGTGCAGTACTGTATTCTGATGCGTTTACACGAGAGCTTGGGGCGCACCGTGCAGAGGACGAACTGATCGCGCTTATGCGCAATGCACCGGCGCGCAGTGGCCTTGATCGCGCGCAATATGCTGATCTCAAATTTTGGATGCCGGGAGACATTCTGACAAAGGTTGATCGGACCAGCATGGCGGTGTCTCTGGAAGCCCGCGAGCCGCTGCTTGATCATCGTCTGGTCGAGTTTGCTGCGCGCTTGCCGGAGAGTCAGCGGGTGAAGGGTTCGACCGGCAAGTATCTGCTCAAGAAGTGCATGGAGCGGTACCTCCCGAACGACATTCTGTATCGCCCGAAACAAGGATTCGTCACACCGATTGCACAGTGGTTGCGGGGCCCTCTTGCGCGAGATGCACGGGCGATCGCAAAAAGCTCGGCGCTTGGCCAAACGGGATTTTTCGATCCCAAAGCGCTGGAAAAGCTGGCCGAGACACATATTGCAGGTCAGTCGGATAACTCACGGATATTATGGCAACTTTTGATGCTAGATCGCTCATTAAGACAGCTCAAGGCGACAGCGTAACCTGTGTTACAAATTGGACGCACCTCGTTACAAATGACCTGATTTGGGACTCTGGCCGTCTCAAAACCTAAAATTTAGGTTTGCCTAATTTTGTGTGAACAGGCACTCTCCAATCACAAAACAAGCCAATAAGGCTTTTGGTTCAGCGTATTGATCCCCGAAAGCGCTGGACTCCGGGTCGCAGCGGAGAAGTAGTGCATGGATAGTGGGGTGAGCAAAGCAATACCTCTGACGAGTGATGATGAATTGCTCGCTGAAAGCAGTCTCTATGCTTCAATACCTCAGGGGCTATTCGCCCTGACGGAACTTGATGTCTTGTATGAAGACAACAATGCTTCTCTCTGGACTTTCATGAATCCCGAAGGGCGACCGAGTTTTACGCCTTCAATGTTGGAAGACTTTGAAGACTGGCAACGATTGATCGCCACAGGCTTCGGCCCTGATAAGGTTCCGTTGCGGTATCTGGTCCTTGGAAGCAGAAGCCCCGATGTGTTTTGCTATGGCGGCGACCTTGCGCTTTTCCAGAAACTGATCCGAGAAAAGAACCGCGAAGGCCTTGTAAACTACGGGCACCGTTGTTGCGCCATTCTCGATCGCAACATCCGCACGCTGGGTATTCCGATGTTGACGGTTGGCCTCGTCCAAGGCGCCGCGCTTGGTGGCGGATTCGAGGCTTTGCTTTCATTCGATTACATCATCGCAGAGCGCAACGCGACATTCGGACTGCCTGAAATCATGTTTGGCTTGTATCCTGGCATGGGGGCGCACGCGCTATTGTCACGTAAGCTGGGCAGTGCGATGGCCAACCGGATTATCACGTCCAATGAGACCTACACTGCTGAGCAGATGTACGATCTGGGTATTGTGCATCAACTCGCGGAGCCGGGAGAAGGCGTGAATGACGTTCGCGACTTCATCAAGAAGTCGGAGCGTCGCCATGCCGGCTTGGTAGGATCGCGTAAGGCGACCAAGGAAGTTTGGCAGTTAGAGCTCGCTGAACTGAATCGCATCACCGAGCTTTGGGCAGACGCTGCGCTCAAGCTGCGCGAGCAGGATTTGAAGGTGATGAGCCGTCTCGTCGCCGCACAGGCTCGCGTAGCAGAGCGAACAGCTGCACCCGCAGCGGCCTAACCTTCTTCTCCGTGACCTAGCGCCAAGTATTCGTCGCTTTGCATCTCGTTCAGGCGGCTTGCCGTTCGAGCAAACTCGAACGCGCCATCTCCTTTGACGTAAAGATCATCCGGCTTTGCGGCTGCGGTGGCGAACAGCTTCACGCGGTTTTCATAGAGTGCGTCGATAAGCTTCGTGAACCGGATCGCTTCGTTGCGATTGGCGGGACTCATTTTCGGGATTCCGACGACGATGACCGTGTGATACTCCCTAGCGATGGCAAGGTAATCCGCAGCGCCTCGGTTTTCTGCGCAAAGACGTTTGAAGCTGAACACGCCCACACCCTTTAGGGCCTTGGGCACATGCATCCTCCGACCTCCGCCAAGGTCTAGTTCGCCGCTCGGCACGTTCGCCGCATCTTCCGGGGCGAAGTCGGTCAGGCGGAAGAATGCCTCACGCACTTTCTCGGTCGCTGCGTCGCTCAAGGGCGTGTGCCAAGTGGACAGCCCACCGATGCGATCAAGCCGGTAGTCTGTCGGACCATTAAGCTCGACTACATCCATCTCTTTCTCGACAAGCTCGATGAAGGGGATGAAGAGCGAGCGGTTGATGCCGTGCTTGTAGAGGTCACGGGGAGGGCGGTTTGAGGTAGTGACGATCACAACACCGCTATCCATCAGATGGGTGAAGAACCGTCCCATAATTGCTGCATCGGCGGTGTTGTTCACCACCATCTCGTCAAAGGCGAGGCAGCTCAGATCTTCGGACATTTTCAACGCGATACGTAGAAGGGGATGCTCTCGGCCTTCTTTGCGTTGCTCTGTGATCAACGCGTCAACTTCGAGCATGAATGCATGAAAGTGGACCCTTCGCTTCTTCTCGAGCTCAAGCGTCTCGACGAACATGTCCATGAGCATGGATTTCCCACGACCAACGCCGCCCCACATGTAGACGCCGCGCGGGTCGGGTGTGCTTGCAGCAGTGCTGGTGAGCCTTTGAAACCAATTGCGCTTCGGCGGGTCCCAATTCTCCAACTCATCCTGCAGCAGCTGCAATCGTTCGGCCGCCGCGCGCTGCGCCGGATCGGCCTTCAACTGGCCATCGGCGATCAGCGCCTCATACCGCGCCAGCATTCCACCCATCAGGCGTCCTTACGCGGCACAAACTTGCGGATGATTCCGCTGAACGCAGCGACGACATCATTATCCTGAACAACCTCACCGCGCACAAAGACGAGCTTTCCCGTCTCGCGCACGATCTCTGTGACGGCGTCGAGAGGACGTTTTGGATCACCGCCTCCAACAAACTGAGTCGATAACTCCAATGTCACAGACGGCCCAGCGTTGCCCGTGCCTACCACATGCATGGTGGTGAACATCGAGATGTCGATCAGGCCAAGCGTGACTGCCCCGTGGATGATGCCTTGCAGGTTCTCGTGCTTGCGCTCCGGAAACATGCGGAGGCGGCATTTGCCACCTTCGGCCCGCGTGATGAGTTTCCCCATCACCGCGGTGTTGAACAGCGTTTCGTCTTTCAGGTTCCAATGATGCCAACCCGGATTGTCCGGATCAGGCAGATGGTCAAAAACGTCGTCGGTCAAAGCCACCTTTTAGATCGCGCGTTCGGCCATCATCTTCTTGGTCTCGGCAATGGCTTTTGCCGGGCTGAGACCTTTGGGGCAGACATTCGCGCAGTTCATGATCGTGTGGCAGCGATAGAGGCGGAACGGATCTTCGAGCTGGTCAAGACGTTCGCCTGTCATCTCGTCGCGGCTGTCCGCCAGCCAGCGATAGGCTTGCAGCAAAATCGCTGGGCCAAGAAACTTGTCACTGTTCCACCAATAGCTCGGGCACGACGTCGAGCAGCACGCGCACAGGATGCACTCATACAGGCCATCCAGCTGCTCGCGCTGTTCAGGCGATTGCAGCCGCTCTTTGCCCGATGGCGTGGTCGAAACGGTTTGCAGCCAAGGACGAATGCTAGCGTACTGCGCATAGAAATGCGTGAAGTCAGGAACGAGATCTTTGATGACTTCCATATGCGGCAGCGGCGTAATGCGGACTTCGCCCTTCAGATCTTCGATCGAGGTGGTGCAGGCGAGACCATTCTTCCCGTTCATGTTCATCGCGCACGAACCGCAGATACCTTCGCGGCACGAACGGCGGAACGTCAGCGTCGGATCAACCTCGTTCTTGATCTTGAACAGCGCATCCAGAACCATCGGGCCACACTCATCGAGGTCGATCTCGAACTTGTCGTAGCGCGGGTTCTCGCCCGTATCGGGATCGTAGCGATAGACCTTGAACTTCTTGACCCGGCCGCCCGATGCAGTGTGGGTCTTGCC